>OZ245056.1:3002500-3005944 GCA_965224705.1 Spirochaetaceae bacterium | reverse complement strand
CTTGTAAAAACTCTGATAAATTGAAGAGGAATCAGGCAGACAGTATCCGATTAAAAACCAATCCTTCCTGCATGGTATCAGAAAACCCGAAGAATGAAAGAAGTGATTCCAGCAGCAATTGATACCTGATGAGACAGAAACTGCACGTCGTGTAAAGTATTACGGAACGACTATATCGGGCGAGGATCTTCATCTGATGGATTTAAGGGCCAGGTTATACAGGCTTTCGGACACTGTATCCTGCCTTATAAACAGGTGATTTTTTTCGAATAGACACCGTCATCGGCAGAGGCTCTTCTAAAAGCTTCAGGCAGGAACTCAATGATATCTCCAGCCAGCATACATGCTTCACCTTTGCTCCTTGCTGCAAGATCTCCTGCAAGTCCATGCAGGTAAACCCCCTGCATGACTGCATCCAGTGGCATCCCGCCTCCAGCAATCAAGGAGCCGATAATCCCGGCCAGCACATCACCGGATCCAGCGGTCCCCATGCCGGAGTTGCCAGTAAGGTTCATCCATGCTTTTCCCGAAGGATCGGCAATAATACTATGAGCACCTTTGAGGACTATGATGGCCGTATACTTTTCTGCGGCTTTAATGGCTGTTTCTATACGTCTGATCTCGACTTCCCGTATTGAGGATTCCAGAAGGCGTGCCATTTCTCCCGGGTGAGGGGTGAGGATTGTCGGGTATTGACGGGCCCGGCATAATTCTTCCTGGCCGGCCAGAGCGGTCAGGGCATCCCCATCCAGAATCAGAGGAGCTTCAATGTCAGGAATAATACTCCTGGCAAGGTCTATGGAGTCAGGATTCGTGGATAAACCGGGTCCTAAAACAATCGTATCCGATATGGCCGCCTGTTCAAGGATTTCGGTGCCATGCTCGCCAGATAGAAAGTCATTTCCATCCATCGCTAAAAAAACGGCCTCTGGAACAAGGGAGACAATCCGGGGAGCAATTATCTCGGGAACAGCCATGTGGACGTAGCCAGATCCGGTTCGAAGAGCTGCACCGGCCGCAAGAGCAGGAGCACCGCAGAAATCGGGTGAGCCTCCTATAATGAGCACTTTCCCGAAACTTCCCTTATGTCCCACTGGATTTCGCTTCCGTAAAGGGGGAGGGATGTTAATGGATAGAACAATGGATTCATCTTGAGTTATCTCAGGAGGAAAGGATATGTTTGAAAAATATAAATCACCCCCCAAATCATATCCCGGATAAAGCAGGTTTCCCCGTTTGAGTAAACCAAAACTCACAGTTGCATCGGCTCTGACTGCAAGGCCATGAATATCTCCCGTATCACTATCAATTCCTGAAGGAATATCCAGAGACAGAACAGGAACATCAAGGGCATTAATTCCAGTGATCAGTTCAGCCATTCGACCTTCAATGCTTCGGGAAAGACCAGTACCAAGAAGTGCATCAACAATTAAATCGTATGGACTGGATTCCAATCTGGACAGAATGTCCATGTCGGAGGAGGAATTCAGATGAAGAATTGATATGGGCAATTGTTTGATTGTATTATAATGAGTCAAAGCACCGCCTGAGATCCTGTCTGCATCGCCAGCGACTACAACCTCAACTTCCGATCCCCTTGAGTGCAGATGCCGTGCAAGGGCGAATCCATCGCCGCCGTTACTACCAGTCCCGCATACAATTAACACACTCTGACCAGTGATTTCCCAATTCCTTTCAATTGCTTCCCTGGCCGCAATGGCTGCATTCTCCATCAGCACCATCTGATCAACTCCGTAATCGTCAGTCATCAATGCATCCAGCCGCCTGCAATCTCGAACAGTCCCTATCTTCATCCTTCCATTTCAATCCTTGAAACAAGAATAAGGAATATTCTTAAAAGAAGTAAGGGTATTCTGCGGTTTCAAGATGTCACATACGGCACAACTGCTGAAACCCTCGCAGGAAGGAGTTCTGAGCAGCCGGAAACTTGTAAACGGAATCTGATTTCAGCAAACTATCGATTGCTGGAGACTATAACACTCGACAATCCAGCCGAACTTCCCCCATTATAACTCTCATGAAAAAAATCGCATTGGTCAGTGTTTACAATAAGGTCGGCATCGTTGAACTGGCACAATTTCTGGTTAAGGAGAACTACAGCCTTATCAGCACCGGCGGGACCAGCAAAGTCCTGACCGAAGCAAATTTGCCTGTTACCCAGGTTTCAGAATACACTGGAACCGCCGAAATACTGGATGGTCGTGTGAAAACTCTTCACCCCAGAATACATGGAGGTATCCTGGGACGCCGGGATGATAAAACCCATACGGAAACTATGACAGCAATGGATATAAATCCCATAGATGTGGTCGTTGTGAATCTTTACCCCTTTTTTGAGAAATCCGGTGAGAACCTGCCATTCGATGAATTGGTGGAGTTCATTGATATTGGAGGACCAGCAATGCTGCGTTCAGCGGCCAAGAATTATACCTGTGTCGCAGTATTGACCGATCCAGCAGATTACATCCCCCTGATGAATGAATGGCGTACCGCCGATGGAAACCTGTCCCGGAGCTCAAAACAGAGACTGGCTGGCAAAGCTTTTGCACTGACCGGAGCATACGATTCTGCTATTGCCCGAACTCTTCTCCCTGATGATGCCCCCGAATTTCTTTCCAGTTCATACAGAAAAAAATCAGACCTGCGCTACGGGGAAAATCCCCATCAAAAAGCAGCCTGGTATGTACCCGTTTCTCCCTCCGATTACGGGGCCCTGAGCAGCCTGGAACAGCATCAGGGTAAGGAATTGAGCTTCAACAATCTCCGGGATCTGGATGGTGCATGGCGTGCCGTCAATGAGCATCGTTCACCGGCCTGCGTGGGAGTAAAACATGCGGCTCCCTGTGCCGCCTCCCTGGCCGATACGCCTCTGGAAGCATGGACACGTGTCCGAAAGGCCGATCCTGTTTCTATATTCGGAGGTATTGTTGCCTTTAACTGTGAGGTGGATGAAGAAACAGCCCAATCCCTCAGCGATCTCTTTCTTGAAGTCATTGCGGCACCAAAATACTCCCAGTCTGCTCTCGCCCAGTTCCAGAATAAAAAAAATCTCAGAGTGATAACCCTGCCCGGTCCTCCAGCAGCCCCCTGGGAAGCTCTTCCCATTGATGGCGGTCTATGTCTACAGGAAATTGACAGGGGATTCATTCCTGAAGCAGAATGGACAGTTCCTACCCGCATCAAACCCACAAAGAAGCAAATGATTGATCTGGCTTTTGCATGGCGAGTGGTGAAGCATGTCAAATCCAACGGCATAGTCCTTGCTGCAGATACCTCTACCGTGGGCATTGGAAGCGGTCAACCCAATCGTATTGGTGCAGTGGAGATTGCCATAGCGGCTGCCGGCCCTGAAGCACGAGGAGCCGTTCTTGCATCCGATGCCTTTTTTCCCTTTGACGATGGTATCACTTCTGCCGTAGAGGC
>OZ245056.1:0-2997500 GCA_965224705.1 Spirochaetaceae bacterium | reverse complement strand
GAATCTGACAGGAAAATCCGTCAGATGAGCTGAGCCATTAAGAGGAATGAATCTTCGGAGGATTGAAGAGGGTGGATTCATCGTGCCAGGAAATAGCTTCTAAGGTCAGGTTACCAGGTACCGTACCGCAAACCGACACAGGTAGGCGAGCTGAGAATGCTAAGGCGTACGGAAGAACTCACGTTAAGGAACTCGGCAAATTACATACGTAACTTCGGGAGAAGTATGGCCTACCCCGGGAGGGGAGGTTGCAGAGTCCAGGCCCGAGCGACTGTTTACCAAAAACACAGGTCACTGCGAACCAGTAATGGGATGTATAGTGACTGACACCTGCCCGGTGCTGGAAGGTTAAGAGGAGTTGTCAGGGGTAACCTGAAGCAGCGAATTGAAGCCCCAGTAAACGGCGGCCGTAACTATAACGGTCCTAAGGTAGCGAAATTCCTTGTCGGGTAAGTTCCGACCCGCACGAATGGTGTAACGATTTGGGCACTGTCTCAACGTGAGATCCGGTGAAATTAAAGTCTCGGTGAAGATGCCGAGTACTCGTGGTTAGACGGAAAGACCCCGTGAACCTTTACTGCATCCTGATATTGGTATGTGGATTACAATGTGTAGGATAGGTGGGAGACTGTGATTTCCGGTCGTCAGGCTGGGAGGAGTCGTTGGTGAAATACCACCCTTTGTGATTTATGTCTCTAACACTTGCCCTGAAGCGGGTAAGTGGACATTGTCAGGTGGGCAGTTTGACTGGGGCGGTCGCCTCCCAAAGCGTAACGGAGGCGTGCGAAGGTTCTCTTTTTACGGTTGGAAATCGTGAATGAAGTATAAAGGCATAAGAGAGCTTGACTGCAAGAGAGACATTTCGAGCAGGTACGAAAGTAGGTCTTAGTGATCTGGCGGTTCCGAGTGGAAGGGCCGTCACTTAACGGACAAAAGGTACTCCGGGGATAACAGGCTGATCCTGCCCAAGAGTTCACATCGACGGCAGGGTTTGGCACCTCGATGTCGGCTCATCGCATCCTGGGGCTGGAGCAGGTCCCAAGGGTATGGCTGTTCGCCATTTAAAGCGGTACGTGAGCTGGGTTCAGAACGTCGCGAGACAGTTCGGTCCCTATCTGCCACGAGCGTTGGATGTTTGAGAGGATCTGTTTTTAGTACGAGAGGACCGAAATGGACGAACCTCTGGTGTACCAGTTATCCTGCCAAGGGTAAGTGCTGGGTAGCTACGTTCGGACGGGATAACCGCTGAAAGCATCTAAGCGGGAAGCCTCCCTCAAGATGAGACATCCCCCTCCCATGAAGGGAGCTGAAGGAACCTGGAAGAATACCAGGTGATAGGCCGGCTGTGGAAGTGTGGTAACATATGCAGCAGACCGGTACTAATTTTCCGTGAGGCTTGATCATATTATTCTTTAATCCTTCGTGAGGTATCGTTTACAACATGCCTTCTGACACACAGATTTAACGTGAATACTTACCTGGTGGCTATAGCGGCGGGGACACACCCGTTCCCATCCCGAACACGGTCGTTAAGCCCGCCAGCGCCGATGGTACTGCACTTGATGTGGGAGAGTAGGCCGCTGCCAGGTTTTTTGTTTAAAGGAGGATTGTAATGTCCGATAATCAGAATTCTGGAGAGCTCAAAAATGGAATTGGACTTGCCGGATTTATTCTGGCATTGGTGGGATTAGCGCCTATTCCAGTTGTCGGTTGGGTAGTCAGACTGCTAGGACTGATCTTCAGTATAATCGGGGTATCAAAAGGAAACAAAGGTGCCCCATACAAAGGTTTGGCCGTGGCCGGAGTAATTATTTCTTTATTGGGAGTTATTCTGGCAATACTCTTCGTAACAGTTTTTGCCGGTCTACTCTGGATGCTATAGACGGTTATGGTGCTTCCCTGTTAGTTTGTATATATCTTAACCAGTAAAGCTTTATTCCTTAACCCTGATGTGAAATAATTTACCTGGTGGCTATAGCGGCGGGGACACACCCGTTCCCATCCCGAACACGGTCGTTAAGCCCGCCAGCGCCGATGGTACTGCACTTGATGTGGGAGAGTAGGCCGCTGCCAGGTTTTATCCCCAATTCTTTGTTGCTGAACATCCTGATTCGCATAATTAACTGAAGGTTGGGGATTTTTTTGTCCCGAGCCGTATTGAATTCCTGCAGGCTCCTGAGGCGAAAATGATCTCTAAAGTTTCATGGGGCTTTTTTGCCCTCCTATTGCGAACAGTTAATGTTACAATTCACCAAAATCAAAAATTATCAAATTAATAGTTGACGTGTCAGATGGATTTTAGTATTATATAATTCATCATACGAATAACGAATAATGAATGATGCATAAGGGGGTTGGAGATGAGTCACAGAATTAGCACTGCGAATGCGAGGCTTTTCAAGGTTCCTCTGCGGGAAGTCCTGAGCGATTCAACCCACGGAATCATGGAATTTTTTCAGCTTGTCATCGTTGAGATCGAAACAAATGAAGGGCTCAAAGGCTGCGGCCATGCCTACACAGTCGGTTTTGGTGGATCGAGCATTCTGGAAATGCTGAAGAGTGACTTGCTTCCCTGGCTGATAGGAAAGAACCCGAACAGGGTTGAAGCGCTATGGGATGAGATGCTGTGGAAAGCCCATTACGTGGGCCGCGGAGGCATCGTAACTTATGCCGTGTCGGCTATCGACATTGCCCTTCATGATATTAGAGCCAAAAAGGCCGGTATGCCCCTTTATGAACTTCTCGGCGGTGCCTCCGATCGAGTGAAGTGTTATGGCAGCGGGATTGATCTGTACTTCGAAATGGATCATCTCATTGAGAACACCCAGGGTTTTATTGACTCCGGTATGAAGGCTGTCAAGATCAAAGTCGGCAGAGAAAACCTCAACGAAGATCTGGAACGAGTTGAAGCCGTCCGAAGTCATATCGGGAAAGACATTCTTTTCATGGTCGACGTTAATATGCGCTGGACGCCGGACACCGTTAAACGAGCCGAGGCCGCGCTGGTAAAAAACGACCTCTACTGGCTTGAGGAACCTCTTATTCCGGACGACATCGGAGGTTTCGCAAAACTGGGTAATTTCTGCCGCGTACCGATTGCCGGTGGGGAGAACTTTTACTCAATCTACGAGTTTCACAACGCCCTGAGAATGGGGTACCTGGACTTCCTTCAGCCGGATCCGGGCAACATCGGCGGCGTTACCGGGATGATGAAGGTGGCGAGTTTGGCATCGGCTTACAACGTTCCGATTTGCAGTCACGGAATTCAGGAACTGTCGGTGAGCATTTTATCGGCATTGCCGAATCCCGGATTGCTGGAGATCCACTGTTTTTACGTGGAGGACTACACGAAATCTCCGGTGAAGATTGAAGACGGAATGGGACTGGCTCCCAGGGCGATAGGCCATGGAATCGAGTTTGACTATGACAGGTTGGATCCCCTCTGTGTCGGCAGTTAGGGATATTGAAGTGCAATCATGCCTAACGGCATAAAAATAGGAGTGTGCGTATGAAAAGGTTTTTCGGTTTATTGATGTGTGCCGGTATCGCAGGTATTCTGTTCTTCGGAACTGCAGAGAACGCTGCGGCCAATGGAGGTGTCGAAGGTGGAGCGGATCAGAACTACACGATCAAGTTCTCCTACATCGGACCCGAAGTTGCTCCGGAGGACGGATTTGACACGATGTACTCAAAAGTGTTCAAAGAGTACGTGGAAGCCAATTCCAATGGTCAAATCACCGTCGAGATATATCCGGCCGGTCAGCTCGGAAATTTTACGGAGATGATTCAGGGAACGATGAGCGGTTCGATCGAAGTCTCGTCCATCAATGTCATCCCCCTGAACAGCGTTTTTGAGAAAGCGATGATCTTCGGTATGCCTGGTGCTTTCAGAGATATCGACGAAGCCAACGTTGTTTTCAATTCCGCCTGGGCAAAGGGGCTATACGACGAGATTCAAAGCGACCTGGGCGTGAAAGTCCTCTCTCACTACACCAACGGTTTCCGGCATTTCACGAACAGCAAGCGTTTGGTAAAAACGGTTGACGACGCGAAAGGATTGACATTCCGAACTATGGAAAGCCCTGTGTCCATCAGAATGGTTGAAGCCATGGGCGCGAAAGCCGTTCCCATCCCCTCTTCGGAAATGTACGTTGCCATGCAGAATGGTGTTGTCGACGGACAGGAGAATCCAGTCTCGGCTGTTATCCAGGACCTAACCTATGAAGTGCAGAGCTATATGGTTCTCGACGGTCACTTTGCATCATCAATGATGATTATCATGAACGACGAGCTATTCTCGAAGCTGCCTGCGAATCTCCAGACTGTAGTTCTCGACGGTGCCGCCAGGGCGCAGGAAGCTGCAATTGAAGTCGTCGACAACATTGAGACGAACGGCCTGGTTACATTAGCTGAAAAAGGTATGGAAGTGTATTCTCCAACGGCTGCTGAAAAGCAGGCGTGGCATGACACTTACCGGCCTGCTGCCGAAGCCTATATTCGGGATCAACTGGGTGATGCCGATGTTGATTCATTCTTCAACGCGATAGAAGCAGAGCGGTAATATTACGGTTCAAGAACGGATCCGTTGAGGATCCGTTCTTTGTACAGACTGAAATTTTGTAATGAATGGGTGGACGAATTATGAAAACGCTTCGAGATGTATATCGGAGTATTAGAAAGTTTACCGACAGAGGCCATCGAATACTGGAGGTGCTCTCCGGCGGATTCCTCGGCCTTTCGGCAGCGGTCATTCTATTCCAGGTCTTCTACCGCTTTGTCATTGTTCAGTTCGTGTCGTTTTCCTTTCCTTTTACCGAGGAGTTCGCCCGTTATCTCATTATTTGGTCGACATACCTCATCCTCGGGGTTTGCTTGAAGGAAGGAATGCACGCGGCGGTAGATGTCCTGGCCAAGAAGCTCACAAACAGGGGCAGAATTATCAACTACGCGGTTATTCGACTGATCATGGTCTTTTTCCTTATTACGGTACTTATCGTGTCCAAGGACCTTATCCTGATGATGGCCCGGTTTAAAACACCCACGTTGAGATGGCCGAGTCACATATTCTACCTGTCGGTCGTATTTGGGTGTATCTCAATGTTGTGGGAAACTCTGTTGGAAGTCTTTGGAGTTCTTGTTGGTGAGGTTGAGCCCTTACTCAGTATAATGGAGGAAGTGGAATGATATCCCTGCTTCTCCTGGTTCTATTCATTGTTCTAATACTTGTTGGAGTGCCAATTGGTTTTGCCATGGGCGGCGCTACTATTGTCGGTTTCTATTTACTGGGCGGAAACCTGCAAATAATTCCGACCAAAATGTTTACCGGGATAGACAATTTTACTTTTATGGCGATTCCGCTGTTTGTCCTGGCAAGCGACATCATGTCGGCAGGAAACATCACCAAACGAATCGTTCTGTTCTGTGATCAGTTGGTGGGGCATGTTTCCGGCGGTCTGGCCCATGTAAACGTGCTGGCCAGTATGCTGTTTGCGGGGATTACCGGTTCCGCGACCGCCGATGCAGCCGGACTCGGCGCCATTGAATTGGAAATGATGAAAGAAGGCGGATACGATAGGAATTTTTCCGCTGGCATAACGGCGGCTTCCGCTATCATCGGTCCCATCATTCCTCCGAGTATGGCGATGATTATCTATGCCGTCGTTGCGGGTAACGTCTCGGTTGTATCGCTGTTCCTCGGCGGTATTTTCCCGGGAATCGTTCTCGGCCTGGCGTTGATTCTAGTCAGCTACTACATGGCGAAGAAGCGTCACTATCCCAAAAAAGCCCAGCGGTCAAGCTTGAGTGAGATAGGGAAGAGTTTTATCGGAACTCTTCCGGCTACCATAATGCCAATCATCATAATGGGCGGTATCCTTCTGGGCGTATTCACCGCCACCGAAGCCGCCGCAGTAGCCGTGCTGTATGCTATCATCGTCGCCAAATTCGTTTTGAAGACCTTCGAATTCCGGGATTTGGGCGGCTGTCTGGTTCGAACCGCCAAAACCACAGCGGTTGTGCTTTTTATTATTGCCGTCGCATCGGGCATGGGCTGGGTAATCACCGCTCTTCAGATCCCGCAGAAGGTTTCGGCGTTCTTCCTGGCGTATGCCAATTCAAAGATCATCTTTCTTTTGATGGCCAACCTGCTGCTGCTGGTGGTCGGAACAATGCTCGATCTGGCTCCGGCCTTGCTGATAATGGTGCCCGTGCTGCTGCCTGTGGCCAGAGAATTCGGCGTCGATCCGATTCACTTTGGGGTGATGGTCTCCGTCAACCTCTGTATCGGTTTGGTAACGCCCCCGGTCGGTATGACTCTCTTCGTAACGTCCAATGTTGCGAAAATAAGCCTATCGAATATGTACAGGGCGATACTCCCGTTCCTCGGCATTGAGATCGTCATGCTGATGCTGATTACATATTTGCCGACCATCACCCTGACTATTCCGCGATTATTCGGTTACTAAAATGTCCGTTATGGAATAATATGTGACTGTGTTGGCGAACGAAAACAAAATAGGCACAGTTTCAAACGACCTGTTCAAGAAAGACAAACGGGAGAGTGCGGTTGAGATCGTTATTTCGACGATCCGCACTCTCTTGATTCATAAGAAGCTGAGATCCGGGGAGAAGCTTCCAACCGAATTGGTTCTGGCTGATAGTCTCAATGTCAGCCGGACTGCGGTTCGGGAAGCTATGAAGGTTCTTTCAGCAGTTGGAGTCGTCGACATCATTCAGGGCGACGGTACTTACATCGCCCGGCAGTTCTCCCGGAAAATCTTCGACCCCCTCATCTTCAGTATAATTCTGGACCTGTCCAATCTTTCCGAACTGGTGGAATTGCGAAACGTCATCGAGTGCGATGTTGTCAGACTTGTCATGAGCCGCAGCGATCCCGGTGTCTACAAAGATCTGCGGAGCGTTGTGGATGCGGCAAAAGAGGATTTGAGCACTTCAGGAGAATCGGTCAACAAATCAATGGAGTGGGATATCGCATTTCACGAAGCGCTGGGGAATGCAACAGGGAATCGCCTCCTTTCCAAAATCTACGACTTCTTGATCGAAATCTTTCTGACATCCATCCATAAGAACTTTGCCACCAAAATCGGCGGTAAAAGGGCTTACGAACATCACTATAAGCTGATTGATGCGATGGAGAGCGGCGAAGTTGAGAAAGCGTATGCTGAGATAAATGAATCCACGGAGATATGGGCGGAACTCTTTACGCGATTCAGCGAAGAGTAGTGGGTCCCAGAGGTCAATGCCGATATTGTTCGTCTATACGGTACTTAGGACACGCCTTGCCTGGGCCTTACAATATTCAGTACACATCGGGAATCAGCGGCTTCCCATGATTGACGCTCACACCCCGAGCTACTAGGAGTCTGTCGGACTTTAAGGCTTCGAGGCGATTTTTGATGATTTTTTCCTGATGCAAGGCGACAAAAACGGAGCGTAGCTGGGCTACGTGAGTATTTTGGCAACGCGGCAACAGGGAAAAAGGGCAAAAATCGAGCCGTGAGGCGGAAGTCCGACAGACTCCTGGGCTTGCGTATTGCCGCCTTTCCTCAGCTTCCGTTCAGCCTTTTACATCGCGGCAGATTGATTGCGGGTACTTCCAGATCCGATCAGGATCAATTTGAGGCCGGGGGAGCAGAAGGCGGCAAACTGACCGTTCTGAACAAAAGGTATTCACCCTTTAATGGCGGCCATGCTCCTGTTCCGGGGCTGCTTGCACTGATATTGAAGTACTTGACAAAGTCTGCCGCATAGAAAACGTAGTCTTCATCATTGGCTTTGGCATCATTGCCGTCCGTGTCATTGTAGTAGCCGTTTCCATCCCATTTGATATTGTCTATATCGGGGATGTTAATCTGAATACTGCTGCTATTTCCTGCCGTCAGAGGCGATTTCCAGGACTGACGGCCATCCCAGTATGCGATTATTTTTAATAAGCTGGTATCCGTCGTGTAGCCCACAATCGGCTGGTTGACGAGATACTTTCCCCCGCTGGCTGACCATCCGATAATCACGCCCTCGTTGACAAATTCTCCGACGAGTCCGCCTAGAGCAGAAGAGTCATAAGGTGCCGCTATTTTTCCCATCGAAAACCCGATTACTTGATTGCCATGCTGGGTTGCCGCCAGGCCGCCCAGATAAATGGCGCCGCTGATTTCTCCATCGTTACGGCCGATAATCATTCCTCCGTAACTGGCTCCAACCAGTCCGCCAACCAGCACACTGTTTCTCATGCTGCCAGCAACAGTACCTGTGTTGAATCCCCTGATTATCGAGTTCTCACGGGCGGAACCGGCTATGCCGCCGAGTACCCATCTTTCGGCGGATACTCCTCCTTCGTTGTACATGTTCAGCATTCTCGCGTTCCGGCCGACGATACCTGCAATACCGCCTGTATAGCTAAGAGCCTGATCACCGCCGGTACTCGCGCTAAATAGGACAAGTGGCAGAGTGAGTGAGATAATGGGATCAAATACGGGAGAATTGGCATCATCTGTCTTCAGACTGACAAGCGGTACATCTATTGGTCTGGCATGACCTGAGGTATTAACGGTATTGGCTTTATACGAGGGGTAGCTGCCGTAGCGCGAGTAAACATAGATATCGGAAACGGTTCCGATCTCCAGATAACCTACCAATACTCCGGCAACCGCGTTGGCATTGACATGGGGATTGATAAAGTACAGGTTTTTGACAGCGACGGTCTCGTCGTCTTTGGCACTGATTTTGCCGAACAGTCCCGCGTAGTCCAGCGTGGGATCATCGATGGTAAACTCAAGAAGATACTTGTCGTTTCCATCCAGTGTTCCGCTGAACACTGTTCCCTGAAAACCGTCTTTCCCGCCGCCTATTCCCGGGGATACATCCCGTCCTATGGGTTCAAACCCGGTATCCGGCAGATCGTCTTTGGCCTGGGAAAACCAGATGTGGTTCATCAGCGTGTAATTTCCCGTCAGATCCTGGCGCATGGCCTGAAGATCCTGCCATGTGTGTATTTCGTAGGGGCGGTAGGCGGCAACGCTTATCCATTGGCCATGGTAGTTAAGCCTAAGCTGATCGCCGTCAACCGCGCTGCTTGTTTTTAGATCGGCCTTGGTTATGGCCAGAATTCCGGCCTCCGTGTCTTTATCGGCACTGATGTCGCCGAATGAATAGCTGTAGCTGCCGTCCGGCAGGCTGATGGAGGCAAGTACGGTATCATCGGCCAGGATGTCGTCTTTGATTGACTGATGGAGTTTGCCGCTGTCGCCATAGATTTCGATAAGCGGAAAAGTTAGGACGCTGACTGTGTAAACTTCCGTGCCGTCTGTTTTATCGATGGTGATGCTTATCCTGCCATTGGTGATTTCAAGCTGGTCCTGGACTGATGGGCCGTCGCCGATGACGCTGATCTGCTTGACTACGGCTGCAGCAGGTATGGTTTCGCCGGTCGGTAGAACGATGGAGGCCGTTCTATCGGCGGCAAAGCTTAGGGGGTAGTCATTGCTGTTGACTTCCAGCGTGAGTGCGGTGATGGCCGGGGCGACGGCAGCGGTAACGCTTACGCTGTAGCTGACTTCCGTGCCGTCTGTTCCCTTGATGGTGATAGTTATCCTGCCATTGGTGATTTCAAGCTGGTCCTGGACTGATGGGCCGTCGCCGATGACGCTGATCTGCTTGACTACGGCTGCGGCAGGTATGGTTTCGCCGGTCGGTAGAGCGATGGAAGCCGTTCTATCGGCAGCAAAGCTTAGGGGGTAGTCATTGCTGTTGACTTGCAGCGTCAGTGCGGTGATGGCCGGGGTAACGGCAGCGGTAACGCTTACGGTTACGCTGTAGCTGACTTTCTTGCCGTCTGTTCCATTGATGGTTATAGTTATCCTGCCATTGGTGATTGCAAGCTGGTCCTGGACTGATGGGCCGTCGCCGATGACGGTGATTTGTTTGACTACGGCTGCGGCAGATATGGTTTCGCCGACAGGTAGAACGATTGAGGCCGTTTTATCGGCGGCAAAGTTTAGGGGGTAGTCCCTGCTGTTGACTTGCAGCGTAAGTGCGGTGATGGCCGGGGGGGTTGGGGGGGATAAATCCAGGCATCCGACGGTAATGATTGCTATCGAAATAAGCGTGAAAGTTTTCATTAAATCCTCCCTGGATTTTTTAAGTTGACTGCATAATTAGCAGACAAGAATGGTTGCCAAATGATGGTTTTCTATTCATCCAACACTGAATGATGATTCAGACCGCCACAGTCCTTTCAGCGGCAGTAAACCCTGAGCAATTTCTGTTTTATCCATTCGGTACGCCTGTATATGATTAAGTATAGCCCAATTTACTGATTTTTCAAGTTTTCGCTTTTTTGCCCATCAGCCGTGTTCCGTTGAAAGTGGATGAAGGCGGCATAATTCACCGGGTAAAGGACATTCCTGCCGATCTCAGAAATCATCAAAGCAGCGCTTGAGGATCCTGTGCGGTTTGTTTTATAAAAATATTTTTGCAGCACTTGGTATTACCTTGCTTGTTTTTGCGGTGATCGTTGGTGGACTGAGGCTATCTATGAAGACAAGAAAAAAATTGACTCAAAAGATCCGTCAGCACTATCGGATGGTGGGTAAGAGGGAGAAAACAGTGATATTAACAGAATTTGTCCATGTCACTGGTCATGACCGAAGTTATGACACAGCCCCTTATGGTAAGTCTGTTAGTACAGTCAGAGACAGTAAAATGTATTGTTCAACAAGACAAAAAGCAGGAAAAAGGGCCGTCCCACCGTGTATCCCAGGTTTGTGAGAGATGCTGCTATTCCTTCATGGGGATCTTTGGCTTATTGTTACGGTAAGCTGTTAGCCTCTATTATCAAAGACTCCATCTCCCACTTATCTGATTATGATTAGTCCATTCTTAGTGCTCTGAAAGCTATAAGCGCCGCAACAATAGATCGGATTCTTGCCGAGGAACTGGAGAGGCTTGAGCATTAAGAGGAACAGCTATACTCGTTCACAGGCGGCACTGGTAGATCAGATCAGGATCTGTCATCTGAGCGCAAGTCGGCAGAATGATGCTCTGCTTCGCGTAGATTTTCGCGTTCCGGTCGATCTGCCGTTCGTTTTTCTGTAAATCAATCATTCTCTGACTTCTCAAAAAAGTATTCAGCCGCAAAACTGCTCTGGGTCGGATGCCCCTAAGGCACAGTAGATCTGGGCTGCCTGGACAAGATCATCAATCCTGACATGTTCATCTGTTACATGAGCCATTTCTGACTCTGCCGGTCCAATGCCTATAGTGGGAATGCCTCTGCTGCCAGCACTTTCAGAGCCGTCCGTGCAGAAAGAATAAGTCGCCAGCTCGGGTTCCCTGCCCAGAGACCTGTATACAGTCACTGCTGTTTTTACCAGAGGGTGACTTTTGTCCAGACTCCAGCCAGGATAGTAACGAGTAGAGGATATTATTCTTCCCGTATAGGATTTTTTCTTGTCCGAAGCAAAATAAACAGCTCCATCAAAACCGGAATGATCTCCTTTCAGCCCATCTATGTGCTTCTGGTAGGCGGCTAAAACATCCTGTCTATTATCTATCTCCAACAGTCTTAAGTCAATGGTTGCGCGGCAGCGGTCCGGGACAACTGACGAGCCGGGATAAGGAGAAGAGAGTATGTCGGTGACAACCTGGACACCTCTGCCCAGTTGATTGCTCTCCTTAAGGGGGATTTGGTCAACTCTGTCCAATAGAAGCCGCATACTGCTAATGGCGTTCTCACCCTTTTCAGGCATCGCGGAATGGGCGTTCCTGCCATAGGTTTCCAGGACCACCTCAGCGCGTCCTTTCTGACCGGTACATATTCTCAAACCGCCAGGCTCTCCAAGGATGACCCAATCAGGCTTAACCTCATCAAGAATGCTGCCCAGACACACACCTTCAAAAATTTCTTCAAAAACCACAGCAGTAAAGTAGACATCCCAGGGGATTTCCTTCTGAACCAGATCTCCCAGGCCATGAATCATTGCCGCTATAGCGCCTTTCATATCAGCTGAGCCCCGTCCGTATATGCAGCCATCGGCAATTTCTGCTCCAAAAGGAGGGTATTGCCACTCTTCGGAGTTGGAGACTTCCACTGTATCCATATGCCCCTCAAAAAGCATTCTTCTACTGCTGTTTTTTCCCTTGATTCTCCCGAGAACACTCCCGAAAGGGTCTGTACGCACATTGGAGAATCCCAGGCTGAGCATTTCCTTTTTTATTCGCTCTGCCGCAATGCCCTCGCTGCCTGAAAGGCTTTCTATTCTGATCAAGTCCCTGGCAAAGTCTACCAATTTCTCAGTATTCAAGCCAGTCTCCTAAATCCAAAGGTTTTTGGTACTTGTCAATACTTCCGGGCCGTTAGCGGCAATGAGAAGGTTCTGCTCGTAGGTTACTGTTCCCAGACCAGGCTGGTAGAGCCCCTTTTCAACCGCCACATACATCCCCTCCTGAAGAGTCATAGTCTCTTCTTCAATAAACCAGGGTCTCTCCCAGGTCATTCCTATACCGTGACCCCAGTGAGGAGGAAATGCCGCGTAAGTTACCGAAGGATCCTCCTGAGTATCCGAAAGAGAAACACCCCTCTCTTTCAGCCAGGAATCTCCAATCTGGCAAAGTTCCTTAACCGTAAGCCCCGGTTTTATCCGCGAGATTATATGCTCACAGGAACCTGTAACCAGTTCAATCATTCTTCTATGTTCGCTTGAGCCGCCTGAGCCAACAAAGCAGGTTCTTCCAAAATCACAGATAAACCCATCATACACAATAATTAGATCCACTTTGAACACATCGCCCGGTTCCATTTTACGGTGACAGTCATAGCCGGGAAAATCCACGCTGTGAACGGAAACGCAATCCTTTCCTGAGTTGGTAACGATAAAGTAGAGGACCGCTCCATTGGAGAAAATATGCTCCATAGCGGGGCCGATAACCTGACTTTCAGTTTTACCGGGAGCGACTCCTTTCATGATAATATTAAGCGCTTCACTTCCAATCTGACATGCCTTTCGGATAGCAACCTTCTCCCGCTCTGTTTTAATCAGGCGCATTTCCGACAGTATATGGTCGCAGGGTACCAGTTCCAGAGAAGGCATCCTCTCAAGCATGTTTTGAGCCATTCTGTGGGTCAGTACATCATCGTAAAAAATACCCACTTTGCCGCTATCCATTCTCAATTCGCTTGCGGTCTCGGCAACAAGACCAAAGTAATCAGCTGAATAGCGGACATCCTCAACAGCAGTTAAATCCTTTCTGAACTCCAGAGTGGAGACCACTAGAACGGCGTCTCCCTCGGCGGGGAGCAGAAGCAGCGAGTGGGAGCGCCCGCTCCAGAGGGGGGGCTGGTCAGGCAGATAGCACCTTTGCTGGTAGTGATTGGCAAAAAAACTTCCTCCTGCGTAACGGTCAAAGGTTCCGCCTCCCCGTGAACAGATAAAAGCACCGTTCAATCCCTCTTCTTTTAAAGCAGTCTGGCACTGCACACGTCTGTTCTGAAAATCCTTAAAAGGAACATCACTGCTGAACATGGTTCTACCTCCTTTGCTGCAGAATCTGTTTACTGATAAAGTCTCTTTTTAATAATCCAACCGGCACTGCCGGGAGTGGGCGGGAGGGAAGAGGCATCCTCCCTCCCATAGTATTCCAACGGATGATAATCAGAAATTTTTCAGTTCTTCCTCAAGTTTGTCCAGCAGTTCGACACTGCGGCGGCTTGAGTTTTTCCTGTAGAAATCTCGAACCTCCATCGCTTTGGATTTGAAACCTGCGATTTGAGCATCTGTCAGGGTAATGACTTCCACATGCTCTGCCAGAACCATTTCCGCTTCCTTGTTGGCCTGCTCCTGCATGTCATAGGCGTAGCTGTGCATCTCCTTTATCGTCTCTGTAAAAATGTCCTGAAGATCCTGAGGAAGAGAGCTGAAGTACTTGTCGTTCAGAAATACTCCTTCCAGGTACATGATATGGTTGGACATGATCAGATAGTCCGCGACCTCATACCACTTCATATCAACAAGAGCTCCAACCGGATTTTCCACCCCGGAAACCATGTTCAACTGAAGAGAACTGTACACATCGGTGTAGGCGATAGGAGTCGGGTTGGCTCCATAGACCTCGTAGTTTTTAACAATCAGAGGGGTATTCATTGTCCGGAAAGGCATACCTTTGAAATCATCGGGAGATTGAACGGGGTTTCCGGTAAGCCATTGGCTTGCACCCAATGGCCACAGATCCATCAGCCTCAGATTTTTCTCGGCGTAAACGGCAGACAGCTCTTCAGTGGCAACCTTGCTCTGGGCCAGAAAGTCATAAGTTTCCTTAACGTCTGAAGGAAGCAGATAGTGAAGAGCAAACATCTGTCCTTCCGGCACTATGGTTGCCACATTTCCAGGACTGACAATTGCCATCTGAGTCGCTCCGGTCAGCAGATGCTCCACCAGATCAATTCCCACCCCCAGTTGTCCAACCTGGAAGATCTCAAACTGCACCCTGCCGCCGCTTTTCTCTTCAATCCGTCTGGCAAGCTCTTTCGCGTAGAGATCGGGTACAGTATCGGCATACTCTTCGTGGGTGATCTTAAAGGTGTACACCTTATCTTCCTTCGCTCCGGAATCTCCCTCTCCGCCCGCAAACAGAGAGCCGTTCAGCATCACTAACCCTAAAAAAAACAGAGCCCATGCTTTCATAGTTCTTCTCCTTAAAATTTTTTCCTCCGAAGAGGTTTTTTGCATATTCGCTACTTTCCTATCAGTTTCACCAGAAACAGGGAAAGATCCGGGAAGATTGAAACAATCGCGCAGGTCACAAGCAGCATGATCATATAGGGCGTCAAGTTTCTAATCACCTTTATAAAAGACTGGTCAAATATGGCGCAGCAGGTAAAGATACTGGTTCCGAAGGGAGGCGTTACTGTTCCGATAGCGGACTGAAGAGTTACGATAATTCCCAGGTGAACCAGGTTTATCCCGACGGAGGAGGCAATGGGTGCGAAAAGAGGGGTCAGAATCAGGATGATGACCACAGTCTCAACGAACATTCCCCCAATAAAAAATGCGATATTGACGGCAAGAAGAACTGCCAGAACAGAAGGGTTCTCTCCAAGAATTCCAGAAGCGAACAACTGGGGAATCCGTGCATAGGAGATAATCCAGGAGAAGCTGTTGCCCACGGCAACCAGAATAAAAACAACCGTTGTTACTACCCCTGTCGAGAGAGCCACTCCGAAAAGGGCTTTCATGTCCAGGGATTTATAGATTAGAACCTCAACAATAAAGGCGTACAGAACAGAGACCGCCGCGGCCTCTGTCGGGCTGAACAGCCCGGTGTAGATACCTCCCATAATAATCAGAGGAAATCCGAAGGCGAGCAGGCTCTTACGGGTGACGGTCAATCTCTCCTTTCCCGTTCGTCTCTCAGTCCGGGGAATACCTTTTATCCTGGCGTAGATTGTACTGTATGCGGCAAACATCAGTATAATTAAAACCGCGGGTCCAAGACCGGCAATAAAGAGATTCCCGATGGAAGCTCCGCTGGCAACGCCGTAAACAACCATTCCCAGACTGGGCGGGATCAGATAGGCTAGATTGCTGGATGTCATAATCAGAGCCATCGCTTCGCTGTCATTGTACTTTGAGGCAAGAAGCTTCTCTCGCACGGGCCGCCCTATGGCCACAACAGTTGCCTGAGTTGAGCCGGAAATGGAACCGAAAAGAGCACAGGTTATAGCGGTCGTAGTGGCCAGACCTCCATTCAGATGACCGACAAAACTCTCAACAAAATCCAGAAGCCTCTTGGAAGTCTTCCCGGCACACATGATATCCGCAGCAAGTATGAACATGGGGATGGCCATCAGCACCGGACTCTGGACTCCGAGGAGCATCTGTTGAGCCACAGTGAATATCTCTATGCTCGGCATAAAGAGTAGCATGGTTGCGATGGTCGAAAAAAGAAGTGTCATAATCATGGGGAACCCAAGGAGCAGCAGGATGAACATCAACAGGACAAGTGTCAGAATCATGCTTCACTTCCTTCAACAATGCTTGGTTTTTCTGTGCCGATAAAAACTTCTCTTTCCCTGAAATTGATCACGATATTCAGAAAATACTGAATTGTTCCCAGGCCGAATCCAACCGGTATAATCACCATTTGAATCCATGCGGGAAGTTCCATTGCGGGAGTCACCCTCTCAAGCATGATTGTATAGTTTATGTACTGGATTGCGATATAGCAGACATAAACATAGGTCACTGCTGTCAAAAGAGAGATAAAAATTATAACAATCTTCTGTCCTTTTCGGGGAAGAACGTCAAAAAATGCGGACATCCTTATATGCCGTCCTTTACTGGCAGCGTATCCGATTCCGCTGAATGTTGTTAGAATGATGAGATAAGAACCAATTTCGTCGGCAACTGGAAGACTGCGGTTGAGGAGCCTGCGGGAAATAATATTGGCGACCAGTATGACAGCCATTCCCACTACGCCAAATGCTAGAATGCACTCTGTGATTTTGGAGACTCCCTGATCGATTTTTTTCAGGATATTCATTAACAGCTCCTCTCTCCTGCTTTCCCAAGCATTGTCAGGCAGAACGAGCACTCTGCATCCTAATTGTTTCAGTAGGTTTCAATGCTGCACTAGAAGCAACATTACCTGATCGAAACTTTAGCACCGCTCTGTTGAACTGTCAAGATAAGAAATGGCTCTTCCGGGTATCATGTGGAACAAGGCATCAATTCCATCCTTCCCAAGTGGAAAGGGAATGGCGGTTTTGAACCGTTTTTTACTGTGATATCCAATGATCAGATCAGGGGTTTTTGTTGGAGAAACCGCAGGGATTTGAGCTATTTGACTGGGGAATATAGGCACGTTTCTTATATTTTCTGTATCTTTTTCGACTTCCAGTTTGACTTCTGGAGAATTGCTGATGACCCGGATACGGTTGCCTTTAAACTCCGGCTTCGGCAGCAATATAAGAAATAGTCACCTTTTTCTTAGCCATGAAAATGCTCCTCAACTATGATGCAGAGTGCGTGATAAACAGGGAGATGAAGTTCTTGAACCTTATAGGTTTCCACCTCATCTACATTTATGCAGACATCGCAAAGCTCCGACAAGCGGCTGGATTCTCTGCCGGTCATCGCCAGGCTGGTAAGACCAAAGGCACGAGCCGTAATGGCCGCTGCAGCAATATTCTCAGAGTTTCCTGAAGTCGAAAGACACCATAGCAAATCGTTCTTACTCCCCATCCCTGTAATCTGCTGTGCGTAAACCAGAGAAGCATCAACATCATTTATAAATGCCGTATTGAGAGCGGTAGAAGAACTTAACGACAGCGCAGGATAGCCCTGCTGCAGCCGGTCAGCCAGCGTCCTGCCTAAATTGCTGTCGATGACTTCCAGAGCTTGTTTGTCTTTTACGCTTAAAGGACGCTTATGTCTAAAGCCTTTCATAAGTTCACCGACAATATGATCCGCATCCGCAGAGCTTCCACCGTTTCCGCAAATGAGAATTTTCTTTCCTTTCTTCAGGGTTCTCAGGATTAGATCAGCGGCCTTTTCCATATCCTCAAGAGATGAAGAAAGAGCAGGATATCTAAGGATAAGATCATTCAATACTTTTGTTGACTTGCGGCTGTTTTTCATTCCGTGTCCTTTTGCAATTGCCTGTTTGATAATCGACTTGCTGCGATTCCCAATGCTGCCAGATCGCCGAGTTCTTCACTGAGCGCAGCAGGAAGTATTTCACAGTTTTCGGCTGTCTCGGGAAGCGCTTCCTTAAATATGGTACTTTCCATAATCGGCCTAAAAAGTGCTTCATCGCGTGTAAAGATACTCCCAATAACAATTCTTTCCGGATTAAGAATATCTATCAGAATGGAAAGCCCCTGGCCCAGGTAGCGAGCTGAGTCCTGAATTACCCTGGATGCTCTGGCATCTCCCTGAAGTGCTAGCGCACAGATTTCCCTGCCACTGAGTTCCACACCGAATTCTTTGCGGAAATGATCCGCCAATCCACTGCCGCTGCACCAGCCTTCCCAGCTGCCATTCTTTCCGTATCCTGAGGGGCCATCGGCTGAAAGACGAATATGCCCAAACTCTCCTGCCAGACCATTTGTTCCCGCATACAATTGTCCATCAAGGATTAAACCGGCTCCCAGTCCTGTTCCAAAGGTCAGAAAAATCATGTTCCGGCATCCTTGACCGGCCCCCCATCGCCACTCTGCAAGTGCACAGGCATTCGCATCATTTTCAAGAAACGCCGGAATCCCCAAAGCATCAGAAAGAATCTCGGTAACCGGGACATTGTCCCAGCCGGGAAGGTTGGGAGGGTTGTATATCCGTCCCTTTTCGCTATCCAGCGGACCACCGCAGCTGATGCCGATTCCCATTATCGGGCTTGTACTTAATTTGGAAATGCGGCTGAGTTCCTTCTGAATTATTGAAACATTCTCCTGCCAGCTTTTTTGTGTTTTGAATTTATACTTTTTAAGAACAACTCCATCAAATGTCCCCAGGGTCAGGGAAATTTTTGTGCCGCCAATATCGACTCCAAGCAGATTCTCCTGATTCATACAGTGGTCTCCAGTGCGTTGTAAAGGTTGTGCAGGAAATCCCGGTTGTCCATGGAACTGTAACTCACAGGACAACCCATTCGGTTAAAAGTTTTCATAAAGCGGAGATAATAGGCTGGATTATCCATTGGTGGTTCACCCTGATTCTAATCCCATGTTTCTTCATGAAGATCAACAACATGAATATGGCAATTCTTAATATCCTGCCCCTGGGCCAATGCTGCATTTCTGGCCATGGATAGAGCTTTCTCAAAAATCATTGGAGACATAACTGCGCATCATCCAATCTATTCGCCAAAAGGAACCGGACACTTCAGGAGGCATGGAAGAAGCACCCTGAACGTTTTCCGAAAAGGGGTCCTCGGATGTGAAAGGAGCGTATGGTTGTCTACCTGAATCCTTCACGGGAAACCAGAAAGTTTTTATATAAAAAAGCAGGATGATTGTGACATCTTACTTGAGACTAAGCGTGATATGAGTAAAGAGTATGGTCTTTTTTACGAGTGGTATGCGAATGATCTGATTGAATCAACGGCGGCGGATTCAGGTCAGTATGATGCGGACAAGTATCTTGACCGGTTCTGTGGAATCATTGATAATTATCGGTCTGAGGACATTCTAACCATATATGTCGGAGTAACCGAGGCTAATATCTTCTCCAATAGTAATAACTATCTTTTTAGTCTGGGACGTATTCGGGGTAAGTCCCCCGGCAGCATACTCTCTTATCACATGATGCAGGCGGACGTGCTGGAAGAAGACTATGCGTACCGTCCACGTTTGGCGGAGCGGCTGGCTAAAGAAATGGTGCCGGCCAGCCTGAAGGTGCTGGGTATTCCCAGAAGCACAGATCCCCGTTGTCCCTATTCTTACGCAAATGGAGTGGGTCGGCTTGATGAAAAAACGCTCACGCTGTCGCGTCCTACTAAAGAAGCCTTGGAGTCTGTCGGACTTTAAGACTTCGAGGCGATTTTTGATGATTTTTCCTGATGCAAGGCGACAAAAACGGAGCATAGCTGGGCTACGTGAGTATTCTGGCAACGCAGCAGCAGGGAAAAAGGGCAAAAATCGAGCCGTGAGACGTAAATCCGACAGACTCCTGGATAAATTGAGAGATAAGGCTGGGAATACTGCTGGAGAGTGATGCCAGCCGACGAGATTCCAGTTGATTAGATTAAAGACAGCAAACCTTACGGTACAGATGTATGGAGTTCAAAATTTCCTCGGGCGGTAAAATTGATCCATAGGGGTGTATAAGATGAGTAGAGATATTTTTGGGTATCTGTCGGACGCGATGGAAGGGCTTTGTGAAAAAGGCCTGCTCAAGGACGAGCGGGTAATCACTTCTCCCCAGCAGGCGGAGATTCAGGTCAAGGGGGTTGGAAAGGTTTTAAACTTTTCCGCTAATAACTACCTCGGTCTGTCCAACGATCCGGAACTGATCAAGACGGCGCAAAAGGCCCTGGAGCGATACGGCTACGGCCTCTCTTCGGTGCGCTTCATCTGTGGAACCCAGGAGATTCACAGAGAACTGGAGGCAAAAATCAGTTCCTTCCTGGGAACAGAAGACACCATCCTCTACTCTTCCTGCTTTGATGCTAACGGGGGATTATTCGAGGCAATCCTTGGACCGGAGGACGCCATTATCAGCGATGCCCTCAACCATGCCAGCATCATCGACGGAGTGCGGCTCTGCAAGGCCCGACGCCTCCGCTACAAAAACAACGATATGGACGACCTGGAAAGCAAACTCAAAGAGGCCCGGTCGGCCCGATTCCGGCTGATAGCCACCGATGGAGTATTTTCAATGGACGGCGTCATCGCCAATCTGAAATCCATCCGTACCCTGGCGGATAGCTACGATGCCCTGATTATGGTGGATGATTCCCACGCGGTGGGTTTCATAGGGGAAACCGGAGCGGGAACCCCCGAGTACTGCGGTGTCAAAGGCCGTGTGGACATTATAACCGGAACCCTGGGGAAGGCCCTGGGCGGCGCATCCGGGGGATATACATCCGGAAGGAGGGAGATTATCCGCTGGCTTAGACAGCGGTCCCGGCCCTACCTGTTTTCCAACTCCCTGGCCCCCGCCCTGGCCGCCACCGCCATCAAGACCCTTGAACTTCTACAAAGTTCCAGCGAATCGAGGGACAGGCTCTTTTCCCACACCAGGTACTTCAGACGCTCACTCACGGAGGCAGGGTTCACCATCCTCCCGGGGGAACATCCCATCGTCCCCCTGATGCTGGGCGAGGCCGCCCTGGCCATCAAGATGGCGGAGATGCTTCTGAAAAAGGGAATTTACGCCATCGGGGTTTCCCACCCCATGGTTCCTCAGGGTGCCGCCCGGATTCGGTTCCAGATGTCCGCCGCCCACACCGAAGAACAGGTGAAACGAGGGGTGGAAAAAATTATCGAAACCGGCAGAGACATGGAAATTATCCGATGAAGGCCCTGGCCAAACAGAAGAGGGAGCCCGGTCTCTGGATGATCGACGCCCCCCCGCCGGAATACGGCCCCAACGACCTGCTGATAAAGATCAAGATCACCTCCATCTGTGGAACCGACATTCATATCTACAACTGGGACAAGTGGTCCCGACAAACCATCCCGGTACCCATGATTACGGGCCACGAATTCGTGGGAACTGTCGAAGCCATGGGCAATGAAACGGTGGGATTCAAGGTGGGGGATCGGGTAACGGGAGAAGGCCATCTGACCTGTGGACACTGCCGCAACTGCCGGGCGGGGAAGCGCCATCTTTGCCGAAACGCCCAGGGCATTGGAGTCAACAGGCAGGGCTGTTTTGCCGAATACCTGGTTATGCCCGCCTACAACGCCTTCAAACTAGACGATTTCATCTCCGACGAGACGGCGGCCATCTTTGATCCCCTGGGAAACGCGGTCCATACGGCCCTTTCCTTTGATCTGGTGGGCGAGGATGTTCTAATAACCGGCGCGGGGCCCATAGGCATCATGGCCGGGGCGGTAGCCAAACATGCGGGAGCCCGCTATGTAATCATAACGGACGAAAACGAATACCGACTTAACCTGGCCCGGCAGATGGGGGTAACCCGAGCGGTGAACATTAAAAATGACAAGCTGGAAGACATTATGACGGAACTCCACATGCTGGAGGGCTTCGATGTGGGAATGGAAATGTCGGGAAACGCTCTGGCCCAGCACCAGCTCTTTGAGAAAATGAACAACGGTGGAAAAGTTGCTCTATTGGGAATTCCTCCCGAAGAATCCTCGGTGAACTGGAGCCAGATCATTTTCAAGGGCCTCCTCCTCAAGGGAATTTACGGTCGGGAAATGTTTGAAACCTGGTATAAAATGGCCGCCATGATCCGCTCGGGGCTGGATATTACCCGGATTATCACCCACAGAATGCCGGTGGAGGACTTCCAAAGGGGTTTTGAGATTATGCATTCCCGTCAGTCCGGGAAGATCCTGCTGTATTGGGATTAGTAACGAGATTCATTGAGATAAACTGATAAATGACCTTCTATAGGGTTGCCCGTGGGTACATGGCCGCACCCGCATTTTGGGCGAAATGCTCAGAAATGAAGAAAAAGCCCTGGTTGTTACAAATTAGCTGGCTGTCTATGATTGGGGCTATGGAAGAATCATTTGAATCGATGTTAACAGGGGGCCATCCAAATTCACTGGGCCGAACGCTGGAAGTGGTTGATATCGTCCTGGCCAATCCTGAGCGGCTTGAAGATCTTTATCGATGTTATTTCAGCAACGACGAAGTTGTGCGTCTGCGTACCTCAAACGGCATTAAACGGGTGTGCAAAGAGCATCCCGATTGGCTGATCCCCTACATAGATCGATTCACCGATGAAATCTCTCAGATTGATCAGGCCTCTACCCAATGGACATTGGCCAATCTATTTGACCTGCTTGAAAACCGTATGTCGGCTGGACAAAAAGAAAAAGCTCAAGCGATTATGCAGCACAACCTGGCCGCCCATAACGACTGGATTGTGCTGAACAACAGCATGCAGGTTTTGGGCGATTGGTCGAAAGATGATCCAGCGTTAGCCGCCTGGCTAAAACCCAATCTGGAGCGGTTGAGCAGCAACCATCGGAAGTCTGTCGCCAAACGGGCTGCAAAACTGCTCGCAAAGATGAGATAGTTCTCACGCTTCTCCAGTTTCTTCTTTCAGTTTCTTTTCAAAGGTTACACAGGCTGCGCCAATGAATATCACAATTTGCCCTGCTGTAGAACATTTCTCAAACTCCAATACTATTGCCAATGTCCAACTATCCGCTATCATCCGTAAGCAGGGAACTCAGGGAGCGCATCTGCGGACTGTTGAGCAATAAGCATCCCGGAAAAAAGCGTCCTGCCAGCGGCTTCAAAGTGATTAAGATTGGGTTAAAATGTCATTTAAAGGATCTTGACAATGAAAAAATGTATACGTATACTTTCTTATTGAGTGTTCAATTCAAAATAAGAAAATTTTGTTAAGGATGGAAAATGGGAAAAGTACATAAGCCCTTTTCTTTATTCATGATTATTGCGTTATTGGTTTCTTGTGATGATCCTACTGTGAATATTGATCCTTTGGATGATAATGATGCTCCAGGGGCCGGATGGAATTTACATTGGTCAGATGAATTTAATGACGGAGTATTTGACACGGCAAAGTGGACAAGAGAAGCGATGGAGCCTGGCACTGTCAATAAAGAGTGGCAGAGATACACAAGTGACTCATCACATTCCTGGGAAAAAGATGGAAATATGGTTCTTAAACTATCATATGATGGGCCAACTGTCGAAGAAGGAAATTATACTTCTGCAAGAATAAATTCTGCGGGAAAATTTGATTTCACTTATGGTAAAGTGCAGGCAAGAATCCGGATCGACTATATGGAGCAAGGTGTTTGGCCTGCGTTCTGGATGCTTGGTTCATCTATTGATGAATACGGGGGAAATATTCCCTGGCCAGAGAGTGGAGAAATAGATATTATGGAAGTTATAGGTGGTACAGACCCAGTTTCAGAGAAAAATAGAGAAAAAGAAGCTTTTTCCACTATCCATTGGTGTGTCCCTCCAGGACCAGATACGTCCAATCAACATGTTGGAAGGAAATATGAAAACTCAATGTTGGTTTTAGAGGATGTGATTTGGGGAGATGAGTATCATCTTTACGAGATGACTTGGGATGAGGAGTATATAACAGTATCACTCGATGGGAAAATCTTTTTTATTGCATCAATTGAAGATAAAAATAAGAGTGAATTTCATGAAAACTTCTTTTTATTGTTCAATATTGCCTGTGGCGGTGAGTGGCCAGGAGATCCAACATTGACTCAGGATGTGCATATGTATGTCGATTGGGTTAGAGTTTTTAAAAAGGACCCAGTTAATCCGCCAGCGAGACCAATTGTAAATCTCCGTAATGGAACGTTTGACAAAACAGCCGAATTTTGGCAAACAACAGGTTTTAATTGGGAATTTGGCTGGCCTGGAGGATGGGATGAGACCCGTTCCAGTTATGATGTTGTAGATGGGAAATATGTTTGTAAATTACTCACTCCTGCAGAAGTTTGGAATCCTTATGTTAGACAGATAGGCTTAACCCTTTTTAAAGATCATGAATACACATTAAAGTTTGATGCCAAGTCAATTGGAGGCGCTCGAGAAATTGATGTAGAAGTTGGTCCTTCTGAAAGGAATTATTCAGGCGGTTTCTATTTGAAGGAGGAGAAGATTATTATTACGAGTTGGATGGAGCCGTTTGAGTATGATTTTATAGCTAAGGAGACTATCTATAATGGAATGGTGAGTTTCTTAGTTGGGTTGCATAAACCTTCTGTTGTTTTAGATAATATTGAACTTATTGATAATTCAATATAATTAACTTTAGACAAAGGATTTAAGCCTCTTTTTGTATGTGAAATAATGGTATGCACATAAAAGGCGGCTTTTTTCTATTGACAACGATTTATATGTATACGTATACTTTCCTTGAGTCCCTGTCTGGTTTTCTTGTGTAAGTTGAAAGGGATAACTTAACAAAGGTAGGGAAAATGAAAAAAAATACTACAAAGCTTCTATTGCTTCTTTCATTCGCATTTTTTGCTCTCCTGGTGTCTTGTGAAGATCCAGCAGGTACAGATGTTGAAGACATTGATGCTGCTCAATTGAAGGGTGCAATTGAGGCTGCAGCTTTCTTAAAAGAAAACACTGCAGTAGGAACCGCAGCAGGGCAGGTCTCAGCGGAAACTTCTAGTGCCTTTAGTGACGCAATAGGTAAGGCTGAAACTGTAAGAGATAACCCAGATAGTACTCAGGATGCGTTAAATAAAGCGTATGCTGATTTGTTAGTTGCTGAGAAAGCATTTAAGGAGGCCATTATTGCTGATAGTAATACAGTTGATACTTCTGAATTAGACAGTGATATTGAGGCTGCAGCATTTAGAGCTGGTAGAACTGGTATTGGAATACATATTGGAATGGTTTCATCTGAGGATTTTGCTACATACCAGGTTGCAATAGATAGCGCGCGAAATGCCAGTAACGATCTAAATAAAACAGAGGAAACAATCGCTCAGGCAATTAAAGATTTAGAAGCGGCAACTGCACAATTTGAAAAGGATATTATCAAAGGACCAATCCTCTCTTTAATAGGAACAAGTTCCATGGAAGTGGTGCAAGGTTCAGTTTTTACTGATCAAGGGGCTGCAATGGTGGATGATAAAGATAAATCTGAAACTATCTTCAGTGACAATGCTGGAGATGTTGATGTTAATGCTTCTGCTGAAACAGTATATACCCTCACCTATAATTTTACTGATTCTGATGGAAATGCTGCTGCCGAAATCACCAGAACCGTAAAGATTGTAGCTCTACTAGGAAATCCTCCTACAGCAGCTCCTACCCCTGCCGAGGATATGAATTCAGCAATTGTTATTTATAGTGATGGCAAAGACCCTGATGTTGCTGATGTGAATTTTCTGGCTGAATGGTCTACCGAAGATGTAAGCAAAGAAGAAGTTGAAATAATTTCTGGAAATAAAGCAATGAAATATAAAATTGCGCTTGGTCACGGAGGCCCTACAGCAGGAATTGAGTTGTATACAAATCCTAATCCTGATGATGAGTCTTATGTCCCAACAGGCACTGATGTTTCTGGTAAAGCTCGTATTCATTTTGATATATTTGTACAAGGTGACGTGGAGATATTTAAAATGAAGCTAATAAGTCCAGGAGGTGGTGCTGGTTATGCCTCCATGTTAGATAATTATTTTATTGAAAAAAATGGTGGATATGATACATGGATTTCCATTGATTTGGCTTTGGCGGACATCCCTACAGCTCCTGGAGCTTTAGGTCCTGCTGATTATTCAGAATTAATCCAGATAGTATTTATTACATATGGTAAAGCAAGTACAGTGAGTCGACAAACCCAGTATTTCATTGACAATCTTTACTTTTATTAGATAATGAACGAAATCGCATCCTTCTCTGCGCCTCCTTGAAATCCTCAGATACTTTCCCAGGAGCCTGTCGGACTTTGAAGAATGCGTAAAGCTGTTACCCTCAAAGCCATGTCATAAAATTTGTAACTGTAGACAGGGAAACGCCCATGCTGTTTCCTCCGGATCTCCGGGATTGGGTAAAGAAAAGACAGTCTGGCCCATTACATAATAGATGGAGATACTGTCAATTGTTGTGGATGAAAAAAAGAACAAAATCTTCATCCTACGCAACTAATTCCACAAAATCACCATCTTTACAGAAGGCTCCCTGGATGACCTTTGGAATCAACTTATATCCCCTGAGCCTCTTCCACCTCTTTTGCGCCTCAAGACATAATTTCCAGGCCATTGTGAGGGTGGCGACCTGACTGCCGCAACCCCTGGTGCGCCTGGTTCTCAACCGAACAGCAGCAAAGGTCGATTCAATCGGGTTTGTTGTTCTGATATGCATCCAATGAATACCCGGAAAGCAATAGAATGTGAATAAATCATCCTGATCCTTCCTCAGGCAGTCGGTGGCTTTGGGGTATTTACTCTCATACACTGAGATGAAACGATCATACGCCTTTCGTGCGTTTTTCTCGGTATCAGCCATGTACATTTCATGGATGAGTGACTTAGCCTTAGGTTGAACAGACCTGGATATTTTATCCAGAATGTTCGCCGTTTTATGCACCCAGCAACGCTGCCTTTTTGTCTGAGGGAACACCTCATCCAGGGCTTTCCAGAAACCAGGAGCACCATCTCCTACAGCCAGTTTGGGAGCCTCTTGCAAGCCCCTATTGCGAAGAGACAATAACATCTCTTTCCAGCCCAGAGCCGATTCTCTATACCCAGAATCAACAGCGATCAACTCCTTATTTCCCTGCTCATCGGCACCTATGATGACCAGAATACAACATCGGTCATCATCCAGCCGTACATTGAAGTGAATGCCGTCTACCCAGATATAAGCGTATTCCTTATCACTCAAATCACGGGTATTCCAAGCCTTAAATTCATCCTCCCAGCATTTCTTCAAACGGACGATATTGGTTGCCGAGAGTCCTCTGGCTCCTTCTCCAGGGATAGAGGCTAAAGCGTCTTGAAAATCATTTGTCGAGACCCCTTTCAGGTACAAAGCCGGGAGCAGGTTATCCACACTGGGGATCTTTTTCAGATAACGAGGCAGGATTGAACTGATAAACCGCTGAGTTCTTTCAGGGGTCATTTTCCGATCATCAATTCGCGGTGCTTTGACTTTCATCGGTCCTATCCCGGTCAGAATCTCTCTCTGTGGATGATAGCCGTTTCGGACAACAAGACGGTGGTCATTCTCATCAGTTTGAGTATGCTTCGAGAGGTAGTCCTCAATCTCATTTTCTAGTGCCTGCTGCAGCATCCGTCTTGCTCCTTCCCGTAATACTTTTTCCAGTACAGACTGGTGATCAGCCTCTTCCTGAAAAACATCTTCTGTGATAGTTTCTTTACTCATAGAGCATCTCCTTTTTGTAATGGTTTTCACACCAACTATCCTACAAGAAGATTTGCTCTTTTTTATCCTATCCACAACTTTTGATTATATCTCTAATAGATGCCGTGGATGCCATAAACATCCATAGATTCGCTATTAACCAGAGAGGCCCATGGCCCAGTATTCACCGCAAATGATGCTGTGCCTGCTCATTTATTGTTATGCCGCCGGGCGATTCTCATCGCGCATGATAGAGGACGCCACCTACAATGATGTGGCCGCACGCTATATCCCCTATTTCTCACCAGCATAAAACGGCATAAAAATCCTGAAAAATTTCTGTTCTCTCCGGCAATATATCAAGCAAAAAGTTTCCAGTTGATTGATCCTTGTTATTTCCGTCCAATTTAAGTCGATTTCTTCTGATTTTCTTCCGTTTTTTCAACCCTCGGTGCACACCTTTCCCGGGGAATCCAGATGAGAACTATCCACTATTTTTATTACCGCTCAGATGGCCCGGGATATTCGTATCCAGATGTCCCACCAGGGAAAACTCTCCGGCAGACTGATCCAGATTCGGCGAACCGTAATCTTTACAGCGGCCGAAACTTTAAGCATCCTTAATCGGATTGTAGAGGACATGCTTCGAGTTTCATCAACGCTGACCTGCTGAATTATTCTTCGAAGATGGACAAAGAAAATATAGGCGATTGTCGAAAAGTACAATCGGAGCTGATTCGAACTCATCCACCAGGAGGAGGTGCGGTCGGCAAACAGATAAAGCTGCTGCTCTTTGATGCGATTCTCCATATCGCCGCGTGCACAGTAGACATCTTCATACAGCGATTGGGCATCCCCTTCTTCAGCAGAAATGTCCGTCACAATAAAGCGGGGATTTTTCTTGCCCGGCAGATGTTCCACCCTGGCAATGACATCCCGATTTCGACTCCAGCTGCTTTCGGTCTTCCAGGAAAAACGGGTGTAAACACGTTCGGCTTCTTTGCTTTTACCGAAGAGCTTTTCAGCCTCAACCATCTGCGGATCAATTTTCTTCAGCAGCCGTGTATTTCCTGCCATACCGGTGATATATCTGATTTTCAATATCTCACACTGCTTCAGGATACTCTCACGGCAGAAGCCCGAGTCTCCACGGAAAATGATACGGACATCAGGAAATCTGGCCCTGATCGCGCCAACCAGCTTGACCAGAATCTCTTCGGTACCCTCACAGGCATCCACGCTGGACGGCCGCAGCCGGGCGATCAGGGGAAAATCATCACAGAACACAGAGACATATATATTGAAGCAGTGGATCATCGCGCAATCGTTCATGATCATTGAGATCTTCATAGCCCTGACAGATTCCGAAGATTCTCTGTTTCAGAAGAGCACCCAGGTTATGTGTAATTTATCCTGATCTCTTTTATCGGTGAAAGAATCTGACAGTTCTTCAATGATCCTGTGCTTCTGCTCAACCTGCTGGAGCAAAAGAAATCCGGCATCGAAATTGTTGACCTGCCGTCATTCTTTACAATGATTTTCTGATTTCCAGTCTTTGCAATTCGAGCTGATTGACTTCACACTTTGTATGATCAAAGCGGGCTTCTTTTCGTTTAATATTTCTTTTCATATAAATATCTTAAGATAGAAAGTCTGATTTGTGTCAAGGTTTTGGTGAGAAATAGGGGATAGGATTCTGACTGTTGCAGATTATAGTAAACTAGGTTAGAATGATGTTGATGAAGGATAACTACAAATTATGCTAAGCAGTGATTTTTTCGATCTTAAATTTGTCGATCGAAAAAATGAAATGCAAAAATTTAAGAATGCACTAAATAAAACAAATGCTATTTGGATTCACGGAGAAAGCGGTGTTGGAAAAACAAAATTTACAAAAGAAGGACTCAAGGATCAAAAGAAAACAATCATAATTTATGCTAATAAACCAAGAGAAGAAATGACTCAAAGTTATTTAGAGATTTTGACAAAAGAAATCAGTAAAGAGCGCAAACAAAAAGAAGCACTTATTGAAAAGTTTAAAGCTGTTGCTACAACATTTGCTAGTTTAGCCATCAAAGTTGATTCTGACAGCATTGACAATTTAATTTCAGCATTTTTAAAAAGTAATCATAGTATTGGAAAAGTAATCTTTGATGCATTAAATATGATACATAATAAGATCCGCAAGCCAATTACAATCGTGCTCGACAATTTTTCCAATTGTGATAATGACTCATTTCAAAAGATGAAAGATTTTTTTGCATTATCATATGATAAAAAATGGCTAAAACTGATCTTCATTACAACAGAAGAATATTTAAACAATACTATGAGATTCTATCTTGAAGATAATATTCCTCACATCATAATTAGACTAGACAAGTTCATTGACAAAGAATTCTTTGATGAAATTTTAAAAGATAAATTCAGTAGATTTTCTGAGTTTGAAAGCCTTGGTGATTATTTTTCTCTAATTTTTGATTATTGCAAAGGTTCGCTTTTTGAATTAAGATCCCTACTTAGCAAATTGTATCGTAATAACTCAGTTGTCTTAGAAAATGACTCTTTCGACCTAGAAAAAATCAAAAGTACTTTATTAAAAAAATTAGGCATTGATTTTAGTGATCTTTCGACAAGCGAAAATAATGTACTAAAAATATTGACAATATATTCTTCAAGAATATCTGTATCGAAACTAAAAAATTTATATACCAAAATATACGGACCATCAGAATTCCATAGGGATTTACTTGAGAATTTGGTTTTTAAATTGTCGGATAGTGATATATTGGATGTGGATCAAGAATCACAGCTGATTGGATTTCGGCATGATAAAATTTTTGAACTTCTATATGAATATTACAAAAAGCATCAAATGGATTTGCCAAGGATCCATTCTGAAATCTATAACTTCATTATTCATGAGGAGTACCATACTAAAAAGGATCATATTTTACTGGCAAAACTGCGTGCACATCATTCTTATTCAGCTATGATCCCTGAGATATGGGAATACGAAAATAAAGAATATGCACAAATACTGTTTGTCAATAAGAGATTTTATGAAGCAAGAGATGTTTATTCTAATTTGATTAATCATTCCAAAAGTATCTCCACAAATATTTTGATTAATTATTCAACAGTATTATTTGAAATAAATAAATTTAAAGAATCTTATGAAATCCTAGAAAAAGTTACAGGATCAAAAATAAGTAAAGCAATTTTTAGTGAGTATTATATACTTAAAGTTAAATTATTTTCATGTTTGTTATATACTGAAGAATGCATCATGCTTGTTGACAGATTATAAAAAAAAACTTGCCAATAGATGATAAAATGTTATTAATTACATATAAAATCATTTCCCTTTCATTAGTTGCAAGTCGAGAAAATGAAGCTGAACCATTATTTCTTGATACATATAAAACTTATTTTGAAGAAAAATCAGAATCTTTGGTTGGTCTACTGATGATATGCCCTGATTTTTTCGAAGGCAAAAAATCTTTGGAATATCTTTATGAATCTTATGAAATTGCAAAAAAAATGGATTCAAAATCTTTAGTGGCAAAACTACTTAACAACATAGGATATGAGTATTTACGAATAGGAGAACATGAAAAAGCTTACCAATCAATTTGCAAGTCAAATATGCTATTTAAGTTCATAAACCCTAATAACAGAGCATATGCCTTAAATAATATAGCGTTATATTTCTTAGTAAAAGGTAATGCCGAAGAAGCTTTTAAAAAATTGCAGGCTGCCTCCTTGTTAGATATTGAAGAGTATTTAAAAGTTGTATTACTGGTGAACAAGTTTATATCTAAGTTATATATTAATTTTGATAGCGAAAATGAAGAGAATAAAACTATTAGTCATAAATTACTTGGCTATTTGAGGGTTAAGAATGTTACAGACTCACGATTTTACAGAAAAATATATTCAACACACTATTATTATTACTTATTGAACAATGACTTGAAGAAATTTAATTACTATTTGAATGAATACAACAAGTACAAAAAAATGAAATAAAAATATCAGTCCTAATAAACCCCTTGCCGACATGGAATATAAAACCTCTTATTCCACTTAGTGGATGGGGTATTATTTTTGCACCCTAATTTACTCTTTCTATAAATGATTCAATGATATAATTAATGTAGCATGAGTACTTTTTACCTCGAACCTTGCCAATGAAACCTAGTTCACTTGATTCACTGATTGCTGGCGCCACATTTAATTCTATAAAATAAAGTTTTCCATTATTGACCCGGTAGTCAATTCGAAGAAAGTCATATGCGCATATATTTTCCATGATTTTTAATGAAGTCTTTTCTATACTATCAGCTGAATTTTTTAAATCAGAAATTTCTTTGATTAGGATTCGGGTTCTATTTTTACCTTTTTTCTCTTCATATCCAAAAATAAATGGTTGTTGAAAGCAATAGACACCATTGTAAGCGATTGAAAATATTTCGCTAACTTTAATATTGTTTATATCTCCAATGATATAATGACTTATCTCATAGCCAAAAGTATATTCTTCAATTAAAAACTCATTGATTTTAAACTCCTTTTGCATTATACGAATAGTTTTTTTTATGTCACTAATTGTTGAACAAATATTATTTTGATTAAGTCCTATCGATGAATCTTCTCTATTTCCCTTTACTATATACGGAAACCTATTTTTTCTCAATCTTTTTTAGAGTGTCATCTATATAGCTGGAATATTTTTTTGTGTATAGGGTATTAAGAAAAAAATTATCAGGGGTATCAAATCCCATAGCTGAAACAGCTAGCGATGTAAAATACTTGTTTTCTGCTAATGCTATGGCAGTAATTGGAGAACCAGAAAATTTAACTCCTAACAAATCCAATATAACAGGCACCTGTTGTCTGCGGCTTGACTCCACTAGTCCTTCTGACAGATTGATTATTTTGCTTCCATATAGATACTTATCGTCAGATTTAAGTAGATCAATAAGATTTTGAACTCCACCTAGATATTCTATTTTGTATTTTTCCTTATCATAGTTATTAAGAAAGGATTTCAGAGCAGCATCTGAATCATGATCATAGATTTTTTTGTACTCATATCCTTGTTTTACGAGTTGTTCCCGAGTATCACATACTAACTTTAATTCAATTTGGTTTTTTGGGGATTCTTTTATGATTTGTAGTTATCCTTCATTCACAAGCAAGGCTCGTTCCCTTGGATGGTGCATCTTCAGAATATACCGTTGCTTATTTTGGCAAACATGCGTGTATATTTGAGTTGTTACAATGGAACTATGCCCAAGAAATGATTGGATGTATTTTATGTCCACCCCTTCCTCCAGAAGAAGTGTTGCAAAGCTATGCCGGAACATATGAGGAGTTACACGTTTTTCGGGAAGGACGTTGGCTGTGAGGTGCTTGAGAAGAAAGCGTATTGATTGCGTAGAATATGACAGACCTCTTCTGTTGATGAAGAAGGCTTTCCCGCTTTGGGTGGGGTTTTTGAGGGCGTTGTATTTTCTTAAGGCTAGGAGAACTGATTTGTTTCCGATGCAGAGTATTCTTTCTTTTTTGCCTTTTCCCAGGATTTTTATGCTTCCATTGTCGATGTCAATATCTCCGGTTTTGAGCGATGCTATTTCGGAGACACGGGCTCCTGTGGCAAAGAGCAGTTCGATTATGGCAATATTTCTGGTTGCTGTAAAAAGTTGGTAATCTGTTTTGGCGTTGTTTAGTTCCCTGTAGGCTTCATCCAGTATTTTTGAGATTTCTTTCAGGTTGAGAGTTTTAGGGAGGTCTTTGGGGGTGGGCAATGAAACCTTGATTTTTCTAAAGGGGTTGATGGGGATATGGTCTTCATATTCCAAATAGTTAAAGAATGCCTTTAAGGAAGCGATTTTTCGTTTTACGGATCTGATGCTGTACTGACTGTTGAGTTTTTGTATATATGTTTTTACAAAGTCTCGGTCCAGCTTTTTGATAGGATCTGTTTTGCTCAGATTTCTATTATCCAGGAATTTTTCAAATTGTCTAAAATCTAATGTATAGGCTTTTAGGGTCAAATCTGTCAGCCGCCGTTCGTTTCGGCAGTACTCGAAATAGCTTATCTTGGCTTGTTCAAACGTCATTCTTGATATATCTCCTTGTATCTTTTCATTTATCGACCTTTTAAATAGCTCAATCTCTACCACAAGGATTCGTCTTGCTCCTTTACCTGTACTTTCCCAGGAGCCTGTCGGACTTTGAGAGAATGCGCAAAACTGTTACCCTCAAAGCCATATCATCAAAATTTGTAACTGTAGACAGGGAAACGCCCATGCTGTTTCCTCCGGATCTCCGGGATTGGGTAAAGAAAGACAGTCTGGCCCATTACATAATAGATGCCGTGGATACCATAGACATCCATAGTTTCGCTATTAACCAGAGAGGCCCATGCCCAGTATTCACCACGAATGATGCTGTGCCTGCTCATTTATTGTTATGCCGCCGGGCGATTCTCATCGCGCATGATAGAGGACGCCACCTACAATGATGTGGCCGCACGCTCTATATGCGGGGGAGACCATCATCCGTTATCGAGTTTCAGAAAGCAGAAAGATTTTGACCCGAAGATGACGGAGAAAGGGGCGGTGCTGCAATTCAGCAGTTCGTATTCAAGCGGCAGCAGGGCTTGCACTCCGCCTCTGATTTCTGGTATGGTCTTCATGGTCCCCTAATTCAATTTGAAGAGTTTTTGAAGAGTCTCTACCATTGAGAATATCGTGAATTCAGCTATAAAAATGCATATACAGGAGTAAATTATGGAAATTGTAATCCTTGACGGTTACACCTTGAATCCCGGTGATTTATCCTGGGAAGAATTTGAAAAACTGGGAACAGTCAGATACTACGACAGAACAACTGACACCGATGCGGCTGAAAGAATTGGGAATGCTGATGTGGTCATAACAAACAAAACACCCGTAACGAAGGAGACCCTTGAGACTTGCTCCAATATAAAGTACATCGGTGTTCTGGCAACAGGTTACAACGTGGTCGACGTGAAAGCCGCATCGAAAAAGGGAATACCCGTTTGCAATATCCCCGCCTACGGAACCACCTCCGTCGCCCAATTCGCTTTTGCCCATATTTTGAATATCTGTCACCATGTACAGGATCACAACAACTCGGTAAAAAGGGGTGACTGGTCAGATAAACCCGATTTCTGCTACTGGCTCTTCCCCCCTACCGAACTGGCAGAAAAAATAATTGGAATTGTCGGCTACGGAAAAATCGGCCAGGCCGTCGGTGAAATTGCGAAAGCTTTCGGAATGACCGTTTATGCCTACGATGTGTATAAAAACGAAGCCCTGGAAGATGAATCGATGAGATATGTTTCCCTGGATGAGTTATATGCGTCATCGGATGTTATTTCCCTTCACTGCCCGCTTTTTGAATCAACCGAAGGGATGATCAACGCAGAGAGCCTGGCAAAAATGAGAAATCACGTCATTCTGATTAACACAGCCCGGGGGCCGTTAATTGTCGAGCAGGATTTGGCGGACGCTTTAAACGCCGGGAAGATCAGAGCCGCAGGGCTGGACGTGGCATCAACCGAGCCGATTGATAAGGACAATGTATTATTGACGGCCAAAAACTGCTTCATTACACCGCATATTGCATGGGCTCCCCTGGAAGCCAGACGCCGATTGATGGATATCGCTGTTGATAATTTGTCATCCTTTATTAAAGGAGAGATAAAAAACAAAGTAAATTGAGGGCGCCTTGAGTATCCTGGACAAAAGCGTGGCTGAGAAGAAAAGCAACCGAGTACAGTTGGTTTACAACTAAAGTGTTAAAATGATTCTCTATGGAGACATCCCCTATGGAGAAAAAATTAATAAAAACGAATTAACGGAAAAGCTGAATGTAAGTATGACCCCCGTCAATGAGGCCATTAATCGTCTAACCGGGACGGGGGGTAATTGAGCACCAGAAGAATTACGGCTATTTTATCCGAAAAGTTACATGGCAGGATATTGAAGAAGCCTACTACACAAGAGCGGCCATTGAAGGGATGGCAGTCTACATCTACACCAGGGACCACTACAATCCGGAAGATGAATTTCTGTCCCTTTTTTAACCGCTTTGAATGCGGTGTCAGGTTAATGCCATCCAGAGCTTTTGTGAAGAATGGTCAGTTCCGAACCATGTTGACTTCTTAAAACTGTTTCTGCCCTGTAGAAACAGTCCGGTCATTGTTTTTATGATTTGTTTGTCTGCTCCCGAGAGTATGGTATCGGATGTGAAATCCAGTTCAATCTCTTTAAATATTTTTCCTGCCAGTGCGATTCCCCCTGTACGGGTCAAAGCTTCTGTGGTAGTATCTATCTTCATAAGGCTCACCTTCTGGGTCAATTGGGTATTTAGTCTTAATTCATTATATCACAGAAGATTGAGGCTTTGGTTTAAATTTTTTATACGGATTCAGGTCTAACTGATATCTTAGAGAGAGTTTTTTGAATTAGCATAAAAGGAGACTTAAATGAAACGCATCATTCCGTTTCTCGGTGTGTTATCTGTCTTTCTTTCGGTGGGCTGTCAAACTTACAAGATCACCGAGCCAAAGAGTACCGAATCCGGTTTAATCTACGGTCGCCTGGAACTAAAAGGCCATCCATTTCCCAAAACCCCGAGTGTGCGCATTATGTTTATTCCCCGTGAGGTTGGGGTGGAACGTGAATTTACCGATGAGGCCGTAGCAGATTTAGCCATGGGGAAAAAGTTCAAGGCATCACTCGCCGCAGTGGAATCAACAACTTCAGATACACGGGGGTTAATCAAAGTTGATTCCGATGGATATTTTGCCTGTCAAATCCCAACCCCGGGGGAGTACTACCTTTTTAGATATGAAGCAACATACACGTATGATTCATCAAAATTCGTCGAACACAACACAGCGCAGTCAATTGAAGCATCTTCTTTGTTCGGCTATCCGGAGGAGAGTGCGGGTCTGATAGTGCGCCCTGGTGAGATGACCTATTTCGGGGCCCTGGAAGTGTACATACGGGAAACGGAGAAGAGCAATATCATTGTCAGAGACTTTGAAATCGGATTCCTCCCCCATTCCGATAGCAACCGCGAGGATGCTCTGGACGCTGCGGAGGAGATAATAACCGGCTACGGCTGGGATGCCTGGATAGAGCGGGAACGGGAGACACTGCGCTAGGAGTCTGTCGGACTTACGCCTCACGGCTCGATTTTTGCCCTTCTCTTCAGAAGCAAGCCTCCTGCTTGCTTCTGAAGAGCCGCCTTCGTTCGCTTTCGCCGCCATCCGTGGCGGCTTTTCTTCGCTATCGCTCAGCGCTCTCTTCGGTATGCGAGTCCTTAGACTCGCATACCCCGCTGCTGCGTTGCCAAAATACTCACGTAGCCCAGCTACGCTCCGTTTTTGTCGCCTTGCATCAGGCAAAAATCATCAAAAATCGCCTTGAAGTCTTAAAGTCCGACAGACTCCTGGTACTTCTCAAGACTAAATGTCTACATTGGATATGCCGATCATTCGATAATGGGAGGGGAAATAATGCGCGAAGCAGTTTATGTTGTGCGTTTGAACAAAGAAGAGCAAGAGTACCTGAGTGACTTCGTCAGTAAAGGGAAGTCGGCGGCTAGAGAGATAAAAAACGCCAATATGCTCTTAAGCCTGGATAGAAATGGCAGTAATATGAGCATTGATGATGTCAGAAGGATTTTTAGATGCCACAGAAAAACCGTCTATAAGTTGCGAAAACGCTTTGTGGAAGAGGGTCTTGATGCGGCATTAAAGAGAAAAAAACGGGAAACTCCGCCAACAGCCCCTAAACTGGATGGAGAGGCAGAGGGGCATTTGATTCGCCTTGCCGACAGCCAGCCCCCTGAAGGCAGAGACAGATGGACACTTTGCTTGTTGGCGGACAAACTTGTTGAACTCAAGATTGTGTCAAGCATATCCTATGAGACGGTTAGAAAGACGCTAAAAAAACGAACTTAAACCGCATCTCAAAAATATTGGATAATTCCTCCCGGGACGGAGAGTTTGTTGCCAATGAAGAAAGCAAGAAATGAATGGGCGGAAGAGATAAAGAAGCTTGTTGATTGTGATTTTCCCGATGCTGAAGAAATTATCCCTGTTATAAATAACCTCAACACCCATTCCACGGGCTCTCTTCATGAAAGATTTGATTCCAGGGAAGCAAAAGGCTGGCGGATAAATTAGAGATTCACTACATCCCGAAACATGGCAGTTGGCTCAATATGGTTGAGATTGAACTAGCACATTAATCGGCCAGTGCCTATCAAGAAGAATCCCTGATCTCGGAGCTTTGATAAAAGAAGTCACAGCATGGAATAGAGAAAGAAACCGCACGGCAAACAAAGTTGACTGACAGTTTACTGCTGATGAAAGCACGGATGAAGTTGAAACACCTCTATCCGCAATTTAAGACTTGAAAAAGTGCTAGAAAAGATAGAACACACTCGCACCGAAGGAATGAAATGGAGAAAACATTTCGCTCAATGCGTAGCCTTCACCGACATATGTGAATGCGAGACCGAAACTACCGAGTTTTGTGCTGTCAGGCGACCATTCCAATCCCATGGAGTACGATATTTTGTATAGAATTAAGGGGGCGGAAGAGTTGGCATCTCCGTTGAACGCAAAGCCGACGGACAAACCGGCATTGACGAATGGAATGAGGACATTGTTGCTCTGCAAAAATATCGGATATTTCAACCAGAGGTCTACGGGAGTGATGGAAAAGGAGGAAATGCTGCCTTTGGATGTGTCCGGAGGGACTGTCAAATCACTGTAGTGATCAAACTCCGCTCCAATGGCGTAGTTGAAGTATTTCCCCGGAAACCGATAGCTCAGGTTGAGGCCGACGCCAATTCTGGAGCCTCCTGCACCTTGTGTGGAATAAGCCGGGGATCCCAGAACGGCAACACCGATGATGGCACCAAAGCTGTCGTACTTTGTCCGATAGATTGATTTTTCCTCATCGTCCTGACTTCGGATGGTCATCTTCTCGGCATCATCCATCTCGGCCAGCCGCCAATCACCCTGGTCCAGTACCCAGGTTGTTGCCATAGTGGAGTTGTTATCCGGGGTACCGATTTCGACTTCTGCACGGTCCGCGAATACGGATTCAATGCTGTATTCGATATTTTTTTGCCCGCCGTATTCGGAATGCACCACCATTGCGAGAATTTCTTTCAGTGCCTCAAGGGGACGGCCCGATAGAAAGAGCTTTCCGTCCAACTCCTTCCGAGGTTCACTGTCCATAGTCTTGTAGATTCTTTTGTAGGTGCTCCACCCATACCGTGCTCCGAAATCGTCGGCGAGATACGATCTCATCGCGGCGTAAAGGAGTTCCTCCTCCGCGAGTTGTTGAACAAACTCATCGACACGCTGTTCCAGTCTTTCGGCGGGATCCGATGATTCCACGGTACTGTAGTCCTGGAGGAAGGCTTCCACGGTCTGTGCGGGAATGGCAAAGAAGGTATTGTTCCGGCTCGGAACACTGAGTGTGTTCACCCCGACAACGGTTTGCCTGTCTTCGGCAAGGAGAAGGGGACCGCCGCTGCTTCCCGGATCAATCAGAGCAGAATGCTGGATGAGGTAATCAACACCCACCAATCCGACTTCATCGAGAATAACTTTTTCATTGGTTACGTTGCCCAGAGAAAGCTGCCATGATGCGGATGCGATAAGGCCGGGATACCCTGCTGCCCAAACCTCATCCCCATCTTCCACAACTGCCTCGGCGGACAGCCGCAGGCCGGGGACGGACAGTTCCCAGGAGTCGGGTACTTCCATAAGGGCCAAATCCTTTGCCGGATCCGCATAGACAACCCTGACCTGAGAGAATTCAAACTCGTCACTTTCCCGGGGACGGAAGGTGACATTGATTTCGGCGTAGCCCTTGATGACATGGTAATTCGTCAGAAGAAACATCTGTTCTTCAAACCGCAGTAAGAACCCTGTCCCATGAACTCCGTTTTCCTGGCTACGGAAATCTTCGGCCAATTTGGATTCGCGCAGATTCTCCAGCCAGTCGGCTATATCATTGTATGTCTGCACCAATGCCTCGTCAGGCGATGATTGCACAATTGCGATGTTTGATCTCAGATCCACTTGAGCTGCAAGTATTACTGTCGAAGCAGATAGAACAAGTATCGTAAAACCAAATTTTTGCATGAGTCACCTTCCAAATCTATACGAATTTTTAGTTAATGTTCCTTTTTGACGAGGATGCCATCCTTCGCAAATACCCGGGTATTATGTCACTAACATACAGGAAGATACAATACCGATCACATAAAAATCGAATCCATTCATATTTAATAGCAGAAAGTGGAGATTTTAAATTATACTAATGCTATGTTAATCATGTCATGACGGATACAAACGATTTAGTTTTACCCTTGCCTTTTCATTTGTAAGTTGCCAGTTTATCGCTGCCACTTTTGCGTTTCTTGTCTGCTCCCATGCTTTTACTTCACTTTCAACCTTGCTTTGCTCAGGTATATGCCTATTCAGGCATTGATGGTTTAATACATGTAATTCAATTTCTGCCATATTCAACCAGGAACCATGTTTGGGAGTGTATACAAAATCAAAACGTTCTCGTCGTATTCGTGCTTCTTCGGGGTCAAAGTCTCATAAAAAGCCGATGCGTTGTGGGTTTTTAAATTATCCATTACTATACAGATTCTATCCGCATCGGGATAAGATTTTGAAACCTTTTTCATGAAATGAGCCCAATCTTTTTTTGTTTTGCGAGATTTAGTTTAACAGATTTCGGTGCTTTTTGTTTTCTTGCATTTTGTCTCGGAGCTTTAGATCACCCACACATTCTGACAGGGAAGATTTTTTATACGGATTCAGGAAGGAGAAGAACCTTAGCGTTTTGCCAGAAATGCACTTAAAAATCTGGTCCCCCCTCCGGCCGTTTTACTCCAGTTCACTTTTTTAGCCAGTCTCTTAGATTGAGAGAGAGGGAGTTCCAACGATAACCCAGGGGGGCCATTTGAAATCCATGATTGGCGTTATCCAATATAATGATCGTACTGTCTGTTTCTTCGTTTCTGTAGAAATAACTGGAAAACCCCTGCCAACCGCCAGCATGTTCGACTTCTCCTTTCCCCAGCACAATCCATCCAAATCCATAAGGTGTTCTTTTGGAATGATCGTCCCTACTCGGCTGCATGGCCTGACGATAGAATTCAACTGGCACAAGATTTCCCTGCATAAGCGAATAGTGCCACCTCAATAAATCGCCGGTACTGCTGTAAACGCCGCCGTCGCCTGCAACACCGTCCCACTGGTTTAAATCCTTTTGTTTGAGTTTGTTTAATAGAGTTCGCTTAAAGCCGATGGCCCGATTATCACAAGACTCCTCAGATAACAAATTGTATACACGTGTATTATTGAGCCCGGCTGTTTTGAATACCTGCTCGCCCATGAACTGCTCGAAACTCTGGCCGCTGATGCGCTCGATGATGTGTGCCAATACTATGTATCCCGAATTGGAGTACTTATATGTGGTGTATTTGGGAGGCTTTTTAGTTGTGTGATAATGAAGGATAGCCGCGACGGCTTGTTTATTTGTTAAGGGACGCTCCAGGAATCTGTCGGACTTTAATAAATCGAGCCGTGAGACGTAAGTCCGACAGGCTCTTAGCGAAGGTGTTGATTGTGTAATGAGAAAATACTCCTTGAAGCCGCCTTGATGATGAAGTAAGTTCCGAACGGTGGGTACCTGTTCCAATTGGAATTCCGGTAAGTATTCCGAGATGGGTGCATCAAGATTAATTTCGCCTTGATGTGCTAACAATAAAATTCCAAACGCAGTAAACTGTTTGGAGACGGAAGCCAGATTGAATTGCGTGGCATCATCGATCTTATGAATCTGCTCTATGTCCCGGTAGCCAAAATGCCGTTTATAAATCACTGCCCCTTGTTTGCTTACTAAGACACTGCCATTTAATTTTCCTGCTTTGTGCTGTGCTTCCAACCAGTCATCTAATTGGTCGAAGTCAGAACGTTCACCAGTATGGCGAATGGGTTTAATGAACACGGTGCACCCCGTCAAGCATAAAATCAATGAACAAAGGGCAGACCTTTCATAGCTCTCTGAAACCTCGTTGTGATCTGCGTAAAAGTTGGCCAAAACTCGATAGGTTTCCAGGACGGAATGCTGCGATTTAATCGATAACCCATGTCCAGCATGACTCTTTTTTACTTAGCCCCTATTTCTCACCAAAGACCTTGACACAAAGCAGGTTTCCCATGTTAAAATATTTACATGAAAAGAAATACCAAACAAAAAAAGCCCGCTTTGCTCATACAGAGTGTAAAGTCAATCAGCCCGAATTACAAGGGCTGGAAATCGGAAAATCCCGCAGCCAAACCAGCGAGGTCCTCGGCGTTGAAACCGCAGTTTTTCAGGTGCTGCCTGTGTCCCCAGCTTCTGGAACTTATCGTCCAGACTGGCTATAACCGGCCTGGGAGCCTTCTCGAGGCCCGCCTTTCAGGATATCCGCGGCACCACGCAGCGGCACTCAGTATGAAACCGGTGGAGACAAAGGCCCCCCTACATTTTAGCTCCCCACCTCCGTGAATTCTGTGCTTCCGTGAGAGACACCCCCCAAAAAGCTCATTGGCAATACTCCCTGTCAATGATACCCTTACTCTGATTTATCAAGAGAGTACACACGATGGGAGGATGGCTATCAACCATGGCGAGACTCAATCCAATCCCCGTGTTTAGATGTGTAAAATCACAACTTAAAACCCTATAGGAGCACAATTATGGCCGAACACCACATCCACGTAACCTGGAAAAGAAACGAAGCCGCCTTCTTAGATAAGCGCTACCCCCGTCAACACACCTGGATCATCAACAACACCACTGAGATTCCCGCAGCCGCCTCCCCTCTGGTAGTTCCTCCGGCCTACACCGATGCCTCTGCGATTGATCCAGAAGAGGCTTTTACGGCTTCGTTGGCTAGCTGCCATATGCTCTGGTTTCTCAGTCTGGCAGCCGATCAGGGATACTGTATTGATGCCTACACCGACCAGGCCAGGGGCACCTTGTCAAAGGACAAAGATGACCGCCTGGCCATCACACGGGTGACACTTCGGCCCTACGTCGTTTTCTCCGGAGAGAAACGTCCTTCCGCCGACGACATCCACAGTCTGCACCACGCAGCCCATGCCGAGTGCTTTATTGCCAATTCAGTGAAGACCGAAGTAGTATGCGAGCCTCAATTGAATGTAGTCGAGACATAGCAAAAACAGTTTTAGACCTTAGTCTGCAAGAGCATGATCACCGGGCAGTGGCTGGAGCCATGATTTCCAAATCCTTCTTCCTGACACAGTCCCGGTGAAGACGAAATGCCGATGGGGTAGGCGCAGACTCCTGCCCGAGATCTATCACCAGATTCCTCACGTGAGTTCCCCAAATAACCTGTCGGTGGGCCTCACTTGCCTTATCCATTAATCCGGGAACTCACGGTCGGAATATCTCATATTCTGGAGATTTCGATTTTTTGACATTTCAAACACTTTCCCTTGACATAATATTTTTTCATGATATGATTTCTTTTGAGAATATATTATGAGTGCTTCAAAGCAATACTACTCATAATAGGAAGGAGCTTTTTATGAAGAAAGTCGTCGTATCACTCTTGGTGCTGTTCTGCGTTGTCAGCCTCCCTCTATTCGCAGGAGGAGAGCAGGAAGCGGGAACTGAAAAAATTGTGATCAAACTCGGTCATGGTGCCCCCACCACCGACGGTCGGCACATCGCCAGTGAAACCTTCAAGAAAATCGTTGAAGAAGAAACAGACGGTCAGGTGGAAGTTCAAATCTACCCCTCAAGTCAATTGGGGAACTGGTCAGAAATGCTGGAAGGCATGCAGTTAAAAACCATGGACATCCTTATTGAGGATATCGGAACTCTTGAAACCTACTCCCCCTATTGCTCCATCGGCTTCACACCTTTCCTCTATGATGACAAAGACCACTTTGAAAGGGTCTGGACATCCGGAACAGGAGAGGAGATCAAATCTATTCTGGAAGCCGAAACCGGATACAAGTTTTTCGGATTTATGCGGCGGGGTCCCAGAAATATCAACTCCAATGTCCCTGTAAGCACTTTGGCCGACCTGGAAGGATTGAAAATTCGTGTTCCCGGATCAAAGACCATGGGCGACTGCTTTACGGCCCTGGGCGCAAGTCCCCAGGCCATGGCTTTCCCCGAAGTATTCGGTGCTATTCAGCAGAAGGTCATTGATGCTCAGGAAAACCCTGTGGATGTTATCTACACCAACAGTATCTATGAAGTAGCCCCCTATGTCCTGTTTAGTGAACATGTTTACGGTGCCTTCAACTTCATATTCTGGGGCGAAACCTTCAATTCCTACCCCGCCAATGTTCAGGAAGTCATGAAAAAAGCCATCGACGCAGCCTCGGCTGAATACAATGCCAATATCGCAGCATCGGAACAGGAAATGGTCGACGCCATGCGCGCCAAGCCCGATGTTACCCTGACACAGATGGATCCTGCCGAAAAAGCCCGGTGGGCAGCCATTATCAAAGACGAAGTTCTCTCCAAACGCACAGACCTTGACAGGGTTTACAGCCTCATTGATTCCGCCCGATAAGGCATAAGGAGAATGACAGGATAGGAGTGGCAAATATGAAGGCATGGAAGTTTACCGAACCTTATCAAGCAGAAATAGTCGATGTTGAACAACCTGTAGTTTCGGAAGGAAACGATAAGGAATCCATGTTATCTCATTCCTATAGCATGTCCTACTCTGTCGGAGCACTGCTGGAGCCTTACTGCGTAGGGCTCCACGCTGTCCGGCAAGCTAAAATAAAACTCAATCAAACCATCGGTATAATCGAAGCCGGAACAAGTCAATACTGCTTACAGAGATAATTGCTGTTCCCTGTCTGGCCGGGGAGTTCACGGCCGGGATATCGCATATTCTGGAGATTTTGATTTTTTGACATTTCCAACACTTTTCCCTTGACAAAATATTTTTTCATGATATGATTGTTATCAAGAATATATTATGAGCGCATCAAAGCAATACCACTCATAATAGGAAAGGAGTTTTGTATGAAGAAAGTCGTTGTATCACTCTTGGTGCTGTTCTGCGTTGTCAGCCTCCCTTTATTCGCAGGAGGAGAGCAGGAAGCGGGAACTGAAAAAATTGTGATCAAACTCGGTCATGGTGCCCCCACCACCGACGGTCGGCACATCGCCAGTGAAACCTTCAAGAAAATCGTTGAAGAAGAAACAGACGGTCAGGTGGAAGTTCAAATCTACCCCTCAAGTCAATTGGGGAACTGGTCAGAAATGCTGGAAGGCATGCAGTTAAAAACCATGGACATCCTTATTGAGGATATCGGAACTCTTGAAACCTACTCCCCCTATTGCTCCATCGGCTTCACACCTTTTCTCTATGATGACAAAGACCACTTTGAAAGGGTCTGGACATCCGGAACAGGAGAGGAGATCAAATCTATTCTGGAAGCTGAAACCGGATACAAGTTTTTCGGATTTATGCGGCGGGGTCCCCGAAATATCAACTCCAATGTCCCTGTCAGCACTTTGGCCGACCTGGAAGGATTGAAAATTCGTGTTCCCGGATCAAAGACCATGGGCGACTGCTTTACGGCCCTGGGCGCAAGTCCCCAGGCCATGGCCTTCCCCGAAGTATTCGGTGCTATTCAGCAGAAGGTCATTGATGCTCAGGAAAACCCTGTGGATGTTATCTATACCAACAGTATCTATGAAGTAGCCCCCTATGTCCTGTTTAGTGAACATGTTTACGGTGCCTTCAACTTCATATTCTGGGGCGAAACCTTCGATTCCTACCCCGCCAATGTTCAGGAAGTCATGAAAAAAGCCATCGATGCCGCCTCGGCTGAATACAATGCCAATATCGCAGCATCGGAACAGGAAATGGTCGATGCCATGCGTGCCAAACCCGATGTTACCCTGACACAGATGGATCCTGCCGAAAAAGCCCGGTGGGCAGCCATTATCAAAGACGAAGTTCTCTCCAAACGAACAGATCTTGACAGGGTTTACAGCCTCATTGATTCCGCTCGATAAGGCATAAGGAGAATGACAGGATAGGAGTGGCAAATATGAAGGCATGGAAGTTTACCGAACCTTATCAAGCAGAAATAGTCGATGTTGAACAACCTGTAGTTTCGGAAGGAAACGGTGTTGTGGTCGAATTAAAAGCCGCAGGTATCTGCGCCAGTGATATTATGGCTTTCAAAGGAACCCACCCCTACCGTGTACCTCCGGTTATAACAGGACACGAGTGTGCCGGTGTGGTATGCGAAGTAGGCAGCGGCGTCAAAAGCTTGAAAATTGGTGACCGTGTGGCCATTGAGCCGCATGTAGGATGCGGAGTTTGCCACTTCTGTCTTCACGGAGAGTATCAGGAATGCACATCCAAGGAAGTCCTTGGAGTGGGTGACTGGACAGGTTCATTCGCTGAGAAAATCATCGTCAGGGAATCCATGTGTTATCCCATTCCTGATAGCATGTCCTACTCTGTCGGAGCACTGCTGGAGCCTTACTGCGTAGGGCTCCACGCTGTCCGGCAAGCTAAAATAGAACTCAATCAAACTATCGGTATAATCGGAGCCGGAACAATCGGATTGATGACATTGATCGCCGCCGAAACTTCGGGGCGTAAATCATGTTTCGTTTTCGATTTAAGCCGATCCAAACTTGAGATGGCCGAAAAGCTCGGTGCTTCTTACGCCGTCAATTCAGGCAGGACCGATCCGGTTCAATCGGTTCTTGAAATAGAACCCAACGGACTGGATGCTGTATTTCTGGCCGTTCCTTCGGAAAAAGCCATGGAACAGGCATTGAAAATGACAAAACCCCGGGGAAAAATCATTTTGATTGCGGTATATGGCGAAAAAGTCCCCATTGACAGCTTCCAGATACAGCAATTTGAAAGAAATCTGATGGGTACAGCCATGTACAATAGAGATGACTATGAAATGGCCATTGAACAGTACAGGTACAAACGAGTCAATTTCCCAGGTGAACTCATTTCCAATATAGTTCCCTTTGCAGATGCCGGCAGGGTCGTCCGCGAAATGGCAGAAGGAAAGAGAAACGATGATATAAAAAACATCGTCATTTTCGGGGAGTAAAATTTCTATGAAAAAGATTTTAAACGGCATCGAAAAAGTATGCCTTATTGTCATGTCAATACTGCTTGCAGCGGTAATTGCTGTTCTCTTTTACCAGGTAATCAGCCGGTACCTGTTCAGCAGTTCATCCATCTGGATTGAAGAATTTGCCCGCTACGGAAATGTCTGGATCACCATAATTCTTTTCGGAGTGGTGATTCGGAAAGATGAAAATATTCGTGTCGACATTCTGGATGTTCTTCTAAAAAGAAAACCGGTGTTCCTAAAGGTAAACGCTTTTTTTATTAAGCTTATGGAGCTGACATTTTCTGTCGTACTGCTTATTTCCATTCTGGAACTGCTTCCTGCGGCAAAAAACAGAATAATTCCAGGACTGGGCTTTCCCATGTACTATGTTTATCTCTCTTTTGTCATAGGATCGGTCCTGTCTATCATCTATATCCTGGAAAAAACAATCCTCATGATCATCAATAACAGCAGCCCGGATCAGTCTGAATCGGAGGCTAAATAATGTTAATTCTATCCTTGATGATTGTATTTGTGGGCCTCGCGTTCCTGGGAGTCCCTATTGCAGCGGCCCTGGGATTATCCAGCATTTTCTCCGCCGTCTTCGTGATGGATATTCCCCTTTCCATGATTGCCCAGCGGATATTTTCCGGAATTGATTCGTTTTCTCTGATGGCCATTCCCCTCTTCGTTGTGGCCGGAAATGCCATGAATTACGGTGGAATTACCAAAAAAATAGTAGATTTTGCCAACTGCTTTGTCGGTTCCTACAAAGGCGGTCTGGCGCAGATCAATGTATTATCCAGCATGCTCTTCGGCGGGATGTCCGGTTCTGCCGTAGCCGACACCTCTTCAATCGGAGGAATATTGATTCCGTCCATGAAGAAGGAGGGGTATGAAGCGGGGTTTTCAGCATCGATTACGGCATTCTCCAGCGGTTTGGGACCGATTATTCCTCCGAGCATAACCATGGTGGTCTATGGCATTATTACCGGAGTTTCCATTACCAAACTCTTTGTGGGGGGAGCCGTTCCGGGCTTGCTTTTCGGCTTCGGCCTAATGATTGCAGTATCGATCATCGCCTCGAAAAAGAACTATCCCCGCCATGAAAAATCCACCTGGAAACAGAAATTGATCAGTCTCAAGGATGTGGGATGGGCCATCCTTATGCCCGTCGTAGTTGTCGGCTCTATTCTTTTCGGCATTAGCACCGTAACCGAAGCAGCGGCCATAGCGGCGGTCTATTCGCTTTTCGTGGGAATCTTCATTTACAAGGGAATCAAATCCATTGAGGATGTTTATAACATCCTCAAAGATTCCCTTATTTTAATATCCTCCGTAATGATTCTAATAGGAGCAGCCAAACTCTTTTCATACATGCTGATAGTGGCTCAGGTGCCCATGATCGTCAGCAATATGATCTTCAGCCTCACCAGTAACAAATGGATTGTCCTTTTACTGATTAACCTTTTCATGCTCGTCATCGGCATGTTCGTTGAAGCCAATGCAGCACTTTTGATTTTTGTCCCGATTTTATTCCCCCTCTGCGTCGATCTGGGAATCGATCCGGTCCACCTGGGAATCATACTGGTTTTCAACCTTTGTCTCGGAGTCGTTACACCACCGGTGGGACTCTGTTTAAATCTGGCAAGCAAAATTGCCAACTGCTCACTGCAGGAATCAGTAGGAGCCTCAAAACCTTTCTTCATCGTAGGATTCGTAATTTTGCTTCTTATGACCTATGTTCCTCCGGTAGTGCTTTTCCTACCGGGATTATTGAATTGACCATTGTAGGAGATGTGATATGGATAAAACTGAGAAAATTTCAATGTTGAAAATGAAGGCCAGGGAACTTCGTAAAACGACATTAACGATGATACATGCGGCCCAATCCGGCCATCCCGGAGGGAGCCTCTCTGCGGCGGATTTTATGGCGGCGCTGTATTTCAGCGAGCTGAATATCCGTCCCGAAGAACCTGAATGGGAAAACAGAGACCGTTTCGTACTTTCCAAGGGACATGTCTGCCCCATTCTGTATTCAGCCCTGGCATTGCGTGAATACTTTCCCTATGAAACGATCTACACACTGCGAAAAGAAGGTTCCATATTACAGGGGCATCCTGATATGAAAGTATGCCCCGGTATCGATATTAGCACCGGTTCTCTTGGACAGGGCCTATCTACGGCGGTAGGAATGGCCCTGGCAGCAAAGCGGGACAAACTCTCCTACAGAGTATTCTGCGTTATCGGTGACGGAGAAAGCCAGGAAGGACAAATTTGGGAAGCTGTCATGACGGCAGTTAAATATCGGCTGGACAACCTTGTGGTTATTGTGGACAACAACAACCTTCAGAATGATGACACCTGTGATGTGGTAATGCCCAACGGCGACCTGAGAGCCAAATTTGAAGCCTTTGGCTGTGAAGCCCATGGAATCGACGGCCACAGCATGGAAGAGATTGTCCATACCCTTGATACCATCCGGGACAGGAAAAATGGAAAACCGAAGGTGATTGTAGGAAAAACCGTAAAAGGCAAAGGTGTGTCATTCATGGAAAATGTTGTGATGTGGCACGGAATGGCCCCGGATGATGAACAATTCGCCCAGGCCATGAAAGAGATTGAGGAGGCGGTATAACAGATGGAAGGAAAAGCAACAAGAGATGCCTACGGAGATGAAATACTGGAATTGGGAAGAGAGAACCCGGATATCTATGTGATCGATGCCGACATCGGAAAATCATGTAGAACTGTTCCTTTTTTCCAGGAGCTTCCGAATCAGCATGTACATGTAGGTATCGCTGAACAGAATGCCGCAGGCGTAGCCGCCGGTCTGGCCTCATGCGGTAAAATCCCTTTTATCACAACTTATGCTGTTTTCGGAAGTATGAGGATGTGCGAACAGATTCGACAGGAAATTTGCTACCCAAAACAAAACGCGAAAATAGCCTGTTCCCACGGCGGCTTTACCCCGGCCAATGACGGTGCCAGTCACCAGGGCGTCGAGGATATGGGTATTTACCGAAGCATCCCCAATATGACGGTTATCATGCCGGCGGATTACTATTCCGCCAGGAAACTGGTCAGAGCCGCTGCGGAATATAAGGGCCCGGTTTATCTGCGGTTCACTCGCGACCCCATCCCCTACATCTATAATGAGAATCAGGATTTTACCATCGGCAAAGCTCATCTTCTTAAAGAAGGTAAGGATATAGCCATTATTGCCAATGGAGACATTATGTCACTGGCAGTATCAGCCGCCGAAGCACTGGAGAAGAAAGGACTTTCCGTTCGACTCCTGGACATGCATACAATAAAGCCCCTGGATGTTGAAGCCGTAAAAAAAGCTGTGAAAGATATTGGCCGGATTATTAGCGTAGAAGATCACAATATCATCAACGGTCTTGGCTCCGCGGTCTGTGAGGTAGCGGCGGAATTGGGAAAGGGTATTGTAAAAAGAGTGGGAATTCAGGATACATTCGGTGAATCTGCGCCTTACAGCGTTCTGCTGAGAAAAAATGATATCACCATTGAGAATATCGTGAATTCAGCTATGGAAATGCAGATACAGGAGAGCTAATTCGAAAACTCTCTATCAGGCATCAGTTAGAGAAGAAATGCCGATGTCCCTGATGCTTCCTCGGCCAAATCCTCATTGAAAATGAAGCTTTTGCCAAACCTTTTACGATGATGGAGAAAGGAGCGGTGTTCACAGCTCAGCCAAAACAACCCTGTAGTTCGTATTCAAGTTTTTCCCCTACCGTGCTGCAAAATGCTCACGCAGCTTAAGCTGCGCTCCGCTTTTACCACCTTGTACCGGAAAAATAATCAGATATCGCCTCAAAGCCTTGAAGTCCGACAGACTCCTTGCGCTCCGCCTGAGATTTCTGATATGGTCTTCATGGCCCCCGGTCTTTTCTATGTTGAGAGTAGCGTAGTGGATGTGGCCCTTTTTCATAACGATTTCAAATGCGGATTACAAGATAATTCAATTAGATAAGTTTTTGAAGAGGCTCCTTTGTTAAAGGAGAGATAAAAATCAAGCAAATTGAGTATCCTGGATAAGAGCATGCCTGAGAAAAAAAGCAATAGAGTACAGTTGGTTTACAACCAAATCGTTAGAATGATCCTCTATGGAGACATCCCCTATGGAGAAAAGATTAATAAAAACGAATTGGCGGAAAAACTGAATGTAAGTATGACCCCCGTCAATGAGGCCATTAATCGTCTAACCGGGACGGGGGTAATTGAGCACCAGAAGAATTACGGTTATTTTCTCAGAAAAGTTACATGGCAGGATATTGAAGAAGCCTACTACACAAGAGCGGCCATTGAAGGGATGGCCGTCTACATCTATACCAGGGACCACTACAATCCGGAAGATAAATTTCTGTCCCTCTTTGACCGCTTTAAATGCGGTGTAAGACCCGGAGAAGCCAGGGAATATCTAAGCCTTGACCAGACATTTCACATGGAAATTCTGAATAAATGCGGCAATACAATGCTGCTCCAGATAGGCAACAACCATCACCATTTAATAAACAGCTACCAACACGGATTAACCCGGGAACCGAATGAATCACTGTCAGAACATCGGGTATTGCTAAAAGCAATAAAATCAGGAAAGGCAGAATTTGCAAGAAACCTGATGACCCAGCACCATCTATATGCCGCAGAATACATTGCAAAAATAAAACATCACGAAGTTATCGAAAAATTCTGGGGAAAAGGTATTGAAAATCAATTTGGAAACCTTGAAGATTATTAGGTATTCCTAAATGTTCAAACTGCCGCCGAAGCACGCATAACATCTTATTCTTAAAGATTAGCCTCAGCCAGAGCAGGGTGAGGTGAGCCCCTTGAATCGGACACTCAGTGTTTGTATTAAGGTGGTTCACTGTAAAATGGATGAGCTTCATGCGGATAATCCCACCTGGGGTTCGTGTAAGCTAAGAGACAAACTGCGCCTTGAGGGATACAAGGTCAACCGTAAGCATATCCAGCGGCTGATAGGGATGATGGAATGGCAGACAATTGACCAGAAGCCCAATCCAGGCCGCCTGGAGCCGGGTTCAAAGGTCTTTCCAGTAAAAGGTCTTTCCAGTAGATAAGGATTACGTGAACATGGAGGAGGGATCCCATGAATCTCTGGGTGGGTTGACTCCCATCATGCTTTACGATAAGGTTAAACAATCACAGGATGAGCAGGAATCAAAGCCTGATTATCCACCAAAAAAGGACAGCGTTGCTGTCTAACATTTGGGGTCCACCTCACTTTGCTCGGTGTTGTCGATATTCACCCGGATGCCGGAACGAGATGGTGTGGAGAAGGCTTTTCGATTTCTTCCGGAGACAGGGGTGGACAGTGCGCCAACCGGTCGACCGGGACTGCTTCTCAGTGACAAAAACCGATTTGTTGAATCGGAAAAGGTTTAAATGGAGGTGTCTATGAAACGCTTGTTTTTCGTGATGATCCTACTCGTGCTGAGTATAGGATTATTGTTCGCCAGTGGTGATGATGATGGTGATGCTCCGGAGACTGGAGAACCGATAACCCTTGAGTATTGGATGTGGGATCCGAACTTTGAGGCTCAGGAACAGGGAATGATCGACCGCTATGAGGCTGAGAATCCCAATGTAACCATCAACCTGACAGCTCTGGATCCCAAGAGCTACTGGACCAAACTTGCCGCGATGGCGGCATCCAAACAGATGCCGGATGTGTTCAACATGCATCCGAATTCCGTTGAGGATTTCGTTGACCAGGGGGCCTTGCTGGACCTCACCGACAGGATAAAAGCGGATTTCGCCGAAGATGATTACTTCTGGAGTGTTCTTGAATCCAGCTTCGCGATTGACGGCCGTTATTACAGTGTTCCTTTCGCATGGGTCGGTTCTCTGATCTTCTACAACAAGGACATGTTTGATGCCAACGGTGTCGAATATCCCACCGAAGGCTGGGACTGGGATGAGTTCCTGGAGAAAGCCAGGGCTCTGACTCAGGATACCGACGGCGATGGTGCTACCGATCAATGGGGATACGGAGTATTCTCACGGTATGCGGTGTATGACGGATGGATACTCCAGAATGACGGCGACTATCTGAATCGTTCCGCATTGACATGGGATCCGGACAGCAATGCCCGGGAAGCCATCGAATTCATCTATGACCTGGCCAACACCCACAAAGTCATCCCGCCCCCGAAGGATTACGATCTCGACAAGAAGAAGATCAAGCTTCTCTTCCAGCAGGAAGAAGCCGCTATGATTTCAGAGGGAAGCTGGAATATCAAATTCATGCGGGAAGATATGGAAGCCGAGTTTGACTGGGATGTTGCTTATTATCCGAGAGGACCTCGCTGGAAGGCGGATACCATGCACGCCTGGGCAGACGGCATCGCCATTCCTGCGAGTTCTAAAAATCCGGATGCCGCCTGGGATTTCGTCAAATATGTTCTTCAGCGGCCGGCGGCTGATTACTATCCCGGCAAAGTGCCGTTCTTCAAGGAAGAGGCCTATTCCGATGAATGGAATGTATTCAAATCACGGGGACTGCCCCCTGAGAACAAACCGATAATCCTGAGCTACGGTGAAAACGCCGATCATTTCTATACGAAGTACTGGAAGTTCTGGCGCGGATATGCCAGTGCGGAAGGAGCTGGTCTCAGTGAGTTCATTGATGCATCACTCAACGGTGATATAACCCTCGACGAATTCTATGCTGAGGCGGATGCTGAAATAAATAAAATGCTGGACAAGGCGTATCGCTGATATTTGAATTGCTGCGGCACCGGGGCTGTTTCCGGTTCCGCGGCAATGTCGACAGGATGGATCCATGAGATACAAACTTTACGTCCCCTATCTCTTCATACTCCTGGCCATGATAGGACTGTTCGTGTTCCGCCTCGGTCCCCTTGGATTTGCCGGAGGGATTTCATTGACCGATTGGAGTATGTTCGGCAATCCGAGTTGGGTGGGTCTGGAGAATTATTCCGAATTCGTCAGGGACTCGACATTCTGGAAGATTGTTTGGAACACGCTTCGTTTCAGTTTGATTTTCGTTCCTTCCATCGTCTTCGGTTCCCTCATTCTGGCTGTACTGCTCAATCAGGGTGTAAAAGGCACGACCGCTTTCCGTGCGATGTACTTTGCTCCGGTCATCACATCCACCGTAGCGGTGGGTATCGTCTGGCGATGGATATTTGGAGCCGATGTTGGAATGATCAATTTCCTTCTCAGATCTCTTGGTGTCGAATCGCCGCCGTCCTGGATTTCCGACCGGCAATACTCGCTGCTTGTCGTCTCTTTCGTATTCGCCTGGAAGCGTGTCGGCTATTACATGGTTATCTACCTTGCCGGCCTACAGGATATCCCCAAAACTCTCTACGAAGCGGCACGCATTGACGGTGCCGGTCCTTTTGCCCTCTTTCGGCGTATTACAGTGCCCCTCATCACACCATCGATGTTTTTTGTGATGATCATGGCGCTGATCGATTCATTCAAGAACTTTGACATCATTTATGCGATGACCCGGGGAGGGCCGGGGACCTCTTCAACGACAATGGCCTACTATATCTATCAGCATGCTTTTGAACTGTTTCAGATGGGCCAGGCGGCCAGTCTTTCCATGACGCTTATGCTCATGGTCGGCGGTATTGCCTTCATCAATTTCTATTACAAGAGCCGATGGGTTCAGACTCAGGGCTAGGCGGGCGAAATGACAATCTCCCACAAAATCATTCTGTACTGCATACTGATACTTTTTGCCGTTGTCGCCGTATTTCCGTTTTACTGGATGCTGAATGTATCGCTTCAGCCGCTGGAAGCCGTCTATGCGGATCCTCCGGAATTCCTGGCCAAAAATCCAACGCTGGATAACTACAGGGAGATTTTCTCCAAGTACAACTTCCTGAGATTCACGATCAACAGTCTTTTCATAGCAACCACGGCTGCGGTGGGGCAGCTCTTCACCTGCAGCCTCGCCGGATTTGCTTTTGCCCGAATGAAATTTCCGGGACGGGAACTGCTGTTCGGTCTCATTCTCGCAACAATAATGGTCCCCATAGAGGTTGTTATCATCCCCGAGTTCCTTCTAATGGCGAAGCTGGGATGGATTGATACCTATTTGCCGCTGATCGTTCCCTCATTCCTTATCGGAACCACAGGTGTATTTCTCATGCGCAGTTTCTATGAGAATGTCCCGAAGGAACTGGAGGAAGCGGCTGTAGTTGACGGCGCAAAACCATTCGCTATTTACCGCAGGATTTTCCTTCCGGTTTCCAAAGCATCCCTTTCGGCACTTTTCATCATCTCTTTCCTGATAAACTGGAACGCCTTCCTGCGTCCCCTTGTGTACCTCAACAGCAAGAAGCTTTATACACTGACCCTTGGACTGGTGAGCTTCATCGGCGAGTTTTCTGCTCTGTGGAACTATCTTCTTGCCGGTGCCGTTATTTCCGTGATTCCGATATTTACGGTTTACCTCATCATGCAGAAGCAGTTTATCGAGGGCATCACTTCGACGGGCGTGAAAGGGTGACCTTCGACGGCAGCACTCCCGGGAATCGGCTTTCGGCCTGCCCTGATGACGATGCTTCGGTTCGTAAAGCTGTGGTGGAACTCTGTTCGACGGTTGGAAAACCCATACTGAAACTGACGGATTCCGACTATCGAGAACATGGTCTGGAAAACCTTCGGAACACCTTCGGTTCGGCGTATCGGATCAATATCCGGATATTCAATGAACTCCAGCATACTATCACCGGTTGGCCTGGGGGAAAACCCGGTGCCGATGACACCAACCGGCCGGAGCGGGCCAACCCTCCCCAAAAGCGGGTGCTGATTTTCAGTCCCCATCCGGATGACGATGTCATTTCAATGGGAGGGACTTTCATCCGGCTGGTTGACCAGGAACATGAAGTCCATGTGGCCTACCAGACTTCCGGGGACTTAGCGGTTTTTGATGAAGATGTTGTCCAGATCGGGGATTTTTTTCGTCTCCTCCTGAAAGAGCTCAACAGCGGAAATACTCCTGCTGCGGACTTTTTCGGCCAGGTTAAGAGAGAGATGGATGCCAGGGCGGAAGGGATGCCCGACGGAGATTCGGTGAAGAGGACGAAATCCATCATACGGGTCAGTGAAGCTTTGGCGGCATGCCGTATGATCGGCATTCCCGATGACCGCGCCCATTTCCTTAACATGCCGTTCTACCATTCCGGTGCGCCGGAGAAACTGCCTTTGGGGGACCGGGATATTGAGCTGATTATAGATCTTCTGGATCGGCTGCGTCCCCATCAGATTTATGCAGCCGGTGATCTGGCCGATCCCCATGGTACCCATAAAATCTGTCTGAGGGCCATCTATAAAGCATTGAACAAAATGCCGAATTCCTCCTGGCTGGAGGACTGCCGATTCTGGCTCTATCGCGGAGCCTGGCATGAGTGGCCGATTGATGAGATCGATATGGTTGTGCCCATGAGTCCGGATGAGGTGAAGCGAAAGCGGCAGGCCATCTTCAGGCATCAGTCCCAGAAAGATACCGCCCGGTTTCCCGGTGATGACAACAGGGAATTCTGGCAGCGGGCCGAGGATCGAAACCGGGAACTGGCAGAACGTTACGATGCCCTGGGACTGGCCGAGTATGAGGCGATGGAAGCATTCAAGAGAATGGATATTTTTAATCTTCCTTCTGATTAGGGAAGCAATCGGATATCGTTGATCAGGATTCCGTCAATCTCCATTTCCCAGAGCTGTGCGATCCTTGCAGGAGTGGTCTCTCCCACTTCCCCGTCAAAGGGTCTGCCAACCATCACCCAGACAGCCGCCCCCTCCCGGTGAATGCCCTCAATAAGTTCCGGTGTCACCCATTCGTCCCAGAGACGAACGATGTCCACACCGGCCCGGATAAATCCCGGGATGTCTTCCGGTTTCGGGACAAATCCAAGTATAGCCCAGTCGGGATTGGCGGATCGAATAACCGAATAGGCATCCAGAGTAACCGCCCCGAAAACAATACCGCTCATATCTGTCGTACCGTCCATCAGAATCTCAATCGTTTCCTCCAACCCATCCGAAGGTTCTTTGATATGGAGAAGCAGTTTCGGAGCATCCAGAGCCGCCAGTGTTTCTTCAAAACTGAATACTCGATGTGAATCCGGCGGACTTCCGCTTTCATGCCGCAGTGCAAACAGGTCAAGGGCATCCATCTCGTCAATTCTTCGATTCAACCCGAACAGACGATGAAGAGTTTCGTCATGTACAACAACAGGAACATTGTCACGACTGCCGCGGATATCAATCTCGACAAGATCGGCGCCGAGTCTGAGTGATGCATTGATTGCCGCAATGGTGTTTTCCGGGAAATCCGACCTGCCGCCGCGATGGGCTATTCTGACCCAGGTTTTCATCGCTCCCATTCTATCTCTATGGGGATTCGATTGCAAACATGTTCTGGAGATCCCCCTTAATCCAGCAGAGATGCATCTTCTTCTCATCTAAAGCCTGCATCACGGCTTTTTATGATAGAATGAACCCCCAATCCTTTAACGATCTTCTCAAAGGGGATCTGAGGCTTGCGGCGGGTATCGGTGAAGCAGGAGCCGATTCTTCCGGGCAGATCAACCTTGCTTTTGAGTAGTCTGATTATATTCTTTATACACCCGCCAAGTCGTTTTACTCATAGATTTTAATCTGGACTGAGGGATATTTCTGAATTGCTGGTGCAGGGTGGATGATTTTTTTGGCTCTTCCGGGTATCATGTGGAACAAGGCATCAAATCCAGTCCTCCCAAATGGAAGAGAATGGCAGTTTTGAACCGCTCTTTATTGCGATATCCACAAGCTATTTTTTTGATTCTCTGAATACGCGCATTTTTGGCTTCCACCATGCTGTTATTCGCTTTTAAACGAATCGCATTAAGAATACCCCACAAATTCTTCTTAATAGTTTTATAAACCGCAATGATGGGCTTCAGTCTGGAATGGCTCATCCAATACAGCAGTTTTTTCCATTGTTTTTCAGCAACTCCCATATATGTATAATCCCAGAGAAGTGAAGCGGCTTCTTTAATTCGCCAGGCTCTTGCCGTCTTAAGATTCATCTTTGTCAGTGCCATAAAATCTTTCCGCCGGGAGCTTCTATTGTCGGTTTTTGAAGAACTTCTCAGCCATTGATGTTTTGAGCGAATCAGTGTGCGGATGCCTTCATTCATTAATTGCCTATTCTCCTGTAATCGTACCCTGTCAAGGGCTTTGCCCAGATGCATTGAGACATGAAACCTGTCGAAAGCGATTATTTCGGCTCCATTGGCGAAGTACTTTTTCACCGCACTGATGAAAGGCTCCCACATATCCATGGAAATACTTCTTACGGTTTCTAGATCAAATATTTCTTGTTCAATAAACCACTTATTCAATGTTGATGCCTTTCTGTCATCAAGAATATCCATAACACAGTCCTTCTCTTTGTCCAGAAGGACCGTGACATATTCATGCCGTTTTTGAAACGAAGTCTCATCAATTCCCATGTCTCTCACATTGACTTTTTTTCGTCTTGCAAGCCCTCTTTTCACGGCTCTGCATTGTATGCCGTCCACCTCGTCCCAGCTCAATTCAAAACGTCTGGCCACTTTGGAAATCGATGCCTCCTCCAGCCACTCTATAATCCGGGACTCAAATTTTGCCGTGAATCGAGACCTGTCCTCAGCCCATGGAACTTTCACTTGTTTGATGCCATGTTCCGTACATTCCACTCCTGGGACTTTTGCCTCAATCAAGGTATGGTACTCACATGAATCCAGATGTCTCCAGCGACGAATTCGAAAATCATAGCGTTTCGCTTTGATCCCGCAAACCGGACATTGAAGACCCTCTTTGCTGTTGATGCCGACTTCGACGATTACTTCTTCTGTTTCGTCTTTGCGCGTGATTGTCAGTACTTTCCAGGGGCCGTCTATCTTCAATAAATATTTGTAAAAATCTTCTACTGTTTCTTCCATGGTGACAGCTTTACACTTTTATGGATTCCACACAACAGTCTGAAGAGCCTCTTTTCTTTGTCCATCTTCGAAGAATAATTCAGCAGGTCAGCGTTGATGAAACCCGAAGCATGTCCTCTACAATCCGATTAAGGATGCTTAAAGTTTCGGCCGCTGTAAAGATTACGGTTCGCCGAATCTGGATCAGTTTGCCGGAGAGTTTTCCCTGGTGGGACATCTGGATACGAATATCCCGGGCCATATGAGCGGTAATAAAAACAGTTGATAGTTCTCATCTGGATTCCCTGGGAAAGTTGTGCGCCGAGGGTTGAAAAAATGAAAAAAAATCAGAAAAAACCGACTTGCTTTGGACGGAAATAACACGAAAATAACACGGATCAGTTAACTGGAGACTTTTTGCTTGATATATTGCCGGAGAGAACAGAAATTTTCCAGGATTTTTTATGCCGTTTTATGCTGGTGAGAAATAGGGGTTAAATACATCTATTTCATACAATTCTCCTTTTAATTGTAATATTTGACCGAAGTCATCTTTTTAATGACTATATGCGAACATCATTGTATAGTCAATCCTGAATCCGTATAAAAATACATCGTGTCTCGAAAAATGTGGAATTTCCTAAAATCGGCACTAAATCGCAGGTTTTTCCCACTTTTGAGAGGATTTTAGAGCAGAATAATACGCTTCCACATTCTTCGAGACACAACATAAAAAATAAAAGCTCAATCTTCTTCGGAACTGCTCATTTTTCTCAAAAAGCTCTCGTTAAAATATGTATATGCTCGGGAAACCCTGCGGCTCTATATGGAGCGGATAAGCAGAAATGCCAAAGATCATACATTGGGCACCTTAAAAAAACACCTATATCAAGGAGTCTGTCGGACTTTAAGGCTTCGATGCGATTTTTGATGATTTTTTTCCGATACAAGGCGGCAAAAGCGAACGAAGGCGGCTCGGAAGAAGCAAGCAGGAGACTTGCTTCTGGTATGGCAATGCTTGGGCTATACCCATGAAATCTCTGGGCAGAGATCTGGTGGTTTAACTTTTTGGGGAGTGGAATACGGATTCAGGTCAATATTATTTCTTGTAGTTTTTTATTTATTTCTGCCGCATCCAATAAAAAATCATCCAAAAAGATAACCGTTAATCAAACCTTCAATGTATTCCTGCTTACCACTGACAATATCTGGTTCACCTTTTTCCCCCAGTTTTGCCAATTCCGGCAAAGTCATCTTACCGGATTCAAATCTGGCCGCCTCAGCACAATCCCAACTTTCATAGCGGATTTTGCGCATTTTAGCAAGTTTGCCATCTTCCATAATGCGCTGGGCAGCAGTAAGCCCTAAGGCAAAGGCATCCATACCGGCAATGTGGGCATAAAACAAATCCCGCACATCCGTGGAGTTCCGGCGGCGTTTGGCATCAAAATTAAGCCCCCCAGAGCTAAAACCACCCATGGAAAGTACTTCCAACATGGCCATGGTAGTCTGATAGACATCGGTAGGAAACTCATCAGTATCCCATCCATTCATAAGATCGCCGCGGTTGGCATCAATACTGCCCAGTAACCCAGCATCCCGGCACACCCGTAGTTCGTGAACAAAATCATGTCCCGCCAGGGTAGCGTGATTAGCTTCAATATTGCACTTAAAATCCTGCTCCAGACCGTAACGACGTAAAAATCCAATCACCGCAGCAGCATCAAAATCGTACTGATGTTTGGCCGGTTCCATGGCCTTGGGTTCGATATAAAAGGTTCCTTTAAAGCCGGCACTCCGGGCATAATCTCTTGCCATAATAAGGAATGTAGCAATATGATCCTGCTCCCGCTTCATGTCCGTATTCCAGAGAGTCATATACCCTTCTCGACCACCCCAGAAAGTATAGCCTGCACCGCCAAGACTGATGGTAGCATCCAGAGCAGCTTTTACCTGATGCGCCGCATGGCCAAGAACAGCAAAATCCGGGTTGCTGGCAGCACCATTCATGTAGCGAGGGTGGGTAAAGATGTTAGATGTACCCCATAGCAGCCTGACTCCGGTTGCGTCCTGCCGTTCTTTGGCAATTCTGGTCATGGCGATAAGATTTTTCTCAAATTCAACCTGATTGGCACCGGGAGGGGCCATATCCACATCATGAAAGGCATAAAAAGGAGCTCCAATCTTGGTAATAAATTCAAAGGCCGCATCCAGCTTTTTACGTGCCGCAGTAAGTGGATCCTTATCCCACCAGGGATGAACTATTGTAGCACTACCAAAAGGATCTGTGCCGTCGGCACAGAAGGAGTGCCAGTACGCGATGGAAAAGCGCAAATGCTCCCGCATGGATTTGCCTGCCACCAGGCAATCGGCGTTATAGAACTTAAATGCAAGGGGGTTATCCGATTTCGGGCCCTCATAGGCAATTTCACAAATCCCAGGGAAGTATTCATGGTCTCCAATAAAAATATTACTCATGCATCTGATAGTGATCAAAAGATTGTGTAATGTCTACCCCATTTATGTCCGGATGTACCTGAACAAATGTCGGCCTGTATTTACCCCCGGATTGCGCCACTGACGAAGCCAGGTTTTTCTTTCCTCCTTACTCAGGGGTAGCTTGATCTGGAACATTCGCCTTAACCGGAACCTTTGGCCCCAATCTACCGCTTAAGTCCTGCATACTCTGCGTGGGTTTCCGGGCTGCCTTTCCTGGCTTCAATACCCCTACCGATAGATTGCCTCCGGCTCATCATTGCGCTGGGACACCTGATAAATTGAATGGTCTCCCGGACATGATCTGACCCTTTCTTATTTGCCGATCAACATAGTTGCCCACAAATAATGGATCGCCTCCTGTCCTTCTTTGAGGCTGTCTTCTGATGTTGAATCTCCGGATCCCCGGAATCAAGTTTTTTTAAGATGTTTATAGGCCTTATGCTCATCGGTGTTTAGATGATCTCTATATTTTTCTGCATACATAGTCTTGCCATATAACTAATAAGGTTAGTAATAGGAAAAGTTAACTTCCGACACAGAATCAAACGGTAATCCGGGATAAGAACTTAAGGAAGTTGGGCTTGCAAGACGGTGAATTGACACGGCATCTTCCCTTACAATCTAAGGATGAAGGCGGTATAATTTACCGGGAAAAGGGTATTCCTCCCACCGCCCCTTTGTGCGCGATGCATACAAACCGTATCGTCGGATACACTGAAGACCCTTCGACAGGATGTGTTGAGTAAGCCTGGCGATGAAGTCGAGGGAATAGCTGAAATCACCATCAATAGTTCCTGGAGGTTTACATTTCTCCAGTATATATTCATATAGAGAGAAATTAGGAAAATTTTTTTCATCTTAATGACCTTACTAATGAAATAGTTTTAATCTGAATGACTTTTTCAATAGTGGAATCTGCAGGAAATAATCCATATTGCTGAATCAGTTATTTCATATACCAGGCGATGTTCCTTGTTTATTCTTCTTGACCAACACCCCTGCAATTGATGTTCTAACGGTTCAGGTTTTCCTATCCCTTCAGAGGGTTTTCGTTCAATCTCTTTTATCAATGAATTAATTCTTTCAAAATTTTTCTTATCGGTTTTTTGCCAATATAAATAGTCACTCCACGATTCATTTGAAAAAACAAGTTTTCTCATGATTCGATTAACTCTTTCTCTTCCCCTTTTCCTTCACGCAGTTGTGCTAACGATTTTTGAAGATGTTCCACATTGGCTTTAGAGGACATAAGGTATTGTGTCTCGTTTAGTGAATTATAATCATCTACAGACAGAATCACAACATTTTCATTGTTCTTTCTGGTAACAATCAAAGGTTCATGATCCCTATATACAGAATCGAGATATTTTTTTAGATTCTGACGAAGATCTGAATAGTTTACAGCATCCATGGTAAACCTCCTCTTAAAAACGTACAGTATTCTGTACGTTTTTGTCAAGTTACGAAGAGGGTTATTGACAGCTATTTCTCTGTTCAGAGTGCTTCCCTACGCCTTCAAGGCACCGGTGTATAACAAGGGTACCTGGTTCACCATTGAGCAATCCAATTACACCCAAACGATTAAGAAAGTATCTTTTCTGCGGTCCATGCCTCTACTGGCCAATAATCAAAGTCAAAGCGCAACCTTCAAATTTTTTATAAGTGAAATAACCCATTCTCCCTTTGCCATTGATAAAGAAGGAAAAGTGCTGACCAGCGGGGTACCGGACCCGTCACATCCTACAGAAACAGGAGGTCTGAATGCCTACTACAGTGCCTATTGGGCGCTTAATTATGTGGCGGATTTTATGGACTGGATGAAGGAGGCTGAAGTATATGATAACAGCAGAATAATTCTGGTTTCAGACCATGGGAATCATTATTATCCCAACGCCTTTGATGTGCCTTATCAGTCTCTGGAAGAGGCCTCAAAACTCAATATTAACAGCGGGACCAGAAATAGATTGAATGTTCTTCTAATGATGAAGGATTTTGACAGCGAAGGCCCCCTACAGGTATCAAACCAATTTATGAGCAATGGGGACACCATGAGCCTGGTCTATGGAGAAGATCTAAAGGATTTTGATGCAGTAATTGATGGTAGGACCTTGCCCTGCTACACTACCAGGCATTGGGAAACCCGGATGCTGCAGCACTCACAGGAATACATCATAGAAGAGTACTATTATGTAACTGACAATCTCTTTGACCTGAAGAACTGGGAACGCATCCGCTGACATAAAAGAATGTCCTCTCGTTATCAAATCCTCCTTCCAGCACGATGGGTGAAAGTGCGGATTCCACCATACCTGCCCCCAAACGTTTGATGAGCAATAACCATCCGGAGAGGAGTGTCTTTTCGGCTGCAGGACGGGCATAGGTAAAAGCCCTTGCAGGAAAACGGCCGGAAGTAGTCGTGTCCGCATTTGGGTTTCGTGCAACGTATCCGAGTAACATCCTGGAGATAATCAGCACATATCGAGAAACGCTCGCGATACAGGGTAAGAGAGGAGATTCATTGAGATGAGCTGATAAATGGTCTTCTATAGGGGCTGTGTCAGAACTCGTCTTTGGCCCGCATACGGCACTAAAAAAGCCGGATTTAGTCAGGTTTTTTACACCTCTGAAAAATCCACGGAGGGATTTCTTAGAGGTCCCTTGAAAGAAAAAAGTGCGTGTAAAATACATCTTTCAGTCATTATGCTGAACCGTGAAAAATCAGTAGGAAGGCTGCCTGAAAGACTTGTTCAGCAAGCCCTAAGGTAGAAGCTTATTGCCGAATGTGGTATAATAGTTTTTATGAAACGGACATTAGGAAAATCGGATATAAGCATCAGCGCAATGGGGTTGGGGTGCTGGGCTATTGGCGGACCCTTCTGGGACAATGAGATACCATGCGGCTGGGGAGAAGTCGATGATGCGGAATCTGCCCGGGCCATACGCAAGGGGTTGGATGCGGGCATTACATTCTTTGACACAGCCGACGTCTACGGCGCCGGACATAGTGAGCGTGTCCTGGGAAGGGAACTAAAATCTCTACGTGACAAGGTAGTTATTGCCACCAAGTTTGGGAACTGCTTCAATGAAACAAGTCGGCAAATAACGGGATCAAGCGCGGAGCCGGCATACATCCGCCAAGCCTGCGAAGCATCCCTGCGGCGTCTTCAGACGGATTACGTTGATCTGTATCAGTTTCACATCAATGAATACGATACGGAAAAAGCCGTGGAGGTACGGGATACTCTGGAAGCTCTGGTGAGAGAAGGAAAAATCCGCGCCTACGCCTGGAGCACTGACGATGTCGATCGGGCGGAGATCTTTGCCCAGGGCGGACATTGCGGGGCTATACAGCATGAGATCAATGTCATTAGTGATAACGCCGAGATGATTTCCCTTGTTGAGCGGCACGGGATTGCCAGCATCAACAGGGGGCCGCTGGCTATGGGGTTGCTGACAGGAAAGTATAGCGCCGCCTCCCGCCCAGCGGATTCTGATGTCCGCGGAAAGAAGGCGCCGCAGTGGATGCGATTTTTCAGTGACGGTCGTCCAGCCCCCGAGTGGTTGGAGAAGGCGGAAGCGGTCCAGGATATCCTAAGGAGCAGGGGCCGCACCGTGGCGCAGGGGGCCATCGCATGGCTCTGGGCGCGAAGCACCCAAACAATTCCTATTCCTGGGTTCCGGAATGTATCGCAGGTGGAGGACTTAACCGGCGCTTTGGAGTTCGGCCCGCTGACAGAGTCCCAGATGTCCGATATCGATGCTGTTCTCAACAGACAGCCATAACCGGGCTCTCAACCGAGGACATCCAATGCCCTTTCCTCAAGGTATTTCTTGAAGCCCTCGAGGATGGCCCCATCCTTTTTCAACCAATCCCCCAGGGAGCGTGGAACCAGGTTATACCTACTTGGTGAACCCCACAACCCACTCTTGTAATCCCTACGATGAGATGGGGGTTTTATCGACAAAATAGCAGTTTTCGCCGATGAATTTCCTGAATTCAGAGATACCCTGAGACAAGCGTTTCTTCATAATGTTGAGTGTAGCATGGCTCAATAAAAAGCATAGGAAAAGTCCCCGGTCCGCCCTGTACCTGATTACACAGATGAACGATGAGGAACACCATCCCTTAACGCTCAGCATGCGGCAGGCTTTCGTAGACCAGTGCCAGATCCTTCCCGCGAAAACCCACCCCCAGCACCAGCGAGCGTTTGGGCTGCCACCTGGCCATTGCACCAGCCGTGTACTTTTCCATGGCCTGACTTAAGGCATCGGCGGCCAGTTGTTTTAGCGGAGTTTCGCCGCCGCTGTCCTCCTGCTTCAGTTCAAAGAGCAGGGCCTCATCGCTCCAGCTACACCCCCGGGCGGCGCGCTTGGCCAGCACTATGTCCGCCCGGCCAGTGCCGTATTCCCGGTTGCTGTCCACCATGTACTCTCCGCCAAGATAGGCCAGAAGCCCCAGAAGAAGGCCGTGGTAGAACATCTCTCCGCTTTTCTTATCCTTCTTATCCGACTTCGGCCGCCCGGTGGGGGCCATGTCGTGAAAGCTGGCCAGCACCCGCAGCATCGCAGCCAGGCTAAGCTCAATCAGGCGGGGATTTATCTCCCTCACCCCCCGGATGAAGGCTAAAAAATCTTCCCTGGCCTGAAACTCGTCATCCAGCCAGGATTTGATGATCTTGTTATAAACATAATGCACTTCTTTGTTCGGAATCGACAGACGATAATCCTGGCCGTATTCATGCTGCTGCCGGTCGGTGGCCTTCAGATAGCCGCCGTGGAGAAGAAAACTCCACACCGCGTCAGGGCTTTTCGCTATCTCCGGGTAGACGATGTGGTGGTAGACCTCTTTTCTCACCTCCCTTCCCCCCAGCAGGCGGGAGACAATTTCGATGGATTCGTTTCTTTCCAACTGCAGGGCCTCCCGCACCAGCCTGTTGTCGCTGGTGTTTACCCAGTAGGGGCGTAGACCCGCTGCAGGCTTGTTAAGAAAACTGACAATGCTCCAGGGGTTGTAGATAACGGTGTCGCTGCCGAAAACATAGCCGTTGTACCACTGCCGTATCTCCTCCATTCTGTCTTTCAGGCCGTAATACGATGCCATTTGCACCACTTCGCTATCGGTGAATCCAAAACAGTCCTCCATATCCGGGTCCAGGATGGTGGACACCGCCGGATTGTTAAAGTCGCTGAAGATGCTCTCCTGGGCCGCCTTGAGTATGCCGATGACCACCCCCTGCTTCAGGTTGGGGTTGTCTTTGAAGCTCTGCACCATGAAGCTGCGGATGAAGGATGTCATCTGGCTGTAATACCCCCCAAGGTAGGCGGCCATCATGGGAGTGTCGTACTCGTCCAGCAGAATGTAAGCTGGTTTGCCGTAGGCTCGCTTTAACCAGGATGAGAGATACTCAATGGATTGGGGATAATCTTGAACGGTGCCGGTTTTATCGACTATTCTGTCGAACAATTCCTGTTCGGAACCACGCAGAATACCGCAATTCTGTAAATATTCATGCCGTCGATACTCCGATGAGATCATCTTCCGAACAGGATCCATACATTCATCAAACGAAGCCCCCTTGGCATCCTTGAAACTTAAATGTATCACCGGATACTGCCCCTGGTACTGGAAACACCGGGGATGCTCGCTTATGGACATAGTCTCGAAGAGGTAGCTGTTGGCGGGTTCGGAACTCCCCGGACAGGGAGCCTCAAAGAAATAGCGGATCATGCTCAGATTCAGGGTTTTGCCGAAACGCCGGGGGCGGGTAATCAGGTGTACTTTGCTGGGATTGTCGATAAGATACTTGATGAGATGGGTTTTATCGACAAAATAGCAGTTTTCGTCGATGAATTCCTTGAAATCAGAGATACCCTGGGACAAGCGTTTCTTCATGGTGTTGAGTGTAGCATGGCTCAAACAAAAGGCATAGGAAACAGAAATTCCCCAGGCTAAAAAAAATCATCCACCCTATCTCTTTGAAGAGTATGATGCCTTGAAAATCAAGCTCACACAAAAGGGCAGGAGCCGTTGCTCTGGCATCATCGACGGCTCTTTTATGGGAGGACATTGGGTGAGTGTTCTTAAGTCTTGCCGACAAAATCAACCTTCCCATTCTGGTCGAACCTTACCTTAAGAGAGGCAAGGAACTCGCTGCTTCTCACAAGATTCTCGACCAGATCCCCCAAATCCTACAGAAAAGCTCTCCTGAACTGTTTCTGATGGATTCATTGTACTTTAATCAGGGGATCTTTGAGAAGATCGTTAACGGATTGGGGGCTCATTTCATCGTAAAAAGCCGTAGAGTTGATGAGCACTATGGCAAACGGGCTGAAGGTCGAAGAGATGAGAGCTTTTTTGCCGTTTGCAGTGATCTGGATGAAGAATCTTCAATCAATATTCTGGGAAAAGGTCCTGAGGCATACGGTGTTGATCTAACTTAAGCGGATATCGGTTGAAGCAGGGACCGTTTTAAGCCGGTCATTGAATTCATTGAAAACTCCTGTGTCTCCTTGTCGGGACAACTCGGTCCACCTTTTATGCTTTGGGAGAAGAGGATGCATCTCTGCTGGAGTAGGGGAATGTCGGAGGCGGTTGGGGAATTTCTAAAATATGCAGATTACAGATTGTTTTTAATCCCGATTTATTAAATAATTGCTGAAGACCCCTTTCTAAGGGGGCAAGGAGAGAAAGCGATGAGGAAACTAACAGTATTGCTGTTAACCATGTGTGCATTTGCAGCATTTGCCAACGGGGTAAAGGAAGAAGGCCCCACAACCATGGTTGTATCTACCTGGGACTTCGACATTGACGCCTTTACAGAGTTCGTGTTTACCCCCTTTGAAGAGGCACACAACGTCAAGATCGAGCTGGATCTGGGACGGGACGGAGACCGCTTTACCAAGCTGGTCAACGAGATTGATATTACAGAGATTGATGTTTTTCTGGCTACCCAGGCTACGGCGCAGAAGGCGATTGAGGCTGGTCTGTTTGAAAAAATGGACAAGTCCAGGCTGAAAAACTTTGATAGCCTCTATGAATTGGCGAAGAACCCCAATGGCGCTGACTACGGTACCTGCTATACCGTGAACAGACTGAGAGTGGCCGGTAACTCCGATAAGATTCCCGCCACCTGGGAAGAGATTTTTGCCGATACCACCAGCAAGGTTGCCATTCCCCACATGACGGCAACATACGGCCCCATGGTTCTCTATGGTGTCGGTGAGGTTCAGGGTGACGCGGCTGCCAACATTGCTGTCATCGAAGACTGGGCCGCCAGGGGCAAGGTTGATGCTTACACCAGTACCTTCAGCACAAGAAAGGCCGTCATCAATGGTGAATTCGACTACGCCCTGCTGGCTGACTTCGGTTACACCCCCGACCTGACCTGGGGCGATTTGGACAGGGTTCTGTTGAACGGGAACACGGTGAACATTGTTAAGGGCACCAGGAACAAGGACCTGGCCATGAAGTTCATTGACTTCCTCCTCTCTGAGGCGGTACAGAATGAGTCTCTCGACCGCGGTATCGATTCACCTGTCAATAAGAAGGTCGCCTTTGAGGGGGATCAGGAGAATGCCAAGACCAACCTGGCTGCCTTCCCCAATGCCATCCTGACCGACATCTATCTGGTTAATCAGAACAGGGCGGCCTGGATTGCCAAATGGAATGAACTGTTTACAAAATAGTGAAAACCCTAATCAAGAACATTACCGTTATTACGGTTAACGATGATCTTGATATCCTGGAAAATGCGAATATCTCTATCGAAAATGATGAGATATGTCGCATTTTTTTTGATATTGAGACGGGCGGCAGCCACGATATATCTGAGGCTTACGACCTGGTGATAGACGGTACGGGCCGGCTATTGCTTCCGGGGTTTATTAACACCCACACCCATGTGCCCATGACGGTGTTCCGGGGCCTGGGCGATGACATGAAGGACCGCCTGATCCGGCTGCTCCTTCCCCTGGAGAACAACTGCCTCAATGGAGATATCGTCTACGGCTCTTCTCTGCTGAGCCTGTCGGAGATGCTCCTGAGCGGGACGACCTGCTATGCCGACATGTATACCTTTACCAGGGCCACGGCCCAGGCTTCTTCAGAGCTTGGAATCCGGGCCTTTATCGGTCAGGGGATTACAGATCTGAGGAGCGGTGAGCAGCGGGATGCCGACCACGGCTTTGCCCTTTTTGAGGAGTTTATGGGGGCTTACAAAGCTCACCCCCTCATCTGCGGGGCCCTGGCGCCCCATTCGGTCTATATGGCTTCCGAGGGACTGCTGAAGCGGTGCCGTGAGCTGTCGGACAGCCACAGGGTACCCCTTCTTATCCACATGGCGGAGCAGCTGTGGGAGGCCGAGCCCTTCCTTAAGAACCACGGTTCGGTGGCAAAGTACCTGGAGAACATAGGGGTACTCGGCAAGCGCTTTGTGGGTGCCCACGGTATCCTGGTGGATGATGAGGACATAGAGATTATGGCCCGCAATGCTGCTTCCATTTCCCACTGCCCCGCGGGTAACAGCAAGAGCGGCCGTGCCATAGCCCCGGTTCGTGACTATGTCCGGGCGGGGGTCAATGTCAGCCTGGCCACCGATGGACCCATGAGCGGGAACCATATGGACATGATGAGCGTCATGAACATGACCCCAAAGATGCAGAAGGTCCGCTACAAAGACCGCTCCCTCTTTCCGGCGAAGGACATAGTAAGGATGGCCACTATGGGCGGGGCGAAGGCCCTGAACATCGACCATCTGGTGGGCAGCGTTGAGGTGGGCAAGAAGGCCGATCTGGTCATTATAAATCCCAACACCATCAACATGCTGCCCCTTTACGACTACTACGCGGCCATTGTCTACGCCATGGAACCCCGTAATGTTGAGCATGTCCTGGTTAACGGCACTCTTGTGGTGAGGGATTCAAGCTTGGTGAGTACCACCGAGAGTGAGGTTATGGAGAAGTTCGGGCGGGCCTACGAGGCCGTGAAGTCCGAATCTCAGGAGCTCATGGAACGGGTGAATAAAGAAGGAGAAGATGAATAAGGAAAAGGGGATAATTTTTATACCCAGTTTGTGTCTGATTGCCGTTCTGGTCGTTATGCCCCTTATTATGCTGGCCCAGAAATCGCTTATGGTTGAGGGCTCCCTGAGCCTGGCGAATTATATGAAGCTCTTCAGGGATACGACCTTTCACAAGGCCATCAGGAATACCTTTACGATCTCATTCTACGTGGTTTTTGCCACCCTGCTTATCGGATTGCCTACGGCCTACTTTATTTCAAGAACCAGGGGAAGGATGAAGAATGTCTACCTCCTGCTGGTTCTCTTTCCCCTTCTGACCAACGCCGTGGTGCGGAGTATCTCCTGGATGATTATCCTGGGCCATGACGGTGTCCTGAGCCGGTTCCTGAACAATGTGGGCCTTTTGAGCGAGCCCATCAGTTTCATGTACTCCAGGGCGGCCGTCATTATAGGTTCCACCTATATCTTTCTGCCTCTGATGATCGTCTCCCTGATTGGTGTGATGGATAATATCTCCGAGGAGGTTGAGAATGCCTCTATTAGCCTGGGGGCTTCCCGGCTGAAGACCTTCTTCACCGTTATTATCCCCAACTCGGTAAGCGGGATTATAGTGGGCATGGTCCTGGTCTTCACGGCGACCCTGACGGCCTACACCACCCCCAACATTCTGGGGGGCACTCGCACGGTGGTCCTGGCGACTCTGGTGCAGCAGTACGGCAGCACTCTGGGAAAATGGGAGCTGGTCTCCTCTATTTCCATCTTCCTCTTTGTGCTGACCGTTATGGTGATTACTGTGATTAACAAGGCTGCCGACCTGGCCGGCGGTGTCTCAAGAACGGGAGCTAATAAGAACGGGAGGTATAATGAAAAAAAGTAAAATTCTGACCATCTTCGTCTGTCTTGTATTTTTCTATCTCATCTATCCCCTCTTTATCACGGTGGCGGCCTCATTCAACAGCAATGACATCCTCACCTTCCCCATAGAGGGCTTTTCCATGAAGTGGTACAGTGCCGCCTTCAGCAGCAGCTATATATCGGGGTTTATCATAAGTTTCCAGGTAGGAATCCTGGCCACCCTGATATCCCTGTGCTTCGGAGTACCCGCGGCCTATGGTCTGGCTAAGTACGATGACAGATTCACCAGGGCCATCAAGAATGTGTTCTTCTCGCCCGTGCTTATTCCCGGAATTGTCCTGAGTTACTCCCTCTTTCTGGGGTGGGTCTTCATAGCAAAGGAGTTTGATACGAAGCTGCCCAAGCTGCTGGTTCTCATGCTGGCCCACATTATTATTCTCTTCCCCTATACCATCAGGGTACTGGGCGGGGCCTTCGATAAGTTTGACTTTATCGTAGAGGATGCCGCGACGAGCCTGGGGGCGTCGAAGAGGGACTTTGTGCTGCAGATACTGCTGCCCAGTATTACACCGGCCATAGTATCGGCTTCGGTACTCTCCTTCATCACATCGTTCAACAATATTCCCATATCCATCTTCCTCTATGGAAGAGGGGCCACCCCCCTGCCCATTATCATGATGCAGGATGTGGAGAAGTATGGTAATCCCGCGGTGGCGGCGGTGTCTGTTTTACTGCTGTTTTTGACAATAGGCATAACATTTTTAATAGAAAAGACTCTGGGCCTGAGTAATTACGGAAGGTAAAGATGGCACGATTAGAACTTATAGACCTTAAGGTCTCCTATGACGGGAAGACCAATATACTGGAAGACTACAATCTGGAGATTGAGGAGGGAAAGCTGGTTTCCATTCTGGGCCCCTCGGGCTGCGGAAAGACCACGACCCTGAAGGCCGTGGCGGGTTTTCTAAAGGCCCATGAGGGTCAGATTCTCATCAACAGCGAGGACTTTTCCAGGGTTCCCATCAATAAGCGCAATTTCGGTATTGTGTTCCAGTCCTACGCCCTCTTCCCCAATATGACGGTCTTCGAGAACGTGGCCTACGGGCTGAAGCTGAGGAAGGTTCCCCGGAAAGAGATTGAGAAGAAGGTTCTGGATATGCTCCAGACAGTCGACCTTCTTCCTCTGAGGGATAGAAAACCTGAGAACCTGAGCGGTGGTCAGAGGCAGAGGGTCGCTTTGGCCCGGGCTCTGGTTATCTCTCCTAAGCTGCTCCTCCTGGACGAACCCCTCTCCAATCTCGATGCCAAGCTCCGTATTGAGATGAGGTCCCAGATTAAGCGCATGCAGCAGCAATTCGGCATTACCACCATCCTCATTACCCACGATCAGGAGGAATGCTTCTCCATCTCCGACAAGGTGGCCATCATGAATCAGGGCAAGATTGAGCAGTACGACACCCCCGAACTGATCTACAGCAACCCCAGGTCCATCTTTGTGGCCGATTTTGTGGGCTTCAAGAATCTCCTCGATGTCACAAGGGTCGGGCCCGGCCGATACAGGCTCAGCAACGGCAGCGAGATTGAGGCTGAAGACGTGGAGAATGCCAGGAAGATAGCCATCAGGCCTCAGAATATTGCCGTTGATAAGGAAGGGCAGGCCCTCCTTGAGGGAACGGTAAGGGTGCGGACCTACCTTGGGGAGACCTACCAGTACGAACTGGAAACCGAACTGGGTGTGATTGTCGTCAATACGGGTGATAATCTGGCCATGGGCCATGGGGATACCATGGGGATTAATTTTCCCAGGAATCAGATATGCGTTCTGGCTGATTAGCTTCTTCTGAAGATTTGCTGCTTCCAGAGCCAGAGCAACCGGGTCGATTCTTTCACGCTGCTCCCTGATGACCGCTTTATACCCTCTCCAACAGAGGGACTCTCCAGTAGTCGCGCAGCGGGAGCCTTTCTTACTCTCGTGTCATATCTGCGAAGAAGAGTCGCGGCATAAGAGCGATTATAGTTGGTTATCCGTACAAAATGAGTCAGAATCACATTCCTTTCGTGAGGCTTTTCTATACTGTACAGCCTCATCTCTTGTTAATTCCCGTCTGGTTTTCATGTCAATCTTATAACTCGACCTCTTACTTCAAAGGGCGTTCGAGTAGATTTCAGCTATGAGGCTTAACCCGATACCGTCTGGATGATGCGCAACCAGTTTTCTTCTGCAACCAGTTGCAATTCTTTTTCTGTAAATCCTGCTTTTCTCATCTCTTTTAAGAAAACAGGAGTTTTTGTACAATCTTCTAGTCCAGTGAGAAATGGCTCTCTTTTATTACTGAAGCCAGCCATAGATTGATCAAAAAGAAATTCACAGAAATCAAATCCAAAGGCAAGATATTCTACACCTATTTTCTCTGCAATATATGTTGCATGCCGGATAAAACTATCAATGGTTTGTTCCTTGATGTCATCGTGTACAAATTGATTGAAGGAGTTGAGACCAACCAATCCTTCTGTATCACGAATTACAAAAAGTTGATCATCTGTTAGATTTCTTGGAGTAGATGCCAACGCTCGTGCATTAGAATGAGAGGCAACCAGTGGGGTCGTTGAATAGTTCACTACATCCCAGAAGGATTTTTCATTTAAATGAGAAATATCCAGTATCATTTTCTTTTCTTGTATGATGGAAATTGCACGCTTTCCCAAATCGGTCAACCCCCTGGAGGCATCTCCTTTTACCCCTGTTGCAAAGGCATTTTGCTCATTCCATGTCAACATAGTGTGACGAACATGATGATCGTCATATAAGGAATACAAAAAGTCTGGATCACTGCCCAATCCAGAAAGACCTTCCATACCTAAAAGAATATAAAACTTACCATCTTCTTTGGCTTTTTCGATTTCCGAAGGGGAGCGTACCGCAACAACATCCTCACATTCATTTAGTTCCTCTCTTGCGCAGGTAAGGAGTTGTTTCAAGCGGTTCGCTGGATTTTCTGTATAGGGAGGATCAATCCAAAATACAAAACAGCCTCCAGCAAAATCTCCTTTGCGCAGACGATCTAAATGATAAGTTTTTAATATCTGACGCTCGCCCTGTAGTCGTCTGATGGTGACATCCGTAAAGATGTCGCAATGTCCGTCAAAATTCATGGCATTAAATGAGAAGTATTTAATATCATTTTCTTTTCTTGCATGATAGAGATTGCACGTTTTCCCAAATCGGTCAACCCTCTGGAGGCATCCCCTTTCCCTCTGTTGCAGAGGTGTTTTGCTCATATATTTAAGAAATATGGAGTGTCAGAAAGCTTGTTAAACCAGAAAAATGCATCTTCAATGCAACTCTGTTAATGGCTTAAAACCTTGTAATAATTGAGAATAATAAAGATTTAACAAGCTTGCTGACACTACGTAAGTTTTTAATATCGCTCGCCTTGTAGTCGTCTGATTGTGACATCTGTAAAGATGTCTCAATGTTCGTCAGAATTCATAGAATTCCTCCTGGTTCACTTGTAATGCAGTTTTGATTCATTATACTGGTATTTAGAGCCGAAAATACTCTTTTATCAAGCCTTGACGGGTTTTCAGCAATACGATTTAATGGTTAGCATCCGAGGGGGCGGGCCAGTGTCTGAAGATAAAAAACAGTCATTTGAAGATGAATTAATATCGGCATTCTTAACCAAATCGACAGAAAAGGCCAGGCAGCAAATAGCGGATGAGGGTAAACTGTCTATGGAAAACGCCATTCCATTGATGCTCAAATCCCAGTACAACCACATCGCCCATCTGGACGAGCAGATGGTTACCAAAACCGAATTCAATGCTTTCAAAGAACAATTTAACGGGCTCAAGGAGCAATTTAATGGGCTCAAAGAGCAATTTGATGGACTCAAAGAGCAATTTGATGGACTCAAAGAGCAATTCAAAGGGCTCAAAGATCAGGTGGGGTTCATGAAATGGATGATTATGCTTGGATTCGCCTTGCTCGCCGCGCTACAGGTTTACACAAGTTTCATCAAGTAGGGAAGAACCAGGCCCGCCATCTGTCTCAGATATGTCCCTGCCACCCCCCCCTTTTTCCCCGATGTCCTGGATTTAACCCAGGCAATCAGGTAATTCTATTCACGGAGATGTTTTCGTCATTTAGGAGGGCATGATGAATAAACTGCTCGGTACGGGTTCAGGACATAGGTAACACTTTTCAGGGTTCAGAAGAGGCATCAACCCCCACTTTTTGAGAGGGCAAGTTCTTCCTCCAGCGCCTGTTTCAACATTCTCCGTGCACCTCCCCGTAGAACCTTTTTCAATATGGACCAGCTTTCGCACTCTTCATGGGAAGTCATTTCTGTGATAGTCTCTTTACCCATAGGCATCTGCTTCTTGTATTGGTTGATTAGCATTTATTCTACAAGAGGATTTGCCCTTTTTCCCCCATCCTATCCACAACTTTTGATTATATCTCGATTCTTTTATCCACAATACCTGTTGACCTCCGACCCCGGTGAGGTTACACTAAAAGCTGATATAAGGAAAATAATTGATTGAGGTAAACATGAAGAAAATATGGTCGTTTTCAATTTATTTATTTCTAATTGTTTCAATGGCTTCATCACAAGATTTTAAAAAAAGTGAAGAAGAAGATCCTGATATCGGTGCTAGACTAGTTATATGGAAAAAAGAAGGTTTCGTCCCAAATGAAGAAGTCGCAATCAAAATAGCAGAGGCAATACTAGTCAATGTCTATGGAGAGGAAGTTCTGGAGAAAAGGCCATTTATTGCAGCGTTGACAGATAATGGAACTGTCTGGTATATCAAAGGGACATTCCCACATACTATAGAAAGTGGCTATTGGGGTGGTGGAGTACCACATATTAAGATATCAAAATCAGATGGAAGAATAATTGGCTATATTCATGGAAAATAAAAAACACCCAAATAATGACCCTGTTAACTGTGTTTGGCTCCCCTTTAGCAGCAAGCATTGAAATCGACCGGAGGGGGTATGTTGGGAAGCCTTTTGATCCGCTTACGGGGCTGTATAACTACGGTTACAGAGATTACCGGCCTGAATTGGGGGGGTTACGACGGTTGACCCGATTCGGGATGGGATGAATTGGTATGTGTATACGGGGAATGATCCGGTGAATTATGTGGATCTTTGGGGACTGGTTACTGAGGATGCTACAAAAGAAGAGTATTTAAGTGGGATCAATTTAAGCTATAGCAGAGATGAGAAAGCATTCTATTGGATGCCGAAGAATGGCACAGTCCATAGGACGCCAATAGATGATGCATTTGCAGGAGGAATCCCCGGATTTGATGTCCACAAAGACAGAAATTATTTCCAAAAGGACGCAACAACGGATATGCTGACTCCAGTGATGCAGAAATACACTGTTGCAGGAATGACATATCAGATTCCCAGCGAAGAAGAATACCAGGATGAACAAGGCGGGTTATGGGAAAGAGACATTGCGGATAGGACAACAGATGCTCAACCAAAGACTGTGTTAAACTTCCTCAAAAAATTAGGTATCAAAATTAACCACCATGATAATGATAGCACTATAGGATTTAGAGGGAAGAAAGGCACTCCGACCGAAGGCATGCAGATATGTTTTGACAATGAAACTAAAGAACGTGTTACCGGCGAGTTTCAAGGGACTTATGATTATGGGGATTCTTACAAAACGCACAAGAAGTATGACATAAATCCCCATAATGAGGATAGCGACTATAGGGAGTTCTGATATGAAGAGATTTCTGCTAAGGTATTTTAGAACCCTTCTTCTCTTAGAGGCTCCGCTTCTTTTAATTTTCCTGCTTCTTACTTATGAATGGATTATTGATTTCGATCCCGAAATTATAGAACTCTACACCCAGCTTTTTTTCACTTATCCAACCTACTACCCTTATCTCACTCCATTTGATGATGGCTATATGGTCGATGACTGGATACGTGAGGGTGTGAGGGTGTTTTTACAGTTTTTTTTTGTTGCCCTGTATACTTGGAAAAAAAAGCAGGTGACGAAAATCTTACTGATAGCTTGGGAGATTGTTTATTATATCATTATACTTTTGCGCTTCCTTGTGTTTATAATTATATGAGCCGTGCTACCCCAAAAATTAGCTAACCCCTAAATCCATAGCTTCTGAGCTAATTCAAAAACTCTCCATGAAAATATCAGTCAGCGGAGGAGTGTTGCTACTTCTGATGCTACTGCGACCAAATTCTCATTGAAAATGAAGCTTTTGCCAGGCCTTTTACATGAAAAAAGCCATTTTTCTATGTTTCGGGCATACTTCTCCCCAAAAACAGGAATCTCGGCCCATTCCTTCTATGCCGCTTCTTTGTTCAGAGCTGGAAGAATGAAATATTGAAGTATCTTTTGTGCGGTAAGACAAAGAACTCCACACATTAACTGAAAAAACACCTTCTCATTCCCTCTGACGCAAAGCTGCTTGGGAAAAAACGAATCCTTCAGATGGGAGTTGGCCCGCTCCGCCGAGGAACGTATTTTGTAACGTTCCTTCTTCGCAGGATCAAGAGGAATCTTTACCCATCCTTTGGGTTTTTTTGGTCTATGATCGGCACGTGTCCCTGACTCTTGATAATTTCTTCTATTACGCAAGAGTTATAGGCTGAATCCATCACCGTGTAACAGTACTTTATTTTTGAAAAGGTGATCTGCTCCATCGGAATCGCAAGCTGCGAATCGTGAACATCCGCCCCTGTATAGAGTACGGTTACCGGCAGTCCGCTGTCGGTAACATCAAGATGCAGCTTACCTCCCTTCCAATAGTAAGTATTTCCCGATGAGTTCTTCTTTCCACCCCAGGCCGCCTCCTTATTAAGTGCCGCAAGAGATTCTTTGCTGCTCCGGTCCACCTGTTTCTCTATCTCAGTAAGCTCTTTGGACTGCTCCTCTCCCTTCTTAAGGACAGAGATTTCCCGATGCCATTCACTTAATTAATCCAAAGACACCAGTTGGCCCTATGGATGCCTATCTGATTCACCGTGCCGGTCGATTTACGTTATTGGGCTCTATCGTTGCCGAATGCCAGGTAATTCCCGATGAGTACTTTGATAAAGGAAAAAATGAACTGAACGGCTTGGGGTTCAAGCCTGGAGATAGTATTCCGGTAACGATCGCTTCGGGGAAGGAGAATCAATAATAATAAGAAATTTTGCATTAGTAATTCTGTCGTTTCTGTTAAATGCCTCAGTCTTCGCTCAAAGCCTGGATGGCCGTGTGTATCGTGAATGGGAGTCGGAATACGAATTTTTTGATAATTATTTACTGTATACCACATGGGATAGAGTTCCCTCACATAAAGATGTAGCCGTCCGTCGCGAGTATCGATTGGATTATGAACATGGAGTTCCTTTTCTCACCATTGATGGAGATGTAGAAAACCGCAAGCTTGTTCTGTTCAACGACGACATCATGTATTGGTTCGATTCCGATGGTGAACTCTGCTACAGGGCTATATCCGCAGGAATCATGAAGTTGGAGTTTCTTAGTACTCCTTATGAAGTTGTTCATGCATCGTCCTTTCTGTCGGAAGTTGCAGTTGCCTACAAGGCATCCAATTTGGAAGATTTGGATCTGAACCCGTGGGTGGAGGGAGTACCCGGGCCGGGCATTGGGGAATGGATTGAATTCCCTAAGACAACAGCACCAGGATCTATACGCATTCATTTTATGAACGGGTTCATCTCCTATTCAAATCCGTCCCTCTACAGGAAGAATTCCCGTATAAAGAAGATCCGGGTATGGCAGAACGGGGAATCCAGTGATGTCGGGATACCGAATTCTCCCCACCCGTTTCCCATAGCCATCAACCCGGATTACCCGGTGAAATTGGAGATTCTGGAAGTGTACCCTGGCACGGTGTGGCAGGATACCAGTATTAGCTATCTTCTTTTGAGTGGATGGTAGAGGTGAATCCATGTCGTCAGAAAATTCCAGCCTCTTAAAAAGCACCCGCGTGCTGCCTCAAAAATCGTTCACCACAATCTCTCGGCAAAATTCGGGACATCTCCAATAAGACCCATGTTTTGCTACGGCAAGGTGCGGGAATTCGAGTACGACGATATGGACCGTCTGGCCCGTGTCAGCTACCCCTTTTTGGATGAGATTCTCTTAAAAAGCTACAGAGATCGTCTGGACGCAGGGCTTTTCCCGCAGCAGCGTTCCCCCGGAGGGGATTCTTTTATCCAATACCTCTTGAACTCCGACCCCGGCGAAGTTACACTGAAAGCCGATATTATGAAGCTGGTCAGCGATAAATCAAAAGTCTATCCTGAACTTTTCGACCCCGCTTTAAGCATCGCCTACTATTTTTCACCGGATGAGGGGGCTTTGAATCAGTTCCGCACCCTGAAAAACAGCGGTGATGCCGAAGTTCTGGCGGTTTGGAAAGAGATAGCCCCGCCTGGAACGCAAAGGGTGCATTTTAGCGGCTGCCAGTGGAGTGAGTACTATCAGTACGACAGGGCCGGAAACCGCGTGAGCATCCAGAACGGCTGGGGGATGATTGAAAGCCGCTGCGTCCGGGAGAATCAGCTGATCCAGAGGGGCCAAATGCATTTTGACTACGATGGAAACGGCAATCTGATTCAGGAACGGGTGGAACGCTCGACGGCTGATTACAGCTATAACGCCCGCAATCGGATGACCGGCGTCCAGATGAGCCGCCGGGGCACGGTGGGCCTTGCCGGATTTGAAAGCGGCTCCAACGCCCTCTCCTACACCTACGATGCTTTAGGCCGCCGCCAGAGCCGCACGACATCGGCCGGAGAGCGTACCCTCTACCGCTACGGGGATTTCGGCTTGAATCCCATGGAAGAGCGCACCCAAATCGGCAGCATCCCCATGCAGCTGGAAAATGATCTTCGGGTGGATGCTCTTAACAACGCCGCCCCCACCCGCTACCGTCGCTACGAACCGGATGTGAGGCCGGCGGTCAGCGGCCACCGGAGCCGGAGTTTTCTGATCGCCGGAAGCCGTGCTTTGGCAGAGATAGACGGCGGGGGGAATCAGAGTTATTACACTGGTGATTTCCATGGGACGGTCCAGACGGCCTTTACCGTTTCGGGTCAGCTGGAAGATTCATACGATTACGATGTGTTTGGCTCCCCTTTAGAAGCAAGCATTGAAACCGACCGGAGGGGGTATGTTGGGAAGCCTTTTGATCCGCTTACGGGGCTGTATAACTACGGTTACAGAGATTACCGGCCTGAATTGGGACGGTTTACGACGGTGGATCCGATTCGGGATGGGATGAATTGGTATGTGTATACGGGGAATGATCCGGTCAATTATGTTGATCTTTGGGGGTTGAGTGCTGAGGATGGGGCTGCGCCAGACGGCAGTGAGGAATTATATGGTACATCGGGGGGAGGTTCGGATAAATCTGGATTTACGTGGCTCGATGGGTTACAGGCAGGCTTAGATGGAGCAGGTTTAATTCCTGCTGTTGGTATTATTCCTGACGCAATTAATACGTTAATCTCGCTTGGACGTGGTAATTGGGTAGATGCAGGATTAAGTGCTGCTGCTATGATACCTATCGCTGGTCAGTTTGCTACTGGTGGGAAGTGGGTAAAAAATGGAGTAAAAGCAGCTGATAAAGTTAGTGATGCTGTTAGAGTGGCAAATAGAGTTGAAGGTGGATTAGATGTCGGAAAGCAGATATCAAAAACAAACGCTGTTAAGAGACTAAAAAATGGTGGCGATGTAGTGTCTTCGTCTAAAAAGATGGCTAAAAAATTACAAAGAGAGGCATCAGGCGGTGCCGTTAGAAACTTGCCGCATGGAGAAGGTTACTCGCCGCATTATTATGGAAAGAATAGAAAGGGTGGTCACTCTTTTTGGTAAAGGATAGGACAAATTAAATGAACCGTTTTAATGTAATGCTTGAAGGTGAAGATTTAGATAGAAGGTATTTAGTTACAATTGAAGTATTAGCGGAGAATGAACAAAATGTCATAAATTTGGCATTCGATAAAGCAAAAGAAGAACGATTAAATATACTTGGAATTGAGGAAATTTCAGTTAAAGAGTATGGTGTAAATCAGGGCAACGAAGCTATTACAAAAGTTTATGGGAAATCATATTTTTAGATGAGTTATTTTATAACAATTGGTATTCCAACACAGATGAATATCAGCACGCTTCACTTGTGCTACAAAGATGCGAATAGTTCAAAAATTTCACAAAGTGTATTTCTTAGTGCGAAAAAGTTATTTATTTATTTTTGTATCTATAATGGTTGCTCAACTGATATTTTGGGAAAAAGTAATAATAACCAAGTTTCAGTTTTTATAGATGATATGAAAAGTTTATCAGCTGGAAATAATGTTATGTACTATTTTACCCATTTTTATCGAGAGGATATTTATTCAGAAAAAATAGATGATTATGAGACAATAAAAATTGATTTAACAACTTTTATTACTGAATTCCCTAATTTAAAAGAAAATTGTAAATATGTTATTAACACGCTCTGGCCAGAGCGGTGAAACGAGAAACATACCTATCACAGTCAGCCCTCTTCTTTTGAAGGGCGCGCTGTGCCAAAGTAGTTGTCAGACAAGCTGAATCAGCTTGGGAGGTGACAATATGCAACGGTACAGCGCTCAGTTTCGAAACACCCCATCCTGCAGCAGATGATTGGTCCGGAGAAAAGGACAGCACCTGAGTTGTCGGAGGAGTATGGGATTTCGGTCGCAACCATCCACGGGTGGAAGGCGAAACTCAAGAATGGTACTCTATCAGTTATGGGTATTGAGTCTTCCAGCAACGAACGGAAGATTTCTTTAGCACGGCCTGAATTGGGGCGGTTTACTGCGGTGGATCCTAATTCGGGATGGGCAGAACTGGTATGTGTACACGGGGAATGATCCGGTGAATTATGTGGATCCCTGCGGGGGGCTGGCGGCTGAGGATGGGGCCGCGTCAGACGGCAGTGAGGAATTATATGGTGCCTCGGGGGGGACTTTGGGTGGTGGAACCCCTGCGAATTCCGAACCTGGTCTTTGGGATAAAGTGAAAAGCAAAGTGGATGCTCTTGTCACAGGCTTAACAAAGTTTAATTTTGAGAACCGAGATGCAAATAATATAAATCTTTCTTCAAAAGATGAAATTGGTAATCAGCCTGAATGGCGACATGAGTATAAGGGTGCTTTTCATCAAAATGGTGAAACAAGAGATGAAAAATGGGTTAATGATTTAGACGGACGTGAGGTTGTTTATGATGGAGATACTGGTCAAATTTTAACTGACAAGTATCATGGTACATACAATTATATAAATGTTGCTCCAAATCTAAAAAAGTGGTACGATGCTGGGGAATGGTTGAAAGTTGGCGGCACAATGGTAGGTCACGGTGTTATGGATGTTGCCCCGTGTTATATACTTGGAATTGATAGAAAATAATAGTGAGATTATTTATGAAAAAGATATCAAATTTAGTTCTAATTTCACTAACAATTTTGATAATGTTAGGATGTAGTATAAGTGAATATAAAAGTATATACAATGAAAAAACAGAAGATTTTATCAAAGAGCTAAAGTTTGATGAATTTATTGATAACAATTATATAGTTTCCGGTTCTATTATTCATCCCTTTTTTCGAGATTTACAAACTAATTCTTATTCTGGTCATTTAGGTGCATTCGCTAACAGTGAAGGTTATGAATACATGAAAGTATATAAATATAATTTCACTTATTTTGAAAATGGTTCCAAACGAGAAATCTCTGACACTCCGAACAGTAAAGTCCCCTTTAAGGAAAATTATCGGGGGGATTTGAAGATAAAGTATCCATATGCAGGTATAACTTTGTTTAGTGACAAGTCTATTCTTGTTGATAATAAAAAACCGATTACATTACAAGTAGAACTGGGTATTGTTCAGAACGGCAAGGAAGAAAAAAAGACTATTTCATATTTTTTGAATTATCGAAAAGACAAATATCAATCCCTAAATATAAAAGGCTGGTGATTATTTTAACCTAAATGATAATTCTACTTTCAACTAATTATTCTGGTCTTTCCCGTGCTGCCTCAAGAATCGTTCACCACAATCTCTCGGTAGAATTCGGAACATCTCCAATAAGACCCATGTTTTAGCGGACGGGATAATCAGCAAGGTCTACACCTACGGGCAAAGGGGTGAACTTTTAAGCGTTAGTGACGAAGAGGATAAAGAGAGCCTGAATGCAGCGCGGCTTTTCCCGCAGCGAGGAGGATTCTTTTATCTAATACCTCTTGACCTCCGACCCCGGCGAAGTTACACTGAAAGCCGATATCATGAAACTGGTCAGCGATAAATCAAAAGTCTATCCTGAACTTTTTGACCCCGATTTAAGCAGCGCCTACGATTTTTCACCGGGAGAGGGGGCTTTGAATCAGTTCCGCACCCTGAAGAACAGCGGTGATGCCGAAGTTCTGGCGGTTTGGAAAGAGATCGCCCCGCCTGGAACGCAAAGGGTGCATTTTAGCGGCTGCCAGTGGAGTGAGTACTATCAGTACGACAGGGCCGGAAACCGCGTGAGCATCCAGAACGGCTGGGGGATGATTGAAAGCCGCTGCGTCCGGGAGAATCAGCTGATCCAGAGGAGCCAGATGAGAGGCGTCCAGATGAGCCGCCGGGGCACGGTGGGCCTTGCCGGATTTGAAAGCGGCTCCAACGCCCCCTCCTACACCTACGATGCTTTAGGCCGCCGATGGAAATCAGAAACCGGTGTAGCCGATGTCAGATCATATAACCCGCCAGGTAAGGAGATATGGTGGAATCAGACCAATGAAGCTCTTAACAAAAAGATACCTAAATCCATAACAACAGGAACCAATACTTCAGGTACACCCTCTGTGGGACCGGAGAAAATCACTACCTTTCTTTCCTCCCTATTGGGCATTGGAAGTGGTGGTGGCGATGGTAGTGGCCTTGGTATTGGTGATGGTAGTGGAAAGACTGATGAATCCAAGAATAATTAGTCTCAGTCTATTCCTATCCAGTATGGCCTCATCATTCCTGTTTGCCGGAGGGCAGTCGGAAGCAGAACTTCGGAAAGAATTGCGGGAAGAGCACAATATTATAGCCTTCCCGATAGCCCAAACGGGGGCATCTGTTGAATATGCTTTTATGGGAGAGGACACTATCATCCTGCCAATGCGGGAACCGGGAATCAATTTTACTGTATACAATCTGAGGACACAGGAAACCCGCTCTATTTCCTCTCCGGCGGAATGGGATGAAAGACGGATTAGGAATATCAGGAACTTATATCATGACCATACCACCAATGTTCTTCATGTCGTTGTAAGTGAACACCGACCAGAAGAAAACACCACTGTTCCCTTATACTACTTGTTGCATCTTGATGACGACGCATGGGAGGAAGTCCCAGAGTTGCGGGGAATCGTTTATCGGTATACATACAACCCGGAAAAAAAGTTTGTATATATACATCCATTTTATGATAAGGATATTCTCGTTTTCAATATGGAAATCCGGGAGTTTATTGAGCGGATTGATTTACTCGGTGAAGCGATGCAGATTTACGCCATGTATGGAAATCCACTACAGGTACTTTGCCGCACCCGAAATGAAGGTGAGTACCAATATTATATCTTTGATACAGAAACTCGAACCGGGCAGGCATTCCCGAATGTAGAATTTGCATCAGAAGGAATTGGACTTAGATCTTTCATTCACATTGACGGACAACGGTTTCTAAACCTGAGTGGGCAAAAGAATGAATACGAAGTAGTGGAGCTCGATCTTGAAGCCGGAACACAAAAGGTTGTAGCTCTTGAATCTTTCCCCAGAGAATTATTTTTCCCACAAAAAGTGGATGAAACGCACTACAGCTTTTTAACTCGCTCGGATGACAATTGGCTGCTGCTCTGCATAATGGAATATCATTAAACAAATCAACACCGGGTGCGCTACCATATCTATCTTCACCCGTAATCAGGGAGAAAAGCCGTGGTCCCATTACATCTACGATGATTGGGGCCGTCCGGTCGGGGTATCGGCTTACAGGGAAACCGGTTCCATGCGCTATGATTTTCTATAAACCGCCTGGCCCGTGTCAGCTACCCCTTTTCGGATGAGATTCTCTTAAAAAGCTGCAGAGATCGTCTGGACGCAGGGCTTTTCCCGCAGCATCGTTCCCCGGGAGGGGATTCTTTTATCCAATACCTCTTGAACTCCGACCCCGGCGAAGTTACACTGAAAACCTATATAAGGAAAATAATTGATTGAGGTAAACATGAAAAAAATATGGTCGTTTTCAATTTATTTATTTCTGATTGTTTCAATGGCTTCATCACAAGATTTTAAAAAAAATGAAGAAGAAGATCCTGATATCGGTGCTAGACTAGTTATATGGAAAAAAGAAGGTTTCGTCCCAAATGAAGAAGTCGCAATCAAAATAGCAGAGGCAATACTGGTCAATGTCTATGGAGAGGAAGTTCTGAAGAAAAGGCCATTTATTGCAGCGTTGACAGATAATGGAACTGTCTGGTATATCAAAGGGACATTCCCACATACTATAGAAAGTGGCTATTGGGGTGGTGGAGTACCACATATTAAGATATCAAAATCAGATGGAAGAATAATTGGCTATATTCATGGTGAATAAAAACACCTAATGAGCTAATTCAAAAACTCTCTACAAGGTATCAGCTAGAGAAGTAATGTCGCTGCCCCTGATGCTACCTCGACCAAATTCTCATTGAAAATGGAGCTTTTGCCAAGTTTTTTACATAAAAAAACCATTTCTCTATGTTTCGGACATACGTCTCCCCAAAAACAGGAATCTTGGCCCATTCCATCTATGCCGCTTCCTCCACCGAGGAACGTATTTTGTAACGCTCCTTCTTCGCAGGATCAAGATGCAGCTTACCTCCCTTCCAAATAGTAAGTATTTCCCGATGAGTTCTTCTTCCCACCCCAGGCCGCCTCCTTTTGGAGCAGTTCCGATTTTGCCAACAGAGCAAAACGAGTACTGAACGTCGCTTCGCTCAAACCACTCTTACCCACGAAACCGCAGAGATAACGCAGGTTCACATCTGCACGAAGGCGGCCGATGAGTTTCTTGGTCGATTCCAAACCTAAAAACGCTTTAGCTAAAAATGCACGGAAGTATTTCCTATCTCCTCCATAGGGACGGCCCGTCTTTTGCCTGTGGATAAAGAACCCCTGTGGCAAATGTTCTCTAACCCGAAGATGATGGAGAAAAGAGCGGTGTTCGCAACTCAGCAGTTCGGGAAAACAATCCTGTATTTCGTAGTCAAGCGGCAGCAGGGTTTGCGCTCCGCCTATGATTTCTGGTACGGTCTTCATGGTCCCCCGGTCTTCTTTATGTTGAAAACAGTGTAGCGGATGTGGCCATTTTTTCATCGTGATTTCAAATGCGGATTACAAAATAATTCAATTTGATGAGTTTTTGAAGAGGCTCAGCGACTTTAACAATCCCAGGGTCTCCACCATCCTTTCTTCGGCCATGAAGGACTGCTTTGGTTTCACTGAAGAGGAAGTGGAGGCAATGGCCGCCTACTTCAGACTGGAAGACGAAATGGACGGAATCAAGGAATGGTACAACGGCTACCTCTTCGGCGGGGACACCGTCATCTACAACCCCTGGAGCATCGTCAACTATCTGCGCTCACCCGAGGAAGAGTTGATGCCCCACTGGATAGGCACCAGCGACAACAGGCTAATCAAGGATGTCATCAAATTAGACCGCCGGGAAGCCAAAATGACCATAGAAAAACTCCTGCGGAAGGAAGAAGTCCGCAAACCCCTGTTGACCAACATTCCCTACCCCCAGATAGAAAGCGATCCGGAAGTAGTATGGAGCTTTCTTCTCCACAGCGGCTACCTGAAGGCCTCCGAAAGGTAGCAGGAACACAGGCTCATAACATGGCGGCTCGCCATTCCCAACCTGGAAGTGGAAACCGCCTGGATTACCGTTATTTCCCGCTGGCTTAAAGAAGACATAAAGATAAACGACACTTCACGGACTTCGTTATCGGCATCCAGGAAGCCAGTCCCAGGCACATAGAACGGAGACTTTCCCGCATTTTTCGCGGTTTGGCCAGCTACCATGATACGGCCAGGAGTAAAGAGGAGGGGGAAGACGAGGAATCCAGACGGGAAAACTTCTACCACGGCCTGGTACTGGGTCTTCTGGCCTGCCTGAGCCGGGGCTTAAGTCAGAACTCGTCTTTGGCCCGCATACGGCGTTGAAAAAGCCGCTTAAAATGCTCATGTATAAGCATACACTGCGCTTTTAAGCGGCTTTTCCGCCTTGTCTGCAAACCAAATCCTTCGTCCTGACTTAAGCCCCGATAATTCTGACTTAAGCCCGTTGAGAGCAATCGGGAATACGGTGAGGGCCGTCCGGACATCGTGGTTGTCAAGAAGGGAAACAATCCGGCCCAGGCCGAGGAAGCCGTTCTTTTGGAATTCAAACATGGAACAGCGAAGAACGGCAAAGCCCTGGAAGATTTAGCCCGTGAAGCCCATACCCAGGCGGTAGAAAAATATCTGGACGGGGTCAGAGAAAAGTGGCATCCTGAGCGCCTGCTTGTTCTGGGGGCAGGGTTTAAGGGCAGGGAACTGGCGGTTTTTTATGATTCATAACTTTTTTCTTGTGTCCCCCCGAAAAAATCGAATAAAATCACCTCCATACAGAAAAAGGAGCCTTGAAATGAAAAGACGCATCCTTCTACTTGCGGCCCTTACCATAACAGCCATGATGCTGCTGGCCCAGAACAAAACAGCCCTTGTCATCGGCAACGGCAATTATAAGAACAACTTTGCCGCGCTGGCCAACCCGGTGCCCGAGGCCGAAAAAATGGCCGCGGCCCTGGAAAACATCGGTTTCAAGGTAATACGGGCCTACAACGTGCAGAACCAGGAACGGTTTGATGCCCTGTTCGCCATGTTTGAAGAAGAGATAAAGGCCAGAGGCGGCATTGCCCTGTTCCACTACGGCGGCCACGGCGTGCAGGTGGGCGGACAGAACTATCTGCTGCCCACCGAGCGCGACATTCCTGATGAAGGGCAGGCTCGAACCCGGGGCATCAACGTGGCCGATGTGGTATCGGCGATGGCATCCGCTCGGGCCGATGCCAACATCGTGATACTGGATGCCTGCCGTGAAAGCCCCTTTGGCCGCAGCGCGGCCCGCGGCCTGGCCCGTGTGGACGCGCCGCCCAACAGCATCGTCGTCTACGCGGCGGATGCCGGAGAAACCGCCCAGGACGGCCTGTTCACTCCCACCCTGCTCAAGTACCTCACCCGTCCGGGAATGAGCCTCACCGACATTCTGATGAACACCCGCCGTGATGTGCGGCAGGCATCGGGAAACCGCCAGCGTCCCGGCGAATACAGCATGCTGGAAACCGACATCTACCTGGCCGGAGTCTCGGGGTCCCCATCTGCCCGCCCCAATACCCCGTCGTTCAGCCTGGAGAAGAGCTACGGCAGCCTGGAGGTATCAGTTCAAACACCGGGCACCCTGTACCTGGATGGAAAATCCATGGGCCGGATTCCAACCGGTTCCAGGGCCAAACTCACCGACATCCCCGCCGGTCGGCATAACCTGGAGATGCGCTATGGGGGCAAAAGCGAAAGCAAAACCATCACGGTACAGGTAAACCGCTTTCTGGCCGTGGCCTTTAGCTGGGTGGAGCGGCCTGACGGGCTTGAGGGTTATGTGCTGGTGGAAGGGGGCACGTTTCGGATGGGGAGCCCGTCAAATGAAGTGTCCAGGGATGATGATGAAGGGCCGCAGCACAGCGTAACGGTGGGATCGTTTTATATGAAGGCTACCGAGGTAACGCATCAGGAATTTCTGACATTTCTGAATTCAGCCGGAGTATCCCGAACAGGGGAACTTAACGGCAATGAGATTATTGATATGGATGATGAGGATGTAGCCATAGACTATTCAGGTGGACGATTTAAGTTCACCGGTTCCTCGTATGCCGCATCGCTGAATACCCCGGTGATAGAGCAAACCTGGTATGGAGCGGTGGAGTACTGCAATTGGTTAAGCAAGAAGGAGGGACGAACACCGGTGTACCAAATAAACGGAAACAGTGTAACGGCGAACTGGAGTGCGGATGGTTATCGCTTGCCGACGGAAGCCGAGTGGGAGTATGCGGCCCGGGGAGGAAAGAAATCCCGGGGCTACAAGTATTCTGGGGGCAATTCGTTGGGCAGTGTGAGTTGGTATGATGATAACTCTGGAGGTCAAACCCACCCAGTGGGGCAGAAGCAGGCCAATGAACTGGGACTGTATGACATGAGCGGGAATGTGTATGAGTGGTGCTGGGATTGGTATGGAGATTATTCAAGCAGCAGGCAGAGAGACCCCAGGGGGCCGTCTAACGGGTCGTTCCGCGTGCTACGCGGCGGTAGCTGGAACCGCCGCGGCGGGTACTTGCGGTCTGCCTATCGCAACGACAGTTCGCCTGGCATTAGCTACCGCAACTTCGGCTTCCGCCCTGTTCGGAGGATGTAAATTTTTGGTTTTTACCTTTTGAGATAAGCACGGAATGCTTATCCGCCGCAGTAGCGGCATGGTGGAAGAGGAGCCGAAGGCTCACCTTAAAAGCCGCCGTTAACCCCTATCCCCTATTTCTCACCAACATAAAACTGCATAAAAATCCTGGAGGATTTCTGTTCTCTCCGCTAATATATCAAACAAAAAGTTTCCAGTTGATTGTTCCTTGTTATTTCCGTCCAATTTAAGTCGATTTCTTCTGATTTTCTTCCGTTTTTTCAACCCTCGGTGCACACCTTTCCCGGGGAATCCAGATGAGAACTATCAGCTGCTTTTATTACCGCTCAGATGGCCCGGGCTGTCCGTATCCAGATGTCCCACCAGGGAAAACTCTCCGGAAGACTGATCCAGACTCGGCGAACCGTCATCTTTACAACGGCCGAAACTTTAAGCATCCTTAATCGGATTGTAGAGGACATGCTTCGGGTTTCATCACCGCTGACCTGCAGAATTGTTCTTCGAAGATGGACAAAGAATATATAGGCGATTGTCGAAAAGTACAATCGGAGCTGATTCGAACTCATCCACCAGGAGGAGGTGCGGTCGGCAAACAGATAAAGCTGCTGTTCTTTGATGCGATTTTCATATCGCCGCGTGCACAGTAGACATCTTCATACAGCGATTGGGCATCCCCTTCTTCAACAGAAATGTCCGTCACAATAAAGCGGGGATTTTTCTTGCCCGGCAGATGTTCCGCCCTGGCAATGACATCCCGATTGCGACTCCAGCTGCTTTCGGTCTTCCAGGAAAAACGGGTAAAAACACGTTCGGCTTCTCCGCTTTTACCGAAGAGCTTTTCAGCCTCAACCATCTGCGGATCAATCTTCTTCAGCAGCCGTGTATTTCCTGCCATACCGGTGATATATCTGATTTTCAATATCTCACACTGCTTCAGGATACTCTCACGGCAGAAGCCCGAGTCTCCACGGAAAATGATACGGACATCAGGAAATCTGGCCCTGATCGCGCCAACCAGCTTGACCAGAATCTCTTCGGTACCCTCACAGGCATCCAGGCTGGACGGCCGCAGCCGGGCGATCAGGGGAAAATCATCACAGAACACGTAGAGCGGAAGGTAGCAGTAGTGATCGTAATATCCGTGAAAAAACCGCTGCTGCTGCTCGCCGTGGATGGGAATGTCGGTGGCATCAAAATCCAGAATCAGGGTTTCCGGCGGCTCCTCGAAACTCTCAAGAAACAGTTGACAGAGAAGCTCTTCAATCCCCCTGGCATTCCAGGTGATTTTGCTGTACCGGTCCCTGGTTTTTTCATCCAGTTCATGGCCGAGTTCCAATCTGTTCAGGGTGCTTTTTCCGGCAACTGGCGTTTTATCATCCCGCCCGCATATATACTGAAGCAGCGGATCATCGCGCAATCGTTCATGATCATTGAGATCTTCATAGCCCTGACAGATTCCGAAGATTCTCTGTTTCAGAAGAGTAGCCAGGCTATGTGTAATTTTTTCCTGATCTCTTTTATCGGTGAAAAAATCTGACAGCTTTTCAATAATTCTGTGCTTCTGCTCAACCTGCTGGAGGAGAAGAAATCCGGCATCGGAACTGTTGACCTTGCCGTCATTCTTTACAATGATTTTGCGGGATTTTCCGATTTCCATCCCTTGCAATTCGAGCTGATGGGCTTTACACTCTGTATTAGCAAAGCGGGCTTCTTTTCGTTTGTTATTTTTTTTCATATAAATATTTTAGCATGGGAAGCCTGCTTTGTCTCAAGGTCTTGGTGAGAAATAGGGGCTAATGTAGAATACTACTCGGGGTGTGAAGATTAGTGATGTTAAAGAAAGTTTTTTTATTTCATTTTTTATTATGTGTTTGTTTACTTGGTTTTACTGAAGATATGATCTTGCTATCGAATGGAGAGGGAATACTAAATATGAATAGTATTGCAATTGAAGCTTTTTTTGATATAAGTCAATTTGAAATAAAGAAGAAGAAAGTTATATTGACTTCTCCAAGTTCCATGCTGAATGGATATACTATATTTGTAGAAAATAAGATATTTACTGTTGGAGTTGATGATAATTTCATTATTAAACATATCTCAACGAATGATATTACTTTCTATACCCCTGAAGGTTATCATGTTGGAATGACATTTGAAGAGGTTGTATTGAATAAAAATTTTGACGTAAAAAAAGTTTATGGATGGGGATATACTATTGAGTTACCATCAAAGTGGATTCTCGTGTTTGATATAAAGAATAGTTCCAATGATTACCCAGAAAAAAATGATCGTATTTTATGGATGTATTTGAACCAGAATTTTTAATAATCAGGATACCCGATTTGAATGCGATGTGATGAACCGGGGAATTCGAGTACGACGATATGGACCGTCTGGCCCGTGTCAGCTACCCCTTTTCGGATGAGATTCTCATAAAAAGCTACAGAGATCGTCTGGATGCGGGGCTTTTCCCGCAGCAGCGTTCCCCCGGAGGGGATTCTTTTATCCAATACCTGTTGAACTCCGACCCCGGCGAAGTTACACTGAAAGCCGATATTATGAAATTGGTCAGCGATAAATCAAAAGTCTATCCGGAACTTTATGACCCCGATTTAAGCAGCGCCTACTATTTTTCACCGGGCGAGGGGGCTTTGAATCAGTTTCGCACCCTGAAAAACAGCGGTGATGCCGAAGTTCTGGCGGTTTGGAAAGAGATAGCCCCGCCTGGAACGCAAAGGGCGCATTTTAGCGGCGGCTATCGGCTTGAATCCCATGGAAGAGCGAACCCAAATCGGCACCATCCCCATGCAGCTGGAAAATGATCTTCGGGTGGATGCTCTTAACAACGCCGCCCCCACCCGCTACCGACGCTGCGAACCGGATGTGAGACCGGCGGTCAGCGGCCATCGGAGCCGGAGTTTTCTGATCGCCGGAAGCCGTGCTTTGGCTGAGATAGACGGCGGGGGGAATCAGAGTTATTACACTGGAGACTTTCATGGGACGGTCCAGGCGGCCTTTACCGTTTCGGGTCAGCTGGAAGATTCATACGATTACGATGTGTTTGGCTCCCCTTTAGAAGCAAGCATTGAAACCGACCGGAGGGGGTATGTTGGGAAGCCTTTTGATCCGCTTACGGGGCTGTATAACTACGGGTACAGAGATTACCGGCCTGAATTGGGACGGTTTACGACGGTTGATCCGATTCGGGATGGGATGAACTGGTATGTGTATACGGGGAATGATCCGGTGAATTATGTTGATCCTTGGGGGTTGAGTGCGGAGGATGGGGCTGCGCCAGACGACAGTGAGGCTGACGGTGAGTGGAAGGGAGCCCCTTATCTACCACAGGCAACGAATTTCCCAACGAATTGGTCTCAAGGTGCCTTCGGCTTCCCCCCCCCCCCCCCTCACCCCCTTCACTCCCTTCACCAACTGCTAGTGACTTGGATGATGATCCTGATGATACTCCAGTTGATCCTGTTGGTCCATTGGGTTCTGGTCTCAGAAAAAAAAATCGATTGGGATAGATTCACCGTTTCATATGCCGATCCCCAAAAGACTTCCTTCTATCTTGCTACAAGTCTTACAGCGAATTTCAGTTTGGACAGCGAACTCAGTATCGGGCCCACGGTTACGGGAACTCTCGGTGCGCCGTTTGGAGAGAATGGCAGATTCACACTTACCGCCCAAGTGACCGATTTCGTGACTCTTACCGCAAAACCGTGGGAAGTGCGTGTTAGCCCCTATTTCTCACCAAAATAAAACGGCATAAAAATCCTGGAGGATTTCTGTTCTCTCCGCTAATATATCAAACAAAAAGTTTTCAGTTGATTGATCCTTGTTATTTCCGTCCAATTTAAGTCGATTTCTTCTGATTTTTTTGCATTTTTTCAACCCTCGGTGCACAGCTTTCCCAGGGAATCCAGATGAGAACTATCAACTGTTTTTATTACCGCTCAGATGGCCCGGGATGTTCGTATCCAGATGTCCCACCAGGGAAAACTCTCAGGAAGACTGATCCAGACTCGGCGAACCGTAATCTTTACAGCGGCCGAAACTTTAAGCATCCTTAATCGGATTGTAGAGGACATGCTTCGAGTTTCATCACCGCTGACCTGCAGAATTGTTCTTCGAAGATGGACAAAGAAAATATAGGCGATTGTCGAGAAATACAATCGAAGCTGATTCGAACTCATCCACCAGGTGGAGGTGCGGTCGGCAAACAGATAAAGCTGCTGTTCTTTGATGCGATTCTCCATATCGCCGCGTGCACAGTAGACATCTTCATACAGCGATTGGGCATCCCCTTCTTCAGCAGAAATGTCCGTCACAATAAAGCGGGGATTTTTCTTGCCCGGCAGATGTTCCACCCTGGCAATGACATCCCGATTGCGACTCCAGCTGCTTTCGGTCTTCCAGGAAAAACGGGTAAAAACACGTTCGGCTTCTTTGCTTTTACCGAAGAGCTTTTCAGCCTCAACCATCTGCGGATCAATCTTCTTCAGCAGCCGTGTATTTCCTGCCATACCGGTGATATATCTGATTTTCAATATCTCACACTGCTTCAGGATACTCTCACGGCAGAAGCCCGAGTCTCCACGGAAAATGATACGGACATCAGGAAATCTGGCCCTGATCGCGCCAACCAGCTTGACCAGAATCTCTTCGGTACCCTCACAGGCATCCAGGCTGGACGGCCGCAGCCGGGCGATCAGGGGAAAATCATCACAGAACACATAGAGCGGAAGGTAGCAGTAGTGATCGTAATATCCGTGAAAAAACCGCTGCTGCTGCTCGCCGTGGATGGGAATATCGGTGGCATCAAAATCCAGAATCAGGGTTTCCGGCGGCTCCTCGAAACTCTCAAGAAACAGTTGACAGAGAAGCTCTTCAATCCCCCTGGCATTCCAGGTGATTTTGCTGTACCGGTCCCTGGTTTTTTCATCCAGCTCATGGCCGAGTTCCAATCTGTTCAGGGTGCTTTTTCCGGCAACTGGCGTTTTATCATCCCGCCCGCATATATATTGAAGCAGCGGATCATCGCGCAATCGTTCATGATCATTGAGATCTTCATAGCCCTGACAGATTCCGAAGATTCTCTGTTTCAGAAGAGTAGTCAGGCTATGTGTAATTTTTTCCTGATCTCTTTTATCGGCGAAAAAATCTGACAGCTTTTCAATAATTCTGTGCTTCTGCTCAACCTGCTGGAGGAGAAGAAATCCGGCATCGGAACTGTTGACCTTGCCGTCATTCTTTACAATGATTTTGCGGGATTTTCCGATTTCCATCCCTTGCAATTCGAGCTGATGGGCTTTACACTCTGTATTAGCAAAGCGGGCTTCTTTTTGTTTGTTATTTTTTTTCATATAAATATTTTAGCATGGGAAGCCTGCTTTGTCTCAAGGTCTTGGTGAGAAATAGGGGTTAGTCCCGGCGATCCGAAGATCAAAGTCAGTGTTCAGATAACTGTAAGGCGGTAATGCTATGAAACCCCGAAATGTATGGGCTTTTGTTCTGCTAAGTATTCTCGTCAGTTGCCGGACAGTAACTGACGAGAATGATCTTTTCAGTAGATTTTCACAGGTCACTGAAGTATCAAGGATGATTGATTTTCTCGTCAGGGAAGTCCGGAACCCTGTGAACGCCCGGCTGCTTGAGGAAAAGGACGGTTACCGGCGTTACATGCTTCTGCATCCAATACGGTATGGTATTTTTGCGGTTGAGACCGGTGAAATCATTGAAGTGTATGCGGGCGGTCAATTGAAGAGTATTACTTTCAAGAACGATTGGTTTTATATCATTAATGATATAACGTTCTCTCTCAAGGGTAATCATAGAGCGGAATTCCATCGCAACAATCATTTGAAAAAGGCTGTGTTAGCAGAGGACTTCGTTTCCAGCGGAAATCAGAAAGTGGTTGTTCCCTCCGGTTCAGAGCTGCTTTTTTGGGAGAATGGCAACTTCAAACGGATTCTTTCCGACCGCCCGGTGAGAGTGTTGGTTCCAATTGAAGGAATATTTTATTTTGATTCCCCCATTTATTTCTATGAGAACGGTCTTCCTGCCTATGCGGTTCTCAATAAAAAAACAGATTCCCATGTATTGGAGTACGCGGCCCGCAGCTATCCGTTTTATTGGTATGAGGACGGCTATGCGGCACGTCTGACTGCATCAGATCGGGGCTATGTAGTTAAGAAAGCCAGGGTTAAACCATTTACTGAAATCTATTACTTCGAGAATGGCCAGACGCAACACATTATACTGGACTCAGATTATCCGAGGGGACCGAATAATGCGCTTCAGGGGGGAAGTGCGGTAAATTATCAGGACTCCGAAGAGACTGAGTACAAGTTCATTACGGCTGTCAATGACTTCACAATCTCATTCTGGGGAGGCCGTATAGCCGTTAAAGGCGGAGAAAGACTCTATTTTGAAGATGGAAATATCCGGCGCTTTGTGGCGGCAGAGGATTTTGTTTTCTCGGCGGCCTATTCGGTTCAGGCCGGTACGGAGGTTATCCTCTACCCCGATGGTTATACAGCCAAAGTCACTCCTCTACCGCAAGAGTGGGAGAATTCAGGGCTGAGATTCCTGGAGGGTTCGGCTGTCTATTACTATCCCGAATTTCAGGGAATCATGCTTGCCAGAATGATCAGGACCGAGGCTTCCGATTATGATCAGCAGACAGTCTACGAATACTATTGGGGTCCTGAAGGAGAGAGGATTGCCACGGTATTTTATACCTTCAATGCACAGGGAGAGATGGAGCGAAGGGGCATTGAATACGGTGCCGGTTCATCGCAGGAGAATGAGGCGGCGATGGATGCAGTCATCAGACGTATGGAGGAGATTGACAATATGTATCTGGAGTGGGAGTGGAACTGGCCCGGTTATGAGATATTCGAGGATTTCGCGACGGGTGAGTTGCGTATCGTGGAGTGATTTTGCTGCGTCAGGTTCTGGAGTACGGGTGGACGCTTCATTTGACGATAAGCCTCATTTTGAAAATACACAAGGATTATATGATAAAGGTAAATTGGATGATACTGGGTATGTTCTAAAGGAAGTCCATCAGATAAACGATCATTTGGTGACCAAGACAAGCTATTCGGACGGAAGCTTTCACGAAAAAACATACAACCCCCTCCGCCAAGTAACCCAGGAAGTACTCCCAACCGGCGAAACACTCCGCTACGAATACGACAACTTCGGCAGCATCACCAAAACCACCTACGGAGACGGCAGCTACACGGAAAGCTCCTACCGGAACAGCGGACGGCAAATCACCAGCTTCCGGGACCGGCGGGGAAACACCACCACCTATGATTACAATGCCGGCGGCCAGCTGGTCCGGATTACATACCCCATGGGCCAAATCTCAAACGAGGAAACCTTCACCTACAACAGCGAAGGCCTGCTCGCCTCAAGGCAGATAGAAAACAGCCTCTGGACCTACCAATACGACCCCTACGGTCAGCTCACCACAGTGAAGATCGACAATACCACCGTCGAAGAGCGAAGCTATGACGCAGCGGGCAGCCTGGCCGAAAGAATCTATGCCAATGGAATACGGGAAGCCTTCACCTTCCGCCCCGATGGCCTCCTGACGAGCCTCATCACCTACGGCAAAGACGGAAGAATCAGCTACCGGGAAGAGTATGCCTACAACAGCCGCAAAGACCGCCTGTCCACCACCATCAACGATGAAATCCGCCACTACTTTCTCTACGACAGACGGCACAAACTCCGCCACCGCATCCTGGGAGTCCATGTGACAGCCCCGCCCCCTCCAGCTTCGCCGTTATGATCATCAGTACCTGAACGGCCATCACCAAAGCCCCGGCAAAATGCCTTTGGACTATGATAACGGTTACACCTCTGCCGCCCCGGAAGACAGCGGAGCCATATTTAACTTTTACCCGGCGGGGACGGCCTTAGAACCGGTTGATAACCCCGGGGGGGATAAGCTTTTTCTGCGCAGTGACGGAGTATTGGTTCGGGAAAAGTCAAGCGATTTGACCTTATGGTACTACGACTTGTACGGGCGGGTGTTTCGAATTGAAAACCGCTCTGGAGCCGGGTACGATTTACGCTGGGAAGAAGGCCGATTGGAAGAGATTACCGATGATTCGGGCCGAGTTATTGATTTACTGTGGAACGGAGAGCGTTTGGCCGGGATAGATGATTACGCCAATCGGCAAATCCGCTACAGTTACAGCGGGGATTATTTAAGCGGAGTCACCGATTTTTCAGGGGATACGACCGGTTACCAATACCGTCTGGATGGACGCCTTGATGAGATTGTGAAAGCCGACGGGAGTCAAATTGACCTGCTGTATCAGGATGTGGAAGGTCACCAGATGGTGGTTGGAACAACTGATGAGGAAGGAAACACCGAGAGCTTTGAATACAGCTTTGACGCTGAGGGAGAAGTTCAAAGCACCCTCTATACAAATTCTTCGGGAGTATGGGAGAAGTATGAGTTTGCATCTCCCCACAAGGAAAGCCGGGTGGAGCATTCTGATGGGAGCCTGGAGGAGTTTGACTATGATGATGCGAACGGTCAGCTGCTCTCCCATACCGACCGTTTGGGAAGGGAGACACGATACAGTTACAGCGATCGGGGAGAGGTCGAGGAGATTCTCCACAGCGACGGCAGCCGGGAGCTTATGAGCTATGCCCCATTGGCCGCCGGTATTCTTACAAGCTACAGAGACCGTCATGGAAACCAATACAGCTACAGTTATGATGGCTTTGGCCGCTTAATCGGTGCAAGTTACCCGGACGGGAGTCAGATTACCCGGAGCTATACGGCCGGGGGACTTTTGGCCGGGGAAAGCGTCGAAGGGCGGCAGATGAGCTTCGCCTATGATGGTGAGGGGCGTTTGACAGAGCGGACTTTACACAGCACCGATGGGCAGCAGAGCCGGGGAGAGCTTTATGAATACAATAACCGCAAGGATTTGATCTGGGTGCGCAGTTTTGACGGGGTATGGAGCCGTTTGATCTACGACAGGCGTCACAAGCTGATCTACCGGATAGACGGACTTGCTGATCAAAGCGGGTTTCCTGATGCGAATATCGATTACGCATCCCTTGATTTTGATGATCTTAAGAGCCGCTATCTGCGGGTTGAGTACCGGGTTTACCGGGAAGATGAGAAGCCTATGAGCCGCTTTGTCGGCGGAAAAGAGAATCCCGATGTGTACCGGGAAGAATACAGCTACAGTGAGGGAGGCTATCTTGCTGGGAAAATCTCCTACAAAAACGATCAGCTTTCCGCTTCGGAGAGCTACCTCTACGGGCCCGGGGGCCGTCTTGATTTACTCCATGACGGGGAAGGGCGGGCTGTCAGCTACGCCTATGACAGCCATTCGCAGCTGATCCGGGAAAGTTATGGACGCTATCAAAACGGCCGCTTTGATGGAGCCTTTTATCAGGGGAGCCTTGCCGAGCAGCATTACAGCTGGGAGTATGGGAGGCTGAGATCTTTCAGCGATTTATGGGATCTTGATACCCTCTACCGCTACGATGCGATGGGCCGGGTCGCCGAAACCGGCCGGGGGATGATATCCGAGAATCAGAGCTACGACCGTCTGGGCCGTCTGAGTGCCAGAACCGGAGAGGATGGACTGACCTATCGGTTTATCTATGACAATCTGGATCGGCTGATTCAGGTGATAGGTCCGGATAGCACCGTTATCGAGCGCCGCCGCTACGATAGCCGGAGCGGTCTTTTAAGCGAAATAGAAGATGCTCTTGGGCGGGTGACTCAGCTGGAATACGACGGGTATGACCGTCCTGTCAAAAAGACTGATCCTGGCGGCGGCGAAGTGTTATACAGCTATGATGATATGGATCGTCTTGTCTTGATTACTGATGAAGCGGGGGGAGAGTGGAGCCGGAGGTACGATGAATTGGGCCGCCTTGTCCAGAGTGGCGATCCCTATGGGGATGAGGGGGCACTCTACACCTACCGCTACGATGCGGCGGATCAACTTGTTGAGGTGAGTGATTCAGGAGGCGGGGAATACCGCTACGAATACGACGGACAGGGCCGGATGATCCGGGGGGCACTTCCCGGAGGGTTTTACGAGGTTTACCGGTATGACCAATCCGGTCACATGGTTGAGAAGATTCTGCCGACCGGCCGGATTGAGAGTTTTGAATACGATGATTTAGGCTATTTGACCAGCTACAGTCCCGGCAAGGGGATTTTCTACCGCTACGGGCGCTCGGCGGCGGGGGATCTTCTCAGCGACACCGATCCTTTGGGCCATCGCCGCTATGCCCGCTACGATGAACTGGGGCGTTTGATATCACAGACCAGCCAGAACGGACACACCCGCACGCTTCGCTATCAGGGGAGCCTTTTATCGGAAATCATTGACTTTAACGGGCACTCGACCCATTACAGCTACGATGATTACAACAGGATAATCCAGGAGCGTTATGAAAGGGGCACTGAAGTCTCCTACCGCTACGATGCGGTTGGCAATCTTCTGGAAGCCGCAGGCGAAGAGGGAAATCGGCTTTTTTACGAATACGATGAATTAAACCGGCTGATCCGGGAAACCGATGATCGGTTCAGCTCTGATATCGGTTTCCGCTACGATGAGCGGGGTAACAAGACCCATGTTCTGCGGGACGGTATCATCCGCGAGGTTTACACCTACGGGCAAAGGGGCGAACTTCTAAGCGTTAGTGACGAAGAGAATCAGGATATCCGCTTTGAATACGATGTGATGGGCCGGGAAATCCTCCGCCAGTTCCCCGGGGGAGTGGAACAGCGGCGCATTTACGATGATTGGGGCCGTCCGGTCGGGGTATCAGCTTACAGGGAAACCGGCTCTATGCGCTATGATTTTCTTTGGGGCGAGGGTTATGTGTACAACTCCGGGGGTCAAAGAAGCCGCATTGTGAGGCATACAGGCAAGGTGCGGGAATTCGAGTACGACGATATGGACCGTCTGGCCCGTGTCAGCTACCCCTTTTCGGATGAGATTCTCTTAAAAAGCTACAGAGATCGTCTGGACGCAGGGCTTTTCCCGCAGCAGCGTTCCCCCGGAGGGGATTCTTTTATCCAATACCTGTTGAACTCCGACCCCGGCGAAGTTACACTGAAAGCCGATATTATGAAATTGGTCAGCGATAAATCAAAAGTCTATCCAGAACTTTTTGACCCCGATTTAAGCAGCGCCTACTATTTTTCACCGGGAGAGGGGGCTTTGAATCAGTTCCGCACCCTGAAAAACAGCGGTGATGCCGAAGTTCTGGCGGTTTGGAAAGAGATCGCCCCGCCTGGAACGCAAAGGGTGCATTTTAGCGGCTGCCAGTGGAGCGAGTATTATCAATACGACAGCGCCGGAAACCGCGCGAGCATCCAGAACGGCTGGGGGATGATTGAAAGCCGCTACGGGCAGGAGAATCAGCTGATCCAGAGGGGCCAAAGGCATTTTGACTACGATGGAAACGGCAACCTGATTCAGGAACGGGTGGAACGCTCGACGGCCGATTACAGCTATAACGCCCGCAATCGGATGAAAGGTGTCCAGATGCGCCGCCGGGGCACGGTGGGCCTTGCCGAATTTGAAAGCGGCTCCAACACCCTCTCCTACACCTACGATGCTTTAGGCCGCCGCCAGAGCCGCACGACATCGGCCGGAGAGCGCACCCTCTACCGCTACGGGGATTTCGGCTTGAATCCCATGGAAGAGCGCACCCAAATCGGCAGCATCCCCATGCAGCTGGAAAGCGATCTACGGAAGGCAAAAGATATGGGGTACAAAGAGTAGTACAATGCTGTAAAAAAACAAAGGAGAATGGGATTATAAGCAACAAGGCTCAGAGTATCAAGATTTCGGTAATTTTAACTTTGGTGCTACTGGGGCTTCAATAAGTATTCCTGAACAAGTATTATTACGAGATGCTGTCTGGGCTCAAACAGAGGCAGGAACTTCAAAGCCTGAGTGGGGAAACCCTTGGGGCTCTGCTCCATATGGTGATGCCCCCGCTGACCAAGTTCAAATAAAAGCAGGTATTGATTATTAGACAACAAGAAGCATTAAAAGCAAGTGGACAATAGATTAAGAATTTTATATGAAAAGAATAATCATAATTACTGGGATTTGTAGCATACTCATTTTATCAGGATGTACGGCAATGTGTGAAAATGAAATCATCAGTGAAAAGGAGTCCCCTTCTGGTGACTTAAAGGCAGTCGCTTTTTTGCGAAACTGTGGGGCAACAACTTCATTCTCACCTCAGGTATCAATAATGAAGACAACAAAAAAATTAAAAAATAATGTGACAGGAAATGTTTTTATTGGAAGTCATAGCACAAATGTAAGTGTAACTTGGCGTGATGCTGATCATTTAATAATTTCTCACGATTGTCCATCAAATCATATCTATGTTAAGCAAAATAATTATAAAAACATAACAATTGAGTATTCGGAAAGGTAACTTATTTTTCTGAAATTTTAGCTGTTTCCCGTGCCGTGCTACCCCCGCGCTGTGCCAAAGTAGTTGTCACACAAGTTAAGTCAACGTAGGAGCTGACAACATGCAGAGGTACAGTGTTCAATTCAGGAATACTATCTTGCAAAAGATGATCGGCCCGGAGAAGCGGAAGGCAGCTGATCTCTCAGAGGAATTCGGATGGGCGGAACTGGTATGTGTACACGACTAATTGGGCTATGGGAACAAGAACTCCGGGCTCTTGTTGATCAGAAAGGTGGGGATAAGTCCCGGGAGATGAGGGAGATTCGCAAGGAGCTGAAAAAGAGGGATAAAGAGCTTAACCGTAAGGACAAGGCTCTTGCAGAGATGTCGACAATCATAGCACTTCAAAAAAAAACATCTCTTCTGTTTCAGGAGGCCGAGGACGAGTGACTCATCGTAGTGTGAAGAAACAGATTGTTTCTGATATCAAGGAGGCTGTGGCTTTAGGGGCTCCAATCTACAAATGCTGTGATGCTCTGGGGATTCAAACAAGAACGTACTACCGGTGGACTCAATGCTCCGATGATAAACGCTCAGGTAAGGCAAGGGCGAATCCCAGAGCCTTAAGCGAACAGGAAAAGGATGCGATCGTTGCTGTATGCTGCTCTAAGAGGTTTGTGGATACCAATCCTTATGAAATTGTTGCAATCCTTGCTGAAGAAGACACTTACCTTGCAAGTCCCAGAACATTCTATCGAGTGTTGAAGCAGCGGGGACTCCTTTCTCACAGGCGAAGCTCAAAGCCGCCGAGAAAGTCCTACAGACCGCCGGAACTTAAAGCGACCGGCCCGGATCAAGTGTATTCCTGGGATATTACATGGATGCCCTCTCAGGTGAATGGTCTATTCTGGTATGCCTATGCTGTCATTGACGTTTGGAGCCGTGAGATTGTTGGCTGGACCATCCATGATTCTGAGTCGGAAAAATATGCCAGAGAGTTATTCCTTAGACCGAAGTTTTTGGCGCAAAATCCAGTTAATTTCTTTTTCTGAAAAAAGTTACAAGAATATACCGCTAAAAAAACAGGAAAATGTACGCATGTAATATGAATTTTTCTATTGCTAATAGCTTGACATATAAATAATACATGCTATAATACAGCACATGTATATCCAGTATATCAAAAATAGAAACTCTCCAGGCTGCTGGCTCCTTCGAAAATCAACCCGCGTCAATGGAAAACCCACGACTACAACAATAGCCAATCTCACTGATTGGCCGGCAGAAATTAGAGAAGGATTTCATGCTCTGCTTAAGGGAGCAAGAATTATCTCTCCGGATAAAATGTTCACGATTGAACGATCCTACGCCCACGGACACTCTCTGGCCATCATTCAAACCATGAAACAACTCAACATAGAGAGTCTTCTTAAAGGTGTGTCTCCTGATAACCTGATGCTGATTAAGGCAATGATCGCCCAGAGGATTATTCACCCTGCATCAAAGCTTGCGACCGCTTATGCTCTTGATGAAAAGAATACACATAGCTCTTTGAACCGCATTCTTGGTCTGGGAGAAGTCAAGCCTGCTGATCTTTACGGAGCACTTGATAATCTGGAAGAGCAGTGGGGAAGTATTGAACAGCGATTAAGAAACCGTCATCTCAAGGATGATACGATCTTGCTGTACGACTTGAGTTCCTTTTGGTATGAAGGTTCTCACTGTTCACTTGCCGAATACGGATATAGCCGGGACGGGAAAAGGGGTAAACGGCAAATAGAGTTAGGTGTCATGACAAATCGATACGGCGTTCCGGTTGGAGCTCAAGTATTTAAGGGCAATAGAAGTGACAGCACTACCGCAGCAGAGCAGCTTGAAAAGTTAAGGAAGCTGGGCAAAGCAATAGTGTTTGTCGGTGATCGGGGAATGGTTACAGCCAAAAACATTAAAGAAGAGATGCTTGACAATGGGGATTGGGTAAGATGGCTTGGAGCCTTGAGTGCTCCAGCGGTCAAGAAACTGGTTACTACCCAGAGTATTACCCCGGAACTCTTTGATGAAACGGATTTATGGGAAATACACAGCGAAGACTTTCCCGGAGAACGGCTTATCGTGTGCCGCAATCCTTATCTTGCTCAGGAACGCAGGAAGAAACGGCGGGAACTGTTGAGTGCAGCTGAAGATAAGTTAAGTGCCATCCAGAAAGCCGCAAGAAGGGAAAAAAGAGCTTTACGGGGCAAAGTGAAGATTGCCGAACGCTATGGCCGAATTATTGGAAAGTATAAAATGGGCAAGCATTTCAATGTAGAGATCAGGGACGATGACTTTTTGTTTTCTCGAAACGAAGAATCCATCGGACAGGAAGAGGCCTGTGACGGTATTTATATCCTGCGTACCAATGTGGAAAGCGATAGAATGCAAACACCAGAATGTGTGGAGAACTACAAAAATCTTCAACGAGTGGAGGAAGTGTTTCGCTGCTTGAAAATAGCCGGACTACAGGCCCGTCCCATTCATCATCGTCTTGCAAGTCGGGTTAAAGGGCACTTTTATCTGTGCTTGCTTGCCTATTACGTAGAGTTTGCTATGAGGGAAAAACTCAAACCTCTGCTGTTTATGGATGAGTATCAAGACAGAAGCAGGCAAAGCTCACCGGTGAGGAAGGCTTTGCGTTCACCTCATGGCAATCACAAAGCAGAACATAAAGTTAACGAAGAAGGATATCCCGTGATGAGCTTTCGATCCCTTATTGATTCTCTTTCGGCTGTAGCCATCATCGACATTCGACCTGCCGTGGATAACGCCCCCTGCTACTCGCAGGGAAGTGAGTTAAATCCTTTTCATACAAAGGTATTTGAGTTGCTAAACGTACAGTACAATCCCATGCGAATAGGGAGGTGTAAGCAGTAAACAACACAGAATTTATTTGTAAATCTTTTTTTGATAGAGAATTACTAACTTCTTCGCCAAAAACTTCGGCTTAGAATTAAAGCGAAACGAGATCTCAAGGGAACCTGGCTTCATGCGGACAATGGAAATCCCATGCGGGGAGCAACCTTTGCTGTTACTCTGGCCAACATGGGTATGTTCCTTTCGCACTCCCGGCCCCTGGTGAAGAATGATAATCCATTCATAGAGTCATTCTTCAGGACTTTGAAATACCATGCTGGTTATCCACGGCGCTTTGCCGCTATTGATGAGGCCAGGAGTTGGACGGCAGATTTCGTCAACTGGTATAACACAATTCATAGGCATTCGGGAATCGGTTATGTCACACCACTACAGCGTCGAACAGGTGCATCATCCAACCTATTCGCCAGAAGGAACCGGACACTTCAGGAGGCATGGAAGAAGCACCCTGAACGTTTTCCGAAAAGGGGTCCCCGGATGTGGAGGGAGCGTATGGTTGTCTACCTGAATCCTTCACGGGAAACCAGAAAGTTTTTATATAAAAAAGCAGGATGATCGTGACAACTTGCTTGACACTAAGCGAACTGCACGATCTTTTAGCTTTTAAGTTCCATGATAAAAAACACATAGAAGCGTCGAAATCCTGATGTCTCAACCGTCAAAAAATCACAGCAAAAGAGTAAATTCCAGTGACTCTTTAGGAATCTTTTCCAATCTCCAGTGGGAAAAATGTTTTCCAGCTTTCATCCCCACTGAATCGTTCGGCGAACCGTCTCGGGAGAAACTTCTATCGCTATGCTAAGATTTTGAGCACTCCCAAAATTCTTCTCGAACCCCCGTGCTACCTCAAAAATCATTCACCAAAATCTCTCGGCAGAATTCGGGCCATCTCCAATAAGTCCCATGTTCTGCGGGACGGGATAATCAGCGAGGTCTACACCTACGGGCAAAGGGGTGAACTTTTAAGCGTTAGTAAGGAAGAAAATAGAGATCGTCTGGATGCAGGGCTTTTCCCGCAGCAGCGTTCCCCCGGAGGGGATTCTTTTATCCAATACCTGTTGAACTTCGACCCCGGTGAAGTTACACTGAAAGCCGATATCATGAAGCTGGTCAGCAATAAATCAAAAGTCTATCCTGAACTTTTTGACCCCGATTTAAGGAGCGCCTACTATTTTTCACCGGGCGAGGGGGCTTTGAATCAGTTCCGCACCCTGAAAAACAGCGGTGATGCCGAAGTGCTGGCGGTTTGGAAAAAGATAGCCCCGCCTGGAACGCGAAGGGTGCATTTTAGCGGCGGCCAAAGGCATTTTGACTACGATGGAAACGGCAATCTGATTCAGGAACGGGTGGAACGCTCGACGGCCGATTACAGCTATAACGCCCGCAATCGGATGACCGGCGTCCAGATGAGCCGCCGGGGCACGGTGGGCCTTGCCGGATTTGAAAGCGGCTCCAACACCCTCTCCTACACCTACGATGCTTTAGGCCGCCGTCAGAGCCGCACGACATCGTCCGGGGAGCGCACCCTCTACCGCTGCGGGGATTTCGGCTTGAATCCCATGGAAGAGCGCACCCAAATCGGCACCATCCCCATGCAGCTGGAAAATGATCTTCGGGTGGATGCTCTTAACAACGCCGCCCCCACCCGCTACCGGCGCTGCGAACCGGATGTGAGGCCGGCGGTCAGCGGCCACCGGAGCCGGAGTTTTCTGATCGCCGGAAGCCGTGCTTTGGCTGAGATAGACGGCGGGGGGAATCAGAGTTATTACACCGGGGATTTTCATGGAACAGTACAGGCAACCTTTACCGTTTCGGGGCAGCTGGAAGATTCATACGGTTACGATGTGTTTGGCTCCCCCCTAGAAGCAAGCATTGAAACCGACCGGAGGGGGTATGTTGGGAAGCCTTTTGATCCGCTTACGGGGCTGTATAACTACGGGTACAGAGATTACCGGCCTGAATTGGGACGGTTTACGACGGTGGATCCGATTCGGGATGGGATGAACTGGTATGTGTATACGGGGAATGATCCGGTGAATCATGTGGATCTTTGGGGGCTGGCTACTGAGGATGGGCAGAAACCTGCAGATGGATACAATGTATTTTCCACAGTAGATGGGACATATAAGGGGAGTCAGTGGGATGATCCAAACAATCATAATTTCGGACTTGGTTATTACAGCTCCGCATTGGATGAAAAAGGCAATTGGCATAATGATGGGCATATGAATGAAAATTCCGTAAAGAATAACGGATTGAATCATGGTGACCCTGTAAAGAAGGGTGACTATCTTGGCCGAATTGAGACGGACGAAAATGAGGACGGAGATTCAAGCGGGCCTCATGTACATCATGAAAAACTGGAGCCGGATGGTGAAGGCGGGTGGGATTTTGTTGATCCAGGACCAGAAAATCCGCTGGGTGAAGGGGGAAAGGAAACAGCACCCTACGGCGAATATCCTGAAGATGCACCTGAGCATTTGCGGGGGAAAAAGCATAATGGGCGCGATTTTGCGCCGAAGTGAGTTTTAATTATGAAGAAATGGATTCAGCCAGTATTGATATTGCTATTGAGGTGCACACTTTATGCTGAGACCTATGACTGGGAAATTATTGATCGGAATGGTATTGTGTTGCATTCGATTCCTAAAGCTGAGTATGTGTCAAGACTTAGTGAAGGAATTATTGCCATAGAATATGGAAAAGAATTTGCTTTTCTTAACAGCAGTTTTGATGAAATCCACCGCGCCAGAGGTGGGCTTTCATCATTTGCTGCATTAGAACAAGACAGAATCGGTTATTATGATTTTCAAAAAAGAAAATATGGTTTTCTAAATCGAAAAGGTGAAGTTGTCATTGAACCTAGGTTTGATGATGTAGGAGGCTTCACTTATGGATATGCGATTGTTGGAACAGGGAAAAGGATACCGCCACGGCCCAAATTTGATTATCGAATTATTGATTTACATGGGAATTATGCGAGTCCACTGGCTTTTAGTTCAATTAAACTATCCATTAGTATTCCTGGAAAGGGAATAGCTTTAGTAAAAGGTAGAAAAAAACGATGCATTATTGAATTAAAGGATAATGAATGGGATTTGAATGAAGATATTTGTTTTAGCAAAATACTCATGGCGGGAGACACTCTTATTTTTAATGCAGACAGCAGTGTAGGGTATGGTTTTATGAGTTGGGAAGGTGAAGTCTTTGTAGACCCTATATATACCGCTGTATGGGCTTATTCTGATTCCTGGTTTATAATTGATACCACAACGGAAAAAAATATTATGGTTGATAAATTCGGCCAAAGGAAAACTACCATTGATGGTTTGATGACTATATACCACAACCGTTATGCATCTTTTCGATCTCTGGAAAAAATGGGTGTCTATGATTTGATAGAAAATCGGATCATTATACCACCGGTATATGATTCCATTATTACTTACAGTGATGGTGTTTTCACTGTGGAGCTTAATGGAAAGAAGGGTTATGTTGATTCAGCAGGAAAGACTATCGGTAAGATTGAATATGACCGGGTTAACTATTTTTATGCTGGAGTTGGGGTTGTTGCGAGAGAAATAGATGCCGGGGGATGAGTTGATCCCGTATACTACCAAAAAAATCGTCCACCACAATCTCTCAGCAGAATTCGTGACATCTCCAATGGAAATTCATCATTCCCTGCTCCTAATTTCCAGCCAACAACAGAAATCCCCGCCGATTTCATGACCGATTTCCCCGAGAAGTCCGAAATCCAGCAAACGGTCAATCCAAACGGATACACCTATGCCAGGCTTGGAAAATGAGATAAATGTTTAGCTGTCTTTAGAATTCAGGCCACATCCCGGTAATAGGAACGCTCAAGTCCAAAAAGAGCCGGACGGCTCTTCACTTTTCCTGTTTGATTCACCGGGTTTTGTGGTTCAATCAAGCGGTTTCCTACACCCTGATGCGGCCGTTCTTCATTGTAATAACGGATATACTCGCGGACAAGCGTATGGAGTTGGCGGTAGCCAAAGATGATGAAATGATCTAAACATTCCCGGCGCAATGAGCCCACAAATCGCTTTGCAAAAGAATTCATATTTGGAGAAAAGGGAACAGTTGCTATTCCTTTGATTCCCAGTGATTCATAATCGTACCACTTCAGTTCTCCCGAATTATCATGAATCAGGTACGTCTTTTTACCTTACCGATCAAACATGAATCCCCGAAGCTGATTACCCACAAACTGAAAATCCGGATTCCTTGTAACCCCGAACTGTACAATCTTTCGGCTCTTAAGCTCCATGATAAAAACACATAGAAGCGTCGAAATCCTGATGTCTCAACCGTCAGAAAATCACAGCAGAAGAGTGAATTCCAGTGACTCTTAAGGAATATTTTCCAATCTCCGGTGGGAAGGAAGTCTCGTGCTGCCCCAAAAATCGTCCACCACAATCTCTTAGCAGAATTCGGGACATCTCCAATAGAAATTCACCCTCGCAACCTTCATCAAGGAGGATATTCCTCCCGGTCGGATTGAGAGTTTTGAATACGATGATTTAGGCTATTTGACCAGCTACAGTCCCGGCAAGGGGATTTTCTACCGCTACGGGCGCTCGGCGGCGGGGGATCTTCTCAACGACACCGATCCCCTGGGCCATCGCCGCTATGCCCGCTATGATGAACTGGGGCGTTTGATATCACAGACCAGCCAGAACGGACACACCCGCACGCTTCGCTATCAGGGGAGCCTTTTATCGGAAATCATTGACTTTAACGGGCACTCGACCCATTACAGCTACGATGATTACAACCGGATGATCCAGGAGCGTTATGAAAGGGGCACGGAAGTCTCCTATCGCTACGATGCGGTTGGAAATCTTCTGGAAGCCGCGGGTGAAGAGGGAAATCGGCTTTTTTACGAATACGATGAATTAAACCGGCTGATCCGGGAAACCGATGATCGGTTCAGCTCTGATATCGGTTTCCGCTACGATGAGCGGGGTAACAAGACCCATGTTCTGCGGGACGGGATAATCCGCGAGGTTTACACCTATGGGCAAAGGGGCGAACTTCTAAGCGTTAGTGACGAAGAGAATCAGGATATCCGCTTTGAATACGATGTGATGGGCCGGGAAACCCTGCGCCAGTTCCCCGGGGGAGTGGAACAGCGGCGCATTTACGATGATTGGGGCCGTCCGGCCGGGGTATCGGCTTACAGGGAAACCGGCTCCATGCGCTATGATTTTCTTTGGGGAGAGGGTTATGTGTACAACTCCGGGGGTCAAAGAAGCCGCATCGTGAGGCATACAGGCAAGGTGCGGGAATTCGAGTACGACGATATGGACCGCCTGGCCCGTGTCAGCTACCCCTTTTCGGATGAGATTCTCATAAAAAGCTACAGAGATCGTCTGGATGCAGGGCTTTTCCCGCAGCAGCGTTCCCCCGGAGGGGATTCTTTTATCCAATACCTGTTGAACTTCGACCCCGGCGAAGTTATACTGAAAGCCGATATCATGAAACTGGTCAGCGATAAATCAAAAGTCTATCCTGAACTTTTTGACCCCGCTTTAAGCAGCGCCTACTATTTTTCACCGGGAGAGGGGGCTTTGAATCAGTTCCGCACCCTGAAAAACAGCGGTGATGCCGAAGTTTTGGCGATTTGGAAAGAGATAGCCCCGCCTGGAACGCAAAGGGCGCATTTTAGCGGCGGCTATCGGCTTGAATCCCATGGAAGAGCGAACCCAAATCGGCACCATCCCCATGCAGCTGGAAAATGATCTTCGGGTGGATGCTCTTAACAACGCCGCCCCCACCCGCTACCGACGCTGCGAACCGGATGTGAGACCGGCGGTCAGCGGCCATCGGAGCCGGAGTTTTCTGATCGCCGGAAGCCGTGCTTTGGCTGAGATAGACGGCGGGGGGAATCAGAGTTATTACACTGGGGATTTTCATGGGACGGTACAGGCGGCCTTTACCGTTTCGGGTCAGCTGGAAGATTTATACGATTACGATGTGTTTGGCTCCCCTTTAGAAGCAAGCATTGAAACCGACCGGAGGGGGTATGTTGGGAAGCCTTTTGATCCGCTTACGGGGCTGTATAACTACGGTTACAGAGATTACCGGCCTGAATTGGGACGGTTTACGACGGTGGATCCGATTCGGGATGGGATGAACTGGTATGTGTATACGGGGAATGATCCGGTGAACTGGGTTGATCCTTTTGGCTTATTTAGTACTAAGGATTTCATTTTAGGAACTCTTCAGGTAATATAGGAGGTGTTTTCGAAGTTGGTGTATCTTACGCAACAGGAGTTGCTGCTGAAGCAGCTTCAGTAGGTCTTCTAAGTGTACCTGTCGCCATTTTAGTAACCGCTGGAACTCTGGATGGCTTGAGGAGTCTTGTGGAAGGAATAGCAAAAATAACGACTTCCTTTGACGATGATAAGGACCCGATATCAATCCCGCAAGAAATAACAGGGAGCATTGCGGAAAGATTTGGTGCATCAGAAGAAACTATTGAAAAAGTAAAAAACATAACTGATGCAGCTGAAACTGTTGGAGAGCTTTTGATGCCAGGCAAAGCCGTAATCCAAGGCGTTTCTATACTTATAGATAAAACTGGATTTGCGGATCCTTTACTCGAATCAATAGATGATGCTGTCAATCAGCCGTCAAAGCCAGATGAAAACGGCATGAATAAGGAGAATTTCTGATAATGATAACATCGTACATAAGCATAGTTATTCTTTTTGGAAGTTTGATTGCTTATCTCCTGGTGAAGGGAATAAAAGGTATTAAGCGCAGATCAATAAGAGTCTTTTTTTTCCCAAAAATTAGGATCATAAACGGAAAGCCCGCTCGAATTTATTCTATTATCTTAATATCGGGTGCGGCAATTGTTCTCATACTGCTACTATTTCTTTTGTTGGCACCTAAAATGATTTAACACTACCTCCGGCGAGCGGAGCGAGAATGGATAGCGAAGATACCGATAACCCCTATTTCTCACCACTACCTTGATACAAAACAGGCTTCCCATGTTAAAATATTGTCGTGCAAATAAATACAAAACAAATATGGATGCGAGTTACTACTATACCGGAGAATCGGAAATCCATGACTATAAAGAGACCTTAAGTGAAGCGATAGCACGTATACGAATTCCAGCCCCCCACCGGGGCCCCCATTAAGAAGCCATACACGGTTACTGACTATCCCGGTCACACGGCGAGTTACGGTAAGACTCCAACGGACTTAGCAGCCCCTGAAGGGGCACCCATCTATACTACGGGTAATGAGACCATTGGAGTGGTTAAGTGGGACAGCAATGATACGAGTTGGACTGAATTCTCCTTTGACATAATAGATAAGAAAACAAAAACAAGAATAATCAACAAAACCCAAGGAGTCGGTTTTGGATACTACATAAGGACAAACAGTTCGGATGGCCAGCGGGTTTATACCCATATTAATCCCAATGCAAAGTCAAACCAGGCCTGGAGTAGTATACTTCGGGAAAACAATCGTTTGACCGAAAAATACGGCGGGAATCTTCTTCCTCCTGTTACCCTGCCGCCGAATGTACAGCTTGGTGAGGTGGGACTGACCGGAAATACGACTGGATCTCATTTGCATTATGAAGGTCCCGAAAAGGTTCCACAGAAGCCTAAACCAGCGCCAGTGAAAGTTCCCAATGGAAATATAAAAGAGGCTTATTAATGCGAATTGTGTTGGAACTTATTTTGATGTTGCTGAATGGCTGGTTTCTTGCCAACCGTTCTTTAAGGATACTGCTGGGAATCGGAGGATTGCACTGTCTTGTATCAGCGCAAGGTGTAATATTTCGATCCCAGACAGTCAGGCATTAACTCATTGACAACACTCCCTGCCAATGATATCCTATTTTAAGGTTAAAAGGGAGCTAAAAAGGCGGCCCTTTTTGCCAGAGAGCTTCACGATGGAAAGAGGGACTTTACCGATGAGATCATCCACTTTCTCAGGAACTGAACCATCAACCCAATACTTCACGACGACGGAGCCAGAGTTCCTGATGGACAAGCTTAATGAAGTGGGATAAATCCCTCTTACTCCTTCTCGGTCTTCTTTTTACCGTTCTCATCGCCGGGGCCTCGGGGTACATGGTGCTCGAAGAGGGATGGAGCTTTCTTGATTCCCTCTATATGACAGTCATCACCCTCACCACCATCGGCTTTGGAGAGGTTCGGGAGCTTTCTCCGGCGGGCAGAACTTTTACGATCATTCTCATCATTTCAGGCATCGGCGTGGTGGCGACCATCGTTTCGCGGATGGGACAGATCATCGTCGAATCGGGACTGAACAACACATACGGGAGGATGCGCATGCAAAAACGGGTCAATAAACTGGCAGCTCACTATATCATCTGCGGCTACGGCAGGATTGGGAGTTCTATCGCCCACAAGCTCTACGAGGGCAGCATCGACTTTGTGGTGATTGAGTCCGATCCGGACCTGGTTGAAATTGCCCAGGCCAAGGGTTTCGCCGTCATTCTGGGGGACAGCACCAACGATGCGACCCTTCTCGCTGCCGGAATTGAACGGGCCAGAGGGACACTTCTCTGTATCAACGATGACAGCACCAATGTGAACATTGCCCTGGCTGTCCGGGAACTGAATCCGAAGCAGAACATCATCGCCAGGGGGAGCGATCCCGGGGTGGAGTACCGTCTCATCAGAGCAGGAGCGGACAAGGTGGTCTACCCCCTGAGACTGGGGGGCGAGCAGATTGCCCGGCTGATTGCCGATGAGTCGGAAGATAAACAGGGCGAATTGCCAGCGGCTTCCCAGTCCCTTATGGGGTACGAGCTCAAGCTCTTTAAGAATAGCGAGACATCCCAGTCCCTGGGGGACTTTCTTCGGGGCAGGCCCCACATCCGTCCGCTGGCGATAAACGGCAAGGACGGTGCGATCTGCCGCGAGGTAGATGAGAAAACCGTGGTCAACAAGGGAGACTCGGTGCTGACACTCATCAATCACAAAGACGAGGAATCCGGGGCGGAATTGAAACAGATCTCCCTTCTCGAATGGTCCGACGACCTCTCTCTGGGGATCGCCCAGATAGACGACGAACATCGCATGCTCTTTGTCTACGCCCAGGACTTTCAGAAGTCCGTTCTCAACAGGGATTCGGATGAAAAAATCGACCGGCTGATGGGACATTTGATCCGGTACACAGAGACCCACTTTGCCCAGGAGGAGGTTTTGATGAAGAAGCATCACTACCCCCGTCTGGATGAGCACCATGAACTCCACAGACGCCTCACCCAGAGAGTGATGGAAATCAGCAAGGACAGGGAATATATCTTTTCAGACAAGATCTGGGAATTTTTAGAGTCCTGGCTCGTCAAGCACATTCTGGTCGCAGACAAGGCCTTCGCAACCTACCTGGCCGAGCACCAGGCGGAATAGGCTCCCGGTCGTGAGTCTTCTCCAACTAACATGTGATTTTGCCGTTAAACTCTGCACCGTAAATGCAGCGGCAGGGGCAGAGGCTCAGAGGATGCCGTTATTCGTGGTGAAAAACCGGATTGAACTTTCAAAATGTAAGATGATTTAACCATTCCAGGCGCATATTTTAATGCTGTACCCCTGTCTATGTTCAATTTGTCTATAAAACGAGAGGGCCGTCAGAGCTTGTCATGAAGTCGTCAAACTCTTCAAAATCTTTAAACTTCAACTTGCTGCCCATGAAAAAGGAAAGGTCTGTAAGGGCATTGAATGACCCGATATAGTTATCACTCGCATAGGCTGTGCTGAGATTGGATATAAGCTTATCAAATGCGGCATCCTTCTCTTTAAGCATTGCTGATAGCTGTTTCTCAAATTCCTTTTTTTGCTGGTTAATCTCTTTGATTGATTGTGCGCAAAGGGCTTCAATTCTTTCAGCCTCTTTCTCTTCTAAATCAGCATTTTTAAGGATGGCCAGACAGGATTGATACACGCTTGAGGATACGATAAACCCACCTACACTGCCTACTAAAGCACCAGCGGGTCCGAACACTGCGCCTGCTGCCGCACCGATGAAAATGCCTGAGGCTGCGCTGGTGCCGTTCTGTCCTATCTCCTGCATCGCTTCAGCGCCTGAGATCTCTCCTCTGGCATACTTATGAATGGTAATTCCTGCATCGATAGCTGATGCGGCGATAGCGGCGGCTACATTCGATTTAGCCAGGGGTTTAGATCCAAATTTCTTTGCTGAATATCGGATCAGCGTGCCGGTCCCAGCAGCGGCTCCAGTCTTTGCCGCACCTTTGCCTGTATCAGCGGCAACATTGGCGAGGGCCTCTTCGCCTGTGATCCTACCTTTTTGGTAGTTGTATGTGTTCTTAATGGCAGAGATTGCACCAGAGATAATCGCTCCGACTCCCGCGGATTTCAATCCAGTTGATGCGGCCTCTTCAGCAAGTGACCTGGCTTCCATCCGGGCTGCATATGCTTCCGGCTTTCTGGCTGCTTTCAGGGTTTCTTTATACTTTGTCCCGCCTGATTTAACCTTGCCGACTTCAATTTCACCCTTCAAGTTCTTGACGCTATCTTTATAATCCTGTGCCTTAATTGAACCGGATGATGCGCGCCTGGAAGCAAGCTGCTTTGCTTTATCAACTTGCTCCTTCGGAATAAGCTTGTCCATCCCTCTGTACCTGTCCTGGGTTATCTGGTGCAGCGACCTGGCGGCACTTCTGGAAGATTTGGCCTGGATGTTTTTTACGACCTTATTTCCAACCCGTATCTCTATATCAACGGTATCCGTGGCCCGCCCCTTTATTGAGGCGGTTAGTACTGCTCTGTATGGGGTTCCAGCTTCAGCGGCTGCTCTATTGAACTTGGTTACTTCAATTGCCTCAAACAGATAGCCCTGGGCTATGTCTATCAGTTCGGGGTTGGCAAGGGACTTGCTCCTTCTCCCTGCCTCAGTCAGAAAGTCAGCCATGCCGGTGATGACTTCATCAGTAGCATTAGAATGATTAATTGATAAAGCCGCACCGATCTGACCTGAGCTGAAAGAGTCGGCTGAACCTGTTTTAGCCTGCTCATTGTCCTGCTTCTTCATTAGCTTTCCAGAAGGTTTTCTCTCGCAGAACCCAGTTCATTCAGGTTTTTTGAGATGCCGCGCTTTAAGTTACCGTTCTTTGTAAGCAGGGGTGCTTCCAGTGAGGATTTCAACAGGTGGGCATACTCGACAGATAGATGAACCTTTTTTCGCTGTTCCTTACTGTATTTCCTGTAATCAATTCCGGACTTTGTGACGATTTTCTTTAAGTCTCCAAGTACAGGGGTCATTTCATTGGCAACCTCTTCAATAAACCGAGTATACTGCCTGGCGACTTTTTCAATACCTTTCAGGGCTGTCTCAACCTTGCTCATTTGCGCAGCGGCTTCTTCGCTCTGGGCATAGTTGCTTCGTGCTGCAGCCAGTTTCTGTTTCGCTTTCGCAGAAAGCAGGTATCCGCCGACTAACAATGCCGGCCCTGCAACCAGCCCGCCCAAAACCAGTGTTCCTCCAGCCATACCCAGACCGCCTGCCGCCAGTGATCCACCACCGAACCAGGCCAGTGTTGCGTTAGTTGCAGCAACGCCTGACAAGGTAGAAATAGCAGTGCCGGTTGATGCAGCAGCAAACATTGTGGCCCCTCCATATGCGCCGAATCCGGCCAGAACCCCGGTACCGAGGCTGACCAGGCCGCCGCCTACAACTTCAGATGCTTGCAGGGAGATCTGCTTCATCTCAGCCAACTCATCTCTGGTCATACCTGTCAGGTGATCGGATTTTGAGACGCCGCCAGTCAGTCTTACGTACTTGATTTTTGAAAAGGTTTTGACAAACTTGCCGATCTGGTCGTTCCAGGCGTTAAGCTTTACCTCTCCGAGTTGCTCAAGCGCTTTTTTCGTGAGCGATTTCCTACGAACCATTTTGCGCTTGGCGGTGTCAAAGATATCCTGAGCCTCATCATCCAGGCTTCTGGCCTTTGAGTTGTCACTCACGGCTTGCACTCCCTTTCCTGCACCAAATATCGCTGATGCAGCGGCAATTCCAATAAGAACCAGAGGTAAAGGCATGATCAGTCCTCCTCTTTCATGAACTCAGCGGCTTCCTTCGATAGGGTCAGCATCCTTAGTGCCCAGTTTTCCATTTCCAGCAATTTGATCTCATCAAAACCAAAGTTACGTGCCATCTCATTGACAAAAGCGGTTTCTTCCTTGCTGTAATCTGAGTCTGCAAGTCCAATGCCGATCATCTCCAGAATTGCCGATACTCTGGATTTTGTGCTTTTGAAAGGCCGACAAGCTTCGCTGATCGATAGATTCTTTGGTTTGTCAGCCGCGGATAACCCCATCTCTGTCTTGAGCTGCTTTATAATTAGTTTCTCTGACCTTAAAACCTTGCCATCAATGCGGATAAACTGGTTGGCCAACGAATAAAAAGCTTCTTTCTGTTTTGGCGATAGTTTTGCTAGAAACATGGTTAATTCCTGTATTGTGAATGAAAGTGGACGAATGCCGATGATTGCGGCCTGCACCCAAACCTGTAGTAATCCTACTTCAAAGGGTTAGTAAAGTCAAAAGAAAGACTCATATACTATGGATATACAAACACATGTCTGCATTTAAACTTGCTATTATCCAGGGGTTTATGGATTTCTGGGTTGATAGGCCAGGGTAATTGCATCTAATTCTGTCCCAAAAAGAATGAAAACACTGATTTTCGAGGTCAATGGAAATTTTTGTCTAGTGTCTCAAAGAATGTGGAATCTCCTCAAAGCGGCATTAAACCGCAGAGAACGCAGAGGTACGCAGAGAGATATAGGGCAGCTCTTAAAACCGCTTAGAGCTGCCCGTGGGCGCATGGACGCACCCACATTTCGGGCAAAACGCCCAAAAATGGAGAAAAAGTCTTACTTTAGTCCGGGTTTTTTCGTCTCTATAGCATAAACAGATTGGTCAACATTTATCTCGAACACTCTGCGCTCTCTGCGTTCTCTGCGGTTAAAAACCCATGAATAAGGCTTTGAAGAACACTCTGGCTAGTGGATTTTAGATGCGATTGCCCTGGTTGATAGGCCGAATTGATGGTGCTGCACTTGATGTGGAAGAGTCGGTCGCTGCTGAACATCCTGCTTCGCATGACAGGCTTGGTGATTTCTTGTTCAGAGCAACTCAGTAGGATATCTTCTCAGCACTGCTATTGACGAGAATGGTCATTCTGTATAGCATTCAGCAACTTTTCAGGGTCTATAGCTCAGTTGGTTAGAGCAACGGACTCATAATCCGTTGGTCCCAGGTTCGAGTCCTGGTGGACCCATAGTGGGAATTATTTCTTACTCCAGATAGCTGGGGACGGCAATCTCCTTTTCTGTGGATGACCTGTATAAACCGGGTAATGCCTGTCCCCCTGGAGTCTGTCGGACTGATCTGGCGTAATAAACAGCATTCTTTCCCGCTGAGTTTACTCATCGGAAGCCTGTTTTCCAGGCTTTTGAAGTTCTCCCTGATAAGGGGAACCAGCAGTTTGCCGCATTTCGAGTAAATTTTAGCTATGAGGCAACCACGTACTTTTGAGTCGATTAATTGACAATTCAGCGGATATAGCACATACTATGGCTATTGATTGGAGGCATAATGCGAAAACTTCTTCTAACCATTCTGGTATTTGTTACAGTCTCGTTGTCAGCAAAGTCAGCTTTGATCAACTTCACATGGAATACCAGCGGTTATTATTTGGGGATCAAGGATAATTACTTAACGAGTTTTGGTTTGAATTTTGTTTTCCTTGGCGAATCGGAAGGGGGCTTCTATATGCAGCTCAATCCCAATTCAGGATTCTCAATGAGCGGCTCCTATCCCGAGGGCAGATTGAGGGATAATGGAGCTACTTCACTGGGATTAAGCACCATTCTTGGTTACGGCGGTTCATTGGACTGGGGACGAACCGGGCTTATTATTGGGGGTGGAGTCTACCTGGATCTCTTGTATTATATGAGAGTTAACACCGGTCAAGATACAGATAAGCATTTATTAGGCATAGATTTCGACTTCGACATTGCCAGTTCCGTAGGATTGGCTATGGGAACTAATTTCTACATACATCCCGGCCCTGGAAGTTTTGTCTTCAATCTGGGAGTGATGACCGCCTGGCATCCTTATTCCTGGCTGACAGCGAAATCAAATGATGGATTCAGAGCGGGTCAGTTTACGGTGCACGTTAACTTTGGTATAGGCTGGTCTCAGCCGTAAAACTGGATTATATCGATTCAATATACGGTGTATTCAAAAGTTGAGATCCATTTTTAACGTGATGAGTACTGGCCAGTGCTATGCGTGAAGCGCCGGGAGCTTATATTCACGGCCCGGCAATGAAACTGAGAGTGTTACTGATACAGTCCCGACTTATCGTTCAGGATTTTTGTCCATTGACCAAATCAATAGAAAGCCGTTATAGTTTTGAATTCTCCCTGTTTCCTGGAGGATCGTGTGAAAATTGCAATAAACGGTTTCGGACGAATAGGCAGGAATGTCTTCAAGATTGCCTGCGAACGGCCCGGCATGGATATTGTTGCTATCAATGATATCGCCGACACAGAAATACTGGCCGGTTTATTGAAACATGATTCTACTTACGGAGTGTATAATCGGCATGTTGAGGTCGGTAGAAACAGTATTATGGTTGATGGTAAGAAAATTATGACATTGGCCGAACGCAGTCCGAAGAACTTACCATGGGGAGATCTGGACGTTGATATTGTCATTGAATCGACTGGTCTGTTTCGAGTTGCCGAGAGTGAAAAAGGTGGATACAAGGATCATATCAAGGCAGGGGCCGGAAAAGTCATACTGACCGTTCCTGCCAGGGATGAAATTGACAGGACAATTGTCCTGGGGGTGAATGATGATTCTATCGATGAAGACAGCATCGCATATTCCAATGCAAGCTGCACAACGAACTGCCTTGCCCCAATTGTCAGAATACTTCATGATTCCTTTGGAATAAAAGGGGGATTGATGACGACAGTTCATGCGTACACCAGCGATCAGGTGCTTGTTGACACCCCCCATGCCGATCCAAGAAGGGCCCGTGCAGCCAACCTCAACATCATACCAACAGGCACGGGGGCTGCCGAAGCCATTGGAAAAGTCATTCCAGAGCTTGAAGGGAAACTCAATGGCATGGCAATGCGAGTTCCAGTTCCAGTCGGATCCGTTATAGACTTTGTTGCCAGTCTATCGACAGATGTGACGCCGCAGGAGGTCAACAATGAAATTAAGAAAGCGGCAGAGGGTGCTATGGACGGTATCATCGAGTATTCTGAGGCCCCTCTGGTTTCATCCGACATCAAAGGGAACAGTCATTCCTCGATTTTTGACTCCAGTTTAACCATGGTACTCGGGAATGGTTTGGTAAAGGTTGTTTCGTGGTATGATAATGAATTCGGCTACTCAACCAGAGTCGTTGATCTTGCACAGAAAATTGCGTGAAGTAGAGGAGAATTATGGTTTTAAGAACAATAAACAGTATTAATCCGGCAGGGAAGAAGGTTCTGGTCCGTGTCGATTTCAATGTCCCGGTTGTCAATGGTGTGATTTCCGATGACACACGAATAAGACGTGCATTGCCCACACTCAAGAATCTTCTTGACAGGGATGCTGCTCTCATTGTGATGAGTCATCTGGGACGGCCGAAAGGACAGGTAAACCCGAAATACAGTATGACCCAGATCAGAGAGCGTTTATCGGAGTTATCCGGCGTCCATGTTGTGATGGCCCCGGATGTCATTGGTCCCGAAGTGGAGAAACTGGCGGACGGACTGAAAAGCGGAGAAATCCTGCTCCTGGAGAATACCCGATTCTACAGTCAGGAAACAGATAATGATGCTGATTTCTGTCAATCACTGGCCAGACTTGGTGATTTGTATGTCAATGATGCATTTGGTGCGGCGCATCGTGCTCATGCTTCGACGGTGGGTTTGGCAAAACTGCTTCCGTCAGCAGGAGGTCTGTTAATGGAAAAGGAATGCACATTTTTTGACAGAGTCCTGGAGAAGCCGGAGAAGCCCTTCATTGCCATTATCGGGGGAGCAAAGGTTTCATCTAAAATCGCTGTTCTGGAATCACTTCTCAACAGGGTGAATGCCTTCGTTATTGGTGGGGGAATGGCCTATACATTCATGAAAGTTCAGGGTAAAACGGTAGGGAACTCTCTGATTGAGGATGATTATGCGGATACGGCCCGTTCCTTTCTCAAAGAAGCTGACAGTCGAGGGATACAGGTCCTTCTTCCCCTGGATCATGTTGTTGCCGATGAATTCAAGGAAACAGCAGCCCCGCAATACGTGGACAATGTCAATGTACCGAATGGAAAATCAGCCATGGATGTTGGGCCGAAAACAGTGGAAGCCGTAAAAAATCTTCTTTCTGATGCGAAAACTGTTGTCTGGAATGGCCCAATGGGCGTGTTTGAGTTTGAAGCCTTTGCAAAGGGAACTCTGGATGCTGCCAATATAGTTGCCGACTGTCAGGGTTTAACTATTGTTGGCGGAGGCGACTCAGTAGCGGCTGTCAATAAATTTAATCTGGCCGATAAAATAGATCATGTCTCAACGGGCGGAGGAGCTTCACTGGAATACCTTGAAGGTAAAGCCCTCCCTGGAGTGATGGCACTTAAGGAGTAGATAATGTCACGTCAGTACTTGATTGCCGGTAACTGGAAAATGAATAAAACGCCTCAGGAAGCCATTGAGCTTGCCGGAGATGTCGTTGATATGAAGAAAGGTTTAAACACCCGGAAAATGATTGCACCTTCCTTTGTCTGCATTCAGGCTGTATCCGGAGTTTTGAAGGGAAGTGATGTTACTCTTGCTGCTCAGAACATGGCTGCTGTGGAAACCGGAGCCCATACGGGTGAAACTTCGGTTTTAATGCTGAAGGAACTGGGCGTGCAATCCGTCATCCTTGGGCACAGCGAACGCCGTCATGTTTATGGAGAAACCGATGCTCTCATAAACGAAAAAGTAAAGCTTGGTCTGTCTCATGGAATGGAGATCATTCTATGTATTGGAGAAACCCTGGAGGAAAGGGAAGCAGACAGGGTTCATGATGTTTGTTTTGGTCAACTGGAAGGTGGCCTGGCCGGGGTTAATGCGAAGCAAATGGAGCATCTTGTCGTTGCTTATGAACCGGTGTGGGCTATTGGCACAGGGAAAACGGCAACACCGATTGACGCTCAGGCTGTTCACAAGGCTTGCCGCTCAAAGATTGCTGCATTATACTCAGATACAGTTGCTGATTCCACGATTATTCAATATGGTGGATCAGTGAAGCCTGACAATGTTAAGGATCTCATGGCTCAACCGGATATCGATGGTGCATTGGTCGGTGGTGCCTCACTTGACGTTGCTTCTTTTGGCCGCATTGTGGCATTTGACATCTAGTGGAGTGTGAATATTTTGGGTATTATTGGAACTGTCTTTCTTGTATTATTTGCGATAACAGCTGTGTTGATTATTGCACTGGTTATGCTTCAGGATGAGCAGGGCGAAGGATTCGGCGGCTTATTTGGGAATGGAGGAAGCTCAACTCCCTTCGGAGCCTCAAGCGGCAGTGTGCTTGTAAAAGCCACTTCCATCCTGGGAGTCTTCTTCATTGTATCATCCCTTGTTGTGGCTATGGCATACAAGTCGGGAGAAAAAGATGATGTTATCGGTGCTGCTCGTCGGGCAGAGGAATCAGGTCCCAATTGGTTTCTGGAGCAGCCTCTGGAAGAAGAGCAGTAATCCAGGAGTAGTTTCTGCGAGTCGCCATAGTCTATTATCCCTGTCATTACTCAATTCACCTTACAGGTATTGTACGGGCATTGAGTGAGGGGATTGAGGAACAGGGACATGATGTGACCATTGTAAATGCAGGAACTGATGAGGGTATGTCTCTTACTTCGTATCATTATATCGCTGTGGGAACAATTGCTCCATCCTTCTTCTCCGGAAAAATATCCCCATATCTTGGTACCTTCCTGAAATCATCCGGTATGCTTTCAGGAAAACGAAGTTATGCATTTATATCCGGCAGGGGACTGAGGAAACCCCGACTCTTGCAGTCACTTATGACAACTATGGAAGCCGAAGGTTTGTATCTGAAAAAATCCGATGTTTTGAATAACCCGGCTGAAGCCAGGGTTGCTGGATCCCGCCTTCATATTGATCAAACTCAGAGATTGAGGTGAAATCTATGAGATATGCTATAAAGCTATTTACGGCAGTCATTCTTCTTCATACAACAACCATGCTCCTCCCGGCCCAGGATATGGCTATTGCCACTGTTCGTTACAAACGGACGGAACCTGTTTCCGGTAAGAAGCTTGATCAGATGATTGAGACTCTGGAAATACAGCAGGGCAGGAAATTAACAATGGAGGAGAAGAAAACCATACTTGAATCCCTCATTGATCAAATGCTTATTCATCAGGCAGCCGAAGCCGATCGCCGCATCACTGTTACTTCTGAAGAGGTGGAACAGGCTGGATTACGGCTTATCTCCCAGCAGCTTACCAGTGTCGGAGCCCTGCCCCCTGGAGCTGTATTAACAGACAGAAATCAATACAAACAGATTATTAAGCAGCAGGGCCTGACGCTGGAAGAATTTGAATCAACCGTACAGAAGCAGCTCCTGGCTGAGAAATATGTCAGTTTTCATGGAAGGGAAGAGTTTCAGAATATTGAACCTGCAAGCGATGAAGATATCAGTGCAGAGTACCAGAGGAGAGTTCAGGAATTTGTTGTTTCCGACTCAGTGTGGTTCAATCAGATTTTCTTTGATACCCGCTCCCTGAGTCCTGCTGAAACAAATCAGAAACGAAGAAAAGCGGATGAAGTTCATCGACAGTTATTAAACACCTCAGCCACATTTATTGATCTGGTTGCTGCCGAATCAGAGGATGAGGTATCCAGGGCTCGCGGTGGAAAGATTGGGCCGCTCATGAAAGGCGATGAGGTGGCAAGACAACTCTATGGCAGTGAGTTTATTAACTCTGTTTTCAAGATGAATGTCGACGATGTCAGTGGTGTTTTAAAATCAAAGGTAGGTTTTCACATCATTCAAATTACAGAAAAAAAAGCGGCTCAGCTTCTACCCAAAGATTCGGCAGAGGTAAGAACCTACCTCCAGCAGCTTATTTTCGCCGAGAGGTATCAGAGAAAATTTGATGAAATCGCAGAAGGTATTCTTGAGGACATTCGTGCCCAATCAACTATCAATTACTTTGGAGAGTATAAGTAGGAATGGGAATCAGGCGAAATGGGAGGATTGTCGCCATTCAGGGATTATACGCATGGGAAGAAACAAAATGTGAATTGGAGAGTGTTCTTCAATTTGATTGGCTGGACAGCGATGTAGGAGATGATGTCAGGTCGTTTGCAGCCTTAATTATCTCAGGAGTGGTGGAGAACCAGTCAGATATTGATGAACACATTCGAAAACAACTGAAGAATTGGAGTTTTGATCGACTGACCAAAGTGGATTTATCCATACTGAGAACCGGTGTCTATTCCATACTCTGCCAGAAGGAAATACCAATTTCAGTAACGATCAATGAAGCTGTAGAGATTGCAAAACAATTAGGTTCGCCGGAATCCTATCGATTTATAAATGGAGTTCTTGATGGTATTCAAAACTCAATAATATCCTGATGCTATGAAAAACTACAAATCGATCCGTTCCATTTCAGTTGTACTTCTGATACTTCTTGCATTGTCCATCCCGGCATACCTGTTCCTGTTCCGCAGAACTGCTGATGACAGAAAATTCGATAAAAATATGCTGGCTGTTGAAGCCGCTGTATCGGAAAACAGAGATTTACAGGCTGGCTGGAAGATGCTTCAAGCTTCACGGCATGCCGTAACAGTCATGCAATGGAAACAGCTGCTGCGGTCGGCTGCCCTGCAACTGCCCGAAGATGCCCGGCGTAAGAATTATAGATTGTTTAGAAGACTGGCTTCTCGTGCAAAAAATGCCCTACCTGAAAACCAGGATGTAACAGCCTTCCTTGTGTGGGCTCAATTAAGATCCGGAAGAATAAAAAGGGCAGAAAAAACGGCTGTCAATCTCTCTGGGAATATCTGGCCAACTCTCCTGGCTGAATTGAAAATCCTCTCCTACCTGGATGAACAAGATCAGAATATGGAAGACTTCCATCGGAGAATCAAAACAGATCTGAATGCTGAATTTCTTGAGGAAGTGGCTCATATCACCCGGTCCGCCGTCCTCACAGTGGATGCCGCACTGGCCCGCATGAGCGATGGGGAAACAGACAGAGCCCTGGAACTTGCCAAAGAGTCCATATCCGGTAATCGCTGGTGGAAAAACCCACAGTTTCCCTTTGATCAAAACGTGTATTCAGCTCTGGGACGACTTGCTTATGACGCAGGAGATACGGAATTGGCTGTTACCTGGCTGAATACAGGCATTGAGGATGGGCGAAGCCGTCGAATAGTTTACTGGAAGGATCTGCTGTTCCTTGGTGATATTTACTGGAAGCAATACAGAATGCAGGGACGTTCCGATTATCGCAATCAGGCAAGGGAACTCTGGTATGAGGCATTGAGAGTTCTATATCCGGATCGGCCGACCAATATGCCGAAGGATTCCTGGAAGTTATGGGTAAATCTTTCAATACTGGAAAGTACTGAAGGGAATAATCGCCAGTCCGAAGCATTGCTCCGTGATGCCCTGACCATTTTTCCTGATCAAAGTGAGGTAAAATCTGCCTGGGCTGTCAAACATGCGGATGACAATCCCGGCCTGGCAGGCCGCTTGCTTCGCTCAGATTCCAGCCAGCCAATGGACCATGTATCCGCTATAGCCGCTCTTAAAGTCGATCCAACATCTCTGCCTCCTCACCTGTATGAAGCAGGACTCTGGGAAATCTTCAATGAAATAACCATTGCGAACTCCACTGTTCAGCCCGTTGACATCAGAACACTCACCACTTTTTTGCTTGAATATCTTTCCATTCGAAAGAATTTCTCGTCTATCGATATTGTGGTGGATCGCTACAGGAAGTATTTTCCAGATGAAACGTGGATCCTCTCATGGCGGCTTGCTTCCGATGCTTCACGCCGTACAGCCATTATTGGTCTCATTCCGGCTCAAGCCGGAGAGCTTGCCGATTATAATGAATTTAGAGAATTTGTCCGAAGGGAAAAAAGTTGGAGAGGTCTTCATGATACAGCACTCTATGCCTTGATGGCTTCTCAGGAGCTTAAAAGCATTGCTGATGGATTTATTGAAAAACCAGCACACATCGACAGAAGTCTTCATGATCCGCTGCTGATCTATTCCCTCAAAAACGAGTTTAGAACTCTCGGTACGGATAATTCTCCGCTTGAAGATAGAGTGCAGATATTAATTCAAGCACGAAGTGATACGGAAAAACTCGTGAAGTCAATTGCTGCAGGAGGACGAAAGGGAAGCGAGTATCGGGCGGCAGGCAAAGCAACATTGATTGAAGAAATTGATTCTCTCTATTTGAATTCTCTGGATGATTTACAGATGGCACTCAGCATACCCATGATGGCTGCGGACAAGAAGGTCCGTCTGTATTATCTGCAGGCCCTTGTCTTTCGATACCTTGGTCAATTCGATGAAATGAAAAAGGTAATTGAAACCGCATTGGCCATTGATCCAGTGAATCTCGGGCTTCAGGAACTCTATAAAAACGAGGTCACACAGTGATTTCAATAAAGAATACCATGCAGCAGGATGGTATTCAGCGTTCATCGGATTTACTCTCCAGGGTCTTCATCAGGCTCAATGGAATAATTCATTCTGGTATCTCCACTCTTGATATAAACCGTGTTGTCGAGGAGACAATACGGGATGGGGGAGGAGTCCCTGCCTTTCTAGGTTATGGAGGATTTCCTGCTTCTGTGTGTACTTCTGTGAATAACATCGTGATACATGGTATACCCAACAATAAGAAATTAAAGACAGGGGATATTGTCGGCTGCGATATTGGAGTCATTCTAAATGGGTACTACAGTGATGCCTGCAAGACTTTCTCTGTCGATGAAATTACTCCTGAAACTCATGCACTTCTGGATGTCACTGAGAAATCACTTAAGGCAGCGATTAATACCTGCGTTCCTGGAAACAGGATTAAGGACATAGGCAAGGCAATTACCAGGGTTGTTAAACCTGAGAAGTATGGAATTGTGTATAGTTTTTGTGGGCATGGAGTTGGACTGTCTCTTCATGAAGAGCCGCAGATACCCAACTACTATCCTTCAAGAGGAAGTAATCCACGGTTAATGCCGGGCATGATTCTGGCAATTGAGCCGATGATTAATGCCGGCAAAGCCGATGTACAGGTGCTTGATGATGGCTGGAGTGTGGCTACCCAGGATGGGTCATGGAGTGCCCACTTTGAACACAGCGTATTGATAACGGACAATGAACCCAAAATACTGACTTCATGGGGAGACATTCAATAATGGAGAAACCAGTTCTAAAACATACAATATTGACTTTTCTACTGGGTGGACTGCTGATGTATGCAATCAGTTTCCGTGAAGCTTCCATTCCGGGTACTGTGCTGATACCGGAAGCCAGAGCTGCGGAATCTTCAGGCGATTCATTGGCCAGTCTTCTGGAAGTCCAATCCGCATTTCGGCTGGTAAGCGCACAATTAAACGCATCAGTGGTGGAAATTAAAGTAGAATCGGAAAAACTTCTCAGGGAAGATAACTCAGGACAATTGCCATGGAACGATTTTTTCAAGGATCCTTCCAATGAGCCGGAGGGGTTACAGTTTTACCGAAGTATGGGTATGGGTGCAGGTGTTATTATTCATCGAGATAAGGATACCTATTACATTGTCACGAATTCTCATGTTATCGGTCATGCTGAAACCATCAATGTAAAGCTCTACAGCGGTGAGTCCGTTTTCGGTCAACTTGTCGGTAAAGATGACCGGAGGGATCTGGCACTGATAAAAATAACCAGCTCTGAGAAAACTCTGCCGGTAGCAGAATTTGGTGATTCTGATACCCTGTATGTTGGAGACCTGGTACTGGCTATTGGGAATCCATATGGGTATGGGAATTCTGTAACGGCTGGAATTGTCAGTGCCATGGATCGCCGATATGGCCCTCAGGGTAATATCAATGCCTTCATCCAGACGGATGCAGCCATCAATCAGGGTAATTCCGGTGGTCCGCTGATCAATGTCCACGGTGAAGTAATCGGAATCAATACATTCATCACAACGCCCAATAGCGGCAGTATAGGATTGGGGTTTGCCATACCGGCCAATAATGTTCAGTCTTATGTGCGGCGGCTTCTTGAAACCGGTGTTGTTCGCTATGGATGGTTGGGAGCCAGTCTGGGCACCTACAGCCATGAAGTGGCTGAATCTCTGGGTTATCCTCCAGATCATGGTGTCATGGTGTACCAGGTATTTCTCGGTTCTCCAGCGGATGAAGCAGGTTTGCAGGCTGGAGACTTGATTTTAAGTATGGATGATGAGCGTTTTACTGATTACGAAGCTCTGATATATGAAATTGGGGAAGTCACTCCAGGTGATACAGTTGTCTTCTCTATTGACCGATTCGGCCATAAGATGGAACTCCAACCCATTATTGGTGAAAGGCTGGGAGAGGATAAGATTCTCGCGATGCACAAATTGGCCTGGCCTGGATTTCTCCCTGCTCCTATGAATGATAAGGTTAGAGATCTTATGGGACTGCCGCATCACTTCAACGGAATACCTGTCGCAGTTGTATATCCCCGCTCGCCAGCCCATACTTTCGATCTTCGAGAAGGTGACATCATCACATCTATCAATGATGTTCTTATCGACAGCATTCCAACTCTATACACAGCCCTGGGGAAGGCGGAGCCGGATACATTGAAGATAACTGTTTATCGAAATGGTGAAAGTATTATCCTTGCCATGCCGGAAGGTCGTTGATTATGAAAAAAGAATTTGTATCCCTGAAAGCCATGAGAAATAATGCATTGAAGCTGGCTCATCGCATGTATAATGATGGATTCACACCAGACATCATCTATGTCTCCCTTCGTGGTGGTGCTTTAATGGGCAATATTTTCAGTGAGTTTTTTAAGCTGGTCAAGAAAGATGATAAACCTGTTTTTTATGCTGCGGTTGTTGCTCGATCATATACAGATCTTCATGAAAGGGGACGTGTCCGCATCGATGGCTGGACCTATGATCCACAGCATTTGAGAAGTGGCGATAGAGTGCTCATTATTGATGATATTTTCGATACTGGCCGTACAATAAATTATCTGGTTGACTGTATCATGGAGAGGGGAGTGCCGGCAGAGCACATAAAGGTGGCCGTTCATGACTATAAAAGAAATCCTGAGTGCGAACAATTACCTGTACAGCCGGATTACTGGTGCCGGGAGAAAACCAATGATAATACCTGGATACATTATATGAGTCATGAACTTGAAGGTCTGTCCGATCAGGAAATTGAAGACTACTATCTTTCAGGCAGTAAGGAACTGGCTGAAGTGTTTGATACTCTGAAGTGTATTCAGCAGAAGCCGCAGGATAATAGCTTCAGAGTTCCGGGAAAAACTTGATAAGATCCGGGGTTTATTCCCGCTCCCACTCCAGGCCTGCACCGTTGTATGTCTCCTGATCATTGGCGTTGATCCTCCAGACACCATCCTTGTCAGTGCTTGCATAAACATAGTCTTCATATAAGGTTAATCCAGATATCGCATCGCTGCTCAGATCGCTTGCTATATATGTCCCGGTTTGTGCAAACGTGAAATCACTCTTGTTTGTGCGAATTTCCCATTGCGATGGCTCAGCGGTGTTGGCTACGATCTCCATATATCCTGAACTGCTGCTGTTCCCAACGCTTCTTGTTCCCGCAAGAATGAGATTGTCATTGGGGGAATTTGATCGGCCGCCGGCCTTTGTAGAGGTAACATCAAGGAAACAGGAAAATCTATAGCTGGATGTCAGGGTTTCCCAGTTGGTTCCATCGGCACTTATGTAGAGAGGATATGCGGTTTCGTCGAGTTTCCAGGATGCTGCAATGAAAACTCCGTCAGGCCAGTCAGTCTCAGGAGCCCCGGGGAGCCAGGTTAAAGCTCCGGAAGGGAGAGTGAATGTATTGGCCGCAATCTGTTTGCCTGATTCATCAGTCAACTGGCCCGTTTCATCAACGGGATTGATGATTGTGAACCTGTAAGTATTTTTCTTATCGTATGCGGCACTTGAGATGTATGAGCTTTTAAGAGCCGTATCCCAGTCTCCTCCCTTCTGGTGGGTACTGTTCAAGTCAGTGTTTGTGTTGCCAATCAGGTACAGGGTTGAGCCGCTGAATGTTGACTTCTGCCCAAAGTCACCACTGTACTCAAGTACATTGACATAGAATACTTCGTTTGCTGCCGAGGGATTGGGACAGTAAAGTAAAACAGTTCTGTATGAACTGTCATCACTGAGCAATATGTCGTTATTAATTGTAATGAGGGAGAATCCATCTTTTGCAGTGTAGTAATATAAACCTGTGCTCAAAGTACCTGAGGAGTGCCTGCTCAGGGCAAGAAGAAGTTTATCATCGGAAGCCGCTACGGATTGGATATTGGTCCATCCCGAAGGCAGTGTTATGGAAGACCATTTGTTACGGGTAGAAGCATCCCGGTCCTGGGTATTGCTTCTATACAGAAGGGAGACGCTTGTGAAGTAATCATATGGATGAGTCGAGTATTCTTTTTTGATGGTTAGAATTCTTGATGTCCCCATTCCTTCAGGCAATAATCCCTTATCGATTCTTTTCGTTGTTGCAACATAGGCAAAAATTCCAACGCCCTTGCAGCCGGATAATAGCAGTACAATTGATATAAGTATACTCACGGCATTTTTATGGAGAGAAGTTATGTGTTTCATCAGAAGTGGTATTCCGCTGTCAGTGTTATATCCATGAAATTTCCTATACTCCTTTCATTTGTATTTTCCGATCCAAGCTGGGGAACAAAAACATAGCCTATATCCAATCCAAATGACCATTCATAGCTCCAGTCAAAGTAGAACCCTGCTCCTGGTTTGAGATATATATCAACGAGGAAATTATCATCCTTCCACGATGTCAGGCTGATTCCTGCATTGAGAAACACCGGTATGGTGACTCTTCCCCCTGGATGAAACTCATAGCTTCCCTTTAGTGATATTGGCACCAGATAGGTGAAATTCTCATTGATATCCTGGGAAAAGCTTCCACTGACCTGAAAGCCGAGTTTCCAGTTAGGAGATAGATATAAGCTGTATGTCAGGGAACCGGCACCTCCGGCATACAGATTGGGGGGATAGACTCCTGCTGTATAACTTGTGTTTGGAAAATCATCAAGCAGAATCGTAAACAATGGAATGAACACGCCAACCGTTATTGCCAGAGATTGATCTCCAAGGGAGCGTTGATTCAGATCCAGTTGAGGGACAAAGGGTTCTTCTTCCGGTAGAACTTCCTGACCGATGAGGGAGTTTACATTGAGAACCAGCATGGATGATATCAGAAACAGGACTCGACCGAAGTAAATGTATTTTTTCATAATCAATTAACAGGATTTCAGTATATCGACTTATCTGTCAGGAATATATTCACAGAAGTCGATAATTTCATTATTGTCATTATATGAGTGCCCGAATCATGGATGGTAATGCTGTCGCAGCCAATATACGCAAAGACATAAAAAAAAGGGTAGGGGAGATGGGGGCGGAAAACCGCCAGCCCTGTCTGGCTGTCATACTTGTTGGTGATAATCCTGCAAGCTGTTCTTACGTAAGAGCAAAAGAACGGGATTGTAAAGAAGTTGGAATTCTTTCTCATGATATACATCTGCCGAAGAATTCAACTCAAACAAAGCTTCTGGAACTGATACACAGGTTGAACAATGATGAGAGCGTTCATGCGATTCTGGTTCAACTGCCGCTGCCGGATCATATTGATGAGGAGACGATCATCCATTCAATTGCTCCTGAGAAAGATGTGGATGGTTTCCATCCTGAAAACATCGGCCGTCTGGTACTCAATAAAAAGGGTATTATTCCCTGTACTCCGCTGGGGGTTGTTAGAATACTTGAGACTGAGGGAATTAGAATCGAAGGAGCAGACATAGTTGTTGTTGGCCGGAGCCGAATTGTCGGAGCCCCTTTAGCCAATCTTTTGTTTCGCAAGGCTCGTGGAGGCAATGCAACCGTAACAGTCTGCCATACAAGAACTAAAAAACTGGCTGAGAAAGTTCGCCGTTCCGATATCGTCATTGCTGCAGCCGGCAGACCTGGCACTGTCCGGGCTGATATGGTGAAAGATGGTGCCATTGTTGTTGATGTTGGTGTTAATCGGGTGGAAGATTCGTCATGCAGACGGGGATATCGATTAATCGGGGATGTTGACTTTGAGAATGTAAAAGAAGTTGCCGGGGCTATTACTCCGGTACCCGGAGGGGTTGGCCCGTTAACTCGGGCAATGCTTCTTCAGAATACAGTAGATATTGCCTCGCAGGTTAATTATACTGAAAATAACAGGAGGGGATCATGCCCGGTCGATTCATAGTATTCATTCTATTGCTTCTCATCATTGGAACTTTCATTGGATTCAATATTGGATTCACTTCAGACATAAGAATCTGGTTTGGGAGCAATGGTGTACTGACAGATGTTCCAATTCTTCTAAGCCTTTTTATCGTGTATCTGGCAGGTTTGCTCTCCTCAATACCTTTCATCATATTCTGGAATATAAAACAAAAAGAGAAAAAAAAGCGAAATGAGAGCTTTTTCTCAGAAATCGATGAAGAACCAGACAGTAAGCCGACCAGGATTCTTGGAGCAAACAGGTCAAAGGCAGATGAAGACGAGTGAGGCCGCATGAAATTTCTTCACTCAGGAATGAACTTCCTGACACCATTGCTATTACTCCTTCACGGAGAATTGCTCTCTGGTAATACTATTGATAATGCACGAAAACTGGAGAATGAAGGACTTCCTGAAGAGGCTGTCCAGGTTTATGGAAAATGGCTGATAGAAAATCAATATCATCCGGATTCTGTAAATGTATTGATACATGCCTCTTCACTCCATGAGGATCCATTTGAAACCATTTCATATCTGAACAAATATGTACACCTCATTGAGCCGGACAGGCAGGGAGAGATATTCTCCCGTATGGCTGAATTAGAGGTTATTCTTGGACTTCTGCAGCACGCACTCAAGCACTATTCCCTGGCCATAAAATCCGGTGGTGGTTCCCAGGTTGAATTCTGGAAACTGCAGGATTTGATTCTAAGGTATTCCATGGGATTGAATGTTTACAATGAGGCCGTGGAGTTAATGAAGTTGTCCGGTAATTCAACAATCAAATCAAAATCGGGTTTGCTCACCGCAATGCTCGCCGGGAGGGAGGATCCTGAAAAAGGTATTGCGGCAATAAATGAATTGATTGATGATGGGCTTGTTCTGCCCTCGACATGGCTGGAACTTGCCCGTTTGCAGATCCGCAGCGGTAACAGGGAAGGGGCCGAGAAGGCTGCAAGAAGTCTCGAACGTGATTTCCCAGGTTCAGTTCACCTCTATGTTCTGCAATCAAGAATACAGGCCTGGGAATCGCCCTCAACGCTCATGGAGTCTCAAGCTGATCTTAATCTATCATTCATACAGGTCGGAGCATTCCGTCAGCGAGAACTTGCATCACAATTGAGAAACCGCCTTGAATCGGATGGTTTTACATCCTGGCTTGAAAATGAAAATGATCTCTGGCTGGTGATTGTCAATAATCCTGACAATAAGGCTGAAGCCCGTTTGAAATCCAGGGGTTATGATGTGTCAGTCCACAGATGATATTTTTTCTATCTGCTCAAATCTTAGAAATTCAGTTCCAGAAGCTGCTGCTCCACTCGTGCTTAAGACAGCTGGAGAAAGAGTAAGGGACTGGACGATTCCTGCATTATCATTGTCCTGATTGTATGACACGATCCAGTTCTGCGTTTCTTCAATGAAGTTGTCATCTTTAAGAAACTGAACCTGCAGAATCGTTGTCCCATCGATTGAAAAAAACGATGCCGTACCAACCCGTTTCTTACCTTTGACATACCATTCTATGCGGGGAAGATTGATTACGATTTTCTGATCCCCATGACTCTCCCATACGCCGGGGAATGTTCTGGATTCCAGAAGCGTCTTCCGGGATTGTCGACTGTCAAATACTGCCTGCAAAGATGAATTAAATCGACGGTAGGAATGGTTCCAGTCCCCGAATGACCTGGAAAGATCTATGCTGTCCCATGTGTCGACACTCACATATACGGTATCGACAAGACTTGGGACAACGGAGTTCTTCATCTTAAAATAAAGACGTTTGGATGTTGTTCGATGACTCTTCCCCCAGATAAAGGATTCCAATGCGGATCCATCGTAAAACATTATTTCTCTTTTTTCCTTATTGAAATACAGAATATCTTCATATGCCCTGTCTCCACTTTCTCTATACCAGGTCCCATGAAGATAATCCTCATAGGTTGAAGCATTTCCTGCATATAGTTTTTCCATCCTTTCTTCCAGTATAGTTTCTGCTTCAATAAGAAGTGATTCACTTTGTGTGTAGACAAAGTTCCGGGGAACCCATTTCCATCTTGTTTCGATGAGATCCAGGTCATTATCTGATTCGGGATTCATCTCCTGCACTATTATGGAATATGGTGTGCCTTCAGCAAGACCACTGTAATAGTCTGCCGTGCGATCCACGATGGAGACATCAATGTTTCCCTTAACACTGAGGCTGAATACTCTAACATAATCTGTTATTTCTCCATTCTCTGGAACGGCGAATACTTCGGTGACATGCTGACCGCTGGTATCGAAGCCAATAACAACAATATCATCCCTGCCATTACCGGTGAGGTCTTCCAGCCTGAGGTTGATATCAGTCAGAGTTCTGGTGTTCAGTTTTTTCTTCCATGCAATACTGTACTCATTTCGAATGGTATTGGCCGAAGCGATTATGAGTATCAATGGTTCTTCTTCATTGTCGAATGATGCAGCAAGGAGTACCTGTTCGTCCGATGTATCTGTGTCAAGATTCCTATTACTCAATGTTAAAATGCTGTAACCCTCCCCGGGATTAACCAGCGGAAGAAGGGTTTCTTCCAGTGCATTGGGAGTTTGTTCGGCATCTCCATCATTTTGAGTGGTTTCGGTAACTGGTGCCAGCACCCCTCCGTTTACCGGAAAAGAGGATTCATCCTCCTTTTTACAGGAATTGATGGGGATCAGTAACACAATGAGCAGTAAGCTATAATAGATTCTCATACTTATGTCAGCGCCTGATCGGAATCGAACCGACATCTTCAGCTTGGAAGGCTGGGGTAATAACCATTATACGACAGGCGCGGTAGTTTTATATCGGTTGTCAAACAGGTCTGTTTTATGACAGACTTGCTGACTGGCTTTTTTCTCCTTCTGGAACTGTTGTATGCTTCAGAAGATCATACTATACAGGCAAAGAGGGTTCGTCAACCACTGCACCCGCATTGCGGGATGAAGACTGGTATTGGTTCTTCCGGGAACGTTCAGCAGGGAGCCTGCCGGACTTTGAGACTTCGAGCCGTGAGACGTAAGTCCGACAGACTCCAGGGATGGTGTGTGTTTCAGAGTCCATTGTGTCCGGGAGGGCTTGATTATATTGATTCCTGCGACCATTATTGCTTATGGATATGCGTGATCCATTCCTGAATCTATCCCCATTGGACCATCGGTACTGGCAGGCGAACAGGATGCTCTTTGAGGCTCTCTCAGAAACATTGAGCGAAAAAGCTGCTGTTCGCTACTGTGTTCGATGTGAAACAGCCCTGCTGAAGGCTCATATTCATTCTCATTTTGATGACGATCCTGCCCTGTTGACCTCCATCTCATCTCTGGAGGAGGGCATCACTCCTGAAGAAGTGAACAAAGAGGAAGAAGTCACGCAGCACAATATCCGGGCACTGGTGAATGTCATACAGAGGCATGTTCCGAAAAAACTGGCTCCCTGGGTGCATTTAGGGGCAACATCGGTGGACATTCTTGATACTTCAATGGCCATGCGGATACGGGATGCCATGATGGGTACCGTTTTACCCCTGGTTTTCAATCTGCTGGACAGCCTCATTGTATTAAGTGACCGGAATGCGGATATCCCCCAGGTTGGAAGAACTCATGGACAGTTGGCCGTTCCGATAACATTTGGATTTGCAATTGCTGAATATGTGTCTCGAATCGGGCAATCGATGATACGGCTCTGCCATCTCAGCCGCAGTCTTCGAGGTAAACTAGCCGGTGCCGTGGGTGCATATAATGCAGCGAGTCTGATAACCGGCAGTCCCCAGAAACTTGAAAAAGATTTCCTTGATGAACTTGGACTTAAACCGGCTGATTATGCGAACCAAATAGTGGAACCCGAACACCTTCTGCGGCTGCTGCTTGAGATGAATGTCTGCTTTGGTATCATTGCCAATCTCGCTGACGATCTCAGACATCTCCAGCGTTCTGAAATTGCCGAAGTCCATGAAACCTTTGGATCCGGTCAGGTGGGCTCTTCCACCATGCCGCAGAAGCGCAATCCATGGAACTGCGAGCATGTGAAAAGTCTCTGGAAGGCCTTCTCTCCGAGAATCATGAGTTTCTACATGGATCAGATTTCCGAGCATCAGCGAGATCTCTCCAACTCAGCCTCCGGCCGATTTATAACGGATTACATCGCTGGATTTTCTGCGGCGATTTCAAGGATGAAGCAGGTGATCGATGGATTGAAGATTTCAAGAGAAAAAATGCAGGTCAACCTTTCATCCCTTGGAGATTCTGTTCTGGCAGAACCAACCTACATCCTTCTCGCATTATCAGGGTATGCTGATGCTCATGAAATCGTGCGCAGAACAACTCTGGAGGCCGATTCCAGCGGCCATTCCATGAAGGATATCCTGAGTAAAGATTCAGCCATCTGGGAAGCCCTGGACATGAAACTCAGGGAAGTCCTCGGGATGAATGCCGGGGAGTTTTATTCGACACCGGCGGCATATAATGGCATCGCTGAAGAAAAAACTCGGCAGATCACACATAAATACAGGCAAATTTTAGCAGATGTAAGAAAAGATGCAGGAGATTAATCATGGTTGAAATTCGAGATTCCCTAAGTTATGACGATGTTCTTCTGGAGCCGACATATTCCAGAATACTGCCGGAGGATACCAATATCTCAACACAAATCGCCCCCGGGATAAAACTCAATGTCCCCATAATTTCAGCGGCCATGGATACGGTCACGGAAGCTCCGATGGCCATCGCCCTGGCTCTCAATGGCGGGACTGGAGTTATTCATCGCAATCTTTCAGTAGAGGCACAGGCTGATCAGGTGTTAAAAACAAAACGATACCTCAACTGGATCATTGACAATCCCGTTACCATAGAAAAAGGAATTACACTGTCCGAAGTCAATAAAATCATGGCAGAAACAGGGGTTACCGGTTTACCGGTTCTGGAGAATGACAGGCTGATCGGAATTATTACCAAACGGGATTTGAAGTTCAATGATCAGTCGGAAGCTCTTGTTGATGATGTTATGACCAGAAATCCAATAGTTGAAACAGGTATTCCCAGCGAGGAAACGGCTCGGAAAAAATTCAATAAGCATAGAATTGAAAAACTCCCCGTCGTTGATTCCAATGGCCGTTTAACAGGACTGATTACTGTTCGGGATATGGAAAAGCACCAGGCTTATCCCAATGCGGCACTCGATAAGTTCGGCCGCCTTATTACCGGTGCGGCTGTCAGCCCAAACGACTGGAAGAAACGGGTTCCGGCACTGGTTGCCAGTAAGGTTGACTTTGTTGTTCTTGATACAGCTCATGGAGCGTCTATCGAGGTGTTGAAAGCCGTAGCAGATATAAAGAAATCCTGGCCGGACTTACCTGTTATCGGCGGAAATATTGCCAATGGTGATGGTGCCAGACGATTGGTGGAAGCGGGTGCGGACGTGGTGAAGGTTGGTGTGGGGCCGGGATCCATCTGTACGACCCGCGTCGTTGCCGGAATTGGAGTCCCTCAGTTCACCGCTGTGGTGGATGCTGTTGAAGTCTGTGACGAATATGGTATCCCTGTTATAGCCGATGGCGGCATCAAGTATTCCGGTGACATTGTCAAGGCCATCGGTGCTGGTGCTGCGGCCGTGATGCTGGGCAACCTCTTTGCCGGGCTGAAGGAATCGCCCGGCCGGGAAATCATCTATGAGGGAAGGTTCTTCAAGTCCTACAGAGGAATGGGCTCCATAGGAGCCATGCAGGCCGGAGATGGTGATCGCTATCGTATGAGTGCCGGTGAGGAACATGTACCGGAGGGTATTGAAGGACGGGTTCCATACAAGGGGGAACTGGCTCCTTATCTGCATCAGCTGGTGACTGGTTTGAGAAGGGGAATGGGATACACGGGATGTGTCTCCCTGTCTTCATTGCGGAAGTATCGTCGCTTTATCAGGATAACAGCAATGGGTCTCAGGGAGAGTCATGCCCATGATGTCAGCATTACTCAGGAAGCGCCGAATTATACTCGTTGAAAAGGAGGAAATCACATGAATCTCGTCGTTATTGGTGCCCAGTGGGGTGATGAGGGAAAAGGTAAAATGGTGGATTACCTGTCTGAGGATGCGGACATCGTTGTTCGTTTTTCAGGAGGAGCCAATGCAGGGCATACTGTAAAAGTTGATAATAAAACCTTTGCCCTTCACCTCATTCCTGCCGGAATTATTTCCTCCGGTAAAACTGTTGTACTGGGGAATGGAATGGTTATTGATCCCGTTTCCATGTTTGAAGAGCTTGCGGATCTATCGGCCCAGGGAATCTCATGGGAGGGACGGGTTGTTGTTTCAGACCGGGCTCATCTTGTTCTGCCGAGTTACAAAAGTGAAGACAGGAGTATCGATGAAAAACGACCCAGGCCCATAGGAACGACAGGCCGGGGTATCGGTGTTGCCTATGGGAAAAAAGCTTCCCGGGATGGACTTCGTGTGACCGATCTCTGGGATCCTGTGATCTGGAAATTTCTTGGTCAATTGGACAGGGACTGGCTTGAACCCTACAAGAAAAAACTGGAGCCCATGAAGGTGAATCTGGCCGACTATATGATGTCTGTTGATGGAAAGAAGATCCTTTTTGAAGGGGCCCAGGGAACTTTGCTGGATCTGGATCATGGAACCTATCCCTATGTGTCCTCGGCAACATCCACCAGCGGCGGAGCCGCTATCGGAGCAGCATTGGGTCCCCGGCGTATAAATCAATGTCTGGGTGTATTAAAAGCCTATCAAACAAGAGTGGGGAATGGTCCCTTTCCAACAGAAATGCGGAGCGGTGACGATCTGAAACTTGGCAGCAAACTGAGGGAACTGGGCCATGAATACGGCGTTACCACAGGCCGACCACGAAGAATTGGATACCTTGATCTTGTTGCTCTCCGCTATTCCGGCTGGGTGAACAGCCTGGATGGTTTCCTTCTCTCCCACCTGAATCTCTTTGATGGATTCAAAACTGTCAGTTTGTGTACGGCCTATGAACTGGACGGAGAAGAAATCAAATACTTCCCATCCAATGCGTCAGAACTTGAAAGGGTAAAACCGATCCTTCAAACCTTTCCGGGCTGGGATGGTTCTGTTACAGCAGCCCGCTGCTGGGATGACATGCCTGACGGGGCCCGCCGCGTTGTTGAATTTATTGAGCAATACACCGGCATTCCCGTTACTGGCTTCTCTGTGGGTCGATTGAGAGACGAGACTTTCATGAGGAAGAATGCGTGGACAGCATTCTGATCCTGGATTTCGGAGGTCAGACAACACAGCTTATTGGCCGCCGTATTCGGGAAATTGGGATCTACTCGGAGATTGCTCCGGGCAGCAGTCGTCTTTCCGACGTTGTACACAGGGATGTCAGAGGCATCATTCTCTCAGGCTCTCCCCATTCATCCTGGGAAGAAGGCTCACTTAAACCGGATAAGGCTGTTTTTGACTGCGGCCTGCCCGTTCTTGGTATTTGTTACGGCTTTCACCAGATGACCCTCATGGCAGGGGGAAAGGTGATGAACCTGCCGCACCGGGAATACGGCAGGGCCAGTGTAACGCATGATGGAACGAATCCCCTTTTTACGGGCGTGCCCGGGAGTTTCCAGTCGTGGATGAGCCATGGTGACAGCGTAACCTGTCTGGGCAGCGGATACCGTTCCATCGCCGAAAGTGAGAACAGCGTTGTGGCTGCTGCGGGTCATATTGAAAGGGGACTCTGGGGGGTTCAATTCCATCCTGAAGCCAGTCATTGTGAATATGGAACCCGAATACTGGAAAACTTTGCTGCGGGTATATGCGGCGGGAAGAAGGAATGGTCTCTTGAAACCTACCTTGAAACTAAAATCGAAGAAATTCGGTTTAAAACGGCGAACAGGGATGTCCTTTTACTGATCTCAGGCGGTGTCGATTCAACCGTAGCGGCTTCACTGCTGCTGAAAGCTCTGCCGCAGGAAAAAGTCTGGCTGATGTACATTGATACCGGCATGATGAGGAAGGGGGAATCGGACCAGGTAGCCGCTGATCTTAGAAAATCCGGAGCCGAAAATCTCCTTCTCATCAATGCCCGGGATCGTTTCCTGAGGCCGCTGGCCGGGATAACGGATCCCGAGATGAAGCGGAAAATCATCGGCGACACCTTTATTCAGATTCAGCAGGAGGAAATATCGAGGCATCTGTCGAGCGGCTATCTTCTCGTCCAGGGAACTTTGTACACCGATCTCATTGAATCCGGTCAGGGTGTGGGTAAAACGGCCCAGGTTATCAAAAGCCATCACAATGTTGGAACCCCTCAGGTACAGGCGAAACGGGCAGCTGGTGAATTGCTGGAACCACTGGATCAGCTCTACAAGGATGAAGTACGAAATCTGGGGGAAATTCTGGGAGTTTCCCGGGATATTGTGCATAGACATCCCTTCCCCGGGCCCGGTCTGGCGATACGGATAATTTCAGATATTACCGAAGAGAAGCTGGAAATCCTCAGGGAAGCCGATGATATTTTTATAGGCGAGCTCAAAACCCGGGGCCTGTATGAACAGATCTGGCAGGCTTTTTCGGTATTACTGCCGGTCCGTTCTGTTGGTGTAACCGGTGATGCCCGGGATTATGGCTATGTTCTGGCCCTCCGGGCCGTAGTCAGCCGGGATGGAATGACGGCCGATGTCTATGATTTCCCCACCCGGGATCTTCTGGAGATCTCAGCCGGGATTACAAATAAGATAAAGAGCATAGGCCGCGTGGTCTATGATGTATCTTCCAAGCCCCCAGCCACTATTGAGTGGGAGTAATTCGTTCCTGGATAGCGAACCATGACAATAATTCCCTGATGCTCTACAATACCGACAATGAAATGACAGGAGGAATACATGAGTGTACACATAGGAGCACCGGAGGGTGCCATTGCCGAGAGGGTATTGCTGCCCGGCGACCCCATGAGGGCAAAATTCATTGCCGAGAACTATCTTGAAAACCCCCAGAGATACAATGAAGTCCGGGGCATGTACGGATACACGGGCCAGTACAGGGGATGCCGAGTCTCTGTGCAGGGAACAGGCATGGGCATGCCCTCTCACATGATTTATGTCCATGAACTCATCAATTTTTACGGGGTAAAAAGTCTGATCCGTGTGGGATCCTGCGGGGCCCTCCAGAAATCCATCAAAATACGGGATATTGTGATGGCCCTGAGTGCATCCACCAATTCTGCCATGCTGACAGAACGATTCAATGGAATGACCTTTGCTCCCGCTGCTGATTGGACTCTTGCCGCCCAAACAGCTCATACGGCTGGTAAACTTGGGATTGATCTCAAGGTGGGGAATGTCTTTTCCTCCGATACATTTTACAATGAAGATCCTGAGGCGTGGAAACTCTGGGCACGATATGGAGCTCTGGCTGTGGAAATGGAAGCGGCTGCCCTCTATACGGCTGCCGCACGATATGGAGTGAAGGCCCTCTGTCTCCTCACCGTCAGCGACAGTCTCATATCCCGGGAGGAGACTTCATCAGAGGAAAGGGAAAAAACTTTCACCCAGATGATGGAACTTGCCCTGGATGCCATTATTGAAGTGGATACCCGTCCTTCTCTTCAATCTTCATAATTTCTGCAACCCGGCGAGCATGCCTTGAGTCTTCCTCGTGTTCCGCATTGAGGAAGGCCTGGAGCATGTCTGTGACCGAATCCTTGTAATCTATACGGGATCCAAAGGCGATGAATTGACAGTTATTATGCTCCTTCGCCATAGCGGAGGCAAAGATATTCTGGGGAAGGGCACAGCGGATACCCCTGACTTTGTTGGCGGCAATGGAAATGCCTATTCCAGTTCCACAACACACTATGCCGCAGTCAAAGCCGCCCCTCATGAAAAGCCGGGCAGCTTCTTCTCCTTTGCCAGGGTAGTCCGCTTTTTCACCCGATTTCGCACCAATATCCACAACTTCATGACCCTGTTGAGCCAGCCAGGTTTTGAGTACCTGCTTGAGTTCGACAGCCGCATGGTCGTTTGCAATGATGAGTTTCACAGGCCGATCCAGTCAGTTGAGAAGTGTCTCATCATCGGCAAGATCCTCGCCGCGGATATCATGAAAACGCTGTACCAGATCACCCACCGTGAGGCCTGCCTTGTTTTCATTTTCAGCACTGAAGATGATTTCTCCGCCGTCCATCATGATTAACCGGTTTCCAAGGGAAAGAGCAAGCTGCATGTCATGGGTTACCATCATCACGGTAAGATTGTAATCCGCATAGAATCGTCTGGTCAATTCCAGTACTCGGGCGGCATTTCTGGGATCCAGTGCGGCCGTATGCTCATCAAGCAGAATGAGTTCCGGTGACGAGAGAACCATCATAAACATGGTGAGGGCCTGACGCTGACCTCCGGAGAGCTGGCCTACATTGTCTTCCATTCTGTTTTCAAGATCCATTTCCAACTGGGCCAGCATGTCCCGGAGTTCCATTTTCTTCTTCCTGTTAAGACTTATTCTTAATCTCTTCATCCCTTTGTAACCGGCAATGGTGAGATTGTCCTGGACACTCATGTTCCCGGCTGTTCCCATGAAGGGATCCTGAAAAACCCGGCCAATGAATCTGGCCCTTCTGTACTCCGGCCAGCGGTTAATAATTGTCTTATTGCGCCTGATTACACCATGTGCAGGAGGGTAGAGGCCGGAAATGGCATTGAACAGACTGCTTTTCCCGGCCCCATTGGATCCGATGATGGTGAGGAAATCCCCCTCGGTCATTTTGAGATCAATGGATTTCAATGCCTGAATCCTATTGGGAGTGCCTTCTCCGAAAACAAGGGAAACTTCTTCCAGGCTAATCATTGTTTTTCTTCTTCTTGAAACCGTTCATTATGTTGGTTCTGGTTAAAACCAGCGACAGGATTATCAGCAGTCCTGTGATGAGTTTCAGATCATTGGGAGTCAGACGTACCAGGTATCCATAGTAGCGTCCTCCATACATGATGCCCTTGTACATTATGGCTCCGGCAATAACACGTATAAGCAGCCAGTGGATTCTGGAACTCCTTATAAGAAATTCACCAATCATCACCATGGCCAGTCCGCTCACAACCATACCAACTCCCAGGGATGCATCGGCGAATCCCTGGTATTGAGCCACCAGAGCACCTGATAGGGCAACCATGCTGTTGCCCAGACCCACCCCTATAATCTTCAATATCCTGGGGTTGGAGCCAAGGGCAATCACCATCTGCTCGTTGCCGCCCATGGCACCGAGGGTGAGTCCCAGATCCGTGTGGAAGAAAATATGAAGTGCCATAATGACAAGGGCGGCGATAAAACCGAAGAGAAGTAACTGGGCCATCCCCGACGACATGAAATTCTCAGTCAGATCCACAATTTGCCCGATGAGATGACGCTGTTTGAGCAGGGAAACATTGGCCTTGTTTCCCAGAACTCTGATATTGATTGAATATAGCATGGTCATGGTCAGTATGCCTGCCAGGAGGGAAGGAACCTTCAGTTCGTTATGAATGAGGGCGGTTATGGTGCCGGCCGCCGCTCCGGCCAGAACAGAGGCAAGTATTCCCACCCATATGGGAATTCCTGCCACCAGGGATGCGGCCATCACAGCGGCACCCAGGGGAAAGGATCCATCCACAGTGAGATCGGGGAAATCCAGCACGCGAAAAGTTATGAATACGCCAAGGGCCATGATGCCGTACACCAGACCCTCAACGAAAATTCCCTCCAACACTAACGAATAACCGTCGCCGCCTTGGAAATCAAGTCTTCTGGAACTTCAATGCCCAGTTCATCGGCAATCTGCAGGTTGATGAATAATTCAATGTCGTCAACAGAGGTCATGAATCTTGTTGGTATTGAAGCTGGATCCGCTCCTTCAAGAATTTCTATAATCAATTGACCCGTTGCCTCTCCCATTTTGTAGTAGTCGAATCCCCATGCCAGAAACACCCCGTTTTCATCGGCACTGCTGGGATCGGCACTGAGGACTGGAATTCCATTCTGGGCTGCCACGCTGGAAAGTGCCGTCAGAGCGGATACAACCGTATTGTCTGTACTGACATAGAAGGCATCAATGCGGGAAACAATGGATTGGGCGGCCTGCCTGACTTCCGCCGAACTTGTAATGGTTGTCGGTACGAATTCGATTCCAAGTTCAGCACATGCTTCTTCGGTAAGCTCTGCCAGCCTGACCGCATTTGCTTCTCCGGATGAATACACATGTCCCAATGCCTTGATTTCCATCATACTGGCCAGAAGCTTGATCTGATCTTTTACAGGGGTCATATCCGATATCCCGGTGATGTTTCCTTCACTTCTTTCCAGAGACGGGACCAAACCGGCATCCACCGGATCTGTGACAGCACAGAATACGACAGGAACCTCATCAAGAACATTGGCCAGAGATACAGCTGTCGGTGTTGCAATACCAACGGCCAGATCCACTCTGTCGGTCTTGAATTTCTGGGCAATGGTTGAGGCCGTCGCCATATCGCCGTTTGCATTCTGATTATCAAATTCCACTGTGGGGTAGGACTCGCCTACAACTTTCATCAAGCCATTCTCCAGCGCATCCAGGGCCGGATGAGCGACAATTTTGGTAATTCCAATACGCAGAGGTTCATCCATCCCGGCTTCCTCCTGAGTTCCTTTTGCGAACGTATGCAGAGGGAGCAGGATGAGGCAGGCTGTCAGCATAATAATTGTCTTCTTCATAATTCTCTCCTTAATTGAGCAATGGACGTTGTTACCATGAAAATGACCTTTGAGTCAATTACAGAATTGTTATTAATCAATCTGAATGGTGTCGATAATCCTGAAATTGAGTATAGTAAACACAGAAGAATCTCAATATCTAAGGAGAAAACCATGTCTGTTTCCCAATACTCTGTCACCAATTCTCAGACAGCAACTCGTACCCTGCTGAAGAATGTCTATCTCTGGATGACTGCCGGACTGTCATTGACGGCTGCTGTTGCCTGGTGGACGGCTTCAAGCCCTGCTGTTCTGGAGTTGTTATTCGGCCGGGGACCATTTCTGTTCTATGGACTCATAATCGGTGAGTTCATCCTCGTGCTGTCAATCTCCAGCCGGATCATGAATATGTCCGTCATGGCGGCTGTTGGAAGTTTTATTGCATATTCAATGCTCAATGGCCTGACCATATCCGTCATACTGCTGGCCTACACAGGTACGGCTGTTTTTCAGGCCTTTGTAAGCTCTGCCGCCATGTTCGGCGCCATGAGCCTCTGGGCTGTTACCACAAAACGGGATCTATCCGGTTGGGGGCATTATTTATTCATGGGGTTAATCGGCCTCATTATCGCCGGTCTGGTTGGAATTTTCATTGGAGGGAGAGCCTATCATCTTCTGTATTCCGGGGTGGGTGTGATTCTTTTCACCCTGCTCACAGCGTATGATACCCAGATGATCAAGAAGATGAGTCATCAGGTCAGTGCTTCTGTTGGTGAAGATGATTTCATCCGCCTTTCAATTCTGGGAGCATTGAAGCTGTATCTTGACTTCATCAACATGTTCCTTTTTCTTCTCCGGCTCTTCGGCCGTCAGCGATGATCTTTCAGTATTCTGACCTCAGGGAGCAGGACGGCAAGTGTTCAATATAAGTGCAAAAGGAGTCTATGGTATTTCCGCCGTTCTGGAACTGGTTCTGCGGCACAATGATGGTGTCGTCCAGATTCGAGATATTGCCGAAAACCAGAAAATTCCCCAGCACTATCTGGAACAGATTCTCATCGTCTTAAAGAGGGGAGGAATAGTCAGGAGTATGAGAGGGGTTCAGGGGGGCTACCTCCTTGCCCGTCATCCTCAGGAAATACGTCTTCTGGAAGTGATGGAACTTCTTGAAGGTCCTGTGGAGATATCTCCTGAAAACCGGGGGGATATGAGGTTTCAGAGTATCTGGGACAGGGTTGAAAACTCTGTGCGGGATCAATTGGATATAAGCATGGATGAAGTCGCTGAGGAAATAAAGATTTCAGAATCACAGCCTGATTTTGTTATCTGACTCCATTCGTATGACGCACAAAGGTCTCATCATAGCGGGAACTCATTCAGGCTGTGGGAAAACCACTCTGACTATGGGGATTATTTCTGCATTACGCTCCAGGGGATGCAGAGTTCAGCCCTTCAAGAGCGGTCCGGACTACATTGATCCTGGATTCCATACCATGGCGGCAGGACAAACCTGCCGGAATCTGGATACCCGTATGATGAATGACAGCATTGTTCTGGAACTCTACAAACGTCAGATGCGGAAGGCCGACATCGGCATCGTTGAAGGAGTCATGGGACTCTTTGATGGGGCGGGAATCAATGATGAGAGGGGGAGTGCGGCTCATCTTTCCAGAGTCCTTGGACTCCCTGTGCTTCTGGTTATTGATGCCCGGGCCATGGCACGGAGTGCGGCCGCCCTGGCCAGGGGTTTTGTTGACTTTGACCCCAATGTTCATATATCTGGATTCCTTCTCAATCGGGTTGGTTCGGAGCGTCATGCATCCCTTCTCATCCCGGCCATAGAAGATGCGACAAACCGTCCGGTAGCAGGATGTGTTTTCCGGAGCGATGACATATCCCTCCCTGATCGCCATCTGGGTCTGGTGCCTGTCTGGGAAGATGAGGGTGCGGCAAAAACCATTGACCGCATCGGAGTACAGGTCGGCAGAAGCATCAATCTGGATAAACTGCTCTCTCTTGCTGAAGAAACTCATCCCCTGCCGGAGGAAGAATCAGAAGGACTCTTCACCCGCCTGGAAGCCGTTGTCCACACCGAAAGACCAGTTATAGCCGTGGCGCGGGATGCCGCATTTTGTTTCTATTACAAGGATAATCTGGATTTTCTGGAAGCAGCAGGTGCTCGATTAGTGGAGTTCAGTCCCCTGTCCGATCAGAAACTGCCGGAGAATACGGCGGGAATCTGGTTTGGCGGAGGATATCCTGAGCTGCACGGCAAAACCCTTTCTGAAAACCAATTTCTTCTGGAGGACATCCGAGAATCCGCCCGGGCATCCATGCCCATGTTCGGTGAATGCGGCGGATACATGTATCTCTCAGAGGCCATTGTGAATGCCGAAAAAAAACGTTATCCGATGGCAGGTGTTCTGCCGGGAACCGCTGTAATGGGCAGCAAACTGGCATCTCTTGGCTACTGTCAGGTCAATCTTGCCTGTGATACAATTTTCGGACCGGCCGGAATTGAATTGAATGGTCATATTTTTCACTGGTCAAAGATGATAGATCTGCCGGAGGATTCCCGGCCCCTGTTTCATGGCATCGAGGGCGGAATAAGTATTAAAAATGTTGTGGGTAGCTGGATGCATGTTCATTTTGCATCCAATCCCCAGGCAGTGAAGAACTTTGTTGCTGCAGCCTTGAAATGGGAGGAGGATAGAGTGTGAGAACCCCGAAAATACGTCAATACCTTGCTCCGGACGAAATCTATCGACGGAGTTACGCCCGAATCAAAGAGGAATTTGGTGACTACAGAACTTCGGACGAGGAGATGCTGATTCGTACCCGCATTACCCATGCAACAACTGATGTGGAATTTGCCAAGTCGTTTGTGTTTCATCCCGGAGCTCTGGAAGCTGGAATTCAGGCTTTGCGGTCAGGCAGGAACATTGTCACTGATGTGACCATGGTGGAGTCCGGTATTCGGCCTCGACTGCCTGAAGCGTATACGGGAAGCCTGGCCTGCTTCCTCTATAATGAGGGGATCGCCGATGAGGCTGACCGCACTGGAAGCACGAAATCAGCCGTTGCTCTGGCAGGGGCCTGCGAATTTTACAGGGACGGTATAGTGGCCATAGGCAATGCCCCCACCGCCCTGTTTGAACTCATTGATCTCATTGAGGAGGGTAGAGCAAAACCTGCCCTCATCGTTGGAGTTCCGGTTGGGTTTGTTGGAGCAGCGGAATCCAAACAGGAATTACTCGACATAGATGTCCCCTTCATTACAAACCCGGATCGGCGCGGCGGGAGTCCGCTGGCGGCCGCCATCGTCAACGGACTTATTCATCTGGCCTTCTCATGAGTTCACGGCCAGTGGACTATCGAACCGTCCTTGGAACAGAGGATGGCATGCAGAGGGGAATAACGACCGGTACCTGTGCCCAGGCGGCCTCTCTTGCATCGAGCAAGATGCTTGTCTCAGGGAAGAAGATTGAAGAGGTCAGTATACATTTAAAAGATGGTCGGCAGTTGACCATTCCCATTGTTAATCAAGTATTGGACAGTGATTATGCGGAATGCGGAGTTGTAAAAGATGCCGGTGACGATGAGGAGGATGATGTTACCCATGGGGCAGAAATCAGAGCCAGGGTCCGGGTGAGTGATGAACCGGGAATACATATCGATGGGGGGAAGGGCGTTGGCCGTGTTACCAAAAAGGGATTGCCTGTTTCGCCCGGTTCGGCAGCCATCAATCCCAATCCCCGAAAACAGATTGTCAGGGAACTCCTTCCCCTTGTCCCCCCGGAACGAGGATTTCATGTTCTGATTTCGGTTCCGAAGGGAGAAGAATTAGCCGGAAAAACCTGGAATCCCAGGCTTGGAATTGAAGGCGGCATCAGCATTATTGGAACAACGGGGGTGGTCGAGCCCAGATCTCTGGCCTCCTTCAAGGCCTCCATTATTCTCAACCTGGAGGTTATTCGGCAGAGTGGACAGGATACCGCCGCATTGGCCTTCGGCTACGTGGGGGAAAACTGGTACCGCCTCAACAGGGGCTGGGGTGAGGATAGAGTTGTCAAATTTGGAGACCATGCCGGTACGGCACTGGATTCGGCTTCATCAAAGGGTTTTTCCCGTCTGATTCTGGCCGGACATCCAGGTAAGATGAGCAAAGTGGCGGCCGGTTTGTTTGATACGCATTGGAAGGCCGGGGATGCCCGGATGGAAACAGTGGCTGCATGGGCCGGAGCGGCCGGTGCCGATACAGACACAATTCAAGAACTGCTGAGGCTTAAAACGACAGAGGCTGCTGTTTCCTGTCTTGCCGGGAGAAATTTAAGTCATACCTGGGAATTGATGAACAGACGGCTGTTGGAACGATGCCGTATCCGGCTGAATCAGGGCAGTCATCATCCTGTACTGGAATCCATACTGATTGACATGGAGGGCAGGGTACTGGCACATGGAGAGATTTAAAATTGTCGGAATGGGACCCGGGGGACTGGACTACATCATACCGGCCGCCTTCAAAGCCATTGAACAGGCCGAAGTTCTCGCCGGGGCACCCCGGCAGATTGAGATGGCTGAAAAAGAAATACTCAGAAGTAAGAAGGAGACATTCCTGTACCGGGCCAATCTCAGTGAACTGATTGATTACCTACGGGAAAATCGGAATAAGCGCATCGCCGTACTGGTAACCGGTGATCCCGGTTTTCATAGTTTACTGGGGGTAATTTCCCGCAGTTTTTCTCCGGAGGAGTATGAGGTTATTCCAGGAATCAGCAGTTTTCAGTCAGCCATGGCCCATCTGGGCAAGCCATGGCAGGCCGATCACCTTTGCAGCTGCCATGGGAAGGACTTTCAGGAAATTCAAGAAGCCGCTTTGAAAGCCCTGCAATCCGGCAGCCGTATCATACTGCTCACCGATGCCAGACGATCACCCTCTTCTATTGCCGGCGAATTGCTCAAATTGGAAGTTGGGAATCGCAGGGTATGGCTTGGGGAAAACCTGACTCTGCCGAATGAAGGCTGGACGGCATGCAGTCTGGAAGAAACAGCCCGATCCGGGAAGGGCGGCAGGGATGATTCTTATCGTCTCTGTGTCATGATTGTTGAATGAAAGGAATTCTTTACGGGATTGGACTGGGACCCGGAGATCCTGGTCTTCTGACACTGAAAGCCGTGGAAGCTCTGAATGAATCCGATGTGATATTCATTCCCAGAGGCATACGGACAACCGCTTCGGCTGCCGGGAATATTGTTGACCGGGCATTGAAATCGGGACGATTCAATCTGAATGAGGAAAAGGTTCCTGTCATACGGGAACTTGTCTATCGGATGGATGGAGATCCCCTGAAGCGTTCCGTATTCTGGAGAGAACAGGCTGAGAACATGACTGGATTGTTGAACAGAGGTCAGATTATCTCCTATGTCACTCTTGGCGATGTATGCTTCTACAGCACGTTCGGTTATCTTCAATCCGCTCTTACCAGTCTTGGTACATGGGATATACGACGAATTCCGGGAATTTCAAGCTTTCAACTGGCATCTGCGGCACTTGGACGGGATCTGGTTTCAGGCAGTGAACGACTCGGGGTCTACCCCCTCCCGGAAGATCTGGACAGGCTGACAGACATCCTTTCAATTCATGAGACCGTTGTGGTGATGAAAATTGGAGGACGGCTGGCCGAGTTTCGTTTGTGGCTCAGGAAACGAAACCTGGAGTCTTCTGCGTCATTTGTACGCCGGGCGGGATTTCCGGATGAAAAACTTGCCCCCTCCCTGGCCGAACTGCCGGAGGGAGAAAGTGGGGGATTATCTCTGGTTATAATTGATACAAATAAACTACAATGAAGCATTAATGATGAGCGGAATGGAAAAACATCGGATATGAAGAATGGAATGAACACCAATGTATTGAATCAAACTGTCAACCATGCAATGAACTGGCTGGACAGTCTTCAGGATGGCCCTGTCGGTCCCAGGGCCGACACATCGACACTTCGAGCCAATCTGGGCGGTCCTCTCCCTGAATCGGGCACTCTGTCCGAAACAGTTATTGACGACCTGGTTTCAGCCGTTGAAGGCGGTTTGATGCGCAGCCCCGGTCCCCGGTTTTTTGCATGGGTAACCGGAGGTACGCTGGAAGCATCTCTCGCAGCCGACTGGCTGACATCCACATGGGATCAAAATGCCGCCTTACCCGATCATTCCCCTGCCGCCGCCATTGTTGAAGAGGTAACCGGTACCTGGTTGAAAGAACTGCTGGGTCTGCCTCCCAGGACTTCGTTTGCCTTTACAACAGGGTGTCAGATGGCCCACTTCACCTGCCTCTCGGCCGCCCGTCATGCTGTTCTGCAGAAGGAAGGGTGGGAGGTAAACAGTCAGGGGATGTTTGGAGCTCCTCCGGTTACTGTCATTGTTAACAGCAGGCGGCATACAACCATCGACAGGGCATTGCGCTTTCTGGGATTCGGCCTGAATGCCATACTTCCTGCCCCGGTTAACGACGATGACAGGATAGATCCGCAGCAGTTCCAGATGCTGATGAACAGAATGAACGGTCCGGTAATCGTCTGCTTGAATGCCGGTGACTTGAACATTGGAACTTTTGATTTGTTTGAAACAATCATTCCCATGGCGAAGGAACATGGGGCCTGGGTACACATAGATGGAGCATTCGGACTGATCGCCCGTGCCAGCCGGAAATTCGCATCCCGGATGGCCGGTCTGGAACTGGCAGACAGCTGGGCCGCCGATGGGCATAAATGGCTGAACCTGCCATACGACTGCGGATTTGCATTTGTCCGGGACGCGGAAGCACACCGCATTGGCATGACTGTCAATGCGGCCTATGTCAGCAATGACGCAAAAATCCGCAATCAGATGGACTGGAACCCTGAGTTTTCCCGCCGGGCCAGGGGATTTGCCGCCTATGCCGCTCTCCGTCAGCTTGGACGCAAAGGGGTTGAAGAACTCATAAACAGAACCTGCGCCATGGCTGTCAGGCTGGTCTCCGGTCTGGGAAAACTGCCGGGAGTGGAAGTTCTCCGTATGCCTACATTGAACCAGGGTCTTGTTCGATTCCCCAGCCCCTCTCCCTCAGCAACTCCAGATGATAGCGATTGCCGGACAAGGTCGATAATAGAAGCCATCAATGCGACTGGTGAGGCTTTTTTCAGTGGATCTGTCTGGCGGGGTATGCAGGTCATGCGTGTCAGTGTGGTCAATTGGAAAACCTCGGAAGCTGATGTGGATAGGGTAATTGCTGCCGTGGCAGCTGTACTGCGCACAGACAATCGGGAAGATATTGGCTGAAGAACATGCGAGGAGGCTGTCGGATTTACGTCTCACGGTTCGATTTTTGACCTTTTTTCCCGCTACCGAGTTGTCAAAATGCTCACGGAGCCCAGCTACGCTCCGCTTTTGCCGCCTTGTATCGGACAAAAATCATCAAAAATCGCCTCGAATCCTTAAAGTCCGGCAGACTCCTGGACCGCTTAGAAGACTTCAAGAAACACAGGAATTTCGGGTTTCACAATCTTCGCGGCACTATATAAGGCGGCTTTACGGCCAGGATGGACCTCCGTCCTGCTGCCTTCACTCAATCCAGGATGCTCCGGCCATTTGCTTGGCCGAGTTATCACGTAGAACCACACTGTCATCGAAAACAACGGCTCCATTGATGCTCTTGAACCCTGATAAGCCGACATCTTCCGCCTTCTCCCAGGAGATTCCATCTTCTGAATGCCAGACATCGAGATAAGTGGAAGAGGATGATTCTCTACCGCCCATTACCCAGATTCTGTTCTTGAACGAGACGGCGGTCAGTTCGTCTCTGTCGGACCATTCAGCTTCCTCTGTTGCCTGTACCCAGCTTACGCCCACTTCTTCTTCCCCGCTTCCTGTCGAGTACCAGACATCGTTGACTCGTGCCGAACCGCCCTTCAGACCGCCCAGCATCCACAGCCTCCCGTCGTGTGATACCGCGGCCGAATTACGGCGTATCGACCACTCAGCAGCACTTGTCAATTCCGTCCAGTTCCTGCCATCCAGTGATTTCCATACATCGTTGTATGTGTTGCCGTCTTGATCTGTTCCCCCCATGAGATACATGGTGCCATCATGATAGGCGACACTGGCGCCCCATCTCGCAGTCCATCGTCCCTCTGACCAGTTCGCATCATCTGTCAGTTCCGTCCAGGTAAAGCTATCGCCTGATGGTACTCCTTTCCATACCTTGTCGGAAAACTCGGTTCCTGAGAATTTGCCGCCAATAATGTATATATTGCCTCCCTCATCTTTCAGGGCTGAAGGAGCGGCAATACCCTTAGTCATCCCTGTGTCGAGAGATGTCCACTCCCACCGGCTATTCTGGAATTTCCCCCGCCAAATTTTCGTTTGGTATGTTCCGCTTTTATCTCCCCCGAGAATCAAAATATCCTCATTGTACCCAAGGATAGCGGCTTCGCTTAGCTGTGATTCCTTACTATCGCTATTTTCGTTATCCCAGCCCGAGAATCCCTTAACCAGGAATTTGATCTCTCCGGATAAAGCGGCGGCAGCACCATCAGTGTTCTTCGCTACACCGTAGAGCTTATACTCACGGCTGGCGGGAACAAGGCCGGTGGCGGTTTCTCCCACCTCGATTTTCTTCCATTTTTTCGGACTATTCGTCCAACTGTCAGGATTAGCAATATCGTCGCCAGTAGGGGGATAGTCATCAACAGCATAATAGTAGCTCAGATCATCGGGGTAGGGGTTTCCCCCCACAGTGCCGCCATCGGTCAAGGTGAAAACACCAGGAAGATCGCTGGTCTCCACCTGCGGCATTGTTAACCACATCGGATTATTGGCTGACACTTGCGCGGAACCAAGATCGTGCCGAAGAGCTCCGCCATTGTTGGACACCACGGCATGGACCGCGTAATCACCCGGAACAGGCGTCAATTCCACATCGGCGGCAATGGGGATCCAGCCGACACCCGTCCAGTCGGCATCCCGATCTTTATCGGGAAGATTGGTGCCAACCGCCGCATAGTAGTAACGGATGTCCGCCGCCGGATCCAACGCCGCCCCCCCGTCTCCCTGAACTGCCCCCGCTGTTATCAGAAGCTGCCCGTGGCTCAAGGCGGTTTGATCGATGGCCGGTTCCTTACTCCAGTCTTTCGGTCCGACCGGTTCACCAACCGTTGTCGAGGCGGAGGTTCGCTTGAATCCTCCGCTGTTTTTCGCCACCCCGTACACTGTGTACTGGCCGCCGATTTTCAATTCGGTAATCGGTTCATCAAAGCTTTCAAGCTTAATCCATCCCGCATCAGTCCAGTCAGACATGGGGGCGGCCTGCCCGCCAAGAGGCGGCGGCTCCACTCCCGGTCCCGCCCAGTAATAACTCAGCACCAGTGGGGCCGTGCCGACGGCCTCGCCTGCTTTAACCGTGAACTGACCCTTCGCTGCGCTGGAAATCTCCGGCGCACGATTCCAGATAGGCGCTGTTATCACTGGGGGGCTGGGAGAGCCGGGGCATCCCGTCAGTACCCACAGGATGAATAGGCCGAGGCTCAGGGCTCCTGCCGATTTGAAATGCTGCTTATATTTTTTCAGGACTCCATCTTTTGCTGCATTCATAGAATCTGCTCCTACAGTCCACTGAACCATTCGATACCCATGGTGATATAGTAATCTTTGAGGGGTATTTCACCACCGTAGCGGTCGGTACCTATAGAGGGGCTACTAGAAGTACCATGAATATAATGAGTAATTCTCAATGGGAGAAATCGAATACCACCCCCATGCTGGCCATCGCCCCATCCGAACGCATGCCAGAATCTATTAAGAAGTAAATTTTTATTTTTATACTCGATACTATCGCCCATATCTATAAGATTCCCAACCGCCAGTGTTCGCGTTAAGCCTTCATAAGGCTGTAGTCTTGAAATTGTGGTATCAAAATAATACAATACACCGGTATTGTTAAGTTCGACAGGTTGACCATCCAGAAAGTACGTTTTTGTCGCTTCACCAAAGTTAAATACAAAGAGCCGATCTTGATAGACAAACATGGAGGCGATTGAAGTTCTATAACCAGAATTGCTTGCAGTGTTGTAAGCCACAGTCGTCACAACTTCCCAATCCAACCCATCCGTACTTGCCCAGATTTTTCCCTTATTATAGGAAATCCCGGAATACCCCCCACCGAAGTACATCTTGCCATCAAACACCACCCCGCCAGCGGCGTATGCTCCATAAGTGTCATACCCATTTGGATCCTCCACTACACCGGGATCATCATCCCAGGGTGGGGATGGGGCCTCTTTCCAAGCTCCCGCTCCCGCGGCGATGTCATCCGTATACCAGACATCAGGCATACCCATTTTTTCGGTAGTTCTATGAGAAGCGATCTCGCTGATCGCGCCATGTCCTCCCATTACCCAGACCTTGCCATCATAGGAAAGGACGGTAGAAGACTGCCGCCCCGGCCATGGCGCATCATGGAGTTTGTCAAAAGTTATCCCACCGTCGGTGGACTCATACACCTCGCTAAGATAGTCACCATTGACATCATCTTCATCCTTCCCGCCAAGATAATAGACTGCACCATCATGCTCCACCAGAGTGCCGAAATCTCTATTTTCCAATCCCGACTCTGAACTTTGCTTCACCCATGTTTTTCCTCCGTTCGTGGACACATAGCTGTGTGCGAAGTCGCCCCCTGTTAAGACGACATGGCCATTTTCCAGGGTGATTGCCGCTCCGAAAGTATCCGTACCTTTACCACGAGTCTTCCATTCTTGAGGAAGAGCCTCCTGTATTACCGACACTTTATCATTAAGATACGGCAATAACAGTTCCATAGAGCCACTTCTTCTGGGCGGTTCATGTTTGTTGGATGCCACGGCGTAGACCTCATAGAATCCCGGTGTTATACTGAATTCCTGACCAGAACTCATATTGCCGCTGTCATAATAATAGGCCGGGTTCCTGGCGAGCCAGTCTGAGTGGGTATTGTCGCCGCTTTGCGGCGGAGTTTCGCCTCTCTTCATTACATAATACCTCACCGTTGGGGGTGGGTTACCCGATGCGCTGCCGGGTTCAATTGTGAAACGGCCGAATTGGGAGGAAGAGATGGGGATAAACCGAGGTTCCGTAATCCATTCGGGAGCGAATCCGTCCACCTCAAAGGTTATCCCGTCACTTCTTATCCCTGTGGAGGAATTGTTTATCGCCACAGCATACAGGATATACTTATATGCTTGAGCCTCGATTCCCGTTAACCCCTCTGACGTGCCGGTGTAAGTCCACCCTTCATACAGCCAATCCTCCTTCTGGTTCTCCCCCGCTTCCGGCAGTTTCCGATTGAGATCCGCCCTGGAATAGTAATAGTGGTACTCTGGCGGCGGATCGCCGCCGATGGCCTCTCCGGCCACGATGGTGAATTTACCCGCCACTCCGGAGGAATCCACCTGGGGCTGCCGACTCCAGCCGCTTGGCGGAATGGCGGTGATAACAGCCGCCTGAGCGAGGGGGCTGCGGGCTGTGCCCTGAGTGTTGACGGCCACTCCGTAAAGCAGATGTGTGCCATCCAACCCTTGTACCGGCTTGGCGATGTCTTCGATGAGGGTCCAGTCGGCAGCCGTCCATGCGGATTTTCCATTTTCCGTCGGCGCCCTGGTTTCCGCCGGAGCATAATAATAGGACACCGACGCTACTGGACTGGCGCTCACCACGCCCGGTACAACTGTGAACTCTCCCAGCACGGAAACATCGAGATTGGGACTCTGGCTCCAGGTAGGGGGATACAAGCCATACACCGGGGGAGGAGCATTTTTTATACAGGCCATCGCCATAAGGGGCAGCATAGCCAGCATCATCCATATAGTTGTGTTCGCTTTCATTTTCATCACTCCAACCATCATTCATTTATCCACTCGGCCTCAATCGCCGTCATCTTTTCCATGTCTTTGATGGAGATGCGATCCCCCAGGGAATGGGCCACGGGGTGGGATAAAACATAGGGATAATTCCCGAACTTAGTCCACTCCCTGCCGTTGAAGGAGTACCAGAGATCCGATAAAACTGTATCGCCGTTGCGGCCCCCCGTCACCCATAACCTGTCCTGAAAAACAAACATGGAATGTTGGGAGCGGCCGCCCCATTTCTCCCCTGACTCCGGCTCCTTCGTCCAGCTCTCACCATCGCTGGAAGAGTACACATCGTCGAAGTAGGTATCGTCAGCCCCCACTCCGCCCGCAATCCATATTCTTCCGTTGAAAGACACGGTACCGGCCTTGCTGCGGGGGGCCCAGGGTGCCGCGGCGACTTTCTCCCAGTTTCGGCCTTCACTCTCCGACTTCCATACATCGTTGAAAAAAACGCCATCGGCACCCTCGCCCGCGAACAGGTAAAGAGCCCCCTCATGCGCTACCGCGGAAGCATGAGCCCTTGCCGGCCATCGCCCACGAAGCCAGCCGGGACTGTCAGGAATCTCTTCAATTTCAATGGAACCACCAGGTAAAGCCCAGTAGGGTTTAGAGTAACTCCAAGTCAAATTATAGAAAAATCCATCCACCTTCGATACCGTGTCCCGATGCTGATTGTCGAAGATCCCCCCCAAAAGGTAGAATTCCCCGTCAAAGTATATTGGAGTGAACCCTGTATGGGTCGGCGAAGTATAGTAATCTACCGGCCCAGCACCCTGGAATGTTCTGAAAGATTCGGAGTCGCTTTCCGGCATACGGAGACCTCCTATAACGTTAATGTCGTTATCCTTCCTGTATAGATAACCGTACAGATTGTAAAACAACTCGCCGGTTCGCCCGCCGGTAACTTCAGGAACATAGAATGGTACCCCATCGGAGGAGATCGGAGTCGCATAGAGAAGACTGTCAAAATATCTGTCCGGGACATTCTTAAATTCTGCCAGGCCGTTCACGGTGAACTCCACTTTCTTTATGCCGACTCCCAGTGAATTCGCGGCCGCACCATAGAGCTGGTAGTCTCTCGCGGCGGGTGTGATGTCAGTTTTAGGCTCGTTTAGCTTAACGATTTCCCAGCCCCTGTCGGCCCATTTCTCCGGCTGAGCTTGTTCTTCCTCATCCGGCGGGGTTAAAGTGCCGTCCCCGTAGTAATAAACCGCATCATCAAGAGACGCCGCGGGGTAACCGCCGGGAGTGCCATAGCCTGTCAATGTGAATGAGCCTTCCTCTCCGGTCTCCACCTGGGGAGCATCCGGCCAGTCCGGTATACCTCCCAGCGCAACATCGGTGAATTCATATCTCAGGCTTCCTCCATTGTTTGAAGCCACACCGTAAAACGCGTATTTTCCAAAAGACAGGGTCTTGGCCGATGCCGCGGCTATCTCAGTCCAGCCGGAACTTTGCCAGTTCTCATCGCCGCCGGCCGTTGGAACTGATGGCGGAACTGGTTTGATTTCCGCTCCGGTTTCCTCAACTCTGGTGTACCTGGCATAGTAAAACCGATAGTCGGGGAGGGGGTCGGCATAGGTTGTGGGTGTTCCTGTGTTCTCATTGATGGCGTTCACGGCCTCGGCGTTGGAATCTATTCTGACCGTGCCTTGTTCATCAGCGTCAACCTGCGGGTTCTGGTGCCAGACGAGGGGCTCTATGGCTCCCTCTACCTGAACCGTCGCTGCGTCACTTCTTGTTCGATGCTGACCGCTGGCCGCCACTCCATAAACCGTGTATTCTCCAGCGGCCAGATAGCGCACCGGTATTTGAACATCCTCCACCTGAGCCCAGGATGCCGCCAGCCAACTGGCATGAAGATTGTCTGCCGGTAAAGCCGTGCCGGATAAGGCATAGTAGTATTTCAGCGTTGGGTTTTCCGTCGCGGAACCCTCCGTGAGGGTAAACTGCCCTTTAACATCAGTTGCCGCCTGGGGCATGATGCTCCACACTGACGCCGGTGTTTCCGAGGGCGGATCATCCTCATCGCCGCCATTCGGCTGGATGCAGCCCGCCAGATACAAAACCAGCGCGAGCATGAAGAAAGCCTGATGATGCCGTTTCATGTCCATCTCCTTTAATTGACCGTGAAGTCTACCTTGCGCGACACTTTGACGGCCCCCCCGCCTCTTGCCACGCCGTACAGATGGTAAGTCCCTGGAGACACGGTTTTCGCAATATTAAACTCGGCGGAGTTAAAATTGCGCTCAGCCCAGTCTAAAGGGTCAAAGTATGTCCAGGACGTTATGTCATTCGGCGGCGCATCGTCGCTATGGATGTAGTAGTAGGCTAACTCGACATTCCCATCACTGCTGTTCGTCTTCGAGGGGGCAGTGATGGTAAAACGACCCGCTGTACTACTGCTGTCAACGGTTGGCGCCGTTATCAGGCTCACGATACTTCCGCCTGTTACCGTTATCTCTTCATTGGCGATTTTGGTACCCAGATCGTTCACCGCCACAGCGACAACATCATAGTCGCCGGGGAACACGTGGACATCCTCATTGGGTTCGATTTCTTCATATCCGTTATCTGTCCAGTCGGTCGGCCAGTTCGGAGAAGCCACATGTGTTCCATAGTAGTAGGTTACCGTTGGAGTTGGGAAACCATCGGCCACTGCCGGAGAAAGCCGGAAACTATTCGTGTCGGTAATGGCTGGAACCGTCACGCTGTGACGGCTTGTCCATGAGGGCTCTTCCGGTTCCTCTATCCAAAACGATCTCGGTGGGGAAATAACGCTCCCATAACTGTTCTCTGCCGTACCGTAGAGATGATAACTCCCGGAAGGGGGGGCAGTCAAAGTGACTCCCCCCGCCAGTATGGCGCTCGTGTCGGTGACTTCGGTAAAACCGGCACCGCCCCAATCGCCCCCCGCGTCCGCGGGCGGCGCGGCGGTATGAAGACCGTAATAGAATTTCATCGTTGCTCCGACCGTGTTCCGCGCCATTGAATCGGTCACCTCAATTTTCCACTCAACGGGACTCACGGCTTGCTGAAGGGTTACGGCAGCGACAGGAGCGGAATCCCATTCTATCGATGCCTCCACCTGGAACCCGACCACATTGGATACCCCGGTGCCGGCGTTGTTCACCGCCACGCCATAGAGATCGTAGTCGCCATCGCGTACTGTCTTCACCTCGCCGGGGATGACTTCTTCAAAGTAGTAGCTGGCCTCCCATTCCTCAGCGGAAGCCAAAGCCGCCTGGCCACTATCTCCATAGTAGTACTTCACTGTCGGCGTTGGGGTTCCGGATGAGGCGCCTGCCGCAATAGTAAACTCATTGCGAGTATCACTGGTGACTGTCGGGAGGGTGTCCCAGGTCGGCAAAATCGCAGCGGTCACCGTGAAGGTGCTAACTGGCGAGTTCTTGCTGCCGGCATTGTTGTCCGCGACGGCGTAGAGATCGTAATCGGTATCGCTGGTGTCCCCGGTTATTATGGCTTCACCAGCCTCCACTTTTGTGGTGATGTCGGTGAAATCCTTCCATTCATCATCGGTCGGCACGGAGGTGCCAGCCGCCGCATAGTAATACTTCAATTCCGGGGCCGGCTCACCTGTGGCGGTAACCGCCGTTACCGTGAACTCTCCTGCTGTGGTGATATCGACTCCCGGAGATGGCGGCGTATTAAGAGTGGCCGCCTTCACCGTGAAAGCAATCTCCGCAGTTCGAACCGTGTTATCGGTGCCGTTGGTATTATCCGCCGTTCCATACAGAATATAGTCGCCGGCCGTTACGATGATTGCATCATCTATGACAACTTCCGTGAAACCCGTCCAGATTCCACTATCTGCGGCAGGAGCTGATGTTCCGGCAGGAGCATAGTAATAAATTACCGTTGGGGCAGGTCCGCCCAGAACCACACCAGGATTCACAATGAACTGGCCGTTCCTGGAGGTATCCACGGTCGGCGGGCTGCTCCATTCGGGGGCTCCATTCACGGTGAAGCTCACCTTGTCGGATTTCGCGCTGGATGCTCCGCCCACCGCAAGGCCGTACAGGTCGTAATCTCCTCCCGGCAGTCCAGCCACAACGGCACCGGCAGAGATCGCAGTAAAATCATTCCAGTCTCCATCGGCGTCCGGCGGCGAAGTACCGGCTGACGCGTAGTAATACTTCAGTGTCGGCTGCGGCGTTCCCACGGCGCTTCCAGGTGACGTTAGGGAAAACTGGTTGGGTTCAGAGTTGTCTACACCGGGGAGAGTCGTCCACGTTGGAATCGACTTCACCACGAAGGGAATGCTTTCGGACCGCGCGGCATTGCCATACGCATCGCTTGCCACGGCATAGAGATTGTATGAACCGGCCTCGGCCGAGTAAACCCCCGGCTCTACCAGCCGGGTCCAGTTCTCCCAGTCTACCTCAGAGTTCGCCTCTGGTTCGGGTTTCGGCGTTGCTGCCAATCCATAGTAATAGAGAAGCAGAGTGGCATCTCCTTCCGGCTGTCCGGCTTGCAGTTGGAACTCACCAATACCGGGAATAACGACTGGTTCGCGTCCTTCCGGCCAGCTTAGGGCAGGTATCTCTGCCTGGGGCTGTATACAGCCGATAAACGACGAGATTCCAACCATCAGTAAGCCGAGGAAAACAGCCATCGTTTGAATACGTTTCATCGTCACTCATTCTCCTTACTAAAAGCTATCCATTGCTTACTTGATTATAATCCAAATGAGGTAATGCGTAAAGCAAAAAAGAGCCTTTGGGGCAGCCGAAAGAGGGAGTTGTGGGGAGTTCTTCCTGGTTCTCTTTTCTGTCAGCGCCCAACCAGGAGCCTGTTGGACTTACGCCTCACGGCTCGTTTTTTTCCCTTTTTTCCCGCTACCGCGTTGTCAAAATGCTCACGGAGCCCAGCTACGCTCCGCTTTTGCCGCCTTGTATCGGGAAAAAATCATCAAAAATCGCCTTGAATCCTTAAAGTCCGACAGACTCCTGAAATCGATGTATTTAATTACCCGACAAAAACCGCTTTGAGTGTTCGAAAGCTTGTAGAGATGAAATGGAGACAGTCTTAAAAATATAATATATTATGAGTAAAGCAATTACAAATGATTTCGATCGGCATGAGTTTTCAAAGCTCAAAGCGATTTTGCAGCAAATTATGACCATTAACAGTATAAGAACAGCTATATCAAGCAAAAAACTTCACCTTCCCCAAATACAATGCAGGCAAACATCTACAAGCTTCCTGACACCTGGAGAGCATAAAAGTTAACTTATATTAATTTCAAAGAAATACCATTGAAGAAAAACTACAAAAACGTTACCATGACACAATCTGTCCGGCGAATCGGATTCGGACTATCCGGACATCTTTCCCTGCCTGCGTGTCGTAAGGACAGATTGCTGATTCGCATAAAACGGATCAATACAATTCATTCTGAGGAAGGTGTATGGCTAAAAAATATGTTATTGTGGGCGGAGTAGCTGGCGGAGCTTCCACCGCCGCCCGATTGAGGCGATTGGATGAGGAAGCTGTGATTGTTGTCTTTGAACGGGACAATCATGTATCTTTTTCTAACTGCGGTCTGCCGTATCTGTTATCGGGGGATGTTCCGCATAAAGACAAACTTGTTCTGATGACCCCGGCCACTTTCAAGAATCGGTACAATATTGATGCCCGGGTCAACAGTGAGGTTGTGGAGATTGACCGGAAAAACAAAAAAGTCAGGGTGAAATCCGGAGATCGGAGTGAGTATGAAGAAGCCTATGATTATCTGATTCTGACCCCCGGTGCCGATGTGGTTGTTCCTCCCATTCCCGGCCTGGATACCATTCCTCACTTCGTAGTAAAAAATGTTGTCACTACAGCTTCTTTGCATGAATACATTCAGGAACCCGGCAACAATGTCAAAAACATTGCCGTACTTGGTGCCGGTTTTATCGGCCTGGAAGTAGTTGAAAATCTTAAGAAAGCCGGATTCAACGTTTCCCTTATAGAGGTTTTAGATGATGTTCTGCCTCTTCTTGATGCCGATATGGTGCAGATTCTACACAAAGAGCTGCTGGACAGGGACATAGACATGCATCTGGGTACCAGACTGGAAAGAATTTCCACTGGTATGCTGGAGCTTTCGAATGGTAAACGCATACCCGCCGATGCCCTGGTTCTGGCGGCGGGTGTTAAACCGGCTATAGAATTTGCCGAAAAAGCCGGTATTGAAATTGGAGAATCCGGTGCCATCCGGGTGGATTCCAATGGCCTTACAAACGATCCCTGTATATATGCGGCAGGTGATGCGGTTGAGGTCTATTCCCGGATTTTGCACAGATATATCAGACTGCCCCTGGCCGGACCTGCGCAGAAAGCAGCCCGCAATGTGGCCAATCACATTTATGGACGGAAAGTCACCAACAATGGATTTATTCATTCATTCTGCATCCAGATCTTTGACTACAATGTCGCCTGCACCGGACTAACAGAGAATTTCCTGAAAAAAGATCTCCCCAATCTCCAGTATTCCGTTGTCAAAATCATCCCCCAGGATAAGGTGAGCATAATGCCCGGTTCACAGCCCCTGCATTTCAAACTCCTCTACGAAAGACCGTCTGGAAAAATTCTGGGTGCTCAGGCCATTGGGAAGTGTGAAGTCACCAAGCGTATAGATGTAATCGCCACGCTTATAAAAATGAATGGAACAATTCACGACCTGCAGGATCTGGAACTGACCTATGCACCGCCATTTTCCACAGTCAAAGACATTACCAATATGGCCGGATATGTTGCTTCCAACCTGTTGGCCGGAGACTTCCGTCAGGTCGATTGCAGTCAGGTACGCGATCTGGTCGCCGACGGTGCTGTTATCGTGGATGTCCGCGAAAAACATGAGTGGGAATCTGGTCACATAAAAAAAGCTGTGAACATTCCGCTAAGCGAAATACGTCAACGCATTGGAGAATTTTCCAGAGTCAAGACGGTGTATGTTCACTGCCGGAGCGGGCAGCGCAGTTACAATGCGGTGAAATTGCTGAGGCATTATGGAATTGACGCATACAACATTGCGGCTGGCTTCCTGGGATTGTCGTTCTTTGAGTACTTTCATGACAGAGTGCAGAATCGGGAACCCATAGTAACGGAGTATAATTTTAGTTAGGAGTCTGTCGGACTGACGCCTTGCATGCGGAAGAATACTACACGCATACTGGAGATTTTGCCCTGCCTCAAATTCTCCAGTTCATCGGTCGGCAGGCAATCCGCATACTGCCGAGTCGTATCATTTTCTGTTATGCTTATTGAATTAATACAGTACTTCCCTTCAAAAAGATCTATCCTGTCAGGATTCTCATAGCACACATGCACGGTACTGAACAGCATGAATTCCAGACAGTTATCCCCTCGAAACAGGGCAGCGGGTAGAAGAGGTGCAGGCCGAAACACAGTTTGACCCGATTCCATGACGATGGGCCGCCGACCAAGGATGAATTCCGACCACATCGTGAGATATTCCGCCGTCGCACCGGAGAGGCGTCCAATGAAACCGCGCCCATGAAATTCCTCCACTGGGTAGCAGCTGGAAGCGATGAAGGAACTGTTTTCATACGGGCTGCGGCCATAGCGCCCGGTATCAAGAAAGGGTATCAAAACCTGCTGTGCCTCGGTCCAGAAGAGTTCTCCATCGCCAATATGCAGCAGTTCAAGGAGGTATTTGTATTCCATGTGGAGCCATACCGAACCATTTTCAAGCCACCCGCCAGGAAAGGCCATGGCCCGTCCCAGAGAAGCAGGCTGATCATCCAGGGGCACATTCAGGACATACATGCCTATCTTCGTATCGTATAAGGGACTTTTTTTCACCTTTTCATGGATCAGGATCTTCTCTTTCAATGATGAGGTAATCTTTATCTGTTTCACCACCCCCTCCAGGAAGAGCGGCAGGGTACTTCGTTTCATCCGGCCAGGCAGTACATATCCATTTGTCCCGGGATTCCAGGATGTTGGTTCAAAGCGGTAATAGGTGGGCAACAGTCCGTCATTTTCGGCTGCTGCAGCAGTTAATGCCTCACCCAGACGGCACTTCTCGGTGTTCAGGAAGTCCATCACCTCATCCAGGGAACCTTTTCTCACTTCTGGTTCTCTGGTGACTCCTCCAGCCGCCAAAGATGTCCGGTACCTGTCGCAGGCTCGCCGTCGAGTCAGCCAGCGTTCATGCTGGTCTGAGAGCAGTGCAATGGCCTTCAAATCATCAAGAAGGGTCCAGGCGGCACTGAACAAGGTAATAGGCTGCTCCCGGCGATGCCCGGCATGGGACAGTATCATGCGCAAAAGACGCAGCAGCTCTGCGCCATCACTCAGGGAAGATCCAAAATGCCCGGGGAGGCCGTTGAGAGCATCATACCAGCCAGGTCGACCGGCCTCCATCTCCAGGCCCCTCCCCTCATAACCTAGAGCAGAGCACTTTACCAGAGCCAGAGTGATGAGTTTCTCCATCAGGATGGAATGGTGCTCAAGGAACCGGCCTTCATGTGTTCCTTCCACCAGATGACTCTCGGCAGCAATCTTCTCATTGACGTATCTGAAGCGTTCATCCAATGGACGAATACGTATCCCGGGAGTCTCATACCAGCGGTAATCAGCACAATCAAACAGCAGTTCTTCTGCCCGATCCGGATAGATTCGCAGGTATTGATCAATGAGATCAAGATTGTAGGTCCAGTGATCTACCCAGTACCCCTCACCGAAAAAGGCCTCGGGAACATATTCCGCTGCACTTAGAATGGTTGGGAAGTCCTGCGGAGGAATGTTGGCATTGGCAAGATCAGCGGGAGTGAAAATGCCGTTCTGTGGGATTTTCAGGCCGGGAAACTGGTCGAGGATTTCGGCATTGGCCGCATCATTCAGTCGAAAACCGCCTCCACCGACAATCAGGGGATTGTAACCATCGGGTTGAATGAGATCCATGAACTGCCGGATTGCCGCCGTGTTCATCTCAGGCTGTAAGGTAATGTCAATGCGGCGGTTCTGATTCATGTCCCGGTAGTTGCCGCATCCTGTTGAGTATCGGGTTGGGAGGAGGGAAAAATCGTTATAGTCCCTCTCCATATCACCATGCCTGCGGCTGTACAGATAGTAGGTTCGGGCAGTATCGCCCTTACTCCATACAATTGGCCTGCCGCCTCGCAGGGTGTTGTCCAGAGCAGTTTGGGCGGTGTAGGCGTCCAGGCCGGGCATGGCGGTATGCATAAGAAACGGTGCGATGCATTCGTCGATCCGTTTCTCATATTCATCGAATTTATCCGTAAACCACCGGCTTGACTGCCAGTCATGCCGGGAGTTTTTCGTGATTTGGGGATTGGCGGCATATCCGTAAATCGTGTATAGATCAATCTTTTCATCTGGCTGCAAGGTTGTTGATAGACCGGCGAAGGCTGCTGGATAACGGCCCAGGAGTACCGGTTTATTGACCCTTACCTCAGCCAGTCCGCCCTTCTGGAAGCGGTCTGGAAAATCAAAGGAGAGATTATTTCCAAAAACCATTTCAGCATCCACCAGGGGCTGCAGCACCCTGTCGGTACCTCCCAGCCGGGCAACAGCCGCCATGAAATGACAGCCTTCCACCGGATGTATCTCAACAGTATCCTCCATGCTGGCACGAGTACGAAAGAGAGGCAGTTCTGGACTTGTCAGGCTGGTTTCTATCCAGGCTGCTGCAGTATAACTCATGGATTTCAGAGCAGCATCATTGATGCCGCGGGGTGTTATTCTTGGCAGCCCGTCGAGCAGTTCAAGATTCGATGACCGGGAGGTTGTATTGACTATCTCCAGATGCCGCAGAAGGCCTGGATAGATTTCGCCCGGTACGGTGGCATAACTCACTTTTATTCGGAGCCTTCCATTGTCTTCAATAATATGAAATCCCGAGCAGCCAACCGAAAGGTGCCGTACAGGAGTGGAATCGTCAATTCCGTCGGCAAAGGGTTCCCAGAACTCTCCGTTCTGCTTCAGGAATGTACGAAACCCCAGCTTGCTTGTATCCCGGTATGCCTGATCGGCCGGTTTGAATTCAAGGATTGGATGATTCTTGTCGGTATGACCAAAACTCGCCACTCCCTGTCCTCTGTTAACGTAAAAGCACCACATTGGCGTGCCGTCCGGCCCGGCAATACCGGGTAGGAAACTGGCAAATGGAGGCTTAAGATGGTAATTCTCTATGGTATATCTCATAAACTGCCTGTTTTTCGTCAGAGATCTCTACTGATAAACCCGAACCCAGTCCACATACATCTTCTGCGGGAATGCGGTACTGCTATCCGGATACCCCGGCCATGTTCCGCCCACCGCCAGGTTAAGCAATATAAAAAATGGCCGGTCGAACGGCGCAGGAAAATCATCAAGGGAAGATGACCAATTCCGCTTGGTTAGATAGGTTTCCCCATCCACTGTCCAGCGGATTTCACCCTGGCTCCAAACTATGCCGAATACATGAAAATCGTCGGAAAAATTGCCATCTGGCAGACTGTATGAATCCCCCTCATACGCATGAGGCCTGCCATAGTGAATGGTGCCGTGAACTCTGGACGGCTCATGCCCAAGGTATTCCATAATATCGATTTCCCCGCATTCGGGCCATGGATTTGTCGAAATATTGCTTCCCAGCATCCAGAAGGCCGGCCATATTCCCTGCCCGATGGGCAGTTTTATACGTGCCTCAATGCGTCCGTAAGTCCAGTCCCGGAGTCCCTGGGTAAGAAGCCGGGCAGAGGTGTAATCGCTGCCCTGATAACCCTCCTTACGGGCTTCTATAACCAGGGCGCGTCCGCCGCCGGGCACATCCTCAATACGGGCATTTTCGGGGCGGTCGGTGTAGTACTGCCACTCATTGTTGCCCCAGCCGTTGAGTCCCTTCTCCGCGCCCGTACCCAGGTCGTAAATCCAGTTGTTCCTGTCTATATCCGTTCCGTTAAACTCATCGCTCCATACAAGGTTCGTAGAAGGGGTTACCGTGCCGGTGAATTCTATATCATCGATGAAAAAGGTTCCGGGCCTGTAAACCCCTCCTGAACCACCCGCCTTAGGATGCCATAGACCAATAGCCTTGAACCGGGAGAAGTTCAGGTTGGAAAACTGGGTTAAATCGACGGTATAGGTTTTCCATTCACCATTGGTTTCAGACAGTGTTAAATCGAATACATTGACAGATTTCGCCTGGCCATCAGAGTCCTCGAGTTTGAATTCAATGTAGTCCACCGAAGTATCCAGCCGACTCGTATTGAGCGCAAATGAAAGTTCCGTGCTATCGGATAGGTCCACGCCGTTTGAATCCTGGATATAGCCGCCGCCCCAGCTGCTATCTGCCGACAAGTCAATTTTGATGGAACTCCCGCCCGCAGTGGAACCGGCATCGACTGCCGTATCCAAACTTGCGTCCCTTGTCCCCTTATTGGTTTCTATCTTTGCTGTAAAACCATCCTTCAGTGCATTGTCGAAGATGGTACTGGAAAAGGAAGCTATCTTTACCCATTGGGCGAAAAGTGTCAAATCGCTGCTTACCGCTGTGGTTCCGAATAGAAACGCTTCACCGCTTTCATCCGCTTTTGTGTTCCATCCGGAAAGTGTGTATCCGGCTCTGCTGATACCCGTGGGTGGAGTGGAAACTGTTTCGCCCGAATTCAGTACTTCCGTGGATTTTGACAGGGTACCGCTGTCAGCACCGTTGGCATTGTACGTCACCGTATAGGTTAGAGTGACACCATCGTTTTCCGCTTCCCCGGAAGGCAAAAATGAACACGCCACTGAGAGCAGGATACATAGACCTGCCAGAACGGCATTGCCGCCGAATTTTTTAATCATTGAATCATAACCTGTTATGCATCCTGTCAGCTACTGATAAACCCGCACCCAATCCACATACATCTTCTGCGGGAATGTCGTACTGCTATCCGGATATCCCGGCCAGTTTCCGCCCACCGCCAGATTGAGCAATATAAAGAATGGCCGGTCAAACGGCGCGGGAAAATCACCAAGGGAAGATGACCAATCCCGCTTGACCTGATAGGCTTCCCCATCCACGGTCCAGCGGATTTCACCCTTGCTCCAAACGATGCCGAATACATGAAAATCGTCGGAAAAGTTGCCATCTGGCAGATTGTATGAAGCTCCCTCATACGCATGAGGATTGCCATAGTGAATGGTGCCGTGAACTCTGGACGGCTCCTGCCCAAGGTATTCCATAATATCGATTTCCCCGCATTCGGGCCATGGATTTGTTGAAATATTGCTTCCCAGCATCCAGAAGGCCGGCCATATACCCTTCCCTATGGGCAGTTTTATACGCGCCTCAATGCGTCCGTAAGTCCAGTCCTGGAGACCCTGGGTAAGAAGCCGGGCAGAGGTGTAATCGCTGCCCTGGTAGCTCTCCTTAAGGGCTTCTATAACCAGGGCGCGTCCGCCGCCGGGAATATCTTCAATACGGGCATTTTCGGAGCGGTTGGTGTAGTACTGCAATTCATTGTTACCCCAGCCATTGAGTCCCTTATCCGCGCCCGTGCCCAGATCGTAGGTCCATTTGGTCCCATCGATGGACATGCCGTTAAACTCATCGCTCCAGATCAGATTATCGAAATCTGGGCCTAGAGGGCACGCGCTTAGAACCGTAAGTGCCATTCCAACCATGACAATGCCATGGAAGGTTCGCGCTTTCCTGTTTTTTCGGGCATTCCACCATCTGCTGAGAAGCTGGCGCCGGAATGGAATTCGGCTATTAAAGGCCCATTTTTTTCTTATTGGCATCCATTCTTTCCTGCTTGTAGGCCATCAGCTTGTCCAATCCAATCTTTTTCCGTTCGGTTTGCAGTTCATCCCACAACGCATTGTACTCGGCTTCGCTTTCGGCCTTGAGCAGTTTTGGAAGATATTTCCCAAACAGGCTCGTCAGCTTAGCACCGATTATCCCTTCGGGTTCAAAAGGCTGCGGGTCCGTGTTGTCATACATCGCATAGCTGCGGGTGTAGGGTTTTGTCCATTCACTGAGTTCCTTGTAGGGACTAACCGGCTCGCCTTCCCACTGAGCGAACATGGCGTTGTCCATGAGCATCCAGTATTTCACGGAAGCGCCGTACTGCCTGTCAAACGCCGTCCTATCGGCAGTCAAAAGCTCCTGCACCTCGGGGAGGAAGCCTTCCTTGCCGTCAACGACATCCCAGGTTAAACCTTTTATTCCCAGATACAGATCCCGCTGACCTTCTTCGCTCATCAGGTAACTCATGAAGCGTATGGCCCTATCCGGTCTTTTGGCCTTTTTGGAAATAAAGGTTACAGTCCAGCCCGCAATGCCCTGCCCCGCAAGCTGCGGCGGATCCATCCGGGCATTGGCCGGTCCGTCGACGGCCATGTAGATGGAGTTGGGGTCCTCCGCATAGCGAAGGGCCTGGGCGTCGATCATGTCGGTATGCTGATAAAACATGGCGAAGTAGCGGCCCTGGGCAATCTTTTCTTCCATCTGGCTTCGCCGATCCAGATACACATCGCTGACAATAAGCCCCTTAGCCTGGGCCTGGCGGAACACATTGAGCCAGCGTTTGTATTCCGGATCCGCATAGCGGTCGTAGAGCTTGCCATTCTTCTCCATGGGAATGGCTAGGAAATTCATAAGATAGGACTCAAGCGAGTCATTGCCCGTATCAAGAAATTCCTTCAGTCCAAGCGGAATAAGAGGCTGACCACTCACCTCGGGAAACATGGCTTTTGCCTTTTCCAGGGCACTTAAAAACCCTTCGGGAGTACGCATGGAAGGTTTGCCTATAGCTTCATATATATCCTTGCGGACCAGAAAGGTCTGGTACGAGGTGAGATCGTGTTTCTTATAATCATCCGGTGTATAGGACGCGTTGGGATAGCAGTAGATATGACCATCCTCCTGAGTGTACCAGCCAACCCGGGCGGGTACTGAGACTTTGAAAAAGTATGGATCGTAGTTTTTTGCCAGCTCATCCAGTGGAAAGGCCATTCCCCCCGCGATGATTTCCTTAACTTGCGGTTCCCACCAGCCCACTGTCACAAAATCCGGCAAACTGTCCGATGCAATCATCGTGTTAATCTTGTCCGCCTCGTTCCCTGCGGGAATAATGAATTCGATGTCCACACCTGTTTTTTCCGTCACATACCGTGAAACAGGGTCTTCACCCCAGATTCCCCGGAACCAGGAAAAATTCAGGTACCAGCTAAAGCGCACTGGCGATGTATCCAGTGTCCAGCCCGGAACATTCGGATCCAGGTCCTCGGGTGGAGGGGCTTCCGGCAGCGCAGAGTTGTCCGAATCTCCACCGGCAAACAACGCGGCCGGACCCGCGAGTGCGAGAAGGAGAATCAAAACAAAGTTCAGCACAGCAGAGCGGGCTTTGACCCACGTAACTGCAAACTGTGAACACTGCTTTCCTCCAGATTTCCGTTTATCCGTTTTCGAATAATTTAATTGATACATTGCTTACTCCTTTTGTTTCAATATCAATCCGTATACTTTCACAAATTACCCCTTCACGGCTCCAATCATTATCCCTTTTACAAAATACTTCTGCAGGAAGGGATACACCACAACGATGGGGAAAGTGGCGGCAACCATTGTGGCCATCTTAATGGACTGCGAAGTAACCGCGCTGCGCGATACAGCGGCAGGCATGTTGACCATCATCTGACTGGACTGGTTCTGGGCTATAACCCGGTACAGATATGTGGCCACCGGCTGAAGGTCCGCATCGTTGATGTAGATAACTCCGGTAAAAAAGTCGTTCCAATGCCAGACTCCCTGAAACAGGGCAATGGTGGCCACAACCGGCATGGAGAGCGGCAGGATAATCCTGATGAATATGCCGAAGTCATTCATCCCGTCTATCTTAGCCGATTCCTCAAGGCTGTTGGGTATTTCCCGGAAAAAAGCCTGGAAGATTATGAGATGAAAAAAGTTGAACATGCTGGGCAGAATGTAGACCAGAAGGTTGTCAATAAGCCCCAAATTCTTAACCAGCAAAAACGTGGGAATCAGTCCCCCATTGAAAAACATGGTAATGACACCCAGTGTCATAAAAATCTTTCGTCCAATCAGGCGTTTCTGCATAAAAGCATAGGCCACCATGGCCGTGAAGAGAATATGGGTGCCCGTACCAACAACCGTGCGGAAAATGGCAATCAGAAATGCCTGAATTATGCCCTTGTTGGAAAACATGGCCCTGTAGCTTTCCAGACTGAAAATTCTGGGCCACCAGTATATGCCGCCCATAAGGGCATCGGTGCCGTCATTGAACGAAATGACTATCGAATACCAGATTGGGTAGAGAGTTATGAAGCAGATGGCAAGCATAATGGTGACGTTGATAGCCGGAAAAAAATCCCTGCGGGAAGATGATCTATTTAACAAATGGCGGTTCATGTTTTTTCCTTTCACGACTTAAAACACCCCCCGTCCCTGCACCTTTTTGGAAATCCCATTCGCTCCCAGCAGAAGGATCAGGGCAATAATCGCCTTGAACAGACCCACCGCCGTGGAATACGAGAACCGCAGACCCCGTATACCGGTTCGGTAGACATAGAGGTCAATAACATTACTGGCATCGTTGTTCAAGGGATTGCTCAAGACCAGCATCTGTTCAAAGTTCGTGTTCAAAATGCCGCTGATGGCCAGAATAAGAAGGATGGTAACCGTTCCCGCGATGGACGGCAGGGTAATGTGCCACATCTTCTGGAATCGGCCTGCTCCATCGACAACAGCGGCTTCGTAGAGTTCGTTTGGAATACCGGAAATAGCAGCCAGATAGATAATGGCACCCCAGCCCATTTCCTTCCAGATGTCCGAAACGATGGCCAGCGTCCAGAAACCCTGCGGTCTGCCCAGAAAGGGAACCGCTTCATGGTTTGGATTCAGCTTGCTTAAGAGTTCATTCACAAAGCCTGTCTCCGAGAGCCAGGGAATTAAAATTCCCCCCAAAACCACCCAGGACAGGAAGTGCGGCAGGTAGGAAATAGTCTGCACGCTGCGCTTGAAACCATTTGAACGAATCTCGTTTAACAGCAGGGCAAACACAATGGGCATGGGGAATGCCACAAGCAGCTTCAACAGACTCATTCCCAGAGTGTTTTTCATAGCCAGCAAAAAATCGCTGTCATGGAACAGTTCCCGGAAATGCATAAGCCCAACCCAGGGAGCATCTCCGATTGTGTTGATTATCCGGTACTCCTTGAACGCAATAATCACCCCATACATAGGTATGTAGTTGAAGATAAGCATCCAGAGAACGCCGGGAATAGCCATGGCCAGCAGTATCTTCTGTCTGGAAAGCCTGAATCTCACGGTGTTGTTATTATTCATATTTAATCATCCTTCAATCACTTCAGGTCCAGGTATTTCACCGGCACCAGCCTGTGGTCAATCCTGTCAACGGCTATTCCGCTTTGCTCCAACACCAGATAGCCGAGCAGAGGCTCGTATTCGCCAAAAAGCACTTCGTTGTACACGGCCCTGAATCCTTCCACTTGTATCCTGACCGGCCCGCAGATTGTTCCTTGAACAGTTTCCTGAGCGGCGATTTGCAGATCGACCGTTTCTTCGGTGTCAAAAGAGCCAAAATCGTCTTTCCACGCCAGGGGGAGTGTAAGATAACCCGCCCCGGTATCGACAAGAATGTCAATTTTTTTTGAATTCTTTGTGGGATTCAAGTTTTGTACATTGACTGTGCTTATGATCCTTCCCATAAGAAATTCCTTACCCGTCTTTCAACGATTTACCATGCCCAAAAGCCCCCCAGAGAAGTAATGAAACACCTTCAAGGTGCTAACTGTGCCCCTGCCGCAGCAGGCTTATTTCCTCAGATAAAAAAAATATCGCAGCCCTTGTTGAATTCCTCCAGCGCCGCCCGGTTTTCCGGCCCCGGCTGAAGAATGTCCTCGGCGGGAGGAGGGAATGTGTTTTCGTGAAGCGCATAGAATTTCTTTTCGTGGATTCCCTGCTCCTTCATACTGGCCAGCAACTGTTTTGAATACTCTTCGTGTCTTTGCAAAAGTTCCTGTTCGGTCATTTTCCACTCCTTTGACTCCCCCGTTCGTGCTTTTCGTGTGGTTCGTGGTTCAAAAAACAGCCCAAAGGCCAGAAGCAAAGCTCCGGTTCGCAACCCATAGCGGGGAGTCCTGGAAGCAATGCTCCCAGGGCTCCCCAAAGCCGCCGGGCGCCAATCGGCGCCGTGAAGCGGCTTAATGGGGAATTATTTCTAATAGAAATAAATGTTGTCGAGGAAGACGGTTTTTCCACCGCTGCCGACAATTTTTATCTGGAAGATATCCGCCAGATTCAAACTGGCATTGCCGGTTGTATAGTCACTCAAATCAATATCGTAGGAGTTCCAACTGTTGAGTGTTGGTGTTTTCGCAACTCCATGCTCATGTGGACCAGGTGTTATCAAAAAGAAAGTAAAGCTCGTCTCATCCGCCGTCCATAGATCGAAGTGTACCTTTGTTTTGGTGGACACATCCTCGTTGGTAAATTCAATGCCCTGATAGTTCAAATTGGAATACTTCTTGACCGTATTACCGGCAATGGTTACTTCACTGTACACAGTGGCCTGGTTCCAACCAGGATTCCATTCGGTAACGTTAATTTGTGTTGCCGCTGTACCGGCATAAGTATCACTGAACAGGTTGATAACATCTGCGGCAGCGGTAGTGGGGGCTGTAGGAGCATCAGTCGGTGCCACCGCCGGGTTCTTGATGTTTATTGTAACGGTAATGCTGTCAGTTACCGGCGTGCCACCGTCGTCCGCGCTTACCTCGACCGTGGCGGTGAGTTGCTGGTTGGTGACATAGACGAACGGCGTGGCATCGGCGACTTTGAGCACACCAGTATCTGGATCAATGCTCATGGCTCCAGCCGCACTCTGATCTGTTATGCTATAACTCAGTGTTGCTCCCGCGGTCACAGTAGTCAGTTTTGCTATGTTTTCCAATACGGTATCCACGGCAGGATTCTCATCAATAGCCTTGCTGGAATCTTCCGGTACCGTCACAGCTAATGCGGGTGCGTTTCCGCTGGCTCTTCTGAGATACACCTCATCCAGGTGAAGTTCGTGATTGTTGCCGAGAAAATCGTACTTGAACTCCTTGATAGCTTCCTGCATAAAATTCGTATCACTTGTAATTTCTGTCAGTGGGATTTCGTATTTTGTCCAGGTTGTCGTGAAATTACTGCCCTCAGGCCTCGTTATAATTGGTCCCCCAACATCTCCTCCAGATGTTCTGTGCCGACTGGTCAGGACGAATTTCACCTGTGTCGCAGCAATTTTCCCGACTGTAGGTGTGTCGGGTACTTTGGCCCAGAACACAAGGGTGTCATACCCGGTGAAGTCGATATACGGGCCATCGCCCCAGCCGCCTGCCGCCCAGCCTTGCGTTCCCGTTCCTACCAGCTTGAAGTACCCGCTGGTGCTATCGGCACCGCCGCTCGCTTCCGTGGTGAAGGTGATTGTGTTATCGTAGCCCCCGAAGTGTGTCATGCCGCTCCCTTCCATTTCGGGTGTGCCAACACCCGTGGCATCGCCCAGGAAGTAATATCGTTCGTCCAACTTATCGACCACCCATTGGGCATACAAATCCATATCGTCGGTTATCGAATTCAAACCGAATACAAAGGAGTGTCCGGATCCATCGGGCTGGTTGTTCCAGTCTCTGAGGACGTGGTCGGCAATGCTAATACCGCCAGGAGCGGAAGCAATTGTAGAACCACTGTTAACCGTATCGCTTGTTTTTGAAAGGCTTCCGACAAGAGTTTTGGTTCCGGGATTGGCATGGTAGGTTACGGTATGCTGTGCTACAGCCTCATTGTTGAATTTAATGTCATCAACGTAGAAAGTTCCCGGTGTAAAGGTTCCGTTGACTCCACCTGCTCTGGGATGCCAGAAGCCGATGGATTTGAACTGGGTAAGGTCCATGCCAGCAGCTGCGGAAAGCGCAATGGAATATGTGTTCCAGTCTCCATCGGTATCATCCGCTGTCAAATCATAGAGGTTCACTGAATATGCAGCAGCGGGAACATCCTCCAGCTTGACTTCCAAATAATCCACACCGCTATCAAGACTGGCGACATTGATGGAAAACTGTATTTTGGCATAACTGCTCGCGTCAACGCCATTTGTATTCTGCACAAATCCACCGCCCCAATTTCCTGATGACTGGGAAATTTTTATGGATGCGCCACTTGTGCCGACAACTGTAGTTGCCTCTGTGGCATCAATCGCGGCATCGCCATCAGAGTTGACATCAACCGCAAACCCATTCTGCAGGGCATCGTCAAACAGTATACCGGTAAAAGCCACGACCATCTCCCATTGGGCATACAATGTTATATCGCCGTTTACCGGAGTAGTGCCAAAGACAAAGTCTGTACCACTTCCATCGGATGCGGTGTTCCAGCCTTTGAGGGTGTAGCCGGTAATGCTAAAACCGTCAGGGGCGGAAGCAATTGTAGAACCACTGTTAACCTGTTCGCTTGTTTTTGAAAGGTTTCCGACAAGAGTTTCGCTTCCGGGATTGGCATTGTAGGTTACCGTGTGGGGGGTGGCCGTTGCCGTTCCGAATTCTACGTTGTCAACATAGAATGTACCCGGAGTGTATGTAGCACCTGCTTTGGGATGCCAGAAACCAATGGCTTTGAATTTGCTGAAGTCAATGATGTTGTAATTGGCAAGATAAACTGTGTAGCTTTTCCAGTCGCCAGTGGTCGCAGTCTCTGCCAAATCGTAGAGATTCAATGCATCGGCAGTTGCACCTCCAGCTGTATCTTCCAGCTTGAATTGCAGGAAATCCACCGTGGAATCCAACTGGCTCAGGTTGATATCAAAGGACAGGGATGTATAGCTGGATGCGTCAACGCCTGCAACATTCTGAAGATATCCTCCGCCCCAGGTACTGGCACTATTAAGCTCGAATTTAACCGACTTGCCGCTCGTGCCAGATATGACTGTCGATTCATCAGTGACTGCCGCTACTTCGCCGGTACTGGCATTTATGCTGGCCGTAAACCCGCCCTGCAGGGCATCGTCAAATATTGTTCTGTCAAACGGGGTAACCGCCGTCCATTGGGCATACAATGTTATATCGCCGATTACCGGAGTAGTGCCAAAGTCAAAGTCTGTACCACTTCCATCGGAAGCGGTGTTCCAGCCGCTAAAAGTGTGGTCGGTTCTGGTTATGCCCGTGGGCGCAGCTAAGACTGTGTGGCCATCGTTTACGGTATCGGTAACTTTTGACAGTGTACCGCCGTCCGCGCCGTTGGCGTTGTAGGTTACGGTGTAGGTGGTGGCCGTTGTCTCGACAAACTTGATGTCATCGAATACAAACTCGCCAGTTGCTAGTACTTCGCTACCGCTGTCATCTTTCTTGGGATTCCAGAAGCCAAGTATATTGAAATCCGTCGCATCAAAATCATTGCTATTAAAGGCCGCTACCGGAATTGAAAAGTCATACCAGTTGCCGTTATCCGTTTTTGTGAAACTTGATGTGAAGAGATCAATTTCAGAATGATGTGTTTGTGCAGGGTGGACACCCAGTGTATCCTGAAGTTTAACCCCGAATTTAGTAATGGGTGCCGTGTCCAGGCTGGCTTTCAAAACAGAAAACTCTAATGTCTTGCCGGAGATATCAACCCCGCTGGATCGTTCAAAGAAGAAGCCTCCCCAATCGCCGGCATCACTGGCCAGGGTTACCTTTATTGCGGTTTGCGAATCCACGCTGGCCGCAGGATCGATGGTGACTTTATCAGCACCACCGCCTGCATCTTTGTTGAGTGCAAACCCGCCCTGAGGGGCATCATCGAATAAAACGCCCGTGAAGGGTACGGCCTGGGCGACGGTCACGGAGATGGTCACCGTTTCACCACCCAGTGTGCCGGTTATCGTCGCCGTGCCCGTCGCGACTCCGGTTATTTGGCCCTCATCATTCACGGTGGCTACTGCAGACTTGTCTGATTCCCATGAGACATGGGCGGCGAGATTCTCAAATGTAAGGCTTATGTCATCCGTTCCATCCGTGAATACGGCTGATAAATCACCAATATTAGCGGTACCAGCAGCTTCCACATTCAGAGCAGTCCCGCTGTAGCCAAAGGTTTTAACGGCCACATTGCTCAATTTCTCGAACTTAATATCGTCGAGGTAGATGGTTCCCCCACTTGCTCCATCCACGGCATAGAATAGCGAGTTTATCATGTCTAGCTTAGCGGGATTGGGCAGGGGAATAATAAATTTTTTCCAATCCGCGGCGGGAACTGTTACATTTTCAATACTGGTTTTGTATTTTTCGCCGTTCGTAAACAACTTACTATCATCGGCACCAAATCCAAATCCATTTATTTCGGCATCAGTACCATCCGCCTTAGCCCAGAATGTCAGGGCAGTAAAACCGCTAAGGTTTACCGTACCGCTAATTGTTGGCCCGCTTCCCACATTGAGGGCAAGACCCATCCAATCTGTTGCTGCCGACCAGTCCACCTTAAAGGATTCCGTTCCGTTTTTAACTATCGTTTTTTCCGCACCGGTAACAAAGCCCCTTGCTCCCTCTTCATCAGTCGTCGCTGTTTCATCGACATTCCAATACTTCGGGTCGGCGAGTTTAGGCGAAAATCCATCTTCATAGAGAACACCGCTAAAGACGGGGTCGTCATCGGTCGTTGGATTTGGACAACCCGCCATCACGACAGCCATCATGACAACGATGGCCACTATACCTAAAACTGACTTTTTCATTATACATCCTCCTCAAGATGTTTTGATTCTTGTTAAAACTACCAACTGACGGAAAGATACATGAGAACTTCCATCCTCCATGAATTGAGACCGTTATTGGTTTCATTGTCCGGGGCGTACTCATCGTAGGTGCGTCCCTTCCAGCGTATGCCGATGCGGTTCTTTGTGTCCAGGAAGGAGGGAAGCTCAAATCCCCTTGATATATCAAGTGTCCACTGCAGCGGATAGGTAATATTGAATTGACGATACCAGTCTTCATGGCCCCAACTGTTGAAATCAATGGATGAAGAGATGAGCCAGTGATTGAGCCTGGCGGAAAGTGTTCCTCCCCCATAGGTTACCAGACGGTCATCTTCTCCATGGCTTTGACCGGTCCCCAAGCGGAATTCCGCAATGAGCCTGGCCCGCGGAGCCGCATTCCACACTATACGCCCTTTGGCGGACCAGAGGTTATACACCTCCGGCAGCCCACTGCCGAAGGCATAAGTGGTTCCATACCTGTCCTTGTAGGTGTTCTTGTCGGTGGGGCCTTCGTAGAAGGAATACAGGAACGACAGGTACCCGGCCAGGACGGCATTTTCCCTTTCCTTATTATTCCAGTCGTGAAAATATGTATCGCCGGTGGGATCGATGGTTAAAATGAGTTCCGCCTGATAGGCTTCCCGGTTCCGGTACACGGCGAAGGGCGTGGTGAGCGGATTTCGGGGTATGGTGCCCAGTTCATGAAAGGAAAGGGGATGAGACAGGGGAACTCGGGCCAGAAATTTGGGTGTCAGGGAAAATCCCCCGTACTGGAAGGTGAAGCCTCCTTCAAATTCATGCCGGTTGCCGGTTCCCACATCGGCCATTTGCGTGCCGTCCCGCGTGATGTAGGACGCGGCTTCCGCCACGCGGCCGGCAAGAGTGTATCGGGCGAATATTTTCGTATAAAGGAAGATATTGCTGCTTAGATCAATTTTACCGGCCAATGTGTCGAGAGCTGTAATCTTCTGACTGCCGACATCCGAGTACTTACCGCTGGAATCCTTTGTAACATGATTGTAGGATTCGCCTATTTGATCCATCCCGGAGAACAAACCTCCCAGACCGATATTCACCCAGGGGGAGAAATTCAAGCCGACCCACGCACTTGTCCGTCTTGACGAAGGTTTCGTTTTGCCGGTGGAGGAATCCTCGTCGGGCAATACCTCGTTATGCATGATTGAGAATGAGAGACGTTCCCCCTTGTAGTAGTACTTGGCCATTAGTTGGGGAGATGCGCCCCAGTAGATCTCCGGGCCGCCGTAAATCTTGAAGCCGTCAAGGAACTCCTTGCCTGTGAATTCGGCACCGAAGGGGGCCCTGGAACCTTCCTTGTCCATTCCAAAGAAATCAAATGACTCGGGAAGGAGATGGAAGTAGTCTCCCTCATTCGCCCAATCCTCATGGCCGTTGTGGTAGTAGAAATCAAAGTCCATGTACCGGGTTTCCCAGTTCAGATATCCATCATAGATTTGCAGCGGATTCACTGGAGACCAGTCTTGATCTGGTAACTTGGGATCGTTAGTCGGGTTATTTGGGTCAGTGAGGGAGTCAGCCGAGAGAGAATAACTGCCGTAACGGCTGTATTCTTCCTGCTCAAAGACGGTATTGGGAACCCCGCCCTGTACACGGAATGTTAATCCTGCCTTCAGTGCTTCAGACAGCTTCAAATCCAATCCCAGATACGCCCACTGTCCGCTTGATGTCGATATGCTCTCAAGTCCCTGGTCGTTCATACCTTTATTGTTAAAATCCCCGGTGCCGACAATCTTCACCTGTCCCCGGGAAGTGATGAAGTTTTGTTGGCGGGTTTCCTTCTTGAGCGCCGCGATTTCCGCCCGGTTCACATAGGGGCGAATACTCCGGGCGAAGTGAGCATCGACATCTTCCGTCGTGGAATCAAATTGATTCAGTTTCCAGAGATCCTGCAGAAGGTAATAGGCGGCCCGTGGACGCCGCTGATGGATGCCGTCCCGCTTGACGGGACTCTGGGCTACGATGCCGAACCATTCCTCGTTCATGTTGTTTTCTTCCTGAGAAGAATCATACGCATAGGCGCCATTGCTCCAGGATCCGCTTTCATTGTGGATGTCCAGTTCACTTGTCATGCCGGTCTTCCACCACTCATCCATCCACTCGAAGACAAAGCCCCCCAGAGAGTTGCCGATTCCCCCTTTCCCATAGGACTGACGGTAGATTTCCTCCCACTGGCTCTTTATGTACAGGGCCTGGTTGTACTGATCTTCCTCCCCTTCCACAACGTTGAAGGCATCGGCTCCGAATTCGGTGAAGACAATGGGAACATTGAGGGTTCCATCGACACTTTCATAAAACAATTCGTGGGCGGCCTTTCCTCTATAGGTGTTCACGCCGAGTATGTCGAGGGAGGGGGTGAGGGCCTTGATGATGTTCAGGTACTGAATGTCGCCGTTGACGATACCGACCGGTTTGGTTGGATCGATATCCTTAACGATCTGTATGCCCTCCTCAAAGAGACTGTAGAGGTATCCGGCCCGGATTTCCAGCCGCTGTCCCACAGGAAGATTTTCAATACGGTCGCTGTCCCATTCCAGACCGTAGTTGTTCTCGTTGCCAAGCAGGTAAAAGAGTACGCCGGGAACATCGACATAGCGTTTAATGTTTTCGGAAAGTTGTTCGAGGATGAGTTCTCGGGTTCGCAGGGACGCGTAGTTGGTTTGGCCCTGCCATCGGCCATCCACCATCATACCATAGCGGCCGAACAGGTCGTTCACGACGGTGTAGATGCCGTATTGCTGGTAGAGATAGGTTACCCATTCCGGGGGAACATCCGTAAAAACTCGGATAACATTCACCCCCATCTCCTGCATAAGGGCGCCATCGGTGTCGATCATGGCCTTTATGTAGCTTCTGGATTGACTCCAGAGATCGAAACTGTAATTCTCCCCAATCGGCGTGAACGACCACACAACGCCATGAATGGCCATTGGTTTTCCATCCACCATCAACCGCCAGCCCATTTCGGGATCTTTCGCAGTTTTGACCCACTGGGAGGCCGGCAGTGAAATCACCGATACGGCAATAGTGAGTAATAGTACCAGAGAATGTTTTTTACAGATAATCGGGATCCTCCTTGCGAGTTTCGGGTAGTTCAACGACGATGCCGTCTCCCCAGACAGAGGGGTCAGTCCAGGGGTTGTCTTTCTCACTCATCCAGTGAACCATGCGGTCACGTTCGGATTCATCCGCATCGTTGACCTGGAAATCACAGCGCACCTTCCGGCCTGGCTTCAGTCCTTCAATCATCATCAGACTCAGGGGTATGGCCGCCTCTATTTCATATCCGCTTTCAGAATACCGGGCTGCCGCCGCAAATACCGCTCCTTCCTGATTGCTTACCATGTAGGCTCCCACGGTTCGTTGATTGATAACAATATCCACTTCCATTATGTTTTCCCTGCTCCGGGGTACCAGACGTATCTGATTATCGCCATCCTGGTATTTTCTATGTCTGGCTGTGGCGGGCCCGAAAAATATTTCAACGGTATCTCCCCTCCAGGCCATGGATCCTGGCAGGAAATTCTCATGCGGGAGATCATCGCTGACCCGGCTGTACAGGAAAAGATTGATTCCATCGGTGCGGAGAACAAAGAATGCTTCGGCATCTTCCGGTACATGAGAACCACCGTACACCGCCAGGCGGGTGAGGGGACCATCCAGACCGTTCCATTCAGTAAATGTTCCGTCGATAACCGGAATATCTGTTTCGCTGAAGTACACCGGCACCTTTGTATTGGGGTCGGGTTTGCCTCCAGTTCCGTCATCGCTGCCTGTTGATTCGGCGGGAATCCAGGGCGGCTCCATTACATGTTTTGGGTAGTTGGTGACACAGCCGGGCAGTATAATCATAAGTGTGATCAGATTAAAATGAATACGTATCCATTTTAAGCACCGGAAAATCCTGTTTTTGTTCTGATTCCCCATATCTCTCCCATCGCATAGATCAGAAAGTCCTATCATAATCTTACCATAGTGGCCTATCATGATAAAATCATTGTGACCATGGTTGAAAAACTGTCAAGAGAAAATGTATACGTATTCAAAAAAAAATTGCTTTTTTTGTAATATCTGGATGTCCTGTGAATTTTTGAAGGGTTGACACCGGCTGTAACTTTGATGATAAGATGAAGGAATGGCAGGATGAACTGGCAATCCTGGTCATCCTGAAGTGACCGTGTTGCTGTCTGGTATTCAGGACTATCATAAGTAACGGAAGAAGGATGAATTTATGTCCAACCAGCGTGATGTGGCAAGGCTTGCAGATGTTTCTGCCGCTACAGTATCTCGATACCTTACGAATCCCAACGCAGTCAAACCAGATACAGCTCATCGGGTGAAAAAAGCCATCATTGAATCCGGCTACAGGGTCAATCAGTCTGCACGTATTCTAAGAACTGGCCGGAGCTACCACATTGGTATACTGTTCCCGGGCATAGGCCCGTTTTACTGGGAAACACTCCAGGGGATACAGAATCATCTGACCTGTTCGGGCTATTTCAGTACCATATTTTACTCCCGCGATATTGACAGCACCATTCATAGTTCACGCGAAAAGTTCTCGAATTTCCTCAATAACAAAATGATAGAAGGAGTCATCTACTTCCCCCTGAGAACGGCTGAAGATGCTGAAATACTGAAAAAGCTGCGATATTTTCATAAACACCTCATCATTGCAGATCAGGATATGAATGACAGCTCTCTGGATCAGGTCTTCATTGACAATTACCAGGCCGGGCGAACTGCGGCGAAGGCCCTGCTTGAAAAGGGTCATAAAGAGTTGATTTATATTCATGGCATGGATACATCCTATGCTGCAGCCGAACGCCGCAAAGGCTTTCAAGATAGTCTCAAGGAAGCAAAAGTCCCCTGGGGTGAGGATCGAGTAATTTATGGGGACTATACATCGACCACTGCGTATAATCATACTCGAAAGCACCTGCCGCTGCTTCCGCCGTTCACAGGCGTGTTTGCGGTGAACGATGCGTCGGCCATCGGTTTTCTTCGCGCCGCCGGAGAACAGGGTCTGCGGTGCCCACAAAACTTCTCTCTGATAGGATTTGACAACAACGAGGAATTCACACCCTATACGAGTCCTTCACTCTCCACATTTCAGCAGCCGCTAAGTGAATTGGGCTCCATCGCTTCTGCGCGCATCATTGAGAAGATTGAAAATGAAACGCCGCCAAGAACAACGATACTGCAGGCTGAGTTCATCCAGAGAGAATCCCTCGGAGAAGTTCCCACATCCTGAGAGCCTGTCGGACTTACGCCTCACGGCTCGATTTTCACCCTTTTTTTCCGCTGCCGCGTTGCCAAAATACTCACGCAGCCCAGCTGCGCTCCGTAAGTCCGACAGACTCCTGAGATCCGGGAGATTTGACAGCGTTTCGGCAATTAAAGGTCTGAATTTTTTAAAAAAATCCCGGGATTGCTCTTGTGGAAAAAACAATTCTCGGGTATAAAGTATAATTAACTTTTCAAGCATCGTTGGACTTCCAGCCTTTCCCTGATGCGAGGGGGTGAGACATGTTCCTGTGAAATTGTCCTTAGCATTCCCACAAGTCATTTCATGCTATTTTTTTTGGATGAACTAACTTACTTTATGTAAGTTAAGTTACGATTGAAAACCGCAGGAGGTTTGTTATGAAGAAACTGATTAATAGCACGGAGACGGTTGTCAAGGATTCGCTGGGTGGTGTGGAAGCTGCTCATGGAGATTTGGTGACTGTTCATTACAATCCTGACTTCATTGTCAGAGCGAAGTCGCCCATCAAGGACAAAGTGGCCATCATCTCAGGGGGCGGCAGCGGCCACGAACCGATGCATGGCGGCTTTGTCGGGTACGGTATGCTGGACGGCGCCTGCCCAGGTGACATTTTCACATCACCGACACCGGATCAGATGGAGGCCTGCACCAAGGCCGTGGATGGCGGGGCAGGGGTGCTCCACATCGTGAAGAACTACACCGGCGATGTGATGAATTTTGAAATGGCCCAGGAGCTTTGTGAAGCCAACGGCATCAAGGTCACCGCCGTTGTCATGGATGACGATGTTGCCGTGAAGGACAGCCTGTACACAACGGGAAGACGGGGTGTCGGTGCAACGGTTATCGCAGAAAAAATCTGCGGTGCGGCTGCCGAGAAAAACCGCAGTCTGCAGCAGGTTACCGATATTTGCAAGGAAGTGAACGCAAACGGACGCTCCATCGGTATGGCTCTCACTTCCTGTATTACCCCGGCGGCGGGGAAGCCAACTTTCGATCTCGGCAGTGAAGACATGGAGTTTGGGATCGGCATTCATGGAGAACCGGGAAGAACACGAATGAAACACGTGCCTGCCAGGGAATTGACGGAAATGATGGCCGATGCCGTGCTGACGGATCTTCCTTTCAAATCAGGGGACAATGCCATTGTCATGGTGAACGGCATGGGCGGAACGCCTCTCGTTGAACTGTATGTCGTGTACAACGAATTGGCAGCGATCATGAAAAAGAAAGGGATCGCAATCAGGGGAAAACTGATTGGAAATTACATCACTTCCCTTGAGATGCAGGGCTGTTCAATCACCGTTGTTAGGGCTTCCGACGACATGCTCTCATGCTGGGAATTTCCGGTTCATACTCCGGCCTTGCGCTGGGGTGTGTAGAAGTCGCGAGTGCGACTGGATTAATAAGGGATTCTGTAAAGATCCTGAAGAAATTTGGAGAAGAAAATGAATGATACAGGACGACAATTTACAGCCGAGTTTTTCGGCACACTTTTACTTGTTTATGTCGGTGCCGGGAGTGCGATGTTCTTCGACCTCCTTGGCCTCGTTGGCGTTTCGCTGGCCTTCGGCTTCATCGTTGCCGCAGCGGTGTACTCTCTGGGCAATGTCTCCGGCGCGCACATAAATCCCGCCGTTACCATAGCTCTATGGGCCTACGGTCTGATCAAGATAAAGCAGGTAATTGTTTACATTATTGCACAGGTTCTCGGGGCTACTGTGGCCGCGCTGCTCATGAAATTCACCCTGGCGTCCGTTGGTTCCGGACTGGGCGTGACCGGTCTCGCGGATGGTCTCTCGCCCCTCACGGGTGTGGGTGTTGAGGTTATCGCTACCTTCATTCTGGTACTCACCGTTTTCGGCTGCGCCGTGGGGAAGGGTAAGAGTGATTTTGCCGGTCTCATCATCGGTCTTGTCGTGGCAGCGGTGATTTTCACGACCGGTGCCGTCACCAATACGAGCATCAATCCGGCGCGGAGTATCGGCCCTGCCATCGTTGCAGGGAATTTCACCAATCTCTGGGTTTACATTGTTGGTCCAATTGTCGGCGGTCTGCTCGCAGCGGGAGTCTTCAAGTATCTCGATGGCGGAAGCTCGGAATAGGTGACAGGATTGCGGTATGGTGACGATGAAGCAATTCATGGCCTTCCTGGGCAAACTGTCGGAAGTCTACAATGAGAATGAAGCCTACCTGACCGATCTGGATTCCGCTATCGGAGATGCCGATCATGGGGTCAACATGAAGCGGGGCTTCCAGACCGTTCAGAAGCATCTTGCGAATGTTTCCCCGGATTCCATAGGCGAATTACTGAAAACCGTATCCATGCAGCTTATCAAAACCGTAGGGGGGGCCTCCGGCCCTCTTTACGGAACGTTCTTCCTCAAAGCTTCCATGGCCGCCGGTAATGCGCAGGAACTGGATGCGAAACAGCTTTTCGGTCTCTTTGAAGAGGGCGTGGCCGGGCTGATAGCCCGGGGAAAGGCACAGGCCGGTGACAAGACGATGATCGACACGTGGCTCCCGGCGCTGGAGGCCATGAAGGAAGCACAATCCTCTGTCAGGGAAATGCTCACGAAGGGCGCAGAGGCCGCCGAGGGGGGCATGAAAAGCACGGTTGACATGATCGCGAAAAAGGGGCGGGCCAGCTACCTGGGTGAGAGAAGTCAAGGTCATCAGGATCCCGGTGCGACATCGAGTTTTTTGCTGCTGAAAGCGGCGGCAGACACTCTGGGAGATTAGAGATTGGTCGGTGTTGTTCTGGTTTCTCACAGCAAGGCTTTGGCTCTGGCCGCCTGTTCCCTTGCCAAACAGGCCGCAAGTGAAGCAAGCGTTGTGGGAGTTGGCGGCACGGGCGATGATGGAGAGGATTTCGGAACCGATGCAACGGCCATAATGGACGCCATCGCTCAGGTTGATTCGGAGGATGGTGTCCTTGTTTTGATGGACATGGGAAGTGCTTTGCTCAGCGCGGAGACGGCGCTGGATTTTCTGGGCGAAAAGGCGGCCTCCCATGTTCATCTGTGTTCCGCCCCTCTGGTTGAGGGGAGCATCATAGCGGCCGTGCAGTCGGTCATAGGCGCGGACATGGAAACGGTGAAGCAGGAGGCGCTCAGCGCGCTTGCGCCCAAGCGTGAACAGCTTGGCGAGGCTGCTTATGCCCCCTCCCCCGAACAGGCCGTTTCCTTTCCGCCGGATGCGCTGAATGAAACCTTTCTCATAAGGAACCAGCACGGTCTGCACGCGAGACCGGCGGCCGCCCTGGTTCAGGCCGCCTCAAAGTTCGACGCGGAGATTTACCTGAGCGTGAAGGACTCGGAGAAGCACCCCGCCTCCGCCCGAAGCCTGAACTCCATCGCCAAACTCAACCTTCGCCGAGGCGATGCCGTTGCCGTTCATGCCTGGGGGAGGGAGGCACAGGCCTTTCTTGATGAGATGTCCATCCTGGTTTTGCGTGAATTCAACGAGAGGGAAGTCAGTGATGAAGAGCTGGAGGCTTTGCGCAATGAGGACTTCGCAAAGAATTCGGCACCCGGAGAAGAAAGTCGGCCGGCTCCCAGGCTGGTCAGTATTTCTCGCGGCCTGGCCATGGGGAATGTATGGAAAATTGACTCCGCAGTGAAACCCATTTTCCACGATGAGGCGGCGGCCTCTCCCGGAGAGGAAATGGCGCTGCTGGATGGATTGCTTTCCAGGGCCCAGGAAACTCTGCGGGCGGAGGTGGACGATCGAGAGGAGGGGGCGGCTAAATCCGTGCTGCAAATGCATCAGGTGATGATGAAGGATCCTGACCTGCTTTTCCGGGCGAAGGGAGCCATTTCGGGAGGAAGCTCTGCGGAGCGGGCCTGGTGGACTGCGTGCGTGGATGTGGCCGGCGAATACGGGGCAATTGAAGGCAATGAACTGCTTCAGGCCAGGGCGGACGATCTTGTGGACATCGGTGTGCGCCTGCTGCGTGAATCAGCGAGAGTTTCCGTGCCCGCGATAACGGACTCGCCGGAGAATGCCATTCTGTTCATTGATGAGATCAGTCCGGGAGTCATCACGAAGATCGATTCACGCAGAGTGAAGGGCATTGTAACCAGAACGGGCGGCCCCACATCACATGCCGCGATTATTGCCCGTTCGGAAGGTATCCCCATGGTCAGCGGTTATGAGGATATGGATGCCGTCTCCTCAGAGGCCGCTGTTTTTCTGGATGCGAATTCGCCGGAGATTGTCCTGAATCCTGATGCTGACAGGGCGGCGTCCTGCCGGAAAATGATGAGGGATCTGGTGATTCTGAAAGAGGAGCTTGGTGCTCAGGCGCAGGAAATGGCGCGTACCCGGGATGGGGTAGGGACAGAATGCGCCGCGAACATCGGTTCACGGCGGGATATGGACGGGCTGGCGGCCAGCGGCGCGGATGGGGTGGGCCTGTTTCGCTCGGAATTCCTGTTTCTCGACCGCCTGTCGCCGCCAGGTGAAGAGGAACAATATGAGGCATACGCGCATGCCGTGAAGGAAATGCAGGGAAGGGGTGTGATCATTCGAATCCTGGACATTGGAGGAGACAAGAAAATCCCTTATCTACCATTGAATGAGGAAGCCAATCCCTTCCTGGGACTGCGGGGCATACGCTTTGTTTTCAAGCATGAACATCTTTTACATGTTCAGCTTCGTGCCCTGCTCCGGGCGGCTGTCCATGGCGGCATGAAGATTATGCTGCCCATGGTTGTGGACAGGCAGGAAATCGCACTTTTCAAGGAGAAGCTGGAGCATGTGAGGCAAGAGCTGGAAGAGGAGGAAATAGAATGCGCCCGTCATGTTCCTCTCGGTGTGATGATAGAGACACCGGCCAGTGTGATGCTGGCTCAAGAACTTGCCATGGAATCCGATTTTTTCAGCATAGGAACAAACGATCTCGTGCAATACATCCTCGCGGCAGAGCGGGACAACATTGCCCTTGCCGAGCTTTACGATGTTTGCCACCCGGCCATGCTGCGCACGTTGAGACAGGTGAGTGATGCCGCACTGGCTTCGGAAACGGCCATCAGCGTCTGCGGAGAAGCCGCCGCCGATTTTGAGGTCATCCCCATCCTCCTGGGCATGGGCATAAGGAAATTCAGTGCCTCAGCCGCCCGTATACCTGCGCTCAAGTATCTTATTCGTTCCCTGTCTCTCAAAGAATGCGAAAGCCTTGCATCGGATGCTCTGGAGATGAAGGGAGCGGCATTGGTGCGCGAAGCTGTCCGCGAGCGATTTGCGGAAGTGCGGAGGCTGGCCGCTGTCATTTAGATGCTGGTTTGGCGTTACTCAGTGTCAGAAAGCCTGTTAATGCAATAAAAACCCATGTCAAGCTCGTTAACTGCATGATTCCATGGCGGGTGAAGGAGGCCCGGAAGAAGAAGGACACAACTCATGCTGAGAAGGCCGGGGTCACCACAATCTAAGACTTAGGAGAGCTAAGAAATATGCAGGAATGTACCCGGGAATATAACAACAAACAATCAGCCCTTGATAAGGAGATCTGCGACTTACTTGCAGAAACTATTGACAGTGAACTGACTGAAGCAGAAAATAGGATCTGGCACGCCCACCCTGTCTGGTTTTTGAACGGTAATCCAACTGTTGGCTACAGCAAACTCAAGGATTGTATTCGTCTGATGTTTTGGAGCGGTGCGGATTTTGGAGAAGAAAAACTCAAAGTTGGCACAGGTAAGTTTAAAGATGCATCCATTCGCTATATTTCATCAAGCTGTATCGATTTGACTGATCTAAGAAGATGGTTAAAGAAATCAAAAGAATTACAATGGGACTATAAAAATATAGTGAAAAGAAAAGGAAGCTTAGTGAGGTTGAAATAGCATGAAAACAACACCGGAACACGATGCACGAATGGCAAAAATGACATTTGCATCGGTATATCCACATTATCTCGCAAAAGTTGAAAGCAAAGGCAGGACAAAAAAGAGTTGCATCAAATCATAGAATGGCTGACGGGGGGGGGGTGATGATGGAAAACTGCAGGAAATGATTGATGGAAAATGACTTTTGAAACATTCTTTGCGAATGCAGAATTGAACCCCAATGTTCACTTGATTACAGGAGTAGTCTGTGGTTATCGGATAGAAGAAATTGAAACTCCGTTGACAAAACAGGTCAGATATTTAGACAAGTTGGTGGACGAACTGGCGAAAGGCAAAAAGATGGAGAAGATTTTGCGACAGGCGAAAACAGAGTCTGACAAGAGCCTGTAATTCTTCTAAGCCCACGCTCTAATAAAAAACACCCATTCCGTTTCTGGCTTGATCTTTACCACTGCAGCTGCGCTGCCAAAATGCTCACGCAGCCCAACTGCGCTCCGCTTTTGTCGCCTTGTATCAGTAAAAAATCTCTGCGCCAGATTCCGAAAGCGGGGTTTTTATAGGTGCGCTTGAGTTTTTGTCGCCTTGCATCAGGAAAAAATCATCAAAAATAGAGGAGGCCCCCACTGATATGGGTGCCTCCTTGATGTACAAACTCAATAACCTAATGTCCGATGCTCAATGGCATGGCATAACCTTACAATCTCGGGTGCGAGACAAGCGTAAGATTATCTTAATCCCTCATGCGGCTTTTACAGCCGCACGAAAGATTAAAACCCTGCCGCAGGGTTTAGAATTCCAACTCGGCATTGAAATAATTGAACTGGGTATACAATAAATTATCAGGGTCATCTGTGTTAATGAGCAATTTCAATCCGTATACCCCCTCCATCGGATTTGACAAGACATGCTGATGATGTCCTCCATAGTTATCGGTGGTCTTATCACCTATCACTGTCCAGGTGGTACCATCTGGTTTTACAGGAATCTTTGAAGCAGAGACATCGCTGGGATTATCAAATCTCACTAATACATCGCCTTCATTATCATATAATACTATACTTATTCGTTCCAGCCTCACAGGAAAATCGAGGGATCTTCTGGGGGCGATTAAAAGGGAGCGAACAATTACCGGCCTGCTAAATGTATAGCTCAGGAGAGTCCCCTCACCAATGGTATCGTTATCTATATTCCAATCCCCCCCACCTTCAATGGAAATACCACCTTGCATTGCTGCAGATTCTGCCAGAGAAGCCTGTTCAAGTTTAGGGTCAAGGAAGTCAGCCCACTCTGATTTTATATTACTGTAAGTTCCTTTGGTTACCTCTACGCTGTTGGCAGACAGCGCATTATTAATGGTTACAGCCCCGTCTGCCGCATCAACGTAGCTGAACATATCGGCTCTTTGCATTTCAATAACGGTGAGGGTGAAGGTCTTTGTATCGGTGGCGGCGTCTTTAGTGATAGTCGCTGTCAGCGTCACTGCAGCATTGCTAGCGCCATTGGCTGGGCGGGTAACCGTTCCATCCGTTCCTGCTACGGCAATAGCCCCATTGTTACTGCTCCATGTAATAGATGTACCGTCAGTGCCAGCGGCCGGCAAGGTTATGTCCTGAATTACTTTACTTGCATCTTCACCTGCGGCAAAGGTAATATCCGCGGTAGTCAGGGCTGCTGTGGCTGCTGCCACCGCTGCTGTGCCGGGGGCGTTCACCGTCAGGACGAAGGTTCCCGTTTTCGTGCCGGAGTAGTTGCCGGTACCGGCAGCCGTTACGGTTATCGTAGGTGTACCTGCTGCGGTGTAGGCATTAGCGGGTATGGTGATAGCCCCTGCATTCGTTATGGTAAGGGGAGGCGTTATGGAAAGGGTGTAGTCGGTTTCCGCCGTGAGACCGCCATTTACCGCCGTCACGCTGTGAGTATCAGCAATGCCTGCCTCTACTGTTGCGTCATCCACATCAATGGTGAAGCTGCCAAGTGTTCCGATGTCTGTTGGTTCCTCCTTGAGCACGGTGAGGACGAAGGTCTTTGTGTCAGATGCGCTTCCTTTTGAAATGGTTGCTGTCAGGGTAACTGTGGCATCACTGGAAGAGATATCTGGGCGGGTAACCGTTCCTGCTGTATCAATAGCCGTGTTGTCACTGCTCCATGCAATAGCTGTACCTTCAGTGCCAGTGGTTGGCAAGGTTATGTCTTGAGTTACGCTATCTTTATCTTCACCTGTGGCAAACCCAATACTCGCGGTAGTCAGGGCTGCTTTGGCTGCGGCCACTGCTGCTGTGCCGGGGGCGTTCACCGTCAGGACGAAGGTTCCCGTTTTCGTGCCGGAGTAGTTGCCGGTACCGGCAGCCGTTACGGTTATCGTAGGTGTACCTGCTGCGGTGTAGGCATTAGCGGGTATGGTGATAGCCCCTGCATTCGTTATGGTAAGGGGAGGCGTTATGGAAAGGGTGTAGTCGGTTTCCGCCGTGAGACCGCCATTTACCGCCGTCACGCTGTGAGTATCAGCAATGCCTGCCTCTACTGTTGCGTCATCCACATCAATGGTGAAGCTGCCAAGTGTTCCGATGTCTGTTGGTTCCTCCTTGAGTACAGTGAGAGTGAAGGTCTTTGTATCGGTGGCGGATTCCTTGCTGATAGTCGCTGTCAGGGTCACTGAAGCATCACTGGAAGAGGCACTTGGGCGGGTGACCGCTCCTGCTGCGGTAATGACAGCCGTGTTGTCACTGCTCCATGAAATAGTTGTACCTTCCTCGCCAGAGGTCGGTAATGTTATATTCTGTTTTACGTTATCTTTATCTTCCCCTGAGGCAAACCCAATATCCGTGATATCCAGGGCTGCTTTGGCAGCAGCCACCGCTGCTGTGCCGGGGGCGTTCACCGTCAGGACGAAGGTTCCCGTTTTCGTGCCGGAGTAGTTGCCGGTACCGGCAGCCGTTACGGTTATCGTAGGTGTACCTGCTGCGGAGTAGGCATTAGCGGGTATGGTGATAGCCCCTGCATTCGTTATGGTAAGGGGAGGCGTTATGGAAAGGGTGTAGTCGGTTTCCGCCGTGAGACCGCCATTTACCGCCGTCACGCTGTGAGTATCAGCAATGCCTGCCTCTACTGTTGCGTCATCCACATCAATGGTGAAGCTGCCAAGTGTTCCGATGTCTGTTGGTTCCTCCTTGAGTACAGTGAGAGTGAAGGTCTTTGTATCGGTGGCAGTTCCCTTAGTGATAGTCGCTGTCAGGGTCACTGTGGCATCACTGGAAGAGGCGCTTGGGCGGGTGACCGCTCCTGCTGTATCAATAGCCGTGTTGTCACTGCTCCATGCAATAGCTGTACCTTCATCACCTGAGGTCGGTAAGGTTACGTCCTGAGTTACGCTATCTTTATCTTCACCTGAGGCAAAGGTAATATCCGTGATAACCAGAGCTGCTTTGGCTGCAGCCACCGCATCGGCATCTGAAAGAACTACCGTAAGGGTGAAGGTGGCCTCTTTCGTGCCGGTGTAGTTGCCGATACCGGCAGCCGTTACGGTTATCGTATGTGCTCCTATTGAGGTGTAGCTGTCGGGTATGGTGATAGCTCCTGCATTCGTTATGGTAAGGGGATCCGTTATGGAAAGAGTGTAGTCGCTTCCCTCAGTGAGACCGCCATTTACCGTCACGCTGTGAGAACTCTCGGTGTTTGTCTTTGCTGTTGTGTCATCCACATCAATGGTAAAGCTGGTGAGTGTTCCGATGTCTATTGGTTCCTCATTGAGCACGGTGAGGACGAAGGTCTTTGTGTCAGATGCGCTTCCTTTTGAAATGGTTGCTGTCAGGGTAACTGTGGCATCACTGGAAGAGGCACTTGGGCGGGCAACCGTTCCAGTCGTTCCTGCTACGGCAATAGCCGCGTTGTCACTGCTCCATGCAATAGTTGTACCTTCATCACCTGAGGTCGGTAAGGTTACGTCCTGAGTTACGCTATCTTTATCTTCACCTGAGGCAAAGGTAATATCCGTGATAACCAGAGCTGTTTTGGCTGCAGCCACCGCATCGGCATCGGAAAGAACTACTGTAAGGGTGAAGGTTTTCTCTTTCGTACCGGAGTAGTTGCCGATGCCGGCAGCCGTTACGGTTATCGTATATGTATCACTTGAGGCGTAGGTATTGGGTATGGAGATAGCTCCTGCATTCGTGATGCTAAGGGGATCCGTTATGGAAAGAGTGTAGTCGTTTCCCGGACTAAGACCGCCATTCACCGTTACGCTGTGAGAACTCTCGGTGTTTGTCTTTGCTGTTGTGTCATCCACATCAATGGTGAAGCTGGTGAGTGTTCCAATGTCTGTTGGTTCCTCCTTGAGCACGGTGAGGTCGAAGGTCTTTGTGGCGGTGGCGGCTCCCTTGGTGATAGTCGCTGTCAGGGTCACTGAAGCATTACTGCTGGAAGAGACACTTGGGCGGGTAACCGTTCCTGTTGCGGCATTAATAGCCGTGTTGTCACTGCTCCATGTGATGCTTACGCCGGGAGCGGAGGTCACGGTGGTTGGCAAGGTCACATCTTGAGTTACGCTGCCTGCATTATCACTTCCCCCATAGGTGATAGCCAGATCAGTTTTGGCTGTCGCCACCAACTCTGCATCTGAATAACCCACCGTAAGGGTGAAGGTGGCCTCTTTCGTGCCGGAGTAGTTGCCGATACCGGCAGCCGTTACGGTTATCGTATGTGCTCCTATTGAGGTGTAGCTGTCGGGTATGGTGATAACCCCTGCATCCGTAATGCTAAGGGGATCCGTTATGGAAAGGGTATAGTCGCTTCCCGAACTGAGATCGCCATTTACCGTCACGCTGTGAGAACTCTCGGTGTTTGTCTTTGCTGTTGTGTCATCCACATCAATGCTGAAGTTGCCGAGTGTTCCAATGTCTGTTGGTTCCTCCTTGAGCACGGTGAGGTCGAAGGTCTTTGTGTCAGATGCGCTTTCTTTTGAAATGGTTGCTGTCAGGGTAACTGTGGCATCACTGGAAGAGGCACTTGGACGGGCAACCGTTCCAGTCGTTCCTGCTACGGCAATAGCCGCGTTGTCACTGCTCCATGCAATAGTTGTCCCTCCATCGCCAGCGTCTGGCAAGGTTACGTCCTGAGTTACGCTATCTTTATCTTCACCCGAGGCAAAGGTAATATCCGTGATAACCAGAGCTGCTTTGGCTGCAGCCACCAACTGTGCATCTGTGGGACCTGCTGCCCCTTCTGCCAGAACCGTGAGACTGAATTCCTTTGTGTCAGTTTCGTCTCCTTTTTCAATGGTTGCTGTCAGCTTCACTGCAGCATTGCCAGCGCTGCTGGCCGGGCGGGTAACCGCTCCTGCATCGGTAATAACAGCCGTGTTGTCACTGCTCCACGTAATGGTCACGCCGGGAGCGGCTGTCACGGTGGTTGGCAAGGTTAGGTCCTGAGTTACGCCAATATTGCTATCACCGCTTTCATAAGTGATTGCCAGAGCAGCTTTAGCTGCAGCCACCAAATCTGCATCGGTGGGCCCTGTTGTCTCTTCTTTCAGAACCGTGAGGCTGAATTCCTTTGTGTCACTTTCGCCTCCTTTTGAAATGGTTGCTGTCAGCTTCACTGCAGCATTGCCAGCGCTGCTGGCCGGGCGGGTAACCTCTCCTGCATCGGTAATAACAGCCGTGTTATCACTGCTCCACTTAATGGTCGTTCCTTCAGTGCCAGTAGTTGGCAAGGTTAGGTCCTGAGTTACACTATTGGCGTTATCACTTCCTCCATAACCGATATCCAGTGCAGCTTTGGCGGCCGCCACCAGTTCTGCATCGGTTGGATCAGTAATTGGCGTCGGACATCCAATTAGAACAATTAGAATAAGAATTGTAAGCACTGCAGAGATAATGCGTTGAATTTTCATAAAGGTTCCTCCTTAATCGAATAATGAACAAGAGCTAATTCAGAAACTCTCGACAATGTATCCAGGGAAGCATCAGAAGATGTCTCAATCAGGAAGAAAAATATCGCTCCTAAGCATTCCCTGTTGCAGTATCGGCAGGAAAGACCATTCCGTCAAGCCTTCGAATTGCCTCATAACTAAAATCTACTCGAACGACCTTTGAGGTAAGAGGTCGAGTTATGAGGTTGACAATGAAAACCAGATGGGAATTAGCAAGAGATGAGGCTGTGCGGTATAGAAAAGCCTCACGGAAGAAGTGTGATTCTGACTCGTTTCGTGAAGTGAGCCCTTTCGTCAAGAAAATTTTTCAAAAAGTCTAAGGTGTATCTCCTTACAACCACGTTTTCGTCTTTTCCCATACAAAAAAAGGATTTGTACATCATATCTGGTGTAGTCATGCGATTGGTAAAATCGTTCACTGTCGTAAAACTTAAAATATCTTATCATACCCTTTGACGTAGAGCCGCTTGGGAAGAAGCGGTTAAAAACCATGAATAAGGTAAAAACCGCAGAGATCGCGGAGATACGCAGAGACATAAAGGAATAAAAAGATTGGTAAACAATTACCCCGAACACTCTGCGCTCTCTGCGCCCTCTGCGGTTAAAAACCATGAATAAGGTAAAAACCGCAGAGATCGCGGAGATACGCAGAGACATAAGGCATAAAAAGATTGGTAAACAATTACCCTGAACACTCTGCGCACTCTGCGCTCTCTGCGCCCTCTGCGGTTAAAAAAACATTAAGAGGGTTACAAACCGCACCCATTTCGGTTTCGCACAGTTTCTATGACGAGGCAAAAAGACGGGATAGGGTTTTGGACAGTTTTTCAATGGCCGCCGCATCCGGCATGGTAATTGTTATCCTGGGGCGGCCCTGGTCGTCTTGTTCCATGCAACTCAGCAGTCCGTTTTTGAATTGCTCGGACATTTTGCGCGTTTCCTCTGTTTCCTTTACTTCGGGGATCATCTCGCTCAGCAGTGTAAATGCGGCATTGAAAAGCTCTCCCCCCGCGGCGGCTATGCGTTCCCGCCGATCCCCGCCTGCGATTTCCTGTTTCACTCGTTCCCGCTGGCTTTGGTCAATCGGCATATCCGGGCTGGTGCCCAGCAGCAATTCCAGCCGCCGCTTCAGTTCTTCCACGCCGCTTTCAAGGGTAACCCTTTCCATGTCGGATTCCATATCCATGGCGGCTGTAAACAGTGTCTGCTTGGCCGATAGTGTTCCCAGCATGTTCTCTTCAATGGTTCCGGCGGTGACCAGAACGAAAACATGAACATTATTCTTCTGTCCCATCCGGTGTGCACGGCCTATGCGCTGTTCAAGCAGGGCGGGATTCCATGGCAGATCCACATTGATAATGGTGTCGGCGGCCTGCAAATTGAGTCCGGTTGATCCGGCGTTGGAGGCAAGAAAGACACGGCAGTCCGCATTGTCTGAAAACTCGCGGATTAGTCCCTGACGCTGCTTCTGGGGTACCGATCCATCCAGTCGGACGTATCTTAGTTCGTGTTTTTCAAGAAGCGGTTCAATAAGATTGAGCATGGTTGTCCACTCGGAAAAAATGATGGTTTTCCGGGCTTCTTCGGCTGCAATTCTTCCCAAAAGCATATCCATCTGCTCCAGTTTGCTTGAAAATCCGGGCGGCTGCTTGTCTACGAGAAATGTGCTGTCAGCCGCCATGCGTGCCGCGAGAAGGTATTTTTGCAGCCGCAAAAGATCCATTTCCGTCAGATACGGCTTCCTGACTATCCTGCTTATGCGCTTTTTGTAATTCCAATCCAATTCGCACTGTTCTTCGGTGGGTTCAATGCGGACAATTTCCGTGGTGCGCGGCGGGAGTTCCTGCATGACGCTTGCCCGAGTGCGTCTGAGCATGACAGGCTTCAGTTTTTCCCGTAAATCCGACAGATCGCGATAACCTTCGATTCGTCCCTTTTCACTGACTATCCGGTGGCGGTTGAAAAACCGGAATGCCGGTCCAAGTCGGCGATCATCAATGAATTCCACGATGGAGAAAAGATCATCCAGCCGGTTTTCCAGGGGTGTTCCGGTAAGCACCAGGGCAAATGTCGATGCCAGGCTTTTTATGGTCTGGGTGGTTTTGGCTTCCCAGTTCTTGATGCGCTGACCTTCGTCCAGGATGACAAGATCCCATTTGACAAGTTCAATGGATGAAATGTCGCGAAGCACCTGTTCATAGTTGCAGACGGTAAAGAATGTGTCGGAATTGTACATGGCGGCACGTTCAGCGGCAGTGCCAAGCACGACCGAGACGCTCCGCTGGCAAAACTGTTTTATTTCGTTACACCATTGCGATTTAAGTGATGCCGGACAGATGACCAGCGCTTTGGAAACCACGCCTTCCCTGGCCAGCAGCTCCGCCACTCCAATGCCCTGTATGGTTTTGCCCAGTCCCATGTCGTCAGCCAAAATGGCTCTTCCCGCGCCGGCGGCAAAGGCAATGCCGTCCATCTGATAGGGCAGTAACTCGACATTGAGCAGGGTTTTGCGAAGCGTATGGGATGCCGGGTCCTTCCGGATTTCCAGTATTATACGGTTGATGTGTTCCTTGAACAGCGCGGTTTCCATGTATTCTTCGGCATCGGGATAGATGTTGACCGAATGTCCCATAGCTTCAAGCTGCTGTACACAGCGAAGCAGTCTGTGCACGTCTGCCGAAAGGTCTTTCTCCAATTGGCCTGCGATGTCGGCTTCCTGTCCGGCAAGTCCGTCCGGAGCCAGGAATCGGAGTTCCAGATTTTCTCCGTAGCGCAGATGAACCGCAAAGCCGTTGCGCTGGTAGGGCTTATCTCTGACTTCAGCCGGAAACTGTTTGGCTGCTTCTTGTTCAACACGGATGATATGCTTGCACGTACCCAGTGTATTCTTTCGGAAATCCGGACAGGAACAGTAGGATTCTCCCGGTTTCCACCCGCGCAGGGCAACCCGGTAGGAGCGTCCGGTGGAACGGTTAGTTACCAGGTAATTGGTCCAGATGCGGCTATTGTCACTCGACTGTATTTCCATGTTTTCCTGTTCGGCCCGCAGCTTGCGGTCAGCCATGGCCATGGCCACAACTTCTTCGTCGGTCATAGCCCCAATCGGTTTTTTCTGCGGACGTTCCATTGACAAGCCCAGCGCAATTTTTTCCTCCAGAAGAAGCGAAAACGCGGCGCCTGTATGGACGCACACAGGATCCCCACATTTATCGCATTCAAACAGCAATCGCTGTTTTCCTGTATCACTCAAGCGAATGGCTGCCAGCGCATCGGGCAGCCGCAATTGAAATTGAGTATTGGTCAGAACGACATGATCCTGGATGTTGATGTCGAATTGACCACCCCTGGCGAGCAGCTTGTCTGCATTTGAACCAAGGAGCCTGCACACCTGTTTGTAAGTGAGCCGGGATAATTTGTCTTTAAGCGAAACAGTCTTGTTTTCCTTTACTGCCATGGCATTTCTCCAGGGAATATTCTCCCATTGTTCGAAAAATGAGGGAAATATGCAAGCGCGATCTGTGATTGAGCCAGGGCAATCGCATCTAAAATCCACTAGCCAGAGTGTTCTTCAAAGCCTTATTCATAGGTTTTTAACCGCAGAGGACGCAGAGAGCGCAGAGTGTTCAAGATAAATGTTGACCAATCTGTTTATGCTATAGAGACGAAAAAACCCGGACTAAAGTAAGACTATTTCTCCATTTTTGGGCGTTTTGCCCAAAATGTGGGTGCGCCCATGCGCCCACGGGCAGCTCTAAGCAGTTTTCTCTTGTCTGATTTATCAGAAACAATTAAAATGGTTAAATTTTATGAAAATGAATACGCATTCTTTTTGTATTTTTAGTTTTCTCAACAGGTTCACTCTTTACACTCCTTTTATTGCCTTATTCCTAAAATCATATGCTGATTCCAACCCGGCTTCTATCATGAAAGTATTTGCTGTATACTCCTTGACCATCTTTCTTTTTGAGCTCCCTGCGGGATTTTTTGCTGATAAATTTGGAGAAAAAAAACTATAATACTATCATCATTTCTTCTGTGTCTTTCGACACTCTTCATGCTACAGGGTAAGTATAACTTTTTTTTAGTTGGAGAAATTATTTTTGCAATTTCCCAGAGTTTATTTTCGGGTAGTTATGATGCTTATTTATATAAAGTTGTTTCTGAGAATAAACTTGATTATAATAAGATTTTAAGTAGTACTGTTTCAGCAGAATGGCTAAGTATTGCACTCGCTTCTGTATTAAGCACTTATGTTGCACAGATAAGCTTATTGTATGTATTTTATGCAACTTTAATTATCAATATTATTTCCTTTATTTGGGTTTTAACCCTCCCAAAAATCATTTATACTCCGAATGAATCAGGGATAGGGATTGTCATTGAAAAGTTTTTTAAGGAAGTTTTTACAAATACAAAACTCCTTTATTGGATGGGACATTCTGTAATATTCAATGTTGCTGTTGTTTCAGGTTTTTTTGTTATTCAGATCTATTTGAATGAAAGAGGATATGCCTCCGATAAAAATGGATTCCTTTATTTTTTTATAACTGTTTTTGCTTTTTTTAGCTCAAAAGCTTATCCATCTGCTATCAAAAGCAAGCTCTGTTCAAGCAAGACTAACACTCTGATTATTATGCTTTTTCTGTTAGCAGGCACATTTGCCATGCTTTCCTTTTCCAATAACATATTTGTTTCATTTTCTTTATTGTGTCTTTTTCGATTCATCTGGGGCTTTGCAGCACCATTCTTTACAGCAATTTTAAATGACTGTATAAAAAGTGATGAATCCAGATCGTCATTATTATCCTTCAATTCTTTACTTTCCAACTTTGTGAGATTTATTCTTCTACTTGTTACATCATCACTTAGTGTAAATTTTGTTTTTCTTCTGCTTGCTTCTATTACTTTTATTCTTATGATCTTGATTTTTTCCAAAGTTGTTTTCGATAATCGAAAGCCTTCGCCTTAAAAAAAGATGAAAACAAGAAGCGGTAGAATCGTTTTTTACTGTGGCGAAAGTCATGGAGGAGATGGGGACTCTGGTAAGAGTTAAGTGCTCCAATTGCTATGGGCGGTCTTCACCGAAACCACGTCAGCACAGCGGTGGATACTGGATCTTTTTACTTCTTCTGGCTCGTCTTTGCGCATGATTTTCAGTACTTCCAGGGGCCGGTACAGAAAAATCACCTGGGATGCCAGGAGGATTGAAGAGCTTCCATGTCAACAGTTGAATACTTCCATGAAATCCACACAATAGTCTGAAGATCCAGAAAGGTGAACTGAGATCAGTTCACCTTTTTATGCCTGGAGGTGGGGGGAATCGAACCCCCGTCCGGTTGGGCGTCTGATATACTTCTACAGGTTTAGTCAAAAATTAATTTTCGTGCTTGGAATGGTATTTGACAACCAACCGAGCCTTATCCCGTGATTTTCTACCTCAACGTTCGCAAAGTTTAAGCAAGGAGTTCAATGAACAGGCGAAAGTATTCCTCACACAATTTCAGGCAATTATGTAAGTGAGTTCCGGTTTATGACGAAGCATCCGTTCCTCGGAACAGCGTAACGGAGATTCGTGACTGCTATTCTAAGCAGCCAGGGCGAGAGTGTCATCGAACTCGACAACAATCTCATCTTCTTTTTTTCTGGCACTTAAAGTTGTGCGCTAGTTTTAGGAGTTGGCGCTCCACCTGCGGTATAACCTACGTAAACCTCCCGTCGAAACCAGTGCACCCCCTGGGAGTCTGTCGGACTTACGCCTCACGGCTCGATTTCTGCCCTTTCTCTCCAGGAGCAAGCCTCCTGCTTGCTCCTGGAGAGCCGCCTTCGTTCGCTTTCGCCGCCCTCCATGGCGGCTTTTCTTCGCTATCGCTCAGCGCTCTCTTCGGGAGCCGAGTCTACGACTCGCCTCCCCTGCTACCGCGTTGTCAAAATGCTCACGTAGCCCAGCTACGCTCCGCTTTTGCCGCCTTGTATCGGAAAAAAATCATCAGAAATCACCTCGAAGTCTCAAAGTCCGACAGACTCCTGGGAGCCTGTCGGACTTTAAGACTCCCAGAATGCTGATAGGAAGTATACATTGAATTACATGTGTTTGTCAAGTTTTATATTTATGCTCTCTTTCTAAATCCCGCTGATTATCCCGAAGCTGAATGGTCTTTCTCTTATCGTGCATCTTTTTACCGCGGCATAGACCCACTTCTACCTTGACATAACCCTTGCTGATGTAGAATTTTAATGGGATAAGTGTACAGCCTTTTTCGGTGACACGGCGATCCAGTTTTATAATTTCTTTCTTATGGGCAAGCAGGCGGCGAGGTCTTTCAGCCCTGTGGTTGAAAACTCCGGCGAGGCTGTAGGGAGTTACATGAAAGTTTCTCATCCACAGCTCTCCGCTTTCTATTTCTACATAGGAATCAGAAAAACTGAAATCAGCCTTTTTTATGGATTTGACTTCAGTGCCCACCAGTTCTATTCCGCATTCCAGTCTGTCTTCAATAGTGTAGAGGAATCTTGCCTTTCTGTTTTCAGCCAGTAAGCCCGGAGTTTTTTTCTTCTTTTTTTTACTGCTGCCCATACTGATGGATATAATTACACAGGAAAGGAAGCCGGGTCAACTCAGGGTGATTTTAAGAAATCACGAGCCGGAAACCCACCACCGGACTGGTCTGATGGGCTTCAAGTGATCCTCGGGCTGATATCGGATAAGGCAGGCCATCATCGATAAAGGCCGCACCTCGAACAGGTCTTTCCTCACTGATCATATCCGACTTCACATCCATGTAGGAGGATTCTCCGGATGGCGGTCGAAATCGATTTTCATTGTATCGAAAGGGATTGTAGCTCCATTCCCGGACATTGCCGGCCATTCCCTGAAGGCCAATGTCACCCTCATTCGCTTTGTCGGCTGGCAGCAGAATCTCCGAAAGCTCTGAAGCATCTTCCACTGTGGCGTTGTTAATCCGAGCGGCAATTTCCCACTCATCCTCCTGAGGAAGGCGAAACCTGCTTCTGCCGTCCGGGTATGTTTTTTCCGTGAGCCAGTCAGCGTAGGCCATGGCGGCATGCCAGGAAATTTCAGTAACAGGATATCCTCCCCTTGAGACAGGCATCTGATCAGTCCAGGACTCAAGATAATCATCATCAACAAGCCCGGCATGCATTAATTCTTCTTTGTTTTTTTTCGACCAGTCAGGGACCTCCTGGATAAAGGCTGCAAATTCATTGATGCTTACCTCTCTAGTGGCAATCTGGAAGTTTTCAACGGATGCCTCCACTGGATGGGCACCGTAACGGGGTAGATACTCACCGGAATCAACAATTTCGACATCACCAATCGGTGCCTTCAGGGAGGGTATGCTGACAAACCCCTGCCCGTTGACTGTTCTGCGGATGAAATCTCTGGACAGACGGAGTTCCTGATAGATCTGACGGGTTTCCAGTGAGGAAGGCACTGCTCCTGTATCCGGTTTCTGGTTCGTCAATTCCAGTACACCTGCCATGAGAGACAATTCTTCCAGCATTCGGGCTGTTTCTCCAATATATGCGGCAAGTTGAAATGGATTTGTCACTGATTTCGGTGAAGAAAACAATTGAAGCCCCCTGTTGATATCGGCCAGATGCCGGGCATCCCGTACCAGAGGCAGGCTGGCCTTCACAAGAGGAGCAAGATCAACTGTATGGGAACCAGGAACGGTTGAATCCCTGGCAAGCAGTGTGAATGAGGAGGGTATGGCATAGCGATTATTATCCGCACCCGTGGCATTCCATCGGGAGAATTCATTCATACCCCGTTTCATAATTGAATATGGTTCCTCCGGTTCAAGAACAGCAACAATTTCTCTGCGTTTTGGGAAAAGCCGGGATGCAAATAGACGACCGGAGATTTTTTCGGTGATGACTTCATCCTTAAACCCCGGACGTCGAATCCGTATTTCCCTGCTTCCTTTGGGGATGAACACAGGCTCATAAGTCCGGCCTGCCCGGATACCATCTGCGATGACTGATGCATCGGGAGGATCGCTGTACACCGTCAGCATGGTCCCGTTCTGCTTAATTCCCGGCAGTATGAGGAGGAAGAAGATAAGGGTCAGAGTAATGACAAGCCAGACAATGGGAACATAATGTCTGGGAGAGATTCCCAGAATGGGCTTCAACCTGACCTCGATAGTATTCGGATCTTGTTCAGAAGAGCGATTCTTTTTAAACAGCATGTTCCAGAGTATAGAGCCACAGTTTTACTGTGGTCAATAATCCCGGGTATTGTTATAATGAACTTGTGAATGAAGATAGTAGAATAGATTTTATTTCCCGGCTTGTCATCTTTTCAGAGCGGCTTCTTACCTTCAGGGCTCGTCGTATTGCCCGGTTAAAGTTAAAACAGAAGCGGCACAGTTTTTTTATGGAATGGGTGGATGCCTTTCTCTGGGCGGTTATGATGGTACTCCTGCTCAATCAGTACCTCCTCCAGGCCTATCAGATTCCCTCCGGCTCCATGAGAAATTCACTCATCGGCGGCAGGGATCCCTACACAGGTCAACTGAGTAAAAGTGATCGGATATTTGTGGACAAACTGACGTTCGGTCCTGAACTGCTCCCTGGTGTGGCTAAGCTCCCTGGATTTCGAGAATCCCGCCGTGGTCAGGTTATTATCTTTGAGAATCCAGAATACGAAAGTCCCTCACTGGCCCATGAAATTGCACAGAGAGTCCTCTACATGGCCACTCTGTCTCTGGTGGATCTCAATCGGCGGAATGGAGAAACGGCCCATCAGTTTTTAATAAAGCGGCAGGTAGCGGAAGATGGCGACCGCATCGTTGTTGCAGAAGGTCAGCTATTCATACAGCCAATGGGTGAAAGTGAGCTTATTCCAGAAGAAGAATTCAAGCTGTTTACGGAATTGGAGTACAGCACCAATCACCTGCTGGATGCTGACTATTACAGGATATTGGAAGCAAGAATACAGTTGACAAGGTTGGAGAGGGCAGGGCTGTCAGTCAGTCCTGAACTCAGATTACAGGCATCAGAAAACTGGATCACATCGTTGAAAAAAACCGTGTTTGATCCCTATGAGGAGGAACGAATTGATTCGGCTGTATTGAATCGTCTCTATCCTCAGAATGAAGCAATTTCACACAAATCGGCTGTCTATGAGCGAGGCATATACATCCCTGAAAAATGGATTCTTCCTCTTGGAGATAATCGAAGTGATTCTCTGGATGGGCGGTACTTTGGTCCGATTCCTTCAAAATCCATACTTGGCCGAGCACTTTTTATCTACTGGCCTCCTAAAAGGGCAGGTGTTATACGGTGAATTCCGTATCCCAATCCGGGCTTTCATTCAAAGATCGGAGAAACTTTCAGCGCCAGCGATTACGTTCTCTGGGGGTTTTCATCCTTGTTCTGGGAATTTACATATCAATATCGACATATCTCATTACCCCCTGGACATTGAAAACGCAGGCCATGGCCCCAGGCTACCTGCCGGGAACCAGAATACTTGTGGTACCGTTTCTTCTCAGAGATCCCGGTGGGCGTTTAAAGAATCCCCCCGGAAGAGGAGATATTATCTCAATCAGTTCCCCCTATATTCCTGAATCTGCATGGCCGCTATCCGTTATCAATCCCCTTGTTCGTTTTTTTACTTTGCAGAAAGTTTCATTTGGACGACATCTCCGTAACAACTGGGAGAACGAAAGAATCTTCAAGAGGGTTATTGGAATACCGGGCGATACAATACGCATGAGGGGATCCATTGCCTACATCAAGCCCCGGGGTGGGAATAAATTTCTAAGTGAGTTTGAACTAAGCGGTATGGAGTACGATCTGGAAATACAGGAATTACCTGAAGGCTGGAACAATGAGTTCCCCCTGTACCACAGCTTTGATTCAATGGTTATGGACGAAAACCAGTACTACGTTCTGGGTGACAACAGGGGAAGTTCCAATGATTCCCGCTATTGGGGGCCGGTCAGTGATACGTATATTCGAGGCCGGGGAGTTTTTGCCTATTGGCCAATCAAAGCTTTTGGATATCTCCGCTGATCTTTCTCTTTACATTCACATCCCTTTTTGTATAAGCCGTTGTTTTTACTGTGATTTTTACAGTGTTGCCAATTCGGATCCCTCTCTTGTCACAAAAGTCCTGGGAAGAATTCTTCAGGATGCTGTCCAGGAAATAGACCGTCTTAACCCAACAGGGATTCCAACAGTTTTCATCGGCGGCGGTACTCCTTCGATGATCCCGGCCCATGAGCTTTCTGATTTCCTGGAAGAACTCGGCAAGGTGACAGGCGAAGTCGATGAATTTACAATTGAAGCCAATCCTGAATCTCTGAGTCTTGAATTCCTGGAAGTCCTGAAATCAAATCAAGTTGATCGCATAAGTATGGGAGTCCAAACCTATGATGATGATCTTCTACGCTGGCTTGGCAGACCGGCGGGCCGGGAAGCTTTGATAGAGGCTGACAAACTGTTGAATTCCAATTGGAAGGGCAGGGTAAGTCGGGATGTGTTATCCGCTCTTCCCCGGAAGTCTCACAGCATTCTTGATGACATTGATCAGGCCCTTGAGAGTCACCCCGGTCATATTTCCATCTATGAATTGGTAGTAGAAGAAGGCACGGTTCTGGCGAGGGACAGTAATCGACTCAAAGAACTTCCAGATACAGGCGAAAAAAATGATGAGTGGGGGAAGATTCTTTCGTTCCTGAAAAAACAGGGGTATGTCAGGTATGAAGTGTCCAACTTTGCCCGATCCGGGCATGTTTGTCGGCATAATATGCGTTACTGGCAGATCGATCCCTGCCTGGGCGTGGGACCGGGAGCAGCATCAACCCTCTGGAATGAGCAGGGTGCCGAAAGACGGCAGGAGGCAAAGAATATCAGACGCTGGCTTGAGTTTCCGGAGAAATCGAGATCCCAGGAAATTCTCAGTTACAGGGATTTCATGCTTGAGCATTTCATGATGAGTTTAAGGACCAAAAAGGGCCTGGAAACAGCTCGATTCAGGGGGATCTTTGGAATCGAACCAGCTTCCATTATTCCTCATTCAATTGAGAAGTATCAGGCGGCTGGTGTCCTTTTTTCAGATATGAAATCGATATTTCCTGCTTCTTCCGGCATGGATATACTCAATCACATCCTCATGGATATTATGGATGAAATTCATTCTTATGAGTGTCATAATGCTTACAAATGGCCTTTGTATTGACAATCAGGGAAGTTTCTGACAGGCTTGGCTCAGTGAGCTGCGGGGTATCTCAAAAACAGCTCTGGGAAATTGACGGAGGGATTGTCTGTCTGCATGCAGAACACAGGCAGGCAAAAGTGGAGTGCCGCCGGGCTGTGCAAACATTGTACATGCTGTAACGGCGGAAAAGTTCAGGTTAAAACTCAATGTTTTTCTTGAAGATACCTGTAGAGCAAGCCTTGATGAGGAGTATGCATGTCGGGTCACAGTAAGTGGAGTACAATCAAGCATAGGAAGAGTGCAGCCGATGCAAAGCGCGGAAAAATATTCACCAAACTGATCAAAGAAATAACGGTTACTGCAAAAATGGGTGGTGGAGATGAGCAGTCAAACCCCCGTCTGCGTACTGCTGTTATGAAAGCCAGGGCATCCAACATGCCCAAGGACACAATTGAGCGGGCAATAAAAAAGGGAACTGGCGGTTTGGATGACATGGAGTACACTGAATTGAGCTATGAGGCCTATGCTCATGGCGGTGTTGGGTTGCTCATCGAAGCCCTGACTGAAAACAAAAATCGTACAGCGGCGGATGTGCGCACTGTTTTATCGAAGAATGGCGGACAACTTGCTTCTGCCGGGGCTGTATCCTACATGTTTAAGCGCAAAGGACTCATTGTATATGCAGGGGATTCCATAGATCATGATGCTTTGTTTGAGGCCGCCCTGGAATCCGGGGCCGAGGATGTTGTCGAAGATTCTGATACTGTTGAGGTTATCACAGAGGCATCCGTTTTCATTGATGTACTGGAAGCCTTGCAGTCTGCTGGATTTCATGAAGAAGAAGCCGAAATTCTCATGCTCCCGGATAATAAAGTTTCCCTGGATGATGAAGGCACTGGAAAGGTGCTGAAGCTTATCAACAAGCTTGAGGATAACGATGATGTCCAGTCGGTTGCATCAAATCTTGATGTACCGAACGGCTTTGAGCTTTCTGAGTGAAATTCAGAGTGCTGGGTATAGATCCCGGTCTGGCAAAGACAGGATGGGGTCTGGTGGATACGGATGGCAACCGGCACAGACATGTTGATCACGGACTCATTGAAACTCAGCCTGACCAGCCTCCTGAAAGACGTTTACTGACACTTTATCGGGAATTATCAAGCCTGGTCAATGCATATAATCCCGCAGCCATGGGAGTGGAGACATTGTATTTCGTCAAAAACATCAGCTCCGCCATGCCGGTTGCCCAGGCCAGGGGAATTACATTGCTTGTCGCTGCTCAGAATGACTTGAAACTTTGCGAATTTGGACCGGCTACAATAAAACAGTCAGTAACAGGCTCAGGCCGTGCCGACAAGAAACAGGTTCAAACTTTGATACAATTAATCCTTGGTATGGACAGTATTCCAGGGAGTGATCACTCTGCCGATGCACTGGCGGCGGCAATTACATTGATTCATCATGGAATCCTATGGTCAACAGTATCAACGGAGTGATAACATTTAAAAGTGAGGGAACCATCGGTATCGAAACCGGCGGTATTGAGTGGGCCATTGCGACAACTTCAACTTCCCTGGCGGATCTGCCTGCAGCAGGAGCCGATGTCCGCCTCTACACACATCTTCATCATGTCCAGGATTCCATGAAACTCTACGGTTTTGCAAGCCTCACTGAACGAACCCTGTTTCTTGCCCTTATATCGGTTAACGGAGTTGGCCCTTCTCTGGCACAGAAAATCCTTTCAGGGACAACACCTGATCGCTTTACTGCGGCTCTGGAGAATGAAAATCTGGACAGTCTTTCCTCCATCCCCGGACTTGGGAAGAAAACAGCACAGAAGATTCTCCTGCAGCTCAGAGGAAAGCTCACTACTGACAGGGAAGATCCATCCTCTGAGGTTGGAAGGAAGGACAGGGATGTAATTGCAGCTCTGACAGCCATGGGATTTGATGCCAGAGGTGCAGGAAAAGCTGTATCGGCTATAGTCGAATCAGGTGATATTGCCGCATTAACCGGCGAAGCAAGGGAACGGGAAATCCTCAGGCGTGCAATCATCGCCTTGAGTTCTTAGGTATCAAATGGACAAACGTTTACTGGAACCATCAGCAGTACAGGGAGAAGATGAGGAAGATGCCGGCATCAGACCGAGATATCTTGATGACTTCCAGGGTCAGAAGGAACTCAAGCACAATCTTTCCGTATTCATTCAAGCAGCTATCCAGAGAAAAGAACCGCTGGATCATGTTTTTATCAGTGCTCCGCCAGGTCTGGGGAAAACCACATTAGCCAGTATCATGGCCAATGAGTCAGGATCAGAATTCAAGATTACTTCAGCTCCGGCCCTGGATAAGCCCAAAGATCTGGCCGGACTGCTCTCCACCATTCCTGAAAGGACTGTATTCTTTATCGATGAGATTCACCGCCTCAAACCCGCTATTGAGGAGATGCTCTACATAGCAATGGAGGATTATGAACTCGACTGGATCATAGGGCAGGGCCCGGCTGCCAGAACGGTAAGGATACCTGTGCCTCCCTTCACACTTATTGGAGCAACAACAAAACCCGGACGGGTATCAAGTCCCCTGTTTACCCGTTTTGGAATAACGGTCCGCATTGACTATTACAATCAGGCTGAATTGAATGACATTGTTCACCGAAGTGCCGGTATTCTGGGTTTGAGTATTGTCGATGAGGCCGCTGAACTACTGGCCCAGTGCAGCCGGGGAACACCCAGAGTCGCCAACCGTCTGCTCCGCCGCATGAGGGATTATGCTCAGGTGGAGAGTGATGGCCGCATAACGAAAAAAATAGTTGAGAGAGGATTGTCCCGGCTTAAAATTGATCGGGAAGGTTTGGAAGAACAGGACAGGCGTATCCTGGCGGCCATTATTGATCGTTACGGAGGTGGTCCTGTTGGAGCCGAAACCCTGGCCATCAGTGTTGGTGAGGGCACAGACTCCCTTGAAGACTTCTATGAGCCATATCTCATCCTGCGGGGATTTCTCCAGCGGACGCCCCGGGGACGAACTGTGACAGACCTTGCCTACAAGCATCTGGGGAAGACCAGAAAGAACGATGAAGACCAGCTCCTTCTCTTTTGATCTTCCTGATCATCTCGTTGCTCAAGCACCTCCGGATGTTCGGGGCAGCAGCCGACTGATGGTTGTCAGCAGAAACAGTGATTCGGGTTTTGTCCGGCATGAAACTGTTCAAAACCTTCCCGATCTGATTCCACCGGACACCCTCATGGTTTTCAATGATACAAAGGTTAGAAAAGCACGTCTTTTTGCAGTCAATCCTGATACCGGAGGACGGGGTGAATTCCTTTTCCTGAAGCAAATCTCCACGAGTGAATGGGATTGTCTGGTGGATAGGGCGAAAAAAAAGCGAACAGGGCAGAAATGGGTTTTTCCAGACGATGTAACAGGCAGAATTATAAGAGAATCGGCAGAGAACAGAAAAATTCTCCGTTTTGACTTACCGCTCCCGGAAGAATGGTTTGAACGCCATGGTCACATGCCCCTGCCTCCCTACATACGCCGTCCCGATGGGCCGAACGATTCTCGAAGCTATCAGACTGTTTATGCAAGAGAGATTGGATCAGCGGCGGCACCAACGGCTGGCCTGCATTTCACGGCGGAAATTCTTGATGCCCTGAAGGATAGAGGAATCCGGTTAGCATGGATCAGCCTCAAGGTGGGACCTGGGACATTTGCACCGATTCGGTCCGAAACAGTTCCCGGTCATACAATGCATACAGAGGAATACAATGTTCCTCAGGAAAGTGCTCTGGCGGTGAATAATGCAAAGGCCGAAGGGCGAATGATTCTTGCGGTCGGTACAACATCTGTCCGTACCCTCGAATCCGCATGGAATGGCGAAGGCATTGAAACCGGTCATGGAACAACGGACATCTTCATCTATCCAGGCTATAGATTCAACATTGTTGATTCAATGTTCACAAATTTTCATACGCCCCGTTCAAGTCTTCTCGTCCTTGTTTCTGCATTTGCCGGCAGGGAGAGAATTCTGGAGGCCTATAGGAGAGCAGTTGAGGAGGAATATCGGTTTTTTTCCTACGGAGATGCCATGCTGATAGTTTAGAAGGCCTCTCAATACGTATCAGGATCCATCGATTCGAACTCATTTCTTACCTGATTCAATCGTGTCAGATGCGCATCAATAATGTCTTCATAATCCAGATCTTTGTTTTCTATTCGAAAGGCCTGATCTTCCCAGTATTGTATTTCTTCAAGATGAATCCACTTAAATCGTTCATCTCTGGCCGCAAAGGCATACTGTTCCGCCAGAAACCAGGTTTCCATGGCCAGCCCATAAAACTTCTCAGCCGTTCGGAGACTGTCTATATTGACACTTTTCCAGGGATAGTTATAAAAATACGCCTTGAATTTATCGTATTTTGCCGCCATGGCCAGGTATTCGTCGGTTATTCTGAGATAGACATGCATAACGAAAAGATTGCGGTACTTCTCCCATTCTGTTTCGTTTTCAATGACTGCCAGAGCATTGAGGGGGTTGGCAAATGGTGCTCTGAGGGCCATTGACAGATACCATATATTTTCAGCACTGTCCTCAGGGTATCGGTAGAGACTTGTATGGCTCAGCCTGTAGAATTGCTCGGCATACTGAATTTTGATCGCCGATACCACAGTAACTGGCATTATGACCAGAAGCATTACAAAGAATAACCGGTTTGTATTGACCATAGTTTATTGGAATATCGGCAGATTTTTTTCGATTTCTGATTCTATGAGGAAGACTCTGAGAGCAATTCTGCCAGAAAGGAAAGAGATTCATCGGTCATTTCCCGTGGAGGACGCCTGGAATCCAGTGTGAGTATGGACATGCCGCTTCTGGCATAGTGATTTATGGATCGTTCATAGGCAATTGTCACTCTATTCTGGAAGTCCTCAGTTTCATAGATATCCCTTTCCACTCGATCAGACAAACGCTCCATGGCATCCTTGACGGGAATTCTCAGGTAGATAAGATATCCCGGAAGAGGGCAGGTAGAGTTCAAACTGTCTACCCAATCCCAATCTGTCTCCAGAGACTGATAGGCCAGTGAGGAAAATAAATATCTATCTGTGATGTATATCCCTCCCTTCTCAACGGTTTCCTGTATTCCTCCTTCCCCATACAGGTGTTCTCTGCGGTCAGCTGCAAATAGAAGAGCCATGGTTTCTGGCGTCAATTCAGTTGAACCGGCCAGGGACTTTCGTATGAGATGGCCAACAACACCATCAGTTGGTTCGTATCCAGCAGCATGAATTCTCTTCTGTGCACTCAGGGTTTGAGCAATTCCCTTAACAAGAGTTGTTGTACCCGCTCCGTCAATACCCTCAACAGCTACCAGGTTCGACCATATCTTTCGATTACTATTCATCCATGTTCCTTTCGATAAGGCTCAATAATTGTTAAGATAAAACCGATGAAAAGAACCGTCCACCCCATAGTCCTGATAGGTTGGAATTGATGAGAAGAAAGATCATTGTACATGCAGTTCAAATACTGATCCTCTCCCTGGTATTCATTCTGAGCATACTTATCATGAACCCTTTACACAATGCGGTCAGAAAGCGGGCAGATCATATACAGAACAATCTCATGGTCCAGCTGGAGAAAAAACTTGGTATTGAGCTGAGTTATGAATCCATTTCTCCAGCTCTTCTGTCCGCTGTTACTATCCGAAACCTCAAGGTATCATTTCGTCAGGGAGATTTTACTGCCCGGAGGTTTCGAGTTTTTATCGATCCTCTTCAAGGACTGAAATCGCCAGAAGATAACAGTTCCAATTGGATTACCCGTGTTTCCATTCTCAGAAGTCGGTTAAATCTGGAACTTGTAGACTCAGACATGGAATCACCTGGTATTCCGGATCTTCAGACTTTTTTAATTGACCAGTTGGAAGATATATCCCTTGTATTCAATGATTTCTCAGTAAGAGTCAGGGATGAAAGACTGGGCATTGTTGAGGCAGAGAATGTTTTTCTTCAACTTGATGGAACCAGGGGCCTGGTTCGGTATGAATTTGAAGGTTCTCTGAAGAGCAATGAACCCATGTCGATCGCACAGCTTGGTCAGGTTCACATGGAGTTTAAGTCAAGCGGAAATTATTCCACTCTGGAATCAACCTTCAATGGCCGTGTCGATTTGCTGTCCTCAACCCTGAGCAGGTGGATGATTAAGCCAGTTTCAGTTGATCTGACTTACAAAGACAGGAAGCTTTCACTCCAGCGCATTAATGATGCTCTTCCTGTTGATATTGCAATGCTGCTCTCTGAAGAGGGGATCAATGTTTCAGGATCTCTTGGCAATCTGGTTGTAAATGAGTTTATTCAGCCTGTAGAAGAATACCAGGCACTCAATCCATGGTTTGATTCAATTATGGATGGTGAGTTTGAGGTTTCATTGAATCCAGAAGACGATGAATTTGCATACAACCTGGATATGCAGATAGCTTTACCTGCACAGGCCGGCCTTCCCTGGCCCTGGCAGATCAATGTTAAAACACAGGGTGATGAGCAGGAAGCCGATGTCAGCAATTTCTCTGTTTCCTTACCCTGGGCAGTTGCAGAATACTCTGGGCTTGTCGGCCTTGATACTTTGACTCCAATGGGATGGTTATCTGTCGATTTTGATCGAACACTCCTGGGTTATCCTGTGGATGCTGATTTCCGTGTCAGCACCATAACCGATGTAATCAGCATTGAGCCAATCCAGGTTATTGCCGGAAATCTTGATTTTCATGATTTCAGCATTTTATTACTTCAAGAAGATAGGCAGTATTCGATGGCACTTTCGGTACTGGCAGGCATTCCTGATGCGGCTGCCAATAAACACATATTTATCGATATGATGCTGGATATGGAGGAGCAACCTGCTCTTTATGGATTTGTTGACGTTGAAGGATTTGAAGCAAGTCATGTTCTGAGTCTCATGAATGCTTCCTACTATTCCAGTGCAGGAATAGTCAGGGATTCTCTGTTCAATTTTCATGGATTTTTGGAATCCAGTCTCAAAGGATGGGTACTCAGCATTGATGAAGCATCCATTGTGAGTAAGAAAGATGAGCAGAACCATGTCAGTGTTCAGGGAAGAATTACACCCTTTCAATGGTCACTTGATGGTGTCCGGATATCCTGGAATGACTATACAGTGGAAGGACGGGGATTGGCAAAGAGGACGGAGGACGGCGGGTTTGCCGAGGGGCGTCTGATTATAGCGGAAGAACTCTATCCCATAGAAGCAAGTTGGGTTCATAAAGGTCCTGTGAGAATAACAGGTTCCCCGGAACTGGAAGCTGTTTTTGGCCCGGTGACACAAAATGGTCGAACCCTGGCGGTGAAGGCTGAAAACATCAATATCCCCCTGAAGAACAACCGACTCGCGGCTGATTTCAATCTAAGGGGTATAGTCGGGCGTAAAAACTGGGAAGTTTCCATAAGCAGATCTCAACTGACTTTGATTCAGGAGGGACAAGATATCAACTCATCTGTAGAATTCATGGGGAATGTCAGGCCTGGAGCCATTGTTTTTTCAGATGTCAGTTTTATGGATTCAGTCGGTTCTCTTGCCGGCGAAGTTGCTTTTAATAACTCCCGCCGTAACAATCTTTTTACCGGTTCCTTGAGAGCAGGATCAGATGATGGTGAATCATATTCAATATCGGCTCGCCGTTCCAATGATGACTGGGCCGTTGATCTGGACATTGCTTCAGGTAAAATGGAACGGTTTGGAAATCTGGATCTGCAGGGATTTCTTGATTTACAATGCAGTTTTACCGGAAATTTGAATAATCCCCTTGTGACACTCGATGTATCGACTCGGGAAGGGTCTCTTAACTCAACTCCGTTCAGTTTTCAAGGCAAAGCAGATATGGACAGAAATGACCTGAAGGTTCACGGTTTAAGCGTCCTGTATGAGGGAATTTCTCTGGAGCGTGGTTTGTTGCTGGTGAACATGGATACCGGGTCTGTACGAACAACGATGGGACTCAGTGCCACTTACAATCAGGTTCCTGTCACAAGCGGTTTTGCGCTGGAGCTTAATTTTGAGAAGAGTATTTCCCTCCTCAATCTTACAGGCCTTGGAAACACCGGATTCTCAGGAACTCTGGCTACTCATGAATTAATGTGGAATGAGAATCCCCACCTTCCGCCACTGACACTGCAGTTCAGCAAAAACAGTGAATCCATAACTGTGAATAGTCTGGAAAAAGACATACTTGATTTCAGTTATTCTTTTGCTGATGGGAATCTCCATGTTATTTCCGGGGCACCGATGCCCATCATAGCAAGGGGCGGCGGTACAATTTATGATGGTCAGCTTGACTTGAAATTCCCGGAATTGGGAGTGGATCCCATACTCATCAACTACGCTATGATGAGAGACCCAATACTGCTTCAATACCATGTCATATTCCAGGGTGGATTGGTTACGGGCAATCTTGACATCCAGGGTCCGGTTGCATCACCCAGTCTTTTTGGAACCATGCAGGCTGTTGATCTCAAGGTGGATACTCCATATACCTATGCGGATATTGAGCCAACAAGTACTCTTGTAACCTTTGACGGCAGCAGGATGACCGTTGAAAGAACAGTCGTTCCCGTTGGAGATGGCATAGCCTATGGTGAAGGCTATGTGGTTCTTGAGAATTGGAAAATCAGTGAAATCGACATGATCTATGGCTGTCAATCAATTGGGAAAGGGGATGGGGTGCCCGTCAGCTATCCGCTGATGGGAGTCTACCTTGATGGAATCGTAACGGCAGAAATTCATATGACAGGAAGTTACAGAGGCTTTCACCTGGAGGGTGATATAACCATGCCATTCCTTGAGGCATCTCTTGATTCCCCGCGTGTTCCGGTCAAACAGCGAAAACCGGGGAAAATCCCCAAACCCGTTACACTTGATTTTCGTATTCAAACTGGAAAAAACTGCACATTCTATCTTCCAAATGAACAGTTGAAAATAGTACAGGCGACAGCGGAACAGGGTCATACCCTGTTCTTTTCATTTACCAATACTCCAAGAAAACTGTCTCTCACCGGGACATTGCCCATCAAGTCTGGAATTATCCACTATTTCGATCGTAATTTCCAGATTACTGAAGGAGCGATGGTCTTCAATGAAGCCTTTAAGAATTTTGATCCGACCATACAGCTTAGAGCTGAAACACGGGTTTATGATGAGGAGAATGAGGAAGTAACCGTGGCATTGGTCTATGATGCACCCGTAAAATCCGATTTCAATCCCAGAATTGAAACAGTGCCGGTTCTGTCTGATATTGACATTCTTGCCTTATTGGGTCAGGTTGTTACCCCGGACAGCGGGACCGGAGGAACAGAATTGAGTTCCGTATTATTGGCTGCCGGTGATATGTTTGCACAGGTTGGTCTTGTACAACCATTTGAAGTACTGCTGAGGGAAGGCCTGAATCTGGACATGGTCTCAATAGAAACCAATATAATAGGAAATACTCTGGCCGATAGTTTGAATATAGTCCCTGAAACTGCTGAATCCAGATCAGTTTCCGGTTTCGGGCGCTATCTGGATAACACAAGTCTTTACGCAGGAAAGTATATTGGAAAAGCGTTATTTGCATCTGGAGTTGTGTCAGCTCGTTATCTTGAGGGGCAGCGTCTCAGTTCAGTCTTCGGAGGATTGGAATTCGAAACTTCTGTTTCATTGGAAATGGTTACTCCATTCTTCAATATTGAATGGTCCTACTCACCGAATCCCGCAATTTCTCAGAATTTCATTGCCGATAATACAATCTCATTAAAATGGCAGTTTATCTACTAGTGCACAAACTGAAGGAACTTTTATGCAGCGTTTGACTCTTATGACAGTCCTTGTTTTTGTGGGGATTGGCTCTCTGTTTCCTCAGGAAAAGGAATGGTTCATCGATAAACCTGTTGCTGATATCCGCTTTGAGGGACTCAAGAGTATTACAAAGAACGAACTCTTTGGATTAATACGTCCCTATCTTGGTCAAAAATACTCAGACTCACTATCCTGGGACATACAAAGCAAACTTTATGCCCTGGATTATTTTGAGTTGATAGTTCCTGAAGTAATGGAAGGGAACCAGGGTCCCAGCAGTGTCATTTTAGTTTTTGAAGTTCAGGAAAAGCCTCTCATTGTTGATATTGTTTTCTCAGGAAACAAAAAGATCCGGCCTGGAGAACTTACTGATGCCATACTGGTGAAAGATGGAGATCTATTGAACCCGGGTTTATTGCAGATCGACGAACAGGCCATTAAATCTCTCTACCTGGAGAAGGGTTTCACTGATGCGAGTATATCATCGGAATTTCAGGTTGATGAAGAAGCGGAGCAGGCAACGATTACCTTCAACATTGTGGAAGGTACACAAACCAAGATTAGCGAAATCAGATTTATTGGGAACGATAAATATGTCCCTGACAATGTATTGCGTAACCTGATGACCACAAAAATTCAGTCGTTCTTTAATAAGGGTCTCTACATTGAGACAAAACTTCAGGAAGACATAAAGGCTATTGAACGACATTATGGAGATCAGGGTCTTGTTGATATTAAAATTATCGATGTCGATAAGAGTGTCATCTTTGATGAAAAAGACAAAATGAACAAAATGATAATATCCATTTATCTTGACGAAGGTGAACCCTGGAAATATGGGGGAATAACCTTTTCAGGAAATAATATCTATACGAAAGAAGAATTTGATGAACTTATCACGCAAAAAAAGGGTGAGACTTTCAGTTTGTCACGTTTCCAGGTTGACTATCAAAAAATCAGAGATCTATATGCGGATAATGGATATATTTTCACAACCCTTACCTACAAAGATAAACGGGATTTCGAGACAAATACAGTTTCATATGAAGTCAGTATTATCGAGAGAGACAGAGCCTATATTGAGAATATAATTATTCGGGGAAACAAAACAACGAAAAGCTATATTATCCGAAGGGAGTTCCCACTGGAAGAAGGTGAAGTTTTCAGTAATACAAAAATCATCAAGGGTACTCTCAATCTTCATAATCTTCAGTATTTTTCGGCGATAACACCGACACCATATCCTGGCAGTCAGGATGGCTTGATGGATCTGGTTATTGATGTTGAAGAAGCCAGGATCTCCAACATTGCCTTCGGACTGTCATTTTCCGGCGGCAATGAATTTCCTGTTGCCGGGACCTTTTCGTGGCAGGATAAAAACTTCCTTGGCCGCGGACAGGTGGTCGGTGCCAAGGCCTCTGTTTCACCGGCAACACAACGGATTTCCGTGCAATTCACTGAACCGCGAATGCTTGGAAACAACTGGATGGGCGGGATTGAGTTCAGTTACAGCCATAACTACAGGAGCAGAGTCAACCAGGATGGAGATCTCAATGGAGTCCCCGATCCTTATATCTCATGGGAAGAGTATGCATCTGCTGACAGTCTTGTTCCCTCAAGTTCCCAGATGGCCTATGACTCGCATTTCCTTTCTTCAACTTTAAGTACCGGATATACATGGTTTACCCGGCTGGGGCGCCTGGGACTGTCGACAGGTCTCAGACTCGCCTGGGAGTATGTCATCTATGATACAAAAAAATTCACACCTCATAACAGTTTAATCAGGGAAAACCTTGACTCATGGCGATACAGTGACAGTGTATTTCTTCGATTGAGCTGGGATACACGTGATCTTCAGTTTGATCCTACGAAGGGATTTCTTTTGAGTGAAACCATAACATTCGCCGGTGTTCTTGAATCTCTGTCAAGCCGCAACTATATTAAATCAGTAACACAATTTAACTGGCATCTACTTCTATTTGATATCCCCGTTGGCAAGAAGGATGGTAGGTTTAGAAGTGTGTTTTCGATTGAATCTGCTTTCAGTGCAATCGTTTACAAACCCTGGCTGGATCCTGTCGGCAATATCGCCGAAACAAATGGCTTTTTTGTCGATGGAATGTTCATTGCACGAGGTTGGCCCATAAGTACCGGGGAATACTATAGGTACCTCTGGGACAATACCATACAGCTGAAGTTTCCAATTGTTCCCAGTATTCTCTCGTTTGATATTTTTCTGGATGCTGTAGGGGCCTGGAAGAATCCAACTGGAGATATCAGTGCATTGAATAATTGGAGCGGCAATGACTGGCGTTTCAGTCTGGGTGCAGGCCTGAGATTTGCCAATCCCCAGTTTCCTATTGGAATCTACCTTGTGAAACGATTTCAATGGAAGGATAACGTGTTTACATGGTACCCGGATGACGTTGGGAATGAATGGTATGAGTTTAGAGACGCAGGATTGGATCTTGTAATAGCTTTCGACCTGAATATTTATTAGAATCTTTCAGAAAGCATACTTTCCAGTTCCGGCTTGAAATCTTTTCCTGTTCCATGGAGAATTTCATCACCAGATTTCGAAAGCGAGTTTGTTAAAGAGGCCCATCAGGAGTTTATAAATGAAACAATTAGTCTTAATTACTCTGGCACTGATTTCTGCCGCTGTTGGGGCAGAGCAGATCACGAAGGTCGCAGTACTGGATTATTCCCGCATATTAACAGCATTTTATGCGGATTCAGCTGAGGCAAGAAAAATAGTTGAAATGAAAGAGGTTTTTGCTGATGAGGTAAAAAAACTTCAACAGGAAATCCAGGAATTGGAAGAAAAAAAACTGACAGCTCAGGACGAGGGGAATTCTTCGCTGGTTCTTGAATTTGACAGTCGTATTACGGATAGAAAGCGATACTACCAGGAGTATGTCCGTGTACGCGGCAATCAGATTCAACAGGCTGCAGCCAACCTGAGTTCAAGTCATGAACTTGCCCAGGAAATACTGAGGGAAATCAAATATGTTGCAGAATCAAATGGCTTCAGTGTCGTTATGAAACGATCGGATCCCAACCTCCTGTGGTGGAGTTACGAAACGGATATCACAGATCTTGTTTTGAATCGCCTGGTCAGTACCGAATAATAAGTGCCGGCATCAACCAAGAAACAGGAATCCACTCCAATGCTCCGTCAATACGAGGAGCAAAAAGCACAACATCGTGATGCTGTTCTTTTCTTTCGCATGGGCGATTTTTATGAAATGTTTCGAAGTGATGCAGTTGAAATCAGCCGGTTACTCAACCTGACGCTTACGCAGCGGCAGGGAATACCAATGTGTGGAATCCCGTATCATGCTGCTGGTAATTACATAGCTCGTCTGCTGCGGCTGGGAAAGAAAATAGCCATCTGTGAACAGATTGAGCTTGCTCCGGATGGGAGAGGTTTAGCTCGGAGGGAAGTTGTTGAAGTTATTACGCCAGGGACTGTTGTTGATGATGCCTATCTGAATGAACACAGCAACAACTACCTTGCCGCTCTGGGAGGGCCTGAAAATCAACCGGCCTTTGCCTGTATCGATCTTTCCACCGGAGAATTTCGAGCTACAGAACTTGAACATCCGCTGCTGAAAGATTCCCTGCGCCGAGAGTTAGCTAAAACGAATCCCCGGGAAATGATTGTTCAGCAAAGCTTATTGGAATCCGAAAACTTTTCTTTTCTCATCGATGACAGTATCTTGCTCAATTGTATACCGGATTGGAGTTTTGATCTTGCCGATGCTGAAAAAAGACTGAAAACTCAATTCGGCACCATCAGTCTTAAATCCTTTGGAATGAGAGAAAACGATCCCCGGGTGCTGGTTGCCGGTGCCATTCTTGAGTACCTTGCCGACAATCATCAGAGCATACTCCCCCATGTCTCGTCCATCACCTGCTATGATGAGAATGATTATGTCGGCCTTGATGAATCAACTATCCGCAATCTTGAAATAGTTAAAAACCTCCAGGATGGCGGAATGAATTACACTCTTCTGGAAGTTTTGAATCATACAAAAACATCCACAGGTACAAGATTGCTTCGCCGGAAGCTCCTGCAGCCTTCACCCAATGCGGATTTCATCAAAAAATTTCATGACAGGGTTGAATGCATTTATAGAAATCAAATGCTTCTGTCACAATTGCGCAGAATTCTGTCCGGTATTCAGGACATTGAACGGCTGGCCGCAAGAACCAGCATGGACCGTGCTCATGCAAAAGATCTGATGGCTATTTGTCATTCATTGAAGAAAGTACTGCAAATCAACGAAATTCTTGAACCGCATCTGTGGAACATTGATGAATCCAGAGTGCCGTCACTATTCAAGGAGGGCGAAAGGCTTTCCCAATTGCTTTCTTCATCATTGCTGGATGATCCTTCCATACTACTCACCGAAGGTCGATTGATCAGAGAAGGCTGGAATTCAGAAGTGGACCGGTTGAGATCCTTTCGGGATGCCGGCAGGAGTCATCTTGACAACTATACGGCAGAAGAAAAATCTGCAACTGGTCTATCATCGCTCAAGGTAAAATACAACCGCATACTTGGCTATTTCATTGAAGTCAGTAGGAATCAGGCCCAGAATGCCCCTGAACGGTTTCGCAGCCGTCAATCATTGACTCAGGTTGTCCGTTTTTCAACTCCGCGTCTGGAAGAACTTGAGACAGAAATCCTGAGTGTTGATGAGAAACTTGTGAATCATGAGCGGGAAGTCTTCCTTGAGATCAGAAACGAAGTTAAGAAAAGCATTCCAATGCTTCTGGAAATTGCCCGTCTGACAGCGGAAATTGACCTTGTACAATCTTATGCCCATGCTGCAACTGAGTATGGATATGTACGGCCGGAAATAAGGGAAGATATCATCACTGATATAAAGGGAGGACGTCATCCTGTCGTGGAACGGCATTTGCCTCAGGGAGACTTTGTTCCCAACAGTATTATGCTCAGTGGTGAGGGGATTTCATTTGCCATGGTTACTGGACCCAATATGGCAGGGAAATCCACTGTACTGAGACAGGTTGCGCTTATAACTCTGATGGCACAGGCCGGGTCATTTGTCCCTGCAGACTCGGCTGTCATTGGAATCGCCGATCGGATATTCTGTCGTGTAGGAGCGTCCGATAATCTTGCCAGAGGTGAGTCAACTTTTCTTGTTGAAATGAATGAAACCGCCAATATCCTGAGAAATGCAACGTCCTGCAGTCTGGTTATTATGGATGAAGTTGGGCGGGGTACAGGAACCGATGACGGTCTGGCCATTGCTCAAGCCGTATGTGAGTATCTTCTTGAGTATCAATGTCCACGAACAATGTTTGCGACTCATTACCGTGAATTGACTGCTATTGTTCATAAGCGGCTGGTCAATCTATCGATGGCCGTCCATGAAACGAAGGGGAAAATAGTTTTTCCAAAACAACTTGTACAGGGAGCGGCAAAATCTTCATATGGAATACATGCGGCAGCTCTGGCAGGAATCCCTGAGCAAGTTGTCAGACGGGCCAGAGAACTACTGCTCAATGAAAACACTCAAACGACACAGTCTGGAAAGGATCACACCCCCATGCTATTCGATCCCCGGGATCTTGTTCTTGATGCCCTGGTGGATATCGACATCAATGAATTGACACCGCTTGATGCTCTTCAACAGATAAACAGATGGAAAATGGAACTTGAAACTCATTAGAGCAGAATTTCATTGTTTTTTACTGAGATAATCAATGACATCACGTCATCTTAGATATGATAAAACCAGAAAATACCTGTCCGATATGCGGGCGTATTACGAGGACGGCATTTATGCCCTGTCAAACTTGCAGTAGAATGATGAAACACTCTTTTAATTCAAATTGTTCTTCATGTTCAGCCGATCTTGCAGGAGCCGACAACCCATGCCCTGACTGCCGCCGGATTGCAGAACAATCCAGTCTTGATGGTTTAAGCAGTATTGGCCCCTGGATGGGACCATTGCGTGAATGGCTTTCTCTTTTGAAGTATGGCGGAGACGTTCGGCTGGTCCAATGGCTGGTCATTGAGTTTTTCAATATGTGGACATTGTCTGGATGTAACCTTCCTGTTGTACCAGTGCCGCCAAGATATGGAAGAATCCATCATGAAGGCCGCTACATTGTTTATTTGATTGCTGACAGGCTTGAAAAACATGGGATTCCTGTCCAGAAAATCCTCTGCAGAGAAGATAAAATGGCACAGAAAGACCTGAATAGAGAGGAGAGACTGGCCGGTATGAGATTGAACTACAGGGTAAAAAAGAGCAGACGAATTCATGGTTCCTACATCCTGCTTGATGATGTTTCAACAACTGGTTCGACACTTTCAAGATGCGCATCAGTACTTAAAAACGCTGGAGCTGCCGATGTCTTTGCCATGGTTGTCTGCAGGGCTTGACTCCACAGAACAATACTGTTAACATGCTATATGAGTTGCGTCTTATTTGGTGTAAAGAGTCCGCCTGGCGGTCTCTTTTTTTATCCAGGGGTAACAGATGGAAGAAAAGACGGCTGAAACTGACCTTGAAACTGCAGCAGCCAATCTTGTTGAAGGTATGAATTTCGCTCTTGTAGAGATGGGTATTGGCCATCATCGTGGTGGAGTCAAAGTAAATATTGTGCTCCACAAAAAGGGAGGAATAACTCTTGACGATCTTGCTGAAGCACAAAAAGTTCTCCGGCCGCGGTTTGAACTTGTTTTTCCCCGGGAGAATCTTACTCTGGAGATTACTTCGCCTGGAGTATCAAGGAAGATCAAGAATGTCCATGAGTACACTATCTTCAAAGGTCTTGGTGTCAGCATTCTTGTCGGTGACAGATGGGAACAGGGGATTATCAGAAGTACGGATGATATTTCCGTCGATCTGGATACCATCAATGGTTTGAAAAAGGTGCGATTTGTTGATATACGTAAGGGAAGGCTTACCTGAAAGGAGGTCAGCAGGCAATGGACAGTGATTTTTCTGAATCAATCAAACTTCTGAAATCAGACCGGGGTATTACGGAAGACCTGGTTTTTGAAACGATAGAAGTATTTCTTATGGCCGCATACAAAAAAAAATTTGGTACATCAGACAATGCCGTTGTCCGCTTTTCTGAATCTGGAGATGATGTGTCGATTTATGCAAGAAAAAACATTGTCGAAAATGATGATCTTTACGATCCTGTTACGGAAATAGAGTTAAAAGATGCTCTGGATCTGAATGAAGACTGCGAAATTGGCGATGAATTACTCATTGAAATAGATCCAAAGGATTTCGACAGGAGTGCTGTCCAGAGTGCGAAGCAAAAAGCCTGGCAAAACCTCAGGGAAATTCAAAAAGACACACTCTACTCTGAATTCAAGGACAAAGTGGGTGAAATGATTATCGGCTATTTCCAGAGGGAGAAGAATAATACAATCTATGTTGACCTTGGAAAAACCGAGGGTATACTCCCGCGCCGTTTTCAGTCACCTCGGGAAGAATATCATAGTGAAGATCGCATAAAGGCAATGATTGCTGAAGTGAAGAAAACACCGGCAGGCCTGGAAATCATTCTATCGCGTTCTCATGGGGAGTTTGTTAAACGAATCTTTGAGCTTGAAGTCCCTGAAGTCTACGATGGAACAGTTGAAATCTTCAAAATTGTCCGTGAGCCAGGCTATCGGACAAAGGTTGCCGTATACTCTACCAGGGATGATGTTGATCCTGTAGGGGCATGTGTTGGTCTTAAGGGGGTGCGGATTCAAGCCATTGTAAGGGAACTTGAAGGTGAAAAAATTGATATTCTCAAATATGATACCGACCCATCTGTATTCATCCGGAACGCCCTGAGTCCCGCAGAGGTTCAGGAAGTCATCATTACTGAGGCCTCGAAAAGACAGGCCCTGGCCATTGTGCCGGAGCAGCAGCTGTCTTTTGCCATTGGGAAACAGGGCCTGAATGTCCGACTCGCCAATCGACTGGTTGACTGGAATATCGATGTAAAAACTGAAGAGCAATTCCAGAATATGGATATCTTTCAAGAGATGTCAAAAGCAGCTTCGGATCTTTTCAGCGGCATAGATGGGAATGGAGAGGAAATTGTTCAGATAAGAGAGCTTCCGGACATCCCTGAGCGCCTTGTCTCCCTGCTTAAAGAAAATGGAATCGAATTAATTGAATCATTGATCAATTTAACGGCCGATGAATTAAACGGCCTCACGGGACTCACCCCAACTGATGTTGAACATATTCAGAAAATCATTGAAGATAATGTTGAAATTATTGAAGACTCTGAATCCGAGAATGACGAGGAAGCATTTGTTGATGGAGAAGAAGCGGATAACGATGATAACGGGCAGGAAGACGATACATTGAGATGCCCGGAATGCAGCCATCTGATTACGCAGGACATGAACACCTGTCCTGGCTGTGGTGTTGAATTCAGTTTTGAGATAGAATAATTCAGGAACAGGTTGAACAGATAGTAATGGCAGAAAATCTTAGCAATAAAAAGCCTAAGGCAACTCTTATCAAACACCGGAAAGATAGTGAACCTGTCCGAACCAGAAAAAAGGTTGTGGTCATAAAGAAGAGTAAACAGAAGCCGCCCCAAACAATCACTCCAGCAGTGAGCAGTGAAAAGAAACCGGACAATACTGCGGTCAAAACAGAAGCTGAAAACAAAGTACAGCCTGAGAAGAAAACAGATCCACCAAAACCAGCGCTCAGTCAACAATCAAAAACACCGAAGACTGAAGTTCAGCGCAGGCTGGAAGAGAACCGAGGGCAGACAGAAGAAACGTTCCAGCCCAAACCAGCGGTCGCTGAGAATAAATCAGTCTCATTCGAACGGATAGGTTCTGGAAAGGATACACTGCCATCACCCCCTGGGAATTCAGAGACTCGAGGCGTGCAGACTCTTGAGGTGAAACGGATGGGAGGACGGGCTGGAATTGTAGCGGGCCGCCGGGTGAATGGAGGATTTCAACGTCCGGGAAGCGGGCAGAGGCCGCAGGGAGGGACTCAACAGGCCCGGACAGGCGGGTATAATCGCGGATCTCGTTCGGGAAACTTTGATCGGAATACTCCCCATGGCCGCCCGGATCCAAATGCCCCAAAGTCAAATCGGACTGCTTCCAGGAGACCTGGCACTGGATTGGGAGGAGACAGATCGGGTGGAATACGGCGTCACGGGACCGGGAACACTCCCGGTCCCCGAACTGGTGGTGTTTCTGTGCCTCCCCCCCCGCCGACCGCCAATCGGGGGAAGAAATTCTATAAGGCCAAAAAAATCTATGATAAGCACAAGGAACAGCAGGAAAAACTTTACCAGTATTCAAAGAAAAAACAGGTTATGCAGACCAATCCTGTTCCTAAGAGAATTGATATCATGGAAGTGGTCACTGTATCTGCTCTTGCCAGAAAGATGAATCTCAGGGCATCCGATCTTATCTCCAAGCTTATGGGTATGGGTATGATGGTGACGATTAATCAGCAAATCGATGCAGAAACAGCAACTATTCTAGCTGATGACTATGACTGCAAGGTCAACATAGTCAGTCTTTATGATGAAACAATCATTGAATCAGACAGGGATAGCAACAGCATTACAAAGCAGAGACCTCCCATCGTTACTGTAATGGGACATGTTGATCATGGTAAAACAAAACTCCTTGATGCCATCCGCAACACCGATGTCATCGCAGGGGAGCATGGCGGCATTACCCAGCATATAGGTGCATACATGGTTCACAGTCCTGAAGGAGATATCACATTTCTTGATACTCCTGGCCATTCGGCTTTTACAATGATGCGAGCCAGAGGGGCACAGATTACAGACCTGGTTGTCCTGGTTGTTGCCGCCAACGATGGTGTGATGCCGCGAACAATAGAGGCAATTGAGCATGCCAGAGCAGCAGAGTCTCCAATCATAGTTGCGATCAATAAAATGGATCTGCCGAATGCTGATCCAGAACGAGTCAAACAACAGCTTTCAAGGTATGACTTGATTCCTGAAGAATGGGGCGGATCAACCCAGTTCGTAGAAATATCGGCATTGAAAGGGGAGGGACTCAAAGAACTTCTTGCTACCTTGATCCTTGTTTCCGAAATGCTGGAACTGAAAGCTGACTGGGATTGCAGGGCTGAGGGCAAAATCATTGAATCCAGAGTTGATCAGGGAAGAGGTGTTGTCGCCACTGTCCTGGTGGAGAATGGTACTCTCAATGTTGGCGATTCATTTGTTGCAGGTATATACCACGGGAAAGTAAGAGCCATGTTCAACGACAATGGAGTGCCGATTCAAAAGGCAACTCCCGCCATGCCGGTTGAAATACTGGGATTCTCTGGAGTTCCTGGTGCTGGTGATCCCTTTCAAGTGACTGAAAATGAGAAAGAAGCACGTCAGTACGGTTCAAAGCGTCAGGAACTCAGAAAAATGGAAACGGCTCGAAATGTCAAAAAAGTCACATTGGACAGTTTATATGATTCAATGCAGGAAGGGGAATTACAGGAACTCAAGGTTATAATAAAAGGTGATGTTCATGGATCTGTTGAGGCTCTCAAGAATACTCTGGAAGATCTCAGCAATGAGGAAATCAAGCTGGTGTGTATTCGAGCGGCTGCTGGAGCAATAATTGAGGATGATGTCAATTTAGCATCGGCTTCCGATGCCATTATTGTAGGATTTCATGTCCGCCCGACAGCCCGGGCCCTGACAGTCGCTGAGAAATTGAATGTGGAAATCAGGAAATACAGTATCATATTCGAGGCTGTTGCAGATATAAAAGCTGCCATGGAAGGTCTACTGACACCGGATATTGAAGACATTGCTATTGGAAAAGTTGAGGTTCGTGAAACATTCAAAGTTCCGAAAATCGGAACGATTGCCGGATGCATGGTGACTTCCGGTGTGATCAGACGTAAGAGCAAAGTCAATCTTATTCGTGACAGTGTTGTTGTACACTCTGGAAATCTGTCTTCTCTCAAGCGATTCAAGGATGATGCCCAGGAAGTCAAAGAGGGTTATGAATGCGGGATTGGTCTTGAGCAGTTTTCGGATATACAAATTGGAGATGTTATTGAGGTACTTGAGGTTCGGGAAATAAGTAAGAGTTTGGGAGAATCAGGGAAGAGTGAATGATATCCGTCGGCGGCGAGTGGAAAGTCTGATCAGGGAAAAAGTCAGTACTCTCATTATGTTGGGAATACTCAAGGATCCTAGGGTTGATTCTTCGATTACACTGACACAGGTAAAAGTCTCGAAAGATCTCACTTCGGCTCGAATCTGGGTGAGTTCATTTGGCGGGGAAACCGCTACAATGAGAGCTGTTCAGGGATTAGCTCATGCAGCAGGCTTCATTCAGTCGCGTATAGGTCAGGAAATCAGATTTAGAAACACACCTCGATTGTATTTTGTTTCTGATAAATCAGTTCGTAAAAGTCTTGAAGTTAACAGGCTCATTGATCAAGTAATAAAGAATGACCATTCTGAATAACCCGTGACAGACTTGCATCAATCAAAAGTCTACATGCTGGACAAGTGTGAGGGTATCTCAAGCTTTGGAGCCCTTGATAACCTGAAAAAAAGAATTGGCACTCAGAAAGCAGGTCATGCCGGTACATTGGATCCCTTTGCAACGGGATTGTTAATAGCTATGTCCGGTAAAATGACCAGAGCGGTTTCTTTGGTTTCTGAAATGCCAAAGGAGTATCTGGCTAGAATTCGATTCGGTGAAGAAACAGATACCCTGGATAAGGACGGACGAATAGTTGCCTGTTCTGATATTCCGGAATACAAAGAAATACTCACAGCACTGGAAAGCTTCAAGGGGGAAATTACACAGACTCCCCCCATCTTTTCTGCAATCAAGATAAATGGCAGGAGAGCCTATAAAAGTGCTCGCCAGGGACTGCATCCTGTACTACCGGAACGGAAAGTCCATATATACATCTGTGAAATCATTTCCTGGAATTCTCCGGATCTGGATCTAAGAATAAAATGTTCAAAAGGAACATACATCCGATCTCTGGCACGGGATTTGGGATTGGCCTGTAACAGCAGGGCCTATTGTGAAGAGCTTCGCCGTACGGCTATCGGTCCCTTTACGGTTGAAATGACATCTGATGAAGGATTGTCAGCGGAGACTTTTTTTGAAGTAATAGGAATCCCCTTTATAATGGTTCAAAAATCTGTCGCTGAAGCAATGAATGTCGGCCGCCCAATACGAAGTATACCGGAGTTCCTGCCGCCTGATGCCGATATGGTTTTCGTTCAGAATGAGCAGGGGATTGATGTTGCTCTGCTTGACAGAGTTGCTGGTCAATGGGTCTATAGAATAGTTTTCCAGGTGTCAGGAAGCCTGTTGTAGCCCGGGGGCCTGGTTCCATTTTAATCAAACGAGATAAAGATCCTTATCCGATATACCACGCATGAGCATTGACAAATCAGAGCGTGAAGGTAATCATTAAGCATAGGAAGGAGTGTTCTGCTTGTCGTCTCAACTGAAGCACAATAAATCGCTTGGTATGCTGGAAGTTTTCAGTATTGCTGCCGGAGCGATGATAAGCTCCGGTCTCTTTGTCCTGCCGGCAGTGATTTTCGCAGAAATTGGTTATGGTGTGGTAATAACCTATCTTCTGGCTGGTGCAATGATGATTCCTTCATTACTGGCCAAGGCCGAACTGGCTACGGCCATGCCAAAATCCGGTGGTACATATTTTTTTGTTGAACGAAGCCTTGGATCATTGCTTGGATCATTTGCAGGGTTTGCGGGCTGGTTCAGCATTGCTCTCAAAGGATCTTTCGCTCTGGTGGGTATCGGAGCTTTCTGGACTCTGATAAACCCCTCCACCTCTCCAATCACCTACAAGTTTATCGCATTGGGTTTTGTGGTGGTTTTTACTCTCATCAATCTTACCGGGGTGCATGGTTCGGCCAAATCTCAGGTAATCATGGTTGGAGCACTGATTCTCATCCTGGCAGCCTACATAATTGCGGGCGGGATACGGAGTGCTCCGATGGAAATCAAAAGATTCATTCCTGAGAGTTTTCGCGATATACTGCCGCTGACGGGCATGGTGTTTATATCATTCGGAGGTTTAACTAAAGTGGCCGCTGTGGCTCATGAAGTCAAAAATCCGGGGAAAACCCTGCCGTACGGAATGATATTGAGTTTTACCATAGTTATTGTGATATATGTACTTGCGATTACGGTCACGGTCAACCTGCTTGATGCAGAGGCTTTCAGGCATACCCTGATGCCCCTGTCGGAAGGTGCCGCAGTAATCGTCGGTCAGCCCGGTGCCATCCTGCTGGCTGTTGCGGCATTAATCGCTTTCGCGACAACGGCGAATGCGGCAATTCTTTCAGCCTCTCAGAACCCGGCAGCTATGTCCCGGGACGGGCTTCTTCCTGCCTGGTCAGGAAAAATAGATTCTCGCGGAGTACCCGTTCCAGCAATTCTAATAACCGGCTGTTTCATGGCCCTGGTAATTCTGATTCTGGATCTGCCTGATCTTGTCAAAGTCGCTTCAACAATGAAACTCATTCTCTTCCTTCTTGTTAATCTTTCACTCATACTGATGAGGGAAAGCCGCATTGTCTCCTACCGTCCACTGTTCAAAGCTCCACTTTATCCAATTCTGCCCATCACAGGCATTCTCATTTCCGCCTTGCTGATATATTCCATGGGATCTCTGCCCCTCATGCTTTCGGCAGGCTTTTTCGTCGTCACAACAATCTGGACCATAATTTACCGCCGGGGAAGCCCGAAACGGGATTCCGCCCTCTTTCGAATTGTTGAACGCATCGTAGCTCAGGAATTAAGAAGCTCAAGATTGGCTGATGAATTGACCGATATTCTTATAGAACGTGATGGCGTTTCTACCGATCGTTTCGATCGACTCATCCGCAAGGCCATCATTCTGGATGTGTCAGAACATCTTACCTGCAAAGAGCTTTTTGAAAAGCTGGCAACCGCATTTTCCCTGCGGTTGAAGACGGACTATAATGAAATCCTTGAAAAACTCATCATACGGGACGCCCAATCCACCACCCAGGTTTCAGATCATCTGGCCATCCCCCACATTGTTCTGGACGACGAGGAGAGTTTTGAAATCGTGCTGGTTCGAGCCAGTCAGGGAGTGACATTTGAGAATGGACAGAGTGAACCAACAATTGTATTCGCCCTGGCAGGTTCCATGGCCGAACGGAATTTTCATCTTCAATGTCTCATGGCGATTGCCCAGATTGCCCGAAGTGCTGATTTCATCAATAAATGGAACGCAGCCTTTGATGAGGAAGAACTGCGGCTGCTGGTTCTGTTAGCGGAGCGAAGCCGCTGACAGAATCCTGCTGAGGCAGCTCTGTGAAAGCTTTCCCTCCTGCGGTATGGAGGGCAATCGCATCTAAAATCCACTAGCCAGAGTGTTCTTCAAAGCCTTATTCATGGGTTTTTAACCGCAGAGGACGCAGAGAGCGCAGAGTGTTCAAGATAAATGTTGACCAATCTGTTTATGCTATAGAGACGAAAAAACCCGAACTAAAGTAAGACTTTTTCTCCATTTTTTGGCGTTTTGCCCAAAATGTGGGTGCGTCCATGCGCCCACGGGCAGCTCTAAGCGGTTTTAAGAGCTGCCCTATATCTCTCTGCGTACCTCTGCGTTCTCTGCGGTTTAATGCCGCTTTGAGGAGATTCCACATTCTTTGAGACACCAGGAGCCTGTCGGATTTACGTCTCACGGCTCGAAGCCTTAAAATCCGACAGACTCCTAGATAAAAATTTCCATTGACCTCGAAAATCAGTGTTTTTCATTCTTTTTGGGACAGAATTAGATGCAATTACCCTGTGCGGTATGCCCCCCCACTCTTGACACAGGCTGGATCATCTGGTATTGTGTAAGTTTTCATGGGCCAATGAGTTCTGATTTTGTGGGAAGCCGAAGACTGTTGACCGGCTTCCCCCTGCATCGGATTAATACCCTTATTGGCAGATTTATGACCCGGATCATTGAACAGGCCGGAGGGTGTTAAACTTCACTCTGACTATTACTGACAAGGAGAAATGTCTTGGCTCTCACCAAAGAAGACAAATCCGCCATCGTGCGTGAATACGGAAAGAATGAAAACGACTCTGGACGTACAGAGGTTCAAATTGCTCTTTTAACCAGACGAATTGAAGACCTTAAAGGTCATTTTTTATCGCATAAGAAAGATCATGCGTCCCGACGCGGACTGCTGCTGATGGTTGGCTTGCGCCGTCGCCTGCTGCGCTACCTGAAACGAAAGAATCTTGAAGGATATCGTGAACTCATCGTGAAGCTTGGTCTGAGGAAATAAAGGATATAGAATGCATACAGCAAGTATAAAAATCGGTGACAGGGACTTGATTCTCGAGACTGGTAAGATTGCCAGGCAGGCTAATGGAGCCGTCCTGGCTCGATATGGCGATTGTGCCGTTCTCTCGACCGTATGTTGTGGTTCAGAGGTCGTTGAGGGAATGGATTATGTTCCTTTAATGGTCGATTACAATGAGCGTTATTACTCGGCCGGAAAAATTCCGGGAGGATTCATAAAAAGAGAAATGCGGCCCAAAGACAAGGAGATCCTTGTCTCCCGACTCATCGACAGGCCCATGAGGCCTCTCTTCCATAAAAGTTTTGGACGCGACATCCAGGTCATACCCATGACTGTTTCAGCCGATCAGATTAATCCTCCTGATGTGGTGGGCATGATGGCCGCCTTTGCCTCGGTTATGGTATCAGACATTCCTTTTAATGGACCTGTCGCAGCAATCCGTGTGGCTTCAATTGATTCAAAACTGTATGCCAATCCTGAATTCGAGCAATTGAAAAGATCGGAACTTGATCTTGTTATAGCTGGGAACAAGAAAGGTATTGTCATGGTTGAGGGTGGGGGAAACGAAGTTCCTGAAGAAAGAATGCTGGAAGCCTTATCCTTTGGAGAAGGTATTCTCAAAGATCTCTGTAAATTCCTTGAAGATTTCGCAGAAATAGCTGGCAAAAAAAAGCTTCCTCTGCCGGAGGCACTGCCTCCAATGGGCTGTGAGGAAGCGGTGAGAACAGCCGCTGAACCTCTCTATGCCAGGGCTCTCTTTCTCGACGACAAATTCTCTCGATCTGATGCGGTTCAGCATGTTGACAACCAACTCATTGAACAGTTCGCCGATGAAATTGACGCTTATGGGGAGAATGGCTCAGCTGTTTTCAAAGCATTGCTGTGTGAAATTCAGTCTGCCATGATGCGTAAATCGATAATTGAAGATAATAAACGCTGTGACAGCCGCACACCTGCTGACATACGTGATATCACATCAGAAATTGGGATTCTACCCCGTACTCATGGCTCCAGTCTATTCACTCGCGGTGAAACTCAGTCAATTGGCATTGTTACCCTGGGCTCTACCTACGATGAACAGATATTCGATGATATTGATGGCGATCGCCGGTCGAATTTCATGCTGCACTATAATTTTCCGCCATACTCGGTCGGAGAAACCGGGCGCACCGGGACTGGACGGCGTGAAATTGGTCATGGACATTTAGCACAGCGGGCCATTGAGCCCATATTACCGGCCAGGGACACCTTCCCCTATACAATACGTGTGGTTTCGGAGATTACTGAATCGAACGGCTCTTCTTCCATGGCTACTGTTTGCAGCGGAACAATGGCCCTGCTTGCTGCGGGAGTTCCAATTAAAGCCCCCGTGGCTGGTATTGCAATGGGATTGATCTTCGAGGGAGACAGGTATGCCGTACTGTCCGATATTCTTGGTGAAGAAGATCATATGGGAGATATGGATTTCAAAGTAACCGGCAGTGCAGCCGGCATCACAGCCTTTCAGATGGATCTCAAAATTGATGGAATCAGTATCGACGTCATGAAAAATGCCCTGGAACAGGCCTGTCGAGGAAGATTGCATATTCTTGGTGAGATGTCAAAAACTATCAGTTCTCCAACAGGGATGATCAGTGAATATGCACCGGCAATCGAAACATTCAAGGTGGATGTGGATAAAATTGGCTCCATCATAGGTCCAGGCGGTCAGAATATCCGTGCCATCAGCGAGAAATCTGGCAGTAAGGTTAACATTGATGACGACGGTGTGATTACAATCTTCTCCAAGGATGGCAGTACGGGTGCCCGTGCTGCACTTGATATGGTTAAATCCCTTGTTGCGGAACCAGAATCCGGAATGGTCTATGAAGGTGAAGTCAAAAGAATCATGGATTTTGGTGCCTTTATAGAAATCCTTCCTGGAAAGGAAGGACTGTGTCATATCTCAAAGCTTTCTACCGAACGCGTGAACAGGGTGGAGGATGTCGTCAAAGAGGGAATGAAAGTCAGGGTGCGTCTGGTGGAAATTGACCGAATGGGCCGACTGAACCTCAGCATGGTTGATGCTGATAAAAAGGATTGGAAACCCGCCCGCAGTCAGAATTCTCCCCGGCGGCCCATGCGATAATCGCATGAAACAGAAGGAACAGGTTGGTTCTGAGAGCGTCAGAATTCCATACACAGGTCCACAGGAAAGTGCCCCGCAATATGCCAGTTTACATGCGGCAGGTGCTGATCTCAGGGCCAGTATTGAAACTCATGTCAAAGTAAAACCAGGTCAGCGTGTGTTAATACCAACTGGCATCAGCCTTGCCATTCCCCCAGGCTGGGAAGGGCAGATAAGACCGCGTTCAGGGCTGGCCTGGAAAAAGGGAATTACCCTTCTCAACAGTCCCGGTACAATTGATGCTGACTATAGGGGGGAAATCCGGGTTATTCTGATTAATCATGGAGAGGATACTGTTGAGATTGAACCTGGTCAGCGAATTGCTCAAATAGTGATAACTCAAGCCCCTCAGGCCGTTTTTCAATTCACAGGATCACTCCCTGATTCAGATCGTGGTGCCGGGGGGTTCGGTTCTACTGGAATATGACATTTGGTTATCAATCCAGAGACTTGCAGTGAAAAAAAGAATTACAACTAAATACTACAGACAGCTTGAAAACTATATTGCAGGTGAATTTCTTTTTTCTTTTTTCGTGTGCTTCCTGTTTTATTTTTTTATCTTTTTACTGAACCATTTACTCCTTCTTGCAAAGCAGATTCTGGCTAAAGGCATCCCCCTGCCATCAGTGCTTCTCCTGATTTTTTATTCACTTCCAACCTTTATAACATTGGCTGTGCCATTTGCCACTTTGACGGCAACACTTATGGCCTATGGTCAGTTCTCCTCTGAGAATGAAATTCTGGCCATGCGGTCTCTGGGATTCAATTTCTTTGTTATATTTCGTCCTGTTCTCGTTCTGGGAATAACCCTGGCCTTTTTATCCTTCATAACCAATGACTTTCTTTTGCCGGCAGGAAATAGGGCTTTCCAGAAGCTGTGGCTTGAGTTAACCTTAACCAATCCCGGACTGGAACTCGAAGAACATGCCGTAAGAAAATTCAAAAACTCAACTCTGGTAACAGGTGACATTGATGAAACAGGGATTCACCCGCTCATTATCATTGAGAATGATAATTCAGGTAATCGTTCAACACTGATGACAAAACTGGCCGCACCGGATATCCAGGGTAAACTGGGTAAAATACCCGGCTTCAATATGTTTGAAGTATTTACTCTGATCCCGGATAGTAAAGATAGGGGGAAATGGAGTTGGAGCCGAGCTGAATCGATGGAATATCGTCCGTTCTCAGATGCATCGACCATTGTCAGTCAACAGACTGGACCGGCATCCATGAGAGCTTCAGCTGTTCGTAAAGTGGTCAAAGAAAAAAGACAAACCTTCCAACAACGTCAGACCGATCACAAAATGAAAAAAGATATTTCACTATGGTCAATTTCGCTTAACTATGCAGCATTATCCATGAGTGAGGTTGATAATCGAGAAGAAATCAAAACAAGTGTCATGGAACATAGTGCTGAATATGCTTCCCTCCTTGCTGATGAACCTGGTGATCATTCCCTGCAGGTATGGACCCTTGAGTTTTACCAGAAATATGCAATACCATTTGCCTGCATCCCTTTTGTTGTTCTGGCCTTTCCATTAGGTTTAACGGCTCGAAGGGGGGGGCGAGCTGTTGGATTTTTTGTTGGTTTGCTACTGGCAACATTTTATTGGAGCCTGTTGGTACTTGGACGATCTCTGGGTTTAAGATCCGAGATATCGCCTTTCGTGGTTATGGCCTTACCAGACATTTTGCTGCTGCTGGCCGGAATCGCACTCTATCCAAAAAGAAACCGCGTATGAGAATGTTCCGGCGGCAGCTACTTATGGAATTCATACCCTTCCTTTTTCTGGGTGTTCTTTTCTTTGGTTTGATACTTGTTCTTGCGGATGTCTTTGCGAATCTCTGGCAGTATCTCAATAAGGAAGTTCCGTTCTCAAAGGCCATCGTTGTCAGTTTACTCTATGGTCCGAAGGCTATTTCTTTCGCACTGCCTATCGGCTCCATGTTTGCGGCTGCTTTTGCCCTTGGTAATCTTGGAGCTCGAAATGAGCTTATTGCTGTATTTGGATCCGGCGTTCCTTTAATTCGTTTTACGATGCCCATTCTTCTCGTTGCCTTGTTCGTCAGTATTGGAGGATATTTTTTTGAAGACCGGCTGGTCATACCACTTTTTAAGGAAAGAAATAAGCTTTCAAAAGAACTACTTGATATCCAGACTTCAAGCAGCCGATCTCAGGCAGTTGCTATTTCCATGGAGGGCCAGGTTGTTTACTTTGCAGATTATTATAATGCTGAGAATAAAACTCTCACAGGAATCACTATTATCATCCAGGATTCAGAAGGGAATTTTCAAAAACGTATTGATGCACAGCGGGGGTTATGGGATTCGGAGAACAAAAGATGGCAGCTGGAAGCCTGTCGAGTGTTCAGTGAAGAAGGGGGGGAGATTGTGCAGAAGCATATAGGTATTTACTCTGACGAGTTGCTGGTGGAAGAGCCCGATACCTTCAAATTGGACACCCGGGAACTGGAAGAAATGACGAATCGTGAAGCTCAGCTCTGGATTAAAACTCAAAGAACAGCAGGACTGCCGTACAAAGGGCATCAGGCCAGGTTGTACCAGCGATATTCAATTGCACTAACTCCATTGCTTGTTGTTCTATTCGCAGGTGCTCTTGGTGGTCGTTTCAAGCGCAATATCCTTCTGATGAGTCTTCTGGTCAGTCTGGGTTTATCCGCTGCATGGTACATTTTTCGTATGATTGCCACACTTATATCGGAATTGGGTTATATCGAACCATTAACAGGAGCTGTGGTCCCCTATCTACTGTTTCTGGGTTTCGGTATATGGTTTCTCAGGACCGCAAATTCCCGATAATGATTTCCATATATGCCCAGGATAAAAACTCTCAGGCAAGAACAGGACAGCTCCATCTGGCTCATGGCAGTCTTCAATTACCTGCTTTTATGCCAGTCGGTACCAATGGGACTGTAAAAGCCATGCTCCATGCATCATTGTTGGATATGGGCTATGAAATCATATTGGGGAATACATACCATCTGTACCTCCGGCCTGGAATGGATGTCATCAGGAGTTATGGGAATTTACATGAGTTTTCCTCATGGAACCGCAATATTCTGACGGATTCTGGAGGATTTCAAATCTTTTCACTGGCACCTTTCCGGAAAATCAGTGAAAAAGGAGTTGATTTCCGATCTCATATTGACGGTTCTCTACACAGTTTAACTCCCGAGTCAGTTGTTGATATCCAGTGTTACCTGGGCAGTGATATTCAAATGCAGCTTGATGTCTGCACTCCGCCGGGAATCAGTGAAGAAGAAGCTGTGAAAGCAATGAAACTTACTTCAACCTGGGCAAAAAGAGCAAAAAGGCATTGGCTTGAAAAACAAACAGAATACGGGGGAGTATTGTTTGGAATTGTTCAGGGTAATTTTTTTTATTCTCTGAGGGAAGAAAGTGCCCGGCAGCTTGGGGAACTGGATTTACCCGGCTATGCCATTGGTGGATTATCCGTTGGCGAAGAGCCTGAAGTTTTCAAAGAATTTCTTCACTACACAGCCCCCTTCCTACCCCCGGAGAAACCTAAGTATGTGATGGGAATCGGTACTCCTGGCTATATGCTGGAAGCTGTTGAGGCTGGAATAGACCTGTTTGACTGCGTATACCCAACCAGAGTTGCCCGTAATGGCACCTGTTTTACATATAATGGCATGTTAAATCTCAAGAATACGAGATTTCGTCATGACACAGCACCTGTTATGGATGACTGTATTTGTCCGGCATGTCAGAATTACAGCCGGGGATATCTGCGCCATTTATTCGTTACCAGAGAAATTCTGGGCCCCATGCTTGTTACTCAGCATAATCTCCAGTTTATTTATACAATGATGGAGGAAGTTAGAAATGCCATAACGGACGGAGAATTCACTGCCTACAAGAATAGTTTTCTAGAGCGTTTTCAGGACAGCGGGAATGAATGATTCTACACATCGAAAGAGTGCCGTCAACACTGTTCTGGTTATGGGGTGCACTCTGGCGAGCCGCATTCTGGGATTTGTCAGAACAGCCGTGATTGGGGCATTGTTTGGGGCTGGCGGCACTGCGGATGTGATCAATCTGGTGTTCAGCATTCCAAACAATCTAAGAAAACTTCTCGCGGAAGGAGCATTGTCAACAGCCTTCATCCCGGAATTGTCACGGCTTATAACAATCGATCCCACCAGGAGAAGGTCAAGAACACTGGTGAGTACAATTCTGGGACTTCAATTGGCTTTCATTCTTCCACTACTGACCGTATCGACATTTTTTCCCGAACAGGCAGTAAGGATTTTTGAAAATTTCTCGGATCCTGCGAAAAAGGAACTCAGTGCGACTTTGTTCCGATGGACCATGCCATACCTGTTATTTGTCTCAATCAGTGCTGTCATGATGGCCGTTCACAATACTCATGGCAGGTTTTTCATACCAGCCGCTGCACCCCTGATGTTTTCAATCTGCGTTATCGTCAGTCTGGCAGTCAGTTATTCTTCATGGGGAGCCATGTCCATAGCCTTTGGCGTGCTGGCGGGTGGAACAGGACAGATTCTATTGCAGTATCCAGGCTACCGTAAACTCAAGTATAACTTGAGACCCATTTTTAGATTTGATAATGCCAATTTTCGTATGGTAATGAAAAGATGGCTTCCAATGCTGCTTATATCGTCGCTGTTTGTTGTCAATAACCAAATTGCCATGTTGCTGGCTTCATTTCTGCCGGACAAAAGTGCCTCATCTATCTCCTATGCCATTGTTTTTTACCAGCTGCCCTTTGGGATATTCTCAGCATCCATTACCACTGTCTTATATCCGAAAATGAGTCTTCAGGCAGCTTCACATGATAATCAGGGTATCTGTGAAAGCCTTGGTTTTGGCTACAGAAATCTCTGGGCCCTTCTCCTTCCTTCAGCCTTATTGATGATGACTCTGGGAAAACCTCTTATTGCGGTAGCATTTCAGCGGGGGGCGTTTAAATTTGAAGACACCGTCCTCACAGGACGAGTTCTCCTGGCATACTCCATGGGAATGCCATTTATTGGAATCTTCAATATCACTCAGCGCGCATTCTATGCAGTCAATCAGATTCGAAAACCCTTTTACTGTGCTCTTGCTACTGTTGGCATTGATGTCTTCCTCTCCCTGCTGTTTGTATTCAGGTTTAATGGCGGCAGCCAATCGCTTGCATGGGCCAATACTCTGGCATTTTTTATTGGGACTTTGCTGCAGTACGTTCTGATCAGGCAAACCATGGGATTCAGTATAAAGGGAATTACACTGCGATTCGCGGGGAAAATTATCCTTGCCTGTATATGTGGTTCATTTGTTATTATAGCAGCTCATTACTCCCTGGGATCCCGGTGGTGGAAGGAAGGAAGTACATGGAAAAATCTCTGGATACTGATATCTGTGGGAGGGGGAGCGGCAGCGGTTATTCTAAGCCTGTATATCTGGATGAAGGTTGAAATTGTGTCGATACTGTTTAAGAAGAAGAAATGAATATGCATAAAATTCAGGTTATAATCCTGTGCTTCATTCCAGTTTTACTGCACTCTCAGGAAAAAGATGCCCGAGAACAGATTCTCCGCTACGGTATTGAGAATGATGTGATTTCTGTTCTGGGAGATCTCACTCATGATAAAATTGCTTCGTATAATGAACTGTTGGCAGAAATCCTTCCAGAAACCCGTAACCCGCAAATACTCCAGGGGATATTCAGATTGTGGGAAGAAACTGAATATGAAGCAGGATTACCCTTCGCAAGGGAAGAACTTGACAGGATTATTCAGGATCTGGATTTCTCAGAGGATGTATCCCGGAGTGCGTTAACCTATATTGCGGAAATGAAGGACATTGAATCAACAGATGTGCTGTTGAAACTCACGGAAGATCGAAATTCTTCCATAGCTGAATATGCGGTGAGAGCCCTGGGGAAAACAGGTGCCGTCAGTGACAAAAATATTGCGCAGACACTTCTTGATCGGCTGAAAAATCTTGATACCGCAGCGGAAGATGAGTTAGCCATTGCTCTCATAACGGCATTAGGTGATTTACGTTATGAACAAGCTGGAGATGAGCTCCTGTATATCATGGAGAATGAAGGATCTCCGGTGGTGCAGCGCCGTATTGCCTGTATATCCCTGGGGAAGATTGGCCGCAGGGAGGATTATCCAGTCATTGAGCGAGTCTATCTGGAGAATGATTCCGACTCAATACTCCGCTCCTATGCATTGGCTGGATTAGCCGAATTTGAAGGACAGGATATCACGCCAGTCCTTGTTCAGGCTTTGAAGAGGGATTCATTCTGGAGAATCAGAGTAACGGCTGCTGAGAAGCTTACTGGCCAGGATTCAAAGGATATTCAAGCACTTCTACAATACAAAGCAGTCAAAGACCCTGTAAAACAGGTCCGTATCGCATCACTTGGATCCCTTGCTGCCACAGGCGACAGGGACACCCATGATTTCCTCTTCGACTACATAGTCAATGAGCAATATGATACGGAATCAAGGCTGGCTGGTATCAATGCACTCATCAATAACAAAGTACCCGGTACAGTTGATGCACTGGAAACTGTGATCAATGAACTGTGGGAAGAGGATCAGAACCGTTTCTTTGAGTTTACAAGCAGGGAATTGTCATTAGCAGACTGGTCTGAATTATCACCACTCTATGAGCGAATGCTGACACATAGCAACTGGCTCATTGTCGTTTATGCTGTCAGAGGCATCAGGCGGAACCATCTGGGAATGGAGGAGAAGATCAAAGCTCTGGATGCGGAAGGCGTCGATGGCCGTATTCGCCGTGAAGTTAAGCTTCCTGGGACAAGGTCATCGGAGTGACACTTTTTACTGAGAACTTGTAGTTTCTGTCATTTATAGCGAACTCCAGGAAATCTCCTTCACTTTTACCAATGAGATTACGTCCAAACGGAGAAAGATAGGATATTGTCTTCGCCGATGGATCAGATTCCCAGGGCCCAAGGATAGTGTATGTCTCCTCCCTGGATTCCACCATGTCGTCCAGGATGAGCACAGTACCAAACCCGATTTTACCAGCAATACGATCTTTCTCCGGGAACAGCCGTGCCCTTTCTATCTCATCCTTGAGTCGACCAACATGAAGCTGTAAAGATTCCTGTTTTTCCTTTCCTGCCTTGTACTCAGCATTTTCACTCAGATCACCCAGTTCAATGGCAATCCCGATTTCTTTCGAGTTATTGGGAATCTCCACTTCAAGAATATGCTTAAGCTCTTTTTGCTTTGCGGCTAAACTTGTCCGGGTTGTGTAGAAGTAACGCGATGATGCTGTAATTTGTGATTCACTTTCCTGCTTCTCCCCGTAAAGTTTAATGTCGGGGAATAAGTTCTGGACCATGTCTTTGAGATCACGCTTGAGTACGGGATCCAGTTTGTTTATTCCTTCAAGTAATGAAAATATTCTCGTGGCAAAGTTTACATCCTCATCAGCAATGAACGCCTTCAGTTTTTCTTCTTTAAACAAATATTTTTGTATCCGCCGATTCAGTTTTCGGTTGCTGCTCACTTCCTGTCTGTTATCTATTTCATTAAATGTAAGATCAAGAAGACGAATCATATTGATAAGAATCTTTGAAATATCCAGTTTGAATTCACTCAGCCACTGATTGTCTGCTGCATGTTGAGCTATCCAGATCAAACCTTCGCGATACTCCCTGTAGTGTTCAATGATCTCTTCAAGTTTCTTTATGACATCTTTTTTGTAGCCAGATTCAGACAGAAGCTTCAGCATGCTGTCTGAGAGCTGTACAGGAAAGAGATTCAGGTAGATTTCCGGCCAGTCTTCAATGTGCTTGTGAACAGCTTCAAGATAATACATGCGAATATCAGCATCTTCAATTTGAGAAAATATTTCTACCGGTTCTTCTATGTCAGCCCAGAGCTCTTTAAAGCCCCAATTCAAATTTGGATTCAGATGGGGGCTGTCTATACTGAGTTTTTCAAGGAATAAATAACTGGCCACCAGCTGCGGTGTTATTGTACCTGAATTGAGAAACGCTCTGAAATAACTGAACACTTCACCAAAAAATTCTGAATCCCTGTCGCTGTGTTCCATGAATTCTCTTGCGTACTGGATTTTTCCAAAGAAGTCTTTCTCCGCTTTGAATTGATTAAAAGCTTTCTCTTCAAAACTCATTGGATTATCACGGACAACAAATTGATCCAGCTGATCGGGGACATTGCCGAATATCGGATCAGTTTTCAGATGCTTTCTTGCCTGAATACTCCATGTTGTCCATTCACCGGCAGAAAGGATTGTGGGAACGAGTTCACTTTTGATCTTTTTTATATCAGCGACATTGTCAAAACTGCGGATAATAGTCTTCAATGCCCAGGGAACATCCTTCTTAACCTTCAATCTAAGATCTTCTCTGACATGCAGACTTTTTAAAACCCAGATATGGTCATTGGCAAGACTCTGAAGTGCCCCAACAGCCATTTTCAATGACATACCATGAGCCCGCTTTTTGGCAAAGTCAATAGTAATCCTGTCGTCCTTGATAGTTTTAATAATTCCGACACCCCATGTATTGTGAAAAACAAAACTTCCGGTATCAAACGATATGTGTTTTTCAAAATCAGCTATGGCTTCCAGTACATTACGCCAGTTTTGATTCAGATTGGAAAGCTTTATACACTCATCAACCTGACTGTGAGAAGCATACCTGTTTTTATAGCACTCAATGATTTCCAGTCTTGCCCAGTTATTGCGTCCATCATAATTGAGAATCTTTTTCAGGACTTCAATGGCGACAGCCCACTCCTCCTGTTCCTTGATGGCAGGATATAATGCTTCAAGAAGATTGACGGCCCGGTCTGGAGACATTGATTTAGCCACTTTCTTTTCAATCAGGAAGAAGAATTCATAATCATCTACTCCAAGTTCTATCAGTTTCTTCCAGGTATCTTTTACATGATTATACTGGTTCTTATTGACATATCTGTGGATGGCCTTTCTGTAATACAATACAGCGCCTTCCAGATCATCATTTGCTTCTTTCATCTCAGCCAGCCGCTTCACAATGTCTGTTTCAGAGAAGTCGACTTTGATGAGTCTCTCCCATATATCCTGCATGTTCTGAGGGAGGTTCAAATGTTCCAGAGTTTCGGCCAGAATCTTCAGTGCATCTTTGTTCTCACCGAAATCCAATATGCGCTGGCATAGATATCTCACTGCGGACCACTTGTGGTTGTCCGCAAAAATACTGATTAGATGGAGCAGGTGTGTGTCATCTACCTGATGCTTGCTTAAGGATATAATACCACAGATATAAAGGGCCGCGAAACTGTTCTTTGTATGCTCAAGATGCTCCTCACAAAGGCTCTTAATCTCATCCTGATGATTTTCAGCCAGGATCTGTTCAATTAAACTATCAAGGGTCTGGAAATTGCTCACGGCATAATCGTTAAGAGTTGCCCTTGTCCATTTCTCCTCATTGAGCATTCCGACGATGTTTTCGACTAATTTTTCAGGCATCTGGCCTCCCTGGCTGTCTATCTAAAATGTTTTCGGTAAAATTCAGGTGCAAAGAACTTGATGTTTATCAATGTTTCTTCAATGAGAGATCGATCTGCTCCAGAGAGCTGATAGTGATCAGCCAGCCTGAAGTATGCATTGATCAATTGAGGTGTCAGCCGTCCGCTCTTATCGCCGTCGGCAATTTCACTGGATAGTGCGTAAATCACCTGGTTAAGCTTCTCATATTCAGCTTCGCTGAGCTCTCGTTTAACATCAAATCCTCCCCATACAACACCGTACACTGGAAGCCAATAATTGAAAACCTCTGAATCTGCAGACAATTCTGTTTCCAGGAGTTCTATCATTTTTCTGAACAAAGGTGATGTTAAACTATTCATTTCCACCTTCGGGGCATCAAGAAACAAGGCTTCACGTATCAAAGCCTTACCGGCGGTAGCCTCTCCAATTAGCATATATACATCAGCGAGTTCAGCCATGCAGCTCACATTTCCAGTATTGCTTATTCTCAGAATATACTCAAGATTTTCAATAGCTTCATCATAATGTCCAAGCATCTTCAAACAGATGGATGCCCGCAGAATTGCATCCTCATCCCCTGTGGCCTTGATTTGATCTTGATAGTATTTCAATGCTTCACTGTGAACCCAGAATTTGAGAGATGAGAATCCTTCATCCAGAGAATGCTCCCTCTTCTGTTTGTAATGCGCCTCAAACACTCTCCATTGATAACGGAAGAAATCCCCGCGTGCTCCATCACAGGCTATACTGGATACATTCTGAACCCGCTGATCCCAGAACCCACAGGCACTCATGGCCACTTTGATCTCCTTGTCATTGAAATCAAGGGCATGAGCCCTGTTCAGCAGTTTTCCAGCCTCAAACAAGTCGCCGATTTGAAAGCAGCTGCAGATTTGTTTTTTCAGCTCTTCAATTTCAATACTTTTCGATTGTCCTGTCAGCATTCCTGTATTAACCTTACAATCTGAGTATATCAATAGATAAGTGTAGGGTCAATCGATCATGGTCTTGGATCGGAAGCCCTGAAAAACTATAATCTTATTCATGCCAGAAAGAAATAGACTCATCGCTCCATCACTTTTGGCGGCAGACTTCACCAATATTCGCTCTGAAGTTGCTCTTGCGGAAGAGGCAGGAGCGGATATGATACATCTTGACATCATGGATGGATCCTTTGTACCGGTAATATCCTTTGGATCGCAAATGGCCAAATCGGTGAGAACAATCACCGATTTACCATTGGATGCGCATCTCATGGTCAATCGGCCTGCATCCCATGTCGATGCATTTGCTGATGCCGGCGTTGACTCCATTGTCTTTCATATCGAAGCGGAGATACATGCTCATCGTCTCATTCGAACGATACAGAATAGGGGTATGAAAGCTGGCATCTCAATTGTTCCTTCAACACCTGTCTCTACCATCGCTGAAATACTCAATATTGTGGACCAGGTATTGGTGATGACCGTCGATCCCGGATTTGGCGGCCAAAAACTTATCATCTCTACCCTTGAGAAAGTCCGGCTTCTTGCACAGATGCGTGAAGAAGGGGAAGGGAATTATCAAATAGCCATTGATGGTGGTTTTTGTCAGCAAACTGCCGCCGATGTCTGGGCAGCTGGTACAGACATTGCTGTTATGGGATCGGCTTTTTATGCCAGCAGGAAACCTCTTGAATCTTTGAAAAAATGCAGGAATACTGATTTTATGTTCAAGGTTTAAGACTTGTTGTGCCGATATCGATAATGAGGGGGAACATCGTGAAACGGTTTGCACTTCATGCTTTATTTGTACTCTTCACAATTTTGTATACAGGAGTTTCTGCATTTGCTGGCGATTCACTTTTAGATACTGGAATTGCTGAACTGAAGAGAGGTGGGGCAGAGCAGGCATCATCAATATTTCAGGGCATCATACAGGACAGCAATCTTGAAGCATATCATGCAGAAGCATACTACTGGCTTGTAAAAACAGAAATCCTGAGGAAGCAGTATGAATCAGCCGGGAAACTTGTCGATGACTACCTTGCATTGTATCCCGATCATACTCGAAGGCCGGAGATGCGATATCATCAAGCTCGTTTATTATACCTTCGGGGAGAGCCGGAAAAAGCAATAATCGCACTTCACCACTTCATTCTTGATTATCCGCGTTCTCAACTGGTTGCTTCAACTCAATACTGGATTGGGGAATCTCTTATTGCACTGGGACGTCTTAATGAAGCTGAAGAGATTTTCAAAGATCTTATAAAAACCTTCCCCGCAAGTGTCAAATATGAAGCCTCCCAATATCGGATAAGTGAGATATCCTTTCTCCAGCGCGAAAAAGCACTGCTTGATTTCCTGAGATGGAACTATGAAGAGTATCTCAGTCTTGCCGAAAATCTTCAAAGATTACGTGTGGAATCCTACAATGCCAGCAGGGAAATTTCAGAAACCAATGCCGCCAATCAAAACAGGCAGGAATTGCTGGAGTATCGGGAACAATTGCTGCAGGCAAGAGAACGGCTGTTGAATCTGAAGGAAAAATATGATTATGAACTGATGGAGCTTGGCGGTAATGAATAAGAGAGGAATACTGCATCTGTGTATTTGCATGTTTCTTGCAGCAGCGCCTCTATTCGCCCAGGATGCGAACGGCAGCAGGATGCTGAAACTATTCGACGACACTGTCAAAGCTTCTTTTTTCAATGTCTACGCCGAAAAAAATGGAGAGGAAATCCTGTTATGGGATAACCAGAGTCAGGATTCAACATCTAAATGGTTAATCAGTATTGATGGGAGAATTGTTAAATTCAAAAATAGCAGCTGGAACAAAATAATGAAGAATGATGAGAATGAGTATTTTCTCTCATACAATGAACCCGAGTTCGAGATGAAACAGGTATTGGTGTTTCAGGATGACAGGCAGAATGGAAGTGTTAAGATGATATTCACCAATAATTCAAAATCCAGTGTTAATCTGCGTTCCTCTCTACTTCTTGATACCTATATCGGGGAAAAAAGCAATGTTCCGTTTCGTGCACCAGATGAAATTCCGGTAACAACAGAAACAGAATTCCTTGATCAGAATGTCCCTGAGTGGATATCTATGTCTGATGGAGCCAATGGCATATCTCTGTTTATCGGATTTAACCTGGATCTACCGGTGACGCCGAAGAGGATTGTATTGGCAAATTACTATAGATTGAATTCTCAGGGCTTCAATCACAGGGTTATCAATACACGGAATTTTGATAACATTCACTACAAAGGAGAGATCGACAGTGCCATACTGACTGAATACAAACCAGTCAATGTCCCGGCTGGAGGAAATGTTGAGTTCGAATTCTTCTTTAGCATTGGAAAAACAGGGATTAAACACGAAATCCCTGTATCAGATATAATCCCGGACGCACAGGAATTGCAGCCGGATGTAATCCCGGACGCACAGTCAAATACAGACGCACAGGAATTGCAGCTGAAAAAGAACGACCTGTATGAACGGCGGCAGCTCATTGACGCATTGCTGGAAGAAATCGATGTTCTGGTACAGAATCAGTCGGAATTGACCGAGGAGTCGGTTTCAGAGATCGAATCCAGGGTCCATGAACAGGAGCAGCTTCGAAGGGAGTATGAAACTCCACAATAAAGACCTCAAACGGGCATGTTACTGGCAGGCAGCCGGCAAGCATGAGAAAGTCATACGATTTCTGGAACCAAAAGTACCGCTTTACCTGGAAGATCCCGATTACTATACGATTCTTGGGAAAGCCTGCCTGGAACATGGGAATACAAAAGATGCATGGATTTATCTCAACCGGGGATTGCAGATTGATCCGTATAATCTCAATATCAGATTATGCCTGGCATTCAATTACCTTAAAAGAAAGGATCCTGCAGCAGCATTAAAAATCTGGTTGGAAATTCTGGATGACTACCCGGGGAATAAATATGCCGTCAGGGGAATTAATTCTCTCAAAGGTCTCAAGAGCATGGAATCTCAGGAACGGTTTATTGACAGAATACATGGAAGGCATTATCTCCCTGACTTGAAAAACAGATGGCCGAAAAGGATCGTTTTCATACTCGCTTTCTCAGTCATTCTCTCATCATCTTTTTATTATCGAAACACACTGTGGAACCTGGTTGAACTTCAGATAATGAGGATGGAACAGCGGCCTGGAACTGAAATCTTTGCTCCAGACAGCAGGATTCTCATACAGGAAGAGTCAGATGCTGTGAATTCCATGACTGACCGGGAAGTTTCCCGTGCATTGAAAAAGTCTTTGAAGCATTTCAAAAACTATGAAGATAACAGTGCCCGTTTCGAACTGAACAAAATACGGCATGCCAATATCAGTGAGAGTATCAGCCAGCAGATAAATCTCATCCTTGAATCTCTGGCTGAATCGACTATTCAGACGATTGAAACAAACTATACGTATCGAGAGGTAAGTGCCAATCCCCGACTTTACGAGGATTGCTGGATTCTATGGACCGGGGTTACAGCCAATGTCGAATTCAATGAAAATGAAATCAGTTTTGATTTTCTTGTAGGATATCATGAAGGAGAGATCCTTGAAGGACGGGTATCGGTTGTTGTGCCGTTTCTGGCCGTGATGGAACCTTTGCCTCTTGAACTCCTGGCCCGGGTTGAACTCAATGAAGGAGGATTTCATCTTGTCGCCAAAACACTTCATTTTCAGCGCTGACCATTGATTCCCAAGGATTATAAGTATAGATTGAGCAGAATCTCAATATAAAGACCATTGCAAGTCGTTATAACTATTCAGGAGGTTTGCTATGAGTAGAAGCAGAGAAACAGTAAAAGAAATAGGCAATAAGGAAAAGGCTGTTGAAGCAGCCCGTCAACAAATAGAAAAGCAATTCGGTATTGGCTCACTCATGAAAATGGGCGATAAGCAGCAGATGAAGATTGAAACAATCCCGTCAGGTTCCATACTTCTGGATGATGCCCTGGGAGTGGGCGGCTATCCAAAAGGAAGAATAATAGAGATTTTCGGGCCTGAATCCTCAGGCAAAACAACTCTGGCCCTGCACGCCATCGCAGAAGCTCAGAAAAAAGGCGGTATCGCTGCATTTGTGGACGCCGAACATGCCCTGGATCCGGTATATGCAGGAGATCTTGGAGTTGACGTAAAAAATCTCTGGGTCAGTCAGCCGGATACCGGAGAACAGGCACTTGAAATTGCTGAAAGCCTGGTGCGTTCGGGAGGAGTCGCCGTCATCGTTGTTGACTCAGTCGCCGCATTGACCCCACAGGCAGAGATTTCTGGAGAGATGGGCGACTCCCATGTTGGTCTTCAAGCACGATTAATGAGTCAGGCATTGAGAAAACTTACGGCAACTATCAGTAAATCCGGCTGTTGCCTGATATTTATCAATCAGATCCGGATGAAAATTGGGATCATGTTTGGCAACCCTGAAACAACAACGGGAGGCAACGCTCTTAAATTCTATGCGTCCATCCGTCTGGAAGTGAGGAAGACGGAAACCATTTCCAGGGGGCAGGATAATGCTGTCGGTAATAGAATTCGAGTAAAAGTGGTCAAAAACAAGGTGGCACCACCTTTTCGCAGAGTGGAATTGGAGCTCATGTTTGGAAAAGGCATCTCAATAACCGGAAGCTTACTGGATGGCGGTATCGCACATGAACTCATTAATAAAAGCGGGAGCTGGTACTCTATTGGTGAGAACCGGATAGGGCAGGGCAGGGAGAGTGCAAAACAGTTCCTGCAGGACAATCCAGAGATTGCAGCAGAAATTGAGAAGACTCTGAGAGCAAAACTGTTTCCCGCCATCTCATCCGAGACTGAAACAGAAAAATCTGCGAGAACGAGACAACGAAGTACTGATACCGGGCTTCCCGGTGCTTCGTGACAAAAATCTGGCTTGGTCTCGGCTCTAATATTGGCGACCGGGCATCTCACATTGGAAAGGCTGTTAGATATCTGGAAGAATTTGTTGATCAAATCGTTCAATCACCTCTGTATGAAACAGAACCACAGGACTATTTGAAGCAGGGAAACTTCTTGAATAATGTGATCAGAGGACAAACAGAACTGAATCCCTGTCAGCTTCTGAAGCACATAGGTGAAATTGAAACGAAATGTGGCCGTCAGAGAAAACAGATTCCTGCAAAGGGACCAAGAACTGTCGATATTGACATCCTGCTGTGGGGAAATCAAGTAATCAGATCTCAGGAAAAGCAGGAGTGCGACTTGATTGTACCTCATCCTGCAATGAGCAGAAGATTATTCGTCCTCAAGCCGCTTCTGGATATTGATCCTGATGCTATGGATCCCATAGATGGTATATTGTATTCTCAGAAAGTTTTGAAACTATTGGATCAGTATGTTGAAGTTTATCATACGGGATGAGAGCTGAAATGAATAAGCAGACAGATGGCAAACGTCAATATCGGCTTTCTCAATTTGATGGTCCTCTTGATTTACTGTTATTCCTCATCAGAAAAAATGAAGTCAGCATATATGACATCCCCATCGCTGAGATTACAGAGCAGTATCTTGATTATCTAAAGTATGCAACGGCAGTGAACCTTGAAGATATTACAGAGTTTTATCTCATTGCAGCAACATTGCTGTACATTAAATCCCGCATGCTTCTTCCTGTTGATGTTGATCTTGAAGACGAGCTTGAAGACCCCAGACAGGAACTGGTTCATCAATTGATTGAGTATGAAAAAATCCGTAAGCTTACCGACTTGATGGCTGAACAGGAAAACCAGGCTGAGTGGGTAGTGGAAAGAAAAAACACACAGGCAATACTTCCCTTCCCGGACGAAAATGATCTCTGGAATCAAATTGGTCCATGGGAACTGCTGAAGAGTTTCAGTAAAGTGATGAAGAGTCTGGGAGGTGAGAAAGTCATCAGTTTATGGGAAGAATTCTCAATAAAGGAAAAAATAACATTGATTCAAGAGTTTCTTGAAGATAGGATTGAGTTTGTGTTTGATGACCTGATAGTGAATCCCGGTTCGATTCTGGAGGTGGTGAGTGCGTTTCTTGCCGTTCTGGAACTGGTTAAGGGGGGCCTGATAGATGTTTATCAGAATCGTCTCTTCGGTGATATAAGAATCAAGCAGATGGTATGAATGAAGAATGAATATGGAAGCCAATACCCAGATTGTTGAGGCAGTTCTTCTACTCGAAGTCGAACCCATCAGCGAATCTTCTCTGGCCCGAATAGCCGGTCTCTCCGTCGAAGAAGTTGAAAAAGCTCTGACGATACTTGAAAAAAGGTACTCATCGGATGAATTTGGCATAACTCCAGCAAAAACAACGGGAGGCTGGGCACTGTCTCCCAAAGTACATCTTCAGGACAGACTCAAAACTCGATATGGTAAGCAGAGATCAGACCGGCTTTCCCGTGCGGCATTGGAAACACTTTCAATTGTGGCCTATTCTCAGCCCCTGACACGAAGTGAAATAGAGAATCTACGAGGAGTCAATGCTGACAGCATGATTCGAATTCTCAAAGATAAAAAGCTCATCAAGGAAGTTGGATGTAAGGATACACCTGGCCGTCCATCTCTTTATGGAACAACAAAGGAATTCCTGAAAGCTTTCCGATTGGAGAGCATAGCGGATCTGCCGAAACTGGATGAACAGGAACTGGAGAGGTTTGCTCAAAATGAAGATGCATGAAGAAGGGAGTATAAGACTGCAGGTTAGATTGGCCCGGTCAGGATTGGGCTCCCGCCGGAAATGTGAAGAATTCATTGCCGATGGCCGGGTCATGGTTAACCGCCAGATTGTTACGCGGCCTGGTACCAGAGTGAATCCTGATGATGAGGTCAGGCTGGATAATCATCCAGTCCGGGACGAGAAGAGGAAGGTTTACATTGTGCTTCACAAGCCATCTGGATTTCTGTGCTCTGATGAAGATCCGTATGGCCGTTCCCTGACAAAGAGTCTCCTGGATGTTGCTGTAAAGGAGAGGATTTTTAATGTGGGCCGCCTGGACTACATGACAAGCGGATTGATCTTTTACACGAATGATGGGAAATTTGCACGAACGCTCACACATCCATCCTGTAATATTGAGAAAGAATACGTCGTAACCACAAAAAATCAGATTCCAGAAGATCTCATAACAAGCTTCCTGTCAGGAATCACTGTGGATGGGATGAAATACAGGGCTGTAAGAGCCAGAATTACTGGCCCGCGAACGGTCAGTATTGTTTTAGCAGAGGGAAAGAACAGAGAATTGCGGCGAGTATTTCTTTCCGCCTCCGTCAGTATAAAGAAAGTTCATCGTGTGCGAATAGGCCCTGTCCATATCAAGGGTATAGCCTCAGGACATTTCAGGCATTTGAAGTCCGGGGAAATTGCCGCCTTCTTATCGGTAAATGAACGTAAAGAGAGTGCTCATGGTTATCGCCATTGACGGTCCTGCGGGGGTGGGAAAAAGTTCTCTGGCTCACCGAATTGCAGGGGAAATGGGTTTCTTCAATCTAAATTCAGGGGCCTTCTACCGGGCTGTCGCCTTGAAAATACTTGATCTGGGGCTGCAGAATTCATCGCAGGAGAAACTCATCGAAACAGCCGGTCATGCCCGGCTGGATATCGTTGATAATAGTTTATACCTGGATGGCAGAGAAGTTGAGAGTCGACTCCGCAGTGATCAAGTTGATCACTGGTCTTCGGTTCTGTCCTCAATAGTCCCCATTCGGCATGCTGTAAACAGACATCTGCGCCGAATAGGAAAGGGATTGTCCCTTGTTGCCGAAGGCCGGGATATGACCACAGTTGTTTTCCCTCAGGCCGAAGTAAAGATCTACCTCACGGCGAATCCTGATGTCAGAGCAATGCGAAGATTCAGGCAGGGAAGCAGCACCATGAGTCTGTCAGAAATCAAAGAATCCATCCAGGATCGTGATGCTCGCGATACTCATAAGGAAGAGGGTTCGCTGCGTATCGCCAAAGATGCAGTAGTTGTGGATACTTCCTTCTTGACCATTGATGAAGTGTATATTAGAGTTATGAAATTAATTCAGCCTGTCTACAATAAATAGATAAACTTGGGGAGAAGTCATGCCCGATTCGGATTCCAACGCTCAGGAGAGCAGTCAAGACCAGCTTCAGGAAGAATTCCTGAAATCCCTCTCACACGTCAAAGTAGGAGAACTCATAGAGGGAACTGTAATTCACATCGATAATGAGTTTGTCTACCTGGATGTCGGACTGAAATCGGATGGTAGAATTCCAATTGATGAATTTGTCGAACTCCCGACTAATGGGGATTCTGTTCAGGTTGTTCTCCTGCAGCGGGAAACTTCAAGTGGTGAAATTCTCATATCAAAGAAAAAAGCAGAGATGAGGGTTTTCTGGAAAAATCTCAAAGCAGCTTTTGAAAACCAGGAGCCTGTCAACGGGAAAGTCATCCGATCAGTGAAGGGTGGTTATGAGATATCCCTTGGACATGATATGAAGGCTTTTTGCCCAATAAGCAAGATGGATATTCAGCGGATCGGAACTCCTGAGGATTATATCGGACTCGAATCACCGTTTATAATTGACCGTCTGTTCAGTGAGAGTAAGGTCAATATAGTTCTCACGCGGCGTCTCTGGCTTGAAAGAGAAACGGAAAAAAATCTGGAAGCCTTCTTTGAACAAGTCAATGTTGGTGACGAAGTGGAAGGCGTTATCAAGAGCTTTACCTCCTTCGGAGCCTTTATTGACCTCGGGGGATTTGATGGACTGCTCCATATGAATGATATGAACTGGGGGCATGTCAACCGGCCTAGAGATTATGTGAAGAAAGGTGAAAAAATTAAACTCAAAGTAATACGGCTTGATCATGAGAACAAGAAAATAAATCTTTCATTGAAGCATTTTCAGCCAGATCCCTGGTCGACTTTTGAAGAAAAGTATCATTTGAACCAGATTGTGAAGGGGCGAGTAACAAAAATGACAAATTTTGGCGCCTTCATTGAGTTTGAGGAAGGAATTGAAGGTCTGGCTCACATCTCTGAATTCTCATGGATTAAACGTGTTAAGCATCCCAATGAAATATTCAGTATTGGTGATGAGTGTGAGACCATGATACTTGGCTATGATGTTCCAAACGGACGCATTTCGCTGGGAATCAAACAGGTTCTTCCCAACCCCTGGGATGAAATTGACAAGAAATACCCTGTTGGTACAAAGGGAAAATGGCTGGTGAAGAAAATAACCAATGCCGGAGCCTTTGTCCAGCTGGAGGATGGCATAGAGGCATTCCTTCACTCCGATGATCTATCCTGGACAAGGAAGATCCGGAATGTGGGAAGCGTATTAACTGAAAATGAAGAGATAGAGGCTGTGGTTATAAGTGTCAGCCCTCAAGATCGACGAATACGGTTGGGGATCAAGCAGTTGAGTGATGATCCCTGGATTGGTTTCCAGAAGAAGTATCCTGTGGGAACCATTATCAAGGGAGAAATCATAAGCAAGACAGAGTTTGGTGCCTTTGTGAAGACGGACGAAGATATTGAAGGCCTTCTCCACAAAAACAACCTTCCTGTTTCCAGGGAGTCGAATTCAGATGAGAAACTGGCCGCCATACATATTGGTGATGTCGTAGAAGTTGCCATCATCGAAATAAACCCGGCCAGACAGAAGCTTTCTCTATCGATGAAGGAAGCTCAGTTCAAGCAGGAACAGGCTGAAATATCCAAATATATGGATGGTAATGATGATTCCAAGGATTCTTACACATTGGCAGACATGCTTGAGGATAAGAGTGAATAACCGGGGCCGCTGTCTGTATGCATCATGCCGCTTCCGGGACATTTGAGAAAAGCAATTTCTTATGGAAATCTCCTGGCACAGGCAAGCTCCTGATTGAATCGAAGAAATTTGCCCGTTCAGATTCTCCTGTTTTGATCCTTGGGGAGAGTGGTACCGGGAAAGAACTCCTTGCTGAGTACATTCATTTTCATTCACGGCGGCCAACAGGGCCTTTTATTCGAGTAAACTGTGCAGCCTTTCCCAGTGATCTTATTGAGTCCGAATTGTTTGGTTCTATTCAGGGTGCCTATACCGATTCAATCAAGGATAGAACTGGTTTCTTTGAACAGGCCGATGGCGGCAGTATTCTTCTCGATGAAATCGCAGAACTCAGCCTCCCGGTACAGGCGAAGCTTCTCAGAGTGCTCCAGGATGGCTTCCTTCAAAAAGTTGGGGAGAGTTTTCAAACGAAAGTTGATGTGAGAATTATAGCCGCAACCAATGTTGATTTAAAGAACGTTATGAGGAAATCCAGATTTCGCAAGGATCTGTATTACAGGCTGGCCGTGTTTGTGTTGGAGATTCCCCCCCTGAGAGACCGGCCTGAGGATATTGAGGTTTTTCTGCAGCATTTCCTGAAACTGCAGCATGAAAAAAATCCAGATATACCATCAGAATTCTCTATTGAAGCATTGGGACTTTTGCTAACCTATAGCTGGCCGGGAAATGTTAGAGAACTGCAGAATGTTATTGAGCGAACAGTTATTTCAAGTCAGGGGAAATCCATTATTACTCCTGATGATTTGATAATTGAAGAAAAAAATGTTGTCGATTATTCTGGTAGAGTTTTTAAGGATTCCGTAACAGTCTTTAAGAAAAATCTAATAAGAGAATCGTTGAAACTGCATGGGGGCAATCGAACACGGACAGCCAGGGCATTGGGAATACAGAGGACATATCTATCCCGTATGCTGAAAGAATTATCAATCACAGAGGAGAAACGGAATGATAAATGAAAAAAAGCAAAAAGCAGGGAATGATCTCACCCTGCGCGAACGTATTAATTCTGGAATCACAAGAAATTGGAAGCTTTTTACGATTGTGATTGCAGGCATGATTCTTGTTATGGTTGGCATAATGATTTTAAGCTTCATTCAGGAAAAAAGGCGCAACGCTTCAGCAGAATTATCGGAAGAAATCCAGGAATTGTATGATGACTGGATCCTTGAGGAAGCTGAGGATAGAGAGAATGATTCAATAAATACCTTGATCGATAGGGCTCTCGATGAGTATCCGCGGCATTTTGCAGCTCAGAAAGCATTGTTTATACGCAGCAAAATGGCCTATGAAGAAGAAAACTGGGCGGGAGCAGTCAAAGATTTTGATGAACTTGCCAGGAGATGGCCAAAAAGTTATCTGGCACCTGTCAGTCTTTTTAATTCTGCTTCTGCAAAAGAACAGGCAGGCAATATTGAGGATGCTGAGCAGACTTTTTACAAAATCATTGAATTGTATGCAGAAACCAGCCCACTGATTCCTGAGGTTTATTTTAATCTCGGTCGGATTGCGGAAAGTGTCAATGAAGTGGATAGTGCCCTGGAAAAGTACAATGAAATCATATCCGCCTACCCTGGAAGCCGTTGGACAGATCTTTCCAGAAATCGCATAATACTCCTCAAGAATCAATCATTGAAGGGGGGATGATTTTGGGAAGTAGTAAGCTGCTGACAAACTCATTCTTTTCGATTAGATTTTTCAGCCTCTTTCAGGGACTCATTGTTTTCAGTGTGTTATTCCTTTTTAATCATTTTACAGATATACCTGAAAACCTTGAGACTCGAATTATTGACCTTCACTTCACTTTGAAACAAAGCCTTACCCAGAGAAGTGATCAGGAAAATGTTATCAGGGAGCAGCGTTCTCACAAAATATCCAGGGATATACTGATTATAGGTATAGATTCTCGAACGCTGGATGTATTTGGACGATGGCCTTTTGCCCGCTCCACCCATGCGGACCTTTTGAAGTCATTTTCAAGAATCAAAAAACAGGAGGATCGAGAATCCATTGTCCTTCTGGATATCCTGATTAATGAAGTTGCCGATAGAGCATTCGAGGATGCAATCCTTCTTGATACAATGGAAGATCATGGGCGAGTTGCTCTTCAGACTCAACTTCATGGTCTCCCATTCTCAACAGGCAGGGAAGAAGAGCATGCCGCCCGATTTGATGCATTGCTTGAAAACTATGGTGAAATTCGGCATGTTCAGGGTGATTTATCCCGTGTCATACCATATTACGGAATTGAATCCCCATTAGTACCATATGGCGAGAAAATCCATGCCTATGGTCATGCGTCATACCGGGAAGATAAAGATAAAGTCTATCGAAGACAGCAGCTTGTTGCACGGTATAGCAGGAAAATCGGTGAGATTCCCTTTGGCAATGAACCTGTTCCAGATATTGATTTCAATGGCCGGGGGCATTTAGGTTGGATTGATAAAAATGGAAGGAATCATACGGTTGAGTTTCCTGTTACAGAAGAACAGATTGTTTCACTGCACAGGAATCTTCTTGAAAATGGTATTCCCCGAATTGATAACTCAGGGAACAATTCCTGGATTGTCTCCATCTATCAGGATCACTTCATACCTGCTGTAACCCTGTCTCTGGCCCTGCATTACTTCAACAAAACTCTGGATGACCTGGATGTCCAGTATGGATCTCATATACGTATTAACAATCCAATGAACTGGAATTCTGAAACAGAAACATGGGAACCATATACCATTCCTGTCGGTTTCGGCAGTCGACGGAGAATGCAGGTATTGAATGAGATTACCATTCCCATTGATGAGAATGGCAACATGCGTATCAATTTCATGGGACTTCGATCATCATCCGATCCAGGCGGAGTCCAGACATTTCCTGTACGCTCCTATGCCGCCTACGCTAAAAACATCCGTGGATCAGATCCTGAAACATGGTCTGAAACAAAGAAGCTGAACAATAAAATTTTGATGGTCGGTGCCTTTACCTCAGGTATGGCGGATGATGAAAAGATTACTCCTCTGGGCCTTATGTTTGGTGTTGAAGTGCATGCTAATGCTCTCAACACCATCATAATGAATAACTTCATCAGGCAGATACCGGCATGGGCAAACAATGTTATCATGCTGGTTTTGATTCTATTCTTTGCCTGGTTAACATCCCGCATGAAAAACATTGGCTGGTCAGTCGCCGTTTTGCTCAGTTTCATTCTGATCTCATTTCTAGCAGTTACCCTGTTATTTGAATACAGGAATACGGCATTGGACTGGGCCAACCCTGTTTTCGGTGTACTGCTCACCTACCTTGCAGTCGTGCTCTACCGGGTTTTATCCGCCGAAAGGGACAAGAAACAGATTGAAAATGTCTTTGGGCAATTCATCTCCCCGGCGATTGTAGAAGAGCTTACAAACTCTCTGCCGGAACTTGGAGGGGAGGATGTTGATGTTACGGTTTTCTTCTCTGATATTCGAGCTTTTTCCCGAATTTCGGAGAGATTGAGTGCACAGGAATTGGTTATGCTTCTGAATGACTATTTGACCGATATGACGGATAATCTGGTGAATGATTTCCATGGCACTCTTGATAAGTACATCGGAGATGCCATTATGGCATTCTGGGGTGCGCCGCGCTCCCAGGATGATCATGCTGTTCGTGCCTGTCGATGTGCTGTTATGCAAATATATCTGCTGGATAAACTCAATGAAAGAATCCAGGTAGAACGCGGAGAAGATAGTTTGACAATTGACATTGGTATTGGATTGAATTCAGGAACCTGTATGGTTGGCTACATGGGAAGTGAGGGGCGAAAGAACTATACAGCCATGGGAGATACTGTTAATCTGGCAAGTCGTCTGGAAGGTGTCAACAAAGTGTATGGGACCAGTATAATCATAAGTGAGGATACCTGGACTCGAATAAAACATGAGCCATTCATAGCCAGGGAATTGGATGAAATACGCGTCAAAGGCCGTTCCAATCCTGTAACGATTTATGAGCTATTGGACTACGATGGAGATTTGCTGTCAGGCATGTAGATTTGGGATTATCATGAGAAAGAATTGTTTTTTGTTCCTTATTCTTATATCCGGGTGTGGCTTACCGAGTTCTGAATCGATTGAGTCTCCATCTTTCATTGAAACTGGATTGGATACCTCTGCAGCCTTTCAAACACCTCTGGATGATCAGAACATCGCAGGATACATCCTGTACTACAAGGTTTACACTGGTAATTCGGATTACGACTCAGTAGGGGAACCGGACAGAGAGAAGTTTGATGATGTCACTCAATACAATAATAATGAAGTACCGGCAGGTTCAATTGTTCCAAAGCAGCAGGGATTCTTCAGGATGGGTAAGGCAGATGGGAGTACTCTGGACGAACCTGTCATCAATCAAAACACTGTTGCGGCTGGTACAACAGTCTATATTGAATACGATGAAAATAAGAAGCTGATTGCGTACACCGATAAAGATGATCCCCAAAATTCTACAGTTCAGGAACTTGCCCGAGGAGTGGTGGATTTCAATAGTGCAGATTCTCCATTTCTTTCTTTTGATGACTGGGTATTCGACTCCAATAATTATACAGACGTTGATCTCTATCGCAACAAAAGTACAGCAGGATTTCTTGATTATCAGCCAGCCAGCACTCAGGCCATATATAACACAGCAACAGAAACATCAAGATCCATACCTTTAACCGATATTGATGATAAACTGGACGAAGCGATACCAATACAGATAGGAGTGGTGGTGCATTCTACCGGGATTGATCCGCAATCATTGCAGCCATTGAACAGTATTCCAATTCATCTTGGAAAGATTGAACTTGGTGTTCCAACATCAACTCGATAGCAGATCTTTTGTTCAAGGAACATTATGAGAGAATTAATACTGATATTTACCTACCTTGTATGCGCTTTCATAACCGTCTTCTTTCTCAAACTGACGGGCTACAGGTTTTCCTGGAGATTATTCTGGCTATCCTGGTTCATTAGTTTGAGTGGTGCCTTTTTTGGAGGTGTCTTTGGAATCATGCTTCTGAACCGCCTGGGGTTCGAGTTTGGTCTGATTACAAGTGCCATACCAGCGTTCCTGGGTGCATGTTTGTTTATTGGAGTGTTTTTATTCTTAAAGTCTATTCCAGAGAAATGGTAATCCAGCCGTAACTTCCGATAATGTATATTCTGTCTACCTGGATTCTGGTTGCGTGACTTTCTCAACTATGGATGATCAAGTAATATAATTACCATGAGCTCTCAATCTTTCACGAATTTCCTGGAAACGATCAAAACTCTTCGAGGTCCTGAAGGCTGTCCCTGGGATAAGGAACAAACTCCTTCAAGCATGAGAACACTTCTTCTGGAAGAGGTGTATGAAACTCTGGAAGCCATCAATTCCAGTGATCCCGAACATGTCAAAGAAGAATTGGGGGATGTACTGTTGATTATCTGTATGATTGGTCTGATGTATGCAGAACAGGGTGAATTCAGCCTGGATGATGTTTTCAACGAGATCAATGCAAAACTCATTCGCCGCCATCCCCATGTTTTCGGCAATGCCGTTGTCAAAGATTCAAAGGAAGCTCTCAGGAATTGGGAGAGAATAAAGGTTGAAATTGAAGGTGACGGCAAACCGAATGAATCCGTTGTTGATGGTATTCCAGACAGTCTCCCCCCCCTTGAACGATCCTGCATACTTCAACGCAGGGCTGCCAGAAAAGGTTTTGACTGGCCTGATCACCGGGGTCCGGAAGGAAAAATAATGGAGGAACTGGAGGAAATCAGGCATACCGATGATGAAAATCACAGGGAGGAAGAACTTGGGGATCTTCTTTTTTCAGTGGTTAACTATGCAAGACATTTGAAAATAGATCCAGCAATTGCATTGTGCCGAAGCAATCTGAAATTTGAAAAACGTTTCCGCCATGTGGAGAAACAGATGATTACAGATGGAGTCCCCATGTCTCCTGCAAATATTGACATCATGGATGCGTATTGGGAAGACGCTAAATCTGTTCAATGAATCATAAAGATTCGTCCATGGGAATGAATGTATCAAACCCTATGCCGACGGCGTATATGTATGGATAGAAGCAGTCCAATTGATATAAGGGCTGTCCACAGAGAAGAACCCCCATAGGAAAGGAAGAATAAGGGGATTCCAGTTATGGGCATGACACCGATCGACATCCCGATGTTTTCAATTACATGGAAACCGGTCATGGCAACAATACCAACAGCAATGTAAGTTCCGAATTTATCTTGAGAGGTATAGGCTATGTGCAGAGACCTTATTATGATGATTGAAAAGAGAATAAAGACTATCAGTCCTCCAAGGAAACCTGTTTCCTCTGCAAGTATTGAAAATATGAAATCAGTACTCTGCTCTGGAAGGTATTGATAATGCGATTGTGTTCCCTGGAGAAAACCCTTCCCTCTGAGGCCTCCGGATCCCACAGCCGTAACCGATTGAATAATATGCCAGCCAGCACCCAGGGGATCAATCTGGGGATTGAGAAACACAACAAATCTCATCATTTGATATCCATGGAGGACTTTGATGGCACCAATGATGCCAATATATGATACAGCTGCAATTCCAAGGAGATACAATAACCCAAGAAAATATCGGCGATAAAAAATGAACCAGCCTGCAACAGCCAGGCCAGCCAGTACTAAAATTGAGGAAATGGTTACCTGCAGCAGCGATTTATCCGTAAAAATACGGAAAAAACCATTGGGGATTCGAGATACATGCTTGTCCCAGGCAAAACCAATGACGCCAAGAACGATCAGGAAGCCCACAATCAGGGGAAAGACAAGGACATTCCACCGTATATCAGCAAAGAATGAAATTGTGAAAAGTATGGGGATGTATACAAATGCGGTCCCGAGATCCGGCTGGAGAAGAATTAAAAAGACAGGAATACAGGTGATGATGATGGCCCCTGAGTATTGCCCCAGGCTGGAGACTCCCCTACCCCTTTCATCATACCACCAGGCCAGCATGATGATCAAAATCACCTTTCCAAATTCTGATGGCTGGATGCCAATACCACCTATTCCCAGCCATGCACGTGCTCCTTTCACATACGTTCCAACCAGAAGAACCAGAATCAGAGTCAGTATTAATCCGGCATAAAGCGGCAGGATCAATGTTCTCCATCTCTGATAATCAATCCATGAGAATACAGTCATGAGAATCAGACCTGTTACTGACCATATGATCTGCTTGATCCACTCCGATGATACCTGAACTCCTTCAGATGTCACACCACTGGAATATATAAAAGCAACTCCCAACAGCATAAGGCCTGGAACACACAGCATCAAACCCATATCAATTCTGAAGAAACCAGCTACAATCCTGTTTTGATTCATTTCTCACCGGACTCAGGGGTATAAGGCCACCCAGGATTTGGAAGTGTTTTTACCTGGGTCGTCCACCAAACTTTTCGTTTTTTCCATTCCGTCACAACTGCTTCGTAAGTTTTATTGCCAAACACTCCCTCAAAAATAATGTCTGTTGCTTTCGGAGCCCACCAATCATAAGAATCAGAGGCTTCAATCAGACTGACAACTACTATTCTTTCATCCGGATCATTCGTTTGATAGGGGCCATATGCGACAAACCAGTCATGCCATCTATCTTCAAGTCCAACTTCTCCTGTTCCGGTTTTTCCAGCAATATTCACGGATTTTGTATGGACAGCCCATTTTCCGGTACCCTGAGTTATAACGGAACGCATTGCTTTCTTGATGAATTGATAGTCAGAGTCTTCTAATAAATCGATGGTATGCAGGATTTCAGGTTCTTTATGGTCGACAACAACGCCGGTACCAGACTTCTTTACTTCCTTGAGCAGAAAAGGGCGATAGATTACACCATTATTAACAATACCAGCTATAACATTGGCCATCTGCAGGGGAGTTACCAATAAAAACCCCTGTCCAATGGAGCTGTTGAGGGTATCCCCGGTGGTCCATTTCGTATTGTAGATGTTTTCCTTCCAGGTTTTATCGGGAACATTGCCGGCAATATCTCCATCAAGTTCAATACCGGTTAACGAACTCAGACCAAAAGCACGTGCATATCTGGATATCAATTCAATCCCCAATGTTTCAACTCCAATTGTACCAAAATATATATTGCAGGAATGAGCAATTGCACCCTCAAGATTGACATATCCATGCCCACTTCGTTTGTGGCACCAGAAAACTCTGTCATTGAGTGTCATGTGGCCGCGGCAGTTAATATATCGGTTCAAACTTACCTTATTTTCCCCCAGGGCAGCGGCACTCATGATTAGTTTGAATGTGGATGCTGGAGCATACCCGGATTGCAATGCGCGGTTGAGAAAGGGAAAATCACCATTCTTACTCAGGTTACTGAAGCTTCCCGGGTTGGATTTTGCAAACATATTGGGATCATAGGATGGGTATGATACCATGGCGAGAATCTCACCGGTCGTGGGTTTTAATACAATGACAGCTCCCTTTCGCGGCCCTAATGCCTTTTCAGCCAGTACCTGTATCCTTCTGTCTATGGTAAGAACTATGTCATTACCGCTCTCTGGCGGAATGAAATTCTCAGCTTCACTATTCAACTGCTTGCCCTTGACATCAACCGTTCTGAAGATTTTTCCGTCCTTCCCCCTCAAAACTCCATCAAAGGTTTTTTCTATTCCACTCTTCCCCAAGCTGGCCGTATTAACGTATCCCATATTGTACAGAATCTGCAATTCATCGGTTGTGATATTTCCTACATATCCTAACACATGGGAAAAGGCACCAACTTCATTGTACCAGCGGTAGGGTTTACTCTGCCAATGAATGCCCGGGTAGTTTTCTACAGATTCTGCAATCCTTACAATGGATTCAAAGGCAACACCATCCAGAATTTCTACAGGATTCCAGGAGTTTTCCCAATCGGCAGGAAATCGATTAGCGATGTTCTCAGAATCTATATCCAATACCTGTGACAATCTATTGGATAATGACTCAGGATTCAAAGGTGATATTTCTGCAGGTACAGCATGAACAGCAAAGGAATCTATATTGGTTGCAAGCGGTATGTCATAATTCCTATCCCATATAAGTCCGCGCTGAGCTGGCAGCGGTTCAGTTCTTCTTGAAACGGCTTGAGCTCTATCCTCCCAGATAATATTTTCAACAATCTGGAGATTGAAGAGATAGAGGATGAATACCATGAAGAGGGCAAGAATGATCCCCCCCACTACGAAGAGCTTTAATCGCAGTACTTTGTTATCAGGACTGAAACTGCGACTCATTAGAAACCACCGCGATTTCTTTTTGAAAGTCTGGCCATGAGTAAGAATATACGGAAAACAACTGGAGAAATAGTCGAGTTTACTCCAATTTCAACAAGTGTTCCCCATGTTATGAATCCAATCGTACCTGTTTGAAGACTAAACACAATGCTCAGTAGATATGCCAGTACATATTTGAATACTGTTGCTGGAAGAGCCAGAAGAAACGGCAGCAGGAATCGATCAGATGAGATATTGGAACTCAATAAACCAACAAGATAACCGATCAATGTGTAGATAAATGCATGAAATCCCAGTGGAGCAAGACTCATCACATCAAATGCTGTACCAACCAGAAAACCCGTAATCGTACCGGTCATGCTGCCATAGTGACAGGAAGCGGCAAGCAGCAGAATGAGAGTGATATCGGGAACAACACCCATGGGAAAGATGTCTGTAAGAAAAACCGACTGCAGAACACCAATAGAAACTGCAGTAATGATAATCACAACTGTTCTCATTTTTTGTTGCTTAGTATAAATACAAATTCGATGCGTTTTGAATGAACCATCGGGGTGAGGATTATTTCCAGAGTAGTTGAGTATTCCCTGGATCGAACCTCTTTGACTCTGCCTATATAGATTCCGGCAGGATATATGGATTGCATGCCTGAAGTGATGACGAAATCACCGACTGAAATCAAGGAGCCGACTGACTTAGGTACATAATCCATTATCAATTCCCCGCTCTGCCCTCCCCTCCCGGACACCAAACCCTCAAAGCGTGATTCGAGGAGTCTTGCGGCTATGTAGTTGCTGGGATTGACAAGAGGAAGGACCTGGCATGTTTTTCTATCGACATGGACAACCTTACCCAGTAATCCAAAAGAATTGGACTGGAAAGCTGTAACAACCATGTTGACCTCAATCCCATCCATGGATCCCTTATCCAATGTGATAGTAGCAAAAAGATTAGACGGGTCGCCTGCAATCACCTGTGCCTGGATGTGTTCATATCTGAGCCTGCTGGAGAGATTAATTTGCTCTCTCAGTGCCTCATTCTCCTGTCTTAATTCCTCCAGTTCCAGTCCAACACTCTGATAGTTCTCCAGTGTATTGAGCAATGCTTCATGCTGCTGTTTGAGATTATGAAGCCGCTGCAATGATCCATAGGTGTTTTTTAACTGCTCAAACAATGTTCCAGTTACCCGCTGAAATCCAATAAGGAGATTGCTTCCTCTGCTTTTAAGATCATTATTGTTCAGGACTTTGACAAAAACCATCATGAGAATTGAAATAGTTAACAATAAAGGCAGAACCACCTCAGGACGAATACCGCCTTCGCCTTGTTCCCGCATATCTCCTTAACCACTCATCATGTCATATATGGCTCGATTTCCATTATTATCTTTCCTGGAATTCTCAAAATACTTTCCAGCTCCAATGGCTACACATAGAAGTGGATCTTCTGCCAGAATGACTGGAACTCCAGTCTCATGAGAGAAGAGTTTTGGCAAGCCCTTCAGCATTGAACCACCTCCTGTTAAAACTATGCCAAGCTCAACAATATCCGCAGCGAGTTCAGGCGGTGTTTGTCCAAGAGTTCGTTTCACTTCCTCTACCACAGCATTAATGGGCTCCTGTAATGCTTCCCTTACTTCAATTGAATCAATTTCCAATCTTCTTGGCAGGCCGGTGATGGCATCGGTGCCTTTGATCTCCATTGTTTCAATGGTTTTTTCAGGACTGGCATTACCAATCTTGATCTTAAGAAGTTCAGCAGTATACTCTCCGATAATCAAATTATGAACAGAACGTACATGCTTGATTATCGTCATATCAAAGGAGTCACCACCCAGGCGAATTGCATTAGTCACAACCATACCGCCAAGGGATATCACTGAGATTTCAGTGGTACCTCCTCCAATATCGACGATCATATGCCCTGCCGGTTCAAATATAGGCATGTTTGCACCAATGGCAGCTGCAAGTGATTCTTCTATGATCTTAACTTCTCTGGCTCCAGCTTTATAGGCTGCTTCCTCAACCGCCCGTCTTTCCACTTCAGTGATGCAGGATGGAACTCCCATGACCATTCTTGGTTTGATTATCCAGCTTCTGCGTATTACTTTGCCGATAAAGAAACGAATCATTTTTTCGGCCATCTCCAAATCGGCGATAACACCGTCTCTCAGTGGACGGATGGCAATAATCTCTCCCGGAGTCTTCCAGAGCATTCGCTTGGCATCCTGGCCAACAGCGACTACTTTTTTTGTACCGCGTTCCACTGCAACTACTGAGGGATCACTGCTCACCACACCCCGGCCTCTTATGTAAATCAGGGTATTACAAGTTCCCAGATCAATTCCTATATCAGCCGACAGGCCACTGAACAATCTCTTCCGGCCCTTCATCGTGCCTCCATTGATTTTGTATGCTCACAGGAATTTCGTCTCATTCCTTAGTTGTATAAGCGCTGCAGAGCATCAGAATGCCCTGGATTAATTCTCAGAACCCTCTGCCAATACTTTTTCGCTTCATAGTTCCTACCTGTTTTATACAATACTTCTGCGTAAAGAAACAGGTATTCCTCATTACTTATGTCCATATTTTCTATTTGTTTCAAAGTCTCCAGCGCTTGATTATAGTTTCCAACATCATAATAAAGCTGACCGAGTTGGAAAAGTCCTCTTTTTTTAAGACTGTCATCTCGGCTTTTATCGATTGCCTGAAGGTAATATGATGCCGCATCATCATAACGGCCGAGATTGAAGGACTGTTCAGCGATTGAAAGAAGTAAACGCTCAGTAGGATATTCTTCCAATGCCTTCAAACACCATTTCAATGCTGTTTCATACTCGCCCATGGAAGAATATGCCCGTCCGAGGTATTCATAGATATCGTCTGGTTCATATCCTTCCTGGAGGGATGATAGAAGATAATGAACTGAAAGATCGGCCCAATACTTTCCCTTGATTAAATAGGATTTACCCAGCATGTATTTTACCTTGCCCGGGTCAGGGGTTCCGCCGCGAGCCAGCAGCAGCCGCAGATGACGGATTGAATAGTCCAGATCAACGGACTGTTCTTCAATGGAATTACGGGATATCGCAAGATAGTATCTTGCATAACCTGCAAACAAAAGTGCATCTCTGTTCAATGGCTTTGAAAGCAAATACTCTTCTGCCACTTCAGTAAGGCTGGCATACCTGCCTTCATTCCATAAGGCTTCCGCAGAAACTGCGCTATCTGCTCCCGCCGTTGTTCGCTGTTGAATAAGATCAACTCCTCGGGAAAGTGCAAGATATGATATAAAGGCTATCAGTATAAATGATGCTGATATGATGGCAATGCGAATTCGCCGACGACGGCTCTGTGTTGAAAATACACTTCTAGTCATAAAAAAAGACGGATCGATAAGCCGGATTCTGTTGTGGCCGCCATCTATCTTGCATCATTGTTGCCAATAATATCAATAGCGATCTACCCGTGGACTTTGAGGCGGGGAACCTGTCCACTGCTTGACCTTGCTCCTGATGAGGTTTACCATGCGTCACTCCGTTACCGGAAAACCGGTGAGCTCTTACCTCACCTTTTCACCCTTACCGTCTGAAACGGCGGTATCTTTTCTGTGGCACTGTCTGTCACTTCCAAACAGGAAGTGCCCGGGAATTGCCCGGCATCATCCCCTGCGGAACCCGGACTTTCCTCTGGCATGGCCAGCGACGACCCGATCCGCCCACAGGAAACATAATTCAATATCATTTTTTCAGCAAGTATGAAATTAAAAAATCATCGTCAAAGATTCTTTTCTTTATCTCCAACCAGATCAGCCAATCCACCAACTTCCATATCTTCAGAAGTCATGACATTTGTATACGAATCTCCATCTTCTTCCCAGAAAAGGATACGGCTGCAATAGGGACAGAATTGTATCTCATTGCCTCCACGCACATCGTTTACAAATTGAGCCGATAGCACCATATGACAACCACTGCATACATTCGACTTAACGGGTACGATTCCAACACCAGACTTGTTCTTAATAATTCTCTTAAACTTAAACAGGATATCCTTGTTCATGCCTGGAGTGAGTTTGCTTTCTTTTTTTGCAAGTTTCTCCAGCTGGATCGTTCTCTTTTTTGTTTCTTCATCAATCCTTTCATTTTCCTCAGCGAGTTCTTTTTCCTGCATGGAGATCATCTGTTCATCGTTTTCAAGAGTACTTCGCTTCTCCGCCAGCTCCCTGTCTTTTTTTTGAATCTCACGGCGAAATCTTTGTTCATTTTCTGAAGCATCATGTATTTCCTTGTCTAAAGCCTCATATTCCCTCTGTGTGGTGATAATATCCATGCGGCTTTCAGATTCTTCTCTTCGACGTTCAGCTTCTTCCATCTCAAAATTCAGATGCTTCATTTCAGATTTGATTGCATCTAATTCTTCACTGTTCTCAACATACGCCTGTTTTAAACGATTTAGAATTTCCTGTTTCGTCAACAATGCCCTGGGTATCTGCTGTATTTCATCTTCAAGTGTATACCTTTGCAATAATATGTCCTGCAGCTGCTGTAGAACATCATACGATTTGTCCATATCCTTCCTCTAGTTTTCTATATAGTCTTTGAGTCTCCGGCTTCTTTTAGGATGACGGAGCCGTCTGAGTGCCTTGGCCTCAATTTGTCGGATTCTCTCGCGAGTTACATCAAAATGCAGGCCAACCTCTTCCAGAGTGAGTGAGTATCCATCATCCAGACCAAACCGCATTTTCAAGACGTCCTGCTCCCTTGAGGGTAGGGATTGCAAAACCTCATGAAGCTGTTCCTTGAGAATAGTATATGAAGTCTGGTTGGATGGATTCTTTGTTGTTCTATCCTCAATGAAATCCCCCAGCAGGGAATCTTCTTCTTCTCCAAGAGGAGATTCCAGACTGATTGGCTCACGGGCAACACTTTTGACCGATTTCACTCGGTCGACTGTCCAGCCCAATTGCTCAGCGACCTCCTCATCAAGGGGCTCCCGTCCCAGCACCTGCGTCAGCTGTCGTGACTCCCGGAGAACCTTGTTCATCTGTTCAATCATGTGAACGGGGACACGTATTGTACGCGCCTGATCTGAAATCGCCCGGGTAATAGCCTGGCGTATCCACCAGGTTGCATACGTGGAGAATTTATAACCTTTTCTATACTCGAATTTTTCGACAGCCTTTATAAGACCTATATTCCCTTCCTGGACGAGATCGAAGAAATGCAGCCCTCGATGTGTGTATTTTTTAGCAATGCTGACTACAAGTCTGAGGTTTGCTTTGATAAGCCTGTCCTTGGCCGTCTTCAGCATTATGCGGCCATGATGAATCTCTTCTGATTTCTTCAGGATCTCATCGGTAGTCGCTTCAAAATCCAGTTCCATATCATGGAGTTTTTTTTCCGTAACTTGAACCTGCCGTATGTACTCCTTAATTTCATCGGAAGACAAACCAAGTTTCTGCTCAATATCCTTCCTCTGATCCATCTTTGCCAACCCTCGGCTGAGAGTACGAATCTCCCGCATTGAGCGAACCCCAAGAGTGCGTTCAATGCTGTACTGCTGCTTTCGATGCTCATTGATTTCCAATCCTGCGGCGACGAATCGATCTGAAAATCGAATAATTTCTTCCTGATGAATGTCAATCTCTGCAATTTGAGTAAATAAATGTTCCCTCTTCGCATGGAGCTTTTTATCGGAATGAATATCTCCATCTGTAACAACAATCCGATTTTTTATATCCATATACTGCTTCAATGGCAGTATCAATTCCCTGAATGATTCCTTATAAAAATGATTGATACGTCTGCGTTCAGTCAAATAGTCTGAAAGCTCCTTCTTGCTCAGGTTTAATTCTCTCGGTTCCAACTTGCTGAATCCCTTATTGGCCAATTCATGTAATTCCGGTATTATGAGCCCTGAAGTTTTCAGTCCTCTGGTAATAATACTCTCGCCGTTTTCCATCCGTTTTGAAAGCTCTACTTCCTGTTCTGCTGAAAGCAGTTTGTCTTTACCGATTTCCCGAAGGTATAAACGTATGGGATCGTCGATAGCAGTATCTTTATCATTGAAAACAAATTTTCGCTGAGACTCTACAATTTCTTCTACTGCTTCTACCGCTTCATCAATATCCGTGTCGATGACAGATTTAATGTCGTTGGGATCATCCTCAACAAGAGGCATTTCATCCTCATGAGCAACTTCCTGATGTATTGCTTTGTTGATGACCTCACCTGTTATTTTGATACCATTTGTGGTCAACAGTGCTATAACCTCGTCAATTGCATCATTCTTCGTATATTTTTCGGGTAGCCAGTCATGGATTTCATCATAACTGATGGCTTTGCTCTTTTCCGCATGCTCCAGTAGTTTCTCTATCATTGAATCTGCTTTAATTCCAGACATAATCACCTTGCTTGATGTGCATAATTTCCTGATCAATTTCCTTAATTCTCAACAAACGTGCTTTTGTGTGTATGGGATCAAGATCATGAGCAAGGGCAATCTGTAGTTCCATGCGTTCTTCATCATGAATCCGTATGTTGATCAGTTTTATCTTTTCTTTTATAGTTTCTTCTATCTTTTCACTGAATTCTTCGGACAGAGCTTTCTCAAGAATAAGCTTCACCAGACTGTCATCCGCAAGTTTATCCGTTATCATGTCTGTTCGAGGAATGACTCCATCAGTTCTGAACTCATCTATCACCCTGTAAATTGCCAGCGCTCTCCGATCTTTAAACACTTCTGGAGCAAGTAATGCTCTCAGTGCTGAGAAGTATTCAGTTTTAACAGCAATGGCGATCATTAAATACAACTCATCTCCAACAATATCAGTGTCCAGGTCCTGTTGATTATGAATCATTACCCTGGAATCCTGTTTTTGTTTCTTGATACGGCTGTAATACTCACGAATCACCGTTTGCGGATTTGTGTTGACAGCTTCAGCCAGCTGTTTAAGATATGCTTCGCATCTTACTTCCGAATCAACAGCCTGCAAGTATGGTAATAGTTTAGCAAGTGCCTCCTCCTGTGCCTTTCCTGATATATCCGATTCATCTCCTATTATATAGTATAATAAATATTTGAAGATACTGACAGGTTTTGATATAATTTTTTTCAATTCTTCGGAACCTTTTTCTTCCAGAACTGCCGCTGGATCATATCCCCCGGGCAGATGGACAGCCTGAACCGTAAAACCATGTTCTTCTGCGATTACGGCAGCCTTCATTGTTCCCTTGATACCTGCATCATCACTGTCGAATACTAAGATCAAGTTTTCGGTCAGGCGTCTGAGAAGCCGTGCCTGTTCCGATGTGAATGCTGTTCCAAGAGGAGCCACGGCTTCATTCACTCCTGACTGGCAGCATGAGAGGACATCAATATTACCTTCACAAAGGAATACTCTTTTGTTTTTCCTTATACCCTCCCTGGCCTGACCCAATCCGTATAGCTGCTGGCTTTTCCTGTAAAGCGGTGTTTCCGGAGAGTTTTTATACTTTGGTCCTTTATTGCTCAAATCACGGCCACTGAAAGCTGTTACTCTGTTTGAATCCTGCATTACAGGAAACATCAGCCTATCAACAAAAAACGCCCATTCTGGTGATTTAAGACTGAATAAACCTGATGCTGCCAAAAACTCTGGTGAATAATTCCGCCTGAGAAGAAAATGATACAGCCACCTTCCATCAGAAGGTGCCCAGCCAATTGCATAAGTATCACAGGTATCCGTATTGATTTTTCTGGTTTCGAGGTATTTCCTTGCCATTTCGGCCTCCGGATGGTTGTGAAGCAGCCATTGATATGTGTTCGAGACCTTGATATACAATTCTTCCAGAGCTTTTCTCTGGGTTGTCGAGTGCTTCTCATCGCTTGAATCTGGAATCTCTATACCTGATTTTTCTGCCAGATGCCGGATTGCTTCCGGGAAACTCAATGATTCAATATCCATGAGGAATCGAATGACACTTCCGCCTTTATTACATCCAAAGCAGTAGAAGACATTCTTATCCGGACTCACTGTGAATGATGGAGTTTTTTCTGAATGGAAGGGACACAATCCAAACCATCGCTGTCCCCTTGGTACAATATTGACGTATGAACTGACGACTTGAACAATGTCTGTCCGCCGTATGACTTCGTCAATTATATTTTCAGGTATAAGACCGGGCATGATCGACCTAATCCTTAACGACGTATTGATTCAGATAGTCGCTTCTTGCAAGAAGATGGTCGGTATAGTCCCTTGAAAACACATGAGTGCCTTCCTCTACACTCTTTACAACGAAATAAAGAGAATCAATCTGGGCTGGCCGGAATATGGCCTCCAAAGCGATTCGACCGGGAATAGCTATCGGTCCGGGAGGTAGGCCGGGATACATGTATGTGTTATAAGGAGAATTGATGTTCAGGTATTGCTCAAAAATTCGCCGGTTAAATCGAAGGTAATCATCTTTGAATGAACGTCCCTGATCGGTCTCTTCTATGGTATAAACCACTGTTGCACAGGATTGAAGGGCCATATTTTCCATGAGGCGATTGTTGAAAACAGCCGCAATCATAGGTGCTTCTTCCGCCACCCGATACTCACGTTCCACAATGGATGCCAGTATTATTTTTTCATGGAGCTGCATTCGAGTTAATTCCTGCCAGGATGGCAGAATCTCATCCAGCACTGAAAAAAAACTGTCAGCCATGAGCCGTATTATAGATTGAGCATTGGCTTTTGAATTCTCAAAAGATTCATCCAGAGGTGCTTCAATTTGATATGTATCAGGAAAAAGATAGCCAAGCAGCCCTTCCTCAGTCTGGACAACAGGATACTCCGCCGCCAGGGTCTGTACAGCCTCTTCGACATCCGCTGAAGCTGCAAGATTGGCCTTCTGGATTATTTCCGCAATACGGGATGTCGTCAATCCCGGCGGGATTGTCAGTCTGGTATAGACACGCTGCGCACCATTCGGAGTCGTCAGGCTGCGAATGATTACTGATGGCCGCTGTCCCTGCTCCAGCAAGTATCGGCCTGCCTGATGCGGACCTGCGAGCCCCAATCGTGCTGCTATCCGATAACGTAAGAATAAATACTGTGCACTCCTTACCAGTTCAGCCCTTTCCAGATCCTCTGCAAGATTGCTGAAACTCATGCCGCGGGAAATTGTGATCTCAACCGGAGGTTTATTGCTGTCGCCATAGGGCCTATCATAATAAAACCATAGTACTGACGCACCTGCGACGAGAATTATCAGTGCCGTGAGAGGTACTGCTATGACGAAGATTCGTACAATAGTCCGCAATTGTCTATTAATCCCTGGAGTTCATTTTCAAAGCTGAATTTCAATCCCTTCACGAGCAAGTTCCACCACCATCTTCGCTTTATGATGCCCCTTCAAATGAGCGTCAAGCTGCCTTGCCGCTGCAAGAATCTCTTCCAGCTTCGAATCAGATTTCAGTGGATCGTGGTGAAACAGCAGAAGCTTCTTTATATTGAACTCCCTTGCGAATTGAACGGCCAGGCTGTAAGTAGAATGTCCCCAATCGTATTTTGCAATAGCTTCTTCCAATGTAAATTGAGCATCATGAATGATAATATCAGCATTTTTAAAGTAGTTGATGTTTTTTTCTGACTTTCTGAAATCTTTTTCAGTGAGCTGAGTATCGGAAGAATAGATTATGGATCGATTCTTTTCAGAAACTTTGTAAGATGCCCCCCCCCCGGGATGTTCTCTGTGTATCCATGTTATATCAGCGCTGCCTATATGGACTGTTTCATCGTTCTCCAATTTGTGAAAATCTATATCAGCAGTAAAACTATCCCAGTTAACCGGATGATATGGAGTTGACATGAATCTCCTGAGCTTCTTCTCCATTGATGAAAATGGACTGTAAAAATGGATGTGAGCTTCCTCATTGTACATTGGAGAGAAAAAAGGAATTCCCATAAGATGATCATAATGAAAATGCGACAGGAAAATATGATATTCATTGATCTGGCTCTGATTATTCAGACTGTGATTCTCCAACTCTCGGAGTCCGGTTCCAGTATCAAGAATAATCATTTTCCCTTCTGAAGTACGAACTTCAATACAGGCCGTATTCCCCCCAATTGTACTGCTGATATCCGCCGGTAATCCTGCAAGGAATTGTTTCCGCGATTTCTCGCTGTTTAAATCGGAAGGCTCAGCCATGCTCAAGGCCCGCTCTATCTTTCGGCGGACTCCTTCTGGAGTTAACGGTGTTGGACTTGAACCTCGAACTCCCCAAATACGAATTATCATGATTGCTCCACCAGGAGTCTGTCGGACTTTAAGACGATTTCTGGTGATTTTTCCTGACGCAAGGCGACCTGTCTGCCGACAGGCAGGCAACGCAGCAGCAGGAAAAAGTCAAAAATCGAGCCGTAAGGCGTAAGTCCGAGGGCTCCTAGGGTAGAATATATCATTATACCGGAGAGATCAAATCATCATCCCGTTTTTCTTCAAAAAATGATGAATATCCTGTGTTGGGATGCTGTTATCGATGATCAGAATGGACAGGCCCGGTACTCTGGATGGCTGACTTCATTCACAGTGCAGGACCACCTGAACTTCATGATGAATTCTTTTCCCAGTGTCAGAAAGCTTGTTAATGTAGCAAAAACCCCCTGTCAGGCTCGTTATAACATAGTAAGAAAACAATTTATAAAGGAGTTTGACCATGCCATTCCCCCACTGCCCCAACCCGAAATGTATCCATTTCAGTGCCCCAGAGCAAAAGAACTGGTTTTCGATACACAGTTCCTACCACACTGAAGCATTCGGAACAGTCCAGCGATACATCTGCAATGACTGCAAAAGAACCTTTTCCTCCCAGACTTTTTCAATCGATTACTATGCGAAAAAAGTCGTCGACTACGAGGAACTTCTACAGCATCTGGTGACCTCTTCCGGTGTGAACGACATCAGCCGTCATCTGGAGGTTTCTTCCGATACGGTGCAGAACCGATGCGAAAGACTGGCCCGTTCCGCCATGGCAATCCATGCCCGGCTGTTGAAAAAACTCCCTATGAGGGAATCCATGGCTGCGGATGGACTGGAGTCCTTTTCCTTCTCTCAATACTATCCCAACCACATCAACATCTTTGCCGGGAGTGAGTCCGAGTTCATCTATGAGACCGGGTTTGCCAATCTCAGGCGGAAAGGAAGAATGACTTCCCGTCAAAAATTGATCCGAAAGAAGCTGGAGGCCAGGGGCAGGGCGGATCCCGGGGCCATTGAGAAATCGGTGAGAAGTCTGACAGAAGATTTGATTCAATTCCTTATGAAGAAAAAGGTTGTGCATAAGCTGCTCTTCACGGATATGCACAGGGCATACACCCGGGCCTTTGCGAAAACCGAGCATTTTCTCCACTTCTTCATCCGGGTCATGACATCTTCAAGGTCGGCCAGAACCATGGATAATTCGATGTTTCCTATTAACTACATTGACCGTCAGATCAGGAAAGATATTTCAGATCATGTCAGGGAGACGGTCAAGTTTGCCAAATCTCCCGCTGCAATGATGATTCGATTTGTTCTTTATCGTCACTACCACAACTGCATGATTCCATGGCGGGTGAAGGAGGCCCGGAAGAAGAAGGACACAACTCATGCTGAGAAGGCCGGGATCACCAGGAAGAAACTTCGGAAGGCAGTGAGCAAATACTGGTTGAAGAGAGCCTTTTTGAGCAAGGTCAATCTGGGTGCGGCAGAGAAGAAGACCTGGTTGTGTGAGTGGCGTAATCCGGGAGTGGAATCCGGTCGTTATGATCCGCTGTATGTGAAGGTTTAGGAGGAGATTGGACTCCCGGGATGGGTTGAAGGGGGTTTTACAGGCTTTCTGACACTGGGTAAGTGTTCATCATGGGGAGAGAAGGATTCGAACCTTCGAAGCTGATAGCAACAGATTTACAGTCTGCCCCCTTTGGCCACTCGGGAACCTCCCCGGAAATTCTTTACGAGCCATCTGTCGGATTCGAACCGACGACCCCGAGATTACAAATCACGTGCTCTGGCCAGCTGAGCTAAGATGGCACTGTCGTAGGGGAACGTATCATTGAATACTGTATTTGTCAACACTGATTTTACGACAGCCAGGAAGGATTCCCAAGTATTACTGTATTATTACCGCGAATTAGCACAGCGATTTCAAAATATGCTGTTGGTTCCCCATCTTCCGTTACCGCAGATCCATCAGAATTCATTCTCACTCTGCCATTACCGCTGGTAAAAACAGGTTCAATTGTATATGCCCGTCCATCTTCCAGAGGCGTATGGAGGCGACCATCATATGTAAGCTGTGGATTACAGTGAAGCTTCCTGCCCAACCCATGCCCTGCTCCTTCGGAGATCAGCCTGACATCATATCTTTTACAATGATCAGACATTTTTGCAGCATTTTCCCTTCCGTTGCTGTTTTTTTTGGTGCAGTTGATCAGGGTTTTTGTTCCTTCCCTGGCGGCTTCAATCAATCTCAGTCTTTTTTCATCAATGTCGCTGACGGGAACTGTTATTGAAATGTCAGTCCACCATCCACGAACAGAACATGCCACATCAATTGTTACAATTTCTCCTCTACCAAGTAATCTGTCACCGGGGATACCATGCCATGCTACATCCTCTGGAGAAATACTGATTATGTATCCTGGGTCAACCCCATTATCCTGGAGCATTGAACCAATGCTGTCGGCCACAAACTGTGTCGGTAAATCAGGTTGGACGGCCATTCTGACAGAATCCAGGGTATGATTGATTATATTTGCGGCCTCAGCAATCGATTCATTTCCGCCAGTTTCCTGCACAGAAAAAACATCCTCAAATATAGAATGACAAACATCCATATGCCAGTTTCGGCATTTTTTACCTGTTTAGTGATTTCCTTTTGCTATATCCGTCCGAAGTTTTTCAGCTCCACCAAGATATACAGGCATGCCGGGATTTACTCCATAATAGGTAACCAGTACCCTGATAACTCCTGTAAGCATGCCTTCAATATCCGGTTCTTGAGCACAGAACAGGGGAATGGATCCGAAATGAGGACGGGCTGCCCGTAGAGCAGAAGCCGCATTAATCTGTGTGAGGTCTGGTGTTTGAGTTATCTGGATGCTGACAATATCTTCCAGCTTAATGAGGTTTTTTTTCAGTAAAACATCCAGGAGATTACCTGAGACCTTCTTCATCTCCCGGACTTCATTGTCAGGATTATCGATGGTTACTGCACCTCTGACGGCATGTAGAGTTTTTTGCATGACCTTACCCTGAACCTAACCTGGAGGCCAGGTTAATTTCCTTCCGCCAAGTATGTGAGCATGCAGGTATTCAACATCCTGGCCCCCATCCCTTCCATTGTTGATGACGATTCGATAACCGCTCCCATTCAATTTGAGCTCTCTGGCAACTTTTGAGACACCCTGAAAGAAAACTCCAGTATCTTCAACTGACCACTGATCCAATTCTGCCAGGCGGGCAATTTTTTGTCTGGGTATTACCAGTACATGTACAGGTGCCTGTGGGTTGATATCTCTGAATGCCAGTAATGACTCATCCTCATAAACCAGATCGACAGGAATAGATCCCTTTACTACTTTATCAAATACAGTATCATCCATAGCTTCCTCCAGTAAAATTCCCCGGTATTCCATTCTTTTCGTCCGTTTCAACTTCCATACACATGCTCAGCATGCTCTGCCCGTCAAACACAAATCTGCCCAGAAACCGGCATCCCGATAACAGGTGGGGTATCCACCAGGAATCATCAATCCACATCTTACTATAGGGTATCTCCCCTTCGCTACACCAGAAAGGAGCAGCTTCATGAGTTTCAACTGGATTACCACTCCATTCATGGGTTTCAAAAACTGAACCATGGATGGAATACCCGTCAATAAACTGGAAATACAGTTCCCCGCTGTGCTTCAGATTTCTCACTTTTAGTCCAACTTCTTCCTGCGTTTCCCTGACGGCCGCCTCAGCAGCTGTCTCACCTGATTCAATCTTGCCTCCAGGCACATTGATCAAACCCGCCCCCAAACCAGTCTTTTTGTGCATGAGCAGCAATTGTCTGGACTGTATATTTCTGATGAAGCATAGAACTGCCTCATCGGCAGGCACCCATTGTTGCGGATCTATATCTCTGGCTCTGTACATTGACAAAGCCTACCTGGATATAAACCGGGAATCAAGGCACTACATTGTCGTGAAGTACAATCCATGATAGTATTTCCTTTAATGACTCGATCCAATGAAGAAATCAGAAATATAGGCATAATTGCACACATTGATGCTGGAAAAACAACCACGACTGAAAGAATTCTGTTCTACACCCATAAAAATCATCGTATAGGGGAAGTGGATAGCGGCACTGCAACCATGGATTGGATGTCCCAGGAACAAAATCGGGGTATTACTATTGTTTCTGCCGCAACAACCTGCTACTGGAATGATGTGCAGATCAACATCATTGATACCCCGGGTCATGTCGATTTCACGGCAGAGGTAGAAAGATCCCTGAGGGTCCTCGACGGTGCCATTGGCGTATTTTGTGCGGTTGGCGGCGTTGAACCTCAATCTGAAACCGTCTGGAAACAGGCCGACCGCTACAATATTCCCCGAATTGTCTACATCAATAAAATGGATAGAATTGGAGCAGATTTTTATGTTGTAGTTGATGAAATCCGCCAGAATCTCAAAGCCAATCCCGTACCTGTTGCTCTTCCTATCGGGGCAGAATCCTCCTATGAGGGCAATATTGACCTCATCAACATGGTTGAACTCCATTGGGATCTCGATCCGGCCGGTGCTCAAATCCGTCAGAGTGAGATTCGAGAGGAATTGCAGCCTCTGGCTGGGGAATGGAGGGACAAACTGCTCGACTCTTTATCTGCTTACAGCGATGAAATCACAGAATTGTATATCGAGGGCAAAGCCGTCAGTGCTGAATTAATTCACAGGACCCTGAGGAAGGCCACCATTTCAAAACTGATTGTTCCAGTTTTTGCAGGCTCATCACTGAAAAACAAAGGTGTACAGCCAGTTCTGGATGCCGTTCTCAACTACCTGCCGGCACCGGAAGAAATACCATCCGTCAAAGCCCTGTCTACAAAAAGTGGAGAACATGTGGACATTCCCCGGAGTAGGGACAGTAAACTGACCGCATTGGTTTTCAAAATTCAGCATGATAGGGAAATGGGAGCTCTTTGCTACTTGAGAGTGTATTCAGGGGTATTGAAATCCGGCTCTTCAGTTCTCTATGCCAGCTGCAAAAAACGGGCTCGTATAAATCGGCTTCTTCGAATGCATGCCAATAATCATGAACAAATTTCTGAGCTGAAGGCCGGTGATATTGGCGTTGCGATTGGGTTGAAGCTTGCAAGAACTGGTGAAACCCTGGTCAATGAATCATACCCGGTCGCCCTGGAAACAATGGAATTTCCAGAACCTGTACTCTCAGTCTCCATTGAACCCAGAACTATGAGTGATCAGGGGAAATTGAAGTCAGCCCTGGATAATCTACTGAAAGAGGATCCCACATTCGCAGTACGGGAAAACAAAGAAACAGGACAACTCATCATATCAGGAATGGGAGAACTGCATCTTGACATCCTGGTTACCAGAATCCTGGAGGAATACGGGGTGGAAACGAACATCGGCCATCCTCAGGTAACATATAGGGAAACAATCAAGAAGGAGAACTCTCATACTGAAACATATCAACAGACGCTTGCCGGCAAGGTCCATGAAGCAACGGTTACATTGAAAGCAGAACCCCTGCCTGGAAGGAAGGGAAATCAATTTGTATCCGATATAGATTTACGTACACTGCCTGCTGGCTGCCAGGAATCTGTAAAAAGAGGTGTTGAATCGGCCTTCCCTACAGGTATTGTACTGGGTTATCCATGTGTTGACATCAAAATTACGCTGACAGATGTGCAATTCAGTGAAGCCACTGTGAGTGATACAGCACTGGAAGCTGCGGCATCATTAGGGTTCGATAAATTGTGCCGGGGAGCGTCTCCAGTACTGCTGGAGCCAGTGATGGATGTGGATGCTATGTGCCAATCAGAGAAAGTCGGGGATGTAATGAGCAGCATCAGTCAGCGCGGGGGGCAAATTGAGAGTATGGAATCCCGGCCATCCTATGATCTTATCAGGGCAAAAGTCCCATTAGTCAAGATGTTTGGTTACTCAACGATTTTGCGTAACATCACTCAGGGGAGAGGTACTTTCAGCATGGAATTCAGCCATTTCGCTGAGTCACAATAAACTATAGTTTTAGCATAGTCAAAGTCCGATGCAGGATGTAGAATAGTATTTAATCAAGGAGAAAAACTAATATGGCTGATAGCAGGAACTCTATCCGTAACGTTGCAATCTGTGGGCATGGCGGGACAGGAAAAACAACGCTCGTTGAACAGATGCTGTTCAGAGCTGGTGTAATCTCCAGAGCTGAATCAATTGATTCGGGAAAAACTGTCAGCGATTATCTCGATACTGAGATCCAGCACAGGTTTTCCATGCATACCAGCCTGATGAATATTCCATGGAAGGATGTTCGAATCAATGTCCTTGATACTCCAGGTTCGGCAGATTTTGTTGGAGAAGTCGTTGCCTCTTTCCGTGCAGCGGAAACAGCTGTGATGCTAATAAGTGCTCCGGCGGGAATACAGATAGAAACAATTAAACTATGGCGGCGGCTGGATAACCGAAATCTCCCCCGTGTGGTCTTTGTTAATAAAATGGATCAGGAAAGGGCTGACTTTCAACAGTCACTGAATCAGGTGAAGGAAGCTTTCGATGTAATGGCGGTTCCCCTGACCCTGCCGCTGGGCCAGGGGACATCTCATGAGGGAATCGTCGATCTCCTCCATATGAAAGCAATCAAGACAGGAGGAGAAGAAACAAAAATCCCTGAGAACTTAATGGACGAAGTGAACAAATGGCGCGAGAAACTGATAGAGATGGCTGCAGAAGGTGATGATGAACTCACTGAAAAGTTTTTTGACAACGACACCCTTGAAGGTGCCGATATAACAAAAGGCCTCCTGGAAGGCATGGCCGGGAATACCTTTGTTCCAGTTCTTTGCGGATCTGCTGACCTGGGTTCAGGAATAACCAATGTATTGGACATCCTGACAGAGCTCTGCCCTGCTCCAGGAAGAGAATCAGAACCGGTTGAAGATGGTGAGCCCATCGAATACTCGGATTCCGAGGGATTTTCAGGTTTCGTTTTCAAAACTTCCATTGACAGGTTTTCCGGGAAAATAAGCTATCTAAAAGTTGTAAGCGGTCAACTCAAACCCGGTGAAGTATACAATTCCCGCATTGAGAAGAAAGAACGAATTTCGAAAGTATTTCATGTCAATGGCAGACATCTCAAAGAAACACCGCTGTTGCCTGCCGGTGATCTGGGAGCCGTTATCAAACTGGATTCCGTCCATACGAACGATTCTCTGACATCCTCATTGCCGGGCGTGCATTTCAAACCCCTGGCCCTCCCCGTACCTGTTCACACATTGGCTGTCAGTACGGAAAAACAGAAAGATGAAGACAAAATGAATGACTTCCTGCATAAGATTGCAGAGCAGGATCTCACCTTCACGATTGGATATAATGAGGAAACGCAGGAAACAGTCATTGCCGGTATGGGTGAGATGCACATCAACAATATTTTTGAAAAACTCATGAAGGAATCTGGAATCAAGGTTCTTACCCGTAAACCCCGTGTCCCCTATAGAGAAACTATTACAAGGGCGTCTTCCGCTGAATACACACATAAGAAGCAATCAGGAGGACATGGACAATACGGCAAAGTCTTCATAAATGTTAAACCATTGCAGCGTGGAGAAGATTTTGTCCTGACCAATGATATCCGGGGTGGAGCCATAAGTAAGGGATATTTTCCCGGAATTGAAAAAGGTCTGCGTGAAGCCATGGCAGAAGGGTATCTGGCCAATTTTCCTATGGTGGATATAGGAGTCAGTGTCTATGATGGCAAGGAACACAGTGTCGATTCTTCAGAAATGGCCTTTAAACTTGCCGCAAAGATGGCATTGAAACTGGCATTTGAGAAATCGGGTCCGGTATTACTTGAGCCCTTAGTTAATCTTACGGTCTATGTAGAAGAACGTTACCTCGGTGATATCCTGTCCGATATGTCAACAAAACGGGGACGTGTGCAGGATCAAACCCCCATCGGCGGGGGGATTCAATGCATTAAGGCAATCATTCCTCAGGGGGAACTTCTGACATATTCCATAGACATAAAAGCCATTACGTCGGGAACAGGTGCCTATGAGATGGAATTCAGTCATTACGAACCAGTGACCGGGAAAATCGCCCAGGATATAATTACTTCTAATAAAGAAAGAGGGCATTCCTGACTGCCCACTTCTGTTCTGACGGCAATTGCGGAATGTGCTGTGATTTTGGGCGACACTGGATTCGAACCAGTGACCCCGTGCATGTCAAGCACGTACTCTAACCAACTGAGCTAGCCGCCCTTAACAGTAGAAAAAGTCTATGAATTCAGAACACTTGTAATGCGTTCAAGCACCTTGATTCGATCCAGGGGCTTGACAATGTAGTTCTTTGCACCAATAAGTAAAGACTTCTTAACCAGATCTTCCTTACCCAGAGCACTGATCATAACAACTTTTGCATTTTTGTCAAACTCAAGAATTTTCTCAAGTGCTGTTACACCATCCATCTTGGGCATTGTAATGTCCATTGTAACCAGGTCGACGCCAGGATGAAGTGCCTTGTATTTTGACAAACCGTCTATTCCATCGACTGCTGTTCCAACGACTTCAAATTCATCCGAAGTAAGAATCTGGGTAATCTGCTTGGTAATAAACATGGAATCATCCACTATTAATACTCGATAGGATTTTCCCGAGCTGCTGATTCCTCCAGGGACACCATCACCGGCTGTCAATAATCTCTTTGAATCAATCATTTCAACGATCTCCTGCCATCTCTTTCGCTAATTGCAATATTTATTTCCAGAACTCCCTGAGGGACTTCCAGGGGTACTATAAGTGCTTCAACATTGGCATTGGTCACACGCATCTCACTCCCTATTATAATGGAAGGCGGTGTTAAATCGAACTTAAATCCAAGATCATACAGCTTTGTGACAGCTTTGGCAGTAATCATATTCGCCAGTTCACTGATAGTTGCCTGAACTAAATCATTCATCTCAGTCAGTTCTTCATCATTCATTCTGGATGCAATTCTTATAGCTGTTTCACTGCCCATATCAAGCAATGCCCAACCTTCAACATCCCCTGCTAATCCAACTAGTGCTCCAATACCATTTATTGGCTGGGATGTCTTTTTCAAATAAAGATCTTTCCGATGAACTTCCATCTTCAAAACTTCTTTGAGGACATCGTACGCTGACTCAACAAATGGATTGATGTATTCAACTCTCACAGCAAAACCTCCTGTTTACCACTCAGTTTCTTCTTATACATTACTACTCCAGATTTTGCAAGCCTTTCCCAGTCATCCTGATCTAATGGCACTTCATTTTTTCCCGCCAGCAGCAGTGCCCCGGGTTTCATCTGTTCATCCAGCACTGAGAACAGCTTCTTCTGCTGCTCACGAGTAAGATAGGAAACAGTATCTCTTATAACAACAAAATCCAGTTCCGGTAATGTATGCTCATGTGTTATATCATGGTACTCAAATAGAATGGAATCCTTGATTTCCTTTGAGAATTGTCGGCCTTTAACACTCTCCACCAGAAATTTTTCATATAGTGGACCTGGTGGGATTTCTTTTTGTTCGACTGAAAGACTTGGTGCTATGGAGATATTGATGAGATCATTATCCTGGGCAATGATGCGCAGATGAACATCTGGTAGAAGTCTTTTCAGCATGCAGGCCAGTGAGTAAGTTTCATATCCGCGTCCACAGCCAGGATTCCATACCTGGAATACGCCCTGAGTATCAGGATCCAGAAAAGAAGCTATGATTTCAATGTATTCTTCACTCCAGAAGGCTCCAGAATAAGGAGAATGGAATGAACTCAAAAAACTCTCGGCATCAGCAGCACTGGTGAGTTGGAAATTTTTACTGTTATGGGATTCCTTCCATGATTTAAGGCGATTTCTCACCCAATCCTGATTAACCGAAGTAGCGTGGAAGGATACAAACCTCGCCAGAGTCTCAATAATAAACCCAATATCAACTTCCTCATTCATGCTGTCAGGCGTGGAGGATGAAGCTGGTGCTGTGATATCAGTTCTTTTCTGATCATCACCTTCAAGCGGTTTTTCCGGATCGAAGATTCTTTCTACATCAAGCAAAAGAAAAATCTTGCCATTGTCTTCAATCAGGCCTTTTATATACTTCAAATTGATATCAGCAAAGAGTGGGTGTGGGGGCTGTAGTGCGCTGGAGGGAATGATTGAGACGCTGTCAATTTTGTCAACAACAACTGCAATGACCAGGCTTTCCAATTGCAGTATGATAAGACTGTCCAGGGTGGACTTCGATTCCTCAAAGGTTAAATTGAAAAACTTCCGAAGATCTATGACGGAAATAATATCTCCCCGAAGATTGTAAACACCTTTGACAAATGGTGCTGAGTTGGGTACGAATGTGAACTTTGACGCCTTGATAATCTCCTTCACTTTCATGATGTCAATTGAATAATCCTTGCCGGCAAGTGTGAAAGTTACCATCTTGAAACTCATGGATGGAGAAGGAGAACTGATTGTTTCTTTTACAATTATGTTATTATCGTGATCCATTACTCATCTTTTCCCAATTTCCATTTTCCAGTTCAGGTCTGCGGGTAATGCTCAATAATTGATTGATATCAAGGATAAGAGCAACAGTGCCGTCTCCGAGAATTGTTGCTCCTGCTATCCCCGGAGCGTTTGTATATCTATCTTTGAGTGGTTTTATAACAACATCCTCCTCGCCGACGAGAGAGTCAACCATCAGACCCATCTTGGTGTCTCCATTGCCCACAATGACAACATTACTATACTCCGAATCTACAGATGATTCAATTCTAAAAAGCTTATGCAGGCGGAGAAGAGTTGTAATGGTGCCGCGTACATTGATTACTTCATTGTTTTCAAGAATCTCAATCTCATTGGATTTGATCCTGTGGCTTTCTAAAACGCTGGTAACAGGAATTGCATAGATTTCTTTACCGACACTGATCAACAACCCCTGGATGATTGCCATTGTAAGAGGCAATCTTATAATGAAGGCAGTTCCCTCTCCCAGTGTTGATTTCACTGTGACACTGCCATTGAGTTTTTCTATTTGTTTGCGGACTACATCAAGGCCGACACCGCGTCCTGAGATATTTGTAATCTCTGATGCCGTGGAAAAACCAGGGCTGAAAATCAGGTCAAAAGCCTCAATATTGGACAGAATCTTGTTCGGATGAATAACCTTTCTGTCAATAGCTTTCTGCTTTACTTTCTCGACATCAATCCCCCCTCCATCATCTTCAATTTCGATTACAATCTTATTTCCTTCATTGGAAGCCTTCAGCCACAGTTTTCCCTGCTCTGACTTGCCGCTTGCCCGGCGGACATCAGCCGATTCAATACCATGATCCATGGAATTCCTTACGCAATGCATCAATGGGTCAAGCAGTTCTTCGGCAACTGATTTATCAAGCTCAGTGTTTTCTCCCTCAACAATCAGCTCAATTTTTTTGTTAAGGCTCTTTGAAAGGTCTCTGACCAATCTTGGGAAACGTCCGAATATCTGGCGGATAGGAACCATACGGATTCTCAGTATAGCCCCATGAAGATCGCCGGTGTTACGAGCCAGTACTGCCGATGTATTACGAAAATCGTCAATAACACTCTTCAACTCAGTTTTCAGATTAGAAAAATTCTGGTGTAAATCATCAAACAATGACTGAACCTCCTCTCTGGGAAGTTCAGTTTGCCGACCGGATCCAGCCTGATTTTCCAATTGAGACAGCAATCGACTCAGCTGAGCACTGTTTCTGGTACTGGCGGTTGAATCATTACTGTTCAAGTCATGGATGATATTCTGAAAACGAATACCAATCTGATTAATTGAAGCTTTGGTTATCACTGATTCACTGACAAGATTCAGGAGCTTATCAATACGCATACTGTTTACTCTCAGTATGGAACCATCGCTGTTATCACGGGAAGGATTGGGCTGCTTTTCTACTTTTGCTTCAGGTTTTTCGGCTACAGGCGGGGTTTCTGGTGGTTTTGTCTCTTTCTGAGGTTCTGACTGAAGTTTCAAGGAAGAGGGTTCACTTTTATCAATACTATCTTCAATACTTTGCACGACAATGTTGGAAGTAACATCCGGGATACGAAATAAACTCTCTGGAACCGAATCACTTTTATTTACAGAGACAAAATAATCGACTACAGGGAAGAAATTTTCCTGATAGAGCAGATCAAAATCCGGAACAGTTTTCAGGATCTGGCCAACATCTTTCAGTTTGGCAATCATTTGAATACTTCCGACTGTCTTCATCGGATTTGATTCGTCGAAATACACCTGGATTTTGAGGACTTTTTCATCTTCGCCGACCAGAGACATCATCTCCAGTTTGTCATATTCCGATATTTTCTCAGGCAGGAGTGTTTTTTCTGGCTTCTCCGGGGTGACTTGAGGGGCGGCTTGAATTGATGAAGACTGATTCGAGACTAATTCAAGATTCTGGAGAACACTTGTGTAATCATCCTTGTAAACATTGCCTTCCATTCTGGAGGAAAGCATCTCTTTGAGAACATCAACTGATGAGAGCAAAACATTGATGTGGTTTTCCCCAATGGAAATCTGTCCTTTCCGCAATTCATCCAGAAGATCTTCAAGTTTGTGAGTAAAACCTGTTAATTCATCCATTTGAACAGTTGCGGATCCGCCTTTCAGGGTATGGGCCGCTCTAAAGATCTCATCAACTGCAGCCTCATCCCCGGGATTATCCTCCAACTCCAAGGCATTTTGTTCTATCAGCTCAACCTGCATTTGGGCTTCAACAAAGAAATCCTTGAGTAATTCTTCATTCCCTGGATCCAAATAGTCACTCATACAGGAAGAGTATACTGGATAATCAATTTCTTTAGAAGATGATGACTCTGTAACAAAAAAAAAGATCCGACTTTTGTCGGATCTTTTTCAGGAATTCAGCAATTACTGAACTGCATCTTGAGGTTCTTCAGTTTCTTTATGCATTTTCTTCGCTTCAAGGAACCGCAATACTTCTTTGTCGGTTAAACGAGAAGTTTCAAATCTGCGGCGTTCCTCCTCTCTTTCGGCCAGGATTCCCCAGATCTCTTCATGCTTAAGATCCTCATCCACATCGGTTACCACAGCAAGATCATAGGTGACTGCGATATCCTTAACATAACTTATGAAATCGCCGCCTTCTTTCATGGCATCTTTGTAGTATTGAATACTGTCCAGAACCACGTAGGGGACTTCGCGGGGATAAAGTGATTTTCTTACCAGAACACGGTTGCGCACATCCTGAACATAATTTGGATTCTGCCATACCAGCTTGCGCCAGCCATCAAAGTCAAGATAACCCAGTTTCACTTCGTGGAATTGTTCGTCCTGATCTCTCAAGACTACGGCAAGACCAATCGGGTAATTCATGCCGTATACATTGATTTCAAGAGATCTCAATACACCGACATTCTTCACAGTGCCCAATTCATTGAACTGAGTACCTCTGGGTGCATCATTCACAACGGAATTGGTTGAAAATGCGGGAATTACAAATGGTGGTTTTACCCATGCATAGGAATTAAATGGAAGTTCTGGAAAATGGACTCGTACTCCCATAACCTGCTCTCCGGCAAATTGAGAAGATGTATCCGCGACAGTAACAGATTTTGTGTAGGACAATTCATTATTGAGGACTGTTTGAGATGAAGATGAGAACTTGACTTCCCAGTTGGGGATTAATAATGATGTTATCATTTTCTGTTTTTCATCCTCAGTGAACTGAGTCCCTGCAAACATACTGAAGTCTATAACTGTTGCCTGATGTTCCCCCTGATAGTCATCAATCAACTCACTGAAATCAAGTAAAACGCTCTCCTCGGAAAATGCAATACCTGTTAAGAGTAGAATAGCGATGAGAGAAAAGAAAAACTTTTTCATAGAAGGCTCCTTTTTCAAAATGAAGATTTGGATATTTACCTGTAAAAACTACAATTTTGAAACCCAACTGTCAACGAATCAGCTCGAAATTTTCAGGCTTTTTCATTTTTTTTCTACTTTTCTTGAAAAAAAGGGGTTGTATTAACTTGTTGGCCTTCAATTGTGAACACAACATCCTTCAGTCCTGGAAAATTGAAAAGCAGATTAAATCGTATGTTTTCAAGAGCGGCATCAAATGAGAATGACAACTCAGAAGCTGCGGACAACATCCTGATTCCAAGGTCAATGTAGGTGATTCTTTCGATTACTGCGACATGATTCAGCTTCGTACCCCGGGGAACTGTTGGTGAAAGAGCCAGGGTAATTGGGCCTGTGAACAACTCTTTGAGATACACCTCAATCTGCTCCTCAAGATTAACTCTGGACGGGACATCTCTCCTTTCAGATCCATTGGATTCTCCTGTATTGACTGGATATCTAAAAACATACCCGCGAGTATCGGGCGGCAGGATGAAGTATAGAAGAATGCTTGTAAAATAAAATAAAGCTATCAGGGATAATGGGATGAGAGGTCCAGAGAATTTCCTTTGCTGCATTAAAACTGTCTATTACTCCCTGTTTTCAAAATAGTTGACAAAGTCACGGATTCCATTATATATACCTTCGGTAATCAATCTCAAGTAATCAAGATGGGCAAGGCGGGATGCCTCATATTGATTCGATATGAATCCTACCTCAATGAGTACGGATGCCATTTTGACATTCCTGACAACAAACCAGCTTTCTTCCCGGCGGCCCCGGTTTGGTATATCGGGCCCCAGTAAGGTTTGCAGATTTTCAAGAATCAAGTCCGCAAGATGTATGCTTTCATGTGTATACTCTTCTTCCCAGAGTGCATTGATAATGGAAGCGATTGAATCTGCCTTGCGGCCGAACAGGGAGGCATTAACGATGTTACGGCGGTAGTTCCTTGGAAGATACCATACTTCATAGCCTTCTGCCCTGGAATTCAAAGAAGCATTGGCATGTATGGAGAGATAAACCATTCCTTCACGGGCTGCCAGACTGACATTGTTGGCCATGTGCACCCTTTCCTCCAGCGTTGGGTACACATCTTTGTCGCGTGTTAGAATTATGCTTTTGCCGGGATAGAGAGCCCGGAGTTTTTCAGCCAGATGCAGACTTATATCCAGAACAACATCTTTTTCAGCAAGTGGAATCTGGACACCGTCAACCGTCCAATGCCTCAGAGCACCTGTATCCCGGCCGCCATGTCCTGGATCGATCAGTATTGTGGTCAGTTTGTAGCCGGAAGGCTCTGTTTCAACTCTGTATATCTCCAGCAGTGTGTTCACAGCTTCTTCGGAAAAAATCAACTGGCCATTTCTTTCGATGACAGTGCCGGATACCAGGAGTTTTCTACCGTTCAGAACCATCCAGGGATCACCTGGACGAAATACAACCGTATTTCCATCCCGACTTAACCGCCCTGCAGATCGAAGAGAATCCCATTTCATCGTAACTCCTGTCTTTTGCAGGAGTTCCTCAAGGGACATTGATTCTCCGTAAAGCTCTACCGACTGGGCTACTGTCAACAAAACAAGGGCTGTCAACAGGAAACCGGAAGTGTGACTGAGAGCCTTTACCGGGTGAGGCACTGTTTTCCCTTATCGAGAAACCACCTCAGTCCCGGAGAACTGCCGCGAACCAGTGCTTTCCAGAAACTGGACTGATACGAATAATCCATCTCTCTTTTTTCTTCCTTTACGATACTCAAACAGCCTTCTTTTTCCATGAGATATATGACATCTTCCATAGTTCGTCCAGTGTAGTCCCTGCATTCTGGTAGATTCATGGGAATAAAAACTGGAGGTTTGATCAATGAACTTCCTTTCGACGGGCAGGGAGGGTGCGATTGCCACAGGCGGTCGAAAAAACCATTGACAGCAAAAGCATCTGGCGGGAATTTATCAAAGGAATCCAGAAAATCCCCGGTCGTTCCATCTGATGGTTCAAGAATGAGTCTCAGAGTCTGCAGGGCCTTCTTCACTCGATTCCCCACTTCAATATACCCATCGCCAACCGCGATAATACTGCCAACTTTTTCAACATTGTTGACAGGGAATTTAACAGTATCTCCAGGTTTACACCGCAGAAAGACTTCTTGAATTCCAGGAAGTTTCAAGGCATCTTCCCTGCCATCAATTCTCTGGACAGTGCCGCTGATCCCTGTTAATGCCCTCTCCGCGCAGATGAGACTGCGCTTCGGTGACATGTCTCCCGGTTTCAAACCCATTGAAAGATACAGGCCTCCCAGTGTCGGCTTCACTCCAGAAGCTTCCGGCCAGGTCCACCCGGACATATAGCCTCCTGACAGTCTTGCGGCAATCTCTCCAATCACAGGTCCCCGGGGAGTCAGCTTGATATCACCCTTGGCCGCACCCCAGGTCAGTCCCAGTGCATTGATTCCATCCTCAAAGACCTTCCAGATCGATTCTGCTGATTCCCTGTTGACAGCGGATGGAATTGTATGACCGATTTCAACAAAATATGGAGGATACTTGATTATCCTGTCGGCAAGACCGCATCGAATAATCCGATCCCCTTCAATCAATGCGTCCAGACTGAATTCAGGACCTTCCACGTATGTTTCGACCAATACCCGTCCTGAGCGTGAGTAATTGCCTGCACGCTCTACAGCCCTGAGAATCTCATGCCCATGCAAATCCGTTTCATCTATCCGCACAACACCACGGGCCCCCATGCTGTCGACGGGTTTTACAACCCATGGCCCGGGTACATTCTGAAGAGCTTCATTCAGGTCAGTGTCGGCCGTAATCTCCGCGAACGGTGGAGAGGGCACTCCAGCCGCCGCAAAAGTCTTTCTCATCTGAACTTTGTCCGTTGCCGAAAAAGCTGCTTCCACTCTGTGGCCGGGCAGTCCCAGTTCTGAGGCAACAAGGGCTGCCGCATGGGAGAAATCAGTTCCAGCAGTAAAAACACCATCGGGTCCCCTGCCCTTCCTTAAGTTCCTTGCTGCTGAAACAAGGTTCCGGGTGTCTTTGAGGTCAATATGATAGAATTCATCACAGTATAAACGGCCCGGCGCATCAGGATTTCCATCAGCCGCAGCAACTTTCCAGCCCTGCTCCTTTGATAATTTCAATGCAGGAATCTGCATCTCGCCGCATCCCAGTATGAAAATCATGCGTTCCATGTCAGTCCCCATTTTTTTTAATGGCATAGACTTCAAATGTATCGCCAAGGCGGAAGAGTTTGCTGAAAATCATGAGGATCCTGTACAGGATTGACCTGTTTCCCACTCCTTTGAAAAAACGTTCGGGATGATGCCCTGTTACCCGTGTCCGGAGTACTTTGAAGCCGTATTTTTTTAGGAACAGCTTCGCACTGCGTGGAGACCATAGAGTGTAGTGATCATCAGGGCTGTTCTCCAGGAAATCTGTTAATGAAAGCCGGGCTGATACTCCTGAGGCATTGGGAGTTGAAAAAGCCAGTATCCCGCCCGGGGAGATAATTGTTGATAAACAGGAAAGGACAGGATGAAGCTGGGGAAAATGCTCTATGACATACCAGAGTGAAACGACATCAAAACTCAAAACATTGAATTCTTCCGCAGGATTTATCGCAGGAAACTGTCCCTGTAATACTGGATAACCAAGCACGTTTTTTACGTGATTTATTCCAACTTCGGATATGTCGGTGCCGTACACTTCAAATCCATCCTCCTCTGCGGCTTGAAGAAATGGCCCAAATGCACAGCCGATATCAAGCAGACTCCCCTCCGGTCTATACTTTTTGACAAGCCTCAGCCGGGAATGACCCATGGCCTTGATTGTATCAAAATCTTCCAGATATGTACGGCCATATTGTTGACGGTATTCCTCACCAAAGTAATCATGTCCATAATTCACTTCTCTGGTTTCAAAGAGGTACAATCCCAGCATACGGCATTCCCTGCACCTGTAATAACTGCGATGACAGAAGCGGGCAATGACTTCCGGCAGCAATGCTCCACAGGCGGCACATACAGGTGTAACGACATTTATGCTCTGAATAAGATGACTCATTTCCTGCCTGTCCTCATTGTCCATGTAGTTTTTTGATATTCCATTCCATGTTTTCATCAACGTCTCAGGATCCCCCAGTAATGTTTTAAGGCGTCTGCTCTGTTTCCTGCTTAAGCGCATCTCTGTTTGATCGGTATGTGTTATTCCGGGGAAGCCTGTGAATTCTGAAAGTGCTGAATGATACGGACCGGGATTGACCATTATCACACCGCAGCCGGCAGCCAATGCCTCAAAGGCGGTCAGTCCAAACGAACAGAACACCATGCCGTATTGATGAAGTTTCTCTTTGAGATTCTCCGGTGCCTCGATAACCTTTACGTCATTGTAGAGCGGGCGGGGTTCTTCCGGCCATGCTCCGGCAGGAAGAGTCACAGAGATTCGCGTTCTTTCTATGTTCATGACATTGATCAGGAAATCCAGAACAGGAATAGATAGATCATGGGGGTCCTGTCCTCCAAAACTTATGAGAATTTCTCCATCAGGATTCGGCATTCTTTTTGGCGGAGGCAGGTTCAGCAAAGATGCAGATGAAATATTGGCCGCACTTTGACGGGGACCGGGTATGCTGTCAATAACGAATGGAGCATAGAGCCTGGAAGGGCCATCATCATCCAGAAGCACCGGCATGCCGAATCTGGAGAAGTGCTGAAGCTCAAACAGGGGGGTGTTTCTCATGTCTGAAAGGATGAGAGTGGTTTTCTGTGTATCCGGGATGATATTTTGAAATGATTCTGTATGGATTTCTCCCGGAAATCCGGGTATTTCCCGGGCCCATGAATCTGGATTGTCCACAATAAGAGTACACAGGAGGTTGTTCGCGGCATGCAATTCACAGGCCAGACTGTATGAACGTCTGAAATGTCCCGATCCCTTTCCCCTTACATCCAGCGGCCGTAGATACAGTTGATCAGCTTTCATGAGGAGAATTCTTTTTAAGCCATCGTACAACAGCGGTGAGCTCAGGGGGAGTTCCGCAGTATAAATCATTGAACAATGAAGAAAGAAAGCGATAATCATCCATCGTATCCAGGGTGATTCGGGTTCCAGGAGCCTGCATGTCGACAGGGGCATCCGGTTTTTCAATCCTGTATCGATGGGGTCTGCGATAGATGAATGGAGAAACATGCTCCCGTTCATAAGTATCGACCGATTCAAAGAAGGCTTCATTCAGTGCACTGACATCAAGGATTTCAACTCCTGAGCCCGGGGGTAATCTGGCGAAGCCTGTGTAGTGAGCCTTTGTTCTTGAAGCCAGTTCCAATGCCCTGTTTGCCATTTCCCCCGAAACCAGAGGATTATCACCTGTTGCCCTGACAATTCGATCAACCCCGAATTTCCTGCCGGCTGAATGGTAGCGGGCCAGAACATCATCTTTCGGACCGGTGAAGAGGTTCCAGTTTGCTTCTTCAGCATAGGGCCGCAGTCTTTCAGCCGCATCTTCCGTTGTTAAAAGGCTGAAAACGCTGGCTTCAACACTGCTTAATGCATTCATTGTATGTTCCAGTACCGTCTTCCCGGCAAGTTTTAGCAGGGCCTTGTCAGGGAGGCGGGTAGAATCAAGCCGAACCTGGAGAAAAACCCCCGTCACCTCTCCTCCCATATCCAATGCTCACTGAGCTCCATTGCATCAAGTTTATAACGATGGCTGTTTTTCCTTACCCAGTGATGGATTTCTTTCCAATCGGAGCTGGCAGAATGATCCCTGTCGCCGGATTTTATCAGATAAGCCCACCATTGCAGACGACTCAAGCGGCCGCCACCATTGCGGCGATGAACGGCAAGAATTTTCAGATAGAAACGGCGATACCCCATCCCCGGTGATGTGTTGACGGATGGCAGGTCGACCAGAAGCCCAATCTTGAGTTCAGGATGAGTCGACAGCTTCTCCCCCCATAGCCAGGCTCGCATTCCATACTCCAACAGCTGCCACCAGCTTTCCTTTATTGAATGATCGAAACCACCAAGTTTCCTGTGCTTTTCCAGGTTATACATCCCGTAGTAATCCCATGGGAACAGTGTTGGAGTCTCCCGTTTCCCAGGAGCTGTTGGTAGAACTTGAAACCTGTTTCTAGCGGTCGGCATCGGACCAACAGTTGTATGAAGGATTTCTCCGTCAAGATTTTGAATCACGGGAACAGTGCAAATCTGTTCTCTTTCCATTGTTTCGGTTAAAAGATGATTCATGGCATCGGGCCGCTTCACCTGCATGTCAGGTGATATGACATAGCAGTGGTTACAGAGGGCTTCACTGAATGCTGTATCCAGACGGTGTCCAGTATCCGTTCCTTTTTTGAAGATAATGAATCTTAAATTGTCATAATGTTGAATCAACATGAGTACATCCCTGGGGGAAGGGTCTGTTTCTATAGACAATACTTCCACCGCCTGCATCTTTTCGAGTTCATCAAAAAGTGGAGTTCTGTAAGGATTGGAACAGTTATTGAGAAGTATTATTGAAAAACCATTCTGAGGCTTTTTTTTTCTGTCAAGGGTTTCTCCACCAAGAATTGTATAGGAGATAACATCATTCAAGTGACTCTGTTTAGAAATTGAAGGTGTAGAACTCATCACAATTCTCACAGGGCCCAGGGTATTTCTTTTCAACATGAGCCTGGTATAGTTTCATGCCGCGAGACCATATCAATTCTAAATCCTCTTCAAAAGCATTCCCTGAATTCTCTCTGCGGCCCAGATCGGTACGGCAGATGGGAACTGTACCATCAATCAATATGGGCATGTCCCTCTTGAGATGCCAGCAGGGGAAACGGTCCAATGGTGAAAGATCTGCCGGTTGACGATTCTCAAGATAACCAGAGTATGAATCATGTTTCTGGATTATGACTCCGCCGCCGACATCCTTCCACTTATGATGAAAATCTTCCAGGGCTTCTTCATTTTCATTCATCCTTACGGCCTGCATCCAGCAATGGCGGCCGAAGAGTTCTGCCAGGGTTTCAGCCATTTTTTCAGCCTCATGCATTCCATCTCCGCGCAGTGTGTGATACAGGCCTTCATCCGCCGTATCAAGACTGACAATCCACATGAGGCGGCCGGCATTGAATTCCCCGGCAAGATCGGCCAGTAAACTCCTGTCCCAGCCAATCCCGGAGGTCTCAATCAAAACACGAATTGTACTGCTCAAACTCAGGGCATGGCGAATCATCTCTCCGATTTGAGGATGAGATGCCGGTTCGCCCCACAGGGAAGGAACTATAACAGCATCGTCGGCGAATTCGTGAATCCGGCGGCATAGATCATTGAACTTTGACAGATCCATAAAATCTCTGCCCTCCATTGGATTTCCTGAAAATTGCGGGAATGGACAGTAGGAACAGGATTGGGGGCAGTAGTTCGTTATCTGTATGGGAAAGTAACTGGGGAGATTGCGCAGTAAATGGCGATTTTCAGGAATAACCCGGCACAGGGTTTCTGCATCAATACCTCCGGCAGCATATAAGTCCTCGGTAATGTTCCTGTTGCGCACCGTATCGCAGGAGATGGAAACTCTCTCCATTCGCAGGTCTATTGGCGACAGATGCGTTTCAATATCAAAGGCGTTGATGTCTTTTTTGAGAATTTCAAATATACTGTTCCTTTCCAGGCTGCAGCTGCGCTGAACGGCAAGAGGTTTAAGCCTGGCCAGTAACCCTGGTGAAAGAATTTCCGGGGTCAGTCCATGGGGATATCCATCAGCGAATGTGTATTCGGCATCGTACTTGTAATGCAGTTCCCACAATGTCTTCGTCAATTCAATATCCACCAGGGGACAATCTCCCCATATATGAAATAAAGCCTCTGGATTCTTTTCCCTGGATCTGGAAAGTCCCTCAAGCAGAGCATCTATAAACTCCGTTTCTGTCCAGCTGTCCCGCTGAATCACCTCGGAATACCCCTCTTCAACCTCAATGAGCTTTAATTCAGAATCTTTAAGGAATATGATTCCCTGATAATCCGGAGTATTTTCTGCCCATTTTATAACCCGCTTCAAAGATGATGGACCCCCAAAGACTGATTCATAAGCGTGCGGTGTCAGTCCAATCATGTTAATTACAGCAAGATTGCCCATGAGTTCTCCCATTATCGCATTTAGAGATATTTCAGATGTCTGTCCCAATGAGAAGTATCCGGTGCCGTAAGTCACCAGGCTGCTGACATGCAGTATGACGGTTCACGGGACAGGCTTATCCGCTGCGATTAGATCCTGACAATGATACAGTTGATAACATTTAACCGGAACCCTCTGTTCCCAAATTCGTTAAAAATCGGGATAATTAAAAAATGCTGTACAATGATACACAATCAGTCTGGTCGGTCAGTAAACTTACCCATGCCATCAAAACTCAGCTCCAATCCGCATTCCCACTGGTGGAGGTGGAAGGGGAGATTTCAAATCTGCGGCATTCAGGTGCCGGACATCAATACTTCACTCTTAAGGATTCCCATGCGGTGATATCAGCAGTTCTGTTTCGCGGCCAGGCGGCTGGAATCAGAATTCAGCCGACTGATGGCAGGAATGTTATTGTTAGGGGACGAATTGAAGTTTACCCGCCCAGGGGCAGCTATCAGATAATAATTGACAGCTTACGGGAAGCTGGACGCGGGGCTCTGCTGGAGGCTTTGGAAAAGCGCAAACAGCAGCTTGCATCGGAAGGATTGTTTGAACAGGACAGAAAACGTCCCCTGCTTCCCTACCCCCGGCGAGTCGCTGTAATAACCTCCCCCACCGGTGCCGCTGTGAGAGACATCCTTCAGGTGCTTTCCAGGCGGGCAGCCGCACCCCGGATAACGATTTTACCGACACCGGTCCAGGGAATGGAAGCAGCACAAATGATTGCAGACCAGCTTAAGAGGGCTGTGAATTACAGGCTGGGCGATGTGATAATTCTTGCCAGGGGCGGTGGAACTCTGGAGGATCTCATGCCATTCAATGAAGAAATTGTTGTTCGCGGCATTGCTGAATCTCCAATCCCCATCGTTTGTGGTATCGGACATGAAATTGATGTGAGTCTGGCCGACCTTGCAGCAGATGTTAGGGCGGCTACTCCTTCTGCAGCAGCAGAACTGGTCAGTGATCGTTCTGAAGATCTCCTGATGCGGGTCAGAGGATTTCGCCGTGAAGCTGCCGATGTACTTTCACAACGGATCACCGACACCCACCGCCGTCTGGAACACTGTTCAATTGACCGAATGAACTCATTTATCAAGAGTAGGATTGAACTGGCGCTGAGACAAAGTGATGATGCATTCCGTCAACTCTGTATGAGGACGGATGAACGGCTGGCAATTCTGCGTAAAAGACTGGATTCAGCTTCTGGAACTATTTCAAATGCGTCACCACAGTCCATTCTTGCGAGAGGCTATGCAAGGGTTACACAGAATAGCAGGGGCATCTATTCGGCCGGAATGCTGACCGCAGGGGATGTCATTGGGATACGGTTCAGTGAGGATGAAGTTTCGGCCAGAGTTATTGAAACCGATCAAAGGGAGATTGGAAATGATGGAAGGATTTGAAAAGCGGCTGCTGCGGTTAGAGGAAATCGCTGAAAAGATGAGGGACAGGGAGGTCCCCCTGGAAGAAGTTATGACTCTATTTGACGAAGGATCATCCATATCCCGGGATCTTGAAGAAGAGCTGCAGGGCTATGAGAGGAAGGTTTATCAGCTTGTCAATTCACCGGAGACTAACGGCGGAGGGACTCCTGAAATTGAACCATATCCCCGGGAGTAATATTTCTCTCCTCAAACCATCCGCGGTTGACCTCAAGGGCATAAAGGACAGTTCTCCTTGATACAACCGACTCCAGTGATAATGGTTCCAGCCTATCAATCTGACGTATCATTCCATTGGCTGCTATGAATGCTATTGACAGGGGAATCGTTGTGTCTTTCATCCAGAAGGATGGTTTTGATTCAGACTCAAACACAAAAAGCATGCCTTTATTATCAGGTAAACTGCGGCGGTTCATGAGTCCTTTGCTGCGAAGTTCTTGAGTGTCCGCAATATCCACACTGAGAGTGTGCCCGCCGACAATGATTTCCTGTGTTGACAGCGGGGTTCCGCAGGAAATAAGAACGGCCATAAGAATATAAACACATGGAGAGAATCTTCCAGAAATCTGCAGGCTCCCAGGAGTCTGCCGGACTTTGAGTCTTCGAGGCGATTTTTGATGATTTTTTCCTGATGCAAGGCGACAAAAACGGAGCGTAGCTGGGCTACGTGAGCATTTTGGCAACGCAGCAGCGGGAAAAAAGGGCAAAAATCGAACCGTGAGGCGTAAGTCCGACAGGCTCCCAGGAGTCTGCCGGACTTTGAGTCTTCGAGGCGATTTTTGATGATTTTTTCCTGATGCAAGGCGACAAAAACGGAGCGTAGCTGGGCTACGTGAGTATTTTGGCAACGCAGCAGCAGGAAAAAAGGGCAAAAATCGAGCCGTGAGGCGTAAGTCCGACAGACTCCTAAAATTCATCAATAAATTCCTGTCTGGCACTTTCCCTCCATGCGATTCGGTCTGTTTCATCCTCCTGAACTGCATCAAAGACCTGCAGGTCCAGATATTTCACTGTGAGGGGACGTTCCAATGCCATGCGGGTCGATCCATCCTCCCACCATACCTTTCTTGGATTCATTTCAAGGGGAACTTTGTATTTCTCCTCAAGGTTCGTATACACAGTATACCAGTCTATCGCCGCAGGATTTAATTCCAATATAATGGAAGCCAGTTTATCATCTTCAAAATGAAAAAGTCCCCGCAGAATGAATAATGAACCGCCAGCTTCGATCAGGGAAGCTCCCGGTCTTTCAAGCAGACTGACTGATTCCTCACCTCTGTAGGTAAACCATGGATCCCTTGACAGTAAATCCTTGACTTCCCCGACCGGCATGCCGAGTCCAATACTCCTGTAATCTCGCGGCAGGGGTTTCCCGGATTCCTGGGCGGGAGTAACAGCCAGGTTGAATCCAAGCAGGAGGAGCATAATGATTAAACGGTTAATACAATTCTCAGTCATTGGCCAACTCTTCCGAAATTCAATTATTCATCCAGAAATGCAAAACTGCTGCTATGGAGATCAGAAGCAGAACACTGTATGTCCAATAACGGGATGCAGGCCAGGAAGGTCTTCTGTACCATCTTCTTTCAAGAAAACGGCCATCAATCATCTCCAGAGGAATTGTATCGGCTGTGAAACCACAGGTTTTACAGCCATGAAGGAATTTCCTGAAATTCCCCCGACTGTGACATCGTGGGCATTGCACCCCGCTGAAGAGACGATTGCAGGCCGGGCATGATACTGCTCTTGAGTTCACAGATGCTCCGCATGCCTCACATAAGAATTCTATTTTCATTCTTGAGTAACACCGCTCCATTAATCATACTAGTATATCGGTCATTTTTTGAGAATGCCTGATGGAAAGAGGTAGACATGATTGAAGAAGATCTTTCAGAGGAAAAAAGCTTTCTTCGAAGATTCATTGAACGGCTTAAAAACTGGTCGGAAGACAATCCTCCCTCCAGGTCAGAATTAGATTCTCTCAAGCATGAATTTCGGCTGACACGCAGGGAAACGGATACACTGAACAAACTCTCGCATAATCATCTTCGCAGAGGCAGAAAGGCATTTGCCAGAGAAAACTACGAGCAGGCTATTGCGGAACTTGCCCGTGCATCTCAACTGCGGCCCAGAGATGCGGCACCAAGAGTGGAATTGGCTGAAGTATATCTAAAACGATCCCGAAGAAGAGGATCCTCTCTTCGGGATAGAAAAAAAATCATTGAGTTAGTCAGAATCGCATCGGAATTACAACCCAGTAATTCAGAACTCCACCGCTTTCTTCTTGAAAACAAATGGATCAGACTCCATACTGGCAGAAACCGAAAGCATCGGTTAATCCTTGCAGCCTTACTGCTGTTTCTTTCTTCTTCCGGGGTGATGTGGTGGCAGTGGGATTTCATTGTATCGGCCCTGAACGGCGCAGCTCCGCCAGGGGTTGAAAACGATCAGGTGTATGAATCATTTGTTCTGGAACCTCGGCCAGTTCCAGTAGACACTGAATCTGTTAACAATGACATTCTCAATACTGAAATCACATTTTCTGAAACAGGCCGGCGAAATGAGGATTCCTATCTCCATATGATTGGACGTTTTAAATCAAAGTTACACAATATTGAAGAATTGGAACTACTCGTACGAGGCAGGGGTATGGACAGTAAGGTTCTTTTTTCGATGCCATGGGTGGTATTGGATAAAAAAACCCCTTCCCTTCTCTCCGGAGATACCCTCCCTTTCAACACCTTCCGCTGGCTGGCAGAAAGTGAAGAAAATCTACAGGGTATTGAGATACTGCCCCTGGAAACAGAATTCTCAAACGAATTTGTTAACCCAGCTTCAACTGATGTGGGAATCAACTGGGATACTCTCAGGCCGGTTGGGTGTACCCTGGAAGCCGAAGTCCGCAATCGCCGTACAATTGAGGCCTTTGACCGCCAGGTTTTGCTGATGGATCTGGCCCTGGAGAATACGGGTGTGGCGATAATTGAGGAACTGTCATTTGAAGTACTTCTCAATCCAGATTGGACACCCACTGAATACAGTATTTTGAAGGATCAAGTTCCTCCGATGGCAGGGGGTGAGCGGCGAATTTTTCCGATGGAATTGTCCATTCCCCTCCATGCCGACACGAACGATCTCCCGGTGTTTATACGAATCAATAGAGTGCTGATACTTGATTGATCCGCATGACAGGGATAGTATAAACAGATCATATCCAGCAGGAGGTAATGCAATGCGATTAGTTTTTCTTGGCCCCCCTGGAGCCGGTAAAGGAACAATGGCCGTCAAAACCCAGCAACTCCTGTCGGTTCCCCACATTTCAACTGGAGACTTGTTCCGGTACCATGTCAGCAATAACACGGAACTTGGCCGTCAGGTGAAAGCCATTATGGAAAGGGGGGATTTAGTTTCTGATGAAATAACGATTTCAATGGTTCAGGATCGATTAAGGAAAGATGATGCCGTGGATGGATTCATATTTGATGGGTTTCCAAGAACAATATCCCAGGCAAAGGCATTCTCAAAGGTAGCAGAACTCAATCATGTAATCAATTTGCAATGTTCAAAAAAGGATCTGATTATGCGCCTCACCGGCAGACGCTCCTGTCCGGTCTGCGGACGCATCTACCATATTGAATTCTTTCCACCGCAATCCGAAGGCATATGCGATGATGATGCCGCTGCTCTCCAAACACGGAAGGATGACACGCTGGATGCCGTTGAAAACAGGCTGAAGGTCTATGATGAGGCGACATCTCCATTGATTGACTGGTATGGTGATCAGAACCTTTTGCGGACAGTCGATGCATCGCCAGCACCGGAGGAAGTATTCAATTCAATCAGGAAGCTTCTTCAGGGCTGATCAACTCCTGGATCACTGGAATCAACTCAGGCGGAATCTCAAGGAGGAGATTGTGAAGGGCTTCATCATCATCGAAGCCCTTTTGAAAGGCAGCTTTCAATAAATCGATACCGACTTCAAAATCAGTGAACTCAAGAAGCTGTAATCGAGCCAATCTGAAACTGGCCGCCGCACCGGCACTGGAATCATCCCTGCCGGCACGCTGATAATACTCTGCTGCCCTGCTGTATAACCCAAGCTTTTCAACCATCTCTCCAGCAGAAAGCAGGGCCTCTGGCTCTGGAGTGTCTTTTGTGAATCCCCATTCGTATTCATAGATTGCCTCCTGAGCATATCCACTCATTGCATACAATTCTGCAAGAATCAGATGGTTTTCGTCCGTATCTTCAACTTGAAGAAGATCCTTCTGATATTTAATAGCATCATCAAACTGCTGGAGTTGTTTATAGATTTCAACAATGCTTTTAAGAGTCTCAGCATCAGTTTCCAGCACAGCCAGAGCTTCAAAGTACTGGGAAAGAGCTTTTTCAAGTTCATTACTCCTGAACAACACCCATCCAGAAGTTCTGATGATCTTAAGACTTTCTGGATTTCGTCTCCGTAGTTCATTGAGAATTCTTATTGATTCATCATATTGTCTGGATCTGGCTAAGGTGACTGCCAGGTTGTATGACGCTGCGGTCATCCTGGGTTTAACAGTGAGGGCCTCCCTGTAAGCTGCTGCTGCACTGATGTAATCCCCCTTTTCCTGGAAGGCATTGCCCGCATTAAAGGCATTGACAGCAGCAATATCAGCCCGAGACCAGGTGCGGCAGGAAGTACTTATAATGGCTGCCAGTATGATGAATACCCATTGCCTTGCGTAATAAGTCTTCATACTTATAGGAGTCTGTCGAACTTTAAGACTTCGAGCCGTGAGGCGTAAGTCCGACAGGCTCATAAAACCATTCGCTCAATTTCTCTCACCTGGGAACGATACAGAGCAGCCAGATTGCTCCCATAATCAGCAATAAGCTGAATTATGTTTCGACGATGGTTCGAATCCCTTCCATTAATCCTGTCTCCCGCATCCCCAAGACCCGGCAGAATGTATGCTGAGTCATTGAGTACAGGATCCATCCACAATGTAAAAACTTCAACATTTTCAATTGACCTGACGATTTGCAGAGTTCCTTGAAGAGCAGAAATAACATTGAATGCTTTGACAGATTTTGGATGAACCCCCCGGGAATGCAGGTACTTGACAACGGCAACCAGGCTCCCTCCCGTCGCATTCATTGGATCAGCAAAGATGAGATTCTTTTCATTCAGGGATTCGATGTTAAAATAGGACATGTCAGGTTCCAGTATGTATTCCATGTTTTTTTTCGATTTGGACTCATTTCGACTGATGCGAAAAAGGGCAAATGAGGTTACAAAACCAGTGGAACTGTACTCCTGTATCTCCTTACTCAATATCATGGAAGGGAGAAGGGCTCCCCGGAGCATCACGCACATTACTGTATTTTTGATGTATTCATCAACATCAGGGATTTTGTGGACAGCATAATTTGTAAATGGCTGATTGACAGGTGTCTTTACGACCAGGTAGTTTTTCTGTCCTCTTCCGCCTCCGCCCCAGGCAAGGTTGAATAGGAGTTCATAGGCTCTCTGTATGTAATAAACAAACTCATCGTTCCCGGTTCTTATATCCCTGATCTTGGCTATGAGGCGGGAAACTTCTCCATGCTGGGTTGATGGAGTTTCAAAACCATAGACATGGATGTTGGGTTCGTCTGTTGTAATTTCCTGCATGAATTTCCCCATCTTTTCATATGAACGTATGATCCTGTCCGTCTCAGAGGAAACAAGGGAAGGCTTCGATTCACCAGCATCCAATGCCTGAAAGGACTCCATCGCTTCTTCATAATACTCATGCATTCCAAGTATGTTCTGCCTGTCATTTTCTGTAAGAACACCGTCTAAATCCCTTGCTCTGAGGATGAAATTCTCATCAGTACTCAAGGTTATTCCATCCCTTCTGGAAGAGAAAGTCTGGTTTGGGAAGTTTTCAGTCCAATGCCGGCACTCAGTGAGACAGTAAGTCCGCGAGTTGTATCCAGGAGATCCGTACCAATGATGTCGATAACAAGATTGAATGCCCCCTTCTTGACAGGATGTATTCTCAGACCTGTATTCAATGCCCCCCGGACTCCTGCATTCAATTCAGAACCATGCACCGCATAGGAGAAGTTGGAAAAGTCCGTGACCCACATAAGATAGTTATGGAGTATGTTGGGAAACAATCCTATCGTAAAGCCCATACCATATATCAACTGGCTGCTGAACTTACCCAGACTCAAGAATTGCCATCCAAATGCCAGAGAAGTTGTTGCCGGCATGCTGAAGAAGTCTCCACTGTAGGTTACGGAAGTATAAACTTTGGAATTATGGCCGGTATAGTGACTGGTATCTGTGATTTCGAAATCGCCCCCCATGGCCAGGGATGCACCCTGCTTCTCAAAAAACTGAAACTTTGCTCCCAGGACACCGTTCTTCACTCCACTGCTGTTAAAGTGCAGCAGCCCGGAGACTTCAATTTTTCTAAACAGATTGATTGAAAAACGCGGTAGATGATCCAGATTCCCTGTCCAGACAAAGCCATAGCCTGAATTCAATCCAATATCGGTCCTGTCCCAGCCAATTTGAGCATCGGGAACGACGAATAATCCTGTGGAGCCATTCAGTGTCATGCCAGTCACTGCATCATCGTATTGCGATTCCTCGGCCATCATTTTAATTAGAATGCAGGTCGCCAATAATGCAAATGCCATCGATCTATACATTGTCTACCCCTATGTGATAATTATCATGCATTCAACGACTTTTTGGCAACTGGAGTTGAACGAGTTCTGATGTCATTGTTCCCATTTCGGAAAGCAGGGCCGCTCCAGCCTCAACGATGGGCATGGCCAGGGCAGCGCCTGTTCCCTCCCCCAGACGGAGGTTCAGATCAAGTATTGGCAGAAGTCCCAGCATATCAGCAATTATTCCATGACCTGGTTCTGCTGACAGATGACTGAATACCATCCGCTCCCGCACATTGGGAGCCAGTTTCACGGCAACAAGTGCGGCAACCCCGCTGATGAATCCATCAATCAATGCCAGGGATCCCAGTTCGGCCGTCCCTATCACGGCTCCTGCCATTCCGGCAATATCCAGACCTCCAATTCTGGCCAGTGTGCCAATTATGTCGTCCGGGTTCGGCTGGTGAAGCTGCAAGGCTTCTCTTATAACCTGTTTTTTTATTTCCAGAGATGTCAGTCCTGTTCCGCTTCCAGTCACGCTTTCAATTTCTTTACCGGTGAATACAGATGTCAGGGCCGCAGCAGGAGTCGTGTTACCGACTCCCATTTCACCAATACCAACTAACCGGGCCCCTGTTTCCCGGATGGCTGTTTGTGACGTTTTGATTCCTGTTTCGACAGCCCTGACGGCCTCATCTCTGCTCATGGCCTCTTTGATTCTTATGTTCCCGGTCCCACGGCGAATACGGCAGATATGCACAGATTCGGGTGCATCGTAGTTACTGGATACCCCAATGTCAAAAACTCTGATTTCTGATTTGGCACGGGATGCCAGAACATTGATACCAGCCCTGCCCGAACAGAAGGCCTTTACCATGGTTCCCGTTACATCAGGATGAGCAAGGCTTACCCCTTCAGCGGCAACGCCATGGTCTGCTGCATAAATCAGAGAAAGCTTTGAGTCAATCACAGGCTTTTCGTTTCCCTGAACTCCGGCCAGAAGAATTCCAAGATCTTCCAGTCGGCCCAGGGAGCCGGGAGGTTTCAGCAAAGCATCCATTCTTGAGGCAGCTCTCCTCATCGCATCTTCATCAATGGGTTGTACTGAAGCCTTGATTCTGTTTAGAAACACTTCTTCCCTGTTCATCCCCGGAGAGACTCCCAATGAAGATCAGGCGGGATCAGTTCCAGGACAGGTTTCATTTCAATCTGAGAGGTAGACCCGCTGTTACATGATAGACTCTGCTGGCGGCCGCAGCAATTAATTGATGCGCGAAGCCCGACAGATCCTGAAAAACCCTCCCCAATGGCCAGGCTGATACCAGGCCCAGTTCCACCAGGTTGGAGACAAGAAAGGCCTCCCCTCCGCCCTTCTCCCAGTTTTTAATACTGGCCATGAGCTTGTTGACCTCCTTCCGTCCGAACTGAATGACTTCGTCATGATCCGGTTCTTTTCCAAGGGGAGCAATTAAATTGCTGAGCCATGAAGTGACACAATCCAGAAGCAGTGTTCTTACTCCTGAGAGATTAGGAATCACCCCGGCCGGATTCAATTCTTCCTCAATTGTTTCCCAATTCTCCGGTCTGTCAGCACGGTGATTCCGGATGCGCTGAGCCATTTCTTCATCACCGGCATACGCCGTGGCCAGATAAACAACCGGCCCAAGCTGTTCTCTGTCCCTGGCTAACCGGGCTGCAAATGAGCTTTTACCACTCTTTATTCCACCAAGTATCAACGTCATTATACTCCCTCCAATAACGCTATATATAGGTTTATTGGACTATCAATACAAGAACTATACACAATATAACAGATATCAGCAGTAGCACAGATGATATTCTGACAAGATTGATACATCGGTCTATGTCCGCAGATACAGGAAGCCTCCCATGAGAGTTAAGAACATAATGCCCTTTCTTTTCCAGCCTGATACCCAGAATTCCAGCGGCCGCCGCCATGGTCCATCCTGAGTTTGGACTCGCACATTTCATGGCATCAGTCAGCATGCATTTTGACGACAGCCTGCCCTCCAGAGATGTCAGGCCTGAGGCGATAATAAATATCCAGCCTGAAATTCTTGCCGGTATCCAATTCAGTACATCATCCAGCCGGGCCGTTATTTTTCCTCCCCATTCCTTATCCCCCCCATGGTAACCAAGCATGGCATCGGCCGTATTAATGAACCGATACCCCCAGGCAGCAGGGAGTCCTCCGATCGAGAAATAGAAAATGGGGGAAGCCAGGCTGTCTGTAAAGTTTTCACTCAGGGATTCAATAACAGCTGACACAACAGCTGCTTCGTCGGCATCTTCCATAGTTCGACTGACCAGTTTCTGACTGGCCAACTGCCTGGCTCTGGGGAGATTTCCAGAGTCCAGGGCATTTTTTACGCTACTGCTAGCGTGAAGGAGCCCCTTCAATGAAAAAGACAATTTGAAAACAATGGCTGATATTATGATGGCGACAAACAGGGGTATGCCCCTGAGTGAGAGAAGAAATCTCTGCAGCGGCCATGAAATCATCGTCGTAAGAAGAAGTCCTGTAGAGAGGATAAGAGTTCCGCAGAAGAGTAGATGTACCTTTTTACTGCTGAGTCTTCCGGCCCAGATACATTGTATAACCTGACCCAGCCAGCCAACTGGATGGTATCGGGTTGGCGGATCTCCTGCCAGAAGATCAAGGGCCAGGGCCGTCAGCAGAATGAGCAGAAAAAGCAGGGGGCGGTCGTGATTAAAAAGCATCATTGTCTGAAGAACACCCTGGATGTGGTGTGTTTTGAATTTGTCAGAAAAAACATAACCATACATCTACCTCCACCTGTCTATCTTCGGCTGAGATGTGCTAGTATTTTGACATGAATGGTTACCTTCATGTATACACGGGCGGCGGCAAAGGAAAATCGACCGCAGCCTTTGGATTGGCTCTCAGGGCCAGAGGAGCTGATCTCAAAGTAAAACTCATCCAGTTCATCAAGAATAAATCTTATTCTGAGATAAAAATCCTGAATCAAATCGGCGTATCGGTTGAGCAATTTGGATGCGGGCTTATGTTTGACCGATCCGTGACAAATCAGGACAGGGACAGGGCCAATGAAGGATTGAAGAGAATTGACTGTCTCTTTGCTGATGCGGAATTCAACCTCCTTATTCTGGATGAAATCAATGTTGCTCTTTCCCGAAATCTGGTGGATGAATCTCATTTTCATAGAATTCTTGACAAACGGCCAGAAACGATGGAAGTAATCTGCACTGGACGAGGAGCCCCGAACCGTCTCATCCAGAGAGCTGATCTGGTGACTGAAATGAAACCGATCAAGCACTACTACCAGTCCGGGGTGTCGGCCAGAATTGGAATTGAGATGTGATTTCATGAGGAAACTTCTTCCAGGGGAAGGAACATCTGACGCTTCCCGTTGATTTCGACGAAGTCAATTCTAATATCAAGCATCTGATGGACACTTTCTTCACTGATGGATTCATTGTTGGGTCCCTGAGCCACAAGAGACCCGTCTTTCAATAAAATGGCGGAGTCGCACCAGCTCAGGGCGGCATTGATGTCATGCAGAGCGATGAGTATCAATACATTTTTACTCTGACTTCGCTCCTTCAATAAGTTCATGAATTTCATTTGAAAACGAAGATCCAGATTGTTCAAGGGTTCATCAAGGAGAAGAAGAGGTGTATCCTGAGCAAATGCCCGGGCCAGTACAGCTTTCTGCCGCTCCCCTCCACTGACATCCGCCAGTGGACGAAAGGAAAGATGCGTTAATTCAAACAGATTCAATACTTCTCTGACCACACTGTGGTCTCCAGGGCCTTCATACCATCTGAACCATGGTTTACGCCCCAGGAGAACAAAGTCATAGAGAATCATGGAAGGCTCAAAGATGGAATGCTGAGGAACCAGAGCCCTGTGTTTTGCCCGATCCGCTATTGACCAGTCCTGGAGAGGTCTGTTCATCCAATTTATACCTCTGACTGACTTCATTCCGGCCAGACATGAAATCAGTGTGGATTTGCCCGAACCGTTTTCTCCGAGAAGGGCAACAACCTGACCGCCAGGGCAGCTGAAACAAAGATTTTTCAGAAAGGGTTTTTGATTGTAGGAGAAATTGAAATTGTGGACCTGAATACTCACAGCACATTCCGAAACTTGCGGCGGTTCATGAGAATGGCGATGAGGAATGGGACACCGATAAAGGATGTTATTATACCAATGGGCAATTCCGTGTTCCCTAACAGTGTCCGGGCCAGAGTATCGGATACCAGAAGAAACAATGCTCCTGTCAGAGCGGAAGCAGGGAAGAGAAGACGGTGATCACTGCCGAAGAGAATGCGGGCTATGTGGGGTGAGGCCAATCCAATGAAACCGATTACTCCCGAAAAACTGACGATGACTGCCGTCACCAGAGTAACACCCAGAATAACCGCCATACGTAGAAATTGCGGATGGATTCCCAGACTTCCAGCCCCATCATCACCGGAGGAAAGGATGTTGATACGCCAGGATAAGGAATAAATGAAAGGTCCGAAGATCAGAAAGATCAGAGCCGCTGTGGCCGATTCAAGCCAGGTGGTGGAACCAAGAGATCCCATAAGCCAGAAAACAATGCGGGTTAATTCATCCTGGCTGGCCAGGTATTGAAGCAGGGATGTGCCGGCAGAAAATGCAAACATCACAGCTATACCCGCAAGAATCAGGCTTTCCACCTGCATTTTATCCTTCTGCGAGAACAGCAGTACAAGAAACAGGGACAGAAGTGCTGTTAGAAATGCCATTGGAATTATAAACCCTGGAATATCCAGAACGATGGCAAGAGATGCCCCAAAAGCTGAAGCGGCCGATATACCCAGCGTATAGGGACTGACCATGGGATTACGCATTATACCCTGCATGGCCGCTCCTCCCAGAGATAAACTCATCCCGGCAAACAGAGCCATCATGATTCTGGGCAGTCTGATGTCCCAGATGACTGATACGATCCCGGGGTTCAGGGATTCAGGCCTGTTTCCGTTCAATCCAGCTCTGATGGAAGCCCACACATCAACCGGTGATATCCGGACAGAACCAAGGCCGGCGGACAGGACAGCCATGCAGAGAAGTATCAGGGATGTACCGGATAGTATCCAGCGTCTTCTATGCCGTCGAAGAAGAAGTTTCCTGCTTATGGAGTGATCAGGGATAGACATAATCTTCCTCTATGTTTCTCCACTCGTCCTCCCCGAAAAGGGTATCGACATAGTACTTATGGATTTTTTCAGGACTCAATGTCCACACATCGGGATGAAAGCGGCTGGCCAGATACACAATCCCCACGGGATAGCGAAGGGAAATAAACAGGTCGGATTTAATTATGTAGACTCTGTCATTTCGTACAGCATCCACCGATTTCAATCCTGGTCTGGCCATGATGGATGATCGCATAGCTTCCATCGCCTTGCTGGTTATATCTCCGCTTACCCTGCGGATAATAACATCAGGATTCGACATCGCGATGAATTCCGGGCTTAGTTCAGGGAATTTTACCGGTTCGTCGGCTGCAATGTTCATACCGCCGGCATAGCCGATAAAAACATCATGGCCGGAAAGTACGGAGACACTTTTATTCTGTTTTCGATTCTCAAAATAAACGGAGGGTTTGTTTCGATTTTCGGGATTGATGGCCGCCACCTCTTTTAATACGTCTTTGAGGGTTTTGTTCGTGAAGCTCAAAACCTTTTCCGCACGGGACTCTTCCTGAAGGATGGCGCCCAGGTTCCTGACAAGGCTGGGAAGCCGCTCTGGATTGCTGGTTGACTCAATAATGACTGAGATATTCCGATTTTCAAGTATCGCTATCCTGTCCTCATCAAACATGGCATCAGCAAGCAGTAAATCAGGTTTGAGAGCAAGGATTCTTTCCATATTGGGACTTGAGGAGTTTTTTCCTGTAACAGGGACACTCTTCATGAAGGATGGGAAGGTGCTGAAACTATCCCTTCCCACTGTACGATCGACAGCCCCAAGAGCCGCTACAATTTCAGTCATCCCGGAGTTCAAGGTTATCAGCGTTTCGACGGGAAGAGGAACCCGAACTTCCCTGTCAAAGAAATCAGTCACTGTAACATGGGAAGGAGGATCATTGGACAGCATGCTGCCAGACTCACCTCTTCCCCCTCCCCACAGAAAAGATGATACGGTAATCAGGCAAAGGATCAGCATCCTCATGTTTGAATCTGCCTACAGACCTTTGAACTGTTCCAGAGTGTCCTCAATTCTGTCGATGAACATGTTCTGGAAACCGGGCATGGCAGCCAATCCATCGGTAACTTCGGCCGGAAGTCCCAGCTGACTCTTCAGGGAATCGTCTTCATCTCCTGAGACATCATTCAGCATATGATCCCCGAAGGTCAGCATGTAAGTAATAAACTGTACTCTCGAAACCCCTGACTCGAGAATTTTTCTGCGAATTGGTTCCCAGGATGGAGTTCCTTCCAGGCTGACCAGATACGTGTTTTTATAATGGAACTGCAGGTAGTTGTTGATCATCTCCAGTTCAGCATTGTACTGGGGGTTTTTTCCATTACCGTGAGCACAGAATACAGTAGCCGTTTCATCGGTACTGGCAATTTTATCCTCAAGGGCAAGAACGGAGTTTTCAATGTTTTCCTCATAATAGAGTAAGGGGTGGATGTATTTTACATTGAGACCAGGAGTCGGTGTGTCCAGTACCTGCTTATGCTTGACTCCCCTCATGATGTGGAATATAACAACCAGTACATTTCTGCGGCCCTGTTCCAGAAGGTGATGATAGGCTTCCTCAAGACTGAAGAGGGGAACTCTGGAATCAAAGAGAGTTGTTGTGCCGGTTTTGCGCAGTTTGTTGACAATGAAGGAAGATGTAAAACCCCATAAAACCTCGTTGTCTGGAAAACTCTGCCGTATACGGACATCAAAATCTTCCAGGTTGGCAATTCCCGTATCGTAACTGCTTCCGAAACCTGCGATAAGGATTACAGGCTCTGCAACCCTGACTGAATTATCGGACTCAGTTGAAACACAGCTCATGAGAATGAATAATCCCACTAACAGGGGCAATGACTCTGTTAATTTGTTTACCATAAATACGACAGGCTGATATCAACCCGATACCTCCAATGAATTGGAGGAGATAATCGACGACGGAATGGCATCCGTGATAACGACTCTCTCCTCGAAGAGTGTTATCTGTGGGACCCATACAGCAGGTTTCCTGACTTATGATTAACATCCACCGCCTTCCCATTCCAATGGAACAGTGACATTCATGGTGGATAATCCAATTACAGTGACGGGATCGTTCCGGATTTGCACCGGATTCCCTTTTAACCCGAATCCGTAATTCTCAATTACTAATCCCGGGCACTGTGGGGTTGAACAGATTTACAACGATTAGCACATTCGCATTGCTTTGTCCAGAGAATACCCAGGGTAATTGCATCTAATTCTGTCCCAAAAAGAATGAAAAACACTGATTTTCGAGGTCAATGGAAATTTTTATCTAGGAGTCTGTCGGATTTTAAGGCTTTGAGGCGATTTTTGATGATTTTTTCCTGATGCAAGGCGACAAAAACGGAGCGTAGCTGGGCTACGTGAGTGTTTTAGCAACGCAGCAGCAGGGAAAAAGGGCAAAAATCGAGCCGTGAGACGTAAATCCGACAGACTCCTAGTGTCTCAAAGAATGTGGAATCTCCTCAAAGCGGCATTAAACCGCAGAGAACGCAGAGGTACGCAGAGAGATATAGGGCAGCTCTTAAAACCGCTTAGAGCTGCCCGTGGGCGCATGGACGCACCCACATTTTGGGCAAAACGCCCAAAAATGGAGAAAAAGTCTTACTTTAGTCCGGGTTTTTTCGTCTCTATAGCATAAACAGATTGGTCAACATTTATCTTGAACACTCTGCGCTCTCTGCGTCCTCTGCGGTTAAAAACCCATGAATAAGGCTTTGAAGAACACTCTGGCTAGTGGATTTTAGATGCGATTGCCCTGAGAGAATACCCCCTTGGAGTTATCATTCTGTTTCCGCTCACCCTGGTTTGACTGCTGCCGATAATCAAAGTTGTTTTCATATCCACCCAGTTCTGATTTCCAAGGTACTGTAGAGAAGTAATCTCTACCCTCTGAGCATTCCTGTAGGCGTTTTGAACTAAACCTACCGGAGTTTCAGGTTGACGATGCTGAAGAAATATTTCAGAAGTCAATTGAAAAAGTCGATGACGTTTCAGACTCTTCGGGTTGTATATGACCGCTACAAAATCTCCTTCAGCCGCCAGTCGAAGGCGTTTCTCGATGAGATTGACTTCGGTAAGAAGGTCGCTGAGGGATATGACGGCAAAATCATGGACGAGTGGAGCTCCCAGCAGAGCCGCACAGGCTGTCGCTGAAGTAATGCCCGGCACCACAATAAGATCTCTTTGTTCGTCCGGACTCATCAGTTCCAGTACCAGTCCAGCTAAACCGTACACCCCGGCATCCCCGCCTGAAACCAGAACAACATGCCTGCCCTGCCGGTACTGCTCCAATGCCTCACTGCAGCGTTCCACTTCCTTTCGCATACCACTTGAGATGATTGTTTTACCTTTGAGAAGGGGACTGATCAGCTCAAGATAACCACCGTACCCTGCGACCACTTCGGCTGATCTGATTTTTTCCTGTGCCATTGGGGTGAGATTCCCTAGATTGCCCGGTCCTGTCCCGGCGACACTCATGGTTCCTTTCATACCTGTTCATCCTCCCTGGCTAAAGCGATGGTAACACCATCAACGGCAATTTTTGACTGCACAAGTACCGCCCTTCTTCCCAACAATAGGGCACATGGTTCACTCACACCGGGCAATCCAAGATGCTTCCAGGCAGGCTCTGAGATACTGGAACTCCCTGAGAAAGTTCTTATGCGGTTTGAGTGTAGAAATACGAGTGGGATACCCATGGTCTCAAAGGCATCAATCAAACCTGATTCTCCATTTTTGATATCGACACTTCCGGCAATACGCACTTCACCAATCCCTATATTGTTCCTGTCAAGAACTTCTCGAACTACTTTTTCCACTGTTTTTGAGGAAATTCCTCGGCGGCAGCCCACACCCATTGTAATCCGACGATTACTGTCGGAGGCTGTTGTGATGACGGGTTCACAGTCAAGCAGACTCGCCACCTTCCAGGCCAGTACATTGGCACCCCCCTCATGGCCGCTCAAAGCCGCAATGGCATAGCGGCGTGCATCATCCACAACCACCACAGCTGGATCGGTGTATTTACTGTTAATGAATGGGGCAATCATTCGGTACACAATTCCAAGAGACATAATGAACACATGGCCGCTGAATGTATGGAAATGGATTTCAACCCATTTGCGGAGTTGTCCCCTGCCTCGAAGATCAACTATTTGACTCCGGGGGAGCCGTTTGAGAAGCTCTTCGGCCGTCTGTCGGCCATTCTCTGTAATGAAACTCAGGGCAATCATTCTGCTCGGCGGTATCCATGGCTGAAGGCGGCATCGTAGAGTTTCGATTTCTCATATTCCGAGTTGAGAACCTGACCGACAATAATCAGGGCATGTCTGGTAATATTGGAATCCCTGACCATCGTCTCAAGATTGCCTAATCGGCCTGTTATTGTTTTTTGATCATCCCAACTTACCCGATACACCACGGCCACCGGGATGTCAGGGCCAAGGATGGGAGTCAGACGCCTCTGAATATCTCCGGCCCTATCCACAGACAGGAAGATGACAAGAGTGGCATGGCTTTCCGCCAGAACTTCCAGGCGTTCGGATTCAGGAACTGCGGTACGTCCTTCCACCCGGGTGAGGATAACAGTCTGACTCACTCCCGGCAGAGTAAACTGCTTCTCCAGAGCCGCAGAAGCTGCCTGAAAGGATGAAACTCCGGGGACGATGAGAAAGGGGATATCCCAGGAATTGAGCAGGTCAATTTGTTCCTGAATGGCTCCGTATACGGATGGATCACCAGTATGCAGGCGGACAATGATACCCTCTGCCTCCTTCTTCTTCTGGTAGACATGGGCTACTTCATTCAGATTCATGCCGGCCGAATCCATCAACTCAGCATCGGGATCACAGTATTCCAGGAGCCTGGAGGAAACTAGACTCCCTGTATATATAACAACATCTGCCTGTTCAAGTAGATTACGGCCCTTAACCGTAATCAGGTCTGGATCACCAGGCCCGGCACCAACAAAATAGACTTTCATAACATCCTCTGGAGTTCCCTCAGGAATTGCTGGAAAAACCTCCCATCTCTACAATCACCTGCATGATCTGATTCAGCACGCCTATATCCAATTCCAGTGCCCAGGCATTGGCGAGGTCCTTGATGAATTCATAATCAGAATCGTTCAACAGACTGTTTTCCGCATTCCACTGCCCGGCGATGATATCCAGTACTTCTTCCAATCGATAGATGGAATCTTCATCAATGGGACCGGGCAGGAAGTAGTCGGCCAGTTCTACGGCCATATTTCGTGGAATCGGAGCGATTCGGTACAATTTCTCCCGAAGATCTGCCGCAATATCGCCGTAATTATTCCAGCCCCTCTCCTTTTTTGATCTTTTCCATGTCCGTAGAAGGTCACCTTCCATGTAAGCATGATATAGTGTCAGGAAAAAGGAGGGAAGCCTTTGAAAAGCACTCATAGACGCCCGTCATGGGATGAATACTTCATGCAGGTGGCCAACGCCATCGCAAAGAGGGCAACCTGCGACAGAGGCCGCAGCGGTTGTGTCATTGTGAAAGACCGTCAAATTCTTGCATCCGGATATGTGGGAGCCCCTCCGGGCCTGCCCCACTGTGATGAAGCAGGCCATCTGTACAACACCGTTCTTCACAGCGATGGGGTTGAAAAACAGCACTGTGTCCGAACTGTCCATGCCGAGCAGAATGCTATCTGCCAGGCCGCCAGACGGGGAGTTTCCCTCGATGGTGCAACTCTCTACTGTAGAATGACCCCCTGCCGCACCTGTGCCATGTTAATCATTTCCTGCGGTGTTACCCGTGTTCTGTGTGAACGCAAGTACCAGGCCGGTGTGGAATCTGAAGAACTCTTTGCCCAGGCAGGCATCCATGTGACATTTGTGCATGATGAAGTTCAGTCATACACTGATCACCGTACCTGATGAATCTTATTCTGTTTGATGAAGATGAATTGGCTGATGGGATTCCCTGTGATGATGTCAGAATGGTTCATATTATGAAAATACTGAAATTAAATGTGGACGATGAGTTTCTGGCCGGCATTGTCGGCGGGCAGGTTGGCTATGCATCGTTGATATCCCGGAAGATGAACAGGTGGAGAATTCGATTCAATCCTGTACGGGATTCAACAGGCACTTACCCTGTTACAGTTCTTTTAGGATGTCCCAGACCGCCAGTGGCCCGTCGATTACTGAAGGATTTGAGTACTTTGGGAGTGAGGGAAATCATTCTCTGCTCAACGGATCTCAATGAGAAGTCCTATCTTTCCTCCAGGCTGTGGCGGGATGAACTGTATCGGTCTGCCCTTCTTGAAGGAGCCATGCAGGGTGCCGTCACCCACCTTCCATCGGTCATTATCAGAAAAAATCTTAACAGTTCACTGAACGTGCTGCCGAAGGGAAGGAACATCCGGCTCATTGCCCTGGATAACAGTCAGAAGGCCATGTCCCTCTCCGGGATGGCGGCAGATTTCCGTCAGGTTGTTCTTGCCGTTGGGCCGGAACGGGGATGGTCTGACAGGGAGAGAGAAATTCTGGAAGGAACTGGATTCACCTTGATTCAGCTTGGAAGAAGAATTCTGCGAACGGAAACAGCCTGCCTGGTGGGGGTGGGACTTGTGCTTGAACAGATGGGGATTTATTCATCCTCTCCATTACATCAAACCGGGTCTCAACCTCACATCCAGTTCCGCGAGTAAAAGAATGCAATACTTGGCGCTGTTTCCAAAACAGATTATGATTGAATCAAATCTCAGAGAGAAAGGAGAAAATACCGGGTATTGCTGCAGCAGTTCCGGTCATAAATCGGCTGTGTCAATGTGCCTGATTCTCTGAAAAACTGAACATATTTGCGGAGGTATTACAGGTGTCAGAAAGCTTGTTAAATTAGAAAAGTATTTCTTTAATACGGCTGTTTTGATGACTTAGAACCTTGCAATTACTGGAAGTAATGAGAGTTCAACAAGCTTTCTGACACTCACAATTTAAATTATATCGATGAACAATATAACTGTAAGAACGACCCCCGAAGTAGCTGACGCCCTGGCATCCAACAAACCGGTGCTGGCACTGGAATCCACGATTATCACACATGGAATGCCCTGGCCCACCAATGTGGAAACAGCATTGCGCATGGAACGCATTGTGCGGAGTAACGGTGTGATTCCCGCCACCATGGCAATATTGGAAGGCCGCCCCGCTGCAGGCCTGACTATCGATGAAATAGAAAAGCTTGGCCGATCAGGCAATAAGACGGCCAAGGCCAGTCGACGAGATATCCCCATTCTTGTTTCCAGCGGAAAGGATGGGGCAACGACGGTGGCAGGCACCATGATTATTGCCGCGATAGCGGGCATCCGGGTCTTTGCAACCGGCGGCATCGGTGGAGTCCATCGGGGGGCTCAGGAAAGCTTCGATATATCAGCCGATATTGACGAACTGGCTCGTACTGACGTGGCTGTTATCTGTGCCGGAATAAAATCCATCCTCGACATCGGGCTTACCCTGGAATGCCTTGAATCACGGGGAGTCCCGGTCCTGGGTTTTGGTACAGACAGGATGCCGGCCTTCTACTCGGTGGACAGCGGCTTTGGGGTAGATCAACGCCTTGATACCCCTGAGGCGGCGGCAGCTGTTATGCTGGCGAAATGGTCGCTGGGCATAGGCGGCGGTCTTCTTATTGCCCAGCCAGTTCCGGCAGATCGTGGTATGGACAGTCGGCAGATTAATGCAGCTGTCAAAACGGCAGTCCAGGATGCTGCTGTCCAGGGTATAACGGGTAAAGGGCTTACCCCCTATCTCCTTGCCCGGGTAGCTGAATTGACCGACGGGAAAAGCCTGGAAGCCAATATCGCTCTGGTGGAAAACAATGTCCGTCTGGGAGCCAGAATCGCAGCAGCCTATGAAGCATTACGAAGAAATCCAGAGGAAAACTAAGTGAAGCAACCCCCGGTGATCGTTGTCGGTGCGGCGGCTCTGGATACCATTGGCCTTGCGTCTCAAGCACTGAAGATGAAGGATTCCAATCCGGGATGTATTCGCATGAACGCCGGCGGAGTAGGACGCAACATTGCCGAGAACCTTGCCAGGATGGGTATCCGAACCGAGCTGATATGCGTTACAGGCGATGATTCTCCCAGCCGTCTTGTTCAGGAACAATGTAAAAGTGCCGGAGTGGGCATGTCCCACAGCATTACTGTTCCCGGAGCAGCATTGCCGCAGTACATTGCTGTTACTGATGAAGATGGTGACATGGTCCTGGCACTCTCCGATATGGAAGCTGTTTCTCGCATTACCCCGTCGGAACTGGGGAGAAAACACTCCCTGCTTGCAGCTGCGGCAGTCCTGGTGATGGATGGAAATCTACCGCAAACCACACTGGAGTATCTGGCAGGGGAATTTCACTCAGTACCATTATTTGTTGATCCCGTATCAGCCGCCAAGGCCGGAAAACTTGTCAATATTCTTAGCCGCATTCATACCCTGAAACTCAATGCTCTGGAAGCCGAAGTCCTGACAGGTATCTCAATTCATAATCAGGATAGTGCGGCCAGGGCGGGCCGGATGCTGATTGACAGAGGATTGAACAGCCTCTTCATAACAATGGGTGCCCGGGGTGTCTACTGGAACAGGAAATCCAGGGAGGGCTGTCACAGATTTGAAAAAATCAAACCCATTTCGGCCACCGGTGCCGGGGATGCTTTTATGGCTGGACTCGTCTACAGTGAAATCATGCACCTCTCCATAGAACAAACCCTGAAAATTGCAGCAGCGGCTGCCGATGTAACACTGAAGTTCCCATCAGCAGTGAACCCTGAAATAGGCAGGGTATGCTCATTGCAGGGATGCTGAGTCTCATGATACTTGAAACAAGGCATGTAGTGAAATATTGTGTCTGCATGATGGAAATGTCAAATTGCCATTACTGTCATAACCGCCGGGAACAGAATAAGGAAAGCTGATTATGAAAAGCAAGAAGTGGAAATGGATCCGGATTTTCTTTCAATTGTTGGTACTGCTGGGTACTGTTGCATTTGGCCTGCTGATCGGATCCCATGTATTCAGTCCCGAATACCCGGAATACTATGATTATGAACAGGAAATGTGGGTAGGATCACCTTATATCTCAGAAACCTTGAAGCTGGATCGGTCAAAACTTCTGACAGCACTTAATCAACCGGCCAAACAGCCCTACACAAAACTCAATCTTTTTGACACAGAGATCACCGAACGTGTTCACCGATTCATTGTTCGTTACAATGAGGAAGGAGAATATGAGACTGAGAACGTCGATAAGCTCCGGGATCTTAAGAATGAAGTAGAGGCCCTGTTATCGATTGTTTACCGGCATATTCAGGGTTTTAAAGGCAGGGCACTTGTCCGTCTGGACAAGAATCACTACCTCACGCTGTACCGTCTCCGGGACATGGATCGGAAAATCACGCGCAGGCTGCTGGCTTCAGGAGACGATACGGAAACCTTCTTTCAGCGACCAGCCAGGGTTCCTTCGGGAAAAGGACGGTGGGTACTGCGCATACAGGAACCGGAAACACCAGATCTCAACCGTTATTACGATATGGTAACACAGGAAGATAGCTTCCCATTAATTGTTGACCGAATCAATGAGCTATTTCTTCTGGATCAGGAGCATTTCGTAACGTTTCTGGAGCACGACGAAACTGAAATTCCGGTGTACGATCAGACGACCGATTCCATCAATATCAGTTATGAACAGATTGCCTACATTGAGCAGATCTTCCATGCAGAACTAAAGCCCGAGAGTGAAGTAAGGGATCAGATTATGCGTATCACCGCCATGGTGCTCTTGCGGGAATTCGGCCATTCTTTTCATGAGATTTTTTCCATTCCTTATGCAGGAAAAATGGAGGATACAGTCGATCAGCTGGCTGTAATTTTGACGGCTGAAGTCTTTGGCTATGATTGGAGCACGATTCAGAAAACTGTGATGCCGTATGCCAAGGCCCTCTACCGCATCCATGAAATAAGAAAACAGGACGAAGAGGTCCAATCTTCCGAGCAGGGCCTGCTGATTTTCAATGATACTTATGACCACTCCTTACGTCTGGGTAAACAACGTTTTTATTCAATTCTGGACATGCTCGTGGGCTATCGGGCCGACTTGTTTTCACTCTATACTGTGCTCAATGAATATGACTATTTAATCGACAAGATTTACCCGACTGCGAGTATAAGATCTCCCAATAATTATCTGCGGGCAAGTAACTATTGGTACAATTCCGTGGAGCCGTATTTCAATTATCCCGAGGAAGATAATGATGAATCCTGAAAAAAACAAACGAGGTACGATTAAGAAATTGCTCCGATTCCTGCTCATCTGTATCCTGTGCTTTGGTATTGGTCTGACTGTGATGTTTATAGATTTTTCAGATCAGCAGGAACAGCAGATTATTGTGCCCAGAATAGAAGGACAGCAAATCGATAATACACCGTTCTATGTAACTCATGATGATGACTTGAACACCGCTCTTGCCAGTTTAAACCATGACCGGGTTCAGGTACTCAACAAGACCGTCGATGATACCATAGACGGTATTCTGGATGTATCTTCTATTGATATGGACAGCTTTCAAGCATTGGGAGCCGAAATTCAGGAAAACATGAGGATCTTGAAGGAACTGGCTGAGAATTACTACAGGGAAAATGCAGACGATGATGATCTGGAACTTGTGGAAGAGCATTTCCAGGTTTTCAAAAACCTCCAGATACTTCGTGAACTGGATAGAAGTCTTTCCTACTTGATGCGGGTGCAGGGAATCCCCTATACCCAGTATTTTGCCAGAGCCAGGGAATTGGCCGGAACGGATGGAAAATTTGTACTGGAATACGAAGAACCGATTCATCCTGCAATGAAAAAGTACTACAGGGCATTAATAGAATCAGTTCCCTATGATTCGTTGATAGAGGCGATCAATGGAATGCTGTATTTCGAAAATGTTCATTACATCACCTTCGCCGAAATCGAGGAAATAAACGCCTATTACAGTCCGGATACTCAGAATATTACCATAGGCTATGAATTGATGGATTTCATATACAGAAATTTAAAAAAACAACTGAACTCGGCAAGTGAAAATGAAGAAATTTTGATTGACAGTGTATTCTATGTAATCCTTCATGAACTGGGACATGCATTTATTGATATTTTTGATCTTCAGTTTGTTGGCATGGAAGAAGACGTTTCCGATTATCTTGCCGTGGTACTGGCCATTGAGATTTTAGGTTACGATGCCAGTTCTCTGGTTGAGGCTCTGTTTTCCGCCCCTGTTTTCTATGCAATGTTCCTGGAAGATTTTGACAAACTGGAGGTGCTGGATTTATCGGAGGAAGAATCCCCGGATTTCGAGAGAATTGTCTATTCCGATGTCCATTCCCTGGATTCCCAGCGGGTTATCGATATTCTTACCCTTATACATGGTGCCCGGCCACTGGAGACAGAGTTTCTTTTTGAGGATGCGGAAAAAACAAAATTCAGCCTGTCCGGAGACAGGTTGAATCATGCCATGGATATCTACCTGGACAGCAGTAATTTCTGGTACAATGCCCTTGCTCCATATCTAAGGGAGTAGAGGCTGGAAAGCTTCAGTGAAGCCGCAGGAATCCAATGCCCGGGAATCCTTTCAGATGCTCCCCAAATTCCCAATCTCCCAGAAACCATAAGCTGCTTCCTCATATGGGTGGGAGCTAATAAGCGCATTGAGTGCGTTCTTCAGGTGGGCCCTGTCGCAGACCATTTCAACTTTGAGTTCTTCCAGTCGTTCAACAGAGTTTTGAGTTCCAACGGAAGGATGGCTGCCCTGCAGTGGTCTGAATTGTCCAATACCTGCCGTCTCCCAGCAGCACCTGTCATAGTCGCCTATAATGCCGGCTCCGGCCGAAAACATTGCGTTTTTCACCTTTTCTGCATCGGAAATGGGCACATAGAATGAGATTTTATACATAAAACTGTTTTCCTCACTCAACAGTTGGAATTATACAGGTTAAAATACAGTATGAATCATAATGTAGCAATCTTCTGGGATGTTGAAAATGTCAAGCCATCGAGCTCCAAGAATCTATTTGTCCAGGGACTCTGGGATTATTCTGAGGGGCTTGGCCGGGTCGTCAGCTCCCATGCCTATGCTGACTGGAGTCAAATGGGGTATAAATCACTGGGTCCCGTCCTGGCGGCCCTTCATTTCAACATGGTACACGTCCCTTATAGAGGAAGAAGAAGAGACAAGAACAGTGCCGATATGCACCTTACCAATGACTGCCTGGATCTTCTGAGGTTTCAGGATCACATCGATATTTATGTGTTGTTAACGGGTGACAGTGACTTCCGGCCTCTGGTGATGAACCTTCGAAAGGCAGGCAAGGTGACTCACATTGTCTGCGATATCAAAAATGCCAGCAACGATTTATTGAGGCTTGCCGACAGTTTTACAGACTTCAGGGATATGTATCCCCTGGGGGATGATGACAGTGGAGATGAAGACCCCGGCAAAAAGGACAGTCTCCCTACGTATTCCCGGGAATACTGGTTTGAACGCCTTGCGGAAACAGCATCCATACTGCGCAAAGAAAAAAAAGGAACCGATGCCGGTAATGTCAAAATAACAATGAAAAAACTGAATCAGGGATTTGATGAAAAAGCTCTTGGCTACAAACGCTGGGGGGATTTCATTGCCGAGGCTTCCCGGGCAGGGTATGTCAGTATGGAATCAGATGATCAGCGTTCAGAAATAATCCCTGGACGTCAGTTCAAGCAGGAAACCGGATCTTTGCAGATAGCTCTTAAAACTCTGGCTGAAACTCTTCAGGAAATGGATGAAGGAGCAGAGCCGGATTTCCATCGATATGGTGTGGTCAGTTCCAGATTAAGGGATAAGAACATCAATACAAAAGCGTTGGGATTCAGTCAGTTCAAGAAATTTATTTCATCGGCTGAGGCCCGGGGTCTGGTTGAGACCAAGGTTGAAAAGTTGACCAGTTTTGTCAAACGGCAATAGTTCCGGCATCAGTTTTTTTCATGATTGTTCAGGGACTTCTGGAGAATATCTATCATGTAATCAAAGGGTGAATTATCCTTTTTGAGCTCTTTTGATCCACGGGTTATTTTGCAGAGGCTCAGCCCCAGTTCCCGGGATATCATCCGCTGGCTCATGCCCTGCTTCATCAAACGAACCAGTGTCCAGCGTGAAGATATTTCTGCCGCCTCTGCTCCAGTGAGCAAACTCAATAGAAACTCCCTGATCATTTCTGGATCCTTTTCCAGAGCCAGTACACGGGATAGCTCGGCAAGAGGTGCTGAATCAACTCCACTGCTCATAGATTGAATACTGCTTGAGTTTGACTGTACTGTCAAGTAGAAACATCATTATTGTTACTCAGGAATTCGGCTTCCATTCCATAGTCGTGAATCTTTCTATGGAGTGTTTTTCGCCCTATTCCAAGGATTTCAGATGTTCGGCTTTTATTCCCGCCAAGGGAATTGAGATTTGCCCGAATCACAATTTTTTCCACTTCAGCCATGGAAATCCCGAGAGGAACAACGACATTGTTCTCATTCCTGCCATCACTGAGCTGGGGCGGCAAATCCTCTACATCAATATATTCCCCCTTACAGAGAATGACCGCACTTTCAATAACATTTCGGAGCTCTCTGACATTGCCAGGCCAGGAGTAACTCCGAAGCATGGCAATGGCTTTTGGTTTCCATCCTTCTATTTTCTTTGCATGTTCCACCGCACTGGACTTAAGGTATTGAGCGGCGAGTAAGGGGATATCCTCCGCCCGTTCCCTCAGTGGCGGCATATTGATGTTAACAACGTTCAATCTGTAATACAAATCTTTTCGAAAGCGTCCCATGGCCACTTCCGTTTTAAGGTCCCGGTTTGTAGCTGCGATAATCCGGACGTCAACTGTCACGGTTTCTTCTCCCCCCACCCTTTCAAATGCCTTTTCCTGGAGAACCCTGAGAATTTTGATCTGAACCGATTGATTGATTTCACCGATTTCATCCAGGAAAATAGTTCCCCTGTCAGCCAGTTCAAATCGTCCCTTACGCTGTCCTGCTGCACCAGTGAAGGCACCTTTTTCGTGGCCAAATAGTTCTGATTCAAGGAGCGATTCTGTCAGGGCGGCACAGTGAACCTTGATTAAAGGGGCATTACTTCTTGGAGATTGGGCATGAATGGCATTGGCGACCAGTTCCTTTCCAGTACCGCTTTCGCCAGAAATCAAAACACCGGCTTTGGTGGGGGCCACCTGATTGATCAATTGAAAAATCTGCACCATGGCAGAGCTTTTCCCAAGCATCTCCCGGCCCTGCCTGCGACGTTCAAGCCTGCTCACTTCGGCCTGAAGTTCCCTGTGCTTCAAAGCCAGTTCCCTGCGGCTCAATGCTCGCTTTATGAGCAGACTCAAGCGCTCCAGATTGACTGGCTTGGTTATAAAATCATAGGCACCGTCCCGCATTGCCTGAACGGCATTATCAACAGTACCATGTCCCGTAAGGATGATTACGGGAATATTTGGGTAGGAAGCCGTTACCTTCTTCAAGAGTTCTTCGCCCGATAATCCGGGCATTCGAAGGTCGGTAATGACCAGATCAATGTCGGTTTTCAGTACAGTCTTCAATCCAGTCTGGCCATCTTCGGCCTGAAGAACCTCGTAACCGTCCATTTCCATGGCTTTTGCCAGACCATTTCTTATGTTTTTCTCGTCATCGACGATGAGGATGCGAAAATTCATGTTGAACCTCCAATCAATAGCTTTCTTTCACTCTGCGGTACAGGGATCGTTATATGAAATTTTGTTCCCCTTCCTTTGACAGAATCCATCTGGAGATCACCTCCATGCTCCTTGATTACCTTGTAGACAACGGAAAGACCCAGTCCGGATCCTGTATCTCGAGTCGTGAAATATGGCTCGAATACTTTTCCCTGAATACTTGCAGGAATGCCATGACCGGTATCAGCAATAGTAATGCAGATGTTTTCGTTTTCAAGACGAGTTTCAAATCGAATCTCGCCTCCATCCGGCATAGCGGCCAGGGCATTTTTTACGAGATTCAGCAAGACTCGTTTCATGGCACTTTCATCCAGGGGAATGGCCGGGATTGTATCGTCCAGAAGCAGAATTACATGAACCTCATTTTTTTCGACTTCAAATCGAAGGAATTGAAGAAGATCGGTTATAATTGCATTTATATCGGCAAGTCGAGGATTGGGAGTAATGGGACGGACGGTAAAAAGGTAATCTGAAACAATGTTATTCAATCGCTCAACTTCTTCTTCAAGGATTTCCAGAGTATCATAAAACTCATCAGGCCGGACATTGCCTGTTTCGATTTTTCGGCGAATAAGCTGGATATGAATCCCCATTGATGCCAGTGGATTTTTAGTTTCATGGGCAACACCTGCGGCCATTGTTGTAAGAGAAGCCAAGCCTTCCGCCCTTTTAAGCCTTGCTTCCTCGGCTCTTACTTCTGTAACATCCTCAACGTACAGCATACTTCCTTTGATTTTCCCCCGGTCGACCAGGGTAAGAACACCGCAGCTCAGCGTTATACTCCCTCCCTTGGAACGGACAGAAAAATCCCTCATTGATGCTCCTCTATCCTCTTCCAATGCTGTTTTCACGTAGTTGGCGAGTTCCTGCAATGCAAGAACTTCCCAGGCTTTTTTTCCAACAGGGTCGGAGTAAAGAAGGGGTAAAAGGCGCCGGGCAGGATTATTGAGCATCCAGATTCTATTATTCTGACCTATGACGACAACTCCTCCGGGGATGGAAGACAGCACCATTTCCAGGTGCTCATTATATACAACAAGATCCCGTACCAGAACACGCAATCTTTCAGGATTGAGTTTGTTAAGACTCTTAAGAACACGTTTAAAAATCCTTCTCACCTGAGATCCCTCAGGGACAGATAAAGGTGATTCAATACAAGACTTATGGGAAGATTCAGGTTGACAGCTCGAAATTCAGCTTCATTCAAATACTTCATTTTTCTGTATTGAATTAATGGTGAGGATGCCTCATCGTCCTTCCAGTGCGACTCCATTGCGCTGCTCACAGCCTCAAGCAATGACTTGAGTTGAATAGAATCCTTTACCTGATTCAATTCTGCTGGAAAAATCCCTTTCCCTACACCTTCAAGAAAACTCCGGGCGAGTTTGTCCGTTTCTCCAGATTGACCTGTCAGCTTGTTTTGAAAAAAATCTGCCAGACCTGTGTAATCCCCTCCATCCTCACGGAACACTCTTTTTATGATCTGCATTTCTTCTTCAGGTTTCCTAGCATGGAAGGCATAATCTCTGACTCTGGATACTATGGTTGGCAGCAGCAGAGCCTTTCTTTCTGCTATAAGGATGACCGTTGTGCTGGTTGGCGGTTCTTCAAGGAATTTCAGCAGGGCATTCCTGGCCGATGGCATCATACGGTCAGCCGAGTCAATGATGACGGTCTTATGATCATTTCCTGCTGAAAGAGCCGCCCAGTGTGTGATGTTTCTCACATGGGAAACAGGCAGTGCCCCTGGAAGAAATTTCTGAACGGCAGTACAAGAATCCACTATTGATTTCAAGGTTTTCTCTATTCTATTCCCTGAGAGGAGTTCCGCGCCGGAGATCAGGGAGTCCATGATTTCTGAAAGCTGTTCCAGCATTGGATAAACCCTGGAGATCTTTTTATCTTCACCCTCCCATAGAATGGGATCAAAATGACGGAGAAGTTTTCGGACTGATCTTACCAGTATGAATCGCGGGATACCAGTGTTATCCCTTCGAAGAAGATCGACTGATGCGGCAATATCCGGGGCAAAGTTTCTCGATCCTGCAAGTACTGTGTGGGAATGAGCCAATGATCGATGCTGAACACACATGCTGCAGGTACAATTCCAGTTTCCGGCATTTCTACACGATAGGATTCGAGCTGTTTCCAGGGCGGCTGTCAGTTTCCCTGTCAGCGCAGGGCCGGAGAACAACATGGCAGGAGGGGCAGAACCCTCTCTTAAATCATGCTGAAGGCGGTTTGAAATGTCATCCTGATGGAGAAGGTTTTCATACATGGCCTGCCCCAATCAGCAGAATTATGCTGGAGGTATGCGAATCATTCATTATAAGAATTTCTCGATTTCAGCAACTATACTGTCAGCGGCATCTCTGGCAGGTATCTTTTCTGCCGCTTCCTTCATGCTTTTCATTTTTGCATCGTCTGACAGAAGATCCCTTAGCAGTGCCGCCAGTGCTTCGGGTTTAACATCTTTCGCAAGAGTGCATGAGAAACCAGCCTTCTCTGCCATGGATGCATTGAGAACCTGATCACCGCGGGTTCCTGTTCTCAACGGCAGGAATACAGTTGGTGTTGAACTGGCGGCCAGTTCCCATACAGCTCCCGCCCCGGAACGGGATAGAGCCAGGTCAGCTGCTGCCAGCAGATGTGGGATTTCATCGTCATTGAAGAAACTCTTGCTGAAATAACCCGGCCGATTTGCTATCACGGGGTTTTTGGTGCCAGTCTGGTGGACAATGGCAAGAAATGGAAGGAGGTCGTCCACAATACTGTAGATTAGATCATTGATTTCTTCGGCCCCCTGCGACCCGCCAAGAACCAGAAGCAGAGGACGAGTATCTTCTGGTAAGAGACCAGCAATCTCACGTCCGGTAACTCTATTCCCCTCAAAGATGACGTCCCGAACCGGATTTCCAACTACGGTGGTGATGGAACGCAGGGACTTCTTCATATAGTCAACAGTTTTCCTATATGTCACAAGGGGAAGTGCCCTCATCTGGATATTCAGCCGCGTTGCCAGGCCTGGATTGACATCGGATTCATGAGTAAATGATGGAATTCCAAGTATTCGAGCGGCTGTCACCGGGGGGACGGAGACAAAACCTCCTTTGGAGAAAAGTAAGTCAGGTTGTCTGACTTTGAGGATTCGGATGGACTGCAGCAGTCCCCAAAAAGTATGGAACAGATCAGCAATGTTTTTCAAGGACCAGTACCTTCGCAGCTTTCCGGCTGATATACTGACAAAGGGAATCCCGGCCTGTTCTACCAGATGACGTTCCAATTCAGTCGACCCAATCCAGAAAACCTCATAACCGTTTCCAGTTAATCGATCAATAATTGGAAATGCTGGATAAACATGGCCTGCACTTCCTCCTCCCGTAAAAGCAATCGTTTTCTTATTCATCGTTTTACTACAAATCACTGAACGACCTGTCTGCATGGGTCATTTCAATGGGCGGACTGGGACTCGAACCCAGGACATCCGGCGTGTAAAGCCGACGCTCTAGCCAACTGAGCTATCCACCCTGCATGGAGTATATGAAATGAGGAAAGCTCTGACAAGATGACGGATCGTTTTTCGCTGAAGCTCGACAGGATCGTTCCGGTTTGAACTCCAGATTCAAATCTGTGATGAGGTGTCCATCAATCAGAACAACGCTCAATCGATTCATCCGCCCTGTCCGCTATCAGCATACAGTTATGTAATCAGGGTAGATGGATTGAGGAAAGTATGAGTATCATGAATGCATGAACCTCAATCGCCCGACATTATACATGGCGACTTCCTGTATCCTATTAATTCTATTCCAATTCTCCTCCGGACATCTGGATGCCCAGGAGAATTTTTTCGGAATTGATGTCCCGACCGCTGAAACCCTGGCTGAAATTGCCTCCTGGGATCCTGCTGCCGGTTCTGGTCATATTGCTGTTCATTATACTTTTCCCCAGGGCTATCACCAGAACGATGAACCTGATTTGTTTACCATAAAACCAGAGAGGACAGAGCATGTAAACTATGGAGCCGTGCTCAAGGCAGAACCGGTTAGTACTGATGAAATTCTCAGTTACTATGATAAAACGACTGTCCTGCTGGAATTCAGTGCGTCTCTGAATGAAGAGACCATCACTCTAGCCCTGCATGCTCATTTCCAACTCTGCGATGAAGCCGGGATTTGCCTGCTGCCCGACTCTGACTACCATGAAATAGTATTTAATCCAGCTTCTGCTTCAGCCATGAAACCTGATGTAGAAACCAGTACCATTCTGCTATGGAATGAGGAAAAGCAATCCAAATTCGTAGAGACAGAATCCCCCGGAGCGGTAAAAAAAAGTATCAGTTCCCTGCTGTTGTTCGCCCTTATGGCCTTTGTTGGCGGAATTTTGTTGAACATCATGCCCTGTGTACTTCCCCTCCTCTCCGTTAAAACATTGAGCCTCGTCAGGATGTCCGGTTCAAACGACAGAGCGATACTGGGCCATGCCTGGCTTTATGCAGCAGGTATTGAAGTATCATTCTGGGTTCTGGCCGGCATTGTTATTCTCCTTCAATCCTCCGGGAAACTCATGGGCTGGGGATTCCAGTTCCAATCACCTGTTTTCGTCTTGATTCTGACAGCGGTGATATGGGTTTTTGCGCTGAGCATGTTTGATGTGTTTGTTATTGAGGCACCAGAAAAAGGAATGAGACGAGCTTCTGCGGCCAGTGCACGGGGGGGATATACTGGCAGTTTCCTGACAGGAATCTTTGCTGTTCTGGTGGCGACTCCATGCACGGCTCCATTTCTGGGTGCGGCATTGGGTTTTACCTTCTCCCAATCACCTGCAGTGATAGTCACAATCTTTTCAATCACCGGTCTGGGATTTGGATTACCTTTCCTTCTCCTGGGAATCTGGCCGGGTGTCATAAAGAAAATCCCGAAACCTGGAAACTGGATGAATACTGTGAAGGAAGTGACAGGTTTCATCCTTCTGGGTACTGCTGTTTACCTGTTTACAACATTTATGAAACTGGCTCCTGGAGTTGTTCCTCTTGTTCTATGGTGGCTGCTTCTTCTGGGAGTTTCATCCTGGCTGTTCGGCAAGGCACGGAATCCTTCCGCTGGAAACAGCTTCCGCATTGCAGGTCAGATTATAGCGGTATGCATCGTATTGACTTCTGGATACGCCATCGTAAGCAGAACCCGAGCATCCAGTATCGGAGGGGAAAGTATTTCCATGCCGAAGGATGCCAGCGACCGAACTGTTGACTTTGATGAAACTGACCTACTCAGGCGAATAGAAGGCGGTGAGTCCATATTTCTGGAATTCACCGCTTCCTGGTGTACCACATGCAAACTCAATCAACGAATTATAAGAAGTAATCGGATTCAAAATCTGATGGCCGATAGGAATATAGTCCATATCACAGGAGATCTCACCACTTACGATGAAACTCTTACCCGCTGGCTGGCCAGTTTTAACAGGGCAGGAGTTCCTCTGTATGTCCTCTACCGTCAAAATGAAGAACCCCATGTCTTTCCTGAGATAATCAATGCCAGGATACTTGCCAGGGAATTTGAACGCATCAGCTATTAGTCTTTTTCTGGACAGCACAGATCTGCCGTACTCACAGAAGTGCCGGTACCGGGATTTTTGAATCTCATCGGATGAGTGCAGAAAAATTCCGGAACAATGTAAAAATCGAAACAAAAAGGATTTCTGACACTGTTTTCCCTTGACCAATCTCCTCGTTTTCAGATCAATATGAATCATATCAAGGGATGATAATGCCCGGAATTACCAGGAGTTCCCATGTCACATATCTCATCACTGCAAAAATTCCGCTATGAATACAAACCCAAACTCCCTTCCGTCTTCCAGGGCAAAACAGAATACATCAATGTTGATTATGGCGAACCAACTGAAGCCGGGACTGATCAGAAACAGCTGCGTATGCTATTCCCCAAAACGTATGGTGTCCCGGCAGTCACATTTACCAGAGGAACACAGAGCTCTACCAGAAAACCTGTTAACATTGGAGTTATCCTTTCCGGGGGACAGGCCCCCGGAGGACACAATGTTATTGCCGGAATATTCGATGCTCTTAAAGAGGCTGATCCACGAAGTGTACTTTACGGTTTCAGAGGCGGGCCCAGCGGTATTATTGATGATGATACAATGGAGATAACTGCCGAAATCATGGATTCCTACCGCAACACTGGCGGGTTTGACATAATTGGCTCGGGGCGGACAAAGCTGGAAACTGTAGAACAGTTTGAGAAAAGCCTTAAAACCTGTCAGAAATACGATATTACAGCTGTTGTTATTATCGGCGGTGATGATTCCAATACCAATGGTGCCATTCTGGCTGAATGGTTTCTCAAGAGAAATGCCGGAATCTCCGTTGTCGGCTGTCCAAAAACTATCGATGGTGATTTGAAGAATCAATGCATTGAAACCTCGTTTGGTTTTGATACAGCCACCAAAGTTTTCAGTGAACTCATCGGCAACATTGAAAAAGATGCCTGTTCAGCCGGGAAGTATTGGCATTTCATTAAACTCATGGGAAGAAGTGCCAGCCATATTGCACTTGAATGTGCTCTCCAGACCCAGCCCAATATCTGTATCATCTCGGAAGAAGTGAAAGCCAGAGCCATGTCCCTGGATGAAGTTGTGGGCGAGATTGTCTGCATTGTTGTCAGACGAGCTGAAAGGGATATGAACTTTGGTGTGATTCTCATACCCGAAGGGCTCATTGAATTTATTCCTGAAGTGGGAAAACTCATAACGGAAATCAACGAATTGTTGACAAAAGAATCCAGATACTTTGAGAGTCTGAAAACCATTGATGACCAGTGTGAATGGATCAATCATGAACTGTCAAAGGATTCATCCTACGTCTATTCATCACTTCCCAGAGGAATTCAAACACAGCTTCTTGATGACCGGGATCCTCATGGGAACGTGCAGGTTTCCCGTATTGACACTGAAAAACTGCTCATGGAAATCGTTGGCGAGCGTTTGAAACACCTGAAACAAAAAGGGAAATACAGGGGCAATTTCAGTGGACTGGCCCATTTCTTCGGCTATGAAGGCCGCTGTGCATTTCCTTCAAATTTTGACTCGGATTACTGCTACAGTCTTGGATATTCAGCATTTCTGCTTATAGATGCAGGTCTTACAGGTTACATCGCCAGTATCAGAGATCTTCATAAACCCGCAGAAGAGTGGATTCCTGGGGGTATACCCCTCACGATGATGATGAACATGGAACTCCGCCATGGGGAATTCAAGCCGGTAATAAAAAAAGCTCTGGTTGAAATGGACAATGCCGCCTTTAAAACCTTTGCGGAGAGGCGCAATTCATGGATTCTGGAAGGATCCTATAAATTTCCCGGAGCTATACAGTACTTTGGTCCTCCGGAAGTATGCGACAAAACAACTGAAACTCTGCGGATTGAGAAAACAGTCACCGGTTTACCTTGAACCATTCCATAACGGGATCAGAGACAGAGATATCATATGTGATTGGAATATCGGGGGGAATTCCCACACCTTCATAGTTTTCTCCATTCTCATCGGTTGTATACCCGATCGTTGTAGAAAATCCCCAGCCATTGGGTAATTCATGAAAAACAACCATTCCCAATGCTCCTGTTGTTCTCCACCCTACATGCTGTACATGCTCCATATCATTCAGCATCAATACAAACCACTCACCGGCACTGATGGTCAGAATATCGGTAATTATGTAGACTTCCTCTGTATAAATTATACCTCTGGGTTCGATGTAGTGATTTGTTTCAGCACTGAATTCCGAATAACCAGAACCCGTTCGTGTTTTTGTGGTCATGTAATGGCTTCTTTCCGTTACAAAACGAGAGGCGATATATAATGCGTTCGTCCGAAATCCTCCATTATTTCCTCTTAAATCAATAATAAGGGCATCTGTGTCAAGGAATTCGGAAATGACAGCGTCTGCATCAAAAACCCATGATTCCAGAATTTGTGTCGTATTGAGTTCTTTGGAGAAGGATGAAAGATGCATGTAGCCGACATTGGAATCCTTCACCATTCCATATAAGACAATTCCAGATCCGGTAACCCGGGCAGAATCAAGATAGGATAAGACGGAATCAGTATGATGACTGTAGTCAATGGGTTGAATCCAACTTTCAGCCAGTATACCTGATTGGGAACCCCATATCGATACATGAGCATCATTCATTGGCCGAATCATCTCAGTTAGAATACTGAGAAGTTCATCACTTGATTCAGCATTGACGGCATCATCACGGTAACGGTCTCCTATACTGTTCCAATCCAACCCCTTGAGATCAAAGAGAGCATATTGCCTGTCAAAAGTACTCCAGAAGTAGTTGAATATAGAAGCATTATCAGTTCCGATTTCCGGCCCGAGAAACAGGGAACAATTACTCAGCATAACAGTGAGGATTCCCAACAGGATCCTGGAAGTCTGTCGGACTTCAAGACTTCGAGGCGTGAGGCGTAAGTCCAACAGGCTCCTAGAAAACATATCGAATCCCAACATCAATGGATAAAGAAAAGGAAGAAGCATCCAATGGGAGGGTTGTTTTTATATACTGACAGGAGAATCCACTGATCAAATCGAAGTGTGGTGAAAGTTTTGTATCCCAGTGAACATTCCAGTTGAAGCGAGCATACTGATTAATCGTAACAGGTTCACCTCTGAACAGAATTCTCAGTGGAGATTCACTCAGTTTGAAATCCAGTTCATCATTATAGTTTGTCCATGGGGGACGATTGACAATACTGAATATTGAAAAAGCAAAAGAAGACCTTAACCGGCCCTTCTTGAAATCATATTCAAAACCAATAGATGGGAGGAAGGAAAGATCAGCAAACCAGTTGTGTGAAGTTATATATCCAAGGAAATAACCTTCCAGCATGTAGCTGACCTGCAATCCAAAAAGTAGATGTCCCTTATCATGAATGACTGGCAGGCGGTAACTGGAATTCATATTGAATGAAGCATGAACGAAGTAATTATCTCCATCATAAAGACCTGAATTTTTACTATACAGCACTCCACCTCCCCCGCCAATTAAAAGATTGAAATCAAATCGAGGAGCTCTCACACTGTAACTCAATCTACCGCCGGCACCCAGACCATGAAGATGGAGGGGAGATACAAGATGATCCGAAAAATTTGGATTCAGGAAGGATGTTGTCAGGGACAGGGAATGCCTGGTTGAATTATTAATTCCGAACAGGGGAGTGAGTCCGGCCCATACGAATAGGAAGAATCCGGTTGTGCGTATGAAATTGGAATTACTGATCATGCTTCAAGAGAACCCAGGAAGAATAAAATCTATCCTGCAAAACCGGATGCAGTCAAGGTTATATGGTTCAGGAACCAGGGTAATTGCATCTAATTCTGTCCCAAATAGAATGAAAAACACTGATTTTCGAGGTCAATGGAAATTTTTATCCAGTGTCTCAAAGAATGTGGAATCTCCTCAAAGCGGCATTAAACCGCAGAGAACGCAGAGGTACGCAGAGAGATATAGGGCAGCTCTTAAAACCGCTTAGAGCTGCCCGTGGGCGCATGGACGCACCCACATTTTGGGCAAAACGCCCAAAAATGGAGAAAAAGTCTTACTTTAGTCCGGGTTTTTTCGTCTCTATAGCATAAACAGATTGGTCAACATTTATCTTGAACACTCTGCGCTCTCTGCGTCCTCTGCGGTTAAAAACCCATGAATAAGGCTTTGAAGAACACTCTGGCTAGTGGATTTTAGATGCGATTGCCCTGGGTCAGGAACCAGGGCAATCACAACTAATGCCATCTGAAAAAATGAAAAACCACTGATTCTGGGGAGTTTCTCACGGAGGTATGGAGGATACGGAGTGGGAAAAATTTGATTCTGTTAAAGTTTCTGGATCTCTTCTTTGCTCAGGCCGGTGGCCTTGATGATGATATCAATGGAAACTCCGGCGGCTTTTAAGCGCCTGGCTGTTTGGGCTATGGCTTTTTTTTCACCTTCTTTTTCACCTTCTTCCCTGCCATCGTTCCAGGATTCATCCAGGCCGCTTAGATAATCTCTTCTCCATTTCTCTTTGGCTTCCAGCCTGTCAAGCATGGCTTGATCGGCAGTGAATGTTGTGTAGAGTTTATGGGCCTCCTGAATATATGGGTTGTCTCCCAATAGCACGGGCATCTCGTCCTCCTTCAAATAACCTTCGTACTTAAAAAAATAGCACCATCGTTCAAAGTCGCTTCCAATAGCCAGGTGGGCCTCATCGGGAAATGTCATTTTCGAGAGTTCCATGAACATGATGTACAGATGGTCGGTCAAGACCTGTTCGGGATGATCCATTTCGGTAAGTTGAAAGCAGGTGTGGTACTCCTCCAGTTGTGGAAAAAGGGGCTCGCCAACCAGATTGATGCAAATAACCGGATTGAGTCTGGAGTAGGCCTCTGATTCACGCAGCTGGCTCTGGTAGTTTTTTGCCCAGTATAACAGACTTCGATTGGCAAAATACTTGCCGGTGGAGATCTGTATCTCGACGTTAATGATGCGATTGCGGCTGTCTCTTGCCTTGACATCCAGGATGGTTTCCCTGTCGCTGAAGTATTCTTTCAGGTTGTAGGGGTTGAGTATATCGACGCTGGTGACCGGGCCTAATTTCTTTGGGGTTAGAAATGCATTGATGAAATTCGTCAGCAGGCTGGTGTTTTTCTCATCGCCCAGAAGGGCACGGGCAAACAAGTCAGACAGCGGATCGAATGGTCTGGTTGTTTCCATGACTTTACATTACGGAAGTTCTGGTGTTTATGCAAGGGGGGGGTTTTTGGTCTGGGAGTGATCTGTTTCTGTTAGAGTTTCTGGATCTCTTCTTCGCTCAGGCCGGTGGCCTTGATGATGATATCAATGGAAACTCCGGCAGCCTTGAAGTCTTTGACTGTTTGGGCTATGCCTTCTTCTCGGCCTTTTTCCCTGCCATCGTTCCAGGATTCATCCAGACCGCTTAGATAATCCCTTCTCCATTTCTCTTTGGCTTCCAGCCTGTCAAGCATGGCTTGATCGGCGGTGAATGTTGTGTAAAGTTTATGAGCCTCCTGAATATATGGGTTGTCTCCCAATAGCACGGGCATCTCGTCCTCCTTCAAATAACCTTCGTACTTAAAAAAATAGCACCATCGTTCAAAGTCGCTTCCAATAGCCAGGTGGGCTTCATCGGGAAATGTCATTTTCGAGAGTTCCATGAACATGATGTACAGATGGTCGGTCAAGATCTGTTCGGGATGATCCATTTCGGTAAGTTGAAAGCAGGTGTGGTACTCCTCCAGTTGTGGAAAAAGGGGCTCGCCAACCAGATTGATGCAAATAACCGGATTGAGTCTGGAGTAGGCCTCTGATTCACGCAGCTGGCTCTGGTAGTTTTTTGCCCAGTATAACAGACTTCGATTGGCAAAATACTTGCCGGTGGAGATCTGTATCTCGACGTTAATGATGCGATTGCGGCTGTCTCTTGCCTTGACATCCAGGATGGTTTCCCTGTCGCTGAAGTATTCTTTCAGGTTGTAGGGGTTGAGTATATCGACGCTGGTGACCGGGCCTAATTTCTTTGGGGTTAGAAATGCATTGATGAAATTCGTCAGCAGGCTGGTGTTTTTCTCATCGCCCAGAAGGGCACGGGCAAACAAGTCAGACAGCGGATCGAATGGTCTGGTTGTTTCCATGACTTTACATTACGGAAGTTCTGGTGTTTATGCAAGGGGAGGTTTTTGGGGGGCTTATCGGAGAGTTTCTCACAGAGGCATGGGGACCTGGAGATGAACGCGAAGCTGATTGAGAGTGAGGTTCGTCAGCATGGGAAGTTTGGTATCGCCGCCAGGCGTAGGAAGATGGATGGGATAATGATTATCTGTCTGAAGTTGTTGTGGATTTTAGATGCGGCTGCCGGGGAACCCGGCAGGGTCTATGCAGGATATTCAATAGACTATATATTCTTTTCATTATGGGTCCAGAAAATGATCCTTCAATTCCCAGGGCAATACGCCGCATCCAGCAGGTTTATCTGGGATTGACTCTTTCGTCAACACTGGCGGCATCCTTCATCTGGGGAATCAATACCCTCTTTCTTCTGGATGCCGGTCTAAACAATGTACAGGCGTTTACTGCCAATGCGTTTTTTACTCTGGGAACACTTCTCTTTGAAGTTCCAACAGGTATCGTTGCCGATACATGGGGTCGGCGTGCATCCTGCATCGTTGGTACACTGACTCTTTTCATATCAACTCTTCTATATCTTTTGATTTGGTATTTGAAAATTCCATTATGGGGATGGGCCCTCACTTCAATTCTTCTTGGATTGGGATTCACATTTTTTTCCGGTGCTACAGAAGCATGGCTGGTCGATGCTCTCAATGTCTCTGGATATAGGGGGAATCTGGAATCTGTTTTCTCAAAAGGTCAGGTTGTCTCCGGGATTGCCATGTTGACCGGTTCAATTGCCGGGGGATTCATTGCTCAACTGACCAATCTGGGTGTTCCTTACATTATTCGGGCTTTTCTGCTCATGCTAACCTTCCTCATTATACAGATATTCATGAAAGACATTGGTTTCAAGCCTGTCACAGGCAAGACAATGATGGGCAATATAAACAGGATTTTCAAAGCTTCTATTGACAATGGATTAAGAAATCGCCCGGTTCGATGGGTAATGCTTATGGCACCATTTACAATCGGAACGCTTATCTACGCTTTTTACGCCCTGCAGCCATACCTTCTGGAGCTTTACGGAAACCCTGATTTTTATGGTATTGCCGGACTGGCGGCAGCAGCAATGGCAGGAACTCAAATCATTGGCGGTATACTTGCCGGGCAGATGAAAAGAATTTTCAAACGCCGAACTACCGTCATCATTCTCGCAACCTCTCTCAGTACGTGTATGCTTGCCGTCATCGGATTGACAAACAGTTTTCAGGTGGCTGCAGTGGGTCTCATTTTATGGTCATTATCATCTTCAACTGTTATGCCAATCCGTCAGGCCTATCTCAACAGCCTCATACCCTCAAGCGAACGCGCCACAGTTCTTTCCTTCGATTCATTGATTGCATCCTCTGGCGGAGTTGCAGGACAACCCATCCTTGGCCGAATTGCAGATATCCACGGCTACGGGATGTCCTATCTTACGACTGCGGCGATACAGGTTCTTGCCCTGCCATTTGCCTTCCTCGCCAGGCGTGAAAGGGTACCCGAAGATCAGATCCAGTCATCCGGAATGAGTCAGTCATGAAACCCGCTCACTCGCTGTATGAAGCGTTTCAGTTCCCGGCAGCGTTTCACTGATTGGAAAAGAAAAACATCATCAACTTCCGGGAACAGATGTTCGTTCGGGAAGTCGCAGAAACTATGTTCATATTCTTCAAGGCTTCTCCTTAGATTCGCAGCATCTTCGGTTTTCTCATTGTAGTTGTCCCAGTTTTCGATAATCTGGTTCAATCCCTGCAGCTCATTCTGGAGGAAAATCCTGACTTCTTCCTGGTGATCGGGATGCTTCTCCACGGATTCTTCAGGCTTTTTAACCTGAATCATCAATTTCAGGGCTTCTGAGCTGTCAACAGATGGGATGCCGAGATCCACGCCGCCGGTGAGCATGTAAAGCCTTTCTGATTCTTCAAAGCGATCTCTAAACAATTCAGCATATCCCATAAGTACCCTGTCGGTTTTTATCGCCTGCTGACCATATCCATCGGCTTTCATTCGTGGGCGCTGCATGATGGAAGACCAACCTGGCGATGGATTAATACGGGACAGGTTGATCAATTGCCATTTATGCATTGATGACCCTCTGGCATGGGTTTTTCCAGGTGTATAGGCAAAATCCAATCCGGTAAGAAATATGGGGACATTGCTGCAGTGAAGAGCAAGGTAAACAGTCGATAAACCAACGGAACCCAGAGGTGGAATTTTACGGATTCCCGGGACAGTTTTTTCCAGCCGCTTCAAAACACTTAATTCAGCAAAGGAGGAGAAGTAAGCCGCTGTACGGCCTCCTGTAATACTCAGACTGCCGGGATAGGAAGTGATATCCGCAATGATTTTGATTCCTGTACCTGCGGCCCCATGGAAATCCATGTGATTCCAGAACTGTGTGTCAAGAACGGAAATCACATCCGGCCTGATGCCTGCTGACAGCAGAGTTCCAAGTGATGTATCAGTAGCCCAGATTTCAACAAGTTCCCGGTACTGTATGAGGAAGTTCAGTGAATCCTCCAGGGAAGGACCGGCACCAGTGACAACGATGGGTTTTCCAGTCCATGACCGGGGAGATTGCAGGGAAGAAGAAGAGGATAGATTGGCAAAAAGATGCCGAACCCAATGACGGCCCAATGCACGAAGAACATGTTTGTTGCGCCAGTACGCTGCCAGGGCATTGATTGCAAATTCAGTAAGGCGATTGTAGTTCTCCGGGAATTGGGAAGAACCGGCATTGAGATCAATACGATGTACCCGGCGAAATCTCCAGTATCCAAGATTGTCGAGGAGAGCTTTCAGGTTATTCTCATCAGACAGCCTTACAATGGATAATCGCGGATGATTCGACAACTCATTGCTGATGAAAGGGGAGCAAAGATGAAAAAGAGCCTGTGATACTTCAATGGCAATGATGAAGGAATCATCCGTAATACGATTCAGCAGTTCCTTGAGTCCATATCCCAGCAGGGGAGATGGAATAATATACAGGGTGCGGGGTTTGACTGGAGCGGTTTCCGAAACTGAAATAGAACGTCTGGCTGGATCTCTTTTTGAATACAAATACCTATCGTAAAAAACTGTAAGGCCACGGCCAGTGTCCTCCAGCCGAGGCACATCCATTAACCCTATCCTTGATCTCGATAGATTTTATCATAGGTTTTGGAGAAATTATCATCAAAGAGTTTGGAGTCTTCAGCAAGAATAATGGATTGAAATTGTTCCACAACAGTATTATTCAACTCAATATCCACTGTATCATTCCATGTTTCCGGTCTTTCCTGGGTTTCTGTTTTGACAAGAGTGAAGAGTCCAATTGCTTCAGAAAGGACAATGGGCTGGGTAATATCTCCTTCCTGCTCCAGTGAAACAATGTTATTCCAGAAGTCCTCGGAGGATGTTGTTCCCGCAAGTGCGGGATCATCTGTTCTTTCCGGAGAGTTACCAAGAAGAACATCACCTCCATAGTTAAAAGGGAAGGGTTCTGTTGATTTCACTTCAATTCCTTCAGCCGACATGGCTTCCTGAAATGAATCGGCAGAAATCGCCTTATCTCTGTAGCGTTCCGCCCTGGCCAGAAGAGTGTCTTCAATTATCCCAACTTCGTTCCTCAGCATGTAGCTGCGGACTTCATCGACAATTTCTTCCGGGTCGGCTTCTTTAATCTCACCATCAGTGTGAAATACAATCCACCCGTATTCTGACTCAAAAGGACCACCGATCTCACCGACATCAAGGGCAAAGACTGTATCGGTATTTTCGGCAGAAATGAGCTCAAGGATTTTGTAGTATTCAGTTGACCCCATGCCTCCTCCCTCTTCACCGAAACTGTCTGTAGAATACTCCCTGGCCAGAGTGGCAAAAGCATCAATATCCTGTCTCTTCTCGTTGAATAGAGACACTATCTCCCGGGCAGTTTCTTCATCCTCCACCGTAATTCGACTTATTGGCCGTGTGCGGAATAATTGTTCATTCTCCCCTGCATAAGCAATAACATCTTCATCTGGATAATCGCTGTAGGGAAGGACGATGTAATCATAGCTGCGAACGGTTTCCTTCAAACTGTTCAAAAAATCAAGCTGGGCATCCGATCTTTTCAGGCTGAGGATGGAGTCTTCAGTCCAGGTATTCAGGGCAATATTCTCTCTTAAGGACTCTCTGAGATTATTCTTCGTGGAAGCAGATGCATTATTATATTTTTCTTCATCGAATCTATTTTCAGTTTGAAACGAAGAGTCCCTGATGATTTCAAGATCAACAATTTGGGTGCTGGGGACATAGCCGACTTCTTCCAGATGATAGGCAATTGCAGTGCGAACAACCGCATTGGAAAACTCCTGCTGCCATATCATGCGCCTGAGTAAGTCAAAGTACTGTCCCTCCTGGTCATTGCCTCCTTCTTCCATTCTGCTGATCACACTGCGTCCGAAGGAATTGTTATAGTTATACACAATGCTTTTATCACCGTACCGGCCAAAAACCAGATCTCCACTCCCAAAACCCGATATTCCAGAGAATAGCGAGGAAAACAGAAGTCCGATAACAGCCAGAGCTACAATTGCTAATCCAGTATATTTTAAGAAACCACTCCCCTCCCTGGGTGCGGCTCCTTTTTTGAAAGGGATGACTTTCTTATTTGATGACATTCTTACCTACCATGAAGAATTTTGAATCTGTCCGATAAAATAACACAATCACCGGCTTTGGGTCAACTTCGATTCAAAAAACAGTTTCACAGAAACTCCCTGATTTCCATGATGGCGGCAGGACGAAGACAATCACGGATGCAGGCCCGGGTCAGCGTATGATAAAAGTACGATTTTCATGCACAAAAATTGAATGCTCCAGATAGAGCACAATGGCATCCAGCAGTGTATGGCGTTCAATATTCTTCCCCATCTGCACAAGCTGTTTTATTGAGGAGCGATCACTGACATTGATGACTTCCTGCGTAATTATTGGGCCCTGATCCAGGGTTTCATTGGCAAAATGGGCCGTTGCACCTATGATTTTTACACCCTTATACCATGCCTGATGATAGGGTTTTGCTCCTTGAAACGCTGGCAGGAATCCATGATGGATATTGATAACTTTATTCTTCCAGTGTTTGATGAAATCAGGCGAAAGAATCTGCATGAATCGGGCCAGTACAATAAGATCTATGTCATGTTCCTTGAGAATATCCATCATGTGAGCCTCGGCTTTTTCCCTGCCATCTGCGTATTCCACCTGATAGAACGGAATACCAAATTGATGAGCAATGTGTTCATTCACAGAATGGTTGGATATAACAGCCATGATGTCGCAGGCCAGCTCACCATCCTGATGCTTCAACAGCAATTCCCAGAGACAGTGATTGGTTTTGCTTACAATGATTGCAATTCTTTCCTTCTGGGCAATGCTGTAAAGATGCCAGGTAATGTTGAATTTTTCCACAACAGGTTCAAACGCCTTTTTAAAGGTCGATCTATCAAATGCAGGAGGAGCTTCAAATAGAGCTTTGAGCATGAAGATATTCATATCGGAAGCTGTATGCTGGGTGAGATCCAGAATATTGATCCCGCACTCGGCCATTAAACCTGTAATTCCAGCCACTATGCCTTTCTGGTCCGGGCAGGTTACTTTTATGATGAACTTTTCCAACGTTGAATCACCAGACTTCTATAGCAGAAGATCTGAAAGGTCTTCATTTCCAATCTTAACAGCCAGGCTATGGGGTGTTTCTCCACTTGCATTGCGCATAGATTCAGCGGCACCCTTCTCAATTAAAAATTCGATGTAACTTTTTTCAACTCCTTTGATAACAGCCAGATGCAGAATTGTATTTCCCTGATTATCCTGTCGATTGACAATTTTTGAATTTATAACAGAAGCGGAAAATTCCAGACTGGATTCAAGAAGTAAATCCACTGGAGTACGGCCGCTGGAATCCGCTGCAAAGATATCAGCACCTGATTCAATGAGATTGATGGCACTTGTGTGCTCATTGTTCATAACAGCAACATGAAGGGCTGTCCTGCCTTCATTATCTCTGGCCGAGGTATTAGCCCCGGATCGTACAAGGAGTTTTATAACTTCAGTCTGTGCATTTTTACTGGCAATAAATAAAGGGGTCTGTCCATTACTATCCATGATATCTGGAGATGCGCTGCAATTCACCAGCCATTCACATATTTCAATATTGTTTTGTATTACTGCCAGATGAAGTGGTGTTTGACCCGCCAGATTCTGTTCATTCAAACCAGCTCCATTCTTTGTTAGGAGTCTGACACCTTCGGGCCGTTCCCATTCGACAGCGACATGAAGGGCTGTACGGCCCAGAATATCACCTGTATCAGGAGAAGATCCGGATTCCAGAATTTTCACAGCCATATCAATGCTCTTTGAGGTTATTGCTTTGTGGAGAGGTGTTGCTCCCTGTTTATTTTGATGATTTGGATTCGCACCTGCCTCAAGCAGTGCCTCAATTATATCCAGTTTTTCCCATTGAACAGCATGGTGAAGAGGTGTGTTCCCTCTTTGATCAACAAGATCAATGTTGTTTCCTTCAAGTATTCGTAAGGTTATATCACAACCAGCATTGAAGCTGAGTATCAATGGAGAGTATCCAGAATTATTCTCTAAATTAAGATCGGCTTCCGAGGAGAGAAGAGCTTTGACATACTCGGGCGATCCCTGTTTTACAGCATAGTGGAGGGATGTTTCACCATTGAAATCCTGTAAATCTGGATCGGCACCAAGATTGAGTAGAGTTTGAAGATTTTCAAGTGGAACAGCGTTCATAACAGCATAATGAAGAGGACTCTTCCCCTCATTGTCAATATGAGTCACTCTATTTTCAGCAAAGAACCACGAGAGAACATCTTCGTTTTGCCTCAATGCCGCCTGTACTGGTGTTAATCCCTGGTTATTTCTTGAAAATATCTCTGCATTTCTGGATAAGAACAGCTCCGAATATTCCCGATTACTGCTTTCAATCGCCAATAATAGAGGTGTATTCCCCTGAGCATCGCGTATGTCGATTATGGCTCCTCTATCTATGAGAAGTTTGGCAAATTCAAGTTCTGCATTAACCAGCACGGCCAGATGCAGAGGCGTTCTACCTGAATTGTTTTTGATGTTGATCTTTGCTCCATGTTCAATGAGTAATTCTGTTAGTTCAGAACCATTGGGCATTGGAAGCGATTGGTGAATGGGAGTATTACCGCTGTAGTCACGTGCATTGACATTGGCGCCGCTGTCAATGAGCAGCGATGAAATTGTTTTATAGCCCTTATGAATGGCAAGATGCAGGGGAGTATTTCCATGCTTGTCTCTGGAATCAACATCGGCGCCTTCGGAGAGAAAGAAACTCAGCATACTGTCATGTTTTCTCTCGGCGGCCAGATGCTGGGCTGAAGCCCCTGATTCAAATCGGATCTCATAGTTACCGGTTCGGAGAGGTTCCGTTATATACTTCCAGTTATCATCACCTGGTTCAGGTGAACCATTGCGCAGGAGCATGGCTGAGCAAGCTGCAATATTTCCGGTAAGATTGCCGGTTAGAGAATAATCAAGGGGAGTTTGTCCGGAGACGTTCAGCACCGCCATTTCCGCATTTAATTTGATCAATTCCTCCACATGAGATGTTAATCCTTTCTTTGAAGCCAGATGAAGAAGAGTATTTCCATCTGTAAAACGTGTGCTAACCGTCTTCTCAGTAAGCAGGTCACCAATAATTCCTGATTGTTTTTCCAGTGCAAGTATGGCAGGCGATAAACCGTTCTCGTCTTCAATGCTGATATCCGCTCCAGCTTCAGCCAGTATGGCGATTACACTGCCCTGCTGGTTTTCCACCGCATAATACAATGGTGTTTTTCCACGGTTATCCACAGGATCAATTGAGACACCCCGCATCAACATTTTTTCGACCAGTTGAGTATTCCCAATTCTGGATGCAGCATGAAGAGCGGTTAATCCTTCTTCATCTCTGTAATCCAGATCCATTTCAAGTTTCAATGCATCCTCGACAGCCCGTTCATCACCACTGTTTATCAAATCAATAAGCTGTAGTTCTTTTTCTGCAGGCGTCTTTGCCTGATCATTGGATTCTGCTCCGCCCTTTGCCCAGAGTATCGATGAGACCATGATAAGCAGAATCAGAAAGACCACTCTATTCATCGGTTATACCTCTACTATTCGAAAAATCGGCAAATTAACAGTCGCCTTTAGTATTTGATCCGTGTATAATCAGTTCATGAATATAAATCTTCCCGTTATCGGCAGCAGAAGCAACTACCATGTTCACCCGAAGAAAATCATTGCTGTTGGATTGAACTACAGTTCCCATATCGCCGAAAGTGCTTCCATCAAGGTAAAGGGTCTGGATGGAGAGACGCCTGATGAACCTGTATTCTTTAATAAAACTCCCAATACTCTCATTGGACCTGATCAGAATATAATTCTTCCCCTGTGCCTTTCCGATTACTCCTGGACTGAACCGGCTCGAACCGACTACGAAGGTGAACTGGTGGTTATCATCGGTCGGCAGGGGAAGCATATTGCTGAAAAAGATGCGCACAGGCATGTTTTTGGCTATACCTGCGGGAATGATGTCAGTCAGAGGAACTTCCAGAATACCGACAGGGCAGGCTGGTTCAGGGGGAAGTCTTTTGATACGTTCGGACCTGTTGGGCCGCGAATTCTTCCCGGCAGTACCGATGTCGATCCACACAATCTCAAAATAGAAACCCGCCTCAATGGCAGGGTTGTGCAGTCATCCCACACCAGCAGGATGATTTTTTCCATTCCAGAAATCATCTCCTATATCAGCCGCCATATTACACTTGATGAGGGTGACCTGATCTTCACAGGAACACCCTCAGGGGTAGGCCCCCTGAAACCAGATGACTGCATTGAAGTCGAGATTGAGAGCATTGGAGTTCTGAGGAATACTGTTGTCAATGAATAAGATTGGTTTCAGGAGACAATAAAAAGGCCCTTCCTCATGGGAAGGGCCTGATTCTCAAGAATTCAGCTCTATGGAAGCAGTGTGCTGAATTCTGTCCAGTACGAAAAACTTTACATCATCCGCCCTGGCTCTGGCCCGAGGGATCGCTTTGATCGGGAGCCATCGCCTTTTGAAATGACAGTAAGTGCTTCATCTTCCCATTGGTCAGTTTTAATTCTACGTCATTGAATTTTATAGAGCCGGTATAGCGTGCTTTGAAGTCCGGTATATCGTCTTCCGATGGCTGACCAGTCAAACTAATTGTTTGAGAGAACTCTGATTCCTGGTTCATTTCAACAAATTCAAGTGTCTGAGTTTTGCCGTTTTCCGTGAGGCTGATTGATCCGGTAAGTTTAATCACCATGGTCTGAGTATATTGCAGATTGTTGGCATCTGGTTTTGTTATCTTCATTGAATCTGTGCTGCTCGTAGTAATAGAAGCGTCAACACCCAGGGCTTTGAGGGCATCACTACTGACCATCCTGGGGGTATTCATAATGGTTTCTCGAGTCACATTATCGCTCATTAAGGCTATCAAGGTACCGAGGTACGTGCCCACAGCTTCAGTATACTTCTGGACTGCCGCATCATCCTCATAATTAAGGCCTTCCGCTGATGGGGGTTCTGTCGCTGCCTTCTCTCCATCAACATAGTAAGTTGTCGTTGGAGATCCCATTGCTGTACCCGATTCCGGTACAAGCGGAGGATTGTTAACGGGATCCGTGAACCCCGCAAGTTTTTTGTCAACCTTTTTGAGGAATCCTCCTATTCCTTTCAATGTGGAGAGAGTTTTAACGCCGATTGGTTTTTCCTCATCCGTACTAAGTGCACCCAGAATGCTGATGTCGCCATCCTGAATTTCCCCGTCAGGATCCATTTTTGTGCTTTTGTATTTGACACCAACCATTTCATCTTTACCAGCAAGATCCTGAACTTTGAACTTAACATCGTCCCCATCTACTTGCCATGACCCACCGGCATAGGTGGTAATGGTAACGTCACCTTCAACTTCCTTCTCTGAGCCAGTACCGCCGGGAGGGAAATTGATATCAAATTGTTTTTCGTATCCCTCAGTTGGAGCACCATCAACAGCTACCCTTGAAACAGCAGTAGTTCCTTCTCTTACTGCTGTCACAGAACCTGTAGCAGACTCATAGGAAACAGAAGTACTCGTCGTTACAGTTGTACCAATTAATTCCTCAATGGTAGACAGAAAGTCCACTGAACTATCAGCCGCTGCATTTTGTACGTCCGACAGGTTTGCTGGAAGAGTAACAGGGTCGTCATCAGTAATAGGGTCGTCAGTAACACCTGGGCAGCCCGCCATCAATACCACAATAAGTATTACGGCAAAAATACCCATTCTTATCGCTTTTTGTTCCATTGGAACCTCCCATTGCTCATACTCATGTATGGCAAAATCTAAGATATTTGTATCAGTATAACGAACTCAGTGCGAGAAATCAAGTAATATTTGATTAAACTTCCTGTATCAGGAAGCTCTTAAACGGTGCCGGAAAGCTTGTTAAATAAAAGAAATGCTTTCTGAGAAAAAAATAATACCTGACAATACAAGCATTTACTATAGACTCTGTCGGCGAAATTTTTCATCCCTCCAGAGACTGATGCACCGAATCACCGCGATCCCCGAGATGCGGCCGATTCGGCCAGACTCGTATCTGGAAAAACTAATCAATTATCGCAAAATTTTCGTCAACACTCGTCAGAAGACGTCTTTTGTTCAGTCATATAAGTATAAGAACCTGGAGTTGAAAAGGGGTTTTATGCCTGTTATCCATTTTCCGAAACGAAGAATCGGCAGTGCCTCCACCGCAGGCAGACAGTATTTTGAACTCATTCTACTGATTGTACTATCCTTCTTCTCGTGTGGTGCTGAAACGGTCAGCAACGAAGTCAAACTGATCATGGAGAGGAATGATTATGATTCCATCCGCAGCGGGTTGGAATCCATTCTGGAAGAACATCCGAACAATCCAGACATACTCACCAATCTTGCTGCGGTCAATCTCATGATGGGAGATTGGACCCAGGCCGATAGAATCCTTAAAAAGGCAATGGAAAAGGTTAAGAAAGGAAGTGATCCTGAAACAATTTACGTACTCAATGTGACTCGCAGTGAAATTGCTCTCAAGCAGAATCGCTTTGATGAGGTTCTATCGGCTGTCAGTGCTGCGCTAGCAGCCAACCCGGAAGATCCCCTTGGGAGTCGATTAAATCGTGCCAGGGCTTCGTTCGCCCTGAAAGATACAGATTCCGCCCTGACAGATTACAGAACAGTATGGAACAGCCATCGCGATATATTCAGGGACATTGATTTTCAAGCTTATACCGGACTCCTGATGGAAAACAGCCGATGGGACGATGCTCTTGAAGCGGCCTATGAATCCTTCAAAAGGAATGGATATACATTGGGAACGGGAGTGCTTCTCTCAACCCTCCATGAAGAATCCGGAGATATTCCGCTGAGTCTTCTTACAGCCTACCTGGACCTCCGATACAGCCACGCCGTTGGCAAAGTCAGTTCACAGGAAATCACCGCAAACCTCCAGGAACTGAAAGCTGATCTGGATGATGAACCCTTCCTTGATGCACTGCTTGCCATGGAATCGGGAGACTGGCTCACTGCGTACAGAATTCTAGCCGACGAAAACATTGAGAATCCAGTCTGGGCATACATGGGGCTGTCGGCAGGAATTGAAAGTGGGTTGGCCGGTCTGGATGGTGCAGGAGCCATGCTGTTACTGGAAAGCTATTTCTCATCGTTTCCCGAGTACTACTACCGTCTTTCCCGAATCATGAAAAAATTTCCCGGTGAGTTTGATTTCAACCAGCAGCGGCCGGTTCTTGAAAAAGTCATTCTGCTGGCCCCCAATTCAGAAATGGCCGACAGATCCCGCAAAGAGTTATGCACCCTGCTGCTGCTGGATGTGAACGATTCCGATGATCTATACCTCCTCCATGAACAGGCAGCGGCCGTCAGAGAATTTGCGGAGGCTGGCCGTGTAGAGGCCCTGGCTCCCCTTCTCCGTCTGCTGGATTTTGAGAACAATCCCTACACCCGGGCGGCTGACAGCACTTTGCGGAACCTGGTCAGTATACCCCCGGTAAAAGCCTATCTATCCCTTCACAGAGGAAAGACAGAACGCCGAAAGGAACGAATCGGCCTCATCATCAATTAGACAGCCATTCGTGAACTGCTCTGGCTGCCAGGCGGCCATGATGGATAGCTCTCACCACCAGGGAAGATCCTGTTACGGCATCTCCGGCTGCGAAAAAGCCGTCCACATTGGCATGAAAGTTCTTCGTCAGAATATTGCCGCGGGCATCAAGGGCAATTCCTGGATCATTCACAGCACGGCTGTGTTCCAGATGCACAAAACCCATGGCTAAGAGAACAAGGTCCACATCCAGAGTGAATCCACTCTTCTCCACCGCCTTCATTGACGGCCGTGCTCCTTTTGCTCCAGGCACCCACTCAATGCGGCGGAACTCTCCCCTGTTCACCCGACCGTTATTCCCTTCAAATTTCAGGGTTTCAATGTTCCAGTCCCGTTCCACGCCTTCCTTGTGGCTGGAGGAAGTACGCAGGATCTCTGGCCACTCCGGCCAGGAAGGATTCCATGGATTATCCCATGTCATGGGCCGGGGCATTATCTCATATTGATACACATTGGCCGCACCCTGCCGCCGGGAAGTTCCAACACAGTCCGAACCAGTATCGCCCCCGCCGATAACAAGGACATTCTTCCCCTCAGCCGTTATTTCCGGCGTATCAAATGCCTCTCCACTGACCCGCCTGTTCGACTGACCCAGAAATTCCATCGCAAAGTGGATGCCGTCCAGATCCCGGCCCGGCACAGGGAGATCCCGCGGGACATGGGCTCCCATGGCGAAGAGAATGGCATCAAATTTCTTCTGCAGGTAACGAATTGAAAGGTCATCCCCCACCGTCACACCTGTTTCAAAAACAATGCCCTCAGCGGCCAACTGCTTGAGACGACGGTCGATGACTTTTTTGTCGAGTTTGAAATCAGGAATACCATAGCGGAGCAGACCTCCGATTTTTTGATTCTTCTCAAACAGAGTGACCGAATGACCGGCCCGCCGCAGTTCCTGGGATGCGGCCAATCCAGCCGGTCCTGATCCAATAATGGCCACCGCACGGCCTGATTCATGTCTGGGAGGCCGGGGAACCACCCATCCCTCTTCAAAGGCCTTTTCTATTATAGCTCTTTCATTTTGTTTTATGGTTACCGGTGAATCATTGATAGACAGGGTACAGGATGTTTCACAGGGAGCCGGACAGACACGGCCTGTAAACTCAGGGAAGTTGTTTGTTATTTCCAGCCGTTCAAAGGCTTCCATCCACTGTCCGCGCCAGATGGCATCATTCCATTCCGGTATGAGATTGACAATCGGGCAGCCGATTGTATGACAGAAAGGTGTACCGCAGGCCATGCAGCGTCCCCCCTGCTCCACCAGATCCTCCACTTTTTTGTCTATGGTAACCTCCTGATAGTCACCCAGTCGGTTCTCCAGGCTGCGGTACTCTATCTCAGTGCGTTTATAGTCTAAGAAACCATTAATCTTACCCATTGAACAAAACCTCCTCAGTAATGACCATTGTATCTGTTTTCTGAGTCTCTCTCTTGAGGATGTTCTCCAGGGCACGCTTGTATTCTATGGGGATCACTTTTACAAAGCGCGGCAGGCTTTCCTCCCATGATTCAAGGATCCATTTCCCTACAAGACTTCCAGTGTACTCTGTATGCTGTTTGACAAGCTGATGAAGCTGTGCAATATCTTCTTCCTCCACAACCGGTTCAATATCCACCATTTCAAGATTGCACCGTGTATCAAACAACTGACTGTCATCATAGGCATACACGATTCCTCCCGACATTCCAGCCGCAAAGTTCACACCTGTCGGTCCAAGAATAACGACGATTCCCCCCGTCATGTATTCACAGCCATGGTCTCCAACACCTTCAACAACAGCAATGGCTCCGGAATTACGAACACAAAACCGTTCACCGGCCATACCATTGATGAATGCCCTGCCTTCAGTCGCTCCAAAGAGATTCACATTACCCGTTATAATATTTCTATAACCGGAGAACGTGACTCCTTGAGGAGGTGTTAAAATAAGCTGACCTCCGGAAAGCCCCTTTCCAAAATAGTCATTGGCTTCACCAACGAGATGAAATGTAATCCCCCGTGTTAGAAATGCACCGAAACTCTGGCCCGCTGAGCCATTGAAGTTCACAGTAATCGTATCATCCGGCAACCCGGCCGAACCATGAACCATGGTAACCCTGTAACTCAGAGTAGTTCCAACACTTCGGTTACAGTTGCGGATTTTCCGCTCAATCTGGACTTTTTCACCCTGTTCAATGGCTGGGAGGCATTCCTCTATGAGAGAAGGATCCAGGGAGAGGGAGAAATCATGCTCCTGAGAACCAGTGCAGTGAAGTGGTTCATTATCAGGTCGTTCAGCTGGATGGAGAATTCTTGAAAAATCAAGTCCCTTCGCCTTGTAGTGATCGATGGCCTCATCTACTTTCAGCATCTCCACCCGGCCGACCATGTCATCGACAGTTTCAAAACCAAGTTCGGCCATGATTTCCCGCAACTCCTGAGCTATGAATTTCATGAAATTCTGTAGATGTTCCGGTTTTCCTGTAAATCTCCTGCGCAGCTCTGGATTCTGGGTCGTAATTCCAACCGGACAGGCATTTGTATGGCAGGCTCTCATCATGACGCATCCAAGAGAAACAAGGGTTGTTGTTCCGAAACCAAACTCCTCGGCTCCAAGAAGAGCCGCAATGGCTACATCCCGGCCAGTTTTCAATTGACCATCAGTCTGCACCCTTATACGGCTCCTGAGTTTATTCATAACCAGCACCTGCTGAGTTTCTGCCAGTCCCAGTTCCCACCAGGTACCAGCATATTTTATGGAACTCAAAGGACTTGCTCCTGTTCCTCCATCACATCCGGAAATAAGAACCATGTCCGCTTTACCCTTGGCGACTCCGGCCGCGACGGTACCCACACCCGATTCCGACACAAGCTTTACAGAAATCCGGGCCTGGGGATTGGCATTTTTAAGGTCATAAATCAACTGGGAAAGATCCTCGATTGAGTAGATATCATGGTGTGGAGGAGGGCTGATGAGCATCACTCCCGGCGTGGTGAAACGAACCCGGGCTATCACCTCGTCTACTTTATGCCCCGGCAGTTGACCGCCTTCGCCGGGCTTGGCCCCCTGAGCCATTTTAATCTGCAGCTCACTGCAGTTGGCCAGGTAGGCCGCATTCACTCCGAAGCGGCCTGAAGCTATCTGTCTTGTATGACTCTTCCTGTCAGCCCCATTTTCATCAATTTCACACCTGCTTTCATCTTCACCCCCTTCCCCCGAATTGCTCCGGGCTCCCAGGCCATTCATGGCTATGGCAATTGTTTCATGAGTTTCCCGGCTGATTGACCCAAACGACATGGCCCCTGTTGTAAACCGTTTAACTATGGCTTCCACGCTTTCAACCTGATCGATGGGAATTGATTTTCCCCTGTGGAAACTGAAAAGTCCCCGGAGAGTATTCAGTCCTCTGGCCCTGTCGTTGACGATGAACGAATACTCCTTGAATGCCTGATAGTCTCCTGTCCGTACAGCTTTCTGCATGGCGACGATGGCATCCGAATCAAATAGATGACGGTCGTTGTCCACACGGGATGAATAAACTCCTCCGGATGGGAATCGATTCGCATAAACATTGTCTCTTGCCCAGGCCGATTGATGACGGGAAAGCAAATCTTTTTCAAGGGCAGCCATATCCAATCCGCCGATGCGGGATACAGTGCCCGGAAAGTATTTATTTATCAGGGATTCTGACAGACCAACAGCTTCAAAACTCTGGGATCCCCTGTAGCTTCTCAGAGTGGAAATGCCCATCTTGGACATAACTTTTAACAGGCCCTTTTTTATGGCCATAATATAATGCTCCATTGCGTGCTGCAGGGAAAGATTTTCGGGGAAGTAACCTCTTTTCCTTGTGTCTGAAAGAACTTCAAACACAAGATATGGATTGATGCCGCTGCATCCAAAACTTATGAGGGTTGCAAAATGATGGACCTCCCTCACCTCTCCGGATTCCAGAAGCAAGCCAGCCAGATGACGTTTACCAACCTGTATCAAATGATGATGAATGGCGGAAACGGCAAGAAGTGTGGGTATGGCCAGATGATGCCTGTCAATCCCTCTATCTGTCAGAATAACCAGTGAAGTGCCCTTATTAATGGCCTCTTCCACCTCCAGACACACGTTTTGAAGCTTTTTCTCCATACTTCCCGGGGGGAGATCGGCAGAATAGATCAATCCAACCGTTGATACAGAGAAGTCCTCTATTTCCACTTCTCTCAGGTACTTGATATCATCATTGGTGAGTACAGGATGAGCTAATTTTAGCTGACGGCAGTGGGAAGGGGTTTCAGTGAGCAGATTGCCTTCCCTGCCCACAAAACTCATCAGGGACATAACAAGATTTTCCCGATACGGATCAATGGGAGGATTGGTCACCTGGGCAAAGTGCTGCCGGAAATAGTCAAAGAGCAGGACGGGTTTTTCAGAGAGTACGGGTACTGGATTATCATTGCCCATGGAACCCACGGGCTCCTGGCCATTCTGGGCCATGGGAATAATGATTTTTTTCATATCCTCGAATGTATAGCCGAATGATCTCATGATGAAACTCAGGGTTTTGGGGTCGTACCTGGCCTTGCGCGGTGCCTGTAAAAGTCCGGAGAGTTCAATTTTTTCCTCACTGAGCCAGCGCCGGTAGGGAACTTTCAAACTTATGCGGCTTTTTACCTCATTGTCACGAATAATGCGTCCGCGATTGACATCCACAACGAATATTTTCCCCGGTGCCAGCCGCCCTTTTTCCAATATTTCTTCCGGTTTAAAATCAATCACACCGGCTTCAGAAGCCATCACTACCAATCCATCCCTGCTGACCGTGTATCGGCCCGGCCGGAGACCATTCCGATCCAGAGTTGCCCCGATTCTCGTCCCATCGGTAAAGGCGATAACAGCGGGTCCATCCCAGGGTTCCATGACTGCCGCATGATACTCGTAAAAAGCCCGTTTATCCTCGGACATATGATATTTGGCACCGAAGGTTTCCGGTATCATCATCATGATGGCATGCTCCATATCCCTGCCGGCATGAACCAGAAGCTCAAAAACATTATCAAATACGGCGGAATCACTCCCCTTTGAAACAGCTATGGGATATAGTTTTTCAAGTTCATCCCCGAAAAGTTCCGAAGAAAGACTGGCCTGCCGGGCGTGCATTGTGTTGAGATTCCGTCTGATAGTGTTGAATTCGCCGTTGTGGGCAATGTACCGAAAAGGATGAGCCAGTGGCCACGAAGGAAAGGTATTTGTACTGTACCGCTGATGAACCAATGCCAGAGCACTCACCATGTCCGGGTCCGTTAATTCCGTATAAAAAGAAAGAAACTGGCTGGCTACGAACATTCCCTTATAAACAATTGTTTGACTGGAAAGTGAAACCATGTAGTATTCTTCGATAACAAAACCAGCCTCATTACCGGCTCGGATCAGGCATTTCCGCAATATGTACAAATGCCTTTCCAGGTTTTTCCCCGAGAGTGAATCTTTTTTTACAAAGAACTGCCGGATGCATGGCATGCTCCGTCGGGCAATATCACCCAGACAATCCGGATTAACCTCCACATCCCGCCACCCAAGAAAATCCCATCCTTCAGCAGCACAGATCTTCTCTGTCATTTGAGCAGCAATTGACCGCCTTTCTGGATTTTCCGGCAGAAATGTCATTCCCACTCCGTACGTACCTGCCTCCGGGAGTGAGAAGGAGGTTGCCTTATCAAGAAAATCATGGGGCATCTGTATGAGCATACCGGCCCCGTCACCACTTTTTTGATCCCCTCCTACAGCTCCCCGGTGCTCAAGCCTGCAGAGGATCTCCACACCTTTTTCAACTATGTCATGGGATTTAATTCCGTTAATCCTGGCGATGAATCCAACTCCACAGGCATCGTGTTCCTGTAGAGGGTCATACAGCCCGCTGGTCTTAAGCATGTAAACGCTCCTCGTCCTTAAGTCAGATACTCTTTCCGGCAGTAGTTACAAAGTTACAAAGATAAACATAAGCCTGTGGAATATCAATGTCGAAATCTACTTATTCTTCAACATTCTCCCGGTTTCAGTCGGCACAACAGGATAAGAAGGCATTGAAACCAGATCGAGGATATCGCCAGAGTATTGTTGCTGAAACCTCAATTATCTACCCGAATATCAACCCAATCTGCTTCTATCAAGAATGGATCTTTTGATATACTTCTATACTTTTCGATTTAATGGAGTGTATGAATATGCGTGGATATGCAAATGAAGTGTATGAAAAACTGTCCGGGAAATACCCCTGGGAACATGAGTTTCTTCAAGCCGCTCAGGAAGTTCTGGAATCCCTTGGACCATTGATGGACAGGGAGCCGCGTTACAGGAAGCATCGCATTCTGGAGCGATTGGTGGAGCCTGAACGTGTAATAATATTTCGGGTCCCATGGACAAATGACAGTGGAGAAGTCCAGGTAAACAGTGGTTTTCGTGTTGAGTTCAGCAGTTCACTCGGCCCCTACAAAGGCGGTCTTCGTTTTCATCCTTCCGTGACTCTGGGAATCCTGAAATTCTTAGGATTTGAGCAGATATTCAAAAACAGCCTGACCGGCCTTCCCCTTGGAGGTGGAAAAGGCGGCAGTGATTTTGATCCAAAGGGAAAAAAAGATGACGAAATAATGAGGTTCTGTCATGCCTTCATGGATGAACTGCATCGTCATATTGGCCCGAATACCGATGTTCCTGCGGGAGATATTGGTGTTGGCGGCCGAGAAATTGGCTATATGTTTGGACGATACAAAAAACTTCGCAACGCTTTTGAAGGCATTCTCACCGGGAAGGGTTTGAAGTGGGGAGGAAGTTTGATTCGGCCGGAGGCCACAGGCTATGGTGCGGTTTACTTTGCACAGGCCATGCTGGAAGCCGCACGAAAAACAACCTTTGAAGGGAAAAAAGTTCTTGTTTCAGGTTCAGGAAATGTCGCTCAGTTTGCCGCAGAAAAGGTACTTGACCTTGGAGGAATCCCCATTTCATTCTCCGACTCATCGGGTTCCATAATCGATCATGAGGGAATCACCCGGGAGAAGGTGGAATGGGTAAAGGAACTCAAGAATCAGCGTCGAGGACGTATCAAGGAATATGCGGACGAATTCAAATCCACATACTACGAAGGGAAACGGCCCTGGGAACTGGAAGCTGCTGAAATCGCACTTCCCTGTGCGACACAAAACGAGGTGAATGAATCCGATGCCCGGACCCTCGTTAAGAACGGATGTATTTGTGTGGCAGAAGGGGCCAATATGCCGGTGGAACCCGATGCTGTTTCCATCTTTCAATCTTCCGGCGTCCTGTTCGGGCCGGGAAAGGCCGCTAACGCGGGAGGAGTGGCTGTTTCCGGCCTGGAAATGTCACAGAACAGTATGCGGCTGGCATGGACCAGAGAGGAGGTGGATGGTCGGTTGCGGGGCATTATGAATAGCATTCATGAGGATTGTCTGGCCGCTGCCCGGGATCTGGATGTTCCTGAGGATTATGTCGTTGGGGCCAATGTTGCCGGCTTTAGAAAAGTCGCCGATGCCATGATTGACCAGGGAGTAGTTTGAAGCATTGCCGATGGAACGAAGAATGCGGATGCAGGAATTACTTTACGGAACCTGCCACCATACCTCTGACGATGTAGCGCTGTAAAAAAATGGATGGACTCCCGGGAGCGGCACTTTCTTTCTGATGTGCTGAATTCAATCACAAATACTGTTGCAACACGATGCAATGTAAAAGAAAATAGCAGGAGACATAGTTCTGCATGCCGAAGGATTGTGATTTCAGTCATGCAGGCATTGGGAGTGGTGACCGAGAGGCCGAAGGTGTGCGCTTGGAAAGCGTATGTACTCTAACCGGGTACCGAGGGTTCGAATCCCTCCCGCTCCGTCTTCCCGCAGTTTGTGGGTCCCGTGTTAATGACTGCCGCCCAACCCCGTCAGGTCTGGAAGGAAGCAGCGGTAAGCGGTCAGTCACTGTTCGCGCAAGACTCACAGATTGCGGGTTTTTTGTCTTGTGATCTCCCGAGTTTCAGGCTAGAATAGAGACTGATGGAATTTGAAGTCACAGCAATACGGAAACGACCCAGAACTCTGGCGGAAATAGTTGGCCAGGGGTTTGTTGTTTCCACATTGTCCAATGCTCTGGAGACAGATAAAACTGCCCATGCCTATCTTTTTTCAGGTCCACGCGGCACGGGCAAAACTTCTACTGCCAGGATACTGTCAAGGTCCTTAAACTGTAAAAAAGGTCCAACAGCCTCTCCCTGCGGTGAATGCCCTCCCTGTGTGGAAATTGCAAACGGCAACTCACCCGATGTCATCGAAATAGATGGGGCATCCAACACCAGCGTGAATGATGTTCGTGAAATCAAAGATGAAATTCTTTACGCTCCGCAGAGTTCTTCAAAAAAAGTCTATATTATTGATGAAGTTCACATGCTGTCCAACAGTGCATTTAATGCGTTATTAAAAACAATCGAAGAGCCTCCTCCCTACATAGTTTTCATGTTTGCGACAACGGAAGTGCACAAGGTTCCTGCGACAATACGATCCCGCTGCCAGCAGTTCAGGTTCCGACTATTCACTCCTGAATTGATTCGGGATAAACTGGTTGAAGTTGCTGGTGAGATGAAGAGGGATTTTGAGGATGACGCCCTGTACTGGATTGCCAGGGAAGCCGGAGGCTCCATGAGGGATGCTTACACACTGTTTGACCAGATCCTCTCCTTTTCTGAAGGAAGAATAACCCTCCCAGAAATTCGGGAAAAGATGGGTCTTGTGGGCATGGAATCCATAGCCAGACTGTTTGAAACAGCAGCCAATGGCAGCAGGAAGGAATCATTGGAACTTCTGGATGAGATTATTTCGTCGGGTAAAGCAATTGAACAGATTGTAATCGAAATGGCAGACTTCCTCCGGAATCTGGTGCTATTGAATCATGGTATTGAAAACGAATCCCTTTTGGGACAAAGTGCCGGTAGTTTTCCATCAAGTCCCCGGGAGAACTGGAGTTTGACAAGGCTGAATACTGCGGCCGAGGATGCTTTTACTCTCTACAGGAACATGCGGTATTCCATCAATCCCCGATACGAGCTGGAACTCTTCACTGGAAGATTGTGTCGACTGTCTGAAAAACTGGATGCTTCCGAGATACTTGATGAGATCAAGAGTTTGCGGCAGGAACTTCTAAAAGGTGACTGGAATACCAAAGACCGGCCAGAGGAGATGAGCGGGGAGATCAGCCGTATGGTACAGGCATCTGATAATCTCGACCAGGAAAAACTTCAGGAGCTGATTACCCAGGTGAAACATATCAATGTCTCTCTGGGAACAACATTGGAGCGGCTCAAACGGTGGGAATGGAATGATAATTGTCTGACAATGATTTTCTTATCAAGATTTGACACTGACATGGTACTGAAAAAAGTTGAGATATTACACAAAGCCGGTGACAGAATTGGATTACAGCCATTTTCTATTCAGGTTCAAACAGAAGAAATTCAGGATACCCGGCCGGAAGAACCGGTTGAAACCCGATCGGCTCTGGTAGAAAAGGTATTTCAGGGAGAGATTATAGGAAGATGAAAAGATGAATCCAATGGATTTTATAAAGGATTTCCAGACTCTGCAATCCAAACTGGGACTGGCCCAGGAAAGACTTAAATCATTCCGTGCTGAAGGGTCCTCCGGCGGCGACCTGGTGAAAGTCGTTGTGGATGGAACAATGGAAGCAATATCTGTCACCATAGATCCCATCGCAGTTGATCCCAGAGATATCAAAATGCTGGAAGAATTGATTGCGGCATCCTTTACCGATGCTGTCAGGAAAATGAGACTGATTCTGCAAAAAGATCTTGGTAAGGCTGCAGTCGATCTCAACATCCCATCTGATCTAACGGGCAAGGGTCCTTAATTGGAACGATTGGACCGTTTAATCAATCATTTCTCCAGGCTGCCGGGAATAGGACGCAAAAGTGCATCCCGAATCTCCTATTGGCTCCTGGAGACAAACAAGGAGTTCATTCAGAATTTTTCTACGGACCTGATGGAAATACGCCGCCATATAATGCGATGCAGAGAATGCGGTAATTATGCAGAATCGGCCTTATGCGAAGTTTGTGATTCTCCCGGGAGAAACCAGAATATAATGTGTGTTGTAGAGCATCCAAAAGATGTAGCAACAATTGAAATGACAGGGGAATTCCAGGGCTTATATCATGTTCTCCATGGGGTTCTTTCACCTCTGGACGGCATGGGACCGGATGAGCTTGGACTCAACAGGATGTTATCCCGTATTCGTCAATACGGTGTGAATGAAATTATTGTTGCAACGAATCCTACATTGGAAGGTGATTCGACCGCACTTTACATATTGCACATGCTGGCCGATGAGGGCATCAATGTAACTCGAATCGCTTCCGGGCTGCCTGTGGGAGGTGATATGGAATATGCCGATAAGCTCAGCATTTCAAGAGCATTGAAAGCCCGTCAAAATCTGGCAGACCAGGAAACTTCCGTGTGAATCAGGAAATCCAATACCAGGTACAATTAACCACTCAGATTCAAAACAATGGACGCAGACAAATGCTTCCGGCAGTCAGAATTTCCCTGGATGCCTTGAGTAGAACTGACCACCTGATGTCTGAGAAACTTGGAATGGAAATAGACTACAGGCAGATACTTGTTGATATGGAGACACATCAATTCTCCTATACTGTAAAACTCAAACTCCACCGGCCCAGTCAGCCATTTCTTGATCCATGGCCTGATCCTGACAAATTGCAGAACTGGATGAGCAGTATTCGTTCCAGTTTAATAAACAATTCAAACAGTATTAAAATAGACGAAGAAATCAGGAGTATCGCAAATTCCTGGAATCACTGGGCTCAGGAGGCTGGCTTCACAGATGGTATTATTTATAAGAAGTTTGAACCTGAACAACTGGCAATTCTACTGAAATGCATGAAGCATGGAAGGGAGGCGCTTGGCAGTGGAGGTTCAATACTGATTACTGATTTTTAGCGTATCATGGAATTTGATGCCTTCTCTTGATTTCCAAGTTTGACATAACACTGAAGGTCAATCATTATAATTGAATGGAAATGTCTGACAGCCGTCAAGATCTGATCGATCGGTTGCGGTACACATTTTTGAACTCGGAATACCATGAGATTGATGTACTCATCAATGGTCTGAAACAAAAACCCAACTTTGAAGTTCTTTGTGAGGAGTTTTTCAAAGATTGTCATATCGATTCCAGAGGGAATCTTATTCCTGAAGGCTTTTTTTCAAATTCCAGCGATTCTGCCAAGAATCCTGCACTATTCTATGCAATGTATGAACTCCTGGGTATGGCTCCTGATACATTTCTACTCAAGCACAGGGTATTGAGAGTGAAGATGACTGAAGGAAACTTCTTCAGGGAATTTCATCTTCCTCAGGGACTTTTCATGCTGCCGCAATTAAAAATTCTCATTATAAGGAACATGGGACTTAGAGAACTGCCTGAGATGATTTCCGAGGTCAGTTCCCTGCGTATTCTGGATCTCGCCGGGAATAAGCTAACCTGCATCCCAAAATCAATTCTAAAACTCACCAGGCTGTCAGCTCTCAACCTTTCTTTCAACCGTATTACAACCCTTCCCTGTATGAGCCGGTTTAAATCACTTCGTCTACTCTCTCTCAGGGGGAATAGAATCTCCAGCCTTCCGGATAACTGGTGTCATATGCAGTATCTGCGCACATTGGATCTTGCCATGAATCGAATTGTGTTTATACCTGAGTCACTTCGAACTCTTTCACACCTGCAGGATCTCAATCTGTCATACAATGATCTGAACGCCTCCACTGAAGCATATTGGGAAAAGAGTATACAATCAGGTAACCTCAGAAATGAAACCCAGGGTTCACTGGAATTTGGTTAGACTGGAGTCGATATGTACCTTCCCGATATATCATCAGATCGATACTCAACAGATCCTCAAAAGCATCAAAGATTTAAAAACAGCCGCTTCTTCAAGGGAGAATTCTGGTTTTACCTGCGCTACAGTCTCCTGGTTATATGGTCAGGGTTGAAATTCCTGGTATCAAAAGATCCCCAGAAAGCCGTAACCCTTCAGGCTTTGAGAGTCATGAGAATCACTGAAAAGCAGGGCATTCATTTGACATTTGAAGGATTGAACAATTATCCGGCCGAAAATGGCCCATATGTGTTTGCCTGTAATCACAAGGGAACTTTTGAGGTTAATGCCCTACCCGGTCTGGTCGCATCCCGCATACCCATGACTTTTGTAATAAAGGCTTCCCTCCTGAAAACTCCTTTTTTCGGCCAGGTTGTCAAACGCCTAAAAGCAATCCCGGTTAAACGGAAGCATCCCGGTGAAGACTTGAATCAGGTCTTGAAGGAAGGAACCCGGCTTCTCAAGGAAGGTGTCTCTGTGATTTTGTTCCCTGAAAGTACCCGGCAGGATGTTTTTAAGTACAGCAAATTCAACTCCCTGGCCATTAAACTCGCTGTAAGGGCTGGTGTTTCCGTTGTGCCTGTAGCCCTCCGAACAGACTGTTGGGGAGTCGGGAAACGATTCAAGGATTATGGCCCGCTTCGCAGCGATATTCCATGCAATATTGCTTTCGGCATGCCTGTCAAACCCATTGGAAGAGGCAAGAATGAGCATCGGCAGATATTGGAATTCATTGCAGACAGACTTGAATCATGGGGTTCTCCAGTAGATAGGGAAACTCCGCTGAAGAATGAATCTGAAAATCCAGCCGAGAAGACCTGTGACGATGGGGAGGCAGGATAGATCTGATCCCATCGAAAATAGAAGTCATGGATCGGTCATTGACTCAACAGCCCCAAACCATGCATCAATATCGGCCGGTGCTGCCGGTTTCCCGTCAATGACGCAGGCAATATTCAGCTTAGCCTTCAGTACTGGCAGTTCATCCGGCAGGAGAAGAATCTCCTGATCAAAATAAAGCCGATACATCCCCTTTCGATACGGTCTGGCCGTTATTCGGATTCTATCCCCGGGATACAGAGAGCGATAATAGTTGAGCTCAACCTTCCTGAGAACCAGATTCGTACCTTTAGAAGTAAGATCCAGCCAGTCCATCCCAACAGACCGGCCAAATTCATGACGGGCATGTTGAAGATAATTCAAATAAACGGAATTATTAACAATTCCCTGCTGATCACATTCATAATCACGCACAGTGAGTTCTACATAAAACATACTCTGGAAGAGTATACAGCTTTCAGGATTTAGGAAACATAGTATATGATTATTTCAATATGAGTGGGTATCATCTTTACAGATCGTCCAATTTGCAGAAGTTTTTAGATGAATTCCCGGAAATTTTCATTCCTGACAATCCCCTCTCCGATCCCGTTTACATAATCGTTCAGAATGAGGGTCTTGGCGAGTGGCTCTCCCGATATTTGACTGAAAAACAGGGGGGGGTGATGGGGCTGAACTTTCTCATGCCCGAACAGGCCCTGAGGAAGTTTGCTTCTGGATTTCCCGCCGCCTGCCATCTTGTTGGTGGAAACGGCGAGAAAATACTCTTCCTTGATGATATGCAATTAATCCTGTTCAAAGCGCTGGAAGAAATCCCGGAAACTGATGAAGTATTCCAGCAGGTTCACCAGTACCTGAGCTCTGACCGAATCAACAGACTCTGGGAATTAGCCTGCACACTGGCCCACAGTTTCCATTACTACAGCATGAATTGCCGCTCCATGGTTGAAACATGGGAAGAAAATATGTCTTTTCCCGGTCCAGCAGGCATGTCTCATCCAGATGAGACATGGCAGCGGCATTTGTGGTGCAGAATACTCCATCCCAATGCCCCCTACGCTCATTTAGGCCAGGTTCTCTCAGCAGTATCCCGCTCAAATGAAAAGTATGTCGGCGAAGACGCCCGTATTGTTCTGTTTGGCTCAAACTTTCTTGGAAAATCCGGGCTTGAATTCTTCAGGAAACTGGCCGCCACCCTGGATATCCACCATTTCATGCTATCACCCTGCTCAAGTCTCGATAAACCTGCGGGCATGTACCTTGGCAATAATGCCAGACTCTCAGCGGGAATTAATTCCCTGATACCTGTGCTGAAACCAGAACACCAATATGAATTCTGGGACAATTCCAATACAGAAGACAGCACCCTGCACCGCCTGCGTTCATCCCTTATAAAAGATGAGGATTTCACCGGATCTCCTGTAGAAGACGGCAGTTTAAGCTTTCACAATACTCCAGGGATACATCGAAGTATTGAGATTCTAAAAGACCAGATACTCACGGCCCTGAGTAATGATGAAAAACTTGCTCCAGGTCAAATCGGAGTATTGGCCCCGGAAATCGGTTTATATGCCCCGTTTATTGCAACAGTATTCTCATCACTGGATGAAGATGGGTTTCCCCGGCGTGATCATTTGCCCTGCAGCATAACCGATCTGCCAGCCCGCGATGAATCTCCCTTCCCCTCCGCACTGAGTGCCATGCTTGACCTGCCAGGATCCCGTTTCGGCCGCTGTGAGCTTATCCGCCTGCTTGAAAATCCCTGTATTGCCCCTGTTGCGGGAGATCCCGCCCTGGCCGGGCAATGGAAAACACTGATTGAAGATCTGAACATCCGCTGGGGTGTGGATGAAACCCATCGGCGAAGCCTTGGGGCAGCTGATCCGCTAACAGGTTCCTGGCAGCAGGGTTTTCAACGAATTCTCGCCGGATACTACCATGATGAAGGCGATGATCCGGAGACAATTCCCATGCCGGATATATCCGACTCCATGGCGGAGGATTCTGGACAATTAATGCTTTTTATTGCAAAACTGGATGAGGAAATCAGGCCCCTGGACAGAAAAATCATGAGTCTCCGGCGATGGGTATCCCTCTGGGAAGGCATCATCGCCCGATGGCTGATCCCCCGGCGGGATAGAATTGTCAGGGTGGAAGATGAGTACCACCAGCGGCGTATTAAAAGAAACCTGAGAGATCTCAATGCTCTCAGTGATGATGTGGATCACCTTTCGGATTTTTCAAATTCAAACCTGCCATGGCAGGTTTTTCGAGGCTTGCTGGATGATTTCCTCTCAAGTTCTTCCGGCAGACGCAGCAATGATACAAACCGGGGAGTGTATTGCGGATCACTGAAACCCACTCGAGCCATTCCATTCCGGCGGATTTATGTACTGGGTCTGGATGAGAATACCTGGCCAACTCAAGATAGACTGACTGGTTTTGACCTGAGAAAGAATGTACCGGGAGCCATTGATCTTTCCCGGGAGTCCATTGAACGTTTCGCTCTTCTGGAAACTCTGTACTCAGCGTCGGATCATCTCTCACTGTTTTACACCGGCAGGGACAGTGTCAATGGGGAAGCGCTTTCCCCGGCCGCACCCGTTCTTGACCTGATGGAATACCTTGGTGACGGTGTTGAAAAACTGATCGTACACCACCCCCTTTTACCATACGATCCGTCGGCCCTTACCGGTGAAGGACCACTTGCAACCACATCCATCAAGGCTCTTTATCTGGCTGAAGAACGGGGGCGTACTCCAGTTCAGATGAGAAATCTTCCTGTATCCCCTCCTGAAAATAATGATTCTGTAAACTGGAAGACTCTGGTCAGCTTCCTGAAAAACCCTGTAATGTACTTCTTTCGACAGAGGATGGGTGCCGGTTTTCTCTCCAGTAAGGATGAGCAGGAAAATTATGACCTTCTGGAATTGGAATCACTGGAGTGGTGGAAATGGAGGGATGAAACCGTACGGGAGGATGTGTCAGCCTTCAAAGACCCTGAGAAATTCATCCAGGTTTTCTGCCGACGAAACTATCTGATATCAGCCATGAGTAACACTCCATTCGCTGCCTTTCAGTCAGAGAGATGGCTGAAAGATGCAAAAACGATGAAGGATCAGCTGCATCGCATCACCAACGAAGGTTTTCATCCCGGCCCCTCATTTTCATGCCGACTGACGGAAAAAGCCGGCGATTTAATCGATCATAACAAGCTTCATGACATTCCGAATCAGGAGATTCTGAATCTTCCAGCCCCAAAAATGGCTCTGGCGGGAACATCCCCCCTTCTCGTCAATGGAGACATCAATGGCTTAAGACTTCTGTCAAAAGATGGGAAACCGGACCGAAGGGTATGGACTTTTCTTGACTTCATTTCCAATCATACCCCAAACGCATCATACAACCTGCACAACTGGGTGGCAGCCCTGGTTCTGGCCACGGCCCTGGGTGAAAATACTCCAGGAGAGATACGTGTCTTCCGCATCGGAGCAAGAGACTATAAAGCCAGAAGATACTACTTCAAAGAGGATATGGTTCCTGCCGGCAGTGCTGGTGAAAAACGGCTCATCATCAATCCTGCAGAACACCTTGCAAATCTTGTCAATTTCTATAGAAGAGGCCAGAAAACTCCCCTCCCCCTCTACCCGGAATTGGCTGAAAGAATCAAAAAATCCGCCGATCCCGGGGATGATGAAGATTTCAAAGAGGCTGCAGCCTCCATCTGGGAAGAAATTGTGACCAATGATTTTAAACCGTTCTCTGCAATGCGGGACTGTCCCTGGAGAAAAAGGTTCTTACCGAATCCTCCCCTGGACGATGATCAACTGCACAGGGCCTATAGAGCGATCTACATCGAAGGCGGTCTTCTGTGAGTTCACAAGTTTTCGAACCTGAAAAATCACCGATAGCCGGGACAATGCTTCTTGAAGCATCGGCCGGTACAGGAAAAACCTATGCTCTTGAACGAATGGTTTCCCGACTGATTGGAAGAAAACACGATCCTCTGAGCATTGATCAAATTCTTGTGGTCACTTTCAGTAACAAGGCCGCCAGAGAAATGAGGGAACGTATCCGGAAGATTCTCAAACAGCGGTCCCGGGAGGAGAGTCGGGATGAACTGGAACGCCTCAAGTATCAGTCCGCCCTGACAGCCTTCGACAGTGCAGCTATTTACACGATTCACAGCTTCTGTCTCATGGTTCTATCCACCTGGCCCTTTGAATCATCATCTCCCTTCCAGCAGGATCTGGTTTCCAGCCATAAATTGGAAACGGAAGAAACGTACTCATGGCTGGCTTCCAGGGAAATCTCCACCATCGATAAGAGGGTACTTGAAGCGGCCTTTCGTCAGTCAGGTTCCAGTGAAAAACTCGTCGAAAAAATCGTCCGACTTCTCATCAATGAAAACATTCCTCCTGATTCCCTCATCCTTCCCACAGACGATGACATTGACCGATTTCATTCCTTTCTTACCGATTCAGAAAATCCCGGGGGACATTTATGCCGTGCTGCCGATAGACTATTCTCCCCTTCCTGGAGTATTGAGGCCGTTAGAGATCTTTTTCTGGTTTCTGTCGGCACAAAGAAGCGAAGCGATTCCCTTGAAAAAATCTGTCGACACCTAGCTGCCTGCCGCAGCCTTCGCGGTATTCCATCCCTCACAGATGAAATCTTCGGTGATCCATCCAATTCCGGGATCGGCGGGCATTTCCAATCCCTTCTATACGCAGTCTACAGCCTGAATGTCATCCCGGCGTCTCTGAATCCGGAAACCAGGAAGCTCCTGGATGCCGTGAAAGATCTTATTACAGCCCTGCAGCCCTACATTGATTTTCGCCCGAAGAACGCAGTTATCAATCTCATTGACCGTTACATGCAGTGTCTTTTCTACAACCAGGCTCGGAAAAGACTGGAACAGCGCATTGAAGCCCGTAAGAATGAATCGGGGATATGGAGCTATGCCGATCTTATTCGCCGGGTGAATAAGGCCGTCAATGATGGGGAGTCACCCCTGAAAAACCTGCTCGGGAAGCGGTATAAAGCAGCCCTGATTGATGAATTTCAGGATACGGACCCCCAGCAGTGGAAATTGTTCAAAACGATCTTTGATGCGCCTGAACATATTCTGGCCCTGATTGGAGATCCGAAGCAGAGTATCTATGGCTTTCGGGGAACTGGCCTTCAGGGGTATTATGCTGCTCAATCTGTTGTACCGGAGAAAAACCGCTACTGCCTTGATACGAATTATCGTTCTCGATCTGCTCTGGTGGCCGGAGTTAACCGTTTGTTTGAACCCATTTTTCAAACCCGCTCCGATGGAGGGCAGCCAGTTGGTTTTCAGCCGGCGGCCTCAGGTTTTCAAAACAGGGAAGAACTGGATTGGAGCAATGCTGACAGGCCAATTGCCCTGCTGAAAGCAGAAGGTGAGAATCAGATTGCTGAGGGCATTGTTCAGGAAATAAGAGCCATACTGGATCCGGTTACCGGAGCCCGATGGCTTTCGGAAGACAGGTCCAGGGAGGTCTCTGCCTCCGAGATTGCCGTCCTTGTCCGTACGGTCAGGCAGGAAGAAGATATTTACAATCGATTGACGGCGTTGGGGGTACCCGCTGTCCGATTCCGCACTCAGTCAGTATTAACCCAATCCATAGCACAGACCCTTAAGGAACTGCTTGAAGCCATTGAAAATCCCCGGAATCAATCCCTGTGGCGGGGAGTATTGCTGGGAGAGTTCCACCGATTACCCCCGGATTTGCTGATCAGTTTTGAAAAGGCCGGTTATCTTGACCTCTTCTCGGAAAAAGGCATGGAATGGAGGAGTGCCTTCCTTCTTGGCCGAGCAACTGAGGCCCTTGAAGATTTCTTTTCCTTTACAAAAAATCTCGGAATATGGGCAGGAAAGATCAACAGGAAGGATGTCGAAGAGAAGCTATCCCGCCCCTGGAACAGACGAGTTCTATCCGAACCCGATGGAGAAAGAAAGTGGCAGGACTGGAGACAACTCTGTGAACTCATACAGCAGAAACAATTTGAAGGGCTGAGAGACATTCCAGGCATCATTGCCTGGATGAATCTCAATTCCAGTGATGCATATCTGGAGAACAGAGAATCCGCCATAAGACTGGCGACAGAAAAACCCGCCGTCCGTATTCTCACCATGCATGGAGCCAAGGGGCTGGAGTTCCCCCTGGTTTTCCTTCACGGCGGTTACACTGCAAAAACACGGAGAAACAGTCATTCTCCCTGGCGATTCGACGACAATGGTACACTTGTAATCGATCATATCTGCCGTGAGAAAAATTTTAACTGTCATCGGGCCTATGCCTGGGAAGAGGATAAAAGGCTGTGGTATGTGGCATTCACCAGAGCAGCATATAAACTCTGGGTTCCCCTGCCATCAGGAAATGATCATGTTGTCCAGCTGGATTCATTCTGGAATATCGCCGACGGTCTGGATGAAACACTCCCTGACGAGGATGGTATTCGCCTCCCCGCCCACGAACAGGATGTGGAGGATGTATCTGAATTCAAAGAAAAACTCCTTTCCCGAATTCAAAATCTTGCTGCTGACTCAAAATGTATGCACATATTTGAACCTGCCCATTCCAGTCTGACTGTCCTGAGTCAGCCAGGGGTAAAGCCCGGCAGAAGGGCGCCGCTGCCATCCAGCGATATCGGGAAACGGGATCCTGCAAACTCAAGCTACACTTCCCTGACCAGCCAGGTAGAGGATAGGGCCGACAGGACTGCCCCAAAAAAGAGAATGGACTCCAGCGAGGCATCCTGGAGGGCGGTTTATGGAACTATGGTTCATGCCTGTCTTGAGCAATGTGATTTTTCTCTGGCAGAAAACCCGGATGAATCGGCATGGATGAAGAACCCTGATATCGAATCTCTTTTTGCTGATCAGGCCGGACGCTGCTTCTCCTGGAATTGGTACAAAGAAGATGGGAATGACCTGAAATTGAAAACCCTTGTGAGGAATACGCTCCGCACTCCCATTCCCGTCCTTGGTCCCCTGTATAATCTGAAAGCATCCTGTTACCGCCGTGAGGCAGAATTCCAGATGTTCATTCCAGGGGATTCCAGCATCACGGACGACGATTTGGAAATGAGAATCGACAGAGGATTTCTTAAGGGCTTCATCGATTTACTTGTAAACAAAGACGGATTATGGTGGGTGGTAGACTGGAAAACCAACATGACGGAATCCGGGCAGAGTATTGCAGAGTTAATGGACTCTCACCACTATCATCTTCAGTATGAACTCTACCTGCTGGGTCTCTGCAGGGCCCTGGCCGGAAGATCCAAACGACCTGTAATCTGGGAAAAGGAAATAGGAGGGGCTGTGTACCTGTTTCTTAGAAGTATATCGGAGTATAAAACCGATGGAATTTTTCAGAACAAGCCCTCATTGAAGCGAATGCTTTCCATCGCAGAATCCATGGGCTGTACGGGAATCATAGAATGACTTCAATACTGAAAAAAGCCCTCAAACTCAATCTCTCCCCTTTTCGGATCCATCTTGCCCATTCCCTCTATACCCGGTTTTTTCCAGACACCGATAATGAAAACCTGTTCTGGCTTCTTTTCCACCTGGCGGAACAGGCAGGAAACGGGCATCTACGAACTGACATGGGAAAAATTGCTGAAGAAGCTCCACAATGGGCAGTTGACCTGGAAGATCTGCCGCTTCGCCTGCAGGAAAGTGCCGAGGCCCTGGTGAAAACCTGTGAGTCAAGCGGGCTTATCGGCCGACTGGAAGCCGATGATGATGCAGCAGACAGTTTGCCCATCCCCCGCCCTCCCCTTGTACTCACCCCGGACGGTTCCTACCTGTACTTCCTTCGCCGTCGACGAGAGGAAGACCTCTTCCTTACCATGCTCAGCAAGAGAGCCTTCACGGGTTCCAATTCAATGCCTGAGAACAAATCCAGTCCAGCCGAAGCAATAGTATCCCTTATTAAATCGGGAAGAAAACTTATTCTCCTCACCGGAGGACCGGGGACGGGGAAAACCACAACCATTGAAAAAGTCCTTGAACTACTTGGCCCGTCATATAGCACAATTCTCACCGCTCCGACTGGCAGAGCGGCCTCTCGAATGGCTGAAAACATACCCGGACACATTGGACGTACCCTCCATAATCTACTTGGTATCTACCCCGGCAAAAAAACATATCACAGCCAGAAAAATCCTCTCGAAACAAATCTGGTCGTGGTGGATGAAGCCTCCATGGTTGATTTACCTTTGATGAATACCCTTCTGTCCAGCATGGCACCGGAAACAGTCCTTTTGCTGGCAGGCGATCCGGATCAGCTCCCATCGGTGGAGGCCGGTGCCCTTTTTGGCGACCTCATTGCCGGAACACAGAAGATCGGCGATCCTCTCCGGGGCTCTATTCTCCAACTCACCACGGTTTACCGGTCAAATACAGCCGTATTAAGAGCTGCCGCAGCTATCCGGGAAGGCCGTATGAATGCCCTGCTCTCCTCTATTGATGGCAGTTCAGTCAATCTGCTTCCTCTGGAAGGAAGGGAGAAGATGGCAGAAATCATAGCATCTGAGTACAGGCAGAATACTCATGAGTTTACAGCATTAACACCTCAGCGCCGGGGACCCTGGGGAGTTATCGAGATGAACGAGAAAATCTCGCGGATTCTGGGAGGAAGAGATTACCCACTTAACGGCATGCCCATAGTCATTACCCGTAACGATGCCTCCCGAAACCTCTGGAATGGTGAGAGGGGCTTACTGAAGAATGAAGGTGACCGTTTGAATGCAGTTTTTCAGACTTCGGACGGAGAACAAAATCTGCCCCTGGCCCTCCTGCCGGGCTGGGAACCTGCCTGGATGCAGACAATTCATAAAAGTCAGGGATCAGAATATGATTCGGTTTCAATTATTCTGCCCAACGGGGCAGAGAGACTTCTCTCACGGGAAATTCTCTATACGGCCCTCACACGGGCAAGGGACAGGGTGAATATTTTTGCTGATGAACACACTCTGGCCCGGGCATTGGAAAAAAAAGTTATACGCAATTCAAGAATCCGCCGTTGGGCGGCAGGCATTCGGGGTGTGCCCCACTGAGGACCGCATATTTATAATTCCTGGGCCTGACAAGAGTTGAACTTGTGACCTCACGCTTATCAGGCGTGCGCTCTAACCAACTGAGCTACAGGCCCGCTGAATACCCCTGGATGCGTGGAATCGACTTTAATTGACCTTGTTTGTTTCGTCAATAGAACATCTGAAGAAATTCTACTCAAAACAGCACGGGATTATCCTGTGCGACAGGACAGTACTGCTATCCATATCATTAAGCCCGTTCAGATGCTCCTTCATGGAGAATACCACTCCGGCAGATTCTCAACTCCGCTCTGGAAAAACATGCTTTCTGTTGCCACTGAAGAATCGACACTCCAATTATCCAGAGCCTGGTTAAAACTGGCTGCTGACTTAAACATTGACCGCATGTCTGCTACATTGCCGACATTCCATTCTGAAATATTCTGATTAAAATCGGTTGCAAACAGGAACATTGCCTGCATGTTTATGACATTGCTGACATTCCAATTTGAGATATCCTGATCAAATCTTTTTGCTAATGTGAACATATCCATCATGTCTGTCACACTGCTGACATTCCAATTTGAGATGTTCTGGTTAAAATTTTCTGCATATGCGAACATACCGCACATGTTTGTGACACTGCTGGTATCCCAATTCGAAATGTCCAGGTTAGTAGAATCATTTTTTTCAAACATCCTGGCCATGTTTGTGACATTGCTGACATCCCATTCAGCCAGTACCGGATAGGGAACACCGTCCAATACTCCCAACCTGTCTGCATTCGTAAACATATATTCCATATTGGTAACATTGCTGACATCCCACTTTGAGATACTGTGAATAGAGTTGGAAGAGGACTTGAACACTCCTGTAAAACTCATGCTGTCGGCTTTGGAGCGGAACATTCCGCTCATATTGGTCACATTGCTGACATCCCAGCTTGAAATATCCCCGTTGAAATCCAATGCATACTGAGGTTGATTGGAGCTGTCTACATAGAAGAGATCACTCATATCTGTCATCAGACTTGTATCAATAGCTCTGAGATCCTGATACTCCGTTACGTTCATACTGGCATACCTTGCCAGTTCAACCCGCACGGCTGTTTTCAGTTCATCCTTGTTCTCCGGCTGTACCCCAACAAACCAATTCACTGTGGTGCTTGTAACAGCACCGGATAATTCTGCTTCAATGATGAAGCTTCCAAATCCAATCGCTCCAGGTGTACCCGACAGCTCTCCGGTTTGAGAATCAAGGTATAGCCAGCCAGGCTTATCCGAAGGGTTGGGTACCGAGAAGATAGTACCGGCGGGAGGGGAGTTTTTCCAGGAAGGCGTCATAGCCATAGTGGGAGCACTGAAGGACTGCCAGGAAGCTCCTCCTCCGGAATGAGCAGTGGCCGTAGCGATGACAAAGAAATCATTGTAGATGAAATCAGAATCCGAAACCGTCAGATTGAATGTTGCTTTGACAGTACCTCCGTAATTTCCTGTTCCGGCAGCAATCACCGTGTATTCTCCGGAATCATTGGTACTGATACTGCCGGGAATTGAAATCCACCCCCCCGCATTGATACTTATTCCGGCAGGATTTACAATCCCGCCTGAATCCACCAGCGAAAGTGTGTAATCAGCTAACTTTTGATTGTCTATGACTGCGGGCACCAGACTCATATCACCGGAAAAAACAGTATAATCTTCCATTGATAATCTGAATCCTGTTAAAAAAAGTGACTCTCGAAGCGTGAAAGACTTCCTGACCGTGCCTGTGTAGTTGTTAATTCCCGCTGCTGTCACTTCATAAACATCACCACCCTTCAATGAACCGGTGATTGATATGAGTCCTGCCTCGCTGATACTCGCACTGATCGATGGACTGATTGTTAGCTGATAGTCTGTTCCCGCTGTGAGACCGCCTGCTACATCGACATAGTGTGTTGTATCGCTGCCTGTGAATACTTTGTCAGCAGCATTCAACTGGAATCCGGCAACGGTACTTAAGTCCTGCTTGTTAATTGTCAGTAGAAATGTTGCTGTTTGAGTATTCACATAAGCACCTGCTCCTGTTGCGGTTACAGTGTACTCAGTACCGCCGGGATTCACAGGTACATCGGCAGTGACCAGAATAACACCATGAGGGTTGACTGTAATACCGTTAGTTTGCGGTGCAATAGTATAGCTAACATCACGTCCCGCAGCCAGTCTCACAAGAGTTCCTTTCGGCGGGATCTTCTGGACTTCTGCCGGATCCAGGCTGTCGGCAAAATCGGGATATGAAAGAGTAAGGGTTGAAATATCTGTGACTGTCAACTCAACTGGATCACCACAGGCTGTCAGCAATGATACAAGGGATGCACAAAAAAACTGGAAAGGTGTTCTTTTTGCAACATGAGTGATCCCCATCTATCATAAAAATACACAATGATTGCAGCAATGTCAATTTCTACATAGAAATGATTCTTCTGAAAATGCATTAATTCCAGGAGTCTGTCGGACTTTAAGACTTCGAGGCGATTTTTGATGATTTTTTCCTGATGCAAGGCGACGAAAACGGAGCGTAGCTGGGCTACGTGAGTATTTCGGCAACGCCGCAGCAGGGGATGCGAGTCTATGGACTCGCATCCTGAGAGAGTGCCGAGCGATAGCGAGGAAAAGCCGCCACGGATGGCGGCGAAAACGAACGAAGGCGGCTCTCCAGAAGCAAGCAGGAGGCTTGCTTCTGGAGAGAAGGGCCAAAAATCGAGCCGTGAGGCGGAAGTCCGACAGGCTCCTAGCGGATGCTGTCGAGAGAGCCGCATATTTTTATGGCATGCTATTCATCACCATCAAACCCGCTCAGATGTTCCTTCACGGATACCAGTGAGGCGGATTTTGCGCTACGCCGCTGTTGTGAAACATGCTACTTGTACTCACTGAGGAATCGACATTCCAGGCATTCAAATCCTGGTTGAAACTGGTTGCTGAATTAAACATTGCCGTCATGTCTGTTACTCTGCCGACATTCCATTCTGAAATATCCTGGTTAAAATCGTCTGCAGACAGGAACATTGCCTGCATGGTTGTTACACTACTGACATGCCATTTTGAAATATCCTGATTGAAATTGTCTGCATTCTGGAACATTTCCTGCATGGTTGTTACACTGCCAACATCCCAGGCTGAAATATCCTGATTGAATGTAGCGTTTCTTTTAAACATACCGGCCATGTTTGTGACATTGCTGACATCCCATTCAGCCAGTATATCATATTGACTATTATTCAATTCCCCGAAGTTGTCCGCATTTAAAAACATTTCCTCCATGTTGGTGACACGGCTGACATCCCACTCTGAGATACTATGAATAGAACCGTCAGAAGACTCAAATACTCCTGTAAACGCCATGGGGGTACTACCATTGGAACAGAACATTTTGCTCATGTCGGTCACATTGCTGACATCCCAGCTTGAAATATCCCCGTTGAATTTCACTGCATACTGAGGTAGATTGGAGCTGTTTACATGGAAAAGCTCACTCATATCTGTCATCAGACTTGTATCAATAGTTCTGAGATCCTGATACTCCGTTACCGAGGGGGTCATACTTTTATATCTTGCCAGTTCAACCTGCACGGCTGTTCTCAGTTCATCCTTGTTCGTCGGCTGTACCCCGACAAACCAGTTCACTGTGGTGGTTTCAGCAGCACCGGATAAGCTTGCTTCAATGATGAAGCTTCCAAATCCAATCGCTGTAGGTGTACCCGACAGCTCTCCGGTTTGAGAATCAAGGTATAGCCAGCCAGGCTTATCCGAAGGGTTGGGTACCGAGAAGACAGTACCGGCGGGAGTGGAAGGGGAGTTTTTCCAGGAAGGCGTCATAGCCATATTGGAAGCTTTAAAGGACTGCCAGGAAGTTCCTCCGGAAGCAGTGACTACAGCAGTGACAAAGATATCATCGTAGATGAAATCAGAATCCGAAACCGTCAGATTGAATGTTGCTTTGACAGTACCTCCGTAATCTCCTGTTCCGGCAGCGATCACCGTGTATTCTCCGGAATCATTGGCATCAATACTGCCGGGAATTGAAATCCACCCTCTCGCATTGATACTTATTCCGGCAGGATTTCCATTCCCGCCTGAATCCACCAGCGAAAGTGTGTAATTAGCTGACTTTTGATTGTCTATTTTTGCGGGCACCAGACTCATATCACCGGAAAAAACAGTATAATCTTTCATCGATAACTTGAATCCTGCACTGGAAAGTGACTCTCGAAGCGTGAAAGAATCCTCTATCTCACCTTGGTAGTTTCCAATTCCCTCTGCTATCACAGTATAAGAAGCACCGCCTGCTGGATTGGTGAGTGATATGAGTCCTGCATTGTCGATACTGGCATCTGTTGCCGGTTCAATTCTCAGCCGATAGTCTGTTCCCGCTGTGAGGCCGCCTGCTGTTACATCAGCATAATGCCCTGTCGTACTGCTTGTGAATGTTCGATCAGTAACACTCAACTGGAATCCGGCAACGGTACTCAGCGGTATAACAACTTTCAGCGAAAAGCTTGCTGTTGAAACACCGGAGTAATTACCCTCTCCTGTTGCAGTGACAGTGTAGGTACCGGTATCATTCACTGTAACTCCCGAACCTATGCTTATTTTACCGGTAGCAGAATCGATGGTAATGGCCCCTGTTGTGTTTTGATTCTGCGGATCATCAGCCGCTATTGATAAATCATAGTCGGTTCCGAATGTATATCCTGATCCAGTAAGAAGAATGCTATGCGAAGTTGTCGTTTGAAAGTCAACAGTGGCACTCAGTGAATTTGTATCAAAGATTGGAGCATTATTGAAGCCCTTCGGACCAACAGTCAGAGTGAATGTGGCTGTTGTCGATGAAGCATTGATGTAATTGTTGATTCCTGTTGCGGTAATCGTGTAATCACCGGCATCAGCCACTGTGACTCCCTGGTCTATACTTATTTCACCGGTAGCAGAATCAATGGTAATGGCCCCTGTTGTGTTTTGAGTTGACTGGACAGGAGCTATGGACAGTGTATAGTCGGTTCCGGCCGTATAGGTGCCTGAAAGGAATGAAGCAATGGAATGTGTATTCTGAGTGAGAGCCGTAACAGTTTTACTGGATGATGGATTCTGAACAAAAACACTGGCTGTTGTAAAGTCCTTCGGAGTAACCGTCAGAGTGAATGTGGCGGTTGTTGATGAAGGATTGATGTAATTATTGATTCCTGTTGCGGTAATCGTGTAGCTACCGGCATCAGCCACTGTAACTCCCGAATCTATGCTTATTACACCGGTATCAGGAGCGATGGTAATGGCCCCTGTTGTGTTTTGATTCGACGGGGCAGGAGCTATGGACAGTGTATAGTCAGTTCCGGCCGTATAGGAGCCTGAAAGGAGTAAAGCAATGGAATGCGTATCCGATGTGAAAACATCAACAGTTTTACTGGAAGATGGATTCTGAACAAAAACACTGATTGCTGTAAGGTCCTGTCGATTAACAGTCAGAGTAAATCTTGCGGTTGTCAATGAAGTCCCGGTGTAGTTGTTGATTCCTGTTGCGGTAATTGTGTAATCACCGGCATCAGCCACTGTAACTCCCTGGCCTATGCGTATTTCATGGGCAGCAGAGTCGATGGTAATGGCCCCTGTTATGTTTTGCTTCTGCGGATCATCAGCCACTATTGATAATTTATAATCGGTTCCGGCCGTATAGGTGCCTGAAAGGAATGAAGCAATGGAATGTGTACTCTGAGTGAGGGCCGTAACAGTTTTACTGGATGATGGATTCTGAGTAAAAACACTGACTCCTGTAAAGTCCTTCGGCTTAACTGTCAGAGTGAATGTGGCGGTTGTCGATGAAGCATTCTTGTAGTTGTTGATTCCTGTTGCGGTAATCGTGTAGTCACCGGCATCAGCCACTGTAACTCCCTGGCCTATGCTTATTTTACCACTGTCAGGATCGATTGTAATGGCCCCTGCTGTATTCTGTGTTGGCTGGGCAGGAGCTATGGACAGTCTATAGTCAGTTCCGGCCGTATAGGTGCCTGAAAGGAGTGAAGCAATGGAATGTGTACTCTGAGTGAGGGCTATAGCGTCTACATCGGGAAGTGAATTCTGAGTAAAAACACTGGCTCCTGTAAAGTCCTGTCGATTAACAGTCAGAGTAAATCTTGCGGTTGTCAATGAAGTCCCGGTGTAGTTGTTGATTCCTGTTGCGGTAATTGTGTAATCACCGGCATCAGCCACTGTAACTCCCTGGCCTATGCGTATTTCATGGGCAGCAGAGTCGATGGTAATGGCTCCTGTTGTGTTTTGCTTCTGCGGATCATCAGCCACTATTGATAATTTATAATCGGTTCCGGCCGTATAGGTGCCTGAAAGGAGTGAAGCAATGGACTGTGTACTCTGAGTGAGGGCTATAGCGTCTACATCGGGAAGTGAATTCTGAGTAAAAACACTGACTCCTGTAAAGTCCTTCGGCTTAACTGTCAGAGTGAATGTGGCGGTTGTCGATGAAGCATTCTTGTAGTTGTTGATTCCTGTTGCGGTAATTGTGTAGTCGCCGGCATCATTCACTGTAACTCCCGAACCTATGCTTATTACACCGGTAGCAGAATCGATGGTAATGGCCCCTGTTGTGTTTTGATTCGACGGGGCAGGAGCTATGGACAGTGTATAGTCGGTTCCGGCCGTATAGGTGCCTGAAAGGAATGAAGCAATGGAATGCGTATCCGATGTGAAAACATCAACAGTTTTGCTGGAAGATAGTGTCTGAAAAACATTGGCTGCTTTGAAGTCCTTCGGAGTAACACCCAGAGTAAATCTTGCGGTTGTCGATGAAGCATTCTTGTAGTTGTTGATTCCTGTTGCGGTAATTGTGTAGCCGCCGGCATCATCCACTGTAACTCCCGAACCTATGTGTATTTCATGGGTAGCAGAGTCGATGGTAATGGCTCCTGTTGTGTTTTGCTTCTGCGGATCATCCGCCGCTATTGATAATTCATAATCGGTTCCGGCCGTATAGGTGTTTGTATTAAGTAAAACAATGCGCTTCCTAGCCATCGTGAGAGCCGTAACAGTTTTACCGTAAGATTGACTCGAATCCAAAACTTTGGCTGCTGTAAAGTCCTTCGGATCAACTGTCAGAGTGAATGTGGCGGTTGTCAATGAAGCATTCTTGTAGTTGTTGATTCCTGTTGCGGTAATCGTGTAATCACCGTCATCATCCACTGTGACTCCCTGGTCTATACTTATTTCACCGGTAGCAGAATCAATGGTAATGGCCCCTGTTGTGTTTTGATTCGACGGGGCAGGAGCTATGGACAGTGTATAGTCGGTTCCGGCCGTATAGGAGCTTGAAAGGTATGAATCAATAAGTTGATTACTCTGAGTGAGGGCTATAGCGTCTACATCGGGAAGTGAATTCTGAGTAAAAACACTGACTCCTGTAAAGTCCTGTCGATCAACAGTCACAGACACGGCATTGGAAATTGTTGCTGCCTGATGGTTGTCGGCAGTAATACGAACATCATACTTACTCGTTGTCATGGCATTGGCAGCAATACTGTTGACTGTGATTTCACCTGAATTCGCATCAATTGTTACACCTGGAGCCAATTGAGCTGTACCATCAGTTGCTGTGTATTGAATACTGGAGAGGGGATTGGTAGACCCTCTGCTTGATGCCAGAGTACTGGACTGTATTCCTGCAGAAACCGGCCCCTGACCATAGGTTGTGCTGATTGGGGAATAGGTCAGAGTTCCGGTAATAGTGGGCGTCGTTGAGCTATAGACTATCACCTGAACATCGGCGGTCAAACTGCCTGTATGGTTTTTATCTGCTGCGGCTGCGGTTACTGAGTAGGTGCCTGATGGTACCGGACTGCTTGTTTGACCATAGATCGCCCCGGTATCCTCATCAATGTCCAGTCCGGCTGGTAGTTGTGTGCCGGGAGATAATGAGTATTTCACAATCGCCCCCGCAGGTTCAATTGTTGGAGGTGTGGAAGTAATGGGAGTATTTTCCACTCCTGTGACTATGGCATAGTCCAGATCTTGTAATGCCAATTGATCGACCGTGATTGATACGGCACCGTTCAGCATCACTGGCTGATAACCATCTGCTGAGACCATAATTGTATAATGAGTCTCTGTCCTGGCATCAATGGTGCCTGCTACCGTAATAATACCTGTAGCTTCGGCAATTGTGATTCCCGGTGCCAGTTCCTTTGAACCGTCGGATGCGGTGTACCTGAGCGGAGGCAGCAGAACTGAGCCGTCACTGCCTGTCAGGCTGCTGGCATCAGGAGCACTCCCAACAGCCTGTGTACCAAAGACCGTGCCTATTGAATCGTAAGCCACTGTTCCGTCCAGAGTTGGACCCGAAGGTACAACCACTTTGATTGTGACGGTTGCTGTTTGAGTATTGACATAAGCACCTGCCCCTGTTGCGGTTACAGTGTACTCAGTGCCACCGGGATTTACAGGTGCATCTGCATCGACCAGAACAACACCATGAGGGTCGACTGTAATACCGTCCGTCTGCGGTGCAATAGCATATTCAACATCACGTCCCGCAGCCAGCCTCACAAGAGTTCCTTTCGGCGAGATCTTCTGGACTTCTGCTGGATCGAGGCTGCCGGAGAAATCGGAATAGGAAAGAGTTAGGGTTGAAATATCTGTGACTGACAACTCAACTGGATTGCCGCAGGCTGCCAGTAATAACACTGAGAATATAGAAGCAAAGAACAGAAAGACTACCGTTTTCATGATTCGAGTATTCCCCATTTATTAACATAATATACAATAATTGCAGTAATGTCAACTTTTACAACAAAATAACTCGTTTACGGCCCATAGCGAGGACATTGCCAGAAAAAATCGGCAAGAACTCAAATGCCCACAAGGGGCATGACAGAGCGAAATCAATGGCATGCTATTCATCACCATCAAACCCGCTCAGATGTTCCTTCACGGAGAAAACCAGTGAGGCGGATTTTGCGCTACGCCGCTGTTGTGAAACATGACCGTCTGTCTCACTGAGGAATCGACATTCCAGGCATTCAAATCCTGGTTGAAACTGGTTGCTGAATTAAACATTCCCGCCATGTCAGTTACTCTGCCGACATCCCATTCTGAAATATCCTGGTTAAAAGCGTCTGCAGACAGGAACATTCCCTCCATGGTTGTTACACTACTGACATTCCATTTTGAAATGTCCTGATTGAAATTGTCTGCTGAACTAAACATTTCCTTCATGTCTTTTACATTACTGACATTCCATTTTGAAATGTCCTGATCAAAATTGATTGCGAAATGAAACATTCCCGCCATGTCGGTGACACTACTGACATTCCATTTTGAAAGATCCTGATTGAATGTATCATTGTCTTTAAACATACCAGCCATGTTTTTAACATTGCTGACATCCCATTCAGCCAGTATATCATATTGACTATTTTTGAGTTCCCCGAAGTTGTCCGCTCTGTAAAACATTTCCTTCATGTTGGTGACACGGCTGACATCCCACTCTGAGATACTGTGAATAGAGCCAGAAGACTCGAATACTCCTGTAAACGCCATGGGACTACCGTCGGAATAGAACATTCTGCTCATGTCTTCAACATTGCTGACATCCCAGCTTGAAATATCCCCGTTGAAATCCAATGCATACTGAGGTTGGTTGGAGCTGTTTACATAGAAGAGATCACTCATATCTGTCATCAGACTTGTATCAATAGCTCTGAGATCCTGATACTCCGTTACAGGGGGGGTCATGTTGTCATACCTTTCCAGTTCAACCTGCACGGCTGTTTTCAGTTCATCCTTGTTCGTCGGCTGTACCCCGACAAACCAGTTCACTGTGGTGGTTTCAGCAGCACCGGATAAGCTTGCTTCAATGACGAAACTTCCAAATCCAATTGCATCAGGTGTACCCGTCAGCTCTCCTGACAGAGGATCAAGGGTTAACCAGGAAGGCATGTTAGAAGGACTGGGTACCGAGAAGGTAGTACCAGCGGGAGTAGGAGAAGAGTTTTTCCAGCGAGGCGTCACATTCACAGGGGGAGCATTGAAGGTCTGCCAGGAAGTTCCTCCATTAGCAGCGACTGCAGCGGTTACAAAGATATCATCGTAGATGAAATTAGAATCCGAAACCGTCAGATTGAATGCTGCTTTGACAGTACCTCCGTAATCTCCTGTTCCGGCAGCGATCACCGTGTATTCTCCGGAATCATTGGCATCAATACTGCCGGGAATTGAAATCTTTCCACTCGCATCGATACTCATTCCGGCAGGATTTCCATTCCCGCCCGAATCCACCAGTGAAAGTGCATAATCCCCATTGGTTGTGTCGGTTATGTCTGCTTTCACACTGGAAGCAAGACTGGAAAAAACAGTATAATCTTTCATCGATAACTTGAATCCTGCACTGGAAAGTGACTCTCGAAGCGTGAAAGAATCCCTTATCTCACCTCGGTAGTTTCCAATTCCCTCTGCTATCACAGTATAAAAAGCACCGCCTCTTGGTCTGGTGAGTGATATGAGTCCTGCATTGTCGATACTGGCATCTGTTGCCGGTTCAATTCTCAGCCGGTAGTCTGTTCCCGCTGTGAGGCCGCCTGCTGTTACATCGGCATAATGCCCTGTCGTACTGCTTGTGAATGTTCGATCAGTAACACTCAACTGGAATCCGGCAACGGTACTCAGCGGTATAACAACTTTCAGCGAAAAGCTTGCTGTTGAAACACCGGAGTAATTACCCTCTCCTGTTGCAGTGACAGTGTAGGTACCGGTATCATTCACTGTAACTCCCGAACCTATGCTTATTTTACCGGTAGCAGAATCGATGGTAATGGCCCCTGTTGTGTTTTGATTCGACGGGGCAGGATCTATGGACAGTGTATAGTCGGTTCCGAATGTATATCCTGATCCAGTAAGAAGAATGCTGTGCGAAGCTGCCGTTTGAGAGTCAACAGTGGCACTCAGTGAATTTGTATCAAAGATTGGAGCATTATTGAAGCCCTTCGGACCAACAGTCAGAGTGAATGTGGCTGTTGTCGATGAAGCATTGATGTAATTGTTGATTCCTGTTGCGGTAATCGTGTAATCACCGGCATCAGCCACTGTGACTCCCTGGTCTATACTTATTTCACCGGTAGCAGAATCAATGGTAATGGCCCCTGTTGTGTTTTGAGTTGACTGGACAGGAGCTATGGACAGTGTATAGTCGGTTCCGGCCGTATAGGTGCCTGAAAGGAATGAAGCAATGGAATGTGTATTCTGAGTGAGAGCCGTAACAGTTTTACTGGATGATGGATTCTGAACAAAAACACTGGCTGTTGTAAAGTCCTTCGGAGTAACCGTCAGAGTGAATGTGGCGGTTGTTGATGAAGGATTGATGTAATTATTGATTCCTGTTGCGGTAATCGTGTAGCTACCGGCATCAGCCACTGTAACTCCCGAATCTATGCTTATTACACCGGTATCAGGAGCGATGGTAATGGCCCCTGTTGTGTTTTGAGTTGACTGGACAGGAGCTATGGACAGTGTATAGTCGGTTCCGACCGTATAGGAGACTGAAAGGAGTGAAGCAATGGAATGCGTCGTATCATTTGTAAGAGCCGTAACAGTTTCACTGGAAGATGGATTCTGAACAAAAACACTGATTGCTGTAAGGTCCTGTTGATTAACAGTCACAGACACGGCATTGGGAATTGTTGCTGCCTGATGGTTGTCGGCAGTAATACGAACATCATACTCACTCGTTGTCATTGCATTGGCAGCAATACTGTCGACTGTAATTTCACCTGAATTCGCATCAATTGTTACACCTGTAGCCAGTTCACCTTTACCATTAATTGCTGTGTATTGAATATTGGAGAGGGGATTGGTAGGCCCTCTGCTTGATGCCAGAGTACTGGACTGTATTCCTGCAGAAATCGGCACCTGACCATAGGTTGTGCTGATTGGGGAATAGGTCAGAGTGCCGACTATAGTTGGCGTCGTTGAGCTATAGACTATCACCTGAACATCGGCGGTCAGACTGCCTGTATAGTTTTTATCTGCTGCGGCTGCGGTTACTGAGTAGGTGTCTAATAGTTCCGGACTGCTTGTTTGACCATAGATCGCCCCGGTATCCTCATCAATGTCCAGTCCGGCTGGTAATTGCGTGCCGGAAGATAATGAGTATTTCACAATCGCCCCCGCAGGTTCAATTGTTGGAGGCAGGGAAGTAATGAGAGTATTTTCCACTCCTGTGACTATGCTGACATATTCAAACTTTGCGAGTGCCAATTGATCGACCGTGATCGATACAGCACTGTTCAGCATCACTGGCTGATAACCATCTGCTGAGACCATCACTGTATAGTGAGTCTCTGTCCTGGCATCAGCGGTGCCTGCTACCGTGACGATACCCGTATCTTCGGCAATTGTGATTCCCGGTGCCAGTTCATTTGAACCGTCGGATGCGGTGTACCTGAGCAGAGGCAGAACTGAGCCGTCACTGCCTTTCAGGCTGCTGTCATAAGGAACATTCCCACCAGCCTGTGTACCAAAGACCGTGCCTATCGGATCGTAAGTCACTTTTCCGTCCAGAGCTGGACCCGAAGGCACAACCACTTCGATTGTAACGGTTGCTGTTTGAGTATTGGCATAAGCACCTGCCCCTGTTGCGGTTACAGTGTACTCGGTGGGATTTACAGGTGCGTCTGAATCGACCAGAACAACACCATAGGGATTGACTGTAATACCGTCCGTCTGCGGTGCAATAGCATATTCAACATCACGTCCCGCAGCCAGCCTCACAAGAGTTCCTTTCGGCGGTATTCTCTGGACTTCTGCTGGATCGAGGCTGCCGGAGAAATCGGAATAGGAAAGAGTGAGAGTTGAAATATCTGTAACGGCCAAATCGGCTAGATTGCCGCAGGCTGTCAGTAATAACACTGAAAACATAGAGACTACCGTTTTCATGATTCGAGTATTCCCCATTTATTAACATGATATACAATAATTGCAGTAATGTCAACTTCTATAATAAAATAATTCGGCTCTGGTGAATTGTCTTATTAACTGTCTGCAATAAAGAGGTGGGGGAAAGCCCTGCGAGACTCATGTCATCATCATCATCAAAACCGCTCAGATGCTCCTTCACGGAGACTAATACCAGCCTGGCAGTTGCGCTACACCGCTGCCGTTAAACATGAAATCTTTATTCACTGAGGAACCGACACTCCAGGCATTCAAATCCTGGTCGAAATTGGCTGCTCCATTAAACATTGATCTCATGGTTGTTACACTGCCGACATCCCATTCTGAAATATCCTGGTTAAAATCGTCTGCAGACATGAACATTGCTCGCATGGTTGTAACTCTGCCGACATTCCAATCTGAGATGTCCCGGTTAAAACCGGATGCTGAATTGAACATTTCCGTCATGTCGGTGACACTACTGACATCCCAGGCTGAAATATCCTGATTGAATGTAGCGTTTCCTTTAAACATACCGGCCATGTTTGTGACATTGCTGACATCCCATTCAGCCAGTATATCATATTGACTATTATTCAATTCCCCGAAGTTGTCCGCATTGGAAAACATTTCCTCCATGTTGGTGACACTGCTGACATCCCACTCTGAGATACTATGAATGGAACCAGAAGACTCGAATACTCCTGTAAACGCCATGGGGGTAGTACCATCGGAACAGAACATTTTGCTCATGTCGGTCACATTGCTGACATCCCAGCTTGAAATATCCCCGTTGAAATCCAATGCATACTGAGGTTGGTTGGAGCTGTTTACATAGAAGAGGTCACTCATATCTGTCATCAGGCTTGTATCAATAGCTCTGAGATCCTGATATTCCGTTACCCCCATATTCTTATACCTGTCCAGTTCAACCTGCACGGCTGTTTTCAGTTCATCCTTGTTCGTCGGCTGTACCCCGACAAACCAGTTCACTGTGGTGGTTTCAGCAGCACCGGATAAGCTTGCTTCAATGATGAAGCTTCCAAATCCAATCGCATCAGGTGTACCCGTCAGCTCTCCTGACTGAGGATCAATGGTTAACCAGCCAGGCTTACCAGGAGGGTTGGGTACCGGGAAGTTGACAGTACCGGCGGGAGAGGTTCTCCAGCGAGGCGTCACATTCACAGGGGGAGCATTGAAGGTCTGCCAGGAAGTTCCTCCATTAGCAGTGACTGCAGCGGTTACAAAGATATCACTGTAGATGAAATTAGAATCCGAAACCGTCAGATTGAATGTTGCTCTGACAGTGCCTCCATAATTTCCTGTTCCGGCAGCGATCACCGTGTATTCTCCGGAATCATTGGCATCAATACTGCTGGGAATTGAAATCTTTCCACTCGCATCGATACTCATTCCGGCAGGATTTCCAGTCCCGCCTGAATCCACCAGCGAAAGAGTGTGACCAATATTGCTGTTGGTTATGCTTGCATCCACCGTGTCAGCAGCACCGGAAAAAACAGTATGATCTCTTACTGATAACTTGAATCCTGCGCTGGAAAGTGACTCTCGAAGCGTGAAAGAATCCCTTATCTCGCCTCGGTAGTTTCCAATTCCCTCTGCTATCACAGTATAAGAAGCACCACCTGTTGGACTGGTGAATGATATGAGTCCTGCATTGTCGATACTGGCATCTGCTGCCGGTTCAATTCTCAGCTGATAGTCTGTTCCCGCTGTGAGACCGCCTGTAAGATCGGTGTAATGCCCTGTTGTACTTTTTGTGAATATCTTATCAGCAACACTCAACTGGAGTACGGTACTCAGCTATATAAAAAGCTGAAAGCGCGCTGTTGAAACACCGGAGTAATTACCCTTTCCTGTTGCAGTGACAGTGTAGGTACCGGCATCAGCCACTGTAACTCCCGAACCTATGCCTATGTCACCGGTAGCAGCGATGGTAATGGCCCCTGTTGTGTTTTGATTCGACGGGACAGGAGCTATTGATAAATCATAGTCGGTTCTGAATGTATATCCTGATCCAGTATGAAGAATGCTATGCGAAGCTGCCGTTTGAGAGTCAACAGCGGCACTCAGTGAATTTGCATCAAAGATTGGAGCATTACTGAAGTCCTTCTGATCGACCGTGATCGATACAGCACCGTTCAGCATTCCTGGCTGATAACCATCCGCTGAGACCATCACTGTATAGTGAGTCTCTGTCCTGGCATCAGCGGTGCCTGCTACCGTGACAATACCCGTATCTTCGGCAATTGTGATTCCCGATGCCAGTTCATTTGAACCGTCGGATGCGGTGTACCTGAGCAGAGGCAGAACTGAGCCGTCACTGCCTGTCAGGCTGCTGTCATAAGGAACATTCCCAACAGCCTGTGTACCAAAGACCGTGCCTATCGGATCGTAAGTCACTTTTCCATCCAGAGTTGGACCCGAAGGCACAACCACTTCAATTGTAACGGTGCTGTTTGAGTATTGGCATAAGCACCTGCCCCTGTTGCGGTTACAGTGTACTCAGAGGGATTTACAGGTGCGTCGGCATCAACCAGAACAACACCATAGGGGTTGACTGCAATACCGTCCGTTTGCGGTGCAATAGCATATTCAACATCACGTCCCGCAGCCAGCCTCACAAGAGTTCCTTTCGGCGGTATTCTCTGGACTTCTGCCGGATCGAGGCTGCCGGAAAAATCGGAATAGGAAAGAGTGAGAGTTGAAATATCTGTAACGGCCAAATCGGCTAGATTGCCGCAGGCTGTCAGTAATAACACTGAAAACATAGAGACTACTGTTTTCATGATTTAAGTATTCCCCATTTATTACTCAATTCTATACAATCATTGCAGTAATATCAACTTCTATAAGAAATTCCCCAGGCTAAAGAAATCATCCACCCTTTTGCTGGAGTAAGGGGGATGTCGGAGGCGTTTGGGGAATTTCTACTTCATTGGGTTCTTTCATGCCTATAAATCCAGCCCCCAGCCAGGCGAAGCTGGAACTTTTCCCGACCCGCCCTCGCCAGTAGATGGGTTGATGTCAGGTAATCCGTCTTAGCGAGGGAACACCATCTGTCGTGGATCTGCTTTCGGCGGGACTTGGACAGCTAGGAGTCTGTCGGATTTTAAGGCTTCGAGGCGATTTTTGATGATTTTTTCCTGATGCAAGGCGACAAAAACGGAGCGTAGCTGGACTACGTGAGTATTTTGGCAACGCAGCAGCAGGGAAAAAGGGCAAAAATCGAGCCGTGAGACGTAAATCCGACAGGCTCCTAGAGTTGAGAGTAGAGCGGTAACTTTGAGCTTGTTGGGCTTCGGTGTAATGGCCGCTGTCGGTAAAAAGCGCCGTTTATTGCTCGTGTTTTCAAATGGAGTCTTATTGACTCGGCTTCGGCCAAAGATGGCCGGGTGCCTGAAGAATTCGAAGTAAGTCCGGCCTTTTCAGCCTGTCGAAATGAACAATGACACTTCCTAAGCACAATGTCCATCGACATGAAAGATTAGCTTCAGGAGATGTTAAACTTTCCCTTCTTTCGATTGTTCAACTGAGCAAAATCATCCACAATGCTTAAAGCATCGGAATGTAGAAAATCTTTGCACTTATCCTGGTAGAACCAGTTCTTGTCGATGATGGCCAGGCAGCCAAAGGTTGAAGCGAGTCCCTCTGTTGCTTCTTTGGGTTGTTCCTGATCCATAAGAGCCGTCAGATATAGATGGCCCAGTTCATGGGCAAGGCCTACTCTTAATTGTTTCGGATCAATGCGGGGATGGTAGTATACAACGAAGAACCGGTTTTTCTGATATTGCCCTGTTCCAACAGCAAGTTTTGGGTCATCCTCGGGGAGTTTTTGAACAAGGATTTGGAAAAGCCAGTTGTTGGTTTTTTTTCGGAGAACACTCTCCATAGAACGAATAAGATGAGCTAGGTACTGGTTTTCAAGTCCATGCTCATCATCCCTCAGGAAAGTTTTCTGGAAATGGTTATTGATTTTTTTGACACGTGCGACTTTTATCCCCAACTTCTCTGCTATCTTACCAAGAAGTCCCTCCGTTACAGCAAATGGCATTTCTAAAAACCGGCTTTTGCATAGGCCTCATTCAATTTCCAGGCATGGGTGATAAGCATGGATATTTCCCGCTGAAGCTTGTCTTCATCAGAAAGTTCATGGGAATAGAAGGTTTCCGGATTTCCCATGGCCTGGCGCAACAATTTGATTTTCTTGGAATTGTCTTTAATTTCAAACTTGGAGAATACTTCTTGGACGCGCAGGCGCGTTGAACAGCCTTGAAGCGCTCCTGCCACAATAGTATCTAATTCCCTTTCTCCCTCCTTAGGCTCGGTTTTAACAAACCAATTCTCCATTACATCTTTACTCCTTGAATTCTAACGATACTTCAATGCGTTCGTTGTAAGCGCATTTTTCAACTAAACACTCTTCAGCTACATGAGAAGCCATTCTCCCCATGTAGGAATGTCACCTACACTACTTATATAACAAGTTTCAAAATATTTGTCAATACCCAGAAATTCCCCAGGCTAAAGAAATCATCCACCCTGCCCCAGCGATCCAGGAATATCCTTCAATCCAGGTTAGAATCTTAAGTAAAACTCCCTGGGAGGGTGTATGAAGAATATAATCAGACTGCTCAAACCAGGGTTGATCTGTCCGGAAGAATCGGCTCCTGCTTTACCGATAGAGGAAATCGAACTGTTTTGTGCCTGCATACCGGTTCACTTCCACGGCATACGGCTATTCTTACGCTTATTCTTTCCGGACAGTTGCCCGGCAGGTAACATTCCCTGCATTATCCTCCAGAAACTGAATCCGTCCTTCCAGGTGTTTTCTATATCTGATATACACCCAGTATGAAACAGCCTCTGTAAGGTGTTCCTCATTCAGTACTATTTCTTCAAGAGGAATACCCGCATACTGTTTCATTGCTGTCGACCTCGTAAACAACCATGAGAGAAATGGTATATACAGGCCAGCCACCACACAGCCAGTAATCAATGACCTGACCAGAATGGAAACATCTGCTGCTCCGGTTTGAAAAACTATGAACGCTGCTATAACCGTTAACAATAACAACCCTGAGATAAGCCCGCCATATACCAACAGTTTTTTGAAATTTCTATTCATTTTTACACCCTGATTTATTGTACATGATATACATGTTTTATAGAATGACCATAGATTTTTGAATAAACCTGCTTCATTAGAAGTCTCACAGCATTCCCGAATGAGAGGTATCAGCCATGTCAATCAACCTGAGAGGAAGATCTTTATTGACCCTCCGGGACTTCACACCGGAAGAGATTATCTTTCTTATCGATTCTGCTGTTGATTTGAAGTCGAAAAAACGCTCAGGCATCCGTGGAGAGGGACTGAAAGGAAAGAATATCATACTCATTTTTGAGAAAGCATCCACACGTACCCGGTGTGCTTTTGAAGTGGCGGTGTATGATGAAGGAGGATGTGTAACCTTTCTTACCAACAGTCAAATGGGAAGGAAAGAATCCATTGAAGACACAGCCAGAGTCCTTGGCCGATACTACGATGGAATTGAGTTCAGAGGATTTCATCAAAAAACAGTTGAAACTCTGGCAGAATTTTCAGGAGTTCCCGTCTGGAACGGCCTGACCGATCTCTATCATCCAACCCAGGTTCTGGCAGATCTCATGACGCTGCGTGAGCACACCTCAAAATCATTCAGGAGTATGAAACTTGTATTCATCGGTGATGCGCACAACAACATGGGGAATTCCCTGCTTATTGGTGCCGCTCAAACAGGCATGACATTGACAGCCATTGCACCGCCATCTCTGTTTCCAGCCAAAGACATCATAGACTATACCCGGCAGGTTGCCAGCGAAACCGGGGCAGAGATCACAATAACCGATGATGTATTCGAGGGGATCAAAGGTGCTGATGCCATCTACACGGATGTCTGGGCATCCCTGGGGGAAGAAGACCGATTGGCCGAAAGAATAGCTATGCTCAAACCATATAAGGTTGATAAAAATATTATGGAAAAGACTGGAAATTCCGAGACCCTGTTCATGCACTGTCTGCCTGCATTCCATGATGAGGAAACAGAAATTGGTAGAAAGGCTGCAATTGACCACAATATAGACTCCATGGAGGTGAGTGATGAGGTCTTTCGCTCCAGTCGATCCGTGGTTTTTGATCAGGCGGAAAACCGAATGCACACGATAAAATCAGTGATATTGGCCACGATTGGGAATTGACTCCCAGGCGGAAGTCATTCTATTCTTGGCACATCTGGAGAAACTCAATGAATTACTTTAATGCTCTTCCTTTCAGGGAAAAAGTACAGCAGCTCGGTACCTGCCGATTTATGGATGCAGGTGAATTTAACGGCACAACAGCAATCAAAGATTGGCGAATTGTAATCCTGGGATGCGGAGCTCAGGGTCTGAATCAGGGCCTTAATCTTCGCGACAGTGGGTTGAATGTTGCTTATGCACTGCGCAATGAATCAATTTCTGAAAAGCGGCTGTCATGGAAAAATGCTGCTGAGAACAAATTTGAAGTGGGAACTTTTGAAGAACTCATACCGATGGCCGATCTTGTAATGAATCTTACTCCTGATAAGCAGCATAGTGCGGTGGTGTCAAGGATTATCCCTCTGATGAAAAAGGGATCGGCACTTGGCTATTCCCATGGTTTCAACATCGTTGAGGAAGGTATGAAAATCCGGGATGATATTACCGTAATAATGATTGCCCCCAAAGGCCCGGGCTCAGAGGTTCGTGAAGAATATAAGCGCGGCTTTGGTACCCCGACTCTCATTGCCGTCCATCCTGTAAACGACCCGGTCAATAAGGGCTGGGATATCGCCAGGGCCTATGCTGCAGGCCTGGGTTCTGATCGTGCTGGAGTATTGGCCTCTTCCTTTGTCGCAGAGGTGAAATCCGACCTTATGGGTGAGCAGACTATTCTCTGCGGAATGCTGCAGACCGGAACTCTTCTCTGCTATGACAAAATGCTGGCAAGCGGTGTTGACGAACGCAAAGCTGCCTCATTAGTTCAATTCGGCTGGGAGAGTATTACTGAAGCTCTGAAACATGGCGGCATCACACACATGATGGATCGCCTCTCAAATACAGCTAAAATCCGTGCCCATGAACTTTCAATTCAACTGAAAACTATCATGCTCAATCTCTTTCGTAAGCACATGGACAATATCCTGTCAGGAAGTTTTTCAGAAACAATGATGAAAGACTGGGCGGCTGGTGATAAGGATCTTCTTGCATGGAGGCAGGAAACGGGTGAAACGGCATTTGAAAAGACTTCGGATGCTGACAGACTTCCATATCAGACATATTTTGACGAGGGTACAGCAATGGTCGCCATGGTCAAAGCAGGGATAGAATCTGCCTTTGAAGTAATGGTTGAGTCAGGAATAAAGGAAGAATCTGCCTACTACGAATCCCTCCACGAATTACCTCTCATTGCAAACCTCATCAGTAGAAAAAAGCTCTATGAAATGAATCGAGTTATCTCTGATACAGCCGAATATGGGAATTATCTGTTCACTCAGGATGCAATGCCTCTTTTAAAAGATTTTACCAGGCAGTTAGATGTCGGTGATTTAGGGCAATTATACCGACAGGATACAGCTATTTCTGATAAAGAACTCATCAGTGTCAACAATGCTATTCGTAGTCATCCAATTGAAAGGATTGGTAAAACACTGAGAGAACAGATGAGAGGGATGAAATCACTGGAAAATTAGCATACTTTCTGATGTTTTTAAGATTTAAACGGCGAATAACTTGACAACACGGTTTAATATTCTTAACATGATTAAAATTAAAAGAACATATTTTAGGGAGAGATATAAATGTCCAGACCAAGAAAGTTATTGAAATTTGAGTCCATACTGAGTCCATTGAGTGTCGATGAGCTGAAGATACTGAAGACTGAAATTGCAGTAAAAATCCGCCTGAAAGAAAGAGAGGAATCTCTCAAAAAAGCTGAATTGAATTCTCGTAAGTTAAGAGATAAAATAAAGATTCATCAAAAGATTTCCTTCTACCAGAGCACCCCGGGCGGGCAATTACTCAAAGCAGAAGTGATAGGCATCTTTGCGGACAAAGTGCAGGTGGAAGTAGGAGGCCGTAAGCGGTCTGTTGCACTGAGCCGGATTGTTGCAGTCGAATAACAGGAGCAATAGTTTTCCGGCCAGGATGCATGGCCGATCAAAAAGTCTATGAACCTTCTTTAACCAGGAGTCTGTCGGACTTTAAGACTTCGAGGCGATTTTCGATGATTTTTTCCGATACAAGGCGACCTGTCCGCCAACAGGCGGGCAAAAATCGAGCCGCAAGGCGTAAATCCGACAGACTCCCAGACTCCCAGGAGGATTGATATGGAATTAGGGGCATTTTCGGTCAGTTTAACTGTTAAAAACCTGGAGAATTCCAGAACTTTTTATGAGAAACTCGGTTTCCAGGTATTTAGTGGGGACGCAGATCAGAATTGGCTGATCATGAAGAATCAGGATCATGTCATCGGACTGTTTCAGGGCATGTTCAAGGAAAACATATTGACATTCAATCCGGGATGGAATCAGGATGCGAATCGCCTGGAATCATTCACGGATATTCGCAAAATCCAGCAGACTCTTAAGGCACAGGGATTGAAATTCGAGAGTGAAGCGGATGAAGGTACTGAAGGGCCTGCAAGCTTTGTTGTGCTCGACCCGGATGGTAATACAATTCTGTTCGACCAGCACGTGTGACCGCCTGTTGAACCTGGATTGAAGATTCACGATCTGCAGGTAACACTGCCGGAAAAGTCAATAGCCGCCTCTGACGGCTTTGTTTTCATCACCCCGGATACCAATCACGGCCAACCGTCCGGCACTCATCTATTTGCGATGGGTATACTTAAATACATATGCGTAGCCTTTTCGAGTAAAGCGCTCTCCTGTCATTCTTGATTCAACTTTCACTCGATCAACCGCACTTCCATCCTTTTTGATGAAATACGTATGCAGATCCTTGTTCGTGATACTGAACCTGTTCCCATTTCTCTTCACAACTCCTGTCAGTTCATACTCCCTGTCCAGAGAGGCAATGCTGGCATCACCATGGCTGTTATTGCATACAAGGACACCACCGGATTTCAAATATTTTTTACAGGATTGAGAAATGAAACCTGCATAGAATGAAAACATGATGTCAAAGGTATTATTTTCCAGAGGAAGCTCAGCCGAATAATCTGCCTGAATTCCATTGACAACAGCAGTTTCGCTGTAAAGCTTATTGGATTCAATGTAGCTCATTACGTTTTCATCTGCAAAAAACCTTTTTATTCTTTTGTCAGAATCAATATAAGTCATATCCTTTATGTAAAACGAAGGCGTGATGTGCACAAAACTTCCGGGATAAATCCCTCTTTGAGGCCGATAAAGAGCAGTAATTTTCTCAAAAAGAATTCTCCTTTCATCAGATCTATCTATAAAATACCTCTGATATAATGGCGGAATTTCAATATTTCTCATGGAATTCATGGACAATCCACTCCTAAAAATCACTGCGGCCATCTCAGCACAACCGGTCAGAAAAATACTCACTGCCCCAGGCATCCACAGTGTCAGAAAGCTTGTTATGACCTGGTTTCATCTGAATTCGGTTAGATGAAGATCCTTGCCCAATATAGTCGTTCAATACTCATTGATAGTTGTGATTCAGCAAAGCAGACACACCTTCCACCTCCAGCAGCGATAAGGGTCGGGGTGTATTCAGAATACAATTTCCTCCTGGGTCTGTGAAGAAAATCCATCCAGACCTTGCCATTATATCCATATATAGATATATTGATATACAACACACAAGGTGCAATAGCATCAAAGGAGCTTTCAATGGCAGAACTGCTTACAGCGGATGGATTTAAGGAAAAGATTCATGATTACAGCACTGGAGGGGAATGGAACTACAAAGGTGATGTTCCTGGTTTGATTGATTTTTATGCTGACTGGTGCGGCCCCTGTAAAATGATAGCCCCTATTATCGATGAACTCGCCTCTAAATTCGCTGGTAAACTCAATGTATGGAAAGTTGATACTGATACTCAGCAGGAGTTGGCGATGCAATACAACATATCGAGTATACCAACCCTGATGTTTATCCCTGTCAAAGGACAGCCAACGATGTCCGCCGGGGCTCAAACAAAGGCTTCTCTGGAAAAAATCATTGAGGAGAAATTAGGGGTAAAATAATTATTCCCGGTTTTGAGAATCAACAGATCTCATGCTGCCGGTCTCAGGTGCAGGGTTCATGGGAAGATATCACTTCCGCAGTGTCAGGAAGCCTGTATATAAAGAAAAACGAGTCCCCCCTGTAAACCGGTGACTTAATCCAATACCATTGCAGCATGTAGTTTGAGGAGTTACTTCTGCTGTAAAACAAGGAAAAAAAATGAAAATTCTCATCATCGGCGGGGCAGGATACATAGGAAGTCATGTTGCCCATGCTTTTATGGATAATGGAGACCAGATCGCTGTCCTGGACGATTTCTCCACTGGCAGCCGGATAAACACTCCGGAGCACATAGAAATCTATGAGGGAAATATCCTGGATAACGATTGCCTGAGAAGCATATTTTCCAGGGGCTGGGACGGGATTGTTCATCTGGCAGCATTCAAAGCTGCCGGAGAATCAATGGAAAACCCGGGCAAGTACTCTGTGAATAACATCTCAGGGACAATAAACATCCTCAACACAATGCATGAGACTGGAATACAGGCACTTGTATTTTCTTCATCCGCAGCCATTTTCGGTGAACCAGAATACCTGCCCATCGATGAAAATCATTCCAGAACTCCGAAAAACTTCTATGGATTCACAAAACTGGAGATTGAAAATCTGATGGACTGGTATGAAGAACTCTGGGGAATGAAATTCGCCTCACTTCGTTACTTCAATGCTGCCGGCTATGACATCCAATCCCGTGTACCAGAACCTGAACACGATCCACAAAATCTGATACCCATATTGATGGAAACAGCCGTAGGAAGAAGGGACTGTCTTAGAATCAATGGGGATGATTACGATACCCCGGACGGCACCTGCATTCGTGACTATGTTCATGTCTCTGATCTTGCTGATGCTCATGTTTCCTCCATGAAGTATATAACAGGCACACAGAAGAGCATTAAAATAAATCTCGGAAGTGAATCCGGCATCAGTGTCGCTCAAGTAGTCAGGGAAGGCATTCGAATAACCGGGGTCGATATTCCATACGAGGTTGGCCCCCGCCGGAAGGGAGATCCGGCCAAACTCATCGCCTCATCCAGACGGGCCGGGGAAGTTTTGAAATGGACAGCAAACCGCAGTGATGCAGAGACTCTTCTTTCCAGTACATGGGAAGTTTACAGGGAGTTTTATAATAGGCCTGGCAGGATACTTGCTACTTGAAATCATGAGTATTACACTTGATATAATCAACTTGCAAGGAGTTATTCATGCTGGTCAATAACATGACAGAGCTTATTGGGAATACACCCATGATCAAACTGAGTACGATTTCAGATGAAGTGGGCGCATCAATTTATTTGAAACTGGAATCCCTCAACCCGATGAGCAGTGTAAAGGACAGACTGGGAACAGCATTGATACGGGACGCCGAGAAGAAAGGATTGCTGGGACCAGAGTCACTCATTGTTGAACCTACCAGCGGAAATACAGGCATTGCTCTGGCCTTTATCTGTGCCCAGCGTGGATATAGACTTGCACTGACCATGCCGGAATCCATGAGTATGGAAAGATTCCGAATATTGACAGCCCTTGGAGCAACCCTGCACCTTACGCCTGCTCATGAAGGAATGACTGGCGCAATCAAGAAAGCCCAGGAGATAACAGAATCAATAAAAGAAGCCATCAGTCTTAAGCAATTTGACAATGAAGCCAATCCAGCCTGGCATGAGGCCACAACCGGACCGGAAATATACAGGGATCTCAATGGTGAAATTTCCGTGTTCGTTGCAGGTGTGGGAACCGGGGGAACCTTTACAGGTGTATCTCGATACATGAAAAAACAATCAGCCAATGTCCACTCGGTAGCCGTCGAACCTGCAGCATCCTCCGTTCTTTCCGGCAATCCACCGGGACCTCATAAAATACAGGGAATTGGCGCAGGATTCATTCCAGGCATTCTTGATGTCGATTTAATCGATGAAGTAATACAGATAGAAGCTGATGAAGCGGGAAGAATAACCCGTCGTCTGGCCTGCGAGGAAGGTATTTTCGCAGGCATATCATCGGGTTCCAATGTAGCGGCGGCCATGCAGGTAGGCAGTCAGAAAAAATATAGAAACAAGAATATCGTTACCATAGCCTGCGACACCGGTGAACGTTATTTGAGTACATGGCTTTTCCAGAAGGAGGGACAATAATGGGATTTACAACGACAGCCATTCATGGAGGATGGGGACGGGAGCATTCTGTTCGTGCCGTTCCGGTACACCGGACAACAGCCTACAATTTCAGGGATTCGGAACATGCGGCTGATCTTTTTGCTCTCAAAGAATTGGGGCATATCTACACTCGTCTTCAGAATCCCACACAGGATATACTTGAAGCCCGATTAACCGAATTGGAAGGTGGGGTTGGAGCACTGGCCCATGCCTCAGGCACTGCGGCCATTTTCAATAGCATAGTCAATGTCGCAAAAGCGGGAGATGAGATTGTTGCGTCTTCTGAGCTTTACGGTGGAACATTCACACAGTTCAAGGAGATTCTACCCAATTTCGGCATCACAGTAAAATTCGTCAACCCTCACAGAATTGATGAATGGAAGGCGGCGGTCACCAGTAAAACACGGGGATTCTACTATGAAACGATTGGGAATCCCTCATTGAGAGTTCCCGACTTTGACAGGATCAAGCAAGTCGCAGCCGATGCCCACATTCCAGTTCTGGTTGATGCCACATTTACCACACCATACCTGTTCAGAGCTGTTGAACATGGAGCCGATGTCATAATCCATTCACTGACAAAGTGGATAGGAGGTCATGGTACGGGCATTGGCGGCATTGTTGTTGATACTGGCAAATTCGACTGGACTGACCCGAAATTTTCTACTTTCAATGTACCGGATACAGGCTATCATGGACTCCGCTACGCCCATGACCTTGGCGAACTGACTCCCCTTGCCTATATATTGAGAATGCGTCTGGTTCAAATAAGGAATCTCGGAGCATGCCTCAGTCCTGATAACGACTGGATATTCCTCCAGGGTCTGGAAACCCTGGCCCTGCGTATGGAAAAGCATTCCGAAAATGCATCCATTGTGGCCGATTTCCTCAGTGATCACCCTGCTGTGTCCTGGGTAAACTATCCCGGTCTTGAAAAGAATAACAGCAATTACAGGATCTCGTCACATTACTTGAAAAAAGGGTTTGGTGGAATGGTAGTATTTGGAATCAAGGGAGGCAGGGAAGCGGGAGCACGTTTCATAGAAAGTCTCCAGCTCTTCAGCCATGTTGCAAATGTGGGCGATGCAAAAAGCCTGGCCATACATCCGGCATCCACAACTCATTCCCAACTCAGCGAGAATGACTTAATCAAGGCAGGGGTGCAATCGGATCTGATACGCTTATCCATTGGCATTGAAGAATCAGAAGATATATTATCCGATCTGAAGTCCGCATTGAAAAAGGCCTCCCGATAATCAACGGACACCGAAAGATGATTCCTTCCGGGTGTTTCATCTCTATGAGAATTAAGGTATACTCATTTCATGCACTTCGATATCAATTCAATTCTTGATTCTCTACCTGGCTATCTCAAACAACTTGAGAACATCAGAGAAATCATCCTTTCCACGGCTGTCATGATCAATGAAATTCCATCACCGACATTCTATGAAAAAAACAGAGCTCATTTCCTGGCTGACCGATTCAGTGACCTGGAAATGCTGAACGCATCCGTCGATGAAAAGGATAATGCTCTGGGAATCATTCCCGGTTCCGTCGGCGACAGAGATATTCTGGTAACAGCTCATCTGGACACTCTTTTCGACCAGACTGTTGATCACACAGTGACTCTGGAACCAACACAGATGATAGGTCCCGGTATCAGCGATAACAGCCTCGGTCTTGCCATTCTGGGATCACTGCCGGTAATTCTAGACTGTGTGAAGATGGAGTTTGAAGCCAACCTCGTTCTACTGGGCAGTTCCCGAAGCCTGGGCCCCGGGGATCTGGAGGGCATCAGCTTTGTTCTTGATAATTATCAACGGACTTTCCATGCTGCCGTCTGCCTGGAAGGTATACGGATAGGACGTTTGAGTTTCTCATCTATCGGCATGCTGAGGGGAACCCTGTCATACAGTATTCCTGAAAGGTATGACTGGACAAAATTCAATTCTGTTGGTGCCATTGTTGACATGAACGACATGGTCAACAGAATCCTTGAAATTCCCTTACCGAGTAAACCCAAAACCAGTATTCTTCTGGGACAGATAGAAGCAGGAACTTCCTATAATACCCTGCCTACCAAGGCCAGATTAAGAATGGAAATACGGAGCGAATCGGAGGAAATTGTCTCCGATCTGGCCCTGAGAATAAAAAATCTTGCCGAAGAAATGACATCAAAAACCGGAGCTTTTGTTCAGTTTGAGGAAATAGCACGAAGAAAGCCGGGCGGAACAGAATTCTCCCATCCCCTGAACACAACTGCCCGGGAAATCTTGAAAAGTCTGGGAATTGCACCAAGAGTGATACCCAGTACTTCAGAAGTTGCAGCTCTTATCGACCGGGGAATACCAGCTATTACCATCGGACTTACCAACGGGGAAAATTCTGGAGAAGAAAACGAATCCGTTGATATTGAACCTATCAGTAAGGGTCTGGCTCAATTTGTCTCATTACTCAAGGCCATAGATATGGGGTGTTCCAATGAATCTTAACAAATGGATCAAAGAGAATACCTATCATCATTCTGCATTTTCTGACTTGAAAAACCTTGTCGAGGAGAAAGAAAAATCCGGATTGACCATTTCCCTGTGCATCCCCACTTTGAATGAAGAACACACAATTGGCAAGGAAATCATCATTTTTAAATCTGAGCTGATGAATCGTTACCCCCTGCTGGATGAAATAGCCATAATCGACTCAGGCAGTGAGGACCGCACTCTTGAGGTCGCAGCAAGTTTCAATGCCGATACATACCTTTCTATCGAGATTCTGCCGGATTTAGGATTCAAACGGGGTAAGGGTGAAAATCTCTGGAAGGCTATTTATCAGCTCAAAGGAGACATCATTGTCTATATCGATGCAGACATAAAAAACATCCATCCAAGGTTTGTCTATGGACTTATCGGACCTCTTATACAACGGCCGGAGGTGAGTTATGTCAAAGCATTCTACGATAGACCACTTGCCTTCTCCGACAGTATCAGACCTTCCGGGGGAGGCAGGGTTACAGAGATTCTCACCCGGCCTCTCTTCAGTCTGTTTTTTCCAGAACTGACGGGGATTATTCAGCCTCTTTCAGGTGAGTATGCCGTGCGGCGTTCCGTTCTGGAGAGCATTCCATTTCCTGTGGGCTATGGTGTGGAAACCAGCCATCTTATCGACGTGTACCGTGCTCATGGCATGACAGCCTTTGCTCAAACCGACCTGGATCAACGAGTCCATAGAAATCAGGAAACCCGGGATCTGGGTAAAATGTCCTTTGGAATTCTCCAGTCATTTCTCAAGCGATTAAGAAAAGAAGGAACCTTGCAATGGGAGGGAGAGTTTGAAACGATACTCAGGCAGTTTCAGGCACAGAATGATAAATATGAAACCGTTGAGTATGACATTCTTGAATACGAACGGCCGCCTATGATTACAATCCCCGAATATAGAAAATCCAGGGGACTCCCATTAACTTCAAGTGACTGAATCAGGCATTACTGCTTCTGGAGGTATTGGGGAGGTACTTTCCCCCTGCCCTGCCTCAGAATGCGATGAGGATTACATGTTAAATCAACAATTGTTGATGGCAGCTGTCCCAGGCGCATTCCTGAATCCTCTATCAGTGCAACCTCATTGCCAAACTCCGCATTAATCTCCTGCGGATTGTTCATTGCTGGTTGTCCTGTCCTGTTCACACTTGTGGAATACAGGGGCTTACCCACATCAGAAATCAATGAGCGAAGACGATGATCCTCCGGTATTCGGCAGGCAATAGTAGAAGAGGATTTGGTTTCAAAAATAAATGTATATGGTCCTGGCCATAATGAAAGGGCAGGATATTCAAGATTGTCGATACCCAGATCCAGCAACTCGGAAACCTCAGATACCAGCACTAAAAGAGGTTGATTTCGTCCCTTGATGGATTGAATTTTTTCCTCTGTATCTGGAAATCGTCCCACAAACCCATAAATAGTATCGCAGGCCATAATACAAACCCGTCCATCAGTCAACGACTCCAGAAGTGAATGATAGCTATGTTTGTTTCTGATGAGATACACTTCCAACCCTGGAAAGTACAAATCCAACAATGAAGAACAACAGACTGACGATAAAACTGAGAATACGGAAAAATCTTTGATCGACCTTTCGTTCTGAGTCCAGCACTAAAACTTGACCAGCATCGGGAAGAGTCTGAACATCCTCAAGATTCTGGAAATAAACAACATGCTGTCCAGGTTCATACAAACCAATTCCACGAGCTTTAATCCTGATTTCATTCGAATCAGAGCGAAGTGAATTGAGGGTTTGAGTCAATTCCGCTTTCCTGCTGTTTAGTAACTCCATATTTTCCGCAAGCAGCTGAATATTATCATTCAATCGTGCAAACGCATAAACACCATTGGGCCCGAAAAAAAGCATGAAGATCATATATGTAAGAAACCCTGAATAGAGTGCAAGTGGTATAAAAAACAACCTCATAATGAGATTGACGGTTATCAACTCTTCCCTCTTTACAGAGAATTTCATTTATTTCCAACCTTTGACAGAATTTCTGATAAAGTATACAGCCGATAAATCAGGTATTCAGACCAGACTGCGGTTGGAACTCGGCTCTTCCATATTGACGAGATACAGTATATATTTAAGAATCTTCCCCTGGAAATGATTTAATTCATTTATTTTCGAGGATAGATTACGATAATGATAGTGGATAATACTGTTTTTGGGAGTAATTATGGGCACATCCAATGAATCACGGACAGATCAAGAACTTGAGCGATATGGCGTCTGGGTAAAAACCAATCCCGATGATACATCGGATATGTACAGCCAGAGTGAGATAGATATCGACCTGCCAACTGTATCCGATACTGACGATGGGTTTCTTAGAGAAGAAAATAACAATGAACTGGATATTACCGATATGGCTGATAATGATGACATTTCAACTGATACCTTACTGAGTTCCAGCAGTGTTGATCCATCTGCTCCTGATTACGATTCAAGAATAAAAGATCTGGAACAGATGCTCAAGGATCTACAGGGAGAGATTCACCTGCTTAACGATGCAATCAGGGGATTGCAGTCACAGAAGACTCAGGCTGATAATAATGAAACTCAGGGATTCTTCGAGGAAGATGAAGATGATGAGTCTATTTCCCTGATCGGTGAGGAACTGGATAATATACTCAACTCCTGCAACTTCGTTGAAATGGAGGCCGAAAACGCAGCATCCACGGAAATGGACACGGGTTTTGATGATGAAGTCATTGATCTCACCAGAGAAGATGAATTCGGAAACAGCCTGCTTCCTGGAGATGATCCAGCCATGACCATTCTGGATGACGCTGCTGATACGGAATCTGACTTCAATGAAGTTGTCAGTATTGATGAGATTTCTCCCGATGAAATCAATGACAATTCATCTATGGAAGCGGTTCCTGATCCCGGCCTGGATTCTACAGATGATACAGAGGACATTATTTCCTTTGATTCCGTAGAAGAATCCTCTGCCGATGAAGTTGATTTCATGTCCGAATTCAATCTTTCTGACTCCACTCTAAAGAGTCCTGATGAATCCAGTATGGCTGATGCAGACGAAATGACACTGAGTGAGTCTTTCGATCTACCTGATATTGACGATATCGGTGATATACCAGCGAATGAACCTCCCAGAACGTTCAGTCAGGATGAAGTAAAAGAAATGCTGACTTACATGACGCAGCTTTTCGGTGCATTACCCGAGAATAAACTGGAGGAAATGACCAACAGCTCTCAGTATAGAACCTATAACAAGCTGCTGGAGGAGTTTGGAATCCATCCCAATGGTTCTACACAACTTGAGTGATATCCCTTTATCCATCCAAAACCGGGCCATTAACCGCAAGTATTGGTGCATTTCGAATACATTCAGCCTATAATCCACCGAAAGAAGCTTTGAAATTCCTGGAATTGAGGATGAACTCATTCCGTCAAAATGGAACGGTTATAATCCTGGGAGCCAGTCTTGGCTATCTTGATTCAATTCTGGCAGAAAAACGGCCTGATCTCAGAATAATTGCACTGCATCTCATCCAGGAACTTTATAATCACCATATAAGCAAAAAAATGTCCGTCATGCGGTGGTTTCCGGAGGGGAAAAAAAACATCGTAAACTTCCTGTTTGATGCGATCAGTGAAACAGACCTCCCAGGTATGCAGATAATCGATTGGCCAGCATCGATTCAAACAGCACCCGATATGGCTCGAAAGGTATCCGATGCCATTTCCACCGTCATCAGACGATATACCGGCAACATCACAACAACAGCCGTTTTCGGAAGGTTGTGGATTAAGAATTCACTGCGCAACTACCTGAACATCAATCACTTAACCATTCCTTCCAGAGTAAATGGCGCAACAGTTATTGCGGCTTCTGGACCCTCGCTGGAAGATCATTTACAGACACTATCAAAATACCGATCTCAATTCAATCTATGGGCTCTTCCATCGTCACTACCAGCTTTGAAAAGAATGAATATCAAACCCGACCTGGTGTTTTCAACGGATCCAGGCTGCTGGGCCCGTTTACACGGACGCTATTTTTCAAGGGACATTCCTGTCGCGATGCCGCTGACAGCATCTCCCATACCTGAGAATTCCCCTCCCCCCATTCTTCTCAATCAAAAAACTATTGGAGAGAATTCCCTGCTGACTGGAAACGACTGGCCTGCAATCGAAATTCCCCTGGCAGGTACAGTGGCCATCAGTGCGATAGAAACCTGGCGTCAGATATGCAGTGGTCCCCTTGTTCTCACCGGTCTGGATCTATGCTGGTATGACCTCAGAAGCCATGTAAGACCTCATGGATTTGATGGATGGTTTTCTTCCAGAGTGAACCGCACAATGCCGGCACTGACAACCCAATGGACTATTGCCCGGAAAACCGTCCCCGAACGAATCGGTCGATTGAGGACAGGATTTGCATTGAAAACCTATGCGGACTGGTTCAATGACACCTCATTCAGACGACCTGTATACCGATTGATTTCTGATAATCACTGTCAATATCCGAACAATTTCAAAGATGTCAGGAATGTGAACTCATCTGTTTTTAAGAATTTTGACAGAGTACGAACATTGGAATTCCACAGGAAACCGGTGCCCATTCCATATAAAGACCGGAAAACATGGATCTGTCAATTGCTTGATCAATGGAGCCGGGTCAGCACAATGCCCAGTGATATTCTCTACACTCTTGATCCAGGCGGTGTATTGGATATTATTCGATCTGGCACAGCATCAGAGCATCATTGGACAGCTCAGAAGAATAAAGTAAGGAGGATTCTACAGGAGATGCTGCAGTCGTATGAACGAAAATAGCACATTGAACCGCAACCTCCTTGCCCTCGGAACAAGGTGCTCTCATCCGTTCTCAGAGTTCCCCCATGGTTCAAAAAATCACAATCTCGAATTCATTACCTCGCGAAGTGGACATCCTGTACCAATTCTCAGCCGCAATGGACGGCCGTATCCCATGCATTCCCGCTTTGATCCAGAAAACGAAGGCAAACGTATCGCAGCGGAAGCACCCCGGGGGTTTTTAATAGCCTTTGGTATGGGTGGAGGCTATCATCTGGTCCCCCTGCTCCAGAACAACAATACGACCGGACTGATTATTGTTGAGAAAGATGCAGCTCTTATTCGACAAATTCTTGAAACGATTGATTTAACACAACTCTTTCTGGATTCCAGGGTAATACTCCTGGTTGATTCTACCCCGGATGAATTGGCAAAGATTGTATTGGATCGGTACCTTCCAGTACTGTACGGAAATCTTGGAAGTATAAGCTTGAGAACAAGATGGGATGCCGAACCTCAATGGTTTGCCGACATGGCGAAATCTGTAAGGGGTCTGTCGGAAACTTTGGGAAGAGATTACTCCGTTCAATCTCGATTTGGCCGCCGATGGTTTGTTCATACGATCACAAATATTAGAAGAAGTGAAGAGGTTTTCTGCATGCTGCCTCCAGCCGGAAAGTTGTGCATCACGGCTGCCGGTCCATCTCTTCAAGCCCAACTTCCCCGCATTCGTCAACTAAAAAAAAATGGAACAGCATTACTGGCAACCGATACCTCCCTCCCTGTTTTGATTTCCGCCGGTATTGCTCCGGATATAGTGCTTTCCATTGACTGCCAGATTATCAGTTCCCAGCATTTCTTTAAACGTCTGCCAGAGGAAACAATACTTTTACTTGATCTGGCCTCCCCTCCCATACTCACCCGTCTCACTGATAGAATACTCTTCTATTCCAGTGGTCACCCATTTTCCTTATACATTAACCAATTCTATCGTGCTTTTCCAATTCTTGATATCTCTGGCGGCAATGTGACTCACGCAGCGGTCTCATTTGCTGATATTGCGGGGACGGAGGAAGTCATTCTTCTGGGTGGGGATTTCTCATATCCTGATGGACGTCCTTATGCTCAGGGAACGTATATTTATCCTCATTTCCAATCAATTTCCACACGCACTGCGGGATCAGAATCGTATTTCTGGAAATTCATTGCGGCTGGTCAACCGGAACGGGAAAAAACAGGGGCCGGTTGGAGGTGGCGAACAAAAACGATGGATCACTACAGAGAAGAACTGGAATCGGTCATCAACACAATGAACTGCCAGTTCCTATCAGAACCAGGCAATGGAGTACCCATTCATCAAAAAAAGGCAGTCCTTCCCCGGCATTCTCATATCGCATCAATTCCAACTGTTGGCCCGGTTCAATCAGGATGGAAGGACTTTCTTACCAGGTACCAGAATCATCTGGAAAGATTACCTCCCATGAGGGGATCACGGCAGGATTATCTGGAAGGACTGAAACCTGAAATCAGGCAGGCCTGGACCACATTACTCCCCGCTGCAGCAGCGTTCCAGAATAGCTCAAAGGATGGTACTGCAGCACTGGAATCGGCACGCCAATGGACATTGAATCGTGTCAGCAGAGTTCTCTCCCGGACAAATCACTCCCATACAACTCCAGCATAGCCAACAAAAGAATCTCCTGGAGAAACATCAAAACTCGTGCCGTATGAGAGAACTCGCCCCCTTCTTGCACCGCAGTTGTATGCATAACTCATTGCAGCAACAGCGCCTCCCCCTGAACAGGCACATTGATCCTCAACGGCCAGTGTCAATGCTTTTTTCCCTTCAAAATTGACCAATGCCTCAAGGATGCTTGAATCCCGGTCTTTGACCCATTGAATCGGTGTGTTAAGAGTTTCGTCTGTGATCAATCCATAAGATTTCCCATAATGTGTCAGATCTGTTGAGCCGACAACCGCAATCCGCCGATCAGATTCAGAAGCTATTCCTGCGAGTGTTTTTCCAAAGCTTAGAGCCCGATTATCTGAAGGGACCCTCCATGCAGACCATCTGAGCCCGGGTTTGAGGGCCAGTGCCATGACCATAACGACTTCAACTGTGTTATCGGCCAATCTTTCATCAACAAACTTCTCTTCAAAGGACTCTTCGACACGCCGTACAAACTCACTGTCGACCGGGTGCGATCCTGTTGGTGTATTCCATTGATCGTAGTGATAGGAAATAAATGCTCCTCCAGGAGGATTGTGCCCGCCCAGCACAATCACCGTTTCAACATCATCCGGCAGCCTGAGAAGAACATCTGCCATTATTGAACCACAGTAAATCCAGCCGGCATGCGGTACAACGCCGGCAAGTACATCTTCATTTCCCCGGGAGGATCTCATACCAGCAAGTAAGTCCTCTATATCATTTTTTGAATCAGGATACCATCCTTTTGATAATTTTCGATTTCGGATCTTCAACAATACACCCCATTCATTATACAATAGATATCATGAAGAAATCATTCTCAACAGTATACACCATACTGGCTCTGATTTTACTTTTTTGCATCATCGCTTACATTTCCCGGGAAGTCTACAACTTAAGAAATACAAGAATGATGAAAATGACTGAGGATTCAACCCGGTATACCCAATACCTGTCAGAATTACTCATCGAACGACGGGATATTGAGGCGGAAGTTGAATACGCAAGAAATCTCATAAAAAATAACCCATTGCTTGTAGCAGTTCAAGTATACTCCCTGGATGATGGACTGCGGTTCAGTGTTATTCAACCAGTTATGGATGAATTTAAATCCAGTGCCATTGCCGATTCCAACAAGTTTGATGGTTTTTCAAGATGGCATTACCATGTTGTTCATCATCCAATGAATATTAAAGAGATGGTTGGCCTGCGTGCTTACTATGTTTCTGTCAGCCTGACCTATGAAGACATACGAAAATTTCTATTGTACATAATCATACCGGCCGGGGTGATTTTCATTATAACACTCGCACTGCTCCTTCTTCGTCCGAAGCAGAGGAGAGTCAATGACACAATTGATGACAGCAGTATTTCAATGAACGACGACTTTGACGATCCTGTAAGCATTGATGATCCTGCAGATCTTGATGATCCGGTAAGCTTTGATGATCCGGTGAGCTTTAATGATTCTGCAGACCTCGATGATCCGGTAAGCTTTGATGCGCCGCTCGGCCTTGATGATCCGGTGAGCTTTGATGAGCCCACAAACCTTGATGATCCGATGAGCTTTGATGAGCCTGCAAACCTTGATGATCCGGTGAGTTTTGATGATCCTGCAAACCTTGATGACCCGATGAGCTTTGATGATCCTGCAAACCTTGATGACCCGGTGAGCTTTAATGAGCCGGTGAGCTTTGATGATCCCGCAGGCTTTGATGAGCCGACAGGCCTTGATGATCCGGTGAGCTTTGACGATCCTGCAGGCCTTGATGATCCGGTGAGCTTTGATGAGCCGACAGGCCTTGATGATCCGGTGAGTTTTGATGAGCCGGTGAGCTTTGATGAGCCGGTCGGCCTTGATAATCCGGTGAGTTTTGATGAGCCGACAGGCCTTGATGATCCGGTGAGTTTTGATGAGCCGACAGGCCTTGATGACCCGGTAAGTTTTGATGAGCCCGCAGGCCTTGATGATCCGGTGAGTTTTGATGAGCCGACAGGCCTTGATGATCCGATGAGCTTTGATGAGCCGGTGAGCTTTGATGAGCCGGTGGAAATTCATCCTGAAGATAACAGCATTTCAAATGAGGAACGAGATGTACTGGAACAATTAGAAACAGAACTGTCCGAAGCTGAATCCAGGGGGGAAGATCTTGCCCTGTTCCTCATACGATCCAGCGATGACAGCTTTGATTCAATAAAGGAAGCTTTTCTTCCGAATCAGAAGACATTCCAATTGGATGATAATCAGGTCGTCGTTATTGAAAGCAATAAAAATCTTGATTCAGCATTACTGACATCAAAATCAATACTCAGTTCTCTCGAAAGAAACGTTGGAGAGAGGAATTTCCGCATAGGCATTACTTCGAAAAACAACCGCAATATCAAGGCTGCTGAATTATTGGTTGAAGTAAAACATGCTTCAAACAAAACAAATGAAAATGCGGTAATTGTAGCTTTCCAGTCTGACCCAATGAAATATCTGGAATACTCGAAGGATTAGGATAGAAGCATACTCACAATGATTCCCACAAGATTCATTCTTTTATTTTGTTTTTTGTCAGGATACTCATCCCTGGTAATCTCCTGTGACAGGTCAGCACTTCCAGAAAGTTTATCCAATCATGAAGATATAATAGATTACCTGGAAATAGCATCAAAGGAGGATGCGGATCCTGCATTGCGGTATACAGCATTGGAACCCATCATATCAAAGGCAAGAGCACTTGGTGAATTTGACTGGCTTATATCTATTCTGGGTACTGTGCTGGAAAAAAACCCAGATGATCCTTATGGGGCCTATTACCTGATGTCCATGGCCGAAGGGGCGGGAGGCACTGATTCTGATGAATTAGCTCTGGATTATTTGCGAAGACTGCTTAATAATTATCCGGACCTCATCGTCAATAACCGTTCCATACATCATCTGGCTCTGGGAGAAATTGCCTTGAATACTCATTCCCCGCGTGAAGCCATTGCGGCCAGAGAAGAGATTCAAACTCGATTTTCTGACCGTATCAATGTCAGCACGAATCATTTCTACTTAGCCAATGAGTATAAGAAGATTGGTGAGTGGGATAGTATGTATGAACATTACAGAGCATTTCTTGCTGATTCTGATGCCGTCATCCCCGGTATTCCAGATGCACGCTCAATCGCAGGTGATGCATTGAGATTTCATGCTGGAAACAAATCATGGACAATGGTCAGCCTGGATAGTCTTGTTCAGACGATTAAATACGCCATCCAATCTCAAAATATCCAGCTTCTTCATCGTTATCAATCGGAGAATTTCTTCTTCATGAACTGGAGTCAGGAAACCTCCGACTCCTTCACCCACATCCCCATGACACTGGGGTCCTTCCTGACAAACAGGGTTCGTTTCAAGAAGGAACTGGATGAGTATTCAAATGATAGAGAAGCCTTTCTATGGACTGCTGGATGGACATGGAAGATACCAACATGGTATCTCTATTTTCGCAAAATTGACTATCCGGTTGATCCGGAAATAAATGGACGATGGGAATGGGGCGGTATATATTTCGGCGAACGAATATAATCCTTATTCTTCTTGTCGGTATTGTCACAATGGCTGCGGGTAACCATGTTGGTCCACTTGAGCCTTTGATGTCCATACAGCCGAAGCTGACAAACGGGAAGGAAGCATATAAAAAATCCAGACGGGGTCATACAGGTCCAAAGGCATGGTCTCCAGGATTTGAGACAGACCTGTTCGTACGGAGCGATGTTGAATACTGGATTGATCGATGGTCGGATGATGCCGGATTGCGTAAACTGCAATCTGCAATGGAAAGGGCATTTGAATTCCGTACCGAAGTAGGTACCATTTTAAGGAATGCGGGTATTCCCTGGGAACTATTATCCATACCAATAGTAGAATCAAACTGGCAGATAAACATAGTATCCCCTTCCGGGGCCATGGGCCCCTGGCAGTTCCTTGAATCGACTGGCCGTGGACGTGGATTAATAATCGATACATGGCGGGATGAAAGAAGAGATATCTGGCGTTCTACGGAAGCCGCATCAGAAGAACTTCTTTTTTCCTACAGGATCTTTGGGGATTGGCCTCTGACAATTGCAGCATATAATGCCGGACCAACAAGATTGAGAAAACTTAAAAATACAGGTAACTATACGAATTTCTGGACGATGCTGGATGAAGGTATCATCCCTCCCGAAACACAGAACTATGTTCCTCAAGTTATAGCAGTTGCCTATATTCAAGCCCATGCGGGCCGCATGGGACTGCCTTTGAAATGGAAAAAACCAGAGCGATGGTTCAAAATACAATTAAACCGCTCCTTACACTTCAATCAACTAACCGCTATCCCCGGTGTAGACAATAAACTGCTCCATGAGGGCAATCAGGAATTGCATCAGTCAGTCACTCCGCCGTCGATTCAGGATTACATAGTCAAAATACCAGCCGGTGATTTAGATGAAACTGAGATCAGATCCTTCATCGATAATATAGAAGATGCTCCTGAACGATTCTGGCGATATGTCGTTCAGCCTGAAGATTCCCTTTCAAGCATCTCCAGAAGTCTGAATATACCCATCAATGACATTATGAAGTACAATCCTTCCCTGGAGATGGAATCTCTCAGGATTGGCCGACATGTCTATGTTCCTGGAACCAATACCCCTGTGCCGGGAATTGCTGCCGATGAAATACCCAGATGGGAAGGTCAATACAGAGTGAAACCGGGTGATTCGCTGTGGTCTATTTCCAGACTGTTCGGTGTCTCACCGGAATTGCTTGCGGAAATGAATTATCGCCCTGTGCATGGCATTCTTCACACAGGAAGTCTGCTGTGGGTGCCGACAGAGGAGGAAGGCAAGTGAAGAACTGCTTCCTTATACTTGTTTTCGCACTGCTTTTCGGCGGAGTGAACAGAGGTTTCGCTCAAACTGCCATTACAGCATCAATGGACTGGAGCAGCGGAATATTCCAGATAAAGGCAACCCACCCTCTGAATCCCGGAATGACACCGGCGGATCACCCCATGGCATTGAATTCCCTTGAAAGTGAACTGGGGCCGCTGATTGAAAGACAACTTGGACTCCTGCCGTGGAATAATGAGGGCAGTCTGGCAGAGCTAAAACTACCTGAAATCCGCTCAACGATCAAACAACTTTCCTCAACCCTGAAAAAGGAATGGAGTCACCTTTCGACTGATAGAAAATTCATAATCGCACAATACTCGGTCAATATAATGGAAGCTGTGCATGATTTATTTCCCACAAAAGAAGTGGATTTCCAGGAGAGGTACCCGGTTATCGGGATTCCAGTTCCCGAAGATCCATGGACGGGTATAGTCATTTATGCCCCAAACGCTCTCCCTATTGTGGGTACGGGCAATACAGGAAATCCACAGCCGGCTCTCAAAGCACGAATTCTGGATACAGATCTACGGGTAGTATTTGATTCCAACTTTGAATCCTTCAAAAAACTAAGCTACAGACCCATGGAGCGAAGAGAAGAAATTGATACCATGGTCGGCCGCCGTCCGCTCAGAATTCTTGCCAGGGCATTGTATGGAGAGTACCCCTGCGATATTATTCTAAGCAAGGATGATACACTGCGAATTATGGCTTCAGAGTCCGGCCGTCTGGCATTGGCGGAAGGGCGTATAGCCATATTGCTGGACCCGTAACTGGCAGGGAGTAATGATGAACCGGCTTCTGTATACCTTGAAATGCCTGCTCCTCCTGTCAGCACTTGGCGGCTGCAATAAGCTTGGTACTGGAGTTCTCATGTGGGCACCAGAGGATAGCCGATGGGAATCCGGCGATCTCTTCACAGTCATAGACGAATCCTTTCTAAACAAGTCCTACATAGTCAATCTGCCCGACCAGCCAAGACTGAAAGAGGAAATTGATCAGTGGAGACTCAGGATTTTCAAGCAGGAAAAGGATGCTGCTGCCTGGGCCGCCAGTATAGGCGAGTGGAAAGATGTCTATGCTGAATGCCTGTATCAGGGACTCCCCATGAGATCGGAACCCAGAAATACCTCAGACCAGGTGTATCGATTTATAGAAGGAGATTTAATCAAAATTCTCAGTCAGGAACCCGGACCGGTCATGGTGGGAAACCTTGAAGGTTTCTGGTATAAAGTCCTTGCCTATGGTGGTGTTGAGGGATATGTATTCGATTATCATCTCAAAGTCATCAGAATCAAAGGTGGTGAAGAGGAAATTCTCAACGTCAGAGATACAGAAGACGCACAGCTCAATGATTTTCTATCCAAAACCTGGCGGCCAAAATACTTTCAAAACATGATAAACAACAAGCAGATAAATCTGGATTTGTTCCGGCCCGAATATGGCTTTTTCATCAACAGTGAAAAGCAGACCCTGAGAGTAAAACTTCCCGAAACAACCCTTTTAGAAGTATGGACGGACATCATTCCGGTGGGCTTCAATCGCTACGACTTTCATGGAACAAGCTTTCGAGTAACCGTCAATACCAATACTTTTGTCAGTATCCAGTACACTGCTGACGGAACTGAACATTATGAAGCCTTCATACATCTGGGCGGGAATATTGATGATTACATCTCTGCGGAAATCGAACGTCAAAACCAACTGTATTCTGCTTTAATTGAAAACGGACCGGTGTATGAGAGTCGTTCCTATGGCAGCCTTGCACTCTTTGAAGATGGTCGATGCTCCTGGAGCGGCAAATCTACTCTCATATCAAAAAGAATCCTTTCACTGGACGCCGGGAATACGGCATCCGTATTCTTTGATCATTTTCTGGCTCCAGAGATTGCCGAAGGTTATGACGGCGTATTCAGACTTGGTTTTGACAATGGTGAAACATTGGTTTTCATCTATACATTGAGAGACAATGGGCTGAACCTGCTTTACATCCCTGACAATTCCATCAATGACAGAATTGTTATCACGGATCAGTTCTTTGATTCTGTGCGAATCTTTTTCAAGTCAACAACTGATGAAACCACTGAAGACGGTGTAAACCTGCACCCATCTGAGTAATATGGATTCCATCCAACTTGACGGTTTATCCCTGGCGTTTGGGGACCATTCGGTTTTTTCAAACGTACAACTCCTTATAACATCCGGGAGTCGAATCGCATTGACCGGTGCCAATGGCAGCGGTAAATCAACACTGATGAAAACGATAGCCGGTCTGATGGAAGCTGATTCTGGAAAAATTATCTGCTCAGATAAGGTAAAAACTGCCTATTTGCCTCAATTCGGTATTGTTCACAGGGGGCACACCCTGCTTGAAGAAGTTCATGAGGCTTTCAGCGAACTGAATAAGCTGGCACTTGAAGCTGAAGAAATTACTGAACAACTTGAAAAAAATGATTCAAATCAGGAAGCATTACTCCGCAGATATCAAAAAATATCCGACATCCTGGACGATGCTGAATGGGATAAAAAAGCAAACCGTGTCGAACAAGTTCTGACAGGTCTTGGTTTTAAGCAGAAAGATTTTGAATCGGATGTGGCGGCATTTTCAGGGGGCTGGCAAATGCGTATAGCTCTGTCAAAGATCCTGCTTCTTGCTCCCGACATACTCCTTCTGGATGAACCAACGAACTACCTCGATCTGGAAGCAAGGGAGTGGCTGAGGGACTTCATCCAGCAGTATTCAGGCGGTGTGATGCTGGTCTCTCATGACCGCCGCTTCCTGGACGAAACCTGCAGGCAGGTGGCCGAAATATTCATGTCCAGGGTGAGAATGTACAAAAGCACCTTCAGTGAATACGAAGATTTGAAGAAGAAGGAGACGGTTATTCTTTTAAAGAAATGGAAACAGCAGCAGGAAGAAATTGCCCGGATAGAATCATTTATCAACCGTTTTCGATACAAGAAATCAAAGGCAGCACAGGTTCAGTCACGCGTCAAGATGCTTGCTGAACTGAAGCGAATAACCATTCCAGCGGCCATGAAACGTATGCGCCTGAAATTTCCAAAAGTCCCTTACAGCGGAAAAAATGTTCTCCGCTGTGAGAATCTGTCCTATCAATATGATGAGAATACAGTTTTTTCCGAACTCAATCTGGAGCTGCCCCGTGGATCAAAAACAGCCGTCGTTGGAGTCAATGGAGCCGGAAAATCCACTTTTCTGCGTATTGTTTCCGGAAATGACACAGGATACTCCGGTAGTCTGCAATTTGGAAACGGGGTGAAAATTGGCTATTTTTCCCAGGATCAGGATGCTGTTCTCGATTCATCCCTCACTGTTCTTGATGAGGCGGCCAGGGATTCCAGAGAGGATAAGAACCATTTGAGAAACTTGCTGGGAAGCTTTCTCTTCTCAGGTGATGATATCGATAAGAAAGTCGGGATTCTTTCAGGTGGAGAAAAAAATCGCTTATCCCTGCTGAAACTCTTACTTGAGCCAGTCAATCTCCTTGTTCTTGATGAACCAACCAACCACCTTGATATCACATCGAAAGACATCCTTCTCAATGCCTTATCAGATTTCGGAGGAACATTGGTCATTGTTTCTCATGATAAATACTTTCTTGAGCACATAGCCGACAGGGTTCTGGAGATCAGAGATGGAAGAGGAAAACTATTTCTGGGAGATTATTCCTATTACAGATGGAGAATTGAAGAAAATCCTTCACCTCATGAAAAACAGAATTCGGGCAGAAAGAACAAATCGACCACTTCTTCCTACGAAGATATGAAAAAACGCAAGGCGGAATTGTCACGATTAAGGAAGGAAGAAAAAAACATTGCATCTGAACTGGAAGAAATGGAACTATCAAACTCCAATCTCCATTTTGAACTGGAAAAACCGGAAAATTATTCGGATCCGGTAAAAGCTCACAATCTTTCACTGAAAATCAAGGATGTTGAAGAGAGAATTGAACGAACAAGTGTTCGCTGGGAAGAGGTGACAGAAAGCCTTGAAAAAATGGAAATGAATTCCGGTCATTGACCGAAAACACTATACTGGAGTATAGTATCTGCGGAATGAATGATGAAACCGTCAGAAAGATTATCCACATCGATATGGATGCCTTCTATGCTTCGGTAGAACAAAGAAATAACCCATCCCTGCAGGGCAAGCCGGTTATTGTTGGAGGACCGCCAGACAGCCGCAGTGTTGTTTCAACCTGTTCCTATGAGGCGAGAGTCTATGGCATACATTCGGCAATGCCCACCAGTGAAGCCTATCGCCGCTGCCCACATGGAGTATTCATTACTCATTCTAATTTCGACGAATATATATATATATCTAAACAAATTAACAGCATTTTCAAGGAAGTGACCGATCTTGTAGAACCCCTCTCCCTGGATGAGGCATTTCTGGATGTCACAACCAACAAACTCAAAGAAAGATCGGCCACCCAGGTTGCCGAATGGATTCGGCAAAGAATAAAAAATGTAACCAAACTCACAGCGTCAGCGGGGGTGAGCTACAATAAATCACTGGCAAAAATTGCTTCTGACTGGAAAAAACCAGATGGATTAACTGTTATCATTCCCACTCAGGCCATGGAATTCTTAAAAACTCTACCTGTCAAGAAATTCTTTGGTATAGGACCGGTGACAGCCGCAAAGATGGCAAAAATGGGAATACACACGGGAGGAGATTTGAGAAAATGGCCAATGTGGCAGCTGAGTGAAGTGTTTGGGGAAGCCGGTCCCTGGTACTACAATGTTTGTAGAGGAATAGATAATCGGAGTGTTACAGTCGAATATGAAAGAAAATCACTGGGAAAAGAACGCACTTTTGATCAAAACAAAACCAATATTGATGAAATGATACTTTTCCTGACTCATCTGTCAGCATCAGTATGGCAGGAACTCAAGGAACGAAAACTGATGGGTAAAACTCTGACTGTCAAAGTAAAATACTCCAATTTCAAGCAGGTAACACGGAGCCATACATGCGCAAACGGCATTCAATCCTTAAATCAAACACAAAATCTGGCCACTGATCTCCTCAAGGCAACCAGGGCCGGTTCTCAACCAGTCCGACTCCTGGGCCTCAGTTTTTCTTCATTGTTTCCTGAGGAAATTCAGTGTGAACGCCAGCTTGAATTTGAGTTTTAGTCCGCAGTTTCATCCCGGTTTTCCAGAAGAATTTCAGGCTGGCGGTCTGTCAGACTTTGAAGCTTCAAGGCATTTTTGACGATTTTTCCTGATGAAAGGCGGCCTATCCGCCGACAGGCTCCTGGACGGCAAGAAGGTTATCATCGAAACCCTGAAGAAAACTGCAGCCCTGGCGACAGGAGTACTCTTCGCTGCGGATGACACCCTTCCTGTAACGATAATAGCCGGATACCTCTGCAATCTGGCCCAGAAGCAGGGAACCGACAGCTTGAATCTCCCCACCGCCTATGGGCAAGGCGTCATTTTTACAAAACAATTATATCCCGTTCACAAAGCAATCATCTTCTCCTGCGATATTAGTTCCAGGAGAAAAAATTGGTCTGGGAGAAGAGACCGCCAGTACAGAGGGAATCCATGGACTGGCGCGTGAGTGCTTTGAGCACCGCCGAATGCGTTATTACGGTTAAAGGAAGCTTCGGGCCTCCATTGTCAGGGCCCAGGAAGTCAATTACTCTAGGCTCCTAGGAGAGGTATAATTATCATGGCGAGAACTCGAAAAAGACCGCAATGGTCCTGGCTGCAGTTTGCTCGGCGCTCGGGGCAAATTGGATACGCCCTTGCGGTAATCCTTGCACTGTACAGCGAGGATTTTGTGACCATGCTGGTTCTGCTGGGCATGGCCCTGCTGGGAGGGGCCTTCTACTGCGGGTGGCTCTGTCCCCTGGGAACGGCCCAGGAATGGATAGGGTATCTGGGGCGAAAAATGCTGCGCGGCAAACGATTCAGAGTCCCCGTCAAGGTGGAACGCTGGCTTATCTTATCACGCTACGTGCTCCTGCTCGCGGGATTTCTTGCCTGGGGGGGCATGGCGGTTCTGTCCTTTCTCAGCCAGCCCTACCAGTCATTCTTGAGCATCCTGACTGGTCAGACAGCTTACATCACATGGTTTGCCCTGGCATACCTTGCCCTGTTCCTGATCAGTGCGCTTCTGATTGATCGCCCCTTCTGCCGCTATTTCTGTGTCCAGGGCGCGAAGTATGGAGCCTTAAGCCTGGCCAGGGTATTTTCCATCCGGCGCGATGCCGATACCTGTGTCCATTGCCTGCGCTGCGACGAAGCCTGCCCCACCCAGGTGAATATTTCCGCCAGAGGTCATATTCGACATCCTCAATGCATCAATTGCCTGGAATGCATAAGCGCCTGCCCGGTAGCCGGAACTCTGCGCTACGGCTGGGCCTTCTCCAGACCAGGAAACAAAGGAGATAAGCAATGAAAAAGTTTTGTGTTTTGTTCCTCGGAGCCATTATGGCGATCACGATGATTTTACCAGCCCAACAGCTGCCCGATGAATCAAATTCCACCCAGAAAATCCGCTATACCGATGGAACCTACATCGGCACAGGACGGGGATTCAGACCCGGCCTGAAGGTGGAAGTGGATATCCGGGATGGTCAGATTGTCAGGGTTGAAGTCCTCAGCCATAACGAAGTCGGGTCCCGATTCTGGAGACGGCCGGTAAAACTGATACCCCAGGCCATCATCAAGAAACAGGATACAAGGGTGGATGCCGTTGGAGGCGCAACCTACACCAGCCGGGGGATCATGGCCGCCGTGGAGAACGCGTTGAGCAAGGCCGGGGCATAGGTTAGGCGGTCATCTCTATATCGACCAATTATCCGCTGTCCCCTCAGCGTATCGATTCTTCACCCGATAATCTGCAGGCCTGTTGTGGATGACAGAGAAAGGCGGTACTGAACTGGTAATCCACACGTTACCCCCGATGACCGAACCCTTGCCGAGAATGGTTTCACCGCCAAGGATGGTTGCGCCGGCATATATCGTTACCTCATCTTCAATGGTTGGGTGACCTTTCTCGTCGGCGAGTTCTTTGGCCACACTCAAGGCGCCTATGGTAACCCCCAGGGAGTCTGTCGGACTTTAAGGCTTCGAGGCGATTTTTGATGATTTTTTCCTGATGCAAGGCGACCTGTCCGCCGACAGACTCCTAGATCATTCTTTCAATCTCCTCCAGAAACTTTTTCATTTTACTCCCGGAAATTCTTATCAGGGGCCGAATCTCACCATTGGCGGAGAGAGTCAGCTCAAGTTCCTTCATCATATACCCGGCTTCTGCAACTGCATCTTTTTTTTCGCTGGAAGCCATCTCGGATAAATTCGCAGCAATTTCTTTAAAATGGCTCCTCAGGGGACTCCAGCTATCCTGAAATCTCTTCTCCCTCGCCGGATTTTCAACACCTCGCCGGGCTCTCACCTCAACAGCCTTAAGCCAGCGGGGCATGGCATGCCATTCTTTGAGCATTCCATCTTCAATAAAACGGCCGGAAATCATAGCTCTTGCATCTTTCATGCATAGTTTCAAAAAATCCTGACGGTATCCCTTACGACTGAGTTTTCGAAGGTATTCTTCCACTTCATGGCAGGTGGTCAATATAAGGGAAATAGTTTTGAAATAATCAATGGCCGTAGAGTAGAGCTGTTTTCCGCCGCTGAGTAACACGGACACCCATTCCTTCTTTTTCCGTACAATTTTAAAGGCAAATACATCAATCACGACTCTTTGCCAGATCCGGTCTTCCATCTGACTGGCTCCACCCTGGGAAAGGGCGGTCTGTCTGGCCTTATCCTCAAGAAATAATTGTTCTCTAAAACTTTTGATTTCTTTTTTCCAATAAATTGAAGCCAGTCTCTGCTGACCCTTTATCTGCTCTTTTTCTGCCAGAGACTTGAAATCGTAGAAACGAAGTGATACGGATTCGCCATCATCCTTAAGGGCAGGCCACAGGAGGGAGTTTCTACCAATATTCACCGATTCGGGCAGATCTTCGGGCCAGTCCTTCAAACCGCTGCGTTCAAATTTCCGTCTGTACTCCCTGGAAGGACTCTGGGAGGCTGCATTTTTCTGTTGACTGTTTTGAGACACTGATTCAAGTTTCATGGGATTGTAACCCGATGCCACTTCCCTGCCCGCATCGTTCAATAAGCTGAAACGTACTTTGAGATAGTCCGGCAGTTTGTCCATTTCCCACATTGTATGGGGAATATCGACTCCATATTCTTTGTACAGCCAGGAAGACAGGGCATATTGTAGATTCTCAACCTGCGGCATGCTTTTGAAGGCTTTTTCTGCTGTTTCTGCGATTGGAAACAGTTGGCGGCGAATGTGTTTGGGCAGACTCCGCAGCATGGCTTCAATCTTCTCCCTGAGCAGTCCCGGAACCTTCCAGTCAATTGACCCATGTTCAATGTCTGCAAGTCGCCCTGATGGGATTTTTAAAGTAACGCCATCATTTTTGGAACCAGGATTGAAATTATATGTGAGTCTCCATTTTTTACCCGATAATTGCACTTCATCTGGATACTGCTGGAGTTTTTCCTGTACATCAATGCCTGTCAGGAGGTCTTTTTCCTCCATGCACAGGATGAATTCCAGATTTCCATCTGTTTTCAAGGCTGTATTCAATGTAGAGACATCAAGAACTTCTGCTGGAAGCCGTTGATCATAAAATACAAGCTGAGCGTCCTCTCCAGCCATGTAGTCATTTCGGCGGAGTTTGGATTCGACTGATTCCAGATTGCGTATGAGACGTCTGTTCTTCTTCAAAAACTCATAGTCCCGGGAATCCCTGCCAGCATTAATAAGAAAACTGTTAATGAAGATCTCCCTGGCTTCCCGGGGGTTAACGGGTCCAAAGGGCACCATTTTTCCATCAGAAACAAGAAATCCAAACAGACGGGATTGTTCCTCGGCCATCACGGATCCTGTTTTATTGTTCCAGTGTGGATTTATCCATTTCTTCGTCAGCAAATGCTTTCCCAATTCTTCCAGCCATAGAGGATCAACAGCGGCAACAGAACGGGCAAAGAGCCGGGATGTTCTTACCACCTCAGAAGCAACAATCCACATTGCCGATGTTTTCCTTGTTCCTGACCCCGGATGTATGTACACCTTTCTGTTTCGGGTTGCTTCATAACTGCCGTCATTGGCTAATCGTGCAAGATGGGAAAGCAGGCCACTGATAATGGAACGGTGAATACTGGAATACCGCTGTGTGTAACCGCCTTTTTTATCCACCCATGGTTCAGGCTTCCTGCGATTGGGCCGATAGCCGTTCTCTTCCATCATCAAAGCAAGTTGACGATGCACATCCATCCATTCCCGCATTCGGCGGAAAGAGAGATAATGCTCCCGGCAATACCTTTTGAGTCTGGCTGAAAAGCCGCCCTTTCCCGATTGAGTACGGAAACCATCCCATATATTCAGCCAGGTAATGAAATCAGAATGCTCGTTTTTGAATACGGCATGAGCGGATTCCGCCTGGGCTGCTTTTTCCGGTGAGACTTCCCGGGGATCCTGCAAACTCAAAGCCGCCACAATGGGCAGGATATCGCCAAGACAGTTCTCCCTGTCCGCCTGAATGAGCATTCGAGCAAATCGGGGATCAATAGGCAGTTGGGCCATCATTTTCCCATCGGGAGTTAAACTTTTGTCCTTCGTCGATACAAGAGCACCGACTTCCATCAGTGTTCTCAGACCGTCTTTGATACCGGCAGTCGATGGAGGATCCACAAAGGGGAAATTCTCTATGTCGGTTATACCAAGATCAATGAGCCGCAGAATGACATCGGCAAGGTTGGTCCTTTTGATTTCAGGAAGTGTGTACCGGGGGCGGGCAAGGTAATCCTCCTCTGAATAGAGGCGAATGCAGGTGCCATTTTCAACCCGCCCGCATCGTCCTGCCCGTTGATCCGCACTGGCCCTGGAGATGGGATCGACGGGCAGTCCATGAGTGCCGGTACCGGGATTGTAGCGGCTGATCCGGGCAATCCCTGAATCGATAACATAGCGTATTCCTGGTATCGTCAGAGACGTTTCAGCGATATTGGTTGCAATGACAAGTTTGCGTTTACCTCCAGTCTCAAAAACTTTCCGCTGTTCCGATGCCGGCATACGGGCAAAGAGGGAAAGGATGTTCAGCCGGTCGGGATATTCCCTCCGTACCAGATCCATGGTATCCCTTATATCCTGCTCTGTTGGAAGAAACACCAGAATATCACCGCTCCGGCTGCTGTTCAAAACATCCTGCACTGCCGCAGTTATTCGTTCTGTCAGGCTGAGGGAAGTTTTGCTGTCCGGTGGTTTGTACAGTATCTCAACCGGGAATGTTCGACCGCTCACTTCAATAATGGGGGCCTGTTTGAAATGTTCAGAAAACTTTTCCGTATCCAGGGTGGCCGATGTGATAATCAATTTCAAGTCTTTTCGCCGGTCTATCAATCGCCGTGTCATGCCCAGTAAAACATCAATGTTCAGAGAACGTTCATGGGCCTCATCAATTATGATTGTATTGTAGTGACTCAGGGAAGGGTTATTCTGGTTTTCTGCCAGGAGGATGCCATCTGTCATTATCCTGACAATATTCTCAGGCTGACAGGAACTGTGAAATCGAATTCTACAGCCCACAAGATTCTTACTGCCCAGTTCTTCTCCAATCCGTTCCGCCACTGTCAGAGCTGCAATTCGACGAGGCTGGGTGCAGGCAATCAAACCATGAACAGCACGCCGGGCCTCAATGCACATCCTGGGTATCTGTGTCGTTTTTCCGCTGCCTGTTTCACCGGAGAGAATAATCACCTGATGCTGACGGATTGCATCAATGATTTCTTCACGATACTGAGTTATGGGCAGGTGTTCAGGATATGCTGGTTTGGGGATGACCTTATCCGCCACTTATTCTACCAGCATAGCTTCCCGGGCTGTCCTGGCCTGGGGTTCGGTGTCGTAGACATCAAAATCAATATCTCTGACCCAGCCCTTCATCTGAGATTCGGGCAGAATGATTTCAAGCCAGTAGCCGCTTCCATCTGTATCTTCAACCTTGGTGATCACCTGAGCAATATATCCCCTTCTCAACACTCCAGTCACATCGGTTTCCATGCTCGGACTCTTCATGAGTTTGAGGTAGGGTTTATTGACAACACCCCAGATAGACTGGGAGGTGAGAACAGGTGTTGGCGGGGGATCAAGATTGACAGGGAGTTTTTCCGGTTTGCAGGATGTCATACTGATCATGAAAAATAAAAAGACTGCCATACCCAATTGAATGATCAAGATTCCCGTAGTTTTTTGATTTCATCCCTGAGAACAGCGGCTTCTTCGTATTCCAGATTCCTCGCCCGTTCTGTCATCTCGTTTTCAAGAGCTTTTATTAAACGTTTTTTCTGTTTGAGGTCCAGAAGATTGGTGGATTCCTTCATCACATCAATGCTCATCTGCTCAGCTTTACGTTTGCTCTCACTTTTACGTACAAGGATGTCCTGTATCTCTTTACGGATGGATTGGGGAGTGATGCCATTCGCTTCATTATAGGCTGTTTGAATGCTCCGCCGCCTGTCGGTTTCTACGATGGCATTCTTCATCGCTTCGCTCATATCGTCCGCATACATTATCACTTTTCCATTGACATTTCTGGCTGTACGGCCAATTGTCTGTATTAGACTTGTCTCGCTGCGGAGAAACCCAATTTTATCCGCATCTATTATGGCGACCAGTGCCACTTCGGGTATATCCAGTCCCTCCCGGAGCAAATTGATTCCTACCAGAACATTGAATAATCCCCTGCGGAGATCGCGTATGATTTCAACTCTTTCAATGGTTTCCACCTCACTGTGCAGATACCTTGCTCTCAAACCAGAACCGTTAAGATAATCAGTTAATTCCTCGGCCATCCTTTTCGTAAGAGTGGTAACCAGTACCCGCTCATCTCGTTCAATACTGTTCTGGATCTCTCCGTAGAGATCTTCGATCTGTCCCTGACTTGACCTCACCTCTATGGGCGGATCAAGCAACCCGGTAGGACGGATCAATTGCTCAACAATAACCTGACTCTTCTCCCTTTCTTCTCTGCCGGGAGTTGCAGAAACATACACAACCTTATCAAGCTGACGCTCGAATTCATCGTAAACCAGAGGTCTGTTATCGAGGGCCGATGGCAGGCGGAAACCAAAATCAACCAGATTGAGTTTTCGAGATCTATCTCCGGCATACATTGCCCTTATCTGCGACAAAGTAACATGGGATTCATCGACAAATGTGATAAATCTTTCAGGGAAGTAATCAAGAAGAACTTCCGGTTGTTCTCCAGGCATACGCCCTGTAAGGTGACGGCTGTAATTCTCTATACCGGAGCAATAACCCATCTCAGCAAGCATCTCCAGGTCATATTCCACCCGTGTTTTAAGACGCTGGGCTTCCATTGTTTTTCCCTGAACCTCCAGAGTTTCCAATCGATCTTCCAGCTCTTTCTGTATGGTATTCACCGCAATTTCAACACGTTTTTCGGGCATCACAAAATGCTTGGCCGCATAGATTTTAGTCATTTCAAGGGGTTCGATTACCTCTCCGGTTACAGTGTGGATTCTATCAATTCCATCCACCCGGTCAAAATCAAGGCTTATCCTGTAAGCGATTTTGTCGAGGTTGGCTGGATAGATCTCAATGACATCCCCCCGTATGCGGAATTTTCCACGTTCAAGAACAGAATCATTGCGCTGATACTGCATGTTCACCAGTTCCATGCGAAATTTATGGACATCAATCTCATCGCCGGAGTGGATTTCCAAAACCATGTCCCTGTAGGTCTCCGTACTGCCCAAACCGTAAATACAGGACACCGTCGCAACAATGATCACATCGTTTCTTTCCATGAGACTCATGGTGGCTGAAAGTCGCATCCGCTCAATTTCTTCATTGACACTGGAATCCTTCTCAATGTAGAGATCGCGGGATGGAAGATAGGCTTCCGGCTGATAGTAATCAAAATAGGAAACAAAATATTCCACCGCATTGTCAGGAAAGAATTCCTTGAATTCCCTGTAGAGTTGAGCCGCAAGAGTTTTATTATGGCAGATAACAAGTGCCGGCAATTGAACCTTCTCAATGGTTTTTGCCATTGTGTAGGTTTTCCCGGAACCAGTTACTCCCAGTAGAGTTTGATTGCTAATACCGGACATCAAACCTTCAGAAAGCGTTTCAATGGCCGATGGCTGATCTCCTGTCGGTTCAAAAGGTGCTTCGGTCCTGAATTTCCCGACCATCTCAACTTCCATTTCGATTCGACAATATCAAGTCAACATCAATTCTCTTTCTTCCCCTGATCAGGTTTACCGTTACCTCATTCCCGGGTCGGGAGCGTTCCAGCGCCACATAAAGATCACCCAGAGAAGTGATGTTTTCACCATTAATACCAACAATGATATCCCCCCCCAGATAGATAACTGTGGAACCGCTTCGTACAGCTCTGTTGGTTTTCCCCCCCTGTATACCGGCCGATTCAGCATTGCCGCCAGCCTTAACCCGTGAGACAAGAATCCCCTGGTCCACACTTAATCTCGCATAACGGACCAGGGAAGGAAACAGTTGGACTGGCTCTATGTCAATCCAGCCGCGTCGTACATATCCATATTCAATAAGATCGGGAACGATTCTCAAGGCCGTATCAACAGGAACAGCGAATCCAATGCCAACAGACCCTCCCGATGGTGTATAAATCATTGTATTAACACCAATAAGCTCTCCACGGGCATTGAGTAATGGCCCCCCTGAATTGCCGGGATTAATCGATGCATCGGTTTGAATGAGATCCTGGAGAACAATGCCTCTGTCATTTTTAAGGGGCCGTCCGAGTCCGGAAATGATGCCGGTTGTGAGAGTGCGTTCAAAGGCGAATGGATTCCCGATAGCCAATACTTTCTGGCCAACTTTCAGTCCCGATGATTTTCCAAACGGGATTGTCGTCACCCTGTGGTTCCCCGGATCGATTTTCACAACGGCCAGATCGTTTTCCTGATCTGAGCCAATAACCTCACCTTCAAAAGTTTCCCCATCAGCAAGAGTAACATTAACCTTATAGGCTTTTTCCACGACATGGTTATTGGTCAGTATGTATCCCCGAACATCAATGATGGAACCAGAACCCGATGAACCTTCCCTGGGGACTGGCTCCAGAAACCAGTTATAGCCCATCACCTCCGTTGTGATGTTGACAACGCCCTCATTCAGTTTGTCATAGACTGCAATATTCTCAATTTCATCCTGGGTGTAGTTCTCTGTCAAAGGAGTATTGGCTACGGTGTCAATTTCACTTTCCTGAAATTCAAAATCAGGGGAGCCTGAAACCGGCAGGCTTCGGGAAGCTTCTTCATTCCGGCCTGAATCAAAACTGATTATCCCAAACCCAAGGAGCAGGATTAGAACGAGAAGAGATATGACGAAAACGATAGAATATAATTGAATTTTCCCAGATTTCATTTCATCAGTATATTTTTTTGGAACAATCAGATAAAGACCCTTTTAATTCTTTCAGCTACAAGGAGCGAAGCAGTCAAGGAATTTCAGGCAATGAAACTACCCGTTTGATACGACTTTCTGCCTGAGTTCCTTGAAGAGGGCATGACAGGTTCTCTCAGTAATCATCCATACTTCTTCAAAACCATCCATATCCCCATACCATGGATCCGGCACATCCCCCGGTCCCTGAGGATCAAAATCTCGAAACATTACAATTTTTTTCAGCTTCACTGGATTTCCTGCCTTCCTCGCTGCTTCCCGGTAGTGACCACGATCCATGACGAGAAGTAAATCATAATCAGAAAGATCCGATTGAACAAACTGACGCGAATAATGATTCAGGTGTACACCATGTCGTTTCGCTGTTTCCCTCATTCGGGAATCGACCTGTTCACCAGAATGCCAGGCATCAGTGCCGCTCGATTCAACAAAGAAATGAGATTCCAGATCATTATCCTTAATCAGTTTTTCCATCAGACCATGGGCAAGAGGACTCCGGCAAATGTTGCCGGTGCAAATGAACATAATTCGGTACATGAGCGAAGTATGCCAGAACCAGTCGATCATGAAAAGACCGGTGAAATACAACTTTCTCCTGATGAAAGCAAAAAAGGATTCTGGTGTCCCATGGAGTCGTCCTCCTGGAATATCCTGGTACAACTGGAACTGAAATAAAAACGGGTTATCACAATAGCATTAATCGTCGATAATCTATGGTAGCAATCTTGACAATCATAAACTTGATGTTTAATTATATGAAATACTTTGGGACAGGCGGAGGCTCTATATGAAAAGAAATACTATGCTGCTACTTCTTACTGGTGTTCTTGCACTGCATGTATATGGATTGGAAGATAGAGGCAGAGCTGTGATCTATACAAGCAAATCCAAAGTCATCAAAGTAGACGAAATCCTCGCCAACTTCGGCAAAAAATGGAACGTTACTATAATACTGGATGATGGGGAACGTGTTAAAAGCAATATAGTGATTAACGATATAAAGCGGTTGGAAATCACCAAATGGGATAATGAAGAAGAATGGTGGCTTGAAGGAAAAATTGTTTTAAGACCTGAAATACTGGCCGCCAATGATACAGGCAGCAAGGAATACATGATTATAGCCAATCCAGACAGTCTCTTTAAACGGGATGACAAATACATAGTGTATAAGAAATCTGATCCTGTTAACAACGAACTGGTAAGCAACCGAATCTGGAGTAAATCAATTACTGCCATTGAATTTGGACCTGATATCGGCAGCTTCAAAATTGATTCAAACGGCAATAAGTTTAATCCGGATTACATATACAGCCCCTATACGGGGGAAATAATGAAATTCGGCAACAGCAGCGACAGGGAAAATGCAGGTTCAACAGGGAATAAACTACCTCCCGAAAATCAAGGAGAGCAATTGAATGCTCCTGAGAACTAGGAGCCTGTCGGACTTACGCCTCACGGCTCGATTTTTGCCCTTTTGCCCTGCTGCTGCGTTACCAAAATACTCACGTAGCCCAGCTACGCTCCGTTTTTGTCGCCTTGCATCAGGAAAAAATTATCAAAAATCGCCTCGAAGTCTCAAAGTTCGACAGACTCCTGGCAGAAAACCAGATTTATGAAACAAGCTCCTGAGAATAATGTATTCTATCGGAATCAGAATTGGAGTTACCCGAGGATCACACACGGTAAAGGCATTCACCTGTTTGATGATTCAGGCAATTCATACATTGATGCATGTTCGGGGGCGGCGGTTGCGAATATTGGCCATGGCAACAAAGAAATTGCTGCCTATGCTAAAGAGCACATAGAAAGAATTGCCTACACCCATCTTTCCAGATGGACAGTGGACTCCATTGAGAACTGTGCGGAAAAATTATCGAGCTGGACTCCTGGGTCCCTTGATCATGTTTACTTTGTTTCCGGTGGATCGGAAGCCATTGAGACCGCTCTTAAAATGGCCCGGCAATACTTTGTGGAACGCAATGGAATCAATTCAAAGAAATGGAAAATTATCTCAAAGTGGAATGCCTACCATGGGAGCACACTGGGAGCCCTCTCCCTGACCGGTGTATGGGGCCGCCGCCGCCCTTTTGGCCCCATATTGAATGTTGGGTTTCCTCAAATACAACAGTTCTACCACTATCGAAATCCCTGGAACTGTAAAACACTGGAAGAAACCAGTATCAAAGCGGCACAGGTCCTTGAAGAAGAAATCATTAATCAGGATCCTGATACTGTTTCGGCATTTATTACCGAGCCCGTTGTAGGGGCTGCCGCTCCCGGAGCCCATCCTACAAAAATCTACTTTGATATGGTGAGAGAAATCTGTGATAGGTATGATATTCTCCTGATCATTGATGAGGTGATGTCCGGAATTGGCCGTACTGGCAAGAAATTCGGCTCCAACCATTATGATGTTCAGGCCGATATAATGACTTTAGCCAAGGGTTTATCCTGCGGCTACACCCCCATTGGTGCCGCTGTTGCTTCTGACAAAGTTTTTGATACAATCATGCTCAAGGGATCGGGAGTGTTTGTTCACGGCTACACCTTTGCCGGCAATCCTCTCTCATGCGGTATTGCACATAAGGTGCTGGAAATCATTGAGCGTGAAGAGTATGTTAAAAACTCGGCGATTCAGGGAGAATACCTTATTTTGAAGATGAAGAGCCTGGCCGACAATCCTGTGATTGGAGACATTCGAGGCAAAGGATTGATGGTTGGTGTTGAATTAGTCAAAAACAAAGAGTCAAAGGAACCATTTGACGCCTCAATCAATGCCAGTCAGCTTGTGATGGAAATTGGTCTGGAAGAAGGCATTGTACTCTACCCCGGCGGTGAATCAGCTCCGGGAAATCTCGGCGATCACTTCCTCCTGGCTCCGCCAATAAATATCACTCGCGAAGAAACAGATATGCTCCTTCATCGACTTGAGAAGACGTTGAATCGCTGCGCGGAGAAATTAGAATCATTCTGCCGGTGAATAACTGCGGAGGGAAGGCAATCCATTATGCAAAAACTTATAATAACTCTGGCTCTGACTGGAAATGTACCCACAAAGGCTCTCAATTCATCAACTCCGATAACCGCCGCTGAGATAGCAGACCAGATTGAAACTGGTTTGGAACAGGGAATTTCCATCGCCCATATCCATGCACGGGATGAGTCTGGAAACCCAACCCATGACCGCAGGTGTTTTGAGGCGATTCTCAACGAGATTCACCGCCGTCAACTTGATGTAATCACCCAGTGTTCAACCGGTGCACGAGGGGGGGATAACACAATTGAGTGCCGGGGTCAGATGCTGGATCTGCCCTTTGAGATGGCCAGTCTGGCCACCGGTTCATCCAATTTTCCTTCTTCCATCAATGCAAATTCACCCAAACTTATTCACGCACTGGCTGAAAAAATGTACTCACACGGAATAAAACCTGAAATAGAGGCCTTCGACTGCGGCATGATTTCCAATGCCTCTTTCTTACTGAAAAAAGGCATACTCAAAGATTCCCTTCATTTCAACATGGTGATGAACGTGCCCGGATCCATTCAGGGAACTATCAAGAATCTTCTGTTCATGACTGAAATAATCCCCAAAAATTCAACATGGACCGTATGCGGTATTGGAAGGGCTCATGTATCCATGATCACTGCAGGTATTTTACTGGGCGGTCATGTCCGTACCGGTCTTGAAGATACACTTACGTATTCCGGAAGCATACCGGCGGACAATAAGATTCTGGTTAACCGTGTAATACAGATTGCAAAAGACCTGGAACGGGAAGTGGCCTCACCCGCAGAAGCACGGAAAATTCTGGGATTGAAAAAATCTTCATGAGTTCTCTCGTCGTCCAATAGAAAAGCATCTTTAGGAATGAATACTTGTGTTGTTTCCCTGAGTCCTGTACTCTAAGAGTCTGTCGGACTTACGCCTCACGGCTCGATTTTTGCCCTTTTTTCCCGCTACCGCGTTGTCAAAATGCTCACGGAGCTCAGCTACGCTCTGCTTTTGCCGCCTTGTATCGGAAAAAAAATCATCAAAAATCGCCTTGAAGTCTTAAAGTCCGACAGACTCCTAACCTACTGTATGAGGAAGAACCAGTGATGCAGTTTTTGAGTAGAATAGCCTTGCTGACATGTTTTTTGTTAATGACATCCTGTCAGGATACTAAAAAGACTGATTCAGGCCGTGAAACGCTAAAAGCCGCAAATGCCCTGGAAGAACCGGATGAATCAAAAAAGGAACCTCCTGAGACTGAAATCCATATCCCGGCCGTTGTACTCAGGGATGAGGCCGTTGTCTGGGATTCCAGGGATGGGGAATCAATATCTGGATCACTGAATCAACTGGATATGGGAACGGAATTAACGTACCTTGGAATCGATAAGGAACTGTCAGGCGACAGCAATTCCTACGATTATTCCAGAGTGGAACTCAGTGACGGCACAACTGGATGGGTGTCCACCTTTCGACTGGCTAAAAATGCTATCAGCGCCGTTGTTGTCGAAAAAGCATGGCTCTATAAAAAAAACATGATAACAACCCCCGTCAATAGAACGGTTCCCAGCGGTCAAATTGTCGCAGTATCCCTTGAACAGGGGCAAACAAATGGATTCGCACAAATCACTTTCTCCTGGTATGATGGAGATAAAATTTCAAACCCTGAAACACTCTACATTGAATATGATAAACTATCAGTCAATGGAAGTGATATTGGTGCTGCTCAACTCACCTTGAAGGCTTTCAGATATCCTGAACAACGATCAGACTTCTTCATCCTGGCCATTTCGACAGGATCTATTTTCAATGTGAATATCAATCTGATCTCAGAAGGGCATCTCTATGCAGAACCCGATATGAATTCAGACAGAATTGAAGGCTGGGCAGAAATGCGGGTTCTCGCTGTGAATCCCCTGGAAGAGGGGAATGCAATGGACTGGTATCCTGTCATTTTTGATGATGAAAATTCTGGATGGATTCAAACTGAAATCCTCACCCTTGATACACCTCTTAGAGAAAAAATATCCCTGAGACCTCCTCTCGATGATAAGAGCACCTATACTGGAGAAGGAGTTCCATCCATTAACCTCTATCAGGGGCTCTCTTACAGAAAACTGGTGAAAGACGAACAGGGAAATGAGCGTTTAATACCCCATAAATATCTTGAAATGGGAGAAACTGTCTACACAACCGGACGTGAAATGAAGTATGACAATGTAGATTTCAGCCACATTGAATTTCCTGACGGAGATAATGGCTGGAGTTCAAAGTCCTATATCATCACCAATTCAAGAGCTGCTGTTATTACTGAGAATAATATCCGAACTTTCAAGGAACCAAAGCTGACGGCTCTTTCAAAGATGAAGCTTGACAGGTTTCAGATTGCAGCCGTTTCAAATGAGGAGTTTACCGGATTTATTAAGCTCAGTTACATCGATAGAAATGACAAAACTCTCCACAGAGATGTATTTGTTCAGTTGGGGAAGGCAGTTTTTTCCTACAATGAAAATGATGTCAATACCGCTCTTCTTCTGGAAAAAATTTTCAGTGAAGATAGCAAGGAGATCAGAGAAATCTATACAAGAAAAATCATGTCCATACCATCCATCTTTCACGATGATCTCAGTGATATTCTGACACCTGTACAATCTGAGAACTGATCATTGGACTCCATCACGTAATCTCCATACAGTGTCAGAGGAGTCTGTCGGACTTACGCCTCACGGCTCGATTTTTGCCCTTTTTCCCTGCTGCTGCGTTGCCAAAATACTCACGTAGCCCAGCTACGCTCCGTTTTCGTCGCCTTGCATCAGGGAAAAATCATCAAAAATCGCCTCGAAGTCTTAAAGTCCGACAGACTCAGAGAGCGGTGTCAGGAAGCCTGTTAAATGAAATAATCTCTTCCATCATATGAATTAATATATTATGGAAAACCATTTACAAAACATCTTACCGGAGAGACTTCTCAGCATTCCAGATGACTAATTCGCTGAATTTCAGCGATCAATGAGTATTGAATTACTATATTGGGCAAGGATCTTCATCCAACCGAATTCAAATGAAACCAGGTTATAACAAGCTTCCTGACACTGTATAATTTCCAGTATGGGATCATATGGCTGAGACAAAAAGAACGAACATTAAAAACACTATGAGAAAGATTTTTGGTTCTCTGCGATACACTCCTCCGGAGTACATCAGGACATTGCTTAAAAACACCAGAAAGATATCCCGCCGAACCCTTTTTACCGGAGGGATCGTGGGAATCCTGGGAGTTCTTATCTGGGGAGGCACAATCTTCTGGCAGAGTTTACAGCCCGAATTGATATCAGTCGACTACAGAATCATTCCACCCATTCCACCCGAAATAGATGATGAAGAAAGAATTCAGCCCCTCACAATAGTATTCAGCGGTTCTGCATCATTGATGGGAAGCAGGGAGAAGGAAGCAGGTGGAAAAATCAGTATAAAACCATCCATTGATGGACAGTGGAGATGGGATGATGACAGGACTCTTCTCTTCCAGCCTTCTGTTAACTGGGGTATTGCACAAAAATACAAAATATCAATGGATAAAGAGCTCTTCCCTTCCCATATCAGAGTGAAGTCTCGCCAGTTTGAATTCTCAACGGTGGGTATTCAGATAGAAATGGAAGACCCAACTTATTACATTGATCCAACAGATGAAAAAATAAAACGGGTATTGGCAACCCTGAAATCTAATTATTCAATTGATACATCAACCTTGAATGAGTATATACGGATATTCCCTGATTTAAAAAAAGATTCTGGTCGATTGATTAATAGAGATTACAACTTCAATCTGGTATTTGAGGATAACGCCAGAACGGTCTACATCGTTTCCGAACCGATTGAAATCCCGCTGGACGATGTGGAAATGGTGATTGAAATCAAAAAGGGCGTTCTCAATTCAAGAAAAAACTCCAGTACTGCTGAAAAACTGACCAGAACTCTGACCATCTCAGGACTGACCAGTTTTGTGGAAATAAAGGGTATTGATTTCAAGCTTCTGAAGGATGAAAACCAGATTTACAATCAGTACATTATAGTGGAAACGAAAGGTGATATCTCAGGAGCAGAACTTGCCCGAAATATGGAAATATGGGAATTACCCAGAGATCTCCCCGATCTTCCCGGATTGAAGGGACAGAAAGATATCAGATGGGGATGGAACACTATAGATCTGATTACTGATGAGGTGCTTGAGCTTTCCAGAAAAGTAGACGGTATCCCTCTGCCAACCGAAGTGGATTACACAAGTCTCAACAGCTTCGCCATCGATGTAACACCTCGCAATGATCCTGAGAAATACCTTTATGTGAGAATTGGAAGTGGAACACCCTTCTATGGAGGGTATCATCTGGCATCGGATTATGAGACGGTTTTAACGGTTAAGGAATACCCGAAAGAAGTTTCTTTTGTTACAGAAGGCAATGTTCTTTCCATGTCGGGAAGCAAAAAGCTTTCCCTGTTCACCCGGGGAATTGACAGGGTTCATTACAGAATACATAGAATCATTCCTGACGACATCAACCATCTGGTGAGCCAGTCCAATGGCAGCATCAGAAATCTCCGCTATTACAGCCATCGCTTCAATGTAGAAAACATATCCAGAACTTACAAAGGGTCCCGGATATTCAATTCAACTGCGGCAGGTGAGGTTAACTATTTTTCAATTGATATGACCCAATACCTTGCCACAATTCCTGAAGAACACCTCCGTTATGGTCTGTTTTCAATTGAGGTGGGAGTCGTGGATATCGGGGGTGAGGATGATTTTCAGGCACTGGATCGTCGGCTCATCATAGTCTCTGATCTGGGACTCCTTGTAAAAACCGGCAGAGAAGGTAGAAAGGATGTGTTTATTCAGTCAATTGCAGCAGGCAGACCACTTGCAGGAGTTCAGGTGCAGATACTGGGAAAAAACGGCATACCATTAACCACCAGGTTCAGCAATAATGGGGGTCACACAACCTTCCCCTACTTTGAATTCTCCAATGATGAGAACCAGCCCATGGCCATCGTTGCCACTATTGGAAACGATCTTTCCTTCCTGCCATACGAGTCTCCAGGACAATTCCTTGATTACAGCAACTTCGATACAGGAGGTATTTATGGGGCAGGAGATCCGAAGAAAATTACAGCCCAGGTCTTCTCGGACAGAGGGATTTATCGTCCCGGAGATCAGATAAACGGAGCGATTATCGTTAAGGCAGGACGCTGGGAGACCAATATTCAGGGAACTCCACTGATTCTGAGAGTCATAGATCCTGCAGGACTGCTCATCTATGAGAAGAAAATATCCCTTTCGGCCGATGGATTCAGTGAATTTAGCTTTGTAACACAGGATTTTTCTCCCACAGGCCGATATGCATTGGATCTCTACCTGGTTCGGGAAGAAAGAGGTGATCTTTTTCTTGGTGGTGATACGATTTCAGTGGAGGAATTTCTCCCCGACAGATTGATGGTGCTCACATCCATCCTCCCTTCATCCACAGGCTGGGTTCTGCCGGAGAAACTTGAAGCTTCTGTAACCGTTAGAAATCTCCATGGAATACCAGCCTCCGACCACAGAGTAAGCTCCAGATTCAGCCTCAATTCCACCCCGGTTCACTTTCAGCAGTATAGAGACTACCATTTTCTCGAACCCGGGAAACAACCGATTGCCTACAACAAAGAACTGCCTGACTTCAGCACGGATGATGAAGGAGCTGTCACCCTCCCCCTTTCATTGGCGAGATTTGAAAAAAGGACTTACAGGCTGAATCTCAGCGTAAGTGTCTATGAAAAAGCAGGCGGCAGAAGTGTTGAATCAGGGGCAGAGATACTGGTTTCGCCCTCCAGATTCCTGATTGGCTATCAAGCTGATGGAGATCTTTCCTTCATCCATAAAGGAAGTGAGAGGAATGTTGAACTCATCGCCATCAATCCTGAACTGGAAAAGATTTCGCTGAAAGGAATGACTCTTGCCCTTAAAAGCAGGAAGTTCATCACAACTCTGGTGAAACAGCCTGACGGAGTGTTCAAATACCAGTCAGTAGAAAAGGAACAGCCCATAACAAGCACTCCCATTTCCATTGACTCAGAGGGAACAATACTCCCCCTGAATACCTCGGAACCGGGGAATTACTCTGCCGAAATTCTTAATGAAGATGGGGATGTTACTGCCCAATTCGACTATACAGTTGCCGGTGAAATCGACTTCGCACGATCCTTGAACCGATCAGCTGAATTGGAAATAAAACTCAATAAGAACGACTATAAAGAGGGCGAGTTGATTGAAGTCTCAATCAACGCCCCCTATCCCGGGGCCGGATTGATTACCATCGAAGCTGATAAGGTGTACACATACAAGTGGTTCAAAACTGATTCCACCTCAACTGTTCAGACGATAGAGATACCTGCAAACAGCTTTGAGGGAAATGCCTATGTGTCCGTCGTCTGTGTCCGAGCCCCCGATTCAACGGATATTTTCATGTCTCCTCTTTCCAGTGGATCGGTTCCTTTTTTTCTTGACAGGGAAAAAAGAACTCAGAGTATTTCCCTTGATTACCCCGACTTAATCGAGCCGGGTAAGGAATTGAAGATCGATTACTCCTCAAACAGGAGGGGAAGGATCATTATATATGCCGTTGATGAAGGAATACTGCAGGTTGGCCGCTACACGACTCCCGATCCCCTGGCCTATTTCTTCAAAAAGAGAGCACTTGAAGTGAACACCGCCCAGATACTTGATTTGATTCTGCCCGATTACTCGATAGTGAAACGGTTTTCGGCTGCGGGAGGAGGTATGAGCGCTGAAATGCTGATCAACAACAATCTCAACCCATTCAAGAAGAAGAATCAGGCCCCTGTTGTATTCTGGTCCGGAATTCTTGAATCCAGCCCTCAAACCCGATCCGTCAGCTACAAAGTTCCAGATTACTTCAATGGTTCATTGAGGATTATGGCTGTTTGTGTCTCAAAGGACGCGGTGGGATCCAGAAGTGAATCAACCCTGGCCCGTTCAACCTTTGTTATTCAACCTTCAGCCCCCCTGGCTGCGGCAGGGGGAGATCGCTTCTCATTCCAGGCAACGGTGTCCAATAACCTTGAAGGATCAGGCGAGAATGCCGAAGTTATTGTTACGCTGAAAGGGAGTAAGGGTCTCATAATTCCCGAGACCAGCAGGACAGTCATTATCCCCGAAGGCAGGGACGAAGTGGTGAAGTTTCCAGTTGAAGTGGGTGATATGCCGGGCTCAAAGGATCTAACTGTCAATGCATCGTCCGGCGGAAAGAGTTCCTCAATGATTCACTCCCTGAGTGTCAGACCCCTGGTTCCCTTCCGGACAACAATTATTAGCGGAGTCAGCAAACAGGGAGGCGACGAAATCCCCATAAACCGAAGGATGTATCCTGATTTCAGAAAACTGGAAGTTTCAGCGTCCTACCTCCCCATCGGACTGGCCGGAGGACTGAATTACTATCTGAGTGAATACTCCTACATCTGCACAGAGCAACTGATAAGTAAAACCTTTCCCCTGCTCTACAGTGGTCTGATTAAAAATCTCAACATCGACCGGGAGGAAGCTGCAAAGCAGTATTCCTCCACCATGTCAATAATGCAGGCAAGACAGCAGGATTCAGGCGGGTTTGGAACGTGGACCATCAAGTCTCCACCGGATCCTCTGATCGATCTTCATTCCTTTCATTTCCTGCTTGAATCCGAAAGAAATGGATTCCATGTTCCCCGGTTCACCTTTGAACATGCAGCCAGTAGAGTTGAAGAAATTGCATCTATTAAAGAGACAGGTATTGAAGATATGCGGCTGAGAGCTTTTGCCACCTTTCTTCTCACCCTTTCAGGAACTGTAACAACCCGTTTTATTGAAGAAATAAGGGCGGATCTGAAAGCAGAAGACACTGAGTGGAAGTCCGATCTGATCGGTCTTTATCTGGCCTCAAGCTACAGTCTGCTCCAGATGAAAAGCCAGGCGGCAGCTATTCTGAGAAACGTGAGAATAAATCCTGAGGAAAGTGATTTTGCCAATGGCTACAACGATAGACTCAGCTATCTGAGTCAGTATCTCTGGGTACTATCCAGCTACGATAAGGGAGGTCTCGGCAGGGTATCCAGTGAATTGCTCAACGCTCTATCCCTTGAGATCAGTGCAAACCATTTCAGCACTTACTCCGCTTCCCTGGCTCTTGTAGCCATTCAGGCCTATGTTGATGCCGTAGACAGGATTGATACCCGGGCCATGGAGATAATGGAATATCTTGAAAATCAGGACAGGAATACGCTCTCCCTGAGCGGTGAAGTTCTCAAAAGCACCGATTTCAGTCCCACCGCTCAGACAATCAGTATATCAAACAAAAATGAGGAGCCATTGTATTACCAGATTATCCAGGGAGGATTCGACCGGGAGACTCCAGAAGAAGAGATTTCGGAAGGAATAGAAATCCTGCGTGAGTTCCTTGGTGAGGATTTGAAGCCTGTCAAAGAGCTGGAACCTGGAGAGATCTGTTTTGTGAAGATCAGCATACGATCACTCATGGGGGAGGATATTCCTGATGTTGCCATTGTTGATCTTCTACCCGCCTGCCTGGAACCGATACAGGATAGAATTCGTGCACTGGTTGACCAGAGAGGAGGGGAAAGCTCAACATTCCAGCCAGATCATGTTGAAATTCGGGAAGATCGACTTGTATTCTATGGAACGGCAGAAAATAGACTGACTACCTTCACCTACCCCGTGCGATCTGTTTATTCGGGTCAATTCAAGGTACCGCCCCTCTTTGCGGAAGCCATGTACGACAATAAGATATGGGCCATGCAGAGAAGTTCGGAGATAACTGTAAAGGAGTAGGTTCTGGGAGGGAAAATCCGTATTACAAGGAGGAATTCAAGAAGATGGATGCTGACTCTGCCCCTCCTGCTCCTGGTTCCTGCTCTGTTCGTGATGCGCATCAAACCGCTGCACGATAAGATTCCATTTTCAAAGGTTTATTTCTCCCGTCAGAACAATCTTCTGGGGATGTATCCCGCCAGCGATGAACAGTACCGCTATTACACCCATATATCTTCATATCCCCGGAATTTTATTTCAATAATACTTCTCCAGGAAGACAGATATTTCCATCTGCATCCGGGAGTTAATCCAGTTTCCCTGCTCAGGGGATTCTACCAGACCTATGTAATCAGGAATCGGCGAATGGGAGGTTCAACAATTACAATGCAGCTGGCTCGTCTCTACTATGGATTGAACACTCAAAGCATACCCGGAAAGATCAATCAGATTCTCCATGCCCTGTACATGGATCTATTTCATTCAAAACAAGAGATTCTCGAAACCTACCTCAACCTGGTTCCCTGCGGGGGGAATATTCAGGGCTTCCCGGCGGCCTCCCTTCATTATTTCAGCCGTTCACTGGATGAGCTGAATCTTGGTGAAATGATGATGCTCTGCATACTTCCACAGAATCCACAGGACAGAAATCCCCGAAATGCTGAGAATCACAGCGAAATTCTTATGGCAAGAAACCGGCTTCATGAACGATGGAAATCCGTCTATTCCGGCAGGGAAGAGAGAATTTTCCATTTAGAACTGCTTCCTGTCATACATCCAGAGCCCCGATACAAAACTCCCCACCTGACAGAGCTTCTCAGAACAAAGTTCACCGAAAAAGAAGGAATGATTACAAGTATTGACTGGGATTTACAGAGGGAAATCCATACCCGGCTGAAGTCTTATGTAGCAAGAAATTCTGACAGGGGAGTGAAAAATGGAGCTGCCCTTGTTCTCAATTACCAGACGATGGAGCTTCTTGCAATGATCGGTTCGGCTGATTTCTTTGATGAATCCATTCAGGGCATGGTGAACGGTACAAATTCACGGCGTTCACCCGGTTCAACCCTCAAGCCATTCATTTACGGACAGGGACTCGACCAGGGTTTGATCCATTCCAATTCCATTCTCCATGACCGGCCGGTAAGCTTCAGTTCCTACACACCCGATAACTACAAAGAAGATTTTCATGGACCTGTTCCCGTATGGGCCGCATTGGTTAACAGCCGGAATATCCCCGCTGTGGAACTCAATTCCAATCTCCACGATTTAGACCTCCACGACCTTCTTGCCCTGGCAGAAGTGGGAGAACTGAAGGAGAAGAATCATTATGGACTTTCCATCGTTTTGGGAACGGCCGAATTAACCATGCTTGAACTGGCAGGACTCTATGCTGCCATAGGAAACGAAGGAAGACTCAAAGACATTTTAATTGGAAGGGATCGAGTACTTAAATCTTTTCCTGAAAAAAATATAATGAGCCCCCAGGCATCTCGAGTCATACGGCTTATTCTGGAACGGAATCCTTCCCCTGAAAAAGAATTCCCCATATCTGAGAGTTGGAATCCTGTCGGTAAAGAAGTACCTGCGGCCTGGAAAACGGGAACTTCCATCGGATTCAAGGATGCCTGGAGCATTGGTCTCCATGGCCCCTATGTGATGGCTGTCTGGATTGGGAATTTCAGTGGAGAGGGAAACCCGGCCTTTCTGGGAAGAAGTATTGCGGCTCCCTTTCTTTTTGATATGACCAAACTCCTCGAAAGCAGAGTTAAGAATTTCCGTCTGAAATTTGTGCCCGGGGTAAGCATTATTGAGGTCTGTGCCATATCCGGATCCATTCCTGGAAAGTACTGCCAACATCTGGAACAGGCCCTTTTCATGCCCGGCATTTCACCGGCTAAACTGTGCGGGATTCACAGACCTTTCTGGATCGATGAAGAAACAGGTTTGAGAGTGAGAACTGAGGGAGCAGGTACAAAAATGATTGTCCGTGAGGTATGGCCTTCTGATCTCCTCAAATTATTTCGGGAAGCAGGAATCCCCAGGCCCGTACCGCCCCCATTTGAAGATAAGGGAATCCATACGGACAGGAGGATGATTCAGCCAACCATTCTTTCTCCCGTCGCCAGGGCAACCTACATCCTCAGACCCGAATTGGATCGTTTCGGGAAAATTCCATTGATGGGAGCAGTTGATGGAGAGGTCAATGAGATATTCTGGTTTGCCAATGGAATTTTTCTTGGAAAAACCCAACCGGAAGAAACACTGATATGGACTCCTTCCCCCGGTCAATATGATCTGATTCTGCTTGATGACCAGGGCCTATCTCAGGAGCGGAGTGTGACGGTTCTCATGGAACTTTAGGAGCCTGTCGGATTTACGTCTCACGGCTCGATTTTTGCCCTTTTTATCTGCTGCTGTGTTGCCAAAATACTCACGTAGCCCAGCTACGCTCCGTTTTTGTCGCCTTGCATCAGGAAAAAATCATCAAAAATCGCCTCGAAGCCTTAAAACCCGACAGACTCCTGGGAGCCTGTAAATCAGGCTAACAAAATAATATCTGAATGTCGATATTTTCATTGAGGTATTCAATGATTTATCGCTTCCCTTTACTGCTGCTGATCCTGATATCAGTTTTTCAAATCCATGCAGACAATTCCCAGAATACTCTTGCTGATACACTGACAATATTCGGCGGACCAGAAACTCCTCCAGTGATTCTGGACAGCTCCAGGGGTTGGACCACTATTGCCGTCATCGACTGGGATACCGTGAAGACTCATTCCACAAATAAGAAGTCAACCAGGATCTGGCGGCTTCGCAGCCGCTATGAACACCAGAGTTCAGGTGGACCTGTTACACTCCAGGTCAGGATTTTCAATCAGGCAGGCACCTCACTATTCACACACGACTGGGCCCAGAGTGTTCAGAAAGAAAATGATTCATACAGTAATTGGTTTGAGGATCTCAGACGATTGGTTGACTCAGGGGATCGCAGTATCGTTGAAGCAAAACTGATTGCATCTCCCCGAACACCCCTCCAGGGAACCATCTATGCCATATCGATGGAAGCCTGGGAGGTACAGGCAAAATCAATTCGACCCGGTCATGAAGGATCCTCTGTACAACTGGCCTACACCCGGGCACCAGTGATCAACTCCGAAAACAATCGTCCTCAGCCCTTTAATACAGGCCCCCAGGCAGCCATGGAATTCTCACTTTCATTTATTGATTCCTGTATTACAGGTGATCTAACCGAATACTACCGTTCACAAAATGATACAATACACATTCTTGACGATGGCAGCTCAAGACAGAAATACAGCCTTCCCCTTCCATCAGGTATTCCCGGCATATCAACCATTCAGGATTACAGAAAGCATTTCATCTACAGGATATACTCTATGGAGACGTACTCCGATATGTTCCCGGAATGGTTCGATATTTCAAGGGAATGGTCTCCGGGTATGGATATGTATTTATTTATGGGAAATGAGAATAACATGAATCATATCGACTTGAGTGGAGTCGATTTCCTTGTGTTTCTTGTGGGACTGGATACAGATGGAGAATGGAAGGTACTGGCAAGACCAGAACCCTGATTCCAGTCCCTTTAATCGGGCCTCTCCAGACTGATGCACCCGAATTTTCCTTCCCGGATGTCTTTGAGAACCATCTGACAGATGCGTGGAAGATCAACAATCTCTCCAGTTGTAATGCAACCGCGCTTTCGGCCAATAAGATCCAGCAGTTCATAGGAATCTTCCGGTATATCAGGCAGTTTATAGCGATCGGCAAGAGATTTCGGGTAGTGCTGCGCCAGGTAAACAAGAATTTTTCTGGTGACTTCTTCTTCCGGCAGAACTGTTTCCTTGATAGCTCCCAGAGCCGATAGTACGATACCTGTCTGCGGGTTCTCAAACTTATGCCAGAGTAAACCCGGTGTATCAAATAACTCAAACTGACGGCTTACAGGGATACGGTTTAGCTGGCGTGTGAGGCCGGGAGTTGCTCCGGCTTCAGCCTTCCTTCTCCCTGCCAGTCCATTGATAATGGTTGATTTACCCACATTGGGTATACCGACAATCAAGGCCCTGACGGGGCGGCGAGCCAGCCAGGACTTTCCCTCGCAAAGCTTCCTGCATACCGGAGGAATGGAGGATAAGCTTTTTTTCTGCCTGCCTGAGACTCTTACAGGTAAAACCTTCCCATTCTTTTTGAACGCCTCTGCCCAGAGAGCTGTTACTGCTGAATCAGCCAGATCATCTTTATTCAGCACAATCAATCGAGGTTTGGACCGGGTTATTTGCTCAAGAAGGGGATTGCGGCTGGCTTCTGGGGCTCTGGCATCCAGAACTTCAATAACAACGTCAACCCGTTTGAGATTTTCCGATATGAGTCTTCTGGTTCCAGCCATATGACCAGGGAACCACTGGATGAAGCTCATCTGTCCGTTATTCTGCAGTTCTTTACAATTTCCTTGAATCGTCTGGATGTGTGATGGGCTTCATCGCTCCCTGCCTTCACTGCGGCTTCCAGGTTATTGAGGGCTGTATAGTACGCATTCCATCCACGTTTTTCCTGATGCCATATTCTTTTCAGCGATGTCGATTTCCTATCATAGTTTTTAACCCAATCCGGCAGCCGTTTATTGGCAAGGGAGAGAATTCTTTTTCGACCGTCCTCACTGCCCGGGGAAAGAAGATGAAGGGCCAGACTCAGCAGCACAAGTGTGATGGGAAGGGGTGTGATAAAACATCCAGTAAAGGGATCGATTAGTTTTTTGATCTTTTCAGGTCCATCGGGGAGGAAACCGGCATAGGCACTGAATACAAGTATTCGGATCAGGTCTCCAACATGGGAACCGGCTTTTCCTGCCTTTACCGCATCACCGGCAAAGGCGGCTTTGTCATGACGCATAATCAATCCAGAAGCATGGACATACCTTAACGATGCCCGTTCCCGCCAATTTGTAAGAACGGAGAGAAGGTAGGCCTGGTCTTCAGCCCGGCCAATGAAGCTGGGAGTAAAAGGCTGGTGGCATCGCAGGGCATCCAGCCGGATGCCATTTGTTCCGCCCGTCACATGTATGCGGTGTATGGGTTCTACATCTCCATTGCGGGTATTGAGTTCCGCACGAGTGGACACCGCCATGGGCCTCTGTTTGAAGAATAAGAATTCACCACCTTGAGGAAGATCAGAAGGCCATGGGATGTCCGGTGTGAATAATCCATCAGAAATGTCTTTCTCGTTCACCAGAGCCCCGGCAATCATGCCAAGCTCAACGTCCTGTCCGGATACATCTTTTCCAAGGGCTCCCCAGAGAGGAGTCCTGAAATGCTCAAACGCACTTTTCCCTGTTTCCTCAGTAAGAACTTCCTGAGGAAAAACCTGATCCAGATCAATTTTGAATGTGGCCTTTATTTTTGGGTTATCCAGAATGGCCCAGAGAGCTGGCATGGCCTTCAAAAAGGAATAATGCCGGCCATATTCCCCATCAACTCCAAAAGTTTTCCTCAGTGCAGTTTCGTCATCAGGATTGTCCAGCCAGGGAAGCAGTACATCGACGATCTTATCCGTATCCGCCTCCGTAAAGGCAAAAACATCCAGTCCCTCAAATCTTTCTTTCTCCAGTCCTGCCAGCTGCACCTTGAGCCAGGGTCCTGCCCAGCGATGAAGGCCGCGGTGAGTAACGGACACGGAAAGCAGTATGGTCAGCCGATCCGATGGACGAGCCGTTCCTTGTTTTTTCTCAAAAGCAAGAGTTTGAGCCATTCCCTCCAGACCATACACAACTTCATCATTCTGCGGGGGAATACCAACAGGAATCGGATGATCATACCAGTACTGTTGAGATTCCTTATTGACCTCATCAGCACCCTGGACAATCTTCTTCACTTCTTCAATGGCACCAGAATCCCTGTTGGGAACAGGCGGAGAAAGAAGAACATTGGAAGTAAATACAATCTGGCCGGGAACATCATCAATGGGATCATCAACAAGCTTATGGACATCAATCCGCCGACTTTTGCGCAGCAGTTCAATTTGTTTTTCCGGGTTATCGTCAAGATGAAGAGCCTCAGGAAAAAAAGCCTTCCAAACAGCATGTACAATGGTTTCTTCCGCAGCATCTCCGCCGTCAACCAATTGCTGAAGGTTCAGTAATGCCTCTTTTCTATCTTTCGGTGCATTATCGAACTCAGCATGCACGGCATTGACAGCATCCCGGAAAACATCCTCCAGATTATCCGTTTCCCGAACACCTGCCAGTGCTTTCAAAAATTCATACGCTGAATCTGCTGTTTGATCATTGGCCCTGTCCAAATTGTCCCAGACTGAGAGCATTGTTTTATAGAAATTCTGTGCATCCCTGCTCATTTCTCCCCTCCTGATTTAATCATCTGCAGAACCTTTTCCCATGCCCCGGGATCATAGCCAACAGCAACCATTCGCCCCTCCCTCAGTACCGGGGTTTTGAGTAAGGCTGAATCATCCATCAATTCATCCCGGGGATTGTAATCCTTCCAGGCCAGTTGATGCTTTTCCCATGCCTTTCCGCTCCGGTCTATTAAATCATCCCAATTTCGCCCGGTTGCAACAGCCTGCCATTCACCCTGACTCAAATCTCGTTTTTCAAGATCAACAAAATGGTACTTGATTCCCCTCTGGTCGAACCAGAGTCGGCATTTCTTCGTGTCCCGGCATTTCATCCTTCCGATTATCTGCATCAGGCACTGTCCGGCTTCAAGCTGACACGATGAAAACGCTTCTTACCAGCTTTGAGAATTATCTCACCGCCGATGAAGGATTCCAATGCTATCACGGCATCAATATCATCCATTTTTTTATCGTTCACCCTGGCTCCGCCCTGCTGTACAAGACGACGTGCCTCACTCTTCGATGAGCATAAGCCGGTAATGACAAAGAGTTCAATCATGTTTATTCCATTATCGAACAGATCGGGTGATAATTCTGTGCCAGGCATTCCATCCTTCTTTCCGATTCCTGTAAACATGGATTGAGAAGCCTCTCGAGCTGTCATGGCCTGGTCCTCACCATGAAGGAGTCTGGTAATCTCCCAGGCCAGCCGTTCCTTGGAATCATTGATGGTCCTATCATTCAGCGCACCAAGTTCACGGCACTCTTCTGCATCTAAAAAGGTAAAGAGAAGTAAAAATCTGCCAACATCCTCATCCGGGACATTGCGCCAGTACTGATAGAAATCATACACAGAAACAAGTTCCCGATCCAGAAACAGGGCACCCTGTTCTGTTTTACCCATTTTCTTCCCATCCGATCTTGTGATGAGGGGAAAAGTCAGACCAAATGTTGTAACACCTTCCACCCGGCGGATCAACTCCATACCCGCAACAATGTTACCCCACTGGTCATCCCCACCAATCTGGAGGACACAGTTGTGGCGCCGGTACAATTCAAGGAAATCATAGGACTGGAGAAGCTGGTAATTGAATTCCAGAAATGACAGGCCCTTTTCCAGACGCTGCCTGTAAGCTTCAAAAGTCAGCATGCGGTTTACACTGAAGTGCCTCCCAATATCACGGAGGAAATCCAGGTAGTTGAGCGGTGCAAGCCACTGGGCATTGTTCTCAATGATGGCGCTGGAGTTGACAAAATCAATGAGTCGGCTCAGTTGTGATTTCATGCCTGTGATATTCTGATCAACCTGCTGAGGACTGATCAACTGCCGCATTTCAGTCTTGCCCGAGGGATCTCCGATAAGAGCAGTTCCTCCGCCCATAAGAATTATGGGAACATGACCGGCTCTCTGTAAATGAGCCGCCGCATAGATGGGCACAAGGTGGCCGATGTGACAGGAGGGGCCTGTGGGATCAAGTCCGATATAAAACCGTTGAGATCCCTTTGAGAGTTCACTCCTCAGTCCTTCCTCACTGGTACACTGCTGAAAAAATCCCCGTTCCTTCAGGACGTCTAATGCATTCATCATTCAAACCGAAGTTGTTTTCCGAACGTATTCCCTGCTTTCCCTGCGGATAACCTGACTGACACCATCAAGAGGAACTCTCACCTGTTCCATGGAATCCCGAAACCGGAGAGTTACTGTTTTATTCTCTTTTGTTTCATGGTCAATGGTCACACAGAAGGGAGTTCCAATTTCATCCATGCGGCGATAACGGCGTCCGATTGCTCCGCCTTGATCGTAGAAAGTGGAATAGTCCTCCCGGAGCTCCAATTCCAGATCCCGGGCAAGCTCAGCCAGTCCATCCTTCTTAACCAGGGGAAAAACAGCCACTCTCACCGGGGCAATGTCGGGGTGGAGATGCAGTACGGTGCGGATATCAGGCTTCCCGTTTTGTTCCCCAATATTTTCCTCATGGTAGGCATCCATCAAAGTCACCAATACGCTCCTGGTAAGGCCGGAAGAAGTCTCAATAACATAGGGAATGTAGCGGCTGTTATCGACCGGATCCAGATAGTTGATTTCCTTCCCGCAGAACTCGCCATGCCGTCTTAAATCATAGTCCGTCCGTGAATGAATGCCTTCCAGCTCCTGCCATCCAAACGGGTATTTGTACTGAATATCAAAGGCCACCTTTGCATAGTGGGCCAGTTCATCCGGGCCATGCTCTGAATATCGAAGCCGGTCTGCCATAATACCCAGGCGGTCAACATACCAGGATAGACGTTTGGCCTTCCATTCCTCAAAAAAATCGTCCTCAGTACCCGGTTTCACGAAGTACTGCATTTCCATTTGCTCAAATTCACAGGTGCGAAAAATGAAGTTCTTAGTGGTTATTTCATTCCGGAACGCCTTTCCAACCTGGGCGATGCCGAAAGGAATCTGCACCCTTGTGGTATCCACAACATTTTTAAAATTGACAAAGATACCCTGGGCTGTTTCAGGCCGAAGGTAAATCAGGGAGCCTGTGTCTGCGACTGGTCCCATGTGGGTGGTAAACATAAGATTGAACTGCCGGGGTTCGGTCAGCTCCCCTCCGCATTCAGGGCAGTTATCATGGCTGATTTCCTGTTCTTTGCGAATATCTTCCAGATGATCAGCCCGGAATCGGGTTTTACACTTCTTGCAATCCACCAGGGGGTCGGAAAAATTCTCAACATGGCCTGAGGCCTCCCAGGTTCGTGGATGCATCATGATGGCAGCATCAAGTCCAACAATATTGGTATGCCTCTGCACCATCTCCTTCCACCAGGCTTCCTGAATGTTTTTCTTCAGTTCAACGCCCAATGGGCCATAGTCCCAGGTGGCAGATAAACCTCCATAGATCTCGCTGGAAGGATAGACGAATCCTCTTCTTTTGCAGAGAGAGACCATCTTTTCCATTGATGCACCATGTTCATTACCGATGTTGTTCGCTTGTTTCTCTTTGGGCACAGGTTAATCCTTACTTATAGAATGAGAACTAACGTAGCATTTTTCAGTCAGCTTGGGCAAGCAGGATGATTTTATTTGAAAAGACAGGTATCTTGTTTTATTCCCTCGGGGCAATCGCATCTCATTCTGCGATTAGGAATCATGGTCGATTCAGATGTGTTTTGGCATCATTTTTCAGGCAGTGTCGTGACGGCACCAATCGAAACCCGTCAAAGGCATCCAGGGAAGCCACACCGTCCTTATGCCGCAGCCACACCCGCTGCCAGGCCAGTTCGGTGCCCAGCATCCGGGTGTAACGGCGGTTTTCGTCTATTTCCACCGACCACCACTGCCCGTCTATTTGCGCGCTCATAATACGGAGCGGAAGGCCCTGGTCTACGGACCAGATAATATGCGTTCCGTCATGGGATCCGGAAGCCAGAAGGCGGCCATCGGGGCTGAAGCCCACACACATAACCGAATCGGAATGGCCCTCCAGGACGCGCAGGCATTCGCCCTCCGCGCTCCAGATTCTCACCGTGTTGTCATCGGAAGCGGAAGCCAGAAGGCGGCCATCGGGGCTGAAGCCCACACTCATAACCCCACCGGAATGGCCCTCCAGGACGCGCAGGCATTCGCCCTCCGCGCTCCAGATTCTCACCGTTTTATCAAAGGAAGCGGAAGCCAGACGGCGGCCATCGGGGCTGAAGCCCACACTCATAACCGAATCGGAATGGCCCTCCAGGACGCGCAGGCATTCGCCCTCCGCGCTCCAGATTCTCACCGTGTGGTCATAGGAAGCGGAAGCCAGAAGGCGGCCATCGGGGCTGAAGCCCACACTCCGAACCCCATCGGAATGGCCCTCCAGGACGCGCAGGCATTCGCCCTCCGCGCTCCAGATTCTCACCATGTTGACAGAAGAAGCGGAAGCCAGACGGCGGCCATCGGGGCTGAAGCCCACACTCCAAACCCCACCGGAATGGCCCTCCAGGACGCGCAGGCATTCGCCCTCCGCGCTCCAGATTCTCACCGTGTGATCATAGGAAGCGGAAGCCAGAAGGCGGCCATCGGGGCTGTAGCCCACACTATTAACCGAAAGGAAATGGCCCTCCAGGACGTGCAGGCATTCGCCCTCCGCACTCCAGATTCTCACCGTGTTGTCAGAGGAAGCGGAAGCCAGAAGGCGGCCATCGGGGCTGAAGCCCACACTATGAACCCAATCGGAATGGCCCTCCAGGACGCGCAGGCATTCGCCCTCCGCGCTCCAGATTCTCACCGTGTGATCATAGGAAGCGGAAGCCAGAAGGCGGCCATCGGGGCTGAAGCCCACACTATGAACCCAATGGAAATGGCCCTCCAGGACGCGCAGGCATTCGCCCTCCGCGCTCCAGATTCTCACCGTGTCGTCAGAGGAAGCGGAAGCCAGAAGGCGGCCATCGGGGCTGAAGCCCACACTATTAATCGAATCGGAATGGCCCTCCAGGACGCGCAGGCATTCGCCCTCCGCACTCCAGATTCTCACCGTGTCGTCAGAGGAAGCGGAAGCCAGAAGGCGGCCATCGGGGCTGAAGCCCACACTCCAAACCGAATCGGAATGGCCCTCCAGGACGCGCAGGCATTCGCCCTCCGCGCTCCAGATTCTCACCGTGTCGTCAGAGGAAGCGGAAGCCAGAAGGCGGCCATCGGGGCTGAAGCCCACACTATGAACCCAATCGGAATGGCCCTCCAGGACGCGCAGGCATTCGCCCTCCGCGCTCCAGATTCTCACCGTGTCGTCAGAGGAAGCGGAAGCCAGAAGGCGGCCATCGGGGCTGAAGCCCACACTATGAACCCCATCGGAATGGCCCTCCAGGACGCGCAGGCATTCGCCCTCCGCGCTCCAGATTCTCACCGTGTTGTCAGAGGAAGCGGAAGCCAGAAGGCGGCCATCGGGGCTGAAGTCCACACTATGAACCCCATCGGAATGGCCCTCCAGGACGCGCAGGCATTCGCCCTCCGCGCTCCAGATTCTCACCGTGTCGTCAGAGGAAGCGGAAGCCAGAAGGCGGCCATCGGGGCTGAATGACAACGCGTTTATTTCATAGTTATGACCCCATGTTACATTATTCTCCGCGTACGGCGGGGGCGGCACAGGGGCCTTCTCCGGCAGCGGATATATCCGGCCTCCTCCGTTTTTGCAGAGTCCCTCAATCCGCCCCACTGTGTTGACGCAGGTCAGCCCCTGGGCATTTCCCGCCGCTTGCTCAACCCGGCATTCCTCCCACACCGATTGGTTGATGTTGGTTTCGTTCAACTCCAGGTTGTCAATATTGCTTTCCTGCCAGCGGCAGAGCGGCATTTCACAGCGGTTCAGGGTTAGTTTCCGGGCACGAAGGCCCCTAATCCGTTCACCGGAGAAATTGACACCAAAGACATGGATGGCATCAAAGGCTTCAAAAGGCCGTCCCGCTTCCGCCGCGGAATGGATTACGCAGAGCAGCAGGGCATCCTGATGGGGTGAGTGGGCGGTTTTTTCCGGCCTGGCGGCATAAACAGCAAGCTGTTCACGCAGTTTCCGCCGTTCGCCGTCCTCCAGCAACACGAGGGCTTCGCCAATGAACTTCTCTGTCAAACGGGAAACAGGTTTGGCCAGGGAATAACCGTTTTGCCCCCATTCTGAAAGCAGTTTCCGGGCCAGTAAGTATTCCTGCATGGAGCTGTGGGTAAAACCAAATTCTTTTTCACCGAAGCGGAGCAGCAGGGTGGAGTTGCGCAGGTCTTTTTCCAGTTGTTCACTGCCCTCTGTCTGATACTGGGCAAACATGTCCGGGTCGCGGCGCAGCCATGCCTGGTACCAGTCGTTCAAATTGTCTATGTTCATGCTCTGTTCTCCCTTCTCCCAGAAATACAGGGCCAAATCCAGCAGAAGGCGGTGCTTATGACGGTTTTTAAGGACATGTTTGGGATTATCCCGAGCCAGTACATCATCGATAAGGGCTTTATAGAACACGGCGGCATTGACGGGAATTCCCTCTGACTGCATGGACTGGATGGACGGGAGCATATCGGGCAGTTTGCTGAGCAGAAGGGGACGGCGGCCCAGGGCGGCCAGGTATTCCTGACGGTCTATGTATTCCCACACCTGGAACGTGGCATCCCGGCCCAGCCTTTTTTCCAGGAGTTGGCGCATCTTTCCATCCGACAGGGGCAGTATTTCCATGGCCCGGAAGTCGCCCCGCATGCTGTCATCCCGGTAAAGGCCCTGCAGGAAAACGGACTGTTGGGCAATTGATTCAAAGTGATGCGTCCGGCAGGAAATCACGACTTTGATCTTCGATTTGTCCCGTGTTGTTTCGAACGGGAACACCCGCATCAGTTCGTTCAGAAACTGGTACTGCATGTCCCTGGTGTAGTAGACCAGCTTTTCATCCAGGCCGTCGAATATGGGCAGAACGCGGCCATGTCTCGCGTCTTCAATAAATCTCTTCGGATCGGCTTCAGCTCCATGACTTTTAAGCATCATATCAATCATTTCGTCCAGACGCGGAAGGCGTTCTATACCCTTGTCTTTAACAAAGGTCTGTACCTTACGCAGATCCATGTACAGTGAAATCGGCAGGGAGGCCGTTTTTTTGTGCGCTTCATCCAGACGCTGGGCGAAAATCCGGCAGGAAAAGGTTTTGCCCATGCCGTAGTCGCCCAGTATGGCGTAAACGGGTTCCTTTCCGTTGGCCGCCCAGTTCAACATGTCGGGCACCAATTCTCTGGTTGGTTTGGATGGCTCTTTGTCATCCTGTTCGTGGTGCCGTTTTTGCGTTTCCGAGGATGCTTCTGTTTGGCTTTGAATTAGTAATGCTTTTACTTCAGTATCCACATAGTTCCTGGGAAGGTAACGCCGGTCTCCAACTTCCCAGTTCTTTTTTAATTCTTCGGTCTGTTTTTCTTCACGTTCTTTTTTCTGTTTGATTACTTTCCGAATATCCCCAATCAAACCATCGACAAACTGCTCTTGGGGCGTTTTCTTTACACATTGTCCCCAAAAAGCACCGCACTCTGTATCGCGCAGGTGGTATACATGAATTCCTAATAACTTCGAGAGATTCTTTTTCCAGTAGGGGATATTTTCGTTAAAGCCCTTTTTCACAAGATCAAAAAATTCTGAGGGTGTTTTTGAGCGGCCATCCCAACGGGAATCCAGTCCGACCAGGATTATCTTATTGTGGTTCAGTAGAAAAGGGACTTCCTCCTCCGCTATGAATTGACTATTGAGGAATGCCTGGGACAGGCAGGCCAGGCCCAAATCGCATTCATTCAGCTTCTCCCTGATCTGTTCTATGAAACTCTGGTTCGGCAGCAGTTCCAGCATGGACCAAATACGGACAGGGTTTTCGGTGCCTTTACTCTGCTGTTCCAGCATGTCTTTAAGGTCGTGGGCTAATCGGGCATTCTCATTGGAGTAGCTGAGAAACAGCTTTGATTCCCCCTTGCGGAGCGGCTTGCCATCCACACTGGATGCCTCGCTTTGAACATAATTTTCATCCGGGTACTGCCGGTTGGCCGCTGGCAGATGGCCGGTCGGTTCGGAGTGGGCCTTAATACTGATGCAGCCGGGCATGGAAGAGGTTTTCTGATGGGTGATTATCTTTATGGATTCCAACCGTTCCTTCAACCGCTTGTCTTTCTGATTGTCCGCTGTAACCTTGATGGCCGCCCTGATCCTCATGATGAAGCTCTTGAAACTGCCATCTGGATTTTTCGCGTCGGCATACAGTGCCTGGACGGCTCTTTCCGTTGCCACTTTTCCGTCTTCCAGCAGCCCGATCAGCTTGTTCAGGTTTTTGGCATCGGTTTTTCCGAGCTCATTCAGGGCAAGAAATTCGTCAATGGCGTTGCTTATGGATTTCATTTTTTTCTCCTTAGCAGAGACAAAATACTATGAGCCCAGAGAAAGGTCAACGGTTATTCATATTTATTTCTATTTTTTCATAAAAATATGTATTCTCGAAATTATCCGCTGCATCCACTTCTCAACCGCCGGAGCGGCAGCGGAGCCTGAAGCAGTCCGGCCGCCGCCGATATGTTAATGACAGAGATTCAGGTAATTCATGGGGTTTTCCCCATTGTTATCAACAGCCAGACAGGCCAGGCGGGTTATTCTCCATCCCAGGTGAAGCGCGTTTTTGCCAAAAATATCCTCCAGCAGAAATTTCAGATTATAGGCTTTTGTGCCTCTGTGCCGAAAAAGGATTTTGAGAGCTTTCGCGCTTTGATGGATGTTTATATCCTTTTCCACTCCTTCCTCGGTACATTTCTCCTGCAGCTTCTGACAGAGTTCATTAAGGGAAATCGCGGGAGGTGATTCTTCCGGCGGTTCCACAAGCCACTCGCTGCCCCAGAATTTTGACATGATTTTGATGGTGTTTCCGGTTTCTTCTCCGATATAAACTGCCTGACTCGATTCGGCGTTCCCTCAATATCCCTGTCGAACCTTGTTGATCCGTCGTATGAAATCAGTCCATTTTCCAGAATTCAGAAAGGAATTGACAGCAGTCTGTTGCCGCATGATGTTAATGTAAAACGGATTTTGTACGAATTACGGAGTCTGGCGTGCATATATGCGTCGGAGACAGGATCACCACTCTATGCCAGCATCGCAGCTGCAATTGCCATGACCTTTGCTGTTTCTGTGTCAATTATTGCAGATAGGTACCTCCCCGGACAAAGTCTTCCATGGATCTTAGCTATTGTCGTTTCATACATTTTCAAAGACCGCATTAAGGAGTCTTTGAGGGAGGTACTGATACATACCGCACCTGGCCTTGTTGCAGATGAACGGATTCGTCTGACTGACCAGGCTACCGGAAACAAGGCTGGAAGAGTGAACAGTCGAGTTCGTTTTATCAAGGCCAGAAATGCCCCTCGCGATGTCTTGCGAGCAAGGCAAACAATTACAAGCCCTCTTCAGCATATTCATCCGGAGGAAGATCTGATTCACTACCGACGAAAAATTGTCATCAACAATAAAAGACTCAGAAAGTTTCATATCCGTCTGGATACGGTCACGGACATAGTACGCCTGAAACTGGATGAACTGTTGCGAAGTATGGATGCTCCAGAGAAGATGGTATCAGTATTTGCAGAGAACGAAAAACCACGGGCAATGAAAAGCAAACGCGTCTACAGCCTCAGCCTTGTAATCTGCCTGACAGGTTTCGGTAATCAGAATCACAGTACTCAGAGATTCCGTTTAGTCATGAGTCGAGATGGGTTGAAACGGATAGAGTCAGACTGAAATCAAAGCCTGGCTGGAGAGTATCCAGATATGAAACAAGGTTAATAGCCAGGACAATGGTGTGGCTGCATTATTCTTTCACACCACCCGGCGGATCCATCACCAGAGATTTAAACCGTAGAAGAATGATGAGGCCTCCTAAAGGAGCTGTGCCAGAACTCGCCTTTGGCCTGACACAGCCCCCACGGGTGCCTGAATGCATCCGCATTTTCGTGGCAGAATACCTCAAAAATGAAAGAAAAGCCGAATTTAGTTTGGATTTTTCTTCCTCTTAAAGAGTCCCCTCCAGTTCCTTCAGTAATCGTTCTGCCCGCCGGAGGGATTCCTCAATTCCCAGAAGTCGAATTGCCGGAAACAGGGGGGGACTGACCTTGCTGGCCGTAACGGCCAGCCGCAGAGGCTGCATCATTACCCCGAACTTCCATCCGGATTCATCGGCCTTTGCCCGGAATTCATTCTCCCGGTCATCGTCCCATTTTCGGCACGCAGTCTGGTTGGCAACAGGGGGAACTTCCGGGGCATTGCCCAATAGTATAATACCAGCCCTCAGTACGGCGGCTGTCTGCAAACCATCCATTTTTTTCGGTATGGCATCTTCAGTATTGCCAGTTCCGGGGTCATCAAAAAGAAATCTCAGCATGGATGATACATCTCCAAGAACTTTAAGCCGTTCCCGGACAATGGGGAATGCGCCCTCGAAGATGTCCCTGTCCTCAGCTGATATTGGATTGGATATTATTCCATCCTGTACCAATATGGATCTCAGCTCAGTTTTTAAAGTTTCCGGGTCTTTTCTGCGAATATACTGACCATTAAACCACTCAAGCTTCCTGTAGTCGAAAATAGCTGGAGATTTATTGATTTTCTCAATACAAAACAATTCACAAAGCTCGTTTCTGGTAAAAAACTCACGGGAATCATCATAACTCCAACCCAGAAGAGAAATGTAATTGATGATGGCTTCGGGCAGGTAGCCTGCGGCACGGAAATCCGAAACCGCTGTTGCTCCATGTCTCTTGGAGAGTTTCTGCCCATCTTTTCCCATCACCATGGGAAGGTGGCAGTAGAAAGGCAGATTCCAGCTGAATGCCTGGTAGAGCAATACATGCAGCGGACCCGAAGGGATCCATTCCTGGGCACGCATTATATGGGTAATGCCCATCATGTGATCATCAATGACATTAGCCAGATGATAGGTTGGAAATCCATCCGATTTAAGAATAACAGGATCAGGGTTAATATCCTTGTTCTTACGGCTGATACGGCCAAGCAAAAGGTCTGCAAATTCTGTTTTACCCTCCCGGGGAACTTTCAATCTGAGAACATATGGCTCACCGGAAGCCATGCGGGCGGCAGCTTCTGACGGAGAAATACTCTCACATCTGCGATCATAACCAATATCAGTTTTTGAATTCTTTTGCTCCTCACGGATCTGGTTCAGGCGCTCAGAGGAACAAAAACAGGGATAGGCCTTTCCCATCTGTACCAGATGCTGCGCTTTTTCCCTGTAGATTTCCTTCCTGAGGGATTGTATATAGGGACCGCAATTCCCTTCTTTTCCGGGGCCCTCATCGAAATCAATACCCAGCCATTCCAGATTGGAATACAGGTCGCTGAGGGCTTCCGGAGTGCTTCTTTCCTGATCCGTATCTTCCACCCTCAGGATGAATTTCCCCTTACTGACCCGTGCGAAAAAATAATTGAACAATGCAGTACGAATTCCGCCAATGTGCTGTAAGCCTGTTGGCGAAGGTGCATAACGGACACGAACACTCATAGGGCAAGAACTCCTTAATTCACTGGTTAATGAGTTTATCCCGCACGGTATCAACCCGGGAAGACATGACATTGGCGATAAGACTTCTTTCACGGGATTCCTGCAGGATGCGGACACCCTTTGAACCAGCTAACTTTGAATGGATGCTTCTTTTGAATTCATCGATTTTCCTGATATCCTGTTCATCCAGTTCCCCCGAATTCTGCTCTAATAAATCCATGGATAGTAAACTTATAGATGGATCCTGGCTATTCAATAACTCAAAAAGAACAGCATACATTGGATCTTCAGAAGCGTAGGCCTGACACCATTGGGCCCATTCCCGCATAGAAGTTTTTTCATCCTCCGCAAATTGTGTATAATAGTCATATATGGCCCTGTGATTCTGTTTCAACAGCAGGGGGATACCCAATGACACCCCAACTTTTGGGAGTAATCCTTTTTTTCGGTGCCTTATCTCAGTTTCCAGTTTCCTCACTGATTCCAGATTGGATACCGATAATGCCGTATTGATCAGAAGGTTGACATAGTGCTTCTTTATTTTACCTTTTCTGTATATCTTATCCTCCAGCCATGCCAGAAGTACCGGCCAGTCTTCTTTTTCCATTAAGTCAAAGAGTTTCCAATTAAGAATGAAGTAGTAATCAAGTAGTCCAACTAAAACGACAAAGATGGCCGTGACAACCCACATCCTGCTCCAGTATTCTACTATGTAGATTGAACCAAAAACAAACAGGGAGATAAGAGTGAATGATAGGAGCACGAATATGACAATTATGTTATATATCCAGAATATGGACTTAAATTTCACGGAACACTCCTGTATAATGAAATGATGCTGCCCGGGAGCCTGTCGGACTCACGCCTCACGGCTCAATTGTCGCTCTTCTTTCCTGCTGCTGTGCTGCCAAAATACTCACACAGCCTTAAAGTCCGACAGACTCCCAGGTGCATGAGTACTGAGAAATCAGTGTATTGAAGCCAGTAGAAGGGGTCAAGAAAGCATATGTCGGCTATTAATGAATTACCAGTAAGTTCTCTCAAACCCAATGCACTTCTCAATGACCTGTTGTGGCTTGATGAGAGAATTCTTCTTCTCACCAGAGAAACCCCTGTAACGGAGTCATTGATAAGAAATCTGAAGAATTGGGAGTTTCGGACAGTTTTTACCCGGGGAACGATGACGGATGCCCCCACTCCTGCCCTGGAGGAAATTGAAAATGCTACGGTACTCAGTATTGATGCGGAAGCTGAAGAAGATCTCAGAACTGCCAGAGAATTATACGAAGATTTGCATCTTTTTATTACAGATACTTATACTGTTTTTAACGTCAACAAGGAAATTGATTTACCACTAATAACGGAAATGGTGAGAGATCTCATCGTGAAGATTAAAGAGTACAGGAACTACGTGCTGCAACTCTCCGGGATCTACGAAGATGTAGAAAACATATTTATTCACAGTATCTGCATGACCACTGTTATTGCCATATTGATTGGCGAAGGATTGAAAATACCTCTGTTTCGACTTATAGAAATTGGAATTGCAGGAGTTTTACACAAAATCGGGATGATGAAGATTCCCTATCAGACATGCATCAAGCTGTACAATAAAAAATCGCAGTTGAATGAATCTGAAGAGAAACTGTTTAGAGCTCATCCCATCCTTGGGAAAGAACTGCTTACCACTTACTTCAAACGAAGTAAGTCATCAATTTCACCGGATATTCCATTGGGCATTGCTCAATATCAAGAAAGAGAAGATGGATCCGGTTCTCCATTGGGAATAAAAGGAGTGGGCATATCCCTGATAGGGAAAATTCTGGCTGCGGCAAGTGTTTATGCTGCCCGAATCTCAAAAAAAGCGTATAGAGTCAGTTTGAATCCCCATTCCGCAATGCTGCTGATGATGCAGGAAATTGGTACAAATTTTGATGAGACCGTAATAAAGGCTCTTCTGAAGACTTTTTCATTGTATCCTCCAGGAACCTACATTGCACTGGACAACAATGCCATTGGTGTTGTTCAGGAGATTAATCCAAAAGATCTGAAATCACCAATTGTGAAGCTTCTGCTGGATAAAAACCTCAATCCTCTCAAAGACCTCCTTGTTGTGGATACACATGAAGAAAACAGTTTAACCATAGTAAATGCTCTCAGCAACCAGCAGATTTCAAGATTGCGGACCGATAAACTTTTGCCATGATGAATCATCAGCATGGAGATCAGAAATGATAAGAGAACGAAACATGACTGTTATCCTGGGGAAGCAAAAACTAAGCGTGCCCTACGGAACCTGCATCCATGAATGCTTCAACTCAGGTCTGGATAGAAATAACTCAAAAATAATTGCAGCCCGCATGAATAATGAATATGCCTCTCTCATGGATAGAATAACTGTTAATTGTGAACTCGTACCCATAGCATTGCACGAATCCTCCGGACAGCGAATCTATCAAAACTCACTCATATTCTTATTTGAAATAGCAGTTCATCAGGTCTATCCTGATCGCCAGACAATTATTGGACACTCCCTTGATAATGGTTTCTTCTATAGATTTCAGGACGATTCACCATCTGTCAGCAGGCAGGAAGCTGAGAGTATTGAAGGCAGGATGAAGGAAATTGTTGAAGATACCCAGGACATCATACCCGACGAAATGTCCTGGACGGATATGATTGAGTACTATAAAAGTCTTGGATGCGAGTCAACTGTATTACTCCTGCGGGAGCTTAACAATTCTCCATTAAAGATCTGGAGAACTGACCAGTACATGACTCTACGGTACAGCCCCATGGTTGAGAATACGGGTGTCCTGAAAGAATTCTCTGTCAAGCCCTATGCCGAGGGGCTCATATTGGGCTACCCGTCACATAGGACTCCTCAAGTATTGAACCAGAGCAGGAATAAATCTCAGCTCTATGCCGTTTATAAAGAATACAAACGCTGGGGAGAAATTCTTTCTGTATCCAATGTTGCCAGTCTCAACACCCTGTCCCGTCAACGCAGTACGGCAAAAGATTTCATCCTTACAGCCGAGGCCCTCCACGATAGAAAAATAGCAGAAATCGCAGGGAAGATTAACCAGAAATCCAGCGAAGTAAAGGTTGTCATGATAGCTGGTCCCTCATCGTCAGGCAAAACAACATTCATGAAGAAACTGGCATTGAGTCTTAAATCCATTGGCTTGCATCCGAAGCTTGTCAGTCTGGATGATTATTACAACAGAATAGAAAACATCCCAAAAGATAGAGACGGCAAACCGGATTTTGAGGTATTGGAAGCACTGGATGTTAAACTCTTCAATGAAAACATTGCAGACCTCTTTGCCGGAAAAGAAGTAGAAATACCTGTCTTCGATTTCAAAAAAACTGGGGGGCGCCTTCCCCGGGGCAGAAAAACAATCCTCAATGAAGATAGTGTTCTTCTATTCGAAGGAATTCATGGTTTGAATCCCAACCTGGCACCGGATCTGGATATGGGCAAAGCATTTCGTATTTATATCTCCGCCCTGACAACCTTGAATCTGGACAACCATATCCGCATTCCTACAACAGACAACAGGCTCATTCGCCGCATTGTCCGGGACCATCAATTTCGCCAGTACTCAGCCAGTGATACACTTAAAATCTGGTCATCTGTTCGCCGTGGAGAAGAAAAGCACATCTTCCCCTGGCAGTATCTGGCCGATACAATGTTCAATTCAGCCCTGGATTACGAGCTGGCCATATTGAAGGTGTTTGCCGAACCCCTCTTACGAACAGTATCTCCTGTTGAAGAGGAATATGGAGAAGCAAGACGTCTATTGGCGTTTCTGGACAATTTCTCTCCCTTCCCTATTGAAGAAGTTCCCCTATACTCAATCCTGCGGGAGTTCATCGGCCGAAGCGGATTTCACTACTGACAAAAAAGCCGTCATATCCGGAATGCGAATGTGACGGCTGAATGAAACCTGCCTGATTAACTCTGCACTTTTATATTGAAAGATTCGGACCCAGGACTCTTCTTCAGTTCAACAATCAGAGTACCATTTTCCATTCTGGCCTCAACAGAGCTCCTGTCAACATCATCGGGCAGAATAAATGAACGTTTTCGATTCCTCCGCAATCGTTCTCGACTGTGCCAGGTTATTTCTTCCTCATTTCGATCTTCCACTCTGGCTTCGATAACCAATGCATTATTATCAATCCGCACATCAATTTCAGACGCTGCGAATCCGGGTAGATCAGCCAGTATTCGATAACCTTCATTTGTTTCAGCTGTATCGACAGCAAATCCTTCGTGGGGATCTGAAGATTCCATGTAATGCTTCAGCATGGAATCCAGACCATTCATCATGCTCAGCGGCCTCCAGGCAGTTGTACAGAGATGTTTCATATCATACCTCCTCATGAAATTGATCTCACTACCTATATAGCACATAGCATGCCAACTTTCTAAATCGTTAATCTATTTCCTTTTTATTAAAAGAAATAAAAAAACAAATTCTCAGCAGAATCTACAGATCGGCGTAGAGAATCACAGTGTTTTCATCAGGATATACTTATTTTGAGTCGATTTGAATCATTGAGACAATAAGGAGTGCCTATCTGTGTCATAATTTCTCAAAAGCAGTATCATCTATCCGGGAAGTGGATAACCCCAATCATTTTCCCCGGTCTTCCATCCACTTCACAAGGATATTGGCCATGAGTTCTGTCATCTGTGCAGCCTTATCGGGAGCCGGGGCAATTTTATACATCCGCCAGGCTTCCGCATAGTCGGCATTATTATAGTAATAGTCACCTATTCTGATTATGCCATCGGAATACCCAAGGGACAGGAATATCTTCCTGGCCATTTCCACATCGCCGGAATTGAGCAACTGATTTCCTTTTCTGATCAAGGCCGCCTTTTCTGAAGATTTTACCTGAATGGTTTTGGGCCTGACAGTTTTTATGAACCCTTCCTGAAGTATCCTGGCCACGACCTATATTCTACCTTTAGTTGACATGGCTGATTCGCCGCCTTGAATTGGCTGATATGCCTTACCCAGAGCCCTCCCGACAGCTTTGAAGAGAGATTCGGCCCCATGATGAGCATTCTCCGCATATCGGGTATGAAGATGGAGATTGAGTTTTCCCGCAACAGCCAGCCCCCACCAGAACTCCCTGAGAAGGGATAGATCGAAATCACCGGCATGAGTTTGCGGCCACTGCACATTGCAAACAAGGTAAGGACGGCCACAGGCATCAACAACCGCTTCACTCAGAGCATCATCCATGGGAATAAGAGCCTGACCATATCTGGCAATGCCATTAGTTTTCAATCGGTACTCTTCGAGAGCCTGACCAATCACAAGACCCGTATCTTCAACCAGGTGATGAGGATCAACGGCAACATCACCACTTGCTGTGATCTCAAGTTGGAATTGCCCATGAAATGCCATGGAATTCAGCATGTGATCGAAAAACGGCAGACCTGTCTGAGGATCAGATGGTCCGTCGGCGCCCATATCAAGAATTACCTGAACATCTGTTTCTCTGGTCTTTCTCTGGATTCTTATCATTATTTCTCCATACTCAGAATATCGGTCAGTTTCTGAATCTCATCATAGCAAAGTTTGAAATAGGCCGGATTTGCAATCAGCCGGACAGAGATTTCAGCCATCTGAGAAACAACTTCCAGCCCGTTAGCCGCCAGTGTATGACCCGATTCCACAAGATCAACTATGTAATCGGTCAGGCCAAGGGCAGGTGCCAGCTCCACACTGCCGCCAAGACGGATGATTTTCACAGGTATCCCATGCTGATGGAACCATTCCCTTGTCATGCGGACATAGCTGGTTGCTACACTGACAGTTCCCCCGATTCGTTCCGGAGGTTTTGAACCAACAGGAGCGGAGAGGCAAAGTCTGGTACCGCCGAATGGAAAAGTAAACATCCGGGGGAATGATAAACCTGATTCCGCCACAGTATCATCTCCCGCAATTCCCAAACCAGTAATGCCATGGCGAACATAGGTGGGCAGATCGTGGTTTTTTACCTTATAGACTTCAAGTAAACCGCTGCTGTCCGTTCCGGAGAGCTGACGAGGTTCAAAAATGACTGTGATACCCCTCTCCGATAAATACTCCTCAACTGAATGCATCAATCGGCCTTTGGGAATGGCAAGTGTTAAGGGCACGTTGAGAAAACTCGTTTTTTAAATTTTCTGGAGTAATCCATCAATGCCGCAATGAGGGAGAAGATCTGGCCTGAACCGAAATGGATCCTGTCTTGAAGGACACTCAAGATTTTTCTCATGATAGGGTGACTTTTTCTCCGTTTTTTCTTCGATTTTCAGCATCTCTGTAGCGCTGGATGAAGTCAACGCCCTGTGCCTTTGATGCTTTTAAATCTTCGGAAATTGCGGAGGCATAGATACTCAGCGGTTCAATTTTGCGTGTTAACAAACTGAAACCTGCCGCGGGCAGTCTGGTTCCAAAAAATCCTGACAGATCGTCATATCGTCCGCCGGCAGCTACCGCTGTTGAAACTCCTTCAACATAGGCTTTCACTGTGAATCCTGTATAGTAGGGTTGATCTCCATGCTCCGATAAATCAATTCGAATAGAATCCTGAGACACGATCTGAGTCAATTCAGCCGCCAGGGAGACCAATTCTTCGGCTGCTTCAGCTATCCCGTTATCCGATGAATCACCGCATTGGGAAGTCAGTTTTTTCCAGGAGTCGGCAAACTCATCCGGGGTTCCAAGAAAGAATAATAGTTCAGCCCGGGATTCAGGGGCGGATAATCCTGATCGGGCAAACAGTTTGATAAGGGCGGCCTTATCACGGGTTTCCATGAATCTTCCCGCTTCGCCAGCATCTCCCTGCCGACCCAGTACCCGGTCAGTCAATTGCCGTGAACCGATATGCATCCTCCATTTCGGAAGCTGGAGCTCTGTTAGTAAATCATGCAGAAGCATCAATACTTCCAGATCTCCATCACAACCGGACAGTCCAATCAATTCTCCTCCCACCTGAAAAAACTCATCGCTGGAAATATCCTCTTCCGATTGATGCCGCAGGATGCTGTCCGCATAGTACACTCGTACAGGACTCTCATCATTCCTCAAAACAAGTCCCATCTGTTTTGCCAGAAAAAGAGTAACATCTGATCGGAGCATCAGCAATTCTCCATCCCTGTCCGGGAAACGATAAATCCGCTCCAGCTGTGCATGATCCAGAAGAGGCCGGTAGGTTTCATAGTAATCAAACACAGGAGTCAATGCCGGCTGGTATCCCCAGGATGTGAAGTGGTCTTCCGTCATGCGCAGCAGCTTCCGGTGACGGCAGGCCTCTTCAAGGTACACAGCCTCTGCTCCCTGGGGAGTGTGTAATCGTCGTTTATTATCCGGGCTCATATGACATTATTCCTCAAGCTATGGACAACAGTCTACTGTCTGGCCCAGTCAAGTATTCCCTCTACCAGCATCTTTGCATCCTGATCACGAAGTTCTGTACTGCGGAGGGCCCATGCATCACCTGTGTAATGCACATTGCGCACCTCTACCAATATCGCCGCATCAGCAGGATTTCCCTTCAGTACCCTTAGATTCTGCTGATGAATAAAGGAGCCAATTCCCATGTTCCTGGCCATAACAGCGGCAAAAACTTTCGAACGAGCCAACTCCTCTTTGTTTTCACCATCATAAAGAACTGCTGTACCTTCGGGGAAATTCGCAGAATTATCGGCATGTATGCTTACAAACAGTGTCCCTCGGGACCGTCGAGATTGAGGAACAGACATGATGGATCTGGAAGCAATGGTCTTCCGAAGGTCAAGTCCGGCAATGTTCCCCACCGGACGCCAGCCCTGTGTCTCATTGTGGTCTTTACTGTGATATACTTCACTTTTACGGTTTACGAAGCTCTTTCTGGCATTCTCATTGTTGCGAATATGATGATCTGGCGCAATAATTGTCAAATCCACCGATGCACCATGACGAACAAGATCCTGATATGCCCTGAGCGAAATATCATAGACATATTCATCTTCGGTAATAACAATTGAGTTTCCGTTACCGTCCACAGCCGATACTATGCTTCCTGGATCCAGCCCCCCATGTCCAGGATCCAGAACCAGATGCCAGCCATCCAGTTGTCTGCTTAAAACAGGCAATTGTTCAACTTCCATTTTGAATGCTTCAAGGATTTTCCGAGCCCTCTGATAGTCAGTTTTAGCCGAAGCTGTGGGTCCCTCCCAATAAGTAACACTTGGCTGAGTATCTTTCAGTGGTTTTGAGTAAAAATACTCTCCCTCCCGGGGTAGATCCATGACCCTGGAGACAGGAGACTGAACAGAAGCAAGAGCCACTGACTTCTGTTCACCCGGGGGCTCAATGATTGATGCAGGATTGGTGATATGGGGATACAGCACCAGAATCTCTCCTGGATGAATAATCTGCTTCTCGCCGATGCTGTTCCACTGCCTCAGATCGTCCATGCTTACACCATAAGTCTGGGCAATCTCCCACAGGGACTGTCCTTTGACAACTCGAATCCCTTCCGGATGAGGAGGCTGAGTTACAATCAATTGATCTGGATAGATAACATCGTCCTGAATATTGTTATACGCTCTGAGCTGAGCTGCGGAGAGCCCATGACGTGATGCAATCCCCAGAATGGTTTCACCGCGAAGTACTCTATGGAATCCCTCGGGAACTGGGGGGGGGATTTTGAGTACCTGCCCGATTTGAATACTTTCTGACGAAAGATTGTTGGCCTCCATGATACTTCGTTCGGAAATATCGAAAAGATATGACAAACCGGATAAACTGTCCCCGGGTTGAACAATTATTTCACTGGTTCCATCCACAGGTATCTCAAGTTCATCTCCATGGTAGATCAGATCATCTGTCAGGTTATTCACCCGGCGGATGAATTCAATAGATACCCTGTATTTTTTGGACAGACTATAGAGGGTTTCGTTGGATGCCACAGTATGACTGAAAGCCGTGACAGCTGTGGATTTTGAGATAAATACCAATGTCAGCACTAGAATCTTCAGTCGATATGACACTGAGACCTCCCATCTCACTCTATCAATGCGTTGTATCATTTTTTTTATCGATCAATTCAAGGTGTCTGCTGAGAAAAAGCCTGTCATTGGTAAAGATAAAAGAGACTGCTGGAGAATTGTGCGAGGCCGGAAACATGGGCTGTCAGCCACAGTTCTGTTTTTTCCGCCTGTATCAATGAAAGAATTTCGAAGTGTCAGCAAGCTTGTTGAATCAGAAAAATATTTCTTCAATACGGCTGTTTTGATGACTTAGAACCCTGCAATTGCTAGAAACAGAGAGAATTTAACAAGCTTGCTGACACTCTGAAAGAGTTTCAAACCGGATTCCATCATGCCTGTTTTCCGGGAACCCCTTCCCCAGGAGTCTGTCGGACTTTAAGACTTCGAGGCGATTTTTGATGATTTTTTCCTGATGCAAGGCGACAAAAACGGAGCGTAGCTGGGCTACGTGAGTATTTTGGCAACACAGCAGCAGGTAAAAAGGGCAAAAATCGAGCCGTGAGGCGTAAGTCCGACAGACTCCCAGAATACCGCCTGGATGAATCATTTATTGCTGATAGTTCTCTCTGCCAGGGCAGCATGAACCTCAACGGGAACCATCCCGCTGATATCTCCCCCAAGCAAAAACAAATCCCTGATAGTTTTCGACTGAAGAAAAATGAATTCTGGTTCTGCCGGAAGAAATACTGTTTCAATGCGTGATTCAAGATGCCTATTCAGCATGGCCATTTCAGACTCATAGTTTAAATCGGCACCTGTTCTAATACCACGAAGCAGAATATCGGCTCCAATCTTACGGCAGTAGTCAACGATCAGTCCATCCCAGATGCCCACCTCGACGGCTGCCAGTCCCAGCCTGGAAACTTGATCGGCAATGAGATCCCGCCGCATTTCCAGGTTCAGCAATGGAGATTTTTCATTATTAACAGCAACAACAATGTGTAGAGAATCGAAAATCCGGGCACCGCGGGAAACTATATTAATATGGCCCAGAGTAGGAGGATCAAAAGTACCGGGGTAAACAGCTTTAACCACAATAACCACCCATTATACAGCGTTCCACAGAATTAGAAATATTCTGGATATTGACACAATTCCTAGAATATACTACGATTTATAAAATGAAAGAAGTACTGCTGATTTCATCCGTATCGATATTCATTTTAGCCTGTGTGACAGAGCCCCAGCCCCCACATATAGAAACTGTTGAGGAGCCTCCCCCTGAAAAAGTGATTGAAGAAATCCATGAAACTCCCGATGATACAGAATCTGAGGATCAGGAATTTGAAGTAACTCAATCCATGTATGAACAGGCATTTGAAGAAATAGAAGAACTGATAGCAAAACTGAATTCCGTTATTGCCCGGGGACAGTTTAATCGCTGGAAGACCTTTATTTCCCAGGCATATTCAGAAAAATACAGCTCTGATGAAACTCTCAACGAGTACAATCAGTACCCACAGCTGCTGGAAAACAACATTGTATTGACTTCTTTGGAAGATTACTTCAAAGTTGTTGTAGTACCAAGCCGGAGCCAGGCTGTACTGAAAGAAATTGTTTTCGTCAGTGAGAATAAGATTGTTGCTTATTCTTCTTTTGATGGGAAACGGGCAAAACTATATGAACTGGAGAAGATTGATGGTATGTGGAAAATTTCGGTATGGTAGTTCAGGATACAATGAGAGACGGAATTATTCTGACACTGATTCAGTCTCCAGTTCCATTAGGAGTTTTATAATGAATAAACGAAGTCTTTTACTGATGATTACTGCTTTATCACTTGCAGCCGTTGTTTTTGCACAGGAATCAGAGCAAACGATTGAAGAACTCTATCTTCAAAGTACAATAAAAACACAGATTCTCAGAGCAGAAGCAGCATCCAATGACAGAGAGCTGAAAATGATAGCCCTGAGAGACATTGAAGAGATGATTTCCGATAATACAGCACAGGGAAATCCAGAGTTGCTGTCTATATTGAGTGATTTGTCCAGCGAAGGCGTTACGAATATACTCCGGGAGGATGGATTTATTATCAATGATTTTCCTGAAATCAGAAGCGAAGCCACCCGATTGCTTGGGAGAATGAACACGGAAGAAGCTGCAGATCAACTCAGTCTTGTTTTACTGACCGATCCAGAACCCATGGTAATGAGTGAGGCGATTTTAGCCTTATCCACCATTCAACTGGCCGATACAACCTATCGTGACCGTATTTTCGTTGAATCAATCTTCCGTCAAACTGCGATAGAGAAAGATAACAATTTCGCATTCAATTACCTTGAATCTGTTAGAAACATTGTGGAGAGAGAGGGGGTTATTAACAACCCTTCCATTATTGCTGAGGTGGCAAAACTCACTGACGCAAGAAATGGGTATATCACATCCATACAGGAGAAAGCAATGAAGCTTCTCCGAGAATTAAAAGAACTCTACTGATCAAAGTATATCTGTTTGAAGTTTCTTCCTCCAGTCGGGAGATTCATCCAATTTCTCCCAATCTATTCTCCGGAGGATTTTCAGCTTATTCCGATTGCTGGGATAGGCTGCGATCACAGCGAAACAACCATTACCATGGTAGATGATTTTCTCATCATTTTCAGGTTTGAGTTTCTTTTCCGCATCCTTCAGCGCACAATCGAAATGAACTGCAATCCCATCCTCAGGATGGGACAATGCAGAATAAATATCCTTGACTGGTTCTCTGCAAATCCCACAGGGAACCATTTCATAGTCAAGGGGTCGCGGCGAATCTAATCGAGGCGGGCGATTCCGTCGACGACCACGCCTGCCGTTTTGCTTAGATCTTGTACTCATTTGTCTCCCCAGTACGATTGACGATTTCATCAGTCAAGCTCTTCGCTATCCTCTCAATCGCTATCTGCAGATACCTCTGGTCATTGATTCGTACCTTCAGCTCCGCCAGTTTTGCTGGGTCTGTTTGTTTAGCGATGCGTACCATTGGAGCTCCTTCTCCCTAAAACGCATAATCCCAATGATTCAGAATTTCCATCTTCCTTGACAGAAAAACCAAATCGAAGCGGATACGACAATCGCTGAATTCTGGATGATGATACAGGTAAATTGATGCTGCTTCCTTGATTTTGTCACGTTTCCGTGAATCTACCGAATGCTCCAGACTCTCCATGCCCAGAACATCCCAGGTTTTAACCTCAATGAAAACAATTACATCTCTCTGCCTTGCTATAATATCGACCTCTCCCAGCCTGGATCTGAATCGTCTTTCCAAAATTTCATACCCGCATTCCTCAAAATAGCAGGCAACTTTGTTTTCTCCTTCTATACCTTTCCGATACGGCTTCACCCTAACTCGAATGATCGGCTGTTTTTTTTCTTTTACTGACTATCAATTCCCGAACCTTAATCGCCTTTTTACCGATACGGTTCCGTAAATAGTACAGTTTTGAGCGGCGAACCCGACCAGAACGAACAACTTCAAAGCGTTCAACACGGGGAGAATTAACCGGAAATATTCTTTCAACACCAACACCATAGGAAATCTTGCGAACAGTGACTGTACGACTGATTCCAGAATTATTGAGGGCTATCACCAGACCTTCATACACCTGTATCCGCTCATTATTACCCTCGACTATACGATAATGAACTCTGATAGTATCACCAATTCCAAAGTTCTCGGCACCATCCTTGATTTGTTCTGCCTCTACATATTTAACAAGATCCATTTTCTTTTCCTTTTTCCAAACCTTTTTTTTCAAGAAGGTCGGGTCGATTACTCAGGGTTTTTTCAAACCTTTTTTTTTGTCTCCATGAATTGATCTCTGCATGATGACCGCTTCGTAAAATTTCCGGCACCCTTAATCCCTTGAAAACCTCCGGTCTTGTGTAGTGCGGATACTCCAGGAGCTGTTGCGCAAAGCTCTCCTCTTCCAATGATTCCTGTCTGATAACACCGTCAAGTAATCGATACACAGCATCAACAATTACTAATGATGCGATCTCTCCAGATGAAATGACATAATCACCGATGGAAATTTCTTCATCCACATATAGATCAATAATCCGTTGATCTATTCCTTCATATCGCCCACAAATAATGACCAATTCTTCTTCATTTGCCAGCCAGTCAGCGACTTCCTGCTTAAAGGGTTTTCCCGATGGTGTAGGATACACAACCAATTTGTCCCTGGCCCCAACTTTATCAAGAGCTCGTGACAGCGGCTCAGGTTTCAATACCATCCCTGCCCCACCCCCATAAGGGTAATCGTCGCAGACACGGTGCTTATCATAAGCATAATCACGTATATTGACAAGTTCAAATTTAACAAGATTCCGCTCAACGGCTCTGGCCATAATGGACTCGTTAAAAAAAACCTCGAATATCTGCGGAAACAGGCTCAGGAGTGTGAATTTCACTATAGATCAGCCAGCCATTCTGCCTCTAGAACAATGCTGCATGAAGCAAAATCCGGCTCTCCTACGAACTGCTTTCGAAACGGTACCATGAACTGACTTTTATCAGTTCGGGAGATCACCAGCAAGTCTTCAGATGTTTTGATCATGGATACAATCTCACCAATGTAATTACAGTCATGATCAATGACAGAAAGACCGATTAAATCCCTGACATACCATTCATCCGCTTCCAATGGAACAGCAAATTCCCTGGATACAAACAAGACCTGCCCTGCCAGGGCCCTGGCGGACTCAAGATCATCGACTCTGGAAAGCTTCATTATCCCCCTGCCATGGTGAATCCGAAATCCCTCAATATCATACTTTTTCGGGTTATTTCGATGAATATCTGCCAATACAACTGATGAAAGAGCCTTGAAATGCTTCCATTCACCAGAAAAACTCACAAGCTTCAACCAGCCCTTCACACCAAAGGATGTTCTTACTGCGCCAATGGAAAACTGTGATGAAAGTTTCTCAGTCAAGAATTTCGAGGGCAAATCTTTTGCTGGATTCCCTTGCTGAAGCACTGAGCAAAATCCGCATTGCTCGGGCTATTCGTCCATGTTTGCCAATAATTTTACCCATATCTTCTTCTGCGACCTTCAATTCCCAGATAGAGGAGTTTTCCCCATTAATCCTGGTTATTTCCACTTGATCGGGATTATCGACCAGAGCCTGAACGATGTATTCAATAAGATCAGTACTCATGAAGCCTACTTAACGGTAATACTGACTTTGTTCAACAGTCTCTTGACTGTTGGAGTCGGCCGTGCACCTTTAATGAGCCATTCCCTTACCCTATCCTCTTTGATGGAGAACTGTTTTTCTTTCATCTCAATGGGATGGTAGGCACCAACTTCTTCTATAGTTCGGCCATCTCTCGGCCTCCTGGAATCCATGACAACGACCCGGTAATAGGGACGTTTCTTCGTACCGAACCTTTTAAGTCTTATTTTGACACTCATATTCTCATCTCCTTACACTATAGCTCCGGGACAGTCATGCCGCCCAGAAACTGCTTCTGTAGTTTTTTGTTCTTTGCCATTTTTTTCATCATGCTCCGTGACTTATCAAAAGTCTTCAGTAACCTGTTCACAGCCGCGATATTTGTACCACTTCCCCGGGCTATTCGTTTGCGCCTGGGCGGACCCAGTATATTGTGATTCCTGCGTTCAGCCAAGGTCATCGACAGGATAATAGCCTCATCTTTCTTCCACTGAGACTCATCCAGTTTTGACTCATCAATTTGACCGGCCATACCAGGCATCATTTCCATTATCGTTTTCATGCTGCCTATTTTTCGCATTCGGCTGATCTGGTCGAGATAGTCTTCAAGCGTAAACCTGGATTTGAGTATTTTTTCCTGAAGTTTGTCAGCTTCATTTTCTTCTATTGTTTCCCGAGCTTTTTCAACCAGAGAGACCACATCTCCCATTCCCAGGATCCGGGAGGCAATTCGCTCAGGATAAAATATTTCCAGATCCTTTATCTTCTCACCGACACCAATGAACTTGATCGGTTTACCAGTAATCTTTTTGAACGATAGGGCAGCACCACCGCGTGTATCCGAATCAAACTTGCTCAGTATCACACCCGTCAGATCCAGCTCTTCACTGAATTTTCCGGCAATCTCAACCGAGTTTTGACCCGTCATAGCATCGGCAACAAGAAGTGCTTCATCACAGGTCACGGAATTCTGAACTCGCTTGATCTCCCGCATCAAATCAGTATCGACCTGCATACGGCCAGCCGTATCCACAATAAGAACGTTAAATTGCTCTTTATTTGCCTTTTTATATGCGTTCTTAATGATTTTTTCTGGTTTTGATCCGCCCTCCCCGTATACCTCAATATCAATCTGCTGACCAAGTTTTTTTAATTGTTCCGCTGCTGCAGGCCGTGTTAAATCAGCGGCAGCCATCAATACACGACGTCCTTCATTTTTGAGTCGATGGGCCAGCTTTGCCGCTGTTGTTGTTTTACCCGATCCTTGAAGTCCCATTATCAGAATAACAGATACCGTATCAGGTCCCCGCAGCTTCAGCTCCGAGGCATCGTCACCAAGCAGAGCCAGGATTTTGTCATGAATAATCTTGATAAACTGCTGACCTGGATTCACTGACTTCAAAACTGTTTCGCCAAGAGCTTCTTCAATCGTTCGATTCACGAGTTGACGGACGACCCGCAGATTGACATCAGCCTCCAGAAGTGCTGTCTTTATGTCTTCTACAGCATCCCGAATGTTCTTCTCACTGATACGATGATGACCGGAGAAACGTCGTGAGATTTCTGAAAAAGCCTCTGTTAACTTATCAAGCATATTGGGTCAGTCTATATGCAAACCGGGAATCAGTCAACCACAGAGCTATCAAGCATCGGCGGGAGAAGGTTCCGCAGACAGGAAACTGCTGCTGCACAGTTCTCAACAACACAGAACCAGCACCTATCGGACTTATGTCTCACGGCTTGAAGTCTTAAAGTCCGACAGACTCCCAGCATGGGGATCAATGAAGAAGATCATCATTTTACTGTGATCGGAAGTAATGACGTTTCAACCAGATGAGCCTTTCTTCAGCCAGTTCCCTCCACCTGGAAAGCGGCCATGAATCAATAACTTTCTGATAAAAAACAACAGCTTGAGAAAGACTTCTTTTTTTTCCAGGTTTTGCAAGGAATGATGCCAGCCGAAACAGCCATTCCGCATTTTTTTGATGGGAACTGAAATCTGAGAGTAATATCAGTGCACTGAACACTTCTTCTTCATAACCGTCAGCATCATCCAGAGTATTGACAACAGAATCCAGGACATCAGGGTCGACGTCATTTTCCATGTATTGCGGCAGCAATGAAGCAATTTCCACGGCCGAACCATTTCTAACTGCTTCTTGAATCAAAGCTTCAGTAGTTCGACTGTCCACAGCAGCAGATTCTTCCGGAACTGATTCCAGGTCATTCTGCACTTCCGTATACTGTTCAGTCTGTAGAACCTGTGAATCCAATTCACCACTGTCAATGATCTCAACACCCAGATCTTTACTGTATCTCAACTTGCGGATCTCGCGTCTACGGCCTCCCTCAGATAGATTTTGCTGATCAAATACGAAGCTCCAGGTTCCTTCTTCATCAAAATGAAAATTGAATTTCGTTGCATTTCCTGTACGCTCACGATTCAAAAAACGCCAATTGCCTGGAGTGGAGAGATCAGAGCGAAATACCCAGCCCCAACCTTCCAGAGTCGGAGAAAAATCACCTGAATCATGTTTCACGGCTGCCGAAGGGGCATCCATGATGGTTTCATCTGCTGGGGGATCACTCATAGCTGTTTCGGCTACCGGGGGGGCCGCCATGGCTGTTTCGGCTGCTGGAGGGGCAGTCAGGGTAGTTTCATCTGCTGGGGGATCATCCATAGTTGTTTCGGCTGCTGGAGGGGCAGTCAGGGCAGTTTCATCTGCTGGGGGATCATCCATAGTTGTTTCGGCTGTCGAAGGGGGATCCATGGCTGTTTCACCTACTGGGAGAGCATCCATAACTGTTTCAACTGACGGAAGAGTATCCATGGCTGTTTCAGATGCTGGGGGATCACTCATGGCTGTTTCGGCTGCTGGAGGGGCAGTCAGGGTAGTTTCATCTGCCGGGGGATCATCCATAGCTGTTTCGGCTGCCGGAGGGGGAGTCAGGGTAGTTTCATCTGTCGAAGGGGCCACCATGGCTGTTTCACCTACTGGGGGAGCATCCATGGCTGTTTCATCTGCCGGGGGATCATCCATAGCTGTTTCGGCTGTCGAAGGGGGATCCATGGCTGTTTCACCTACTGGGGGAGCATCCATAACTGTTTCGGCTGCCGGGGGGGGGGTCAGGGTAGTTTCATCTGTCGAAGGGGCCACCATGGCTGTTTCATCTGCCGGGGGATCATTCATAACTGTTTCGGATGTCGGGGGGGTAGTCAGGGATTCATTGGAATTCTGTGGTTCAGGAAAAGGTGGTTGTTCACTCGAATTCGAATTGTTGTCCGCTTCCTGTAAGGGACCATCATTTTCTACAGTACTGACACATCCTGTTTGCGTGAATATGACTGAAATCAATACTGACAAAGATGACAGGAATATCGCAATTCCCTTCATCACTTTGCGGATTCCAGTGATTGTAAAATAAGCGTATCATTATCGGTCTTGAGGGTATCGATTCCTGCCTCTGCAGGATCTATCCAGTACAATTCGATATCATCATCAATCCAGGTAGACTTACGACGATATACAGGGTAGGATACTCCGGGTTCGGGTTCCCTGCTGTCCCGATAAAAATCTTCAATACCAAATCCATTCCCCTGCAATAGAGCCTGCCGTTCAGTTCTATTGTCTTCTTCAATACTGGCCGATACTATGTTTTTGTTCTTCACAGAAGTGATGATTATAATAGAAATAACCGAGATAAGGGTTACAATGAGAGCTATTCCCGATACTATAAATAACTCCTGCTTTGTAATCAGCTTAAACGGGTTTTTCATCGTTTATACTCTGTTCCTTTCCATCCAATCTCAGAGTAAGAAGTCGGGAAACACCTGACTCCTGCATAGTAACACCCAGCAATGTTCCTGCCCCTGTTACAGTCATTTTATTGTGAGTGATAATAAGAAACTGGCTCATCTTCCCGAAATCAACCAATACATTGATGAATCTCTGAATATTCACCTCATCCAGTGCAGCATCAATCTCATCAAGAATACAAAATGGTGATGGCTTTGACAAATAGGTGGCAAACAACAGGGCAATCCCGCATAACGATTTCTCTCCTCCAGACAGTAAAGCTATGTTTTCAAGTTTTTTTCCCGGAGGTTGAACATAGATCTCAACACCGGAATTCAATGGATCTTCCTGATTAAGCAGGCGGAGTTCGGCCTTTCCCCCTCCGAACAAACGTCGGAACATTTCATGGAAATTATCCTGAATCTGCTGGTAGGTTTTTAGGAATTTAACTGTAGATTCCTTATGTATCTCTTCAGTAATTCTCGATAGATCTTCTCGCCCCTTTTTTAGATCGCTCAGTTGACTGCATAAAAAATTGTACCGTTCTGAAACCTCTGTGAATTCTTCAGGAGCCATCAGATTCACATGACCGAGGGATTTTAGTTCTTTTTTTGCCCTGGTCTGCTGTTCCCTGATCTCCCTGGAGCTTTGAGAGACAGTTTCTTTCATATCCACAAAGTTATTGAGATCTCGTGAATGGCGGTCCTGAAAATCGAACAGCAGCTGTTGTTCTTCCTCATTAATGTGTTTTAATTCCAGTTGAATCCTCTCCTTCTCAAGATCCAGAGAGGCTCTTTGAGCTGTCAATGCTTTCAGTTTCACTTCACGGCCAGTCATTCTGCTATTTTCTTTTGAAATCCCGGATTCCAGTTTCACCATGCTTTTACGGAGTTTTTCCTGCGTCTTATTCATTGCATTCCGCTCAGCAATCTGTTCCTCAATCTGATTATCGAGATTCTTTATCCTGATTTTTTCCGTAACTTGCTGCTGGTGAATTTCATTCAGTCGTTTTTCTTCTGACTCAACTTCCCTCGCCAGTGAAGCAAGCGCATCTTCCAGGGCTGCTGCCTGTGTTATCGTACGGGCTTGAGAAACTCGAAAGCCTTCCAGGTTGGACTTCAGTTTCTGCACCTTGCTGACAAGATTGTTCTTCTCATCACCCAGATGAGAAAGGTATTCTTTGAGGTTAGCAGTTCTTTCCCTTGAGATAATTATCTTTTCATCGAGTTCTCGTTTCTGGGTTATAATTCCTTCAGGAGTGAGAAATCCTTCCAGGAAGTCAGAATCCAATCCCTTATACTGATTGAACTGGCTTCCAAGTTCAATCAATGATTCAGTGAGTGTAACAAGCTCCGCGGCCGTATTCTCCACCAGGGTCAGTGCCTCCTCACCATCGGCAAGTTTTTTCTGGTCGATCAGCAGGTTGGAACGGCCTTCCACTCGAATTCGCATCTCATCTATTTTATCCGATATCTGCTTTCCCAGGTTACGGCGCACACTGCTGTCAGTGGCCTCACCCAGATGTTTGTCCAGTTCCAGAACGATGTTATCTGTCAAAGTGTGCAATTCATCCTGGAGTTTTTCATGAGCATTTTCTTCCGTTACCAGTGAATTTTGTTTTTCAGTACTCTCGCCTGATATCTCCTGCATTCGCAGATCGGCCGATTGAATAGTTTTCCGGCAGGAAATTATGTTGTTTTCAATCTCCTTCATTCGATCTGCATATTCTTCCAGATCAACTTCCTTTGCCTTCTTGAGTTCAGCCAGCCCCTTGAGAGACTCCATTACATTTTTTTCCCGTACTCCTGCCGCTTCCAGGACTTCTTCTGCCTCATTTCTCCGCTCACGAAATCCATGAAGCATGCGCTCCTGGTTCTCTTTTTCAAGATCTATTCCATAAACCTGTTTCTGACTTTCAATAAGACTGGACTCCATTGAATTCACGGAATCAAGTTCATCAGCAAGAGCTGTTTTCATTGAGTCAATTTTTTCAATGATCCTGGAATGCTTCTTCGATTTCTCAGTCAGCAGGTTATCATATTTATCGCGATTCCTTTCCAACCCTTTCCATTGTAAAAGTTTAATGTCACGTTCCAGTTCAAACAATGTTTCACGTAATCGCCGATATTCCCGGGTTTGCTCTGTTTGTTTTTTTAGAGTCTCATAGCTTCGACGAACTTCTTTCAGTATGTTTTCCACCTGAACAATATTCTCTTCAGTGAGAACCAGTTTGCGCTCCGCTTCACTGCCGCGCATTCTGAATTTTGTAATACCGGCAGCCTCTTCAAACAGATGCCGACGATCTTCAGGTTTATTTGAAAGAACCTGATCGATACGTCCTTGCTCCATGATGGAATAGGCCGATTTTCCGATTCCTGTGTCGAAGAACAGTTCACGAATTTCTTTCAGGCGCACAGAAGTCCCATTGAGAAAGTATTCGCTGTCCCCTTCCCTGAAGATTCGTCGCTTTATCGCAATTTCCGGATGTTCAGACACAAGGATTCCTGTATCATTGGCAATAACAAGAGTGACTTCGGCAAAGCTTAGAGATTTGCGGTCTTCGGTTCCGCTGAAAATAACATCATCCATCCGTTCGGCACGCATGTTGCGGACGGATTGTTCGCCAAGCACCCACTTGATTGCATCAACGATATTGCTTTTCCCACAGCCATTCGGACCGAGCAATGCTGTAATTCCATCACTGAACTCTATAACTGTTTTGTCTGCAAATGATTTGAATCCGTGAATTTCAATGTGTTTTAAAAACACCTGCCCTCCCGGTCCATCATTGTACACATAATCTCCAATATGACAACTCTTCCTGCAATCAGTGTCCCATCTTCGCCAGGAGCCTGTCGGACTTTGAGATTTCGTGGCGATTTTTGATGATTCTTTCTGATGCAAGGCGACCTGTCCGCCGACAGGCGGGCAAAAACGGAGCGCAGCTGGGCTGGAGAGTATTTTGGCCTGTCTGCCGTGCAGCAGGCAGGCAACGCAGCAGGGATGTGATGCGTAAGTTACTACCAGGTAATCAAAAGATCAGACTACTACACCGTTTCTCTTGCAAGTTCTGGAGACACCAATCCATCCATCTTCATATCATGGGATTCAAATGGAATGGCAGTAAAAATCTGTTCCTTAAATGCAAATCCAAGGCATACAGGATGCTCAAAACCAGCACTCCCTGCTTCAGCTCTCACCCGGGACAAGAATCTGTCATAGAAACCACCCCCGCGGCCAAGCCTTCTACCCTGTATATCAAAGGCTAAACCGGGAACGATGATTAACGTCGTTTCAGGATAATCGGTCATTCTCCATAGTTTTTTCCGGGATTTTGGTTCACAAATACCAGAGCTGCCCGTGATGAATGAGTCTTCCCATGAATCAATTTTCCAGAACTCAAGATTATCTCCATTAACCCGCGGAGAAAAAACACTTTTTCCACTATGCCAGGCATTTCTGATAACATACTCAGTTCCCAACTCGGTCGACAATGATATGTAGACAAGTATGCTGCGAGCTGATTTCCAGCACTGAGTTGACACCAACTGATTTCCTGCCTGTACTTCCGCAAGATTCCGCTGTTCGGGACTCAGTGCCTTCAAAGAAGATATGACTTCAATACGCTTCGTTTCTTTGTCGGATTTATAACTCGACATCCTGTGCCGTGAAACTCATCCTGACACCGTTTGTACGCACAGCAACATATTGCCCTGTGTCATTTCTGCCGCCTGGAAGGTCAATATACCACCCTGCAGTTTTCCCCCGGGGGTCAGCTATCAATATCCTTCCCAAATTGGCCGCATAGGTCAGTCTCACAGGAATCTCTGAATACAGGTATGGGGCTGCAAGAGACTCAATACTTTTCAGAGAAATCGAATCAATCAACTCCATATCAGAGTCTGAAGAACTCTTGTACACCTGAGCGCTTAATCCCTCAGGTATGTCAGAACTGATGGGAGAGATGTCGTAGTTCAGCCAGAGTAACCATGAATCACCCATACCCCAGCTCTTCCCCACAGGCATTGTATCGCTGAGTATATGTATTCCAACACCTCCATGGCCATCTTCGGCACCACCTTCATACTTCATGGTAAATTCGTAGTTCATTGAACCATCCTGGAAGACACGAACCCAGGTTTTTGCTCGGGGCGCATCCGCATCTTTCTGGGAAATCCCCCTATTACGCATCCCCCAGTCCCCTTCAGGACTACCCAACTTCAAGTGACCATCAGCGCAAACAACACCTCCCAGCATAATGAGTGCTGCGACAATAACTACCTTCTTCATAGAACCTCCTGACTTTTTAATCTGTTCATGTATTCTAATACAAACGCCATTTATTGGAAAGGGATTTACCCTGATAATCTCTTATTGTATGGTCCCGGAAGGCATGCTAATCTGTGCGGATGAAAAAGAGTCCGCCAATATTGAAATGGATCATTGATGTGGGCCTGCTGCTTTCCGGCTCCCTGCTCTTTGCACTGGGCTTCCCGAGTTTTATTGCAGACTGGGGTTGGGCTCCAGCAGCCTGGATCAGCCTGATCCCGGTTGTACTCCTTGTCAGAAGAATTTCATGGTGGGCATCTCCCCTGTGGGGTGCTGCTTATGGATACATCACTTATGCCCTCTTCAATTTCTGGCTGGCAACTTTTAATCCGGTCAGTTTTGTACTGGTTCCAACAATATACGCCGGGTGGTTTTTCATTCTTTTCCCGATCCTTCTCCTGGTGGATCGGAGCTTTTCACGATATGGCTGGCTGGCCCAATGGTTAGTCTGGGCGGCATTTGAGGGAGTTCGAACCAAGGGTTTTCTGGGTTATTCCTATGGAATTATCGGCTATACGCAGTATGGATGGCGGAGTCTTATTTCAATTGTCGATATATTTGGAGTGATGGGTGTGAGTCTGCTGGTAGCCTTTCCCTCCTTCCTTATTGGAGGCTGGCTTCTCGATGTGGGATTTCTGCACCCGAAATCAGGATTCAGTCCGTTACAGGGCTGGAAAAAACCATCCAGGCGATGGGTGATTCCCGGTGCTGCTTTTTTGGTATCTATCCTTGCAGCAAACATCTATGGATTGGTATCCAGGGTTGATTACAGGGAGAGTCCCATCTGGCGGCCCGCTCTCATACAGCACAATGTCAACACCTGGCTGACAGGTATTGATGCCTGGCGTATTGCTTTAAAAGCACTTATTGAGGAAAGTCAATCAGCCCTGGAAAAAGAACCAGATGCAATTGTATGGTCTGAAACCTCCTTTGTTCCATCCATCGAATGGCATCTCAAGTACAGAAAGGACAGAATGAAGGTTGACCTCATCAACAAGCTCAGAAATTTCCTTGACGGACAGGATATTCCCATACTGATCGGCAATAACGATGGAGAGCTGATTGCAGGAAAAAGACTGGATTATAATGCTGTCCTGCTTTTTGATGGTCATGAGATCATCGATCGGTACAGGAAAATACACCTGGTTCCTTTCTCGGAACACTTCCCCTATGCAGAAATCTTCCCACGCCTATCCGATTACATTGCATCACAGGATACTCCTCTTTATGGGAAAGGAAGTGAATACAAGGTGTTTTCCCTCTCAAAATGGGGTGGTCCCAGGGTAAGCCCATTCATCTGTTTCGAAGATACCTTCGGTTATCTTGCTCGGAATTTTGTCCGGGAAGGGGCACAGATAATGGTGAATACAACCAATGATTCATGGAGTCCTGAGCCGGCCTGTGCTATCCAGCACATGACCATGGCCGTCTTCAGAGCTATAGAAAACCGCCGCAGCGTGGTAAGGTCATCCACAGCCGGTATCACCTGTGTCATCGATCCCAATGGAAAAGTAACGCAGATACTTCCGCCGTTTACTCAGGGACATCTTATAGGTGAAGTTCCTGTATATGATGATAGAACAACTCTTTACACTCGGTGGGGCGACTGGCTTGAAAAAGTCATTTTCATACTTACAATACCCTTACTGGCTGCGGCCCTCATATTGATGCGATGGCGAAGAAACAAAGAAACAGGAGACCTACATGTCTGATCCCGCTGATAGAATTCTTGAAATATTCAATGCAATAAATACAATACCCCGTCAATCTCACCATCTGGAAAAAATCCACCCATGGCTGATGAACTGGGCCAGAGAGCATGGTTTTTCAGTGAGTACTGATGATTCATTGAACATTTTGATCAAGGTTCCGGCCACAAAGGAATACGAAAAAGCTCCAACAATTGTTCTTCAGGGGCACATGGATATGGTTTGTGAAAAAAGATCCGGAGTGAAGCATGATTTTCAGAATGACCCCATTACATCCTGGCAGGATGGAGAATGGCTCCGGGCAAAGAACACAAGTCTTGGTGCCGACAACGCCATTGCCCTGGCCATTTTCTTTGATCTCGTTACGGATGCTGAATCAGAGCATCCAGAATTGGAAATTCTTATCACTTCTGATGAAGAGGCAGGTCTTGTTGGTGCTCAAAATCTTAAATCGGATTTCCTGTCAGGCAATATACTGCTGAACCTGGACTCCGAAGATGAGGGTGTTTTCACGATTGGATGTGCCGGGGGCATGGATGTAAATCTCAGCTTCCCTGTTCGCCTGCAGCCTGTTCCGAAGGGATACGCAGTAAGAAGAATTGATGTTGGTGGACTGGAAGGGGGCCATTCAGGAACTGAAATTCATCTGAACAAGGCCAATGCCAATGTTTTATTGACCAGAATCTTGAGCACGATTTTCGAGGTCATCCCGGAAGCACTTGCAGGTGAGATATCCGGCGGTACGGCTCATAATGCCATCCCGCGGGAAGCCAGGAGCCTGGTTGCAGTTCCTTCAAACCACCTGACCAGACTGGAAGAACTTGTTTCCGAATCAGAGGCTGTCCTAAAAGATGAAAATGCAGCTGTTGAGAAGAAATTATTCCTGAAATCCTCTAAGAATGAAATACCCCTGAAAGGCTTATTCTCCCTCCCTGACAGCATAAAGATACTGGATACCCTGCGAATGATTCCCAATGGGGTAATGCATATGTCTACCGATGTAAAAGGGATTGTCGAAACCAGTATGAATTTTGCCATCCTTCATACCGAGGAATCAGCGGTGAAAATTCTTACAAACATCAGGAGTTCTGTGATGAGCCGCGGCAATGATTATGTAATGATGATGAAGGGTCTGGCCCGACTCTGCGGAGGAACCTGTACGACAGGCAACCACTATCCGCCCTGGGAACCCCGAACAGAGTCAGAACTGCTCAATCAAGCCAGACGGATCTGGAAAAAAGTTTCCGGCAAGGACTCCATTGTGGAAATCACTCATGCCGGCCTGGAATGTGGAGCCATTGGGTCCCATTATCCAGATATGGATATGATTTCTTTCGGTCCCACAATAATGCAGCCCCATTCACCTGATGAAAGACTGTACATCCCCTCGGTTGGGCGGATATCCATATTTCTTCGTGAATTACTGAAGAGTTTCCGGAATGTCAGGAAGCTTAAAGAATGAAACGAGCATTCACATCAGGAGTATTCATCTGAACCCTGTATTGAATACCGAGTGTCAGAAAGCCTGTAAAACCCCCTTCAACCCATTCCGGGAGTCCGATCTCATCCTAAACCTTCACATACAGCGGATCATAACGGCCGGATTCCACTCCCGGATTACGCCACTCACACAGCCAGGTTTTCTTCTCTGCCGCACCCAGATTGACCTTGCTCAAAAAGGCCCTCTTCAACCAGTACCTGCCTACTGCCTTGCGAAGTTTCTTCCTGGTGATCCCGGCCTTCTCAGCATGAGTTGTATCCTTCTTCTTCCTGGCTTCCTTCACCCGCCATGGAATCATGCAGTTGTGATAGTGACGATAAAGAATGAATCGAATCATCATCGCAGCGGGAGATTTGGCAGACTTGACCGTCTCCCTGACATGATCTGAAATATCTTTCCTGATCTGACGGTCAATGTAGTTAATAGGAAACATCGGATTATCCATGGTTCTGGCCGACCTTGAAGATGTCATGACCCGGATGAAGAAGTGGAGAAAATACTCGGTTTTCGCAAAGGCCCGGGTGTATGCCTTATGCATATCCGTGAAAAGCCGCTTATGCACAACCTTTTTCTTCATAAGAAATTGAATCAAATCTTCTGTCAGACTTCTCACCGATTTCTCAATGGCCCCGGGATCCGCCCTGCCCCTGGCCTCCAGTTTCCTTCGGATCAATTTTTGACGGGAAGTCATTCTTCCTTTCCGCCTGAGATTGGCAAACCCGGTCTCATAGATGAACTCGGACTCACTTCCGGCAAAGATGTTGATGTGGTTGGGATAGTATTGAGAGAAGGAAAAGGACTCCAGTCCATCGGCGGCCATGGATTCCCTCATGGGGAGTTTTTTCAACAGCCGGGCATGGATTGCCATGGCGGAACGGGCCAGTCTTTCGCATCGATTCTGCACCGTATCGGAAGAAACCTCCAGATGACGGCTGATGTCATTCACACCGGAAGAGGTCACCAGATGTTGGAGAAGTTCCTCGTAGTCGATGACTTTTTTCGCATAGTAATCGATTGAAAAAGTCTGGGAGGAAAAGGTTCTTTTGCAGTCATTGCAGATGTAGCGCTGGACTGTTCCAAATGCTTCAGTGTGGTAGGAACTGTGTATCGAAAACCAGTTTTTTTGCTTCGGGGCACTGAAATGGATACATTTCGGGTTGGGGCAGTGAGGGAATGGCATGGTCAAACTCCTTTATAAATTGTTTTCTTACTATGTTATAACGAGCCTGACAGGAGTTTTTTGCTGCATTAACAAGCTTTCTGACACTGGGGAAGGCTAATAATTTCTGAAAGTGGTAATGTGAGTTCTCAGATCTTTGATGAACCCAACCAGATCCTCCCTCCGTGTTGTTCCTCCCAACGAAATCCGAATCATCCCGGTAACCAACTCATCAGAGATTCCAAGTGCAGCCAAATTCCCAGTCTTTTTGCCTCTTCGATTATTACTGCAGGCTGAACCAGTGGAGATTGCATAACCGGACTCTGCAAGAACTCTTGCCAGAACTTCGCCGGGAATGGGTGGGCAGGTGAGAGGAATAATTCCCGGCACGTAGAGTGGGTTATTCACCGATACCCGACTCTCTGGAATTATGCTCACTTCCGGCATCTTCAAAAGCTGCTGTAACAGCCATTCTCCATTTTCCCTGACTTCATGAGCGGGCTGACCGTAGAGTTCCAGAGCCAGAGCCATGCCTATGGCTCCAGCAACGTTTTCGGTTCCGGGCCGTATTCCTGATTCCTGTCCGCCTCCACGATGCAAAACATCAAACTGATGTTGTCGATGATAAAAAAGTCCCATGCCCCTTGGACCTCGAAACTTATGGGCGCTGAATGCCGCTGAGTCGACATCCATTCCAGTCAGATTTATGGGGATTTTTCCAGCAGCCTGAACAAGGTCAGCATGAAAGTGAATAGGCCTTCCTCTCTCGGTCTGAAAATCTCGTGTGACAGCGGTCAATTCTTCAATTGGCTGAATGGCTCCGATTTCATTACTCACACCTATGATGGATACCAGTCGTGTGTTGAGATTCTTTTTCAACAGTCTGGCAAGTCTATCCGGTCGGATGATGCCATCTGTATCAGGCTGTAATGCTTTTATTGACCATCCATGTACTTCAAGGGTTCTGATGGGTTCTGTTACAGAGGGATGCTCAATTCCCGAATGGATTATGGTTCCCGGCTTGCGGACAAGCAGTTTGGAAAGAAGGGCTATTGCATTGGATTCCGTGCCGCCGCTGGTAAACGTCAATTGCGCTGGTTCACAGTCCAGAACACGGGCACATCGACTGCGGGCATCATCAAGAGCAGTACGGGCTTTTTTGCCCTCCTCGTATGGAGATGACGGGTTCCCAAAGCATTCCCTGGCTGCAGCGGCCATGGCGTCAATGACAGCGGCGGAGGGCAGAGCGGTGGCGGCCCAGTCCAGGTAGATCATGATATTCCTAACCTGTGTTCATCAAATCATACATTCGATTGGCCTGAAGTGTAAATGATTCAATTCTGGCCTCCACAACCTGGGGGAAAGGATTGCCATCAGCCTCAATGGTCAAGAAGGGCAATGTATGAAATTCCTTAAGGTGTTCTGAATTATCCAAATGTTCAATCCGGGAATTATTCTGCACATTGGATTCGACGCTCAAAATGGCTTCGCATACTCTGGTGGGCAGGCAGGCGAAGGGGCCAATGGAAATTACGCCGTGAACATGTTTGGCGACTTCATTGAAAAAGGAACCAATGACAAGTATCTCTTCCCCCGTCATCCGGGGATCGATGAACTCCTTTCCTGCCTCAAATAATTTCTGAATGTCGATTCTTTCATACTCATACAAACCGGACTTGGCCAGAGCCATTTTTATCTTCTTCTCAATCTTCTTTTCAACAATGTTCTTAACCAATGTTTCCACCCTGTCCTTCAGCGAAAACTCAGTATCCAGGATGTGTTTTGATATGTAATCAATGTAATATGACCACTCCAGTATAGGCGCCCTTTTTACAACAAAGTCTTTTGCAGCCAGCCTTTTTATGACTTCCCCTGAGGTAAATTCATCCTTACGCACATATATTTCTCCCGATAGAAGCACTTTTTTCGACTCACTCAGAGGCTGCGAAAGCTCAATGGCAGCCAGATTTTCAGCAACGTCCTCAAGGACTTCATACAGGTCGGAAGCACCATTCTCAAGGGAAACAACTATCTTTTGCCATTGTTCATTGAAAATTAGCTGAGCCTTCTCCCTGTCTTTTGGAAGAACAAGGATAGCATTGCCAATGTCATCCATAATGTCCGAAATGATAATAGATTGAAGAAGTCTAATCTGATCGACAGTCCCAAGTCCCATGTAATTCTGTTCGGCACTGAGGGTCAATAAGGCTACATTCTTGATCTGCTGTTTCTCAATTAACCTCTTGATATACACATGGTATTGGGCAAAGCGGCAATTCCCGCCGGTTGATGGCATGAAGTACAGTGTTAGTTCATCTGGCTCTCTCTCCCTGATATGGGTAACAAGAGAGGCCGTTGTCATTATCAGGGGCAGGCATTCTTTGCAGGAGGAGTGGGATCTGCCTGTCATCAATGTATCGAATGTAGGATAGGCAACGGATGCAGCATTAAAACCTATCCCCCTGAATGCAGCAGCACCGAACTCGCATACTGCTCGGCCCATGGAAGGAATGAGTAGGTTGACTCGTTTATCTTTGAGCGGGAAAATCTCTCCATCACTTGTGATGTATTGATATTTCCCCTTTTCTTTGTGAATTCTTGCCGGAGTGAATTCTCGGGATTGCTCATCCCTCAATCCCAGATGTATGTAACGGTTAACGATGTCCAGAAATGCTTCAATTCTGGTATTGATGCCTGCATCAGCACTGTGGGAATCCAGCTCCAGAGTTAGGGAAGGTTTTGTTTTCATGATGTCCCGGAAGTAACCCACAATAAATGAGTCCGGTCCACAGCTGAAATTAGTTATAAAAGCACCGAATAACTGCTTGTGCTTCTTCACATACCGGGCGGCCTGTATCAATTCATGTCCAATGGCCCAATTCATATTCTCCATGCTTTCTTCTTCATCAAAGGGCAGACAGTCAAAGGGCAGGACATAGATGCCGCGGGAGGCAATTTTACCTGGAATTCCCAGGTTTCCATCTCCGGATAGAGCATTGTATGGGCGTCCAAAAATTACCAGGGCAATTTTCGCAGGATCCTTCTCTAACTTCAGGAGTAATTCCTTTCCCAACTTCTTCTTGTTGGTATAAAAATCATTCTGCCGTCTGATGCCTTCCTTGTAGGCTTCTTTTGCCATTTTTTTGCCGCAGCCCAATCGTTTTGCCACTTCTATGAATTCTTTTTCCATGGTATCCCAGCCCTGATGAAAGTCCAGAACGGGACTGATGATTTTGGAGATAGACTCTTTAAAGGTACTTTTAAGATAGTAGGGCTCACTTTGAGCCAGAACACAGGTGCAGTTGTTACCTTCATTACCTGGTTGTTTTGTCACTCGGTAAAGCCTTGTGATATGGGGAAGAAATATGAAGTCGGGTTTCTTCTGGAGCAGGTTATGGTACATACCGTGGGCAATTTCCACAGGGTAACAGAATGATGAAGCTGTTTTTTTTACACCATCCGCATCCACGTTGTCCGAAAGGATTACCTTGAAGCCAAGGCCGGTGAAGAAGTGATAGAACAATGGGTAGAGGATGTTGGTGTACAGGGCCCTGGATAAACCGATGCTCTTTTCCGAGGTTGCCAGCCCATGCTGAGCGAATAGCAATTCTTGATGTTTTTCAACATAGTTCAGTGGAACGGGGTTGATTTTCAGGTGATGAAGCTGATTGTAATACTTGTTGCATATGCCGCCAAACGGATAGTTTTTTTTATCAATTTTTATGATGTTGATCCTGCATGCTCTGTCGCAGTTCTCTGAAGTACCGGCACAGGTGAAAGTTTTACCGTATTCCACATTTTTTTCACTCAGTTCAACAAGATTGAAGTCTGATTTCTCCAGCAGCTCATTATCGATCCTGTTGTTCACTTCCAAAGCCACACCAAAAGCTCCAATTAATCCTGGATCGGGGGGGACGATGATTTCTTTTTGGAGGAGTTGGGCCATGGCAAGAGGTACGGCCTTATTGTAACAGACCCCCCCCTGCATAAAGACTTTTTCACCAACCTTTCTGTTTCCCTTAACACGATTGTTGTAATTCATGCAGATTGAGTACACAAGTCCGGCAACAATATTGTCCCTGGAGATATTCTCGTGAGAAGCATTCTTAATGTCGGAACTGATAAACGCCGCACATTGATCATTGAAATTGGGAGGATTGTCAGCTCCCATGGCGATTTTCTGAATATCCAGATAGCTTATGTTCAGCGATTCTCTGGCAGCCTCTTCCAGGAAGGAACCAGTTCCTGCGGAACAGGCTTCATTCATGGCGTAATCACATGGGACACCATTGACCAGAAAGGTATATTTGGCATCCTGACCACCAATCTCGAAAATCGTATCCACTTCCTGATCAAAGTGTGCTGCTCCTGTTGCGTGGGCAATTATTTCGTTTACAATTCCATCCGTACCGGCATGAATACCGGCAATCTGACGCCCGGAGCCGGTTACACCCAGGCCGATGATGTTAATATCTCCACTTGAAACTGATTCCAGTATTTGAGTGTTTATCTCCCTGTAACAGTCCCGTGAAGCGGCTATGGGATTCCCGTTCGTTCGTAAGTAGACCGATGCGACAATTTTCTTATCTCTTGTTCGAATCAGCACTGATTTTGTTGTTGTGGATCCTACATCCAGTCCCAGAATATAATCATCTCCTGATGTCGGTTTTTCCCGAATAGAGTCTTTGAACGATACCAGTTTTTCTGCATTTCTCAGCGATGGAAGTGAGCTGAAGGAAGTATGGTCAGATTTAAATGACAATTCACCTGTAATGGTCTCTTTCTTTTCAAGAGCGTATACAGCAGCACCATAGGCCTCGAAAACATCGGTATGCTCAGGGATAACCACGTTGTTTATCTGTTTTCTTAGAGCCTGGACGACAAAATCATTTCTGGTTACACCGCCAACAATCATGATGTTTTCGTTTTTGATAGATCGTAAAAGTTCCAATGCCTTGTCGGCAAGCATATTCCCCAGACCTGCACTGACCCGCCCTTTGGGAATCCCCTTATTCAAGGCATGAGTACAGTCACTTTTACAGAAAACAGAACATCGCCCGGAAACAGTGTATGGCTCAGACTTATGGGCAAGTTCAATGGCTTCATCAGTTGATATGCTCATCCTTCTAATCTGCTGCAGAAAAAATTCTCCTGTACCCGATGCGCACTTATTGCCCGTTTGTACACTGACAATATTGTAATGATCATTCAGGACATAAAGAATAAAGTTTTCTGCTCCGAGGCTGATCAATGCTCTGCAATTCCTGGATTTAACATGCTTGAGAGCATACTCGGCTGCAATGGGCTCAGTGATTTCAGGGAGATTAAGGAGTTCTTTAAACTTTCTCCCTGTGATGGCAGCATAATTGTACCTGCTGAGGTCCAGATCCTGAAAAACATCGGTCAATGCCTTTTGTGGATGTCCGTCGTGATTGATAATCCTTTTATCAGTCACATTGAATCTATCATCAATAGATGCCGTTTTTACTGTCGAAGCACCTATACAAATACCAAGTGATCTCATCAATGAAATTCTCCAGCTTATATATTATATAATAGATATTATATAGGGTTCAGATATCTCTGTCAGTACTGGAGAACCTGTCTGGATGGGTCCACATGCCCATGGCAGGGTTAGTAATGAAGTATACTTCTTCACCTTTCACATTGTTCCATCCGGGCTTCATTGAGGAGGGGTTGTATCTTTCTGCTAAACTATTCAGATCGGCATAATTGTAGCCAACACCCTGGATGTCCTTCCGGCTTAAATACTTTGATGCACAGGTAATTCGAAATCGTCCCTCTGAAGATCCATGGATAAGGTGGGCAGCCGTGCTCAAACTCGCCTTTAAATCCGCATTTTGCCGAACAGAACTCAGTACCGAAGGTGTTCCACAGTATCCATAGCGGCGAATCAGTCTGTCGATTTCCCTGTTTTCACCAAATCTCGACAGCCCTGGTCCTGATATTATTATCTCTCCCTCGTCAGCCATGGCCATACGGGTTCGGTAGATGGCTTTGTTTCCCAGCCATGTACTGCGATATATCTCTGGATTCAGATAAACAAAGCATTTTTTGATGGGTTTCTCAACTATGGTGAAGTTCACCTTTCTGGAGAGGGCGGCAGCCTGTTCAAAGCACTCCCGCCCATCACCAATAAACAATCCCCTGACAGCGAATTCGCCTGATGATGTGAGACTGACAACTGTGAGAACGTAGAGGATGGGTAACTCCCCGGCGAATTTGTTAATCGCATAATCCAGTACGGAACGAACCGGTGAATCAGTGTGACCCATAATTCTTTCCATACCGTAAACAGCACCGAGAAAATGACTCCTATGTATTCCTTCTGCACCCCCTGTGCCAATCAGGATGTTTTTCGAGTGATTCGCCATGCCGACCACTCCGTGAGGAACAACCTGACCAAGGGAGAGAATCAAATCGAAGCGGCCTTCAGTAAGAATTTTGTTGACCTGTGCCGGCCAGTCGTACGTTATCTTTCCCTCAGACACTTCCGTCAGAAAGGAGGCAGGTACAGTGCCGAGAGTCGTCAGGTCAGTCTGCCATTTGTGTTTTCTGAATAACCTGTGGGGAATACCGGGAAACATGCGGTTGATTTCACCTGAAGTCATGGGGGTATGGGTGCCCAGGGCTGGCAGCACAGCGGTAAGTGACCTGCCATAGTACTGGCAGGAACAGGAGGTAAGTTCGCCTGCACAGGAATGCAAACGGGTAATATCTGGAGGAACAGCCAGTACATTGTTCCGCTTTCCCAGTTTGTCCAGAGCCTGGAAAAGGCCTTCCCTTAAATCCCTCCGGGAAAGAGAGATGTTGATTCCGCTTCGCTGGTAGTAAATCAATCAGAATTCCATGATTCGGGCATTGCGCATCTGAACCAGTGTCATGAATGCATCATAGCGTGCAGCCTGGAGAATTCCAGCCTTCCGGCGCTCCCCTTCTTCAAAAACAGTAAAATAAATAACGAATTCAGAGTAGCACGAATACAAACCGGAGTAACTCCGGGAATGCAGGTGATGAGGAACAAGTTCCGGGAACAGGATAACTTTTATGGATTCATCGAATGAACGTCGGGCATTGATCATTCGCTTATCGTATTTGCGGTGAAGGGGATTTGAAGAAATGGCTATTTCTCCAAGGTCAATATCCGCAGTGGTGAGTCTGGCAAATCGAGATGCGGCTGAGAATACCGGATGCGGCTGTATTTTCCTGCAAGCGGCTAAAGAATCTCTGCCCCTGATAATTGTTCTCATCGCTTCACGATACCGAAATCGCCGGATTCCTTCCATTCTGACAGGAGGGTTTTCCAGTCCATATTGATAATACAGCCCCAGACCATCAAGGAAGTCATTAAACAGTGGGTAGAATATCCTTGATTCTTCTTCATCCATGGGCGGTACCTGCCAGATTGAATCAGTGTCGGTATTATCATTCGGTTCTTCCCTGTCCACCGGGTTTTCTTCCGGTTCAGTTTGAACAGGAGAGGTGATTCTCTTTACCAGCAGTTCATATGCATCATTGATTTCTGTCATTCTGGCATGAGCCCATTCTGGATGATCTCTTACCTTATCGGGGTGATATTTTTTTACCAGAGTGCGGAACAGTCCGTTAAGCTCTTCCATGCTGATTCGGGAATCCAGCCTGAAAATTGCCCTCGCCTGCTGTAAATTCATAATATATACTAATCTTGAGAAAAAAAATTGACAATAGTGAGCATCTATGATAGTATCACTTCTAATGGAGGATCCATGGCTAAGATTTTGGAGCTATACGAAGCGTATAAGGACAATGAATTACCCCGGGATAGGGGTTATATTATTTCAGAGTTTCTTGATGATGCCACCCGTTATGCACATTATGAAGTTATTTCCTATAGAAATGTAAAAGATATCTATATCAATGAAGATGGTTTGTTATTTCAATCTGATGGCAGGAAGCTCTACATTTTGTTTGAACCACTGAACTACGGTTCCAAGCATCTTGAACCCATACATCGCGATGAAGCGCATCGCATACCTCTTCGGCTAAAAGAACTGGAAGTATATAATACGAAGCGGCAGGAAAAAGTAATGATTGCCAAGGAACCTATAGTAACTTACACTTCCTTTACCATTGCGAAGGAAACGGGGTTGAATACATCCTACATTGTTTACAATGATGAATCCTCAATTCGTACAATACTTGGATTCTTTGAACAATCCCTGTGGAAAACGCTCAATATAACCAGAACTGATGCCAGAAATGCCTGTGATTTGATTGCAAAACCGATGGAGATTCTTACAGTCCCTGATGGATTGTCATAGGGTTATTGCCCTATGGAAAGCATTCTCAAGGTTCCCTGGAGTTCTTGAATCTTCCCCTGCTGAAGTCGGATCAGCTCCAGAAGCTGATCTACCTCAAACTCTGATGTATTCTCACCTGATTTTTTTTCTGATTGTTGAATAGCAATGTCGTTTTCCGTTTCGATATGAGCCAGTTCATAAGAATCTGAGTAATAATCCAGTTCTAATGGCATTTGCGGAAAATTCCCACTTTGAAGTATCTTCTGGGATATGCGGTGGATTTCATTCGTAACTATGTGCTCCGGAAAGTCATGTACAAATGGGGTGAGGTTTTCAGAAGAACGATTGACAATCTCAGTTTCCAGAACAGTTCCCAGACATTCAATGTTTATGGAAAGGTTCTTTTTACATAGATCACGCAATCCAACAGCTATCACAATGTCAGCTGTACTGTTTATTTTGTTAAGGATGAGCTTTGGTTGAAGGACGTCAAGAAATGCGGATGCCTTTTCTCCATCTTCTACATTTATTTCAGTGATAGATTCCATGATTTCACTCATTGTTCTTCGATCTTCTTGTTTCTGTTCTCTGACAACATTGTTCAAATATTTTGAAATACCCTTATTGGAAGCAAAGGCTCGCCGCAGAAATCGCAGAACATAGTTTTTTAAGAATGCATAGGCATTCATTACTGATGTTGTTTGTGGAGTTGTAATTATAAGTCCGGAGTTTGATACCAGGAAGAAATCAAGTACAGTGAAATTGGTACCGCCGCCCAGATCCAGGATAATGTAATCAGCCTCAGTTTCCAGCAGACCATTGATTATCAATGTTTTCTCCGGCTGTGTGAGTTCCCCGACGCCATAGACATGGACATCTCCCGGGATATAATACAGATTCTCCCATTGTGTAGGGCAGACCAGTTCAGACACCGAGGTTTTGAGGCCGGATAGCATATTCCCAATTCCAGATTTTGTATTTTTTACCCCAAGCAGAGTATGAATATTGGAGCCGCTGAGATCCAGGTCCACAAGAACAGTTTTCTTTCCATTCTTTGCCAGGCTCAATGCCATGTTTACCGCAAGGATGCTTTTTCCAACTCCTCCCTTACCTCCGGCAATGGGAATGATTTTGCGGCTGACATTTTCATTAAGAATCATGTTAGAATTATCGCTGGGGAATGCTATTGTGTAAACTGTCATTTTAGCCATGGCAAAGAAATCACTGCTAATCTTCATGTTTATTACTTGTCCAGATAGATGATTTCGGATAATTTTTTCCAAGGAGTAGATAATTGATAAACCCAGCTTCCCTGATCGGTGCTATTCTAGGATTCTTTATTGGTGCCTATCTCTTGCGATCTTTTCTCCTTGGAATTATTTTTTCAGCTATAGGAAGTTCTATTGGATCAGGAATCGGTGTTCGGACTTACCGGAATAGTCACCAGGGCAGCAGTACCCATGGATGGTTTTCCGGTTGGGGGAGCGTCGGTGCAGCCGATGGACCTGTCTTCATGGAAACCCTTTTCTCCATGCTGGGCAAACTTGCTGCAGCAGATGGATATGTCAGCCCGGAAGAAGAGAAGACATTTCGAAATGTAGTGATTAATGAACTGCATATTACTTCTCCGGAAAGCATATCCATGGCCATGAGAATTTTCCGAGAAGCATCTTCGTCTTCTACATCAGTTTCTCAATATGCAAGTCGTGCCAGAAATACGTTTGGAAATCGTCCTCAGTTACTGGAGATGATGCTGCTCATTATGATCCGTGTGAGTGCATCAGTTGATGGAATCCACCCGGCAGAAGACAGGATTCTTCGGGAATCTGCTGAAGTTTTTGGGTATTCTGCCAGTGCATATGAATCAATCCGATCCCGCTACACATTTGGTGGACGTTCTTCCCGTGGAAGCGGCTCTGCAGGCGGATCAGGAGGTGATTTGAAGGATGCCTACGCTACCCTGGATGTCAATGCGGATGCAGCAGAGTCTGAAATACGTAAAGCATACAGAAAAAAAGCCGCTGAATATCATCCGGACAAAATAGCAGCCAAGGGACTTCCAAAGGAATTCACCGAATTCGCCAAGACCAAATTCCAGGAAATTCAACATGCCTGGGAGCTGATTCGCAATACGCGGAATTTCTAGATTTCTACTGCACTTGATCCCAATGCTTTGTCCACGTCCCAGGGCCACTGAAGGCATTTCTCATGCACACCAAAGAGAGATATATCCGCATAGCCGGAAATGACCATGGTTTTTATGTGAGCTGCATCTTTCAGCTCTTTCACAGCAAGGTTCAAAGTAGCTCCAGTGTTACACACATCATCGACCAGAAGGATGCTTCGGTTCGCTATATTCTCATTCGGTTCCTTCAACAACTGTGGAGAATCCATGATCGGCTGATGATTATCGTCTCGAAATCTGATCTTTATCAGACTCAAAGGGATATTCAGCCAGTGGGAAACCAGACAGGACGGCAGCACGCCGCCTCTTTCAATGCCCACAACAAGATCGAAATCGCCGGTCACTTTCTTCCTGACAGCATTCATAATCGCATCCAGTGATATAACCTGATCAGTCAATTGTATTCTCTCCAGGAGTCTGTCGGATTTTAAGGCTTCGAGGCGATTTTTGATGATTTCTTCCTGATGCAAGGCGACAAAAACGGAGCGTAGCTGGGCTACGTGAGTATTTTGGCAACACAGCAGCAGGGTATGCGAGTCTATAAACTCGCATCCTGAGAGAGTGCCGAGCGATAGCGAGGAAAAGCCGCCACGGATGGCGGCGAAAAACGAACGAAGGCGGCTCTCCAGAAGCAAGCAGGAGGCTTGCTTCTGGAGAGAAGGGCAAAAATCGATCCGTGAGACGTAAATCCGACAGGCTCTTAGATAAACTGAATATCTCCTGTACTGAAACAATCATGAAATGAGAAAAATTATCGGATTATTCCCATCGGGTTTGGTTTCATCAGCAGTTTTGCATATTGAGCCCGTTTATACACCCATGGATCATCGGATTTCTGTCTGCTCATCTTTCCTTTGAAAGCGTTTATATTCTCATACCCTTTGGCATCCATCCAGTTGCTCAAATCTGAAACAAGGCGGCCCAATTGAGTAATTCTATTCTTGTAGAGAGTGCTGACAACCTGAACTACATCGGCACCTGCCAGAAGCATTTTTGCGACATCCAGGCCATCCATTATCCCGCTTGAAGCACAGATACAGGCGTTTACATTGCCGTAAAGCAGACCTGCATATCGCAGAGGCAGACGATTGGCCGTTGAAGTACTTAGATTCAAGGGCAGGGTGTTTGTTTCTTTCTCAACATCTATGTCCGGTTGGAAAAACTTGTTGAATAATACCAATCCCTGTGCTCCTGCATCAGAAAATTTTCTGGCAACAGTTATCGGAGTTGTGTAAAACAAACTCATTTTTATAGCAACAGGTATTTTTACACTTTTCAGTACTGCCTGTACAACTTCCAGCTGTTCCTGCTCTATGGAAGCACTGTTGTCCGCCTGTTGTTCAGGATTGGCAAAGAAATTCAGTTCCAACCCGTCAACTCCTGTTTCCTGGAGTTTTACGGCCCATTCTGTCCAGGTGTCTTTGTTAACTGCATTCAAACTTGCAAAAACAGGAATGGACACTGCTTCTCTGGCTTTTCGAACCCACATCAAATGGGTATCGGGACCAGAATGTTCCATCTCCGGATAAAGGCTGGACATTTCTGCGTTAAAACCGCTGTATTGCCCCTGCTCTTCCTCGAAACGAGCTCTTTCAAGCTGTATTTGCTCTTCAAACAAGCTCTTTATTATCAGGGCACCTGCTCCTGAGTCTTCAATCTTCTTGATTGAATCCATATGTCCAGTGAGTTCAGAGGCACCAGCAATAATTGGGTTTTCAAGTGCTATGCCCATGTAAGAAGTCTTTAGATCAGCCATTATTTTCTCCTCCATTATGGATCCGTCAGATATGGAGTCTGTCGGACTTCCGCCTCGAAGCCTTAAAATCCGACAGACTCCATGACAGATGGTTCATTATATCTGAGAAGCAACAAGTAATCCAGACTGATTCAAGGATTGCTGTTAAGATGGACGTCTCGGCACAGTCAATCGGTGTATATTTGTGAATTATGAATGGAATGGAATGGATGAGTGATGAAGTACAATCCTCAGCAGGCCATCCTCGTCCTGTACATATCCAAAGGAGTATTCAGCCAGCAAAGTCTCTTCTTCCATGCTCGTAAAAGTGTAATGACCCATTGCCATGGCAGTTGCACCATTGCAGTATATGCCTGCATTATCAAATTGTACTGATTTCCACGGCCTGAGAACGAAACCTGTATCTTCGCTGAAAGTAGAGTTTCCCCCAATGAAATAGGACAGTGCTGATTCTCTGGTGAGCCTGAAAGGATGCGCTGAGGCCCTGGTTGGCTTAAATAAAACCTGTCCTTCTCTGAATGAATACAGGTTATCCAGGAATTCTTCTGCTTTCTGTACCAAAGCAGCCGGGGTTTTGATAAGTTTTCCCAGTTCAATGACGTTGTCTGCCCATTTATGCTGGGCTTCATTGATCTCTTCTCTAATTATATTTCTTTTGTTCATAGTGGAATCCACACCACTCATTTGACCATATCTGAAACACAGTTGAATTAACTGAATGCGATGTGTTATCTGCTTTCAGGTTCAGTACCCCTCGGGTGTTCTGCGCTGTCCTGATCATCTTCATCGCTGTTAAATGGTTCTCCCCGGAGCATTGCCAGATATTCGGCTGCATCATCAGTGGGTTCCGTCACCCCTCCCTTCTTTTTAAGAAGTTTCTCTTCACGCTTCTTTTTCTTTTTTAGTTCAATCTGACGTTTCTCGTAAGTATAGTGACTGCGTGCCAAAGAATCCCCCTGTTGATGTTATGCGTGAAATGGCTGCATCAGTAATCGTCTCTGGTTCGGACGCATGGTTGAGCAGGAATCTGTAATGCATAGCAGATTAATTACGCTTTGCTCACAAAACCCATTCCCCCTGTACTTGAACCAGATACTCTTATTGATACAGCCCTGCTGATCAATAAGCCTTGCGAGGACGATCTGTTCTCTCGCGTGCTACACTGACTTTTAATTGACGTCCCATATGGTCCTGACCATTAAGGGACTCGACAGCGGAATCGGCCGCAGCTTCATCCTCCATTTCTACAAAACCAAATCCTTTGGATCGATTGTCATATCGGTCGATGATAACTCTGGCACTGGTCACCTGACCATGCTGACTGAACAAATTTTCAAGTTCCTGATCATCAATGGAATAACTGAGATTCCCGACATAGAGTTTTTTGGGCATTTTTCTCTCCTGAGTACTTTAACCCGTAAGTGGCTGTTCATCTTAAACGTTGTTACGGAAAGAAAGGATAGAGGGCAAGGCCACAGAACAGGAGGCATCGACATCACTTATCGCTCGTGCTAACACGTGTGCAACGGCCAGATTGGAACGTTACCAATCTTACAGTCTGTACAGAATACAATATAGACAACAATTTGTCTATACCCGGGGACTGCTTTTTATTAGAAACCTGTGTTTTCAGGAAATCCGGCTGAGATCCACCATTCAGAATAGGGAGAAACTTCAGGTAAAACGGAAGGTTGTTTGACCATACTCACGTCATGACCACACAGTTCGCCCATGAAATGACGAGGCATGGCAGCATGCGGTGCCAACAGGATGTTACGGCTCATTTGAAATATCGGTCAATTCCTCATTATGCTCTTCAGCCCATCGTTTTTCATTCATGCGCCAGAAGAGTTTATTGTTCAAAGCCCTGTTGCGCTCAATATTCTTCAAGCCGATTATGCATAACTGCTTGAAGCGCGGAGGGAAGAGAGCGGCAAAGGGATTCTCGTCATATTCTTTCAGTATTGCATTGAATTGTGCTTCAGCTACTTTGATTCTGCCCATTTTGTAATGAATAAACGCCTGTTCATATCTTGCAGCTATTCTTCTTGGAATGCTTTCAGGATATCGAATAAGAAATACATCATAATAAAACAGGGCATCTTTGTACCGACTGTCACCTGAGGCTTCCTGAGCGTTTTTGAAAAAAATATCCGGTGACCATGTGGGATCAAGGGTATCAACTGCACTGACGCAGGATGAAAGCAAAGCTGGTATTATTATCATCGAGAGATGTTTTACATATCCTGTCATTTATCAATAAAACTCCCTCAAACATGATAGTGGATATAAGAGAAGCGTATCAAGCCCGCACAGAGACAGACTCCTCAGGTATCAGATCCTGGTTTGTAGAGTGGAGATGTCCGTTTGTAAGGAACCCTACCTGACGGCACATGGTGAGAGACCGATCGCGCATACTGGTCCTGATCATCAAAGTAAATGTGGGCATTGAAAGCCTTGAGAATCTGATCCTTGGACAATCCTCCAAGGAAATAGGCCTCATCAACATTCACACCCCAGCCTCGCAGGGTAAGTATGACCCTCTCATGTGCCGGTCTGTTTCGGGCAGTTACCAGAGCAATTCGAACCAACGGTTCACTGGAAGCTTTTTTGATACGGGAAAGTGTCTGCAGTACCCGGCCAAACGGTCCTTCAGGTAAAGGGCTCTTCGCAAAGACTGTCTCATTTTCAAGAAAGGCATCCAATCCCTGCTGTTTGAAGAGAACTTCCGCTTCTTCACTGAATAAAACCGCATCTCCATCAAAGGCAATACGAATTTCATCGGTATCCGGATTGAATGCTGCAGGAGGAGAATAAAGCTGGGCGGCGGCCACTCCTTGATCTGCGGCATCCTGGACATCGTCAAAGTTTTTGGATAGAAAAAGATCAACACTGAAGGCTGCCAGGTTTGGACCAATGGGGGCACCGCCAGAGAATGCTGCACGGGTAATATCCAGATTATGGAAGTCAACAGAATGCATGACACGAAGTCCTGTCTGAGGATTATTCTGACTCATGATAACGACCTCAACCAGATGCTCTCCGATTTTTTCATTGAGCTTCAAGAGGGCATCAATCAATGGGAATGCCGTGCCGGGCTCCAGGATTCGGCCTTCATTTTCCTGCTGAAATCTGGAATAGGCTTCCAGTCCCTCCTCTTCAAAGATGCGATTTTCCTTTTCAAGATCGAAAAGAGCTCGGGAAGAAATACCAATAACCAGAGAATTTTTTAAATCCGGGGTCATGATATCTCCATATCCAGGCCAAGCAGTTCCTGCTCCAGCATATCTCCATATTCCTGCAGGGATTTGAGAATGGGCTTCTTCTCTGCTTCCAGGTTGTCATTTTCCATCCATGCCATAATTCGTTTCCGATATTCACCCAGGTCTGATACACCGGGGACAGGAGGAAAAAGGATGCGTGAAGCACAGAAACTCTTCCACCTGCGGCTTGTTTCATCATCCAGGTGATCGGGGTAGTTTCGACCAATGTATCGGCGAAGCATTTCCGGTATTCGCGAATCCCTGGCCCCCGGGTTCAACTGCATGAGTTTTTCCGGAGATGCTTCCCGGATTTCGGCCAGCACCTCCTTATCTTCATCGGGGAAGAATCTATCATAAATTTGAAAGTCCGGGTCATCGATGGATCCCCAATCCTGTCCTCTGGAAAACACTCTTCTGAGTTTTCCAGCAATGTGAAGGTCACCCTTGATTCTCTTCCAGCGTTCTTCGGCCAGAACAGGATCAATACCCAGCCGACTGGCCATGTTGTGATCAAGAACAGAACGGGGCGCAAGAAATGGTGCCTTGTTCATATGAATTCCTTTGAGAGGGATACGAGTTATACCTTCGGCCTCCAGTTCCTGTGTTGGAGTGAAGATGCGATGGCGAATTTCATCTTCGGGAAGCTCAAGCATGGGCTCTGGATCGGAGCGGAGGTCGAAGGCGTAAATTGTGTTTCTCAACTCAGGATCGGTGATAAGAGGACAGACCAGGGTTGTATAGCCCTTACGGCTGTAATGCACTTCTGAAGTATGAATCAGTGGAGTGCGGTCTTCCAGATTTATAAGGGTGCGAGCCTGATTTCTGGTTCGATGCTGCCACGCCCATTTGAAGAGTTTAGGCTGTTTCACTTTGATCAGGTTTGCAACAGCTATAGTGGCCTGGACATCGGACAAGGCATCGTGGGCATACTCATGGAGCAAGTTGTTCGCCTCAGCCAGCAGTTCCAGTTTAACCGAGGGTCTGCCTTCTTCGTTAATCGGCCAGTTTATGCCTTCGGGTCTTAAGTCTCTTGTGGCTCGAGCCAGATTCAGGATGTCCCATCTGGAATTGCCGTTGGCCCACTCACGCCTGTAGGGATCATAGAAATTTCTGTAGTAAAGATTGCGGATGAATTCATCATCAAAGGCAATGCTGTTGTATCCAAGAACGCAGGTTCCAGGTCTGGAAAACTGCCCGTCAATTGCCCGTATGAGTTCAACTTCAATCACCCCCCTTGCATTGGTTTCCTGGGGTGTGATGCCGGTGAGCAGACATGACATGGGATCGGGAAGATAATCGGGGCTGAGTTTGCCATAGTACACCACAGGGTCTTCCAGTTGTTTGAGATTTTCATCGGTCCGTATGGCCGCAAATTGGGCAATTCTGTCATAACGGGAATGGAAGCCAAATGTTTCCAGATCATACCAGAGCAATGTCATGGCCAATATCTTTCCATGAGATATAATACAATTGATTGCGGATCAGAGTGTAGGGGCTGCAGGGATGATCAGGTGACGAACTTCTTTCTTTAATTCATCACTTTGCGCACTTCATCAGCGATGATCACAACTGCTTCCCTGAATCGGTCTGGATCCTGGGCGTAGGACAGCCGCAGGCATTCATGAGCATGAGGCCATGGCTTCTCCAGGCCATAGAAGAAATAATGGCCGCTCACAACAAGAACGCCCCTGCGTTTCAGGCGGTCGTAGAGTTCTTCCGAGCTTATGGGAAGATCAGGAATCCAGAGCCAGAGAAAAATAGACCCTTCGGGCTCATGTATTCGATACGGAATATTATCGCCAAAGGCTTCCTGCAATGCTTCAACAGCAAGGCTGGATCTTTTCTGGTAAAACGGACGAATGACATCCCGGGAGAGGGTAAGAATATCCCCGGAATCAATGAGAGGCTTCACCAGTACCTGCCCAAAGGAGCCGTTACTGAGGCTCAACACAGCATTACATGCCGAGAGAGCAGCTATTATTTCCTCTGAGGCAATAACAATACCGGTCCGAACCGATGGGAGTCCCAGTTTTGAAAGAGTCATACTCAAAATGATGTGTTCGTCCCAGTAGGGCTTAATGTCCTTAAAAAGAATTTGTGGAAAGGGTGCTCCATAAGCATTATCAATAATAAGAGGAATATCCTTAGCAGAGGCGATTTGAGATAGATGGATAATTTCCTCATCGGTGAGAACATTGCCCGTTGGATTGGTCGGCCGGGATACACACAGGGCTGAAATGTCTTCTCCAACTTCCAGGTGGTTGAAATCTACATGATACTTAAAGAAGTTTTCCCGTGTGTATTCCAATGCGGCAGGTTGGGCGGCCAGGGCTTTGGATTCAGATGTCTGATCGGCATATCCGATGTACTCCGGACAGAGAGGAAAAAGGATGCGATTCATTCCATTATCACTTCTCGGGCCGGAAAGTATATTGAAAAGGATGTAGGAGGCAATTTGACTGCCGTTGGTAACAGCTATATTGTCTGTTTTCAATTCCCAGCCAAATTCGGAATTCATGAGATCAGCCAGGGATTCCAGAAAGACCTTCTTTCCCTGAGGCGTATCATAGTTGGACAGAGTTTCTTCCAATTCGGCACCATTGACAAGAATTTCCTGAATACGACGACGCCAGATCGCATTAACTTCCGGGATGTGAGCTGGATTCCCGCCGCCAAGCATATGCATGTCGATATGGCCCTGCATTGCCTGACCAAGATCTTCCATCAATGCACCAATACCGGTTTTCTTTGTAAATCGTTCTGCGAATCGAGTGGGTTTCATGGGATGGCTCTCCTGTCCAGGGGTTGTTACGGGACCAGTCTTTAACCGTCATACGGCGATCAACTGTACTTGAAATACTCTCGGGTGCTCCTGCATCAATCGCAGTGCATTCCAATGCATACTCCGGCAGCCTGCCAAACAACCACATACTTCCTTCAGTACAGGTTCTTCTATCCCGATGTCAAAAACGGCACAGGGAACCCATCAGGAAATTGAATTTACCAGCGTTCTGAAGCTTGTTGTATGAGACGAGCATTCCACTAAAGAAATAATACTTTATGAAGAAAGTATTTACGACGAAACTCTCGAAGAAAACTCTCCATGCTGAAAACTGCCATTCGTCTCATCACAACCATAATCAGAAAAAATCAGCTGTACCATGAGAAAACTCTATCCTTCCTGGTTTAATCAAAATCAGACCTCTACAAGCTTTCTGACGCCAGGTAAGATGTACATTGGATTAGAATAAAAGTCAATCACAAAACCAGATTACGTTTAAACTTCCTCTGGATAGCTCCGGGGCCTTTGCCAGGTCTTTCCGCCAATTCGCCAATATCTGGAATCAATTGAAACTCCCCTGAATCAATTTCACACAGGTTTCATGGATTTGTTTACCTTCTTCCAGGTGGACGATGGATGTATATTAACAAAAAGAAAAATTATTAAAGATCTGTATTGACATTTTTAAGAGTAAGGGTTATATATAATTTATGTCTCAAGATTGTAACGTGCGTACAAATATTGGTACATATGCCCTTTCCACAACCATTATCAAGGGGCTTGACCTGCTGGAGTTCATAGGCTCTCATCAGCCCGTTCAACCATCGGCCATGGTTAAGGGACTTGGATTTACCCGGACCAATGTGCACCGATTTCTAGCAACATTCACGAAGACAGGCTATGTGGAAAAGACTGAACGGGGATACTGTCTTACCTTCAAGGTCTTTCAATTGGGAAGTTCCGTGCCCATCAGCCGAAACCTTCGCAATGTGGCAAAACCGGTGATGCTGCAATTGGAGAAGATTGCAGGTGAGAATATTTATGTCAATGTTATGGCTGAGAGTATGATAATTGCCATTGATGAGGTAAGAAGCACTCATCATCTTGTCCTTAATCCTGATGTGACCTATTCCTATCCAATTAACAGCTGCGCCTCTGGAAAGACGATACTTGCCTTCATGGATAGGGAAGAGTGTGAAGCTCTTCTGGATGAACTTCCGATGGAACAGGTATCAACTAAAACAATTGTCGACAAAAAACAGTTCCGGTCAGCTCTGGAAGAGGTGAGACAGAATGGATACGCCGCAGAAATTGGAGAATTTGGTGAGGAACTCAACAGTGTGGCGGCACCTATATTCAACTTCCGCAATGAGATAGTAGCCACCATTTCGACTTCCGGTCCAGCCATGCGGTTAACTGAGGATCGAATCAAAGAGCTTTCACAACCCGTCATGGAGGCGGCAAATAGAATATCGAAACTGCTGGGAAGGGGGGAGAACCAATAGTTCTTCCCGGCGAAGAGAATTTCGCCAAACGACATCGTATACCCCTCGAAGGGTTCAGCCGCTGAGAGATAGGTAATAATAATCAACGGAGGTTAATCAGATGATTAGCGAAAAAGAATTGGCAAAACTATCCTGGGAAAATGCGCCGGTAATCCACGAAATCCCCCCGGGAAAACAATCAAGAGAGATTCTGGAGTATCAGAACAGAAATGAGAGTTCTGCCGTATCCTATTCAAAAGGAATGCCCATGGCCCTTCAAAGCGGTAAGGGAGCCACCTTGAAAGATGTCGATGGGAACATCTTCATCGACTTGTTCGGAGGAGCTGGAGTCATGGCAGTGGGACATGGCCATCCCGATGTACTGGCAGCCGCTCATCGGCAGATTGATGAGATAACCCATACGCTGGACATACCCACCACTGCCCGCCGAAAGATGGTGGAGGTTCTCAAAGCCAACCTCCCCCCTGAACTGACTCGTCTCTTTTTTGGCGGACCCACGGGCTCAGATGCGGTAGAACAGGCGATTAAACTGGCCAGATGGTACACAGGGAGAAATGGAATCATCGCCTTTGAAGGTGCCTACCACGGTATGACCGGAACATCTCTGGCATTGACCACTGATTCCAGTCACCGTGATGGTCTGGGTCAGCTTGTTCCCGGGATTCAGTTCATTCCCTATCCCTATGTCTATCGCAATCCCTTTGGCTGTCCCGATGAAAATGTTGACCTCCAGGCCGCCGAAAACCTGGAACGTGTCCTCTCCGATTCCCACTCCGGTTACTCCAGGCCTGCGGCGGTTATCCTTGAATCAGTACAGGGCGAGGGGGGAACCATCATTCCCACCACCCGGTTTATGAAAAGAGTCAGAGAGATCTGTGATAAACATGATATTCTCATGATCTGCGATGAAATTCAGGCCGGCATCGGACGAACAGGGAAGATGTTTGCCTTTGAGCATTTCGACATCGTTCCCGATGTTGTCACCATCAGTAAAGCCATGGGCGGTGTTGGTTTTCCCATCTCTGCCATTGCCTACCGGGAAAAATACAATACCTGGCCCCCCGGAAAAACCATTGGAACCTTCCGGGGAAACATGGTTGCCTTTGCCGCGGGTACGGCGGCAATTGAATGGATAAAGGAAAATGAGATTCCTCAAAGAGCCTTCGATCTTGGTACGAAAGCCACGGCCAGACTTAAGGAACTGGAATCTTCCAGTTCCATCGTTGGGGAAGTCAGGGGCATCGGCCTTATGATTGCCATCGAAATGGTCATGGACAGGGCCACAAAAGAGCCTGCCAAAAACTACGCCAGAATGATTCGGAAATACGCCCATCAGAGGGGTGTTATGATTGAGGTTGGCGGACACCATTCCAACGTAGCCCGTTTGTTACCGCCTCTGGTAATAACGGAAGAGCTTCTAATGAAGGGTATAGAGATTATCGCCAGTGTCATTCAGGACATTGAAGCGAAAAAGCTTCCCCTGGAGGAGGTATGAAGTCTTAATGAAAAAGAAAACAGCTTACAACATAGCCGTTGTGGGAGCCATGGGACTTGTGGGCGGTGAAATGATACGAACTCTGGAAAGGAGAAATTTTCCGGTGACAGAATTCCGCCCCCTGGATGTGGCGATGAATGCTGGAAAAGAAATCCTGTTTAACGGCAGGCCCTGTAAGGTAAAAGAGGCAAAGAAAGACAACTTCAAGGACATCGATATCGCCATTTTCTCCGCCGGTGGGGCGGCCAGTGAAGCCCTGGCTCCAGATGCAGTCGAGATGGGTGCCATTGTAGTCGACAATAGTTCTGCCTGGCGGATGGACGATCAATGTCCCCTGGTGGTTCCCGAGGTAAACCCCCAGGATCTTGACTGGCATAAAGGAATCATAGCCAACCCCAACTGTTCCACAATTCAGATGGTGGTTGTATTAAAGCCCCTTCATGACGAAGGAAGGATTAAAAGGGTGGTTGTGTCCACCTGCCAGGCCGCTGCCGGTGCCGGTAAGAAGGGAATCGACTCTCTATATGATGAAAGTGAACAATTCCTGAAAACCAGAAAGATTCAGGATTCTAAAGGGTTTACCTATCAACTGGGCTTTAACGCCATCCCCCACATTGATGTCTTTCAGGATGGGGGATACACTAAAGAAGAGAATAAAATGATATTTGAAACCCGAAAAATCATGGGTGATGAAAACATCAAGGTAACCGCCACCTGTGTTCGAATTCCTGTAGCGGTGGGACATTCCGAATCTGTCAACATTGAGACCGAAAAAAATATCTCTCGAGAGAGGGCCCGGGAACTCCTGAAAAACGCTCCCAGTATCATTCTTCAGGATGATCCCGCAAAAAATCTCTACCCCATGCCTCTATTCTGCACCGATGTGGATGAAACCCTGGTAGGACGCATTCGAGAGGATTCTTCCATTGAAAATGGGCTCAATCTGTGGATTGTTTCCAATAATGTACGCAAGGGAGCAGCTCTCAATGCCATTCAGATCGTCGAAACCCTTGTAGAAAGAGATTTACTATAGCCTATGGACGGGGACCCTATCCGAAAACGCATCAGGGAGCTGGAAAAGGAACTTATAGAGCTAAGGAGGGACTTTCACCGTTATCCTGAATTGGGATTTGAGGAGCATCGAACCTCCGGGATCGTTGAATCCTACCTGAAGGATCTCGGATTGGAACCCAGGCGAATAGCCGGCACCGGTATTACAGCCGTTCTTGAGGGAAAGCTCTCCAGTCCGGTACTCCTTTTGCGGGCGGACATGGACGCACTGCCGGTACAGGAGGAGAATGACGTTCCCTATAAGTCTGAAATACCCGGAAAAATGCACGCCTGTGGTCATGATGCCCATACGGCTATGCTGTTGATCGCCGCCAAAGTTCTCTGTGAATTCCGTGAGGTTCTGGAGGGTTCTGTCAAGTTTGTCTTTGAACCTAACGAAGAGGTTGCGGGAGCTGAACTCATGGTTGAGCATGGAGTGATGAAAAATCCCTCCCCCCATGCAGCCCTGGGCCTCCATATCTGGACCTCCCTTCCCAGTGGAACCATGGGAATCAAGGCCGGAGCAGTTATGGCCAGTATGGATGTGTTTAAGATGACGGTCAAAGGATACGGCGGCCACACCGGCTACCCCGAAACCGCCATTGACCCGATCATCGCTGCCTCTGACATTGTCCTGACCGCCCAGAGAATTCAGACCCGGGAAATCAGCCTCATGAATCCTACGGTCTTGATGTTCAGTGTCATCAAGGGCGGCTCAAAGAACAATATTATCCCCGACAAAGTGGTTCTGGAAGGATCAATTCGCTACCTCTATGCCGATGAACCGGAAAACGGCTCCAGTCCATCGGATAAATTGATGGATCTGGCACAGAAAGTCGCCGCTGTCCATGGCTGTACAATTGAAGTGGAACTGAAACAGGAAAACTGCTCGGTGATCAATGATGTAAAGATGGCAGCCCTCAGCCGTGGAATAGCGGAGAAGATATTGGGGGGAGTTGACAGGGTGGTAGAACATGCCTCCATGGCAGGTGAGGATTTCTCGGCCTTTTCTTCTCGAGTTCCCTCTGTTTTTGCCTTTCTCGGAGCTGCTGATAGAAAGAAAGGTACTGATTTCCCCCATCACAATGCTCGATTCAATATTGATGAGGATGTCATGGTTCTGGGAGTTGAGTTCTTCGTAAGAACGGCAATAGAGTATTTAAAAAAAGGAGGTAATGATTGAACTGAAACAGCCTGGAATGATTCAGGAAAAGTCGGAAGAGAGGATTGACCCCTCTCGCAAATAAGAAATGGAGAAAACTATGTTTACAAAGATTATCAGTTTAACAATGATTTTGGCTCTGATTTGTTTGAGTCATGGTCTTTTTGCTGCCGGGCAGGAAGAGACTGCGGGTGACGCGGGTGACAGTGATGTAATAGAAGCCAAACTTGCTTCTGAAGAAATTGAAGGGGACTTCATGACCGTCTGGGCGGAGAAATTCGCAGACTACATGAGGGAAAACACCGATGAAAAGATCGACATCACCGTTTACCCCTACGGATCCCTTGGAGATACCAGGGATATCAATGAGTTGGCACAGCTCGGCGTGGTGGAATTCGTATTCTCCGACTACGCCTGGATTTCGAGCTTCGTTCCCCAGGTACAGGTCCTTGCCCTTCACTATCTCTGGCCCAGGGAAAAAATGCCTGAAACCCTCCAGTGGGTTTTGAAGAATGGTAAATTCATGCCTCTTATCGAGGAAAAATTCCGTGAAAATGACCTGGTTCCTTTAGGAATAGTTTACGAAGGGTGGCAGTGGATGACTTCCAAAGCCGAAGTAAAGGGAATGGACGACCTCCAGGGAATGAAAACCCGTCTCATGGGTTCTAAAATCCTTATCGAAGACTTCCGTGCCTATGGCATGAGCCCCACTCCCATGAGTTACGGTGAGGTTTACGGTGCCTTGCAGACCGGTCTCATTGATGCCCAGGTGAACCCCCTGTTTGCCGATCACTCTATGAAGTTCTACGAAGTGACCGACTACTTCACGCAATTCTGGGCCGAACCTTTTCTTGGAATTCCTACGGCCAATGCCGCCTTTTTCGACTCTCTGACCAGGGAGCAGCAGGATCATATGAAGAAATTCTGGGCCGATGCGGTTATTCCCTCTGCTCAATGGATCGACGATGTAAATGCCAGGGCAAAAGCGGCGATCATGGCGGATAAGCCTTCCATTGAGTTCCATGAGTTTGATGACGAAACCATCGCCGAATTCAAGGCCGCTGCAGAAACTGTTTATCCAAAGTATGTTGAAATGGGTGGCAGTGATGCGCAGCTGGTGCTGGACACACTTCTAAAAGACATCGCGGATGCCAAGGCAGCCCTGGGCATCAAATAGTAATTTCTAACGGAACGGCGGCATGGTCTGTCGTTTCGTTACTCAATACAGGGGACAGTATGGATATCGAAAATACTTCAAACGACGAGAGTAAAGAACGGAAGAGAGGGTTTTTCCATTATTTGGGACGAGGTGTGGATGCCTTTGAAGTGGGGGCCCTCTGTCTCTGTATCAGCTTCCTTGCGATTCTGTTAATCAGTAACGTTATCGCCCGAACCTTCTTCCAGGCCATTTATTTTGCCGATGAGGTATCTGAATTCCTCATCATTTTCACCACCTTCGTGGGGATAAGCTACGCCGCCAGAAAAGCACGGCATATACGAATGGGAGCCTTTCTGGATCTAATGAACGAGAAGGTGGAAAAGGTTTTTATTTTCGTGATATCAGCCGTCAGTGCCATAGTGATGTTCATAATGGCATTCCACTCCTTCCAATATATGGCCAAGGTGTTTGAGCTGGGACAGGAGAGTTCTGCCCTCCGAATCCCCTCCTGGATTCCCCTGATCATCACCCCCATCGGGTTCTTTTCCGCAGGCATCCAATATGTAAGAACCTTTGCTAAAAACATTGTTGAGAAAAGTGTATGGCTTTCACCGGAGCAGCAGAGTGATTATGAAGAGGAACTCGACTACCAGGAGGTAGAGATATGAATTTGCTCTGGATAAGCATGGTAGGGATGCTCCTTCTGGGATTTCCCTTTATGGTTGTCATTCTTGGATCGCTGCTGCTGCACCTGGAAATCAACATCCCCACTTTCAACATGCAGGTCCTGGTTCAGCAGGTATTGACGGGGATTTCTCCTCCCGCATTAGTTTGTGTTCCCATGTTCATCCTGGGAGCGAGTATCATCACCTCCGGTCAGGTGGCTTCCCGGCTGATTAATATGGTAAAATCTTTCGTGGGTCATATCCACGGCGGACTCCCAATTACCACAAATGCCAGTTGTACCCTCTTTGGAGCGGTTTCCGGTTCTACTCAGGCAACGGTGGCTGCCATTGGCGGAACCATGCGGCCCATGCTTTTAAAGGCAGGCTATGAAAGCTCATTTACCCTGGGTTTGATAATCAATTCCAGTGACATCGCCTTTTTAATTCCTCCAAGCATTGGATTCATCGTGTATGGAGTCGTCACCTCCACATCTGTGGGGAAGCTCTTTCTGGCAGGTATTATCCCGGGACTTATGATTTTCTTACTTTTTTCGGTTTACTGCTACTTCTACTCCCGAATAAAAAAAGTAGGAGTCATACCCCGGGCCTCCTGGGCAGAACGCTGGAAGGCTGTAAAACAGGGGATACTGGTACTCGGATTTCCCCTGATCATCGTCGGCGGAATCTATGCGGGAATATTCAGTCCCACCGAAGCGGCGGCGGTAGCCGTACTCTATGCGCTTCTTCTTGAAGGTCTGGTCTATCGTACCCTCAGTTTCAAGAAACTGGTGAAGATCCTGATGGATACAGGAGTTATCACCGGAGTTGTGTTTGTTCTGGTTGGAGCGGGACAGGCATTTTCCTGGCTTATCAGCTTTTTAAGGATCCCCCAGGCAATTATGCCTGTTATACTGGGGACTGATCCTGGTCAGCTCCAGTTGATTTTCACCATAGCGGCGGCTTACTTCGTGGCCTGTATGTTTGTCGATCCCATAGTGGCGATCTATGTATTGAGCCCGATCTTTCAGCCCTATGTAATTTCCACAGGGGTTGACCCCGTTCTCCTTGGAACCATTGTTACCCTTCAGGCAGCGATTGGATCGGCCACGCCACCCTTTGGGTGTGATATTTTTACGGCCCAGCTAGTATTCCGGCGGCCTTATTTTGAAGTCATCAAGAATACACCACCCTTCATCATGATCCTCCTTCTGGCTACTGCTCTGCTGATTTTCTTCCCGGGAATTGCCACCTGGCTGCCCAATCATGCATTTGTGCGTTAAAGCTGGTTGATTGATATGGTATATAAAGTAAAACCCGGGCAGCTCAGTTATGGCGAGGCCATTGGTATCATTCTATTGGAAAACTACGTTCCCTTCATACCCGGGGATGTCGCCAACGCCACAAGCTATGATTATCCTGTGAGATTTCAGCGAATCCCTGGTTTTTCGGTTGCCAGAATCATGGAGCACGATATGAGTCTGGTCGAAAGCCTTAAAAAGGGAGCACGGGAGTTGGAGACCGAAGGTGTCAGAGCAATCACAGGAGACTGCGGATTCATGGCACTTTTCCAAAGGGATATCCAGGAAGCCGTAAAAATTCCTGTATTCCTCTCCAGCCTGCTTCAAATCCCATTCATGCGCATGATGCTTTCACGAAAGGGAAAAATTGGGGTTATTACCGCCAATCTTCCTTCCCTGGATGATTTCATTCTGCGGCAGATTGGGATCAAGGATGGTTCCGATCTGGTGATGAGGGGACTTGAGAAATCGGAACACTTTCATGAGGCGGTTTTTAATGAGGCAGGCTATCTCGATCAGAACCGTATTGAGAAGGAGGTGGTGGTGGAGGCAGAGCGGATTGTTGAATCTGATCCCCGGGTGGAGATGATCCTTCTTGAGTGCAGCCTCCTCCCACCCTATGCCAGGGCTGTCAGGGAGGCCACAGGTTTACCGGTCTTTGACTATCACACGATGATAGATTATGTCTATTCCGCCGTGGTCCCCCGTCAATATAACGGATTTATGTAGCCATGCTGTTCAACAGTCACCATACAGGGAAAGGAGATGCATATGCCAGTATTCACGCGTGAAGAATATGCCCGTAGAGTGAGGGCGACCAAAGAATCAATGTCTGCATGGGGGATTGATCTTCTTCTGGTGAGTCATCCTGCCAATATGAACTACCTTACCGGCTACGATGGCTGGAGTTTCTATGTTCACCAGGGGGTTCTGGTTTCTCTGGACCAGGATGAACCCATGTGGCTGGGACGGGAGATGGACGGCAATGGGGCGGACATCACCACCTTCCTCTCCAAAGATAACATTCGCCGCTACGCCGATGACTATGTTCACTCCCTGGTGAAACATCCCATGAATTTTGTGGCGGACGTGATAAGGGAAAAGGGGTGGGATAACAGGATTATTGGTGTGGAATCGGACCAGTTTTTCTTCACCCACCAGTGTTATGTGGAATTGGAAAAGGATCTGCCCCGGGGAACGTTGAAAAATGCCAATGCCCTGGTGAACTGGGTAAGGGTGATTAAGTCAGATGCTGAGATAGAAATGATGCACCGGGCTGGCAATATTGCCGAAAAAGTGATGGATGCAGCCATTTCAAGTATCAATGTTGGGGTGCGTGAGTGTGATGCCGCCGCCGCCATTGTCCAGGCCGAATACACGGGAACCAGGGAGTTTGGCGGAGATTATCCCGCCATCGTACCCCTCATAATGGCCGGTGAAGCCACAAAGACTCCCCACCTTACCTGGTCGGATGCGACCTTCAAGGAGAATGAGGCCTGTTTGCTGGAACTGGCGGGGTGTTACAGGCACTACCACTGCCCCATTGCCAGAACCATTTTTCTGGGTCCCGAGCCGCCTCAACTGATGAAGGATACCGCAGCGGTGGTTATCGATGGTCTCTTAAAAACTCTTGAGCTTATCAAGCCCGGAGTCACCGCTGAAGAGGTGGAAGCAGGATGGCGGAAGGCCATCAGCGGCTCAACAGTTGTGAAAGAATCCCGTTTAGGATACTCCATAGGTGTCAACTATCCTCCCGACTGGGGTGAGCACACAATCAGTATCCGCCCCGGCGATAAAACTGTATTAAAACCCAATATGGCCCTTCATCTGATACCCGGCATCTGGTTTGAGGATGTTGGATTCGAAATTGATGCCAGCCTCATCGTCACTGAAGAGGGATGTATGCAGCTTTTCGAATACCCCATGGATATCTTCACCAAATAGGAGTTCCTGCAGTGGAGCACAGGCTGCCGACCCTGGAGGATGTCTACAGGGCAAAAAAAAGAATAAAGACAATGATCTGGGAGACACCGCTCTGGGAATCGCCTGCCCTGGCAGACAGCATGGGAGCGGATCAGATTTTTATGAAACTTGAATGCCTCCAGAATACCGGCTCATTCAAGATAAGGGGGGCGGCCAATAAAATTCTATCCCTCAATGAAAAAGAGAGGCAGCGTGGAGTTATTACCTTCTCCACGGGAAACCATGGAAAAGCGGTTTCCTTCGCTGCCGGAAAAACAGGTGTCAGGGCGGTGGTTTGTCTTTCGCAGAATGTTCCCGAGTACCGGGTGAAAAAGATTAAAGCCCTCGGTGCAGACGTAGAGATATTCGGTTCCTGCCAGGATGAAGCGGAGGGCCGTTACTTTGAGCTGATGGAAAAGGAGGAGTACATACCGGTAGTCCCCTTTGACGATCCTGCCATTGTATCGGGACAGGGAACCACCGTTCTGGAAATGCTCCAGGCTGAGCCTGATATGGATGTTATTCTGGTGCCGCTCTCCGGTGGCGGACTTCTGGCGGGAATTGCCCTGGCGGCCAAAACCATAAAACCTTCCATAAGAATTGTCGGTGTTACAATAAAACGTTCTCCTGCCATGCTGGAGAGTTTAAAGGCCGGAAAACCGGTGCAGGTGGAGGAAAAAGACACGCATGCCGACTCTCTGCTTGGCGGAATTGGTATTGAAAACAACTACACTCTTCCTCTGATTCAAAAGTTTGTAGATGATCACATAGTGATCACCGAAGAGGAAATTGAAGTGGGTATGGTATACGCCTTTACGGAACACAGCCTTGTGATTGAAGGAGCTTCGGCGGTGGGAATTGCAGCTGTACAAACCGGAAAATTGGATGTGACGAACAGGAAGGTCGGCCTGGTCATAAGCGGCAGCAGTGTCGATCCTGCCCGTTACCGCAGTATTATTTCAAAACATATATAGGAGGAGAAGATGGAACCTATCATTATAGTCAATGAGAAAGAACTGATGGATCTGGTCAAACTGGATCATGCCGTGGTAGAAAATACAGCCCTCGGATTCAAGGAACTACAGAGGGGAAATGCAATTGTTCCCCCCATTATGATGCTTCCGGTCGATGAAAAACAGGGTGAAGTTGATATAAAAAGTGCCTTCATCAAGGGCATGGACAGAATGGCCGTCAAAGTTGCTTCCGGTTTTTTCCAGAATTCCCGACTGGGTCTTCCTTCAGGAAGCGGTCTCATGCTGGTTGTTTCCGCAGAGACTGGTTTTCTCGATGCTGTTTTACTGGATAATGGCTATCTCACCCATGTCCGGACAGGCGCAGCCGGAGCAATTGCCGCTGAATACCTGGCCCCTGAAAACGCCAGTCAGGCTGGAGTCATCGGAGCCGGAGCCCAGGCACGCTGGCAGATGCGGGGCCTGGCTTTAATGCGTGACATAAAAACAATCCGAATGTATTCTTCAAGCAATGAGGATGTGAAGAATGCCTATGTCAACGATATGGAATCTGAACTGGGAGTAACGGTTATTAAGAGTACCACCGCAGAAGAGGTGGTGAGGGAAAGTCAGGTTGTTGTAACCACCACCCCTGCCCGCGAGGGTTTTATCAAGGCCGACTGGATCCACCCCAACCTCCACATCACCGCCATGGGAAGTGACACGGAAGAGAAACAGGAACTGGAAGCAGAGGTACTTGCCAGGGCTGACCTTCTGGCCTGTGACATGAAAAGCCAGGCTCTGCGTCTGGGCGAAGTTCGATCTGCCGTCGAGCAGGGAATTCTCACCGCTGACTCCCCCATGACTGAATTGGGAACCTTCATCGATGGAGTCCATCCCGGGCGAACCAATGAAGATGACTTCACCGTTTGCGACCTGACCGGGGTTGGTGTGCAGGATACAATGATTGCCCTGGGCGCCTGCAAACTTGCCAGGGAGCGGGGAATCGGAATCCAGATTCCCCGTTAGGAAGGTCAAATGAGAAATCAGACTGTCTTCGGTGTGGAGGAATACAAACAGCGAATTCGACTTACCCAGCAGTCCATGGATCACCGGGGAATAGAAATACTCCTGATCACCGATCCTGGGCAGATGAACTATCTTTCCGGTTATGATGGCTGGAGTTTCTATGTCCATCAGGGGCTCCTCCTTTCACTGGATGATGATACTCCCCACTGGTTTGGCCGGGAGCAGGATTCCAATGGGGCCCGGATTACGTCTTTTCTTCCCCAGGATCATATATGGGGATACAGGGATGAATATGTACAATCCCGATATATTCATACAATGAGCTACGTGGCGGAAATAATCAAAGAAAGGCGGTGGGAAAAACGGACTATGGGTTTAGACATGGATGGCTACTGGTTCAACGCCAGGATGTACACCCAGCTGGAAGAAGAACTCCCCCACTCAAGGAAGATGGATGCCACCGGGTTGGTGAACTGGATAAAAACAATTAAATCACCTGCGGAAATCGCCGTAATCCGGGAGGCCAGTGAAATCTGCAGGAAAGTGATGGATGCGGCCGTCGAAAGTATTGCCCCTGGAGTTCCTGAAAAAGACGCAGCGGCGAATGTTGCGAAGGCTCAGATTTGGGGAACCGGGGAATTCGGCGGAGATCCCACGGCTCTCTTTCCCATAATGCCAACGGCAGAGAGAACAAGTACCGCCCATCTAACCTTTAATCCAGACAGAAACTATCAAAAGGGAGATGTAGTGCTGTTGGAACTGGCGGGGGCCCGTCACCACTACAATGTACCGCTGTCGCGTACTCTCTACCTGGGAAAGCCGCCGGAGGATCTGCAGCGGATTTCGGATACCGTCATAAGGGGATTGAATGGAACGCTGGATTTCATTAAACCCGGAGTTACCGCCGAAGAGGTGGAGGAGAAATGGCGCAGTTATCTTGCCGGAACGGGTATTGAGAAACCCTCTCGAGTGGGCTATTCCTTTGGTCTGAACTATGTCCCGGACTGGGGGGAGCATACCCTGAGCCTTCGTCCAGGGGATAAAACTGTATTGAAACCGGGGATGACGATTCACTTCATGCCGGGAATCTGGCTGGATACCTGCGGTGTGGAGTGTTCCGAACCCCTTCTTGTTACCGAAACAGGCTGTGAAAAGCTTATCGAATACCCACAAAAACTATTCATCAAGTAGAGGATGCTATGAAAGTTGTCAAATTCGGCGGAACCTCTCTGGCGTCGGCAGATCAAATAAAAAAAAGTGCCGACATTGTCCAATCAGACAATGAGCGACGATTGATCGTTGTATCGGCACCAGGAAAGCGGACCAGAAACGATGTAAAGATAACCGACCGTTTAATCGCCTGTTACCAGGCTGCTGTGAGGGAGAAGTCAATTGAAGCAGACTTTGAGCCCATCCGTGAGAGATTTCTGGAGATAGCCGCCGATCTGAAAGTTGGCTCAGGACTGAAAGAGCTTCTTGATCAGGCTCAAGACCGGATTCAGAGTGAAAAATCCTATGACTATGCCGTATCCAGGGGGGAGCATTTTTTGGCCCGCCTCATTGCCGAATACATTGGATTTTCCTTCCTGGATGCCGAAGAAATCATCCGATTTGATGCCCGGGGGAAACTTTCGTCGGAGAGCTACAAACTGATCGATCAGGCTGTTTCCCCCGACAGCCAGGTGGTTATTCCAGGATTCTATGGTCAGGATGCCAGAGGGGGTATAAAGGCCTTCAGCCGCGGCGGGTCCGACATCAGCGGTGCTGTGATAGCTCGTGGCGCAGGGGCCCGGGTTTATGAAAACTGGACCGATGTATCGGGACTGCTGGCAGCGGATCCCGGCATCGTGGATGATCCTGCTCCCATAGAAGAGGTTTCTTTCAGGGAACTTCGCGAACTTTCGGCCCTGGGGGCAAAAGTGTTTCATGAAGAGGCTATTCAGCCTGTCAGCACCGCCGGAATTCCAATCAATATCCGGAATACCAATATCCCCGAAGCTCCGGGAACCATGATCGTGATTAAAAAAAGGAAGTCCCATCCGGGAATTACCGGGGTTGCCGGAAAGATGGGTGTATCCGTCTGTCGATTTCAGAATGCCCATCTGGGGGACAACCTTTCTCTACAGTTGAAAATCCTGGAGAGTTTGGCCGCGATGGGATGGAAAATTTTGTATTCAGCATGCCAGTGTGATACACTTCTGGTCATTCTGGAACCCCTTGAAAATCGGAATCCTGGGGATGGAGATATTGATACCATGAAGGAAGATCTGCATCTAAGTGAGGTTGAGAAACGGTCGGACCTCTGTATAGTCGGGGCGGTGGGTGAGAATCTTGGAGATGAAGCAGCTCTCATCCCTGCTGTGCTGACCAGAATGGCTGAACAGAGTATCGCGCCGGTATTCGCCTCCCATCGCACATCCGGAACTACCTTTATGACTGCATTGGAGAAAGAACACTACCGGAAAGCAATTCAGGTGATGGCCAGTTTCGCAGACTCCCTGGAGTCTGTCGGACGTGTCAGGACGGTAAAGCAATAAAACCAGATACACAGTTTTCAATACTCATTATTCGTGCGATCTTTCTGGATACATTGTTTTCCCATTGACAATACCCCCCCGGTCGTTAATGAATAGGTTCTGGAAATGAAAGGAATCTCAATAACAGCTTCCCGGAATCTGACAGAAATTCAAGTCAGAGCCGGAACTATCTTGAAGATGCCCTGAAGGAGATATTATGAAAATTGTTCTCATTGGAGCAGGAAGTTCCCAATTCGGTTTAGGAACAATGGGTGAAGTATTTCAGAGTTCGGTACTCAGGGGAACGGAATTAGTTCTGCTGGACATCAATGGCATGGCTCTGGATGCCGTATACAAAAAAGGATGTGAATTCATTGAGAAACATGGTCTGGAATTCACCCTTTCAGCCACCACTGACCGGGCTGAGGCTCTAAAAGGAGCCGCTTTCATCATAATTTCCATTGAAGTGGGCGATCGATTTACACTCTGGGACCAGGATTGGAAGACTCCCCTGCAGTTCGGTGTCAATCAAGTTTATGGGGAGAATGGCGGTCCCGGCGGGATTTTTCACGCCCTGCGCATCATTCCTCCCATCCTGGAAATCTGCGGCGATGTGGAATTACACTGTCCCGATGCCATTGTATTCAACTACTCAAATCCCATGACGGCCATCACCACAACAGTGCTTCGCAGGTATCCAGATCTCAGATTTATTGGACTGTGTCATGAAATCGCATCTCTCGAACGTTATTTACCCGCCATCCTGGACACCGGATTGGAAAATCTTCAGGTCAGGGCAGCAGGCTTGAATCATTTCTCCGTTTTGCTTGAGGCCCATTATATTGACAGCGGAAAAGATGCTTATCCCGACATAAGGCACAAGGCACCTGCCTTCTTTGAAAAGGAACCAGGGTTTACTGATATCTGGGACTACGTCCGTGAAACGGGCACTGTTCCCCGAACGGAAGGAACAAATGAACGCTGGATGATAAACAGGCAGGAGAGCAAACGCCCCTGGACGGACAGACGTCTGTTTCGGGCTATTTTTGAGACTTATGGACTGCTTCCCATCACATTGGACAGCCATCTTGGCGAGTATGTTTCCTGGGCCCAGGATGCCGCCGATCATAAGGGGATTATGGACTTTTATGAGTTCTACCGTTATGCCCTCTCAAACCAGTCCTGGTCTGAAATCACGCTGGATGTCCATGAACGGGTCATTCCCATTATTGAAGGAATCATCACCGATTCCGGTCATGAGGAGCTTGCGGTCAATGTTCTTAATAATGGGGCGATTCCCGACTTTCCTGATTCCATTGCGGTGGAGGTACCGGGAATCATACATAAGAATGGAATACAGCCAGTACACTTTGATGATTATCCAAAGGGATTTGGTGCCCTGATGCGGAGCTATGCGGGTGTGTATGACCTTACTGCCGAAGCCATACTACAGGAGAGCCGGAATCTCGTACTTCAGGCGGTGCTGGCATGTCCGATGGTCAATAACTACCATGGGATGTCTGAAATGGTGGATACCATGATTGATCAGCAGCAGGACTGGCTGGGATATTTGCGATAACCAGGTTTTTCCACATGCACTGACAGGAAGGTTGTGCATTCTTCCCTGCCCTTTCCCCAAGAACCAGATATAGGAGTTGCCGCCAGAGTTGGACCATCTGGATTGATTGCGCAGGGCTGGCCCACGATGATGCCTGTGTAGCCCATCTGCCGATTGCTGTATCAGGGAGGGTGAAACCAGAAGTACTGTCAGACATTGAACTTGAAATGAAGAACATCACCGTCCTGTACAGGGTACTCTCTGCCTTCAAGACGCAGCTTGCCGGCAGATTTTACGGACGATTCACTGCCAAGATCAAACAGATCGTTACAATTGAAGACTTCAGCTTTGATGAAACCCCGTTCAAAATCGGAATGAATTATACCGGCACATTGGGGTGCCATTGCTCCGTTTTTAAATGTCCAGGCTCGGTTCTCAGTGCCGCCAACCGTAAAAAATGTTCTCAAATTCAGGGAAGAGCAGGCACTTCTAACTAATAATGATAGGCCGGATTCTGTTATACCGGATTCTTCAAGAAACAGTGCCCGTTCTTCTTCATTTTCAAGGGAGGCAATGTCGGCTTCAAGTTTTCCTGACAGTACAATAACTTCAGCATTCTGTTCGGCGGCCATTTTCCGGACGGCGGCAGTATGGGGTGTTTCGTTAGCGATTCCGCCCTCGTCAACATTGCACACATATATCTGCTTCTTGGCAGTCAGCAGAAACAATTCTTTAAGACGGGCAGAATCAGAACTGTCGAGCAGCATATTCCGGACTGGCATCCCTTCCTGCAGATGGGCTTCCACTCTGCTCAGCAATTCCGTCAGAGCCAGTGCTTCCTGCCGTGTTTTTGGATCAGAAGCCTTCGCCTGACGGCTGTTTTTTTCGAGTCGTTTCTCAACAGTTTGAAGGTCGGCCAGAACAAGTTCCGTATTGACAATTTCCACATCGTTGACTGGATTGAGTTTGCCGTCAACATGAACAATGTCATCATTTTCAAAGCATCGGATGACATGGGCGATGATACCCACAGAACGGATGTTCGCAAGAAACTGGTTTCCCAGTCCTTCGCCCTGAGACGCACCCTTTACCAAACCGGCAATATCCACAAATTCTGTTGTAGCAAAAACCCGCCTATCAGCTTTGATGATTTCATGAATTCGATCAAGACGAGGATCAGGAACATCCACAATTCCAACATTCGGGTTAATCGTGGAGAAAGGATAGTTGGCTGCCTCAGCGGGCACTGAAGTCAGGGCTGAAAATATTGTTGATTTACCAACATTTGGAAGACCAATGATTCCGCAGTTCATACTGTCATTATACCCCTAAGCCTGAGCAGGAGAAAGAGCTTTTATTTCAAGTGCTGCTTCTTCTGAAATGAGGGGCAATCAATACCATTGGCCATGCGGACTTCAGTACTGGGCAATTGACGGGATTTAATGCCAAACAGCCGACACCCCCTTGGGAAATTGACGTCCCATGTAACGAAGTAATGAATGCACCTGGGACAGAAGGGTGGCGGAGGGATACTGCTTTGCACCTTCACTGTTCTCAATCCTGTAAATTCTTCTTCAAATGATCACGACTGGTGAGTAATTCCGGACGATACTCAAAGTGAATTTGATCAAAGAAGAACCATTTTCCTCCCCAGATGAATCCCTGTTTTTCGAAAGCAAGGATTACAGACTCTGGAGGAAAATATCTCTCCTCATAAGGTATTGCCCACCATTCGGGATTATAGAACCTGGACCATCGCCAGTAAACCTGTTTGCCTCCATAATCCTCAGGAATCAGATCCAGGGCCAGACCATAAGAATGAAGGCTCCGATTTGCTGAACCTGCAACATCTCTCCAGACATAAGCTCCAATGGTTGACAGGCTTTTCAACCAGATTCCGACTGTTTCATCATGGGATGCCAATTTCCTGATTGTTTTCTCAACAAGGGCAAGTTTTTCAACTATTTCTGGATGAACCAGGATATCCTTTCCAAGAAAAACAATGGATTGAACAGTGTTTTCAGCAGTTTGGAAATCCTTCATACCCCATAGTGAGTTAAGAAAAGCTGGGTGTCGCGGATACTTCCTGGATTCCTGACGCTTAATACCCTCCTGAATCCTGTGCTGTTCACTCCTGGAAAGTGTTCGGATAAGCGGCATTTCTTCTGGGCTCTGGTAAAAATGGTATGGAGAATACTTTTCTTCCTGATTCTTATCACTGAGAGGTAGTAATCGACCATCAGCCCAGAAAAGCAGAGTTTCCCTGATCATAAAACTCCATTCCCCATCCTGATAACTTACATTGGAAATCTTCTCAGGATAGGCCTGAAGCAGGGTATCAAAAATCTGTCGTGCATCCCGTGAGAAAACAGGCCTGACCGGGAAGATAAGTAAAAAAAAAATGCCGCCAGAAAAGCGAAAAGCCCCCGTTTATCCTGCAATGCTATTTATCCAGGAAAGAATTAAGATACTTATTAAAGGCCTTATCAAATTTTTTGCGAATCATACCTGTCATATCCTGGTAAACCCGGGAAACAGCGGCTGAATCACTTATTCCCGTTGAGCGATCCTGGTTTGCCAGAGATACAGCCGGGATGCCATTGCTGTCAAGAAGGTTGAGATTCAACTCCCAATTCAGATTTGTATAATCATTATCAAGCTCCACGGGTATGATGTTGACAACTCCTGTCAGGAACATATCTCCATCCGGTGTGATTGAAAATCCCCGGCCGGTGACCCAATCGGAAAGGGCGGCCTCAACCTGATCAGAGTCATCACCAGTTACTTCCAGTTTGATTCTTAATTCTGAAGCCAGATTGTCTTTCTCCGCCTTAAGATTTCCAAGGTCATACGGGTGAATAATGGATCGAGACATGGGCAGGTTAATGATTTCAAGCTGCTCCACAAGGACCATATTTGATTCAGCCATCACAAGGGCCGCATCGACGAAAGCATAACGGCGTAGGGCTTCTTCCTGGCTGCGTGAACGATTGAGTAACTCCACGACCCGATTATCGTCATCAAGAATGCGCTGCCTGTAGAGGTTTCCAGTCTCAGTCCTGTCGAGATAAGCAATGACATAGACCTGTCCCATGTCATTTTGCCATGATTCTCCAAATCTAAGATTGGACAGGGATTCATCAGCACTCTGGCCAATTGTCTGATCAATATCTGTCTGGGTGGTTAGATCAAGAATGGCATCATCCTGACCTGTAATTTCCTTATATCGGGTGCGAATTGTGCTGTCAACCGTTATCTGTGTTTTGAAAAGCTGAGCTATTGCTCCTGCCGCATTGGATTTTGCCCCTTTAAGACTGTCTCCCTCACCAAGTTCGGCAAGGTATTGGGCCACGGGGTAGGCAGAATCCTTGTCTCTCACCCAATCCGGTGCATCACCTCCACGGGGAACAGATACAGATGCGGGAGGAGCTGATGCACATGAAATACTCATCACAGCGATTGAAATCATGATCCAATGAACAACATATCCGGTATTTGACATAGTTTCTCCTTATTTCAATAGGTAACTTTCAACTAAGTTAAGCTGCCCGGGAACAAATTCACGAACTCCATGATCAATTGTTCCCAGCAGAACATCTCCATCCCAATAGTCCAGACTGACATGGTAGGATCCAGGTTTAATTGAGATTTCTGCAGCCCATGCTGATGACGGGAAAAACTGAGATATGCGGAGATCCGCATTTTCAGAAGCATCAACCGCAACTTCTGCAGCTATACCAGCCAAAACGCCGACAATTGCCCCTCCAACTCCCTGATCACTCAAACCCTGATTCAGTGCTGCCTTTCCAGTTTCTTTTGCAATATGTTTTACAGTTGCCCGGATGATTGTACGTCCAACAGTAAGAGGAAGTTTGAGAAGAAAAGTCTCCCTTGCTATCGCTTCCATATCCTCCAGCAGTAGAATTTCATGCATAGATTTCCCATCAAGTTTTACAATGATGCGATCAACCGATGTTTGACGACTCTCCAGCCGGGGGAACTGTATTTTGAAATGGACTCCTGCGGCTGTTCCAGGTACGGGGAGGACTGTAAAACCTGTCAAACTGTTAACATATTCCTCATCCTGTCCTTCCATGGTGAGAAACAGTTTATCTGCGCCGCTGTTAATCCTGAGAGTATCAGCCAGTTTTACAGGACTTAATCCGGTAAAACTTATGAAATTAACCAGAGCATTACCATCAGAAAGCTCCTCAATGGCAGGTAGAGGCGGTTTTTCGAAATCATATAACTGAGGCAAAGTAAGCCAGGCGTCATTTATTGACTGAAGATCTATCCGGGCATCATCCAATGCTCCTTCCGCACGGTAAAGGAGAAGACTCAGATACCGTGCCAGAACATCGTTGTGAAACCTGTTTTCCCTTGCTTCAATCTGTCCTTCGGCCTCTTCTGAGGCATTGTATTCCTCAACAAGTTTTTTGTACTTATCCTCAAGAAGATTGAGTTTAATCTGAACCCTGCGGATTTCTACATGGGCAGACTCAATATCACCAGAAGCAATGTAATTTAAACATTTAAAGACATTGAGATAGACATCCTCATAGTCTTCGCCAGAGTAATCCAGGGCATTATCGTTCAGAACTGCCGATGAGAGTCCTTTAGATATGCTTTTAGTGAACAATTCTTCAATTCCTTCTTCAGCTTGAGTGAGTAATCGATTACTCTCTTCATACTCACCTGCCCAGTGCATGAGCATACCTGAGTCCAGATAATAGAGAACCCTGTCCTTTTCCTTGTATCTATCTTCCTTGGCGTCTTTGATTATTTCGGCAGCTCGTTGATATTCCCCCTTTCTTACCAGTGGGATGGTTTCAGCGTATTGTTCCTGTGCTGTCCTTGTGCTGGCACAGGAGACGGATATGCTGAGAAGAACTATCGGGATTAATCGATACCCGAAAGAAGATATCACCATGAAGATTTTTTCTGTTCTACAAGTTTTTTAATCTTCCTGGTATCAATCCAAACCTTCTGATTTGTCTCTAAATCGATGAGTTCCATATCAACTTTGTAGAGTGTCGCTCTTTTTCCTTCAATAGCATCTGTCTGGCTGGTTATGATTCCTTGAATCATAAAATCAGCTCCTGTTTCAGCGGCTAAGGCCTTTGCAGTTGATTGAGCAGCATTGGATTGTTGATCCTCCCGCTCAGCACGCACTTCTTCTCTTTCCTTACCGGCTGCAACAAAGGAAACCTTGCCGCTATTCACCAATTCCCGTTCAATATCCTTGACAAATGTGTCTGAATCAATGTGTTCGGAACTTTTGTTGCGGATGCGTCCAACAATAACAATCGGGATTCTATCTTCTTCCGACATAAACTGGCCTGCCCACACACCAGTAAGCATGGAATTCACCATTGTTTCTGCCGTCAATCGGGAATCTGTATCATTCCAGCGTCCACTTAAATCGATAACTTCATCAGAAGACGTCCGTGTGACATTCGGCGCACTACTTGCACAGCCTGCAAGAACTGCAATGAGAATTGTAATGACTGAAATACTTTTCATATCAGCTCCTGTAATCATAATCCTGGATTTTCTAGTTGTCACTGAATCCTAAAAAAATCATAAATTCATGTCAACCCTTGCATTGTTTTGCACATGAGAACCAGTCATCATCCTTCTAATTCAGGGATAAAACCTCTTGAAAAAGATTTCACCTTCATTCATTCTTTCAAATCACCATGGAGGTATTATGGAGAATTCTCAAGAATTTGGTATAGCCATTGCAGGATGCGGTACAGTCGGCAATGCTACTGCAGCTTTGTTAAACGAAAACAGTGAACGCTTCAATAATTTGACGGGGAGAAAACTGGTCATCAAAGCCCTGATCAGTGTAACATTTAACAAAGCCAGGGAAGCTGGCCTTGACGAAAACCTGTTCACGAGAAACCTGGATGAAGTTCTGGCAGATGACTCTATTCACCTCGTAGTGGAAACTGTCGGAGGAGTCACCCATGCAAAAAACATAATTGAAAAGTCATTAAAAGCGGGAAAACACGTAGTAACGGCGAACAAGGCCCTCCTGGCCCATCACGGCACAGAACTCTTTGAACTGGCACGGGAAAACAATGTCAGCATTGGAATGGAAGCCTGCTGTGCCGGTGGAATACCTGTAATAAAAGCTCTGAGCGATGGATTGTCAGCCAACACAAACGACGCCTTATATGGTATCGTCAATGGAACATCTAATTTCATATTGACCGAAATGGTGGAACACGGAAAAACCTATGAGGAAGCCCTCAGACAGGCCCAGGCTGATGGACTTGCAGAAGCCGATCCCGCACTGGATGTTAATGGAACCGATGCAGCTCACAAACTCACCCTGCTGGCATCTCTTGCATTCGGCGGGATTATTCCCCTGAATGCCATACCTGTTGAAGGAATAGATAATCTTGATTTATTCGATGTAACCACGGGCAGGGAACTTGGTTACATTCTCAAACTCATTGCCTTTGCCCGCCGGTCCAATCAGGGTCTGGAAATGGCGGTCAAACCTGTATTTCTCCCTGACGACCACCCTCTTGCCTTTGTTTCAGGGCCATTCAATGCGATAAGTGTCTATGGCAATGCCGTAGGGCATACCATGTACTATGGCAGGGGTGCTGGTGGAAACCCCACAGCCTCTGCTACTGTATCGGATATTCTCTCCATTGTCATAGGAACCTGGCCTGTTCTGTTTCAGAAGCTACCTCTCTGGCCAGATCAACATGAGCCGATAAAACTGGCTGATATGCAGAACACCACCCACCGACATTATCTGCGTTTCGATGTAGAGGACAAAAGTGGTGTTGTTGCGAAAATCGCAACTGAAATGGCTGAAAGAAATATAAGCCTTAATTCTTTTGTACAAAAAGAATATCACGAGGGGGATTGTGTCCCGGTTGTCCTTACTACCCATGAAGCCAGGGTGAAAGATATCACAAGAGCATTTGAAAACATTAAAGCCATGCCCTTCGTGAACGGGAATGCTGTAAACATCCGCATCATTGATGAGCATGCAGAAATCTTATGAGAGAAGAGAATGAAACTGGATAAGAAGAAGTTCCTGGATCGATTTTACTATTGGATTGATAGAAAAACAGGAGATGGAACTGCTGGAGCGAGTTCCAGAGATATCTATGAAGCTGTTTCCAGGGCCATCATGGATCTGCTCTGGAATCAGTGGAGAGATGTCGAGAAACATGTGCATTCATTCGGACTGAAGAAGGCATATTACTTTTCTGCGGAATACCTCATCGGTCGCGTATTGGGAAACAATCTCATCAATCTTGGCTGGAGAGATGATATTACCGCGGCTTTCGAGGAAATAGATGTTGATTTCAATGCCGCCGAGGATGCTGAACCGGATGCAGCGCTGGGCAATGGAGGCCTTGGCCGTCTGGCCGCCTGTTTTATGGAATCACTGGCCACTCTCAACCTGCCAGCCCGTGGATATGGCATACGCTACAGGTATGGAATGTTCCGACAGGAAATAATCAACGGCAGGCAGGTGGAAGAACCCGATGACTGGATGGCCAAAAGCGATCCATGGTCCATACGCCGAACTGATCAAATGGTCATCGTGCCTTTTGGAGGACGCGTGGTCAGTGAAATAAACTCTGATGGTACACCCAGGTTCAGACTTGTGGATACGGAGGATGTACGGGCCATACCCTGTGATATGCCTGTCATTGGCTGGAAAACTGGAACCATCAATACCCTGAGACTGTGGGAAGCTGAATCAGTGGATGGATTTAACCTCCAGCTGTTCAATAGCACAGAATATCAGAAAGCTGTGGAATTTCAGAACAGGGCGGAAGATCTTACAAGAATACTCTACCCTGATGACAGCAATCCGGCCGGTAAGGTTTTACGGCTGCGTCAACAGTATTTTTTTGCTTCCGCATCTCTGCAGGATATCATCCGGGAATACCATGTTGTTTATGGTGAAGACCTCTCATTATTTCCAGAAAAGGCGGTTATACAGCTTAACGATACCCATCCCGTAATCGCCATACCTGAACTCATGCGGCTGCTTCTGGATATTGAAGGATTGGAATGGGATCAGGCATGGGAGATAACCACTCGAACCTTTGCCTATACGAATCATACAGTTCTGACCGAAGCACTGGAGCAATGGAGTATTGACCTTTTTCGTGCGGAGTGTCCACGTCTTATACAAATTGTGGAAGAGATTAACAGATGTTTCATGGCCTTACTCATTAAAACAGTCCCTGGAGAAAGAGAACGGCATCATAGAATGTCCATACTGGCTGATGGAATGATCAAAATGGCTCATCTGGCTATTGTGGCCTCTTTCAGCATCAACGGAGTTGCCGCCATACACACAGAGATCCTCAAAACCAGTGTGCTCAACGACTGGTACAAACTCTGGCCGGACAAATTCAACAATAAAACAAATGGTGTTACGCAGAGACGCTGGTTGAGAAAAGCCAATCCCTCCCTGGCAAGTTTTTTGAATGAAACAATTGGACCCCAATGGACAAAAGACCTGTCACTGCTCAGGAATCTGAAATCTCTGGCCGGTGATAGGGCCATACTGCTGAATCTGGGCGAAATAAAACAGATCAACAAAATACGGGTGGCCAGTCTGACCCGACAACTCACCGGTCAGATCATTGATCCATCCAGCTTGTTTGATGTACAGATAAAGCGTCTTCACGAGTACAAGCGTCAGCTGATGAACATTCTCTCAGTCATACACGACTGGTTGATTCTCAAGGAAAATCCGGAATTGATGATACCGCACCGAACTATTTTTTTCGGGGGTAAAGCAGCACCAGGTTATAGAAGAGCCAGGCAAATCATCCATCTGATTCATACTGCGGCCAATATCATTAACAACGATAAAAAAAACTCCGAACGTCTCAAAGTTGTTTTTATCCCCGATTACCGGGTGAGTGTTGCCGAGATACTCTTCCCAGGTGCAGAAATATCTCAGCAGATATCCACTGCCGGAAAAGAAGCTTCAGGGACTGGCAATATGAAATTCATGATGAATGGAGCCGTTACCCTGGGCACTATGGACGGTGCCAATATTGAAATCGTTGACGAAGTCGGCGAGGACAATGCTTTTATTTTCGGAATGCTTCCTGAGGAAGTTGCCGCCCTCCGTAATTCAAAAGAAAACAATCCTGCCGCCATACTTGAATCAGATCCCATGCTTAAACGTGCATTAAACACTCTTGTCGATGGAACCCTTGGTTCAGGCGATGACTTCAGGGAATTGTATGATTCCCTGGTTCATGGAGTGGAAGGAAATGCTGCTGACAACTATTTCGTATTAACCGATTTTGCTTCCTACCGTGAAGCACGAAAAAAAGCAAATCTGACATGGACAAATCGGGAGATATGGAATCAAATGGCCCTGCACAACATTGCCGGCAGTGGAAGATTCAGTTCCGATCGTTCAATCAGAGAATATGCAGCTGAAATCTGGAATACTGTTCCCTGTCATGATCCTGGAGTCTGATAGGGGATTCAATTTTTTCATCTGTTTCGTCGATAATCCAGAACAAGGAGACTCTTTAAGTAAAAGGGTATCTCCAGAAAACAGCTTCAAGAACAGGATTCTTTTTCAGAGGTGCTCGAGAGGATGGAAATGGTTCCAGCATTTGATCCGTTAAAAGAGAATTTAAATAAGAAAATCTACTGTGCCAATTGCATAAACTGCAAACTCATCCGTCATTACACCAATGATGGTAAATACATGCTGCGAATCAGATGCAGTGCCGGGAAATGGCGCAAGAAACTTGGCGACGAGAAATTACACAAGTATTTTACAATCGCACGTCGGTTCATGGATCACTGTGATACATATACACCGATGGGAGATTTGAAATCCTATATGAAAGAGTTGAGAGTCAATCTTCCGACAAAAGACGAAGTCTACGATTCTGCATAGGGAACCTGTCGGATTTACGTCTCACGGCTCGATTTTTGCCCTTCTCTCCAGAAGCAAGCCTCCTGCTTGCTTCTGGAAAGCCGCCTTCGTTCGTTTTCGCCGCCATCCGTGGCGGCTTTTCCTCGCTATCGCTCGGCACTCTCTCAGGATGCGAGTTTATAGACTCGCATCCCCTGCAGCTGCGTTGCCAAAATACTCACGTAGCCCAGCTACGCATCGAGTAGGAGGCACCCTGCGAAAGCAGGGATGCCGTCCTCTCACAGAACCGTGCGTACGGGTCCGTACACGGCTCCTCATGCATGTGTTCAAATTTCTTTCAGTCTCAGGCTGAATAAATAAACTGCCCGAGTTCTTCAATGAAATACCGATTGGGAAAAGCTTTGTGCATAGCCGGACTCCTTGAAGTCGCCCAGATGCCCATATTGTTGATGATACGATTGGCCCCATACTCTGATACTCCCCTTTTTAATAGAGTTCGTTTCAGATTCCGGGGTCTCTTGTGCTCATACACTATTCGGGATCTCAATCGCCTTCTGGCATGGGCTTCTACTCTTTGAAGCTGGTGCTTATCTTCGGTCATACCGTAATATCCGCTCCAGCCCCGGTACCAGGTATTCAGCTTTTCCATTGCAGATTCAATAGACTGATTCGTTCGTCTGGGTATCAATTCACAAAGCCTATCATTGGCTCGGCTCATTGACACCGACGAAATCGTGATCATTCCGGCCACAATGGTCATACCCAAAAACTTGATAACATCGGCCTTTCCTGTTTTGCTCTTCTCCTCGCCTATTGCATCCCTGACACAAATAATGACACAATCCAGCAAGCCGCTGAATGAGGAGAGAAGGATTGAATCGCCCTGTTAATTTCTCTGCTGGTCCATCTGTACTCCCTGTTGAAGTATTGAAGACTATTTCACAGGAAATGCTCGACTACAATGGGACTGGTCTCTCCATAGTGGAAATGAGCCACCGGGAAACCCCATACAGAGAAGTACATAACGGAGTGATTCTCCTCCTCAGAGAACTGATGAAAATCCCTGAATCCTATTGCATTCTCCTCCTCAGTGGAGGTGCTACTTTGCAGTTCTCCATGATCCCAATGAATTTTCTATTACCCAACAGCAGAGCCGAGTATATTAATTCCGGTGCATGGGCACAAAAAGCAATTACAGAAGCAAAGAAGTTCGGTTCGATATCTATCCCATGGGATGGTGAGAGTAACAGATACTGCACGCTGCCCAATCCCCTCGATCTGACAATACATAAGGAGTCATCCTATCTTCACATAACCACCAATGAAACAATAGGAGGGATTCAGTGGAAATCTTTTCCTGACACACAGGAGATTCCCCTCTTTGCCGACATGTCCAGCGATATCCTCAGCAGACCAATTGACGTTTCCAGGTTTGCTGTGATTTATGCCGGTGCCCAGAAAAACCTTGGTCCAGCTGGCGCAACAGTCGTGATAATCAGAGAAGATCTTCTTTCACGCTGTCCCAATTATCTTGGTTCATATTTGAATTACGCCGTTCATGCCAGGAGCAATTCTCTATATAACACTCCTCCAGTATTCTCTATCTGGGCAATGAAACTGGTTTTGGAAAAACTAAAAGATCAAGGTGGTTTGAGTCGAGTTGCAGAAGAGAACAAGCAGCAGGCCGCAGCACTCTACAGGCTCATTGATGAGTCTGAAGGATTCTACAGGAATCCCGTGGACCCCAATATGAGATCGGATATGAATATAGTCTGGCGATTAAGAACGGAACAGTTAGAGAACAAATTTCTTGAGGAGGCTGCAGCAAACGGACTCGTAGGTCTCAGGGGACACCGCAGTGTGGGAGGATGCCGAGCCTCCCTGTATAATGCCATGAGTATGGATGGTCTGATGAGACTGATGGAACTAATGAAGGATTTCGCAAGCAGGTACTATGACTCAGATTGATCAATTGAATATGAGCATTATCAGTCATTTGACTGAAGGACGAAAGCCGTACAAAAAAATCGCTGTTGCTCTTGGAGTATCAGAAAACACAATAAAAGCACGAGTACGTAAACTTGAACAGGATGGAATACTGAAAATTGCAGGCTATGTTGACCCTGAAGCCATGCTGGGTCATCAAATCATCTACATCGGTGCCAAGCTCAAAGATATGAATTACGTTTCCAAAGGAGAAGAGGTAAGTAAACTTCACGGTGTTGTTTCAGTTGGTGTTGTAACCGGTCGCTACGATTTACTCATCACTGTGCATCTTCAGCAGGGATTCGACCTGTTGAAATTCCTCAGCGAAGAATTAAGCAAAGTTGACCGAATAGAATCCATTGAATCTTTTATGGTCTACAAGGGTTTTGAGATTAAAGTCCCATTTACTACAGATGATATCAATATGGACAAAGAAGACAATGAACCTGATTGAACGTCTGAGCAAACTTGGAATTTCAGTACCAGAGATTATGATTCCCGGTAATACGATCAAACCTGAATACTGGTCTGTCATCGCATGTGATCAATTCACATCTGAGAAGCAATACTGGGAAGAAACTCAACATATTGTTGGCAATCATCCATCTACTCTGAATTTGATTCTTCCAGAATACTACCTGAATGAAGGGAGTATTGATCAGAAAGTCAAAGAGATCCATTCGGCAATGAAAGAATCGATCTCCAATGGAATTTTACGGCCGCTGCCCAATGGGATCATTTTTGTCGAACGCTCAACTCCATTTGTTGCACAGCGACGGGGATTGGTTTTAGCACTGGACCTGGAAAACTACGACTTCTCAGAAAAGTCAACCAGCCTGGCTCGGCCTACAGAGGGAACTATTCAGGATCGGCTGCCTCCTCGTATAGCTGTACGCCGGAATGCTTCCCTGGATCTTTCTCACACTATTCTCCTTATTGATGATCCTGACGATGTTGTGATGACCACAGCTTCAAATCATGCCGAAAAAGAGACCCTCTATGATTTTGATCTCATTCAGAGAGGGGGCCACCTGACTGGTCGTCTTGTATCAGATCTGGAAGACCTCACACAGGCCTTTGAATCTATTGCCCGGAACACAGACTTCCTATTTGCTGTTGGCGATGGAAATCATTCTCTGGCATCTGCAAAGAAAATATGGGAAGAGAAGAAATCTGCCGGTGCTCCTGTTGATCATCCAGCACGTTTTGCCCTTGTGGAAGTAATAAACATTCATGATGAAGGGTTACATTTTCACCCAATTCACCGGCTGCTCTATAATGCTGATACAAGAAGTTTAATCACTTTCCTGAAAGAAAGATTATCCTTGAGTGAATCCAGGATCAACAGATTTGGACAGGATTTTGATACCATCATGATCATTTCCGAGAGCAAGGAGATGACTTTTACACTCTGCAATACAACTATGGAGAAACTAACCATTGAACTCGTTCAGGAATCTTTGAATTCCTATATTGATGCTCATCCAGAAACAGGCATTGACTACATTCATGGCGAAAAATCTCTTCGAGAGCTGGCAGACAAACCGGAAACGGTTGGAATTCTACTCCCCAACCTTGACAAAAAGACTTTCTTCAGCAGGATAAGCCAGGTTGGTCCATATCCGGGAAAATCATTCAGTATTGGTGAGGCAGTAGAAAAACGTTACTACATGGAATCCAGACTACTTGATAATAATGAAAGGAGATACAACGCCAGGTGAAACACATGAGTATCAGATCTACGGTAAGAATCACTTCTATGAATCCCTGATGCCATACAAACTATGAATACTGCCACAGAGAAGCTGTACCGGCCATGATTGAACTTCAGTCCATTGTGATTCACTTGAAAGAATAGAGGATAAACCGTATCTGACCTTTTCCCATCTATGAAGAACTCTTATTTCGACTATAATGATTGAACTGGTCGCTTAGCTCAGCTGGATAGAGCGTTGCCCTCCGGAGGCAAAGGTCAGAGGTTCGAATCCTCTAGCGATCGATATAATCCCACTGTGCGCCTCAGAATATACTGTCTGAGAAGAAGGAATATGAAGCTGAATGATTCTTCAGCAATCGGCTGCCAATACAGACTGTTCAGCTCCGTGACAATCCCGTGCAGCCTTTCTGTTTCATATTGAAGAAATTCATCTGGAATACTGATATCTCAGTCCTGTATCCAGCATCTGTTATTCCTTATAATCTGAAGTGTGTCTTGTCCAGAAAGAAAATACCGCATAGTATGAAGTCGTCCTCAAAGGCTGCATCGGTCGTAAGGAAAGATTACTGAACACCATTTTCCGGTGAAGAACAGGTTTGAACCTGACACTTACAGCCAATGATGAATGAGATAATGAAGAAACTGAATATCGATTGTATCTTGCTGGCAGCGGGTGAATCCCATCGAATGGGCTTGAGTAAACAGCTGATACAAATAAAGGGGAAACCCATCCTGCGGCATAGTTTAGAATTGGCGCTGAGATGCTGTACCAGAGTTATTATTGTTCAGGGGGCAGTGGATATATCTTCAGTGCTTCAACATGGTGAAAATGTCGAAATCGTCCACAATAACAATTATCAGTCAGGTCAACTTGGTTCACTGCAAGTCGGAATCACCAGGCTTGAAAGCAAACTATTCTTTGTTCTACTGGCAGACCTCATCCACATTATGCCTCAGACTTTTTTCAAGCTGGCCAAATCCATCAAAAACAACCATGTAGTATACCCCTTCTGCAATGATAAACGAGGTCATCCCGTGCTGATGGATGGACAGGCCGCTCAGTTGATAAGAATGGCTCAGCCCGACGAAAAAGCCATGGATGTGATAGAACCTCTCAAACCCATGCCTGTTCCAGTGAATGATTATGGTATATTCACTGACATTGATACAAAAGAAGATCTGAATAAACTCAGAAAAATGTAGTGTCAGAAAGCTTGTTAGATAGATTGGTTTTTTCTACCAGAGAACTAATACTTATAGGACCAATATTTACTATTCACCGTGCCGGTAAGAATTCTTATCGTACCAAAGAGTAATTCGCCGAATAACAGTCGTATTCAACATTAAATTGCTATATCTGACAGGGATCTTCACCTCGTTGAATTTCAATGAAACCAGGCTACAACAAGCTTCCTGACACTGTATATTTAAGAATCCCGAAGCGAAAGACGAGATTCGAACTCGCGACATCCACCTTGGCAAGGTGGAGCTCTACCACTGAGCTACTTTCGCACAGTAATGATGTATACTGAATTCTTTCATTTTTATCAAGTCCTGCCGACGTTTTTTATGCTGAGTATCTGATATCAGGCATCTTGAAGAGAATCTCACTACTATACAATGATAAACAAGATCCCTATTCTTTCTATCATGCAATTCTGGAACTATCTGACTGACGAGCACAGTCTGGCAATGCTTTTTGAGAGTCTACCACTCGGAATAATATTCATTGTAATAGCCGTAACAATATACTTACTCACCAAGGGGGCAGATTGGATCATCGATGGTTCAGTCAGCCTTGCACTTCGAACCAGACTTCCAAAATTCGTGATTGGAGCAACGATACTCAGTCTGGGAACAACGGCACCGGAGGCTTTTGTCTCAGTGATGGCTGCCTTTACAGGAAATCCTGGCCTGGCACTGGGAAACGGAGTTGGTTCAATCATAGCCGATACAGGATTGATATTTGGTCTTGTGGTCCTCATTGCAGCACCGCCGCACAATAAATGGCTCCTCAACAGAACTGGCTGGTGGCAACTGGGTTCGGCAATTCTTCTGGTACTGCTTGCTGTCACAGCTCAATTGATCTCCAATGAGACTCCATCTATCAGCCGATGGATGGGATTGATCCTTGTTTCACTTCTGGGTGTGTATCTATGGTCGAGTTATCGATGGGCACAATCCAGGAGTCAACAGGATGATGAGGACGACCAGGAAGGAAAAGTTTCGTTAGCCCTTACATTCATATTGTTTCTGGGAGGACTTTTCTTCGTACTTCTTGCCTCACGAATCCTTATACCAGCCGCCAGCGAAACTGCCCGACGGCTGAAGGTTCCTGAGGATGTCATTGCAGCAACCATGGTCGCTCTGGGAACATCTTTGCCTGAGCTCACGACTGCTGTTGCCGCCATTAGAAAAGGTCACCCCGAAATCACTATTGGAAACATTGCAGGAGCCGACGTCCTCAATGCCCTGTTTGTCATCGGAGCCGCATCACTGGCCGCACCACTGGCTATACCACCCAATTTTCTCCGGCTCCACTTCCCCGTGATGCTGATTATTCTCATTTCTTTCAAACTCTTTGCAGATTTGAACAAAACAGGCCGATTCAAACGGTGGCAGGGAGTTTATCTTACAGGGATCTACATTCTGTACATAACACTTCAATACGTCAGATTTTAGCAGGAAAGGATGAAAATCTTCAGGGATTCTATGTGATGCCATGTTACTCTGGTTCATACGGACACAGAGATTAACCGTATTCCAGTGTTGCCGTTCTTGAGAGACCCTCGCTGAAACAACCAGGAACTCTTAGAAAAATGATATGGGGAACATTGACCTGAATACGATGGGACAACTATTATATAGAAACAAGGAGGTTTCTCATGTATGTAAAAGATCGTATGGTGAAGAATCCTTTCTCTATCAAAGCAACAACTTCTGTCACAGATTCCCGGGAAATGATGAAACAGGAGAAAATTCATCGCCTGCCCGTCATTGATAATAATGGCCGTTTAATCGGTATCATTACAGAAAAAGACATCCTATATGCCTCCCCATCGCCAGCCAGTACCCTTGATGTATGGGAAATAACATCTCTACTCGCCAAACTTGAAGTTTCAAAAATCATGACAAACAATCCAATATCATGTTCTCCAGACACACCCATTGAGGAGGCGGCCAGAATACTGTCAGACAATGATATAGGTGGTTTACCGGTAACCGACAATGACCTGCTCATTGGAATAATCACCGAATCAGACCTTTTCGAAGTCTTCATTGAGTTATTCGCCATACGGGAACACGGCCTGCGTATAACCTTTCTGATGCCGGATCATAAGGGAGAACTGGCTGACCTGAGCAGTGCGATCCGAGATGCTGGCGGTAACTTCCTTGCCTTTGGATTTACTCGCGGAGATGCTCCGACCAATAGACTTGGTATTGCAAAAGTGTCCGATATCACTGAAGAAAAACTCAGGGCTACCGTAACCCCTTTCGTCCAGAAGATTGAAGATATTCGCTGGATCTAGTTAAGGGCACCTCGTTGAATCACTGAAACAATTTTGTATATTGCACGATCAGCACAACTCTGCTATTGTTCAGGCAAGAGGTTGTTATGAAAAAATTTATGATTCTGCATTTTGGTTTCAAAATGCCATCTTCAGAAGAGATGGCCGAGTGGAATAAATGGTTTGATTCAATAAGTGACCGGGTGATAGAGAAGGCACATTTCCCTCAAGGGCGGGAATTTACCAATGACGGTACGGTAGAGCTTCCCATGGCTGAGGAATCAATCACCGGGTATACAATGATTAAAGCAAAAGACCTGGCAGAAGCAGGTTCGGTTGCAGGGAAATGCCCCATTGTTATCAGTACCCGAGTCTATGAGATACAGGAGTCCTTCGACTCTTAACTCTTTTGAGCAGGCGATGATGATTGCAATCGCTGAAAGCGTTGTTTTCTCTCCATGTTCTGGTCATCTTTTTCCATTTTTTCTTTCCAGGTTTCTATCTTGCGCTTCAGAACTACGACTTCCTGCTGACGGTTCAGTGTCACAGCAAGACGCCGTAATGTAGATAGGTAGTTAATGGCAATGCGAAAATCATCCATTCGCCCGGTTGAAAGCTCATATTTCTTACGATATTGATCAGCAGAATTTTCAAGAAGTCTCCAGATAAGGTTGAAATAATGAACTCTCTCCTGATACCCTTCGGATCTGGGATCCATTCCGGAAAAAAGAGTCTTGAGATTCAATGTGTTTTTCCCAACTACAGCCAATCTTGCTTCCAACTCAACTAATGACCATTTCCAACGGCTGTTTTCACCAAATCCATCGCTGACCATTGCAATTGAAAACCCCGCCTTTTTAATCAGTTTACAGCGTTCTAATTCTGATACTGAAGAGACTGCCTTCAGGGAATCCTCGTACTCACTAAACGGAACATCCACAAAGTTAGTGAATACTCTCTCCAATTTTATTATTGCTTTATAACAAGTTTTTCTTGCATCATTCAGGGCTACTTCATTCTTGAGACCTAATTGAGCCAGAGAAACTGAATTCATCACTAATTGAAATGAAATGATAGTGAGATCGTTTTCTACCAATTTCAGTATCTCATAAGGATTCGGGGATTTTCCACTGGCTATTTTGGCCTCGTACTGAGAATCTTCAAGTAATAACTTCTTTATTGTATTTCTATATGGTGTAATGCTTTTACTGTACTTTTCCTTGGATTCAATACTGAGCTTACCCATTCCCCTAACCTGTTTCATCGACAGTTATACACCATCCCTGTGTGTTTAACAATCGCAGTGCGTGTTCCAAAGAGGCCGAATTATCATTATCACCAGCCAGCATGCGTGCAACTTCTCTCACACGCATCTTTCCCTCAACTCTATTTATCCTGATTAGAGTTCGCCCATCAACTATGGTTTTCATTACCTGTAAGTGATTATCCGCAAAAACGGCTATTGAGGCAAGATGAGTGACACAGAACACCTGCTTTCTCCTGGACAGTTTGCTGAGATGCTCTCCCACAGATCGGGCAACTTCACCGCCAATTCCTGAGTCCACTTCATCAAAGATCATCGAAGGTACTGGATCCGATTCACCCAGGACTGTTTTCAATGCCAGCATTACACGGGAGAGTTCACCTCCGGAAGCGACCATTTTTATTGGCTTTGCCCGTTCTCCGCGATTTGCCGACAGGAGGTATTCAATACTGTCCACTCCATGGGGGCTGATAACCTGCCGACCATCATCACTGAGTTTGTTCTCTAATGAAACAGTAAAACGAGCATCAACCATCCCCAGGTCATGTAAATGCTTCTCAGCTTTTTTCTCGAACGACAGAGCCGCAGATTTTCTTTTCCGACTGATCAATAAAGCCTCAGCTTTGACGCTTTCCTGCAATAGTTTTCTTTCCTTACTCAAGGATTGGATTTCACCATCCTGATTTTTCAATTTATCGAGTTTAATGCGGGCATTTCTGGAGTAATCAAGTACACCGTGTACTGTAGCGGCACTGTATTTTCTTTCAAGATTTCTGATTTTAGTCAGACGATCTTCATTTTCTTCCAATTCTTCCGGATCAAAAACAACAGAATTCTGCCGTCCTCTGATTTCGTCAACTATATCTTCGACTTCATAGAATACCCCTTCACAGCGTTTTAGGAGATCAGAAAATCTCTGGTCTATTTTCACTGCTCCATTGAGCTGTTCCATTGTTTTTCTCAGGAAAGCTGCCGCTCCGTTACGGGATTCAGCACCTGCATCAACAGCTCTTTCCAGGCTTCGTGCCAATTCTTCATGCTGTGAAAGAATTTTCTGCCGCTCAACCAATTCCTCCTCTTCTCCTTCACGAAGCTCCGCTGATTCTATTTCCTCAACAGCATGCCGAAGAAATTCAATCTCACGTTCCAGAGTTTCCTTCCCCCGATTCAATTCATCAATACGCTTACTCAGTGCTGAAAGCTTTAGATACTGCTCTGTATAAACGCTGACCCTTTCCTCCAAGCCAGCAAATCGGTCAAGAAGTTTACGATGTGTTGAGATCTGGAAAAGTGACTGGTGTTCGTGTTGTCCATGTATGTCTACCTGAAATCCTGCAAGCTCTTCCAACGCTGTTCGTGTTACAGGTACAGCCTGAATACTGAAAGCCCCACGCCCATTTGGCTTTATTACACGTCGCAGCAGGAGGGTATCATCTTCCGGCTGTATTGAATACTTTCTGATCCATTCCTGTAATTCAGGCGAGTTTGTTGTTTTTAGAATCGCCGTTACTTCAGCCTCACTGGCTCCCTGACGTACACCATCACCCTTACTCTTTCCTCCAAGGACAAGAGACAGTGCATCAATAAGAATGGATTTACCGGCACCCGTTTCTCCAGTAAGAACATTGAATCCTGGCTCAAAGCATACAGTTAAATCATCAATCAGTGCATAATTCTTAACTCTAAGCTCCTCAAGCATATGGGCCTCCAGACCAACCTAGTTTAGATCTAACAACTTCATAAAATCGGCGCTTATTTGATTGTATCAGTTTAACTCCACCCGGTCTTCCAGAAATGCTGACCAAATCACCCTCCTCAAGGGGGTGTGATTCCTGACCATCAATTGTTAAAAGAAGACTGGCTCGTTGATTCGGTTCAATATTAATAACAATTTCATCCCTGGAGGGAATGACCATTGGCCGCCAGGCAAGGGAAAACGGACAGATCGGAGTAAGAACCATGGCAGGCATGGAAGGGACCATAATAGGGCCGCCTGAAGCCATGGAATAGGCTGTTGAACCAGTCGGAGTCGAGAGTATTATTCCATCCCCAAGAAAACGTCCCGCATCAAACCCGCCCAGCTGAATTGAAAGCCGAATGATTTTGCTCATTCCAGCAGTATTCACAACCGCATCATTCACACCGGTGAACCGGGCTATACAATTCTCAGCACGTATTAATTCAACATCAACAACCAGACGTTCCTCTATACCCAGTTGTCCCTCCAGCCACAATTCAAGAACTTCAGCCCACTCATCTCCGGTTACTTCTGTAATGAACCCGAATGTTCCCAGGTGAACCGGCAAAATCGGGATGGGCCGATGGGATACTGCGCGAGCACAGGAAAGAAAAGTGCCATCTCCTCCCAATGAAACCGCAAACTGGGCATCCGAATCAGCATCCCCGAATTGACACGAATGTGAATTACAGCCACTGACAGAAATACCGCGTTTCTCCATCCATACTTTCATTTCTTCGTAAAGTGAGGCGGCAGGAATGCTGGCCTGATTATAGACAATTACAGTTGTATCCTTCATTTCACCATAGGATATAGAACTAAGGCAATGTTGACAGGACTTTCATGATGAGTTGAACATTTTTTTTGCCCAATGTCGGATATAATGGAAACAGAACTGTACTTAGAGTTAAGGATCGTGCTTTCGGGCATAATTGATCGGCTGTGGGAATTTTCTCCAGTAAGCGGCCTGAGAAAGCCGGTAATACCTCAACACCTTTTTTCCCTGCATATCGGCGAACTTCATTCATTGGACTCTTAACAACAACAGGAAAGGAATAAGGCACCGGTTGATAGAGTTCATCTTCAGGACTGTTAAAAGTCCGATGGTTCCCTTTCATCAGCGACTGCATATAAGCTTCATATATGGTTCTACGTTCATCCAGTGCTTTGTGATAATCCCGCCATTGCACAATACCAAGAGAGGCATTGAGATCTGGAAGAAAAGCATCGGGATTCAGATCGTTCAGCTCTGAACGCATCTTAAGATAACATGCCTTTTCTTTCGCCATGATAATGGTTCCACCCCCGGTCGTTGCAATACCGTCTGTTTCCATTGGTAATACAACGATTGCGGCTTCCTGCCCAAGGAATCCATCGATTTCCTTTGCGCCCAGTGCTTCACCAATATCAATAACAACCGGGATGCCTGTTTCATAGAAAAAATTCATATCGGGGACTCTTCCGAGGGGAGCATGGATAACCATTGCCCTGATATTCTCTTTTAGGGCTTTGCGTGCTGAATCTGGATCCGGACAGGCGTTATCCTCAATAACATCCACCAATACGGGAGAAAGTCCAGAGCGTTTAATGGCATTTCCATACGCACCAGGTGCAAGGGAGGAGATCATTATTTTATCTCCCCTTTTGAGATCAAGAGTACCAAAGACGACTTCAATTGCCCTTACATATTCCCTGAGTGCAGCTCCACCAGAAAACATGTAGGTTTTCACAATTGTGTCTACCAACTCTTCAGCTATACTGGCTGGACCAATAACATCGGTCACCAGACATTCCAGAACTGAATGCATATCTCTTCTTCTTATGGATGGCTTAAATACGGGAATGGGCATTATGAATAGTGGTTGATTTTACTCAATTCATCCTGTTGGAAAAGATGACTGCAATCCAGTAGTATAAGATAACCGTCTTCCTGATGGACAACCCCCTGAATGTATTCAACCCCAATTCCCGAAAGCATTTGAGGAGGATTCTGGATCTCATCCGTATTGATTGAAATAACCCTTAGAACTTTGTCAATTATTATACCAAACTGCACATCTCCCATATTGAGAATGAGCAATGAATCATTCTGTATATCTTTTGCTTTTTTTAAATCAAATCGTTTATGGAGATTTATAATTGGCAGGATATCCCCCCGAAGATTGTAAAGACCTTCAATATAGTCTGGTACATGTGGTATTCTGCGGATCTCATTACAGTCAACTATCTCCTGGACACTCATAATATCAATGCCATAGTTATCGACACCCAATTGGAAAGTTACTGCCTGCATAGCTGTTTCAGATCCTGCCATAAGTTCTCCTGATTACTCTGCATTATAGCCGTTCCCAGGTGAACAGGCAACTCAATTGGCACACAACTCAATCGTTTTTTATGATACAGACCATGTTACCATACCTGGGAAACAGCATAGCCATGCAGGAATAACCAGCAGTATTTGATTATCAAAATCGTGATATAGACTTTAATCCACAAATACTGAAAACAGAGCTTGTCATTTCAGGTACTGTATGCCATATTGATAATGACTGGTAGAATACCGGTCTGGCCTGAATAAATCAGAGCCAAAATCTTCCGGTGCTTATTCACCGAGAAATAATTCAGTCTCTACGCCGTTCATGCTTCGTAGAAATGAGGAGGAAGGTTCGTGGCTGTTGTAACCATGAAGAACCTGTTGGAATCTGGTGTCCATTTCGGTCATCACACCCGTCGCTGGGATCCCAGAATGAATAAATACATCTTCACCAAGAGGAATGGGATTCATATTATCAACTTACAAAAGACCATAATTGCCATCAAGAATTCATACGATCTTGTCCGGCAAACGGTTCTGGCCGGTCAATCGGTATTGTTTGTCGGAACGAAGAAACAGGCCCAGGCTTCGGTCAAAAATGAAGCTGAGCGTTGTGAAATGTTCTACGTAAACAATCGCTGGCTGGGTGGTATGCTGACCAATTTCAGTACTATCAAGAGATCACTTTTAAGGCTGAAAAAACTTGAAAAGATGGAGATTGATGGTACCTTTGATCAACTTACCAAGAAAGAAGTAGCCAAATTGCTCAAGGAAAAAGGCCGACTGGAAAAGAATCTCGGCGGTATCAAGAATATGAATGATCTCCCGGGAGTCATGTTCGTTATTGATACAAGAAAGGAAGCGATAGCGGTTGCTGAAGCTCGGCGTATGGGGATCCCTATTATAGCGATCGTTGACACGAACTGCAATCCTGAGGGAATTGACTTCCCGATCCCGGGTAATGATGATGCAATTAGAGCAATCAACCTGTTTACCCAGGTCATTGCCAACGCCGTTATTGAAGCTGACAATGAACAGGGACTGAAGGTTATAGAAACTTTACAGGATGACGATGAGGAACTCCAGGCAGAACCAATTACTGAAACAGACACCCTGGAAAAGAACTCCATAACCATTTCCGACAGGGTGGAGTCTTTTGACATAGCGGAGACTTCTGACATGGTGGAAACTTCCGACATAGCGGAAACTTCCGACATAGCGGAGACTTCTGACATAGCAGAGACTTCTGACATAGCAGAGACTTCTGACATAGCAGAGACTTCTGACATAGCGGAAACTTCCGACATGGTGGAGGCTTCCGACATAGCAGAGACTTCTGACATAGCGGAGGCTTCCGACATAGCGGAAACTTCTGACATAGCGGAAACTTCCGACATAGCGGAGACTTCCGACATAGAGGAAACTTCCGACAGGGTGGAGGCTTCTGACATAGCAGAGACTTCCGACAGGGCAAAAGCTGCCGCGAAGACAAAAACAACAGCCCCTGGAAAAACCAGAACCAAAAGTTCCAATACAACTAAAGAAAAGAAAAAGAAGAAGGAAGATGCAAACCAGGAAAATAATGTCAGTTCTGACAAAGATGGGAGTGAATAAATGACTGTAACTCCTCAGGATGTAAAGAAACTCCGGGATAAAACTGGTGCAGGTATGCTGGATTGTAAGAATGCTCTGATCAAAGCAGCAGGCGAGTTCACTCTTGCTGAGAAAATTCTCAAGGAGCAGGGCATGGCAAGTGCCGATAAACGCATGGGCCGGGCAACTAAAAATGGTTTAGTTTTCACATCCATTGAGGGTGGTAAAGCATCCATGATAGAACTCACCTGTGAAACGGACTTTGTCGCTAAGAATGATGTATTTCGGACAACTGGAGAAAAAATTGCTGCGGCTATTTTGAACTCAGGTTCCGCCGATAGAAGCACCTCTGTTGAAAATATGGTCAAAGAGGCTATGGCTGTTCTTAAGGAGAACATGCTCCTGGGGAGAATTGTCTACTGGGATTATGCAAATAATGAAATTGTTACCAGTTATGCCCATAATGACGGTGTTATAGGAAGTATGGTAAAATTGACATGTGACTGTGCAGAAACTGCAGGCTCGGATGAAGTGAGAGCCCTGGCATTTGATCTGGCCTTACATGTCGCTGCATATAACCCATCTTACCTGAGCAGAGACACTATTGACCCAGCTTACATCAAAGAACAGGAAGAGATTTTTCTCTCTCAAGCCAATAAACTGGGCGACAAGCCTGAGAAAGTAGTAAAAGGAATAGTTCAGGGAAAACTGAATAAGCATCTAAGTCAAATATGTCTCATTGATCAAGATCACATAAAGGAGAATAAAAAGTCTGTTAAACAGGTAATCAATGAAACGGCGAAGAGTATCAATGGCAGCCTGACATTGACTGATTATGCGTACATTGCAATCGGTCAGGAAGACTAGATTGTTTTCGAAGGAGAATACTTGTGGATGATACGAAAAGGACTGATGCCGAAAAGAGAATGGGCAAAAGTATCAATGCTCTTGAAGACGACTTCAGTCAGTTAAGAACAGGCCGTGCTTCAGCATCTCTGTTCAACGGAATACATGTTGATTACTACGGAACCCCTACCCCTTTGAACCAGCTGGCCAATATTTCCATTCCTGAGGCTCGTTTAATCGTAATCCAGCCCTTTGACAGAAAATCCATAGGGGATATCGAGAAAGCAATACTGACCTCTGAACTGGGTCTGAATCCCGGTAATGATGGAAAGATAATCCGCATAGCCATTCCCCCGCTTAATGAAGAGCGGCGTAAGGAACTTGTCAAACAGGCAAAAAGTATTGCCGAAGCCTCCAAGGTTTCCATCCGAAACATTCGCCGTGATTTAAATGATCAGATTAAACACGGTGAATATACCGAAGATGAACAAAAAAAAGAAACAGCCACTATCCAGAAGCTGACAGATTCCCATATAGAAAAGATTGACAATATGTTTAAGGCCAAAGAGCAGGAGATTATGGAAGTTTAATGAGGGATGAAACCCCCATTATGCCATACCATGTTGGTATAATAATGGACGGGAATGGTCGTTGGGCACAGGAACGAGGCCTCCCCCGGACCAGTGGTCACAAGGAAGGATTGAAAACAGCAAAACGAATTGTGGCTCATGCTTCAAATCTGGGCATCAAAGTCCTGTCTCTGTATGTTTTTTCCACTGAAAACTGGCACCGTACTGTTATTGAAGTGGATTTCCTGATGAACCTTTTGAATTCAAATCTCAGGAAACAGTATGGTTTTTATAAAGAGCACCGGATAAGAATCATCCATTCTGGAAATCTCGAAAGTCTGCCGAAGTCAGTACGGGATGAAATTCTTCGGGCTGAGAGCGAAACAGCCCTGTTCGATGGTATGAAGGTCAACCTCCTTATAAATTATGGTGGCCGAGATGAGATCGTGAGAGCCATCAAATGTTTTGCCCAAAAAGGCGGGAAATTGGAATCACTGACGGAAGAACTTTTACGCCAGAATCTGGATCAGCCGGAAATATCTGATCCTGACATAATGATACGCACTGGGGGAGAGTGCCGATTGAGTAATTTTCTTCTCTGGCAAACGGCATACTCAGAGTTCTACTTTTCCGATATTTTCTGGCCGGATTGGTCACCAGAGCATCTTGATGAGGCAATATCTCATTTTCAATCCCGTCAGCGCCGATTTGGGAGGGTCCATGAGTAATGTAATGAAGAGAGTCATCCTGTTTGTCGTCGCCATACCTTTTCTGGGAATGCTGATTCTTTTTACACCTCTCAAATACTACATATGGTACACAGTACTCATCGTTATTCTTGGACTTATTGCCGGTCTTGAGATGAGGGCCATGTTCAGGCAGGCCGATATCAGCATTCCCCCCTGGTCTATCTTTATTCCTGCTATGGCTCCTGTCCTCTCATGGCTGGTCCATCAAGGCTGGATTTATCCTGAAATACCCATTCTTTCTCTTACTCTCGGAATAACCTGGGCTTTTACCCATGCGGTATTTGCCTCGGAGGCTGAGTTCCCCTCTGTTATCAAAAACATTGGTGCTAAATTGATAATGGTTGTATATCCAGGATATTTTCTCTGGTGGATGCATGAAATCAGTCTGCTGCCCCAAAATCGCTATGCAATCTTTGTATTTATGCTGATCATTTTTCTCAATGATTCAAGTGCATGGCTTATTGGTGTACTTCTTGGTAAACACCGTGAACTGATTGCTGTCAGTCCCAATAAGAGCCTTGAAGGTTTTATAGCCGGTGTTATATCTTCGGCCATTGTCATCGTCGTCGCATCGCGGTTTCTTCCCCGCCTGCTCCCCCACACACTATGGCAGCTTCTTTTTTTCGGCATCATATTGGGTATTACTGTTATTATTGGAGATCTTGTTGAGTCGGCTCTTAAACGTGCTGTTGGAGTTAAGGATTCAGGAAGAGTGATCCTTGGCCGAGGGGGGATATTGGATTCCATAGATTCATGTCTGTTCACTGCACCACTTTTTATTATATTCCTTAAGATTGGAAGGCACACAATTGAGTAGTCCAATACTGAGCATCGTTGCCAAAGTAACTCTTGGAATAGCAGGTTTATCCTTCGTTGTATTGATCCATGAGGCCAGTCACTACTTTGCTGCCCGACTGGTAAAAATAAGAGTAACGACATTTTCTATAGGATTTGGTAAGCGTTTGCTTGGATTTCAATACAAAGGAACAGACTACAGGTTATCCCTGATTCCTCTTGGTGGGTATTGCCGTTTCGACGGAGAAGAGTCATTGAGATTGGCTTTGGAAAAAAGAATGCAGGCCATTCCTGCCAATAAAGGTGATTTCTATGCCAGTCCGCCCTGGAAAAGGATCCTTGTATCCATTGCCGGCCCCGCAGGTAATATTGTTTTATCCATTCTTGTTTTTACAGTAATTGCATGGATTGGATACAATGAGCAGTATACAGAACCTAGAATTATTCTGATCTCAGAATACTCAGATGATGGCCTTACCTGGCCCGCAGATGAAGCCGGATTGAAAACTGGTGATCTCATTCTTGAAATTGATGACAGGGAAATTGACCGATTTCAGGAATTGCGGCAGAGATTGATATTCAGACCAGGTGAGAAAATCGCATTGACTTTTCTTCGAGATGGTAAAAAACTGTCCACCACAATTACTCCTCAATTGGATAAAGTCGATGGGAGAGCTGTTATTGGAGTGATGAACTGGGTGAACCCGGTGATATCATCTATTGAATCAAAATCCATAGCCGCTCTGGCAGGGCTTCAATCTGGAGATGAGATCATCTCAATCAACAATAAACCTGTCTCCCACACTTTTGATATCTACAATTCACTGAAGAGTTCAAACACCACCGTGAACATCGAATTCCTGCGCGATGGGAAACGTCTTGAATCTAATTGGGATTTATCCTCCGGGGAGGACCTGGGTATTGAGTTTGCAGTGAGAACCGGTCGTTCCGAAAAGCTGGGATTATTCGGTGCAATAGGTCGAGGGGTATCAGAATCATGGAATACAATTGAATCAACCTTACGGAGTATTCGCATGATGTTTATGGGGATACAGTTGCGGAATGCAGTTTCCGGCCCTGTCCGTCTTATTTCCCTGACCGGTGAAACCGTTGTAAGGGGATTCCAATATGGGTTCAGACCCGGTCTTTTAATGACATCCAGACTCATAGCATTTATTTCGATATCCCTGGCCTTTCTCAATCTCCTCCCCATACCTGTTCTTGATGGAGGGCAAATCGTGTTATTCATTACAGAATGGTTACAGAAACGGCCATTGAAGCCTCAATTAATCTACAGATATCAAATCGCAGGTATAATAATCGTATTCATTCTCACCATTATCGCGACTACCGGCGATTTAATGGGTTATAAAGATGCCAGCCACTAGGAGCCTGTCGGACTTCCGCCTCACGGCTCGATTTTTGCCCTTTTTTCCCGCTACCGCGTTGCCAAAATGCTCACGTAGCCCAGCTACGCTCCGCTTTTGGCGCCTTGTATCAGAAAAAAATCATCAAAAATCGCCTCGAAGTCTTAAAGTCCGACAGGCTCCTGGAAGTCTGTCGGACTTCCGCCTCACGGCTCGATTTTTGCCCTTTTTTCCCGCTACCGCGTTGCCAAAATGCTCACGTAGCCCAGCTACGCTCCGCTTTTGGCGCCTTGTATCAGAAAAAAATCATCAAAAATCGCCTCGAAGTCTTAAAGTCCGACAGACTCCTGGAGTAATGCGATTCTTCCAGCCTGTATCTTTCATCCTGTTCTTTGCGTTGTCTGTTCATCAGGTATCAGCCGTTGATCGACTTGTCATCCAATCGTTTCACAGGGGTAAACCTGTTGATGTACAGTGGCACAGGAAATCCGGCATGATTCTTTCTGTCGGGCAGGATGGAATACTCATCGTTACCAATCCGAAATCCAGAAAAGTTCTCCATCGAATCAAGGTAACAAATGGTAAAAGTCATCTGTTTCGAAGCGATCCAACAGGAAACAGAATAGCATTGATCTCATCAGAGAATGATTCATACACCCTTTCTGTCTGGGATTGGAATGACGAGAAAGAACTATACAGGTTTTCTTTCAATGCCCAACCTCTTTACATATCCTGGTCTACCAGGGGGAAATATCTGGTTGCAGGAAAAATTGATGCACCCAACATACTCATTATCGAGAGCAAAACTGGCCGACAATTATCCTACTTGAAGAACATCTCCTCATTGTACGACATGGGATACATCGGTCGAACTGAAAAAATTTTGATGGCGTACTCTTCAAGCGGCGTCATTCATTACTGGGATATTTCGGCATCGGCCCGAAAAATGACTGTCAACACACTTCCGGACTTACAGGATATTGTTGTACTTCAGACTGGTGAAAAACTGAATCTACTCGCCCGCAATTCCGACACCCTTTACACTATCAACCGTCAAACAGGTGCTGTTCAGAGTACATTGAGTATCCCTGGAATTATTGATACCGTCATTGATGCTTCAAATGGCTACCTGGACGTTCTCGTTCAAACGAACTCAGGTTCAATGGTTCAGCAGTTTACAATAATTGATGGAGATTTCATTGACAGAGACTACAAGCCGACAAAATTCCTATTGCAGACACCATCTCCCCCTGTCAGCATTACCAGAGACAAAGATCATACCTATATTGCGACTTCTTCTGGTGAATTATTCCAGCATACAGAACTGGGGTTATCAGAAATCATCCGTGATGTACTGTGGTATCCACAGGATTCAGAGTTTTACAATGATCAAATGTACATCAGTAACAGTCGCAGAATACTGCGTTTCACATCTCCATTTTTTAATTCAAACTCCCATGAAGATTCCAATAATCTGGAAAAACTCACAGATAATCTGACAATGTCAGGTCTATCTGTTGGGGGCACTGGTCTGGAAATCATCTCTAACGGTGACGTTCTTCTGTGGACTGAACAGACAGCTGATAAAGGAATAAGAGTTTTAGATTTCGATTATCCCGCAGACATGAAATATCTAATGAACAATACAATGATACAGGAACTTGAAGTCATTGACAGTGAACAGACCCTGACCGTGGATAATACCGGGACGATACGAATTTCAGACATCCAGAACGGAATGATACTGGATAAATACACATCTCTGGGAATACTGGATGCATCTTATTCTCCAGATGGGAATTTCGTCCTTGTCGGCCGATCCGTTAATAAGAAAAACCATGCTTCTCTGGAAAGAATTGAGATGTCAACAAAAGAGTCCTCTCCCATTCCTGATGATCGATTTATAGTTTACAGCATTACTTCTGATGGACAATTCTTTTACACTCTGGGTGCTTCCCGAAAAAATCGCGGTGAGATGACCACAGAACTGAGGGCTCATAATATTGAAGATCCCGCGGTTTCCAGACTACTGGCTCGAATCGATGGTGAAGATTTCAATGCCATTGTTATTCCAGATCAATCAGATGGTGGAGTGTACACGACTCTAGGCGGTACAATAACCAGGATTAGCGGAAATCAGAGGAAAAAATTTGAATGGGATGAACAGATAATAAGTCTCTACGAACAGGGAAATTTTCTCTACGGAATAGATGCGGGCGGGAAACTGATTCTCTGGGATGCAAAAAGAGGTAAGCAAGCCTTGCTGAGTGTCCGTTTCTTCAAGGGAGATCTATGGCTGGCCCAGAGTCCGAACCGGGATACAATGTGGACAACCAAAGAAGCACTGGGGAATTTCATCCTGTACAGCGGTAGAAAAGAACTCAATCCATCCAGGCTGAAAAACCTGAATATCCTGGATCTGAATTAAAGAGTATTATTGCCGCACAATGGATTCTGACTAATTTTAATTATAGCTTCCCTGACTTTTGCTTTAACTTTTGGTATTTCATTTTGATATACTTCCTGGTTGTAGATTTTTCCCATCAGGGATGAGCTGTAACTGGGTGAGAGCTGATTCAGAGCAAAACAAGCCATGTCAAGAATGCAATCATTGCACTTACAGATGCCTTTGTGTTCAACTGAATCAAGCTGGCTTTCCAACTCATCGAATACAAATTCTTCGATTTGATTGCCGAGAACTGAAAGATCATACATATCAGATAGAGCCATAATTCCTCCTAAGCACCATCATAATTGAATTGCTGATAACGTGTATATCGAGGTATGAAATTAAGCTTCAAAACTCCAGTAGGGCCGTTTCGCTGCTTGGCGACCGATAGTATAGTTTCAACAAATTCACTGCTCTGTTGTTCAGCACCTGTTTTATCCGCATCGTGTTCTCGATACAGCAAGAATACAACATCGGCATCCTGCTCCAAAGCTCCTGACTCACGCAAATCAGCTAATGAGGGTGCTTTAAAATGTGACTGTCGGCCAACCTGGGAGAGGGCAACGACAGGGATGTTGAGTTCACGAGCAAGAGATTTCAAGGAACGGCTGATAGATGCAATTTGCTCATGACGTGGAATAGAAATATCTTCAGGGGTTATCAGGCCCAGGTAATCAATGAAAATGATCCGAACCATGTGCTTAATGACCATTTTTCTGGCCAGAGATCGAAGATCGAGAAGAGGGATGTTGGGAGTATCCTGCAATATCAATGGAGCTTCATAGATATCTCCTGCAGCCAATGTGAGTTTATTCATATCCTTCTTTCCCATTAATCCAGTGCGGATTTTGTTGGAATCTATGTTGCTGACCGATGATACAATCCTCATCATCAGTGAGACCGCAGACATCTCCAGGGTAAAAAATCCGCAGGGAATATTACTCCTTACGGCAATATTGGTTGCCATGGTAAGAGCCAATGCTGTTTTACCGACGGATGGTCTGGCTCCAATAATTGTTACCTCTGAATCCTGAAAACCACTGGTGAGGGTGTCAATCTCCTTGAATCCTGACGGTATTCCGGTGTATGCCTGCTTTGAATGAATTCGTTCTTCGATTTTCTTAACCGTATCCGATATCACGGATCCGGCTGGTTTGAGTTCTCCCCGTCTCTGGTTGTCGATGAGGTCAAAAATAGATTTCTCTGCCTCTTCAATTGCATGACGAATCTCCAATGTATCATCGTAAACCTGGGCAATGACATCCCTTGCCGCCTTAAGCAAAGAACGGCGCATACTTGCTTCCTTAACGATCTTCGCATAGTAGGAAACATTGGCCGTTGTAGGAACTCTGGATGTGAGGGATGCTATGTACGATGTTCCACCGACCCTCTCTATGTCACCCGTAGAGGTAAGCATGTCAGTGAGAGTGAGGATATCAACTCCCTCGCCCTTTTCATTAAGAGTGGCAATTCCCTTGAATATGAGTTGATGAGCACTCTTATAAAAATCATCAGCATTGACATGCTGTTGAACTTCGTCCAGGAAATCCACGGAGAAATTGAGCAGTAGAGCTCCAAGAGTGGCCATTTCCGCCTCTTCATTGTATGGAGGAATTGATTTTTGTAGTGACTCCATCGCCAAAGATATCATTCCTCCCCGTTGATTTCGATTTCTGAATCCTCATCTTCAATTGACGGCAGATTGTTCGGTTTATCGCTGTCAGCAATTTCCTGCGCTGCCACAGAGTCCGTATTCCCGATAGCCGAAACATTGACTTTTAGAACAGCCCTTTCACCGCCATAGAGTTTGACTGTCACTGAGTGAGAACCAACAACTTTGATTCCACTGTCCGGTAATTCAATTCTCTTCCGTTCGACCATTATCCCCTGAATGCTCAGATAATCGGCAACAGCGGAACTGGTAACCGAACCAAAAAGTTTTCCGGATTCCCCTGCCGCAACATCCAGATTCATTTCCAACAACTCAATTCTGGTCTTGTCTCCAGCAGCCGCAAGTGTTTTTTCAGCCTTACGCTGGGAAATTGCTCTTTGTTTCTGGGTCAATTCCATTTCTGTTGCTTTCGAGTATCGTACAGCAAATTTACGGGGAATCAGATAATTTCGAGCATAGCCATCAGCAACGACTTTGACATCACCCTCCTCACCAAGGTTGGGAACATCACTGTAAAGTATGATTTTCATTGACAGGTCTCCTTACTTAGCGGCAAACGGGAGTAGGGCCAGAATTCTGGCCCTCTTAATCTCACGCGCAACCAGCCTTTGATGTCTGGCACAGGTACCGGTAATCCGACGGGGGAGAATCTTACCTCTTTCTGTTGTGAAACGGCTGAGTGCATCCGATTCCTTGTAGTCAATCCTGATCTTGCCAATACACACTCTGCAAACCTTCCGTCTGAAAAATTTGCGGCGAGCTCCTCCTCTGTCGTCCCTGTCATCGCGGAGTCCGGATGAACGATAATCATGGGAATCCGCTCTCATTTCATTACTATGATCAGACATTATTTCTCTCCTTATGTTTTCTCGGGAGTCCGTCGGACTTTAAGTCTTTGAGGCGATTTTTGATGATTTTTCCCTGATGCAAGGCGACAAAAACGGAGCGTAGCTGGGCTACGTGAGTATTTTGGCAACGCAGCAGCAGGGGAAAAGGGCAAAAATCGAGCCGTGAGGCGTAAGTCCGACAGACTCCTAGAATGGTATATCATCTTCAAAATTCGTCTCCGGGAATCCAATGCTGGCTCCGGAACTCTGTGCGGGGAGGGGCTCTTTATCCGCATGGGGCTGGTAATCACTCTCTGAAGTAAAGTCATCCCTGCGACCTGATCCCAGAAGTTGAATATTATTCACATCTATGCTTACTTTCGAACGTTTTGATCCATCCTGGGCTTCCCATCGTTCCTGATGAAGCTGTCCCTCGATGGCGACCTGTTTCCCCTTCTTCATAAAGGACGCAATCGCTTCTCCCTGACGCCCAAAAACTGTCGCATCAAAAAAATTTGCTTCATCAATCCATTGATCACCCTGCTTTCGTCGCCGATTCACAGCAACTGCAAACTTCAGAAGGGCAAAACCATTCCTTGTATAGGATTGTTCTGCATCTCGAGTGAGTCGCCCAACCAATACAACTTTATTTATATCGGCCATATTCCCTCCTAAACTGTTGATAATTGCTTAGCGACAAAAAGGTAGCGTAGAATTTCTGTACGCAGCTTCAACGATTCCTCAACTCTGGGAAGTGATTTCTGATCCAGTTCAATATTGAACAGACGGTAACGTGCCCGAGTTTCATTGTCCACTTCGTAAGCAAGTTCCCTGTCTCCCATATCGACTTCAGATTTGATGTCAGACTTGATATTGGTCAGTATTTCTTTGACTGCCTCAATTCCTTTAACATCCTGTGCTTCCTTTATTCGGAAGGCACAAACCAATTCGTAGTTCCTCATTCTCAGTCTCCTTATGGACATACTTGTCCTATAAATAGTATAGGAAAGGAGTCAAAGAAGACTATATGAAAATCGAAATAGCGTCAAGCAAATCATCGCACTCACCGATAAAGAAAGAGTAATAGAACTGATATGACGAAAAGAATTCAATATGATGACAATATCTTCTTTCTCATGGTGATGATTCGTAATCTCCATGATGCCATCAAACTCAATGTCAATGCGGAGTATTTTGCATCGAAAATTCTTGAAGACTGCCTCTTCATCAATACAATTATTCAAAAAATCTACACATCATTGATCGAGAATAACAATCTCATCCACGGTCCGACCCATCTCCATTCCATCATGAAAACTAAAGTCGTGTATGGAAAACTGCTTGAAACCATTCTCAGGGCGAAAGATGACTACCTGACAGTATTCAAGCCTGAATTTTCAGAAATCAAGAAGATTGCAGCCGATCATCTGGATGATATTCTAATAATCAAAGAAAAACTCAGTAAACTGGATGGCAGAAAACCCGACAATCGAGTTATCTCCTGCGATGAGCTTCACTTCCTGTTGAGTCCGATTGAAGAACGCCTTGAAAGCTGAATCCCCTTTGATACCCAGTTTTAATGAAGCAAGCGGACTGGTTCCGGTTATCGCACAGGATTATACCTCTGGTGAAGTTTTGATGCTGGCGTGGATGAACCTTGAGGCGTGGAATATGACCATGGAACGAGGTGTCGCCGTTTATTGGTCGAGATCACAATGCCGCATATGGGAGAAAGGCGAAACTTCGGGCAATAAACAATATGTGAAGGAGATTTTTCTGGATTGTGACAGGGATACAGTTCTTCTAAAGGTCCAGCAAGCAGGAGATGCTGCGTGTCATACAGGCCGAAGAAGCTGTTTCTTCTACCGTATTGAAGATAACAAATTGAAAATCATTTCTGATCCCCTGTTCAATCCCCTGGAGGTTTATGGCTCCAAACCCTGATTCCCAATCGGGACGAAGGGATTGATTCTGTCAAATTTTCCAAGTTTACCGTGAAACTCTGCATTATCTCGATAAACTCTCACTTCAAAATGAAGATGAGGCCCTGTTGTCTTACCAGTATTGCCTATAGAACCAAGCTTATCACTTTGACGCACGGCATCTCCCACATTCCAGACCGGCTTATCGGCCAGATGTGCATAGAAAGTTGTGAGATATTTCAGTCCCGAAAAATTCTTCTGCCAGATCGGATTGATGGGATGATTCACCTCGATAAACCAGCCGTAGATGCTGCTGTATTCCTTCTCGACTACCTCGCCATTCGCTGACGCTACAACATTTCCGGGTTCACCTGGAAATCGTATGATGGAGTTTCCCGGGGTAACGGTGAGAATGTTTCTGATATTGATAATATCAACAGCCATGTGGGGCAAATATCCGCCTGTACCCAGACTGGAGGGACGCAATTCTCCGAAACCACTGGAAATCATGAAATCATCTCCATCGGCCCCTTTGCCATCCAGACGAACCGGAAACAACAACTGGTGAACAGTTGAACGATATGCCGACAAAGGAACTATCCTGGCTCTATCCAGTGCCATCACTGTCTCGGCCTGGGCATTATTTTCAGGTAAACGTGAGATTTCCTGGAAGATATCTCCATAACTACCAGCATATTCAACCCGATCTGCGAGATGGTTCCAGGCACGGAATCTGGAGTAGTCATCCCGTGAGAAACCTTCCGCCTGTTCTCGAAGTGACATAGCCGTATTTTTGCGGGTGAATTCAAAGGCCATGCGTTCCCGCTGAATATCATTCCTGAGTTTCTCTATTTCATTGTCCATGGCTTTCAGCCGGGCACTGATTGTCTGATCCGTCTGGATCTGTCTGGTTGAGGATACATCTATAGTCGAATGAATCTCCCTGACCAGACCTGCCATCCTGTGAAATTGATACGTACTGACTGTTACCAGAATGAAAAACGCCAGTATGAATACCCCGATTCCATATCCGAGCCGTAAACGCCTGGGCCATGTTCCATGAATTGGTGAAGGAACGATTGAGTCAATCAATCTGGCCTTGGGAACTTCCAATGTTGACCTTGCTGTTTCCGGGTCTTCCAGGCGGCCAATTGTCTCTTCAAGTTCATCATTTATCCATTCTTCCGGTAACTCTTCATGGTTTTTTTCAGCGGCTTCAAGGCTCCATTGATCCTTTCCCGCAGAAATAACTGTCCATGCCCGTACAACCCTTGAATCCTGATCGGATCCGGTAACGGTTTCAATAAGATTGAGACGTTTTCCTATACGCTGGGCAGTGAGAAACCAGTGAACAGACCGGCCTTCCAGACTGATACCGGAGTAAAAGTCACCAGACCATGAAGCCTTTTTTTCAAGCAATGACTCAATTAAGACAGCTAAACGCTGGCTCAGTCTTTCACGCCGCGTCATACATTCTCCATTCTGCCGCAGAATCTCTGCGAAAGTCTTTGAGCAGCCATGGATAGGAGCATCTCCGTTTCATTCCAGCCGATGCAGGAATCGGTAATGGATTGCCCATATTTGAGCTTGAAAGAATTATCAGTCATATCCTGTCGTCCGGCAACCAGATGACTCTCCAACATCACCCCTCTCACAGAATTCCTTCCTCTTTCCCTGAGATCCAGTGCTGCCTGGAATACCCCGGATTGTTTTTTATGCTGCTTACCCGAATTGGCATGGGAGCAGTCAATGAGTATAGATGGCAATACACCTGCTTCTGTAAGGGAATTCTCTGCCCGTATGATATCTTCTTCATAATAATTAGGACCTGAATTTCCTCCCCTGACAATAAGATGTCCTGTCCTGTTTCCCTGAGTATTAAGAATGCAGGTTTGACCTCTCTGGTCAATTCCAATGAAGCTGTGACTGTGCTGTGCTGAGAGGATGGCATTGACAGCCTTGTTCAAATCTCCATCCGTACCATTTTTGAATCCCACAGGCATGGACAGGCCGCTGGCAATTTCCCGATGTGTCTGAGACTCAGTTGTACGAGCTCCAATAGCCGCCCAGGAAACAAGATCGCCAATGTACTCCGGGATGACAGGATCCAGAACTTCCGTTCCAACTGGTATACCAGTTTCTACCATTTCAAGCAAGAGATTTCGAGCTTCTTTGAGTCCATCCTGAATGTTGTAGGAACCATCAAGATAGGGGTCAATTATAAAGCCCCGCCAGCCAAGTGTTGTCCGTGGTTTTTCAAAGTAAACACGCATCATTATATTGAGAGTGTCCTTGTAGCGGTCTCTTAAAATTTTTAATTTCTGAGCATACTCAACAGCTGACTTCATATCGTGAATGGAGCATGGTCCGGTTATAATCAGAAACCTGTCATCCTCATGTGTAAGAATACGAACGATTTCCTCTCGAAAACTGATGATTGTATTCTTGATTTCATCGTCAAACGGGTGTTCAGTTTTGAGTTTCTCGGGACTGATCAGCGGGCGTTGGCTGAGAATGTTGACATTATAAATCTCCCTGGGCATGACTACTCCTGCAATGGATTCTATTCTACATGACAAAAGAATCTGGACAAAATATTCCCCAAATTATCAGAACATGCATTCAATCATCAAAAAAACTAACATATTTTCACCTATATTCCAAGTAAAAGATGTTTTTTGCATCTATTATGACCAAATATATGAAACTATCGTATATCTTGATTGACTTTTATCCCTCTGCAATCTATATTTCCAGAATTCTTTGGAGGCATAGTGGTTGATATGAAGAAAACCGTAGCAGAAGTTGTCCTGGATGTTCTCTATGAAATTGGAATTCGTCAAGTCTTCGGCATACCTGGAGGGAATTCTATTCCCATATATGATGCTCTGACGCATCATCCTGTAGAACTTGTTCTTACCCGGCATGAGCAGGGTGCAACTCACATGGCTGATGGTTATGCCCGATCCAGTTCTAAGCCGGGAGTTGTATGTGTCACTTCCGGACCTGGAGCAACCAATACTCTTACCGGAATCCTTACAGCCATGATGGACTCAGTTCCCATGCTGATACTGACAGGGCAGTCCGCCACACGTTTCATCGGATTGGATGCGTTTCAGGAAGCGGATGTACTTGGCATGTCTTATCCCGTCGTGAAGCACTCCTACATGGTAACCAATCCGAATGACATTGCAAGAGTCATCAGGGAAGCTGTTCACATAGCAACCACAGGACGCCCTGGACCTGTTCTCATCGATATTCCCAAGGATATCTCCGCATCGGAAATAGAGTTTACGGACGATCAGGAGTACGACCTTCCCGGTTATCACAAGGTACCGTCAGCCAATCCCGAGGATCTTAAGATTGCAGCCAGCCTGATTAACAGGGCGGAAAAACCAATCATTATGGCCGGGCATGGTGTCCAATTGTCCGGAGCCTCCAGCGAACTCCTGAAAGTAGCGGAGAAGATGAAAATACCTGTTATCACCACACTGCTCGGCAAGGGCAGTTTTCCAGATACCCATGAATTAAGCCTCGGGCTGCCAGGCATGCATGGCACGGCCTATGCCAATAAAGCCCTCTGTGAAAGTGATCTGATCGTGGCAATCGGTGCCCGCTGGGATGATCGAATCACGGGAAACCCGGACAAATTCTGCCCGAACGCAGTGAAAATCCACTTCGATATAGATCCGGTGGAAATCGGTAAAATCATCTCCCCCCAGAGTTCTGTGCTTGGTGATGCAAAAGACTCCCTTCAAAAACTCCTGCCTCTTCTCTCACCCAATGATACAGCACAATGGATCAAGCAGGTGAACCGATGGCGGCGGGAATTCCCCCTCAAGTACCGCAAGGGAGGAAAACTGAGAGCTCAGCACATCATTGAAGAAATGGCCCTGATGATGGGTGACGATGCCATTGCCTGCACGGATGTGGGTCAGCATCAAATGTGGGCCGCCCAATTCGTGAAATCCACGAAAGGAGAAAACTGGCTGACCTCCGGAGGAGCCGGAACAATGGGTTTTGGTCTTCCGGCGGCTATTGGGGCACAGATAGCAAGACCGGATAAAAGGGTTTATACAATTGTGGGCGACGGGTCTTTTCAGATGACATTGTGTGAACTGGCCACTGCAGCCGTCCGCAAATTGCCCGTAAAAATCTTAGTCATCAATAATAATTACCTGGGTATGGTTCGTCAGTGGCAGCATCTTTTTTACGAGAATCGTCTGACGGGTGTGGATCTGGACGGCAACCCCGACTTCATCAAGCTTGCTGCGGCATACGGTATAAAAGGTTTGAGAGTCAAACGCAGTTCCGATGTAAGAAAGGTATTGAGAACAGCGCTCGACTGGAATGAAGGTCCCTTTTTGATTGAAGCTGTGGTAGAACAGCATGATAATGTTTTTCCAATGGTGCCTGCCGGAGCCACTCTCGAGGAAATGATAATCGAGGCCCCCAGGATTCGAGAGAATGAAACACAGGAGGAAACAACATGAATACAATGAAGCACACGATCAGCCTTCTGGTAAGCAATAAGCCAGGTGTGCTTACCCGGATTGCATTGGTTTTTGCCAGACGCGGCTACAACATCGACAGTCTCGTTGTATCCCAGGGTCAATCTGCCCAATTCTCCCGAATGAATATTGAAGCAACCGGCGATGAACGAACACTGACTCTAATGCTTGCTCAGCTCAACCGTCTTGTTGATGTTATCCATGCCGTCGATCACGTCGCAGACAATGTTGTGCAGCGGGAACTCGCATTGGTTAAAGTTACCTGCCGTCCAGAAATACGGACTCAAATCCTCCAGATTGCTGATACCTTTCGCAGTCAGGCTGTGGATATCAGCGATGAAACCATGACATTCCAGATAACCGGACAAACAACAAAAGTGGATGCCTTTCAGCAGATGATGAAACCATTCGGCATAATGGAACTGGTCCGCACGGGCAAGGTAGTCATGAGCCGGGGGACAGAATCGACGGCCTGAAAAGCAATGGACATCTTCATCGTGTCAGGAATTACCGTCGTAGAGAGCAATGATCAATTCCACCTCACCCCGACTCATTGCCAGTGACTTTGTAATGGAATCGATGGTATCACCCTGACGGCGGAGGAAAAGAACCTTGTTCCGATCGGATAAAGAGTCAAAATTTGTTCTGGAGCCCTGGGATTGGTCGGGAGGAACTATCGGAAGTGACTTACTCCTGCCCAGTTCAGTGTATATACGGTCAGCTGATTCATTTCTTTCTTTTTCTATTGTCAGAACCTTTTGAATTCTGCCTGCTCTGTCAATCAAGGCGTTCAAAGATGATATTTTGTTCTCCAACAATGCAATACTGCGTTCAGTTGTACTGTTAATCTCGGTAATAAGTTCTCCAATCTCAGACTGCAGCCGATTGACTGCTTTCTGAGTACCGGCTTTATCCTTTATGCGCTTATTCCACCATAAAATGAATATCAAACTTGTCATACCGGCAATGAGAGATGAAGCAGCCAATGTCAGAACCTGCATGGACTACCCTTCCAGATCAATGTGCTGACCCACATCCTGATCCTTAATTATGGTACGGCCTTTTTTATCTCCAGACGTATTCTTTCCTTCGCTGCCATTTCGTTTATAATCAGCATTTTGTTTACTGGACTCATCATCCTTGATTTTATCCAGTCCTTCATCCCCTGAAGACTCTGTAACCCGTCTATCCTCTTCAAGCTCTCTGGCTACCTGTGTTCTGGCCGCATGAGATTGTTGGAGAGTTGAATGCTCTTTGGCATAGGCCTGCTCTCTGCTTACCTCATCCATTTTGGCAAACAAAGACTGCAGGTCAATGGGTTTAATACTCATAGTATTAACTCCTGGTTATGTCATCCTCTATAGCCTGATATTTTATCGTCCGTATGTAATCCTTCTCACGTAAAAAAGTGACGGGGTTCGTATAGGCATCTCGAACTGCATATTCAATATCTTTAATTCGCAGAATAACACCGGCCTGTACTTTGTTTGATGCGGAAATCTTCCCTTTCAGCACAAGAGCATCCAGGTAGTCCTGACGTTGTTTTATTTCTTCGCTTATTGCTTCGATTTGTGACTGGAGGGAGTTGAATTGAGCTTTCAAATCCGCGAATATTGCTTTTTTCTCATCGGTAAGTCGGTATTTCTTAACTTTGACCTTGCGCAGGATTCTCTGGAGGCTCAGGTGAATTTTTAAACGCTGCTCCTCCAGTTGAGTTCTTTCCTTTGTCAATCTATCGACTTCCTCCTTTACTTTTGGATCAAAGCCAACCTCAATAATGGTTTTTACTCCACTGACAGATCCCAGTGTAACCGCATTGACTTCTTCAGAAGTTTTAACATGGCTGCCGACAATTCGTGCTCTTTTTCCCTTGCAAAGGACTTTTCTCTGGGCAACAATACTTGAATTAACAATCCCAGAGCTGACTATTACAAACTCCCCTGATTCAACTTCAGCATTCTGAATAAATGTAGACCAGAGACTCTTTCCCGCAGTAATGTGCCCAAACTCATCACCTTCTCCTCCATTGATACCTCGAGAGACCAGGATGTCACCGCCAGCAGTGAGATTGGCCTTGCTGACATAGCCTGATACTGTGATATTTCCCTGGGCATTGACAGAATAACCATCTTCCACGTTTCCTCTAATATCCACGGATCCCAGAACATCGATGTTACCTGTTTTCATATCAACGTTATCTGGTATTATGAGTATTGTTTCAACACTTATCACTCCAGATTTAAGGAGTACATGACCATTCACTGTCGATTTCACTGTAGAGCCTGCGTCGACAACAGCAACATTCTTTCCGGTTGCGAATTCCAGATCACGGCCATCTCTTGCCGGCATGTGGATTCCATATATGTTCTGACCATCAGTTCCATTTTCGGCAGGAATTTTTCTGGCAAGAACCTGACCTTCTACAACATTGTGCACGAGTTTCATTGCTTTAAAATCAACGGTACCATCCTGTTCTTCCATATTAATACGTTTGGGTTTAGTTTCGAATTCATATATGATCTCTGCATCTGATCCATGCACTGGAGGTGTTCCCTCAGCCACTGAGAATGCAAGTCCATACTGAGGGAAATCTTCCAATTCCTGAATCACATCTTCACGAATTCCATGAATAATGCTGTGACTGTACATGAATCCCTTTATGTCTTCGGCAGATAGATCCGTTCCTCCAATACCTGGCTTCTGGATAGTCAGAAAAGCTTTCATTCCATTTTCCAGAATATTAAGTGACGGGATGGCACTGTACTCAGGTACATATTCGAAATCACCGCATTTGACCCAGATTTGATCTGCTTTTTCTACGACTGATGATAGAAGAGGCATGGTAATATCTGTTACACCTCTGGATTGAAGTTTACCAATACATTCTTCCATAGTTGCAGGTACACCGGTTCCTCTGGGAGGGAAAACCTTCACCAATGCGCCTTCCGATGCAAGGCGCAAAGCAATGCGGCCATCCTGGTTAGCATTATCCTGCAGCGAATCACTCTTATCCATTCCAATGATTCTCTCCGAGTCGGAATCCATATTCTGTGTTTTCGCTTTGGTCTTATGGGCCTCATAGGCTATAATGCGGCATGGAGTACGCTTAAATCCCAGAAATCCTCTTCTGCCGCGTTCAAGAACTTCATAATCCAGACTTCGAAGGGGAAGTGTCAGTTCCAATGAGGCCTGCTTCAATGCATCTTCCAGATTGAATCCAGAAACCTGGACACTCACTATTTTCCTGGTTTTTTCTGATTCAGTACGCATCCTTGACCGGAAATCTTCAAGGCTGAGTGACATCAGAAAATGCCTTTTTTGATGTTTGTAAGCTTTGTCTGGAGACGGCTGACAGCCTTGGTGTGCAGCTGTGAAATTCTTGACTCAGTCACTCCCAGGACTTTTCCTATCTCTTTGAGGGTAAGATCTTCATAGTAGTAGAGGACCAGAACTTTCTTTTCTTTCTCCGGCAATTCGTTTATTGCTTCAATAATGACACGTCTTAAATCATTCTTCTCAGCAATTGTATCCGGACGAAACGAACTCACAGACTCAATGTTGTCGGCAATGGGAACCTTATCATTATCATCACCTGAATACCAGATATCGTTGAGCGACATCAAAGAGGAACTATTGACTTTGAGCATTATTTGATTGTATTGCTCAATATTGACACCCATTTCGTTGGCGACTTCTTCATGAGTGGCTGAGCGGCCAATCCGGGCTTCCAACTCCTGTGTTGTCTCATCAATTTCACGAGTTTTCTGGCGAACAGATCGAGGAACCCAGTCAATTGAACGAAGTTCATCAAATATTGCGCCTCGTATTCTTGTTACTGCGTAGGTCTTGAATTTAATATGCTTGTCAACATCAAACTTCTCAATAGCATCAAAGAGTCCAAATATGCCGAATCCTACCAGGTCTTCAAAATCGACATTCTGCGGCATTCCAATAGAAATCTTTCCCGCAACATATTTAACCAATGGAGCATACTGCTTGACAATGGTATCCCGTATACTCTGATCTCCTGTTGCCCGGTACTCTCTCCACAAATCTTTTTCTGGTATGCCGGCTATCTGAATTTCGTCATCAAGCATGAATTAACCTTTCTCATCCTTTACAATAACAGATCGAATAGCCTTTGCCATCAGGGCTGGCGAATGTTCATTACTGAAGGATTCTGCCAGTGATTGCGATTTACTGCCCGGTTTTCTGGAAGCACCGTCTGTCTCCAGGCCAGCATCTCCCTCAGTATTCACTGATTCGTATGATTCACTCTCATCCTGAAAGGGTTGTGATATTGTATGCTCACCAGCATCCGACATAATATCAACCACTGCTCCTGTTTCCGCAGAGCCATCAGGATCCGATGTCATAATCGTCAGCAATTCAGGGTACATCTTCACGACGAGTATATTGATACCAACAGCAAATACTGCAAACAGAACAATAGCGATCAAGGCTCTGACTACCAATGCCCAGAAACTCACTCCTCCCAGGATACCACTTATAAGTAATACTACAAATGCCAGAATGTCTACTGCTGCGACAAATTTCCAGTGAATCAAATCATTCAAAAGACAGTCTTCCTTTCGTGAAACTGAATTCGACAGAGGGTCTGTCTCAATAACTGTTTTCGACCCAGTTCCAATATTACTGTTTTCACTCAATTCTCCATTAATAACAATTCAAGGATATTGAACCTCTGGAACACCGTCAACTATCCATACGTTTGAAAAGTTTTTTAAGGAATTGAGATACACCCTTTCCTTCATGATATTCAACTTTCTCCAATCGGCTTATTATAAACTGCATACACTGAGATGCTCTGCATTGCGGATCAATGATCGTAAAAGGCTGCTGTCGGCGGACAGCATTTGAAACGGCCTGATCATCATATACAAATCCAAGATAATCCACTTTGATATTAAGAAACTGCCCTGTGATATCGATAACCCTCTGGGCAACTTTTTTGGCCTCCGTGACAGTGGATACTCGATTAACTATCAGTTTCAGATTCATATCCAGGTCATCTATTTCAGTTGAAATGATTTTTATTATACCATATGCATCGGTAATTGCCGGTGGTTCCGGTGTGGTTACAACCAGAGTTTCATCTGCCGCTTCAACGAAGGCCAGAACATTGGCACTCACCCCTGCGCTTGTGTCAATTATGATGATTTCGGCTTCGGAAAGAGAGGTTAATTCTTTAACAAAATTCTGACGTTCCTCATCCAGAAGATTTGCTATTCGACTGAATCCAGAAGCACCGGCAACGATCTGGATACCATATTCTGTGTCCACTATGATTTCTTTCATTGTCTTTTGTTTGCGAATAACATGATAAAGGTTAAACCGTGGTATAATTCCAAGATTGACATTGACATTCGCCAATCCCAGATCCGCATCAAGAACCAGCACCTTCTTGCCTGCCTTTGCATATGTGATGGCCAGGTTTATAGACAGATTGGTCTTACCGACTCCACCTTTTCCGCTTGTAACAGTAATAATCCGGGTTTTACTGTCATTTTTGGATCGAACTATTTCCCTGAGCTTCTCAGCCTGATCATGCATAATTGACTCCACGTTCTGAATGATTGACAGAGGTGTTCAATGCCTCCAGGATATCAGGTGAGTAATCAAGCCCTTTCACATATCCGAGTAACCGTGAAGGCTGGGCAGCGGCAATATCCAGCGGAACACCCTGTCCGTCAGTAAAATAACTCAATTCGGCCGAAATTCCCGTCAATCCACTTATCAAGCTGCCTATTCGGGATGTTTCATCCAGCTTTGTGATTATAATCGAGTCATATCCATAGAATCGAAAATGAGATAAGAGCTCTCTCAGGTTCGATGTTGTTGTTGTAGCACTCAACACTAATTGTATGGATGCGTCTGTCCCGCAGACTGAGAGCAGTTTCATCATTTCATCAATCTTATTCTTATCATGAGGACTGCTCCCAAAGGTATCAATAAGTATCAGATCCGAGTCAGATGATGATTCAATTTCCTGTTCAAGCTGTTGAGGTTCATTAACCGCAATAACAGGAATCTCCATTATGTCTCCATATTGTATCATTTGTTCGCGGGCACCTATACGATAGCTGTCCACTGTTATAATTCGGACATTGCTTACTGCTCCTGTTAGAAAACTCTGCGCTGCCAATTTAGCGATAGTTGTTGTTTTACCAACTCCTGTGGGTCCGACGAGTATTGTAATTCGTGATCTTTGCTTCTTTTCCGGCGGCATAAATGAGATAGATTCAATAATATGTCCTGCCACTGAATCATGAACTACCTGTCTATTATCCAGCTGGTCAGCTGTCAGACTGCATCTCAGCCTGTTCATAATGGAGTCAATCCATGATGGTTCAAATTCATTTTCCTTAAGGATATCTGACAGTTCTGTTAAAACAGCATAAGGTTTCGGAGGCATTGCTGATGCTCCTACAGCCAGCTGCCCTTTAAGACTTTGAATTTCTTCAAGGACCCGAGTCATCATCTCTGGAGGCTCTGGATCAACTCTTCCTCCATCGTTTTCAACGTTGACAGCCGGAACATTCGCACCGACCAATGACAGTATTTCTGCTCTGTTTTCCAGATCTTTATTTCTCTGCGCCTGTCTGGCTTCTGCTTTTGTAATAATGTATCCAAAGAATTCGACATCCATTCGACCAAATAATCCTGGTATTCCAGAAGCCGGAACATCCCTCCTGCCCTGAATGCGGAAATTCTCACCGTATTTTCTTCGAAGTCTTTCCATGATTTCATCATAATTACGTCCACGTTCTTCAAAATACTTCTGCATCATATTTCTCCTGACGGTATTTCACCAAGTGATTCTAACTGAATTCCATCGGCAATTTCTGAAGCTGAAAGAATAACCAGATCGGGCATGGCCCTGACCACTGTGGAACGAACCAGGGGTCTGGTAACATCAGAACAAAGGATTACAGGCCATTTCCCATTATCTCGAGCCTTTTTAACCGTATTGATGACACTGTTAATCCAGCGTTGGTGAAATGCCTGATCAAGAGCAGCGATTTCGCCTGTGGGTGTTTCCGTTCTTGAATCCAGTATGGTTTTTTCCACATCCGGTGCTATGGTTAAAACCTGGAGATTTTTATTGTCATCAGCATAGTGCAGGCAAATCTGGCGGCCAAGAGCCTGTCTGGTTTTCTCGATTAAGAACCCTGTTTCTTTGGATACTGACGAGTAATCTACAAGTGTTTCAAAAATAGCAACAAGATTCCGTATACTCACCTGCTCGTTGAGTAGTCCCTGAAGCACTTTCTGCATTTCACCCAGAGAGAAGTTTTTAGTGACTTCATCCACAACAGCAGGATAATCATTCCTCAAAGTATCCAGCATGGCTCGAATCTCCTGGCGTCCCAGAATTTCTCCGGCATGCTGCTTGAGGATCTCCGTCAGATGAGTCGCAACTATTGATGGGCCGTCCACAACAGTATACCCGGCTCGTTCAGCCTGTTCTCTGCTGGATTCATTAATCCACTTTGCAGGCAGACCGAATGCGGGCTCCTTTGTATCCTTTCCTTCCAATTCTTCACGCTCACCTCCGGGATTTATAGCCATCAGGTGCCCCATGAGAATGGCTCCCCGGCCGACTTCAACTCCACGCAGCTTTATCGCATACTCCGATGGTTCCAGGCGCATATTATCCATAATCCTGATCCGGGGAACAACCAGACCAAGATCCAATGCAGCCTCTTTACGTATCCTGGTTACTCTGGCCAGCAGCTCAGCACCCTGATCCTTGTCAACCAATGGAATTAAACCGAATCCCAATTCAAGGGAAATAGGATCAAGGGGGACAACTGGCGAGATCTCCAGGGATTCTGCCTCAGCATTTCTCTCCGCCTCCAGATCCACTTTCTCCGATTCTTTTTTTCGGCTGAGATGCCAGGCCAGAAATCCTGTAATTCCAGCAAGGGGCATCATCAGATACCATGGAAATCCGGGAAGGATGCCCATGGCAGTCATGAAGAAGGCGGCAATGTAATAAATACGGGATTGTCTTGAGAACTGAAACTGAACATCACTTCCAAAACTCCCTTCACTGATTGAACGAGTTACAATCAGTCCGGTTGCAATGGAAAGCAGGAGATTTGGAATCTGTGATACCAGTCCATCCCCTATCGTAAGGGAAACATATGTAACAAGAGCTTGCTGAAGGGCTTCACCATGAATCGCTGTTCCAACAGTCAACCCCCCCACAATATTAACCAGAGTGATTACAATACTGACTTTGACAGTACCGCTTATGAATTTTGTTGCACCATCCATGGAGCCGTAAAACTGCACGGTATCATCAAGGTGTTTCTTACGTTTTCTGGTTTCTTCTTCAGTTATAGCTCCAGAACTGTACTCGGAATCGATAGCCATCTGTTTTGCTGGAAGTCCATCCAATGCGAATCGTGCCGCAACCTCTGATACTCGGGTAGCTCCCTTGGTGATGACCATGAACTGAACAGCAACCAGAATGATGAAAATGATAAAACCAATAACAAGACCCTGTGTCCCGTCTGTTCCCACGACAAATGTTGAAAAAGCTCTGATAATCTGACCCTTAAACTGTCCGCCATCTCTAAGGATTAACCGTGTTGATGAAACATTGAGTGCCAAGCCAAAAACACTTGAAACCAGCAGTATGGTCGGGAACAGCGAGAATTCAAGCGGATCCTTATTATATAAAACCAGAAGAATAATCAGTAAAGACAGCATCAGGTTTATTGCCATTAATAGGTCAAGTACAAAGGTGTGCAGGGGAATAATCAGCATCATTACAATGAAGATGACACCGAAGGCAATATAGACATCACCCATCTTCTGCCCAAAGATGTTTCTTATTGTTGAGGTAACCGTTGCATCGGCCATAACGAACTCCTATACCACTCGGCCCGCAAGTCTGTAGACTTCTGACAGGACAATGGACACGATATCCCAGTATTCCTCCGGGATCTCATCCCCAACTTCCACATTGCTATATAAAACCCGGGCCAGCGGACGATTTTCAACTATGGGAACATCAGATTTTTTTGCTATTTCTCGAATTCTCAATGCCACTTCGTCTATACCTTTGGCAGTGACTTTTGGTGAGAGCATTGTTGCGCTATCCCATTTGACAGCCACTGAGTAATGGGTAGGGTTTGTAATAACAACATCAGCCTCAGGGACAGTTTTTGCAATGCTGGACGATAACAACTCCTGCATGCGCTGCCTTAACCGACTTTTTATCATGGGATCACCTTCCATTCGTTTGTATTCATCCTTTACTTCCTGTCTGGACATCTTCAATGATTCACGGTGTTTATTCCGCTGAAACATGTAATCCGGAATCGCGAATATCAGCAGCAATATGGCGGCTTCCAGCATGAGACGAACAGCAATTCCTGACACCAGGATGAGAGATCGGAATGGCATCATGCCAATGGAATTCGTTAATCGAGGTATCTCTGATTTGATATTGAAGTAAGCCAGCAGTCCGATAATCAGCATCTTGAATATTGATTTAAACAGATTGAAGATGGCCTCTGTTGAAAAGAACGATTTCTGGGCCCATTTGGCCAGATTTGGTTGAATGCGGCTGAAATCGGGTGTGACCGGTTTTGTTGAAAACAAAAACCCAACCTGCACAATATTTCCAAGGAAGGCAGCAATGAAACAGACAGACATAAATGGTAGAATCAGCCGTAAGATGTAATTTCCGAATGATATAATGGCTCTGTTTGAATTTATCGGTTCAGGATTGGCCAGGGAAATGAAATGACGCATCATATCAATAATGATAGTGACAATGTTTCCGGAGAAGAGAATAAGTGCAATGAGTCCGAAGATCATAACAAGAGCTGACGTAATATCGCTGGACTTTGCAACATTTCCTTCCTGTCTGGCCTTGCGAATTTTGTGCTCGGTGGGATCCTCAGTCCGCCCTTCATCCTCGGCAGCAAACCATTGAATATGAATATCGAATACGGTGCCATCTCCCAGAGCTGGATATCTCACCGGTCTATTCTTACAGGGCAGCAAATTGCTCGACATCATGGCAAAGCCCTTTCCGTCATTCGGAGATAGTCAGCAATTATTTGAAAACCTACATCAATCAGTAAAGACATCTTCTCTACAATAAATGGGGTTACAATGATCATGATGGTGAATCCGACACCTATCTGTATGGGGAACCCCACGATCAGAAGATTCATCTGTGGTGCTGCTTTTGCCAGCAATCCCATCGTCACCGATATTAAAATCAGTGTTCCCAGGATGGGGAAACCCAGAATCAATGATTGTTCAAACAACCGCCCGAAAGATCGGATCAGGGTATCTCTGAGATAGGCATCGGCAAGAAGAAAATCAGTACCCTTCATAACCCTGAATGAAGCGGCAAGTCCTGATAAGAAGATTTTTTGCAGGCCGCTGACGGACAGGAATACGGCCAGACCGATTAAATTAAAATACTGTCCAATTAATGGTATCTCAACCTGAGCCATATGATCGTACACCTGAGAGGCACCAAATCCCATCTGGAAGGAAAACAACTGTCCGGATGTCTGGAAAACTGCAAATATTATTTGCAGGAACAAACCCATGAGTATTCCTAATAGCACTTCGGCAACAATGACGAAAGCATAGGAAATCCCGGTTTCCGGCAGGGGGCCATACAATGCACCGGCAAAATAGTAGAAGATTATAGACACAAAGAAAGCCAGTGTTCCTCTGGCCAATGGGGGTATTGCTGAAGAAGAAGTCAATGGGGCCGTTCGCAGCAGGGCCGCCACCCTGGCAAACACAATCAGAAAAAGTTGTGCTTCATTGATTAAATCCCCCCAGACATTCATACGGTGAGACTGGATATCCTTTCAAAAAGTATAGTCGTAAAACTTATCAATCGGGTGGCCATCCAGCCGAACAGTGTTGCAAGTACTGCAAGAATTGCAAGGATTTTTGGTACGAAGGTAAGCGTTTGATCCTGAATACTTGTCGTTGCCTGAATAATTGAAATAATCAATCCGACACCCATGGCTACAAGTAAAACTGGAGCAGCTACGATGACTATCATCGTTACAGATGAACGCATTAACTCAATAACACTGCTTAATTCCATTCAGCTTCTCCTTATTGAAAACCCAGGACAATTTGTTCAACCAGCAGAGTCCAGCCATCCACCAGAACAAAAAGAATCAATTTGAACGGCATTGATATCATCACAGGTGGAAGCATTATCATCCCCATCGACATCAGGATGGATGCAACCAGCATATCAATGATAATAAACGGTACATATATATATATACCGATACGAAATGCAACTATCAGTTCATGAAGGACAAAGGCTGGTATCAGCACGTATGTTGGAACATCTGCAAAAGTTTCCGGTTTTTCCAATCCCGATAGATTCATGAATAATGTGATATTCTTTGTATCCGAAGCCATTTGACGATACATGAAGTATCTAAGAGGCGAGACAGCCTTCGCATACAGTTCCTCTGTTTCAATCTGACCATCGGCATAGGGTACAAAGGCCTCTTGATACACCGAAGTAAACGTAGGGAACATAATGAACAATGTAATAAAAAGAGCGATTCCCATGAGCACAGAGTTTGGAGGTACCTGCTGAAGGGAAAGAGCGCGCTTTACGAAATCAAGAACAATGGAGATCCGTAAAAAACTGGTCATCAGTACGGCTATGGATGGTGCCAGACTGATAATTGTAAGCAATAACAGCAATTGTATCGAAAGGGATGTTTCATTATTGGACAGGGGTTCCCTCAGTGTCAAATCGACGAAAGGAATGGGGATTCCATCGTTCTGGGTATCACCGGCGGTTTCCGCTTCCTGGGCAGTAATGGACTGTGAACTGAACAAAAAGATCAAAAATAGAGTGAAAATCTTCTGTCTGAGCCATGAACGTCTCATAAGTCTTGTAATCGATCTCTCTGCTGGCGGAGAAATTCTGCGGGATCCTTGTTTTCTCCCGCATCCGTTATCCCGGCACCAGAATTCAATCGCCTCTTAATCAAAGAATTGAACCCATTTGCGGGGGTTGGGTTCTTCGAGGCAGTTAATCGAATCTCATCAATTGATTCTTTGTCATCAATCTCTGTAATTAAATTGATAGAGTTCCCGGAACCTCCGATAAGGAACAGTCTTTTTCCAGTTTCAATCAGATGAAGAGCGGTATCCCCCTTTAGCGGTCGTGTGGAAATAATATGAATGACATCCTCCCGTTCAGCCTTGACGCCTGAGAACCTTTTGAGAAGCCAGAAGAAGCCATAGACCAGGGCAATCACAAAGCCAAGGATCAGTATCATGCGTATGAAATCGCCGATTCCAAGGCCTGGAAGGTTTTCTCCACCGATGACCGCATCTCCAGGGTCTGTTTCAGTTCCTGGATCCAGCAGAATCTCCGTTTCTTCCGGTCTGTCTGCTGGGGGAGTTGCTGTGCTGCCCTCCTGAGCTGTAACCTGGAGACCACTTACAAGCAGAATGAGTATGATAAATGTGATTTTCAATTTGTTCCTCCCAGTTCAACTCAAGCCAGTTCTTCCCCAACCGGCCTGGATTATCGACCGCTCAATGCTCAGTCATTCTATCGATTGTTGTGACAATTTCAGTTATGCGGACTCCGAAGTTCTCATCAATAACAACAACCTCACCTTTAGCAAGAAGATTGTTGTTAACCAGAATATCCACAGGTTCACCGGCAAGTTTATCCAATTCAACGATTGTACCTTCACCAATACCAAGGATATCCTTAATTTTCCATTTTGTTCGTCCAAGTTCAACGGAGAGTTCCATGGACACATCCATGAGGAGTCCAATGTTTCTCTGTTCACCCGCAGAGCTTAATGGCGAAAGATTGGGCAGTTGTATTCCCTGAACACTGGGTCTGGCAGAAGCATTATCACCTGAAACTCCAATCAATGGGCTGCCCAGTCCAGACGACATGTCCGTATTAAGCGAGACCTGTCCAGGATTACTCATCTGGTTCGCTGCAGGGGCCGTTTCCATCAATGATTCAAAAGAACTCAGAGAATCTGCATCACTGCTGAGTGTCTGTTTGCCAATGAAACTGCTCAGCATTTCCATCTCAAAGATTTCCCGTATTTCAAAACTGCCCTGATCCTCAACCTCAACATTGTAAATCGCCTGGATTATCTGACCGTCAGGAAGGCCGATCGTTGCTTTAGGGATTACCTGACCTTCCGGCACATCCGGTAGAATTGCATCACTTACTTTTTCTCCAATTGCAGCCAGAGTTATACCATTAATTTGATTCACAGCTTCACCGACAGCACCAATCGTTGTTTCATCCAGTTCCAAACCATCCTGACCTATCATTGGTGCGGCTATTTTCAATGCATCATCCCTGGAGATCAGATGGAGATGCATGCCGGTTAATCCCCCCTTGAAGTTACTCTTAAACTCCACAATTTCATCCGGTAGAACAGGAAGAAGATCTTCCCTGGCAACTATTTGTATATCTGGTTTACCAAAGCTTACTTTCTTTGACAGGGCAGCAGTCAGTGATTCACCCAGATTGTCGGCGACTGGTTCAAGCAATTCAATTATGCCGCTCAAATCCATGCTGCCCGAAGCATTCGGACCGCCAGCACCAGTATCTGAAGGCATGGAAGGAATTGCATCACCTCCCAGCAAAGCATCAATTTCATCTTGAGAGAGGACTCCATCACTCATCTAATTCTCCTTCGGAAATAAGCTCGTCAAATTCTGTTTCATCAATACCTTCAATCTGCCGTGTCACCTGAACAGCCAGCCGAGTTCCTATCACACCCGGCCTGCACTCAAATTTTGGTTTATTCCCCATTTTTAGAGTCATTTGATCTCCAATTCGAACACCTGGAAGACGTATGACATTTCCAGGCTCCATTGAAATAATATTCTTCATAGGCAGATTGATTTTCCCAATTTCAGCAATAATCGGAATAAAAACCTTCTCCAATTTCTCCTTGAGCAAAATCAGATTCTCTGAAGAAATACCCCGGCGAACTGAAGAATACCAGTATTGTGCTGACAGCTTTGAAATAATAGGCTCAATCGTCAGGTAGGGTATACAGATGTTTATCATTCCCTCAACGTTTTCGATTTTCGTTTCCAATGTTACCAATAACACCATTTCTGTCGGCGGGACTATTTGTACAAACTGGGGATTCGTATCAATTTGACCCAATCTTGGGCGAAGATCGACTACCTGACTCCAGGATTCACGCAGGTTTCCAAGGACCCGGACAATGATGGATTCCATGACGGCACGTTCAATTTCCGATATTTCCCTGTTGATTTTAACCCCTTCTCCGGGGCCGCCAAACAATCGATCAATCATTGTAAAAGTAATGGCCGGGTCGATTTCAAGTATGGCAGAACCAGAGAGAGGATCCATACTGATAACAGCCAGGGCAGTTGGAGAGGGTATTGACCGAAGGAATTCTTCATATGTAAGCTGATCGACTGATGCAACATGGACATGAACCATGGATCTCAGCTGAGCGGCCAAACTTGTAGTTGTAAGACGTGCAAACGTTTCATGCATGAATGAAACTGTCCGAATTTGCTCCTTTGAAAACTTATCAGGACGGCGAAAATCCCATATACGGATATTTCTTCGTTCCGCTGTATGTGTCGTTTCCTCAGTTTCGGTAGTTCCAGAACTAATGGCGGTGAGTAGTTGATCAATTTCGTCCTGGGACAGAACTTCTGTCACTTGGTTCTCCTATTTAACTACAGCCCAATAATTTGATACTGCAAAAACAATATCTGCTCAATTTCTCCCTGGGAAAGGTAACTGTTAACCCTGCTCAGCAATTCTGCTTTCACCGCCATTTCATCCGATAACTGAGCCTTCGTTCGCTGGCTGAAATAAAAGCGTATCGCATCCATCAAAATATCATTCTTACTGGTCAGTTCACTGGAGAGTTCTTTGTAAGTTTTATCATCGTAACCAAACTTGATTCTTGCTGAAACTGTGAACCGTTCCTGATCACTTGTTTGAGTTCTCAAATCATAGCCATCATCAGCGAGAAATGTCCAGATAGCATATTCTGGTACAACTGTATTATACTCTTCGGATAAAACCGGGAATTGACGCGTTCGATTCCCCCTATCCATGAACCGATATGTAAAGAAACGATCGTAATACTCAGGAATATAGCAATGACACCGAATACAAGAAAGAATAAGAGTTTTACTATTCGATCTGAGAATAATTTGCGCTTTGTCGGCTCAGAAGTAAAACCTTCACCCTCAGATTCCAAGGCGTTACCAAGTTCCAGCTGTTCATCAGACATAGGACATCGCCCTCCCTTGATGTCTATAAAACAATAGCATATTTACGAAAAGTGTGTCAGCCCCTGTTTTATATATTTTATTCATTCATGTCCTTCTTTGAGAATAACAATATCAACTCGTCTGTTTTCAGCACGATCGGCTTCCGTTCGTTCTGGATTGCGGATTTTCACTGTATCGGCAAAACCTGCAATTTGAAAGCGATTTTCTGTTGCTCCATAATCAACAAGATAATGCAAAACAGATGATGAACGAGCGGCTGATAACTCCCAGTTTGTAGGCCATGGACCCTGGGGTTCTGTTGGCAGTGAGTCTGAATGACCTTCAAGACGAATTTTTCTATTCTCCAGATCGTCGGATTCAAGATATTGAGCAAGTTTTCGCAGTGTATTTCTGGATTGTTCCAGATCAACTTCAGCACTGCCCCTCTTAAAAAGGAAATCACCGGCAAGGGTAATGACCAGACCCCGTTCATCTTCCTTTATCTTCACAAATCGGTTTTGTATTTCTGGTTGAAATTCACTTACAGCTTTTTTGCGGGCATTCTTAAGACGGTTCCCCCCAGTTTTTGATGGCAAATTCGCCACATCATTGCCCAACTCAGCCAGGATTCCTTCCGACAGAGTATTTCCACCCTGCATGGGGCCAAGTCCCTGAAAAGCCTGCATAATTAATTCAACTCTCTGGCTGTCAATTGGATTATCTGGGTTCATCAGTAAAACAAAAAAAGTAAGGAGAAGAGTGACCATATCAGCGTAAGTTGTGAGCCAGTCATCAGCACCACCAGAACCTTTTTCTTTTTTAGCGGCCCTCTCTTGATCGGACATGCATTAATCTCCTGTTACACTCTGGGTAGGTCTTTCTGATGGAGGTATAAATGTCAAAAGTTTATCCTCAAGTATTCGAGGATTATCACCACTTTGAATGGAGAGAATTCCCTGAATGATGATCTCCTTCAACTGCATTTCATCATTATGTCTATCCTGTAGTTTGCTCTGAATTGGAATGATAATCAAATTGGCAAAAATGGTGCCATAAAGAGTCGTGACAAGGGCAATCGCCATATTGGGGCCGATTGAAGCTGTATCTTCAAGGTTCGCCATCATACCAATGAGTCCGAGAAGTGTTCCAATCATACCAAATGCCGGAGCAAGTTTAGCCCATCTTTCAAATACTCCGATTCCATTTTCATGCCGGAATTCCACCTGATCGAGATTTGTATAAAGAATTCTCTTGATAATATCCGGATCCGTACCATCAACGACAAGCCGCAGTCCTCCACGTAAGAAATCATCTTCCAGATCATCCAGGGAATCATCAAGAGATAGAAGTCCTTCTTTGCGGGCACTGGTTGAAAACTCAACAAGTTGTCCGATAAGAACAGTTTTGTCCTGCAATGAAGGAAGTTGAAAAGCAATATTCATATACCGGATAAGATTCATTGTTCTTCGCAGGGGATTACCAGCAATAACCGCTGCAAGAGAACCAAATATGACGACAACAAATGAGTTGATATCCACCAACCCCATAATATTGTTGCCTCCAAGAACGAAGGCTGTAAATATGAGGATTAAACCTGCTGCCATTCCACCGATTGTTGCAATATCCATACATCTACTCCTCTTGTGAGAAAGAACCGATCTTCCGTCTGTAATCAATAATCAGAGCCTGGATTTCACTGGGTGATTCGTTTACAACAAAACGTTTGCCAGTTGTTAACAACAACCCTGTTCTTCCCGCACCGGATTCCTCGATATACTCAATCAAGTGAGGATTCAGAAGAACATGCCGCTCTGATTTACCCGGCAAACTAACTTTGATCATACCAAATCTTCCTCAACGTCTTCTCAGTGAGACGAATATCCTGATTATCGTTTAAGTGTCAAAAGTTCCTGAAGCATTTGATCTGAAGTCTGGATGGTCTTGCTGTTGGATTGGAAACCGCGCTGAGTCACTATCATATCAGTGAATTCTTCAGCCAGATCAACCTTGCTCATCTCCAACGCACCGGAAATGATTTTTCCCTTCCCGGCAACGCCTGAAGGCCCCAGCAAAGCTTCACCTGAATTTATCGATTGGCTGAATGCTGTTTCTCCAACTTTCGTTAGGCCTCCAGGATTTGTGAAGCTGGCCAACGCTACCTGACCAAGTTCCCTTATAGTTCCATTGGAGTAGATTCCGGAAATAACGCCCTTTTGATCTATGCTGTAGGTTTCCAGATAGCCCATGGAAAACCCATCCTGCCTGAAAGCCTTCGTACTTGAAGATTCTGCGAATTGAGTCGTGGAATTTGTATAGCTGCCAACTTCTCCCACATCTATCAAAAAGTTCTGCGTAATTATCTCACCATTGGCGTCATTTTCGATATCAAATGTAACGGGAATCTGTATTCGGCCAGCATCAATTACATTACCCTGGGCATCAGTCACAGTGGATATAGCCCCGAGATTGTCAAACGTTATGGTAAATTCACCCTCATTGTTACCATTTCCAGCCGCCGTTGCCGGATCGAAACCCAATGTAACATTGGAGGGAACTTCTGCATCGGCTGGTCTGTCCGCGTCAATCTGTACAACAACATCCCAGGAATTGTTGATATCCGGTGTCCGGGTGAAGTTTATGCGTATTTCATGGGCATTGCCGAAGGAGTCATAGATCTCCTTATCCAGATTCCAGGTTCCTTCCGCAACAGTTGCCGGTCCAGCACCCGGAGGTATGACAGGGGTTCTTTTATCCAGATTACTTGCCAGTTCCACCAGAGTTGTAGCCCGGGCAGGATCTTTAGAACCCACAGGAACAATGAGATCCTGCACATCAGCAGCCGTTTTTATGGCACCGAACTGACCATCTCCCAGATCCTCAGGCAGCCATCCCTGAAGTCTCATTCCATTTGCAGGATTCACGACATACCCTTCAGCATCCAGGTCGAATGCCCCTGCCCGCGTATAGAGTTCTTTATCACCTGAACGGAGAATGTAAAAACCATTGCCCTGGATGGCAATATCAGATATCACCCCAGTTGTCTGCAAAGACCCCTGTGAATGAATTGTGTCAATACTGGCCACCATCATTCCCAGGCCTATCTGTTTGGGATTCACACCTCCAACCTCATCAGTTGGCCTGGCTGCACCACTCATGTTCTGAGAAATAAGATCATGGAAATTCACTCGCCCTCTTTTGAATCCAATCGTATTCACATTGGAAATATTATTACCAATAACATCCATTCGGATCTGGTGATTCTGCAAACCGGAGACACCGGAATAAAGTGATCGCATCATAGTCTTATCTCTCCTGTTATTTCATTACTTTTACAACATCGTCATAGTTGTAATACACACCATCCACAAGTAATTGCGGGAATGTGTTGCCGTTGACAGCTTCAACAATTCCATGAACTGTTGATTTCCCATGATTTATCTCCACACTCCGCCCCACAAGATTCACAGCCTGGGCATTTTTCATCGTTGCTGAAAGCTCCGCAAACTGTCGGCTCATGTTGGTCATCTGTTCCAATGATGAGAACTGGGCCATTTGAGCAATGAACTCCCTGTCTTCCATTGGCTTTGATGGATTCTGATGCTGAAGCTGAGTAATCAGAATCTTGAGAAAATCATCCCTCTGAAGATTTTCCTGTACGCTGCGTGTGTGACTCATCTTTGCATTCAATGAATCAACCTGTCTCTCAAGATCCACAAGACTGGGCCCACTCAAAGTGTTGACTATATCCATACTGACTCCTACACCACCATATCTATCTGCCCTTCGAAAACACTGTAGTTCCCGGCAGATAAGACTTCAAAATCCTGAATGGCTTTTTTTATATCGCCACTGCTATCCCTGTTTGCAAAGCGGCCGCCCTGGCCGGGATGCTGATTGCTCCTGTCATCCCATGTAAGAGTAAGATCGGCGTCATTGAACCCGCTTTCAATTAATTTCGCCTGCAAATTATCCAGGCTGGAACGGAAAGCATTTCTTGCCGCAGCAGATTCAACAAGAACTCTGCCGGAAAGACGATTATTCTCCATCTGTATATTCACTCTGACCCGGCCAAGACTGTCCGGTTTCAAATTAATCCTGATCTCACCAGATTCCGCACGATTGAGAAGAAGCTTCACCTGCTGAACGATTTCATTTCCGGATTGATTATCAAGCTTCCTGGATAATGCCTCTGCAATGCTTTCTGTACCTGTTCTATTCCCAAAACTCCTGGGAATATTTATTTCGGTTTCGAGAATGGCAAATTTGGAATCACCAGAATTTCGAATCAAAGTTCCTGAAAGATCCGCACCTGACCCGGCAGCCTTCTTCCTATGATTTCTCTGCCTGGATTCGGCCACTTTTTGAGAGGAGAGCACTCGCCTGTCGATAACCTCCACCCGTCTGGAATTATCTGTCAGGTTTGAGAGTTTTATTATCGACTGTTCACCATTGGAGAATTTTTTTGTGTTTTCCAGCTCCCTGGTTTTTTCATTCCTTCCCTTTTTGACTTGCTGCCCGTCTTTACCATCATTGAACCCGGCTGCTATACTCTCTGCATCCAGCCTGGAAGATAAAGGCGCATCATCCTCGGCTGACTTTGAGATTAATGCTGCGGATTTTTTCAGCCCATTTTTTTTCTTCCCCTGTAATTCAAACAGGGAATCATCTGATCTATGATCAACTGCATTTTTTTCTTTTATCTCTGCTGCTTCTTTAACGTCCGGGGAAGGTTGATCCGCTGTTTTTTCAGTCCCTGTCAGTTTTATCTTTGCAAGTGTTCTGCCCGATTTCTCTATTCCTGTCAGTTTCACATCTGTCCGCAGTTCTGCCGCATTTTTTCTGGACGGAGGACTGCTCTTTGACGCATTCTTCCGAGGAGTCGTTTGATCGTTTGATGCAGCCTTCTTCAGTGCGTCTTTGAATGTTGCCTTTGAAGTTTTTTTTCGATCATTGTTCCTGAAAATTTTCCCGGATTCTAATCGAAGAGCGTTTTCCTGTCCTTCAACATTATTCAATTCTTTAAACGACAAACTGGTCATCAATTCTCCTGAAATCTTTGACTATTCAGACTCATACCGGGTTTCTCCACCAGTAAACGCTGTATTTCTGCCGCTCGATTTCGATCAGACATGATGGAAAGCCAGAAGGATACCAGTGATGCTTCTCCAGCCGCCTGGGACAGACGTTCACTCGTCCGGAGCAGATCGACAAGATTATTCAACTCATATTGATCCATAATCGCAACAGCATCAGAGGGAGGCATTCCCATCATGTACTGTGCCGTTTGCTCCAGGTTTACTATTCTATTGTCGTATTGACTGATGGCCTCGTTTAGAGAATTCTGTCTTTCTTCAACCGATTTTTCTCTTTCGGCTATTTCACTCTCTCTCTGTTTTAATTCTGCTTCCCTGAGAGCAAACTCCTCCATCATCTTCTCAAATTCCTGCTGCCGAATGGTCAATGCCTGGCGCTCTTTTTCCAGGCGCTCATCATCGAGCAGGACAGGAGAAAAAGGCTGTTCTTCCTGTTCCAATGCTTTGAAACCCAGAAAAGAAGCGACAGGTGCCAGCCGGGATCTGAAGTCAATGAATCCAAGATAATCCATCCAGACAAGACCGCCGGTTATCACGGTCAGCAGGAGTATGAGCATGAATACTATTTTGGCGATCACAACACCAATTTCACGAATACTCATATGTTTCTCCCATTACACGTCTTCTTCTTCCCACACCTCTTGCCACTTCATCACGCTGATTGATTTCTTCTCGGGCCGCAGTTCCTTTCCAATGCTCCAATCGCCGCTCCTTCAATCTATCCAGAGTCTTATGCTGCATGTAGGCTTCTCTGTATTGCTTTCCAGCAGTTTCATAGTGAGAAAAAGCCTCCTGTCTGGAGACCTCCAGTTTTTTGAGTTCATTCACCATTTTCAACCAGATTCTATCTCTGGCCTGTAGATCATCAAGAGTTTCAATTTTCTGGGTAAAAACTTCATCACCAGTCTGCCGAACAGCTTCTATTTCCTTCTCTATCATTTTGAGTTTTCCTGCGGCACGTGCCAATGTGATCTCACATTCCTGTTCCTTTTCACGGCGCAGATTGAGGAGGGTTTCAAGCGTAAACCGAAATCTCTTCATCAGGTTCTCCAGATTCTGGCTCTAATCCAGCAATTTCAGCCAACCTTGCAAAAACACTCCCTGAATTTTCCTTTTCAGTTATTTTCTGTTTGAGGAAATCATTAATTGGTTCACGTTTTTCGATGGCCTCATCAATATCGGCATTGCTTCCTGCTACATAGGCACCAACATCAATGAGATCTTCCTTGTCCCGGTAGGTAGCAACGAGTTTTTTGATTTTTTCGGACGCTTCAGCAGTACGTTTATTCATTAGTCGGGGGGCAACTCGACTGATGGAAGTGAGAATATCGATGGCGGGGTAATGACTCCTGTCGGCTAAACTTCGGCTGAGAACAATGTGTCCATCCAGATAACCCCGGGCCGCATCCGCTATTGGCTCATCAAAATCATCGCCTTCCACAAGTACAGTATACAGTCCGGTAATAGTTCCTTTCTCAGAAACCCCGGAACGTTCAAGTAAACTGGGTAAAAGAGAAAAAACAGACGGTGTATAGCTTCGTGTCGTCGGCGGTTCACCTATGGCAAGACCAATTTCCCGCTGGCTCATGGCAAAGCGTGTTATTGAGTCGAATAAAAGCATGACACGGTTTCCCTCATTGCGGAAGTATTCAGCAATTGCTGTTGCAGTGAATGCACCTCTGACTCGTGCAAGAGCTGGTGTATCGGAAGTTGAGACAACTAAAACAGATCGTTTAAGGCCCTCCCTGCCAAGATCGTTTTCGATGAATTCCCTCACTTCACGTCCACGTTCACCAATCAATGCAATGACGTTCACATCCGCAGAAGTGTTTCGGGCAATCATGCCAAGCAGAGTTGATTTACCGACACCCGATCCGGCCATTATCCCCATTCTCTGTCCCTGACCTATGGGCATAATGGCATCAATTGCCCGTATTCCTGTATCAACCCTTCCGGATATCGGGGCCCTTTCCATTGGTCTGGGGGAGGATTCATGCAATGGATATCGTCCCTGTACAGAAAACGGACCCTGACCGTCAATTGGCCGTCCAAGGGAATCAAATACCCGTCCCAGCATTTTAAGTCCCACAGAAACATCAAGAGCAGATCCTGATGCAACAACAGCGTCACCGACTTCCAGACCGTGGAGAGGATCATAACTCATCAGCTGAACAATCTCCCCTTTAATGGCCACCACTTCTGCGGCTAGAGTTCTTCCCCGGGAAGAATTGATATGGCACAATTCTCCAACAGCGGCCCTTGGACCTCGACTTTCAATAAGAAGTCCCTGTACATGAACAACTTTGCCAACGAATTTGGCCGGATCAACATCTACAATTGCATCCAGATACTTGTCCAATACCATGCTAACTTTCCTCGGTCGATTTAATGGGTATAATCTCCAGAATTTTTTCCTCAATTTCCCGCAGTTGACTATGGATCCGTGCATCTATCTGTCCAAAATCAGTTTCAATAACAGCTCCGCCCCTATCAACAGAGGAATCCTCAAGAACCTTGATAGAGGAGTTTTCCACCATGGCCAGGAAATCCTCAGTATGCCTGGTTGTCAGTTCAAGATCAGCCAGATTAACTCGAATCGCAACATCACCACGGGCTTTGATCTTCTTAAGTGCATGGATTATATTCTGAGTAACAACATTCTTCTGTTTTTCACTGATAACTTTGATGACTTTTCGGGAAATCAATAAAACCAGATCAATGAGCTGAAGTTCTACATCCTCTATTATCTCCCGACGTTTCTGAATTGACGAATTGATGATACTGTGGAGGCGTTCTACTAAGCGATCAACTTCTGCTTTTCCTTCTTTCCATCCTTCCTCACTTGCCTCTTTCAGGGCAGCGGTATGTGTTTCTTCATACATCTCATTCCGTTTGGCTTCGGCCTCTTCCACAATACGCTTTGCTGCATCTTCAGCTTCAGCTTTTATTCCCTCTGCTTCAGCTTCAGCTTTTTGTCTCTCCTGATTGGCTGATTCGACACTGGTACGCATCATCTCTTTGGAGAATTCCTCAGCTTCCGTTCTAATTTTTTCTGCTTCATGCTGAGCCTGCTCAATCATTTTCAACTTCTCAGCTTCCCAGGATTTCTTGAAAGCCTCAGCTTCTTCTCTGTATTGCCTGAGGACATCCTCTTCCGAAGGAGTTGAAGAGACTGGTTCTTCGACTTTGAATACCGGAGCTTTTACTTCAAACTTCTGCCCGGTCAGCTCAACTATTTCCACATGCTGGAAAAAATTCTTTGCCATATCTTACTCCTGCCCCGTTAAACAAGAACATCCTCCTCGCCAGTACGGGCAATGACAATGTCTCCCTGATCTTCAAGTTTCCTTATAATTCCGACAATTCTCTGCTGAGATTCTTCCACATCTTTTTTTCGAGTGGGTCCCTGATAATCCATATCTTCCTTGAGAAGCACTGCCGCCCTCTTCGACATGTTTCGGAATATTTTATCCTGAACTTCAGAATCTACAGATCTGAGTGCCTTGGACAATTCACTGGCATCAACTTCTCTGAGAACCCGCTGAATAGCTCTGTCGTCCAGCATAACAATATCTTCAAATACAAACATACGTTTTTTGATCTCTTCAGCAAGCTCAGGATCCTCTTCTTCCAATGATTCAATAATGGACTTTTCAGTCGATCTATCTGCAAGGTTGAGTATGTCAACAATGTTCTCTACCCCACCGGCTACCGTATAATCCTCCTGTGAAAGCGATGCAAGTTTTTTATCCAGGACCCTTTCAACTTCCCTCAAGATCTCTGGACTGGTTCTATCCATTGTTGCAATTCTCTTAGCAACATCCGATTGTTTTTCCGGACTCAGCTGGGCAATGATCTGTGAGGCTTTTGCAGGTTCAAGATAGGCGAGAATCAGTGCGATAGTTTGGGGATGTTCCTGCTGAATCAGATTGAGAAGGTTCGCTGGATCTGTGCGGCGAATGAAGTCAAATGGACGAGTTTTAATAGAACTGGTAAGACGGCTTACGATTTCCGCAGATTTCTGTGCCCCCATAGATTTTTCAAGAATTTCCCTGGCATAATCGACACCTCCTGATGTAACGAAGTCCTGGGCAAGCATCAGTGCATGAAATTCCTGAAGAACAAGATCTCTGTCAGCAGAATCGATGTCACCCAGTCTTGTAATTTCCCATGTCAGTACTTCTATATCCTCATCCTTCAGGTGCTTGAAAATTTCAGATGATATCTCAGTTCCCATGGTTACAAGAAATATAGCGGATTTCTGTTTCCCATTGAGTGTGTTTACCGATCCACCTGATTCAGAAGCTGTACTATTGTCCATCTCATTCGTCTTAGCCATTGATTATTTCTCCGAAGCGATCCAGGTTTTCAGGAGTTGAGCTACATCTTCAGGATATTCCTGTGCCAGACTCTTGGCATTATCCTGTAATTCAAGACGTGCTCTTTCTTCTACGGACATTTCTATTTCAATTCCATCATCCACGGCATCCCGTAATGCCTGTTCACGCATGGATTGATGTTGTCTCGCCAGTCGTTCTTCTCTGTCACGCTGTCGTTTTTCAAGGAATCTGCTGATGACCTGTGCTATTACAAACAGTACAACAGCTCCGATTAAGCCGAGGACACTCCATACGATTATTTTTCTTGTCTGCTGTGCTTTCATCCACTGAGCATCTTCAAGTTCAAATTGAGCACTTCTATCAAATGGAATGTTTTCAACCGTCACAACATCTCCCCGAAGCAGAGAGAAACCAATGGCACTTTTAACAACGTCCTGTGCCTGTTTCAATACTTCCTCAGGGACTGGAGAATACTCCCGCTCTCGTCCGCCATCGGGTAAAATGACGGGATCGTTGTTTTCATCGTATTTAGTCTCCCATGTCCCATCAATAACCATTCCCAGGCTTATCCTTTTTATCTCATAGGGACTTTTTTCCTCGATTATGCTTCGCTTGTTGATCTCAAAATTCTCAATATTCCTGTCGGACTCATAATGTCCAACAAGATTGGTTAAATCCTGATATGCGGGCGGTGTTTGACCTTCCTGGCCCGGGGGGCCCTCGGGATTGAAGCCAGTACCTTCAAAGTTCTCTGATGTGTTTTCCCGACTGCGAATAATTGATGGTGCAACTTCCAATTCACTGTAGGGTGTGCCAGGATCATCTTCTTTCATGGTGACGGGAAAATGTTCCTGCGTTTCGATCGATTTTTTTACGAACTCCAGATCAATGTCAAAGTTTACGATATTCACGCGTGAGGGTGTAAATACACTGCTCAAGGATTCAAGAATGCCTGCGGTATACTGTGCTTCCAGTGCTCTTTTCTGACGGAGCATTCGAGTTGTAAGATTCAAACGATCGACTTCATCCAATGAATCGTAATCATTGAGCAGTGTACCGCGAAAATCCATTATTGTTATGTTTTCAGCTGTCAGTCCTTCCACGGCAAACTGGATAAGCTTGACGATACCTTCAACTTTGTTCCTGTTCTCGCTGATATCACTTCCCGGCTTTGGGTGGATGATAACCGATGCCGTTACCGGTTTCTGGTCTTCTACAAAGAACTGTGTTTCTGGCATGACAAGAGTGACTTTGGCAGAATCCACATCGCTCAGTGCCGCAATGTGTTCCTCAAGATTCGTTGTCAGAGCACGCTGTAAATTTATATTTCTATCAAAATCAGTGAGTGTCCACCGGTCCATATTTGTGAAGAAATTCCATGGATCCAGTTGGCCGGGGATAAGATCTTCCCGTACAAGCAATGTTCTTGCCAACCTTGCCGTTGCTTCATTTTCAGTATAGAAGCGTCCATCGGCACCTCTGCTGTAATCAATATTTTCAGAATCCAGTGCTGTCGATATCCGTATGAGCCACTCCTCATCAGTAATCGCCGCATTGAATATCGCTGTCTGGACTGGACTTGAGGACAATACTCCAAGGAGAATAAATGCCCCTGCCACTATTACAATTATACCGATAAAGGCCAGTTTTTTTATCGCTGCTAATTGCCCCCAGAATTCCTTGAACCTGCTGTAGATATTCTCAAGCCATTCAAGCATGTACTTTCCCCTCCCATTCAAGCCACAGGATTCCCCGTCCCATGGTTGTTATACTTCTACCTCATTGAAGTGATGTCATTGTAAGCTTTAACAGCTCTATCAACTATGGCCTTCGTAAGACGTACACTCATTTCAGCTGTTGCCATGGCCGTCGTAACATCATGTATTTCCACCTCGTCAGGATGTGTTATCATCCGTTCAAATATATTGTTTGCTGCCATCTGCCTGTCGGATACCCTGTCGAAAGCACCCGCTATTACCGTACTGAAGTCCTTTCCATCGGTATTCACCTCCGGATTCAACTGTCCGGTACTGTTAAGATGCATTGCATCTGTCAATTCCATTTTTACAATATTCCCATCAGGGGAAACTGGATTCATAACTACCTCCCTATCTCCAGTGCTTTTCTATACATACTCTTGGATCCATCAATGATGGCAATATTGGCTTCATAGGCCCTGGAAGCCGAAATCATATCCACCATTTCATTGACAATGTTGACATTGGGAAGTTCAACGTATCCAGTTTTCGGGCCTGTTTTAATTGCATCCGGATGCGAAGGATCCCATTTGAGAACCAGATCGGAATCCATATCCTTTTCAATGGACACAACCCGAACGCCATCGCCAACCCTGTTCTTGAGAAAATCAGGCAGAAACGGACTTCTCCAATAGGTTTGTTTTGTTCTCGGCCTGAATACGACTCGGCTGCGTCTGTACGGCCCGCCTTCCGCTGTCCTTGTTGTATTGGCATTCGCAATATTGTCAGAGATCACATCCAGCCGCAGCCGTTGTGCCGTTAAACCGGAAGCGGCTGTGTTAATTGTTGTAAATAGACCCATTGATCAGACCACTCCTATTCAATAACCAGGTTCACTACTCGAAACTGGTGTCCCATAACGCTGGTCATCAGTTCATACATCATCTGATTCTTCATGCTGTTGTTCAATTCGATCTCCCCATCCACATTGTTGCCATTATTCTTAGCCACAGTAAGATAATCCAGAGTAACTTTTGGTTTCACACTGCGATAATCAACATTCTGGGTGAATGGAATATGCTTCTCATGGGTTGTAACTCCAATTGACTGATTGCCTTTTTCTCTCCGCAGTGCGCGGGCAAGTTCAGCTTCAAAGCTCACTTCTGAACGCTTGAAACCAGGCGTTTCGGCATTAGCCATATTGTTTACTATCACCTGACGGCGCAAAGTGGCCGCAGACATGCTGCGCAGTAACAGATCCGTCGTACGATTCAAACTGGAATATTCCATTTTTTCCTCCCAAAGGGTTTGCCCTCTTCTTCATCTTCGACAATCCCTCCCCGCAATCTGAGAATATCAGAGGATGTAACGCGATAAATCTCTATCCTCAACAATTTCACTCAGTCTTTCATCCACATATTCTTTTGTCAGCACTATCTTCTCCCCTTTCCGATCGGGGGCATCAAATGAAATCTCTTCCAGCAAATGCTCCAGAACGGTATGAAGCCGCCGGGCACCAATGTTCTCGGTTTGTGCATTGACTTCAGCTGCAATTTTCGACAGCTGCTTAACGGCATCATCCCGAAATTCGAGTTCAATTCCTTCAGTAGCCAGAAGCTCGACATATTGCTTTGTCAGTGCATTTCTTGGCGAAGTCAAAATAACTTCGAAATCGTCCGCATCAAGGGATTCAAGTTCAACTCGGAGAGGAAATCGGCCTTGAAGTTCTGGAATGAGATCGGATGGTTTGGAAAGATTGAAAGCACCGGCGGCAATGAATAAAATATGATCGGTTTCCACCATCCCATATTTCGTATTGACTGTGGATCCTTCTACAATGGGGAGAATATCTCTTTGAACCCCTTCCCGTGACACATTGGGTCCATCGGAGTGACCTCCCTTACCCGCAATTTTATCGATCTCATCAATAAATATGATTCCGCCATTCTGAACCTTCTCCCTTGCCAGTTCCACAGCACTTTCAGAATCAATTAATTTTTCCTGATGCTCTGCTAGAAGAATATCCCTTGCCTGGGAAACCTTCACCTTACGGGATTTTTTTTGACCCTGAAACAATGATCCGAAGCTGCTGAAATCAAATCCCATCTGCTCAATCCCTGAGCCGGTAATAACTTCCACCTGGGGACGATGACCGGAACCTGCTGTGATCTCCACCAGTCTGTCATCCAGTTCACCGGCCAGGAGTTTTTTTCTCAGGACTTCTCTTGCATATTTACCCCTGTCAGGCTCCACCGGGGTAGTACTATTAACTCCCTCCGGAGGTGGTACTGAAGAGCCGGGCAGAAGGATGTCCAGAAGTGCTTCCTCGGCGGCTTCATGGGCCGCCTTTTCGACACTGGTTTTCATTTCATCCTTTACCATTGATACGGCCCTGGCGATAAGATCCCGGACCATGGATTCGACATCCCGGCCAACATAACCAACCTCTGTGAATTTAGTCGCCTCCACCTTGATGAATGGTGTTCCGCCAAGTTTTGCCAGTCGACGGGCGATTTCTGTTTTTCCAACACCAGTAGGACCAATCATCAGTATGTTTTTCGGTGCCACTTCATCCCTTATATCATCAGGAAGCACAGCCCGGCGCTGGCGATTCCGCAGAGCAATGGCAACAGCTTTCTTAGCGGCATTCTGGCCAATGATGTATTGATCCAGCCAGTCAACAATTTCCTGTGGTGTTAATCCATCCAGTTTACTCATTCGGCAATGTCTCCATAACTATATTCTTGTTTGTAAAAACACAGATATCAGCCGCTATATCCATGGATTTTCGGGCGATTTCAGCCGCATTGAAATTGGAAGTATCCAGATAAGCCCGAGCAGCAGCACTGGCATAGTTCCCGCCGCTGCCAATAGCGGCAACATCACCATCCGGTTCAATCACATCCCCTGTACCACTTAAAAGCAGTGTCCGGTTTTCATCAGCTACCAGCAGCATGGCTTCCAGGCGGCGCAGGATGCGGTCAGTACGCCAATCTTTGGCCAGTTCTACAGCCGCTCGAGTCACATCCCCTGCAAACTCCTTCAATTTAGCCTCAAAGCGTTCTTCAAGGGTAAATGCATCGGCAGTGGATCCAGCGAAACCCACCAGAACACGCCCGTTGTAAAGACGTCTTACTTTTTGGGCCAGGCCTTTTATTATAACGGACTGACCCAGAGTGACCTGACCATCACCGGCCATGGCCACTTCATTATCCTTCCGAACTGCAACTATTGTCGTTCCCCGTATTTCTACCATTCATACCTCTTAACAGTTTGATTTTTTCCCATGGGGATGGGCATCTCTGTACACTTTCTTTATACGTTCTATACCCGTATGAGTATAAACCTGAGTTGTCGATAGACTTGAATGCCCTAAAAGCTCCTGAACTATTCTGATATTCGCACCCCCATCGTGAATATGAGTGGCAAAGCTATGCCGAAAAGTATGAGGATGTACAACCTTCGCTGTTCCACTCCGAACTGACAGCTTCTTTATCAAATATCGAACACCCCGGGTAGTCAATCGCCTGCCCCTCATATTGAGCAGCAGGGCCATCCGGCTGTCAGGACTATCGGATACATGTTCCTCTCTGAGAGGCAGGTAATCTTCCAATGCCTCCTCAGCCCTTAAACCGATGAAGACATAGCGCTCACGGGATCCCTTCCCCATCACTTTGATCTGCCGTTTAAGAACATCTGCTACGTTCAGAGCACAGAGTTCTCCAACACGGCACCCGGTTGAGTACAGTAATTCAATTATTACTCTATCCCGCTTCCCTGTAAAGCTGCTGTCCGTACTGTCCAGTATTCCATCAATCTCTTCACAGGTTAAATACCCGGGGAGTTGACGTCCCTGTTTGAGGGTTTTCACTCCATTGAATGGATTAGTACATGAATTATCCCGGTGGTGACACCACCTGTAGAATCCTCTGAGAGCGGACAGCCTGCGATTCACAGTTGTTGCTGATAAATTGTCCACTGACATCTGGTTTACAAATGATCGTGCTTCAATCTGATCAGCGGTATCAATATCCATTCCCTGCTGATCCAGAAATGATGTCCAGGCGGCAGCATCCTGAGTATACGCTTTGATGGTGGCATTCGACAGACCTCTGACATTGCGAAGATGATCCAGCCAGTCATACACCTTGATATTCAAACCAGCCCCCCATGTGTTTGAAAACACGTCCTTCCAATTCCTTCCTGATCAGCCGAACAAGGTCGATTGAACTTTGAGGCTCAGAAACTGCCTGCACACAGCGGATATCTCCCGGCTTTCCCCAGTCCATCAAAACATCGGATGCACTGCTTATCACTGGAGCCCCCTGTTCTTCAAGTTCGCATGTTCCCCTGAAGTTGGGGAAACTGATTCCTGACAATCCAACATAGAGATCCCGGCCCTGTTCCAGTGCAAAATCAGCTGTAATCAGGGCTCCTGATTTCTCTGGTGCCTGCACAACAATACATCCCCGGCACAATCCGCTGAGGATACGATTCCGTCTTGGAAAGGCATACCGAACCGGGAAACCGCCCGGAGAGATCTCCCCCATAAGAGCACCTCCCCTGTCAAGTATCCTTGATGCAAGTTGTCGATGGGACACAGGACTTGGCCTGTCCAATCCGCCTGCAAGAACGGCCCAGGTTGGCCCACCACCATCCAGTGCCCCTTCATGGGCAGCCCTGTCGATTCCAAAAGCCAGTCCTGATACCACAGGATACCCTGCAAGGGAGAATTCCAGGGCAAGTTTGTATGCTTCCCGCAGACCTCCGGCCGTTGGCCTCCTCGTTCCAACGATGGCAATACATGGTTTCTCCATCCATGAACACTCCCCCCGGCTGTACAGCACCAGGGGTGGATCACTTATCATGGCAAGGCTGGCTGGATAACTGCTATCACCAAGAATACGGCACCGGATGCCCCAGTTCTTCAGACGGGTGATTTCAGTTTCAGACTCCTTTAGCAGACAGGATAGATTTATTTTTTTTCGGTTTCTGGAGGTAGTGATCTTTGACAGATAGAGCTGAAAAGCATCCATCAGGTCGGTTTCATCGCGACACGTTTCAAGCACCTTCTTTTTAAGCCATCCACGATGGCCCGGGAAGCGGTTAACAGCAAGTGCCAACTGGAGATTAGTTTCCATCGGCATCCTCCAGAATCCTCTTATACAAATCTTCAGCTTTTTTCTTATCTGAATCACGTTCAGCACTGCGTACAATGTCGCTGTAAACATCAAGGGCATCCGCTGTTTTTCCGATTTCCATAAGGCTTCTTGCTAACAGAAAACGAGCTTGAATATCACTTCTCTCTATTTTAAGTAAATTATTCAGCAATTCAGCTGCTTTCAAGTACTCTCCGGTCTCAAAAACATAGATAACGGCCAGGGCGTACATAGCCGGTGTATAACGAGGGTCAATGGCCAGCACTCTTTGATATCCATTTCTGGCTTCTTCCATATACTTCCTTTTCAACTCTTCATCAGCAATGGACAATGAGAGTTGTCCGATGCAGAGAGCTTTTCTATACAGCAATACTGCATGATCAGGTGTTAATTCTATTGCCTCGTCAAACGCCTCCGCAGCCTTTCCCCACATTTTATAATCCATGTACTTGAGTCCGAGCAAACGCCAGTAAGTAGCTTTATCTTCTACCAATTCAAGAGTTTTTTCGACCTCAGAGTCTACAGCTCTTATTTTGAATTTCAATTCCCGGATCCTCTCAGGTTCTTCAAGATTTCCTTCCAATTCCATCAGCCGCTTTGCCAGAACTGTACGGTTATCATTTTTACCGCAGGAAATAAGTCCTGTGATCAGTAAAATGAAAAAACATCGCAGTTTGATCATAAGTATTCTCTGAAAAAGAACTTGATTAACACTCATGCGATCCTCTATAAGACGTGCTCCCGGAATCCGGTGAAGAGATCCTCCGAAAACTCACAGCGGAATCCTTCGTTCATGTATCCTGGAGCCTGAAATACTCATCCCCTCCACAGTAATTGAAAAAGCCAGGTCAAAACCAGAAAGAATATCGTCCAATGTCGTATTCATCACTTCCTCGGAAAAAACTCATTATGGGCACTGGCCAGATCATCCCGATTCAAGTGAGTATATATCTGAGTTGTACCAATATCCACATGCCCAAGAAGTTCCTGAACACTTCTCAAGTCGGCTCCCCCCTTCAGTAAATGGGTTGCAAAGGAATGTCTCAGAGAGTGAATTTTTCCATCCACAGCGGCCATAGCCGCAATCCCACGAAATCTCTTCCACATGCCTTTCCGGCTCAAACCTCCTCCTCTGTGATTAAGAAATACCCGGTTGGTACTGGAAACGCCTCTGAGCAGATGGGGTCTGCCCGATGAAAGATAATGCTTCATCCATTGCTCAGCATCCTCCCCTAACGGAACCAGTCTTTCCCTGTTCCCCTTACCGTACACATGAATTAATCCTTCTTCGAAAGAGATGTGAGACAGTTCCAAACTGACGGCCTCACTCACTCTTAAACCACAGGAATAGATCAGTTCAAAGAGTGCCCTGTCCCGCAGTCCAAGAGGAGTTTCCCAGTCGATTGACTTGAAGAATTTTTCCAGATCAGCCGAATCCAGAGCCTCCGGCCAATGCCTTGCAACTTTGGAGCGCTGCATCTCCTGTGCTGGATTATCTTTTCGGTAACCAGTGTTCTGCAGGAAGATAAAAAAAGACTTCAATGAACTGATGATACGGGAAACTGTACTGCTGCTCAGCAGGCAGGTTGTTTTCCGTGCCACAATATAGGACTCAAGTTCTGATTCAGTCACATCTCCTGCATCGGATTCATCAAGCCATACTGTAAATCGTTGAACTTCCGAAACATAGGTTTCAATCGTGGAATTCGCTGCATGCAGTTCATGCCTGAGATAGCCCTGAAAATCAATGATCAGCTGCTGATTACTCATTATTCTCTGGTTTATGCCTGCGATACAAAGAAGGAATAAGCATGTCCTCACCGCTGTCTTTTTTATCGCCGTCTCCATGGTTCGGTGAAGTTTCCAGAGAGTTTGAGGTTGGTAAACCTGTTCTTAAACCTCGCTTATTGAACACGGCATTCCACTGGTGGTATGAAAGTTCATTTCCTTTACGATTGCTGTTTGTGTCAGGTGGAATCAACGTCCTGTTAGGGACGGGTTCCTTCTCCACCGTTTCGTCGGTTTTTTGATCACTCAAACCAGTAGCGATTACAGTTATCATCACTTCATCCTCGAGATCTTCATCAAGAATCAATCCATGTTTGAAGTTAACATCAGGATCCGCCTTTTCGGTGATTATGGCCATTGTTTCATTCAATGCATTTGCCGAAATGTCCGTGGTGCTTCGAATGTTAACCAGAATATTTTTTGCCCCGTCAATTTTCACACCATCAAACATAGGATGGGTAATGGCTGCTCTGGCGGCTTGAACAAACCGGTTACTGCCTTTTCCCCGGCCGATACACATCAGAGAAGCACCCTGCCCCTTCATTGTAGACTTGAGATCTGCAAAATCGATATTCATCAATCCCCTCTTCGTTACCAGATCTGTTATCCCCTGTACGGCCAGATGCAGAATTTCATCGATTTTACGGAAGGATTCGCTTATATTTAACTGACCATGACCATTGTCAATGAGATTCTGATTGGACATTTTTATCAAAGTGTCGACATGGTGATTCAGTTTCTCAATTCCTGATTCGGCCCGGATCATTTTTTGTTTCCCCTCATGAACAAAAGGCATTGTTACGATAGCGACAGTCAGACAACCCAATTCCATGGCTGTTCGAGCGACAACCGGAGTTGCTCCCGTACCAGTTCCTCCCCCCATTCCTGCTGTGAGGAACACCATATCAGCCCCTTTGAGATGTTCCTTAATTGTTTCCACTTCCTCCTCAGCTGCCTTCTCACCTACAGCGGGGTCATTACCAGCCCCCAATCCCCCGGTAACCTTGCGGCCCAACAGGATCTTGGTGGGAGCCTTTGATTTGTCGAGAGCCTGAAAATCTGTATTCACAGCGATGTAACTCACATTCCCCAGACCAGACGTTATCATTCGATCAACAGCATTATTTCCAGCACCGCCGCATCCAACGACTTTTATTACAGCATGTCCAAACAACAAATCATCCGTTACTTCTAAATCCATTTTCCCCCCCAGAAATTCACACGTTTCACTCCAAATCTCATCATCATACGGTCATCCGCATCTTTTTCCGCCATGACTGCACACAAGAGCCCTGATGCAGTTCTTCCAATAAACAACATGTCGATTGTTTTTAAATACATTCTCCCTCCCTTAAAAAAAACGCCGCAGCCAATCAGAGATACTGCTCAGAAAACTTTGTGAAACAGCTGAACCTTTTGATCTCCCACTCTTTCCGACGAAAAAAGATTCAGCCCCCAACTGCACCAGTCCGGCCGCTGTAGCCCACCGCGGATCACAGCACTCTTCTGGCAGATTCAAAACAGACTTAGCTCCACCCACCCTCACAGGTTTTGAAAACACCTTCTGGGCCAATTCTGTCATACCCCGCAGCAATGACCCTCCGCCTGTTAAAACCAATCCACCACCAATCAACTGCCCACCCTGCAATTTATCAACTTCTTTTTTTATTGATTTGAACAGGTCCTCCATTCGAGCCTCCAGTATGCTGGCAAGACTTGACGTTTGAACCGAGGAAGGACCCTGTCCGATCGCACCCTTTATCGGAATTGTTCTATCCTGATCCGCAAAAGCCGGCCAGGAACTTGAATACTCATTCTTGAGAGTCTCCGCTGTTTCCATTGAAACATGCAGTATTGTGGCAAGGTCATGAGTTGCAAGTTTACCGCCGATATTGATTGAACCCGAAAATCCGGGCATCCCATCCCGGATGAGCATGAAATCAGTGACCAGTGATCCGACATCAATCAGCAGAACTCCCGCATTCTTTTCATCTCTACTGAGCACTGCGTTTGACGATGCCCAGGAACCCAGAAACTTATCCCGAATCCTGTACCCTGACCGTTCGAATGCTCTTTCCATATTCCCAATGTATGAAGACTGCACCGTAGTTATATGGACGTTGCACTCAAGTCTGACACCATTCATATTCCTTGGGTCGTGGATACCAGGCTGGTAATCCAGGATGTAATCCTGTGGAAGGATGTGGAGAATACTCTGTTCCACAGGCAGAGAGACAGCACTCGCTGATTCAAGAACATTGTCAATATCCGGCTGTCCAACTTCGCTGTTCTTCCCCGAGACTTTCACAACACCTTTTGAATTGAAACTGTAGGTGGGTATCCCCCCAAAGGAAACCAGCAGGTCTTCCACTTCTCTCCCAGCCTTCTGCTCCGCATGCTCAACAGCTTTTTCAGTGCATTCCTGGAAATCCACTATATTGACGATGAAGCCATTCAATAAACCTCTGGCAGGACAGGATCCCCAACCAGAGAAAACAATCTCACCATCAGGGAACAGTTCTCCTATAAGAACTCGAACTGTATCATTCCCTGCATCCAACCCGGCAATAACCTGACCGTCCATCAAATTTCCCCTGCGTTTCGAAAAACCACGCTTCCCCCCCGGATATCGACCTCTTCAATTTTTTGCCCCACGGTTCCTGACGATAACACGTCGAGGACCAATACTGTCTTGTTTAAACTCTCTGAGGTGAGATTTCTGCCTGCCAACACGGGAATTCTGATGTGATTCATAAACAATTTGAGATAATAACCTCCGCTTTCAAGAGGAAGGATTTCAACCTCAGACAGCAGGGAAAACAGTTCTGGATCATCCTTTCTCAGCCTGGATAAATCGAACAGCACTCTCTGCACCGTTTCCGGGAACCGGTCTCCCAGCTTCGGACGCTCAAAGATCAGGCCAGAGATAATGGGCAAGTCTTCAGTTCCTGAAATCTCGCCAGATTTCACCGTGTATCCTTCTTCATCAAAAACGGCTGATTGAGATTCTGAATCTCCAGCGAAAAGCATAATGACCAGCGGCTTCCGCCGGTAAAGAAATACTTTCAAGGAATCAGGGAATACTTTGAGTACCCGGGCTTTTCTGACCACAGGATACGACTCAAGCCTGGCCTCCAGTTCATCAGCATCCACACGACTCCATCGGACACCCTCAAGATCAAGGATCTCCAGCAGTTGACTGTCAGCAAGCCCCAGATCGCTGTCAAGAGTGATTGTTCTGACACCTGCATGGCGGCGATTGGACCATATACCCCATACAAATTCCCCGGCGATCAATCCTGAGAGCATGAGGATACTAAGTACACAGATTATTCGCAGACCTGCCCGCCTGGATATATTCATCGCGCCTTCCCCCTGGCCAGATTAAAAACCAATCCAAAAGAGACGAGAGTCATAAAGACAGACGAGCCTCCTGCAGAAAACAATGGCAGGGGAATCCCCGTAGCGGGCAATACTCCTGAAACGACGGAAAAGTTGACAAGGGCCTGCCAGAAAATTGCCGTTACAATTCCAAAACCTCCCCATCTGGAGAAGTCATCATCAATTTTTGCGACCATGGCCCAGCCTTTAATGGCCAGTATGACGAACAGCAGCATGATCAGGGAAATACCAAGAAATCCTGTTTCCTCACCAACCACGGCAACAACGAAATCCGAATGAGCGGATGGCAGACCGCCGCGTTTGACGATCCCCTGACCGACACCCTTGCCCCAAACTCCCCCGCGTTCCAGAGCCATTCTGGCTTTCAGGATTTGATACCCCGAACCGCCGGGATCAGCCTCAGGTGTCAACCACGAAAGGATGCGGCTCAGACGATACGGTCTGGCAGCCAGCATAGCAATCGAGACCAGAATTCCGGAGATGGAAAGCACTCCAATAACATTTCCGGAAACACCGGCAATAAAAAAAAGCATCAGAGTCAGCACCAGCAAAAAAGCGACTGTTGAAAAATCATTCTGAAAATATACAGTTGCCACCAGAGCCGCAGCGACCAGAAGAGGAGGCAGCAGGGCGTCACGAAAATTGATCAATTTACCGCGATTTTTTGCCAACATCCGTGCAAGATACAGAATCAAAACCACCCGGGTAAGTTCAGAAGGCTGAAAGGTCAATCCATAAATCTCAATCCAGCGGCGGGCACCACCAGAAAGATAACCAACACCCGGAACATAGGTCATGAGATTTAAAAGCAAAGCTATCCACACCAGAATGGGAACAGATTTTTTTATGTAAACCAGAGGAATTCTATAGACAGCGGCACCGGCAATAGAACCCAGAAACACCCATACAAGCTGACGCCTCCAGATCCTGAAAGGATCATCGAAAACAGCATCCGCAAAATGCCAGGAGGCCGAAAAAAGGAAGGCTGTACCAATCCCTATAAGCAGAAATTGCAAGCCCGGCATTCCTTTCGCAGGTTCTGCACCTGCCAGTTTTTCAGGTCTGAAGACGACAAATCCCATCACATCCTCTCTCACTGAATCTTCAGCGTACTCAATCCCAGGATGGCAAACAGACCCCCAAGGATCCAGAAACGAGTAACGACTTTGCTCTCTTTCCAGCCTGAAAGTTCGCAATGATGGTGGAGGGGGCTCATCAGAAAGACTCTTTTTTTCGTCTTTTTGTAATACAGGACCTGGATGACGACTGACAGGGTTTCAATAACAAACACTCCTCCAATAACAAGAAACAAGATTTCTTTCTTCAGCAGCAAAGAAAAGACGGCAAGAAGACTGCCCAGAGTGAGACTTCCTAAATCTCCCATCATGATTTCAGCCGGATGCGCATTGAACCAGAGGAAACCCACGCAGGCTCCGAGCAATGCGGTGGTCGATATTGTCAATTCTCCTGCTCCTGCTAAATATGGAATGATGAGATATCGTGCGAATTCAGCATGGCCGGAAAGATAGGCAAGGCCGGCAACAGCAACAAGAGCGATGACAACAAGTCCGACTGCCAGTCCGTCCAGACCATCAGTCAAATTAACCGCATTCGAGACTCCGACAATCATAAGGATACCAAATGGGATGTACAGGAGTCCCATATCCAGAATCGGCTTCTTAATAAACGGGACGTACAGCATTGTTGTTTCAGGATTCCTGAAGATGTAGAGAAGAATCATCACAAAAAGTGATACAATTATCTGCCCCACAAACTTCACTCCAACACGCAGACCATTTGAGTTTTTTTTCGTAATCTTCAACAGATCGTCGACAAAACCCAGCAGACCGAATCCAACAGCACTGAGAATAACTATCCATGTATAACTGGATGATAAGTCCTGCCATAAAAGAACGGAAATTAAGAATGCAAGAAGGATAAGAGCCCCACCCATCGTGGGAGTTCCAGCCTTGGACAGGTGGGCCTCAGGTCCATCGGCCCGTATTTCCTGACCGATTTTAAATCGAATCAAAAACTGTATGACTTTCGGGCCAAAGAGGAAGGCTGTTAATAACGCCGTAACAGCGGCATAAGCTGAACGGAAACTGATGTATTGAAAGATATTGAAAGCATTGGCAATATCCACCAATGGATAAAACAGAGCCTTGACCATCACCCCTCCCTAAACGGCGTAATGAATTCCAGTTGGATTATTTATTCATACTTCATTAACAAAAACTTTGTCAATAATATTATGCAAAAACATCATACAAACGCTCAAGAGCATTCCCATGAGATCCTTTTATCAATACAATATCCCCAGGTTTTTTATACCCGAGAAGATCTGATTTCAATTGTCCCATATTTGTATATCGCCGTAGAGAACCTTGATAGCCGCTGGCCAGTAAAGATTCTTCTATTGAAATTGAAGTATCCCCGTAAAGAAAAACTGCTTCGGGTTCAATCCTGGCGACAGTTTTGCCAGCGACCTTCAGTGCTGGTATGGTTTCATTCCCTAATTCTAATAACTCACCTAAAATAACAATGCGGCGTCCAGTCAATTTCAATCCCCTGAAGAACTCAAGTGCCGCATTCAGCGATTCAGGATTCGCATTGTAACAATCTCGTACAACAGTGTATTTACCTTCAATTATTTCACACCGGCTGTCCGCCGGCTTTACAGATTCCAAACCGGATGCGATCGCAGATTCCGGCACACCAAGGGCAAGAGCGGCCTCCACTGCCGCCATGGCATTAAGGAGATTATGCCTGCCGGCCAGAGGGTATTTTACCTCCCCCCTCCCCCGTCTTATGCGATACCCTTTAATTCCATCATCCTTAAAATCAATCCAGTTTTTTTCCCCCCACTTTCCAAACAGTCTCACTTCACCCGGAAAATTCCCAACAAGAAAATCCCGCCAGGGTTCATTTGCGGAAACAACAGCCACGGAGGAGGATGAATTAAAAATTGCCTTTTTTTCACTGGCAATAGATTCAAGAGAGCCAATTTCCCCGACATGAGCCAGGCCGATATTTGTTATAATCCCGACTTCCGGCCGGGCAATATCCGCAAGAAGTGCAATCTCTCCAATGCGATTCATCCCCATTTCCAGAACCGCAAATTCATGTCTTGACCGGAGATCAAAAAGAGTAAGAGGAAGACCAATATCCGAGTTATAATTACCCTGGGTGTGTAAAACAGAAGAACCCTTCCATGCCTCCATGATGGCTGCAAGGATATCCTTCGTCGTTGTCTTCCCATTACTCCCTGTGATACCGACAACCCTGAGATTCTTTGCCGCTTCTCTTCGAGCCCTGGCTGCTTTCAGAAGAGCTGTCCGGGCATCATCAACTATAACCAATGATTTACCCGGCGGCGGTGCAGGCAGATCTCGACTTTTCGATACAAGAGCAGCTTCTGCTCCCTCTTCCCATGCTGATAAGACAAACTGACTGCCATCCTGCGTTCTTCCTGGCAGCGCAACAAAAAGATCACCTGTCTGGCAGATTCGAGAATCAGCTCTCGCTCGACAAATCCCGGCATCAGGATTCCCCAGCAATTCACCATCGGTCAACTCTGCAAGCATGGAGGCATTGAACATATCCAGCAATTCATTCACTGCTTTCTCCGATTGATTCAGGCAATTGTACCTGCAGCACATTTTCATGATCAGCTGGATTAAGCTCCAGAGGACCTTTCCCCAGGGTATGCACTCTTTCCGGCGCACTGAATACAGCTATTCCTGCCAGTAATCGTTTATTCTCCTCCAACAACTCTTCCTGTGCACCCTCATAAACCCCTATTTCTTCAAGGGCAACCGTATAACGATAGGACTGCAATGCCTTCATCATCAACAATGCCGGAATACTCACTAAGATCAGTGCAGCGAGAACATGTTTCATTGACTCCCTCCAACTTCAGGTCTGCCCAGAACTCTGAACTTCGCACTCCTTGATGAAGGATTCTCCAGACATTCACTCTCAGAAGGAACGACCGGTTTCTTCGTATAAACAGTACAATCCCCACCGTATTTCACATCTCTGCTGCGAAAGGTCTGCTTAACCATCCGATCTTCCAGGGAATGAAAGCTGATTACACCCAGTTTCCCCTTTGAGGCAAGCATTCCAGGTACCATATCCAGAATGCGGGCTAATCTGTCCAACTCATGATTAACAGCAATGCGAAGAGCTTGAAATGTCTTTGTAGCTGGATGAAGCCGACCGTATCTGTAATTGGAAGGCACAGCAGAATAAACAATGTTTGCTAAATCAGAGGACTCTACTATTTTTTTCTGCTGACGTCTGGCAACAATCCGTCTGGCAATTCGACGGCTGTAACGCTCTTCCCCATACTTGAAGATGAGATTGGCCAGATCATCTTCTCCAAGCTTATTGACAAGATCTGATGCCGAAACTTCAGCACTGTCATCGAGACGCATATCCAGGGGCTCTGATGAAGTGAACGCAAATCCCTTCCCTCTTTTCTTATAGTGATAATAAGAAACCCCCAGATCCACCAGAACGATGCCGGGTGCAGGGCCTTTCCAGTCAGCCAGTACATCATCATTCCACCCCACCCTGCCCTCAAACCGATCAGGAGAATATGATGATAATCGCATGGAAGCCCTTTCAACCATGATTGGATCAGCATCAATACCAACAACCTTCGATTCTGGATACGCCTCAAGAAACATTGACGCATGACCACCCTCTCCAAGGGTGGCATCAATGATGCAGACATTCCTGCAGCTGGGGACGAGATGCCTGAGTACCTCCTCAGACATAACTGGTTTATGAATTGGAATCACACTCATTTTTTTCTGTCTCATCCATAATGCCGAAGTCCTCCCAGACCTGTTCTACCTCGCCAGCCTTGTCCAATTCATACTGATTAAGAGCTGTTTCATCCCATATTTCCAACTGCTCATCCATTCCCATGACATAGCATGCCTTTGAAATTCCGATAGCCCTCATGAGGGATAACGACAATTTTACCCGTCCGGTTTTATCTATCGAAATCTCCTCCGCAGGAGCAACAATACGGCGCATGACATCTTGATTGCGCAGAGAAAAAACTGATGCCTGACTCAAAATCTCCTGAGAAATTTTCTTCCATTTCCCAGGAAGAAAAAGCCAGAGGCATTTCTGAATCCCCTTTGTGAGTATAAGAGTTTCGCCGGGGATCTGCTGCCGTAATTTGGCTGGCAGCAGCATTCGGCCTTTGTCATCAATAATCACACTGTATTGGCCTTGAAGTATCAAGATCACTCCCCACAAAGATCAATTAATTCACCACATCTGAATACTTTTTTACACATCAGATAGTATATTCCGCAAACATGATACGTCAAGGTGATATCGATAAATTCATCAAAAAATTTCAATAAACAGGAAACAACTATACAGGTGATTAGTGGATTTATATAATGGGTCGTGTTTGCAAACAATATCAGTGTCAGAAAGCCTGTGTGATATGAGTTTGACATGGTTTTTTTATTGCATTAACAGGCTTTCTGACACCGGGGAAGAAGACACTGATACGGACAGGACAAATTGAATCCAATCGTTTAATATATCTCTAAAACCATGTATCGGAGGTATGTATGAAGTATCAAACATCCATAGAAATAAATATGAGCAGAGATCGCTTCCTTGAGATTCTGGAAGACCCTGAGGGCATGAAAAACTGGCAGCCGGGTCTGTTGAGTTACGAATTTCTTGATGAAGATCGTAAGTCTCCGGGAGCCAGAATGCGCCTTATTTACGACATGAATGGGAAACGTCTGGAAATGATTGAAACCTTGCAGGAACGTTCTCTTCCAGATACAATGACATTCACCTATGAGGCAAAAGGGGTGTGGAACCGGACTGTCAACCGCTTTGAGTTAATTGAACCTGACCGTGTACGCTGGACACAGTTTAATGAGTTCCGCTGCAGGGGATTGATGGCTGTCATCTGTTTTCTTCTTCCAGGAAGTTTTCGCAGGGAAACAGCAAGGAGTCTGGAACGCTTCAAAACCTATGCGGAAGGACTCAGCTGAGACAGGTATTTTAACTCACAGGAATCAAAACTCTACATTAGATTTCGAAAAAATTCCATATCGATAGTCATTACCTTATAAAAGCTTTTTGAAATGTTATGATTTTCCCCTGGGTACTCATAAAAGGTATAAGGAACTCCTGCAGCATCGAGGCGTTGTCGGAACGGTTGACTCCAATTAAAGGGAACCGATTCGTCTGCACTCCCATGATGAATGATCAAAGGTGTATTAATGGAATCCAGATAGTTGTTTGGTGTTATGGAAGCATGGGCTTCAGGGGGTATTTCTGTGTTGATTAACTCCAGTCGCTGGGCGGCTTCTTTGTAATTCCGTTTCCTGAGAAAGTACAGGGTGTTTTCCGGGAAATCTCGGGTGACCGGTGCCCAGAGTGTGGATCCCTTAAGATCATTGGAAATGGTCATGATCCTCAGACCTATTTCGCCGCCCATGGAATGACCATAAAGAAAGATGTTTTCCGAATCGACATCGGAGATCATTTTGAGTCCGGCGATGAGATTCATTACATCAACCGTGTAATCGACCGTTCGGGCAGGACTACGGCTGCGGTTTGTAGACCGCCCATGCCCACGATAGTCAGGTTTAACCACGAAAAAACCTCCTGCTGCATAATACTGAGTTACCAGACGATAGTTTTTTGTGGTTGAATAAAGATTCGGCGGTATGTAACCGTGAGCCAGGAGTATAACAGGCCAGCCGCCCGGCGGAGCTTTTCCAATGGGTTTTTCGATAAGCCCGTACACAGTATTTCCATCGGATTCATATTGGAACTCACGGGCTTCCAAACCTTCCAGTGCAGGAACTGAATTCAGGAAGGTAATGGTACCGGCTGAATACTTCCTCTCCCGCAGAGCTTCAATACTCAGGGGATGGACACCTTCATCAGCGTGTACCACAGCACAGGAGAGGGCAATGAAGATTGATATCTCAATTAACCGCCTTAAATTCACAGAACTCAGTATAATCTGATAAGGAGCCAGAATCAAGTCCAGACAGCGCAAAGGGCAGGGCAATCGCATCTAAAATCCACTAAACAGAGTGTTCAAGGTAATTATTCATCAGTCTTTATTCATGCATATTGCTCTGCGTACCTCCGCGTCCTCTGCGGTTTATACCTTATTCATGTTTTTTAACCGCAGAGGACGCAGAGAGCGCAGAGTGATTAAGGTAATTATTCACCTCACAACGATAACGAAAAGTTGATAAACTCCTCCTATTGAAGAAAACTCCATTCGATCCCCAAAAATCAGTGTTTTTCATTCTTTTGGGATAGAATTAGATGCGATTACCCTGGCGCAAAGGGCACCTCAAAAGTATTTCTCACAGAAAACCACGATTACTGGTTTTGAAGCAGTCTTCCATAGTATGAAAAACCATCAATGGTCAAAACCTCCTCCGATTGCTTCTGGATGTGCTGTTTACCTGGCGGTCAGTTCATACGGCTGGATTTCTGTTGTGTACTGGATTATTTACGGAACTGGTTTCATTCTTCTGATCTTACTGTTTGTCGGGTTTCATCCCGAAAGATGGCATTACTCACTGCAGGTTCGATTGAGGGAGATTTCAAGTATTCTCATACTCGTTCTGTCAGGATTTATTATTTCCGGTTTGTCCCAGATACGAATCCCCCTGCAGACAATTCGAACCACCCATGGGATCAGGATGGAGGATGTCAGGGAAGTGAAATGTATGCTGATTGAAGATCCCGTTCTCATAAAAAAAGGCCTCTGGACCGCCGATGCAATCCTTCTTGAAGCCAGTTCGGAAAACTTGACCGCAGAAGCAAAAGGACGAGTGACAGTTTTTGGCCAATCGTCACCTCTGGAGATTGGATTTGGCCGTATTATTCAATCGACAGGGTATACTGAAAAACCATTATTCTGGTATTCGGATGAAATAACTCCCAATGAATGGAGATCCCGGCTGTTGAAATGGAGACATTCCTTACTTGGAAAGATGAGTGAGGGTCTGGAAAGAACCTCCCATGATACTTTTACATTTCTCTCAGCACTCATTCTTGGCCGCAGAATTGACTCCGGCTCGCGTATAATCAGGCAATTCCGTGAAGCAGGGTGCATGCATCTACTGGCACTGTCAGGTTTTCATGTAGGATTAATTGCCGTTGCAATCAGACGCATAACAATGGTCATTCTTGGCATGAAAGGTTCAAGCATGGCATCACTCCTGGTTGTAGTCGTCTACCTACTCATGGCAGGATTCCGTCCTTCACTGGTACGGGCGGTACTCATGTATACAATGTGGACACGAGACAGATACAGAGGTTATCAGACATCCCCTCTCAACTACCTGTGTACTGCCTTCATTTTCCAGATAATTCTCTTCCCGCGAAGTGTCAACTCCCTTTCATTTCTGTTAAGCTATACGGCACTTGTCGGCATACTGACAGGGGGCTTGAGTTTAAGCAGCATTCTCAAACGTTATATCCCTGTCCATACTGCTGGAATTATTGGAATTAGTATTGGTGCTCAAACTGCTGCCATGCCAATTATTACAAAGGCGTTTGGAATCTGGCGACCCATTGCCATTGTATCGGCAGCATTTCTCACACCTCCTGTCGCATTATCCATGGCTGCTGGAACAGTCCTCATGCTTATTCCAGTTGGCAGAATCACGGAATTCAACATAATCTTTCTGGATACAATGGTGGAGTTGATGACAGTCATGGCCAGTTTCTTCTCCAGAGTTCCTGCTTTGCGCGTAAGTCCATTCCTATCTTGGCCAATTATGGCCGTCGGTACTATACTGCCAACACTTTATAAGAACAATGTCCACACAGTTGAACCACAACTCCCCAGCCTCAATCCGCAAATTTCTCAAAGCCCATAATCTGTCTCCACGGAAACGATGGGGGCAAAACTATCTTATCAACCAGGGAGCAAGAAAAAAAATCATTGAATTTCTCGATATCTCACCTGGCACAAAAGTCTGGGAAATTGGTTCAGGTCTGGGAGCCATGACTGAACTAATACTACACGAATCTTCCTGCCTGACTGTTTTTGAGATTGACCCGGCCTGCTGTCAATGGCTCATAGATTCCTACACGTCTCAAGGCATGAAACTCATCTCAGGCGATGTAATGAAAACCTGGAAGGATCAATGGGAAATTGAATATCCAGACCGAATTACAGGTAATCTTCCCTACAATGCAGCATCAGCAATCATTGCATCATTTACAGAAGCTCAATGCATGCCCAAACGATGGGTTGTGACAGTGCAGGAAGAAATGGCTCAGCGCATGCTTGCCTCAACAGGAACAAAAGCATACTCCTCGTTTTCAATTCTTTGCCAGGCCAATTACAGCATTACTGATGGAGGAAGATTATCTCCAAATTCATTTTATCCTGTTCCCCGGGTACAATCCCGGATCATAATCCTTGAACCATCAAAGCCTTATGGAGAGATTTCAGACCTGAATCTATTACAGCTGCTCACCCGCAGCCTGTTTCATGCACGGCGTAAAACAATCAATAATAATCTCAACACGGCCCGAAACATTGAAAAATTCCCCAGTATTGATACTGTCAAATCCATTTTGAGAGATCAGGGGATAGCACTCAACCAGAGGGCAGAAACTATGGGGCCGGAAATCTGGGTAGCTCTGACAAACAAATTGTTTACCTCTTAATCAGTCATTGCCTACATCTCCTGCCTGTGTTAGTTTTAGGTTTCATGAGTTTATTTCTTGTTGTTGCTGCGCCGCTCTGGTATCTATTGATTATTTCATATTATCCTCCCCCCTTATCAGGCTGGCAGGGAATTCTCATGCCCTGGTTCAGTGGCCTGTTGGTTGGAATGGGCTCGTTATTATTGACTCTGAGCCTGTCATCCAGAATGGTTTTCGGGCTGGATTCCATGCATTTGTATTTCTGGAACTGGTTCAGGGGCAGTGGATGGGCCATGACTCCAGGAGTGATCACTGTCACAGCGTTCTACATTACCAGACCAACATCTAAATCCCGGATTAGAAATCTGGCCGGATGGTTCAGCGGTATAGCCACTGTTTATATGGTATGGACAGCTCTTTCCCTGGATCCAGGGTTTGAAGTTTATCGATATCTTTTTACGCCCCTTGTCTGGATAGCAGTGCTGAGCTGTACAGCCTTTATTCTTGATCATGGTCTCAGAATGGAACGAAGAATACAATTTCTCATACTGGCAGTGGCTTTAATTCTGCCATCACTGTTTACACTTATTCCAATGCTCTACATTTACAATGAAAAAATTACTGCATGGCTCATTGTCATTGTGCTGGCGGCCGGGTCATCTGCAATGATTTATATGGACTCACGTGGCTGGTCGATCTAAGTCGATATTGAGAACCTGTCTCTGGACATTGTTCATCCTCCTCTTGGCCGGAAACAATCCAGGTTGTTCACAGCAAACAGCTCTATTCATATCCGATCCTTATGCCGATACTATTGGCAACCGGGAGATATACAGCTGGTGGCTTGCATTGAATTCCCGTTTGAATGGCATCCGTGTAATCCATGAAGTACAGAGTGATGATGAAACACTTTCAGAAATAATTGCAGAATTAGCATATATTCCTGATATCGTGGTTCTTACCCCATGGAATGCTGAGGAAGCAAAGCGGCCATTACTGAAAAGGAGCCAGGTAATAATCGCCGGAGGAGAACCACTGGCCGATTCTCCTGAAAATGTGACGGGTATCGCCCTGGACAAAACACAAAACTACATAAGGATGGGAGAAATTGCAGGAAATATGGCTGTTGATCAGGGTAAACCAGCACTGATACTCCATAACGGAGAAATTGAGAGTTTACTCACTTCATATGAAAGTATAACAAACGGGCGTTATCCAATCTTGAACTTCCCGGTTATTAGTGATATCAATACGGACAGGTTACCTGATGGTTTTGTAGAGGAAGCAGCTGAGGCATCGGTATTACTTCTTTTGGCCGGTTCAATGAATACTGAGGCCTACCATGGAACTCAGGATATTCAACCGCCAGTTATAACGGAATCAGCGGCCTCAACAGGATACTGGAGTAAAAGGATTATTGCCAGTATAGAAAATGATGATAGAAGGATGAGAAAAATTCTTTTATCAGTGATGGGTGATAAGAATCAGGAATCGCTTATTTTTTACCCCGGTAGATTGAAATATAGGCGAAAATGGTTTGACTCATTCAAGCAGTCAATTCTATAATTATTATGAACGTGATTGTTCACCGTTTTGCTTATCACAAATAAGGAGATTAAGAATGGAAAGAAACAGCCTTTATTCGACTTTGATCATACTGATGGTAGTACTGTCAGGTGCACTTGGTGCAGACGAGATTACCGTAAGACTGGAGTCGAGGATAATTGAAACCTGGGATGGGCCGGAATCCGGGTACTTTAGTGACACCGGGGAACCCATTGTATGGCAGGTCAGGGGAAGTAAGTTCTCCGAAGAAAACCGTCCGCGCCTGGCATATGCCATGAATGAATGGCCTTCTGACTTATTCGGTACAGATCCTGGAGAACCTGAAACGCTGGGTGTATTCGGAATCAACGCTGCATTTATACGGCAAGGATATAATCAGATAGAGATCATTCCCGGCGTTGAGAATGATGGAGAATTCATTCCCAAGGCTGTACCCTTGCCTGGACGGGTACATACTCTTGATTTCTGGGTTTGGGGATCAAATTATAACTACAACATAGAGTTTCTTTTTAGAGATTTCAACGGGATATCCCACCGCCTTCATCCATTTAGAAATGAAAATCTCCGAGATCCAGGAAGCCTGAAGTTCATTGGCTGGAAAAACATGTTCATCACAATGCCAAACCACATAAAACAGTCTTCCAATTACATAAAACTTGTTCCTTCGCTGAGTCTGACAAAAATAGTAATCTCAACTCATCCGGAAGAACTTGTGTCCGGCTTCAATCTGTATCTGGATCATTTGAAAATACTTACGGATATACACAACACACAATATGATGGATATCATCTGGTCACAAAACAAAGAACTCAAGAAATCTGGACAGCAGGAGAATAAAATGAAGAAATTTATAGCTACAGTAATTGTCTTAACGCTGGTTTTATCCGCAGGGTTTGCCCAGAATGAAATTAACCCTGAACAAATAGGTAAACTCACTGCCCAGCAAAAACTCAAAGAGATCTCAGTCAGCAAGATGGAGGACACGGGTTTGTGGTATGGTATTATACCGGCTGACCATGGTTTCATGTCACTCAGAACCTTCTTTGGTGGTTCAAACAACAAAGAAGTCATTGAAGATGAACAACAGTTCGGTCTGGGTGAGAAAGATGAAAGAGTTGTTGGTGCCAAAATTGAGTTTTACCATAGAGGTGCAATCACCTTCTCCCTCAAACCAACCAGACCTCTGCCTATTGAAGGAATAACAAAAACAATATCGGTATGGGTAGCTGGAAGAAACACTGAACACAAGCTGGAACTGACATTGGCCGATCAGTTTGGAAATCATGCAGTAATTCCAATGGGAAAACTCAATTTTTCCGGCTGGAAAAAGCTTACTGTTACCGTTCCAGTCAGTTTAAAGCAGCGTGATTATCATTATAATGACCGGATGGGTGTCAGCATTACCGGCTTCAATATTGTATGCAATGTCGCAGAAACTTATGGAAAATACTACATTTATTTTGATGACATCCGGGCTGTAACGGATCTTTTTGCCGAAGAAAGCCGGGACAGTGATGATATGATAGATGCATGGTGAGTCCAAAAAAGCATAGTAAACCAGAATTTTTGCCGTGCTGAAAAGAAATCTTGAGCTGATTTGTCATGATGAACAGTGTTGCTGAAAAGCTGGTTGCAATTGCGTCCTTTACTGATTTAACCGATGAAGATCGATGTGCAATTGCTGATATTTGTCATGCAATAAAAATCGACAAAAACACCGTAATTGCCAATCAGGGTCTGGATGCCGACAGGCTTTTTGTAATACTGACAGGCAAAGTTGGAATATGGGTAGATTATGGTACGGACAGTGCCGATCTTCTAACGGTTACAGAAGCACCGAATCTCGTCGGTGAATTAAGTGTAGTCGATGAGTTGCCGCGCAGTGCAACGATGGTTACCCAGTCTACTGTCTCCGGTTATACAATTTCAACGGATGATTTCCGTAAATTATTAAAAGACCGCGGTACAATAGCATTATCCTTGATGAAGGGTATCTCTCGTATAGTTCGCAGCAGTAATGACAGTTTCGTACACGAACTTCGTATGCGCAATAATGAACTGATCATTGCGAATAATAATCTGAAACAGGCTCAGAGACAACTCCTGCGTCAGGATCGTCTCTCCAGCCTGGGTAAATTCTCATCAATGATAATGCACGATCTCCGAAATCCTCTCTCAGTCATCAATGCCTATGCGGATATGCTGGCCCTCAAACTGGAAGGAGATGATGAGAATACTCTGGAATTAAAAAAATACACAAATCAGATTCATCGTGAAACCGTAAGACTTACTGGTTTAACCAATGAACTGCTTGATTACTCCAAGGGTGAAATACATCTGGTATATGCCCCTTCAAAAACAGCCGATTTATTTAAATCTCTTAATGACAGTATAGGCGCATCAGCAAAATCAAAGGAAATAGATCTAATATGGAGTAATGAGTTCAAGGAAGTCATATTGCTTGATGTTGAACGCATCCTGAGAGTTCTTATCAATCTGGTTGATAACTCATTGAAGGCATGTCTGAAAAACAACAGAATCATTGTTTCTTCAAAGAGAAAAGGCAACTATCTGTGTCTAACTGTGGCAGATAATGGTATTGGCATGGACTATGAAACAAGAACACATGTATTTGATCCTTTTTACACGAATTCAGAGCATGGAGGCACAGGACTGGGAATGCACATTGTAAAAACAGTCGTAGAAGCCCATAATGGAACTGTTGAAATTCAGAGTGCCGTCAAGAAAGGAACTGAGGTTTCCATTTACCTGCCTCTAAGGTTCTATTGAGAATAATCTTTGAGTATTGTCTCTGATGCTCTGTGCCAGTTCCCCGGGGTCTTCTCCTCTTAATTCTGCAAGATATTCCAGTGTATACCCAATGAATCCAGGATGATTATTCTGCCTTCTTACATGCTGCGGAGCCAGATAAGGCGAATCTGTTTCGATAAGTATTCTGTCCCTGGGAATGATCCTGACAGCCTCATGAAGTATCCCCATCTTCCTGTATGTGAGGTTTCCCGCCAGGGATATGTAATATCCCAGTTCCAGGGCCTGCTCAGCCGTTTCCCTGTTGGATGAGAAACAATGAAATACACCCCTGCGGCAGGAAGATCCTCTGACCAGTTCCAAAATATCCCTGTCAGCTTCCCGGTTATGAATGATTATTGGCTTGTTGAGTTCTGAAGCCAGATCCAGGTGCTCCCTGAATGCCATTTTCTGCACCCTGACCGGTACATGATCCCTGTAGAAATCAAGTCCGCTTTCCCCAACTGCCACAACATCGGGGTGCCTGGCCTGTTCCCGGATCACTTCGAAACGTTCATGCCATGTTGTTTTTCCATCGCTGGCCGATGATAGGGGATGAATACCGGCCGAAAGCTTGATCAGTTCAAATTCATTGGAGAATCCAAGGCGCTCATCAAAATCGTTCTCATTGACTGCAACATCTATGGCCCCTGTCAGGCCATTGGAAAATGCAGTGCGAAAAATTTCCGTAAGATTCATTCCTCTTTTTCTCATGTGTAGAGCATGAAAATGGGAATCGATAATTCTACAGGGAAGGTAACAGTTTTTCGATCTGTCCATGAAATGGGGAATCAATTCTAATGAGCAATGACTCTAATTACGCCCTGCAGCGTTGAGGCTTTCGAATGCTTCAATGATACGAGCCACCAGCGTTTCCTGGCCTTTTCTGAGCCAGACTCTTGGATCATAGTATTTCTTATTCGGTGCATCGGCACCATTGGGATTCCCCAACTGGCTCTGCAGAAAAGCTTCGTTTTCCTTATAGAAATTCAGCACTCCTGTCCATGTCGCCCATTGAGTATCGGTATCAATGTTCATTTTCACCACACCGTATTCAATACTTCTGCGGATTTCATCCTGGGAAGAACCTGAACCGCCATGAAATACATAGGTGACTGGATGAGGATTGGTCAGATTGTGTTTACGGACTATATACTTCTGCCCTTGATCAAGAATGGCCGGTGTCAGTTTGACATTTCCTGGTTTGTACACCCCATGCACATTACCGAATGCCGCCGCTATGGTGAAATTGGGACTGATTTTATTCAGTTCGGTATAGGCATAATCAATTTCCTCAGGTTTTGAGTACAGATCGGCTGGATCTCTATCCGAGTTATCAACACCATCTTCTTCACCGCCAGTGATACCCAGTTCCATTTCAAGATACATATCCAGAGAACTTAAACGCCTGAGATACTCACCGGAAATCCTCACATTCTCTTCAATGGGTTCTTCCGAGAGATCAAGCATGTGAGAGCTGTAAAGCGGCCGACCCTTTTCCTTGTAAAACTCTTCACCGGCATCCAGCAGTCCATCCAGCCATGGCAGCAGCTTCTTCGCACAATGATCTGTGTGAAGAACAACGGGAATACCATAGGCCTCCGCAACATGATGGATGTGATTGGCAGCAGCAATACCTCCAATGACATCGGCCCGGCCCCTGGCGGGTTTAAGACCCTTCCCGGCAAAAAACGTTGATCCCCCATTGGAGAACTGGATAATAACAGGTGAATTAACTCTGGCAGCTGCTTCAAGTGCACCATTAACTGATTCAGTATTGACACAATTCACTGCCGGAAGAGCAAACCCCTGACTCTTACAAATTTCAAACAGTCTTTTTAAATCATTTCCGTAGACAACACCCGGTTTGATATTGTCGAGAATTTTGATACTCATTATTATTCTCCTTCCAGATTATTCTAACATATGATTCACCGTTGACCCAACCCATGGGCACGATTAAGATGACATATGCAGCCGGCGTGGTGGAATAGGTAGACACAGCAGACTTAAAATCTGCTGGCACATGTGCCGTGCCGGTTCAAGTCCGGCCGCCGGTAAACTCTCTCCCTGTAGATTCCTGGGAGCCTGGGCCTTTTTATAAAGCTCCCTTCCTGTATATTTTATCAACTTTGGCAATTTCCTCTTCAGCCAGAGAAAACTTCACATGCAAGTCTTCCCGCATTCGTCTAAATACTTCAACTGTTTCAGCCACGTGTTCTTCTGTATGAGCGGCAGTTGGAATCATTCGAAGCATCACAATCCCCGGGGGAATGACGGGCCAGATAACTCCTGTGCAGAAAACTCCATTTCTTCTCAGATAGGTGAGAACTTTTTTGATCAGTTCTTCCAGACTTTCCCCGGCAGGAATGTAAACAGCACATATGGGGGATTCACCAGAACCGATATGACAGCCCAGTTCTCGAAGACCATTCTTTAATCGGTTGGAACGTTCCCACATGACAGCACGTCTGTCATTTCCATTGATAACCTTCTTGAGGGCAACTTGAAGGGATTTAACATAGACCATGGGAAGGGCTTTGGCAAAGACCTGAGTTCGAGCATTGAAGGCAATCCAGTCCCGAACCTGAGTGCTTGTAGCCGCATACCCCCCGATAGAAGCAAATGTTTTCGCAAATGTGCCAAAATAAATGTCAATTTTCTCCTGGACACCAAAGAAATCAGCCGTACCTCGACCCTGATTACCCATAACTCCAATGCCATGGGCATCATCAATGAATATACGGGCACTGTACTTTTCTGCCAGCATTGTAATATTCCGAAGATCAGCCAGGTCTCCAGTCATTCCGTAGACACCTTCGATCAATATCATCACCCCGCCCTTACGGTTTTTGTTGACACTGCCAAGTACCGATTCCAGATCATTCATATCATTGTGACGAAAAAACCGGACCATGGGTTTACCTCCCTGACCGCCCTTCGCACTGAACGCCGCATCAATTATACAGGCATGCGCAAGCCTGTCCACGATGAGAATATCATCAGGTCCACAGAGGGAGGTAACAGTTCCCACGACACCCATGTAACCGTAATTAAACAGGAAAGCGTCTTCTTTTCGGGCATATTCAGCCAATGACTTCTCCAGATCCAGATGCTCACCTGTCGTACCACTCATCATACGGGAGCCCATCGGTGAACTGACAGACCACTTCTCCGCCGCCTCAATCGCAGCAGCTTTGATTTCTGCGTCATTGGCAAGGCCGATGTAGTTATTGACCGACCACATAATGCTTTCACGACCCTGAATCTTCATCAGGGGGCCGGGAATGTCATCGATAACCGGTAATGTGTAAAATCGGTCTCCGGCAGTCCTGAGTTCTCCGAAGTATCCTTCACTGGTCGCACATTTTGCAAAAATATCAATCATTTAATCTCCAATACTCATCAGCTGGTAGGGTTCGCCTGCAGTTTGCATTCAGCGATATCCTTCCTGTGCACTATACATGAAATATTGAATTCAGTTGAAGAGCTTCTCACAGATTTCAACAATACTCTCATCAGAAGAATCCAATGGGAGTATTTCCTCCGGGATGATGTGATGCAGTTCTCCATGTTCTTTTATTCCGCGGACTCCACCACCTGTTACATTGAGCATCACCACTTCATCCTTTCCGACTTTGCCCGTTTTTACTGAATCGAATAAGGAAGCCACGGCCACTGAAGCTGCCGGAGTGATATCACAACCTTCCAGTTCTGCGAATCTTTCACCTGCCCTGAAGGCTTCCTCATTGGATGCGGTAAGAATAGATCCCCCCGTGGATTTCAGGGCATCATACAAACCGCCGGGGATTGCCCAGGGAGGTCGTCGATTGGTGAGAACCTTTGCATTCACCTGTCCTGCAAGCTTTCTCGCCGATTCATCATCTTTTACAATAAAATCCCGGCTGTCAGCATTCCAGGAATCCGCCATAGGTGTAAAAGGCTCATTCTGACTCACCATAAGCCGCATGGAATTCTTTCCGAATCGGCCATCAGCAGCCAGCCGCATGGCTGCCTCCCACGCGGCAATGGCCCCGGTTCCACTTCCCACTGCCTGGAAGTAGACATCCGGGATACGGCCAATGATTACCGCGGCAGATAATACTGTGGTTCCCATGCCATCCCGGCGAGCGATGTTCTTTGCCCCCCCCTCTGCAATAAACAGGCTTGAACCTGCAACCGCAGCCTCACTCATGCGAATCGCATCGTAGTAATCCCCACCGGCCGCAGGACAGACAAGCTTCACACAATCAGCCAGGGGTTTGTCCAGCCAGACATCACCTGTGTTATCCTGTGGAACAAAAAGAAGCAGGGGAATGTTATTGTCTGAACACACATGGGCAAAAGCTCTTGCCGTGTTTCCGGCCGAAGCAACCACGAGAACATGGGGAAAGTGTTCACCCATACGGGCACATACGGTGTATGCTTCGCATTCCTTAAAAGTACCGGTGATCATGGTGATGCCCTTCTCCGGCCACCACCCACTGAAAGTTATCCAGAGATTGTTCAGGCCAAGTTCAACGGCCAGGGCTGTACTTCTGAACGTGATCGGTACCGATGCCCCCCTCAGCGTTCGTTTGACAGGAAGCCAGTCGGCAAAACAGTATAATCCTTCCAGATCACTCCTGATACTGAGCTTTTTCTCTCTGTACACTGCCCGAATCAGGGATGGAGATTCTTCAGGAAGGCTCAAAGTCCATTCATTGGTATCGGAATAGACTTTCCCCGATTTAACTGAAACCAGTTGGTAAGAAGTTGGTGAGAATCTCATATTCCAATTCCTTTCTCTTTAAGCAGTTTCATCACAGGATCCAGATGATCGGGAGCTGTCTCCGTCTTCTCAATTATGTAGTCCGCATTCACAGCGGAACCTTCTGCTGAGCCAACCCAGATAGTAAAAACGGATACTGGAGAAACAGAAGTTGTAAAAATCTCCTGTTCTTCCTGACTCAATTCAGATACTGTTGCCACAAGAACAATACCGGCATCCACAAGGATATTGCTCAACTCAGCAAGGCGGCGTATCATTTCATCCCTGTCCTTCGGGTAAATGGCATCTCTTTTTACAACCAGATCAGATTCCAGGCCAGCCAGAACATTCTGAACTCCCAGGTAGTACACCTTGGTTTCAAGGTTGAAAAGCCTTTCTTCAACAGTTCGTGCAAAATTTGCTTTGCGTCTGTCCTCAGGTCCTCCAACAAGAATCAGGGCTGATTGATGTCCATACTTCTCGCTTCGGCTCACTCTGGTAATATTACCCACATCCCATTTAAGGTTCCGGTTCATAACCTGGTCTCTGTACTGGGCAATTCTTCCCCGGAGAGACTGATTAATAATGCCGCCTCCGGCAATTTCATACCCATCGACAATAACAAAGCGACTGGTCTGGGGAAAATCTTCAACCAGATCGAAAGCAATGGGACGTTGGGTCGTGAGAACACAGTCCGCCACATCATGACGCTCAACCATCTTCTTCATTCCATCAGTATTAAGATTGGAAGCATCAATCACTTTCATAGTATCCACCAGCTGCATTCGGACCCGCTCAGTACCTATTTTCAGGAAGTACTCCCTGTCCCGGACCAGAGGTTTTTTACCAAGCCAGAAAAGATTAACCCTGATCAAGTTCCCGGACAGTGGAGGTTTTTCATCTGACTTTGCGGCAAGATCTCCGCGCTTGATGTAAATCTGTTCGGTCAGGGTGAAACCCGTTGCCTCACCTGCTCCAACTGCTTCAATCTTTTTGTCCGGAAAATCCTCTATACTGGCTATATGACTTCTCTTCCCCGATGGATAAAAGACAATCTCATCACCTTTTTTAAGAGTTCCCGAAGAAACTGTTCCGGCAACAATGCGACGGTTATCTTCCAGTGCCGTAAACTTATACACTCCCTGAACCGGCATGCGGAAGGGCATGTTCAATGGAATCTCTTCCTTCTGAAATGAATCAATGAGGGAAAGAACTGTATGGCCATCCCACCATGGCATTGCCTGGCTGATGGTTGTAATATTATCTCCGTTCATGCCGGAAACCGGTATAAACGGAACATTTCTCATATTGATATTCCGTAGGAACCGGGAAAACTTCCGAACAACGGATTTGAAGGTTCTGGAATCGTAGTTTACAAGATCCATCTTGTTCACCAGAACACATATCTGCTTGATTCCAAGCATGGATAGGAGGTACCCATGCCGTTTGGAGTTTTCCTGCACTCCTTCATGAGCATCAATGCAGAGAAAGGCAGCTTCCGCCCTGGATGCTCCTGTCACCATGTTTTTGAGGAATTCAATATGACCGGGGGCGTCAATTATGATGTAGTGACGCTTCTTGGTGTTGAAGAAGACCCGGGCCGAATCAATGGTTATGCCCTGGCTCTGTTCATCTTTGAGGGCATCCAGGAGGAACGCATATTCAAAGGGTTTTGAGTTCCGGCGGCATGAAGCCTGTACCTGCTCGAGTTTTCCATCCGGTAAACTGCCTGTATCCGCCATCAAACGACCGATTACAGTACTCTTTCCGTGGTCAACATGGCCAGTGATAACCACATTCATCTGTTCGGTCACTACATGTAACCTTCACGGCGAAGTGTTTCCAGTCCCCCGCCATCTTCTTTGTCCTGGGCCCGTCCTGAACGCTCGGCAATATTTGAGAATTGACCTGACTTCAATTCAGTGATGATGTCCTGAACGTTTTTTGCGCCGGATTTCACCGCATGGGTACAGGGTCCACACCCCAGGGATCTGTACCGTCGGCCATCTCCCTGATCGTAGTAGAGGGAAACAGTTGCAATGGATTCACGTTCTATGTATTCCCAGATATTCGTTTCAGTCCAATCCAGCAGGGGATGAATACGGATATGAGTATTCGGAGCAAAATCTGTTTTGAACTGGTTCCAGAACTCTGGAGGTTGATCTTCCACCTCCCAGATATTCTCCGTATCCCGGGGAGAGAAGTATCTTTCTTTGGACCGGGATCCCTCCTCATCCGATCTTACCCCCACAATGACTCCGGTGTAGGCCTCCGTATCCCTGTCCACCTGGTACTCACCATCCTGATGATTGTATCGATACCGCGGCCATGTGCCGTTCAGAGTATTCCTGAGAGCTTCTGACTTGAGCAGACGACAGCAGGTGATACGGTCGACATTGCCATCGGGAAAGGTTTGCCGGGCTTCAAGAGCGGCCCTGTTCTCGCCGTAAACCATTGGCAGATGCCACTCACGGGTAAGCCTGTCCCTGTATTCAATCATCTCAGGAATCTTGTAATGCGTATCAATGTGAACCAGGGGAAAAGGAACATGACCATGGAAGGCCTTGCGGGCTAACCACAGGAGTACTGTCGAGTCTTTTCCAATTGACCACAGCATACAGAGATTGGTGAAATTAGCATATGCTTCCCGAAGTATATGAATACCAAGACTTTCAAGTTGTGTAATTTGATCCATAATATCACTTCCAGGAGTCTGTCGGACTTTAAGACTTTGCGCCGCAAGGCGGAAGTTCGACAGGCTCCTAGGATGATTAGTGTACCAATCCCAGGCCCTGGGGGGAACCCCCCGAATTGCCCATAACTCGAACAGCAGATTCGACCCGCATCTCCTGAGGAGTCTGTCGGACTTTAAGGCTTTGAGGCGATTTTTGATGATTTCTTCCTGATGCAAGGCGACAAAAACTTAAGCGTAGCTGGGCTGCGTGAGTATTTTGGCAACGCAGCAGCAGGGTATGCGAGTCTATGGACTCGCATCCTGAGAGAGTGCCGAGCGATAGCGAGAAAACGAAGGCGGCTCTCCAGAAGCAAGCAGGAGGCTTGCTTCTGGAGAGAAGGGCAAAAATTGAGCCGTGAGACGTAAGTCCGACAGGCTCTAAGGCAGCCACTTCCGCAAACGCTCATACATAGTGTCATAATGGCCTACCTCATAATGAAGATGTATGGCTGTGGAGTTCCCGGTAGTTCCGGTCATCCCATAGGAAGTGTAATCAGGTAGTTGAACAACATTAAATCCCGCCTGGTCCGCATTATCAAATAAATGATCTAAATCCTTCTGAATACTGTTATTATCATTCAAGTGACCTGATATAAATCCGAAGTTACGACTCAAACCTGATGCAAAATATCCATATCCGGAGTCTTTTTTGTCAACGTTTTGCCATCGCGGACGCATGAAGGTGGTAGGGCCGATTGTGAATACCGGGCTGGATATTCCCTGACTCCCAATATCCACAGCTTTGTTTTCGCTGAATAAAACCCTATGGATTCCGTTGTAATGAACACCGGCTTCATCCGTATAATTATACCTGTCTGCAACAGTAATATAGGTCTCCTGACCATCTTCAACTGTCTGCACAGGATTGGTCAGGGAATTTCCTCTCATTTTCCATAGATTCTCAGGATTCGAAGCGACATCCTGATAGAAGTCAATCCGAGCTCTTTCAGCTCTGTTCCGGACATGTTTTCCTCCAATTTTCGACAACCTGCCATCAAGATTGACCATATCCCACATATTGTATTTATTTATGTATTGCTTACGGGATGACAGGTAGGAATCGATTTCTCCCTGCCTCTTGCTTCCCACATTGAAAGAGAGTATTTCATCCAGACCCAACCGACCATTTTCCTGCCGATGCTCACGGCTCTGTACGTATCCATTTCGTTCTTTGTTTATATTGACACCCTTATCCGTCAATAGAACTGCCGCCCTGCGCCAGTCATTTGTTCTGGCTAACCCCAGGTATTTTGAAAGACTCAGGGCATAGGAATCCGTTGTATCAATGGAAAGAAGATTTCCATTCTCATCATACAGATTCTTTTCCCCATCCCATACAATTTTATACGATGCATCTTCTTTCCTGATTAACTTCCAATACTCTCCACTCCAATCATATCGTTCAACCATTCCACCAACTTCATTCCAGTCACCACTGATACCGGCTTCATTGAAGGCACGGGCTTCATCAGCATTATGTTCATTCAGAGAGTCGTATCCATAGGTGGAAGCAATCTGTGCCGCAACACTCATGTGCCCAAAGGCCGCATTCGAGGTTTCGATCTTATTGGCCAGTTCTCCCGAATCAATTCCATCCCGCCAGGCCTCGTGAGCAAGAAGTACAGCCAGATCAAAATCGCTCTTTCCCTCTTTGTTCAAATTAATGACACGTATCCCACCGAGTAGTTCGGTTTTTCCATCATATGTCTGACGGTTTGCTGTCCGCAGCCTGGCCCTTTTCCCGACAAGAATGTCCTCATAGAGATCTCTCATGACCCGGGTTCCTCCATTCTCAGCCCGGGCAGAGTATAGGGTCCGCATGGCGACTGTTAGATCATCATCGATATTGGAACGGGCAATACGGGCATTCTCTCTATAAATGTCAAGTCCGTTGATGGCATGGACTATGGCACCGGCATTCATCCGATGCCCACCCATTCCAATGTTGGCGGTTATACCATCCTGTCCCAGATTAACCTGTAAGAGCCCGACATCAACATGAGCAAAACTGTTGAAGATCCTGGAATTCGAAGCAGCCTTTCCATCCCCGGAGAACGGCATGAAAAAGTCCGAAAAGCTCAGAAGATTCAGAGAAGTTTCTCCCTGAAAACCGTATTCCAGTGAGGCATTGACACCTGTACCAATGGTTCGGTGCAGAATCTGACCCTGTTTGTAATCCATTCCAAGATAACCTGCGAGATTGACTTCATTCAGGCTGAATTGAACAAAACTCCCGGCCATACCCATGACGATACTTCCTGGATTCAATCCTCCCAAAAAAGCATCTTCATCAAAGAAGTCACCATCAGCGGCCGTGAAATCTATGGCGTTAATCGTGGAAACTGCCACCTGATTTGTACCGGTCCGGGCGGCTACGATGAGAGATTTTCCCAGGGCACCGGCACCTTCAAAGATTCCGGACCCGATGGAACCGATGGCACTTGAGGCAAAGGTGGATAAGTTTTTTTTCACCAGACTTTCCATGGCCTGTGCAGGTGTGCGGTAACCGGTTGCCATATCAGCTATTGAAAAAACCAGATCATCGGTCAGTGTAATACCGGCCGTCAGGGCGGCTGTTGCCATCATCATCGGAATTCCAGCGGCAGGAACAACAACTGTCGCAACGGTACTGACTACAGCAGCGGCAATGGCTGTACTGATATCAACAACTGATCGGAGACTCAAGGACTTGAAATCGATGAAACGGTCATCCCAGAGTTTTTTCTCATAGAAAGGTTTATTGAATTCAGCGATAGCGACGGCTTCAATCAGTTGATGCTGGGAGAAAAGGCCAATGATACGGCCCTGTTCCCCGGATCCCGTGAAGCGGACATTCTGCTTCCAGTCAGAAAGGCGTAAATTTGTGTCAGGCTGGGGCTTGAATTGAGGAGCATAGCCAATGTGGGCGTTGAATTCTCCTCCGTTCTGCTTGATGTAACGGGATCGGGACTGCTGATCGGAATCGGCATTCTCCCATGCTCGAACCTGCTTTCTGTATTCTTCTGCACTGATGGTTTCATCAGGATCAACCTCATACCAGGTACGGGTACGTGTTATCCATTTTTTACTGCTGTTATCATACTCGTCGTATTTCTCTGAGTACTCAGTCATTGTTTGAGCTATGTAAACGGCCTCGCCGCCAAAAATGCGTTTCTGCTCATCTTCAAGGCCCTGGACAGCCCTGTCAAGAAGAGCCTGTATGCCGACATAACCAAACTCTTCGATAAGGGAATCACTGACGGGAACCATTTCTTTGCTGAGATTTCTTATATTGGGTTCGTAGTCACTGCTGCCTTCGATGTAATGATCGGCGTATTTGGTTTCCCACAGAGTGGAAGTTACCATTGTGTTCTTTATAAAATTTTTCCCCACCCGCTTGAAACCACCAGCCATGAGCATGTTCTTCATGCTGTCAGCAAAATCGGCGTTCGCTGTGTGAACACTCTCCCTGAGACCCTTAACAGCCTTATGAAGGGTGTCAAGCATGCGTTCATACTGAATTAATGCCATTCGTGCACTGAGTTCTTCGTTTTCTTCTGTCTGGTAGAAACGAATCTTGTCCAGAATGTCCCCGGTGAGGTAGCTGTTTTCAGTCAGAGAAGTAAATACAACCGGCTCTATGGCATCAATGCCATCATTTAACCCATGTGCATTTTCAAGCAGACCGGCAAGGAGGGTGGTATCCAGTATGCGGCCCATGAAATTACTGAGATCGGGGGGATCCGGCAAGTCAGGCATGACGAATTTTTCCGCTTCCGCAATAGATTCCCGGGCAGCGGCACCGAATCGGAGAAGGATATCCCTGTCGCCAATATTCACCGCCTGCTTTGTTGTTTGAGACACCCAGGATGTTTTTTTCTCCAGAAAAAGCTGGTATTGAAGATTCCAGGCCTCCAGATTCTCCTGAAAACTGTTTTGAAAATCCTCCTTCCAGTTTTCTCTTTCAGCCTCAAGCCGGATTCTGGCAAGCTGCCATTCCATCTTCCCCCGGGCAAGGATGGCCTGCATCTGCTTATTCCATTGCTCGTGTTGAAGCTGTCCTTCCTTCACCATATCAGACATCCGGGCCAGACGAACTTCCTGCCAGCCATCCATTCGGGCATTGAACACGGAACCCAGTATTTCCTTCAATCCGGGCAGAATATATCTGCTCGCCAGGATGCCCTGGGAATTACTGCCGGAAAGAAGTTCCTCATAAAGAGTTTTGTCCGCATTCCATGAATCTGTCAGGATATCCCGCTTATTGAACACCGGTTGACTCCAGGCTTGACGGGCCGATGCGATGAAGGTTTCCCCGATACGGTAATTCTGCAGTATCGTCGAGAAGTATTCGGCCGCTTCCATGAAGGCTTGATTGGCCTCCAGGGGATTCTCACCGATGAGATCCCTGTATTTCATCATTGCCGTCTGAAGATCGATCTGGATTTGAGAAACCGGGACGGCATCCCGGACATACTGATTCAGGTAGTACTGAATGTGAGGCGCAAGATCTGATTTTTCCCCGTTGACAGTCCACCTGTTCAATCTGGATTCCGCATCATCCAGATTATAGTTCTTAAGGGGCAGGAGGCCGGATTTCTGGAAATCCTTCCAGGCTTCTTTGAACTCGAGAACATTGTTTTCATGGTTTTCGGCAATTCCATTCAGGCCGTAGAGATAGGTATTCCGGGTATTTTCCCTGGATTCACGCTGGATTGTAGAAATCCCGACCAGTAAATCCATCAACTGACCAAAGCTTCCGGCTGCATCAAGAACAGTGGGGTTCAGGGTGTTCGTCAGGGGAGCAAAGCAGATGGCCAGGTTTGCAGCCCATTGGGAGGCCGTCCATTTATCAGGGAAGGATTCATGGTCTTCTGTTATTTGTAACCAGTCCGCCAACTCCAATTTCTGGCGAGTAGAAGCATGCCATACAGCTTCTCCCAGTGCGGTGAAGAGCTGCTGCATGCCCAGATCATCCTTTCCATTGACAATATTCAATTGAGATTTTATCGAGGACTCTTTTCGAGTGAGATCTGCATATTCACGGGACAGGTTGAGGAAAGTTTGAGCCTGTTCCGTATAATAATCCCTGTTCTCATCCGCCTTTTTTCGAGCTACGCTGTGGGCATGGGGAGTCCAGAATCGATCCCACCAACTACTAACCCGCCTTTCTGTATACACGTAAAGCAGCATCTGTCCCAGGCTCTCATTCATTCTCTGAAAGCTGATAATTGGCGATGAACTCTTCAGTTTGTTACTGAGCACGGCGAATTTAAAGAACTGATAGAGAGTATCTCTTTTCGATTCAATGGCTTCAAAGTCAGATTGGAATGAGTTTATATAGACATTATAAGAAGCTCCTGAAGATTCTTCCCTGATCCGCCCACCGTATACCTCTTCAGGACTCTTACCAAAGACACTGTAACGCATGGCCATGGAATAGGCGTAATCGGAACTCCCTTTCCTGGGGAAATGCTTCCAGAAATGTGCGGTTTCATAGGTAACACTGTTAAGCCATTGGGCAAGGGTGCTCCTATCTTTTCGGCTCATAAAAACAAGAAGTTGGTGGAGAAGATCTTCATACGTCTGCATCCCATCAGCAGCAGGTTCAATCCCGAAAAACTGTTTGAGTCGGGATAGACGTTCTTCATCATCTCTCAATCGGTACAGGGGCTGCTTTAATTCTTCCTCGCTCATATACTCCGACGATCTATCAACCTGCTCAATCATATCCATGTAATAGTCATGATTTGTTTTCTCAAATTTGTAGCCATAGAAACTCCGTACCCTCCTTAATTCTTTTATTTCAGAAGGATCTCCACTGACACTGGATTCCCTGTCAGGTTCATCAAATCCATTCAAATCAAAGGTTATATGTGCACGGCCATCTCTGTCCCAGTGTACATCCATGCCGTTGAGAAGAACCTGTTCTTCCATAAGTTTTGAGCCGCCTGGATCAGTCCGGAAGTTGTAGATAAAGTCGTCCTCATCCCCAAGGTCCAGGGTGAATTTGCGGAGGACTGCTTCCCTTTTCTGGTAGATTCTCTCATATTCACCCAGAGTTTTTTCCGTATAATCTGTTAAAACATTGGAGAGACTCTTCAGAGCCACCTCCAGCCTTCGGGCACTGTTCACTTCTTCTGATTGTTTTCTGTAGAGGCTGTCTCGTTCAGAAAGAGAATCGGCTGTTTTCTGCTGGATATTCTCAAGAGTTTCCACAACAATCCTGCTCCGATGATACTGGGTGGAAACCTGACCCAGATACTTCTCAGGACGGGCAGCATCAATTATCTGTTGAAGTTCATCCATCTGGAGGGATTCACCCCTGTCTGCCGGTCTTTCCTCCGAAGCAATATCCCGCCCAAGATACAGATGATAGCTTGATGAGTAATCCCGGATGGCCTTTGACTTTTTGAAGTTCTGCTTCGCTGCATCAAGGGATTTCAGACTGGATTGAACTTCATTATATGACCTTGAGTAGCGGTATTCGGCTCCCCTGTAAGTATCCGCCTGGGGATCATCTTTCGGGCCGATGAGATTCTTCCATCTTTCTTCCACCGCATCAATTTTTACGTTCAAATCTTTGATTACCTGCTGAGATCCAGTGATAAAAGGCCGGGATTGTTGATCTATGTTTTCGATCCAATTGGATATGCTCTGTCCAAAGGAGCGAATTTTTGACTGGAGGGATGAAATCTCAGACTCCCGCCTGTGCCATTCACTGCGAGAAGATTCCACTTCTATTTTCAAAGATTGGTTTACCTGAAAGACATCGGTCGGAACGGGATCCTTCTCAGGTTCAAAGTGAGTTCCGATCCTGGAAGAAAGCTCTTCCGCCCAGAGTTTGAATCTTTCCATGGAGGAATCACTGATACTTTCTTCGTCCCGGGTTTTGAGGACATCATTCAATTTGTCAGTCGTCAGAGCAAGCTGATTGAAGGTTTCCAGAAGAGCGGCCTGAGTCCTGTCCTTCGCCTGATAAATAGTTCTCCTGCTGTCCAGGGGAAGAGATTCTCCCTGATACAGCGGGACCCGGTCAATAAATTCAGTCTCACCTGTCCTGAATTCTTCTGTCTCTCCGATTGATCCGCTCCATTCTTCATTCTCCCTCAGCTGCATGTATTTTGCATCCAGGTAAAGCCGCCAGATGCCCGGAGATTTTTCCCTCAGTTCATTTCTTCTCACGGCATATTTCAGCCTGGAGTCTTCCCGGTCAAGGCTCTTACTTTCTGCCGCCAGAGTATTTCGAGTTTTCTCTGCCAGATGACTGACTTGAGAAAAGGCCGCAGCTTTGTGGTATTGATTTAAAGAATCAAGGCTGGAATTAACCCAGAGAAACTGATCCGCGTCAGAAAGTGTACGCTCCTGAATACTCTTCTGAAAATAAAGATCGTTCCAGCGGTCTGAAAGGATGATGCCCGCTTCGGATTCACTGATGCCATTGATGCCGCCAAGGTATTCGATGAGATTTCCATCCACCGCCGGTATGTATCGATGAAGTGCTTCAGCAATGAGGGAAAACTTCTCCAGTTCCCGGGCCGATTCATCGGAAAGGCTGAACTCTTCCTTCTTCTCATCGGTCAACGTCCCCCACAGAGCTTCTCTCTTCAGAAAAAAAAGTGCAGCTCTCTCATCCAGAGCATAATGGCGGCTGTATCCTGTAGAATCAAAGTTGATGTCGATGCCCTCCTGGGCCAGATACCACCGGGCAGTGGGCTCATCGGTCAGAGTTATCAGGATCTCAGCCAGAGTGGCCTGATACAGTTTCGATCCCGGCAAATCTGAGAGAGCCGGGGCAAGAATGTCCTCCCATGCGGTATTATTCTGCAGTTCATCCAGATTCCCTCTCGAAGCATACGAATCGTTTAACAACTCTCCAGGAGAGTTTTCGGATTCAAATTGACCGATCATGGATGCGTAAGACTCCAGAGACAACCCGGTCAATCTGGAATAGAGAATCTGATCGGCATAAGCAGCCTCTCCCCTGGCAATTCCAGAGGCCTCTCTCACATATTGTGCAGCCAGAATCCGTGCTGGTAAGAAATGATCGTCCAGCACGCCTGCCACCTCATCATCCGGCTGAATTCCCAGGGTCTCTTTAAGGTCTGTCAATAAAGGAAGCCAGGTGGATTCTGCATCCAGATCAGAGTTCAGATCTGTCAGCATCCCGGCTAATTCACTGGCTGAAATTCTGATGAAGGTTTCACTGGCAGAACTCTCATTGGGATGAATCAGAATACTGAGGGCCAACATCATCAATGGTTCACTGGTCGATTCAATGCGGGAGTGTCTCTGGGTATTCATTTTCACAACTTCCCGTGCAGCTTCAAGCTCTTCCAGTCTGGTTTGTATCTCCTCTTCATCCAGATCATCAGAGAATGAATGACTTTTTACCAGGAAGTAGTCCTCCAGGCTTTTCTGCCACCTTTCCAGAGCTTCCATAACATGCTCGGTTACAGGTCGGGCCGTCGGCATGTCTTCCAGATCGCGGGAAAGGTGTACAAGCATGTGGGAAACTTCTTCTCTGGATTGAAAATGAGCGTTTTCCCATACCGTTTCAGGGTTCAGGAACTGCCATGCGCCATCTGAACTATCGGCCAGACCATGACGGGAAATAATTCGATAGATTTCAGCAATGGTCGATTTTTCTGCCATCTGCCGCCCGGAAACAGAATAAGGGCCAAAGATATTCCAGTGAGAAATACCCTGGACCGACTGATCATGAGTGCTGAATTGATCAGCCAGAAAGATCGCCCCGTAGTCTTCATCATTTCTCATCAGAAGACTTCTACCATTGATGTAGATGGACGCAAGGGGATTGGCAGGAATAAGCTGACGGAAGGCTTCAGCCAGTGAGGAAAAATTCTTGATTGTCTCCTCTTCACCGGCAACCTCTTCCAGTTCAGCCAGGAATTCCAGATCCTTTTTGAGACGGACTGAGAAAGAAGCATTCTCATGGAGACTGGAATAGTAAATCCAGGCCAGTACTGATTGCTGATCATTGATATCATTGGGCTGGATGGGACGAAAATCAGTTTCTTTCAAACCGCCTGCCATCCAATTGTCAAGATTCTGCTTCAGCTTGAACAGAACTTCCTTATCGAAGGTGATCCGATCTGCAATCAATGTGAACTTTGCCCGCTGTGCTTCATCTTTGAGGGCTGATTTCACATCCTCTTCACTTTCAGCTCGGGAAAGATCAACAGAGCTTCCCGCCCATCCTGTGTCCTCAAAAATATGTTCAGAGGTGAGAAGAACTATCTGATTCACAACCGATTCCAGTTCGGTTCTATAGTTTCTCAAAAGTCCTGCCGTTATAGCAGCAATATCAGCCTGAAAAATGACCATGGCCTCTGTATCCAGTGTACCATCAGCATCATATTGTGCTGACAGGCCTTTCACCAGTTTGGTCGCCTTGAGATAAACCTCTTCATCAATGCTCAGGTTCCAGGCCTTTTGAAACTTCTCCATGAAGTCTGGATTCAATCGACTGGCAGAAAACAAGTTGGCCGTATTCCAATCTCTGGCATTCTCATAACGGACTCCCAGATCCTGCAGAGAAAGTATGGGAGGAATTCTGCCCGGATCACCTTCAATGAGTTCCGTGACCAGAAGAGATGTCTGAGAGAGGGAGAATTCTCCCTCATATGCCCTATTCTTATTGAGATAATCCATATAGAAACTCTCGGTACTTTTCTTCTCATCATCAGTCAATCCGTAAAGTTCCAGTAACCTCACATAGGAATCTCGAATCTGTTCCTTGAAGTACCGGGAAGAATCCAGCTCTTTTAAAAGTATTTCATTCTGGTAAACTGCCCGGGCTTCTGCGAGTTCTTCCCTGTATCCGGTCAAAATTTTCTGCACTTCGGTCAATTTTCTGCTATTTTCCTTGAGATCCAGGTTTGCCATTTCAAGTTTTTTGATGCCCGCCTGATATGTTTCGAGGGCCTTCTGGTACGCATCAAAGCTCTCCGTCCAGGCTCTATCCACCTCATTCTTTTCTTCTTCACTTCCCAGAATGGAACTCGGCTTTTCTGCGTAGCGGGTAACGGCAGCGGCAATCTCCAGTTCCTTCTCCCAATACGAAGCAGCCGCTCTGGCCTTGAGCAGTTCCACCTGATAGTCATCTAAAAAGATCTGTTCCCACTGACCATTCTTCAGTTCAGAGGTAAGGTCCTTGAGTCCCATTTCATCAAGTCCGCTTTCTCCGAAAACCGATAAATTGTATGTCTGATACAGATCGGCTCTGACATCCTGCGCACGTTCCAGATACACGTTGTAGATGTCTTCCAGCCAGTAACGGGCCTGTTCTCCGGCTTTATCATTAAAGAAAAGAAAACTCCACCGCAGGCCATGACTGTATTTCTTCAAATTAACAGCTCTGTTATAGCGTGCTCTCAGATCCTCGATATCCCATGATACCTGCTCCAGAGTTTGCTGACTGTAGGGAGCTGCTTTGTTCATCCAGTACGCAAAGTTTTCCCGGGCCGTGCTCATCATTATCAGAGACTGGCCAAGAATATCCACCAGAGTAGACACCCTCTGAACCATGGAATCATGGCGGCCATTGATGTTTGATGCCATTTCACTGCGGGCATTTTCCAGAGTGTTCTGCATCTGACGGCTCTGGATTTCCCAGCGATCCTGACCCTCATTCCAGATCCGCTGATAGTCATCAAGCCACTTTTCATTGGCTTCGGCCAACTCCCGGAATGCCTTATCCCACCTTTTTCGAGTCAGAACAAGATCATAACCGGCCTTTTTCTCCCATTCGATCCGGTTCATCAGAAGCCTCTCTTCAGCCTCCCTCCAGAGAAGTATGCCCTTTTCCAGTTCTTCCCGGAAACTCGCCCTCCATCGGGCGGCATCTATATCAGCTTTCTTCACTTCGGGTGCATCCTGGTTGACATTCAGTCCATCCTTCAAGCGTGTCAAACCAGCCTCTGCATCGTTTTGAACCTGGTTGAGCATGGCTCTGGTTTCCGAGGGAATCACATCCTGCCCGCCTGCATCAGAGTCGGAATCAACTATATTTTTGAGGCGATAGTGAATCATAGCCGATTCGGTAAGGCGGGTCATTTTTGAAAGTTCCCTGGAATACGACTGCTTCAGTGACGAAAGTGTACTCTGACGATATGTTTCAAGAATGGCTGCTTCTTCGGAACCAAAATCCAGAAGCAATTCCGAAAAAGCCGTCTGGGCCCCTGAATACCAATCATCAACCTTCTGGTCTATAAGCTCATCCCAGAAGTTTTTAAATGCAGCCGAATCTTCGGCAAGTGTCTCCCTGTCAGCTTTTATAACAACCAGCCGCCCTTTTTCATCTTTGATAAATTCTCCGCTCCGGGATTCAAATGTTGCGGTCAGGGCGGCCTCTCTCATTTGAACCCAGAAATCTGAGAATCCCCGGGGGTCATGCTGGTTGCGAAACTGAGTAACAGCCCATTCGGACAATCCTGTTGACAGACTTTGTTCAAGATCTTTCAACACCTTCTTCCTACCAGATTGCAGAACACGACTGTCAGTAATAACAAGGGCAGCAGCGGCCTCCCATTCGGCCAGAACCGATTCAAATCCACCTCGGGCTATGCGCAGCCAGTCATTGCGAGTCCGAGTACTGGCAGCCTGATCAATGTAAACCTCCAGCAAGGCATGGTTGGTGCTGGGAAGAAGGGGTATGGTCTGGGGGAAAACACTCCAGGAAATGATGACACAGGTAAAAAGTAAACTTGCAAATCGATAAGACCAGACTCCTGATGTTGGTAACCAATGGAAAAAGCGATTCTTCATACATCCTGTATGACTCTTTCAAGTGGGGCATTATTCATTTTTTCTGGAAAAAAAAGTTTTTTATTTTAGTTGGAGGAAATTGCTGTGAATCTATTTTTTCTGCACCGATTAAACAAATCCATCGCATCCTGTATACTTTCTTTGATTGAAATATCCAGTGTCAGAAAGCCTGTAAAACCCTCTTCAACCCATCCCGGGAGTCCGATCTCATCCTAAACCTTCACATACAGCGGATCATAACGGCCGGATTCCACTCCCGGATTACGCCACTCACACAACCAGGTCTTCTTCTCTGCCGCACCCAGATTGACCCTGCTCAGAAAGGCCCTCTTCAACCAGTATTTGCTCACTGCCTTGCGAAGTTTCTTCCTGGTGATCCCGGCCTTCTCAGCATGAGTTGTGTCCTTCTTCTTCCTGGCTTCCTTCACCCTCCATGGAATCATGCAGTTGTGATAGTGACGATAAAGAACAAATCGAATCATCATCGCAGCGGGAGATTTGGCAAACTTGACCGTCTCCCTGACATGATCTGAAATATCTTTCCTGATCTGACGGTCAATGTAGTTAATAGGAAACATCGGATTATCCATGGTTCTGGCCGACCTTGAAGATGTCATGATCCGGATGAAGAAGTGGAGAAAATGCTCGGTTTTCGCAAAGGCCCGGGTGTATGCCCTGTGCATATCCGTGAAGAGAAGCTTATGCACAACCTTTTTCTTCATAAGAAATTGAATCAAATCTTCTGTCAGACTTCTCACCGATTTCTCAATGGCCCCGGGATCCGCCCTGCCCCGGGCCTCCAGCTTTTTTCGGATCAATTTCTGACGGGAAGTCATTCTTCCTTTCCTCCTGAGATTGGCAAACCCGGTCTCATAGATGAACTCGGACTCACTTCCGGCAAAGATGTTGATGTGGTTGGGATAGTATTGAGAGAAGGAAAAGGACTCCAGTCCATCGGCGGCCATGGAGTCTGTCGGACTTACGCCTCACGGCTCGATTTTTGCCCTTTTCCCCTGCTGCTGCGTTGCCAAAATACTCACGTAGCCCAGCTACGCTTGAGTTTTTGTCGCCTTGCATCAGGAAAAAATCATCAAAAATCGCCTCGAAGTCTTAAAGTCCGACAGACTCCATGGATTCCCTCATGGGGAGTTTTTTCAACAGCCGGGCATGGATTGCCATGGCGGAACGGGCCAGTCTTTCGCATCGGTTCTGTACCGTATCGGAAGAAACCTCCAGATGACGGCTGATGTCGTTCACACCGGAAGAGGTCACCAGATGCTGTAGAAGTTCCTCGTAGTCGATGACTTTTTTCGCATAGTAATCGATTGAAAAAGTCTGGGAGGAAAAGCAGGGTAATTGCATCTAATTCTGTCCCAAAAAGAATGAAAAACACTGATTTTCGAGGTCAATGGAAATTTTTATCTAGCCCCTATTTCTCACCAACATAAAACTGCATAAAAAATCTTGGAGAATTTCTGTTCTCTCCCCTAATATATCGAACAAAAAGTTTCCAGTTGATTGATCCTTGTTATTTCCGCCCAAATTAAGTCGATTTCTTCTGATTTTCTTCCGTTTTTTCAACCCTCGGGGCACAGCTTCCCCAAGGAACCCAGATTAGAACTCTCAACTGCTTTTATTACCGCTCAGATGGCCCGGGATGTTCGTATCCAAATGTCCCACCAGGGAAAACTCTCCGGAAGACTGATCCAGACTCGGCGAACCGTAATCTTTACAGCGGCTGACACTTTAAGCATTCTTAATCGGATCGTAGAGGACAGGCTCCGGGTTTCATCGCCGCTGACCTGCTGAATTGTCTTTCGAAGATGGACAAAGAATATATAGGCGATTGTCGAAAAGTACAATCGGAGCTGATTCGAACTCACCCAATAGCTGGAGGTGCGGTCGGCAAACAGATAAAGCTGCTGCTCTTTGATGCGATTCTCCATATCGCCGCGTGCACAGTAGACATCTTCATACAGCGATTGGGCATCCCCTTCTTCAACAGGTATGTCAGTCACAATAAAGCGGGGATTCTTCTTGCCCGGCAGATGTTCCGCCTTGGCAATGACATCCCGATTGCGACTCCAGCTGCTTTGGGTCCTCCAGGAAAAACGGGTAAAAACACGTTCGGCTGCTTTGCTCTTAACGAAGAGCTTTTCAGCCTCAGCCATCTGCGGTTCAATTTTCTTCAGTAGCCGCGTATTTCCTGCCATACCGGTGATATATTTGACTTTTAATATCTCACACTGCTTCAGTATACTCTCACGGCAGAAGTCCGAGTCTCCACGGAAAATGATACGGACATCAGGAAATCTGGCCCTGATCGCGCCAACCAGCTTGACCAGAATCTCTTCGGTACTCTCACAGGCATCCACGCTGGACGACCGCAGGCGGGCGATCAGGGGAAAATCATCACAGAACACATAGAGCGGAAGGTAGCAGTAGTGATCGTAATATCCGTGAAAAAACCGCCTCTGCTGCTCGCCGTGGATGGGAATGTCAGTGGCATCAAAATCCAGAATCAGGGTTTTCGGCGGCTCCTCGAAACTCTCAAGAAACAGTTGACAGAGCAGCTCTTCAATCCCCTCGGCATCCCAGGTGATTTTGCTGTACCGGTCCTTGGTTTTTTCATCCAGTTCATGACCGAGTTCCAATCTGTTCAGGGTGCTCTTTCCTGCAGCTGGAGTTTTATCATCCCGTCCGCATATATACTGAAGCAGCGGATCATCGCGCAATTGTTCATGATCATTGAGATCTTCATAGCCCTGACAGATTCCGAAGATTCTCTGTTTCAGAAGAGCACTCAGGCTATGTGTAATTTTTCCCTGATCTCTTTTATCGGTGAAGAAATCTGACAGCTTTTCAATAATTCTGTGCTTCTGCTCAACCTGCTGGAGCAGAAGAAATCCGGCATCGGAGCTGTTGACCTTGCCGTCATTCTTTACAATAATTTTGCGGGATTTTCCGATTTCCATCCCTTGCAATTCGAGCTGATGGGCTTTACACTCTGTATTAGCAAAGCGGGCTTCTTTTCGTTTTGTATTTTTTTTCATGTAAATATTTTAGCATGGGAAGCCTGCTTTGTCTCAAGGTCTTGGTGAGAAATAGGGGCTAGTGTCTCAAAGAATGTGGAATCTCCTCAAAGCGGCATTAAACCGCAGAGAACGCAGAGGTACGCAGAGAGATATAGGGGAGCTCTTAAAACCGCTTAGAGCTGCCCGTGGGCGCATGGACGCACCCACATTTTGGGCAAAACACCCAAAAATGGAGAAAAAGTCTTACTTTAGTCCGGGTTTTTTCGTCTCTATAGCATAAACAGATTGGTCAACATTTATCTTGAACACTCTGCGCTCTCTGCGTTCTCTGCGGTTAAGAATCATGAATAAGGCTTTCATAAGTGGATTTTAGATGCAATTGCCCTGGGAGGAAAAGGTTCTTTTGCAGTCATTGCAGATGTAGCGCTGGACTGTTCCAAATGCTTCTGTGTGGTAGGAACTGTGTATCGAAAACCAGTTTTTTTGCTCTGGGGCACTGAAATGGATACATTTCGGGTTGGGGCAGTGAGGGAATGGCATGGTCAAACTCCTTTATAAATTGTTTTCTTACTATGTTATAACGAGCCTGACAGGAGGTTTTTGTTGCATTAACAAGCTTTCTGACACTGAATTGAGGTTACAGTGTTTAAGTTTACTGCTTTTTCTGCTGATGTGTTTGATGAGAATTCGAGCCCATTTGAGGGAATACCGATGTGTCTCTGATAAGGACAAGTCATTAAGGCCAGAATTGCTGCCGGATGAAAGAAAACTGGATGGGATAATAACTGCTTGCCTGAGGTTATAACGGGTTTCAGGTACAATCGTCCTGACCGGCTCAGCGACAGGTCTTCTCCGTCCTTCCCCACTGTACTATAATGCAGTATTTTGATCATAATTCTCTACCTGAGGAAAACACATGAAACAAATAGAACTGCCCAAATCATATAACCCTGAGGACTTTGAAGAAAGAATATACTCGCTATGGAAGGAGGGGGGATATTTTGCCCCGAATTCCAGTGGGAATAATCCCTATGTCATCGTTATTCCACCGCCCAATGTAACCGGCATCCTGCACATGGGACATGGGTTGAACAACACACTCCAGGATTTGCTCATCCGTTACTGGAGGATGAAAGGGCATCCAGCCCTCTGGCTGCCGGGTACAGATCATGCCGGTATCGCCACACAAAACGTTGTAGAACGCCGTTTGAAAGAAAGAGGAAAAGATCGGCACGATCTGGGCCGGGAGAAATTCATTGCGGAAACCTGGAGAGTCAAAGATGAACATCATGCAATCATCACCAGACAACTGGAAACCATCGGTTCATCCTGTGACTGGAGCCGTGAACGTTTTACCATGGACTCCGAATATACAAAAGCCGTTCGAGAAGTTTTTGTTTCCCTCTACGAGAAAAATCTCCTGTATAAAGGTGAATACCTTGTGAACTGGTGTCCTGCCTGTGGAACCGCCCTGGCAGACGATGAAGTGGATCATATAGAAAAACAAGGAGGACTGTGGGAAATCCGCTATCCCCTTACCGATGGTAATGAGTGTTTAACCGTTGTGACCACCAGGCCCGAAACAATGTTTGGGGATACCGCTGTGGCTGTTCATCCTGATGACGAACGGTACAAATCATTCATCGGCCGAACTGTAAAACTTCCCCTCATGGATAGGGAAATCCCCATTATTGCAGATTCCTGTGTTGATAGGCAATTTGGTACCGGCTGCTTGAAAATAACACCGGCCCATGATCCCAACGATTATGAAACAGGTAAACGGCATGGACTGGAATCGATCAATGTGATGAACAGTGATGGAACGATGAACAAGATGGTTCCCCAGTTCATTCAGGGATTAACCGCAAGTCAGGCCCGTCAGATAACTGTGAAAATGCTGCAGGAAACTGGTGCCCTGGACAGATACAGGGAACACACTCACCAGGTGGGACACTGCTACCGCTGTGCCACAGTTGTAGAACCCTTTCTCTCAGAACAGTGGTTTGTACGAATGAAACCCATGGCTGAAAAAGCACTGGAAGCCTGGAGAAATGGAGAAATAAACTTTTATCCAAGAAAGTGGGGAAACACCTACAGGCATTGGCTTGAAAATCTCCGCGATTGGTGTGTGAGCCGACAGATATGGTGGGGGCACCAGATCCCAGCTTTTACCTGCCAGTCCTGCGGCCAGCTTTATGTTCTCCGAGAAGATCCCCCAGACTGCCCGAACTGCAAAGGAGAAATCCTTCGAGATCCAGATGTTCTTGACACCTGGTTCTCATCCTGGCTCTGGCCATTCAGCACTTTGGGCTGGCCCGAGAAGACACCGGATCTGGCCCGATTCTACCCTACCACGACCCTCGTAACCGGCTACGACATAATCTTTTTCTGGGTGGCCCGCATGATAATGGCTGGTTTGGAATTCATGGGCCAGGTTCCATTCAAAAACATCTACATTACAGGGTTGATACGGGATAAAAAAGGGAGAAAAATGTCCAAGAGCCTTGGAAACGGCATCGATCCGATGGATGTGGTGAAAAACTATGGAGCTGATGCCATGAAATTCACCTTAACCTATCTCTCAGCTCAGGGAGAAGATATTCCACTGGACATGGATTCCTGTAAACTGGGGTCCAAGTTTGCCAACAAGGTCTGGAATGCCGCACGATTCATTCTAATGAATTCGGCGAATCGAAACCCTGGCAATCTCAACAGTCCGGATTCACCCGAACAGAGGACTCTGGCCGATCGATGGATATGGCACCGATTGAATAAAACTGTTCAAGCCGTTGAATCCGCCATGACCTCCTTCCGTTTCGACGAGATGGCTCACTCAGTGTATGAATTCTTCTGGAACGACTACTGCGACTGGTATGTGGAAGCAGCCAAACCAGGTCTCTACGGTGAGGATGAAACTGAAAAAGACAGAATTGCTGCGATGCTTATACGGTCACTTGAACAGTCACTTAAACTCCTCCACCCCTTCCTTCCCTATATTACCGAGGAGATATGGAGCAAACTACCGGGAGAAAGAGAGCCTCTCATCATAAGCCCCTACCCAAATGTCGATGATGCACTTGAGGATTCTGATGCCGAGTCAACCTTTAATACTCTCAAGAATCTGGTAACCGGGATTCGAACCCTCAGGAGCGAGTTTACAATACCTCCTTCACAATTCATAAAAGTTCGCGTTGAAATAACAGGAGAATCCGGCAGGGCATTAATCGGTACGGAAGAACTGACCGGTATACTGGTTCGTTCTAACGACATGGGCATGATCTCTGCTGGAGAAAACCTTGATGGTTCAATTGCCGTTATAGGAAGAGGTTTCACCGCTCATGTCTATATCAAAAACTTCATTGACATTGAGGAGGCCGTGAAGAAGTTTCAAAAGTCTTTAAAAAAAACCCGGTCACTGATAAACGGTAAGAAGAAAAAGCTCGCAAACACTGATTTCATTTCTCGTGCTCCGCAGGCAATTATAGATAAGGAAAGGGACACATTGCTGGAACTGGAGAGTTCTGCCAGTCGTAATTTAGAATACCTTAACAGCCTGGGAAGCCGATAAGGTAAACAGGAGATGTCCAGATGAGAAGAATTCTATGGTTGTTATGCCTTGTTGCTGTGGGACTGCTTGCCTACTCGCATTTATCAGATCCGGTCAAGCGGAACAAATTCTTTGTCACAATAGAGGAATCTACTGGCATGGATCTAAAAAGAAAATCAAAGGAAATCGTGATTGGATCTGCACCGGTTATCAATGATGCTGCTGACCGATTTCTCAATGATATCACAGACACCTTTAACAATGAGAAGCTGCAGCAAGAATTGAATCGCCGCAGCAGGGATGCTCTGAAAAAGCTTGATCCGGGTGAACTTAAGAATCTAATTGATGACTTGCAAAGGGAAATCACCCAGGGTACTGAAAACTTCAACAGGGTTCTCAATGAATATACGGACAGGTAATATCCCATCTCGACAATCAAGACCATGTCAGGTTAAGCTGGATCTATGTATGTGGTGATTCTCGGGGCCGGGCTTGTTGGCTGGCGTTTGGCCCGGCAGCTTGTATCCGAAGGGAAAGAGGTTACACTCATAGAAAAAGATCCCCAGTCAGCAGACCAGGCAAATGATCGTCTGGATTGCCGGGTACTTGTAGGAGAGGGAAACAGCCTTCCCATGCTTCAGCAGGCCGACGTTAAAAATGCAGATTTCTTCGTCAGTGTAACGGAATCTGACGAAATAAACATGATTTCCTGTTCCCTCGTCGCTGCGGAATACAATGAACCTGTTACTGTGGCACGTGTACGCAACCTTGCTTACTCAACCACCCGCATGGTACGCCAGCGACTCTATGGCATTGACCATATTATCAACCCTGAAGTCGAAGCAGCCCGAGCTGTGATTCGATCCCTGGAGAGAGGAGCAGTCGGGATTGTGAATCCTTTCAGAGACTCCGGAATTACTATGACCAGTGTTACTGTAGAATCACATTCTTCCCTTGTTGATAGAACAATCAGGGAAAGTCGTGCTTCTCTCAAAGTGGATTTTCTTGTTCCGCTTATTCTGAGAAATGAGCAGTCCATTGTTCCTTCCGGTGAGACAAAAATACTTGCTGGCGACATGATACACATAATTGCCGACTCCAACGGCACAGAAGTATTTCTCAATGCTGCTGAACTTCATCGACAGGAACTTCGCAGAATCGCCATTGCTGGCGGCGGCCGTATCAGCCGTTATGTCGCTGATTACCTTATTGGCGACTCAAAGGAATCCAACTCAGAATCAGGATTATTATCCCGAATAAAGGGCCAATTCAAACACAGTCTTAAAACTCGCAGTGTTCACTTCATTGAAAGGGATTATGACATCAGCCGGGAGCTTGCCGAACTTTACCCGAATGCCAGTGTAACAAATGCCGACATATCGGATGAAGAGGTGAGTGAATCCGGACTGCTGGAAGGATTCGATCTACTGGTTTGTGCAACCGGAAACCAGGAGCTCAATTTAATCAGTGCTCTGTATGCCAGAAATCATGGAATTGCCCGCACCATTGCACTGGTCAGAAAGGCCTCTTATGTAACCATGGCCCAGGAAATGGATATTGATGTTACCGTCAGTGTAACGGATACAATGGTCGACAGCATATTGAGTATTCTTCGCCGGGGAAACATACGCGGAGTTTACACAATTGCTGGATCGGATTTTGAAATCATTGATTTTCTTCTCGATGAAAACTCTCCCATGATTGGTTCCAAAGTAAAATCCTTGAAATTACCTAAAGACAGTCTGATCCTGGTTGTTAATCGCAATGATAATTACATACTGCCCGGCGGAGATCTCACAATACTGGCAGGAGACAGACTGGTCGTTATTACTCCACGGGAAGCTGTGAAAAAACTCGAAGAAGCGGTTGCCGGCACATGATACGCCTGTTGCCTGTTATCCATGTGGCAACTTTGCTGCTTGGAATAATTGCCCTGTTCATGCTTGCACCCCTTGGAATAGCATTACTGGACAATGATCTGACAGTCGCGAAAGCCTTTGGCATTACCATTATAATTACCCTGATTCTCAGTGGTATTGTGTATTGGAGCACCCGAAACCATACAAAGAATATCCACCTGAGAACACGGGAAGGTTTTATACTTGTTACACTGGCCTGGCTGGGTGCTTCGGCGGTGGGAGCAGTGCCCTTTGTTCTCTCCAGAGCAATTCCATCCTGCACTGATGCATTTTTTGAAACTATCAGCGGTTTCACTACCACCGGAGCCTCCATCCTCACCGATATCGAATCTCTGCCTCGTGCAGTCCTTTTCTGGCGTTCCCTTACTCACTGGCTGGGAGGTATGGGAATCGTTGTTCTCACCGTGGCGGTTCTTCCCTTCCTTGGTGTTGGAGGAGTCCAGCTGATGCGGGCGGAGGCACCAGGTCCTACTCTGGACAAGGTCGCTCCCAAGATCACTCAGACAGCTAAAATACTCTGGTTCATTTACCTGGGACTGACTGTACTTGAAACCTCCCTTCTCATGATTGGAGGCATGAGTCTTTTCGACTCATTGACTCATACGTTCGGCACTCTGGCGACTGGGGGATTCTCACCAAGAAATTCCAGTGTGGGATCCTACAACTCAGCATACATCGACTGGATCATCACTATATTCATGATTATGGCCGGCATGAATTTTGGTCTCTACCACAAATTACTCAATGGGAATATCAGAGATGTATTCAGGAATACCGAGCTAAAGGTTTATCTGACAGTTATCGTGCTGGCCGTCCTTTTTGTTTCTTATTCGCTGATGAATACCTATGGCAGCTTTGCAGAATCCCTTAGATATGCTGGATTCCAGGTCACATCCATCATTACAACCACGGGTTATGCAACTGCGGATTTTGACCTTTGGCCCATGGCCGCAAAGGGTGTATTGTTCTTCCTCATGTTTATTGGAGGCTGCTCCGGTTCAACTGGCGGTGGTCCCAAAGTCATTCGCATCATTGGACTCTGCAAACTGGCACTGGTTGAAATGAAATTAATGGCCCGGCCACGAGGCGTATTCAAGGTAAGACTTGATGGCAACTCGGTAAAAGAGAATTTTCTTTACTCCATATCCGGTTTCATAATCCTGTACATCTGCTGCCTGCTGGGAACAACTCTGGTGGTTACCTCATTCGGTTCCGATTTGATAACAGGATTCAGTACTGCACTGGCAACAGTAGGAAACATAGGCCCTGGTTTCGGTTCAGTCGGCCCAACAATGAACTATTCCTTTTTCCACCCTGTCGTGAAATGGGTTCTCTCAACAGCCATGCTTGTTGGCCGCCTGGAAGTTTATTCTGTCCTCATCCTTCTAAGTCCATCCTTCTGGTCTCGCAATTAGGACCTTAGCTGCCGGATGCAATTCAAATCGACATCTTTCCAGGTGTCAGAAAGCCTGTAAAACCCTCTTCAACTCATCCCAGAATTCCAATTTCCTCCTGAACCTTCACATACAGCGGGACACAACGACCAGATTTCGCTTCCGGATACGGATTTCCATTGTGTTAACAAGCTTTCTGACACTAAGTAAGGCATCCCGATGGTCATCATTGAATAAACAGCAATAATCCATACACTGTAATGAATGCACATCGGTCAGAGAGTACAGGGAATCGTGGAAAAAATTATTTCAGGGGGCAACGGACTGATCCGTGTCGATGGACGTTCCGTTTTTGTACCCGGAGTATGTATGGGCGAAACTGTTTCTGCGGTCGTTGTTGAAACAAAAAAAGACTGGGCACGCTGCTCCCATACAACAATACTGGAATCCTCACCCGATCGATGTGAACCTTTCTGTCAATACTATACCTTCTGCGGAGGCTGTTCCTGGCAGCACATGGATTATCAGACCCAGCTCAAATCCAAAGAGCTTATTCTTCGGGAGACACTGAAAAGGCAGGCCGGAATAAGTCTTGAACCTGCTGATTCGATTTCGTTGACCTCCTCCCAACCCAGAGCCTGCCGTTCTCGAATAAAACCCATTATTTTGCCCAGCGGAAAGACAGCCTTTCGTGAAACTCGAAGTCATTCTCCGATTGCAGTAGATTTCTGTCCCGTTGCAACGGACGGAGTGAATAGATTTCTAAGAGAAGGATTATCAACCATTGACGAAGATACTCCAGAGGAACTCATTGTTTTTGGAGATGAAAACAACTTCTGGGTAGAAGGCATACATCCGGAAGCCTGTGCTCAGGCTGCAGGGAAGAAATTTCGATTTCCGCCCTCTTCCTTTTTTCAATCCAACCTCATTCCCCTGGACGAACTGGTGCGCTTTATTCTTGAAGCAGCAGGTGGGACAGCCGCCTTCAGTCATGGCAGGCAAAACCGTCTGGCATGGGATCTTTACGGAGGTGCAGGATTATTCGGTGCCTTCCTTGCGGATGAATTCGAGCAGGTTGTGGGTGTTGACTCCGACACAGGGATCGAAGAGTTCTGGATGAAGAATACTGGAGGCAATGGAGTTTTTCACACAATGCGTGTAGAGCACTGGATAAGCAATCCCGGGATCTCCGCTCCCGATTTCATCCTGGTGAACCCTCCACGGAGGGGATTACCGGCCAGGGTTCGCCATGGATTATTGGGAATTGGCTGCCCTCTCATTGCCTATGTTTCATGTAATCCTGTTTCACTTGCACGGGACATCAGAGAATTCAAGGATTCAGGTTATTCCATCTCCCGCATCGGTCTTTTTGATCTTTATCCCCAGACTCCTCATATGGAAACGGTTATAATACTGGAGTCCGGTCGGTGACACGATGGATGCTGGGGATGGCTGTGTACTGCCTGGTATTTACCTCTCCTGTTTCAGGGTTTGATACAGAACCACTGTGGCAAAAAGCACTGAGTGGGAAAATCTCAGCTTACCCTGCCCAGGGGCTTGACGGCAGTATTTATATAATTGCTGATGACCGGGCTTTGTACAGCCTGCATCCTCTTACAGGGGATCTCCAGTGGATATACAGGCCTGGGGGCAGGCTGCTCAATTCATTACTGGCTGCACCAGATGGTACAATCTATATTCAGAATGACAGACAGGAACTTATCGCCGTTACTCCAGGAGGTACCGGTCGATGGAAGCTTCTGATGAAGTCAGACATGGCAGCATTGCCGACGGCTGCTCCTGATGGAAGATTGATACTGCCTCTCTCCAATGGTCGAATTATCTGTGTTTCCCGATTCGGTGTTATTCTCTGGACAATAGATGTTACAGTTGAATCATCGGCTGCACCAGTGGTCGATCTATCAGGAAATTTCTGGCTCCCCCTCCTGGATGGACGCATCCTTGGCGTGAATATCTGGGGAGAGATCTTCAGAGAACTGACAGATGACGGATCTGTATCCCTGCTTGCACTGGACTCATCGGGCCGCCTCTGGGCAGGCGGTACCTCGGGAAGTCTCACTGTATACACGGCTGACAGACTTCTTCAGTTCAAACTTCCTTCCAGGGGGGAACGAGTATCAGCAATATTCACCGATACAAACAACCAGGGACATGTGTATTACAGAGATGGAACTCTTCTCAAACTTGATACGGATGGCACTGTTCTATCTCAGGAACAATTGGAAGTAAGCGGAGGAGCTCCCTCGAAATCGGAATCCGGCAGCTTTTTCCTGCCGACTCCAGATGGCAGTATTCATGTATTGGAAGCTGATGGCGGAGAATTCATTCTGCGGGGGAAGTCAATTCTTGCAGAACCATTAATAACGGAAGAAGGCATTCTTGTCGCCGGAGGAAGCGACTGGATTGTTCATGCCTGGGACACAGGTTCCGTTCCCGGCGGTGGGTGGAGTCAGTTTCGAGGCAATTCACGACGATCGGGCACCTTTCCCTCAGAACCTGTTGTGTACGACAGGGAAGAAGCACGAATGATACCCGCTTTCGCCATAAGAGAACGCATGGCGCTTTCAAAAGATGTAACGGAATGCCTTGCTTTGCTGGAGGAATTGGAAGCGTTTGAAAGCGAATATGAAATGCATCAAAAACTTCCCTGGGTTGATCTGCTGATAAGAGATCTTGCTGCTTCCGGTACGATTGACCACGAAGTAAGGCCTGAATCATCAACGACCTCCTATGGTCTGGTACGGGAAAGAGCCTATCAGTTACTGGGAAAAAGCCACGACTTTCGTACGAAATTTTTCCTTCAACAATGCCTGCGGCAGGAATCTGATCCGCATGCATTAGGAATTGGAATTCAGGAATTAGGACGATTAGGAACGGACTGGGATGGATCATCACTGCGATTGATTGCTGAGAAGTATAAATCTATTCCGCCAGGCGATAATCAGTTAACGATAAAAACAGTCCTCGCCCTTGTAGAATTAATCCGCTACAATGGAAAAATAGTAGACTCTGCTGGTTATTCTCTTATTGAGGATCTCATTAACAATACAGGCAATAAGGCAACTCGAGACAAAGTCATCAATATTATAAGGGAAACCACCGGACTGCAAAAAAGATGAGAATACTATAATCTGATTTTTAAGACATGCCTGGCCGTTATAGCTATAATACCTGAGAGGAGATCAACCATGTTTCATAGAAAACTGAACCCGTACATCCTTCCTGTTGTGATGATACTATCCGCCGTTCCTTTATTGGGGCAGGACGTTCAAATTGATAGAGAGGAACTGGCCAGCACAGGCAATCAAGACATTGATTTTATCAACTATGTCGGTCCGCATGAGTTTTTGAATACCCTTGAGCAGATTCGGAATATTGGACGCAGCCTTGGCTCACAAATTGAACCGGCTTTGAGCCGTGAGGCTGCAATCAATGGGAAGTATCGTGTCAGGCATATTGTAAGTCCAGAAATCACGGAAGGACTGGATGCCGATGTATTCATACTTGAAGAAAATGCTGCTGTGGATCACGTTGTCAATCTCCGTCACATTATTGCAGGATTTCTTGAAGAAACATATGGATATCCTGGCAGGGATGCCTGGCTGCTCGCTGAATTTATAACCTACTACAACGCAGTTCACAGAGGTAACCTGTCAGTCGTCCAGGAACGGTACAAAGCACCGGTAGGCAGGGTATTGAGTACGGCCAGAATTGGTCTGGATACTCATTACTCGAACTGGCCTGGCCAAACCCAGATGCTCATCCCTCTACGCGGCGGGGGGATACAGAATCCAAAGATTGATACCGGAGCACTTTCGGAGGATGAAGTTATTGAAAATCTGCGTGAAAAAGAGGATATGGGACTGAAGCCCCGGGAGGAAATGGTCGAGTTGAGAGAAAAAGAACTCGATAAGGAACAGGAAGAACTCGATAAAAAACGCGAAGAACTTGAAAAAAAGGATGAACAGATTAGCGAAAATCTGAAAAAACTCCAGGAAAAGGAAGACGAAGGCGCAATGACACCAGCCGAGTCAGAGAAAAAGAAAGAACTGGAGGCAGAAAAGGAAGCACTCAGGGAAGAGAAGAGAACTGTTGATGAAGAACAGGAAAAGATTGATGAACGTACGGATGATGTCATGGATATGCGTGCTGATATTGCTGAAGATAAGAATAAACAGCTGGCAAAGCTGGATACAACAGAAAAAAGACCTCCTGAAATTGAATCAACTCGATCAATCTGGTTTCTTACCGTAGACAACGAAGGGAATGGAATCCCCTACGGAAGAGTTGTGAAGCACAATATAGAAGCTGGCGAAAACATGGCTGTCAGTGATGTGACCTCTGTTCGAGGACGCTCAATTGTACTCTTACCCGATACTCTGATAGTAATTGCAGGTAAATCGAGTGATACGACTCAGGTAAAACTCATGTTATTGGATAAGAACTCATTGGAAACGAAGAAGGAAGGCAGCCATGAAGTGTTTCCTGGTAGTTTGATTACAGTTCATGATAGAAGCATCTATCTGATAACATCAGAAAACAATGAGTGGCGATTGGGGAAATTTAATCTGGAGCTGGAAAGAATAGCCATAAGTCCTGTTGCGGTTGAACCGTGGTCTTCCATATTCATTGACAGGACAGATCTCTATGTTCAGGATTCTGATGGAGGCATCCTGCAGTTATCAAGTTCCACCCTGGAGACGGTCGATGGATTGGAGTAAGTCATAAATGCCTGATAATCATCCTTTTAAGGGACGTGCCCTTACCGTTGTATCAGACCTCAGTGTCGATGAGCAGCGATATCTTTATCAAAAAACCCGTGAGTTCAAAACCGACTGGATGGCTGGAAAAAATCTCGATGCCTATCGCATAACCAACCCGGAACTCAGTATATATCTCATGTTTCTGGAGAATTCCACACGCACTAAAGAATCATTTCGAAATGCAGTCAATTTTCACGATGTCAAACTGAACATTTTCGATGCCTCTTCATCATCGTTTATTAAATCTGAGAGCCTTGTCGACACTGTGAAGATGCTTTTTGGATACAGTCGAAGCTCCATCTTCATCATGAGAACCCGAATGGAGGGTGTGTGCCGGGCTCTTGAAGAAGAGTTGAGAGATTATGCCGAAAAATCCAGACGGGAAGTTCCCATTTTTATCAATGCCGGTGATGGGCGGCATGAACACCCGACACAGGAGTTTCTCGATGAATTCACATTCCTTGAACATCAAAACTGGGACTTCTCCTCCATACATCTTGCACTGATTGGAGATCTCAGACATGGACGTACAATCCATTCCAAAACTGATGGACTCAGGATATTCAACTCGGTAACCGTTGATCTGGTGGCCCCTGAGGAACTTTCCCTTCCCGGAAACTACAAAAGAAGAATGAAGGATAACGGCTTTGAAATCAGGGAATGGCCGAGTATTGCTGAGTATCTGAAATCCGGGGAAGTGAGCAGCAGTTGGTATTTCACCCGGCTGCAGCTTGAACGTATGGGTGACGAGATAAAGGATAAAGAAGCCGCATTGAGGCAGTCTGTCACATTTAACAGGAAATGGCTGGCGAAGCTGCCTGCATCCACCCGGTTCTATCATCCCCTGCCCAGACACAGAAAAACACCTGTCATCCCCTCATTCCTCGATCGAACACCGTTAAATGGGTGGGATAGTCAGAGTGTCAATGGCTACTTCACCCGGGTGATTGAATTAGCGATGCTTGCGGGTCAGGTGGGCAGCGATTTCAACGGGCAGACAATAGCTTCCAGAGACAATAACTCTCCCTTTATCACAAGAATAAAGGTAACCCGGAAAACTCATGTCAAAGATCGGTTCAAAGTAGGAATTAAACCTGTGGAGAATGGTACCGTGATCGACCATATTTCCCGAGACAGCCCTCCCCGGGAGATATGGGATCGAATAGACAATATCCGCCGTATACTCAATCTTGACCTCAGAGGATCTCACGGTGTTTTTCATACAACGGGATCTTCTGACTCCTTCAAAGGCATCATGTCCCTCCCCGATGTTATGGAAATGAAGCCATATGAATTAAAGAAACTGGCAGCCGTTTCGCCGAATTGCACGGTCAATCTCATAGAAAATCATTCGGTAAAGGCCAAGTACCGCCTTGCCATGCCGCCAAGAATCTACAAATTCTCTGAGATATCGTGCAAAAATCCTGATTGCATCACCTGGCCTGAAGCTTATCAGCACATTCCACCGTACTTCTACCGCAGCCATGACAATACATTTACCTGCAAGTACTGTGAAAAACGTCATGAGTACAGCGATATCTGGGATATATAGGTGAAACTGATTCAATGGCCACTTTATATATAACCGCAACACCAATCGGAAATCTGGAAGATATTACCTACAGAGCCGTCCGGATACTGGGGAGTGTGGAGGTGATTGCGGCTGAAGATACCCGTCAAACACGGAAACTCCTGGAGCACTATGAGATTTCCCCATCCATGCTCCTGAGCTGCCGTTCCCACAATGAGGAGAACAGTGCCCGGGGCATAGTGAAACTCTTAAACCAGGGAAATGATGTGGCTTATGTTTCCGATGCAGGAACTCCGTGCATAAGCGATCCCGGAAGTCGGCTGGTTCGTATAGTGAGGGAATCCGAACATAACATAGTTCCACTGCCTGGTGCATCGGCGATAACAGCCGTGATGAGCGTTGCCGGAATAGCCGCAAGGGGATTTGTTTTCGAAGGATTCCTGTCCCCGAAGAGCGGCAGACGGCGAAAACGCCTCAAAGAACTTCTGCAGATTTCGATGGTATTCATACTCTATGAATCTCCATTCCGTATTATCAGTCTACTTAAAGACTTTGAGGAGCTTGCACCAACGTGCAGAATCCTTATTGGCCGGGAAATAACAAAAAAATTTGAAGAATTTCTGTCAGGAACACCCCTGGAACTCTTGTCCAAACTCTCCAGAAGGAATACAATAAAGGGTGAGATTGTCCTCATTGCAGGCGAAGAGAAGTAGTGTTTTTAAGGGAAAAATGTTACTTTTTCTTATAGAGTCGGTTATCATTACAGGCCCATTGCCGATACTTTAAATGAATCGGAGTTAGGAGCAAACATGACCATTGACAGGCTGGGACCGATTGATCCCGTTGCCAGAATTAACAAAAAAAATAACCCAGACAAGGTAACAAGGCAGATTTCTCCTGATTCAGTTGCTGTATCCGAAGAAGCAAGACGTTCTGCCGCCTTGCAGCAAACCGGCGACATTGTCCGGGCAACTCCCGATGTTCGCATGGATAGAGTGGAAGAAGTTAAGAATAAGCTGCAGGACCCCAACTATATGGACGATGCTGTTATTAAGGCCGTGGCTGATGAGATCATGGATGCATTTGGAGTCTGACAGCAAAACCTGCCTTATTAATCGACTTCTGCCCATACTTGAATTATTTGTCAATCAGCAGTATTCACACGTTAAACTGCACGCTATTTAGAAAATTTCCCACGTTTTGATCCTGAATTAGAAACCTCATACAGTATGAATCTGATGATTATTGATCGAATAAAAACTAATAAAAATGAATTCTCTGGAATAACCTGATGATAAACCTCAGGAAACTGGCATCATTGCCAGAAGGGACACGTCAGCGAAAGACAGTGCTGATCATTCGGAATTTCGAAGCCAGCATTGCGTATGGAGAATTAATCGATTCATCCTTTTTGAAAGATCTTCTTCGACTTATTCAGGAAGATGATGCATGGATTGAAGAAATAAAAGAACAAGCCTCCCACATTCAGGAATCCTTAAATCTTTCTCCCTTAGTTTCCATTTACCGGGAACTCAATACTCTCAGGCACAGTATGCTGAATGCTCTGGAAAAAGACTGGGCCGACTGGGATGCGCAATATCCACGCGATGGATTTCCCGGGACCGGAAAGATCAGATCCAGTATTCGCGGACGGGTGTACCTTGATGGTCTGCGGAGCCCATTCAATGTAGGTTCCATTGCACGAACCGCCCAGGCCTTTGGTATAGAGAAGATATGGATTTCACCCGACTGCGTTTCTCTGGATCATCAGCGAGCCCGCCGAAGTGCGATGATGTATGGAGAAGGAGTCCCATGGGCCGTAAAGGCAATGAATGAATTGACCTCTGAAGACTGCGGAGTGGTCTATGCTCTTGAAACCGGCGGCATAGACATTTCGGAATTTAGATTTCCTGAGACGGGAACTGTTGTACTTGGTTCAGAAGAACTGGGAGTATCGCCCCCTCTGATGGACAGAGCTGTTGCCGGGGGAGGTATAGTGAGTATATCCCTTCCAGGTCCAAAGGCTTCCCTCAATGTGGGAGTGGCCTTTGGTATTCTGATGAACAACTGGTGTATGGCCTATCAGGATCTTTAAGCGACCCGGAGGAAATCCTGCATATACAGTGGACTCGATCCCTATCTGACAATAAGATGAATCCATGATCAATATGGGTTACGTCAGAGTTGCCGCCGTCATCCCAAAGGTGAAACCTGCTGCAGCACGAGACAATGCCGATGCCATAATACATAGTTTTCAAGATGCCTGTGAGAATGGGGCCGATTTCGTTCTCTTCCCGGAACTGGCGGTAACGGGTTATTCCTGTGGAGATTTATTTCTCCAGTCACAACTTCTCAAATCGGCAGAGGATGAGGCCACGCGCATCATTGATGAGACTTCCGCCCGGAGTGCTTTGATGGCATTTGGTCTACCATTTCCCCGGAAGGGAAGGCTTTACAACGTGGCCGTTGTGGTCAGAGGCGGCAATTCCATTCTTGGCATGGTCCCGAAAACCTACATCCCCAACTCCCGGGAGTACTATGAGAATCGCTGGTTCACTTCAGGGGATGAAGCTCAATTTGACGAGGTAAGCTTTGCCGGCCAGAAAGTACCATTTGGCCCCAACCTGCTCTTCCAGCATGAGAACAACAGACAGGCAAGTTTCGCTGTAGAAATATGTGAAGACCTCTGGGTACCTGTTCCCCCATCATCCCGACATGCCATGGCCGGTGCCCAGTTGATTTTCAATATGTCGGCCAGCAATGAACTGGTTGGCAAGGCTGATTATCGCCGAAGCCTTGTCTCTCAACAATCGGCCCGATGCCTCTGCAGCTACGTTTACGTTTCGGCTGGTACAGGAGAATCCACGACCGATACAGTTTTCGGTGGTCATGCCCTGATTGCCGAGAACGGGTGCATCCTGTCTGAATCCAGACGATTTCAGACCGAATCGGACATGATTCTGGCAGACGTCGATACAGAATTACTGGATCATGAACGGCGGGTTTCACAAACCTTTGGATCAGCCTTACAGAAAGAACTCAAGGACCGGCCATATCGCAGCATAAATTTCAGCGGACGGGTTCAGAAGAACAATACTGACCATGGCCCTGAATTTCGCCCGGTCAATCCACATCCATTCGTCCCTGCCAAACCTGAGGAAAGAGAAGCACGATGCCATGAAATTTCAGTCATCCAGTCCACAGGTCTTGCAGTCCGCATGGAACATGCCGGTATAACAGATGCTGTCATTGGTCTCTCTGGCGGTCTGGATTCCACCCTGGCCCTTTTAGTGACCTTGCAGGCATTCCAGAACCTGTCCTACCCCCTTGAAGGGATACATGCCATCACCATGCCAGGATTCGGAACAAGCCCCCGTACTCTGAACAACGTTAAAAAACTCTGCACAGGTTTGGGCCTCTCACTAAAAACCATTGATATTCGAGAAACATGCACGGCTCAGATGAGGGAATTGGGTCATTCTGGAAAACCGGTTGATACTGCTTATGAAAACATCCAGGCCCGCTGCCGGACGGCAATTCTGATGAACCAGGCCAATATGTTAAACGGGCTTGTCGTTGGTACAGGCGATCTTTCCGAACTGGCTCTGGGCTGGTGTACCTACAACGGCGACCACATGTCCATGTATGCGGTCAATGCCGGTGTTCCCAAAACTCTGGTAAAGTACCTGATACACTGGGCTTCTGAGAACCGGACTTCACCTGAGGTGAAATCTATCCTTCAGGACATCCTTGATACTCCAGTTTCACCGGAGCTCCTCCCTCCGGATGATAATGGCAGGATTGTTCAGAAAACAGAGGAGGTCATTGGACCATACGAACTTCATGATTTCTTTCTTTTTCACTGTATACGCCATGGCTTCGGTCCTGCAAAGATTTTAAGAATGGCTGGAAATGCCTTCGCCGATGCCTACGATACACAAACCCTCATGAAATGGCTTGGTTCGTTTTACAGACGTTTCTTCTCCCAACAGTTCAAGCGATCCTGTATGCCGGATGGACCGAAAGTGGGAACTCTGGCCCTTTCCCCACGGGGTGATTGGCGTATGCCATCAGATGCAGATGTTCAATTATGGCTTGAGGAGTTGGAATCGTATTCGCCCTGAAACACATCCCTGTTCCGGTATCCTGCCCTGATCGGTCAGCCCGGGTTAAAAGCCCTGTTCCATGCTGGGAACCGGCAGGCGCAGCTTCTGGTCCAGGGAACTCAGCAATGTATCCGGGGCCTGGATATTCCCTGTTGCGGCCAGACCCGAAGCAGGAGCAACACCGAAGATGAGGCGGGTAAAATCGTTGACTGAGGCCCGCATCAGCGGCAAACCCTCTTTCTTCCCGGATCCGGCAGCAGAACCCTCCCCGCCCATGATAATGTTCCAGTCGCCCCCGATCCCTCTCCAGGAAAAATCAGTTTGCAGAAAGGACTCAATGGGGTCGATGAGTTCCAGGTTGAAACTGATTTCGCCGCCAGTCAGCTTCAACGGTGCCAGGCACTGGTTCATATCGAGAATGCGGATCTGCTGGTAAGCTTCGGCCACAATGCCGGTTTTATAGCTGCTGCCCCTGGAAATTTCCTGGCTGCGGAAGGGCCGTAACATCAGATCCTGCAGCTGTATCCCCCAGGGTTCGTTCATTTTGATCATATTGACCTGGTCACCAAAACTCTTCAGCAGAGATAATAGTTCAATCAAACCTGTGTAATTCTCGAAAACAAACCAGCTCACTTCATAAGGGCCATTCTCTTCTCCTCTGGGTTCAATCCAGATGTGATGGGTAAGACGGCCCGCATCGTTTTCAAAACCCAGACCAAAGCTGTTTTCCAACTCAGCCATCGAAAGGGACAGATAACCTTCATGAACGATCTTCACCAGACCGTGATGAAAATGCCGCTCCCGGATATTGGCCGTGATACGGGGAATATCCTTCCTGCTTAACCGTATCGGGGTACGGGTTAAACGGGGAACATTGAGGTTGAGAGGATCAAGTGACACCGAATGAACGTAGGGAAAAGTGCCGAAACCGAACCGGTCATAATAACCCTGGTCGAAAATACCCAGGGCGGCGCATGCCTCCCCCAACTCCCCAGCACGTATGACGGCTCTGGCGGTCATTTGTCCGGCTGCACCCAGACGCCGGACGGGCCTGCCTGCGGTGACACTGGTTACAGCTCTCAGGGACAGTTCGGTGTCCAGCATGGTAATAGTTCCCGAATGTGTGGTAACCAGACACTCGGCTTCCCCGCCGCTGAGAGCAACTTCCGCATCCGAACAGTCAAGAAAGGCCCGATAGGAAGGCAGAATATCCTTGTTCTTTCCCTGAAGGTCCAACCAGCCGCATTCTTCCCATATCCGGCAGACAGCCTCTTCATCTGTATCAGGAATATAACGTCGAAAATCCATGATGCAGTTTAGCATGGAGTCTGGCTCAGAAGAAAGTATCCGATTCGAAGGATGTATTGATCAATCTGTGGATCAAAACAAGTAGAATTCAAGAAGTCTTTATATTATCATGCCTGTAATGGACAGAAATCACGAAATCATAGTTTTGGGAGGCGGTTGTTTCTGGTGTATTGAAGCCATTTTCAGACGAATACCGGGAGTGCAATCCACCAGACCAGGATATGCGGGAGGTCATCTGACAAACCCGAGTTATGAGCAGGTCTGCTCCGGAACAAGTGGACATGCCGAGGTTGTCGAAATTGTCTACAACCCCGAAATCAGTCCTCTGACAGCCCTGCTGGAGGTTTTCTGGAAGGCCCATGATCCTTCCACTCTGAACCGGCAGGGCAATGACATCGGCACCCAATACCGATCTGTCATATTCTATACCGACGAATCTCAAAAAGCCGCCGCCGATAAATCCTTTGCTGAAATGGATAAATCTGGTACCTTTCCAGATTCCCTGGTCACCCGGATACTTCCTCTGGAAACTTTCTGGCCAGCTGAAGATTACCACCAGTATTACTATGACAATAATCGCAATCAGGGGTATTGCCGTGCGGTCATTGATCCCAAGCTTGAGAAGCTGGCCCTCTCCAACCGTGGAATTGAATCTGGTTAGAATTCCGGCCATACTCCACGGATCATGGAAATAACGGCATCATTCTGTCTGATTCTACCATGTTTTTTATTCCCTCTCAGAAGAATGTCTGCTTTACGCCTTATCTCCTGATGTACAGCTTTCATACGGGGCATTGAAAGATCTCTCTTCTGGAGAATCCCGCACAGGGCTTTAATCCGCCAGTAATCAATTCCAACATAATTGGTTGAAAGTTGATCTGTATGACCGCCATATTTCCAGACCAGATCCTTTTCAATCAATGCTATCGGATGAAGGCTGGCAATTCGCAGCCAGAGCTCGTAATCTTCGCACACAGGATATTCTGCATCGAATTCTCCAACTTCCCTGAACAAAGTTTTCTCCATTAAGACAGAGGAAGTTCCTATCATACATACAGGCAGACAATGGACAAAAACATCCCCTGAATACTTTCTGTAAACCGCTGGAGGATTAACCCGCCGACCGGAACGAATCCAGCGTTCCTGGGTATAGACAATCCGGCTGTCAGAATTCTCCCGAAGAAACTCCATCTGTCGGCTGAGTTTTTCTGGTATCCACCTGTCATCCGAATCGAGAAAGGCAATCCAGTTTCCAGTCGACTGACTCACACCCATGTTTCGTGCAAAGGCCACCCCCTGCCTGGTCGTTTTAACATACTGAATTGGAACATGTTCTTCCCTCGTTATTATCTCCCGTATGCAAACTTCAGTGCTATCTGTACTCCCATCATCCACAATAATCACTTCCATATTCCTGTATGTTTGCATTAAAATGGAATCCAGAGCATGACAAACGAATTCTGATCTATTGAACGTGGGAACGATAACACTGATATCCGGCATTGAATCACTCCGTCTGTGGATTCTTTATCACAGGATACATCAATCTCTTTTACAGTGTCAGGAAGCCTGTAGGTGTCTGTTTGCATTGTACCCGGGTAAGATGAAGTTTTCTGCCTGATGCAGTTTTTTTACTGCTTATGGTTATAGTTTTGATGAAAAATCATTCTGAGAGTTGAAAAATCACGCCAATCAAATACCACTGTAATTACTTTATCCATAATATATTATCCTTGTAAAGATTGCTTTCACTTCATCTCTACAAGCTTCCTGACACTCTATATGCAAGTTGAAGGGAATGATTTATTGACACAGCACCATCATATTGTTTAACGTGTTGAAACAGGAGGGGTGACCGAGCGGTTTATGGAGCCGGTCTTGAAAACCGGTGTAGGGCAACTTACCGTGGGTTCGAATCCCACCCCCTCCGCTACCTGGAGGTGCTCACAGGGATCCTCAGGATAATTAGATTTCTGGAGAGGTGCGAGAGCGGCTGAATCGGGCTCCCTGCTAAGGAGTTGTGTGGGTGACTGCACCGTGGGTTCGAATCCCACCCTCTCCGTTTTCCTGTGAGCAATCATGTGCCCTTAGCTCAGTTGGATAGAGTGTCAGGTTGCGGACCTGAAGGTCGGAGGTTCGAGTCCTCCAGGGCATAATGGGAGAGATGCGAGAGCGGTTGAATCGGACGGACTCGAAATCCGTTGTACCGTTTACGGTACCCAGGGTTCGAATCCCTGTCTCTCCGATTATTCCAGATGTCAGACATCAAATGACGAAGTTCAAACTCAGGCGTATGCAGTGTCAGGAAGCTTGTTATGACCTGGTTTCATTGTAATCCGGTTAGGTGAGGATCCTTGCCCAATACAGTCGTTCAATACTCATTGATAGTTGTGATTCAGTGAATTACTCATCTGGAATGATGAGAAGTCTCTCCAGCAAGTTATTGTGTAAATATTGTTCCATAATATATTAATTCTTTTAATGGAAGCAATTGTTTCATCCAACAGGCTTCCTGACACTGCACAAACCTTTAAATAAAGGATCGCCTGTTTGACTGACATGAATAATCGTCGGCGGCTGAGCACTGCCGGAAGAGATCCCATGCGGTTATTTCCGGCTCCGTCGGGAAAGAAAAAACGCTCCCGAAGCACCAGGTGCAAACCGTCTGGAAAAAAATGCAGGCGTTTCTTAAGTGGTTTGACAACGATAATAAATAAACCCGATCATCAAGGCATTGCTCATTTGTGGATGTAATCATCCGCCCATTCGAAATCATTCAATGTTGCATTATTTAGCATAATTATTGCATTATTTAGCACGATGATTGCATTGTGTTGCATTATTTAGCATTACATTGCATTATTCTGTATTGTATTGTGCATTCTCGAATGCTGTGATAGATTCAATTTAACATATATTAACCGGAGGAATTATTCTGATGAACAAGGCAATCACAAGATGTCTTTTTGTATGGCTGTTATCCCATCGTTTCGGACTGATTCGTCAGGCTGCGATTATCATCACGCCCATCCTGTTTCTAACAGCCTGCTCTCTGCCAGACAAAACCGCCCTTGATGGTACAGACGGTCAAACCTACACCGTTGTAGACTCAGCGGATGAAATTGAAGCGGTGACCGAAGACGGAGCGGAGATGGCCTCTCTGCAGTTTGTCGTCTATGAGGTTCTGAATGCCGAAGCGTATAAGCTGGAAATATCCACCAGCAATAGTTTCTCCGGGAATCCTGTGTACATTAATGAAACGCTGTCGAGCAATATCATGAACATAACGGCATTGCTGAACAGTGAACTTACCTACTACTGGCGGGCTGCAGCAAAGAAGGACGGTAAGTGGGGTAAGTGGACTGCGGGGCGGTCGTTTACGCTGGGAAGAAAAGATAGTGGAAATGACGCGTTAAACGGCATGAGTCCTGCCAATGGAAGCAGCACCTCGGACACCACCCCCACCTTTAGCTGGACTACCGTGGAAGGAGCGGACAAATATCAAATACAGATAGCAGGCAGTGAAGCGAAACTGAATGACAGTCCTGCCATTGACGTTGAAGTAAGCGACACGAACTACACGACTGGAGAGGCGTTGACGAATCTTCAGACGTATTATTGGCGAATGCGTGCTTTAAACGGCGATGAAGAGGCGGGAACCTGGAGTGTGACGTATTCCCTGCGGATAGAATTTGGTGCAGCGATTAGCGGCCTGAGTCCTGCCGATGGAAGCAGCATCTCGGACACCATGCCCGCCTTCAGCTGGAATTCTGTGGAAGGAGCGGATAAATATCAAATACAGATAGCAGACAGCGAAGCAGAACTGGGCAGCAGTTCTTCTGTTGACGTTGAAGTGAGTGGTACTGACTATACACCTGTAACGAAGCTGACGAATCTTAATACGCATTACTGGCGAGTGCGTGCTTTGAGCGGCGATGGGCAAACAGGAACCTGGAGTGCGACGCATTCCTTGCTGATGAGATTTGGTATGGGGATAAACGGACTGAGTCCCGCTGACGGAAGCACCACCACGGACACCACGCCTGCTTTCGGATGGAATGCCGTGGACGGAGCGGACGAATACCAGATACAAATAGCAGACAGTGAAGCGGAACTGGATAGCAGTCCTGCTGTTGACGTGACCGGTACGGTCTACACACTTGAGACAGCATTGACGAATTTTCAGACACATTACTGGCGAGTGCGTGCTTTGAACGGGAGCAATCAGGCGGGGAGTTGGAGCGCGGCCTATTCCCTGGGGGTAGAATTTGGTGCGACGATTAACGGCCTGAGTCCCGCTAACGGAAGCACCATGGAAACTGCGCCTGCTTTCGAATGGGATGCCGTAAGCGGAGCGGACAAATACCAGATACAAATAGCAGACAGCGAAGCGAAACTGGATAGCAATCCTGATGTTAACGTTGAAGTAAACGAAACGGAATACACACATGGATCAACACTGACGAATCTTCAGACGTATTACTGGCGAGTGCGTGCTTTGAACGGCAATGGGCAGGCAGGGGCCTGGAGTGAGACACATTCCTTACGAATAGAATTTGGTGCGGCGATAAGCGGCCTGAGTCCCGCTGACGGAAGCACCACCACGGATACCATGCCCGCCTTTAGCTGGAATGCTGTGAGCGGAGCGAATAAATATCAAATACAAATAGCAGGCAGTGAAACAGAACTGGGCAGCAGTTCTTCCGTTGACGCTGAAGTAACCGGTACGGAATACACACATGGATCGGCCCTGGCGAATCTTCAGACGCATTACTGGCGAGTGCGTGCTTTGAACGGGAGCAATCAGGCGGGGGACTGGAGTGCGACACATTCCTTACAGATAGAATTTGGTGCGGCGATAAGCGGTCTGGGTCCCACTGACGGAAGCACCACTGCGGATACCACCCCCACCTTTGTCTGGACTAATCTGGACGGAGCGGACAAATACCAGATACAGATAGCAGACAGTGAAGCGGAACTGGATGGCAGTCCTGATGTTGACGTGGCCGGTACGGTCTACACACTTGAGACAGCATTGACTAATTTCCAGACATATTACTGGCGAGTGCGTGCTTTGGACGGGAGCAATCAGGCGGGGGACTGGAGCGCGGCCTATTCCCTGGGAGTAGAATTTGGTGCGGCGATTAACGGCCTGAGTCCCGCTGACGGAAGCAACACTGCGGAGACCTCCCCTGCGTTTGGATGGAATGCCGTAAACGAAGCGGACAGATATCAGATACAGATAGCAGACAGTGAATCGGAACTGGATGGCAGTCCTGCTGTTGATGTGACCGGTACGAACTACACACCTGGATCGTCCCTGAAGAATCTTCAGACGCATTACTGGCGAGTGCGTGCTTTAAACGGTGATGGGCAGGCAGGAGTCTGGAGTGAAACCTATTCCTTGCGGATAGAATTTGGTGCGGTGATTAACGGCCTGAGTCCCGCTGACGGAAGCAACACTTTGAGCACCACGCCTTCCTTCAACTGGAATGCTGTGAGCGGAGCGAATAAATATCAGATACAGATAGCAGGCAGCGAAGCAGAACTGAGCAGCAGTTCTTCCATTGGCGTTGAAGTGACCGGTACGGAATACACACCTGCAGCAGCACTGACGAATCTTCAGACGCATTACTGGCGAGTGCGTGCTTTGAACGGGAGCAATCAGGCGGGGGACTGGAGTGCGACACATTCCTTACGGATAGAATTTGGTGCGGCGATTAACGGCCTGAGTCCCGCTGACGGAAGCACCACTGCGGATACCACCCCCACCTTCGTCTGGACTAATCTGGACGGAGCGGACAAATACCAGATACAGATAGCAGGCAGCAAAGCGGAACTGGATGGGAGTCCTGCTGTTGATGTGACCGGTACGGTCTACACACTTGAGACAGCATTGACGAATTTTCAGACACATTACTGGCGAGTGCGTGCTTTGGACGGGAGTAATCAGGCGGGAGACTGGAGCGCGGCCTATTCCCTGGGAGTAGAATTTGGTGCGGCGATTAACGGCCTGAGTCCCGACAACGGATTCACCACCACGGACACCACCCCTGCGTTTGGATGGAATGCCGTAAGCGGAGCGGACAGATACCAGATACAGATAGCAGGCAGCAAAGCGGAACTGGATGGGAGTCCCGATATTGACGTTGGAGTGACCGGTACGGGCTACACACATGGATCGGCCCTGACGAATCTTCAGACACATTACTGGCGAGTGCGTGCTTTGAGCAATGGGCAGGCAGGAGCCTGGAGTGAGACACATTCCTTAGGAATAGAATTTGGTGCGGCGATTAACGGCCTGAGTCCCGCTGATAGAAGCACCACCACGGATACCACCCCTGCGTTTGGATGGACTACCGTAAACGAAGCGGACAGATATCAGATACAGATAGCAGACAGTGAATCGGAACTGGATGGCAGTCCTGCTGTTGATGTGACCGGTACGAACTACACACCTGGATCGTCCCTGAAGAATCTTCAGACGCATTACTGGCGAGTGCGTGCTTTAAACGGTGATGGGCAGGCAGGAGTCTGGAGTGAAACCTATTCCTTGCGGATAGAATTTGGTGCGGCGATTAACGGCCTGAGTCCCGCTGACGGATTCAGCACCACGGACACCACGCCTGCTTTCGGCTGGAATGCTGTGAGCGGAGCGAATAAATATCAGATACAGATAGAGGACAGCGAAATAGAACTGAGTAACAGTTCTGATATTTACGCTGAAGTGACCGGTACGGACTACACACCTGTAACGGCACTGACGAATCTTCAGATGCATTACTGGCGAGTGCGTGCTTTGAATAGCGATGGGCAGGCAGGAGCCTGGAGTGAGGCACATTCCCTGCGGACAACATTTGGTGTGACAATTAACGGTCTGAGTCCCGCTGACGGATTCAACACCACGGACACCACGCCTGCGTTTGGATGGACTACCGTAAACGAAGCGGACAGATATCAGATACAGATAGCAGACAGTGAATCGGAACTGGATGGCAGTCCTGCTGTTGATGTGACCGGTACGAACTACACACCTGGATCGTCCCTGAAGAATCTTCAGACGCATTACTGGCGAGTGCGTGCTTTAAACGGTGATGGGCAGGCAGGAGTCTGGAGTGAGACATATTCCTTAGGAATAGAATTTGGTGCGGCGATTAACGGCCTGAGTCCCGCTGACGGATTCAGCACCACGGACACCACGCCTGCTTTCGGCTGGAATGCTGTGAGCGGAGCGAATAAATATCAGATACAGATAGAGGACAGCGAAATAGAACTGAGTAACAGTTCTGATATTTACGCTGAAGTGACCGGTACGGACTACACACCTGTAACGGCACTGACGAATCTTCAGATGCATTACTGGCGAGTGCGTGCTTTGAATAGCGATGGGCAGGCAGGAGCCTGGAGTACGGCACATTCCCTGCGGACAACATTTGGTGTGACAATTAACGGTCTGAGTCCCGCTGACGGATTCAACACCACGGACACCACGCCTGCGTTTGGATGGACTACCGTAAACGAAGCGGACAGATATCAGATACAGATAGCAGACAGTGAATCGGAACTGGATGGCAGTCCTGCTGTTGATGTGACCGGTACGAACTACACACCTGGATCGTCCCTGAAGAATCTTCAGACGCATTACTGGCGAGTGCGTGCTTTAAACGGTGATGGGCAGGCAGGAGTCTGGAGTGAGACATATTCCTTAGGAATAGAATTTGGTGCGGCGATTAACGGCCTGAGTCCCGCTGACGGATTCAGCACCACGGACACCACGCCTGCTTTCGGCTGGACTACCGTGAGCGGAGCGGACAAATACCAGATACAAATAGCAGACAGCGAAGCGGAACTGGATAGCAGTCCTGCTGTTGATGTGACCGGTACGAACTATACACCTGGATCAGCCCTGACAAATCTTCAGACACATTACTGGCGAGTACGTGCTTTGAATAGCGATGGGCAGGCAGGGGCCTGGAGTACGGCACATTCCCTGCGGATAGAATTCGGTGCGGCGATGAGCGGCCTGAATCCCGCCGACGGAAGCACCACTACGGATACCACCCCTGCATTCGGCTGGACTACCGTGAGCGGAGCGGACAGATATCAGATACAGATAGCCGACAGTGAATCGGAACTGGATGGCAGTCCTGCTGTTGATGTGACCGGTACGAACTACACACCTGTAACGGCACTGGCGAATCTTCACACGCATTACTGGCGAGTGCGTGCTTTAAACGCTAAAGGACAGACAGGGGCCTGGAGTGAGGCCTATTCCCTGCGGACAGAATTCGGTGCGGCGATGAACGGTCTGAGTCCTGCTGATAACAGCACCACTGCGGACACCACCCCCACCTTCAGCTGGAATACAGTGAAAGGTGCAGACAAATATCAGTTACAGATAGCGAACAGCGAAGCAGATCTGAGTAGCAGTTCTGCTGTTAACGTTGAAGTGACTGCTGCGAACTACACACATGGATTGGTACTGACAAATCTTTACACGCATTACTGGCGAGTGCGTGCTTTGAACAGCGATGGGCAAGCAGGAGCCTGGAGTGCGATACATTCCTTACAGATACAGTATACACTGCCCACTGACGCCATACTCTCGTATGATAATATCAGTGTTCGTGAGGGTAAAAGCAAGTCACGCACTCCTCAATGGAGCAGTTCCGGATTTATAGTGACATACAGCATGACTCCCCTGAACGGCGGAACTTTGCCTGATGATATAAGCATCAATCCTGAGACGGGCACGATTACGGTTGGTCCATCCGCAGCGGTACAGGCCTATACTGCCTACCAGATTACTGCCGCCGGTACCGGAAACTGGACCGGTTTGAAAAAGGCGAGCATCATTATACGTGTTAACGAGCAGAAGCAGAAAGAGCTGCCCACTGACGCCATACTCTCGTATGATAATATCAGTGTTCGTGAGGGTGGAAGCAAGTCACGCACTCCTCAATGGAGCAGTTCCGGATTTACAGTGACATACAGCATGACTCCCCTGAACGGCGGAACTTTGCCTGATGGTATAAGCATCAATCCTGAGACGGGCACGATTACGGTTGGTCCATCCGCAGCGGTACAGGCCTATACTGCCTACCAGATTACTGCCGCCGGTACCGGAAACTGGACCGGCTTGAAAAAGGCGAGCATCATTATACGTGTTAACGAGCAGAAGCAGAAAGAGCTGCCCACTGACGCCATACTCTCGTATGATAATATCAGTGTTCGTGAGGGTAGAAGCAAGTCACGCACTCCTCAATGGAGCAGTTCCGGATTTACAGTGACATACAGCATGACTCCCCTGAACGGCGGAACTTTGCCTGATGGTATAAGCATCAATCCTGAGACGGGCACGATTACGGTTGGTCCATCCGCAGCGGTACAGGCCTATACTGCCTACCAGATTACTGCCGCCGGTACCGGAAACTGGACCGGCTTGAAAAAGGCGAGCATCATTATACGTGTTAACGAGAATAAGTAGTGAGCATCATGATCCCTGCGGCGGCTCCGTTTCGACGAGTATCAGCGGCATAGCCCACTGCACGGCGAAGTCTAAAAAATGGATACTGTGAGATGAAAAACATCCTTGTTCTCTGCACCGGTAATTCCTGCCGCTCGGTGATGGCCGAGGCTCTCATCAATCATCTGGGAACTGGACGCTGCAAAGCCATGAGTGCGGGCAGCAAGCCAGCCGGATTTGTACATCCTAAATCCCTTGAAACGCTTAAACGCCATGGAATTGAGATAGGCAAACTGTACAGTAAGTCATGGAATGAGTTTGTGGAAACAAGTTTTGATCTGGTCATAACAGTCTGTGATGCCGCCGCAAGCGAAGTTTGCCCCGTCTTCCCTGGCAAATATGAGAGACTCCACTGGAGCACCCCTGACCCTGCCGCCGCAACAGGCAGTGAAGAAGAAATTAACGCCTCATTTGACAGGGTATTTACAATGCTTAAAACACGAATAGAAAAAGAACTGCTGAACCATGCTTGAAATCTTCACCGCCCTTTCCAACTCAATAATTTACGCTTCTTAACAAGTTAATCGTCATATGGCTGAAACTGTGAGTTAAAAAAAACACGAGTGTCAGCAAGCTTGTTAAATCAGAAAAATATTTCTTTAGCACGGCTGTTTTGACGGCTTAGAACCCTGCAACTGCTAGAAACAGAGAGAGTTTAACAAGCTTTCTGATACTCCGAAAAAGATACAATGCGGATCTTCTTTCGTCGAATCACTGCCATAACAATACAAAATGACTGCAGCAAAACCTCTCTGGCTGCCGTTAGAAATTAATGATGGAAGGATCATAGTCCTCCGGGGCCTCAAAGCCAAGGAGGTTTATGCAGGTAGCCGCTACTGAACTTATACCCAGTTCCTCATTGAATTTCTGTGAATACTCCCCATTGTAGTTGGGGTCGAACAGCAGGAAAGGAACCGGATTCAGGGTGTGCGATGTTTTAGCTTTGGGTTTACCATTTTCCTTATACACAACTTCCCCCTTCTTTCGTTCGTACATGTCATCTGAATTCCCATGATCAGCGGTAAGAATAAGTACTCCTCCCACAGATTCTACCGCTTTGATCAAGCGTCCGATTTGAAGATCCATGCATTCCAGGGAAGCCTGTGCCGCTTGAAACACACCTGTATGTCCCACCATGTCTCCATTGGGGAAATTGATTTTGATGAATTCATACTCACCGTTCCTGACAACATCAATCACTCTGTCAGCAATTTCCGCACACTTCATAGCCGGTCTTTGCTCAAATGGAACAATATCTGAGGGGATCTCCACATAGGTTTCCAGGGACTCATTAAAGTATCCAGTCCGATTTCCATTCCAGAAATATGTAACATGCCCGAATTTCTGAGTTTCACTGATTGAGAATTGCCGTACCCCTGATTTAACCAGGTATTCGGCCATAGTTCTATCAATGGCCGGAGGTGTCACTAAATACTGACCAGGGATGTGGGCATCCCCATCGTACTCCATCATACCCGCAAACTCCACATCGGGAACTCGCACCCGATTAAATCTGTCGAATTCCGGTCCACTCTCAAAAGCCTTTGATAATTCTATAGCCCTGTCACCCCGAAAGTTGAATAAGATCACACTGTCACCATCAATAATGGGTCCGGCAGGTTTTCCATCCCTTCCTGCAACAACGAAAGCAGGCAAATCCTGGTCTATAGCCCCTGTTCTCTCCCTGAGAGTTTTAATGGCCTGGGTCGCACTCTCAAAAACCTCTCCTTCGGCAAGAACATGGGTTTTCCAACCACGTTCAACCATACTCCAGTCAGCATCATATCGATCCATTGTTATGTTCATACGCCCCCCGCCGGAGGCCAATCCTGCGTCAAAAGCGTCATCTGAAACATCTTCCAGAAACTTTTCAAAGGGTGTGAAGAAATCAAGGGCACTGGTTTCCCCGACATCCCTTCCATCCAGCAGACCATGAATACGAACCGTGCTGACTCCGGAAGACTTTGCTCCATTAATCAAGGCTTTCAGGTGATCCAGGTGAGAGTGGACATTTCCATCAGAGATCAAACCGACGAAATGAAGAGTTCCCCCTGTCTTCTTCACGTTGTCTATGAGTTTTACCCAGGTTTTCCCCTGGAAGAGTCTACCTGTATCTATGGCCTCATTGACCAGTTTTGCACCCTGGGCAAAAACCCGTCCACATCCCATGGCATTGTGTCCTACCTCAGAATTGCCCATATCTCCATCAGAAGGCAATCCAACCATCCTGCCGTGGGCCTTCAACAGAGTTGATGGCCAATTGTTCCAGGCCTCATTGAAGTATTCCATTCGGGCAGCTTTGACCGCATTCCCCTCGTCGTATTTCCCAATCCCCACACCATCCATGATGCATAGAACAACCGGTCCTTTTCTCTTCTTATAGAAAGAATTTCTGGCAAGTGCATTAATCACAACAATATCCCTCGAGTCTAGTTCTTCTGAGCAGCCGCAAACTCAATTGTTGTTTATGCAGATGCCCTTATTCGCTCAAGGATATACAATACTTCTGAAATTGTATACAAGTTCAAAATGGGAAAAGAAATTGATCGCCTTAGTTATCTACCTCTTCCTGAGATGGATAAAAAGGAACTTGACGCATTCTGCAGGCATGATGCTGACAGGTTTGAAGTTCTTACACGATCAATTAACCGCCGGGAGATCCTTTACAAAGTCATCCCCCTGGGCCAATCAAAGCACATCCTGCTGCCAACTCCGAAAATGCAGGAGCAGAAATACTATCGGATAACCTTAACAGCTCATTATGATCGTGTGGAAAACTCCCCGGGAGCAAACGACAATTCTGCAGCCGTCTTTCAACTCCTCTCCTTCTGGGAAGAAATGAAGCAGGAAAAACTGCTGCATCATACACAGATTCTTTTTACAGATAAGGAAGAACTCACAGGGGACATGAAAGCCACCGATCAGGGAAGCTGGATGCTTGCCAGACATTTGAATCGGTTGGGAATCAACAACATACTTTTTCTTGTACTCGACATGTGCGGAATTGGTGATACTCTTGTCTGGGGACACAGTTTACACAAGGCAGGGTTGCAGATAGGAAACAACTCCATATCGAAAGCTCACAATACTCTGGAGAAATTACTCAAAAAATTCTCCCGGGATGTTGACTATGGTATAAACCCCGAATTCTCTGACGACCTGGGTTTACTTCTTGGTGGTTATCCAGCAATCCAGATTTCACTGCTGCCAAGGCTGGAAGCCAGGGAGTTACTGAAATCGGCATCCAGGGAAACAGGAGAAACCAGGAGAGATGAACCTGCAAAGCACAGGGAGAGAATGAGTAAAACTACACCTGAAACCTGGCAGAAGAAACACACACCTTTCGATACTCCTGAATCCCTGGAGCCGCGTGCCTTTTTTTTGATGAGAAGGCTTTTAAGAGCAATAGCCCATTACCGCATTCCTCTCACTTGACTCCTTTCATTCTTCCAGCCATGCTGACAGCATTATGAGACATTGGATCTGGACAACTTTGCTCACACTTCTACCAATAGCTGAACTTCGTGGAGGTTTGCCCTACGCTCTTCTTGAAGGTAATTATCCGCTGTATATAGCCTACCCATACTGTGTCATTGTCAATGCCATGGTCGCACCTGTTGCATACGTCTTCCTGGATACCGCCCACAGACTATTCTACAAAGTGGGTTTCTATCGTCGGCTTTTTGACAGATTTGTTGAGAGAGCCAGGCGGAAGCTCATCAACAAAATTGATCGGTGGGGATTCTGGGGAATAACAGTTTTTGTCGGCATACCACTGCCTGTGACTGGAGTCTGGACTGGAACCTTTGCGGCCTGGTTTCTGGGATTGAGCCGACGGCGAACAATGCTGGCCGTACTGGCCGGTGTTGCCATATCCGGTCTCATCGTTTCCACCATTACTCTTCTTGGTGTCGAAGCACTGGATCTTCTTATCAAACATGTCTGAATCAAACTCCGGGAAATCTCTTGAAAAAGTATTAAAACAGCTCAATCCTGAGCAGAAACTGGCGGTCAACACGATAGAGGGTCCCCTGCTTATTGTCGCCGGTGCCGGCAGTGGAAAAACTGGTGTCATTACGGCACGGATAGCCTGGATGCTGAATCAGGGGATACCACAGTCAAACATACTGGCTCTTACCTTCACCAACAAAGCCGCTGGAGAAATGCAGGAGAGAGTGAAAGATCTTCTCAGGCAAAAGCTCTCCAATCTCACAGTATCCACCTTTCACGCCTTCGGTGTCCGTATACTTAACGAACAGGGAAAAGTAACTGGACTCCGGCCGAAATTCACCATCTATGACCTGTCCGAAAAAATCAGTACTCTCAAGAAAGCAGCCAGGGAACTCAAAATCAACTATGAACTCTCGGAAATAAATGCCCTGGCCAATCTATTTTCCGGTATAAAAACCCGTCGAATGCATTGGGATGAAATCAACAGCATCCACAAACCAATGTATGATGAGTATACATCCTTGATGCGAATCCATAATGCTGTGGATTTCGACGACCTCATAGTGGAACCTCTCAAACTTTTTGAAAACGATGAAGCAATACTGAATGAATACAGTCAACGCTATAGATACATAATGGTCGATGAATTCCAGGACACATCGGCCATCCAGTACCAATTGGTGAAGCTTCTTGGTGAGAAGCACAGGAATCTATGCTGTGTTGGCGATGATGATCAATCCATATACTCCTGGAGAGGCGCTGATTTCACCAATATTCTCAGTTTTGAAAAGGATTTTCCGGATCTGCAGGAAATCAAGATGGAAAGAAACTACCGCTCAACCGGAACCATTCTCAAAGCAGCGAACGCCGTTATAGCCAACAACAGTGATAGAAAGAATAAGAATCTATGGACTCATAATCAGCATGAAGAGATGACGATACAGTTCATGACCCCGGAAAATGAAATTGAAGAAGCGGAATCAATAGCCGAGACAATTATTTCCTCCCGGATTGAACACAACATTTCCTACGGCAGAATAGGAATACTTGTAAGAACAAATACCCTCATGAGGAGCATTGAAACAGCCCTTCTCTCCAGCGACATCCCCTATTCTGTCAGTGGAGGAACCAGTTTCTACAGTCGGCAGGAAATCAAGGACATCATAGCTTATCTCAGAGTGATCGATAATCCTGATGATGATGTGAACTTCCTTCGAATCATCAATACACCCCGCCGTGGAATAGGAAAATCCACTCTGGAAATAATTGTGAAGATGGCAGGGAGAAACGGTCATACTCTCTACTCTACCGCCTCCAGTATAGTCTTCAGCAACGAAAACATGATCAATGAGAAGACACGTGCAGGATTGGCCGAATTTGTCGATTTTATCGAGCAATACAGGAGCCTATTCAGCCGTAGTCAGGAGAAGAAAACCACACTTGCCAGTCTTCTCAAGGAAATTGTGGAAGAAATCGAGTACTGGAGTCATCTGTCTCAGGAGTTTCAGCATAACAGTCAAATAGCAAAATGGCGTTACGAGAACATCCAATCCTTCATTTCCCAACTGGAACAGTGGGAAAGCCACCCCGACAATCTTGAACCAACACTGACACGGTGGTTGAATCTCATCACTCTGAACGCAAGGGAACAATTTGAAAATGATGATGCTGGCAAAGTCAATCTCATGACCATCCATGCTTCCAAGGGCTTGGAATTCGATGTGGTCTTCCTCCCCGGGATGGAAAATGGAATTCTCCCCCATGCCAGGAGCCTGGAGGTTGATGCCCGGGCGCTGGAGGAAGAACGGCGTTTGTTCTATGTTGCCATCACCCGGGCAAGAAGCAAACTCTACCTGTCATCGTGTCAAACCAGAAAGATCAGACAGGAAAGCAGTCCCTGTCAACCTTCCCCTTTCCTTGAAGAAATTCCCCGGGAACTTATTGAAAACGCTGTTACGGATAACACACTTATCGAAGGGGAAGATGTTTCCAGGTACTTTGCTAAAATGCCCTGGAGATGAATTTCTCGGCATCATCAAGGATTTTTTTCCCGGTATCATATGTGATAAGCATCCGGGCATCCCTGTATGGCAGCCATTTGACCTCAATGATTTCTTCATCAAGTTGGGGAAAAGAGTATTTCTCACCGATTGATTGACCCAGGAAATACCCGGCAATCTTGGGACGGCCATCAGGCAGCACCCAGGTTCCCTCAACGAAAAAGCCTTCCAGGAATTGGACTGAAACCCCGGTTTCCTCAAGGATCTCCCTTGCAGCTGTTTCTACAGGCGTTTCATCCTGTTCGGGATGACCTTTTGGATGATCCCAGTGGTTTCCGCTTGCCTGATGAACAAGCAGGTAAAGCCGCTTGTGGGCCTCCATATCATTCTGGGAACGAAACACAACAGCCCCAAAAGAACGGTCAGGCTCCATTAATGAATAGCATCCAGATCGTAGGGAGTGGCCTGGTAGACATAGTAGTTGAGCCAGTTTGAAAAAAGCAAATGTGCGTGACTTCTCCATCTTATTACAGGCGGCCTGGAAGGGTCGTCTCCGGGGAAGTAATTCCTGGGGACGGGGGGATTATCTCCGTTCTTGAGGTCACGCTGATACTCATCCCTCAAAGTCAGCGGATCATACTCCGCATGACCGGTCACGAATATCTGGCGGCCATCTTTGCTGCTGATCATGAAAATCCCGGCTTCCTCCGATTCTGCAAGAATTAGAAGATCATCCTTATCCTGAATATCCCTGCGTCTGATCTCGGTATGACGGGAATGGGGAGCATGAAACAAATCATCAAATCCCCGCACCAGAGGCAGGTGTCTGTTGCTGACATAATGAGAAAAAACACCGGATATCTTTTTTGATACAGGAAACTTGGGAACCCCATAATAGTGGTAGAGTCCTGCCTGTGCTGCCCAGCATATGTACAATGTTGAATACACATGCTTTTTTGCCCAATCCATGATCCTCACCATTTCAGCCCAGTAATTCACATCTTCAAATTCCAGAGTCTCCACTGGAGCACCGGTGATGATGAAACCATCATATTTACTATCTCTGATGCTGTCGAATGTTTTATAAAACACTTCAAGATGTTCTCGAGGTGTATTCTTTGACTCATGTGAGACCGGATGAATCAATTCCACCTCACACTGAAGAGGAGTGTTTGAAAGCATACGAAGAAGTTGATTTTCAGTGACGATTTTCAGGGGCATTAGATTCAAAATGAGTATTTTCAGGGGTCTGATATCCTGATGGACAGCCCGGCTTTCAGATATGACGAAAATATTCTCATCTCTGAGTACTTTGATCGCAGGCAAACCGTCCTGTATTTTAATAGGCATGATAACTCCTTGACATATCCTACAAACTATAGAAATCAGAAGCGGAAGGTCAATAGAGGAGGAATGTCAATCAACTTCCCGTATGTAGGGATTACTTCGTTTTTCGATGCCGACTTCGGTGTTCGGTCCATGCCCCGGAAGGATCATTGTATTGTCGGGCAGAGTGTAGATATGCTGTCGGATGGACCTTGTCAGAAGCTCAAAATCCCCCCCTGCAAAGTGGGTAACTCCAACAGATCCCCTGAAGACGGTATCCCCCACGAAACACAGGGATTCACTTTGAACATAATAGGCAGCCGAACCATTGCAATGACCGGGGACTTCAAACACTTCAAATTCCAGACCGGCATATTTCAATCGATCTCCACCGCGAATGATTTGAGTGACTTCGGCCTCAGGTTGACTGCTGGACGCAGGGGGATAAAGACCCATGGCATCCGGTCTCTTAATACCTTCCACAGCATCCTTCATAGCTATGAGAGGAATCCGATCAGCAGAAAACTTCGCCGCATCCCAGACATGGTCAAAATGAGAATGAGTTATCAGTATCGCCGCCAGAGAACGTCCATCAGCATTGAGAGTGGTCATCACTTCTTCGTAGCTTTCAGGTGGAGTATCAATGAGAATTGCATTTTCATCGGATTCGGCACCTATCAGGAACGAATTGGTTTGCAGGGATCCGGTCGTTTGATTTCTTAGATAGGGCATAGCTTGATCCTTACACCCGCTTTGATGGAAAGCCCTGGGTTATCAGTTGTTTTTCTATCTGTGAAGAATAACTGCTCCGGGAATAATTGTCCACAAAGTTTTTTCAAATTATAAACGAAATAAAAGATCCTCGTAGGAAGGATAGGGCCAGTGCTTCCTGTCAGTCAATCTTTCAAGGGCATCACCAGCAACTCTGACTTCCGCCATGGCAGGAACGATTCGATTGCTGAAGGTCTGAGCCTGTTTCAGGCTGTCACCGTCCATGGACAGGGCTTCAGTCACTTCCTTTTCCAGTTTATCCGATGCAGTAAGCAGGTCTTCCTGCAAAGAAGATATTGATTCCAGCAAAGCTGTTTGAACTGGCAATGCCTTACCCCCCGCGGCCAGTACCGATGAAATTCCCTGGGCAATCTCGGTAATATAGGAGTTGCATGCAGGATAAATATCTTTCCTGACCATTTCCAGCATAACTCCAGCTTCAATATTGATTTCCTTGCTGTAATTCTCAAGATATATTTCGAAGCGAGATTCCAGTTCTTCCCTGCTCAAAACACCATGTTTCCCGAAAAGTTCCACGGAGTACTTCTTCGTGATTTCAGGCAAAGAAGCGACCGTATTGGCCAGGTTGGGCAATCCTCTCTTTCGGGCATCCTGCACCCATTCCTCCGAATAACCGTTACCGTTATATATGACACGGCCATGTTCCCTGTATGTATCCGTAACGATTTTTTTTACAGCTGCGTTTATATCAGATGAATTTTCCAGTTCAACTGCAAACTGGGCAAGTATTTCCGCTACGGCAGTATTGATTACAACATTGGGACCAGCTAAGGACTGAGAAGAGCCCATCATTCTGAATTCGAATTTATTGCCGGTAAATGCAACCGGAGAAGTTCTGTTTCTATCAGCTATATCCTTTGGGAACTTAGGCAATGATGTCGTGCCAATTTCCATAAGTTCACCATCAGCACTTTTGATCGGTTCACCTTTGGCCAGTTTTTTATAAACGACAGATAGTTGATCTCCCAGAAAGATGGAGACAATGGCAGGAGGTGCTTCATTGGCCCCCAATCTATGATCATTCCCGGCATTGGAGGCCGACATTCGTATGAGAGATGCATAGGTATCGATGGCTTTGATAACTGCAGAGAGAAAAACAAGGAACATGGCATTATCTTCCGGGCTGTCACCTGGTTCCATCAAATTGATTCCAGTATCCGTATTAACCGACCAGTTATTGTGCTTACCACTGCCGTTTACCCCGGCAAAGGGCTTCTCATGAAGGAGAGCAACCAGATTTTTTCGTTCGGCAACCTTTTTTATGGTTTCCATAACCAGTTGATTCCTGTCCGTTGCCACATTGGCCGTATCGAATACTGTCGCAATTTCAAACTGGTGGGGAGCAACCTCATTATGCTGGGTCTTTGCGGAGATTCCCAATTTCCAGAGTTCAAAATTCAGGGTTTTCATATAATCGGCAACCCTGTCCTTCATGGCGCCGAAATAGTGGTCATCCAATTCCTGACCTTTGGCAGCCATCGTTCCAAATACGGTCCGCCCTGTTAATCGTAGATCAGGTCTTCCATTGTATAAATCCCTGTCAACAAGGAAGTATTCCTGTTCTGGACCAATAAACGCAATACAGCGTTTCACATCTTCGTGGCCCATCAAATGACATACTCTGGCGGCTTCCCTGCTCAGGGCTTCCATGGACCGCAGTACAGGAACTTTTTTGTCTAAAGCTTCTCCAGTATATGAGACGAATGCTGTCGGTATGGTAAGGGTGAGCATATCACCGTCTTTTTTTAGGAAGGCTGGAGAAGTAGTATCCCAGGCCGTATAACCCCGTGCTTCAAAAGTGGCTCTTAAACCACCACTTGGGAAAGACGAGGCATCCGGTTCTCCCTGAATCAATTCCTTACCTGAAAATTCTATTATAACACTTCCGTCAAAATTGGACGATGGTGAAATGAATGAATCATGTTTTTCAGCGGTCAGTCCTGTCAATGGCTGAAACCAATGCGTGTAATGGGTTGCTCCTTTGGATATTGCCCAGCTCTTCATGGCTTCTGCAATAACTTCAGCAATTTCGAGTGACATTTCTGCGGCACCGTTTTTAACTTCCTGAAAGGAATCAAAAACACTTCTGGGTAATTTCTCCCTCATCACGCTGTCAGAAAAACAATTCTCACCATAAATTTCACTCAATGGTTTATCAACGTAATCGACTCTGTTCATAATTATTCAACCTCCAGATTGAATTCATAGTTTCTAATGACTCTATAGCAATTACTGTGCCATGATTTGTCCTGACAGAGATCAAAGAAACTAATTTCTTTCAATATAAAGAATAATCTCAAAGATCAAATAGATCTGTGCTGTTGGAGGAAAAAACGCTTGATCTTAATCATACATTTTTGTAGTAATATTCTTCAAATATTACATAAATGTAGAATTCTCTCGGAATCTTCTTGCGGCAGAGGGAATGGACGGAAGGATAACTCAGAATCGTACTCAAATTCCAGGTGCAGCGTAAAACTAATCTGTTCGGCCATGAATCTGGGCCTGAGACCTGTACTTATCCAGATCAATCCTGTACTTCTTAACCCGCAATCCCATTATGCGTTCGGATACAGCCAATTTTCTGGCAGCGGAAGCCATATTTCCCCGGGTTGTTTTCAAGGCATCACAAAGAAGCTTCTGCTCCAGACCATCCAGAGCTGCCTGCAATGTGGATCCGGGAGCGGTAGGGGATGATTCGGCTAATTGAAGGGAAGGGGGTAAGTCACTGACATCTATTTCCTGATCATGGGACAGCAAAACAGCTCGTTCGATACAGTTTTCAAGTTCCCTCACATTGCCCGGCCAGTGATAATTCATCAACAGATCTATGGCAGAAGATGAAATTTTTTTTACTGAAGTTCTATTTCTTCTGCTGTTTTTCTCGATAAAATGTTCCGTCAGCAGCATGATATCACTGCGCCGCTCCCTCAAAGGGGGTATGCAGATGGGGAAAACGTTCAGTCTGTAGTATAAGTCCTCCCTGAAATTACCTTTCAGCATTTCCTCGTCAACATCTTTGTTGGTTGCCGCTATTATACGGACATCGACAGGAATAGTCCTATTCCCCCCTACTCTTTCGATTTCTCTTTCCTGTAAAACTCTGAGCAGTTTTACCTGAGTAACAGGAGAGAGTTCTCCAATTTCATCAAGAAAGACGGAGCCTCCATCGGCTAATTCAAAACGTCCCTTCCTGGAGCCAACAGCCCCTGTAAAGGATCCTTTTTCATGTCCAAATAACTCACTCTCAATAATACTCTCAGGCAGTGCAGAACAATTGATCTTGATAAAGGGCTTACCGGCTCTGAGACTGTTGTAATGGAGAGTCTGGGCCACTAATTCCTTGCCAGTTCCACTTTCTCCCCGTATAAAAACTGTTGCTTCACTTCTTGAAACCTGGGCCATCAGGCTGAAGGCTTCCTGCATGCTGTGAGACCTTCCAATCATATTAAATGGATTGAATTCTTCTTCAGAAGATTCATTCAAGCGTTTGTTTTTTCCATTCAGTTCCTTCTTTTTATCTTCAATACTCTGCCTCTGCTTAACAGTTCGAGAAATCATAGAAGCAACTATGGCAAGCAGCTGAACATCATCTGTCAGTCCATGTTCATCTTGAAATATCCTGTCCGCACTGAAAGCTCCAATTGTTTCCGTATCATGCTTGATGGGTACGCATAAGAAGGAACTGTTCTTTCTGCGCTGACGAACACCTGTTTTATTCAAAAACAGTGGTTCAAGAGAAATATTTTTGATGATTTCCGCTCGACCGGACTGTACAACCTTTCCGGTTATTCCCTCCCCCAGTTCATAAATTCCTCTTTTGATTTCATCCCTGGAAAGTTCAACAGATGCAGCAATGCTGATTTTGCCTGTGATTCTGCTCAGAATAGTGACAGTTCCCCTTCTCAAAGCAATATTCTCAGCCATGGAGGTCAATACAGGATCAATGATTGTACTGAGTTCCCTGCTGCTATTGAGGGCCTGACTCAACTGGAACAGTAATGATGATTCATATATTCGTCTCTTATAGTTTCGATTCTTGTAGCTGTCTGGAATCACAGCTCAATCCTACCTTCTGGGAGGAATGCTGTTCAAGTCATGTATCTCAAGGAATCTCATTCCGAAGGTTCTTCTTTGATTCAACCAGCCGGTAGAGAACGGGTGTGAGAAAAAGTGTGACAAGGGTGGAACTGGCCAATCCCCCGGCAATAACCTGTCCCAAAGGGGCATAGAGTCGGGCAGCAGATCCCTGGGAAAAAGCCAGTGGGAGAACTCCAAAGAAAGTTGTCAGGGTCGTCATCAGAATTGGCCGCAATCGAGAGGCAGCCCCTTCCACTATGGCATCATCCAGTGAAAACCCCTTTTTTCTCAGCTGGTTGAATCTATCAACCTGAACGATGGAATTATTCACAACAATCCCACCCAGAGCCACAATACCCAGAAATGACACCAGGGAGATATCCGATCCAAATGCCATCAGTCCACCCACCACTCCAATAAAGCAGAAAGGAACAATTCCCATGATGATAAGTGGTTGAATGAATCTCTCAAACAGGATGGCCATCACGCCGTATACAAGCAGCAGGGAAATGATGAGTACCAGGGCGAGTCTGTTTATTGATTCGGTTACAAGTCCCCCTACTCCATCAATCCTCCACTCAACGGTGGAAGGAAGGGGGTTTTTAACAATGCTTTCTCTGAGCCGCTGAGTTATTCCTCTTATGTTGTCGCCTTTACCATAGCCGATGACGGTCACTGTACGTTTTCGATTGTGTCGAAATATAGACGAAACTCCCATTTTCTCATGGATCTCCGAAATATAGTTGAGGGATACCAGTTGACCTGTATTGTTCCTTATCCAGAGGCGCTCAGTTGTTTCATTATCCGGTTGACTGTTTTTTAGATCGGTATTGAGAATGATCCGTCTATCGAGACCCGAATCAGGCTGGAAGAGGCCAATATCAGTACCACTAAAAGCAATTCTGGAGGTTAATCCAGCATGGGCAGCATCAATTCCCTGACTGTCAAGGATCTCAGAATCCAGACGGGCCAGAACAAAATACCTGTCCTGTTCAATATCGGATTCAGTATTGACAATCTCAGAATCATTATCAAAAAAATCTCTGATCTGTCTGGCCGCCTGAATAATGTCCGCATGGGAATCCGAGGACAGTTCCACACGATAGCCAGGTCCGTTCGTACCAAGAAACACTAATCGGTCAAAACCCCCATTGAGTACGGCTACCTGCATATCAGGTAAGGCCGGGGGCAAAACTTCATTCAAACGATCAATGATTTGCCTGAAACCTTCAGTCCTATCCTCAGCGTTCTTGAGAATGATGTGCCCCCAGAGTGCTTCTCGGGTTCTTGCATCTCCTGAGAGGTCATCCTTCATTCCAACATAGAAAACAATGTCGCTTACCCCGGATATTTCCCGTCGAATAACTTCCTCTGCCCAATCGGCGGCCTGAACACTGTCAGTCAGGGAAGATCCGCTGGCTAATTTGATGGAAACGTATAACTCATTATAATCCGCTGCCGGGATAAACGTAATGCCCATGGAATCGGCCGCAAAGACACTGGCTATCAGAATGGCTGAAGCTGCTGCAACAACAACACCTCTGTACCTGATCGATCTTTGTATTCCCCTTCGGTAGAAAGACTCCAGCTTCACCAGAATGCGATTCACCGGCACTTCTTTATCCTGCAGTTTATTCAAACTTCGCCTGGCCAGCGGCGGCACAACGAAAAGGGCTGCAAACAGGGATGTACTTAAGGTAAAGATAAGTGTCAGTGAAATATCCTTTAAAACACTGCCAATGATACCTTTCAGGAACAGCAGCGGCAGAAAAACACATATCGATGTTGTAACAAAGGCAATGACAGCGGAAGTAACCCCTGTCACTCCGGTGAACACGGCTGTGTCGGGATTATCACCTGCATCACTTCTGCGATGTATGTTTTCAAGAACAACGATGGCCGCATCAACCACCATCCCAAGGGACACTGTTATGCCGGCCAGAGTCAGCAAGTTGATGGACATTCCCGCCAGTTTCATACATACCAGTGTCAAAACCAGGCTGACAGGCAGGGAAACAGCAATCACCGAGGTGTATGGCCAGTTCCTCAAAAACAACCAGATAACAATAATCGCCATGCCGATACCTGTCAAAGCAGAACGGATAACAGCTCTGAGGGAAGTACTCACAATCTCAGCATCATCATGGAGCATGACAAACTCCAGACCATCAAAATCAGACAGCCGTTCTTGAATATCCTGACTCATCTGAATAGTATGTCCATCAACTCTTTTACTGATCTGTACAACAAGAAGGTCTTTTTTGCTGGAACGAATACGTTCATCTGCATCGGCATAAACCTCACCTGTTACCGCAAGATCGTTCAGGAAGACGGGGATTCCATCGGAGTACCCAACAAGCAAGTCCCCTATTTCTGATATTTCTGAAAACTGACCGCTTACACGGAATGCCCACTCCTTCCCCTGCCATTCAACCAGACCGGTTGGGACAGTTATATTCCTTCTTCTCAATGCTCCATACACTTCAGGGATGCTGATTCCAGTCTCTTTCATTGCAAGAGTATCCAGTTTTATTTCAAGGACTTTCTGGAGACCTCCAAGAACATTTACCCGGGCAACACCATCAACTTTGTAGATTTCTGTCAATACTTTTTCATTCACATAGTTATATAGAGCATCGGCCTCCATTTCACCGGAGACAGAAAATACAACGACCGGCAGCCCCCGGGATCCTGCCGCTGTTACAACAGGTTTTCCAAGAAGTCCATCGGGCAATTCCCGTGAACTCTGATCGACTTGCGTTCTCACCTCCTGAACCATGAAGTCTATATTGAGATCCTCATCAAATCGAAGTTTGATGATACTGACACCTTCCTGGCTGTTGGATCGCATATCTTCCAGTCCGGCTATTCCAGAAAAATAATTTTCAAGTACCGAGGTCAGTTCGCCTTCCACCTTTTCAGCCGCAACACCCGGCCAGAGAGTAACAACAATGGCGGCAGGTTCCGTAATCACAGGTATGAACTCACGGTTGAGTGTTGTGTACGAAAGTAATCCTGCCAGAACTGCTCCGGCCGTAATAACGATAACCGGAACTGTATGCTTCAAAGCCCATTCACTGATTCTCATGTTTACTAATAATCTCCATGGTGTACTTCTATGATGCCCTCATTGGATCGGAAGAAACCTGAATGATTGTAGTGAATATGAAGAAAATTTCCAATAGTTGATAAAACGGGAAGACCCGTTCTTAATCAGTGGACACACGTTCAGCAGACATCTGGAGTTAACGGAACGATTCAGGTATCATAACCCTCATGGACATGGAAACAAAAGCCCTGTCGGCACAGAAGGCCAGCCGTCACATTCTATCTCAACCAGAAGAATTGAGAACCAGAGCCCTCCAATTCATTCACAGGGCCCTGAACGATGAGGCTGACGATGTATTTCAGGCAAATTCAAGGGATTTAAAGCGAAGTGAAGCGGAAGGATTGCCCCCTCCTCTCTTAAAACGACTGAAGCTGGACCCATCAAAACTTCAACGGGTGATAGACGGAGTCATTGCTCTGGAAAAGACTCATGATCCTCTGGGACAGGTTCTGGAGAAACGGGAACTGGACAGAAATCTCATCCTCACCCGGGTTGTCGGCCCCATTGGTGTTATCGGCATGATCTTTGAATCCAGACCGGATGCCCTCATTCAAATCGCATCACTGTGTGTCCGATCCGGCAATGCCGTTATTCTCAAAGGCGGCTCGGAAGCCATGGAAACCAACCGTACACTGACTCAAGTAATTCATGATGCCTCCATCCAGGCAGGATTACCGGAAGGGTGGATTCATCTTGCCGAAAACCGTGAGGATGTCCATGCCATGCTGACCATGAACAAATACATCGATCTTCTAATCCCCCGCGGATCCACTGAATTTGTTTCGTATATCATGAGCAATTCAACCATTCCGGTTCTTGGGCATGCAGATGGTATCTGTCATGTTTACATTGACTCCAGAGCTGATCCTGGAAAAGCGATTCCAATTGTTTTTGACTCAAAAATGCAATATGTTGCTGTATGCAATGCCGTTGAAACCCTGCTTGTTCACCAGGATACGGCTGCCCGTACATTGCCACTTATCAAAGAATCATTGGAATCCGCAGGCTGCCTGCTCCTTGGCTGTGAGAAGACTCGGCAATTCATTGATGTGAAGGCGGTCAGTCAAAAGGACTGGGACACAGAATACCTGGATGCCATTCTTTCAATTCGTGTCGTCAGCAGTTTAAACCAGGCCGTAGAACATATTCACAACCATGGATCCGGTCATACAGAAGTCATTGTAACGGAGGATGCAGAGGCGGCCGAGGAATTTCTGGCCCGGGTGGATGCTGCCGATGTCTTTCACAATTGCTCGACGAGATTTTCTGATGGCTTCGTGTTCGGCCTCGGTGCTGAGGTTGGGGTTTCCACTGCGAAGATTCATGCCCGGGGTCCGGTTGGGGTGGAGGGGCTATTGAGCTACCGCTGGCAGATCCGGGGAGACGGCCACCTGATACAGGACTACAATGAAGGGAAGAAATCTTTTACACATAAAGAGTTACCCCTGTGAGAGATTTCAGCGGCATAAAAAGAATTGTAATCAAGATAGGGACCAATTTACTGGCCCCGAATGGTATGCCGAATGTGCAGCGAATAGAATCCCTTGCGGCCGATATAGCTGAATTGAAGCAGCGTGATATTATTCCCATCATTGTCAGTTCCGGGGCTATTGGTTTCGGGACCCGTATTCTTAATCTGGAGTCCCGGCCCAGAAGAGTGGAAATGAGACAGGCATGTGCGGCTGTGGGACAGCCCGTATTGATGCAGCACTGGCAGAATTCCCTTGGCAAATGTGGTGTCGTTGCTGCACAGATTCTTCTGAGTCGGGAATCCTTCGACGATCGGAAGTCGTTTTTGAACCTCAGGAATGCGGTTGAGCACCTTCTGGATCTGGGTGCCATCCCTGTGATGAATGAGAACGACAGTGTGTCGACCACCGAAATTGGAAATGTTTTTGGAGACAATGACTCCCTGAGCGCTCACATAGCCAGTAAACTTGATGCCGGACTATTGATTCTTCTCACCGATATTGATGCCCTTTACGACAAAAATCCAAGGGATTTTCCTCAAGCCAGGCCATTGCGCATCGTGAAGAGGATAACGGACGAAGTAAGGGCATCCGCTGGCAGGGCTGGCAGTGATCATTCTACCGGGGGTATGGTAACCAAACTCCAGGCGGTAGAAATTGCTGCTCGGGCAGGATGCCGCACAGTTCTGGCCGATGGCCGAAAACCGTCCACTGTTTTACGTATTCTCAACGGGGAGGATATCGGGACCCTATTCCTGGCAGGTTCCCGTCAATCGGCACGGAAGCGATGGATTTCAGGTGCCCGTTCCAGGGGTAAAATCAGTATTGATGAAGGAGCTCTCAGAGCTCTCAGTGAGAATAAAAGTCTATTGCCCAGAGGAGTAATTGGTGTTGACGGTGTTTTTGATGCCGGCGAAGTTGTCCAGATCGGAGATGAATTCAAGGCGATTACAACCATGAACAGTGCAGAAATTCAAATGATCATGGGAAGGCATTCACAGAATGTTAAGGATCTGTTTGGTACGGAGCGAAGAACGGAAGTTGCATTGGCAGACGATATTGTAGACAGGGAGTGAATATGGCGAAGCGTATTGATTTAGACAGGAAGAAACTGGTTGAAATAGCCGGAAATGGTTTGATTCTTGAAGTAAGCAATGATGACAGCGGCCGGGTTCTCGTGAAGGTGGAGTCAGAATATGGTGGAAGGCGCATTCTGATAAAACAGCACGAGGAAGATGCCAGGTGCATTGTGTATTCTCTTGATACACCAAAAAAGAGTTCTCATCATCTAACCCTGGTTGAGTGAGTTCCGACGAGTCTGTTCAACGATCGGATATGATGACCCGCCTATCCTCCCCAACTTTCACAATGCTGGTTCTTCCTGACCGGTGGGTTCAAAATGGAATCCGGAATTGTTCGGTATGCAGATCCGGCATACATAAACAATAGTCCCTAGGGGAATCGAACCCCTATTTGAAGAATGAGAATCTCCTGTCCTGACCGTTAGACGAAGGGACCAGATTATTGCTTCCCGGGGAGGACTCGAACCCCCAAAGGCAGAACCAGAATCTGCAGTGTTACCAATTACACTACCGGGAATTAATATCTGTTTGAAAAACTAACCCCAAAATGAAATCTGGTCAAGATGGAGGACTACTCCATCGTCATCACTTCATCATGATAATCAATCAGGGTCACAACATCTATTCCCGGTAGATTTTTCTGGAAATTCAAAAAGGGTAACCCTATGACTCCGAACACATTTCTGACCGTTGCACCACCCTGTTCAAGAAGAGTTCTTGAAGCTTTCAGCGTTCCCCCGGTGGCAATAAGATCATCAATGAGCAAAACATGACCTCCCTTCGGGACATCACTCTTATGAATTTCAACTGCGGCATCACCATATTCCAGTAGATAGTCCTGATGATAAACTTCTCCGGGCAGTTTTCCAGCCTTCCTGACAAGAATTAAAGGTATGCCTAAATGGTCTGCCAGAGGTGAAGCAAAAAGAAATCCCCTCGACTCTATGCCGGCAACCGCTGCGATGTCAGTACCTTTGTAGAATTCCACCATTCTATCTATGCAGTAATGATAAGCCTCTGGATTCATCAAAATACTTGTTATGTCAAAGAAGAGTATGCCCTTTTTTGGATAATCAGGTATTTTACGGATAACTTTATCGAGATTGAAATCCTGACTCATTGTATAATCCTTTCTTATTTCACGGATATGGCCGTCGGAAACCTGCAACTCTGGGAGCTGCATTAAGACTTAACTCACTTCGCCTGCCATTAACTATGTGATGATATCCCAATCCAGCAATCATGGCACCATTGTCTGTGCATAGTTCCAATGATGAAAAATATGTTTCAAGTCTGGCTCTGGCATTGAGAACGCGGCGGAGGTAGCGGTTGGCCGATACACCACCACCTGCAACAAGCCGATTAATACCGGTATCCTCGACGGCGCAATCTATTCGCTCCACCAGAATATCGATAGCGGCCTTTCTGAAGGAAGCGGCAACATCTTCCCGCTTATCCTGAACTCCACTGACTCGAAACCGTGAAAGCTGGTTGACCACTGCTGTTTTAAGGCCTGAATATGAGACATCATAGCGGTGGTCTCCTTTTCGCAGTTTTGGCATTGGGAATCGATAAGCCCCATCATCCCCGTTTTCAGCGAGACGGTCAAGGAACACTCCGCCGGGATATCCCATATCAAAATGTCTTGCAACCTTGTCAAAGGCTTCGCCACATGCATCATCAATCGTTGTGCCAAGAATTTCAATGTCATCCATGGATTTCACGACACAAATAATTGTATGTCCTCCAGAGACGATAAGACCAAGATATGGATAGTCTATATCATACTCCAGATGGGGAGCATACAGATGGGCCATTATGTGGTCAACTCCCACCCATGGTTTAGATGCAGACCAGGCCAAACCCTTCGCATACGATAGTCCAATTAAGAGGGAACCAATGAGTCCTGGACGAGTCGTAACAGCTATGCCGTCAATTCCATCGTCCAGAGTCAGTCCAGATTGATTCAGGGCTCTGGAGCAAACCTCATCAATCCATTCAGTATGAAGTCTTGAAGCGATTTCCGGAACAACTCCATTCCATGGAGCATGGCGTTCAACCTGGGTTGCGACAATGTTTGAAAGTATCTTTCTGCCGTCTTTAACAACAGCAATAGAGCATTCATCACAACTGGTTTCTATTCCCAGTATATTCATACTGGACATGATATGCAGAAGTTCCTCGGGAACTCAAGGGCTGCTCAAAAAAACCCTTTTTGAAACCCTGTTGAGGGATTTCTATCTATTGCAGAGCAGGCATAACTGAGGTGGCTGGAAACCATGAATTCTGAATCCATCAGATTTCTCAAAAGTACCCTCAACCATGTCTGCTCAGGGCGTGGAGTCACTATTTATAAAAATAACTTCGCATTGGATGTGCTTTGAATCGAAGCTTCTGTAAGGCACGAATTTCAATCTGACGAACACCTTCCGGGGAGATCCCCATTTTTTCGCCGATTGATCGCAATGTGTGTTTCTTATCTCCGGTCAGAGCAAATCGATACATGAGGATCTTCTTTTCCTTCTCACGAAGTACGTTTAAAAATCTATGCGTATCTTCTTTTACATGCCCTTCAACAAACTCTTCATCAGGCGGATTGTAGGATTGATCAGGAATCGCATCAATGACGGCAATTCTGTCCTGGTTTAATTCTGTGTATAAGGACACAACAGACGGTTGAGATTTTAATGTTTTTTTGCTCCCTTTTGGAAAAGAGTTCTTCTTGACAGCACTCTTAATCGCCTGTTTTATCCAGCAGTATGCATATGTGCTGAACCGTACTTTCTCACGGTAATCATACTTCCGTGCCGCTTTGACCAGCCCATAGTTTCCTTCCTGAATCATGTCCAGAAGACTCATTTCCCGATTAGCATACTTTCTTGCAATTGTAACAACCATACGGAGATTGGCATTAATCAGTTTGTTTAATGCCTCCTTCTGTCCTTTTTCAATTCGGCGGGAACAGTCCAGCTCATCCTCATATGTCAGAAGCTCATATTGGCTGATCTCGCGAAAATATGTCTGTAGATTGGAATCCGAAATGTAATTTTTACTCTTTTTCTCAGTCATAGTGTATTCTTAGCAATTATCGTGCCAATTCATTGCCAGAATACCTGTAATGCAAATAATTCCACTGTTTATATCGAATAGTCAGGCATTATTCTGTTCTGTGCCGAAGCAAATATCAAAAATGTATACTTTTAGATACTATATTGGAGTTTATTAATTCTACACAATCAGCTACTGAGATTGACTCTGCTGCCTGGAATACCCACGGACATCTGATTATACATGATATCTGCAATTCCAAAATCAGCAGTTTTTCCTATTTTCTGAGCGTACTCATCAAATAGCTGCTCTTCAAACATTTTTTCGCTGGCATTCTTTGGAATCAAACTGTTATCATTCAGTGTCTCACGCATGGAATCCAGCATCATTTTGACAAATAAGGCTTCAAAATCATCGCATACTTTTCTCAGTTCCGCTTCGTCACTTGATTCAGTGCGTCTGATGAAATTATTGAGTTGTGTAGTCTGAGCTGCAGTTTTATACGCCCCTGATTGGGCGGTTAGTAATGAATGAGTTGTCATCAGTTTCATCCTCGCTTGAGATTGTTGGCAATCCCCAGCATACTGTCGGATGTCTGGATGGATTTGGAATTGAGTTCATAGGCCCGCTGAGCAACAATCATACCAACCATTTCCTTCACCACTGATACATTGGAACTCTCCAGAAATTTGTGAAGCAGCTTCCCCATATCATCTTCACCAGGCCGACCCTGTACAGCCTCTCCCGAAGCGGCTGTTTCCACAAAGAGATTCTCTCCAATTGCCTGGAGTCCTGCCGGATTGACAAAACGGTATAGATTTATCTGTCCCACTGTTATCGCATCGTCCTGATCGGGGAGCTTAACCGTAACCTGCCCCTGCTGGCTCACGGATAAGCTCTCAGGAATGAAATTGACAGGAAGAATCAATTCAGGCATGAGCCGGTATCCGCTGGATGTTACAAATTGGCCATTGGCATCGATCATGAACGCCCCATCCCGGGTATAGCCGAAGCTTCCATCCATATTCAGTATTCGAAAAAACCCCTCTCCCATAACGGCCACATCACTGAGAGAATCCGTTGCTCTGGGGCTGCCCTGTGTGAAAATTCTTTGTGAGGCACCAACACGAACACCATGTCCGACTTGAATCCCGGTGGGTGTAACCGTCCGTTCAGTTGCCGGAGTACCGGCTATACGGGAATTCAGGTAGATGAGATCTTCAAAATCCACTCTCACCTGCTTATATCCCGTGGTATTCACATTCGATAAGTTATTGGAAATCGCATCTATGTTATACTGCTGCCCATTCATTCCTGTTGCAGCAGTCCAGAGTGAACGCATCATTATTCTACCCCTCCTAATACTTTACGGCCTGGTTAATCAGACGATTCAACATGCTGTCTTGAGTTCCTATGACTTTCTGGTTAGCCTCATAAGCTCTGTTAACCTCAATCATATTGACCATTTCTGATACCGGATTAACATTCGATCCTTCAAGGAATCCCTGTAGTACACCGGGTCTGGCCACACCGAGTAAATCCTCAGCCGGACCTGAACGTTCTTGAGCAGCCCAGAAACTGTTTCCTTCCTTTCTAAGAAATCTGGAACGGGCAAATCCCACGACCTTTATACTATCAATCAGTTCAGGTTCCACCGAACCCTCAGCCGTCTGCCACACCCGGCCAAGCTTGTCTATGGTAACCCTATCCTCCGTAATACGGATGATGCCATTCTCACCCATAACAGGATAACCATCTTTAGTTTCAAGGATCTGTTCCTTACCCAGCCAGAACGAACCGTTTCGGGTGTATCTCAATCCTCGGGGAGTATCTATTGTAAAAAAACCTTCATCATCCAGAGCAAGATCAAAGAAGTTTTCCGTAGCTTTCAGCGATCCTTGCTCGAATACGGTATAGGATTCATTGTATTCAACTCCCATCCCCAGTTTTCCAACTGCTGGTGATGTATCCACACTTCCCAGAGGGAACCTGTATTCTCCATTATCATCAAATCGGCGTATAAGCAGTTCTGGAAAGGCCTTATGAACCGAAATATCCCTTTTGTACCCACTGAGATCAACATTGGCAAGATTGTTTGATAATGCATCAAGTCTGTGTTCCTGAGCCCGCATCCCACTGGCTCCAGTATATAATCCTCTAATCACACATCCCCTCCAGAATAACCGGATGGCCATTCTCTCTTATTAATAATCGGTATTCTGAACGATGACTTTACTCGCAAGTATTCTTCAGTATTAGGGGATAGAGGTTCAGGCTTTCATTTTGGTTTGAGTGCATTTGATTTCTTCAGGGACTGGATTAACTGCTGCAGATCAGATTATAATCACTGAATATACAGCAGGAGAAAATCCCATGAAGCGTAGACTTGTTTCTATCGGCACGGCTCTACTGGCGGCATTTGTTTTTACCGGTATCATTTTCACAAACCAGTCCAATTATAAAAAACAGATTGAAGGACAGGGCAAGGGACTCCTCAAGTCTATCGATAATCGTTTCTTCGATTTTCTACTCCACCTGAAAAAGCCCATTGCAGAAGAAAACAGAATTCTCCTTCTTGAAATTGATGATCAGACTATTACAGAGGTGAACTCATATCCTCTTCCCCGTGAAGTCTTCGCCGATGGCATGATTCTTGCCTCAGAATTTGCACCGGCATGGGTTATGCTGGATATTGAATTCGTGGACAGCAGTGAAGATGGTATCAATAATGACTGGAAAGACTATGGATTGATCAACAGTATTGAAAACAATGTATCCAACCTGACAGATAACCAGGAACAACTGGTCAATCTCATTCTCAATAGGCAGATTACTCGAAATCAGGCATTGGAATACCTTGAGGAGCTTAAACAGGCTGGTTGGGATACGGTCGACAGGATTATTGAAGACATAGACAAACTCACATTTTCAAAAGATGAATACCTTGCTCAGGCACTTGCCTATCTTGGTAACGTTACAGCAACGGTAAACATGGTCAATGACAGGGATGAAACAATCTCTGAGGAACTCAGACAGTGGACTGAAACCAATGTCAGTATCAATGACTATTTGACTTTTAAGGATGACCTGACTTTTCAGGATAATCAATTTGATTCAGCAGTCGAGATACAGCCAGCTATAATGCCCATTATCCAGTCTTCCAGATGGGCAGGTTTTCCGCGAAGCTACATTGATGCGGATGGAACACGCCGACGTGTTGACCTTATCTACCGGCAGGGTGATAAGTACTACACAAATTTGGGATTCGGAACCTGGTGGGTAAGAGCGGGCAAGCCGCCCATTACTGTCTACTCCAAACGTATAGAAGCAGGAAATCTGAGCATACCACTTGATCAGAGAGGAAAAATGCTGCTCAACTGGCCCAAAAGAAATTACGACGGCACTCCACTGAACCGCAGGCAGGCAAAGGATTTCGACTCTTCAAATCCAGACCATCGGCTGTCTTTTTTATATCTTTACTACCACGACCTTCTCCTCGGGGATCTTTCAAACTTCATAAATGAACTGGAAGGGACCGGCATCACTTCAGATGTCTATGGAGATACCGCTGCACCTCTGAGTTCAATGATTACGGATTTAGAGACAATGCAGAGGGAGATGCTGGGCAGAGGGGATGGAGCAAGAGCTCCGGAGTTGGGTCAATATCGCGATGAGTTCATAGAAACAGCCATGCGTTTCTACAACGGGAATGCAGAAGAAATTGCCAATAATGAACTGGACAGCATAATCAATAATCCAGAGACACCCGGTGAGAACTTGAGTTCCTTTGTTGAACTCAGAAATACAGTCGGTTACCTATTCTCCGAAACCCGCACTATTCTGGACGAAGTCCAGATTTACAGAAAACACCTTCGAAACCGATTGGAAGATGCAGTAGTAATTACAGGATATACAGGCACAAGCACAACAGATTATGGGGCCAATCCCTTTGAAAAAAGATACATGAACATGGGTATCTATGGAGTGTTGTACAATTCCCTCCTGGAAGGTCAGTTTCTTAAGGAAATTCCTTTGTGGATATGTTTTATTGTGATTCTCATTGCCGGTCTCGGTGCAGTCCCCATCACCAATATCAGCAAGAAAAACTCCGGTCTGAATACAATACTTGGTGCATTGTATATATTGATTATTGTTGGTGCAGGAGGCCTCTTCTTTGCTCTTACAGGCGTTTATTTCTATCTATTGCCCCTCATACTTACTTTGCTGACAGTCTACCTTCAAACTCTTGTAGGAAATTTCCTGGCAACTTCTAAGGAAAAAGCATTCATACAGAACGCCTTTGGGCAGATAATATCCCCTGATGTTGTGAAGGAGATACAGGATAACCCGGACATGCTGAATATGAGCGGTGATAACCGATCCATCACTGCAATGTTTTCCGATATAGAGAAGTTTTCTACGATTTCAGAACATTTAGGTTCATCGGATAAGTTGTTTGAATTCATCAAGCAATACCTGACTCCCATGAGTGATGTCATCCTTGAAGAGCTGGGAACTATCGATAAATACGAAGGTGATGCCATTATAGCCTTCTGGAATGCCCCCATCAGCCAGGATGATCACCCGGTAAGAGCCTGCCGTGCCGCCATGAGAATGGTTCAATTGGAAAGGGAAATAAACAAAGACCTCATTGAATCAGGATTGCTGGATGATGAGATTCTTTCACGTCTTCCTCATGGACAAATCTTTACCAGGATGGGTATTAATACGGGTATCAACAATGTAGGATTCATCGGTACAAATAAAAGAAAGGACTATACGGCTCTTGGGGATGAGATGAATCTGGCCGCACGGCTTGAAGGTGTCAATAAACAGTATAACACTCAAGTTCTAATCAGTAGTTCCACAGAAGAAGCTATTCGCGGCGATTTCATCACTCGACACCTCGACAGAATTCGTGTTATGGGAAAAGAAAAGCCTGTTACCTGCTATGAATTGTGCTACCATAAGGATTACATGGGAGGCTACACAGTCACTCAAAAAAAATGTTTTGAGCTTTACCACCAGGGTCTGGAACTCTTCTATGACTGCCAATGGGATGAAGCGCAGGCATTATTTAGAAAAATTCTGAGACAACTGCCGAACGATGGTCCATCCAAAGTTTTTATCAGCCGCTGCATACAGTACAGGGACAATCCGCCTCCCGGCAACTGGGATGGAGTCTATAGAATGGAAACCAAGTGAACTCGATTCCAACCCCGAGCAAAAAAGACATTGCCATTCTCAAGAAGTTTCAAAGAGATGAAGCTACAGCGGCATTGATATATGAAAGACTCTCGAAAAGAGTTAAGGAGAAGCATAATTCAGATATCCTGGCCAGAATTGCCCGGGAGGAACAGAACCACTATGGAACTCTCAAAGAATACACAAAGACTCATCTGAATCCACAGCGGTTATACGCCTGGCTGGTTATCATGACATCCCGAATACTGGGTATCACTTTCACATTAAAAATGCTTGAGAAAATTGAAAACACTGTTCAGTCATCTTATAAAGGAGTTATTGATAGTTATCCTGCTCTCAAAACAATTATGGAAGACGAGGAACTCCATGAGCAGGAACTGATAAAGATGCTTGAAGAAAAAATTCTGGACTATGTCGGCTCCATTGTATTGGGGTTGAATGATGCATTGATAGAGCTTACTGGTGCTCTGGCTGGTCTTACATTTGCTTTTCGAAATACCAGATTAATCGCTCTCTCCGGTCTTATCACCGGCATTGCGGCATCATTATCCATGGCATCCTCAGAGTTTCTTGCTCATCGTACAAAAGAGAAGACTGCTACAGTGGGAAAGGCTGGAAAAGCGGCGCTCTATACCGGTGTTGCCTACATTCTAACTGTTATCATCCTGGTCCTTCCTTATTTACTGATATCCAGCTACATTCTGGCTCTTATCCTGACGTTAACAGCATCCATTATTATCATTCTTGTTTTCAATCTCTATATTTCAGTGACAAAAAGCATTCCATTCCATAGGCATTTCTTTGAAATGGCCGGCATAAGTCTTGGTGTTGCCAGTTTGTCATTCGGGATCGGAATACTGGTACGTAAGGTTCTGGGTGTTGAGATATAAATGGCCGGTAATGGATGGAATTCTGGGACCGCAGACAATGGATGTACTGGCTTCACAGGGCAGAGAATTCTTTTTTATGGTCGATGCCTGGGCCCGTCACTGGGTCGTGATTGAATCTTGCAGAATGAATGAGTATGGAATTCAATGGTCTCTTGATGGAACTGGTAATGCTCCCCCTGTTCAGTCAGCAAGGAAAAAAGTCAGTTTACAGGTACTACCCGTCTGTTACAAATGCTACTCACAGGGATTCCAGGTTATTCGCCGTCATCAACTTCGGGGGGAAACCTGGCTGGCCAATCTTACTTTTCCATCCATGGTAAAAACAAATGCCTCCCTTCAGGAAGTATTTAACACTGCTCATGCGAAATTCCGGCTTTTAATTCCCGATGCAATGGTTGTGTTTTCCCCGGAACGTTTCATACATATACGTTCGGATGGAAAAATCTCAACCTATCCGATGAAAGGCACCATCAGGGCCGACGTTCCTGATGCAGAAAGAATGATCCTTGCCGACTTCAAGGAAACGGCCGAACACAACACTATTGTAGACCTCCTCCGCAACGACCTGGGTATGGTTGCCCGCAATGTAACGGTACCTGACTTCCGATTCATCACTCAATTGTTTACGGGAGGAACGGACATACTTCAGGTGAGTTCTGAAATCACTGGAACACTTGAATCCAACTGGAAGAATCGTGTGGGTGAGATCATGGCCTTGCTCCTTCCGGCTGGTTCTGTAACCGGTGCTCCCAAAAAACGAACTGGAGAAATCATCCGGGAAGCTGAGAATCACGAACGGGGCTGGTACAGTGGTGTTTTTGGTTATTTCAATGGCTGGGAATTGGATAGTGCTGTTTCAATTAGATTCATCGAACAGGACTCCCGGGGGAATATGGTATTTCACAGCGGCGGCGGTATCACGATTAACAGTGATGTGGACAGCGAGTATTCTGAACTCATGGATAAAATATATGTCCCTTCTTCTTGAATCAATCCGCGTGGATGATGGTGTGGTCAATAATCTGGAATTGCACCAGAATCGAATCAACATCAGCCGATTCACTTTGTGGGGAATTCAGGAAGAATTGAACATCAACCATGCAGTTCAACGTATAAAACCTGAACCGGGGTCCGGTATATGGAAGATAAGAATTCTGTATAACAGGGTAATACATCATGTAGAATGCATGCCATATAAACAAGCATCCTTGAAAACTGCCAGTCTGGTTGATGGAAGAGGAATTGACTACACCTACAAATGGGCCGATAGAATGGAACTGGAAAAACTCAATCAAACAGCCCGAAAGGCAGGGGCCGATACAGCTCTAATCATCAGTAATGGATATGTAACAGATTTTACCTTTGCGAATGCTGCTTTTTTTGACGGCAGATTGTGGTGGACACCAACTCAGCCTCTACTAATGGGAACTCGACGGCACCATTTATTGGAAACAGGGCGAATCCAGACTTCCTACATCAGCCCTGATGACATCCCAAAGTATGAAAAAATCTGTCCTATCAATGCCATGCTTGATCTGCATGATTCAATAATCACGATTAATTCTTGAAGTAATCCCTACGTGCCCTCAGGATCCTCGACTGAGGAATGCTTCTCTGCTTCATCTGCAGCAGGCACATCTTCGAGAGAATCATTTTCTGGTGCTTCCGGTGCCTCCGATACCTCCTGGCTTTGATCCCTGGAGGTTTCCTCTGCCCTGGCATCGGTTTCCGCACGGTTTCCGGCAGTATCACTCCTCCTCTTTGATGATTTCTTATCAACAGTTTTTGATTTTTTCGAATTCTCTCCAGGAATCAATTCCTCATCCGCCTGGAGAAACTCAAGAATCACCATTTGTGCCGCATCGCCGGATCGATATCCTAACTTCAGAATTCTGGTATACCCTCCCGGCCTATCTAAAAACCGGGGGCCAAATTCAGTAAAAAGCTTATTCACCACTTCTTTTTCATACAAAAATTTAGCCGCAATGCGGCGGTTATGAACTGAATCTTTTTTGGCACGTGTTACTAATTTCTCTGCTGTCCGCCGCACAGCCCTGGCTTTTGCCTTCGTGGTTTTTATTCTTTCGTACTTGATAAGAGAAGAGACCATGTTTCGATGAAGCGCTGTGCGATGGCTGGATTTTCGATCAAGTCGGTTAAAACCTATTCTGTTGTGCATACCTGCTCCTCAATTTGTGTATCCATCTGAATCGACATCATTATCACCATCCGTAGATTTCTTGCCAAACTTGATTGAATTTCGCAATACACTGTAGTCAGTCATACCCAGACTCAGGTTCCATTCTTTGAGTTTTTCCCTGATTTCCTGCAGCGATTTTTTTCCAAAGTTTCTAGTTTTTCCAATGTCCTCTTCACTCCGGCGGGTTAATTCACCTATTGTTTTGATACTGGCATTCTTCAAACAATTGCTTGAGCGAACCGAGAGTTCCAGTTCATCGACCGACGTTTCCAGAAGGATGCGTATTTTCTCTTCTTCCTCATCAACATCGGCTTCCTGAGTGATATCTTCTTCATCAAAATTAATGAATATGGTGAAATGATCTTTGGCAATTTTGGCGGCTTCCGCAAGGGCATCCTCAGGCGAAACAGTACCATCGGTCCATATCTCCAGATTGAGTTTATCATAGTCCGAACGCTGCCCGACACGGGTGTTTTCAATAGAGTATTTAACCTTTGTTACGGGGTTGAAAATGGAATCAACAGGAATTGTACCCACATATTCAATGTATTTCTCGTTCAGTTCAGCAGGCACATATCCCCTGCCAAGATTAACCTGTACCTCAATTTCCAGGGAACCTTCGTCCATGACAGTACAAACAGGAAAATCCTTGTTGGCAACGATCACATCATCCTTTTCAAGATCGGCCCCTGTGATGACTCCCTTACCCTTCCATTCAAGGAGTATGGTCTGCTCCTCAAGATCATTATCCAGGCTCAAATGGAGTGATTTCAGATTGCTGAGAATAACAGGTGTATCTTCAATAACATGCGGAACAGGTTCAAACTCACTCGTAACAACATGAGGACTTCCTTCAGAATTGAACGATGTAATCCGAACTGCCGATACCGCATATCCCTGTATTGATGAGAGAAGAATGCGCCGCAGAGTATTACCAATAGTTGTACCGTAACCCCGCTCAAAGGGATATGCTATGAATTTCTTATAGTTTTCATCAGCTGCATCATGTTCGAATGTGATCCCCTTAGGTCTCTTGAAACCTTTGAGAAGATTCTTCTTTGCCATTTGTGCTCCTTTTAATCATGTTCGTCTTCGGTGTCGCCCGGTAATCAAACGGCATCTCAACTTGAGCTTATTGAATGCTTCGAAAACCAGGCTTCCTGTCCAACGAATAATATGTTAAACCCTTCGGCTTTTCCTGGGCCGACAGCCATTGTGAGGTATTGGAGTTATATCCTTAATGGATCTCACTCTTACTCCCAGATTGCCGAAAGAACGGATCGCAGAATCGCGGCCCATACCCGGACCTTTGACAAAGATATTGACAGTCTGCAGGCCATAGTCCCTGACACGGCCGACAGCCGTTTCAGCCGTCATTTGAGCGGCATAGGGAGTGGATTTCTTACCTCCACGAAACCCAAGTGAGCCTGAACTGCACCAGGCGAGTGTACTGCCCTTCAAATCAGTAATTGTCACTATGGTGTTATTGAATGTAGCCTGTATGTATGCATTGCCCTCAACGACCGTTTTCTTCTCTCTTTTTTTCTTTGTCATACCTCAAACTCCGTCTTACTTCTTTTTCCTGGCGACAGCTCTTGCCCTGCCCTTACGAGTACGTGCATTGGTTTTAGTTCGTTGACCACGAACCGGTAGACCTTTTCTATGACGAAGACCGCGATAACAGCCTATGTCCATTAAACGCTTGATATTCAAGGCTGATTCCGATCTGAGGCGTCCTTCCACCTTGTAATCATTTTCAATCACTTTCCGAAGGCTGTTAACCTCTTCTGAGGAGAGTTCATTGATACGCATCTGGGGATTGATCCCAGTCTTTTCACAAATCTGCCGTGCCGATGTCCGGCCGATACCAAAAATATACGTCAACGCAATATCAGCATTCTTATTGGGCAGATCGATACCCGCAATACGAGTCATCTATCCTCCTATTTTTGCCGCTGCTTGTGCTTGGGATTACTGCAAATGATTCTAACCACTCCCCGGCGGCAGATCACTTTGCACCTGTCACAAATCGGCTTGACACTAGCTCTTACTTTCATGTTTATCAGACCCCTATAAATTTCTTGAGCGGAGCTTACCGCCCTTCGTCAATCCCTCATGATGATGCATCTTGAGATGTCCTTCAATTTGACTCATGGTATCAAGATCAACCCCCACCATAATCAGCAATGATGTACCACCCATTATATAGGCCATCTGACGGGGAAAGCCAGGAATTGCAATAACCAATAATGACGGGATCAAAGCGATCATAGCCAGAAATAAAGATCCCGGCAAGACAATACGGTTCAGTATACGTGTCAGATAAGCCTGCATATTCTCACTTCTTATGCCGGGGATTGAACCGCCATTCTCGCGAATCTGCCTGGAGATCTCAATTGGATTCAATGATACCTGAGTATAAAAATAGGCAAAGAAAACAATTAACAAGGTATAAAGAAGAAGGTAAATCCAACCATAAGGATCCATGACCACCGCTACTCTTCCCCAGAATACACTGTTGCCGGAAGCCAGTCCCTGGGCGAACTGTACAGGAATAGTAAGAATGGATGAAGCAAAGATAACCGGAATGACACCCGATGGATTAATCTTAAACGGGATGTAGGAACTCTGGCCCATATACTGCTTGCGTCCAACTATCCGGCTTGCATAGTTAACCGGTATTTTTCTCAAACCCTGCTGTTCATATACAACCAGAACAACAACAGCCACATAGAGTACAAAGGTGAGGATTACAAATACCGGATTTAAATTCTGTGCCCGTATTTCTCTGACCATCACCGAAACAGCATTGGGCATACGTGCAACTATACCTGTAAAAATAAGCAAAGAGATGCCATTTCCTACACCCTTCATATTGATCTGCTCACCCAGCCACATCAGGAAAACCGTACCGGCTGTTGTTGTGAGCATGGCAATAATCAAAAACTGCCAGCGTGCCAGATCAGCCACAACTACACCATAATTCAGGGGCATCTGCAACAGAGCAACACCTTGAAACAGGCAAACTACCACAGTGGCATATCGAGTATATCGCTGAATTTTCTTACGCCCTCCATCTTCTTCGCTGATGCGTTTAAGACGAGGGAAAACCAGTAAAAGTACCTGCATTATGATGCTGGTGGTGATGTATGGCATAACACCCAGCATGAAAATCGAGAAATTCCTGAAGGCTCCGCCTGAGAAGAAATCGAGGAAGTCCACAAGTCCCTGATTATCTCCACCACCTCCTCCAAAGAATCGGCTGAGAGCACCCATATCAATGCCTGGTATTGGTACAATGGAACCTATACGGTGTACAACCAATATACCCAATGTGAAAAGGATGCGGTTCCTCAGATCTCGAATCCTAAAGATGTCAGCAACAGGATTACCGGCCATCACTACCTTCTGATACATCAGCGACACTGCCGCCTGCTTTTTCAATTTTCTCCCTGGCCGAAGCAGATACGGCTGGAATCTCAACCGTGAGTTTTCGGGTAAGCACACCCATTCCCAGAATCTTCACCAGCGTTTCACTTTTCTTGATCAGTCCTTTCTGAATCAAAGTTGCCAGAGACACCGTGTCACCATCAACAAATGATTTCTCCAGACCTGTCAGATTGATGACAACAAACTCTTTCTTGAAGGGATGATTTGAAAAGCCTCGGGCGGCCACACGCCTGTACAGAGGCATTTGACCACCTTCAAATCCAAGCCGGACACCCCCCCCGGAGCGGGATTTCTGTCCTTTATGGCCTCTTCCTGCTGTTTTACCGGAACCCGAAGAACGGCCCCGGCCAACAATTTTTTTCTTTTTGCTGGCACCGGCTGGAACCCGCAGGGGTTTAATACGCATCGGTTAAAGCTCCTCGGACTTCACAAGATGAGAAACAGCATTAACCATTCCAAGAACAGATGGGACAGCATGTTTTTCAACTGAAGAATGAATCTTTTTCAATCCCAGTGCTTTCACTGTAGCACGCTGCACTGGTTTTCTGCCAATGGGACTGCGAACCAGTGTTATGCGAATTCTTTTTCCTTTAGATCCGGCCATAATCAACTCCATATCTCCTTGATTTCCCGACCGCGTCCCTGGGCAACAGCACGAACGTCCATTAGATTCTGGAAACCATCAAACACACCTTTGACAATATTCATTGTATTCTTCGAACCAAGGCTTTTGGCCAGAACATCATGAATTCCAACAGATTCCATGATGGCCCTCACCGGCCCGCCGGCAATTATACCCGTACCGGGAGCAGCCGGCTTCAAAAGTACTGAAGCACTTTTATATTGACCTAGAATTTCATGGGGGAGAGTTGTTTTTTTTATCGGCACAACAATCAGATTCTTCTTTGCTTTGTCCACACTTTTACGGATGGCTTCCGAGACATCATTCGCTTTTCCGAATCCATATCCTACCCGGCCATTTCCGTCCCCAACAACCATCAGAGCACTGAATGACATCTTCCTGCCCCCTTTAACGGCCTTGGATACACGATTCAATCTGATCAATTTCTCCGTAAACTCTTTTTCTTCGTTTCTGTCATTCATTCTCAAGGGAACTCCTAGAATTTCAACCCCGCTTCACGGGCCCCATCGGCGACGGCTTTTACAATACCATGGTACATATAACCGCTTCTATCAAATACGACAGCCCCAATATCAGCCGCCAGTAAACGTTCTCCAATCTTCTGTCCTACAAACTTCCCGCCTGCAACGTTGTGTTTCACATCTCCAAACTCTTTCTCCAGAGTGGAAACTGACGCCAATGTCCGGCCTGTTGTGTCATCAATTATCTGAACACTTATATTCCTATGACTTTTGTAAATGCTCAACCGGGGCCGGGTGCCTGTTCCGGTAATCTTTTTGCGGACACGTTTCTTCCGTTGAATGAATTTCCGTCGTTTATCGCTTAATCTATCCATGTAACCTACTTCGCTCCAGCCTTACCGACTTTACGGCGAACAACTTCATCTTCATAGCGGATACCCTTTCCCTTATATGGCTCAGGAGGACGAATTTTCCGAATCTCCGCAGCCACCTGACCAACAGTTTCCTTACTTATACCGCTTACAGTAATTCTGGTATTTTTTTCAACTTCAATCTGTATACCTTCCGGGATCATATACTCGACCGGGTTTGAGAAACCAAGTGAAAGCAACAATTTCTTCCCAAGCAATTCCGCACGGTAGCCAACACCATTAACCATAAGAATCTTTGAATACCCCTGGCTCACTCCTGTCAGCATATTGCTCAGCAGAGAACGGTATAATCCATGCAGGGCCTTAACCTGGTTTGATTCATTCTTACGGCTCACATGGATTGTACCATCTTCCATTTTGAAATCGACGACAGGTAAATACCGTTGAAAAAGCTCTCCCTTTGCTCCCTTAACCTGAATTGTACCGTCGTTAAATGTAACGGTTACCCCGTTGGGAACCTGCACCGGCTGAAATCCTATTCGTGACATAAATACAACTCCTCACCAAACCGTACAGATGATTTCACCACCGATTTTTCTGGCAACAGCTTTCTTACCGGTTATGAATCCTGTTGATGTGGAAACAATGACTGAGCCATAACCATTATAAACCCTCGGCATGTTTTTATAGCTCGAATACATCCTTCGTCCGGGAGTAGAGATTGACTTCAAGCCATGGATGATCGGGTTTTCATTATCATCATATTTAAGAGAAATTCGAATATAGCTCTTCCCATCAAGTTCAATCTTTTTAAAGTTTTTAATGTATCCTTCATTCTTCAATATCTTGATTATTTCAAACTTGGAGTTGGAAGTTCGTATATCAACATTTTCATGCCGGGCTGCCACACCATTACGGATTTTGGTAAGCATATCGGCTATTGGATCAGAAACACTCATTTATTTTCTCCATTTACCAGCTGGACTTGGTAACACCAGGGATCATGCCTTCGCTGGCAAGTTTTCTGAAGCAGATCCGGCACATTGCAAACTTTCTAAGGAAACCACGCGGACAGCCACAGACTCGGCATCGTCTTACAGTTCTCGTCATATATTTCGGTTTTCGCGATGCCTTTATTATCATGGATTTCTTTGCCATTCTCTACTCCTTTCTGAAAGGCATACCGAATTCTCTCAATAGTGCCAGAGCCTGTTCATTGTTTGGTGCTGTTGTTACTATGGCCACATTAAGACCCCTTACCTGTTCAATTTTATCAAAATCTATTTCAGGGAATATGATCTGTTCATCTATTCCCACACTGTAATTTCCCCGGCCATCAAATGATTTTGGACTTACTCCACGAAAATCCTTCACTCTTGGCAAAGCAATGTTCAAAAAACGGTCGAGAAATTCATACATCCGGTTTCCTCTGAGGGTAACTTTTCCGCCTATTTCCATTCCATCACGAAGTTTGAAATTTGCAATAGATTTACGGGCTCGAGTACGGAGCGCCTTCTGACCTGTTATCTGTTCTATTTCTGCGATAGCTGAATCCAGAAATTTTTTATTGGTTATGGCCTCCCCAACTCCAGCAGAAACGACTATCTTTTCAATTGCAGGAATCTGCATAGGACTTTTCAGGTCAAATTCCTTGAGTATTTTCTCTGCGATAAAATCTCGATAACGAGCTTTTAACCTTGGTTCATATTTCCTTGCGGCTTTTGCTTCCTGCTTCTTTGCTGCGGTTGGCTTTTTTGCCCTGGTTTGTTTCTTAACTTCAGTCGGCTTTTTTGCCTCAGCCTTCTTTTTTGCTGCGGTCTGTTTCTTTGCTGCGGTCGGCTTCTTTGCTTCAGTCGGCTTTTTTGCCTCAGTTTTCTTTTTTTCTGCGGTCTGTTTCTTCGCTGCGGCCGACTTTTTTTCTGCGGTCTGTTTCTTTGCCTCAGTCGGCTTCTTTGCTGCGGTCGGCGGCTTTGCTTCAGTCTCTTCCGTGACAGCCTGCTTTTTCTCTTCTGCCATTATACAGCTTCTCCACATTTCCTGCAAACACGGGTTTTCAGTTTATCGCCAGGTTCCCAGCCGATCCGTGTAGCACCACATTTCTTGCATAAAATCTGGACATTCGACGCTGAGATTGGGGCTTCTATTTCAATAATACCGCCCTTGTCGCTCTGGCTTTTCGGTTTCTGATTCTTCTTAACCATATTCTGGCCATCAACAATTACTCGATTAGTTCTGCGATCAATCTGCAGTATACGGCCCCTCTTTCCTCTATTCTTACCACTCATTATTTGAACTTGATCGCCCTTTCTCAGCTTTGTCTTTGTATCCATACAGTTGAATTTCTCCTACAAAACTTCAGGAGCAAGCGACACAATTTTCATATGATTGTAATCCCTGAGTTCCCGAGCGACAGGGCCGAATATACGCTTGCCGACAGGAGTTCCTGCTGCGTCCACAATAACACAGGCATTGTCATCAAATCGTATATAAGTTCCATCTTTCCGGCGATATTCCTTATGTGTTCGCACAACGACGGCCCGTTTGATTTCGCCTTTTTTGATCGGTGTATTCGGCAGGGCATTCTTAACAGTCACGACAACAATATCACCGATTCCAGCATACCGACGATGACTGCCGCCAAGGACTTTGATTGTCTGCACACGTTTTGCTCCAGAATTGTCAGCAACATTCATACAAGTTTGCATCTGAATCATCGCCACCCCCCTATTTCACACGTTCGACGACCTCAAGAAGCCGCCATCTTTTATCTTTGCTCACCGGTCTGCTTTCAATAATGCGGACAGTATCACCTTCTCTTGCATCATTGATTTCATCATGAGCTTTATACTTCCTGGAACGGGTGATGTATTTCTTATACATTGGGTGTAACTGTCGAGTAGAAACCCGGACGGTAACCGTTTTATCCATTTTGTCACTCACAACCGTTCCTGTAAATATTTTCTTATTACTTTTTTTCAATCCCATTCCGTTATGCCTTTCGGATTCCAAGTTTGTACTCACCTATCATTGTATTCAACCGAGCTATCTGATGACGAATATTGCGCTTTTCCACAGGATTCTCCACATGCCCCAATACCATTTCAAATCTCAGATCCTTCATCCGGGTAATCAACTCTTCCCTCTTGACTTTCAATTCATCCAGAGTTAAATCATTGAAGGTTTGCTTCATACATTACTCCAATGCCGTTTGGCTAGAAATCTGGTATGAACTGGAAGCTTACTTGCAGCCAGGATCATGGCATGCTTCGCCAGATCATTCTCAACACCCGCGATTTCAAACATTACAGTACCAGGTTTGACAGCGGCTACCCAGTACTCAGGGATTCCCTTTCCTTTTCCCATCCGTGTCTCAGCAGGTTTCTTCGTGTATGGGATATTGGGAAAAACCCGGATCCAGACCTTACCTCCCCGCTTGATATGCCGTGTCATTGCAATACGGGCAGCCTCTATCTGTCTCGCAGTAATCTGCTTGTTCTCCATGGAGACCAGGCCAAATTCACCAAAATTTATTGTATTTCCTCTGGATGCTCTTTTTGCGTTTGGAATGGCGCGTCCTCGATGAGTCTTTCTGTATTTTACACGTTTGGGGCTAAGCATCTTTTCGACCTCCCCGGTTATCGCGGCGAGTACTGACAAATTGGCCGGCATCTTCCTTCTGATCAGCACCAAGTATCTCACCGTTAAACACCCAGACCTTGACTCCAACGACACCAAATGTTGTCATGGATTCTGCAACAGAGTAGTCAATATCAGCACGAATTGTGTGCAGGGGAACCCGGCCATCTTTGACTTCAAGACTCCGGCTCATATCAGCACCGCCCAATCGGCCGGAGATCTTGATCTTAATTCCCTGCACTCCACCCCGCATTGCATTTTGCACGGCCATTTTTAGCGAACGTCGAAACGCTGCTCTGTTCTTCAGTTGTCTTGCAAGGTTTTGAGCTATCACATGGGCATTCACATCGGGCTTCTTGATCTCCTTGATTTTAACGCTCACTTTCTTGTCTGTGATCTTTTGAAGCCGACCTGTTACTTTCTCAATATTCGCCCCTTTTGCACCGATGATAACACCCGGGCGGGCTGTTTCTATACTCAATGTAACTCGTGTGGGCTGCCTGACAATTTCAATATCAGTTATATCAGCACCCTTTGCTTCAGGACTCTCCAACAATATTTTACGAAGCTGGAGATCCTCATGCAGTGTGTTGGCATAATCCTTTGGTGAAACAAACCAGCGGGATTTCCAGTTTTTATTGATACCCAGGCGAAAACCATAGGGGTGAACTTTCTGCCCCATCAATTCACCGTCCTGTGATTCAATATTATTGAGATATGGCTTGATCGTTTGATCTGCCTATCTGCTCGACCGCGACTCCTTGGCCAGAGAGTCTTTCGGCTCGGACCTCCATCAACCAGAAGCTCAGCAACATACAGCGAATCTTCATCGATACCTGCATCCTGAACCAGGGCATTGGCCATGGCTGATTGAATCACTTTCAAAAGGTAAACAGCACCCTTATTCGGCAGAGATTCAAGAATGGCAACGGCTTCCAGAACAGGTCTCCGTCGAACTTGATCGGCAACAGGCCTGATTTTAGAGGGAGACATGGGAAGATATCTTGCTCTGGCATGGAATCCCTTTTTTGCTACCATGATTATTGCCTCTTTCCTTTTTTATCCGAGCCTGCATGCCCTCGGAACATTCGGGTCGGTGAAAACTCACCAAGCTTGTGTCCAACCAGGTTTTCTGTCACATAGACTGGAATAAAAGTTCTTCCATTGTATACAGAGATAGTAAGGTTTACCATCTCCGGGATAATAGTAGAAGAGCGGGACCATGTTTTGATTATCCCCTTAGTATCATTCTTCTTCCAGTCGACAACTTTCGCATACAGGCTTTTGGCCACAAATGGCCCTTTTTTTACCGACCTTGACATTTTGCCCCCTTACTTACGCTGCTTCACAATAAACTTATTGGAAGACTTATGTTTCTGACGAGTTTTACCGCCCTTGGCCGGTTTCCCCCAGGGGGATACGGGATGACGCCCGCCAGAGGTTCGTCCTTCGCCACCACCATGAGGGTGATCAACCGGATTCATTACAACGCCCCGAACCCTGGGACGTCTTCCCAGCCATCGACTGCGTCCGGCCTTTCCTATTTTCACATTCATGTGATCTTCATTACCAACTTCTCCGATCGTAGCAATGCAGGCTTTGTGAACCATACGCATCTCACCAGATGAGAGTTTAAGGGTAACATATTCCCCTTCAATTGCCTGGATCTGAGCCCCTCCGCCTGCGGAGCGAATAAGCTGGGCTCCCCTCCCCCGGGTTAATTCCACAGCATGAACGGTGCGGCCTACGGGAATGAGCCCCAATGGCAGACAATTACCAGTCTCAGGGGGAGCTCCAGAACCGCTCATAATCACGGAATCGACTTCCAGGCCTTCGGGACAGATTATATACCGCTTCTCACCATCCACATAGGAAATCAGTGCGATATTGGCACTGCGATTGGGATCATACTCAATAGAAGCAACTCTTCCTGGTATGCCATCCTTGTCTCTTCTGAAGTCAATCTCTCTATACTGTCTTTTGTGACCACCCCCGCGGCGCCGAACACTGATGCGGCCGCCGGCACCACGGCCAGCCTGCGACACCTTTGCACCTGTGAGAGCCTTCTCAGGCCGCTTCTTATCCAGCCGAGAATTATCCAGCCCCTGGCGAAAACGAAGGGATGGTGTTGTTGGATTATACGTCTTCAAGGCCATTCTTATCCCTCCTTCCTAAGCACCTTCAAAAACTTCAATGCGCTGATTTTTTTCCAATGTCACCATTGCTTTTTTCCATGCAGAAGTGTGTCCTTTACCACGCCGGAAACTGCTTCTGGATATCGCTCTGTTATTGCGAATTTTTCCGTGCACATTGATTATACGACAGCTTACGGGTTTTACATTGAACAGCTGCTTAACAGCCTGCATGACCATGATTTTGTTGGCATTGTCAGCCACTTTGAACACATAAGTTTTTACATCTCCTTCGCGGAGGAGATTGGATTTTTCGGTTAAAACCGGCTCAATAACGACGTTCCTGGCATCCATGTCTAACTCCTGTAAAACTCACCGAGTTTTTGCGCAGCACCCTCAAGTATGAGAATATTCTTCCCATAATAAAGATCATGAACTCGAAGCCGATTGTATGAAAACAGGCTCAGATCTCTGATATTCGCACCCGCCCTCTTCGTCAATTTATCATCATCCCCAATTATAAGGACGGTCCGTCCATCGTCAGGGAAGTTCTTCAGGATATCAGCCAGATCACGAGTTTTTCCGGATTCAATGGAGAAATCTTCAATAATCCTGAAACAATCATCATTTGAAGCCTTGAGACTGAGGGTGCTTTTTACCGCCAGACGCTTGATTTTCCTGGGGATATGATAGGAATAATCTCTTTTCTGCGGCCCGAAAACAACCCCGCCGCTTCTCCAGAGTGGACTCTTTCTCCGCCCCGCACGAGCACGGCCTGTTCCTTTCTGACGCCATGGTTTTGCCGTGGAACCCTTCACCTCGCGGCGAGTTTTAGTTTTCGCCGTTCCCTGCCGTTTATTCGCCAGTTCATTACGAATGGCATGCCATATAGAGCCCTCGCTTACTTCCCGGTCAAAAACAGCGTCATCCAATTCAATGTTGCGAAGTTCCCCGCCCTCCTTTGAGTAGACCTTCTTACTAATCATTGCTGCTTCTCCTATTTCCGCTTGCCAGCCTGCCGAACAACGACCATACTGTTCCTGCTGCCGGGGACGGCACCTTTAAGCAGCATTAGATTCTTCCGGGCATCAATCCTGACAATTCGAAGATTCTGTACGGTGTGGGACCCTCCCCCCATACGGCCAGGCATTTTCGTTCCACGAATAACCTTGGAAGGCCAGGCAGCCATACCGGTTGATCCATTGGCACGGTGAAACTTTGAACCATGAGAGGCCCGTCCACCACCAAAGTTATACCGCTTCATCACACCCTGGAAACCCTTGCCCTTTGACGTGCCCATGACATCGACGAAGCGAAAGTCATTGAAAATATCCACGCCTACAGAATCTCCAACAGAGCATTCCCTGCTGAAATCCCGAATCTCAACAACATACTTCCGCGGAATTACTTCCCCCCCCCTCTTGAACTGGCCGGCCACGGGCTTTGTGAGCCGGGAAGACTTCTGTTCAACGGCACCTAACACGACAGAGTTGTAGCCGTGTTTTTCCATGTTCCGGCTGTCAATCACAACATTGGGATCTACTTCTATAACGGTAACAGGAGTCAAGTCACCATCAGCATCAAATATTTGAGTCATCCCAATTTTCTTACCAATCAATCCAACCATTTTCCTGCCCCTTCAAATTCTACTGCTTGATTTCAACATCTACACCAGCAGGCAACTCAAGCTTCATGAGAGATTCCATAACAGCAGGAGTGGGCTCCAGGATATCAATCAGTCTCTTATGGGTACGCATCTCAAATTGTTCCCGAGATTTTTTGTTAACAAATGGCGATTTGAGTACCGTGTATTTATTGATCTTCGTTGGCAGGGGAACCGGCCCTGACACCTTCGTTCCCTGCTTCTGCACTGTATCCACAATGGAGCGCGCACTCTGTTCAATCAATTCAACATCGAATCCCCTCAAACGAACACGTATTTTTTCCATACCTTTCTCCTACTGCATCTCACCACAGCAGGGTGAGGCTACATACGTGATGAACTGATTCTATTCAATAACCTCGGTTACCTGACCGGAAGCAACTGTGCGGCCGCCTTCCCGTATCGCAAAACGCAGCCCCGGATCCATGGCAATTGGATGAATAAGTTCAACAGTAATCTCAGTATTATCGCCAGGCATTATCATCTTCCTATCATCTGGAAGCGTCACCGTTCCAGTGATATCAGTTGTTCTGAAATAGAATTGCGGACGATATCCGCTGAAGAATGGATTGTGACGTCCACCTTCATCCTTGGTCAAACAGTAAATAGCTGCTCTGAACTTCATGTGAGGACTGATGGAACCGGGTTTGGCCAGAACCTGACCACGCTCAACAGCCTTCTTATCAATTCCCCTGAGCAGAGCACCGATGTTATCTCCAGCCTGTCCATCATCCAGCAGTTTGTTAAACATTTCAACGCCTGTACAGGTTGTTTTCGTGGTTTCCTTAATACCGACAATCTCAAGCTCATCCCCGACACGAACAACACCGCCTTCGATACGGCCAGTAACAACAGTTCCCCGGCCCTGAATGGAAAAGACATCTTCAATCGGCATAAGAAACGGCTTATCCACGGCTCTTTCCGGAATCGGAAAATATTCATCCATGGCTTTTAAAAGCTCCTGAATGGATCTGGTCTTTTCCGGATCCTCAATATTGGACATCGCCTCAAACGCACTGCCCTTTATGATGGGAGTTTCTTCTCCCGGAAAACCATACTCTGTCAGCAGTTCCTGAATTTCCATTTCCACAAGGTCAACTAATTCGAGATCAGCCAGATCCATCTTATTCATGTAAACGATCAACTTGGGCACACCAACCTGACGGGCAAGCACGATATGCTCCCGGGTCTGTGGTTCAGGCCCGGAATCAGCAGCAACCAGCAGAACGGCACCATCCATCTGTGCCGCTCCAGTAATCATATTCTTAATGTAGTCTGCATGTCCCGGGCAATCCACATGTGCATAATGTCGATTCTCTGTTTCATACTCGACATGCCGGGTATTAATGGTAATACCACGCTCTCTTTCCTCTGGAGCGTTATCAATATCTTCATAACTCATAACCTTTCCGCCCATTTTCGCTGCACTATACATTGTTATAGCAGCCGTCAGCGTGGTTTTACCATGATCAACGTGACCGATAGTACCGACATTGATATGCGGTTTCGACCTTGTAAATTTTTCCTTAGCCATAAAATCCTCCTGCGGCCATTTGGGAAATATAACAGCAGCCCTTAAGTGAGGCTGCCCATATCTTCTGACAGAATGATCATACAGGACTATTCCATCATATACAATGCGGCTGCTGCATGCGAACGACAGACCCATGACAGGATGGGTCTTGAAGAGGAACAAAAACTTACCACCAGATACATCTGCGGCACTGCCCAAAACCAACAGGCTTGATTGTTCCGCAGATCCGTGTGGAAGGATCATCCTCGTTCGAAAGCGGCCTGGCATCCCATATCTCAGGAAGCAGGCTGTCCGCGAGGTTTTAATTAAGGGGCATCAACCCTTAATTATCTCCCATACAGATCAATTACCACATGGGAGATTTATTATATCAGAGTGAAGAATATCGTTCAAGCTCTACCATTTAAAATTACTGAATGCTTTATTCGCCTCCGCCATCCTGTGTGTATCTTCCTTCTTCTTAAATGCCACACCTGTGGAATTAAAGGCATCCAGAAGTTCCGCGCTCAGTTTCTCGCGCATACTCCGGCCACTGCGGGCACGTGCGGCATTGATAATCCAGCGCATGGCCAGAGCTTCCTTTCGGGCATCATGAACCTCAACAGGAACCTGATATGTCGCCCCTCCAACACGTCGAGATTTAACTTCAACCATGGGCTTAACATTGTCAACAGCCTGAAGAAACACTTCAAGGGCATCCTTGCCGGATTTCTTTACAACTATGTCCAGGGCACCGTAAACATTTCCATACGAAGTAGACTTCTTACCTCTGAGCATCATGCGGTTAACAAACTTGGCAACGACTCGACTGCTGTAACGCGGATCCGGATCAATGGGCCGAACTGGTGTTTCTCTTCTTCTTGGCATAATTATTCCTTATACTTTAGGTTTCTTTGCTCCGTATTTTGAACGGGCCTGTTTCCTTGCGGCAACCCCTTCAAGATCCTTGATACCCCGTACAATGTGATAACGGACACCTGGCAGATCCTTCACTCTGCCTCCGCGAATGATAACAACTGAATGGTCCTGCAATGTATGGCCAACTCCAGGGATGTAAGCTGTTACTTCAATTCCGTTTGTCAGGCGTACACGAGCTACCTTGCGCAAAGCCGAATTCGGCTTCTTGGGCGTAATGGTCATAACCTTTGTGCAAACGCCCCTCTTTTGCGGGCAGTATTGCAATGCTGGTGAGTTCGACTTCTTCAATATTGACTTGCGTCCTTTTCTCACTAGTTGATTGATTGTCGGCATCTGGATTTCAACTCCTGTCTGGCCTTATAAGGCTCTTCCTTCCATGCGAATTTATATTAATAGGGATAGACTATGAAAAAGTCAATACCAAAACCACATTACTCTAAGAGTCTGTCGGACTTACGTCTCACGGCTCGGTTTTTGCCCTTTTTTCCCGCTACCGCGTTGCCAAAATGCTCACGCAGCCCAGCTATGCTCCGCTTTTGCCGCCCTGTATCGGAAAAAAATCATCAAAAATCGCCTTGAAGCCTTAAAGTCCGACAGACTCCTAAGAGTCTGTCGGACTTACGTCTCACGGCTCGGTTTTTGCCCTTTTTTCCCGCTACCGCGTTGCCAAAATGCTCACGCAGCCCAGCTATGCTCCGCTTTTGCCGCCTTGTATCGGAAAAAAATCATCAAAAATCGCCTCGAAGTCTTAAAGTCCGACAGACTCCTAATCACCAGCCTCAAAACTCGAAACAGCTTCCGATTCAAGGCTATTATTCTCGACATCATCTTCAATATCAGCATCCAGAGTTTCATCCCTTGATAGAATCTCACTTTCCTGCCGTCTCTGCTCAAGGAGATTGGCCACATGCTTATCAAGATCTTCCGTATCCTTTGTAAACAGCTTGAGTTCACGGTATCTCTTCATCCCCGTCCCTGCCGGAATGAGGTGGCCAATAACGACGTTTTCCTTCAATCCCCTCAATGTATCAATGCCGCCTGCGATGGCCGCATTGGTCAAAACCTTTGTGGTTTCTTGAAAACTTGCAGCCGAAATCCAGCTATCGATGTTCAGCGATGCACGGGTTATACCCAGAAGTAGCGGTTTGGCTATGGCAGGCTGGCCTCCCTCTCCCGTAACCTTTTCATTCTGAGTTCGGAACTGATACTTATCAACCTGTTCTCCAAAGATGAAACTGGTATCTCCCACATCAAGAATCTCAACTTTTCTCATCATCTGCCGTATGATAACACCTATGTGCTTGTCGTTAATATTGACACCCTGCATACGATAGACTTCCTGAACTTCATCAACCAGAAACTTCTGCAGGGCATTTTCTCCCTGTATCTCCAATATATCATGGGGATCTCTTGGGCCATCACAGAGGGGCTCGGCCGCTTCAACCGGGTCGCCATTTCTCACCAGAAGATGCCGCCCCATAGGAACCATATGCTTCATCGACATACCAAAAGGATCGTTTACAGTAATGATACGCTTTCCCTTGCTTATACCTTCGAACTCAACGATACCGCTGATTTTAGCCAGTATCGCTGAATTTCTGGGCCGCCTTGCTTCGAAAAGCTCACCAACTCGGGGAAGTCCACCGGTTATGTCCTGGGTTTTCTGAGACTCCTTGAGCATCTTGGCCAATGTATGGCCGGCTTCTACGGGCACACCATCCTCAACACTGAGATAGGAATTATCCGGCAGGTGATATTCCTGAAGAACTGTTCCATTCTCATTTACTATGTTAATCCTTGGCTGAAGAGTTTCCATCGAAGCATCGGTAATTTTCTTCTCGATATTCCCTGTATCCTCATTGATTTCTTCCCTCAGGGTAGTTCCCGGAAGAATGTCTTCAAACTGAACCTGTCCTGCAATTTCTGCAATGATGGGTTCGATGAAAGGATCAAACATGGCCAGCGACTCGTCTTTCTCAACAATGTCGCCTTCACGTACCAGGACCGTTGAACCATTGCGAATTTCCACTTTTTCATCCTGGGCAACAAGAAGGACCTCTTTCTCCACGATAACAACAAAGGCATTAACCTTTGCTTTAACAACCTCTTTACCCCGTTTGAGAACTGTTTCACCCTTTATGACCTTATCCCCATCGGAAGTCAGTATTTTGTCTCTGGCTTTAATTGCGATTCTTTCGAAGACCCTGGCCACTGTCAGAAAGCCCTTCCGTGTGAAGAGCAGCTGACCATCCGGCATGGAGACAGAGATGCCCTGAATTTTACGGACAAGCAAAAGGTAATGCTTTGCAACCCGATTTTCCTCAGCAACAGTACTCGCCGTTCCTCCGACATGGAAGGTCCGCATGGTAAGCTGTGTTCCCGGTTGACCAATTGACTGAGCCGCAATTATTCCAACGGATTCACCTATGTCAGCCGGCCGGTGCGTAGCCAGATTGCGGCCATAGCATTTCATGCAGACTCCATGCTGTGCTTCACAGGTGAGTACAGTTCTTACCTGAACACTTTCAATACCCAGATTTTCAATTTCGACTGCGATATCGTCCGTGATTTCCTGATTGACATCCACCAGCACATCCCCGGTTATAGGATGATTAACCTGTTCCAATGTAAAACAACCGGTTATGCGGTCTGACAGGGGTTCAACGATTTCTTCTCCGTCTTTCAGGGCATAGACATCGATACCATTGATCGTACCGCAGTCGTCCATGTTCACCACAACATCCTGGGCTATGTCGACCAGGCGTCGAGTTAAATAACCGGCATCAGCAGTTTTAAGGGCAGTATCAGCAAGACCTTTCCGGGCACCATTGGTCGATATAAAAAACTCTATGACCGACAGACCTTCCTTGAAATTTGATCGTATCGGCAGCTCGATAATATCTCCCGAAGGTTTGGCCATCAGTCCACGCATACCAGCCAACTGTCTGATCTGATTACGGCTTCCTCTTGCCCCGGAATCGGCCATCATGTACACATTGTTGAAACCATCCTGATCATTTTTTAGATGATCCATCATCACATTGGCCAATTCTTCGTTGGTTTTACTCCAGACCTCAACCACACGGTTATAACGCTCTTCTGTGGTAATATGTCCATCTCTGTACTGGGTTTGGATCCTGTCCACTTCATTATTGGCAGAACCTATGAGACCCTTCTTCTCATCCGGTATCAGAATATCGTCCATTCCTATTGTTGTTCCCATTTTCGTGGCATACTTGAAGCCAATGTCCTTCAGGGCATCCAGCAGGTGAACGGTTATGTAATTGCCGTTATCCTTGAAGGAATTCATGACAAGTTTTCTAATACCTTTATCACCCAGAGTTTCGTTGACATAGGGTATTTCCCGGGGCAGATTCTCGTTAAGAATGACTCGTCCCAGAGTGGTTTGCAAGTATTCATCATCAATTCTTACATGGACCAGAGCATTCATGGATACACTTCGACTTTCTCCAGCCATCATTACTTCATTGACTGAGCAGAAATAACGCCCTTCCCCCCTGGCATTTGGCCTTTCCTTGGTGAGGAAGTACAGTCCCATAACCATATCCTGAGATGGAAAGACAATGGGAGAGCCATTGGCTGGATTCAATAAATTAGTATCTGCCAGCATCAATGTCCAGCATTCAATCTGAGCGGCTTGAGTAAGGGGGACATGCACGGCCATTTGATCCCCATCAAAGTCGGCATTATAAGCATGACATACCAGTGGATGGAGTTGTATGGCTTTTCCTTCAACCAGTACAGGTTCAAAGGCCTGTATACCCAGCCGATGAAGAGTGGGAGCCCGATTCAATAAAACTGGATGCTCCCTGACAACCTCATCCAATACAGACCAGACCTCGGGAGTTTCCTGTTCAACAAGAGATTTGGCTTTTCTAATATTGTAGACAACATCTTTTTCAACGAGTTTCTTCATGATGAATGGCTTATAAAGCTCCAGAGCCATTTTCGCAGGCAATCCACATTGATGAAGTTTCAAACTGGGACCAACAACAATGACGGACCGCCCGGAGTAATCCACTCGTTTACCAAGCAGATTCTGCCGGAATCGACCCTGCTTTCCCTTAAGAAGATCGGAAAGAGATTTCAGAGGTCTGTTGGCTGCACCCTTAACGACTTTTTTCTTCTTTGTATTGTCAAACAGGGCGTCAACAGATTCCTGCAGCATCCGTTTTTCATTACGTATGATTATATCAGGCGCATTCAATGCCATCAGACGCTTCAGCCGGTTGTTTCTATTGATAACCCGGCGATAGAGATCATTAAGATCGGATGTTGCAAATCGACCACCGTCAAGCTGAACCATGGGCCGTAATTCAGGGGGTATAACAGGAATAACATCCAGAATCATCCACTCAGCCCTGTTGCCTGAATCCCGGAAATTCTCGACTATCTCCAGGCGTTTCAGAAAACGCTTGTCAACCTTTGCCCCTTTCTCCACCATGTTGTCCCTGAGTTCAGCACTCAGCGCATCCAGATCCAGATTTTCCAATAAAGTCCGGACAGCCTCGGCACCGATACCAGCTGTAAAACTCATCCCAAAACGATCACGGGCATCAGCCAACTCGTCTTCAGTGAGAAGCTGTGCGACTTTTAATTCCGTGTTTCCCGGTTCAATGACAACATGTTTCTCGTAGTGCAGGATGCTTCTCAACGAAGCGATAGTAAGGTCCAGCAACAATCCTATTCGCGAGGGCAGAGAAAGATAGTACCAGATATGAGAAACAGGAGAAGCCAGTTCAATGTGACCCATTCTCTCCCTGCGAACTTTGAAATGAGTCACTTCAACGCCGCACCGATCGCAAATCACTCCTTTGTAACGAATGGATTTGAATTTACCGCAGTAGCATTCCCATTCCTTGGTTGTACCAAAGATTCGCTCACAGAAAAGACCATCTTTTTCAGGACGCAATGTACGATAATTAATCGTCTCCGGTTTTTTTACTTCACCGTACGACCATGCCCGGATCTGCTCCGGGGAGGCCAGTTTTATCATCAGGTTGTCAAAGTCCTGGACTTCTTTCATCAATTCCTCCTAGAACCGTCCTCCCTGGCTATTCAGCAATTCTTCATCTCTCTCAGTAAATGGCAATTGTTTACCTTTTGAATCGGAAATGCGTATATCCAGAGCTAAACCCCTGAGTTCCTGCACTAGAACATTGAAGGATTCCGGGATTCCAACCGTTGTTGTCGGTGATCCCTTCACTATGCTTTCATATATTTTTGCCCGACCAGTCATATCATCGGACTTAATCGTCATCAGTTCCTGAAGCGTGTTTGCAGCCCCGTAAGCTTCAAGTGCCCACACTTCCATCTCACCCATCCTCTGGCCGCCAAATTGAGCCTTACCGCCCAGGGGCTGCTGCGTAACCAGTGAATAAGGGCCTGTCGATCGCGCATGCATTTTATCATCCACCAGATGGTGAAGTTTAAGAAAATACATGTATCCGACAAAAACCTGATTAAGAAAGGGCTCTCCAGTCAGACCATCATACAGAGTGGCCTTTGAAGCATTGTGCAGGCCTGCTTTCTCAAGCTCACTTGATATTTCAGATGTTGAGGAAGATTGAAAAACAGGTGTTTCATACATTTTACCAAGCTGAGCCCCTGCCATTCCCAGCATCGTCTCCATAATCTGCCCAATATTCATCCTGGAAGGAACACCAAGGGGATTAAGGCAGATATCCAGTGGTGTACCGTCACCTGTGTAGGGCATGTCCTCCTCGGGGAGAACCTTGGCTACAACGCCTTTATTACCATGGCGGCCGGCCATTTTATCGCCCTCTTTCAGTTTGTGCTTGGTCACAATCAGAACTTTGACCATCTCATCAACACCGGGATTAAGATTATCCCCTTCACTTCTTCTTAACCGCTGAACATTGAGGACGGTACCGCCTGCGCCATGAGGCAATCTCAGTGATGTATCCCTCACTTCCCGAGCTTTTTCACCAAAAATTGAATTAAGCAAACGGAATTCGGGAGTCGTTTCGGTTTCACTCTTTGGAGTAACTTTTCCGACGAGGATGGACCCTGACTTCACTGTCGCACCAATTCGAACAATGCCCTCTTCATCTAATGACTCCACAGATTTCTCCGCCATGTTGGGGATATCCCTGGTAAGCTTCTCCGGCCCAAGTTTTGTCTCTCGAACTTCCGCGATAAACTCTTTTATGTGAATGGATGTGTAATAATCTTCCTTCACCACTCTCTCTGAAATAAGAATGGCATCTTCAAAATTGTACCCGTACCATGGGATGAACCCAACAAGAAGGTTGCGGCCCAGTGCCAGCTCTCCATTGTGAGTTGAAGGCCCATCGGCCAGGATTTCGCCTGCCCGCACAGTATCTCCAACACTGATAATCGGCCGCTGGTTAAAACATGTATCCTGGTTTGTCCGCTGATATTTGATCAGAGAGTAATCATCAATGCTGCCGTCGTTTCTCTGGATCTTTATGCAGGTTGATGAGATATAGGTAACAGTACCGGGAGCCAGGGCTTTAACCAGAACTCCGGAATCATAGGCCGCCTTTCCTTCCATACCGGTCCCAACGATGGGAGCTTCAGGAAACAGGAGGGGGACCGCCTGCCTCTGCATATTACAGCCCATCAGCGCCCGGTTTGCATCATCATGTTCAAGAAATGGTATCAGGGAAGCGGCTGTGGATATTATCTGACGGGGGGAAACATCCATGTACGAGATTTCCCCGGGTTCCTTGAAGGTATAATCTCCATTACGGCGAACAGCAACCATTTTCTCCTTGAAGTCACCATTTTTATCGATGACGGCACTGGCCTGGGCTATGAAGAACTTCTCCTCATCTATGGCTGAAAGATATTCCACTTCCCGGGTTGTTCTGCCGTTTACGACCCGGCGGTATGGGGTTTCCAGGAAACCATAGTCATTGATTCGGGTGTAGTTTGCCAATGAAACGATGAGACCTATATTGGGTCCTTCCGGAGTTTCTATGGGACACATTCGCCCATAATGACTGTAGTGTACATCCCGAACCTCAAAACCAGCCCTGTCTCGAGAAAGGCCTCCAGGACCCAGAGCATTCAACCGCCGTTTGTGGGTAAGTTCAGCAAGAGGATTCACCTGATCCATGAACTGAGATAGCTGACTGGAACCAAAAAACTCCTTTATGGCCGCAACCACAGGTTTTATGGAAACCAGATCCTGCGGCTTAAGAGTTTCCGTTTCTTTCAGGCTCATTCTCTCCCTGGCAATACGTTCCATTCGGCTGAATGCGGTTTTCAATGTATTGACAAGCAGTTCTCCAACAGAACGGACACGCCGATTGCCCAGATGATCGATGTCGTCTGCCTGTTTCTCACCGATGTACGTACTGATGAGATATTTCATTGTCAGGACCATGTCCGTACTGTTAAGAACCAGGTCATCAATATTCTCATCCTGATCGAATTTCTTGTTCAGCTTGTATCGGCCGACACGTCCCAGACTGTATCGGCGGAGGGAAAAAAACATTGTATTAAGATCTTTCTCTGCTGCCTCCACCGTAATGGGTTCTCCAGGCATTAGAACCTTGTAAACGGCTGAAAGTGCCTCTTCCCTGGTGAGTTCATCCTGACCGGGGTCATCCTTGTTGAAACGGGCTTCTTCCCTACTGAAACACGAGAGAATCATATCAGAATGCAGGGAATCCTCATGATCCAGATCAACGACTGACACTGACTTGACGCCAGCCTGCAATAATTCATCAATTTCATGATGATGCAGAAGCTCAGCGGCCCGGTACAGTTTTTTCTTCTCACCATCCTCCAAAGATATCCAGACAGGTTCCGCAAGAATTGCTCCAACCAAACGATCGTTCTTCTCTCTTCTGGAAGAAAGTCTGACAGTTTTTTTCTGATAGAAGAGGTCAATGATTTTTTCTCGTGAGTCAAAACCCAGGGCCCGTAAAAAGACCGTGCCAAGTATCTTCTTTTTGCGATCAATCTTGGCGAAGATAAGTTCCTTCCGGCTGTCAATCTCAAATTCCAGCCACGATCCCCGATAGGGAATAATGCGGGAACTGAAAACACCATTCTCTTCGGAGAATATCACGCCTGGAGAACGATGGATCTGACTGACAACAACTCGCTCCGCACCATTGATGATGAAAGTTCCCCTGTCCGTCATCAGGGGCAAGTCACCAATATAAATGTCTTTTTGACGAATCTCGCCAGTGGATTGAAATACAAGGTTCACCTGGGCCTTTATGGGCACACTGTAAGTCAAACCCTTATGCCTGCACTCTGTTTCAGTCAGCCGAATGGTGCTTGATCCAAACAGGTAGTGACTGTACTCAAGCACTAATTCACCATTTGAACTCTCAATGGGAAAGACACTTTGAAAGACCTCTTCCAATCCCTGACAGCGCACTTCACCTCCAGAATCCATGACTTTCTTCTGAAGGAAGTTTTCATACGATGATATTTGAACATCTATTAAATCCGGAAGCTCAATGACATCATCGTACTCCAGTCCAATGAATGTACGGCTATCATTTCCAGTTCTTTCGAACATGCTGTTATCCCCTCTAACACGAAATCACCGGAGGTTTTTTAACCCCGGTGAATCAATGAGTAATTAATCATGGGTACCTCTAAAAACTGTTTTCAGAACCCGGCTGAGAGATTTTTCTTCATCGCGAAGCGGCAAAATCAAAGTACAGATGAACTGCATAAGCATATTGTTAAGCCGCAGCGATTGAAAAACCAGGCCGGGACCGAAAAGAGTGCATCCAGGAGGAACCCTCATAGAATTGTAATAACCCTGCTGTTACTTAACCTCAACAACAGCTCCGGCTGCTTCCAGCTTGCCCTTGACGGTATTAGCCTCATCTTTTGAGACACCCTCTTTGACGATGCCTTCACCGCCCTCAACAAGCTCCTTGGCCTCTTTAAGTCCCAGACCGGTTATAGATCGTACTTCTTTGATAACCCCAATTTTCTTCCCTTCACCAAAACCTGTGAGAACAACATTGAATTCTGTCTGTTCTTCCGTTCCATCCTCATCCGCTGCCGCAGCAGGACCCGCAGCGACAGCAACTGGAGCTGCGGCAGTAACTCCAAATTTCTCCTCCATGGCTTTTACCAGTTCCGAAACTTCAAGAACAGTCATGCCGGCAATAGCATTTAAAACTTCTTCGGTAGTCATATTATCTTCTCCTTCTATAAAACCCGGTTACAGCAGACAACCTCTTCTGGCATCTCATTGATGCCCGCAAAGACTGAAACCGATTATTCTCCATTTCCCATCATCGGCATTCAGAAGACCGACAATCCTTCATAAACAAAGTTGGGCCGCATTCCCCTGCCCAACAATCATTTCTACTGATTCAGGGCTGCACTGCCCGCAAGGCCTGCAGCCTGTATTCATTCCCCCCCTTCTTTTTTCTCCCGAACTGCGTCCAGAGTCCGTACCAGTTTGCCATTAACACCATTAAGCGCATAAACAGCATTGTTCAAAGGGGCAAGCATGGCTCCCATAAGCATTTGAATGAGATCCATTCTGGATGGCAGTTTACTCAGGTTTTCAACTCCTTTTGAATCATAAACCTTCCCCTCAACCATACCTCCTTTCAATTCGATCGGCATTTCCTTTGCAAGTTTCAACATGGCTTTGGCAATCGGTCCTGCATCATTTCCACAATAAGCGATGGCAGTGGGGCCGGAAAAATATGGTTCCAGATTCTTGTGATTCAATTGCGAAAATGCTATTATCGCAAACCTGTTTTTAACAATGTGAAACTCGGCCCCGGATTCACGCAGCACGCTTCGCAGCTGAGCTGCCTGTACTGCTGTTAGACCCCGGTAATTGGCAAAAAGAAAACTCTCTGATTTTTCAATGTCCTCTTTCAGTTTGTCAACGGCTTCTATTTTATACTGCTGGACTTTATTTCCCTTCATGATCCCATCTGCTCCTGAACCTGTATTCTTATCCCTGGACTCATTGTCGAAGCAAGGCTTGCGGACTTGATGAAATCCCCTTTTATATCTGGAAGGCGCTTCTTATCCAATTCAACCAGCAGGGCACGAACATTCTCTCTGAGAAGAGCCGAATCCATCGACACTTTGCCCACTGCGAGGTGAACAACACCACCCTTATCGGCACGATATTCAATTCGTCCCTGATTCAATTCAGCAATAGCCCCTTCAATATCCATGGTAACTGTTCTGGTTTTAGGATTCGGCATCATCCCGCGGCGGCCCAGTATCGGTCCCAACTTACCGACTTCCTTCATCATATCCGGCGTTGCGACACAAACATCAAACTCCATCCAGCCATCTTTGATCTTCGCCACCAGATCGTCGGCACCAACAAAGGCTGCACCGGCCTCTTCCGCTTCCCGAGCTTTTTCACCTTTAGCAAACACCAGTATTCGCTTTCCTTCGGCAAACTGATTCGGCAGTACAAAGGTATCTCTGACTGATTGGCTTTTTTTCAGTCTCAGATTGACTGCAACTTCAATAGTTTCATCAAAATTCGCACAGGCCATGCTCTTCACAAGCTTAATGCCTTCATCAAGGCCATAGTTTTTTTCAACATCGACCTTCTTCAAGGCCTCTTTGTAGTTCCTGCCATGCTTCATAGTCAGCCTTCCACCACGACACCCATACTTCGGGCTGTACCGGAAATTATACTGATTGCCGCATCGATGTCATTGGCATTGAGATCCTGCATCTTCGTTTCAGCAATTGCTTTAACCTGATCCCTTGTAATCTTCCCAACTTTATCTCTGTTTGGCTCGGCAGAACCTTTTTCAATGCCAATGGCCTTCTTGATCAGCACGGCCGCTGGTGGAGTCTTCATTTCAAAGGAAAAACTCTTATCATGATAGACTGAAATAACGACAGGAATCGTAAGCCCTGGCTCATATCCCTTTGTTCTGTCATTGAACTGCTGTACAAATTGGGGAGCACTCACCCCATGAGGACCCAGAGCCGGCCCAACAGGGGGAGCAGGGGTCGCCTTACCAGCGGGAACCTGTAATTTGATTAGCGCTGTAACTTTTTTCTTTGCCATACTTGGCCTCCATCGTGGTACAAACGTTGCCGAACAAACAACAACTCCCAACTACTGATGCTGTGTCAGCAATCGTCTTAATTCATTACCTGAGTACTGACGGAGTGAATTGCCCGGTCAGCCGGACCCTTCCTTTCCCTGACCAATACTTCATTCTGACACAGATCCTGCATTATTATAGCCGAACTGCCTGAGAAAAACTGACTTCCACAGGTGTTGACCGTCCAAAGATCCCCACCATAACACGAAGCTTACCTTTTTCCTGGTTGACAACTTCGACTGTACCCTTGAATGATTCAAAAGGACCGGCAGTAATCTGCACTTCCTCACCAACATGGAATTCCTGTTTTGAGTGAATCCTCCGCTCCGTTCTTATTTCCCCTGTTTTCTGCAGAATACTCTTGGCTTCATCAGAAGAAATCGGCTGTGGTCTGGCATTTTTACCGGTACCGACAAAACCCGTTACACCCTGTATTCTGCGAATCGTGCCGCAGGGTATTTTCCAGCCTCGTTCAGGCAGGTTCATCTCCACGAGAATGTACCCTGGTAGAAATTTTCGGCTGATTGTACGTTTCTTCCCATTCCGCATCTCCACAACTTCTTCAGAGGGAACTTTGACATCCGTAACAAACTCTTTGAGTGTACCATCTTCTACCATAATGCGCAGAAATTTCTCCACCTTACTTTCGACTCCAGTCAAAGTCTGGAGAACAAACCAACCCTGTGCCATATTACGTTCCTGTTCTACAAAACACTGAAGAGACCCAGGAGCCCCTGTGATAACAGGAAGTCTATCAGCCCGAAGAAGAGGGCAAAAATGATTGTGGAAACTATAACAACTTTGGCCGAAGCTCTAACCGAATCCCTGCTGGGCCATACTACTTTTTTAAGCTCCCCGTAGCTTTCCATGATAAATATTTTAATTTTTCTCATATGCTTACCTTTCCAATGTCCTACAGGCCAGGCAGGATTCGAACCTGCAACATCCGGTTTTGGAGACCGGCGCTCTGCCGTTGGAGCTACTGGCCTGGAATATAATCAAAACCATGGCAGAAGGATTATTTTATTTTAGTTTCCTTGTGAAGAGTCATCTTTCTTTCCCACTTGCAGAATTTATTGAACTCCAACTTTCCCTGGATATTTCGACGATTCTTAAAAGTCGTGTAATTTCTGCGCTTGCACACAGTACACTGCAGGGCTATTTTTTCCACTGCACCTTTTTTCGTTTTTGCCATATCAGCCCCCGTTTACAATGATTCCTGCCTTCCAAAAGGTTGGAGAGATGGAACAGCCTCCGATCGGACTTGAACCGATGACCCCAGCCTTACCATGGCTGTGCTCTACCAACTGAGCTACAGAGGCAACAAGCGGAGCTGATGATATCTGCTAACTGAAATCATGTCAAGTCAGTGATTCAGTTGATCTTATAAGAAGTTCCTTTGAAGCCTCCTGGTAGCGGGAAAAGGAGTGTTCGTAAAGCCGGGAAACTTCCATTCGAGGTTCCACAACTTTTTTAATTCTCACAAATCGGTCCGCTCCTTCCATCAGATTGTCAGCCAGACCCAGGGCAACCAGTGCACAGGCGGCACAACCTGCCAGTTCCGCATCTTCTATCATTGGAATAAGGAGACGGCGCCCGGTTATATCCGCCTTCATCTGATTCCAGACATCACCGCGTGCCTGTCCACCAGTCACACGCAGTTCCTCAACTTTCATCCCTGCATCTTCCAGATATTCTATACCACGACGTACCCCATAGCCAATAGCCTCCATAACAGCCCGGCCCATTTCTGCAAAACCATGTCCTGGCTGCAGACGGTGAAAACTGCCTCCATCAAATGCCCAGAGTGTTCCCCCTTGATGCCCTGGGAAAAAAAGTGGAGAGTCCCGTCCGGGCGGTACCCTGTCAACTTCAGCAAGAGTGTCCTCATAAGGCCTGTTTTTCTGACCTGTAAGGTGGCGGTACCATTCAAACACCAGACCGGTGGAAGACAGGATTGCGGCCGAATTCCATAAACCTTCAACCAGATGAGGTAAATCCCGAAGCCTGGAATCATTGGAAGGGACTGGTGAACAGTAATTAATACCTTCGCTTGTTCCGGCCCTGTCACACACTCTGCCGACTTCCACCGTCCCGGATCCCAGCAGAGCCGACATGAAATCCGAACCTGCTGCAGCAACCACTGTTCCTTCAGCTAATCCTGATCGAGAACCGGCTTCTTCTGTGATTGTACCAGCATTGGTTCCCATGTACACAAGCTCTGGAAAAAGACGGGGGTCGACGCTGTAGGTCGAAATCTGCCTGGAATCCCAGACAAAGCGTTTAAATGAATCATGGGGGATGGTTTTTGTCGGCTTGCCGGTAAGGCGGAACTGCAGCCATTCCGGAGGAGAAAAAAACCACCTGGTTTTCTTCCAGATCTCTTCGGAACTGTCAGCCTTAAACCAGGCGGCTTCGGGCAGGTAGTACGAATCCTGACCCTCAATTCGCAAATTCTTGTCCTGAAGCCACAATAATGCCGGAGTGAGCGGTTTGCCAGCTTCGTCACAGGGAACCAGTGTCGGGCCATTGCCGCTGAGGGAAATAGCTGTGATTTTCACTGGAGGGAAGTCCCTGAGTGCTTTGTGGAATGCCCATTCCCATTGCAGGGGATTGAATTCCATATGATTGAGGCCGGTGGGATTCGGATAGGGAATCCGGACATGGTGTTCAAGCCGGCCCTCAAGGGAAAGCAGTCCTGCTTTGAGGGAACTTGTTCCAAGGTCGGCTGCAAAAATCATGGGGAATCGGAAAAAAGATCCTGGTTCTGAACTCCTGATTTCTCAGCCAGCATTTTCTGAATCATCTGACGATTATCCAGGAGCGGCGATACGGACCGGTTATGGTGGACACGGCTTATAGTACGCGCAAACAGGTTGGAAACATCAGCCGATTTGTACCAGGGTTTGCCCAGAACTTCCTCAGACAGATTGACAGCATTTGTTCCTATGATGTAGTTGAAACAGCCCTTCCTGTGGGCATCATCAAAATGCTTCACAGCATCACCTGAGAAAAATGGAAGCGAAACAGCACAGAGGATCTTCCTGGCTCCCATATCTTTTATTATTCGCATGGCCTTTAAAAGTGTTCCACCAGTTCCCAGCATATCATCTGCCATAAACACTGTTTTCCCCTCAACATCACCAAGAAGCCTGGCCCGGGATATATTTGATTCCAGGGCATTCAATGAAATCTTTGAGTAATCCCTTTCCTTATATAGAAGAGCCAGGGGATTGTGTAGAATATCTGCAAAAAATTTATTTCGGTCAATGGCACCGGTATCCGGGGAAACAACAACCACATCTTCATTCATCAGGTTGAGAATGGCCAGGGTTGTTCGGAGAATCTGATAGGAAGCGTGAAGATTTTCAAGATTCAGCTCTTCAAAACTGTGTTCGATTTCCTTTGAATGAATATCCAGTGTTATAATACGGGCCACTCCCATCTTCTCATACATTCTTCCCAGCATGGAGGCAGTAAGGCCTTCCCTTCCTTTCTTTTTGTGCTGGCGGCTGTAGGGATAGGCTGGGATAACCAGGGTAACCCTTCGAGCTCCGGCCTGGTTGACGGCATCAATCGTTGTTAAAAGAGTCATCAAATGATCATTGAGGGATACAGAAAGACTGTCCTCTCCATAGCAGACCAGTTGTTTGTTAGCCACATCCTGAACAATGTAGAGATCCATTCCACGAACGCTTCTCAAGATCTCAGTTTTAATCTCACCATTGGCAAACATCACAAAATTGCACGGAATTTGAAAGGATGGATTTCGATAGGTTTTATCATCCCCAACTGAAACAACACGATGACTGAGCATGTCATCAGACTTATTGAGCTCTCGAATCGTTTCTTCCAGGCTCAAATCGTAAAGTCTGGATATGAACCGTGCTTTCTTTTCGAAACGCCTCTTATAGATAGTTTTTAGATGAGCGACAACTTTTCTTGCAAAGACTTCTCCTCCGGGACAGGCGATCACTCCAAGTGTTGTTGGTCTGGCGAAACTCATGATGCTGTATACTCCGAGTAAGATGAGTCTTCTTTTCATACAATATACGATCAAGTGGATATATGGTCAATGTTTATTATCAATAAGCCTTGACCCCGGTCTCTGAGCGTTCTATCTTTACCACAGGTTATCTCAAAAGGCTGATTCTGGGATTCCGCATGAGGTTCGTATTGATGCAAAGCAGCAAGACGGAACCAGAATGAATCACAATAGTTCTATACTTGGAGCATGGATGTGCGTATTTTTCGATCGGTCACTCCTGTCATGATCATTTTGATGTATCTGGGAATGACAATATCCTGTAACAGGCAATCCAGCGAAACTCAAACAGCGATAGCGGTATTCGTACCCGGTGTTCTGGCGGGCAGTCCCACCTACGAAATGATGGATGCTGGAGTTCGAAAATCGGCAGCCGCTGCGGATGCCGATGTAAAAACCATTGAAGGAGGTTTTGATCAGGCCAGCTGGTCAAAACAAATAATGGCACTGGCTGCCACCGGACAGTATGATCTCATTGTGACTTCCAATGCGGCCATGAGTGAAATCTGTGCCATGGCTGCGGAATCATATTCCGATCAGGATTTTCTTGTTCTGGATGGTTCAAACCTCGGGGGCCCCAATGTTACCGAGGTAATTTACAACCATATGGAACAGGCTTTTCTCATTGGTTACTTTGCAGGACTGGTTACCACATCGGATGAACTCAAAGGTGCCAATTCAGCACTCAGTGTGGGCCTGATCGTTGGTCAGGAATACCCGCAAATGACAAAGCAGATAATCCCGGGCTTTGAGATTGGTCTTCATGCCGTCAACCCTGATATAAAGATGGAATTCCGGGTGCTGGGAAACTGGTATGACGCACAGAAGGCCCATGAACTTGCCCGTGGTCTGATGGCCCTGGATGTGGATGTGATACTCACCATTGCCGGTGGGGCCAACGAAGGTGTCGTTGCGGCAGCCAGAGAAGAGGGGACCTATGTCCTCTGGTTTGATTCCGATGGAACAGATATTGCCCCGGGAACTGTTCTGGCCAGTGCCACACTGGCACAGGACAGAGCCGCAGAAGAGTGGACAGAGGCCTGGCTCAATGAAGAACTTGAAAAAGGTAAAAGCCTGAAAGTTGGTGTCGAAGAAGGGTATGTGAATCTGCCCCTGGACACCAGGAATATCCTGCGCCATGTTCCAGAAGATATTCTCAGCAAGGTATCTGGAATTCTGGAACAGATGAAAAACGGAGATTTAAAATTCTGATATTCGGAAAAACTTCAGAAGGTACTCATTCCAGTCCTGATCTGATCCCGGCAGGTTTTTCAGTGCTGACCTCTGGAAGAATACATTGAGCCTGATTTCAAGGCAAATAAACCATACCTGGCCATCCTCCGGCATTCAGTGCTGTGTGAATGTATCCATGGAAATAAAACCTGACCGCATACATGCCCTGGTTGGAGAAAACGGGGCCGGAAAAACAACTCTGGGACATATTCTTGCCGGTGTTCTCTCTCCAGACACGGGAACTCTTACCATCAACGGCATGGAAATCGACCTTCATTCAAACTCCGGCAGGGCCATACCCGGCACAGGTTTGGTGAGACAGAGAAGTATATGGCCAGCCAGTCTGAAACTCTGGGAAGCCGCCATTCTGGGACGGGAAAAAGGATTTCAACGCCCTTCCACCTATGTTGATCAATTCTGTAAACTGGCCGATCAATGGCAGTTCTCCGGCATTGATCCTCTCGGCAGAGTCGGTGATCAGGATGCCGTTACTCTGCAGCATGCCCAACTGATTGCGGCATTGATGACCAATCCAGAGTACATCATCTTTGATGAACCAATGACTGCCTGGGGAGAAGGCCGGATTGAGGATTTCATTGCTTTGCTGGGGCGGCTCAAACAGATGGGGATGGGAATTCTCCTCATCACTCACCGGCTGACCGAAGTATTCCGTATTGCAGACAATTTAACCGTACTGAAAAATGGCCGTGTACTCATCCAAAAACCCATAAATTCTCTCAATATGGAGGATGTATCAGCTCTGATGACCACTGGAGAAGAGGAACAGCCAGGATTTGAACGTGTGCGGATGAAAGGTGATAAAAAAAGTTATTCAGCTCCCATGCCTCTAAGATGCGAAAACATCCATCTCGTCCGGGGGAAAAAAGAACTATTGAATTTGGTGAGTTTTAGCATTAATTCAGGGGAAATACTCTGTATCACCGGTCGGTGGAAGGAAGGATTGACTCATCTGGAAGGCATAATTTCGGGAGAGATTTCACCAGACAGCGGCAGGGTACTTTTATCCGGTCATTCAGTAAAAAAGGGAATGATCGGGGTGAGGCAGGCCGGGCTCGGGTATGTTCCTTCGGATGCAATAATGAGAGGCACAAGTCTGACTTCCACCCTCGGCGAGAATTTGATTGTACTTGAGGCGAAAAAACTTTCCCACCGGGGATGGCTGCCTCCGAAGACTATTCATCGGTGGGCAAAAAAACGCTGTATTGAAGCGGGCATTGAGGGAATGCCCGGTCAGCGAATGGATGAGTTGTCTGGTGGAAACATTCAGAAGATTATTCTCAAACGTGAATTGGAATTTGCCAATAAGCTCCTTCTGCTGGCCGATCCTGTTATGGGTCTGGACACAAAAAACCGAAAAGCAATTCATCATAGACTCAGGAAGATGGCCGGAGAGGGGATGGCAATTCTTTTGCTGACTCCCGATATTGATGAGGCCCTGGAAATTGCTGACAGTCTGGCTGTCTTAAGTATGGGAAGACTCAGTCCTGTGAAACCAGCCGATGCATGGAGCCGAAAAGAAATAAGCTCCCGGACAGCCGGTTTATGGAAGGATGATCTCCCGTGAAAAGGTCAATCTCCTTCCGTGGGCCGAGAATGTCATTGACAGCCTTCATGGTTGCTCTTGGAGTTGCATGCCTGATGATTCTCCTGGCAGACAAACCCGGCCACACAATTCTGTGGCTTCTATCCGGCGCATTCAGAAGCTATTCCGCTTTTGGCAGCATGCTGGAGAATGCCGCCCGATTAACCATCACCGGCCTGGCAGCCGCCATAGTCTTTAACACGGGTCTTTTCAACCTTGGCGGAGAGGGTCAGGCTGTATCCGGAGGACTCAGTGCGGCGGCCATGGCCATCATGCTGCCAGACCTCCCGATTTTTCCAGCCATGGTGATTTCAATTACAGTTGGAATGGGTGCCGGGGGAATCATGGGAGGATTTTCCGGGTTTTTAAAAGCCAGATATGAATGTGATGAATTGATAAGCAGTTTTCTTCTGTCGTTAGCCATACTCCCTGTCGGGGGAAGCTTGCTGGGGGGGGCCATGAGGGATCCGGAGAGCTATCTCATCGGTGCCCCTCCCCTGCCATCGACCTACAGACTGCCTCAGTGGTTGCCGCCATCCAATTTGAGTCCCATTGTTCTGTGGGCTGTCATACTGGTCGTCCTGTCGGTACTCTTCCTCTATTACACCCGTTATGGTTATGAGTGGCGGCTTCGGGGAGTAAGCCCCCGGTTCGCCTCGTATGGCGGCATCAATACAAACCGCATCACGGTTCTCTCCATGACTCTCTCGGGGAGCCTCTATGGTCTTGGAGGGGTAACAGCATTGCTGAACAGTGGCCAGGCGATACAGGGTTTTACAAGCGGATTGGGGTGGAATGGACTGGTTGTTGCCTTGATAGCAGGGAATCGACTTGAATTTGTGCCTCTGGCAGCACTGGCTTATGCCTGGCTGATAACAGGAACCCAATCGGCTATGACACAGACAGGCTTCCCATTTGCATTTTCAGGTTTAATTCAGGCAGTGGTTTTCCTGTTGATAACTGTCGGCAGGAAGAGGATTGAATGATGGCAGGGAGAAGGAACTTAAACACAATATCAATGCCTGACAAATTCTCAGCCATGACTGCATTTTCAAACAGGCGGCATTCAGATTTTTCGAAGGTACACTGGATAAAAACAGACAGCTATTCAACAGGGGAAGTACTACATCATCCATGATAGAAGCAGCATTCTACTCATCAGTTCCACTAATTCTGACGGCTCTGGGCGGACTTCTGTCTGAGAGGGCCGGGGCACTGAACATATCCCTGGAAGGCAATATAGCTGTGGGAGCATTTATCACGGCCGTTCTCGTGAGTGTGGGATTCCCATGGTGGACTGCCATGATAGCAGCCGCCTTTACAGGCATTCTGGCCGGAGGATTACTGGGAGTTCTTCATCTTGGATGGGGAGCGAATCTGTTTATAGCCGGGTTGGGAATCAATCTTCTTCTACCCGCAGTAAACAGCCTTGTTTCCAGGTTTTTTTTTAACTTTGAAGGTGTTCTCCGCCTGGCATCCCGGGAACTTGACATGTTGCCATGGCTGATGATTCCTTCAGGAATCATTATCAGCCTTGTTCTATACTCAAGTTCGTATGGCAGACGCATCAGGGCCGCCGCCAGCGGTGTCGAGTTTCTGGCTGAACGAGGCATTTCGGTGCGGCTTCTGAGAATAAGTGTTCTGTTCATCTCATCCGGTATGGCGGCCCTTGCCGGAAGCATCATAAGTCTGCGGTTAGGGGTATTCGTTCCGGGGATGAGTGCGGGTAAGGGCTGGATTGCTCTGGCCATGATCTGGACAGGATATCGCAATCCAGCCGGGGTTTTGATTTCATGCTATATCTTCTCACTGTTTGAGATTGTTTCTGGAAGAATACAGGGCCTTGCAGCAGGCTGGGCCTCCGTTATGCCGGCTCTTCCCTATCTGGGCGCTTTGTTGATTCTTGTATTGCTCTCACTGAAAGACCGCAAGAGTAGAAGTCAACGTTATGAATTCTTCAAATGAACATCACGCTGTGGAAATGGGATCTCAATACTCTCTGCCTTGAAACTTCTCCATATTTCAAGATTGGTCCAGCTGAGCGCTTCCGCTCTGTCTTTGACATCATGTATCCATGTTCGCAATTCCATCACAATTCCTGAATCAGCAAAGGATTTTACCCGAACATCGGTCTCTGATGCCCGGTGAATCCATGGATTTTGTGCCGCCACCTCCTGAAGGATTCTGATAACATCCTCCAGATCCGAATCGTAGGAAACATCAACCCTGTTGACAATGACAACTCGACTGTCTTTGTAATTATAACTGTGAATAATATCACCTGTGAGTAAACGGTTGGGGATTATCAATGTTTCGTTTTCAAACGTGGTCAATTCCGTATACATCAATCGAATGTGTTGAATTGAACCATCATTCTCCCCCAGTCGGATTCTATCTCCTTCTTTGATATGTCCCATTCCAATGAGGCTGATACCAGCCACTATGTCAGCAATAAATGACTGTAGACCAAAACCAATTCCAACACCCAGAATCCCAAACAGGATACCGATGGCCGATAGATCTATGCCGATAACTGAAAGCCCAAGAATGAAAACAAGGACCATCATCACATAGTGAACCATGCGGCCCACAATGAATTCCTGCTCGGAATTCAACCCGAAGAGTACCAGTCTTCCATTTCCAATTCCCCGCCTTACAAGACGGCCAACCCAGGAGGCAATCAGGGTAATGGGGATGATCAAAATCAAGGTGAGGATTGAAATACTTGTATTCCCGCTGGAAAAAAAAGGAGTATTCAGTACCTGGACGAACTTGCCCAGTACATTCAATGCCTTGATTCCAAGAAGTGAACCTGCTGATATAACAATGGAAATCAAGACGATAAAACGAAAAACTCGCCGTGTCCATTTTGAAAACCCCAGCCTCTTCTCATCCTCTCTTATCAGTTTCCCGCCAATTCGGCGAATCAGTGAAGAGAGAACAACCGCCGTTATAAATACAGTCAGGACGGGCAGTACAAGGCGAAGTATGAACTCAAGGAGTGTAAAGGGGAGGGTGTAATTCCAGATAACAATTGTATTTTTCAGCCATTCCATCAGAGCCGTATCATCCCTTCCTGACAAATTCCGCTGCCCTTCGGGCCTCTTCTTCTCCGATGTATCCAGCAGCGGCACCTGCTTGAAGCAGATCCTCCACTTTGATCCAGGAATTCAAATGTATGCCGACCTCTTCCAATTCTTCCCGTCCGGTACTTCCCCGCTCAATGAGGACAACCAGATTCTCAACTCTCAGACCCGCTTCCTTCAGGATAGCCGCCGCTTCAATCTTACTGCCACCTGTGGTAATCAAGTCATCAAGCAATACAACTCTATCACCCTTCTGCCAGACGCCTTCCACCCGGACACCGGAACCATGATCCTTTTTTTCAATTCGAGGATAAATCAAACTGTCTCCAGTGACGAGAACGGCAGCGGCGGCCAGCGGTAGAGCGGCGACCGGGATGCCAGCAACATGATCATATTGGATACTTTTCAACAGGGATGCATAGGCCCGGCCGCAGAGTTGAAATAGACGGCTGTCCGCACTGATCCGGCGCAAATCAATGTAGAAGGGCGACTTCATACCGGACTTCAAGATGAATTCTCCCAGTTTGAAGGCACCAATCCGAAAGAGACCTTCCAGCAGTTCCTGATGTTCTTCCTTCCTCAAGCCGGAGCTTCGAGATTTTTCAATCTTAAAACTATATCCGGATTGACCTGCCCCTCGTGCCTTCTCCAGGGTATCCCGGAGCCTGCCGGCAGCCAGTGCGGGATCGGGGGCATCAGCGACAGATCGGCTGGCAGAAGCCAGAACACCCAGCCCATCACTTCTGGCACCGGCAGCGATGGCCTCATCAGCCCGTCCGCCCTGAGTTCCAATGCCAGGAGCAAGAAACCATGTATCCGGCTGGTATTGCCTTACCAATCGCAGAGCACGGGAATCATTACCGGCCACCACCAGTCCAATCTGCGGTCTGGAAGGCTGGACATCCCAACTCACGGCCTCCTCGGCAACCGCAAGATACAGGGGCTGACCATTCTGCAATGGCATTTCCTGCAGCTTCCGGGCACCCGGGTTTGTTGTACGGCAGAGTATGAACAGGAAGGAATTCTTATACTGAAGGAAGGGTTGAATGGATTCAGCCCCAGGATATGGAGAAAGAGTAACGGCCAGGCATCCGGGCCTGCCGAGAAGGGCCTGGGCATAGGCATCGGCCGTGGAGCCGATATCCCCCCTCTTGGCATCCAGAATAATAGGATACTCAGGATCCGCAGACTGGATGTATCGTAGAATGGCCTCAAGGGCCTCAAGGCCGACTGCTCCATGGCGTTCAAAGAAGGCCAACTGGAGTTTGAAGGCCACGGCAAAAGGTGAGCAGGCATCAACCACCCGGCACCCATAATCCCGCAGATCGTTATAACTTGTCCCGCCCGGTTCAACTCTCGGGTCAATACCAATACAAAGCGGCCCTCCTTTCCGCATGATTGCTGATTCCAGTGATACAATGAAACTCATTTTCTATTCATCTCAAGCCAGAAAACATCCCATGCTTCCATAAGAACCTCCCCATCTTCCACTTCCACCAACGAGCTGTTTACAAGGTTCATACAGGATTTTTCTGTTGACCACTTCCCCGGCAGATGCACTTTCTGCCGTTTCGAAGAAACCGAGATGAGGCAGAGGACGGATTGACCACTATCCGCTGTGCGTGTCAGGGCAAACACAGAGGAAGAAAGGGAGTGGATGTGCTGCCCGGCCGCCGGATGGAAGGCTGGATGGGCACGGCGCGCTTTGAGCATTCCTGTATAACCGGCGAAGATCTGTCCCCGCAGACTTGATAAATCGTCAAGCTCTGCATTCAGCTTATCTGAATCCAGTTTTTCCCTATTGATGGATCTGTTGATACCTGTACGTTTAACACCTTCGTCCCAGTTTCCCGATCCCAGAAGGCTATGGATGTAAATCCCGGGAATACCGGCCATGGACAGCATCACGGCCTGTGAAGCCAGGAATTTCGCTGCCCTTCCTTCGATTGGAAGTGTGTCCTCAGCCACGGCATCCCGGTAACTCACATTGAGCTCGTAGGGGATGTCCCCATCGGGAGTCGATTTGTACCCAACCCTGGCACCCCTGGCCTTAACCGCTGCAACCAGATCATTGATTTCCCTGCTGTTAAGATAACCGCGAGCTGGAAGAAGCCCCACTCCATCGTGGGAAGCAAGGAAGTTGAAAAAGCTGAAGTCAGGGTTGGGCTCCGGCAGGGTCGCAGCCCAGGCTGTCAGTCTGGAGGCATCACCTCGAAGGAATGCATCCAGAGTAAGGGGGGGCAGGGTGAACTGGTACACCATATGAGCTTCGTCGTTCCCCTTACCGAAGTAGGAGATGTTTTCCTCATGGGGTACGTTTGTTTCGGTGATGAGGATCACTTCCGGTGACGTTTCGGCAAGAACAAGCCTGAAAATTTTGATTATCTCATGGGTCTTTGGGTGATGCATGCAGCTCGTGCCAATTTCCTTCCACAGGAAACCAACGGCATCCAGGCGGATAAGCTGGACACCTCTGGAAACATAGTCGAGCAGTATATCAATAAATTCAAGAAAGACTTCCGGATTCGCAAAGTTAAGATCGACCTGATCCTGGCTGAATGTTGTCCACACCATTTTTTTCTGACCATTCACTTCAAATTCATGGGTCAACGGGAGTGCACGAGGTCGAAAAACTCTGGAAAGATCAGTTCCAGGCTGAACAGTAATGAAGTAATCTTTGTATTTTTCAACTCCGGCCAGAAACTCTTTGAACCAGAAACTGTGAGCACTGCAGTGATTGAGAACAAGATCCGCCATCAGCCGGAAGTTTTCTGCGATAGAAGTAATCTGATCCCAATCCCCCCATTCCGGATTAACGGCTCGATAATCAATAACTGAAAATCCATCATCCGACGAGTAGGGTGAAAAGGGAAGAATATGAATGCCTGACACAACTCCTGTCAATCTTCGTTCAGAAAAATCCTTCAGAGCCTCCAGATGTTTCATCCCGGATTTCTGTATGTTATCCCCATAGGTGATCATAATGGCATCTTTCTGATCGGCCGGTAAGCCGCCGGTTGAAGAGACTGATACCTGAGGATTTTGATTTCTCCACTGATCAATCAGACCCTCCAGCCTTTTTGCTGTCTGGACACCTGTTATTTTCCCAAAGATGAGTTTCAATTTCTCTTCGATTACCTTATTCACCGTATTCTCCCCTTTCAATGCAATTTTTCTGAATCCTGAACCTTACAATTCACCAAAGCACAGATATAGTATACCATCATTCTCTGTAAAATATATACTGTGACAAGGAAGGCATGCATGGCAAGTAAACAACATATTGGTTTCATCTCATTTCGCCTGGCAGGAACTGATGGTGTATCACTGGAAACGATGAAATGGGCGGCTGTTATTGAACAAATGGGATATGATTGCTATTTCATGGCCGGTGAGATTGATACTCCGTCCGACAGATCGTACATGGAAGAAAAACTGCATTTTCAGGATCCTGAAATTCAAGCCGTTACGGATGAGTGCTTTGCCAGTGATTACCGGAATACGTCTCTCACTTCAAAGATCTATGAAATAAAACAGTACCTCAAGGCAAAAGTATATGATTTTATTAGAACATATGAAATCAATATGCTCATTCCTCAGAATGTGCTTACCATCCCCTTAAATATACCATTGGGTCTGGCCCTGACGGAGGTAATTGCTGAATCCGGCATACCTGTCATCGCTCATCATCATGATTTCTTCTGGGAAAGAAAGAGGTTTCTATGTAATTGTGTGTGGGATTACTTCAATATGTGCTATCCGCCCCATCTCAATAACATTGAACATGTTGTAATCAATTCTTCCGGTAAGAATCAATTAGCTCTTCGAAAAGGGATTTCATCCACACTCATTCCCAATGTAATGAACTTCGAATTAGGTCCTCCGCCTGAGGACGACTACATAAAGAATGTGCGCAAAGATCTGAAAATCTCCGATGATGAGCTGTTTGTTCTGCAGCCGACACGAGTTGTTCAGCGAAAAGGGATTGAACATGCCATCGAGTTAGTCGCACGGATAAACAGGAAGGCAGTGCTCGTTATTTCTCATGCATCGGGAGACGAAGGGTATGAGTATCAAACGCGTGTGAAGGAATTTGCTGGACTGATGAAAATACGAGCCCTGTTTGTCGATGACATAATAAAAGAGAAGAGAGGAACAACAGGTGATGGCAGACGCGTATACTCTCTGTCGGACATCTATCCGCATGCAGATCTGATTACCTATCCGTCCCTCATAGAAGGTTTCGGGAATGCCTTTCTTGAAGCAATATGGTTCAGAAAACCAATTCTGGTCAATAATTACTCTATCTATTCCACTGATATCAAACCAAAAGGATTCAAGGTTATCGAAATGGACGATTTTATCTCGTCAAAGACCATCAAAAGAACAGAGGAAGTACTGCAGAATAAAGAACTTGTATGGGAGATGACTGATACCAATTACAAACTGGCCTTGAAGCATTATTCCTATCAGATTCTGCGAAACCAGTTGAGAGCTGTCATGACTCGACATCTGGGAAATCTCAACATAGGGAAAACATAGTGAAAATAGTGCTGTTTCATTATCACCTTCAGCCCGGTGGTGTCACTGATGTCATTGTATATTCCGTCCGTGCCATTCTCACCCACATGAATAACATCAAGGAAATCAGATTGGTTTCCGGTATTTCAAATGGGATTAATGATGTGATGAACCGGATCAGAAAAAATCTTCCAAGACCTCTGGCAGACAAGTTGAAAAGTGATGTTTTGAGTGAAATCGCCTATACCGAAAGCGGACAGGAACTTGATGTCAGTGCAATCACCAGACGACTTGAAGCCCGTTACGATGAGGATACTCTGTGGTGGATCCATAATTACCATATTGGAAAAAATCCCTGGTTCACAGCAGCATTGATGGATATCGCCAGAAGTGGGAAACGCAATATGCTTCTCCACATCCATGATTTTCCCGAATGTGGACGATTGGAGAATTTGAATCGACTTGATGCCGTCCTCGATACGCCTCCCTATCCTTCGGGTCCTGGGATTCGCTATGCGGTTATCAATGAAAGAGACCGGAAAATACTCTGCAATGCCGGCCTGAACAATTCCGTCAATCTTCTGTCCAATCCTGTCCCTCCCCCCCCTGTGAGCGACATAAGCTCCGCTGAATTAAAGGCAGCACTTATGGACAGCTGTTCCCAATTGAATCCGGGATTCTTACCTGATGGGCGAATACTCCTCTACCCTGTACGGACTATTCGCCGAAAGAACATATTTGAAGCGGCCATGATGGCCATTCTTCTCGATGAGCCTGCCAATGTTATCGTAACTCTCCCGGGCGTTTCAGCACAGGAGAAAGCCTACTCAAAGATTGTTGAAACTGCCTTTAAGAAAGGACTGATCCCGGGAGTCTGGTGTCCCGAAGCAACAGGCAGCCCCCTGCTGACCTACCCAAAACTTGCATCCGGCAGTGATGGTATTATCTCCACCTCGGTACAGGAAGGATTCGGATACCTTTTTCTGAATGCCCTTCACTGGCGGAAACCTCTCATCGGCCGTTATCTTGACACTCTCGATGGGATCCTTGAGATCTTAGGGGAATATCCACGGCGGTTCTGGGCCGAATTCCGAATACCCGCTGATAAGACGCTCATACAAAAAACACAGCAGGAGTACCTGGAGAAGATCAAGATCCACAGCGGCTATCTACCTGAAAAAGCAATTAAAACAATCAAAGCATCCGTAAAAAAGATGGGAGTTGGGGGAGGACTTGATATATCATTTCTTTCCGTTACAGATCAACTTGCCATGCTTGAAAAGGCCAGAGATCCCGAATGGATAAGACAGGCCAGACTCTTGAATCGCGAGCTGCTGGATTCGGTCAGCCGCACATTGATGGCAACCGCACCCAGCATGGCAGATACCCTGGAATCCCATTTCAGTGACATTGTTTTTGCCAGAAAATTTTCTGAAATACTGGCAGGTTTCGGCACGAAAACCCCATCCGCATCACCAGGCAGCATTAGGGAAGCTGTAGGGAAGGTTTTTGGCCGAGTTGATTACTTCAGACTTCTTTACGACTGTTAAACTGCCGGTGAATCGCCGACATGGGTGCTTATCAGACATTCTCCATTCGCGAGTATTTCTTTCTCAACAGAATATCCATTTATTGTAGTATTGGCATCATCCGCCGGAACTCGCAGCCATACTTTGAAAAGATTATGACCTGATTTCTCAGGGATAATGACCCAGTTGTTACCAATCTTCTGTATAGATTTGATTTCAGCTCCGGGAAAAACATGTCCATCGCTGCCGGCAAAACAATCTCCTTCTTCAATAAGCAGATAATTGTGTGATTCGCCTGATTTTATCTGCCGATGCGTTTCTCCCATAATGTGATGAGCACGATTTCCTCCAGCAGCAGCCACAAACCAGTTGCCATCAGGAAGTTGATACGATCGTGTGCGTTCTGCCAGATTGGAAATACTCAGGTATGTCCGCCCGCCGACCCTGTAATTCACTCTGACCGTTCTCCTGAATTCTGTCACTGATTCAATTCGGGGATTAATAAAAGGAAACAGGGACATAAACAGTCTCATTGTTTCCGGCTGGTAGTCTCCAACAGGATCTGAAGTCGATATGAAATTCCCGAGCAGCAGGCATAATAGAAGCTGAGTGTATCGTTGTGATTCATCCATGGATTTTCTTGTCGATCTCAAATGAAATGGGCCGGTGGCATTTTCAGACAATCGGCCATTAAGGTGACGTCGGCCAACTGTGGAACGCAATGCGCTAAGGGTGGAAACCCTTTCTCTCAAATGAATACTCTTATGATAGGTATGCTCCCAGGCCGGGGATGTATTGGCGCAGATACGGGTGTATTCAACTTTTCCGAAACAAGGCTCCAGAGGAACTCCATTGACAAGCCAGGTTGTAGACTCATCCTTCAGTGAAGTAAGAAACTTCATCGCATCATTCATGGCCCCTCCCCTGCTCAATCCATCCCGGGGATAGATACCTGACGCATAAAGCAGGTCCAGAGCAATGAAATCATAACGCCATTTCTCTGTAATCCGCTGATAGCTCTCCGCAATGTATTCCCGAACATCCTGTCTCGAGAGGTCCAGTGCGAAGACAGCACCCCTGTGCTGGGCAAAACGTCCGGCTGGTTTCAATGCCTTCCCGGGTTCCCTGATCAGCCAGTCCTTCCGTGTTCGGAATATCGTTGAATCAACTCCCACAACAAAGGGAGCAAACCATAATCCCGGTCGATAACCACTGCCCCGTATCTCAGCACACAGGGAAGACATCCCCGATGGGAAACCGGAAGCCAGCAGCTTCCATTCACCAAGCGCCGACTGCCAGCCGCTTCCAATAATGAAATAATCCAGAGGGATCTCATTATCCCGAAATACTGCGAGACTGCGCCTTATATAGAGCTCATCCAATCGGCGTGCTCCTGACGGCTCACTGATCCAGCTGAACACCCGGGGAAATCTCATGTCAGAAAGACCGCGCATATCCGCATAGGCATCAAAAACAGCATCCTCCATCCCTTCCAATATGGCCAGATCAAGAATTTTCTGTTTACCATTGAGTCGATATCCGGAGAGATCTTTGGTTAAGGTAAACATCTCCTGGCGAATATCTGTCCCAATTATTGTGTATCCAATACTGTCATCCAGACTGCAAACAAGGAAGAGGCGGTCCGGGTATCTCAAATAGGCATAAGAATAACCATGGAAACGCCCCTTCCGCTCGGAATATGGATAGAAAGAGGCATCACCTGATCGCTGAAGAGATAAAAACCGGCCGGGTGAATTAAGTGCCGCTATCCTTTCCCCGGGATATAGCTCATTGCTTTCGGTCCAGGACTGGTATCCATTCACAAAGATTCCCTTGAGGTCTCGTGAATAATCCAGTGAACCGGTGAGTACAAAAGTTTCAATATCCACCAGACCCATGGATTCCATTGTCACCAAAAAACGCTGTCCTCCGGGAACAATTCTTCGATCAAAATCAACCTTCACGCCATCCAGAGCCTTACTTCCATCAGGGAGGGGAAGGTTGTATTTGTAGGATTCATTCCTATATCGATAATGGAGTTGTACCCAGACTTCAGACAGCTTTGTGGTTCGTGTCATTCTGGTATCAAAGGCATAATAGAAGTCTTGCTGAAATCTGGAACTGGACGATTCATGAAGATTCTTTTATACTATGAAAAAATATATTCGTAAAGGATAATCATAGTAATGGGATGGTTTTATACTCAAAATCCTGTAATACAGGCATTTATTGGAACTCTTTTTACCTGGAGTGTTACAGCATTCGGAGCGGCCATGGTCTTCTTCTTCAAAGGAATCAACAGACGTGTACTGGATTCAATGCTGGGTTTTGCCGCCGGTGTTATGATTGCAGCCAGTTACTGGTCCCTCCTGGCACCAGCCATTGCCCTGTCGGAAGAGATGCCCGGTGTCCCTTCCTGGTTCCCGGCAGCAGCAGGCTTCCTCCTTGGAGCAATTTTTCTCCGTGTTACTGATCGATTAATCCCTCATCTTCATCTGGGGATGCCGCTCTCAGATGCCGAAGGACCCAGAACACGCTGGCAGCGAAGTATACTTCTTGTTTTTGCCATTACCATACATAACATACCGGAAGGCCTGGCTGTTGGAGTGGCTTTTGGTACCGCTGCGATTGGCTTTCCAGGAGCAACATTGCCCGCCGCGATTGCCCTTGCCATTGGTATTGGTATACAGAATTTTCCAGAAGGAGCGGCAGTATCAATCCCCCTGCGGAGGGAGGGATTTACCCGGTGGAAATGCTTCGTTTACGGCCAATTCTCCGGTATGGTAGAACCAATCTTCGGTGTACTGGGGGCCTTACTTGTCATTGCAATGCGCCCCATCCTTCCCTATGCACTGGCATTTGCTGCTGGAGCAATGATTTATGTTGTTATTGAAGAACTTATTCCTGAAGCCCACGAGCATAGAAATATTGACCTTGCCACAATGGGGGCCATTTGCGGATTCGTTGTTATGATGACCCTGGATGTGGCCCTGGGCTGAGCTGTTAACTGTATACTCAGAAGTATAGGACAGGATCAAAAATCAAATACAATGAGTAACGTCAGAATCATTCCTGGAAATTCTCTTGGCTTCAATTACATTCCCGGCAGGAAGGATGAAGAACGTCCACTACCATTCGGCACAACTTTAGAAGACTGGAGGTCATTATCTTCTGATGAAACAGCCATCCTGAAATCACAGGGTAATCAGGCTGACTCATGGGATAACATTCTTGTACAGCATGGCTTCCAGGCAGAATTGGTTCGGCACTGCCATTTCTATGGCCCCAACCGCATCGGAGCTCTTCAGGATGCCTGCCTTGAACACCATGACTTCAAACTCCCCATTGGACTCTATTCATCAACTATTATTGCCTGCGACATCTCACACAACGCTGCCATTCACAATGTGGCCTATCTTTCGCATACCCGGATTGGGGAACGGTGCATCCTTTTTAACATCGATGAAGTAATCACCACCAATCATGCAAAATTCGGAAATGGAGTAATTAAGGAAGGAGAATCCGAAGAAATAAGGATCTGGGTAGAAATTGCCAATGAAAATGCCGGCCGCAAAGTACTGCCTTTTGATGGAATTCTTCCGGCCGATGCCTGGATATGGTCCAAGTACAGAGACGATGAAAAACTCATGAAGAGCTTTGTTGGAATGACGGACAAACTGGAAGATTCCCGTCTGGGTCATTACAGTCTCATTGATGATGGTTCTGTTATCAAGGACAGCCGAATCCTTAAAGACATCCGCATAGGGAAGTCAGCCTATATTAAAGGAGCGAACAAACTTAAAAACCTCACAATCAACAGTTCTCCTGATCAGCCGACTCAAATCGGCGAAGGCTGTGAACTTGTGAACGGGATTATCGGTTACGCCTGCCGTGTGTTCTACGGTGTCAAGGCTGTCAGATTCGTACTGAGTGACCACTCGGTTCTTAAGTACGGTGCCCGGCTCATCAATTCAATTCTGGGTCCCAATTCCACCATAAGCTGCTGTGAAGTCCTCAATTCCCTCCTCTTCGGTGCTCATGAGCAGCATCATAACTCCTCATTCCTCTGTGCCAGCATCTTCAAAGGTATGAGCAATATGGCTGCAGCCGCAACAATAGGATCCAACCATAACTCCCGGGCCAATGATGGGGAAATAACAGCCGACCGTGGTTTCTGGCCTGGTTTAAGTGTCAGCCTCAAACACAATTCCAGGTTTGCTGCATTCTGCCTCATTACCCGGGGATCCTACCCGTCAGAACTCAATATCACCCTTCCTTTCTGCCTGGTGAGTAACAATGAAGCAGCAGGAGAACTCAATTTAATGCCGGGCTACTGGTTCCATTACAATATGTATGCCCTGGCACGCAATAGCTCCAAAACAGCCATCCGGGATTCCCGTTCAGGTGACTGCCAGCAGCTTGAATACGACTGGCTGGCTCCCGATACAGTTGATCAGATGCTGGTAGGCCGCAAGTATCTGGAATCCTGGGCTGATCAATCTCAGGCTGTGACAAAAGGTGATTATCCCGATGGCAAAAGCCTTCTGCAAACTGAAGATCCAGAACTCATCATCGGTACTGATACAGTGGAATCCGGGAAACGACCCGTGCGGATTCTCCACGCCGGAAGGGGTTGGCGGGACTATGGTCTGATGATTCGCTTCTACATTGTTCGAACCCTGTTAGATTCCGGCGGTTATGAAGCTCTGGCCAAAGCCCTTGCATCCAGCAGCAACTCACAAGATGAAGAAGCCCATGGTTTTGACTCATGGGAGAATATCGGAGGTCAGTTGATGAGGAATTCAGATCTGGAAAGATTGAAGGAAAACATCAGATCTGGAAAAATTGATTCCTGGGATGGGGTTCACAGAGCCTATAAGAAAATAGCTGGTCACTATCGGAAGAGGCGCTGTGAGCATGCGAAACGGATTCTAATGGAATTTTCTGACTCCGTTGACCTTGAAACACTGATTTCCGAAGCCCTGAACACCGCCAGGTTCATCTTTAACGGAATAAAATCAAGCCGCCTGAAGGATTATGAAAACAGTTTTCGTAACAGCATCTATGATTCAGAAGAAGAACGGGATGCTGTTATAGGAAAATTCTGTGACAACACATTTATCTCTGAATCAGGGAAGGAATTGGAAGCATTGCAGGAATTGTTCCGCTGCTGACACAGTTTCAGGTGCCCTGCTGCCCTGTGTTATCCGCTGTGACAGTATTGTAGGAATCAGTATTGATTCTGAGCCTCTTCGAAAACTCATTCAACTGAATTTTCTGTAATCCGCATTTGAAGTCACGGTGAAAAAACCACATCCGCTGCACTGTTTTCAATCATAGGAGGCCATGGCTGTTGAAACGCCTATGTAGTGTCAGAAAGCTTGTTAAATAAATCGATTGCTTTCATCAGAAAATTAATATCTTATAGAATACGTAGTTACAATGACCTTCGCCGACAGGACTTTTCACCGTTCCAGAGAGTGATTCGCCGAATCACAGCCATCAATCAACATTAAACGACTACACCGGACAGGGATCTACTTCTGGATGGATTCTAATGAAGCCAGGCTACAACAAGCTTACTGACACTCGAAAACGCTTAAAGATGAACCTGTGGGACATGTAAGCGGGGACAACCCAGGAGGGGAGCAACCCGGAGAACTTACTGAGATATGAGAAGCAGGTGGAGCGGGCAACTCCCATCTCAAGGATTTGTTTCTTCCCAGGCAGCTTTACGTCAGAGGACATGAGAAGGTGTTTTCGTCTTACCGCACAAAAGATACTTCAATACTCCATTCTGTCGGCTCTAAACAAAGAAGCGGCATGGAAGGAACGGGCCGAGATTCCTGCTTTGAGAGAGAGATGTGTTTGAAACATGGAAAGATAGCTTTTTTCATATAAAGGCTTGACAAAAGTTTCATTTTCAATGAAAATCTGCCTGAGGTAGCACCAGGAGTAGCGACATTCCTTCTCTAACTGATACCTTTCAACTATGCATGTAAAACATAAAAGGAGTAAAAAATGCGTAATAAACTAATACTTGGAATCGCCATCATATCTGTTTTGATGACAATGAGTTGTGGAGCGAGAAAAAAGGCCGATGCCGCTGAAGATTCAACAGTTACCCTGACACTGGGTTCCTGGCGGGTGGATGATGCTGCCGCCTGGGAGGCTATCAATGCTGAATTCAGCAAAGACCACCCCGGCATTGTGGTAAAGTTTGACCCCACCAATCCGCCGGATTACAATGCAACCCTTCGCACCCAGTTGGAAACCGGGACTGGCCCCGATCTCTTCTTTGTCCGATCTTTTGCAGCAGGACTTGAGCTGTTTGAGGCTGGCTACATTGCATCACTGTCCAATCTTCCCGGACTCATGGATGTTTTTTCCAAAGGTTCCAGAGCACCGTGGTCTACCTCCACAGGCGAACCTTATGCCGTGCCAATCATGGCTGTTTCTCATGGGATCTACTACAACAAAGATCTATTTGAGGCCAATGGGCTGGATATTCCTGAAACGTGGGAAGACCTCATAGCTGATGCAAAGGTTTTGCTTGATGCTGATATTATACCCTTTGCAAATGGAACAAAAGATGCATGGGATATTAATGAAGTCGTGATGATGCAGTTAATCCCCAGCAACATCGGCGGTTACGAAGGCCGAATGGCTTATCTGGATGGGACACGTCCGTTCAACAGTGATGAAATCGTGGCATCCTTCCAGCAGATAAAAGATATAAAACCCTATCTTCCCGCTGGGTTTGAAGCCGTAAGCTATTATGATGCCGGGCAGCTCTTCATGCAGGGTGAGGCAGCAATGCTGTTTGATGGATCGTGGAGTATCAGTGAGTTGAAGAAGAACGATCTGGATTTCGAATGGGGCGTTTTTTATCCTCCAGCACTCAGTGGAAAGGATTTATATGTCACATTCCATGTCGATGCTGCTGTAGGAGCAAACACTGCTTCAGCCAATCTTGAAGCCGCGATGACATTTCTTGAATGGCTGGAAACCTCAAAATTCGCCAGTTTGCTGGGGAACAGTCTTCCCGGCTTCTTCCCCATGACCAGAACAGTTCCCAGCCTGGATGATCCTGTTGCAAATGATTTCCTGGCCTTCAACAATTCAGCCGCAGGTGTTGATATCCGTTTCGTATGGGAGAAACTCCTGGCAGCACCATCGGGAAGTATTGATGCTTACACATCTCTGAATAACAATGTGATTGCAGTTCTCAAGGATGAGAAATCCCCTGTGGAAGCCGCAGATTCCTTTAATACGGATCTTTCCGCCTGGTATACGCCTTAGCAGCAGCCCTCCTGTCGTCAGAAAAGACAGGAGGGAGTCCCTCTCTTCCTAAATGATGGAGTCAGAATGAACCAGCCATTTTCTTTGTTCCGAAAGAGTTCCGGTTTAAGAAATGCCGAAAATCACCGCAGAATAACCTGGATTATCTTTCTACTTCCCGCCCTGCTGACATATCTTGTTTTTATGGCTGGGCCATTGTTTGACTCCCTGCGCCTGAGTCTTTACACAGGAAAGGGCTATAGACCAACAGAGTTTGTTGGTCTTCAAAACTATATAAGTCTTTTTACCAACCCTCTCTGGCTGAATAAGTTTCTGGGTGCTTTCTGGCACACATGTATATTTTTTGCCATCCATATGATCGTGCAAAACAGTCTGGGCATGCTGTTTGCCAATCTGCTTTCTTCGGATTTCAAAGGAAGAAACTTCTTTCGCACGATCATTTTTATGCCGGCTACTCTCTCTGTTCTGGTTGTTGGTTTTTTATGGACTCTGATTCTTAATCCACACTGGGGAGCATTGAATCAGACTTTGATTGCCATAGGACTTGAGCAGTGGGCCCTTCCCTGGCTTGGCCGGGAAAACCTGGCCCTTCCCATCATCTCACTTGCTTCTGTCTGGCAGTGGGTCGGGATGCCCACGGTTATGTTTCTTGCAGGTTTGATGGGGATATCTGACGAATTACTTGAAGCAGCACGGATTGATGGTGCATCAGAATGGCATATTTTCTGGCATATCAAATTCCCGCTGCTCAAACCGGTCATCGGCGTTGTATCAATTCTCACTTTTGTGGATAACTTCAATGCTTTTGACATTATCTATGCCATGGCTGGAGCCAGAGGAGAGCCAGGTTACTCCACCGATCTACTGGCGACACTTTTTTATAGAACAGGCATAGCCGGGGAACATCCTGTGGGAATTCCCGATATGGGAATGGGGGCCACAATTGCAACAATGACCTTTCTGATACTCATGTCCGGTGTTCTGTTATGGCTGTACTACTCACGCAAAGAGGAATCAAATTAAGTCTGAGAAATTATGAATCGTAGAAACCTGAAAAACATAATCACCTACCTTGTCTTAGCCATCTGGTCAGCTATAGTTCTATTTCCTATATGGACACTTATAATAAACTCATTCAAACCGCAAAAAGAAATCTTTAAGAATCCATTTGGATTGCCATCAGCTTTTACCCTGGAAGGATACAAAGCTGCCTGGAGTTCCGGCCGATTTGATTTGTACTTTGTCAATACTCTTATAGTTACATTTATTTCTCTGGGATTGATTCTTTTTATTGGTTCACTGGCGGCTTATGCACTGGCAAAATGGAAATCAAGGTATTCAAAGTTTCTGTATGTTTTCTTCATCGCGGGATTGATGATTCCCATTCGTCTGGGAACCATTGATCTGGTTCGTATTATCAAAGCACTTAATCTACAGGATACATACTGGAGTCTCATTCCTGTCTACATTGCCATGGGAATGCCGATTGCCACTTTTGTATTGACCGCATTCATTAAGGAACTGCCAAACGCAATGTTTGAAGCGGCACAGATTGACGGAACAACTGAATGGCAGGTATACAGCCGTCTGGTTATTCCCCTGATGCGTCCAGCACTGGCGACCGTCGCCATTTTTAACATGATCAAGATATGGAATGATTTCTGGTTTCCCCTTGTTTTCATCCGCTCAGTTGAATCGCGAACTGTGGCATTGGGTGTATCACTCCTGTTTGGGCAGTATCGCACCGACTGGACTCGTGCACTGGCCGTCCTTTCCCTGGCAGCCATACCCATGCTGATACTGTATATACTTCTGTCAAGAGAATTTATCAAAGGCCTGACTGCAGGGGCTGTAAAAGGATAGCCGCCTGGGTCATTTCAAGTAGTAGAGAAGAGCTGTCAAAAGTCCGACAGACTCCTTGAAAGTTCCTGCTTGAAAATCACAGCCAGGTTCAGCGAATCATGGACTGCGGATCAAGTAGGCGATCCACCTCTTCATCACTCAATACACCGGAAGCCTTGACCACTTCCCGAACGGTTTTTCCCGTTTTAAAGGCCTCATGGGCAAATGCTGCGGCCTTATCGTACCCAATGCTGAGGGCCAGAGGTGTTACCAGGGCAAGACTTTGCTCTATCCATGCCTCCGCCCTTTCCCGAACAGCCTCAATGCCGTTGATACATCTCTCTGCCAGGGCCCGGGCCGCATTGCCGAGAATTTCCATGGCTCTCAGCGAGCACCAGGAAATCACAGGGTGCATCATGTTCAGCTGCAGAGGACCTGTCAAACCCCCAATACTCACGGACAGAGCCTGACCCTGGGCAAAAGCGGTGGCCTGCACCATCATCTCCGGCATAACAGGGTTTACCTTACCCGGCATGATGGAACTTCCAGGCTGGAGGGCCGGCAGAGTAATTTCTCCCAATCCGGCCCTCGGGCCGGATGAAAGCAAACGGAGGTCGTTGGCAATTTTTCCAAGAGATACGGCTGCCGTATTCACGGCTCCCATGAGCTCCACCTGGGCATCGCGGCAGGCAATGGCTTCAAATCGGCTGGGTGCACCGACAAAAGGCACACCGGTTTCACCGGCGATAATTTCAATCGCTCCCCTGGCAAATCCCTCCGGGCAATTGAGTCCAGACCCCACCGCCGTTCCTCCCAGAGCAAGTTCCTCCAGATGGGCGAATGTGGACTCAATCCGTTTAACACCCTTTGATACCTGCTCACGGAAGGCACCAAATTCCTGCCCAAGAGTCATGGGGACAGCATCTTGAAGATGTGTACGGCCCAGTTTGATAGCATCTGCAAACTCCTCTTCTTTCCGGGCCAGAGATTTCTCTAAAACTGTAAGAGATTTTGTCATTCTTTCTGCAGCGAGCCGGTTGGCAATATGAAGTGCTGTGGGAATGACATCATTGGACGACTGTCCCTTGTTGACATGATCATTGGGATGAACTGGACTCCGGGTACCTTTTCTTCCACTGAGGAATACATTGGCCTTGTTGGCCAAAACCTCATTCATGTTCATGTTGGTACTGGTTGCACTGCCCGTTTGAAATACATCAACCGGAAACTCTGCATTGAGCCTGCCGGCTATTACTTCATCGGCAGCCTCAACTATGGCATCGGCCAGACTGCCATCGACAGATCCCAATTTTTTATTGGTCAATGCGGCTGCCTTCTTAACGAGAGCCAGAGCCTTGATAAACTCTTCAGGAAGTTTCAGGGGAGATACGCCGAAATTTTCCACTGCCCTTTGAGTTTGGGCACCATACCAGGAATCTTCGGGGAGTTGTACTTCTCCCATGGAGTCACGTTCAATCCGTTTCTTCATATTAGCCACCTTACTGGATATTGCATCCTGATGGAAAATTCTAACAGAAATCGTTCAGAGTGTCAGCAGTACCTTTGAGAAACTCTACTTCGAGATCAACAGCGGAATCTCTGAAGGTTTCTCTGTAGCCAGGAGCCATTCAAGGTCGGGTACATTGGATCGTCCAGTGCCGGTGTATGTGAGTCATCATTGACAGTGAATCAACATCCGTGAAACTGAAGAAGTATGTCTTCTGGGTGGACGTAACCTGTACTGAACTGAAAAAATTATGACAGGTCACCCTGATGAAGGGGTTTTTACATCTTGACAGAGATTCCATACAAGGGTAAAAAATGCCTGCATGGTGGATGTAGTTCAGTGGTAGAGCGCCAGATTGTGGTTCTGGTTGTCGCGGGTTCAAATCCCGTCATCCACCCATTGATGCGTCCTTAGCTCAGTGGATAGAGTACCGGGCTTCGAACCCGTAGGTCGCAGGTTCGAATCCTGCAGGGCGCGAAAAGTCATTATAAATGACGGGAGTAAAGAATGAGCGAAGAAATGCATTGGTCTAATCGGCAGCATTCTACATGGAAAATAAAAATTGGTTTTGCCGAGATGCTCAAAGGCGGTGTCATTATGGATGTGGTGACCCCGGATCACGCGAAAATAGCGGAAGATGCTGGAGCCGCTGCTGTGATGGCTCTTGAGCGGGTTCCAGCCGATATAAGGGCTGATGGTGGAGTTTCACGGATGTCTGATCCCAGAATGATTGATGGTATCCAGAAATCAGTTTCCATTCCTGTAATGGCAAAATGCCGTATAGGTCACTTCATGGAAGCCCGAATCCTTGAATCCCTCGGTGTTGACTTCATTGATGAGAGCGAAGTTCTTTCTCCGGCAGATGATCAGTATCATGTGGACAAGAATGCTTTCAAGGTCCCCTTTGTCTGTGGCTGCCGCAATCTTGGAGAGGCCCTGAGACGCATTGGCGAAGGAGCTGCGATGATCCGCACTAAGGGAGAGGCCGGTACAGGTGATGTCATTGAAGCTGTTCGCCACATGCGTACCCTTATGGATGGTATCAGATCTCTCAGCGTGATGCCTCATGATCAGCTCATGACTGCTGCCAGAGAACTGAATGCCCCTTTTGATCTCGTTGAAGAAGTGGCCGGAATTGGAAAACTACCAGTTCCCAACTTTTCTGCTGGTGGATTGGCCATACCAGCCGATGCGGCACTGATGATGCATCTGGGTGCTGAATCGGTGTTCGTTGGTTCGGGGATATTCAAGTCCAGCGATCCTGCCAGAAGGGCGAAGGCCATGGTTGAAGCGGTTACTCACTACAAAGATGCAGATAAGCTGGCACAGATATCAGAGGGATTGGGAGAACCCATGGTGGGTATAGGCTGCGACGAGCTTGCCGATAAGGAGAAATTGGCCAGGCGCGGCTGGTAATCCCGGGTGGCATAATAATGAAAAAGATCATCGGCGTCCTGGCCCTGCAGGGTGCTTTCTCAAAGCACATGGAAATTCTTTCCAGTCTTGATACCAGAACAGTTGAAGTGAGGGAACCAGGAAACTTGTCCGGTATTGATGCACTGGTATTGCCCGGCGGGGAGAGTACCACCATGAGCAGGATGCTTGTTCGATGGGAACTCATTGATCCGATTCGTGAATTGATAGCAGGCGGATTGCCTGTTTTCGGAACTTGTGCGGGTATGATTCTGCTGGCAGATCGTCTGGTGGAATGGGACAGCCTGCCCCGAATCAAAGGCCTGGATGTTACGGTGGTTCGCAATGCTTACGGACGGCAGATTGACAGCTTTGAAGCAGGGTTGGAGATCGATGATAAGGTATTCAATGGGGTTTTTATTCGCGCACCACAAATTGTAAGGGGATCTCCAGGAAAGAATGTGGAAATCCTTTCAACTTATGAAGAGTTACCAGTTCTGATCAGGCAGGGAAATATTCTTGCGGCGAGTTTCCATCCGGAGTTAGCAGGAAATGCTGAATTGCATGCATGGTTCATCGATAGAATTGTGCAATAAATAGTTTAAGTGATCGCTTGCCATGTGATGTTTGCGTTAATTCTGTGATATACTGGACCCATGATTGATACGACTCACTCTTTGTATCCTCTGGCCAATGAGTACTCCCTGAAGCTCAAAGTTTGTGGGCACCCTCTGAGGTTCAATATACTGTGTCTTATCGAGAAACAGGATGCCTGTGTTACAGATCTCTGGAGATGTTTAAATGAGTCTCAGCCTGTGATCAGTCAGCATCTTGCGGTCCTCAAAAAGAATAACATTGTGGAGTGTTCCATCAAAGGAAACAAGCGGATCTACCGAATAACCGATGATTATGTTCGTGAGATAATTCGCTGTTTCATCAGAATTCTACAATCAAAATGTATTTCATAGTTCAGTACTGAAGCGAATGGCCTTATGGGCACCTTATTATTCATAGGAAGTGACCTGCTTGAAAAGAACGAGCAAGAAATGAATGAAAACGACTGATTCATTGATGGTGCGATTGACGCATCTTTTGCAAGAGGGTCACCGGGGAATGGGCGCCCAGGTGTTTTCTGCACTGCCCGGCTGCTGACTGGAGAATGCATTGCTGATGGAAATTCATTGACTCTCAGGGGATTTCTATTCGGGCGGAGGATTCAACTATCTCTATGAAGTCTATCGAAATCAATAAAATGTGAAATAATATCAATTCGAGGTCTTCATTAGATGTCAACGTACCCCTATAGTAGTAGGTTGTATAGAATTGAGGAGAGTAGAATGAAAAAAACTGCTTTAATGCTGTTGTTGATTATTTCTTCAGTTTCTACAGGATTTGCGGCAGAACCTCTGGTAGATGTATTACTTGTCAGACCATTTCAGATTCTTGGAGTAGAAATAAAATTACAGGTGATTGTCAATCAACATCTCAAGTTTGTACTGAATAATGATGAATACATAACCTTTCGAGCTCCCCCTGGAGAACTGATGGTGAGTCTTCGCAGGGATGGATATGAATACATGAGGACTGAATCTTATCTCATTGAAATCAACAATGAAAAACGGAATACATTTCTACTGACCGGGCATTTCGTCATAAAAAGAGTTGACGAGACTGATTTCAGTCTTGATGAGCTCAATGAAGTAACTGACATCACTGAGTTAGGAAGTAAAAATGAATAAACTTCTTCATCGCTTGATTATGTACGCTGCAGTTCTATTGATCGGATGTGTAAGCAATATCCCCCAGGATACTGCATTATCGAATGAGAAATCCTACATTGGTGGATATTTTCAGGTTTTTAATCATCGAATAAAATTCGTCAATCTTGATACAAGGAAAAAAGTTGAACGGATATTTCGCATGATGGATATTCCAAGTATTGTTGAACTTCCTCCGGGCCGCTGGGCAGCAGTCTATATTGATGGAACAAAAAACACCAGTGAGAAACATACAGTACCCGTCCCTGTCGAATTACTCACCATCATTGAAGTAAAACCAGGAGATATTGTTTTCCTTGGTGAATTTGATTATTCAACTCCCAAAGGATACATTTCTGAAAGAGGCGGTGTGCTGTATAGTTACCCTTTTGAAAAATTCGTGAGTGGTCTTTCAGAGAACTATATGATGGATGCAGGAGTTGAACCTGTACCTTTGTTCTACATGCCGCGTTTGTATTGACGCACTCAGTGGAAGACCCTTTACTGACATAGAGTGAATGATTTGTACAGTGTCAGGAAGCCTGTTGAATGAAATAATCGCTTCCATTAAAAGAATTAATATCCTATAGAACAGCATTTACAAAACATCTTGCCGGAGAGACTTCTCATCATTCCTGATGAATAATTCGCTGGATCACAACTGTCAATGAGTATTGAACTACTATATTGGGAAGGATCCTCCTCTAACAGGATTTAAATGAAACCAGGCTATTACAAGCTTCCTGACACCGTAAAAAACTGGATTTTCAGGATTTTGTGTGGAATTCATAAAAATGCTAAACTACCTTCTCTCATTGAAAATGACAGGGACAATGAATCGGGCTCAACCTGGAAGAATCAAGAGAATTCTGAATCGATAATCTCCTTCCCGTCCCTGCCAGTTCAATCAATGAGACGATTGCATCCTTGACCCCTCCCTGCCCACGTGATTCAATACCATTGATGAAAGAGATTATCGAACAATGGACAGGAAAAGTGCAGGGCGTATTGGAACAACTGGCTTTGGAAGAACAAGAAAATCCAGCCAGTATTACCGGTGTATTAGTTGCAGGGAAACCCCCAAAGAGTGAAATGGGTGATATATCCTACCCAATGTTTCCGTGTGCTGGAATCTTAAAGCGATCACCACAAATCCTGGCAAACATGGTTTCCGAAAGGCTTGGGGGAATCGACGCAGGAGTAAATGCTCTTGGTCCCTACCTCAATGTACGCATTGACCGGACAGCCGTCATCAAAGAGGTTCTCAACAAAATCAAAGAAGCCGGTGACACCTGGGGTGCCGGACAGGAATTGGCCGGTCGTAAAGTGATGATTGAGTTCTCCAGCCCAAACACTAATAAACCTCTCCATCTTGGTCACTTGAGAAACGATATTCTTGGTCTGAGTTGTGCCCGCATCCTGGCTGCCAGGGGAGCTGAGGTTTTAAAAGTGAACCTGGTAAATAACAGAGGGACACATATATGCAAATCCATGCTTGCCTATAAGAAATTCGGTGCGGGTCAAACACCAGAGACCTGTGGCATGAAAAGTGATCATTTCGTTGGAAAATACTACACGAAATATGCTCAATGGGCCGCTATGGATGAAAATGCAGAACAACAGGTTCAAAACATGTTATTCGCCTGGGAATCAGGTGATCCGGAAGTACGCAAACTCTGGGAAACTATGAACAAATGGGCTCTGGATGGAATCAATATAACTTACAAGCGGACAGGGGTGCACTTTGACAGGTGGTACCAGGAAAGTGAAACATATCTTTCAGGAAAAAAAGAGATAGAGAAAGGTTTGAAAAGTGGCGTGTTCTACAGGCATTCAGATAATTCTGTACGGTTGAATCTGGATGAAGCAGGGCTGGGGATGAAGGTTCTTCTACGCCCGGATGGTACTTCCGTATACATGACTCAGGATCTTGGTACCGCTGTCAGCCGTCATGAAGAATGGCCCTTTGATCAGCTCATCTATGTTGTAGGAAATGAGCAGGAGTACCATTTCCAGGTTCTTTTTTATGCCTTGAAAAAACTTGGTTATCCATGGGCCTCACTACTCCGTCACCTTTCCTATGGAATGGTGTTTCTACCAGAGGGCAAAATGAAATCTCGTGAAGGAACCATTGTGGATGCTGATGATCTCATTGACAATCTTGCTTCCCTCGCCCTGGAAGAAATAAAAGAAAAGGGTCGGGAACAGGGGATGGAAGATACTGGAGAAACAGCTGAAAAGATAGCAATTGCAGCCCTCCATTACTATCTTCTCCAGATAAGTCCGGCAAAGGATATGGTATTCAATCCCAGGGAATCTCTTGCTTTCACCGGGAATACGGGTCCCTATCTGCAGTATGTAGTGGCAAGAATTGCAAGTCTTATCTCAAGATTTTCGAATAATATCGGAGATATCGAAACTGATTCTTCTCTGTTAACCCGGGACGATGAATGGACTATATTTCGGCGAATCGGTGAATACCCCGATCTCGTGGCCAGGGCAGCAGAAAAACTGGACCCCTCCATATTGACCGCCGGACTCTATCAGATTGCCCGGGATTTCAGCCATTACTACCATGAAGTTCCCATAGCCAGGGCAGAAGACAAGCTGCTGGCAGCTTCACGAATGTCGTTGGCTCGGGCCGTCCTTACTACATTAAAGAGTGGTTTCCAACTTTTAAACATACCATATGTAGAATCAATGTAGACCAGGTCATGAGAAGAATACCCTGTGTCAGAAAGCCTGTAAAACCCCCTTCAACCCATCCCGGGAGTCCAATCTCCTCCTAAACCTTCACATACAACGGGTCAGAACGGTCAGATTCCACTCCCAAATTACGCCACTCACACAGCCAGGTTTTCTTCTCTGCCGCACCCGGATTGACCCTGCTCAAAAAGGCCCTCTTCAACCAGTACCTGCCTACTGCCTTGCGAAGTTTCTTCCTGGTGATCCCGGCCTTCTCAGCATGAGTTGTGTTCTTCTTCTTTCGGGGGAGTCTGTTGGACTTTAAGACTTCGAGGCGATTTTTGATGATTTTTTCCTGATGCAAGGCGACAAAAACGGAGCGTAGCTGGGCTACGTGAGTATTTTGGCAACGCAGCAACAGGGAAAAAGGGCAAAAATCGAGCCGTGAGGCGTAAGTCCAACAGGCTCCTGACCTCCTTCACCCGCCATGGAATCATGCAGTTGTGGTAGTGACGATAAGGAACAAATCGAATCATCATTGCAGCGGGAGATTCGGCAAACTTGACCGCCTCCCTGACATGATCTGAAATATCTTCCTGATCTGACGGTCAATGTAGTTAATAGGAAGCATCGGATTATCCATGGTTCTGGCTGACCTTGAAGATGTCATGACCCGTTTTTTCTGTGTGGTAGGAACTGTGTACCGGAAACCAGTTTTTTTGCTCTGGGGCACTGAAATGGATACATTTCGGGTTGGGCAGTGAGGGAATGGCATGGTCAAACTCCTTTATAAATTGTTTTCTTACTATGTTATAACGAGCCTGACAGGGGTTCTTGCCGCATTAACAAGCTTTCTGACACTGGGAATGGACTAAAAGCATCACTACCTGAAATCTGATGACGCTAACTCCAATACCCTGGCGGTCGCCTCAAGCGGGCTGAATATACCTCAGTGACTTTCTGAAACCACCCATAAAAACATCCAGAACATCCAATGAAATAATCACCGATTCCCTGTGAGGATTTGTCGGGTCCTGCCTCTCCTCGGATATCCGAAGTGCTGGTTTTCTTCGCCTGTCCAGGCTCATTCTGTACTCCCTGCGGCCCTTTCCAACAATAAGAGTCTGGCCGCTACTATTTCGATGCTGACGAATATCAGCAACTGTTCTATCCAGTCTGATGATGAAACTATCAAGATCTTCCTTGAAAATTACGATGGATGACCGTCGAAATCCTCTCTCAGTTTTACGGCTCTCAACGATATTGAGGTAAACATCACCAAAACGATTTTCCTTGATATTAAAGAAATAGGTTTTCTGACCTTCATCAACATACACCCGGTTACTGAAGATTTCTCCGCGTTCACCCATGGTCCTTCCCTGTTATCTGAATAACATCTCTTTGAGGTAAAGGTGTTCTTCCACTCTCCAGGATTGCAACAGCATAGTGATCAGGATTGTGAATCTGAACATAATACCCATTGGCTCGGAGCCCGTACAACCCGGAGACTGGCCGATGTCCTCCAAAATAAAGACTTCCCTCCAACTCCCCGTCAAGATACATGGTCAGCATGGACTCGACAGAACCTTCTTCGGCCTCATTATTCCCCGTCCAGGTAAAATCCAGTATAAGCTGATGATTTCCTTTGTATTCAATTACTTCCCTGCGGTTGTAAGGATGCCGGGGCTCGGCGTGGGAAATCATAAAACGGTCACCCACGGCCAACAGGGGCAGGGATGATTCAAAATCTGCCCATTTCATCAGCATGTCCCATCCCATAAACATTGAAAACCAGTCACGCACCATCTGCCCCTCCATAGCGAACTTGTAGAATGACAGATTACCTGCCTCGTTGGAATTTGCCACATTCTCATGGTTTCCCTTGAGAAAATGAAAACTGTCGGGAACGGCTGTTTTCAGCAGCATAATCATAGCCATGAGAGAAAGACCCTCCTTCATTTCTTCATCCATAGCCCCATGCTGCCGGAAACCAGTTTCATATTCCAGCAAGGCCCGATACCATCGATCTGCACCCCGTGCCTCACTGTGAAGCCCATCACCGACACAGACAATCTGCAGCCGCTGGGCAAACAGGGAATCAATAACACGGTGTCCATTAAATTCCATATCCATCAGAGTCATTATGAATCCCGTTCTGGCATGGAGATCCGGCACGATGATGGTTGTTCGGTCATGGGGAAGAAGAACCAGTCCTCCCGGACGATTATGAGAGTCACGGGGACGAATGAGAGGATTTTCACTGGCCAGGGTCTCTATAGCTGTTTCAAGAATTACGGATAAATCACCCCTGTCAGGAAGGGATTGTCCGTAATGAAGTCTATGCAGCACACGCCAGAGACTTTCGGCATCGTAATCAGGCAATATCGGCCCCATTTGAATCATCAACAGCCTGAAATTCTTCAACCAGTGTTACAGTTGCTTCATCGAGAATCTTATTCTGTCTCCCTACATTCAATTCAGGCGGTAAAACAGCCAGTTTGTAGATCGCTGAGGTTTGCCTAACAGGACCGGTGGAGAATACAATCTCATGGCCCACCGCAACGGTACTCACAATCCTGGCATTGTCGGATTCTGCCTGGCGGGGGACATTCTGACGTCGATCAATGCTGACGTAAACCGCCCGCCGCTTATTTTTGTTTTCAGGCCCAACGGCCACCAGAGATCCCGACCATGTAAGAGCGAGAAAACCACAGGCAGGGTTACTGCATTCATCAACACTTTCCATGCCCAATCCCACTGACTCTTCAAGGAAGGCTCTTTCCTTTTCAAGCCAGCCGGAGGCAAGAATTTCCATGGTTTCATCACTGGAAGACAAACCCAGATTCTCACGCATGGATGCCAGGTGGGCCTGTATAGCTGGATCCAGTGTCAAAAACAATTTCTTCTTCAATACATTTTCCTCCAATATAGCCGTTCTGTCAGGGAAGATGAATAAACTTCCGACTCTCGCCAAGAAATATAGCTCTTATATCGTGCCGCACTCCCAATCCCTGACAGGCGACCCGCCATATTTCTCCATTATTTGGAAATTTCTCAGAGTATACAGGCAATGTGTTTTCAAGAGCTGCACGAATGAGCCGGAAAACTACCGCATGGGTAACAATGAGCCAGGTAGACTCAAGAGGGAAGCTCTCTACGGACTTAAAAAACTCAATAACTCTGTCGGCCACCATGGAATACGATTCGCCGCCTCCCCCGGGATTCCAATCCCATCGGGCCAGGGTGTCATTCTCATAGCCGTCCATGTTCTTCACTTCATCATAGGACTTGCAGGAGAAAGGTCCAAGTTCCTGCTCAGCAAGATTGTCATCCACAATCGGAACAATGTTGAACACTTCGGAAAAAGCATCGGTTGTCTGACGGGCACGAAGTACCGGAGAAGTGACAATGCCATCCAGGTGGGTTATCTCTTTCAATTCTTCAGCTATCCGCAAGGCATCCTTGAGGCCAGCCTCGGTTAGAGGGTAATCCACACGGCTGCCAAGAAGGCGGTGCTGGTTCGCCACACTCTCAGCATGCCGTATAAAGTATAAGTAGTGCAATATGTACCACCTCAAAGAGCCGAAGCGACCAGATCTCCCACTTCACTTGTTGAATATCCCATTTGACCGGCAGACAGGCTTTTGATTTTCGTTCCGGTGATCTGCATAACAGCATTTTCTACGGATTCGGCAGCCTTATACTCGCCCAAAGTATCCAGCATCATGGCACCCGCAGCGATGGAAGCCAGTGGATTGATGATACCCTTACCGGTATACTTGGGAGCTGAACCGCCAATGGGTTCAAACATGGAAACACCCTCAGGGTTTATGTTTCCCCCGGCGGCAATGCCCATGCCTCCCTGGGTAATGGCCCCCAGATCGGTGATAATGTCTCCAAACATGTTGCCTGTAACCAGAACATCAAACCATTCCGGACTCTTTACCATCCACATGCAGGCCGCATCAACATGATAGTAGTCCCGGCGTATATCTGCAAAGTCAGTCTCGCCAATTTCATTAAAGACCCGCTCCCAAAGATCAAAAACATAGGTGAGAACATTTGTTTTTCCAACCAGACCAAGACTATTTTCCCTGCCCTTACCCGAAGCCTTTTTCCCATGTCTTTTCGTGTAGTCAAAGGCATATCTCAGGCAGCGTTCAACCTGAAAGCGATTGTAAACCATGCTCTGCACAGCCACTTCCTGATCCGTACCTTTCATGGAGATTCCGCCGGTTCCAGTGTAGATTCCACCGGAATTTTCACGAACCACAACGTAATCAATATGCTCAGGCCCCTTATCCTTCAATGGCGTATCCACTCCCGGATAAAGCTTCACCGGCCTCAGATTGATGTATTGATCCAGTTCAAAACGCAGCCGCAGAAGAATGCCCTTCTCCAGAATTCCCGGCTTCACATCGGGATGACCAATAGCTCCAAGATAGATGGAATCAAACTGCTTAAGATCATTGACAGCCGTATCGGGCAAAACCTCTCCGGTTCTCAAATAACGATCACCGCCAAAATCAAATTCCGTCATCTCCAGTTTAAATCCGAACTTTGCGGCTGCTGCATCCAGCACTTTTTTTCCCTCGGCGACAACTTCACCGCCTGTACCATCACCGGGCAATACGGCTATTCTGTATGTTTTTACCATAACTTCCTCACTCACTGTGTTCTATCGGCGAAAATCGCCCGGAATGAGAATAGCGTTTTCCCGGAAGAAAGTAAATGATTCGCAGTCACATCCATGCTGCTGATTCATGTAATTCTGCTGGATCAACCCTGAATGGCACTGATCTCCATGCGGCGGACAATGGAACGAGTGCACAGTGAAGAAATCTGACTTGAAGACGACTTTTCCAAGTGACTGATGGGAGTTCGTCGCAAAATCAATTCCCTGGGAGCCTGCCGGACTTACGCCTCACGGCTCGAAGCCTTAGAATCCGACAGACTCCTGGTGAACTTAGAAAACAGACAAATACTGGACTAACAATCAATCAATGACTATTTCCAATTGACAGAAAATCAGACAGATACTAGACTGACGATCGATTAATTAATAAAAGGAGAAAACTATGAAGAGAGTATTGATGACCCTTACAATCATGTTGGTCGCATCCATGTTCGTTTTCGCAGGCGGAGGCAGTGAGGAGACGACCTCCTCGGGTCAGGAAACCCTCAAAGCCGGATTCGTTTTCATCGGCCCTGCCGGTGATTTCGGCTGGACGTACGCCCACGACCAGGGACGTCAGTATGCTGAAAAGGAACTCCCCTGGCTTGAAACTGTGGTTGTGGAAAGTGTTCCCGAAGGTGATGCTATCCGTTTCATAGATCGTCTTATACAGGAACAAAAGGTTGATGCTGTTTTCACTACAAGTTTTGGTTATATGGAGGACACCCTTAAAGCCGCCGAAAAGTACCCTGATGTGAAATTCTTTCACTGTTCCGGGTACAAAAGAGCGATCAATGCTGGAACCTACATGGCTGACATGTATCAAATTTTCTATCTGAATGGTTTGATGGCCGGAGCCATCACCAAATCAAACAAAATTGGATATATTGCTGCATTCCCCATCTCCGAGCTCTTCCGCCACATGAATGCCTTTGCATTGGGAATTAAGGAAGTCAACCCGGAGGCCACGGTCAGTGTCAGATGGATCTATGAGTGGTACAGTCCGGACAAGGCCCGTGAAGCCGCAGAGTCTCTGGTAGCCGAAGGCTGCGATGTTCTTGGTTTTACCGAGGATACGCCGACTGTCATTGAAGTCGCTCAGGAGTATCAGGATAAGGGAAGAGAGATTTATGCTCTCTCCCATTACAGTCCCATGCAGCCTTACGGCCCTGATGCAGCCATCACAGGCAAACTGACTGACTGGGGTCCACTTTACGTTCGAATGCTCAACGACGTCAAAGATGGCAAAGCCAATGATATGACCAACTACGACCTTCTCTGGCTTATACAGGATGGGGTTGTGGAACTTGGGGCATCATGGGATGAGAAAATAAATCAATCCTATGTAAGTACTTTCAAAGAACTGAAAACCAATAATGCGGATCTGGGTGAGATCAGTATTTACGACCTTGTAATGAAACGCCGGGAACAAATGATACAGGGCCGGGAAGTCTTTGATCCATTCGTAGGACCGATCTACGATCAGGATGGTAATATGACTATCGCAGATGGAGAGTTGGCCAGCATTGGACACCTCTTTGCGGAGATGAGTTACCAGGTAGATAACTTCATATCACCTCTTCCTCAGTAAACTAAACAGTCTCATACTCCGGGAGATATCCCGGAGTATGAATAGTGTGTACGATGTATGGCCGAACGGGGGTAAGTTTCCGCCCAGGGCCCGGAGAAACGTTTCTGATTTCATGTTTTTGCACCTGATAGTGTGACTGCCTGAAGTCTATCCGGAATTGAATATCTGAAAGGAGAAGTCAAAGCCTCGGAGCATGGAAACAAAGCGGTGCATATTTGCGGGTATACGCCTGCATTCAGTATGTACCGATTTCCGCGAGCACTGCCTGGTATATAGATGACAACCAGCGAGGTTGTAGATGAAATTCAGGTAAACGGAGAGCTCTTTGAATAGAATTGAGTCCCTGGAAATGAGGGGTATCAGTAAATCATTTCTCGAAGTCAGGGCAAATCAGGACATCAATTTCAGCATCAAATCCGGTGAAATTCTCGGATTGCTTGGGGAAAACGGAGCTGGTAAGACGACTCTGATGAACATCCTCTACGGCCTGTATCTTCCCGATGAAGGTGAAATACGGATCAACGATGAGATAATTCACCTGAAAAACCCCAGGGATTCAATGCGGGCAGGCATTGGAATGATTCATCAGCATTTCATGCTGGTGGAAAAACATTCCGTACTTGAGAATATAGCTCTCGGCTATGAAAACACCCCTTTTTTCTTCCCCCATCGTACTTTGCGTTCAACAATACAGAAACTGTCTGCCCAGTACGGTCTGGAAGTCAATCCTGATAAACCTGTTTGGGATTTATCCGCAGGAGAACAGCAGCGGGTAGAGATATTGAAAGCACTCTCCCGGAATGCCGATCTGCTCATCATGGATGAACCTACATCGGTTCTAACTCCCCAGGAAGCCAGTGAACTCTTTGATATTTTAAGGAAAATGACCCTTGAAGGACATTCGGTAATATTGATTACCCATAAGCTTGAGGAAATTTTCAGTATCTGCAGCCGGGTTATGGTTCTCCGTAAAGGCTGTCTTACAGGTGAAGCAGCTATCAATGATGTGGACAAAGGAAAACTGGCCGAAATGATGATTGGCCGACAAATAGCCACGGCCTACGATAAAGCTGATGTTCAGCCCGGTGAGGTTCTCCTTGAAACAAAAAACCTTGATGTGGACTCTGACCGGGGTTTGCCTGCAGTGCGCAATCTGCATCTAAAGGTGCATTCCTCTGAGATTCTCGGCATTGCCGGTGTCTCAGGCAATGGTCAACAGGAACTGGTGGAAACCATAACCGGACTCAGGCAGCCATTGAGGGGAACGGTGCAGATGAAGGGGAAGGCATTGAATCACTCCGATGCCAGATCTGCCCACATTCTGGGTATATCTCATGTGCCTGAAGAACGGATCAAACATGGCACGGTTCCCAATCTGCTGCTTTCTGAAAACTCTGTTCTCAAGCAGCACAGGGATTATCCATTCAGCAGTTGGATACAGATGAACTATGATGTCATTAACAAACATGCGAATTCTCTGGTAGAAGGTTTCCAGGTAGACACCCCATCCATCAATGTCATGGTGAAGAATCTCTCCGGCGGAAACATACAGAAGCTCATTCTCGGCAGGGAGATATCCTGCGGTCCGGAACTTCTTGTAGCGGCCCACCCAACCTACGGATTGGATGTAGGAGCAACAGAATATGTCCGCAAACAGATCATTGCGCTTCGAGACAATGGTGGTGCCGTTCTGCTCGTATCCGAGGATCTGGATGAACTGTTCATGGTTTGCGACCGCATCGCAGTAATGTTTAACGGAAGTCTTATGGGTGAATTAACCCCGGAAACCTGGTCTATTGAGAAAATCGGACTGATGATGGCCGGTTCAGTTTCACAATGAGGATGCCCATTTATGCGTATTGAACTATTTCCACGGGAGAAAATCAGTCCTCAGCTGAGTATTCTCATCCTTGTTGGTTCACTTACGGCCGGATTTCTGGCCGTGGGTATTGTATTTTCAATGAGTGGTGTAAACCCTGCGAGAGCTGTTTTTTCCATATTCAAAGGGTCCTTCGGCAGCTGGTACGGCATCAAGGAAACTATAACAAAATCCATTCCCCTTATACTCATCGGCAGTGGACTGGCCCTGGCCTACAAAGCAAAATTCTGGAACATAGGAGCTGAAAGTCAGCTTCTGGCTGGTGCAATACTGGCCACCTGGGTTGGACTTTCATGGGGACCATACCTGCCTCCCATCATCATCGTTCCTCTTATGTTCATGGTGGCATTCATCGGAGGAGCACTCTGGGGCATGATACCAGCAGTCCTGAAGGTAAAATTTGGAATCAATGAAGTAATATCCACTCTGATGCTCAATTACATTGCGGCTGAATTTGTGAAATTCCTTGTGGTTGGTCCATGGAAAGGGGTTACCAAGAGCGGATATCCCTACACCGATGACCTACCGGCCTCAGCCATCCTGCAGCCCTTCTCCTACTCCAGGATTTCTCCAGTTCTTCTTATTCTGGCCATTGCCGGTGCATTGATTCTTGGATGGCTTGTTTATAAAAGCCGTTTTGGATATGAAGTACGAGTTATCGGAGAAAATCCTCATGCGGCTCAGTACGCGGGTATCAACTTCTTCAAAACCTCCCTTTTACTCATGGCCATCTCCGGTGGTATGGCAGGACTGGCCGGAGCCGGAGAACTTATGTCCATTCACCACTATCTGAGTTACCCTGATTCCCTGAGTGCAGGTTATGGCTTTACCGCCATCATTGTTGCCTGGCTGGCCAGACTCCACCCGTCGTACACAATAATTTCAGGCCTGTTTTTTGCTGGTATCATTGTCGGGGGAGATGCCATACAGATTTCCATGGGAATGCCTGCCGCCACGGTGAATGTTTTCAACAGCATCATACTGGTTTTCCTGATTATGGAAGATTTCTTCATCTCTCACAGGATTCGTATTCGATTCGGGAGGAAAATCCATGCTTGATATTATTGCATCCGTTCTCACCCGGACTATCATTGCCGGAACCCCGCTGCTTCTGGCAACTCTGGGTGAAATTCTCACAGAAAGAGCTGGAATTATTAACCTTGGGATGGAAGGACTGATGTCCTCGGGAGCTGTAACGGCTTTCATCGTTACATTCACCACGGGGAACCCATGGCTGGGACTGCTGGCCGCCATCCTCGCTGGTATACTGCTTTCAAGCATCCATGGTTTTGTGTGCATCGGTCTGCGTTCCAACCAGGTAGTCAGTGGATTGGCTCTTACCATGTTGGGGCTGGGCATCAGCGGACTCTGGGGAAAACCTTATATTGGACAGCCTCTTCCTGTTCGAATGCCTTTTATCGACATCCAGGGACTTTCAGACATACCAATTCTAGGTCAGATTTTATTTAACCACGACTGGTATGTGTATCTATCGGCCCTCCTTGGTATAGTACTGTGGTTTATGCTCAAGCATACCCGTATGGGAATAACCCTCCGATCTGTGGGAGAGAATCCCAGGGCCGCTGAAGCTCAGGGTATCGCCGTTAATCGTGTAAAATACTATGCAGTACTCGCTGGTGGGGGGCTGGCGGGAATGGCCGGGGCTTACCTTTCGACGGCCTACAGCGGCTCATGGAATGAAGGAATAGTGGCCGGCAGGGGCTGGATTGCTATTGCATTGACCATCTTTGCTCTGTGGCAGCCTGGGGGAGCTTTTCTGGGAGCCTATCTGTTCGGTGGGATTTTCGTCCTCCAATACATACTGCAGCCTCTGGGAATCTCACCGAATATTCTGTCAATGCTCCCCTATGCCTCTACCCTCTTTGTTCTATTCATCCTTGGGCTTTCCAAATCCGGTAAACGCCGCATGAATGCTCCAGCAACCCTGGGTGAACCCTATGTTCGGGGAGAACGCTGAAGATCGAAGGAGAAGGGTGATTATATGCTCTCCAGCAGATCCCCAACGCAATCAGGCCCCAGAATATGAAGAAAATTTATTAATCGCGGACCTTTATCCCTGCCAATAAGAACTCTATAGACAGCAGTGAAAAAATCTGCGGATTTCAAATTGTTATCACGGATAAGGTTGTACATCAGAATTGAAAAGTCTTTCTCCGATATTTTCCCCAGTTGCCTCCTCACCAGAATACCAAAATCCTTCACTGTAGATTTAAGGTCTGGATTCAGACTTATTGGGCTGTCATCGGGATTTCTCAGAGAAAAACGGAAATCCTCCGGGGCATGATCATTCACCCAGTTCCAGGCACAATTTGCCCGGCATTTAAATCTTTCAAGATCAGTTGACAGGATATCACCCAGGTACTCAATAACCCTGTCTATGTTTCCGGAATGTATTTGCAGCAGTGTTGTCAGATGCCTGATTTGAATCTGATACGGCAGCCTGGCGGGAACTCCATGAATCTGGGAAAGCTCATATACCCGGGCTTCTTTTTTCCACTTTTTCATTTTTTTCGGGTTATCGGGCTTATTGAAGAAATTTCGCTCAGATTTGTCGTAATCTTCGTAAACTTTGAGAAGGTCAAGATCAAAACTAATGGCAAGATCATTATTCGGTCTTGTTCCAGCAAAGAAGTATCGTACAACCTCTGGCTGGTAGTAGCGAAGGATGTCTTTGAGCGATACGACTTCACCAGTCGATGAACTGAGTTTCCCGCTCCCTCCTTTTATTCGGACAAATTCATATTGAAACGTAACTGGAGGTTCATGATTAAAAACTTCTCTGCTGGTAAGCTTTGCCGTATCAAAACTTCCGCCTTCAGTATGGTGATCTTTTCCAGCCGGTTCAAAATCCACTTTCTCATAGAACCATCTCATCGGCCAGTCAATACGCCATGGAAGTTTGACCGCACCGGTTTTCCGTAAATCAATTGATTCAGTATTTCCACATTCACATTCATAGTGGATGCTGTAGTCATTCATCCTGTCTTTTATATGAGTGGTATCCCGGCCGCATTGCGTACAGAAAACACTGAGGGGCCACCAGTCCTCTGACAGAGGTGCTGTCCTGTGGGAATTCAATTGCTTCCGAATGAGTTCACCGTTATCCAGAACAGTCTTCATGCACTCGGCATATCGGGAAGAACGGTACCTCTCTGCCTGGTAGATGTATTCCGGTTCGATACCAACGGTGGGAAGAAGCTTCTCAAGAGCTTTCTCATTATGAGACGCATAGCTGACTTCATTGCCCAAAACATCAGGAACATCCGTAATGGACTGGCGCAGATATGCGGCAAGCAGATCCTGATTGGGCAGATTTGCAGGAACCTTGCGGAATACATCATAATCATCCCATGAATAAATGAACCGAGCCTGGCGTTTTCTATCGCGTAGAGCACGCACAACGAGTTCCACTGAAATGATTTCACGGAAATTACCTATGTGAACGGTCCCGGAAGGAGTGATACCTGAGGCACAGACGTAAGCATCTTTCTCCCCTCTTTCCCGGATGATTCTATCGGCGACGATATCCGCCCAATGGGTCGATAGCGGTTTTTCATTCATAGCCTGATGATACCCTGGCTCAAGAATTCATTGAACCAGGCAGCATCCGAATGATCAACCTTCTGTTATCGAACGTGCGTCAACAACCACAGCCGATTCCACGCCAGCAACGAGGATGTAGTTCCCTAATTTCGCCGGTCTGGTGTCAGATTCTTCACCCAATGAAATCTTGCCAAGTTCCCTGCCATTGCGTCGGTTGTAAACCCCAAGGGTACCATCATTGCGGCAAAGGTATAAGAAATCGCCATCGACCATGGGTGGTGCGGATATACCTTCTATTGACAGAAACCTTTCCTGGCCGTCATGCACGGATAGGGCAAACACTCGCTCTTTGCCATAGACGTATACGGTATCATTTGCTGCGGCGAAATCAGTGTACACCGGAATAACTTCACCCTTTGCCAGTGATCGTGTCCATACAATACTACTCTTGTTCAGGTCGACGGCTGAGATTTGACCATTGACACCGGCCAGAAAAGCGACATCGCCAACAATGGCAGGAGATAGTCCTGTCGGCTGGGTTACGCCTGTTTCTATTCTGCTCTCAACGGCATAACTCATGGAATTAAAGATAAGTAAGTATCCATCATTATTCGGTAAGAGAACCTTGTTATTCCATACGGCTGGAGTCGATCTGGAACCACCAGGGATATTGACTGTTTTTACTGAATCTCCTGCCGCATCAAATACTTCCAGAGTATCGTTACCAGGAAGAATCGTCATCCGGCCAACCTTAACGACACGTCGGCCAAATTGATTTCTCTGATTTGCACTTAATGCTGTCTGTTTGAGTATTTTCCCATCCCTCATATCATGTACTGTGAATGCTTCATTACCTATTGAATACACTTTACCGTCAATTATCGAAAGTGAAGCATATTCCAACCCATCATTTCCAGTTCCCTTGACCCAATCAAAGACCCCATCTCTTTGCAAGGTATACAGATAACCATTTCTCGTTATCATTACAGCATTGTCGCCATCTGATGCCGGAGTACCAACACCCGGACTGCGGAGAGCAACCTTTCCAACTATTGTATGCTTGTTCAGTTTGAATTTAACAACAGAGACATCCGGAACTATAATGATTTCTTCATCCATCAGCATGGAATATCCTGGAGCGGAAATACTCAGATCCAGATGATCACCTGGTTTTCCAGTAATCTCAGTACGGCCTCGTCCACGCTGCTTTCCCCCGATCCATATGGTTGCATTTGCGGGTTCAACATCTATAGTGACAGTAATGGTTGAAGAATCGCCAGGCTTCTCCCTGCTGCTTGATGGCAGGATATCCGGTTTGTTCAAAGCTTCATCAGTATTATCATTAAACAGTAAATCAACAACTAATGGAGTTCCAGCTCTTACTCTCCTGGTTTTGACTCTGCCATCTGCAGCGATGGCTTTTACTTCCAGTATTTCACCAACGGGGAAAGCACTGCTGACAGATTGCCGACCGGCTTTCTGACCATTGATAAAAATATCTGCTTCCTGGAGATCTGTATTGAAACGGAGAGTAACCATTTCCCGGGATTCTTCTTGAGTGCCTGATAATGCAGCAAGAGAGATAACTGAATCATCAATAGCGGCATCACTTTCCTCATTAATATCAGTCATTTCTACCTGTATGGATTTCAGCAGCAGGTCTAATTCTGTGATTAATCCCTTCGTACTATCCCTCATCCCTTTTTCTATCCAGGAGGCAAGCCTTGCTTCAAGTTCGCTGAATGTTTCAGCATTGAAATCAACTTCCTCTCCTGAGGAAACGACGGGCATTATGGATCGTATCTCATTGAATTTCCCCACATCGGCTGAATGGTTACCTGCAAGAGCCAGCGATGGAGGTACGAGTAGAATTCCACCTTCATTAACTGCAACATTAACAGTGCCATCAGTATCGACATCAACAAGGAACTGTGTACCGCGAACAGCACAAACTGCACCTGGAACGCTTACTTCAAAGGCATCATTACCTGAAAGCTTCCTGACCTTGGATATAATTGACCCGGCAACCAGAGCACCCGAAGTCTGGGTATTGCCAGCAGATTCTTCTGCAATATCCAGCAGATATTCAGTATCACTATTTATGCGGACTACCCCTACATCCCCTATTTCGATTTCAACGAATGCATCTGAACCAGTGATAATCCGTTCTCCGACCGCCAGGGTATCTCCAATATCAATATAACGTTCACCGGAAGAATTAAAAGCTTTTACATCACCGGAAAGGAAGGCCACGGATATTTCAATATCACCTGCATCACCTGCATCACCTGCCTCTTCTACTGCATTTGATGCCTCTGGAGTTTCCGGTTCTTGAGCAACAGTTGCAGACTTACTCTTTGTACAACCAGTTAAAGCTGCAAAAATCAGCAAGACCATCCCGGCAGCACTGCACAGTTTTTTTGACAATCTCATTTTCACTCTCTCCTTATATTTGATATTGCAAGATATTTTGGTACAAAGCACATTACTATAAACAAAACATACAGATAAAAAGTTCTATGTTCAAGGTAAAAAGGTGTTATTCACATGGTGATTTGTTGTGTTCAAAGTGTTTGATCACAGAATTGAACTGATTAAGCTTCAGGCGAATCTGTCAGAATTGCTTCTATAGCTGATTTTTGCTCCGCATATGATTCAATTACCTGCTCAATATGGGACTCTGAGAGAAAATCCCGGATAACCGGTAATTCTTTCTTTGAAAAATGCAGTGTGAATACAGGAAAAGACTTCCTGCCGCTGCGATGAGAATCCACGTTTGATGAGATTTCGGTGAGAATGAGGGCATAGTCCTTTCCCTGTCTCACAAACCGGAGAATACTGTCCGTACTGTCAAAGAGATATGCAGCACCCTGGTGACTGTAAGTTATATCCGGCTTGACCGTTGCGACATCCTTAAGGACAGTTTGATTAACATCCATTGCAAGAAGACGGGAACGCCACCAGGCTGCTTTGGCGGTTGATTCCTGAAAAATCTCCAGATCCTCATTGGTAAACATCCAGTTCACCTCATCCAGTCCGAAACCCTTGTAGGCAATCAGTATCTCCAGGGTTTGTCCGGTTTCATCTGTACTGAAGTATGCCATACCTTCCTGGTACCCTTCAAAACTCTCCATCCCCACCTCAGTTTTGCCCAATGAGACCGGGGCAGCCGAAATGAATTCAGCTCCAATGCTGAGAAAAGCAAATACTGTTAAAAAATGGAAGATTCTCATCACCAATTAAACTATCGGTGAAAAAGGACATTTTTCAGGAGTGTTTTTTTCAATTTCATTATACATCACTGATTTTCATAAATGACTCGAAAAAGCAACTTCAGGCAGCAAAATCACTTCCCACAGATTCCCGGAGTATGATTATCAGTAATGAGCGTATCTGAATCCATGCCAATCGATCCGGGAATCATACCTGCATCCAGGCTCCAGGGTTCCAGCCAGAGGCGTCTCACAGTACACGGCTTTCCCTGCTTTCAATGCGGCCAAAACCACTGGCTTGTGCAGATTGTTGGGAAGAGAGACATCAATCACATCGATGTCCGGGTCAGCCATCATCTCATCCGTACTGGTGGTCCACTCAATAAACTGACCGTATGGTTTCTGCCCGGCCTATCCGAGCGTACTCACCTCTTTCCCATAATCCACTTCATCCCATCCAAAACCGTGAAGCTGCATAAAGTCACTGCGATAACCTTCAATATCGGTTAGGCTCTTTAGATTGTTCATATTGACGGCATCCCATAAAGAACGAACTTCAGCCTGGACATCATCCCTCATTTCCCAATCATCCAGACGGACTAAACCTTCAGAATCCCGGACTGTACCATCCGCACCGTATATCCTGGAGGCCAGCATTCGATACATTTGCTCAATGCATCCTTCATGGATACCTTTTTCTTTCATAACCTTAAAAATCAGGGATATGTACAGGGGTACGACCGGGATAACAGAGCTGGCACGTGTTACCAGGGCTTTATTGACCGAGACAAATGATTCACCGCCAATGCCTGATAATCTGGTATTGAGCTCTTTCGCCGTTTTCTCCAGATGTTCCTTGGCGGCACCGATAGTACCAGCCCTGTACACATCGTAAGTAACTTCGGGGCCGATGTAGGAATAAGCGACGGTTTTTGTACCTTCTGCGAGAGCACCGGCTTCCATCAAAGCATCAATCCAGAGTATCCAGTCTTCACCTCCCATAACCTTGATCGTCTGGGCCTCCTCATCGCCTTCAGCGGGATTTATGGAAGCCTCCTCAACAGTTCCTTTGATGAAGTCCACAGACTTGGCCCTGTATACCCTGCCGATAGGTTTAAGGACAGACCGGTAAGTAACACCGGTATCGGGATCCTTGCGCATTGGTGAAGCAATCGAGTAAACCACAAGATCCACCTGACCAAACAGCTCTTTAATCCTCTGAATGACCACCTTCCGTGTCTCATGAGAGAAGGCATCCGCATTGAGGCTTTCGGCCGTCAGACCAATGGAGCCAGCCTCTTCATCAAAGTATTTATTGCTGTACCAGCCAGGGCTGGCGGGTTTACGCTCTGTGGGTTCCCGTTCAAATGAAACACTGAGAGTTCCGGCACCACCACCAAAAGCTGAGGCGATTCGTGTTGCCAGACCGTAGCCAGTTGAACCCCCAATAATCAATACCCGTTTCGGCATATTGATGGGATCCTGATTTCTGACATAGGCGATCTGCTGCTCAAGGGCCTTTTTGAGACCGGCTGGATGAGCCGTAAGGCATACTCCGCCAATAATTTTGGGTTCTAAAACCATGTAAACCTTCCTTGACTGTTCTCTATCATCCTTCTTTATCACCCATCAGGCAAAGCCATGATGCTTCGGCGGCCACTTGATCGCCCACATAGGCCTTCCCGGTCTGACGGATTCCCCTTGAAGTGAGTTGAACATTGTCTATTTCGAATCGGACTTCATCGCCTGGAACCACCTGCCGACGGAATTTAACCTTATCGACAGTAGCCAGGAAAAAAAGCTTATCACCCAATATCCCGGACTCTGCTGCCCCGGCACCGCCGCATTGAGCCATGGATTCCACGAGGATGACACCAGGTACAACTGGATACTCTGGAAAATGCCCTTTGAAGAAGTACTCACTTTCTTTATATATCCTTGTACCAACGATGCGTTTATCGCTTACCTCGTCAAGCCTATCGACATACAGGAAGGGTTCCCTGTGCGGAAGAAGCTCTTTTACATCCTTATATCCCATATATTTCCTCCATGTTATTCATTAAATTCCTTGAAAATCAATACACCATTATGACCACCAAACCCCAGGTTATCTGACATCACCGTCCGGACATCAGCTTCCCGACCTACATTGGGTACATAGTCCAGATCACACTCCTCATCAGGGTGATCAAGATTGATGGTAGGAGGAATGAAATTATCCCTCATTGCCAGCAGACTGATGATGGATTCCATCCCACCGGCACCACCGACTAAATGAGAAGTCATGGATTTCGTGGACGATACAGGCAGTTTGCGGGCACATTCGCCAAAAGCTTTTTTAATTGCAATGGTTTCCAGGGGATCATTGGTTGGTGTTGATGTTCCATGAGCATTCAGATAATCAATTTCAGAAGGATGCATATTGGCATCACGGAGGGCCCATTTCATTGCCCTTGCCGGACCATTCCCCTCAGCATCCGGACTTGTAAGGTGATAGGCATCACAGCTTATCCCATAACCGGCCACCTCTCCATAAATTTCAGCCCCTCTTTTCAGTGCATGATTGAGCTCTTCAAGAATCAAAATACCGGCTCCCTCTCCCATTACAAATCCATTGCGGTCCCTGTCAAATGGACGGCTGGCTGCAGTGGGGTTATCATTGAACTGAGTAGTCAGAGCTGTTATCTGTATAAATCCAGCTATTGAAAATGGAGTAATAGCAGCTTCAACACCCCCGCTGACAGCAACATCAATCAACCCTGATCGAATGGCCATCGCTGCGTTGCCGATTGCATCGGTACCGGAAGTACACGCAGTCACTATAGCATAACATGGTCCAAGAAAACCGAATCGAATCGAGATATTGGCCATACCCTCATTGATAATCATCTTGGGAATAGTCATCGGGGGCACACCTCGGGGGCCCTTGCTCACCATCAGACGAAGGCTCTCTTCAACACATTCATACCCACCGATACCATTCCCCATTATTATACCAACACGTTCTGGATCAGCGCCTCCCTTATCCAGGCCGGCATCTTCCAATGCTTCCACGGAACCTGCCATGGCGAATTGAGAGAATCGTGCCATTTTTCTAGCTGTTTTCTTATCCATCCAATCAGTTGGATCAAAATCTTTAACTTCTCCAGCAATTTTACAGATGAATTGTTCGGTATCGAAGGCTGTTATCGGCCCAATTCCACTTCTTCCGGATTTTATTGCTTCCCAGGAATCCTCTACATTGTTACCCAATGGATTAACAGTTCCCAGACCAGTAATAACAACCCTGCGACTCTCCATGCGTCCCCCTACATAACCAATCCGCCGTCCACTCTTATCACCTGCCCAGTGATATAGGACGACAGATCAGAAGCAAGATACAGCACTGTTTTAGCGATATCTTCAGGCAAGCCCATTCTGCCCAGAGGGATGGCCCTGACGTATTCGGCCCTTACTTCATCAGGAAGCTTTGCTGTCATAGCCGTTTCTATGAATCCTGGAGCAACTGCATTAACCCGTACATTTCGTTTTGCTGTTTCTTTGGCCAGACTCTTTGTAAAACCTATAAGGCCGGCCTTGGAAGCCGAGTAGTTCGTTTGACCGGCATTTCCCATCTGTCCCACAACAGAAGCCATGTTGATAATACTTCCCGATTTCTGTTTGAGTGCCATAAAAGCTGACGCTTCTCTGGAAACCAGAAAGGACCCGGTAAGATTGACCTTGAGAACCGATTCCCACTGATCAAGGGGCATCCTGAACACCATGCCATCTTTCGTAATACCAGCATTATTCACAACAACATCAAGAGAGCCAGCCGAAGTAATATCTTTAATAAGTTTTTTCACCTGATTCTCATCGGTTATGTTGGTTGGATGAAATGTTACACTGGCACCATTTCCTGCGGCTTCATCCATTTTCCCTTTAAAAGGCCCTTCTTCCAGGTCACAGTAGTGAACAGTTCCTCCCTCTGAAAGAATCTTTAGAATAATCTCTTTGCCAATTCCCCGGGCTCCGCCGGTTACAAGGACAACTTTTTTGTTAAGTAACACTATTACAACTCCTCTCCATTACTATATCACAGTACAGTTAAGACGATAACCGCCCGCATGCTACCAGATAATATAATTCCCACCGTATGTAAGACCGCCGCCAAAACCAACTGTCAGAATCTTCATTCCACGCTTTAGAAGTCCCTTTCTATCCATTTCACTCAGGGCCAGAGGTATGGATGCGGAAGAAGTATTGGCAAATTCTTCAATATTCACATAGTACTTCTCCATAGGGATTTTTGCCCGCCTGGCTGCAGCCGAAATGATACGGTAGTTTGCCTGATGGGGTACAATATAATCAACATCACTGGATTGAAGATTATTTCGTTCCATCAACTCATTGACAATCTCGGTATTCACCCGAACTGCAAAATTATACACCTTCTGACCATCCATTTTCAGACTGTTCTGTTCGAGATATGTTTTCGCAGGATCAAATGGGGTTGCTGTCCCTCCAACGGGCATGCACAGATGTTCAGCGCCACCGCCATCCGTTCTTAGAATGCTGTCCTGCACTCCTCTCCCAGAATCTTCCCTTCCCAGAACAACGGCTCCAGCACCATCCCCAAACAGGACAGCTATGCTTCGGTCATTCCAGTCAATAATCGAGGAAAGCTTCTCTGCACCAATGATCAGGATATTTTTTGCCGTCCCACCAAGAATCAAGCCGCGGCCCAACTCAAGGCCATAGACAAATCCTGTACATGCCGCCTTGATATCACAAGAACCGATATTGGCTGCCGATAGATTGTTCTGAACCAGATTAGCCGTAGCAGGAAAATCTCTATAGTCCGAGGTAATAGTGGCCACAATGATGAAGTCAATGTCCTCATTTCTCAAACCTGCTCTTGTAATTGCATCTCTGGCGGCTTCTGTTGCCATACGGGACACAGACTCGCTCTCAGAAGCAATATGACGATTTCCAATGCCCGTATGAGAACGAATCCATTCATCAGAAGTATCAAGAGATTCTGATAATTCCACATTACTGACACGCCGAGCAGGAATGTACACACCAACAGATCGAATTCCAGCTGTCATCTAACCTCCAAATTGCTGTTTTACGGATTATTCACTCTTCCTGACAAACTGTCAATATTGACACAGACAGGATTGATTATTAGCATTGTGACTTTCAAAAGGGAGAAACACGGAATGGACAAGGAACAAATATACGAACTGATGCAGAAATTTGAGGAAAGCCAGCTGGCCGAAATCAAGATTGAATCGGAAGATTTTAAAATCACTCTCAAAAAAAACCAGGTTTCTCATGTGAACACGGCAGCCCCTGCAGCGGCAGTAACCCATGAAACAGTCTCCACGAACAATTCAACAGCTGACCAGGATGTAGAGATAATCAAATCACCTCTCATCGGTACTTTCTATCGGTCACCGGCAGCTGATGCACGGCCATTTGTCGATGAGGGCAGTCAAATTGCAAAAGGTGAAGCTGTGTGCATCATTGAAGCTATGAAGATAATGAATAGGCTTGAGGCTGATTTCCCATGTGAAATCATCAAAATCCTTGCAGAGAATGGTCAGATGGTGGAATATGATGCCCCTCTCTTTGAGGTTAAGCGAATTCAGAGCTGAGTCATGAAAAAACAAAAAACCACGCCCTTTATTCGGAGCATACTCGTTGCAAACCGCGGTGAGATTGCAGTACGAATCATACGAACCTGTAAGGAGATGGGGCTGAGAGCCGTTGCGGTGTATTCACAGGCCGATACGGATGCCCTTCATGTCCGTATTGCTGATCAATCCGTCTGCATAGGTCCAGCTTCCTCCACAGAAAGCTATCTCAACCAGAATGCCCTCATCACAGCAGCACTTTTTACCCATTGTGATGCCATTCATCCCGGTGTTGGGTTTTTGTCAGAAAATGCTGAATTCGCCTCGGCTGTGAGGAAGTCTGGATTGGTATTCATTGGAGCTGAAGGTGCAACGATCAGACTTCTGGGAGACAAAATCCAGGCAAAGTCAACGGCTCAGTCGGCAGGTCTTCCCTTGATACCCGGAAGTGATGGCCCGGTGGAAAATGTGGATGCAGCTGTTCGCATAGCAAAAACACTTGGAACTCCCATCATCGTCAAAGCGGCTGCCGGAGGCGGCGGCCGGGGTATGCGGATCATTCGGAATATCGTGGAACTGGAAGAGAGTATTCGTATTGCTTCAACTGAGGCCATGAAATTCTTCGCTGATGGAACAATTTTTATTGAAAGATATATTCAAAATCCAAGACATGTTGAGATTCAAATTCTTTCAGATGGCAAAGGGGAAGTAATCTACCTTGGAGAGAGAGATTGTTCTGTTCAAAAAAATCATCAAAAACTTCTGGAAGAAAGTCTGTCAACGGCCGTCAGTCCAAAACTTCGTGAAACAATGAAGAGGGATGCGATTCGGCTTTTCCGAAAACTTGAATATGCCGGTGCTGCTACAGTTGAATTTCTTGTTGAAAATGACAGGCATTATTTCATGGAGGTCAATGCCCGGGTGCAGGTAGAACATCCCGTAACCGAGTGCGTAACCGGTGTGGACATAATTCGGGAGCAGATACTTGCCTGCAGTGAAGGTAGAATGGACATTGGCCAGGACTCATTTCGAATTCAGGGCTATGCATTGGAAACAAGACTGAATACCCTGAACCCTGGCAGGGTTACCATATTTGAACCTCCAGGAGGGCCATTTGTCCGGACTGATACATTCCTGTATCCGGGATGCCTGGTTTCTCCGCATTACGATTCCATGGTTGCCAAAGTTATTGTCTGGGCACCGGATCGCAAGTCCGGCCTGGCCCGAATGTCTCGAGCACTCCGGGAGATTCGCATCGAAGGAATTACAACGAACAGGGAAGAGCAGTTAAAGATTCTGGAGTCGACACAATTTAGAAGCGGCCGCTTTGGAACAGACCTCTACAGTCAGATCATAATGGAGTAAGAAACATGGTAATGGAATCCATCAAAGGTATACTGCGCAGGAAGAATGAAGAAACTCTGCCTGAGCTGTTTTCAACAGTTGGGGATACAACATGTCGAGAATGCAATAATGAAATCAAGAGAGACGATCTTGTCGCCAGCCTTCAAGTATGCCCGGAATGTGGTTTTCACATGCCCATGCACCCCTATGACCGCATTTCCACCCTGGTGGATAAAGGAACATTTGTTGAGTTTTCAGAAGAATTGTCAAGCAGAAACCCAATTTCACTCAGCGGCTATGAGGAAAAGATCACCCAGGCTCAGGGGAAATCAGGCATCAAAGATGCCATAGTGACAGGAACTGCGATGATCGAAAAAAAACGTGCCATACTTGGTGTGATGTCATTCCAGTTCCTCGGCGGCAGTATGGGTTCTGTTGTGGGAGAAAAAATAACCCGGGCTATTTTGAAGGGAGCCGATGAATCCACGCCCGTAATCCTGATTTCAGCATCCGGAGGAGCCCGTATGCAGGAGGGAATCTTTTCCCTCATGCAGATGGCAAAAACATCCAATGCAGCTGCCCTGCTGGAAGATCTTGGAGTTCCCTTATTTATTGTCCTCACTCATCCCACCACCGGTGGTGTGACGGCAAGTTTTGCCATGCTGGGAGATCTTAATATTGCTGAGCCTGGAGCACTCATCGGATTCGCCGGTCAGAGAGTTATAGAGGGAACCCTCAAGGAGAATTTGCCGGAAGGATTTCAGCGTGCTGAATTCCAATTGGCGAAGGGTTTTCTGGACATGATAGTTCACAGATCTGAGTTACGGAAAACTTTGAGTTTCCTGCTCCGCACCCATGAACAGGAGGTTTAGAGATGGATGAATCGATAATCCACAGCAAAATTGAAGAGATAAAGATTCTTGCTGAGAAAGAGCATATGAAAATACCGGGTTTGGATGAACTGAAAAAACGCTACATCCCTGACTTCAATGATACATGGGAAAAAGTTCAACTCGCCCGCCGCATAGACAGACCCAATACATTGGATTACATAGATCTCATCTGTGAGGAGTTTGTTGAACTCCACGGAGATCGTCATTATGGAGATGATCCAGCCATGATAGGAGGTATCGGCACCATCGAAGGCAGGGCCATTACTTTTATCGGCCACCAGCGTGGAAAGAATCTGAAAGAAAACATAGATCGAAACTACGGGTGGGCATATCCTGAGGGCTACCGCAAAGCCCTGCGTATTGCAAAACAGGCCGAGAAATTCCATCGACCTGTGGTGACTTTTATTGATACTTCAGGGGCTTACCCCGGAATCCAGGCCGAGGCACGGGGCATAGGGGAAGCCATTGCGATGAATCTCAAGGTATTCAGCACACTGAAAGTCCCCATCATCTGCTTCATTATCGGTGAAGGCGGTTCAGGTGGTGCTCTGGGTATTGGTGTTGGAGATAAGATCTATATGCTTGAAAACTCAATTTACTCGGTAATCAGTCCTGAGGGATATGCATCTATTTTACTCCGGGATGCCGATAAGGCCAAGGAAGCTGCGGAGATAATGAAAGTAACAGCCCAGGATGTGAATGAGTTCGGCATTATTCATGGTCTTATCCCGGAAGTCCCCGGAGGAGCCCATCTTAACCCGGAGTTCACTGCCGGAGAAATAAAAAAAATGATTCTTAAAGATCTCAAGGTACTGATGTCAAAATCACCTGAACAGCTTATCCGTTACCGCTCTAAAAAAATCCGGGAGATTGGTCATGTTAATGAAAAGAATACAAAGGCCCAGGATTTATTCAGTATCTTTGTGAAGGTTTTCGGCCGTACGGAATAAAAAACACTTAGGAGCCTGTCGGATTTACGTCTCACGGCTCGATTTTTGCCCTTTTTTCCCGCTACCGCGTTGCCAAAATACTCACGTAGCCCAGCTACGCTCCGTTTTCGTCGCCTTGCATCAGGAAAAATCATCAAAAATCGCCTTGAAGCCTTAAAATCCGACCGACTCCCAGTGTCAGAAAGCTTGTTAATGCAGCAAAAAACCTCTGTCAGGCTTGTTATAACATAGTAAGAAAACAATTTATAAAGGAGTTTGATCATGCCATTCCCTCACTGCCCCAACCCGAAATGTATCCATTTCAGTGCCTCAAAGCAAAAAAACTGGTTTTCGATACACAGTTCCTACCACACAGAGGGAATCCATGGCCGCGGATGGACTGGAGTCCTTTTCCTTCTCTCAGTACTATCCCAACCATATCAACATCTTTGCCGGAAGTGAGTCCGAGTTCATTTTGGACTCCCGGGATGAGTTGAAGGGGGTTTTACAGGCTTTCTGACACTGGGTAAATACAATAACACCAGAGCCTGACCGGATCAGGAATCACGGGGTATCTGACGAGTAACAGGTGCTGTTACAACATAACTCGTTCCAAAACCAGCAATTTCGCGTATGATTGCAGCATAGTGTTCAGCTTCACTTCGAAGTGAGAATGCTCCCAGCCGAACCCTGTACCTGAGGATTCCATCAATCCTCTTTACCTGTATAACAGCAGGCATGCCCTGTTTTGCGAGTTTCATCTGTATATCTTCTGCTCGTGATTGATCGGTCGATGAAAAAATTTGAACCCAGAATGCTTTTTCTGTAACTTCCCGGTATTGTTCAGCCTGCACAAGTACGGTTGAATTGTTCTGACCATGTAATTGGGTAAGTGACTGTATCACCTGTTCGGCAGAAATCTGTGTGTGCAGCGGGACTGTCTGTTGATTGGAGGATTCTGTCTGCGATGGAACAGATTGTACGACAGGATTTTGAGTGGGTACTGCGGGACTTTCATCTGTCTTCACTTCAGGAAGAGCGCCATCACCACTGGAATCAGCAGCCAATTCACCCGCATCTTCTGTCTCTTGAAGAGGAGGATAGGCAGCATCTTCCCGTGCCCAGCTGACAGGATCAAAATAATCGGTTGTTTGCGGATTCTGTCCAAATACGAGGGATGGGTCGAAACTCAAGTCCTCCCCTCTTTTCATCCGCATCAACAGTAAACCTGCAAGTAATGAGATGGTGAGAACTCCCAGAACACTAATCAGAATCACCATGGGAGAGCTTTGTTTTATTTCTTCGGTCATATCATCCCTCTATCTGACGAAGGATCTCCTCCAACCTGGACTCCAATTGCTCAGGTTTACCAGAGTTCCCCACTCTATAGGTTTCGGCGTATGGAGAGTAGAGTTTAGAATTCAATCCATTTTGACTCTTAAAACGTCCTTTCAGATCTTTCCAGGGTCGACCCTCCCGGGCAATAACCCTTTTGCGGCGTATTGCCCTGGGTGAATAAACCCAGATGAATGCGTTAAATCTCTGAAGATTACTGATTCTATGCAGATTGACAGCATGAATTGCAGCTGGAACCACCAGATTCTCAGCTATCCATTCATCAGTTTTTTTTTCTATCAATGGATAAGTAATCAGTTCAAGTTTTTGAAGCAGTTCGGGCTGATTAAAAACTCTGAGACCAAGAATTCGCCGATTGACTTCACCCTTATCATCAACGATGTCAGGTCCAAATTCCTCCTCAATAAGACTGGCATTCATGTTCAGGATCTCATGGGCCACAACATCAAGATCCAGGGATCGCCATCCTTTTCCCTCAAGAAAAGAAGCAGCCAGATTCTTGCCCGATCCTGTCTTGCCCGATATGCCCAGCAGCATTTTATTCCTCCGGGGATTGTTTCAGCAGTGCTCATTCAGTACAACTGTTCTCACATTCAAAGAGTTCCAAGACAGACTCTAATGTATATCTCCCCACGATGTGCCTGCTTCAACTTCAGCACAGAGGGGTACCGAAAGTTCTACAACCTCTTCCATAGCTGACTTCACCCTTCTGGAAAGCAGTGGGACCTCCGCTTCCTGTGCTTCGATCAGTAATTCATCGTGAACCTGCAGCAGCATCTGTGCTCCGGGATGGTGTTCCTTGAGAACCCGGTCAACAGAAATCATAGCCAGTTTCATAATATCTGCAGCAGTACCCTGGATTATTGAATTGACAGCTGCCCGTTCAGCCGCCGATTTTTCAATTCGATTACGGCTGTTGATCCCTGGCAGGGGGCGGAACCGGCCATACATGGTTCTAATACCACAATCTCTTTCTGCATTCTTAACAGCTTCATTGATGAACGACTTCACTCCGCTATAGGTTAAGAAATAAGCATCTATGAAGTGCTTTGCCTCTTTTCGGCTTATTCTCAACTCATTGGAAAGACGGAACGCACTCATTCCATACATAACACCAAAGTTAATGACCTTGCCCAGACGCCGCTGCTCGGAGGTTACTTCAGAAGTATCAATACCATGCAGCAATGCCGCTGTTTGGGCATGAACATCTATTTCAGTACGAAAGGCCTCCGTAAGAGCTGTATCTCCGGAAATATGGGCAAGAATAACTAATTCAATTTGAGAATAATCGGCTGATACGAACTGACATCCGGGAATGCTTTTAAATGACCTGCGTATTCTACGGCCATTTTCATCCCGGATGGGAATGTTCTGGAGGTTGGGATTGTTACTGGACAGACGACCCGTTGCGGAACCTGTCTGGGAATAGCTTGTATGAATTCGTCCGTCCTGCGGATGTACCAACTGCGGCAGTGTGTCAACATAGGTAGATTTCAGTTTCGTGAGTGAACGGTATAAAAGTATCTTCTCCGGCAGGGGATCTTCTTTGACCAGGTTATTGAGGACTGAGTTATCTGTTGAATAACCGGTTTTTGTCTTCTTCCCCGGAGTTAAGCCTCGTTCCTCAAAGAGAACCTTCTGGAGCTGCTTCGATGATGCAATGTTAAATTCTTTTCCACAAAGAGAATGAATTCTTTTTGTCAGGCGATGAATTTCCTCCCTGAGTTCTTCGGAATAAGCTTCCAGCTCAAAGACATCCAGTCCAATTCCTTTCATTTCCATCTCCGTAAGGATGGGGAGAAGCGGCATTTCATAATCCCAGAACACCCTGGATCTGTCTTCATCCGCATCCAATAACGGCATAAAATGCCTGTACAGTTTCAAGGTGATCGCCGCATCTTCGGCAGCATACTCCACAGCCTTATCCAGGGGAACATCAACGAAAGTCCCCCCTTTGGGAACAACGGAAGAAAACTTCATCGTTTCCGTATTGAGGTACCGGGATGCCAGAGCATCCATTCCCACCGGCAAAGAGGAGTCCAGCACCCAGGCGGCAATCATCGTATCAAACCATGCAGGTCCTATTGGAACTCCCGCTCGGCGGAGAACTTTTATATCGTACTTGAAATTCTGGCCTATGATTCTAACCGGATTGTTACAAAAGACCTCCGTCAGCCATTCAATCACAGGATTTCTTTCCAGGCATTCCCCATCGGATCTTCTGAGAGGCAGGTAAGCCGCTTCCCTGGAATCAACGGCAAACGACAAACCAACAAGTGAAGCCTGCATTGGGTCGCGATTATCTGTTTCAGTGTCCAGGGCCACTGTTCCGGCCGCCAGAATTTTTTTCTTCCAGAAATCCAATTGATCTGTGCTAAGAATTGCCGTATATGCGGTGGATTGGAGTTGATGATTGTCTCTATCAGAGACACTGTATTCGGGGTGGAGTGCGGCGATTTCATCCATGAGGATTTTCATATCCCTGTCTCGGCAGAACGACAGGGCCGAATGAATGTCCATTGGCAGGGAACCCGCACTGTGAACAACATCAGCAATATCGAGATCTCTTCGAATCGTAACCAGACGACGGCTCAGACAGGCATCCTCCCGCCCTTGAATAAGCTTCGCAAGCTTTGAACCCTGGGCGGCTGTTTCAAGATTATTGTACAACTCATCCATGGAACCCCATTCTGAAATCAGTGCTGATGCGGTTTTAGGGCCAATACCTGCTACTCCAGGGATGTTGTCCGATGTATCACCCACCAGAGCCAGATAATCGATGAATTGTTCGGGTTTCACACCTTTTTCCGCCAGGACTTCATCCACACCAATGTGCTGGAGTCCAATTCCCCTGCCCGGTCTCAGCATTGAAACGGTACCGCCCACCAGCTGCATCAAATCCTTGTCTGAACTGATCAGTCGGCATACAATTCCCTGTGTATTGCAGTACTCAGCCACAGAACCCATGATGTCATCCGCCTCAAATCCATCCATGCGAACAACCGGAATCCCCAGAAATCCAAGCATGTCCTCAATGGGCGGCACCTGTGCATGCAGATCGTCAGGAGCCGAATCCCGATTTGCCTTGTACTCGGGATATTGCTGATGGCGGAAAGTTGGCCCGACGGAATCCAGAGCTACGATGATCTTCTCAGCACTGTACTCATTTTGAAGAAACAGAATGTGACGAATGAAAGCATGTATCGCCGTAATATTCTTCCCATTCCTGTCGGTCAGAGGCCTGTTGATAAGAGCAAAATACGATCGGTAAATGAGTCCATATCCATCAAGGATATATACATCTTCGTTCATGACAATTTGTATTATAGATGCAAATCAATATATTGGGGAGCAGGAATCTGATAGATATTATTAACTGTTGGAAAGACTCGACGCTGTTTGAGTTCATTGGCCAGTTTCTTCATCCGTTCTCCAAGCTTCTTACACATTTCATGGCTGCACGATGCCAGTTTTGCAGCCGCTTCTTCATTGTGTTCCAGTAAGACTGTGTGCCGCTTTGCTGCTTTTGCATCTTTTATTCTTGTTCTTGCGATATTCAACACCTGTTTCATTCGCCTGGTGGATTGTTCAAGTTCAACAGCAAGAAAAGTAAATGAGTTTTTATCCAGGATAAGTGAATTCTTATGCAGGAGATTGTCTATAGATTTCAGGCATGAATCGTACTGAGCAAAGGACGAGTCCAGAGATCGTTGAACATCCCCCCACCACTCGGGATAACTCATCTACTGTTATCCCGCCAGGTTGATCCCGCGGGATATTTCCTTACCTTCAATTCCCACGGTTCCCTCAATGGAATTCCAGGCATCACGAAGTTCAACCATGTATTCACTGACCTGTATCAGTCCTGCTGGATTCTTTGAAATATTAGCATCAATCAGTATTTGATTGAAATACATATAGAGATGAAAGAGATTCCGGGCAATTTCATTGCCATTCTCAAAATCTAATGAAACCATCAACTCAGTAATAATATCCTGGGCTTTTATAATGGCATTGTGAGCAGATTCCAGATTTGGCTGCTGACGCTCAAGCTCATCCCGGGCAGCCTGTAACTGTTTTATGCTTTCATCATAAAGCATAATAATGAGTTTCCCCTGCGAGGACGTTTTCACATGAGTTTGCCGATAAGCTTTGAGTGGGTTAGTTGTCATGAATCCCGGTTCTCCATTCAGGTCTTTTCCTTTAACTCTAAATTCGACATATAGATCCTGTAACTTGAAGGCAGGAAATCAAACATTGATTTTTCTTTCATAATGCGTGTTTCCTTAATTCACCGACTGTTACTATATCATACCCCTGCCGTAAAATGCCATTGATTAACAAATCAAGTTTTGAAAAGAGATAATCTTCCCGCTTACCCGGAAGGCCAATGCGGATTGGAACAATGGAACCCGGCCGTACTTCATCAAGTATCTTCCTTACCAGTTCCAGACTGGATCTATACAGTACTCTGGTTTCAGTTGATGCATCCAGACTCACCCAGTCAAGTGTATCAATATCCCTTCCCACATATAAGTATTTCATATTCTCCGTTGCATCAAGTATTGGATCACTTGTTACATACCAGGGGGCATGCCATATATTGGCAATTTCGGAATCTGTGACGCGGTGAAATTCATCCTCATTTCTCGCCAGTCCACGAGCCACAAAGTTTTCATCAATACGGTAACGATAATCGGCCATATCTATATGAGTGTAGAATAAGCTGCCGATTTCATGACCTTCTGAAGAAATAGATCTCGTTGATTCAGGATTGCGGCGGATAAAATCCCCTCCAAGAAAAAATGTTGACTGAAGATTGTATTCTGCCAGAGTATTGAGAACTTCACCCAGGCCAACATCATTATCAACAGCATTGAAAACAAGTGCTATCTCCCTCTGTCGAATTCGAGAACCATTGTTAAAAACCCTTTCATCATATCCTGTTTGTACACCGTTATTCAGTTTAATTCCGGATGAGCTCCATGTATCCTGCGTGAAATTTAACAGACGGCGGTTGCCGTTTCCGGCGATATCCCGAATCAAAACACGATCAATACTGCGGGATGAGAGCTTTGTGTCCACATAAACCCTGAATGACCTTGTTTCCAGACCGGAGGTCTGTATCCCCTGTCCCGTACTCTTCGCCGCTTCCTTCCAGGATTGTGTTTCGGTATTCCACCGATAGTGCTGTCCGTCACTCACAGAAGCCACATTCTCATCAATATCATAGCCAATTTCATCAACCTGGGACAGGGTGATGAAGGCACGTTCATTACTTCTCCAGTGCACAGACTCAATATGATGACTCCCGGCGATGATTATTCTTTCCGAATTCACCCACACAACTTTTCGCGGATCCGGATGATTGATGTATTTAATCTCACTTAAATCGTGAGCAGAACGAATTGAAACACCTGTGTCTTCAAGAATTCCAAGAGTTGTACCATCAGGGGATGGAACAATTTGCCTGATATCGGCAAGTTTTTTACGCCTGAATTGCAGATTACTGGCTCTGTCTGCATCCAGCTGATAAAAAAATGTTTGGGAATCATTGCTGGTTTTGCCCCCGGCAAGAAGATCTATATCACCATTATCCCGCCACCAAAGCTGAAGTATTCTCTTCGTTTTCGGCAGCAGGAGACAGGGGTATTTTGATGACTGCCCCTGAACATTCCTTTCAGCCGCTTCCAGATTGAACAGAAACAATGCTCTCCCCCCTCCCTTGAGCAATAACACCGACTGGCCATCGGGAGATACCCAGAATCGATCCATATTGGAATCAAAATCCAGGGGGATCCGGCCCAAAACACTGCCAACCGATACAAGGTTTGAATAAAAAGATCGAGAGGACAATTCAGCGGCGGAAATCATGTTCACTATATAACCCGTCATATAAAAAAATGTATCCGCATCCATCCACTGGACACTGGATAGATTTCCCTTCCCAAACACCCGATGACTTTCATCAGAAATCCTTGAATGCTCGGCCGATTGAATATCCATGTAGTATAGAAGATTGTTTCGTGAATAAATGAAATACCTTGAATCAGCAGACCAGAGTGCAAAGTCATTCTGGAACACCAGGGAATGATCGTCGGATATCAAACTTCTGGTATCAGTCCGGGTATTATACAGGTAGAGATGTCCAGTAACCGAACCTGTTGGTTCTTGAATAAGGAGCCATCGACCATCAGGAGATCCTGCTGCAGGAAGGATCCTGCCCTCTGGAATGCGATGTCCCTGCTTGAAAGAAGGATAGTACGGGATGCGATTAAAGGAATACCCTTGATCAATATCAGCTCGAAACAATCCAAAATGATTGAGAATTTCCAACTCTCGGGTGCCCGGATAATAGGAAACCTCTCCGGGATAATACGTAAGAACTTCAACTGCTTCATTGTCATCGTCACTAAGATTTTGCAGGTCAGCTCTCAATACTGTCGTGAACTCATCCCATCCTGGCTGAATGGTTGTACAGGTAAACAACAGCTCATTACTGGAAGAAAGATCTATGGGATTTAGAGAAGGATCCCCTGCTTCTGCACAAAACGGCAGGATGGTTAATACAATTATAGCACAAACAGATCTCATCACTTCCTTTTCGGCCTGTAATCAATATTTATAATTGATTATTGGAACAAAAGTCCGGCTAAATCTCTACAATTGTAACCAGATGCTCAATGGCAGCCCACGTATCCTCACTCACATCAGACCTCATCAAAGTTTTATCGGCCAGTGCCTGAGCGACAGGAACACCGGGATTAACTCCATCAGCCCACTCAGGCAGCTTGATCTCCGAAAGCCGACTGATTTCAATCAGTGCAGTTCCAGCCTGTATCGCTCCCTTTTTCCACTGATCAGTAACAGTGATAATTGATTCAAGATGATTCTCCTCCAATCGCTGCAGGGACAGCCTGGTAAGCCTGGCAAGTTCCTTCCTGACTTCCGGTTTGTAGGACTGTTGACTCATAAAAGCTCCGTCGCCAATTCGGCCAGTGGACTTCGTTCACTTTTATTCAGAAATAAGTGTCCAGCCAGTTTCTGATCTTTGAATGCTTCTACAATGTAAGTAAGACCATTGGATTCCGCATCCAGATACGGACTGTCTATCTGATAAGGATCCCCGGTCAAAACAACTTTCGTACCTTTTCCAGCCCGACTGACCATGGTTTTTACTTCATGGGGTGTAAGGTTCTGTGCTTCATCAATGATAATGTATTGTTTCGGAAGGGAGCGGCCTCGAATATACGTAATGGCTTCAATGTCCAGAGTTTTGTTTCTGATCAGATCATCGACACTTTTAAGATTCTGCTGTTTGGCTGACTTGATAATCATTTCAAGATTATCGAAAACAGGCTGCATCCAGTGGGACATCTTTGCCCGCTTCTCTCCCGGAAGGTAGCCAAGATCGTTCCCCATGGGAATGATGGGCCGACTGACAAGAATCCGGTCATACTGCTTATCGACCAGGGTTTTTTGAAGAGCGGCAACTATGGCAATAAGAGTTTTACCAGTCCCCGCCTTCCCCACCAGGGTGACCAGAGGAATACTGTCATCAAGGAGAAGATTAAATGCCATACGCTGCTTGATATTCAATGGCTTTATCCCCATTATGGTATCCTGCCATGATGGAATATATTTTAACTGTTCTTTCTCAGAAGACCATCGGCCAATGTGCAGAGTTTTGCTTTCTTTTTCAGCTTCATTGAATACAATAAACTGATTGGGAAATAATTCATTTTCTGACCAGGGAATCCAACCGGACTGATGAAATTCCTGTAAAGATTCATTGTGTATGGTTGACTCAGCAACACCTTCGTAGAGCTCCTCAAGACTCACTCTATCCTTTTTGTAATCAACCGCCTTGATTCCCAGAGCAGAAGCTTTGATGCGGGCATTAATATCCTTTGACACAAAAAAGACATTCTTTCCCGCCTGTTTGAGGCTGAGTGCACAGAAGATTATCTTGTTATCCATCTTATCAAATCCAAGATCGTCCGGAATACGGGCATCCTTGATAAAACCAGCTTTCAAAACACTTCCATTTCCAAGCTTCACTCCTTCCTGAAGATTGTCCTTATCCGACAATGCACTGATATGCCGAATAGCCTGACGAGCACTGCGTCCGCGTGCGGCGTGGTCACTTTTAAGATTATCCAACTCTTCCAGCACCCACAGTGGAATGATAACCAGTGAATCCCTGAATGACATGAAAGCATCCGGACGATGAATTAATACATTGGTATCGATAACAAATGTCTTATTCGATTTCATAATTTCAGTTTTACCCGATCTTCTCCACAGATTCAGTGCTGACTGTATCCTCACAATACAATGCCAGATAAGAATCCTTTTCAACGACTCTCCATCGGAGGAAAACTCCTGTATATCACTTATACCAGATTTCTCAGAACATATTGAACCATTGATAGCATCAAAAAATACCTGTATACTGCATGTCCCATGAGTTTAGAAGAAAATCCACTCATCGTACAGGGGGATGGTTCGCTCCTTCTTGATGTACATATTCCTTCGTTTGAGAAAGCTCGTGGAGAAATCTCAGCCTATGCCGAACTGGAAAAATCCCCGGAGCACATCCACACCTACAGAATATCGCCCCTTTCCCTGTGGAATGCGGCCGGAGCTCACTGGACTGGTTCACAGATCATCTCATCGCTCAAGAGGTGGAGCCGATACCAGGTACCGGACAATGTCATAACTCAAATTCAGGACATCCTGTCCAGATGGGGAAAGCTCAGACTGATTCCCCTCCCCGGAAAAGATGACGAATGCAATAATGCTTCCAATGCTCGACTGGCCCTCAAGATTGATGATAAAGACATTGCAACAGAACTCCGTTCTCATAAATCCCTTTCAAGATTCCTTATACCTGATGGGGATGATTTCATCTTATCCCTCATGTACCGGGGAACTGTCAAGGCTGAACTGATTAAAATAGGTTATCCAATCATTGATCTGGCTCCCCTGAGAGATGGAAAGACATTTGATATCCAGATCAAAGAAAAATGCTCAAGTGGATTACCATTTGTAATCAGGGATTATCAGAGATTTGCAGTCCGTTCATTTTTCGGTACCGGTGAGCCCGGAACGGGGTTTGGAACAGTGGTTATGCCCTGTGGATCCGGGAAAACGGTCGTTGGTATTGCAGCCATGGCCAGTCTTTGTCGTCATACTCTCATACTGACAACAAATGTAGCGGCAGTCCATCAATGGCGAAACGAACTTCTGGATAAAACTCATATCAGAGAAGAGGATATTGCCGAATACACAGGAGACAAAAAGTCTACCGCTCCTGTGACAATTGCAACCTACCAGATAATTACATGGAGGCAGAGCAGACACAGTCCATTCCCCCATTTTGATTTATTTCGTCTCTACCCCTGGGGGTTGATCATTTACGATGAAGTACACCTTCTTCCCGCTCCTGTGTTCCGGGTTACCGCAGAGCTGCAGGCTGTAAGACGCCTTGGCCTCACGGCCACACTCATCAGGGAGGATGGTGCCGAACGGGATGTGTTCTCCCTGGTCGGGCCGAAACGTGTCGACATACCCTGGAAGGAACTGGAAGCCTCCGGATGGATTGCCGAAGCCCGGTGCCAGGAGATCCGCATGTTCCTTCCAAAGGAATTAAGAATTCGTTATGCCATGGCAGACAGGCGGAGCAAATTCCGCATTGCTGCAGAAAATCCGAGAAAAATTGAAGCGGCACTGCAATTGGTCAAGAATCGATATGAAGACCAGATACTGGTTATTGGCCAGTACATTACCCAGTTGGAGGAAGTAGCCAGACAACTCCGTGTCCCTATCATCACGGGAAAAACACCCAATGCAGAACGCGAAAGGATCTACGATCAGTTCAAGAAAGGAATGGAACGAATCATTGTCGTTTCAAAAGTGGCCAATTTTGCCATTGACCTTCCGGATGCTTCAGTGGCAATTCAACTATCAGGAACCTTTGGTTCCCGGCAGGAAGAAGCCCAGCGGCTGGGACGTATATTGAGACCGAAAAAAAAGGATTCATGGTTCTATTCCCTTGTCTCCAGAGGAACAGTTGAAGAAAACTTTGCTCTCAATCGACAGCGTTTCCTTACCGAACAGGGCTACCGTTATACGATAGATATCTGGGAGGACGAATAAATGAATGGATGGGAGAGAGTTTTTTCATCCCTGCCGGAATCGTCTTTTTTTGAAGTCTATCGTCACTATCTTGGACCGGTCAGTACTCCATTCCACAAACCTGAGATGATGAAAAAATTATCGGAATTCCTTCAGCGTGATGATGTTATCCGCCGCAGTATCGAGTTCATTGATGAACTGGATGCCCACATCCTCACCTGTATAGATATATATGAATATCCAACTGAAAACAGCCTCAGATGTCTGGTACCCCACATAAGCCAGCTTTCATTAAGGGAGCGGCTGCTCAACCTGGAAGAGCGAATTCTCATCTTCAGAAATTATGAGTATGAAATGGAAACCTTCATTTTGACTCCTCTTGGCATTGAGATAAAGAATGCCGGCTTCCTTGGTCCGGGAATCATCCTTGGTGAACCTGTCGGAGAGATTAAGGAAAGCATTGAATCATGGCTTGATGACAGTTTTTTAACTTCAGCTTTGAGTTTTCTTCTGGAATCTCATCATCTGTTCAAAGTGGGAGGAGGCTGGCGAAAAAAAACTCTGGCACTGATCAAAGAACGTTTTCCCCGTCTTTTTCATGACGACAGAAGTAATGAACGTCTTATGCTTGCCGGAAATGTATTGCTGGAACTGGATTTAGCCGACTACGAATCATCTAGGAATCGAAGATATGAAATCGTTATCCCGGAGTGGGAAGGATTGGGAACTCCATCTTCCATTGACTACCAGCGTAGAAAATCCGGCAAACTCAAGGTGAATATGGACGTATGGAGGGACATGGAGAAATGGTCCCGGAATAAGCGGCGGATTCATGTGATTTCCGGCATCATCAAAAAACGCGGTTTATCGCTGGAAAACGCCCTTGAGATTGCAAAAAAAATTGTCAATTCCATGCCTTTGGGGATTGCCTATAATGGCGATAGAATTGCTAACCTGATCCAGATTTTTGCCGGGGAAAGATATCCAATTTCTCCTCAATTCGCCCATAGCATTGTGTCCCGTCTGGTGTTGACTGGTGAATTTGTCATCGGAGAAAATGGCACAATTGGCCGTCCCATACCTCGGAAACCTTCCAATGCACCATGTCTTACCATAACTCCGTCCGGTGATTTCATCTGCCATCCCGAACTCCCATTGTTCTGCGATCTTGCCCTGACAGCAGAACCTGTTATCTGTGATGCGGTGAGCAGTTTTCGCCTGGAGAAAAACCGATATATAAAAGGACTGGATGCCGGAATAATTATCGATTCCTTTGTTAATAACATAGAGAAGTATTCCGGGCATCCCGTACCGGAGAATCTCTCCACGCTGATGTCTGAGTGGGAAACCGATTACCGTGCCATCTCCCTTCAGTTTGCCGTTGTTCTACAGGTAAAAGGTCATCGTAAAAAACTCCTGAACAAAACCCATGCCCTGAGAACCCTTTTCATTGATCATCCGGCAGAAGGCGTATGGCTGCTGGACTACCGGACAAGAAAGGCATGGCGAACTGCCCTTGAAAAAGTGGACATTGGCTACATTCCGCACATCCAGGGATTCAGTGATCACCTTCTCAATGTAATCGACGCAGAATTGGAACAGGAAGAGGATTCATTACCGTTCAGATACGATTACGATATTGACGAGCCTCCAATCAAGGAAAACTGGTCATTCCCCCACTTCTTTCCGCTATCGGCTGCTATCGGTGCATTTGCCAGTCACCCTGCCGTGCAGCAGCTTCCCGAAGAAGAGAAGAACATATTCATCAAGAGACTCCACCGCCGATTAATCCTGGTGCCCGAACAAATCCGTCCTGGTTCATGGCGGCGTGAAATCATGACGGCCAGGGGATTGGATTATCAGGGAAAAGTTTACCTTGCCGAAATGGCACTGGCCGGAAGGAATCAGCGGCTGGAATTGACCATTCCCGGTAAGGAAGATAATCAGGTTATCACCTTGATTCCCAAGCACATGGAGAAAAGAGGAAGAGATCATACTCTTGTGGGAGTCTCTTTACCGGATGAACAGACAGGGTATTATCCCATACGGAAAATCAGTTTTATGAAACGTATTAAGATGTCGATTTTTTAGGAATCATCGTTGGAATACCCAGTGTCAGAAAGCCTGTAAAACCCCCTTAAACCCATCCCGGGAGACCGATTTCCTCCTGAACCTTCACATACAACGGAACATAGCGGCCAGATTCCATCCCTTGATTTACACCACTCACACGCCCGGATTGACCTTGCTCAAACAGATCCTTTTCAACCAGTACCTGGTCGCTGCCCTGCAAAACTTCTTCTTAGAGATCCCGCTTAGTGTCAACCAACTGTGACTTATTCCAGCCGCCCACCATTTTCCCGCATTCGTTGATTTCCATATTTGGCGCATTTTTTCTGGCCGAAGCCGTTTATCTGCTTCAATGCCTCAATGCTAACCGGTTCATTAGCGATGATTTCTACTCGCTGACTGTTGCGGGCCACAACGAAGGACGGAACCCCCAGGGCAATCGCATCTAAAATCCACTAGCCAGAGTGTTCTTCAAAGCCTTATTCATGGGTTTTTAACCGCAGAGGACGCAGAGTGTTCAAGATAAATGTTGACCAATCTGTTTATGCTATAGAGACGAAAAAACCCGGACTAAAGTAAGACTATTTATCCATTTTTGGGCGTTTTGCCCAAAATGTGGGTGCGTCCATGCGCCCACGGGCAGCTCTAAGCGGTTTTAAGAGCTGCCCTATATCTCTCTGCGTACCTCTGCGTTCTCTGCGGTTTAATGCCGCTTTGAGGAGATTCCACATTCTTTGAGACACCAGGAGCCTGTCGGATTTACGTCTCACGGCTCGATTTTTGCCCTTCCCTCCAGAAGCAACCTTCCTGCTTGCTTCTTCCGGGCCGCCTTCGTTCGCTTTCGCCGCCATCCGTGGCGGCTTTTCCTCGCTATCGCTCGGCACTCTCTCAGGATGCGAGTTTATAGACTCGCCTCCCCTGCTGCTGCGTTGCCAAAATACTCACGTAGCCGCCAATACATGAGCATTTTAAGCGGCTTTTTCAACGCCGTATGCGGATCAAAGACAAGTTCTGACACAGTCCCTTACCTGCTGGCCTCCAGAGCCAGTGCCTTGCCGCGGAAGCCCACCCCGTAGATGATAATCTTTTCCGGGTTCCACTTATTTTGTGCCCCCTCCAGGTATTTCTGCTCCGCCTGGATATAGGCATCCTGTGCCAGCTGCTTGAGCGGTGTGGTTCCGGCGGCAGGCTCCCGTTTGAACTCGAACAGCAGGACATGAGGCGCTCGGGCCGCTGGGCCTAAACTTTCTTTTTTTTCGACAAAAAGAAAGTTTAGCAAAGAAAAATACGACTCAAGGGGGACACCCCCTTGAGAATCCCCCTGCGCTCCGTGAAAAGCGGGTTTTTTGCTCTCTTCAGGGGCTTTGGGGTTGGTTGCGAAGGACGAAGGGTGAAGGGTGCGGGGTGATTTGGACTGACGGCTTGGCGGGGGCTTTTCGGTGAACTTGGGGAAAATTTGCTTAGTGGAGATGTCGTTATATTTATGGGTTAGGTCCCTCTTCATAGGACAGGGGGCGGGCACGGACCGCTTTGAAGCGGTTGACGCAGACTTCATGGGGGAGCTTCGTTCCCCCCGCCTGCCTCCAGAGCCAGTGCCTTGCCGCGAAAGCCCACCCCGTAGATGATAATCTCCTCCGGGTGCCACTTTTCCCGCGCCCCCTCCAGGTATTTTCGCTCCGCCTGGGAATAGGCATCCTGTGCCAGCTGCTTGAGCGGTGTGGTTCCGGCGGCAGGCTCCCGTTTGAACTCGAACAGCAGGACATGGCCCGGCCGCCCAGGGCCGCGTTGAATCAATACGATGTCGGGGCGGCCCATGCCGCATTCCCGGTTGCTTTCCACCGTGTACTCGCCGCTTAGGTAGGCCAGCATCCCCAGTACCAGTCCGTGGTAGAAGCCTTCCACCCGCTCTATTCCCTCATCGTCATCAGCAGCATCAGCGGTGTCGTAATAACTGGCCATGCTTAAGAGAACCTTCCCCAGACCCCTCTCGATCAGGGCGGCATCCCCTTCCCTGATGCCGCGGATGAAGAAATGGAAGGACTCGCCTGCCTCCACATCCTCCTCCAGCCAATCCTTGATTGTGGTCATGTAGGAATAGCGTACTTCCCGGTTGGGAATATCCAGTCGGTAGTCCTGGCTTATCTCGTGCTGCTGCCTTTCGCTGGCCTTGAGATAACCGCCGTGGAGCAGGAAACTCCATGCCACATCCGGACGGGTTCGTATTTGCGGGTAGACGATGTTGAGTACCACCTCCCGCCTCACTTCCTCTCCCTTAAGCAGCCTCTCCATGGTTTCCCGGCTATCCCTTTTGTTCAGCTGCAGCGTTTCCTTAACCATCCTGTTGGCACTGGTGTGCACCCAGTAGGGACGCAGTCCGGCCTCCGGGGCGCTCAGGTAGTTGATGATGCTCCAGGGGTTGTAGATGACCATGTCCCCGCCGAAGATGTAGCCGTTGTACCATTCCCGGATGCCGTCCATCTTGTCCCCAAGCCCATAATAGTCCGCCATAGCTTCCACTTCGGGTTCCGTGAAGCCGAAACAGTCCTTCATTGCCGGATCCATGAGGGTGGACACCCTGGGATTGTTGAAGTCGCTGAAGATGCTCTCCTGGGCCACTTTGAGTATCCCGATGACCACCGCCTGCTTCAAATTGGGGTTGTCCTTGAAGCTCTGCACCATGAAGCTGCGGATGAAGGCTATCATTTCATCGTAAAAGTTGTCGGCGTAGGCGGCATGCAGCGGGGTGTCGTACTCGTCCAGAAGGATGTAGACCGGTTTGCCGTAGGCGCGTTTGAGCCAGGAGGAGAGATATTCAATGGATTGGGCGCAGTCCTGATCCGTGCCGTTTCTGTCCAATATCCTGGAAAACAGTTCTTTATCGGCTTCGCGCAGTACAGCGCAATTTTGCAAATACTCGTGCCGCTGGTATTCCACTGAGAGCATTTTCCTAATGATCCCCATGCACTCCGTATGCGAAGAACCCTTGGCATCCTTGAAACTCAAGTGTATCACCGGATATTGCCCCATGTATTCGCGGCGCCGTGGATGTTCTGCGACGGACATGCCGTTGAACAGCGCAGTATTAGGCGGCTCTTCGGAGGGGGCATCGCCGCTAACGCCGCTGTCGCCGCCCGGTGGCGGGGCCTCAAAAAAGTAGCGGATCATGCTGAGGTTCAGGGTTTTGCCGAAGCGCCGGGGCCGGGTGATGAGGTGAACCTTGCTGGGGTCATTGATAAGATGCGCTATGAGATGGGTTTTATCGACAAAGTAGCAATTATTGTCGATGAATTCCTTAAAATCGGTGATGCCCTGAGTCAGATACTTTTTCATGACGTTTTTAGCATAGCATGGTTTTGTGAGTGAGGGAATGCCGGGTGGAGGGGCTGGCTGCCGCTGATTCATTAGGCGCTCGGGCCGCTGGGCCTGGTCGGAAGCTCCGCTTCCTGCTCGGCCATGCATCCGGGGCCTAAACTTTCTTTTTTTTCGACAAAAAGAAAGCTTAACAAAGAATTACGCTCGGGCCGCTGGGCCTAAGCTTTCTTTTTTTTCGACAAAAAGAAAGTTTAACAAAGAAAAATACGACTCAAGGGGGTGCCCCCCTTGAGAATCCCCCTTTTTTGTTTAGCTGGAAGGGAGTTTCTCACGGAGGGACGGAGGTGGGGGGCTCAGGTGTAGGGGGCTTTCGCACGGAGGGCCTGGTAGTATGGAGGGGGGTGTTTTCTCTCGGAGGCTTCTGCCTCAAACCGGGACTTTGGCCGGGAGGTCAAAAAAATTCGGTCTGCCGATGGTGGGGGTGGTGTGCTCGTGCTGGGCCTTCGGCTCCTCTTCCGCCATTCCGCTGCCGCGGCTTATGCTGTGACCATCGGAAGTCAAGGATTTTTTCGCGGGTTTTTATGGTCAGGATGCGATAGTCATCAATTCAATTTCCCTGGTAGCAGTGTTTCGGGCTTTTCAGGGCTGTTGTTTTATCCCAATAGGAAAGAAGTCCATACAAACTTTGTAGGCTTTGCTCATAGCGGATTTCATCAAGGCGGCCGGATTTGTATTCTTTCATTCTTTGGGCCAGGCGTTTTCGTGTTCGGTTCAGGTTTTCCCTGCGGATGCGAATCAAAGCGGGAAATATCCGTAGTCCCAAAAAGGGCAGGCCCATAGACGTTTGGTTGATGGCGGCGAGTTTTATGTTCAATTTGGATTTTTTTGTTAAATAAACGGTGATTTCATGGAAGAGTTTTTTTAGATGGTGCCTGTTGTTGTGGAAGAGGATGAAATCATCCATGTAGCGAAGGTAGTGTTTTACGCAGAGTGTTTCTTTTACCCAGTGATCAAAAGGATCAAGGTAGACATTGGCCAGGAATTGACTGGTCAGGTTGCCGATGGGAAGGCCAGTTGTTCCGTTTCCGCCCTTGCCGATTATTTGCCGACAGAGATTCAGAAGGAGGGGGTCTTTTATTTTTCTGTGGATTGTTTCTGTCAGGACGGCATGATTTATGGAGTCAAAATACTTTCTTATATCCATTTTTAGATAGTATTTGTTCTGCCGACAGAATCCTTGTGCCCTTTTCGCGGCGGCATGGGTGCCTTTGTTTTTCCGGGTGGCATAGGAGCCTGTCGGACTTACGCCTCACGGCTCGATTTTTGCCCTTTTTTCCCGCTACCGCGTTGCCAAAATGCTCACGTAGCCCAGCTACGCTCCGCTTTTGGCGCCTTGTATCAGAAAAAAATCATCAAAAATCGCCTCGAAGTCTTAAAGTCCGACAGGCTCCTAGGAGTCGGAGATGAAGACTGATTCATATATGGGTTCCAGAACATTGATTAGTCCATGGTGAACCACCCGATCACGGAAGGATGCTACGGAAATTATCCGTTCTTTTGGGTCGTGGATGGTGAAGTAGGTATAGTTTCCCGGCATATAGGTTTTCATAGACAATGTCTGCTGAATATCCGAGAGATTTTGAACCAGGTTATAGGCAAAGCGGAAGGATTCATCGGTTTTGGTGGACCGGAACGCCTTCTTGAAGGCATAGTACAGGTTTTCAAAGGAACAGAACTGTTCCCACAGACCGCCGACACGCTTCACGGCATGCCTTCCCTGTCAAGCAGCTGTGACTTATTCCAGCCGCCAACCATTTTCCCGCATTCGTTGATTTCCGATACAATGTAGTGGTACTGCTTCAGGGAAATATGCTTCATTTCCTTGCTGATTTGCATGAGAACCCGGATTTTCTCCAGGGTGAGATTGAGTTTCTTCAATGGGACGCTGCGCTGGTTTGTGTAGATTGCCTCAACAATCAGTTCCATGGCATCCAATGATAGGTTGGTGATGCGATCGCAGAGGTTAAAGCGGACATTTTTTGGATATTTGCCGCTAAGGTCTAAAAGATAAGAGACGAGACCGCGCCATTTTATGAATAGGGGATAGTCTTTGGTCATTATGTCGTTGGCGTTTCTTTTTCAAAGAAGGTACGGATAATGTCTGTTATGGCCGCTCCGTATTTGGCGCATTTTTTCTGGCCGAAGCCGTTTATCTGCTTCAATGCCTCAATGCTAACCGGTTCATTCGTGATGATTTCTATCAATTGGCTGTTGCGGGCCACAACAAAGGGCGGACCCCCCAGGGCAATCGCATCTAAAATCCACTAGCCAGAGTGTTCTTCAAAGCCTTATTCATGGGTTTTTAACCGCAGAGGACGCAGAGAGCGCAGAGTGTTCAAGATAAATGTTGACCAATCTGTTTGTGCTATAGAGACGGAAAACCCGGACTAAAGTAAGACTTTTTCTCCATTTTTGGGCGTTTTGCCCAAAATGTGGGTGCGTCCATGCGCCCACGGGCAGCTCTAAGCGGTTTTAAGAGCTGCCCTATATCTCTCTGCGTACCTCTGCGCTCTCTGCGGTTTAATGCCGCTTTGAGGAGATTCCACATTCTTTGAGACACTAGATAAAAATTTCCATTGACCCCGAAAATCAGTGTTTTTCATTCTTTTTGGGACAGAATTAGATGCAATTACCCTGGCGGAACCCCCTCCTTGTCTGCGGTTTCCCGCCGCCACTGCCGCAGTTTTTCATAGCAGAGTTTGCCCGCTTCGGTGAGAAAGCCCGCCTCTCTTCCAGTCGACTCAATATTGGTTTCGGAGGCTGTGTCAGAATTACCGGGGCTGTGTCAGGACGAAGGATTTGGTTCGCAGGCAAGGCGGAAGCCCAGATTGTTGTTGCTATTACCTGGCGAGTTGTTGTTGCGATTGGCAGACCGCAAGTTCCTGCCGTTGTTGTTCCAGCTGCCGCCGCGGTTCACGCGGTTCGACCCGCTTGCAAGCCGTTTCCTTTTTTTGTTAGTAAAATATGAAATCAGAAAATCTGTGTCAGAGGATTGACACGATGAAGAGATTATAGATAATTTTCTTGGCTCTTGGCTCTTGGCTCTTGGCTCTTGGCTCTTGGCTCTTGGCTCTTGGCTCTTGGCTCTTGGCTCTTGGCTCTTGGCTCTTGGCTCTCATGACCGCATATTATCATTTAATCGTGATAATGGCCACACCAAATACCCCAAAATCCAAAAAAATTTCGGTCCGCCTGCGGCGGACAGGACCTGCTTGTGCCGGGCCTTCGGCCTGGCACAAGCAGGTAGGGAGCACGGGCCTAAGCCCGTGCGTTTTTATTGATCCGCCTAACGGCGGCTTTTAAGGTGAGCCTTCGGCTCCTCTTCCTCCATGCCGCTGACGCGGCGGATAAACACTCCGTGCTTATCCCAAAAGGTAAAAAGGTAAAAAAACAAAAATTTACGTCCTCCGAACGGGGCGGAAGCCGAAGTTGCGGTAGCTAATGCCAGGCGAATTGTCGTAGCGATCGGCAGACCGCAAGGACCAGCCGGGGTAGTACCAGCTGCCGCCGCGGTACACGCGGCGCGACCCGCTAGACGGCCCTCTGGGATCTCTCTGACTCCCGCTTGAATAATCCCCATACCAATCCCAGCACCATTCCCTGACATTCCCACTCATGTCATACAATCCCAGCTCATTGGCCTGCTTCTGCCCTACAGGATGGGTTTTACTTCCAGAATTCTCATCGTACCATCCCACACTGCCCGCCGAATTACTCCCGGAATACTTATACCCCCTTGATTTTTTACCGCCCCGTGCCGCATACTCCCACTCAGCCTCCGTCGGCAAGCGGTATCCGTCCGCACTCCAGTTCGCCGTTACACTGCTGCCGTTTATCCGGTACACCGGTGTTCGTCCTTCCTCCTTGCTTAACCAATTGCAGTACTCCACCGCTCCATACCAGGTTTGCTCTATCACCGGGGTATTCAACGATGCGGCATACGAGGAACCGGTAAACTTAAACTGTCCACCCGAATAGGCTATGGCGACATCCTCATCATCCATATCAATGATTTCATTGCCGTTAAGCTCCCCTGTCCGGGATACTCCCGCTGAGTTCAGAAATGCCAGAAATTCCTGATGCGTTACCTCGGTAGCCTTCATATAAAACGATCCCACCGTTACGCTGTGCTGCGGCTCTTCATCATCATCCCTGGACACTTCATTTGACGGGCTCCCCATCCGAAACGTGCCCCCTTCCACCAGCACATAACCCTCAAGCCCGTCAGGCCGCTCCACCCAGCTAAAGGCCACGGCCAGAAAGCGGTTTACCTGTACCGTGATGGTTTTGCTTTCGCTTTTGCCCCCGTAGCGCATCTCCAGGTTATGCCGACCGGCGGGAATGTCGGTGAGCCTGGCCCTGGAACCGGGTGGAATCCGGCCCATGGATTTTCCATCCAGGTACAGGGTGCCCGGCGTTTGAACCGATACCTCCAGGCTGCCGTAGCTCTGCTCCAGGCTGAACGATGGGGCATTGGGGCGGGCAGGCGCGGAACTTGAGGATCCAGCCAGATAGATGTCGGTTTCCAGCATGCTGTATTCGCCGGGACGCTGGCGGTTGCCCGATGCCTGCCGCACATCCCGGCGGGTGTTCATCAGAATGTCGGTGAGGCTCATCCCCGGACGGGTCAGGTACTTGAGCAGGGTGGGAGTGAACAGGCCGTCCTGGGCGGTTTCTCCGGCATCCGCCGCATAGACGACGATGCTGTTGGGAGGCGCATCCACACGGGCCAGACCGCGGGCCGCACCGCGGCCAAAGGGGTTTTCACGGCAGGCATCCAGTATCACGATGTTGGCATCGGCCCGGGCGGATTCCATCGCCGATACCACATCGGCCACGTTGATGCCGCGGGTTCGCGCCCGCCGTTCATCGGGAATGTCCCGCTCGGTGGGCAGCAGGTAGTTCTGGCCGTCCACCTGTACGCCGTGGCCGCCGTAGTGGAACAGGGCGATGCCGCCACGGGCCTTTATCTCTTCTTCAAACATGGCGAACAGGGCATCAAACCGTTCCTGGTTCTGCACGTTGTAGGCCCGTATTACCTTGAAACCGATGTCTTCCAGGGCCGCCGCCATTCTCCTGGCCTCGGGCACCGGGTTGGCCAGTGCGGCAAAGTTGTTTTCGTACTCGCCGTTGCCAATAACCAGTGCGGTTTTGTTCTGGGCCGACAGCATCATGGCTGTGATGGTGAGGGCCGCAAGTAGAAGGATTTGTCTTTTCATTTCAAGGTTCCTTTTTCTTAAAGGGTATTTTATTTGATTTTTTTGAGAGCCGCAAGAAGGGAGTTATGAATCATAGGAAACCGCCAGTTCCCTGCCCATGGAGCCTGTCGGACTTTAAGAGAATGCATAAAACGCTTACACTCAAAGTTATGTCATCAAAATTTGTCACTGTAGACAGGGAAACGCCCATGCTGTTTCCCCCGGATCTCCGGGAGTGGGTAGCGGAACAAGCCGATAGCACACCGCTGGAGGATGGTTTGACCATCCCTGAAGAGCTTTCAAGGCGAGAAGAAAGAAAGAAGAAACTGAAAGAGGCCCGAAGAATAATAGAAGAAAGGTATGAACAGGAAAAAAAGGATAGGAAGGCAGAGTACGAGAAGCAGACGGCGCACAGGGAGGAGATGAAGAAAGCTGGCAAGAAGGTGGGACGCAAGCCTGGAAGACCCCAGGATGAAGAAGGTGTCCCTGATAAGATGCAGGTGAATTTCACCGATGAGGAGAGCCGAATTATGAGGTGTGGAGGCGGCAATGACTATGAGCAATGCTATAATGCCCAGGCGGTCGTGGACACCGAGGGAAGCATGCTCATTCTTGCATCCTATATAACCAATCATACCAATGATAAGAAAGAACTTAATCCTGCTATCGATTCGGTTGATGCGGAGATTAGAGAGATTGAGAGTGTCTGTACTGATACAGGGTATTACAGCGAATATGCCGCAAGCACAGCCGAAAACGATGGAAAGGGGCCCAGGATATACTGCGCTGTTGAAAGAACCAGGCACCACTATGGCATTGAAGATATTGAGAAAAAGGACGAGAAGGAACTTAAGGATTTGTTTCTTAAGGGATGCAAGGGATTCTTGAGTGCTCCAGCATTCAAAGGCATCACCCGGAGTGAATCGCAACAAATACTTTTGACTTATTCCCCGGCATTCAGTATTCTTTTCTCATGGACAGGGAACTTAATATGCAGGATATTCTCCAGGGAATTGACAAACTCCGCCAGTCCCAGGCCGAATCCAGTAAAAAGTTTGACATGGAAATGGACAAATTCCGGCAATCCCAGGCCGAATCCGGCAAGAAGTTTGACATGGAGATGGAAAAACTCCGACAATCCCAGCTGAATCCGGCCAAAAGTTTGACATGGAGATGGAAAAACTCCGACAATTCCAGGCTGAAACCAGCAAACAGATTGACCAGCTCCGCCAATCCCAGGCTGAATCCGGTAAAAAATTTGACATGGAGATGGAAAAACTCCGACAATTCCAGGCTAAAACAAGCAAGCAGATGGAGGAAACTTCTCGAAAATTGGACAGTGTGGGAGCCCAACTGGCGGCCATTGGCCTTACCACCGGACAATCGGCCGAAGAATTTTTCTTCAGCAGTGTAAGCAAAACATTGAAGCTGGCGGGTATTCAATTTGACTCCATTGAAAGCAATGTGCGCCTGTCCAATAAGTCCCCGGAATTTGATATGATGCTCATCAACGGGTCGCATGTTATGATTCTGGAAGTGAAGTACAAGGCCCATCCGGATCAGGTTGAAGAACTGGCCAGAGGGAAAACGAAGTTTTTTAGAAATAAATACACTCAATACCGTAACCACACCCTCCATTTCGGTATTGCTTCAATGGTCGCCAGAGAAGCCCTGATCAAATCATCAAAAAAGGCGGGTGTCTATCTTATTACCCAGCAGGGCGATCATATTGAGGTAGCCAACGGGTATCTGAAGTCATGGTGATTTAGGCGGCTCTCCCGCCAGGCGGTTAAGTGCCGGGATGCGGCGAAACCCGCAGCCGTCGCCCGTTTCACCCGGCCCGAGCCGCTTACGAACCGTTTCCTTTTTTAGCGATGAGAAATAAAACCTGTTATGAAAGCCTTATTCATGGTTTTTTAACCGCAGAGGACGCAGAGAGCGCAGAGGGTTTATTAGTTAATAATCACCAAGCTTTTACCTGGTTTTTCTCTGCGTAACTCTGTGGTTTAGTGTCGCTTTTAGGAGATTTCACATTCTTTGAAACACGAGAAATTTCCTATCGATCCCCCAGAATCAGTGTTTTCTATTTTTTGGGGATAGTATGAGATGCGATTGCCCTGCATCGCTGCCTTAAAATCCGACAGACTTCTGGTATCATTGAATCGTGACAATAACAGCATTGAACACGCCCCAAAAACCCGGGAAATTTCGGTCCGCCGATGGCGGACAAAACCTGCTGGCACCGGGCCTAACGGCCTGGCACCGGCAGGTAGGGAGCACGGGCTTACGCCCGTGCAGTTTTTATTAATGCCGCCTAACGGCGGCTTTTACGTTGAGCCATCGGCTCCTCTTCCCCCATGCCGCTAGCGCATCAGATAAGCACTCCGTGCTTCTGCAAAAGGTAAAAAGGTAAAAAACCAAAAATTTACGTCCTCCGAACGGGGCGGAAGCCCAGATAGCTGCTGCTATTACCTGGCGAGAAGTCGCTGCGATTGGCAGACCGCAAGTCCCTGCCGTTGCCGGACCAACTGCCGCCGCGGTACACCCGGTACGACCCGCTCGACGGCCCTCTGGGGTCTCTCTGACTCCCGCTTGAATAATCCCCATACCAGTCCCAGCACCATTCCCAGACATTCCCACTCATGTCATACAGCCCCAGCTCATTGGCCTTCTTGTCCTTCACCGGGCTACTCCCGGAATTACCACCGTACCAACCCACTTCATCCACATTATTACTTCCCGCATACTTATACCCCTGTGATTGGCTCCCTCCCCGGGCCGCATATTCCCACTCTGCCTCCGTCGGCAAGCGGTACCCGTCCGCACTCCAGTTCGCCGTTACACTATCTCCATTTATCCGGTACACCGGCGTCAGCCCCTCCCTCTTGCTCAGGGCATTGCAGTACTTCACCGCATCAAACCAGCTCACATTCTCCACCGGTCGGTTATTCCCCCTAAAACGGGAAGGATTCCTCCACATCACCTTCCGCCATTCTTTCTGCGTTACCTCGGTCGCCTTCATGTAAAACGATCCCACCGTTACGCTATGCTGTTTCTCATCGCCATCTCGGCCATCCTCACTGGAAGGGCTCCCCATCCGAAACGTCCCCCCCTCCACCAGCACATAGCCATCAGGAACAGGAACTGGATGTACATTGATTGACGCGACGGCGATTGGCACGACGGCGATTGACTCAACGGCACTCCATGCTCCAAAATGCCCGTTTCCATCCACGGCCCTCACCCGCCAGTAGTGGGTTTGATTCCTTTTCAGCGGTTCCGCAGGGGTATAGGCTCCACGGCTTCTTCGGCGAGAGGCAACCCCAACAGGCGAAGCCTTTTCCAGCCCTCCCCGGCTACTTGCCATCTGCACCTGGTAACCCGCCGCCCCAGAGGCGGCATTCCAGCTCAAACTTGGCGTAGCATTCTCGGTTTTACTTTTGTTGGCCGGGGACAGGCCCTCTACGGCCAGCCCCAGCCGGGCGGTGTCGGCCCTGCCCCAGCGCCGCTCAAGTCTCTGGGTGGAGGCAATGGCAGGAGCATTCAACCCGGAATGCAGGACGATGGAGAACACCCGTTGGGATGCACCCCAGCTGTATTCCACCTTCACCGTTCCCGCATAGTCCGGCAGGGTGTAGAGCACCGGCGTGGTGCCCGCCGGTTTGCCGTTGACACTCACATTGGCCCGTCCACCCTGCGATTCCAGCATCACCGCGGCGGCCAGAGTGTCTACCTTGCCCCCGGCCGTGCTCACCAGCATCTGCTCCTCCGGCGTCACCGTTCGGACGACTTCCGCATCGTTTTCCAGCAGATTCACCACCCGGGCCCGGTTAGCCTCCAGCACCCAGATGTCGGGATGGGCCTCTTTGGCCGTGTAGGTTAGCTCTCCGGCCAATCCGCCGGTCTGGTCGGCCTGATACACCTGATAGTATGCCTTCTTCATGGCCTCAAAGCCAGAGGCCTTCAGGGTGTGGGCCACCGGTACGGCAAATTTGAACCGCTGGTCGGTCGGTCTTACTTCCATGGGAAACTGCTTGGTTTTGGCATTAAATGGGGACACCTCCACCGTCGTGGCAGAGAAATCAAGGGTAAACCGGCGGCCATCCAGATCTTTTTTGAGTTCGGGAAGCTGTTTTTGGAAGTCCGCCAACTCCGTGCTGCGGGTATTGTTGAACTCACGGCGGCGGCGGTTTAATTCGGTCCTTCTTTTGCCTTCGATGCTCCTCTCCATTCCCCGGATACGGGTCTCGTATTCTTCCTGGGTTTCAAAGGGTTCCTTGGGGTTTTCGACCTTCACCGCCGTTTTCTGCTGATCGTAGAGAGCGTTCACCTCTTTTTCCATTTTGGCAATGGCCGCATCAAAGCGTTGGCCTATTTCGGCTATCGCATTTTTTACACTGACGATTTTTTCAAGCCGTAACCATATTCCCGCCTCCGCTGCATTCTTTTCGTTCAGCTTCTGAAGCTCTCCACGCCGTGCCTTTGCCTGCTCGGTGAGCGCGGCTTTCTGGGCGGAGAGCTGTTTTTCCATTGACGCACGGAGGGCATCTTCCGATTCCTTCTGCTGCAGGAAATCTTTGGCGCGAAGGGCGATTTCCGCCAGTTGTTCGGCCTGCATCCTTTTGGCACTTTCCTCGGCCCGTGCCCGCCGCTGTTCCAGTTCCAGAAGCCGCTTTTCCGCCTCGGTCCGGGCCGAGGCAATGGCCTTCTCCCTCTGGGCAATGGCCGCTTCCAGGGCGGCGATTTCCCGGTTCACCCTGCCCACAAGGCCATCCGCGCCGGTCAGTTCTTCGGCTGCGCTTAAAAACACGTCTTCAGAGTAAGATGTTGTGTACCAGGGCACCTGTCTGCCGCTGGTGAGTTTCTGCACCGTCCCGTTGATGGCCTTCATCATGGCGGTGACTTCCAAACCCGGCGTGGCGGCATGCTCAATGAAGGCTTTGGTAAACGGACTGTTGCGGCCCGAACCATCGGCGGCCACCTGGCCTGGACTGGTGGCAAAGACTATCATGCTCCGCCCTCCCCCGCTCATCGAGGCCAGGCCCCGGCTGCCGCTTCGGCTTGAAAAAAATGGATTGTCCCGGCAGGCATCCAGTATCACCAGGTTAAAGGCGGCCCGGTTCCGGTCCATGGCCTTCACAATCCGGTCTGCGCTAAAGGCCTGGTCCACCAGCTCATACTCGTTGCGGATCTCCGCATTCACGGGAATTATGTAATTGCTTCCCTCGTATTCCACCCCGTGGCCGGAGTAGTAGAACAGGGCCACCTTGGTTCCCCTTCGGGAAGATGCCTCCTGAAAGCGGTCCACCACCTGCTGGATTTCTCCCCGGCTGGCATCCAGGGCCCGGGTAACCGAGAAGCCCAGATTTTCCAGCGTGGCTCCGATGTCCTGGGCATCGTTTAACGGGTTTTTAAGCGAGGCCGCGTGCTCGTAGGCACTGTTGCCGATAACAAGGGCCACTTTCTCCTGGGCCGGTAGGGTTAGTACGGCGATGATTAGTAGCATCAGTAGAAGGGTAATTTTTTTCATTTCGGGGCCTCCAGTTTCTTACGGAGTGTCAGAAAGCTTGTTAAATTCTAATTATTCCCAGTTATTACAGGGTTTTAAGCCATTGACAGAGTTGTACTGAAGAGGCATTTCTTTGTTTTAACAAGCTTTCTGACACTTCAAATTCCTTATAAGGGGCATTTTATTTGATTCTTTGGGAGGAGGCAAGAAGACGAATGCAGGGTAATCGCATCTAAAATCCACAGAAAGCAGATAGTCATTATCCCTGCCAGCTTTTTATGCCTGGCGGTGAAATCGTTCTTAACCCAATCCGAGACACACCAGCATTTCCTGACGACCCTCAGAATTATTATTTTCATTCTTTTTCAGGATATAATTAGATACGATTGTCCTGCCCCTTGACCCTTCCATGAGTTACATCCAGAATAGATATTGTAGTCAATCTTACAGTGAACCAGGAATGTTTCATGGTCATTGAGATGATTCAATAATAGAGGAGGAGTAGTCGTATGATGAAGAAGGCCCTGTTTTTCGCGATGGTTCTGCTTCTGGTTATGATGACCGGAGCATGTGCGAAAAAGAGTCAAACAGCAGACACGGAGCCTGCTGCAGTCGAGAAGGAGGAGGAAGTTGAAGCCAGAAGGATTGTGTTTGGAGGCGGGCCTGCCGGAGGGACTTTCCAGGTGGTTGCCAATGCCATACAGACCTACGATCCGGTCCAAAATGTGGAGGGATTCACCGTTAAAGCTCAGTCGTCAGCCGGTTCGGTAGAAAATCTGAGAAAGGCCGATTCCGGAAAGCATGATTTCTCAGTGGTCTATTCCGGTCATGTATACCTTGGACGAAATGGACTGATGAAAAATGACACTGTCAAGTATGAGAATGTCATGGCGGTTTCTTACCTCTATGGTGCCCCGGCCCAACTTGTCGTCAAAAAGGATTCGGGGATCGAAAGCACGAAGGATCTTGTCGGCAAAAAAGTCGGTGTCGGGAATGCAGGTTCCGGAGCATTTGCCAACTGTGAGATGTTCTTCACTCACCTTGGGATCTGGGACAGTGTTGAAAGAAATGCCATGGGGTACAACGATGCCGCCCAGGCATTTGGCAACAATCAGCTGGACGCATTCTGGTTATTCACAGCATTCCCGAGCGGTGCTGTTATCATGGCCGCGCAGACATCTGATATCGCCCTCATCGATCTTGGCAGAGATGCACAGGACAGTGGATACTTCGATAAATATCCCTATTTCGGACAGCTTACAATCCCGGCCGACACGTACAAAGGAGTCGATTACGAGACCCCGTCTTTCTTCGACTCAACTCTGTGGGTTGTGAACAAGGATGTACCGGAAGACATTGTCTATGAACTCATGTCATTGATATTCACCGATGAAGGCCTGGCATACATGGTCAGTCAGAAAAAGACCTTCGCTGCAATGAGTGTCGAAGATGGGGTAAAAGGTATCGTCACGCCAATTCATCCCGGCGCTGAAAGATTCTGGAAAGAGAAAGGTATACTTTAGCCGTGTAAGAATTAAACTTCAGGGGTGGTGCCTGCCACCTCTGAACGCTGCGGGAGGTATGGAAAGATATGTATGAAAACTTGAACAAAGTTGAGAAGATCTTTTTCGATATATGTGCCGTCTGTCTTGTCCTTTTCTATTCCTACTCGGCAGTGTTGAAACCCGCCTCCACCCAGTTTCACCGAGGCATCTATGTTATTATAACCTATGTACTTGTGTTTCTACTCTACAGGTCAAAAAAACCTGTTATGCGCATTCTTGACTACATGCTGATTTTGCTTTCCATCGTCAGCATTGGCTACTGGATACTGAATTTTGAATTGATTAACTACCGCACCGGGGCGGAAACACAATTAGACATGGCCATGGCTGTTATCGGCGTACTTATAGGAATTGAGCTGGCAAGACGAGTTGTCGGACTGGTATTCGTCATCCTGGGAATATCGCTGATTCTGTATGGCGTTTATGGCGAATTCATGCCTGATTTAATCTCCCATGCAGGGGATACTTTTCCGGAATTATGTGTGAGCATCTTCTACAAGAGTGATGGTATATTTGGAATCATGGCCAATGTATTGGCCACCTATGTACTTCTCTTTGTTATATTTGGAGCTTTCCTGGAAAAGTGCGGTGCCGAGAAGTTTTTCATCGATTATCCCCTTGCGGCAGTTGGGCATAAAACCGGCGGCCCCGGCAAAGTATCGGTCATTGCCAGCGGTCTATTTGGATCAATTTCCGGCAGTGCGATCGCCAATACAGTTTCCACCGGAGCGTTTACCATCCCCATGATGAAGAAGGCGGGATTCAAACCCCACATAGCCGGGGGCATTGAACCGGCCGCTTCTATTGGCGGGATGTTCATGCCTCCTATTATGGGCGCCGGCGGATTCATCATGGCGGAACTCACGGGCATGCCGTACTCAAGAATCATGCTCATTGCTATTTTCCCTGCAGTCATGTACTTCTACAGCGTGTATCTGATGGTACACTTCTATGCGAAAAAGAATAACATTACAGGTGAACGATCAGGGGTAGGCGCCATTCAAATTCTGAAAAAAGAGTGGTTCTACATTCTTCCACTGGTTGTCATTACGGCATTCATGCTCGCCGGCTACTCCCCTGCCTATTCAGCCATATTAGGAATTATTGCCTGTTACGTGGTCAGTTTGTTTAAGAAAGACACACGGATCGGCCTTAAAGGATTTCTGGAAGCCGCCCGATCCGGCACAGAGAGCAGTCTCAAGATAGGGGCGACGATTGGGGTGATTGGTATTATCATCGGCGTTCTTACCTACAGCGGGCTGATGCTGACCATTGCCGACATCGTTATTGAGCTTGCGGCCGGGAAGCTTTTCCTGACAATACTCCTGATAGCACTGGTTTCCCTCGTGCTGGGTATGGGGGTGCCCGTTACGGCGGCCTACCTTATTACAGCCGTTGTGGCTGTTCCCGCCTTAACACATCTGGGGGTTAATGAGATTGCGGCACATATGATTGTTTACTGGCTTTCCCAGGATTCCAATATCACGCCGCCAGTTTGTATCGCCGCGTTTGCGGGCGCAACAATAGCCAAGGCCAATATGTGGCAGACAGCTTTTTCGGCATTCAAGTTTGCAAAGTTTCTATACCTTGGAGCCTTCCTTTTTGGCTACGTGCCGGGATTCACGCTGGATGGCAGCACAATGGATATCGTTAAGGCATTTGTATTGATTATTCTTGGTACATATGCATATAGTTGGCTGTTAAGCGGCATCTGGATACCGAAGTTAAAGAACGCAGCTGTCTAGATGCATTTGAAGGTCATAAATAAAAGAGGAGAAACATGAAAGAAAAAGTTCCCAATAGAATACCGGAGATAGCGTATAAGAAAATCCTTCATACAACAGATCTGTCAGAGAGTGGCCGTTTCGCATTCCATCACGCAGCAAGTCTGGCCCGCCGATATGGAGCTGAACTCACTGTTTTTCACGTTATTGAAGGCGGCATGGAATTGGACAGCCGTCTCTTTGGGTATGTGGATGAAAAACTATGGGACGAGATCAAAACACGGAATCTGGAAGAAGTAAGAAGTATTCTGATCAACCGCAAAAGAGATAATGCTGCCATAAAGGAATGTGTCAGCCAGTTTCATGAAGATTTGCAGGAATTCATTGGAGATGAGAATGCGGATATCACCTATCGTATCGAAGTTAGAATGGGCCGCCCGGTGGATCAGATTCTAAAGGAAGCTGAAGAGAATCACTACGATCTCATTGTGATGGCCTCCCATGGGCACGGCCTGATCAAAGCGACCCTGATGGGAGATACCGTACTTCATGTTGCCAAACACTCAAAAGTGCCGGTCCTTATTGTCAGGGTCCAGAGGGATTAATCCGTTCACTGTTTCCTTTGGTAGTTTAATAGGACGTATAATTCAACTTTTCGGCAGCCGGATATTGCTCCTATCGTCCACTCCTGGAGAGTTTATAGCATACGATTGATCCTATCTAAGAAAGTCAGGTAAGTCCGTTGAGGATAATACCCATTCCAGCCGATAACTCCAATAATGAAGTTCCCTTCCTTCAGGATACAGACCTTAACTTTCTTCCTCCTCTCCATAATGCTCCATGCGAACAGCATTCCCCAGGCAGGCGAACTGGCCATGGCTGTTTCAGCAGGTGATCTCAGCCTGATTGATGAACTGATTCTCTCGGGTGCCAATCCAGACCAGAGGGATGCCACAGGACAAACTCCCCTGATATATGCGGTAAAATCTGGTCAATACAGACTGGTTCAAAGAATACTGAAGGCCAGAGCAGACTCAGATCTCATCGGCCGAAGCGGCCTGACACCTCTGATGACAGCGGTCAGAATGGGTCGGGCAGATTTACTTATGCAGCTGTTGAACTCAGGATCCAACCCCAATGTGATTACAGATGTTATGGCTGACAAACCGGCCTCTGCCCTGACCATGGCCATCGACAGGGGGGAATTCTCCATCACTCGCCGGTTGATAGAAGCCGGTGCCGATGGATTACTTCTTGGAGAACCGGAGACAGGAAATCCCCTGAATCTCCCCGTATGCCGCATCCCCCTGGATAATCGAATCTGGAGAGGATTGGCCCGGCTCGAAGACAATGTGAATTCACCGGATTGGGTATCGGAAGAATGGGGCCTCCACAGGGCAGTCCGGGATGGAAACTGGTATACAGCGGTGAGTCTTCTCAATCGCCGGGCAGATCCCAATAAAAGCGATTCTCAGGGCATAACCCCTCTCATGATCGCATCCTGGTACGGGCATCAACCATTGATAACTCTGCTGCTGCAGCGGGGTGCTTCTGCAGGAAGAATTGACCGCTACGGTGTGGATGCAATCAGCTATGCTGTAATCAGTGGAACTATCACCATACTTGATCAACTACTCACAAGTGAAATGATTGTCAATCCAACCCGCTTTGAACGCAATGTCCTGCAAAAGAAAACACTGGAAACATCTCCTTACTACTGGGCTGTTATATCAGGACATCCCGGCATATTGGAACGCCTTATTTCCTTCAAATTACCCCTACCGGATGAAGGCCGGGAGGGGATAACCCTGTTGATGCTTGCCGCCTGGATGAGTGACTCATTTGCCGTAAGAAAACTCCTCCCCCTGGCAAACAATGCCGCAGCTCAGGATGAATCAGGTAGAACAGCCCTGGCATGGAGTCTCGCCGCCTTTGACAGAGACCGTCAGTCCGGTATTGAAAACGGCTACAAAAACCGTGGTAGTAGAAATTATCCACTGGCAAGAATGCTTGCCCGATCGACAGGTTCCCCCCAGTCCAGTAATTCTCAGATAACACCCTATATCCATCCCGACGTTATTGAATCCTGGTCTCCAGGAGGATATGATTCCATCAATGATGAATGGTCTGAAATGCATCCATCTCCAGTTCCTCGTATTTCTGGAAATGGAGATCTCACTCTATACCGAATTCTCCGCAATGAGGAACAGGAAGCAATCCCTGAAGGGGAATAATGAAAACCAGTAAACTGGTCAATCTCCTCCAGGAAGCCCGCGAGGCATATTACAATAGAGACAGCCCGCTGATGAACGATGCGGAATTCGATGCCCTCGAAGAGGAATTGAGAAGCATCGATCCCAACCATGAGTATTTTTCCCTTGTTGGGGCAATAGGAGCAGAGACCAGCAGCAAAATTCAGCACAAGGTACCCATGCTCTCCATGGCGAAGGCAAAAAATCTACAGGAAGTGGAGAAATGGCTGCGGCGCCTGGATCCCCATCCCTCCTGGGCCCTGACCGTTCAACCAAAGATTGATGGATTATCGGCCACCCTTAGCTATACCAATAGCCGCCTGACCAGTGTGGCTACCCGTGGTGATGGATCTGTTGGTCAGGACATCACCCATGTTGCTGAATTCATCAGGGATATTCCCGAAAAAATAACCTTTACTTCTGATCCTGTGGAAGTAAGAGGGGAACTCCATCTACCCAAAGATACCGAATACAACACAGACAACCGTCCTCTGCGAAACAATTGTGTTGGCTTAATCAACAGAAAAACACATCGCGAAGATCTTCAATATGTTCGATTCCTTGCCTATCAAATAATCTGGCCGCAGTCAGACAGCAAACAGTCCGGAGCATCGGCCCCCCCCCCGTATATCGCGAATATGGATCAGCGTTTTAACTCAGAGTTTGCTAAACTGGACATACTGACCGAGTCCGGATTCTATACTTTTGAAAAATGGCTGTTGACTCCGGATGCCGATTCCCGCATTGGAGGCATTATCCGCCAGCTGGAAAATATCTATAACAGCTACATCATCAATCTAAGGAATAAATGGAACTATGAGACTGACGGCCTCATCATTCTGGTTGACAACAATCTTCTCCATGAGTCCATCGACAATCGCTGGATAGTCAGTCATCATCACCACTACGCTCTGGCCTTCAAACCGCCGTCAGAGTCTGCAGTCACCACTCTCACAGACATCATCTGGCAGGTCAGCCGTCAGGGGAATATTACTCCTGTTGCTCAGTTCAGTCCTGTCTTCCTGGGGGGAGCTACTCTTGAACGGGCAAGCCTTCACAATGCCGATAATGTACGGAAACTCCGATTATCCGTTGGGGATTCAATCCTGGTCGAACGGGCGAATGATGTCATACCCTATATCCGGGGCAATCCGGATGCCTCCTCCAGGCCAGAAGGCTTTCGAGATTCAACACTCTGGCCGGAAAATTGCCCATCCTGTGGTGCCAAACCAGTCGAATCCGGTGTGAACATCATCTGCCCTGATCCTGAATGCCGTGACAGGGTATTGCAGTCCATCCTCTATTGGGTAAGGCAGAATGACATGGAACAAATTGCATTGCACACCCTTGAATTATTATACGATTCCGGCAAGCTCCGATCCGTAAAAGATCTTTATACATTGACAGAAGAAGATTTTAAGAATCTGGAAGGATTTGGTCAGAAACGAACTGAAAACTTCCTCAAACAGACTGCCAGACGCAAAACCATGACACCCATTGAATTCATAGGCCGATTAGGCATACCCATGGTCCAGGAAAAGTCCCTCAGCCGCCTTGGCATCACATCAATTGAAGATTTCATGAATTTCAATGATGAGACATATACCATCGGGAAACGTATTATAGAATGGAAGAGTATGGAACGAAACATGGCAATGGTTCAGGAATTATTGGAAATCATTGAGATTCATGAAAGTTCCTTCAGTGTACAGGCTAAAGATTCTCTCTGCCTGACAGGAAAGGCACCCGTACCCCGCAAAATTCTCATATCAGCTCTTAAAAAAAACGGCTGGGAAGTAACCGGGACTGTCACCAAAAACACTGTGAAGGTAATCTGTAACGATCCAAACGCAACTTCCGCAAAACTGGAAAAAGCTCGTGCGAACAAGATTCAGATTGTTTCCTACGATGAATTTCTATCCGAAGAAGGTATTATTGTTGATGAAAAACCAGTGTCAGGAAGCCTGTAAAAACCTGGTTCCATTTAAATTCGGTTAGATGAGGATCCTTGCCCAATACGCCGTTCAATACTCATCGATAGTTGTGATTCAGCAAATTACTCATCTGGAATGATGAGAAGTCTCTTCGGCAAGATGTTTTGTAAATATTGTTCCATAATATATTAATTCTTTTGATGGAAGCAATTGCTCCATTTAACAGGCTTCCTGACACTGCATAAGAATCATGAAGAGGAGTCCCATGTCGACACCAAAATCCGGTTTATCAAACAGCAAGTAAAAATCGGATTCCTGTCAGAATGTGTGGGTAGGAGGAGGAATCGGAAGCTTGGCTCAATCATGAAATAAAGCGATTTGCAGAACATGAAAGGTTCTAAAACCATAAGATTTTGACAGTGACTTTTATTTGGTTATTTAATCCCTCAACAACACGCTTGAGGGTCATTTTCTGCCTTGAACCAGTTGAGTATCAGGGGCTTGTGTTGGCGTATCATTTTTGCCGCGTTCTTCATCAGCAGAGGAAAGGAGTAAAAATCGAGCCGTGAGGCGTTAGTCCGACAGACTTCTGGGCAATGCATCGGCCCTCTTTTTTGGGTTAGCCCGTTAACATGTCTGCCGGAAGGAGCAAAACTCTCCCGGTCTATAGGACATCGGGCTGTAGCGCAGGGGTTTAGCGTACATGTCTGGGGGACATGGGGTCGGGGGTTCAAATCCGCCCTGTCGACAAAGAGTGAGAATGAGATTCAGGGCCGATTTCAGGCTCTTCACGCGCATCCTGCCCTCGGGCAGGAAAATGTATTGGGGGACCTGAATCCGTATTTCCCTCCCTTGGTACATTACGTTCTCCCATAGCACGGCTAATATCAACCCATTTCTCAGGGGCTGTGAAATCCAGTTCAATCTCTTTAAATACTTTTTCTGCCAGTGCTACTCTTCTATGCGGGTTAAAGTTTCTGTGGTAGTATCTATCTTCATAAGGTTCACCTTCTGGGTTAACTGAGTTTTTATACGGATTCAGGTATACCCTTCTGAACTGCGCTTTCAAGAACTCCAGCAAGAGCTATATGAGAGTACCCCAACTTCTCCCCAGGAGTTATAAAATGAATTTCCAAAGCGTCATTAACCAATACAGAGAAGAAGCCTTCTCCAAGCGGGATAAGGGAGACCGTTTTGAACGGCTGACCCAGGCGTTTCTCAATAACTACCCTACCTATGAGGGGACTCTGGACAGGGTTTGGCTGTGGAAGGAGTTCCCCTACCGGAAACAGTTCGGCGGTAGTGATATCGGTATCGATCTGGTGGCTCTGACGGCGGAAAAGGAGTTCTGGGCGGTTCAGTGCAAATGCTATGCGGAAACTGCGCAGGTCGATAAACCGGCTCTGGACAGTTTTCTCTCCACTTCGAGTAAACTATTCAACGACGATTCCGGTCAGGAAAGGGGTTTCTCCAATCGTCTGGTGATCTCAACAACCAATAAGTGGAGCGGCAAGGCGGAGGAGGCGATCACTCATCAAGCGATTCCTGTACAGAGGATTGATCTCTACCATCTGGAGGCGGCTCCCCTCGATTGGGAAGCTCTTGCCGCCGGGATATCGGGGGATAAAGTCCGGAGCGGGAAGAAGAGTCTTCGTCCCCACCAAACGGAGGCAGTTGAAGCAACCCATCAACATTTTCAAAATGCAAAACGAGGTAAGCTGATTATGGCTTGCGGTACCGGGAAGACCTTCACTGCTCTGCGGATCGCCGAGAATGAGACAGCGCGCCCTCGCCGAAGACGAGGCTCTTCTGATATACTGCACCAGACACTCAAAGAACCTGATCCTGCCGCCGAATATAGAGATTAAGCGCATACCCAGGAGTCTGCTGGCGCGGTGTGAGTTTGAGGAGGGAATCCCCCCATGTCTGAAACCGAACTGAAAACCATCCTTGATCAAACGGTAAACCGCATAGTGGAAAACTTCCACCCTGATAAAATTATCCTCTTCGGCTCCCTTGCCAGAGGAGTGATCACCGCCGACAGCGACCTCGATCTTCTTATCGTCATGCCCGCGCAAGGTTCCTGCCGTTCCAAAGCCAATGAGATTGACCTTTCCCTCTCTGACCGTACCGTTCCGATGGATTTGATCGTGATAACTCCCAACCAATACGAGGAACAAAAGGAGATGATCGGCACTGTGGTCTTTGAAGCGGCTCACGAAGGAAGGATACTCTATGAACGAGCCTCGTAAAGTGATTCCGCTGGTGAGGCAATGGGTGAAAAAGGCGGAAAACGATCTGCGCAACGCCGAGTATGTACTCACCATGAAGCGCGACTGCCCGACCGATACCGTCTGTTTCCATTGCCAGCAGTGTGTTGAAAAATATCTGAAAGCCCTGCTTACACTCCAGGAGAAAACCGTACCGAGAACCCATGATCTGATAGTTCTCTTTAACCTTCTTGATGATAAAACATCTCTCTCTATCAACAAATTATATCCTTTGAATCGATATGCCGTGGAGACTCGATATCCGGGTATCTGGGAGTCCATTGATACAGCGGAAGCGAAACAAGCCGTTTCGCTTGCCAAAGAGATGAGAGATACCGTGCGTAACCATCTCCCCCCGGAAATATTAGAAGCAGGAGACCAATAGATGACCACCCCCGGCCAAATCAAGAAATGGATGAGTCTCCGCCAACCCCAGACAGAAGCTCAGGAACGGCTTCACCGGGTAAGCAACGGCATCAATTATCGCAAAACCGCCCCGGAGAAAGTGGCCCGCCGTGCTGCCGAAATAACCGAAAAAGAGATCACCTTTGATACGGTTTTCCCCTCTCTCTGCTTTACCCTGGCCACCGGTGTCGGCAAAACCCGGCTGATGGGAGCATCTATCTACTACCTCTACAAAACCAAAGGATACTGCAACTTTTTCTTCCTCTTCAATATCAGCAAAATATTCAAACGGGGTGATGCGGATTTTCGTTTTCACCGTTTTAATGAGTACCTGGAGCCTCTTTTCGGTTATTCTGCGGGAGATGGACGATCTGGTTGTGTTGATGGATGAGAAACACCCCATGAACCCCGCCTACACCATAACAGACAGCATAGCCGCCGCTCTCACCCGGATTGAGCGTGCCAGAGGCTTCCTTGAAGCCGCCACCCTCTCCGAACAGTGGATCAAAGAGATGAGCGACCGCGCCCTGCTTCTTGAAGCTCACCACACCACCCATATCGAGGGAACTCAGCTCACGATAGACCAATCGGAAAAGCTGCTCCGGGGTGAAAACCTCCCGGAGGTTGATCCCGACGATAAGCGGGAACTCCTCAACTATCGGGATGCCTTTCAGTTCGTCTCCGAATCCCTTGAAACAGGATACCCCATCTCCGAGGGAATGATCCGCGAAATCCACAAGAAGCTGGTCGAAGGTGTCAGAGGCGGCTCCGCCGATCCGGGCAACTATCGCAAAGTGCAAAACTACGTTGCCAATGCCGCAACCGGAGCAATCCTCTACACACCGCCGCCAGCCCACGACGTGCCAATTATGATGGCGGAACTGGTAGAGTGGCTCAATATCCAAAACGGAACCCATCCCATCCTGAAAAGCGGTATCGCCCAGTTTCAACTGGTTCACGTCCACCCATTTCTCGATGGTAACGGGAGAACCTCCCGACTACTTTCCACCCTTTACCTCTACCGGGCCGGTTACGACTTTAAGCGGCTTTTCACTATCAGCGAGTACTACGATCGGAATCGACCCGCCTTTTACCGTGCCATCCAGAGCGTCCGGGAAGAGGGTATGGATATGACCGGATGGCTGGAGTATTACTGTGTCGGTCTGGAAACCCAGATGATTGAGGTGAAAAACAGAGGCGCGTGGGTCATCAAGCGAGATATTTTAAAGAGTAAACATTCTCTGAACGACCGCCAGATAAAGGTGTTGGATTATCTCCTTGAAAAGGGAAATCTGACAATCCAGGACTATGAGGAAATCTGCCCCGGTGTAACCCGGCGCAGTTTGCAGAGGGATCTGAAAGATCTGTTGGAGAAGGGGTTAATTGAAGGAGAAGGGGCTACTCACCATCAGAAATATCGGCTGAAAATAGAGCTATAGAAGTTTACGACATATTTGTGACAAAGTTTGCGACATTGGGGAAATTTCCCTTCCCAATCTTATATTCCAGATCATCACTGTTTAAGCGTAGCGTTGAATTATGTCTTTTGCCCCCATCCAGTAACCCGAGCCGAAAAGGTTCACATGATTGAGTAAGTGGTAAAGATTGTAGATGTCTCGCCGTTCGGCGAATCCCGCCTGCATCGGCCAGGTCTCGGCATAGGCCCGGTAGAAACCCGGCGGGAAACCACCGAAGAGCTGAGTCATCGCTATGTCCGCTTCTCGGTGGCCGTAATACACCGCGGGGTCGATTAGCCAGGCTCGGCCATCCTGGCCTGCCAGCCAGTTCCCGCCCCAGAGGTCACCATGAAGCAGGCTTGGCCTGCCGTCATCCACATCCGGCAGAAGCTCTGGAAGATGCTTGAGGAGGGATTGCATATCTTTCTCCGACCGGGTGTCGCCGAACCCGTTTCTCCGCAGGAGTGCCCACTGCTTGCCAAGACGCCTGTCCCGGAAGAAATCAAGCCAGGAGGCATGGGCCTTGTTTATCTGGACCGTAGAGCCTATCCAGTTATCCGAATCGAAACCGCACTCGTCCCGGCGGGCCTCCCGATGAAGGGCGGCCATTGCTCTGCCGAAATCTTCCCCGGACTTCAGTTTCCCGGTCGGAATCGACTGGAGAAGAAGGAAAGCGCGCATCCCGTCCTGTCCCCACGCGAGGACTTCCGGGACTGGCGGTGAAGAGGATCTCTTTGACACTTCCCCGAGTGCCCGCAGACCGAGGGGTTCCGCGATGAACATGTTTTCGAGGTCGGCACGGTTTTCTTTGATGAAAACTTCCCGGCCCTCCGCAAGGGTTAACTGGGCGGCGGCATTGATATCGCCGCCGCTCACGGACCGCCGTGACACGATGCGGCCCCCGTCACCAAAAAGCTGTAGAAGAATGGTCTCCAGATTCATCGTCACAGTCATTGATTGAGAACTAACGATTGATCACACCCTTCTTGAGGATGAGGTTCCCGTACTTCCTCACTTCCCCAGTCATCACCACGGCGTAAGCTTCTCTGGCTTGAGCGTAGAAAGCAAAACGTTCAACGAGGGCGACCGGCGGCGTGTTTGGCCAGGTTTTATCTATCACCGCCCGGTAGGATTCTTCTACTCCCATGTCGCGCTTATCTCCAGGCACCGGCTCCATCATGAAGAGAGGGGTCTCGGCGTAAGAATCCAGCGTGATCAGAGGTATGATACCCTCCAGTAGACGGGGCACCGTGATACCGTCGGCTCGTACCACTCTCTTACCCATTGAGTCTCCAGGGAAGAAGGCATCGGCGAGAACGATTTCATCCCCATGTCCCATCCTGAAAAGTACATTCAGAAGCTCTGGCGAGATAATCGGATCGATGTTTCTCAGCATTAAATTCTCCTCAGGAGCCTGTCGGACTCACGTCTCACGGCTCGATTTTTGCCCTTCTCTCCAGAAGCAAGCCTCCTGCTTGCTTCTGGAGAGCCGCCTTCGTTCGTTTTTGCCGCCATCGCTCTGCACTCTCTTCGGTATGCGAGCTGCGCTGCCCAAATACTCACCAGCCCAGTTGCGCTTAAGTTTTTGCCGCCCTGTATCAGGAAAAAATCACCGAAAATCGCCTTGAAGTCTTAAAGTCCGATAGACTCCTAGACAGAGGAATTAGGACTGCTCAGGTGAATCTTCTCAATTGAATCAATTGTCTCTTGATTCAGTTTTACAGATTCGGATGCGATGCATTCTTTAAGCTGATCCATGGTCGTTGCCCCGATGATACTGCTTGTCACAAACACCCTTTCGTTTACAAATGACAGGGCCATTTGGGCTGGAGTCAGTTGCTGGCTGTGGGCCAGGTCAACATAGGCATTGACAGCCTTATCTGTTTTGCTGTTTATGTATCGGGTCATTCTATCTTTTCCCCAGGTACTGAATCTTGCTCCTGCAGGTTGCTTCCCTCCCTGATACTTCCCTGAGAGTAATCCACCCGCCAGTGGAGAATATGGGAGCAGACTGATACTTTCTCTCACCAGTACTTCTGCAAGTGCTATATCAACAACCCTGCTGACCAGATTATAGACATTTTGTACCGATTGTACCTGAGGAATTTGGGAGTCCTGGTCATGGAGTCTCAGGCAATGCATAACCCCCCAGGGATGTTCATTGGATAATCCCACTTCACGAATCAAACCTTTCTCTTTCAACTTTCCCAGAGTTCCAAGGGTTTCAGCCAGTTTATCATCCTGCTTGAACCAGTTCGCATGATAATCCAGGGCGCCAAAACGGGGAGTCATACGTTGAGTCCAGTGGAGTTGATACAGATCAATGTAGTCAGTTTTAAGTCGTTTCAAACTGCCCTGTACGGCTTTTTCAATGTTGACAGGTGGTGTGAATCCTTCTCCGTTCCGTATGTACTCTGCCCCGGGACCTGCCATTTTGGTTGCCAGTACAAGGTTTTTCCTCAACTCAGGATGTTTTTTAAGATAATTGCCAATGTATTGTTCAGTAAGGCCATAAGTTTTCTCACTCGGTGGTACAGCGTATATTTCTGCTGTATCAATGAAGTTCACACCCTGGGAGAAGGCATAATCCATCTGCTCGTGGGCATCTTTTTCTGTGTTTTGGCAACCCCATGTCATACTGCCCAGGCATATTTTGCTCACCTCAATGGAGGTATTTCCTAATTTTCTATATTCCATGAGATGATTATACTCCGATTTCTTCACCCATACAACAGTTTCAGAGTATCAGTCAGAGTTTTACAGCTTACCGGTTTCATTTATAGAACTTGCCCCAACCATAGTGGATTCTTCGCCAGGGCCTCTTACATCACAGTTTTCGATTACCCTGATTCATACGTTCATCAACAAGGTTGAATTTGAGATCCCTGAGTTTATTGGAAATAGAGACTTTATAGATATGGGGATTCAATAACCGTTTATGGGAATCATCCAGCCTGTGCATACCTTCGATGACCCTGCCCCTTATCTCTTCCAGTGTGGGAGGTGTGGACTTCATTCGACCGCCACTGATCCGTTTCTTGAGAAGTGGTTCGTATGAGTCATACTGTTTCAGCAGGGAGTAACTGTTCCGAAACATGGGATGATTGAAATTGATCGCATGACCTTTACCTATGTTCTCATCCTCCAGACAGATAAGATCTCCCAGGAATACTCCCCGGTCATCCTGGAATCGATACACCTGTTTTACACCAGGATTGGTGATCTTTTCGGGATTGTTAGAAAGCTTGATGACGGGTTTCAGGGAGTTTCCTACCTGTCTTGCTGTCATTTTATACACTCCGGTGAGGGACGCATCCGGCCCTCCTGTGACCAGTTGGGTACCGATGCCCCAGATATCGACCGGAGCATTATTCGTTCTTAGCTGCCATATGATTTCTTCAGTTAAGTCATTGGAAGCACAGATATAAGCATCTTCCAAGCCTGCCGCATCCAGTTTTTCCCGGACTTTGATACTCAGATACTGGAGATCTCCTGAATCAAGGCGAACTCCAATGTTCTTCCCCCTCTTTTTAAGTTCCTTTCCTACAATAATTGCATTTTTAATACCACTACCCAAAGTATCGTATGTATCAAGAAGAAGCACAGTCTTATCGGGATATATTTCAGCGTATGCCCTGAATGCTTCCAGTTCACTGTCAAAAGCCATTACCCATGAATGGGCCATTGTTCCCGATACAGGTATTCCATACTTCAAACCCGCCAGAGTGTTGGATGTAGCAGAACATCCACCGATATAGGCAGCCCGTGAGGCCGAAAGAGCACCGTTAATTCCCTGGGCACGCCTTAAACCAAATTCCAGGATCTTCCCCTCACCGGAAGCGTTATAAATCCGTGCGGCCTTTGTTGCGATGAGGGTTTGAAAATTCACCTGATTCAGCAGGAGACTTTCGATCAACTGGGCCTCGATCATAGTTGTATGAACCTGGAGAATTGGTTCCCCGGGAAAAACGATGGAGCCTTCATCCATGGAGTAGAGGTCACCGGAAAATTGATACTGTCGGAGAAAAGAAAGGAATTCATTCTTGAAAATACCCAGGCTCCGAAGATAGACAAGATCCTCTTCCCGAAACCTTAGATATTCCAGTCTGATTAGAAGTTCTTCAAGTCCTGCAAATACAGAAAACCCTCCATTAAAGGGGGGGCGGCGAAAAAACATCTCAAAAACAACCGGGGTATCCTTGTTTTCTAGGAAGTAGCCCTGAGTCATCGTCAGTTCATAAAGATCGGTTAGAAGCGGAGTGTATTCCATATTTATTCTGAATGAACATTTGTTTTCAACCTGTCATGCGTAGTCTAATTCGATTTCTTGCCAAAGCTGGTAAGATATTCATTGATCATCATATTGTATTCTAAGGAGAGATTTTCTTCGCTGAACTGTACAACAATCGCCACAAGATCCCTCCGGCCAACAACTGGCTCATGACGAAGTACCCTGCCTTTAACTGAAATAGGAGATTTATTGGTCAGTGTCAGATTAACGACAGCTTCCTTGTCAATGAGATATTTGGGATTGCCGAGAATAATAGCCTTTACACCCCCAAATGATAGATCCCTTAATATACAGTTCCGAGGGATACCATCGATAACAATGGTGATACGATTTGTAGTCAATTCTAAATGCCTTAATGCTTCAGGATCAAGTATTATGCGTTCTTCACGTCTTTTCGATGAATTCTTCTTTGCATCAAGCAGGCTGCCCAGGATCAGAATAAGATCATCTGGCGGTCTCTGAGTAAACACTAGTTGAACAAAGTAAAATCCCGTCTTGTTTTCATACTGAGTGATGTCAGTAATACTGCATGAAACAAAGAAGCTGAAAAAGTCATTTTTAGAGAAGTCTTTATAGAAGCTGTACCGCAGCGAAACCGTTTTATGCCGCCTTAAATACCGGACCATATCATTTGACATTGAAAGAATTACCTTGGCACCACTACAGGAGGAAGAATACAGGATACAGGATTTATGTCCTTCTTTGGTCTTAAGAGAAATCTGATTATGGACCAGTTTAAGAGATTCATAGATATTTTTTGTGAAGGATATCTCGATATTCTTGTATGATTCATAAAATTCGTTGATATTTCTACTGTTCGAAAGATATGGCATTTAAAACAATGTAAGGATTGATTTGAGTTTAGTCAATCACAATGGCGGCTACATTCCGATCAACTCATCAATATCTGTTATCATTTTTAATGTGATACGCTCCATCTCTTCTGACTCAGTCTCCGGGATTGAAGAGTCATGATCATCCTGACCCTCAGCTCGAAACAATTCATCGATAATATATACATTTGTAAGAATGGCAATTTTAAGCGGATCGTCTATTTTGACCTGCTTTTTCGTCTCTTCCACCTTATTCTCAAGATACTGTAAGACCCGGTTAAGATAATCCTGTTCTTCACGGGACCGAATGGAGATAGAAGTTCCAAGCAGTTTTATTGTGAGTTGATTTATACCAGCCATCAGAATATATCAAACATGGACTGTTCATCATCTTCACCTGTGTTTTCAGCAATTTCCTCTGAAATCTGTTCAGTATCAGATTCCAATGGTGTTTTTTCTGTTTCTTCGAGCACAGGTTCCGGCAGATTATTTGCAGTATCTTCTTCATCGGATACTGGAGACTCGAATCCTGCTGTCGTTTCTTCAACCTCATCCAGTATGTTAATGACTCCCTGGAAGCTGGCCTCCAGCTTTTCCTCATCGGCCTGATGCTTCATCGCTTCACTGCGCAGCTTATCCAAATCAGCTTCAAGTTCCTCCACCCGCCGTTTATTCGTCTCATTTTCCGCACTCAATGCTTTTACAAAATCAACTATTTTTTTTATGCGTGTTTCCAATTGTCGAACTTGATCCAGACTGATCATGGTCTTCCTCCTGTTATTCGAGACTTTTCCTGGCTGTTTCCACCAGGGCTTTAAATGAACTCGGACTCTCAATGGCCATATTTGACAAAGTTTTTCTGTTCAGCACAATACCAGCTTTACTTAAACCATTCATGAACAGAGAATACGAAAGTCCTTCACTTCGGGTGGCAGCAGAAATCCGGGCAATCCATAACCGTCTGAATTCCCGCTTTCGAACTTTGCGGTCCCGGTATGCATATTGACCGGCTTTGCGTACTGCATCCTTTGCTGTACGCATGAGTTTACTGCGTCTTCCCCAATAACCCTTTGCCTGGTCAAGTATTTTCTTTCGGCGGTTTTTGCGGCGAGTGCCGTCAATTGCTCTTGGCATAATTATCTCCTGAATATCTGTTTTTTACATGTAGGTCAGCATACGTTTCAAGCGAGGCACTTCTGTTTGACTGACAACGACCCTGTGTCTGAGATTCCGCTTCCTTTTCGGGGATTTCTTGGTAAGGATGTGACGAGTACCCTGACTCTTATACTTAAACTTCCCGGTAGCTGTTTTCTTAAAACGCCTGGCGGCACTTTTTCTTGTTTTAAATTTAGGCATGTGTTTACCCTGTTCTCCTTCAGCTCAACTCTGTCAGCCTATTTTTTTGACTTCGGGCTGAGCATCATATTCATGAAACGGCCCTCCATTCGTGGAGGACTGTCGACCTTAAATGAATCATCATTAAGGATTTCCAGTATTCTATCAAGTTTATTCTTACCCAACTCCGTATGTACAAATTCACGTCCTCTAAAGCGGATAGTTACTTTGACGTTGTTTCCCTGATCCAGGAACTCTTGAACATGCTTTGCCTTGAACGCCATGTCATGCTGCTCAATTTTAGGCTGCATACGAACTTCTTTCAGTTTCACCTGACTTGATTTCTTCTTCTGATCCCTGGATTTCTTTTCCAGTTCGTATTTGTACTTGCCATAATCCAGTATTTTGCAAACTGGCGGCTTCGCCTGTGGTGAAACCTCCACCAGATCTAATCCCAGATCTCTGGCCATATCCAGGGCATCAGCAACAGGTACAATACCCGCCTGTTCTCCATTCTGATTTATGAGTCTAACTTCAGGAACGCGAATAACTTCATTGATCCGCATATCTTTTACGCCCAATTTTCCTCCTTAGAAAACATGGAATGAATTGCAATCATCACTGCACTGAAAAATGTACAGGAAATATCATTATCATGTCTATACCCGGGACCGTCACATCTGAATCCGTTAAGAACCCCTTACCGGCAGTATTCTATGAGTCTGTCGGACTTACGCCTCACGGCTCGAAGTCTTAAAGTCCGACAGACTCCTATGGTGCACATTGAGTGACGGACAATTTTCGGGTTGTTGACATGCAATACTTTCTGGCTGCTTATTCCAGCATTTCTGTAAGAAGAATGCTGCCTGCCCTGGATATATTGGGGTTTGTGAATATGATACTGCACAGGTTGGCCTGACGAGGCGGACGACAAGCCGGTTAACCCAGGTTCATGTTTTTCAGCATCCGATCAAGCTCCTTGACTGTATCATGTATGGGAGGGCAGAGGGGAAGCCTCCAGATAGGTTCTATCATGCCCATCTTTGAAAGACAATACTTCACTGGAATGGGGTTTGTTTCCAGAAACATGGCTTTGAAGAGAGGGAGCAATTCAAAATGCATGGATCTGGCTTGAGCCAGTTTACCGTTGATTGCGGCATTGATCATTTCACTCATCTGCCTGGGGATAATGTTCGATGCAACGGAAATAACACCATCACCTCCCATCAACGTAAGGGGGAGGGCCATGTTGTCATCACCTGAAAAAACAGCAAAGTTCCCAGGTTTGGATTCCAGCACATCCATCATCTGACTCAGTTCCCCAGAAGCCTCCTTGACAGCAACAACATTCGGGTGAGCAGCAATTCTTAATAGTGTTGAGGTTTCGATGTTGACCCCTGTCCTACCTTTTATATTGTAAACAACGAGAGGTAAATCAATAGCATCAGCGATAGCAGTATAGTGCCGGAAAAGTCCTTCCTGTGTTGGTTTGTTGTAATAAGGAGCAACTTGCAGGCTGGCACTCGCCCCAAGATTCTTTGCGATTCTCGTCATGCGAATTGCTTCATCGGTACTGTTTGATCCCGTTCCTGCAATGACAGGAATCCTGCCATCAGCTTTGCGGAGTACACGTTCCACAACAGCCAGATTCTCTTCATGACTCACTGTCGGGCTCTCACCTGTGGTTCCCATTGGAACCAGAGCATTGACACCGTTATCAATCTGGAAGTCAATTAAACGGTCAAGAGCTTCGCCATCTATTGAGCCATCTTTTCTAAAGGGTGTTACCAACGCCGTTAAAACACCTGAATACATTTCCATCCTCCTGTTACATCAAGCATCTCTGAAAAAACTTCCATTCCGGAACTGTCATGTATCAGCAACAATCTCTTCTCCGGATCACCATGACCGTTTTACAGAGGTGGTCCTTTCAGAAAATCTTTAAAGAATTCATCGGCTCCATGCCAACCAGTTTTATTCCTCAGCCATTCTAAACCAAGAACCGCACCTGAAGCAAATCCTCCACGCTGGCGAGCCTGATGTTCAATTGTGAGGAAATCAGATGAAGAATCCATCCTCATCTCATGTATACCAGGAACAGATCCAACACGGACAGCTGCAACCTGGATGGCATCTCCGGGAATAGGACCATCCGGTAAATCCTTCATTATTCTATTCTTCCTGTCCAGTTCTGTCAGTACACCTTGAGCCGCCGTAATGGCGGTTCCTGATGGATAATCGGCCTTACCTCTGTGGTGGTACTCAGTCAGGGAAACATCATATTCCTCCAGCCTGTTAATAAGTCTGGCGGCAGCAGCTGTTAAGTGAAAAAAGATATGGGCACCTATTGAGAAGTTAGATCCCTGCAGCAGGGCACCAGAATTATTCTCATAGAGAGATCTGGCCCTGTCAGCCAGGCTGTCCCAGCCAGTAGTACCGATAACAACGGGCAAGCCGGAAGCGGCATAGACTTCCAATCGGTCTGCCATCCCCCCGGCCAGAGCAAACTCAATAACACCATCGGCTCCTTCAAGGACAGAACTCGTCAGCCTTTCAACATCACCTGAACCAGCAGAATCCACTCGCTGCAGCACAGAATGCCCTCGCCTATTGAGATGCTCCTCAACCATTTTTCCCATTCGTCCATAGCCTGTAATTACAACTTTCATCTTACTTCACCTGGACCAGAGTGACAGCACAGGTATTGACAATGTCATCAACAGAGGCACCTCTGGAAAGATCACTGACTGGTTTATTGAATCCCTGAAGAAATGGACCATAGGCACCAGCTCCTGAAAACTGTTGAGCAAGTTTGTAGCCAATGTTTCCGGATTGAAGATCTGGGAAAATGAGGGTGTTTGCCCGCCCTGCAACAGGTGAACCGGGCGCCTTTTTCTCACCAACAGAAGGAACGATTGCGGCATCCAGCTGCAATTCCCCATCAACAATCAAATCCGGCTCTCTCTGACGTACAAGTTCTAACGCATTGAGAACTCTGTCAACCAGAGGGTGTGATGCTGATCCTTTCGTGGAAAAGGAAAGCATGGCGACTCTGGGTTCGGTTTGAAGATAAGTACGGCAGGATAATGCTGCGGCCAGAGTGATTTCTACTAATTGATCGACTGTGGGTTCCGGGATAGTGGCACAGTCCGAAAAAATAAACAAACCATGTTCACCCCTCTGTTTGTCCGGGAAATCCATAACAAAACACGATGATGCCGAACGCACTCCCGGTGCTGTTTTAATAATTGTAAAACCGGCAACCAATACTTTCGCTGTGGCACTCTCTGCTCCGGCCACCAGAGCATCGGCATCCCCCTGTGCAACCATCATGGCCCCCCAGTTGATCGGATCCATGATTTTTTCCCGAGCTTCATCTGAACTCAGCCCCTTGTGTTTCCTCAAAGCATGGTATTCTCTGGCGTAGAATCCCAGTTTGTCAGCCGTCCCCGGGTTGACAATGGAAAAGCCATCTGTACTCACTCCGGCACTGTTGGCGGCTTGTTCTACAGCATCAGCATCACCGACAAGGTAAACAGTCCCGGCAATTTTTTTATCAATGATGATCCGGGCGGCGTTTAATGTTCGCGGTTCCGTGCTTTCAGGAAGAACAAGGGTACTGCCCATTGTACATGCTTTTTCTATCATTTTTTCGCTGAAGGTCATGCTCTGGTTCCCTTTTGTATAGCTTTCAGGAATTGTATCATGTTTTCAGAAGAAGGTGAAGCATCGCATTTTCCCCCATTGAAAACTGTTCTGGATGGGAAGGAACTATGGATACGAAGCCGTTGAATTCGATGAACACATTGTAAATCCCATAATAGAAGATCTTTTCATGCCTCTATTTGAACATTCAATTTCACATCACAGCTTCACTTACAGGGTCGCACGAGGAACTTCACAGGTTCCTCTCTATGCACTGTCAACACTCCCCGCCAATCCAATTTCCTTCGCAACCATCTGCATACCAGTCAATGTGTTTGTAATAACATCATCAAGTGGCTCATTCAGCATTTCTGCCCCCCTGGTGATGAGATCGCGATCGGCTCCCGCCGCAAAGGATCGTTCCTTCCACTTCTTCTTAATCGACTTGATTTTCATGTCAAGAATACTCCTGGAAGGACGAACAAGTGCCGTCGCATGGATGAGTCCAGTCAGTTCATCAATAGTGTAGAGAACTTTTTCCATCTGTGATTCTGGTTTTTCGCTGGTAAACATTTCCCAGGCATGGCTGCGGATCGAACGAATCCAATCCTCAGGCCATCCCTCATCACGTAGAATTGAACCTGTCCGATCACAATGTTCCTCAGGGAACTGCTCCCAGTCCAGATCGTGAACTAATCCGATAAGTCCCCATTTGTCTGGATCCTCTCCATGCTTCTCAGCATAGAACCTCATGACGGCTTCCACAGCCTTTGCATGATTAATCAGATTCTCGGATTTAGTATAAGTTCTTAAGAGTGCTAATGCATCTTTCCTTGTTGGTAATCCCATGTGGGAAAGGATACAGTATTCCGGGAGTATTGAAAAGGACTCGAATTGTCTCATAATTAATCTACTCGAAAGTGTGTGGTTGCCTCATAACTAAAATCTACTCGAACGACCTTTGAGGTAAGAGGTCGAGTTATGAGGTTGACAATGAAAACCAGACGGGAATTAACAAGAGATGAGGCTGTACGGTATAGAAAAGCCTCACGGAAGGAAAAAAGTGTGATTCTGACTCATTTTGTACGGATAACCAGCTATAATCGCTTTCTCCAATTCTTCTTTGCTTCTCCAGATTTGTCTGCGTATTCGTTCTTCCACGGCGAGATTTAACCAGGAGGAATGCACCGGGGTAAAATGAAAAACAAATCGCTCCTCTTTACCCTGTAGGGGAGCTCTAAAAACGTTTAGAGCTTCCCCTTAATACAACAACGAACAACTACTTCATATCAATTAGGTTCATTCTGACGGCCTGACGAAGGGAAAGCCATCCAGTCAGCAGCACGTTGAAAACGGCCACACACAGGGAGAGGAGAAGAGTACCCGGCGGCACTGTTGTCGGCAGTGTTTCAACCAATGCATCCGCCTCAAACGTCAGACCGGGGAGTGTTTCAGTCACGGAAGTATTTGGAACCGGTAAATTTCCCAACAGATCCGCCCAAAACAGGCCAAGAACGAGGCCAAGCGAGGCCCCAATGAGTCCCATCAGAAAAAACTCAGCCATAAAAACTCGAATTATATCCCCCCCTGTCCAGCCTGTGGCCTTCATGATTCCGATGTCCCTCCGCCGCTCGGCAAGCAGTCCGGCAAGAGCCGTCCAGACCAGAAGGCTGCCGCCAATCATTCCCACCCATCCGGCCAGATGAGAAAATTTCGCCGAAATACGGGCCATTCCACCCATCACTTGCAAAATGCTGTTTTGGCTGATTACACTGATTGTTCCCAATTGCTCAGTGAGTTCGGCGGCAATAGCATCAATCCGGCTAGCATTGTTAACACGAATGTATAGCTGATTGACTTGCTGGCTCTTTATATTGACCAATCTCTGTGCTTCTATCAGGGGAATGTATAAATTGGCGGCCGCAGCCTGATTTTTTCCCTGCTGATCAACAATACCCACTATTTGAAAACGGCTGCTGCCAATACCTACTTCCGAGCCTGGTTTCAAACCCAAAAGAGCCGCATAATGCCGGTCCGCCACAGCGGCCGCTGTTTCATCTTCTCGAAAAATACGCCCGGCGACCAATTCGCTCTGCAGCGCGTACCCTGGCCCTATATGGTTTTGACCGGGGGGAATTCCCTGAATAACCTGATACCGACTGGCACCGAAGTCCCATATTTCCAGTACGGCGGCCAGATCGGCGACTCCGTCAACAGATTGGATTTGCGCCGCTTCATCCGGTCGAAATAGACCGGAACCAAAGGGCAGCCTTATTCCTCGTGTTGTTTGCGCGGCGGCTTTTTCATCGGCTAGCGGGCGGGTCACCAGTAAATCCGCAGCCACATCCGCCAAAGGAGCTTCTGCGGCTCGGCGGAATCCATTTCCAAGGGCGGTCAGGGCAACAAACAGTGCCGCGCCCAGACTAACTGCCCCGATCACGCCCAGTGTTCTTGCCGGCCGATAGAGGAACTGCGCGAGAGCACAGGAGCGTGTCATTTTTCGGCTAAAACCTGTTCTAGAACTTGTTTTAGGTCTTCCATTGTCCATCCTCCATCAGCAGCCAGTGGTGTTCCCTGCCCTTGGGGGAAGCTGTAGAACTTAACTTTTTGATTCTTTATTTTGAATTCCATTGAATCGTTGATAAATATGGCCAAAGGCACATGCCCATGCAGTTTTCGTTTCCGAACGAATTTCTTTCCTTCCGGCGTGTCATAGTCATAGCGGATAATATTAAGACGTTTCCCGTAGTCAAGGAGTATCTTGTCTACATCGTTCAGAACTTTTTTCACCGGCCAGTGGTTAAGATAAAGAATTTCCACTGTTGCTGTTTTCGATGAAACGCCGGGAAGTGCCATGATCGGACTATGCCCGACCGCGATAATCAGGGTGATCAATACCAGGTATTTAAACTTGTTCATTTTTATCCTCCAATGCTTTTTTTCCATTTGACGGCCCGACAAGACCGCCGTCTTTCATTTCCACAACCCGTTTCGCAGCGGCGGCCACTTCCGAATCATGGGTTATTATAACGATGGCCACTTTTTCTTCCTGATTGAGTTTCTGCAGCAGCTTGATGACCCCTTCTCCTGTTTCGCTGTCCAGATTCCCGGTTGGTTCGTCGGCCAGTATGATTCCGGGATTGTTGATCAATGCCCGCGCGATGGCCACCCTCTGCTGTTCGCCGCCGCTAAGTTTGCCGGGACGATGATGAAGGCGAAGCCCAAGGCCCACCTGCTGCAGGCGCTCCCTTGCCAACTGATACCGCTGATGAGTTGTTTTAGCCGTTGGATAAAGCGGAAAAGCCGCGTTTTCCAGAGCGGAGAGGGCCGGAATAAGATGGAAGGCCTGAAACACCAGGCCCACATGTTCCCGACGCCAGAGAGCCAGTTCATCTTCGCTGAAACCGCTGATGTCCTGGCTCTGAAACAGAATCTGCCCCGAAGAGGGTTTATCCAGACCAGCCAGAAGATGAAGGGCCGTTGTTTTGCCGGATCCTGATTTTCCGGTGATGGCCAAAAAATCAGCAGGATAAATATCCACGGAAACATCCCGCACAGCGGTAATGTTAGCAAATGTTTTATACAGATTTTTTGCTTGTAGAACCTCACTCATTTTTTAATGCCTCCACGGGTTTTTTATTCGCAGCCTGCCTGACCATCATAATGCCAACACCTAAACAGGAAATGAACGCTAATACCAGAGATGTAAGAATTGCTGATCCATGGATTCGAGCCGGAAGGGGAATGGTCAATCCCATTTCCTCGGCACCTCCGGGCAGAAAATGAGGGGTTGGGCTTAGTTCCCATGGCACAGGAATGTTGACCTCCCCCTGACTCAGGATTAGGGTGGCGATAAGGGATAATCCTATACCCACAAGTGCGCCGAGGATGAAAAGTATCAGTACTTCTGCTATTATTTGACTCATAATATCGCGTCTTTGCCACCCCAGGGCGCGCATCAGGGCAATGTCGCGGCCGCGTTCGCCCAGGCTAACCGCGACTGAACGCAGGTATCCCGCCACGGCAATCAGCATTCCCAGCAATCCAACAAGCCAGCTAAACCGATCTATCAGCGCAAATCCGGCTCCTAAAACTTCAATGAAAGAGCGGCTTGAAGAAATCAATGCTTGCTCACCGAGTAAGCTGGCAATAGCGGCTGTTACCCGCTCGGCCCGCGCCTGATTGGCCTTAACAAACAGGATATTGGCATCATTTGGACGAAAGTCATGCACGGACAACACGTTGGATGCCGTACTGGCGATATCGCGGGCATCGGCCAGGGGAATGTAAAGGTTGGCATTGGCTACTTGTCCGGCATAACTGGTATCAACCAATCCCACGATGGTAAAAGTTTTATTGGCTATACCAAGAGAATCCCCTAATCCGATATTGTGTTCCTGGGCAAAACTTATATCCGCCGCCGCCGCGCCGCGTTCATTCAAGAGCAGAAACCGTCCCTCCACAACGGCGGATTGCAGGCGCGCCGGACCGGTGGCCTCGTCCACAGAAGAGGCCGGTTCAAGTCCCAGTACCACTGAAAACTGATCAGGACCAAAGTCCCAAAATAGAACGGCCTGGCCAACCTTTACAACGCCGGGAATTTTTTTGATGGCGGATATTTCATCGGGATGAATGGGCGCGGTTGAATGAGGAAATACCGGTCCCTCAAACGCCAAAGGAATATCTCCCTGCCGCTGAACGGCAATATCGGCTCCTATTTGGGTTAACGGTGCTCGCGCCGCCTGTCGATAAGCACTGGCGTATGCCTGTAAGCTCAAAAAGAGAGCCAGACCCAAGGCCATGCTGAGAATTGCCGCCAGATAGCGCCGCCAGCGGTAGGAATATTCGGCCCCTGCGTAGTGTAAATGTACCAAAACTCCTCCAATACTTATTCTCCTGTACGATTAACCAATCGTATGAATCAGATATGAACCAAATATGAATCATTTGTAGGGAAATAAAGATTGCTCTCTGAAGGGGAGAAGCCAATCCGGGTTTTCCAGGGATATTCATTCATCAGATGATGAAAAATCAGCATGATTGGAAATCTCTCTTTTTCGCTTTCCAAGGAGTCTGTCGGGATTTAAGACTTCAAGGCGATTCTTGATGATTTCTTCCTGATGCAAGTCGACAAAACTTAACCCCTATTTCTCACCAAGACCTTGAGACAAAGCAGGCTTCCCATGCTAAAATATTTACATGAAAAAAAATATCAAACGAAAAGAAGCCCGCTTTGCTAATACAGAGTGTAAAGCCCATCAGCTCGAATTGCAAGGGCTGGAAATCGGAAAATCCCGCAAAATTATTGTAAAGAATGACGGCAAGGTCAACAGTTCCGATGCCCAGGGCAATTGCATCTAATTCCATCCCCAAAAGAATAAAAGACCATGAATAAGGCTTTCATGGTTTCTCAAAGAATATGGAATCTCCTAAAAGCAGTAATTAACCGCAGAGATCGCAGAGGTGCGCAGAGAAAAATAAAAGGATTGGTCAATAATTACCTTGAACACTCTGCGTCCTCTGCGGTTGAAAAAATATGAATACGGCTTCTATAATGTGGATTTTAGATGCGATTGCCCTGCTCCGATGCCGGATTTCTTCTGCTCCAGCAGGTTGAGCAGAAGCACAGAATGATTGAAAAGCTGTTAGATTTCTTCATCGATAAAAGAGACCAGAATAAAATTACACATAGCCTGGGTGCTCTTCTGAAACAGAGAATCTTCGGAATCTGTCAGGGCTATGAAGATCTCAATGATCATGAACGATTGCGCGATGATCCGCTGCTTCAATATATATGCGGGCGGGATGATAAAACTCCATTTGCCGGAAAAAGCACCCTGAACAGATTGGAACTCGGCCATGAGCTGGATGAAAAAACCAGGGAAGGGATTCTGGTCAATCTGGTTGGCGCGATCAGGGCCAGATTTCCTGATGTCCGTATCATTTTCCGTGGAGACTCGGGCTTCTGCCGTGAGAGTATCCTGAAACAGTGTGAGGTGATGTCTACTGTGCACGCGGCGATATGGAGAATCGCATCAAAGAACAGCAACTTTATCTGTTTGCCGACCGCACTTCCAGCTATTGGGTGAGTTCGAATCAGCTCCGATTGTATTTCTCGACAATCGCCTATATTTTCTTTGTCCATCTTCGAAGAACAATTCTGCAGGTCAGCGGTGATGAAACCCGAAGCATGTCCTCTACAATCCGATTAAGGATGCTTAAAGTTTCGGCCGCTGTAAAGATTACGGTTCGCCGAGTCTGGATCAGTCTGCCGGAGAGTTTTCCCTGGTGGGACATCTGGATACGAACATCCCGGGCCATCTGAGGGGTAATAAAAACAGTTGAGAGTTCTCATCTGGAATCCCTGGGGAAGGTGTGCACCGAGGGTTGAAAAAATGCAAAAAAATCAGAAGAAATCGACTTAAATTGGACGGAAATAACAAGGATCAATCAACTGGAAACTTTTTGTTTGATATATTAGCGGAGAGAACAGAAATCCTCCAGGATTTTTATGCAATTTTATGTTGGTGAGAAATAGGGGCTAGAGGTGCCCTATAGAAAGCTCCTCCTATTGTCTGACCAGACGGATTCCACTATTTTGTGATGGTATATCATACAGTGAAGGATAGGGGAAGGTTGTCTCAAACCAGAGCAACTGATCACTCCAGTCACTAATTCCCCCTCCTCTAACGGTGCGTCCCCAGCTCAGACTACTGATTACTTCATCTTTTGATGGGCCTGTTGGGTCGGTCTGGCCATCCCGGGAATAGGCATAGGTAGATCCAAATCCTACCCAATCCCAGCAGAATTCTCTTACGTTTCCACTCATGTCAAATAGATTCAATTCGTTTGGCCGTAATTCGCCCCCAATATGAGCATTCTCTCCATAATGACTGTTATCCCAATACCAGGCGACATCATCATGATTGTTGCTTCCTGCATATTTATAGCCCATTGATATTGGGCCTCCACGACCGGCATATTCCCACTCGGCATCTGTCGGCAGCCGAAAGCCATTGGCATTCCAGTTCACCGTTACTTCATCAGCACCGCCAGAACCAAAGGTATAAACCTTTTCCAATCCTCTCTGTCCACTCAGCCAATTAGCATATCTCAATGCTCCATACCAGGACACATTGAAAACGGAGATTCTGATATCCGGAGCCATTCTATTACCTTGAAAAACAAATCTCTGGCTGCCGGTATCATCCTGTATAATCGGATAAGGCACTCCCACCTCAAAAACAAATACCGGGATGTTGTCAATGGTGATATAACGGCCAGATGGCGATTGCTCAAACTGTATTTCCACGCTGGTATCATTCAGGAATTGCAGAAACTCCTCATGGGTTACTTCCATCGGATTAATGGAATACGACGATAAAGTTACCTCTTGATCGGAATTCTCACCCATCATAAAAGTGCTGCCTGGTACAAAAACATAGCCGTCTTCAAGATCTTCAATGGAATTGAACTGAGTACCATCCGCCAGTATTACCATGTTTTCTCCATGCTGACTGGAATCATAAGCGACCAGCACTCGCGTTTGACTCCACAGTCCCGGATTTTTTCCGGCATCCAGAGCACGGACACGCCAGTAATGAACTTTGTACTGACTCAAAGATGAGGATGGCTGATAACGGGCTTCTTCCACTATGGTGGAAATTGATGTATCCACAAGTTGAGACCTGTCATCGACAAGCTGGATTTCGTATGTCTCTGCGTGCTGCACCACATCCCAGCTCAGTTCGTAGGGCTTGCTGTCGGTCATCGCATACAGAGGGGTTAGGCCGCTGATTTGACTGTCTACGATGTTTATCGGCCAGTCAGCCGTCCAACTGCCGCTGTTACCGAAAGTATCCACCGCTTGAATTCGCCAATTGTATCGGCCGAAAGCCAGGGCTTCACTATCAGCAGGGGTATGGCCTGTACCATACACCGGGATGACAGGAGCAGAGGCAAGACTGGATGAATCTTCAGCAATCTGCAATCTGTAGGATGCAGCACCTGCCGCACTACTCCAGGCAAAACTGGGGGTTTGATCAAAAAGGAACTCATCATTGACAGGTTCTACAAGGCTCAATCGGCCATCACTTACCGAAAACTTCTGTATTGGAGACCATTGGGAAACAGTTCCATATTCACTTACTGAACGAACCTGCCAGTACCAGACATCCAGGGACAAATCTTGAGGCGGCAGATACTTCTCCCCTGACATAACATCGACAGGAGTCGATGCCGCAACCGTATTCAAGCTGTTTGTAAGAAGAATCTGATACTTTGCCGCATCATCTACAGGTTCCCAGCTGAGGGATTGTCTGGTGTTATATGTAACAGCATCGTCATCAGGTTTCAATCCGCTGACAACAGGGGGAGAATCAACGCTGAAAGAGGAAACTTCGCTCCGGAGAGTTGGCTGACCGTCAGAATTCAGAGCCCGCACTCTCCAGTAATATGTTGTTCCGGAATCCAGCTGCTCTGGCCATGTGTAGAAGGGGACTTTCAGGTCAATCTCCCTGGCCGTGGCCAGATCCGCTTCATCGGCGGCTATCTGCATTTGATAACCGTCCACTCCATCCACAGGATTCCAACTGAAAGTGGGGGCAGGGTTGAGAGTTGAGCTGCCATCAGCCGGATTCAATCCGTTAATCTCACCGGACCAGATTATCATAAATGACAACACTTTGCTCCAGAATCCAACCTGACCATACACATCCACTGCTCTGACTCGCCAGAAATACATCTGATCTGCATCCAGGGGGTTGTCGGGTGTGTAGTATGGTTCGGACAAATCAATGATATCCGATCTCATAAATGAAGAACTGGGCCGGGTGATTTGAAGCTGATAGAAAGCGGCATCGCTCACCGCATCCCAGCTCAATGTGGGTGTCCTATCCGCTAGCTCGGAATTGACTGGAGGCTGCAGACCTCTCACTGCTCCCCATCGTTTTCTGAATCGTATGATATCGCTCCAATCACCTTCCTCGCCTTTCTGTCCAATAGCTCTTGCACGCCAATGCCAGGTACCATTCGGCAATGCTTCAATTGCATGAAAAGAGTCTTCAACTTCCACTGAATGCGTATTGACCATCATCCTGGCATCCCATATCTGAATCTGATAGCTGGCTGCACCATCCACAGAATCCCAATGGAACGGGACAATGGCACTGGTGACAATCTCATCTCCCGAAGGGCTCAGAGAACTCATGCTGCTGTCCCATCGGGCTGGAGATTCATGATCTGGCCTCTTACCTTTCCGATATCCATCTCTGTCAGAGGAGTCCCAATGTGGCCATCGGCCCTTACGTTTATTCTCCTGCCTTTCCTTATAGTGCCCTCCCCAGTCAGCCAATGGTTTCAATCGATAGCCGTCTGCCCATGGGAGCAGAATAACTTCTCCAGAAAAGAGCCTGTAAGCGGGATCCCTTCCTTCGGCTGAACTGCGGCGGTTGCAGAACTCAATCGCATCCCTGAAATCAAACTCGTTCGGCGGCAGATCGGATGCAGCATCCCAGGCGAAGAACTCACCCATAAGATCTTTCCATTCCTTCATGGGGATTTCAGATGGATCTATGTAAATATGTTCATCAGATTTATCATAATTATTTTCTCTGTCGTTTTCGTTAGCTGTTTCCCTGGATTTATCGCCATGTTTTTCCCTGTTTTCTTCATCCTCAACATCGTCTTCGTCCGTATCTTCCGATTCCTGACCGGAATCTTTCTGTGTGTTTACGAAAAAAACATAAACCGTACTCCATTCGGTGTTTCCTTGGTTAAAAGTCTTTGGCCGTACACGCCAGTACAGAGCTGTTCCGACAGCCAAAGGTGTCCCGAAGCTGTAGGAGGGTTTCTCGACATTGACGACGGGCACCATCTCCAATTCGGCCTCAGATTCAGCGATTTGTACCTGATAACCAATGGCATCTTCCACAGTGTCCCATGTCAGATGGTGTATGGTTCCGATCCGTGTAGCGACCGTAGAATCATCGCCTGGCTCCAACCGATCTCCAGGCAGGAACTCGGAACAACCTGTGACTGTAAAAATGATTAAAACCGCCAGGATCAAACGAAAAAACAATTGATCAAAGACTTTCATATCAACTTCATACTCCCTGACACAGAACAAACACATATTACTATAATACTTCTATTGAAACAATTCCAGAAAATTACATTATTGACATACAAAAATGATGAAGCCCACACCGTCAGTTTCGTCAACCATCGTTCTCATCTGTTCGCAGGACTGAAAGAAAGGCACTCTGGGGCAGCTCAACGTTTCCCACCATTTTCATGCGCTTTTTACCTTCCTTCTGTTTCTCCAGCAGTTTCCGCTTACGGGTTATATCACCTCCGTAACACTTGGCTGTCACATCCTTTCTCAAAGCACTGACAGTTTCCCGTGCGATAATACTTCCCCCTACAGCGGCCTGAACAGGAATTTTGAACTGCTGCCGGGGAATCTCTTCCTTCAATTTTTTACACACCTGCCGACCTCGACGCTGGGCGTTATCACGGAACACCAGTTGACTCAAGGCATCGACGGGTTCGGAATTGACCAGTATGTCCAGTTTTACAAGATCTGTCTTTTTATAATCAGTCAACTCATAATCAAACGACGCATATCCACGGCTGTTTGATTTCAACCTATCATAAAAATCAAACAGAACTTCCCCAAGAGGTAACTCATAGACAAGCTCTACTCTGGTCTCATCAAGATAGGTCATGTCCAGCTGAATGCCGCGTTTGTTCATACAAAGATTCATCAGAGGACCAAGATAATCGACCGGAGTAATTATGGAAGCCTTGATATAGGGTTCCTCAGCACCAGCTAACGTGGTGACATCCGGGAATTCTGCTGGATTATCCAGATAGTATGCTTCTTTTCTGACCGGTATGATACGATACCGGACCGATGGGCTGGTCAGAACAATGTTCAGGCCATATTCACGCTCCAGACGTTCCTGGACCACCTCTAAATGCAACAGACCAAGAAAACCGCAGCGAAACCCGAAACCCAGAGCCATGGAAGCATCTTTTTCCCATACAAGTGAGGAATCATTGAGCTTCAACTTATCCAGGGCCATATGTAATTCTTCATACTGATTGGTATCGACTGGATAGATTGACGAAAACACAACGGGTTTAACATCCCGGAAGCCTGCCAGGGGTTCCGCTGCCGGATTCTCTACGTCAGTTACAGTATCGCCTACTCGTATATCAGATATGTTTTTGATCCCTGCAATCAGCCAGCCGACATCTCCGGCAGCAAGGGAATCAGTTCGTTCAGATACGAGACGGAATTCGCCAACATCTTCCACTCTGTACTCAGATCCCCCGGCCATAAAACGTATGGATTGCCCACTCTTTACACTGCCTTCAAATACACGGACATGGATAACGACTCCTCGGTAGGCATCATAGTGAGAATCAAAAATCAGGGCCTTGAGCGGCGATTGTCGATCACCCTCTGGAGCCGGGATGTTCTCTACAAGGGAATTGAGAAGTTCGGTAATCCCCTCACCTGTTTTCGCTGATACCGGCATGGCCATCTCACCGATCAGTCCTAGATCATGGTCAATCTGGTGCCGTACTGTTTCAATATTTGCACTGGGTAGATCGATTTTATTGATCACAGGAAGAATCTCCAGGTTGTATTCAAGGGCCACATACATATTGGAAAGGGTCTGGGCCTCCACCCCCTGGGTAGCATCAACGAGCAGCAGGGCCCCCTCACACGAAGAAATCGCCCGGCTCACTTCATAGGAGAAATCAACGTGCCCGGGGGTATCTACAAGGTTCAGTCTGTAGGTTTTACCATCAGCAGCTTCAAAATCAATGGTAACCGCCTGGCTCTTAATAGTAATTCCCCGTTCCTGTTCAATATCCATGGAATCAAGCATCTGGTCGTGGAAATCACGGTCGCTTACCAGATGAGTATGCTGGAGGAAACGATCGGCCAGTGTGGATTTCCCATGATCAATGTGGGCAATAATACAGAAATTTCGAATGAGGGACTGATCTATGGGCATGAAAGAACCATATCAATTAATATTGAAAACTAAAAGACTGTATTGATATTCAAATACGAACCCAATTGAACAGCGGATTCCAGGAAACCTGCTTTTCGTCCTTTGAGATTAAGCTGAATAAACACCGCATCAATTTCTTTTACATACCGCCATCTCTTCAGCGAAATGGCATCTCCAGCAGAGAATCCTGCCTCATCAGCAGTGGAACCTTGAAGAACTGATACTATCCGGTATTTTTGCCTGAAACCCCAGCCGTCTATTCGCTCTACAGTGAATCCAAACAATGGTGCGAGCAGATGCTCACGGGCATCCATGGACAGGGCTTCTTTCAATGGGATTTCAGGCCGAACATCCAGGTATGCTGCAGCCTGATGATCTACTCCATCACGGCCCCACTCAATGGAGACAAGAGTTCCGGGAATACAGGTAATCATATACTCCTGCACCTGCCGTATACTGACCAGAGACTGGCCATTAATACTCTTGATTACATCACCGGGAAGCAGACCTGTATCGGCTGCTGGAGTGTGGGGAACCACATAGATAACATCAATCTCTCCTGAATTATCCCAGGCTGAGACACCCAGCCAGGGGAGTTCAATCTGTCCCCCTTCATACAGGGCCGGTATAAGACTCTGGGCATATTGTCCGGGAATGGCAAAATTTATCCCCTCAAAATCTGTTATTCCGGCGAATACAACACCTATGATCTCACCATTGTTGTTGAGCAGAGGGCCTCCACTGTTCCCAGGATTGATGGGGACATCAATCTGTAAAGAACCGGCCAGGGGTTGTACAGATCTGGCAAATGCCGAAACGGTTCCGGAAGTGAGGGTTTTTGCCAGGCCTCCTGGTGAGCCAATCGCTGAGATCCTGTCCCCAAGTTCAGGCATTTCCTGATTGGCAAAGCTGAAAACATAGGGTACATCCATTTCGGTTTTCAACAGAGCAAGATCAAAGTTTTTGTCCCAACCAACCACTCTGGCAGGAATCCGGTCTCCGGATTCCTCATCGGTTTTGATGAAGAGCCTGGAATAGCCCTTATACGATGGGTTCACTTCACTCTCGATGACATGGTAATTTGTCAGAAGATAGCCATTTGAATCGATAAAAAAGCCTGAACCAATTCCTCTGTCCGGCACGCCCACATTTCCCTCAAGGCGTAGTCCCCTGTTAACCCAGACGGTGATTGTTCCATTTATTAAGGGTTCCATTCCCGGTGATTCGGGTATGGGTTCGGACCGTAACATGGCCGACAATGATGTATATCCGGCGTCAGAAAAAACTCCGGCCAGTTCTTCTCTTGTCTCGTCATCCAGATTATCTGGATCAATATTGGCTTGAATCAATGCTGCGGCCGCTCCAATTCTGCTTGATTTGATGTAGTCCATTGCACCCTGGACAAAGAGATCTACTTCTGTGACATCCGTGAGATGAGTTAAATCACTCAATACCTTGAATGAACGGAGATAAGCAATGGCCCGCTTCCAGTCGCCGTCATCACGAACCGTATGCCAATCCGTTTTGATGCGGTCAATAGCGGTTTGATATAAATCATGATTCTTACCGCTTTCCTTTTCCCAGGCCTGTATAAGCGGTATAGCTCGTAAACTGTCTCCCTCCGCCAGAAGAGATTCAATGCGCCTAGAATAAGAATCGGTAACTGGAAGACCTGGAAGATCAGACTCCGGGATTCCTGCACAGGAAATGAGTAGAAGGACTACCGTACAGGATACTGTATGAAGCTTCATATCTATTCCCATGGATACCAGCTATCGGAAGACCACGGTAAAAGATCACTTTCACCAGCCTCCGTTATATGGAGCTCACGGACGGAGTCTCCAATCTCAGTACTGACAAAACGTCTCATATCCATCCAGTCATCCCCATCAAGATTCCAGACGTGGATTTGCAGGTAGGTTTCAAGAGCCCAGTCTTTCAGATACACTGGTGTCCCTCTCATCCCGGGATCCCAGGCCAGGCCAACAATTTCTCCATTTTCATACCGTTCGTAGAGTTCCCATAGACGTTCAGTTCCCGATATCTTCCGCAATGACCTTCTCCCCGCCGTTACAATGCCATCCTCGTAAAGAAGCTCCTTAACCCAGAGTGGATCTTCCTGATTGGAATCCGAATAATGGACCTCAACAGACTTGACCGGGATACCTTTGTCGAGCCAGATGAATATCCTGCCCAACTCCCTGCCATCATTCAATTGCGCCTGAAGGGAAATTCTACTCATGAAGGGCCAGAGGTCATTATCAACCCAATCAGGCCTATCAAGCTGGATGGATAAATGGTTTCCGTTTCCAGGATCCCAGGAGAAGGCCCCCGGGAGAAATATGGCATTTCCATGAGCACTCCCATCAGTGCTGTTGATGGAATGTACCTCAGGGTATGATTTCTCATCATAGAGAATCTCCAAACGACCGCCATCCAGACGAATCTGTTCAGGAATGCCATCCTCGAAATGAATTTCCCATTCGTACTGCCCATCCTGGTCTGCATCAATCACCCGGTAAACAGGCTGTCCGTTAACCACTTCAATTCTTTCTTCCTCATACCCATCGTATTCGGCATCAGCAGTCAATACACCCGTAAAAGATGTGAGCCTTTTCTCCAGGGGATATGAGTCTTCCAGCATGCGGGCCAGGGCCAGGTCGCCTTGAATGTCGGCCAGGGGTTCAAGGCCGATAACGGCATTGGCCAGTTTGCCTGCCGATTCACTGAGTGAAGGGAGAATTACCCTGATTGTATTTCCGCTGACCCTGCCGGAAAGAATCCAGGGCATGATGGCATCTTCCAGAGACTGTCCCCAGCGTTTCCGGGCTGAAGCAAATGTTCCTGTCAGTTTTTCATCACCGGCCGCCACTGCAATGGCTCGAAATGCCGACAATGGATGGTCCAGATTGAGTTCAAATCCAGCCAGACTATCTGTTTCCCCTGAAAGGGATTCACCTCTCAGGGCCAGATCGATTGCCTGGTCCTGATACCCAAGAAACAGGGCTGAACGGGCCGCCGCATACAGTATGGTTATGGCATTCCTTTCTCCCTTCGGCCATGAGGTATATTCATCAAGGTAGTCTTCATATTTTTTCAATCGCAGTGCCATAGCGGCATACAAAAAAGCCCGCTCTCTGAACGAAATCTCAGCAGAAGCACCCGGAACTGCATCACTGTCAAGAGCAGCCAGAGACAGATCATAGGCCAGACGTGTCGGTATTCCTTCCACAGGGATGCGCCCATCTTTAACTGTCAGGGCCCTGAGATACAGGGCATCAGGACCGGGTGCCTGGAATTCTTCCGCAATGTCCAATGCCCTGTCAGCTTCCATGAGATCCTGCTGATCCAGTTGAGATTTGTTCAAAAGATCGGCAGCTCTGCCAATCCATATACGCGCTAAATCATCGCTGGAGAATCCGGTTAATACTATGGAGGAAAACAAAAATGGGCATAGTAGACAGCGAAGGCTCACACCAGAAGAGCCCTGCCATCTTTCAAACCCCAGAGCTCTCGAATTTCCATGTCATCCATAGTCTCTCTTTCAATCAATGCTTCTGTCAGACTTTCCAGATATTCCCGTTTCTGTTTCATAAATTTTCGAGCTGTATCCAGGGCATCCTGAAGGATGGAGCGAATTTCAAGATCGATTCTTTCTGCAGTACCATCCGAGTAATCAGCATGCTGAGCAATTTCCTTCCCTATGAATATGGGGGAATCACCGCCTCCCAATGCCACAGGGCCAAGGTTGCTCATGCCCCACTCGCAAACCATTTTCCGCGCCAGATCGGTTGCCTGCTGTATATCATTCTGTGCCCCAGTCGTTGTTTCATTAAATATGAGTTCTTCGGCAGCAAATCCGCCATACATCACAACGAGCCGGGCTCTGATCCAGCTCTCGCCCCGGCTGTACTGATCCTGCTCAGGCAGACTGAACGTTACCCCCAATGCCTGTCCCCGGGGAATTATCGTGACTTTGTGCACAGGATCGGCTTTCTCCTGAACATAGTGCAGCAGGGTGTGACCAGCCTCATGGTAGGCGGTCATGCGTTTGTCTTCTTCTGCCATTACCATGCTTCTCCTGGCAATGCCCATGAGAATTTTGTCCCGAGCCTCTTCAAAGTCTTCCATGGCAACCCTTTTTCGGTTTGCCCTGCCGGCATATAAAGCGGCTTCATTGACAATGTTGGCAATGTCCGCTCCGGAAGAACCTGGTGTAGCACGGGCAATCACAGTAAGATCAACACTTTTTGCAAGCTGCAGCCTGGCTGAATGTATTTTGAAAATCGCCAGACGTTCTTTGACATCGGGCATGGCCACTACAACCTGGCGATCGAATCGCCCTGGCCGCAGTAGAGCAGGATCTAAAACATCCGGTCTATTGGTTGCAGCAATAATGATAACTCCTGCATCGGTTTCAAAGCCATCCATCTCCACAAGGAGCTGGTTGAGTGTCTGCTCTCTCTCATCATGCCCCCCTCCGTAACCGGCTCCCCTGGTACGGCCCACAGCATCAATTTCATCAATAAACAGTATGCATGGGGCATTCTTGCGGCCCTGTTCGAAAAGATTGCGAACTCGACTGGCACCGACACCGACAAACATCTCAACGAAATCCGACCCGGACATGTGAAAGAAAGCAACATCAGCCTCACCCGCAACAGCCTTAGCCAACAGGGTTTTACCTGTTCCAGGCTGTCCAACCAGTAACACGCCTTTTGGAATTTTTGCACCAATCCGTGTGAATCGCTCGGGATTTTTGAGAAATGCCACCACTTCCTGCAGCTCGTATTTTGCCTCTTTCTGTCCAGCAACATCTGCAAAGGTAACTTTATTATCGGATACATCGTACCGCTTCGCAGTACTCCGGCCGAAAGACATGGCTTGATTACCACCCCTGGCATTTCTGTACATCCAGACAATGAAAACAATGATCAGGATGACTGGAAGAACCTGAAGTCCCATGGCAAACAATGAGACCCCTTTGGAGTCCCCTTTAATCGTGACCCCGCTCTCTTCCAGACTGAGCAGCAGCGTTTCATCAAAATATGGAATTATGGTAACAAATGATGTGTTGCGGCCGTCCGGACTGTATCGGATGCCATGAACCTCCCTCATGTCATAAATGGTTACCTCTTCAACATTCCCTGACTGAAGTTCCATCAGGAATGCCGAATAGCTTATCTCTTCACGGCCGGATGACCTTGAAAAGGTAACAAACAGAATAAAAGCAAGTGCTAAACCAACCACCAGATAGAGAGCTGTTCGGTTTCCAAATTCAATTTTGAAGCCGTTTTTCTTATCTTTGTTATTATTGTCATCTGACATACTCATCTACCCCAATATATATCTTTTTAGCTTCAACGTCATCGTATACATGCAAGTCTGACTTTCTTGTAATTTTTCCACCTCGTCCTGATAGTTTTTTTAAGACTCTGCCATTACGCTGCTCAAGTTCAAGCAGAAGCGGCCAATCGCTGTTTCTAACATAATAGCAGACAGCAGCAGCGGAACTGCCCTGCCCGATACGAATACTCCAGGAACCAAACAGTTCATTGAATTCATCAATTAGATCTTCTCTCTCAACGACAATTCTTACCCTTCCGGCATCCGAATGACAAGACCTCACAACAAAATAATCATTCTGCCGATGAATAGAAACACCAAAGCCCATCCATTTTCCCGAAGTATCAAGAATTCGCCGCGCAGCTGTAATGGTTTCCCAGGGGAAACGGCGATCCGGAATACTGGAATCATCGAAACGATTCAATGCCTCCCACAAGACCATGGCTTTGATGTATTGGGGGGCTGTATCCCACTTTGCAGCTAACCACCGGCCATCCCTGCTGGTCCATTGGCATTCCACAGTGTTTTGCAGCACGGTTTTCAGAGTTCTATGGACCTCCCTTGAACGTTCTGCCAGAGTAAGAGCCGCTTTCTCCCAGCCCGGAATAATTGATGTAAGCAGTGGTATGAGTTCATTTCGTATGCGATTACGGCGATGTCTACTGGAATCATTCGAGGGATCTTCTGCCCATTGAATTCCCTGGCTCTTCAGCCAGAGGCGTAGATTTTTCCTGGTTTCAAATATCAGAGGACGTATTATTCGGCCTCTTCTCATTGGGATTCCTTTGAGCCCTTCCGGACCTGAGCCTGTCAGTAAACGCATCAGGATTGTTTCCAACTGATCATCTGCTGTATGCCCCAGAAAAATGAAATGGGCCCTGACACTGTGTCTATGCTGCTCCAGATGAAACAGTCGGGCCTGTCGAGCAGCCTGTTCCATACCGCACCCAAGCCTTTTCCTGACATCATCTACCTCACGGGATGACAGCTTAATATCTGTGAAGGAGACATTGAACTGACGGCATAGATTTCTGCATAAAAGACTCTCGGCCTCCTCTTCAACACCATCGCGTATTCCATGAGCAACCCGGGCAGCATGAACAGTCAGGTCTGGTGTACGGGCTGCCAGGGCAAGGAGAGAAACTGAATCCCCTCCACCAGAAAGCCCAATCAAACAGGCAGAATTTCTTCCAATACTATTCGTTTTCAATGCATCCTGAAATGCTTTCTCTGTTGAAGCTGCAGACACCTCAAAAAAACTCTCTTCCCGAATCTCTCATACCCTAACCTTAACCAGATAATCCAGCGAACACAGATCATAAACTATTAACTGGAACAGGAATCCTTCTGAAGAGTTTTTGCCTTCCCTGTGCTACTCAAGAAGTAACACGCCGATTCACAAACTCAGAAACTCTCTCAAAGCTGCTGCTCCTCAGTTCCCAGAGAGCCATGGCCGCCTTTGCACAAGCCCCATCAATGGCCTCTCTTTCTATCTTATCGGGTCTGCCCAGAACATGGTCTACAACACTCCAATCTGCTTTCGGACGGCCAATACCAATGTACATTCGATTGAAAGACCCTGTCCCCAGGGAGCGAATCAGCGATTTCAATCCATTATGACCTGCATTCCCTCCGGCAGTCTTAAGCCTGCAAGTTCCCGGTGGAAGATCCATGTTATCCAATACAACGAAGAGATTTTCCGGTGCCAGAGAGTATTTTCGCCTGAGATAACCAGCAACTCCTCCAGATTCATTCATATATCCAGACCAGCGAATAAAGGAAACAGGACGATTGAACTCATCTCCTGGGATGTCAGATTGATAGATCCTTGAGAATCGGCGATGACGAAACACCACTGCCTTCTCCTGCATCATGGTATCCACAACTCTGTAACCAGCATTATGGCGGGTAAATTGATAGCGTGTTCCAGGATTTCCCAACCCCATAACAAACATGGGGTCACCCATGTTAATCCTTTCCACTACCCTCTTGATCACCGATATCCGAATCAGCTTCGATAGAAATATCATCCTCAATGCCTTCCTGGTCGGTTTCAATCTCCCCTCCCGCCAGGGAAACAACGGCGACTGTAAGATTCAGATCCGTCCTTACTTCAATCCCTTCCGGAATTGTAATTTCTCTCACATGAAGGGATTCTCCAACTTCAAGGTGATCTATGTTTACAGAAAAATTTGATGGAAGATCTTTGGGAAGACAAACAACTTCAAGTTCCGATATCTTATTCTCCAGAATTCCGCCTTCTCGAACACCATTCGGAGTTCCTTCAAGATGTATGGGAATCTTTGTATGGAGTTTCCTGCCGGCATGAATGGCATAGAAATCAATGTGATAAACTGAATCAGTCAGAATATCATCCTGTGTGTCTTTGATGAGCACCTTATGCTCTTTTTTCCCATGCTTCAATTCAATTATAGTATTATTGGAAATACTGCGAAATCTGCTCATCCATTCCTTCGCATCGACGGAAACAGCACTTGGACTGCCTGTTCCATAGAGAATCGCAGGTATCCTGCCTTCTCTCCTTAATTGCCTGATGCTCCCTTTATTCTTCACATTCCGGGACTCAACTACCAGTTGCATTCTTTCCATGAATCTATCATTCCTCCATTATTACTCAATAAAACCCATCGGTATCCATTAGCTAGGACGGCAGGATTCGAACCTGCGAATGCCGGGATCAAAACCCGGTGGCTTACCGCTTGCCGACGTCCTATCGTTTGTGCTCGCTCTTCTTACTGAATTTCTCCATTGATGGATTCGTCAGCATCTCCCATCTTATTATATTCGTCAAGAATTCGGCTTTGCATCTTAACCCTGAAACTTGTATTGATGGGATGGGCAACATCTTTGTAATCACCGTTCTTTGTTTTACGGCTCGGCATAGCAATGAAAAAACCATTATCACCATCAATAATCTTCAAATTGTGAATAACAAACGAGTCATCAAACGTTATGGTCACATAGGCCTTCAATTTTCCTTCCGAATGAACCTTTCTGATACGAATATCAGTAATATCCATGCCAATCCTCCTGAAGCGGTTGCCAATGGTATATACTATACTTATACTCCGGCAAGATTCAAGAGTTTTTGAGACAGGCAAATCGAGAAAAGTTATATAACTATTCCTATTCTTCATATCTCTATATGAAGAATGAAAATAAATAGAATTATTCCAGCATTGGAATGAACTCATACGAAATGAGAACCAGAGAATTCACCTGTGTCAGGAAGCTTGTTAACGCAAGAAAAACCCTGGCCAACCTCGTTATATCCTGGGGAGAAAACGATCTACAAGGAGATTTACTATGTTATTTTCTCACTGCCCCAACCCGAAATATATCAATTCCAGTGCCTCAAAGCAAAAAAATGGTTTGTGGAATCGTGTTGTTATGCCCCGCTGTATGTATCCGTTGAATGTGAGGGTTCAGGAGGCAATTGGGGTTCCGAAATGGCCTTACAGGCTTCCGGACACTCATTTTTTTCTCCCCGGCAGATTCAGGGAAGGGAGATTCACTGGAGCAGAAACAGCAGCCCGGTTTTCATCCTGAATAGCAAGAAAAACCTCATTCCTGAACACAGAGACATCCGGCGGTGCCTGTATTCCAAGTTTTATCTGATCACCTTTAATATCAACAATTGTTACCTCAATGCGTTCATCGATAATAACACTTTGATTCTTACGGCGGGATAGAATCAGCATGCGTTTCTGGCAGAGGAAGCGGCTATTTCTTCCATAATATTATGCCTGACCTGCCAACTCTCGTCACTGGAGATGCATTGACGGCCCACCCGGGTTTCCCTGTTCAATATGACAGGACCCTGCAGGTTGGCAGTCATATACTGGTGGTCGTCCGGTATGGTGACTATGGCAAATTTCAACAGCCTCTCATCCTCAATACCATTCAGTTTCAGAGCTTCAAGATCGATGGGATCCAGGCATGGCTTGTAGTCTGGACGAATTATTTCCGGATCAATCAAGACAAATGCAATATCCCGCACATCAAGGGATTGCAGCCAGTAGAAAGGATGCTGCTGAGCATTCATCAGTATGTACTCAACCATATTATCAAAGCCGTACAGACCGGATGGAATGGTAATTCGCTGCCGTTCATCAACTTCAATCTGACCATAAGCCTTTGTATCTACTAACATTATATTACCTTAAGAAATCCATCAACGACGGCTGAAGGATTCGTCCTGCAACCTGATATGCTGCTTTTTGTGTGTATTGGAGCATTTTCATTTCCGTGATTGCCTGAGTTACATCAAGGTCCGTAATACTGGATTTCCAGTTTCCAAGAGATTCCATGTTTTCATCCATTCGACTGGCATTTATCGACAGCCGATTGGATTCAGCCCCCAGATCAGCGATGTTTCTCAGCAAAGAATCCAGTCCCTTGTCCAGGCCGCCAACAATGGCACCGCCAATTCTTTCCTGATTCCCGGCTAACAGAGCATCCCTCAAGGAAATGACCTGGTGAACCAGTCCGCCTCCGGACACCGTAGCATCAGGATGCCAGTTATTCTGCGGCTGTGTGTTTCCAAATTCTCTCAACAGGCCCATGTCAACCAGTGCCCTGCCTTCAACCGGTTCCAGCCAGATCTGATGAGGAATAGTAGTGTTTAGATTCAATGAGCCCGTTACCGGATCCAGAGACGCTTTGACGGCCGCTCCTGAATTGTTGATTTTTCTCACAACTGTTTTGATATTATCGCCCGGTTCCAGATTGATTTCATTTCCATCCAGAAGGAATCGATTCGTTTCCCTGACAATGAATCCCTCAGTGTCATTGGCACCGAAGATTTGCTGCGACTCAGACCAGAAGACTTCATTGCCCTGAAGATTCAACCTGACAGTCCTGCCATCGCTTATTTCCATGGTACTGCGGCTCAAATCACCGGCATAGGAAACACTGGAAATAGCCGCTGAGCCAAGACCGGGGATTCTGCCCTTTTGCACTAGAAAGGGCGGTGTTGTTGTATCATCTCCAGCAAACAGGAATTGTCCATCTCCTCCTTTGGCATTCATCACGTTGGTAAGCTCTTCAAGGAGTTCATTGACTTCTACAGCCATCATACTCAATGTTTCCGGTGAGTTGGTTCCATTTGATCCCTGAATAGCCAGTTCCCTGAAACGATGAATCAGAGTGATAGCCTCGCTCATATAGCCCTCAGCCTGTGCCATTCGGCCCTGGGCATAATCAATGTTTTTTATATAGCGTGAAGCACGCATTTCTGCAGAATCCAGACGTGTAGCATGGGCCGCATCAATCGGTGCATCTCGAAGACTGCCAATGGATCGGGAAGAAGAAATCCCATTCTGTGCCCTGTTCATCAAAAAATCCAGATTGGACATCTGAAAACGATTATCAAGCATTGGCATATTCGTGCTGATTCGCATCATGTATTAAACCCCCATCCTGTTAATTATAGTGTCGAGCATCTGGTCAATATTGGTTATAAATCGTGCAGCAGCATTATACCCATGCTGAAATTTAATCATTTCCGAGAATTCTTCGTCCATATTGACCCCGGAGATGGACTGTCGAAGGATCTCAAGTTCCTGCATCATGAGCTTATGACTGTCAGCCGTCTGTGAGGCCACTTCTCCCTTGAGTCCTATATCTGCAACAGCCAGAGAAAACCAATCATCAAATGACGCACTCCTGCCGCTGAGTACAGGTCTGTGTCTAAGCTGGGCAATGTCAACGGCCGCCCGGTTATCTCCATCGGCAGGTTTGCGGCCCGTATCGCTCAAACCCGAAGCCACTTTGGACGGATCTGTCAACAACTCCCTGTTAACCCTCAACCACCCCGAGGGATGATTGAGCGGAGACACAGAGTAGGCTGTTCCTCCAGGTCTCAGTGCCAGCACAGCATCAGGAGTCTGCCAGTCGTAAGCCCCCTCAGGGCCACTGCCTCCAAGTAAACCTGCATAACCGGTGAGAAACTGACCTGAATCCTCCACGTGACGAATAACAAAATCCGGGTTATCCCTGGTTTCTGTTATGCCGGCCCTGAGTTCCAGACGTCCCTCCCTGTCCAATCGGGCCGTCACTTCCGCAGGTGAAGCATTGATACGATCAAGTATCATACCCACTGTATCCATGGCATTATATGGAATATTGACAGGTCCATCATTTCCATCAATGGTAATTACTCCAGCAAATCCAACAGGAGATTCACTTTGCAGTTCATGCATACCCGTAAGACGATACACATAGGTGGAATCCAACTCTCCGTCACCACTGCGGTCGTAGTTACCTGATAAATTATCCACGAAAGGATATTCCTCGAAAAAATTGTATCCAGTGGCACCATTGTCAGACCACCCATCCCGATGGATCCCGTTTACGAGGTCAGCAAAGGACATGGTCATTTCATCAAAGGATTGTATTTCTCCGCGAATATCCAGGTCACGGAGTTCAATGAGGGCCCCAAGTTTTCCTGATTTGATGGTAAACTCCCGTCCATTGGATTCCCAGACAATGTCATGATGGCCTTCGTTATTGGGATTGGGATCTGTATCCAGATAGGATACCAGTTTACCCTGAATGAGATGCAGCCCCCCGGTATGAATTTGAAATTCATCAGGATCCCTGTTTTCCACAGTGACCGGAATGTAGGTTGAAAGTTTGTTAACCAGTAGATCCCGCCTGTCATAAAGATCGTTAGGATTGTCTCCCACTGCCTCGGATTTTATGATTTCCTGGTTGACAGCCTTGATATCTGAAAGAATTCCGTTGACCTCTCCAACAGAAACCACCACATCTTCATCAACCATTTTTCGAATCTGCTGAAGCCTTGAGTATCGCAGGTTGATCCCATCCATCAGGGCTTCACCCCGCCTCAAAACCCCCTGACGTTCAGCCTGTCCATTCGGACGCATGGAAAGTTCCTGCCATCCCTCCCAGAATTTATCCATCATGAAACGAACCGAGGTATCGTAGGGCTCCTTGTGCACCTGTTCTACCTGTAAAAGATAGGAATCCCGTGTACTCCAGTAAGAGGAAAGGTCGCTCTCAGCAATAATACGGTTTTCCAGAAGCTCATCACGAACTCGTTCAATACTGACAGCACCCACCCCCTGGCCGATTTGACCCGGAGCTTCTGCCCGGTTGAGTTGAGGCCTGTAAAGAGGATCGACTGTACCCAGTTTAACTCTTTGCCGACTGTAACCCTCTGTTGAGGCATTGGAAAGGTTATGCCCTATCGTTGTTAATCCTTTTTGATGAGCATTGAGACTGCGTTTCCCAATCTCAATGCCGCTGAATGTACCTGACATACCGACCTCCTTACAGGTGATGGGAAAGGATTACAGGGTTCAGTTTTTCAGAATCAGATCGACCCTGCTGATTGTAAATCCGGCCTCGGGTTGATGGATAGAATACCTCCATGATTTCCCGGCTCAAGCGTCCTTGAGAATCAGCATAATCGACTACTCCCCGGGTCCGGCTTTTAACCATAAGTAATCGAGTTTTGAGTTCACTCTTAATCCTGTTCACACTGTTTCGGAACTCTGGTTCAAGTTCCGAGACTATTTGATTGAAATCCCTTTCACCACAAATCCTGCCGGTCAATTCTTCCCGGCTTTGTTCCAGGGAACTGAAGAACTCCGTTTTTTTTTCCATGAGTTTGAAGGATTCTTCCAGACCAGGCCACTCCCTGCGGTGAATACTTGTTCTCAATCTTCCCACAGTTTCAGCAATTTCTTCCAGTAGATTGCATTCCTGGCTCATAAGTGAGATTAATTGATCCCAGATATGACGTTCATCACTCATATTGACTCCTGAATCATCCCTTCATCATCGGCCGGCAATGTGCGTGATATTAGTATTTAAACCCTTCGTCCCATTAATTCAAAAAGTTCGTTACGGCTTATTTCAAACCATATCGGCCGCCCGTGGGGACATCGCGGAGTATCAAGATTAAACGCATCGCGCAGTATTTGACGGGCGGCATCATCATCAAGAACATTTCTATCCTTTACGGCGGTTTTACAGGCAACATCGGCCCATAATGATTTCTCAAAATCTTCAGGACTTCCAATACCATCTTCAATGGATTCTACCAATTCCCCCTCAAGACCTTTGGCCGCAAGGGGGAGAGCGGTCAGTTCCCACTCATCATTATTTTTTTCAAACTTCAAGCCCATTCTTTCAAGGCGATCCATCCGGAGTTCCAGACGCATCAATGCTGTTCTATCGAGGTTTAACCGCAAAGGAAACAAAAGATGCTCGGTAACAGGCTCTGAATTGCACAATTTCTCATAAAGAATGCGCTCATGGGCAGCATGCTGATCAACGATAAAAAGTGAATCGGATGATTCCGCTAACAGAAAGACCCCCATTACCTGCCCCAGGTAGCGAAATTCGGTGTTTTTCTCAAGAGGAACGGGATTGAAACGTTTGAATGGCTCATGTTTGTGATCTGATTCTCTTAACTTCCTGGTTGTTTCCGCAAAAATCTCGGCCTGTTGGGGTTTTGCTCGATAGGAGGTCTGATTATATGCCGTATATTCGTAAGTTTCTGCCGATTTCCAGGATGGCAAATAGGCATTATTTTCTTTAAGAGGAGCTTTGATTGAGGAACGCTTTTCGTACGACTCCCTGTCCAGACGGTCTTTGATGGTCTCGATAACCTGGTGACGGATTGAGGGTAAATCTCGAAACCGTACTTCTCTCTTGGCAGGATGAATGTTGAAGTCAACAAGTTGTGGATCAATTTCAATGAACACAAAGGCAATGGGGAAGGTACCTCCAGGCAGCCAGGAATCGTAGGCATGAACAACACCCTGAACCAGGGAATACTCATCAATTCGTCGTCGATTAACATTGATGTGGATGTACATTCTATCCTTACGGCTTATTTCCGGTCTGGCATGTATAATGGTTACCGAGGAGTCATCCGAAATATGATTTGATTCCCACCATGTTGATTGAGATCCCAGCCCTGGCCAGCATAGACTCACTCTATCGATGTAAGACCCCGATGGGAGGAACGTTTTTAATTGACCATCAATAAACAGTCTGAAATTGATTTCCGGATGTGCTGCTGCTTTTTCAAGGAATGCACGGCGGCAAAGAGTTGTTTCGGCCCGTGTGCTTTTGAGAAACTGTCTTCGGGCCGGAAGATTGAAGAATAGATTCTTCACAGAAACCGTTGTTCCTGGCTGTCCGGATGAAATACCCTGTTCGAGAACTTTTCCTCCATGGACACACAGCCGGAATGCCTCCTCAAATGGCTTCGATATGATCTCCAGACGGGAGCAGACAGCAAGACTGGAAAGGGCTTCCCCCCGAAATCCCAGAGTGGCTATTCTCTCAAGGTCATCAATGGTGGAAAGTTTACTGGTTGCATGAGGCAGCCAGCAAAGTGCCAGGTTTTCTTCACTCATTCCATGCCCATTGTCCGAAACTCGGATTTCATCAATACCGCCGCTCTGGATGTATACTGATATATCGGTTGCCTTTGCATCGATGGCATTATCGAGTAATTCTCTGACTGCTGCATAAGGCCGGTCAATCACTTCACCAGCTGCAATACGCTGAGAGACTGTTCTCGACAGAATCTGGACATCTGGTAGATTTTTCTTTATCTTGTATGTCATATTGGCAGTGTAATAATTATTGCCAGTTGCTACTATGATTCTGGTTGTATATGAATGCTATAGTCTCTGTCCAACAGCAGGTATGGACCCGCAGGACAGACTGAGTTCCCGGAGATACTCTGTGTTTCATACCTGACAGTACATTTTTCTCGGAGTATCACGGAGTACCGGACTATAAATGAGTGTGGAAAAGGGTCTTAACAAACTGTTATGTATATTGATGAAAACAAAGTAGAACAATTTGTTCGACGACTGTGGGAAAATCCATCTCTCAGTGGTTTATCTCCACTTCAAAAGGAAGCTCAACTCCATCTGTTCATTGATGTCAATGCCGATGTGCTGCAGAACACCATGACATCTCCCGCATTCTTCCCGGGTATTTCATGGTCTATTATCAAGTCGCATCTCAAAGAATCGATAACTCAACTGGGAAACGGGAGTCTTCAGGAATACTTCCAATCGCTTACGAATAACCACATTGATTTCAAATTCATTCGAACCATGAATACCCGAGTTGTCGATGTTGCTGAATATGAAGCCGAAATTGGTCAACTTCTGCTGACACTGTCAAGCAAGCCCGAATCAAGGAAGGAACTGACTGGCCCTGCGATTTGTATCGCCTCAGGAATGATCGATCGATACCTAACCCATTCGTTTCATCGAAACAAACACATAAGCATAGCATTGAAAAAGGTTCAAAGACTGAATATGGAGCACAAACAGATTTTCAACTTCGTTAAAATGACAATGCTGCTCAGGGCTGCTGTACATTACTATGCTCCGGTGAGTGGTGAGCAGTTAAAAATAAATCAAGCTGTTATTGACAAAGTCACCCTTGAGCTCATGAGAAAAATTCGCTTTCTTCCAAAAGATTTAATTCTATCGGGGATTAACAGTTATTTGAAATTTGCTGAAAACCCCCGGATGGAAGCGACATCTCGCCTGGCTTCAATTTTTTCCCACCGATGCTATAATATGAGATCTGGTATGGCAATTGAGAGAGGGGCAGAAACCTCAGATAAGAGTTGGTTCAGTGTTGCCCGCAAAAATTATAAATTTCATGGTTTTGATCTGGATATGCTGTATGAACTTCAATATATTGCTGCTGAAAATGGATGGTAAGTTGTGAAAAGTAAGTTTTCATCTTTCTTTGAAGGATTGGTCACTACAGCCATAGTATTGGTTTTAATGCAAACTCTTCTTGAAGATTCGATGGTGATACTGGGAAAGTCCTGGGAAATACGGAGGATATTCATCCTGACCGGCTTTGCTTTTGATCTATTTTTTACTATTGAGTTCCTTGTGCGCAGCTGGAATGCTCTGAGTCACAAACAATTTGGCCGGTACCTGCTATTCAGGAACGGCTGGGTAGACTTTGCGGCATCGGTACCCCTGCTCCTGTTTTCATCAACACCGGAATTTCTTTCCTATCTCAGCAACTCCACATTCGCAGGAACTGGTTCTTTGATGAGCATGCTCAAAATCGTGAAGGTTGTCCGCATAGCCAGAATTCTTCGCTTACTCCGGCTGCTGAAGCTGTTCCAACGTATACGATTTGCTAATTCCGTCATGATTCAACGTCATACAATAAGAATAATTACAACTGTTGCGGCAACTTTGATCATTACAAACATGATCATCGGCGCTGCTTTTACATTGATGGATAACGCTGATGTTGAGCAGTCAATGCAGACAGAGCAGCAAGCCGCCATGGGATACCTGGGACAATTACATTCTGACAGAACAGAATCAAGCGAAATAGAAACCCTGGTTCGAACTCGACCCATGATATTAACGATCAAAGACGGCAATGGAGCAATTTATCCGCAGGGCACAGGGATGTCATTGATAAATGATTTGGGACCGGGCGATTATCTCATTAGCAATGTCAACTCCTACACTGTCTGGTTCGATACCAGACCAATTGCAGTATCCCGTGCAAAGTTAAACCTTACTGTTTTCCTCACAACTCTGGCGGTGATACTGATGATACTCATCTCATACAGCACACACCTTGCACTGACAACAAGTGATCCAGTCAATGTCATGATGAGAGGCATGTCAGAGAAAAGTTACAATCTGGAAGTGAAAATCAATCCTGATTACTCGACTGATGAAACGTATCGACTGGCAAGAATATATAATGAAGAATACCTGCCTGCAAAGGAACGGGATAATTCTGGTAATCTTGATATCTCGATGGATGATATCAGTGATCTTTTGAAGCTATGATATTCAGGTATCGGCGATTTTTTATACTTATCAGCCTTTTTACAGCTTCATGTGCTGTCCTCTTCGGGCAATCTCCTCTCAATAAGCGTTGGGAGGAATTCATCAGTATTCATCATGGTCAAACAAGTTTACCTGATGATGAAAAGATGGGAAAACTGGCTGACATCCGAAAAAGAGATGTGTCCTGGGAAGGAGCCTGGGAAGCATGCGAAACTGTGTTTAACGCAGTAGAAGAGGGGCAGGTCCCATCCGAGGTTTTTTACAAAACAGTGGAACTGCCCTTGAAAAGAGAATTTCTCCAGTTGCTTGAAGCTGGTTCTCGGGAAGCGGATCGCTGCTATGGGCTGCCGGAGAGGAATGAAGATCGCGTTACTCTGCCCATTCGTTTATCTATTGACGACAGGTTTGAATATGGTCATGTTTATCTGATCCTGGAAGATACGAACTGGTTTGTTGAACAGTGGGCTCTGGATCTCTCAAAACTACCAGTAACGGAAGTTCCTGCCGAAGCTGATGATCCCTCAAGCAGCACGGAGACCCTGGTTCCTGCCGCATCGCCGGACGACCAGGGCACATCCTGACCATCTCTGTTGTAAAAGGATAGATCAAACACCGGGAAAAGCCGCCTGACAGAAATGAGTCCTACGCCACATTTCCTGTAGTTGTGCTTCATTCTGTAATTTTTGAACGGGTCACCGGTCGTATCAATATCGTTTACATTGTCATTCCAGTTATACGGGAGATTAGAGATATCAAATCCTCCTCCCTGATCTGTAATTGTAATTTCAAGATTGCTGTCCTGCACCCTGAGCATCAATCTGATCCAACCCGTGATTCCCTTATTCCGGTGTGCCTGCCATGAGTTATCAAGTAATTCCTGAAGTGCATAATGAATATATTCATCCGCAAGAGGTACAAAGGGTATATTAATCCTGTTGACTCGTTCTATTATTCTATAAGACTTTTCTTTATGACTGAACAGCATGGTGAATTGTTTAAGCTTTCTACTTCCGTATAATATGTAATTCATTACTTTTGCCTTTCAGGATGAAACAGGACTTAAATTATGCATTCCTACATAATTTATATTGGGATATCCCATATTGATCAACTAACAAAACTCTACCCGGATCTTGTTCAGCAGATTTCTCAAAATCTTGATAAGATAGCCTTTCGGTTTGGTGGCTGCCTTGAACAGCAGTATCTCTACCGATTTCAAAATGCTCCCAGCGAGTCTGTGAGAAGAACAGCCGAAGCAGCCTGTGCCATGCAATCGATGCTTCAGCAGAGGGGCAATGATTTATATGGAACAACTGTACTTGTTGGAAGAGGGGGGGATGAGTTCTCACCAATGGAAGACTTTGAATCCCTTATCCTGCATACGTCTGATGATAATAGAATGTGGTTGGCTCCGTCACTGCAGCAGGACTTCAAGACTCTTTTTAATCTTTCAGACTTTGGTGAAATAATGCGGATTGATTCTCTGAAGGATGTTGGCTTACGACTGGAAGAAAGACTTCCAAAACTTTTAATTCGTCATGATAAGTTCAATATAGTTAAGAGGATCCTGGAAACAATGGAGAAAAAGAATATTGACAATCGTGTACTTCTCATTCGTGGAAAACCAGGCTCCGGTAAACGTGCAACACTGTTTGAGGCATTACGGCAGCTTTACCCGGATGATGGAGGTGCATCCGTGATCCTGCCATGTTCTGACCGATACGGAAACCCAATGGAACCTTTCTCCCGAGCTGTGATGAATACAAGTTTTTCAGTTGAAGATTATTTGAACCAGGAAGAAGTTCAATGGTGGCATTCAACAGGCAGCAAATTGATCCAGAAACTGAAACAAAACAAGAATTGGGAATCAGTTTCCGATCAACAATCTGTTGATGTAGTTCATGCCTACAGTCTTTACTTCAAAGCATTCAGTGGGAGTCGATATAAAAAAGGAAGACCTGCCTATATAATTTTTGATGGTTTGAATCCAGGATCGGAATCCGTTGTTCTGCTCAGGTCAATCCTGACTGAATTGATTGATGAGAAGGGATTCCGATTGATTATTATCCGGGACTCCAGTGACTACTCAGAGGATATCCCACTACCTGGTATGCGACGTGAAGTTGGCTTTGATTTCTCCACTTCAAAAGCATGGGTCCAGGTAATTAAGGATGCATCCATTGATGATGGACCCGGAGGGCGGGAACTGAAGAGTATCGCCGATCAATGTGCTGGTAATCTTTACAAGCTGTTCCATATGCTTCTGAACAGAGAATCTGGAATCAAACTGGCTTCAAACTCCTGCCAGACACTGGTTGAAACTTTGAGTGCGGCTTCACGCACAACACTGTTTCTCGCCTTCTCTGCATCCGGGATGATCACCCGGGAATTAATAATTCAGAGGTTTTCCGATACTGATGATCAGATTTATGAACTGGGACGCATTAATGAATTGCTTTCTCTGGGATTAATCCATGAAGAACAAGATGGCCGAATTCGTAGTTTCCCGGATGCGGACTTAAAAATTCCTGGTAAGAATTCTGATTATTTGAAAGAGGCTGAAAACTTTGGTCGATATCTTTACCAGCTCTATGAATCAGGGAACCCGATTGATCCATTACATCTCTACCATTATCTGGCAATTTGGGGGCCGATTAATTACAGTATTGTTATTCTTGACAGGCTTCTGGATTCTTTGATTACCCAGAGAAATCTGAAGTTGGCTGGAAAACTCCTCAATGATACTCATAATCTGTCAGCCAAACTTGACGGGAAAGAAACAGATCTCCTGCAGAGCATTCTCAGCAATGCCAGGATGAGACTGAATCTTCTTTCTGGTGACATTGATAAGGCGTTTAACCATTCAGGCAAAACGTCTGGTTTGCATGATGCATTGTATTCATACTCGGTTGGTAATTGGAAAAATGCCCTGAGCACAAGCAAAGAAGCTCTATTTGAATATCAGAAAGCTGGGAATCATAAAAGTGAAACCTATGCTCATATTGAATTGGCTCTGGCACTTCTTGCACTTGGCAATGTTCGGGAAGCATTGGAGCATTTCAGTATTGCACACAGAATTGGCACACAGATAGGTGCAACCTGGGGAGTATTAAGAGCGGCAGCACTGGAAACTGTAGCTCAATTCATATTCGGAAATCTCTCCAAATGTGCTCAGGAATGCAGGTTAAATTGCAACTCTGCCCAGAAGGAAAAACGAGTGGATCTCTGGCTGCTTTTAACTCTCATTGAATTGCGTATATTTTGGGAGACAGGGGCATATAGTAATGCCTGTTCAATTGCTATTGAAGGCTGCAAAGTTGCTGAATTTTACAGTTTAACAGCCGAACACCGCGTAATGACAATATGGAAAGGACGTTGTTTATTGGCTCAGAATGATAGTAATGGCAGGAGAATTCTTGAACAATATCGCACGCATAGAGAAGCTCTTGCCTTCCTTGCCGAACACGCATGGCTGAATGGAAATTCTGACGAAGCAATAGCATTACTGCATCTGGCAACTGAAAAAGAAAGACACAGTGTCAAACTGCAGGGGGAAGCTGATGACTGGTCTGATGGATATTTTCCAATTGAGGGAAGGTTGGCCGATATGTCAACGCCTCTCGATGTACTGGGTGAACAAATCGTTGGGATGAAGTCTTATTTCCTTTCTTGTAGAGGAGAAACTGAGAACATAAACCGTCTGGAATCCCTGTTGAAAAGAGGTGGACATCGAAGCTTGAAACCTTTTAGTTACCAATACGCATTGTGGGCAGCCCTCGGAGCACCGAAGGATGAAACAGCTTTCCACACCCGTCATATAAGTCGTGCTTTCAACGACCTCCAAACTCGTGCAGGTCGAATTGACGATAGTCAAACCAAACATGCATGGCTTAATGCAAATCATTGGAATAAGCTTCTAATGGATGAAGCACAAAGACGGAGATTCCTGTAGGGATTTCCCAGTGTCAGGAAGCTTGTTAAATGAAACGAGTGTTCCCACCTATGAATTATATCTGATAGGATAAGAGATTACATATCTCCTGCCACGGGATCTCTTATCATTCCAAATTGTGATTTGCCGATTTACAGCGATGCAGAAGTATTGAGCTGTTATATCAGGTATGAATCGTCACCTAACCGAGTTTTGATGAAACCAGACTCTTACAGGCTTCCTGACACTGCATAGCAATCAAATTCCCCCTGGCGAATTACCTGAATCCCATGACCGCAGATATGTTGACTGAAGAAATGCAGAAATATGGAAACCCGGGTCTGTACTTTGGAGATCCTGCTTTGCTGATGGATAACTGACAGCATTACCCTCTGAGCCTGTCGGACTTCCGCCTCACGGCTCGAAGTCTTAAAGTCCGACAGACTCCTCTGATGACTTCAATGGATTGGAATCAGCCCCACCTGCCCGGGAATTGATTCTTGAACGAGCAGACAGCCAGGGTGAAATGATTCTTTGTGCAGAAGATGCACCAGAATGAATGGTTTCCAGGCAATGTCCATGAAGGCATCACAGAGACTTTCCGGGCAGTTCTCGACATTTTATGAAAAGAGTGACTTTCTAAAGAAACGTTGTGGACATTCATCCAGCAAAGCTTTATATTTCCTTAAATCCGGCGCCGTACCCAAGTGGCTAAGGGAGTGGATTGCAAATCCATCATGCAGCGGTTCGAATCCGCTCGGCGCCTGTATAGAACCTTGAAGACGAATGTATTCATGAGGCTCGATAATGAGATTCATTCCAAAGATAGCTTTGCTGAACCTGACCCGTTACAGAAAACGCACAATGATCACATCTGGAGCCATTGCCTTTGGACTTTCAATGCTCATTCTGGTCCGTTCCCTCCTTCTCGGTGTCAATTCAGAATCAATTAAGAATCTGCGTTTATATGAAACGGCTTCTGGCCGAATTATGGCTCCAGGATACTGGGAAAAGAGAAGTACTCTTCCTCTGGGAAAGTCCTTTGATCCAGCCCTGGTAGAATCTCTCCTCGCGGATTCCGGGGCATCCTACACTCCGCGAGTAAGCTTTGGCGGAGATCTGATCTTCTACAAAGATCCCTTCCCCGAGGATGGAAGTATTCCAGGGAAATTCACTGCCATCCACCCAATACAGGACGCTGAAGTCTTCAAGGTACATGAAAGTCTTGTGGAAGGCCGATGGTTGAGAGAAGACGAGTACGGTCTTGTTATCGGTCATTGGCTCGCAGAAGACATTGGCGCCGAAGTTGGCAGCATGGTACTCGTGGAAACCCAGACCAAAGACAATTATGCTCAAGTATTTGATCTGGAAATCGTGGGCATCATCAATTGCCCAAACCCCGAAATCACCCGATCAGGGATGTTCCTTCCCCTGTCGACAGCGGATGAATTATTGGAGATGGGGGGAATGGTCACTGAGATCAATGTCTCTTTTGGTGAGAACTCTGCTGCTGACAGTAAATTTGCAGCCTTAGTCCCCAAAATCAATGAAGCAGGATTGGAGGCATTGAACTGGCAAACTCTTGGAGAAGACTTCATTACCATGTCACAGGCGGAAGCTGGCAGTTCGGGAGTTATAATACTCTTGATTCTCATAATCGCTGGAGTTGGAATATCCAATACCATGCTGATGGCCGTATATGAGAGAGTCAGGGAACTGGGAATGATGCGGGCTCTTGGGATGAAAGACAAACAGATTCGCAGTCTTTTTCTCTGGGAATCAGCAGGGATAGGATTCATCGGTGGAATTATTGGAGTTGGAATTGGAGCCTTGATTAACTGGCCATTGGTCCGATTTGGTATTGACTATTCAGCGATTATGAGGGATACCAGTTTCGGCTACAGAATTCAGGGACAGATGTATGGAGAATGGGATGTACTGACCATGGTACTCGCCTTTTTCATGGGTGTGGGTATGGCTGTTCTGGTTGCCATGTTCTCCACTCATAGAATACTGAGAATGGACATCCCGGGCAGCCTGCGTTTCAATTGAAGTCTGGCCTGGAATCTGGGAGCCTGTTGAACTTACGCCTCACGGCTCGATTTTTGCCCTTTTTTCCTGCTGCCGCGACAGCCCGTTTAACAACCACTTTCCCAATGGCCTATGATTGTATTCCGGGCACCTGATTTTATTTCCTCTCAGGAATGGCCGGTATCCAGGTACCAGGATCACCGTAATCCAGATTCGGAGGAATCTCATGCAGCTGAACAGGATGCCAGATTTTTTTCTGCCCGAAAGGGCCTATTTGTCCTCGAACAATCAGGTTCTTACCATCACGCCATACCTGAGCATCGTAGATTCCTCCTCTCTGAGGATCACAGATCTTGCCGTTCCTCCACCGGGATCCATGCCGTTCCATTTTCCAGATGATATCCATGCCGAAAACATAGGGATTCCCCTCCCATTTCTTCCCGCGATCAACTGGATTGTTAATGCTGTCCGTAACAACACCATCGGTGAATGTAGCAATCAGGCGGCCATAAATCCTGCCCATGTACTGATAGATATAGACGAAAAATGTTGTATTGGCTTTCTTTCCACTACCAACACCTTTCCACAGACCTGTCACATTCTCTTCTGCTGAGATCCTGGCCGCCAGAACAAGAAATAAGACGACTGCAATAAGTCTTCTCCTCATTCTATCTCTCCCGGGGGTTGGTTTATTGCCTGATAAAGGGGCAGAGTGATATGAAATTCTGCTCCGCCGCCGCGGTGATTTTTGTATTCGATAGTTCCACCATAATTCCTGATGATGAAATCTGTAGACGCCAGTCCCAGCCCCATGCCGCCCTGATTCCTGCTTGAATCACCTCTAAAAAATGGTTCAAAGATGAGGGCCTGCTCCTCTTCACTCACTCCCCTTCCCCTGTCCGTAATTAAGAAGACGACTCTGTTTCCTTCCAGATAGGATCGCAGCTCAATTGTTGATCCCCTGGCACAGTAATTCTGTGCATTCTTCAGAATGTTTTCGAATGCCCTGTACAAAAGGTTTGGGTCAGCCATAATCTCAGCTGAATTGGGCAGGGAGTAATCAGAATGAAAAATATGCCCCGAAATCTCCATATCCTTCCTGTAATCTCGTATAAGACTATTGAGGAAGGTATTCAGGTTCATCGGAATAGAGGATTTCAGTTTCAGGGACTCCGTATCCAGACAGGAAAAATCAATCAGACTATTGATTCTTGCTTCCAGAATATTTGATTTTCTCTGAAGAATTTTCAGATACTCATCCAGTTTTTCAGGATTGTCGGCCATTCCATCCTCAATGGCTTCCAGGTAACCTTTAATGGAGGTGAGGGGTGTCTTCAAATCATGAGAGATCGCCATCAGAAAACGTTTTTTTTGATTTTGCTCCTCACGGAGTTGTTTTTGCATGGCCTGAAACGCATCAGAGAGGGGTTTCAGTTCATCTCTGTGACTGAGTTTTTCCATACTGAAATGGAAGTTACCCTGCTCCACCTGCCTTGCCCCTTCTTCCAGACGGCTCACAGATCGACGCAGCTGCATGATTAAGCGGGAACTGATGTAGAGGGGGAAAAAAAGACAGGCGATGAAATAAAGAGCGGCCAGAACCCAGAGCCACTGACTGAGAATCTGAGGCAGGGAATCCTGATTGACAAAATAGGCCATCAATCCCCGCTGATTGTTGTAGCGGTACAGAGAAATACCGATCTGTTGATCATTCATCAGTGCAATCACCGCCTGAACCATATCCTGAAAAGATCCGCTGAAGGCTGCAAAATCGACATCTGTATAAAAGGTGAACCCCGTATAAATGAAGTTACCTTCTGCATCTGTGAGAAGCATTATATCCCGTTCCTGACCCGGAACGTTTTCAAACCACTCCTGATCGTTTTCGATAACAGCAGCTAATTCCTTTTGCAGCCATTTCGGGGCCTGGATATTCTCCTTTCCTCTATAGCGAGTTGTATCCCAGTAGTAATAATTCATAAATAGAAGACCACAAAGACTTATAAAGGGAATAACCATCAGGGCTATGACAACAATAAGTAAGCGATCCGGCAGGGAAAGATCTCTCCGTATTTTCATTCGTTCTCTCCCTGGCAGAGGGTATAGCCGAACCCATAAACTGTCTTGATGAATTGAGGGTTGGCCGGTTCATCCTCGATTTTCTGCCGAAGTCTCTGGATATGAACACTCACGGTATTCATGTCACCGTATTCTGCCTTCCACACTGTATTGTAAATATCCGATTGAGACCGGGGTGTATTCGGCTCCTCGGCAAGATAGATTAACAGCTGCAATTCCCTGGGACTCAGAGCAATCCTCTCTCCATATTTGTATAAGGTCAGAGCCCGTCGATCCAGTTCACATGGTCCAAAATGGAAGCGGTCATTCTGTGTCGGTCCTACTCTGCGTCGTCTTATATGAGCTCTGATGCGGGCGGCAAGCACACCGGGAGAAAAGGGTTTGGAAACAAAATCATCCGCTCCAATACCAAAACCCATAATCATATCACTATCTTCATGCCGAGCCGAAACAATCACCACCGGTACATCCAGTTTTTGCCGTAGAATTCGCAGGAATTCATAGCCATCCAAACCGGGGAGGTTCAAATCCAGAACCACGAGATCCACAGCCAGATTATCCTCTATCAACTTCAAACCGCTCTCTCCGTCACCAGCCAGAGTAACAGCCATTCCCTCTCTCTCAAGATAGAGTTGAATGAGTTCTGCAATATCTTTATCATCTTCCACGATGAGTACTGATCCCTGCATGATTCACACCTGCACTTCATTGAATTTTTGAACTCTTTCGAATTCGCTTTTTTTATGGAACAAAGAAAAAAGAATGGGAATCAGAAAGAGGGTCGCCAGCATGCTGACAGAAAGTCCGCCTGAAATCGTCAGTCCCAGAGGCTGGAGAAGCCTGCCCCCGCTTCCCGGAAAGAAACCCATGGGAACCATGGCAAGAACGGTTGTTGCGGTTGTCATCAATACAGGACGAAGTCGACTCCGGCTTGCTTCAATGCAGGCATTATTCAAACTGAGTCCTTTTTGCATAAGCGTTTGAATATAGTCCACCATAACAATACCGTTGTTGACAACAATCCCGGCCAGCATAACCACACCGATAATGGTAATCATGTTCACAGGAAGCCCAACAAGGAAAAAACACAACACAATACCAATCAGCATAAATGGCAGCAGCAGAATGATGATAAAAGGTTTACTCAGCGACTCAAACTGACAGACCATGACTGTAAAAACCAGAAGTACCGCAATAACAGAAATAGAAAGCAGGCCTTTTCCGTATTGCTGAACATCCTCCATTTCCCCGGCAAAATTGATGCTGATGCCCTCCGGAACAATGGATCCCCTTTGTTCCTCTATCCATTTCACAAGAAGATTCGTATCAGCCTCAGGGTGGAGATGGCAGGTGATTTGAATCGTATTCACCTGGTTTTCCCTCTTCAACCCTCCGGAAATTCTGCCGTCTTCCAATCGAGCGATGTTAGACAGCGGGATTTTCATGCCCTTGTTATTTATTATAAAAAGTCTGTTCAAATCCTGCCGACTCATGCGGTCTTCCTTTCTCAATTTGATAATTACATCATAGGATTCTGCATCTTCCCGAAATTCCGTGGCCTTTATTCCATTGATTGCTGCTCTAATTTCAGCGACAGCCTGTTCAATACTGACTCCCAGTTGAAAAGCTCTGTCCCGGAGCAGAACAACTGAAAATTCAGGACGAGCTTCTTCCCTGTCGGAATCTAACGCAAGAATTTCGGGACGATTCCCCAACAACTCCAGCATTTCTGTCTCAACATCCCTCATCTCTTCTTCAGAGTCACCCTGAATCTTCAGAATAAGTTTTCCTGAATTTCCCAGATCAGCGGCCATATCGGTCGTTTGGAACTCAAACTCCACGCCTGGCCAGAAGGAAAAATGACGCCGCATCCTGTCCTTCATCCGGGTATGGCTGATGGGTCTTTCATCGAGTGGGGGAAGTATTCCTGTCAATCGTCCTTCCCCTGTTTCAGCCGTTATCAATACGCCCCCGATCCAGGGGAACTCTTCTTCCATGACAAGGGAAACATCTTTCAATGTTTCTTCGACTGAATCAATGGAAGTACCGGGTGGGAAATCGGCATCTAAAATAAACGAATCTTCTCCGGTAACAGGAAGAAACTGCCATCCCAGGCGGGAAAAGATTATCAAAGATGAAAGCAGTAAAACAAAAGATGTAAGGATAACCAATCCTTTGCTCCCCATGGCTTTTTTTAACAACCTGGCATATAACTTTTCCAGCCCGTTCAGCAAAAAGCCAACAGATCGATCTATTCCTGTGGTTTCCATTTTCCTGTCTTTCAAGAGGTAAAGACTGAGCACAGGAACAAGAATGAGTGAAACCATCAAAGAAGCCGTGAGTGCCAGTATCACTGACAGAGCCATATCTTTGAACATTACACCCAGAATATCCAGACCTTCTGACATAAACAGGAGGGGAATGAAGACACAAATTGATGTAAGAGTAGAACCCGTAATCGGCGAAGCCATTTCGCTCACACCTGTCAAAACCGCCTTCTGAAGAGAAGGTTCTTTTTCCCTGCAGGATATGATATTCTCCAATACAACGATTGAACCATCGACAATCATTCCCAACCCGAGAATTAATCCACCCATAGTCAGCAGGTTCAATGTCTTGCCGAATGCAGCCAATCCCCCCACTGCGATGAGAAGTGAAACAGGAATGGACAGGAAGATAATGACCGTAGGCTTAATTCGATGAAGGAAGAAGAAGATAATCCCCATGGCAAGCAGTCCCCCAATAATACCGGAAGTCATAATAGTTCTAATAACCAGACGGATCAGTCCGGTTGATTCGGAGATAACCTCAAGTACTACTCCTTGCGGCATAGTGTGCTCAATCGTACGGATATGATTCAGTATTCGGTCGGTCGTTTGAACGATATGTGCATCATGTTGTTTCAAGATTGCAATACGGACAGCTGGTTGACCGTTGAATAAGACTGTGTCCTTCGGATCTTCCAGCACACGGTTCACATTGGCAAAATCTTTGATTCTGATGGGGATTCTTCCTGGGTAGGATATGACCGTATTTCGGATGTCATCCAGGGAAGTAAATTCTCCCTCAGCCTGGATTATGTATTCCAGGCCGTCCTCATTGAACGAACCCGAACCGAGCGTTTTGTTCTGTGCTTCAAGTATTCTGGAAATCATCGTCAAGTTGAATGAAAAGGCCTCCAGTCGATTTCGCACGGCCGCAATCTCAACCTGTTCGTCTCGAATCCCTGTAATATCGACCGCAGCGACTCCTTCAAGCTGTTCAAAGGAAGGCTTAATCCTATCTTTTACCATGGCAGTGATTTTCGAAAGCGGCTCTCCATTCATACTTCTGACAGCTAATTCCACGATGGGTTCATCATTCATATCATATTTGTACAATACAGGTGTCTGAGCAAATTCTGGAAGAGTCTCTTCCATCTGTCCCAAACGGGACCGCAGTTCATTTTCAATGCTGATCATGGATGCACTCCACCGGAATTCCAGAACGATCCGGCTTATTGAATGTCCAGAATAGCTGGTCATTTTATCAAGACCACTGATACTCCCCAGTTTCTCCTCCAGAGGATTTGTGATTCGCTCCCTTACTTCCCGGGAAGAAGCCTGGGGGTAAACCGTCACAATACTTAAAACAGGCGGATTGAATTCAGGATACAGATTCATCGGCAAAGTGAAGAGGAGAAAAACTCCCAGCAGGGATGCCGCGGCAAAGACGACAAACACCGCCAGAGGATGCTTAAGCAGGTACTCAAATCGATTCACCACGATTACTCCAGGGTGAGATCCACAAACATGCCGGCCTTCAATTCCCCGGATTGCCTGAGAGGAATGAAAACAACCTTCAAACTTCGGCTGACTGGATCGACAACAGGAGATATTCTTTTAAGCTGCATCGTTTCATGAAGCCCCGGGATAACAGGAGAACTGACAACTCCCTTCATACCTTCCCGAAGAATGCCAATAGATCCTTCCGGCACATGAATATCCACCTCAAGATGTTCCAGGGTTCCCACCCGGCAAAGCGGCTGTCCCGGAGTAATGTGACTACCCGGAGCAGCATACACTGCCGTAACCGTTCCACGGATGGAAGAACGAACGGGGCTGTAATTGTAATTCATCCCTGCCCTGGAAGGATCCACCAGAGCCAGAATCTGATCCGGCTGAACTTCATCCCCAACTTCCACTCTCAATTCCCGAATTTTCCCCTGAGTATCAGGGAAGACATCCACTTCATCCCGAGGTCTGACCTCTCCAGAAAAGTTAAGGATTGTCATTATCTCGGCGGCTGACTTCTCAGGCAGGGATTCTGATGCAGAATTCGAAACAGATGGTATGTCCTCAACAGCAGAAACCATACCCTTACTTGATAATCCTTTGCTGAAGAGAATAATCAGGGGAAGAAGAATGAGAATTCCTGAATACAATGCCTTCTTGAGTGTCATAAGTTACTCCTTGTGGGACAATCTTCACACCCAGGATACATCTCATCCTCGGAAAGAGCTATTACAGGCCGGTTAACAGGAGATAAACGATTCGTTTAAGAGTGACGCACATATGCCATGGAGTCTGTCGGACTTACGTCTCACGGCTCGATTTTTGCCCTTTTTTCCTGCTGCTGCGTTGCCAAAATACTCACGCAGCCCAGCTACGCTCCGTTTTTGTCGCCTTGCATCAGGAAAAAATCATCAAAAATCGCCTCGAAGTCTCAAAGTCCGACAGGCTCCATGAATGCAGACAGGTCATGCTCATGGATTTTTTATCATTTCCATCTTGAACTGATTCGTCCCGTTTTGTATATTACTATGTGTAGGAGGCGTCACCATGAACCGAAGATATTTATTGGTGTTTATTTCTCTGGTTGTGACAACCGGTATTTTTGCTCAGAGATTCGAAAATGAATCGGAATACTATCCAAAAACCTTCGCAATCGAAAGTATATATTCACATGCACTGGGATATAGAGTTGATTATATAAGACAGGACTACAGCATTGATACCCTGTGGCTTCCAGCAGAATGGTTTAAATCCGCAGACAGTGTTGGTCAGATTGCCTATGGAAAAGGAGTAATATACCCCTATATGACATTGTTCTACAAAAACGGCCAACTGGATCATTTTCGGTTATATCTTCAAGAGAATAAATCTCACCCAAGCTGGAAGTTGCTAAAATCAGGAGTTGACCACAGCGATAAATTTCCATCTCCCGATTCAGAATTGGTACTGACATATCAGGCACAGTAAGATTGTCTCAAGAAAATATTTCATCCGTCCTCAAAGCCCTTAATGACAATTGTGTTATTATAATTCTTGGACATGAGGATCCTGATGCGGATTGCCTTGGATCCCAGCGAGCCCTGGCTTCGTGGTTAAAACGACGGGGAAAAACTGTTCATCCATGCTCCACTGGCCCCTGGAACAGGCCGGAAATTGCTGACTGGCAGCCATTATTTGAAAAGCGTATTCCAACAGTATCTCCTGAGAAATCAATTCTTACTGTTTATCTGGATTGTTCCTCCCATGATCGGACAGGTTTCAAGGAATCAGACAGGCCGCCCGGACCTGTACTTGTGATAGATCATCATGCAACAGAGAGTACGTTTGGCGACCTGCAGTTCGTGGATACGGACTACCCTTCGACAACCTTGCTCATTCAACAGCTGATTGAAGCTGCTGGAGACACTCCAACTCTGGAAGAAGCCAATTGCCTGTTCCTGGGTTTCTGTACAGACACAGGCTTCTTTCGGCATCTGGAATCGACCCAATACAAGTATATGGATGCTGTTGCCCGATTGATGAAAATCGGAGCATCCCCAACGGAGACTTTTCGATGGCTGGCTGGCGGCAGAAAACTCAGCTCACGCCGACTTCTGGGAAGAACCCTTGACCGGGCTGAGCTTTATTTTGATGGACGGCTGGTAATGACCTGGGAAACCTGGAAAGACTGGCGGGAGTGTGGAAGCGAAAAAGATACGGATATGCTGTACCAGTTATTGACCAGCATTGCCGGTGTGGAGGCTGTTGTACTTATTCGGGAACAAAATGATGGAAATTGCTCCATCAGTTTCAGATCACTTTTTGACCTGGATGTGAGCGAAATTGCCCGATCCCTGGGCGGTGGTGGACATCACAAAGCATCCGGATGCATGTATAGCGGGAACCGGCATGATACAGCTGAACACCTGCTTAGAATTTTTGCTGATAGACTAAATCACTGAAACAAAACTGCCCTGGGAAGTTTCTTTTTCACGACCCTGGACTTCTATAACACCGGGACAACTGACCAATTTGACCGTCTCCCTGCCATGATCTGATAATTCCTACCTGTAACAGCCGATATCATTCATTCCAGAAGAGGTCATCAGATACGTAGAAGTTCGTCGCAGTCGACAATCTCTGTCGTATGAAAAGGTCCTCTGGCTGGAGTGTTGAACCGTTCCAGATGATTCAGCATGGATTCTTACTGTGTCCACAAGCTTTCTGACACTAAGAGTAATGCGGACAATAATGTTACAATTCACCCGTTATGAATAATTTCATAATCACCTTGACTAATGAATACTCGATGAGTAATCTCATATGCGAATAACAAACAACTGGTAAAGGCAGTATCATCCTGCCTGCTTCTCCAAGGAGACTCACCGTGAAAAGAATGATTTCAATTTCTATACTTATACATCTTTTTCCCCTACTCATTGCGGCTGAACCGCTTGTATTGACTCTTGAAGATGCCGTTGAGATGGCGGTTTCTGAAAATCTCATTTTGAAAAAGTCAGATATCACCTTACTGAAAAAGGAAAGGGCAAAACGTACATCATGGAACTCCCTGCTGCCGTCAATCACAGCATCGGCCTCTTTGACTGCAAATCATGGAGTCTTTTCATTCCGGGGCGAATCCACAGCCAGTTTTTCTGATCCGGGAAATCTTGGATTCAGTGCGGGTTTGAATCTTTCACTCCCCCTGAATGCGGCCATAGCCACAGGAATAAAACAATTAAAAGCAAGTTATGAAGCCGGTTTACTTGACCGTGAAGCGGCTGTAAACAGCTTGAAGAGAGATGTTCAGAAACAGTTTTACAACATTCTGGCAAATCAGGAAAACATCATGATTCAGCAGGCTAATATTGATTTAGCTCAAAAGAGATATGAGCAGGCATCTGAGAATTTCAAAACTGGTTTAGTCCCTGAACTCGATGTTTTATCGGCTGAAGTTTCTCTCTCGAAACTCAAACCAGCTTTTACCAGTGCCCAACAAATATACAACAGCATGGTTCTCCAGTTCAAAACTATTATCGGGGCAGATAGAAACGATGATATTACCCTTCAGGGTGAACTGCCCAATGAGTATTATGATACTCTGAATGCTGAAGAATTGATCAAAAAATACCTTGCAAATCGACTGGATATCCGAAGTCTCGACAAACAACTGGAAGCCCTGGGTCTAACAAAAACAACACTTGCGTTAAATTCGAATACTCCGACATTAAGTATTGGCTATACCTATGGTCTCAATGGTTCCAATGCCGCGACCAACATACAGCAACAGGCGATAGACCCATGGACGAACTGGAGCGATATGGGAACTTTGAGCCTGGGCCTGCAATGGAAACTCGACGGATTGATTCCCGCTTCAAAAACCAATGTACAGCTTAAAGACCTGGAAGACAGTATAAGGGATCTTGTACTCACCCGGGAAATTGCATGGCGTGGAGCTGGAACTGAAGTAGAGAATCTTGTAGGTAGTATTCGAACCTACCAGCTTACAATAGAAGCCAATACATCCAGTACCAAACTGGCCAGGAAGAACTATGAACTCACTGCTGAAGCATACAATGTTGGAACAAGACAATTACTGGATGTAGAAAGTGCACAGAATGATTATCTGGTTGCCCAACAGCAGCTTCTTGTAGCGAAATACCAATACATTGCTGCTATTCTCGATTTAGAATTTGCCCTGAACATTTCTAAAGAAGAATTTCTTCCCTGAGACAGAATGTATCATTACACATAAATTACATTCATGTAACTTATTAACTCCAATGTATAGTTAACATAGTTTATTCAAGCTGAATCTGGCTCCAAAACCTCAAAATTAGCCTGTATTCCTGGCACGTATCTTGCATGTAATAAATCACCCCCATGAACAAAAAGGAGTGTTCGATGAGTGATGATTTAACTGAAGCGGTATTGGCCTATCAGAGAACTGGCGAAAACTGGAGAGAACTGTCAGAACGGATATATCTTAATGCTTATAAGTATCCTGTTAATTTCACTAATTGGGATTATGACAAATGCTGTGACTTCTTTGTTGCTTTCATGCCGAAAATCCCAGGATTGGTGCTCCGGTTCAAACCATTGCATACCTTTGAATCCTACTTGTTCAGCAGTTTGCAATGGTACATGAAAACCTTTACCGAGCAGTTAGCATTGAAAGAACATTATGAAGTATGGTCGGAAAATGAAAGCTCGACAGCCATGATGGATATGGTTGAAGAAAATCCTGTTCAGGAAGGAATATATGCCTCGGCAGAAGTTGATCCTCTCTCGAATTGTCCACTGAAAATTGATGCAGAAGGCCGCATCGAAATTGAATCTATCCGAAATCGTATACTCTTTGCGGTTTTGACCTATGTGGACGATATTGATCCCGTAAAGATTCCAGCTATTGCACGACTGACCTGTGTTGATCCTCTCTGGTTGGAAAACTCGCTTGAAATTGCAAGAAAATCAATCTTCGAAAAAACGACTCGGCGAACAAAATTGAGAAATCGTCGCAATGAATGCTGGTACAATATGATTCGAATTCAAAACCGCATGAAAAAAGACACTCATCTGGACAGTATCCAGATTGAGAGATGGAAGAATAGATATAAATACTGGGAGAAACGATATAAACTGGCATCTAATGCGCTCAGTCGACTGAGCGTCAGACTTTCAGCAGCGGATGCAGGCAGAATCCTGAACATTCCACAAAGTACCATTGCATCAGGATTAAAATCATTGAGACGGTACTGGATCAATAATGAAGTTAAGAGGTAGTGTATTTTTATGAAATTGCTTCTTGCGTCAGGTAATATCCATAAAAAAACAGAAATTGAACGCATCCTGGCACCCCACAGAATTCTTCTGCCAGGGGATATTGGAATAGAATTCAAGGTTCACGAGAGCGGAAATACTTATCTGGAGAATTCCCTCATCAAAGCACAATTCCTGTTCAATGCATCTGGAAAATACCCTGTTTTAGCTGATGATTCGGGACTGTCCGTTCCGGCATTGGGAGGGGCACCTGGGGTCCTGTCTGCCCGGTACGGTAGTGAAAAAACTGGCAGGGTGTTGGATTCGACGGAACGGAACACCCTTCTACTGAAAAACACAGCCCATTTAACCGGAAAAGAACGTCAGGGGTTCTTCGTCTGTTGTATGGTTCTTATGCTGGATGAGTATCGTATTTTTTCTGCCCAGGAGACTTTCCCAGGTTACATCGCTGCCGAATCAAGAGGTATGGGCGGCTTTGGTTATGACCCAATCTTCTACCTTCCTGACCGCGGCTGCTGTGTTGCTGAACTCAGTGAAACTGAAAAGGATGCCATATCACATCGAGGGCGCTCCTGTAAGCGGCTGAAGTGCATTCTGGATAGTTTGGAATCAATCACAGAGAGTACATGACCCGCAGACTTCTGCATTTTTAATCCTGCATATATGCATTTCAGAAGGAGTTAAACGACGGGTAATGGTGGGTATGCTTTTCGGGGAAGTGCCTCTCAACCTGAATATGGCAATCAGAGTGATGCTCAGCAGAAAAAGAGTAAAACCAGCAATAAAGGCAAGCTCATCCTGAGTGAAATCAGTCCTGCTGTCAATGGCATATATATCAACAAGACTGCTTGCTGGTATATATCCTGCCAGAAAAAATGCAAGCGGCAGTAGAAACGTCAGGGCTGCCGAGAGTATTGTTCGGCCGGGAGGAAGGTGGATCTCAACCATATCATCTTCTGTCAACTCGATATGCGCAGGATTCGCAGCTTGATAAGTTCTTTCCCTGATCCTCCAGAACCGCTGGGATGCTCCTGCCCTGCGAACATCATCGTTGCAGACTCGCGGATTTATGCCAAGGGAGCCTGGGTCAATTACTCTGACAATTCTAGTCATTGGAAATTTCCCCCGCATGGCATATCTACGGTTTCCATGGAAGCAGCTTTACCATCTGTAAAAAATGTCATTGTCTGCTTCTCTGCTGTTGTACTTGCATGAAAGTTCAGTACAATGGCCGGGGTTTGTTCACGGATTTCATCGATAATGTGGATAACCTGAGTGAAGGGATTACTCCCATGTAATCGATTGTAGCCGAACTGACCAGGTAAACTGATCACTCCTGGAGATCCTGCCTGTGTGCTGAACACACCCCAGCCTCTTCCAGGACTTTTTGCTGATATGTTGGCTGGCCTGAGAATCCATGACAGGTTGTGAAGATCAGTTGTCAGGTCCTTTTTCTGATAGCAGTACTCTCCTAAGGTCATAACATCTACTCCCCTTTTTTTAATGCTGAAGAATGCCTTTCTCCAGGGAGTCTGTCGGACTTTAAGACTTCGAGGCGATTTTTGATGATTTTTTCCTGATGCAAGGCGACAAAAACGGAGCGTAGCTGGGCCAAAATCAACATTTTGGTGCTCAACAAAACTACTGAGATGAGCTTTTATGGTTGAATACCCTGCTTTACCCACAATTTCATCAGGAAAGAGCACCCGCATGAATGAAAAGATAGTGAATAAGGGTTCACATGACAAGACGGGATTCCGTTTCTTCAGAACAAACTCCCCCCTATCCTGACCGGATTGAAACAATACCCAGTGTCAGAAAGCTTGTTAATGCAGCAAGAACCCCTGTCAGGCTCGTTATAACATAGTAAGAAAACAATTTATAAAGGAGATCGACCATGGTATTCCCTCACTGCCCCAACCCAAAATGTATCCATTTCAGTGCCCCAGAGCAAAAAAACTGGTTTTCGATACACAGTTCCTGCCGCACAGAAGCATCTGGAACTGTCCAGTGCTACATCTGCAATGACTGCAAAAGAACCTTTTCCTCCCAGACTTTTTCAATCGATTACAGGGAATCCATGGCTGCGGATGGACTGGAGTCCTTTTCCTTACTCTCAATACTATCCCAACCACATCAACATCTTTGCCAGGAGTGAGTCCGAGTTCATTTTGGACTCCCGGGATAGGTTGAAGGGGGTTTTACAGGCTTTCTGACACTGGGTAAGGATTACGAATTCTGAGTCGGCAAATTCAAACCGGTAATTTCAGCAGCCTGAACGAATCGACCTGGAATTTCTGCCTCAAAACGCCGCTTTCCAATCGTTGGCAGCTTGATCGCCAGCTTCCAGGCATGAAGCATCAAAGAAGCATCCGGTATTCGGGAGTCGGGACTGTTATAGAGATTATCTCCAAGGATTGGAGAGTTGACATATTGCAAATGAACCCGAATTTGATGAGTTCTCCCCGTATGAATTCGGACTTTTACCAGGGCATATTCCTCACTGCGGGAAAGAATACGATACCGGGAGAGGGCCTCTTTGGCATTTTTTGTACCAACTTTGAATATCTTCCGATTGATGGGATGACGGCCAATAGGTCTATTTATTTCACCTTCATTGCCGGGGGGGGAACCACGTGTAATGGCCAGGTAGGACTTTTTCACCGTTCTTCTTCGAAACTCACTGGCTAAGAATTCCATTGTTTCGGGATTCTTTGCCGCTATAATCAATCCAGAGGTATCCTTGTCCAGTCTATGAACAATGCCCGGACGCACCCGGTCACCTGCAAATCGCGTATCAAAACCTCTGTAACGAAAGAGGAGGGCTTGAACAAGAGTTCCATGGACATGTCCCAGAGAAGGATGGACTACAACTCCCTGATCTTTATTTATAACTATGCAGTTTTCGTCTTCGTAAAGAATGTCAAGTTCCATCTCCTCAGGAAGTATTTCGGCTGACGGGGGATCGTCCCACTCGACAATAATGTCACTTCCGCCTGTAAGACGTCGGGAGAGTTTTAAATCAACTCCCTGAACAGTATGAACCCGAACCGACCGCTGACGGATCTGACTTCTTGTAAACAATCCAAGGGAAGAAATATACTTGTCCAGACGGATAGATTCCCCTTCAGGGATCTGGACTCTGTGTCTTTCTCTGTTCATTTTTTTTGTTTCGCAATCCAGCGTTGATGATCAGGTCAACAATTGCGACTACACCGGAGGTAATGGCAGCCGCACCAATGATGATGGCAAGATCCCCCTCTCCCCGCTGAGTCCCCAGGGCATATTCAGCCGATCCATTGTTGGCAGCGAGGATGACAATATCATATACAAGAGAGCTGAGAAAGTATGTGATGGGGAAAGATCCAAAGGTTATTACCTCAAAGCGCCTGATATCATGAGCCCACAAAGGGAATTCTGAGGGGTCATAGTCCTCCGGTATGATGGACTCTTCCGGGGGCTTAACTTGAGCCGACAAAGATGAAAGACCAGCGATAACAAGTAGAAGACAACCAACGAGATAGCGGATCAATCTCTTCCCCCGAAAAGTACTGTTCCAATGCGTAACAATGTGCTCCCTTCTGCAATGGCCCATCGGAAATCAGTACTCATACCCATGGAAAGGGTGAGAGAGCCATCAACATCGTTTCTGATATGTTCGGACCATTCCCGACACTGTGAGAAGCATTGACGAACTATTCCCTCATCATCAACGAAAGGAGCCATAGTCATCACCCCTTTGAGATGGAGGCAGGGAAGTTTTGATATTACTTCGGCCGCATCAATGAATTCATTTCTATCCGTAAAACCCGATTTACTCTTTTCACTCGAAGTGTTGACCTGCAATAGAATCTCCAGGGGCATCCGAATCTGTTCCCTGTGCCTGGAAATCTTTTCTGCCAGAGGAAGGGAATCCACCGAATGTATCCCTGCAAACCGTTTACTGATTTTTCGTATCTTATTGCTCTGCAAATGACCAATGAAGTAGAGTGGATACAGGTGTTCATCAAGCTGTGCAAACTTCTCGACTGCTTCATCCACCCGATTTTCTCCAAAGTACCTCAAACCTTCCGTCTGGGCATCTTTGATTTCCTGAACACTCCTTGTTTTTGAAACAGCCATCACCCGGATTTCAGAGACCTGCCGTCCATAATAATCGGCCGCCTTTTCAATCTCTTCCTGGCAATGAATCCATCTTTCCTTGATTGTCATGAACTTCATTATACTTGAAGAATCAGAGATTGGAAACCAAACTTGACCGGTGGATCTGTAATTCTCCTTCTTGCAATAGATGAAATTCCTGCTTCAGCAATGTCTGCCATTGCCAGACATAATTGATTGATTGAGCAGCGTTTCACTGAAAGGAAGGAAATTGACTGAAACTTCCCGGGATTTCCTATTCCCGCTTGACAATAATGAACCTTCAACATAGATTGTATTTTGAGCTTCCGGGGTGGTTCGTTGAACCTGAGATTACACTCGTGAACCTGATCCGGTTAATACCAGCGTAGGAACGAGGCTCTAAATACCGGAATTTCTAAAAACAACCTGTACGGCAAATCCCGTGAGCAATGCTGAGTTTCACAGAGTTTGTCTCACTCAGGAGTCTCAATGAAACGGATCCGGGAAAAAATTCTGTCTACCATATTGCTTGCTTCTTTGATGGCTCTGCCTCTGACGGCAGGAGGAAATCAGGATCGGGATTCAACACGAATCCTCAATGTGTACTGCTACGATTCCTTCAGCTCCGAATGGGGGCCAGGTCCAGCCATTACAAAGGCATTTACCGAAAAAACAGGTATTGACGTCATACTGCATGCTCCGGGAGATGCCGTAATGCTGCTCAATCAACTCATCCTGGAAAAATCAAATTCCCGGGCCGATGTGGTTATCGGGCTGGATAACAGCCTGTTGAAACGCACAATTGACGAAGATATCCTTCAACCATACAAGTCCCCGAATCTCACAGGCATTCCAGACCATCTCATATTCGATCCCGGCTATCGACTGCTCCCCTACGATTATGGACATTTTGCTGTAAACTATGATTCCCTGGTTATGGACAATCCTCCCGCTTCCCTGGAGGACCTGACCAGGGAAGAATACAGGGGAAAAATAATTTTGATGGATCCACGCACTTCCACTCCCGGCCTGGGATTTCTTCTCTGGACAGTGTCCGTTTATAAAGATGGCTGGACTGAATACTGGAACAGATTGAAACCGTCCATGTTGACAATTTCTGATGGATGGAGCCAGGGCTATGCTCTATACACAGCGGGAGAGGCCCCCATGATTCTCAGTTACGGAACAAGTCCTGTATACCATGTCGAATATGAGGATTCAACTCGATTCAAAGCATTGGAGTTCTCGGATGGACACATCCAGCAGATTGAAGGAATGGGTATAGTGAAAGGAACAGATAGCCAGAGTGCCAGTGAAGATTTGATTGACTTCATACTGGAACTTGAGGCTCAAAAAATCCTTGCCATACACAATATCATGCTGCCGGTTAAGCAGAATGTACCTCTTCCTCCATCCTTTAATATGGCCCTTCGCCCTCGAAAAGTACTGGATTCCAGCACACTGACCGATGTCGACAACATGGACGCTCTCATTGACAAATGGGTGGAGGTTTTTACTCGTTGACCAGATTGGGTCGTCTTGAGAAAGATTCTTTCCTCATCATTCTACCTGGATTATTTGTTGCTCTGGCGATTGGCCTGCCGCTCACCCTCGTTATTTCCCGTTCCATGGGGACAGGCAGTGAAGTCAGCAAAGTTTTTACATCCCCCTACTACAGAAGTATTTTTGCCTTTACGGTCTGGCAGGCTCTTATCAGCACTTTTTTCTCACTCCTCTTTGGTTTACCGGGGGCGTATTTTGTTGGCCGATGCGAGTTCCCCGGACGACTGCTGCTGAAATCCTTTTCAACAGTGCCCTTTGTTATGCCGCCCATCCTGGTCGTTCTTGGTTTTGTATTGATTTTTGGTAATGGAGGAGTGATCAACCATGTTCGTCAACTTCTGTTGGGCGGGGAGGTTTCTCCCTGGACAATTCTGTACTCACTCCCGGCCATCATCATGGCCCATGTTTTTTACAACTCACCCCTGACGATGAGAATTGTTGGAAATGCCTGGAATGCCCTGCCCCTGTCGGAGAAAAGAGCGGCCATGTCGCTTGGAGCAAGCCGGTTTCGGATATTTTTCCTCGTGGATCTGCCTCACCTCATACCCGATATTGCAACGGCAGGCATATTAACCTTCCTGTATTGCTTCATGAGTTTTTCAATTGTCCTGGTCCTTGGAGGAGGCCCGGAACTGACCACCATTGAAATCGAAATATACAGATTGATCAAGCACCAGTTAAACTTTGCCCGGGGCAGTGTTCTGGCTGCAATGGAATCCCTGTATGCGTTCTTCATGCTGTGCATATATGCCATCATAGACTTTCGCTACCGTTCCCGAACAAGGGATGCGATACAAAACTTCTCCCGCAGACCTCATGTCAAACTCACCGGAGTTGGGAAATGGTTTGCCATCGCATATTTTTTGACCGTTATGATTCTGATTGTGGGTCCTCTGATATCAATCATCATCAACAGCTTCATAACAAAAGCCACCAGAACCTCACCAGCAGCCTTTTCCCTCATGCACTGGATTAGACTTTTGAATGCCGATGGAAGCATATCATTGAAAGCTGTATTAAGAACTGTACTGCTGGCCTCATGTGTTTCAATTACCTCCACCCTTACAGCTTCATCATTGGGCTGGTACTCAGTAAGACACCTCCACTGGAGGAGAATCATTGAAACCGTCATGGCCCTCCCCCTTGGAGTCAGTTCCATTATTCTCGGACTTGGCTGGCTGTTATTCCTGCAAATAATACCTCCCGCCAATGGAATAAGGCTGATTTCCCTTATCACAGCCCACAGTCTCATCGTTCTACCATTTTGTTACCGAATCATTGCCGGCCGATTAAAACAGATTTCGACCCGGGTTCCACAGGCCGCCCGAATCTCTGGAGCAAACGCATTACAATCCCTGTTTCACATTGAACTGCCCATGACACGAAATGCGTTGATTACATGCGGAGTATTCTCCTTTGCCCTGTCGGCCGGGGAGCTCAATTCAACCATAATACTGGCACCGGGAGATTTCACAACCATACCCCTTGCCATATACCGCCTCATTGGAGCCTACGATATCCATAGAGCCTGTGTCCTTGGCACAATCCTCATCACCATCTGCACAATAGCCTTCTTCTTCTTTGACCAATATGAGGAGTTTTAGCCTGCAGCCCATCATTTTTGATAAGATAAAATACACGCGGAGAGATTTTCACCTTGATGTAGACCTCAGCCTGCCCAGAGGTAAACTCTCGGTAATCCTTGGTCCCAGCGGCGGCGGAAAAACAACCCTCCTGGATGTGTGTGCCGGTTTTCTCAGTCCTGACTCAGGCCGAATCCTGCAGGGCGAACTTGATATAACGCCCCTGCCCCCGGAGAAACGCCGTATCGGTTTTGTGTTCCAGGATCATGCATTATTCCCCCACCTTTCCGTAGTTGAAAATGCCGCTTTCGGCCCCAGAATGAGAGGCTTCAACCGCAAAGAATCCCTCCGCATTGCCCACGAAAAACTCACTCTTGTGGAGATGGAGAATTTGGCCGGACGGCGGCCGGATGACCTCTCAGGAGGAGAAAGTCAGAGAGTGGCTCTGGCCAGAGCCCTGGCAAGCGATCCGGAGATTCTTCTCCTTGACGAACCTTTCAGTTCCCTGGATGCATCACTCAGACTGAAAATGTGCCGTGAGGTCCGCCGGATCATCAACTCCACCAGCGTAACAGCTCTTCTTGTTACTCACGACCAGGAAGAGGCTCTCACCATGGCAGACTACCTGGCCGTCATGAATGAAGGACGCATCACTCGCAGTGGTTTGCCATCCGAAGTATGGTTCAATCCCCTGGATCCATTCACAGCTTCATTTCTTGGAAAAAAAACATGGCTGGTCATTCAAAAAATCATAAAAACCCCCGACGGAAATTCAACTGCCCTGACATCTGCTGGAGAAATACCTCTGCCGAAAACTCAGAATAAAGTATCCCTCCCGGCAATACTGATTATCCGACCCGACTCATTGATCAGCAAAAAAAATGGCATCCTCAAAGGGAAGCTTGTTCATCTGGAGTTTACAAGTTCAGGCTGGAGGCTTGAATTGAAGCCTGCGAATTCTATGGAAACTGATTTGCTGACAGCACACTGGTCTGATACAGAGCCCCCCCGTATTGGAGAAGTTCTCTCCTTTGATGTGAACATCAATGGTATGAGGGTTATTGAAAAATCAACTTAGTCAGAGGAGAATTTGTCAAAAGCATTGAGAAATACTGGAAGTGGATGGGATGCCAGCGGGAAGGTGAACCCATCAAGCTTACCACCTCTAATTGACCTGCAGATAATCAATCAACAATCTCTACAATAAAAAAATCTTCCTCGCTGTCCCTTTTTTCCATTGGCTTCTCATACTTCAATCGTACTGATTCTCCATTACATAATACTGGTTCATAGATTATCTGAGCGATTCCTGCATGATTGCTGTTCTTGAAATCCTCATTGCTGAAAGAATTCAAATCGGTTTCATAGAGATATACTTTTCCGGATTTGAATAGAAATCTTCCCGAAATGCTTTCACTTGAATTCTTGCTGCTCATGGTAAAAACCATGTCGGGTTTGAATGCAATGACCGAATCCTCGTTTTCAAGTTCAATTGTATAGCCCAATTTGTCTTCAGTAGGATATACCGCATAATTGTAATAAACGGCATGGGCATCATCACGGTCCTGCCGCATTGATTTCAGATCAAGAACAACGCTTTCATTCGTATAAACATCAACAACATCAACACTTATCATCATAGATTGTTGTCGGCTCATCATTCGGTAGTGTTTTTCATTTTCTATTTTGACCACAATGCTGATATTGATATCCAGCATTGATGACTCAAGTCTGGTCAAAACTTCAAATCTGTATATTCCAGGAGCAATTCTTAATTTCTTAATTGATTCTTCATTCCTGTAAAAGCCCCAGTTTCCTTCATAGTTATCAATTTTTTTCAAATCCAGATTGGTGTCAATGTTTAATACGGAGAGTTCCATTTCAAAAACTCTATCTGGATTGTAACTGCCCAGATCCTCAACACGGACAGGAGAAGACTTGCATGACGTCAACAAAATGAATACAGATACTATAATACTTGTGAAATGATTGTTCATTTTTTCTCCTTTGATTCAACCTTATTCTATCAATATACTTTTCAACAGCCAACTACTCATCTTTTAGAAACCCGGGAATATGCCTCTGAAACCTTCGTCCTGGTTCCGAACACGGTAACACTGTGGAGGTGATTGCGGTGACATGGCAGGAGAAAATACTCTGGACATGAAGGAAGAATTTGTGATTCGAGCAAGAAAAGGTCAGCAGAGAAAGCAATGCTGATCCCTGCCTCCTTAGGAGTCTGTCGGACTTTAAGGCTTCGAGGCGATTTTTGATGATTTTTTCCTGATGCAAGGCGACAAAAACGGAGCGTAGCTGGGCTACGTGAGTATTTTGGCAACGCAGCAACAGGGGATGCGAGTCTATGGACTCGCATCCTGAGAGAGTGCCGAGCGATAGCGAGGAAAAGCCGCCACGGATGGCGGCGAAAACGAACGAAGGCGGCTCTCCAGAAGCAAGCAGGAGGCTTGCTTCTGGAGAGAAGGGCAAAAATCGAGCCATGAGGCGGAAGTCCGACAGACTCCTTAGAATAGCGGTCACAAGAAAATGCACCGGAATCTGAAAGCTGACATCTGATCCGGTAGAAATTGAGTATCCGTTATTTTACAGGCTCCTGTCAGAATGTGTGGGTGGGGGAGGAAAAGGATGGAGAAATCCTAAAAGTACGAATAAGCAGGGAGGGATCAGAAATCCATCACAAAGAAGATTGCATGAAAACCCTGTGCAGTAATTGACATACATCCACCTAGAAGGTACTCTCGCCTATACACATCCTGCCTGGATGGTGAAATTGGTAGACACGCTAGTTTCAGGGACTAGTGAGCGCAAGCTCGTGGAGGTTCGAGTCCTCTTCCAGGCATACCTTAACCCATTGTGGAATAAGAAATTAATCACAACTACACACCACAATGAAATCTATGGCTTTCATATTGACTAGTTTATTGACTAGCTTTTCTATCAAGCTTATAGTTCTCATGATGCGTAAAGCTTTTATACTGTACAGGCGGAAGGGCTTCAAAAACTATTACGCGGCTTTCTGGGATGCGGCCAAACAGGATTATTCCTGCTGGCGATCTGCGGGGTCAATGCGCAATGAGCTGGGCCGTGACGCGGAGCATCTCTCGCCGGCAAGCAAGGCGGGAGCCGATGCCATTGCAGCACAATGGTATAAGCGCTTTGGAATCAATACCGGAAATGAAAATCCTCTTTTCTCCAATTACCTTATCGGCTTCTGGTCAGATGATGGGCACCATCTCAAAAACAGGCATTCCATGGGACGGCCGATGTCGGCTGTCTATATAAAAGCAAATAGGAGCGCTGTTCACAAAGTGGTAGACTGGCTTGGTTCTAGGAAGTTGGAATCGCTGCGGCTGCGGAAAGTAAACGCTATGCTAATGGAAGAAATAATCCATTGGCTCTCAACCCTGGGGATCTCCAACAGACGTGTCAACGCGATTATGCAGGCAGTGACTGTACCCTTAAATGAGGCGGAGAGGCTGGGGCTGATATCGGTTAATCCCGCCAAGAGAATTAAACGGCTTCCCGTAACTAGACGGGAGAGGGTGATACTTCGCCCGGAGGAAGTCCGTGCATTTTTTGGGCAGGAATGGACCGATCCCCGGCAGAAGGCGATAAACCTCCTGGCCGCGACAACAGGAATGAGACTCGGCGAATGCCGAGGATTGAAAGTTGATTGTGTTCATGATGACTGGATAGATGTAAAGCGCAACTGGCAGGATGGGGAGGGCCTGAAACTTCCCAAGGGGAACAAGCCCAGAATTGTCCCCGTTCCGTCGAGAACGGTTGAAGCCTTACACCAGCTGGCCTCAGTGAATCCATGGCGGGGAGACTTCGTCTTCTGGGGTTCGTCGCCTGACAAGCCAATTGGGAAACGCAGTATCTCGAATACCTATAAACACATGCTTGAAACAGTCGGCATAGCCCCTGATGAAATAAAAAAACGAGGACTTTCTTTTCACGCCTGGCGGCATTGGTATAATTCAATGCTGAGAGGCCGAGTGGCTGATCACGCGCTGCGTAGACTCACAGGGCATTCGTCAGTGGATATGACAGAGCATTATACAGCGATCACTGATGAGCAGCGTCATGCTGTTGCTCAATTGGCGGAGGAGTTGGTTTAATACTTAGGAAACCCTGATTAGTCACGGCTGCCCTGCCGTTCCTTTCAAAATGAATTCCAAGGTCTTCGCCATATTGTGCAAGCTCTGTTTCTGCAATCCGATACTCTTTCCAGAAAACATCATTATGATCACTCCGGGCGATATCCAGGAGACATTTGAAGAGAGAATCTTCATTGGCATACTGGTTGATGTCATCTAATACATTGGCCGCAATTTCAGAAAAGGCTGCTTTTGCAGAGTCTTCCGAAAAAGCATCAATGCCGAGTTCCATACAATATGCGTAAAAAGAGTTATCTCCGTTCTCCTTGAAAAGAATTACATGAAAATGGGGATAATTCCAACCAGGTTTGGTATTATCCACTACAACTTTACCGATACCAATAGTATTCATAATTCTTCCTCTTTGATAGATTTATGCAACTCATTATAGCTCATCGAATGAACAAAATTCTTAATCACTTTTACTTTTACCCCTTCATCACCTTCACAACCGCCCTGACCCGGCCAACGACATCAAGAGGGACTTCCTTGGATACTTCGTCGGTCGGATACCTGATATTATCGAAAATACTATGACTTCGTCAGGCCGCTTTATGAAAGCTTCCCTACCCATGCGGATGTTGCCCACTGATTTTCCGTTTATAATTTGTTTTAATCTAAATACATATTCGCTCAAAGGGATTGATTCCCGAAAAAAAATAAAGAACCGGGTTGACAAATCCCCGATATTGAGTTAACTTACTTACATGTTCTTCCAGCATAGTCTATATCCATTATATCGGCATAGAGGAAGTTGGAGAAGCAAGAAAAACAGACACCTTTAAGGCTGTCTGTTAACCCCTGTCTGATAGAAAGCCCGATGACCGGAGCATACACGGACGCGCGACGGGTATGGGTGCCGGGAAAGGCGTGAGTAGGAGACAGTGTAAATGCGGTCCCGAGAGTCAAGGCACGCGACCGAGGTATGAAAAAAATGGAATAGCCCTGAAACCCCCTAAATGGCGGGGGTATAAAAATAGTTATGAGGACAAAGAGTTAGAGATGGCCGTCTCAAAATGAAATTTCCGCCCCGTCTGAGCCATTTAAGTCTCAGGCGGGATTTTCTAAGGAGTAAGCAATAGAGAGAAACGAGAATCCTGATTTACTCACTTCAAAACCGATCTGGCCAGACCTATAATTTCCTCAGCAAGCTCTGATAGTTGAGTTTCATCATACTGATATTTCTTACACGTTTCTCCTTTGTAAAAGTCACTCTGGGTTATATGCATTGACAAACTTATAAGACTTGCCATGAATTCTCTTGATTTATTGTCAGGAAAACCAGAAAGATTTTCAGTCTTGTAGATGGTGTTGTTGATATTATTTATAAGAATGTGCCCCAGTTCATGGCCAAGCTGAATACGTCTTTCTCTGACATCTAAATCCTTACTTGTCGCTATTACATATCCGCCTCGCAAATATTTGGCAATAGCTCTCTTAGAAGATGGGATGTGTCCTTCTGTATACAAAATAGGTCTTTGAGTTTGTTCATGTTCCCGAACGAGATATTCTATGGCATGTTTATAGTGTGCAAATATTGAATCTTTTAATGCTGGAGCGAGTAGTGATTTAAATGCATTAATGAAGTTCTTGATCTGATCCGCTGAAAGATCTTTGCCACTATGTTTACCAGCTATAATTTCATTGATAGATTTACGTATCTTATCATAACTCATTGAGAAAGTGCTCTCCAGGTTCCGTCTAGAAACATAAACTCATCATCAAGGTATCGTTGATCATCAGTCAAATCATCAGAGCCATCTTCATAATATGTTGCGATCTCACCAGTGCAGGCCTTGAGATAAAGTCTTTTCTCCCTAACATCATTAAGGCCGCGTACCTCAAAGACAGAGTGTAGTGCTTCCCTTGTTTTGCATTTTGAGATTTCTTCTACTATTTCCTGATCTACTCCCGAATTTCTTTTTTCCATTTCTCCTTCCTCGCAGCTTAGCTGCCCATTGTTTATATGAGCTGCAGCAATAGAATTCTATAGCTCAATCTATTTTCTCTCATCCATCACCTCAGAATCTTTTCTATTTCATATCACTTCACCACCTTCACAACCGCCCGAATCCTTCCAATAACATCAAGCGGAGTATCCCTGGACACCTCGAAATCCGGGTAGCTGCCGTTGTCTGAGATAACCATAACACCGCCGGGCCGCTTAGCCAGCCGCTTTACGAGAGCTTCCCCATCCATGCGAAGGACGTAGATACCTTCCCCATCATAACCGCCCCCGTCGCATACCACCATATCACCATTATCAATTGTCGGATACATTGAATCACCCCGAACAGGGAGAGCCGCCAGTGCAGCTCCATGAGCCGTGATGGCCGGCGGCAGGGCAACATATCCGGCGATGTTATCATCATCCTCCAGATGGCTCCCCTTCCCTGCCGAAACAGACTGCTCCAGCATCGGCACCACAAAGGCCCCCTCCTCATCAGGGTTGTCCGTTATATGCCCGTTGAGATGCTGGATGCTCTGCGGCTTTGGGAAGCCCGGCTCGTCCTGATACATAGGGCCTTCGCCGGTTAAAAGCCAGTTCAGGTTCACCGTAAATCTGCCCGCTATATCTTTCAAAAAGTCAACTTTGGGAACTGTATCTCGCCTAAACATGGAGTTGATAGACCCTTGGCTTGACCCAATAGCACGAGCAAATGCTGTTTCGGAAAAATTTTTTTCGTCCATAACTTTTTTTAGTCTAAATAAATATTCGTTCAAAGAACTGATCTCCGAAAAAAACAAAGCAAAAGCGTTGACAATTAAAGCAAATGCTTTTATATTGATTACACGCCCTCTAATAGAGGTTATGCCTATTATATCGGCATGAAAGGGATAGGGAAAGTATGAAAAAGGACAGATTGCCCAGCGTTCTTCCGCCAGTACTCGATACCTGCTGCGGATCAAGAATGTTCTGGTTCAACAAAACAGATGAAAGGGCAATCTTCCTGGATAAGCGGAGAGAGCGATGCACCCTCAAGGACAGGAGCAGCAAAGACGGCTTTCGCGAACTGTTAATCGACCCGGATATCGCTGGCGATTTCACAGAACTTCCGTTCACAGATGAAACCTTCCGGCTTGTTGTGTTTGACCCCCCGCATTATCACCGCCGAAATGGAATAAACGGCTGGACAGCCAGGAAGTACGGCACTCTGGGCGATAACTGGCGCACTGTTCTGACACGCGGCTTTGCCGAGTGTTTCCGCGTCTTAAAACCATACGGTGTGTTAATTCTAAAATGGTCCACAAAGGAAATTCCCGTGTCACAGATCCTGAAACTGACCCCTGAATCCCCTTTGTTCGGCCATAAGACGACACGCACGACAATCTGGGTTGCGTTCATTAAAGGAAAAGAAGGAGGAGATTAGAGAAGCAAGAAAAACAGGCAGCCTTAAAGGTGTCTGTTAACCCCCTGCCTGATAGAAAGCGCCGATGGCCGGGCCATACTCGGGCGTACGACGAGTATGGGTACCGGAAAGGGGTTGTGAGTAGGAGGCAGGGTAAATGCGGTCCCGAGAGTCAGGGTACGCGACCGAGGTATGAAAAAAATGGAATAGCCCTGAAACCCCCTAAATGGCGGGGGTATAAAAATAGTTATGAGGACAAAGAGTTAGAGATGGCCGTCTCAAAATGAAATTTCCGCCCCGTCTGAGCCATTTAAGTCTCAGGCGGGATTTTCTAAGGAGTAAGCAATAGAGAGAAACGAGAATCCTGATTTACTCACTTCAAAACCGATCTGGCCAGACCTATAATTTCCTCAGCAAGCTCTGATAGTTGAGTTTCATCATACTGATATTTCTTACACGTTTCTCCTTTGTAAAAGTCACTCTGGGTTATATGCATTGACAAACTTATAAGACTTGCCATGAATTCTCTTGATTTATTGTCAGGAAAACCAGAAAGATTTTCAGTCTTGTAGATGGTGTTGTTGATATTATTTATAAGAATGTGCCCCAGTTCATGGCCAAGCTGAATACGTCTTTCTCTGACATCTAAATCCTTACTTGTCGCTATTACATATCCGCCTCGCAAATATTTGGCAATAGCTCTCTTAGAAGATGGGATGTGTCCTTCTGTATACAAAATAGGTCTTTGAGTTTGTTCATGTTCCCGAACGAGATATTCTATGGCATGTTTATAGTGTGCAAATATTGAATCTTTTAATGCTGGAGCGAGTAGTGATTTAAATGCATTAATGAAGTTCTTGATCTGATCCGCTGAAAGATCTTTGCCACTATGTTTACCAGCTATAATTTCATTGATAGATTTACGTATCTTATCATAACTCATTGAGAAAGTGCTCTCCAGGTTCCGTCTAGAAACATAAACTCATCATCAAGGTATCGTTGATCATCAGTCAAATCATCAGAGCCATCTTCATAATATGTTGCGATCTCACCAGTGCAGGCCTTGAGATAAAGTCTTTTCTCCCTAACATCATTAAGGCCGCGTACCTCAAAGACAGAGTGTAGTGCTTCCCTTGTTTTGCATTTTGAGATTTCTTCTACTATTTCCTGATCTACTCCCGAATTTCTTTTTTCCATTTCTCCTTCCTCGCAGCTTAGCTGCCCATTGTTTATATGAGCTGCAGCAATAGAATTCTATAGCTCAATCTATTTTCTCTCATCCATCACCTCAGAATCTTTTCTATTTCATATCACTTCACCACCTTCACAACCGCCCGAATCCTTCCAATAACATCAAGCGGAGTATCCCTGGACACCTCGAAATCCGGGTAGCTGCCGTTGTCTGAGATAACCATAACACCGCCGGGCCGCTTAGCCAGCCGCTTTACGAGAGCTTCCCCATCCATGCGAAGGACGTAGATACCTTCCCCATCATAACCGCCCCCGTCGCATACCACCATATCACCATTATCAATTGTCGGATACATTGAATCACCCCGAACAGGGAGAGCCGCCAGTGCAGCTCCATGAGCCGTGATGGCCGGCGGCAGGGCAACATATCCGGCGATGTTATCATCATCCTCCAGATGGCTCCCCTTCCCTGCCGAAACAGACTGCTCCAGCATCGGCACCACAAAGGCCCCCTCCTCATCAGGGTTGTCCGTTATATGCCCGTTGAGATGCTGGATGCTCTGCGGCTTTGGGAAGCCCGGCTCGTCCTGGTACATGGGGCCTTCGCCGGTTAAGAGCCATTTCTCTGAAACTGTAAATGTCTTTGATATCGCTTCTAATAAGTCTGAACGAGGGTTTGTACCACGCTGAAACATTGCATTAATTGTTGCTTGATGTGATCCGATAGCCTTGGCAAATGCAGTTTCAGTAATTTTTTTTTCTTCGATAATTCTTTTTATTCTAGATAAATAACTATTCAAAGCCAATAAACTCCAAAAAATAACAACAAACTCATTGACAATAAATGCTTGTGTTGTTACATTATCTACACGCCCTCTAATAGAGGTTATGCCTATTATATCGGCATGAAAGGGATAGGGAAAGTATGAAAAAGGACAGATTGCCCAGCGTTCTTCCGCCAGTACTCGATACCTGCTGCGGATCAAGAATGTTCTGGTTCAACAAAACAGATGAAAGGGCAATCTTCCTGGATAAGCGGAGAGAGCGATGCACCCTCAAGGACAGGAGCAGCAAAGACGGCTTTCGCGAACTGTTAATCGACCCGGATATCGCTGGCGATTTCACAGAACTTCCGTTCACAGATGAAACCTTCCGGCTTGTTGTGTTTGACCCCCCGCATTATCACCGCCGAAATGGAATAAACGGCTGGACAGCCAGGAAGTACGGCACTCTGGGCGATAACTGGCGCACTGTTCTGACACGCGGCTTTGCCGAGTGTTTCCGCGTCTTAAAACCATACGGTGTGTTAATTCTAAAATGGTCCACAAAGGAAATTCCCGTGTCACAGATCCTGAAACTGACCCCTGAATCCCCTTTGTTCGGCCATAAGACGACACGCACGACAATCTGGGTTGCGTTCATTAAAGGAAAAGAAGGAGGAGATTAGAGAAGCAAGAAAAACAGGCAGCCTTAAAGGTGTCTGTTAACCCCCTGCCTGATAGAAAGCGCCGATGGCCGGGCCATACTCGGGCGTACGACGAGTATGGGTACCGGAAAGGGGTTGTGAGTAGGAGGCAGGGTAAATGCGGTCCCGAGAGTCAGGGTACGCGACCGAGGTATGAAAAAAATGGAATAGCCCTGAAACCCCCTAAATGGCGGGGGTATAGAAGTAGTTATGCGAAAAGAAGTTAAAGGTGGCCATCTTAAAAATGGAATTTCCACCCCGTCTGAGGCATTGAGCCTCAGGCGGGATTTTCTAAGAGGAGAAATGCATGGAAAAAAAGAAAGATCTACGGGCATACATCGCGCAGCACATGGCAAGAAAAGGCGAATCGATTACATCTTTCGCCAACAACAGCGATTACGGAAAGACGACCGTTGAACGGGTGATCGCAGGCGTCCGCCAATCACCGAGAATCCGCCGGGATATCGCCCTGTATATCGGATTCGCAAATTGGTCGGAACTCGAACAGGCTTACGAAAAGGGGGAGTGCGATGTTAAGGAACCTCAGTAATGCCCGTTACGGCAATGGGCTGTGGGTGGTCTTGGGTGGTGTCGGCACCATATTGACCAGCACCGATGGCATCAGCTGGATGCAGCGGAACAGCGGAACGACGGAATACCTCTATGATGTGCATTATGCCGATGGCCTGTGGGTGGCTGTGGGTTACTCCGGTACCCTCCTGACCAGCCCTGATGGAATCAGCTGGACGGCACGGTACAGCGGAACGACGGCGGCCTTCACTAATGTGCGCTACGCCAATGGCCTGTGGGTGACTGTGGGTAGTGTCGGCACCATATTGACCAGCACCGATGGCATCAGCTGGATGGAGCAAAACACCGGGACGGCGGAGTACCTCTATGAAGTGCATCATGCCGATGGCCTGTGGGTAGTTGTGGGTTCCTCCGGTACCCTCCTGACCAGTACCGATGGGATTGACTGGACGCAGCGGGCCAATCCCGCCGTCATTAGCTCAATCGGGATGAAGGAGAACCTCATTGATGTGCACCACGCCGATGATCTTTGGGTGATCGCGGGTTACTACGGCATCATCCTGACTAGCTACAATGGCATTGACTGGACACAAAGAGATACCGGGACAGCAGAGACCCTCTATGAAGTGCATCACGCCAATGGCCTGTGGGTGGTAACCGGCACAAACGGCGCCATCCTGACCAGTACCGATGGCATCACCTGGGCGGAGCAGGACACCGAGGGGACGGAAAAGCACATCCATCTTGCGTACCACGGCAATAACCTGTGGGTGTCCGTAGGTTACTGCGGCATTATTCTGACCAGCACCGATGGCACCAGCTGGACGGCGCGGGCCAGCGGGACAACGGTGACCCTTTGGGATGCGCGCCACGCCAATGGGCTGTGGGTGATTGTGGGTTACTCCGGCACTATATTGACCAGCAATGATGGTATCAGCTGGACGGTGCGGGTTAGCGGGACGGCGCAGAACCTCTATGAAGTGCGCCACGCCAATGGGCTGTGGGTGGTTGCGGGTGACTCCGGTACCCTCCTGACCAGCCCTGATGGAATCACCTGGACGGTTCGAGACAGCGGGACGGAGGCGTACCTCTATGAAGCTCGCTACGGCAATGGCCTGTGGGTGGTTGTGGGTTCCTACGGCACCCTTTTGACCAGCACCGATGGCACCAGCTGGACGGCACGGACCAGTGGGACGACAGCGTACCTCCGTGATGCTCGCTACGCCAATGGGCTGTGGGTGGCTGTGGGTACCTCCGGTACCATATTGACCAGCACCGATGGCATCAGCTGGATGGAGCAAAACACCGGGACGGCGGAGTACCTCTATGAAGTGCATCATGCCGATGGCCTGTGGGTAGTTGTGGGTTCCTCCGGTACCCTCCTGACCAGTACCGATGGGATTGACTGGACGCAGCGGGCCAATCCCGCCGTCATTAGCTCAATCGGGATGAAGGAGAACCTCATTGATGTGCACCACGCCGATGATCTTTGGGTGATCGCGGGTTACTACGGCATCATCCTGACTAGCTACAATGGCATTGACTGGACACAAAGAGATACCGGGACAGCAGAGACCCTCTATGAAGTGCATCACGCCAATGGCCTGTGGGTGGTAACCGGCACAAACGGCGCCATCCTGACCAGTACCGATGGCATCACCTGGGCGGAGCAGGACACCGAGGGGACGGAAAAGCACATCCATCTTGCGTACCACGGCAATAACCTGTGGGTGGCCGTAGGTTACTGCGGCATTATTCTGACCAGCTCCGACGGCATTGACTGGACTCAGCGGGACAGCGGGACAAGAAAGGACCTCAATGATGTGCGCTATGCCGATGGCCTGTGGGTGGTAACCGGTGCCTCCGGCACCATATTGACCAGCGCTGATGGAATCACCTGGACGGCGGTGGACACAGGAGGCACGGTATGAACTATTCGCATACCGGACGGGCACTCACCGTTGAAGAGGTTGCCGAGCTCCTGCGGATATCCACATCGCATACACTCCGTCAGGTACGGAGCAATGGGCTCCCGCACGTCAGATTGGGAAGACGCATTATCATCTACGAAGAAGCCCTGCAGCAGTGGATTAACGATAAAGCCGCAGAAACAACAAAATGACAAAAAGAGACATCAGAAAACGGAACAGGTGGACAACAATAAAGGCTATGGCAGAACGGGTTAAGTGGAAATGGCTGGCGAAAATCGCCGCGAGAAGGAGATATAAATGATGGAAAAGAAAGTCACAACCTATTCCATGTGGAAGAGTTTTCGGGATTGCCGGAAGGCATGCGAATTGCGGTACGAGCGGAATCTGAAGCCGCTTGAAGAGGCACATCCTCTCAGGTTCGGGTCGCTGATACACGAGTGTCTGAAGATCTGGCACCGCACGCAATCCGCGGCCCGCGTTTTCCGCCATATCGGTGCGGCCTGCGCGGGAGACACGGGAGAAATCGACAGCAGTCTGAAATCCGACTGGCACCTGGCCAGGGCAATGATGCAGGGATATATGCGTGTTTATGGCCCTGTCGAAGATTTTGAGGTCGCTGTACTGGAAAAGGTTTTCAAGGGGAAGATCTTTAACCCGGAAACAGGGGCGAGTTCACGATCATTCGATCTGGCAGGCAAGGTTGACGGTATTGTCAGGATTGACGGTGAGTACTGGGTACTCGAACATAAGACGGCTTCTGTCATCGACTCGGGCTATCTGGAACGGCTCTGGATGGACACCCAGATCATCCTCTATTCCCACTATATAGAAAAGACTATGGGGATAAAAATCTCCGGGGTCCTCTATAACATCCTGGCCAAGGCCCGGCTGAAGCAGTCGGCAGGCGAAACGGAAGAGGAGTTCCAGGTCAGAAGGGCCGAGCTGATTGCCAGATCTAAGACGGGGAAAAGCACCGCTAAGCGCAAGATGCCGGAGACTGACGAAGATTTCGCGAAGCGACTCAATGAAAAATACGCACAGCCCGGCATGTTCCACCGTGAAAGGCTTTACATCTCGCACGACCAGTTCGCAGACCTCCTGCATGAGATCTGGGAACTGTCCCAAAGCTATCTTGGCGCAAAGCGGCGGGGGATATTCTACCGCAACACCAGTCAGTGCTTCAACTATGGACGGCCATGCGCCTATTTCCAGATTTGCAGAAGCGGAGAGAATCCGCTTGTCATCGAGAATCACTACAAGGTGGTTGAACCAAATGAAGAACTCCGAGACAGCACGCAGTCTGTCCCGGAAATATTTTAAGGAGGTACCATGTTACCAACAAACAAGACAGCTCCTAAGAAAAGCTTATCAGAGTTTTCCCTTCTCGTCTATGGACCGGGGAAAATTGGCAAATCAACCTGGTGTGCCGGGGCGGAAAATGCCCTGTTTCTGGCAACCGAACCCGGGTTGAATTCAATCGAGGCCTATCAAGTCCCTATCCGAAACTGGGGGGATTTTCTGGATGCCGGGGCGGAAATAGCCAGAGGCAGCCACGAATTTTCCACCATTGTTATCGATACAATCGATCTGGCGTATAAAATGTGTGCGGAACACACCTGTAAGAAAGCAGGAGTTGATCACGAGTCTGATCTGTCCTATGGGAAAGGGTTTGCGCTTGTCAATAATGAGTTTCAAAGAGTACTGACAAAGCTCGCACAATTACCATATGGAATAGTCTTAATCAGTCATTCACAGGAAAAAGAAATAGAAACAAGAACAGGAAAAAAGACCCGGATTGTACCGACCTTACCGGAAAAAGCACGGCAGATGGTGACCGGGCTCGTCGACATAATGCTGTATTGCGATCTGGAATATTGCCAGGACGAAACAACTCAGAAAGAGGTCTGCCGCCGTGTCATGAGGACGCGGCCCTCCGATCTATACGATGCCGGAGATCGGACAGGCCGACTGCCCGAAACCGTACCATTGAATTACCGGTATTTCATCGAGGCCTTTGAGAACCAGGCAAAAGGAATAAAAAAATGAGCTCAATTTATTCAAATGATCTTGAAAAATTTAACGAGGTATATGGAAACGCACAGGAAGCATCGGATGAGTATGAAAGTGTCCCGGACGGAAAATATCAGGTAATGGTTGACCGGGTGGAGCTTAAAGATTCTCAAGCGGGGAATACGATGCTTGTCTGGACCTTAAAAATTTTAGGGCCAAAATTTGCCGGAAGATTACTATGGAAAAACAGTGTCTTCACAGAAAAAAGCATCCCATATGTTAAGAAAGATTTAAGCGTGTGCCAGCTCCATTTAAGTAAGCTCTCAGATCTCCCGGACAGCCTCGATAGGCTGCTTGATCTTAAGTTAAACGTCAACAAAAGGACAAAGGATGAATTTGATCAAATATATTTTGAGAGTTTAATTACGAGCTCAAACAAATCTGGAATATCCGTAGATGCTGCAAAAAGCCACTCATCTTTTGAAGATGATTTCCCAATTTTTTAGATGGAAGGAGAGAGAGAATTGAGGGAGCTATCAGCTGATCGTGATGTCCCGAATCAGGCTTCAGGGGATGTAATACATAAACAAAAAGCTGTATTAATGTCGATCAAGCCGACGTTCGCGGCGTTTATCTTGAATGGAAGCAAAAAGTACGAGTTCAGGCGGAGAGTTTTTCACGACAAGAGTGTCACAAAAGTGCTCATTTATGCATCTTCGCCGGTGCAGAAAGTCATAGGAGAATTCGAAATTGGAAAAATCTGGAAAGACAATCCATATCTCTTGTATATGCGCTTCGGAAAGAGAAACAATTGTTCGTTTTTTAGCATGACCGATATGGACGTTTGGCCGTTCTTCCGAAAATATTTTTGGGGAAGGACGATTGGTTACGCGATAGAAGTGAAGTCGAGCACACGCTATAAACATGACCGCCCTCTCTCGGCTTATGGAGTTAAAAGTCCTCCGAGAGACTTTTGCTATGTGTGGGTGTGAAGTCATGGAAAATACGATGTTAAAACAAGGGAAGGGGAAAGTTGAACATATTCGATGAAGCAAAAAAATTGGTCTCACCCGCCCTTATTTCAGAGTATTTTCCGCAAGGAAAATGGAATGGGAAGGAATATTTTATTCCCTCCCCATTCCGTTCCGAAAGAACTCCCTCCCTGGCCATTAACGAGCAAGGACTGTGGGTAGATTATGGGGATGCAAATAGGGGGGGGAGTTTCATTGATCTTGTGGCACAGGTTCGCAGCATGGAGCCCCGTCAGGCGGCCCAATCCATTATTGAGCGCGCCTCAGGGGCCTCTTCTGCGCCAATCCGGCAGAAAAACAAGAAAAAACTGCCTCCCGCTCCGGGAGGAACGCTCACGGGTCTGAAAGAGTCCGCAATGCAGCAGTACAGGCGGAAAAGATGGGGGCAGGTGAAGGCGGTCTACCAATTCTTTGATAAAGCAGGGGCCCTGATAATGGGAACGGTCCGCTATGTGAATTTTGAAGGCAAAAAGAATATTATACCTTTCTGCCACACCGAAACCGGATGGGTGACGGGGCGTCCTCCGGGAAAAATGCCTCTGTACCATAGCGGAAAGCCGGATGGCGGGGAACGGTTACTGGTTGTCGAAGGGGAGAAGTGCGCGGATGCCGCGGCACAGCTTGATGGATGGCGGCCGGTGAGCTGGCATGGCGGCTGCAGTGCCGCCAACCAATCCGATTGGTCAACGGTCTATGGCCGGGAAGCCGTTATCTGGCCGGACAACGATGAGGAAGGAATGAAGGCCGCCAGGAGAATTGCATCAAAGCTCCGTTCGCATGGGGCCAGGGTGCTGCTGGTGGAACCTGATGACAGCCAGTCCAGGGGCTATGACATCGCCGATATGATTGAAGATCGCGGCGTGGAGGCCGCCCTTAATGTGCTGAAAAAAACTCTTCTGGCAGGTGAAAAAGACGAATCCCTTGAAGCCGATGAATCTCTGCCGTTCATTCCCCTGGGGTTTGATGAGAGGCACTATTGGGTACTGCCGGGCCGTCAGAAGATACCCCTCAGCCTCTCCAGGAGTGACACGGGAATTGCCGGTGATCTGGGCAACGTTGCTCCCATCAGCTGGTGGCAGAGCAGGTTTCAATCCAACGGCCGCTTCGCTAAAACTCAGGCCATTGAATATCTGCGTTCAATCTGCCTTAAGAAGGGAGTGTTTGATCATTCCGCTGTGCTGGGCGTGGGGCCCCACATGGACAATGGGCGGATTATCCTCAATACGGGACGAGAACTGATTCCATGGGGAGGTGAGCCCTTAAGCTACGAGGACTACCGGGGAGAACTGACTTTTTGCCGGGGAGCTTTCCATCTGGAAATTCCGAAGAAAACATGGACCTTACAGGAGATCAGCAGGTTCTGGGAAGAACTGGGCACATTCGGCTTTGCGACAGAGCTGGAGTGCCTGGCCGTCGCCGGCTGGTGTGTGATTGCGCCCTGGTCAAGCTTGTTCGCCCGATCTCCCCACCTGTGGATAACAGGCTCCTCCGGCACGGGCAAGACCATGCTGCTTGATTCAGTCATTGCACCGGCCCTGGGCAGGGCCATCATCCGGGCCGAGGGCCGAACCAGCGAGGCAGGCCTGCGGCAGGCCATCGGTCAGGATTGCCGCCCGGTGCTGCTCGACGAGTTTGAAGCCGACAGTGCGAAATCCGCCACCATGGTGGAGGGTATTTTAACATTGGCCCGCTCCGCCTATGGGGGATCGGAAATCATCAAGGGCTCAGCGGGCCACGGGGCTGTTCGGTTCAAAACGCGGATGAGCTTCTGCTTTGCCAGTGTGCAGCCAATTTTAAAAAACGCCGCCAACGCTTCGAGGATTGTCTCTGTCGAACTCTCCAAGCCAAAGGGTAGTTTTAAGGGAAGCCTGGATATGGCCGGAATACGGGGCCTGGCATTCAGCAGACTGCATGATTTAGTGGAAGCTGAAAAGGGCATCAGAGACCATATGAAAATCTGTCATGTGCCGGGCCGGGCGGCCGATACCTGGGCGCCAATCTTCGCCGGGGCCTTTCTCCTTATTTCCCCTAAACCCTACTCAAAAGCGGACAGGAAGATAAGAGACCGCCTGCAGGACTACTATGCGGATCTGGAACCGCATTTATACGAGGCCGGAAAGACCGATGAGGATACGGCCCTTGAGGCCCTCCTCCATTGGCCCCTCCGAGTCAGCCCTTCTCTTGAACTGTCGGCCGCCGAGGCACTGGAGATTGTGGCAAAGAACACGAACCAATGGGGCCTCACTTCAGACCCTTACGGAAATCATGATGTGGAGGGGATTGACAGGATTCTCAGACGGCGCGGCCTGCGGCTGTTCATGGAGGATGAGCAGCTCCTCCTGGCCATATCGACCAGTAACCCGGAGTTAAAGCAGTACATGCGTGAGCAGGGGTATGAGGTCTATCAAAAGGTTCTGATGAGACATCCGCAGTTTACTGTTAATAAAGGCAGTGACCGAACGAAGTTCCGTAATGTGAGAATGGCCGGTAAAACTGACCGCTGTGTGGTTTTAAGATGGAAAGAAGGTGAATAGAATCTTTTCGGGTGTTCCTCCGTGTTCCACACTGTTCCACACTGTGGAACACTTTTCCAAAAATAAGTCTTTTTATAGAAAGAAATTAATTTTGAGTGTTCCACACTGTTCCACACTGTGGAACACTTTTAAATATTTGCCCGGTAAAGATTTATTCCTCAATATTATAACTATATTTACTAAAAAAATATATATATACGTATGCGCGCGCGTACGCGCATGTACGCGCATGCGCGCGCACATGCGTATATATTGCGAAAAATTATTCGAAAAACCCTTAAAATTACGCTGTAAATTATTATGGGAAAAAAAATTAAGAGTGTTCCACAGTGTGGAACACTTATTTTTAATTCTATATATAGTAAATATTTATTTGTTCCACAATGTGGAACAGTGTGGAACAGTGTGGAACACGGAGCATAAAATAGAACGGAAAAGGGGGGGAAATGAACGAATCTAAAGGGAAAGAGGTCTGGAAAAGAGCCGCGAACAAGTATAAAGCAGTACTGACACAGCTGGATGGCATCACTTTCCATAGCCGTAAAGAGGCCTGGCGGTATGCTGATCTCCTGCTGCTTCAGAAAGCCGGGCAAATCAGAGACCTGGAACGGCAGCCCAGGTTTGTCATTGCCGCGGGATTTTCCCGCAATGGCCTGAAGTATCGAGAGAAGGTGTATGTGGCCGACTTCCGGTACTTCGATGAGACAAAAAAACGTGTGGTGGTAGAAGATGTGAAGGGGTACCGCACACAGCTGTACAGCCTCAAGCGGCACCTGTTTCTATCAAATCTTGGGAAAGATGTTGAGTTCATCGAAACATAGAGGACGAATAAATGCACGCCAAAAATGAAAATATATTCGATCCTGATGAAGCCGAAATCAAGCGATTGCTCGGAGAAGAAAAGTACAGAGATTTTATTGAGATTTTTGGCGGACGATCAATTTACATACCGAGGTCCAGGCTGTACGAATGGCGGAATAAGGATATTCTCAAGGCATACAATCATCTACTCTATAATAATGTGCTCTCCGAAAACGCGTATAAAATTATCGCATCAAGATTCCACCTATCAACAAGAACCATCCGTAGGGTTGTGAAAAAAATGACAAATCTTAATTAGATTTGTCAATAATAGCTGTGATACAGTCGTTCCGACATGGCCGGACGACCATCAAAGTACAGTAGTAAATACCATCCTCTCATTGCCGAGAGTCTTGCCAGGCTTGGACTGGTGGCCGAGGACATTGCCGCGAAAATGGGTATCTCGAAACGGACCCTGCACAATTGGCAGGCCAGATATCCTGAATTTGCCGAAGCGCTGAAAACAGGCCGGGAGTATCCTGATGAACGGGTGGAGCGAGCCATTTTTCTGCGTGCGATCGGCTATGAGGCCCCGGACACCAAGGTCTTTCTCCACGATGGGGATATCGTGACAAAGGAGGTTATCAAACATTATCCTCCCGATCCCACATCAATGATCTTCTGGCTCAAAAATCGTCGCCCCGATCGCTGGAGGGATAAGCAAGAAGTTCATACTACAAGCGATACGATTGCAATAGGGATGCCGCCAAAGGACTATTCTGGCGATGAAAGTTGATTTTTCCAGGCTGCCCGCGTGGATCAACAAGGCGTACTATCCTCTGTTGTGGGACAAACAGCGGCTGAATATTATCTATGGCGGTGCCGGTTCCGGGAAGTCGGTGTTTACCGCTCAGCGCGCGGTGTTCCGGGCAGTGGCCGAGCCGGGGCATAACCTGCTTGTAATCCGCAAGGTTGGCCGGACAAATCGGATATCGACCTTCCCGCAGATTTTGTCGGTTATCGGCCAGTGGGGGCTTATTGGTCTTTTTAAGGTCAACAAGAGTGACCTTGAGATAACGTGCAGCAACGGCAATGGCATCCGCTTTGCCGGACTGGACGATGTCGAAAAAATCAAGAGTGTCACCTTTGAACGGGGGCCGGTCACGGATATCTGGGTTGAGGAAGCAACGGAAATTACTGAGGCCGACTATAATCAGTTGTCTCTGCGGCTTCGCGGCAAGGCCCGTGTGCCGTTTCAGATAACTCTGTCCTTTAACCCTATCTCGGCTGCTCACTGGATTAAGTCAAGGTTTTTCGACAGGGAGCAGACGGACACAACGATACTCAAGACAACCTACAAGGATAACAAGTGGGTCGACTCAGGATATCATCAAACCCTTATTGGCTTAAAGGATATTGATCGCGCCCTGCACGATGTGTACGCCCTTGGGGAGTGGGGCGTATTGAGCGGTCTTGTCTTCGGCAACTGGGAATCTGTTTCCTGTCCATATAGCCTGGATGATTTTGACCAGGTTCTTGCAGGGCAGGATTTCGGTTTCAACCACAAGAATGCTATTGAGCTTATTGGTCTGAAGGATGGGAACCTTTACAGCTTCGACGAGTTGTATCTCTCACAAATGACCAATGGCGAGATTATTGAGTATGTGAAGGACAATGGTCCGCTGGATAAGGGCCAGCTGTGCACAGCGGACTCTGCGGAGCCGGATCGGATCAAGGAGTGGCGTAAGGCTGGTTTCCGGGTCCGGGCAGCCAAGAAGGGGAAACACTCGGTGCGCTATGGGATTGACTTTTTAAGAGGCCGGAAGTGGTTTGTTGATCCTGACAGGTGCCCCGGCTTACTGGCTGAATTGCAAAGCTGCAAGTGGGCTGAAGACAGGGAGGGCAATCTTTTGGATGAGCCGGTGAATTTTAAGGATGATGCTATAGCGGCTTGCCGTTACGCGGTGGAACATCTCTGGCATAAGGATGAGCAGCCAACAAAACCATTGGATAGGGCGAGGCTCAGGATATGATGCGGCAGTATAAGGCCAATCTGGAGGACGGCAGAATCAGTGAAAAGCGGATTCTTGAAATACTGGCGGGAAGACAGGAAGAGGCGGCCCGCTTCAAAGAACTCCAGGGTTATTACCTTGGCCGTCACAGGGCGATTGCAGAGAAGGAGAGCGGCAGGAAGATTGTAGTTCCGTATGCCAGGAGTCTGATTACCATAATAACCGGTTTCCTCTACAAGCCTGGACTCATTAAATACGATGCCGAAGATTTGGCAGGCGGGGACTTTTCCCGAATCGAGGAGGCTTTCGCCCACAACGGTGAGGAACTGCTCAACGCTGAGTTGGGGCAGGATCAGGCGATCTATGGCGAGGCCTATGAGCTTCACTGGATAGATGAGGATGCGGAGGAAAATTTTGCCCGCGTTTCGCCAGCCGAGATTGTCCCGGTGTATTCCTTTGAGGTACGGCCGCGGCTGATTACCGCAATCAGAATGTATGATGTGATGGGCAAGGACGCCTGGAGCAGTCAAAAATTGATTGACATATATTACCCGGATGTCATCCAGAAATACGTCTGGAATCACGGCTGTCTGGAAGTTCGAGAGACCGAGCAGTTCCACCCATACAAAGCGGTACCGCTTGCCATCTTTCGCAACAATCGAAACTCCATAGGAGACATTGAGCCCATTCAGGGCCTCATTGATGCCTATGACTCGCTGGTGTCCAGCTATGCGGACGATGAAGAGAAATTTGCCGAAGCAGTTCTGCTTATGTTTGGCAGGGTACTGGATGATGACGCTGTGGAGAAACTGGCCAAGCTGCGGGTCATTGATGGCCTTGACAAGGATTCTGATGACCTGCGATATCTCACAAAAGATGAATCCCAATCTGCCAGGCGCGATCTAATCGCTCTTTTGCGTAATGAGATTTATCGTCAATCTTTTGTCCCGGATATGACTGATCCGGCGGTGTTGGGGCAGAAGAGCGGAGAGGCCTTTCAGTACCTGTTTGCCCTCTTTGAGCTGATGGCGGCAGTGAAGGAATCGTACTTCACACAGGGACTCCGTGAGCGGCTGAGGCTGGTAGCGACAGCAACGGCATTCCCGAGCGAGCCGCCAGATATATCGAAGATTGACATCTCATTTACACGCAACCTTCCGAAAGATTCGGTGATGTGGGCCAATATTGTCCAATCCCTATGGGGTATGCTGCCCCCCGAAACTCTTGTTCCCAAACTACCATTTGTACACGATCCACAAGCGACGCTCAAGGCGATGGCGGAGCAGCCCTTCTCTGGATGAAACTCTTTGACGAATTATATAAAGATATTCAGGGAGACCTCCTTAAACGTATTGACGAGACGGAACAGGAGATTGTTAAGTCGTATAAAGTTGCGCTTGAATCAATACAGCAGGACCTTGCTGGCCTATACCGTAAATATGCAAAGGATGGAAAACTCTACTGGACAGAAATGAACCGTTACAAGCGCTTACAGGCGCTTGAAAAAAACGTAAAGCAAACGCTCGGGAAGTACTTGAAGAATGTTGATACTTATATTGAGAAACAGACAATAACTGTTTTCAAGGATTCGTCCTATCGTCACGCTTGGGCGATTGATCAAGACGCAGGGTTTGCATTCGATTGGGGCAGGGTCCCTGGTGATGCCGTTGATTCTGTCGTAACTTTTCCCCTTTCAAAACTTGCTGACTCTAAAGCTTTAGCAACGGATAGGGCGGTTAAGGTCAATAAGGTGCGCAATGAAATAACCTTGTCCCTTGTGCGCGGGGAGTCTTACAACAAGATGAGCAAGCGAATAAGCGCGGTGCTTGGATTTGATGATAATAATCAATACACAAAAAAAGGGGCAGCATATGCCTCAATGAGGATCGCACGGACAGAAGGTCATCGAGCGGCAGTGGAAGGGCAGCAGGTGGTCTATGGTAAGGCGGAATCCCTTGGAATTGAACTTGAATATATCTGGGATGCAGCTCTAGATAAGCGCACCAGACCCGAGCATGGAGCATTAGACGGACAAAGGCGCGGCGAGGATGGCTTTTTTGATACCGCCGTTGGGAAAGTTGCGGCCCCGTTACAGTCAGGTGTAGCCAGCTTTGATATCCAGTGCCGCTGTAGATTGCGGGCTCAAATCCCTGGGTACCCTCCTAAAATGCGGTATGTGCGGGGTGATGGGAAGCGGCCCTGGATATCCTATGGAAAGTGGTATAAGAGTGTTGGCACTGGCCGGACACTGCCAGGTAATTTTGTTTACAAAAGTAAGACAGGCGGTTGGATTCGTAAGGACAGTGACCGCGAGGAACCGGAAGATGCACAAAATCTAAAAACAGCCAAAATCCTGGCGGATAATGGGTATAGAGTGCAGCTTTTGGAAAGGTCAATGGAAAAAGGTGTTAAATCAGCTGATGCGCTTATCGACGGTGAATTATGGGAGTTCAAAACCAATCAATCTGGAACTTATGGTTCTATCAGCAGGAATCTCCGAAAGGCTGGGCATCAGGCTAACAAAGTTGTTTTAGTTATGTCGGCCAGAGTTCCTTCAGAGATTATTGATAGGGCAATTCGCGGTAGGGTTAAAATAAAAGGAAATATCAACGAAGTGGTGGTAATTATGAATAAAGATATTCTTTGGAAAAAAAGCAGGACAGAAATTCTAAGATAGGGATTCTGGAAAAGTCCTTTTCGGCACGGCATTACAAGTAAGCCTGAACGCAATGATTCGATAAACCTTAAGAGATATTTCAATTTCTGCTATTATCCAGGTGCAAGGTGGATGTGGAAAATTGCTCACAATCCTTGCACCTGCTTGAAAGACGGGTGGCCCGGGGTTATCCACTCCGAAGAGCTTCGTAGCCCCCGATCCTCTTTGAATATATCCTCCTTCTGGAAGAACGTCAAGCAGATTTTAACAAAATGACAAAACTTATCTAGTTTTGTCCATAGCAATCCTTCTACCCTCTAAAAAATCAACTGGGGTGTGCTTTTAAGCAAACCAGGGGAGGAGAAATGTTCAAAATTTTGCTGGCACCAGATTCCGGTGCTGCAGGCGGTGCAGGTGACACCGGAGACAACGGGAGCCCAGATGGTAATGCGGGGCCTCAGGGTGGCGGCGAAGGGCTGAAACCGGAGGAACTGAAAGCACAGCTGAAGGCGAAAGAGGAAGAGCTTGTAAAGCTCAAAGAGCAAGAGAAGCTGCTCAATGCTCCAAAACCTGACGAATTGGCTAAACAGCTTGAGTCAAAGGAAGAGGAGCTGAAAAAGCTCAAGGCCGACCGCGACGGGCAGGCCAGGCGGGTATCCGCCATCGAAAAAGAAATGGCGGAATTGCGTAAACAGCATATGTCTGAAGAGGAGCGCAAGAAGGCGGAAGAGTCGGAACGTTCTGAAAAACAGGAGCGTGAAGAATCTGAGCGTATGGAAAAGTTCCTCGGTGAATGTGTGGGTTTAGCGGCTGAACGCTGTGGAATCAAGGAAGAAGACAGGTTCATTCTGGCTGGAAAGGATCAGGATGAAATATTTAAGAAGGGCAAGAGGTTGATGGAGTTGATTGCTGAAGCAGAGAAGCGCGGGTATGAAAAAGCATCCAGGGATGCTGTGAAGGGTTCTGCGCCTGTATCGGCGTCGGGTGCCGCAGGTGAAGTTAAGCTTGGGAAAACGATAGAGGACTCTTTGAATCTTGCCGCGCAAGCGACTATGGGTATCTAACCATAACAGCTTTTTTATTACAGGGATAAGGAGGGCATCATGCCTGGACCTATATTAAGTTATGAATTTCAAAATATCAAACGGGACCTGGGAGGTGTTTTTACCCAGGTCATTGAACAGTCCCCACGGCTTATCCGGCTTGTGCGGGTAGGAAACGCGGCGCGCGCAAAGAAGCACGAATGGCTGGAGGATGAAATCTCCGCAAAACAATACACCGTCCAGTCCCAACTATCCGATACAGATACTGTTATTACGGTTGATTCAACGCCTCAGCTTAAAGATGGAGTGGTATTGCGCCTAGAAGGTGCGGACGGCTCTCCTCTTGCCGAACAGGTAGTTGTTACAGCTGTTGACGAGAGCGCAAAAAATCTGACGATCTCCAGGGGGTATGGCGGTACTACGCCGGCGACTATACCAGCAAATACAATTGCGATCCCCTTGTCACGACCAAGACCGGAAGCAACGGATCCATCTGCTGACTGGGGCCGTGAACCGGTTACGCAGTACAACTATACTCAAATCTTTGATAGGACAGCCAAAGTCTCGCGGTCAGCGCAAGGCATCGCCTACCATGGCATATCCAATATGCTTAATTACCAGGTCAAGATTATGATGATGGAAATTACCCGCGAAATGAATGACCAGCTTATCTTTGGTAGGCGTGTTTCGTGGGATAACGGTGCAACGGGGAGTTTTGGCGGTCTTATGGAATACCTGGAAAGCGGAGTGATAGAGGCGACCGGCGGCACCTTGTCTATGGATATCATCAATAATATTTTTGAGATCGTCTTTGTCAACGGCGGGATGTCACAGAGATATGCCATATGTGCTGCTCCGAACCAGGCGCGGCGGATATCCGCCTTGATGACCAAGGACAAAGTACCCGCAACAGCGTCCACAGCCTCGGCTGGTGCTGCTGTAAATAAACTTTACGGTGACATCCCTGCCTTCAACGGCAATCCGTATGAAGCTTTTATCGCCGTTGAACCAAATCTGCCGAAAGACAGGATATTTGTCCTTGATCTTGACAAAATATCTCTGCATCCGTTGGCCGGAGGGGCCATGAGTGACAAGGATGCAACTTTGCCGGGAGCTGATTATATCGCACGCAGGATACTTGGGGAGTACACTTTAGAGGTGCGCAATGGACAAACCTGTCATGGCATGGCCGTCGGGCTGACAGTATGAAATTCCAGTCTGTCACCAAAACCAAAGCGATGTTCACTTATGGGCACATCAGGTATCGGACTGATGAGTCCGGGGTCTTTGACACAGCGGGTGTCAAGGGCCGTAAGCAGGATGCCTTGATACGGCACCTTAAGTCCAACAGCTTTTTCACCACAGTATCTCCGGCTCACCGTGTGAAATCCGATGCAGCGCCTCCGCCAGTGGAGCCTGACGAAGATGATTCCGCTGCGGAGCCTGTCGATGAAAACACTCACTCGGTGAGAAAGAAGAAGAAAGAAGATGTCAGCACTGACGCTGGCTGAGTACAAGGTTTTGGGCAAAGTCCCGCACAGCCAGGACGATGCCCAAATTGAGGCATTGATCCCTCTGGTTGAAGCTGATTATCTCACTATTCGCGGTCGGGATTTTGATACTGATGATAATGGACAGACGGTGTACCCGGAAGGGATTAAGCTGACACTTGCTGAGATGATTTCTTTCAAAATGCAGAGCCTGGCAGGGAATGTGGGGACCAGTGCCGAACGTAGTGGCAGCTACTCACACACATACGACACAGAAAGAACGATGGGATATCCCGCCTATATCGTCAAAAAAATAAGGAGGTTCGCGAGAACAGCATGAGTATCGAATCGATAATGTCCAGCCCGGCGACGCTTTATCGCCGGGCGTCTCGCGGAGATTTTGGTGCCGGCGCCGGAGATGAACCCCAAAAAGTCCTTCGAAAGACCTTTGGGAAGTTGATGCCTGGGTCCCAGAAAAGAATCTTCCGGGACGACCGGCAGGTCGGTATATGCGAACACCTTGTGCTGCTCCATCCTGGAGATATTGACGTGCTTGGCCGTGTTTCTATTAGTGGGGAGTCAATAAAAATACTTGGGATAAGAAGGTATGACTCACATGTCGAAATTGATGGAGAATCAATAGAATGAGCAGTACCTTTTTGGACGGCACGCAATCCGTGAAGACGGAGATCGATAGAGCACTGGCAAGAGCTGTCGCTAAATCCACGGTTGTGATGCATGGTGAGATCCAAAGCATAACGCCCGAGGATCATGGGGACCTGGTGGAGTCGGTTACAATGGATTTCAATGGGTTGACAGGAGAAGTGAGTACTAACATGGAATACGCACTACGCGTTGAATATGGTTTTAAAGGCAAAGACATTCTGGGCCGGGAATTTAACCAGGCGCCCCAGCCGTATATGAGGGACGGCGCTAAGGCTGCTGAAAAAGGTATTTCCGAGATTTTCAAAGAAGAAACAGGGAAAAAAATTTCTGTCCGATATGAGGAGCAAAAAGTATGAGCCCGGAGCAGGCCGCCAGGGATTATCTCAAGAATACGGGATTGGCCGATGGGAAGGTATACTTTGCCGAAGCTGACACAGTGGTGCAGGCTCCATACATCGTAGTGCATTCCATCACGCCCGGCAGGGCAAGCGGGACAGGGGCCTACTTCCCCGCGTTCCAGCTGAGCTGCTACGGAGAAAGTCAATATGCGGCAATTGAGTTGGCCGACATGGTGGTCAATGAGCTTGACAGGTACACCGGTATCTTAACAGAAGGGGTGTACGCAAATAGTATGCGGGCCGTCCGCAATGGGCTGATCCGCAACGATGATGGAAGTTACCTTGCTGCCGTCGAATTAAAATTTAATTACAAGGAGTAATTATGGTAAATAGCAACTATAAAAAAGTGCACATCCCCAGCGGATGTACGGTGTCTATAGGCGACGCAGAAGACTCTTTGGAATCTGTCGGTGTCCTACCAGATGACGCAGACGCGACGATCAATATTTCGTTTGACATGGTGGATGTCAAGGGGAGCAAAAATGAGGACGTCTTAAGATATGCCAAGAACATCCAGGCAACCGCAACCTTTTCCGTGCTCCAGATTGACCTGGCTGTGTTATCAAAATTGACAGACGGTCTCATGAGTCTGGAGACGGTAGCTGGTACCCCGATAACAGGCCAGGTGCAAACTATCAACGCCGGGTGGGTCAATCTACAGACCTACTTGCTTGACGCACAGCAGCACGATGGGAGTGTGCCGACGGTTACTGTTATGTCCGATGGCAGTACATTGGTTGAGGGTGATGATTATTTCCTGGTCAAGCAGGCCGGGTCTGGTGCATGGGGGATTTATCTGGACACTTCGGGCAGTTCTTCGCTTGATACAGCCAAAAGCGTAACGATTACCGCAAGCTACACCCCATCGGCCAGGAGGGTGGCCAAACTCGGGTCATCCTCGATCTCGATTGGGCCGAAAGTTGTCCGGTTTGCAAAGACTCAAGGAGGTAAGCTGTTCCAGGCGACGATGTTCTCTGCTACCAACCGTGCAGGGTTCAATTTTGCATTTCCCCAAGCCAACAACGACCGTCCCAGCTCAATGCAGATTGAGATGACTGCTGGGCTTGATGTGACAAGGCCGGAGGGAGAACAGTTGATGGAGATCGTTGACGAGATCGATGAGAGCTGATTTGTAATGGTGCAGAAGATTAACCTGGACAAGACCATTGGCCGTGAGGTTATTGAAATTCAGATTGGCGGGGAGACATTCCGAATCGTCAAGGTTGTCAACGCTGTTAGGCGCTTGCAGGCGGAAAGACTGAACCGTTTCCGCGAAAGAATCGAGTCGCTAAAGGGTATCGAGGAGATTACAGGCCAGGAGCTGGATGAGCGCAAGGCATCTCTGTTTGCGGAAGCCGAGGAGTTCGGGCGGTGGGACAGCGAGACTATGTCTGAAATTATGCATCTTCTTTTAACTGTCAATGGCTATGAATATGACCTGGACTGGTGGGAGCGACATGCGGAAGCTGCAGATTTTGAAACAATCATCAACGCCTCTCTTGCAAAGGACGCTCCGAAGAAATCAGACATTAAAGGCTCTGAAAAAAAAAGTACTCAATAAACTACCCTAGACTGGCTGTCCTACTCGGGAAGCATTGGAGTTACATTACTCCGAAAGTTTTTTTCAGGGAGATGGACCTTCTGGACGTTAAGGATTACCTCCCATTTCTATCTGCACAAGAACGGGAGCTGATTTTTGATGTAGAAACGGTAAAGACTAATGATTACATCGATTTGTCATGTGTTGGTATAGGTATCAAAACAAATGGAAACTGAAGCTGGAAAGCTTGTCTATAGAATTACAGCCGACAGCGCAAACCTAAAAAAGGGACTCAACGAATCAAGTAAAGGGATGCACAAGCTCACTGGGACGGCAAAGAGCACAGGGGCTATGATCTCTCGATTTCTCGGGGCAGGAGCAATGGCTCTTCTTGGGAAAAAACTCGTTGGGCTCGGGTCAGATGCCCAGGAGCTTGGTAATAAATTTTCGGTCGTCTTCAAGGGTGCCGAGAAAACTACCAATGTCTGGATTAAACAATACACCGATGCCGTTGGCCGTGGAGATATGGCCACAAGGGAGTACCTGGCTACTCTACAAGATATCCGCACAGGTTTCGGGGACACGGCCCCGGAAGCGGCAAGGTTTTCCGAGGCAATTGTCGGAATAACCAACGATTTATCTTCATTTTCTAACACATCCTTTGAGGAGACAAGCGCGGCAATCCAATCCGGGCTATCCGGGCAGTTTGAGGCTTTGCGCCGGCTGGGCGTTGGACTCAATGTGGCCATAATCAACCAGGGAGAATACGCAGCGGCACTGGGTAAAACCTGGCAGGAAATGGATAATCTGGAAAAACAAGAGGCGGTGCTATCTGGTATTGTAGAACAATCCTCTAATGCCCTGGGGCAGACAATTAGCGATTGGCGTGATTATGACTACAGGCTTGGTGATGCCGCTAAAACCAGTGATTCAGTGGCCAACCGCACAAAGGCGATGCAGCAGTCCCTTGCAGATGTAGGGGCTTCTTTTGGCACAGTGCTTTTGCCCTATGTTTCTGATTTCCTGGGTGCCGCCCTGGATTTATTGAGCTGGGCCGAAGACCTGTCCCCGGCGATGAAGGAATTGTCTATTGGGATTGCCGCTTTAGCGGCCTCTTTTCTGACCGGTGGATGGATAGGCGTGGCCGTGGCGGCAGTCGCCGGGATAGCACTGAAAATGAGTGATGCACGAGACCGTAGCGATGAGCTTAAAGAGGCAACCGATCAATTAAAAAAGGCAACCGGCGAGTATCAGGCTGTTGCAGAAGAATTGGCGGGCGATATCTCCGGTTTGACAGATTTAGAGCGAGAATTACTGAAAACTCGTAAAGAGATCGCCATTCTGGAGACCAAACAGGCTTTACGGGCATTTATTGCCGAGGAAGCCTTATTCAGAAAGCAGCAGGAACGGACAGGGGCCGAAATAGAACAAAATAAGGAAGTTTTAAAAGTCCTTGAAGAAATTGAATGGGTAAGCATTCACGCTATAGAGCAGGAAATTACGGCATTAAAGAGAAAAATAGATTTTCGTCGGGACGAGATTGCAACTGAAAAGCAAATTTCTACAGAAGAGCTTACACGGCTCAATGTTCTGACGAGGGCGACAGCTATCTATCACAAAGGCGATGAGCAAGGCCTGGATGCGAAAAGAAAGCTGATACAAAATATTCTTGGTCTTGAACAGGAGTCTCTTGGCCTTGAGGTGCAGCGCAAAGAAAGCATCAACGCTCTGGCTGGTTTACATAACGACAATCTGATTACGCTGTCAGAGATTGCGGCAATTGATAGGGGGATTGCTGATGAGGTGGCAAGGCAGGCGCAGGAGTTAGCAAAAACAGCGCAGGCAGAAAAAGACGCAGCAGATGCCGCAGCAGATGCCGCAAAACAAAAAAGAGAGGCCGCCAGGCTCACTGAAGAGACTGCCAGGACAGAAGAGGAGGCCGCAAAAGAGAAGCAGGAGCAAGCAGAGCAAAACGCTGCACTGCTCGATGAGTATAAGGCAAAACTTAAGTTGCTTAAGGCTGATGAAATAGAACGGCTGGAGCTAATGAAGGAGCAGGCCATTGTGCAGGCCATAGCTGTCGGCGCAACACCTGAAACACTGGAGACTATCGATACCTATTACAGGACACTTATTGCTAACCAACGTGAGGCAAACATCGGCACTGACGAATACAGGTCAAAACTTGAGCAGCTGTCCATGACGCAGGAAGAAGCGATTAGAGCCGAATGGAATGCGGCAGTGACGCGGGCAAAGGCAAATGGTGCACAAAAAAAGGACCTTGAAGCCATTAATAGCTACTACAGAAAACTCATAGAAAAGCTTAAAGAAACCAGCTCTGGAACCAAAACCTTGAAAGAAATATTGGCTGAATGGGATTGGCAGGACTGGGCGAATAATGCGGCATCTGCAATCGGCCAGGTGGGCAGTTTGTTTTCCAGTATAGGGAATTTGATTTCCGCTATTGCAGATCAGCAGATTGCCGCCGTTGATGCTCAGATGCAGGCAGAACTTCAGGCTCTGGGACTCGTGGAAGATGCAAAGGTCAACAGGTATAGCAAAGAAAGAAAAAGGGCTGAAGAGGAGCTGGCCGATCTTGAAAAAGATGCGAAAAACGCCGCCAACATCGAGAAGAAAAATGAAATTGAAAAGGCCGCTGCAGAAAAGGCTATAGAACTGGATAAGCTCCAGCAGGATGAAGCGAACGAGGCTAAGCGTCTGGCAATAGAAGAACGGTACGAACAAAAAAAGGCCAGAATGAAGTACCAGGCAAGCCTTTCAGCCTGGGAGCTGAATGTGGTGGCCGCTATTGCGCAGGCCGCGATGGCCGCACTCTCAGGACTTACAGCAGCACCCTGGCCTCTGGGGTTAGTCATGGGGCCGTTAGCCGCGGCATTGGGTGCCATACAGGTTGCCACAGTGGTCGCCTCCAGACCTCAGCCTCCATCTTTTGACGCTGGAGCCTGGAATATCCCGCAGGATATGCAGGCGGATATCCACCGGGGAGAAATGATTCTTCCGGCCCCGTTCGCTGACTCCGTGCGGTCCGGGGAGGCTACAGTGGGGGGCGGAGCATCGCCGGTTTATGTGTCGATTTACTCGAATGAAAATGTGGAGACGGAAGAAACAAAAAACACAGATGGTGCTGTAGAGCTCCGTGTTTTTGTCGGTCATACCGTGCGGGAGCAATGGCAGGAGGGCCAATTCGACGGATTAATGGTGGAGCGGTATGGAATCGTTCGAAGAGGTAGACCGTGAGCATTGCTATGTGGCCAGATGGGCTGCCGTCTTTTTCTCTTACATCATGGAACTGGAAAAGGGGCGCTTCCATTATCGAAAGCGAGATGGAGCTTGGGCCGTCTAAAAGGCGGCGGCGATCAACAGTCAGCCCGGATTCTGTAAGCGGCACGCTCCACCTGACAGCCTCTCAAATTATCGTGTTTAGAAACTTTGTGGACAACGACCTGGGCGGGGGAGTCCTTCCATTCGTCTGGCATGATTTTGTTGCTGGAACCAATCGTACAGCCAGGATTAAATTGCAGAAAGATTCGGCGTACACAATCAAGCAGACTGGTGAGAAGGATTTCCATGTCCAGATGACGCTGGAGCTTGATCCGTGAAAACAGAGGACCGGAGAACTTTATACGCGCAAGATACAGACAGGGCGGCGGTCGATCTTGTGGAGATATTCGGGGCCTCCATCGATCCAACAATCCGTCTTTGCCGCAATGCTCAGGCTGTCTTAAGTCGTGGCGAGACATTTTCACCTGTCGGTATGGAGGTGCAAAAACCCACAAAAGGCGGCAGTGCGGGTTCGGCGTCGCTCAAGATTTCCGGTGTCCAGAGAGAGTATATTGAGTTGGTGCAGTCACTCCCTCCTGGAAGTGATATTTCTGTCAGAAACGTTGTGGTGTTTGCCGATACTCCAGACGATTATCTGGACGGTCCATACGAATACAGCGTCAAAGGCGTGTCCATAGAGTCGGCATCCGCAAATATCGTAATAGATCTGGATGTGAGTTCTCCGCTGGAATATTATGCGTCACAAAAGAAGTATATAAGCGGAGAAGTTCCGGCTATATGGACATGAGTGCTTTTGTGGGGGTTCCTTATAAGCTTGGGGGCCGGGATATGTCTGGACTTGATTGTTACGGTTTTGTCCGCCTTGTGCTGGCTGATGTTGATATTCATCTTCCTCTTTTTGCCGAACTGGATAGGGGGGTGGATATGGAAGCAGAGGCATTCCGTTTGACGGAATGGGACTTGATGGATGCTCCGCAAAATTATGCATTGGTCTATTTTTCGATGCAGGGCCATCGCGGCCATGTTGGCGTGTATCTTGATGGTCTGCTCTGGCATTTCTCTTATGACGGGGTTGTTTCTTTATCTTGGCATAAAGCAAAAGGGCGGGTGAATGGGGTCTACTGTGTTAAAGGTTAGGTATATCGACGTTCCCGGGACGATGGGCTGTGTCGCCTGGCAGAAAAGAGATGAAATTCGCACACAGGAAGGGGATAGGATTTTTATCGATGGCAAGCCCTGCGGAAAGATCGAGGACATCCCGGACTCAGCGGTATCTGTTACCATTGTGTCGGTTCCAGCTGCTCCTGCCGTCGTTGCGGCCGTTGCCATTATAGGCGGCATCCTTGCCGTGGGATCTGGCGTTGTCGCCGGTGTTGCTATTGCAAAAAACGAGGAGCTTCGGCGGGAAGCGGAACGGGCGCAGAAGCAGGCACAGAAGTTTAGCGAGATTGACCGTCCCAATCCGGCGGCCAGCATCCGGGGAGGAAACAACCGCTACAGGCCCAATGGCCGGGTACCTCTGATCTTTGGCGAGCACTATCACGTACCTGATTTATGCGGCACGCCTTACACGAGTTACCAGTCTGATGAGCAGTGGTACCATCAGCTCTTCTGTCTCGGGTATTCGGATGTGCAATACAGCGATCCAGAGATCGGCGACAACCCTCTTTCTCATTATGAGGCTGTCCTATCAGACGGAACGCTCCAGTATCCCCGCCTTGTCAGTGAGCTGACGATAGGTTCTGAGCTGCAGTCCGGCGAGTCTGCTGTGCACACAACGCCGGATGGGACAACAGAGATCGAGATAGGGATAACGTTCCCGGCGGGTCTCCGCCATTACGACGAGGATGCCAATGAGGGCAGTGCGTCTGTCCTGTTCAATATTAAAATCTCAGCAGAAACTGGCTACAACAGTGATAATAATTACTCTATTTCGGCGAATGCCGATTATGTCCGCAGACGCTTTTCGGTTTCTTTGTCCCCGGCTTCTTATACTGTCACGGTGCGGCGGATAACCGAAGGAAGAGACGCTGTGCATTATCTGGATACTGCATACTGGGATGTTCTAACGTGCCGTATTCAGGATCTTGACGGCAATACAGATCCGGTATCTGATGGGTTCCTTTCTGAATGCAAAATGGTGTCACTCAAGATTAAATCGACGAGTCAGCTCAGCGGCATTGTTGATAAGTTCAACGTCATGGCCCGTTTGAGCTGCCGTGACTATAGCGGTTCCGGGACTGGGCCGATAAGCTGGCTGAAGAGACCGACCCGGAATCCCGCATCCGCCATGCTTTATCTTTTGACGGATGAGCATGTGGGGAAGAATCCCGTTCCAGATAGTAAAATAATCTGGGAAGACTTTGAAGCCTGGCATGTGTTTTGTACGGCAAAAGGGTTCTCTTTCGATGCGGTTGTGTCTGGCGATTATACCATCGAGCAGATATCTTCGATGATTGCCGCCGCAGGCCGCGGAGTTCTGTATGCATATAACGGTCACTTTGGAGTAAGAACTGAAGAAAAGAGTGGGTCAATAGATTTTCAACTGACTCCCCGTAACACCAGAGGCGGCATGAGTTTAACCCGAAAGTTCAAAGATGTTCCAGATTCGCTCACGATAAAATGGATTGACAGAGACAGCGGGTATCAGGAGGTGTCCCGGACAATTGGGATTGATGGCGATGGTGTCATCAGCTTTGACGTTGAGCCGGGAAAAGACACGGATGAAATGAGCTTGATCGGCATCACCGGCACTGGGCAGGCGATGAAGATCGGGGCTTTCGAGCTGGCCAAACTCAACCGGCGCACTATGCAGATAACGGTTCCTCAGGATTTTGAGCATCTTTCGGCCTTCCCCGGTGCCGTTGGGTATCTGGCCAGCGATATGTTTCTGTATGGGCTGTCCAGCGGAAAGGTGAAGAGCATCGCCGCAGATGAGGGGGGGAACTCTACCGGGGTGAGTCTGGATGAGCCGGTTTATCTGGAATCTGATGAAAGTTACTCGATTATGGTTCGCATGAATGGTGAATCAGATGGGGTTCAGATTTTTCCAGTTACAGGCCTGGCCGAATCCGGTGTTGTCTATGAGGCTGCTTTCGAGTCGCCGGTAGAGGCTGGTAAAATTGAAGTAGGCAATCAATATATCATTGGCAAGCGGGGCAAGGAGGCACTCAAGGTGCAGTGTGTCTCGATCAGTCAGCAGAGTGACAATGCAGGAACGCTTGTTCTTGTTCCTTATGCCCAGGAGATTTTTGATGCAGATTCCGGGGAAATCCCTCCCTGGGATCCCGGTATTATTCTGCCCAAAGAGACAATAACAGCTCCTGCCTATCCTGTAGACCGGCAAATGGCCTCAGTGAAGAGGAATGCATTGAAATCAGCGGCGCAAAGGCCAACTTACAGGGAACTGGCAGACGGCTGGGAGTATGCCCCGGAAGGTGTGCCAAAGGCAACCATCATCCCGGATTCTGTTGAACTGACGGCGGAGGGGGCATACGGCTCTATCATTTTGCGAATGAATCGACAACAAAACCTGACAAATTTCCTGCACTATGAGCTTCAGGTGTCAGATGACAACGCGGCCTGGCATTCTCTGCGTATGGACGGTCTGGACTGGAGGGGTGCGGCGGATGAGTGGACGGCATGGCAGGGCGATACGCTGGTTCATCCAGGTATTCTTCCTGCTGTCGATGAAGACGGCGATCCTGTGGGCAGGACTCTTTGTTATAGGGTGCGCCGCATCGCTCGTGCGGCTCCTGATAATTTTGTCTCCGACATGTCTTCGGCTTCAGCAGTCACGACTCTGGTGGAGGCGGGGTCGATCGCCACCGGGGCTGTTACGGCCAATACAATCGAAGTCTCCGTGCTGAACGCGCTTATCGCGAATATCAAGGATAATCTCACTGTCGGCCAGGCAACTGGATACACCTCTTACAAGGGCGCTGGATCGGTGACGGCGCCTGAGGTGGGGGATAGGATTGTCCACCTGGATAATGATGAGCTGTTGGTCTCCAGGTGGGGCGGGGGTTCCTGGGAGCCGCTCATGCGGTTGGGGGGCGACGATCTGGCTCTGGAGTTGTACCAGGACGGCACAAAAAGATATTCCATGGCACTGGATGACGGGGTGGCCGTCGGTCGGGGCGTCCTTGGCCTGGCCGATGCGCTTATGATCGGTGAGCGCAGGATCGGGCCGATATCCCTGCCCTTTGATGGCACCAGCTGGACGGCACGGACCAGTGGGACGACGGCGTACCTCCGTGATGCTCGCTACGCCAATGGGCTGTGGGTAATAAACGGTGACTCCGGCACCATATTGACCAGCACCGATGGCACCAGCTGGACGGCGCGGGCCAGCGGGACGACGGTGACCCTTTTGGATGCGCGCTACGCCAATGGGCTGTGGGTAATAAACGGTGACTCCGGTACCCTCCTGACCAGTACCGATGGGATTGACTGGACGCAGCGGGCCAGCGGGACAACGGTGACCCTTTGGGATGTGCGCTATGCCGATGGCCTGTGGGTGGTAACCGGTGCCTCCGGCACCATATTGACCAGTGTTGATGGTACCAGCTGGACGGCGCGGGCCAGCGGGACAACGGTGACCCTTTTGGATGCGCGCTACGCCAATGGGCTGTGGGTGATTGTGGGTTACTCCGGCACCATATTGACCAGTGTTGATGGTACCAGCTGGACGGCGCGGGCCAGCGGGACAACGGTGACCCTTTTGGATGCGCGCTACGCCAATGGGCTGTGGGTGGCTGTGGGTTCCTCCGGCACCATATTGACCAGTGTTGATGGTACCAGCTGGACGGCGCGGGCCAGCGGGACAACGGTGACCCTTTTGGATGCGCGCTACGCCAATGGGCTGTGGGTGGCTGTGGGTTCCTCCGGCACCATATTGACCAGTGTTGATGGTACCAGCTGGACGGCGCGGGCCAGCGGGACAACGGTGACCCTTTGGGATGCGCTCTACGCCGATGGCCTGTGGGTGGCTGTGGGTTACTACGGTACCATCCTGACCAGCAATGATGGCACCAGTTGGACAGCAAGGGCCAGCGGGACGACACAGGTCCTCCGTGATGCGTACCACGGCAATGGCCTCTGGGTGGTTGTGGGTAGTGGCGGTACCATTCTCACCAGTGTGACGACAATCGAAGAGGGGGAATTACCCTACGCCCCCCAGAGTGCCCAGACCGGCCTACAGCTCCAGGAGCGAGGCCTCTCCGTTTTGCACGGCGACTGGGAGTTTCGCGTATGGCCAATAACAGAGGGGGAGACGGACGCGTTGGAATTGGGTATCTTTAGTGGAGGAGCGATGCAAATGAAGAGCACTCTGAAAAACGGGATTATGAGTCTGGTTCTTGCGGGGTCTCTGACTGCGCTGGGCGGCTGCAAGGTCCCGGCGGGGGTTGAGTGGGAGACTGTTACGCCGTTGACGATTGAGAATCTCTATGAGGTGCGCTACGGCAATGGGCTGTGGGTGGCCGTGGGTGACTCCGGTACCATATTGACCAGCACCGATGGTATCACATGGACGGCACGGGTCAGCGGGACGACGGCGTACCTCCGTGATGCTCGCTACGCCAATGGGCTGTGGGTAATAAACGGTGACTCCGGCACCATATTGACCAGCACCGATGGCACCAGCTGGACGGCGCGGGCCAGCGGGACGACGGTGACCCTTTTGGATGCGCGCTACGCCAATGGGCTGTGGGTAATAAACGGTGACTCCGGTACCCTCCTGACCAGTACCGATGGCATCAGCTGGACGAAACGGGTTAGCGGGACAACGGTGACCCTTTTGGATGCGCGCTACGCCAATGGGCTGTGGGTGGCTGTGGGTTCCTCCGGCACCATATTGACCAGCACCGATGGCACCAGCTGGACGGCGCGGGCCAGCGGGACAACGGTGACCCTTTGGGATGCGCGCCACGCCAATGGGCTGTGGGTGATTGTGGGTTACTCCGGTACCATCCTGACCAGCCCTGATGGCATCACCTGGACGGTGCGGGTTAGCGGGACGGCGCAGAACCTCTATGAAGTGCGCCACGCCAATGGGCTGTGGGTGGTTGCGGGTTACTCCGGTACCCTCCTGACCAGCCCTGATGGAATCACCTGGACGGTTCGAGACAGCGGGACGGAGGCGTACCTCTATGAAGCTCGCTACGGCAATGGCCTGTGGGTGGTTGTGGGTTCCTACGGCACCCTTTTGACCAGCACCGATGGCACCAGCTGGACGGCACGGACCAGTGGGACGACAGCGTACCTCCGTGATGCTCGCTACGCCAATGGGCTGTGGGTGGCTGTGGGTGGTGGCGGTACCATCCTCACCAGCAGGGAACTGGACATCTGGGAGAATAGGAACAAGCAGTAAGTTTGTAAAAAATGACATAATTTATCTAGTTTTGTCCATCGCCCACATTACATGATTGGGCATGCTGCTACAAACACACAATAAATTCCCAAAATATATAAGATATTACGGGTGCTTCTTTATGTCGTTTATTTATCTGTTCAGGAAACCAGGCACATACGAAACGCATAAGGAAATTATGGAGCTCTATGTGTCTTTGGTAAAAGAAGGGGCCATATTACACAGTGGAACACCTCCAACCGAACCATGGTATCGATGCTGGATAGTTAATAAAAAGCTGATCGCACATAGAATCTCAGGTGAGCGTTGGGACTATAAAAGGACCGGTCCGTCCACTCCTGCACTTTTTGCTTCCCTAGTCATTGGGGAATATCAAACCCAACACAAAACGATACATTTTGCGGTGCCAGAACAATCGATTGCGGCATACAATCCAGACCCTTGCCTAAATACCGATTTATTGGTGTCCAGAAGGGTCTTTATGAGGATTTAGCTTTATGGAAGAAAACAAACCGGAAAACAGTCCTTCTATAAAATGGAAATCGAGCAAATTTGTTATTGCCCATATAGCCATATTTTTTGCCTTTTTTCTGATTATTTACGGGTTTTTTACAGACCGAATGGATCGTGCTCTCCTTGCATGTGGAGTACTTGTTCCGATATATCTTGGCATCGCCGGAATAAAATCCTTTCAGGATTACAGTTACGCTAAACTTAACGCAGGCATCAGCTTCAAGGCGGATGTATCAGCAAAAACGGAGGGGCCATGAGTGAACTAACAATCTCTGGTGCGGAAATAATTGCAAGACTTGAATCAAAAATAGACTCTTTATCAACAAAAATCATCGAGCTTAAAGATGAACTGCATGTGATTTCTGGATCTCAAGAGACACGTCTGGCCGCTGTTGAAGCGTCAATCGCCAGGATAACAGAGTCAGAGAAAAGAGGAGAAACTTCCAGACAACGTATCCACGAAAGGCTCGAAGCTCTTGAACGCCTGCCGGGTGAGCAGGCTCTCCTGAGGCAGCAGGAGACTGCTAAGACGGCCCGAATGACGACAGTAAGGACTGTCGTTACGGTTCTGCTTTCTGCGATAGGGGTGGCACTGGTCCTTTTCGTAGAAAAACTTATCCTTGGAGGATAACCGGTGCCGGATATTTCGCTCAGCGGGAATCTATCAAACTTCACCCTGGACAACGAATTTGAAGGGGTTGCCCGGCACACGTCCGGCGTTCTCTTTGTAAATCTCGGGAACACCGGTACGATAGATAAAGATCTGATTGTCCCTCTTATACAGATTCGAGGTGGGACTCTCAAGATCGGTGATGACGATAACGGATATCTTGTCAAGACAATTACTTCGTCATGGTGGGGAGTACGGGAAGGGAGTCTGTATACAGAAGGAAATGCCCGAATAGAGATCAAGAATTCTATCCTCAAATCATGCGGGAACGGGCCCTTTATCGGTGCGTACCAGGCTACAGAGAACCAGGACAACGTAACAATGCATATCGAAAATTCAGAATTCTACAATTACGTAGACAACACCTTTGTTTCTCTTGGACAGGGGGAGCCTATGATTGCCCCGGGTTCGGTATTGAAAAATGTTAGGGTGAAGGGTTGTGCCAAATTCTGGCTGAACGGAAACCTATCTTCCGATAGTGAAGGTCTCACAGTTGAATCAACAGGGGCTTTTGGTATGGGGATCGCTGTAGCTGCCGCCGGTGATGTTACGATCAGGAAATGTCACTCAGACTATCTTGGTCTTCAGCAAGTTCCTTGCGGTCTGACGGCCTACAACACTGTAGTTACTCATGGTCTCCGGGTCGATCAGGACCCTGCTGAGACCCGAAAATTTTCCATTGGGAAGACCTTTAAGCCTGCTGTGATCGGGATTCCCACGGCCTATAATTGCTTAATTCTGGATGGGAGCGGAAACCACCTTTACAATAACACAGTTACTCCCGGCTCCGAACCGGATATAGATGTTATCTGGGTCGAGCAGGAGCGGGGGGCGAATCAGGGCCGAGACACTATCCCCTCAGCGGACATTGCCGTTCCGCGCACTGGGTGGACTCTTACAAACAGGCTGCCGCTCTCAACCCGTATCCGCTGTGCAGGATACGAAGAATTCAACGAAACCATTTCATCTTTCGATATTGCCGATCAGGAGTATCTCAAAGACAAGGCTATCGGCGGCGTGGCCCTTGAAGATAAAGGCTATGATAAGGACATGGGCATTATCTCCTCAGGCATAGCCATAGAGGGTACCACGATCAGGGTTACGGAGAACAGAAACCTGCAGCATATCTATAACTACATCCGGCACTGGCTGGCCGAAACTACCAATATGGCTGTTGATAATTTTCTAAGCTTCAATGGCAGCGCCATTGATATCGGAAACTATTCCCTGATCGCCGACGGGGCTGAAATATCGTCCAGTGACACTGTAACTGAAATTAGAACAACAGCCGCTGTGACTGAAGAAAACGGAGGGCAGGTCACAGCAAATATCGTCGACTCGATAGGCGACAGCACAGGAACCTTCATCCTTCCCACCGGATTTACAGAAGTGTCGCTTCACTGGAACAGTAGCGATGCGGACAACAACATTAACCCGGTGCATTCAGGAAGTCCCTTCAGATACAATAGCAGTACAATAGGCGGTACATCCCTCTGGGTTAGAGCGTCTGGTACCGCAGGGGAAATTGTCACCAGTATAGCGATCCCCGTAGACTCAGGTGGACATACGTTTGAGGTACTCGTGACAAGTACAGAGCAGAGTCTTGCCCGGATCGAGAATGGGCAGGCCGAGATTAAGACGGCGATAGAACAACAGAACAGGGGGCATGTTATTATTTGATTCCCAGCCCACCTATACACCATATATAGTGTATGGGTGAGCTGGCCGGTACACCACATATGGTGTACCGGTATAAAAGTAAGGAGGGTAAAAATGACGAAGCATCACGCAGATGAAGCGTTTGATGTCGCAATTGAAGGGGGAGCGACCGGTCTAACCGATGTCACAGTCAAATTCCTCAACCTCGCCACAGGGGTTGAGGGAGCTGCGCTGGATCTGGCTCAGGTTGGGAGTACAAAGTATTATCGCCGATCTGTCACACTGTCAGATGTCGGGACCTATGTTGCAACTTTTGAGTCGCCGACTGATTCCATAATCGGTACCGGGGATAACGCAGTTAAAAGGTCCCTAATTATAGCGCCGATTTCGAGGGATGACCTTGGCGGCGCTGATTTTGATTCGGCTGACGATGGGTTATCCGTCATCGCCGACATCGCACGGGACATAAAGACGAAAGTCGACAACATCGAAGCGGCTCGGGAAGTCCATGTTGTTGTCTAGGTGAGAAATGTTCGTCGGAACCGTAAGTACAGCGCTTGTCTTCGCCTCATTTATCCCCAGGATTTCCTTTTATGCACCTGATGGGACAGTGCTGTATGAGTTGCGGGACTGCCAGGCCGCCGGAGATGGTAAGTGGTCTGTTGATCTGGCCTCTCAGGTTTCCGGGGAACATCTCATTTCGGTCATCCGTCCCGATGGTTCAGTGGCAATGAGCCGTGTGATTGATGTTCAGGACCTCGCAGGAAGTAACCTTGAAGATATTTTTGATACATCGCAATGGGCTTCATTGCTGGCGAAAGTCGGTGGAGCTCAAGTTAGCATTGATGTAGAGACACAGTCTCTGGCTATCGACGGCTTAACAGAGCAGGATATTACTATTGTCCAGGGTGCGGACTGGGACCTGGATGTTGAAGTTGATATTCCCGCCGGTGCAGCGGTTGAATTTTTGCTTCGGGATGAATCGAGTTATGGCCCGGCAATCACCGGCGGCGCAATTCGGACCTCAACCGGTGTTGTCCTGTCTCTTGACAGCAGCGTAACTTCCGACATGGATCAATCACGGTATAAGTATAATGTTTTCTGGTCGCTGGGAGAGGACAGAGAGCAGGTCTTGCGCGGGACAGCGACAGTGCAAAAAAGTGTCCTCGATGCGTGACTTTTTTATTGAGTTTACAGGCTGATGATGAAAACACGAAAATGGAAGATCGTCTGTGTTGGCATTTTAGCTATTTTGGTGACCCTGGGAGTATTCTATGCGCTTTTTTCTCACAGTTCTGATTTTGATGAGTCTGAGTACATTACCCTGCTTCGCGCAGACTATGACGCTCTCGCCAGACGAGCTGAGTCTTCTAAAGCAGAGGTTGATCGACTCCTTGGAAGAATTGACAATCTTAAACAGTCTGGTGCCGAACTTAAAAGAGAGCTTGAGGATAGCCAACGAGAGGTTGAAATCTTACAAGCAGAGCAAGATCGTCAGCAAAAAATCCTTGCAGAAGCTGAAATCTCACTTGGAGAAAGCCTTAGCACGGCAAGGCGAATTGGAATCCGAGGTAGCGGCGCTGAAACAGGCATTAGAGAGGCACTCAGTTTCATTGAACAGCTTGAAACAGGAAATACTAACTCAAAAGTCGGCCCACTCTCAAAAGATGCTGACTCTGGTCGATGACTACGAAAAAGATATTCGCAGAAAGAACGTAGGGCTAATCGCATTGGGAAGTTCTTCCGGGGTACTTCTCATTCTGACCCTGTTTTTTGCTTTCGCAGGCTGAACCGCCGCAAACATCCAGTCATGAGTTGTTACGATTTGCTTGCCTCTCCCTGGGAGGCACGGTGGAAAGATGTCGGCGGAATCGTGGATTTCGAATGACTAGCAAAATGACTAGCAAAATGACTAGCTTTTCTGTATTCTTGTGCTTATCCATGAAGATTATGACGCTGTAGTTGCCATGAATGGTGCTTTTGGCACTGTAAATTGTTGTGAGTGGTTGTTTTAGTAGTTTCAGGGACTAGTGAGCGCAAGCTCGTGGAGGTTCGAGTCCTCTTCCAGGCATCTTTTGATGGCTGTAGGACACACTGGCTTTCTATTCTTCCTCGGGACAACTTCAACAGGCAGTGTACCAGAGGCTCCATCTACAAACCGTACTTTTTCGTACACGAATCCCTTTAAGTGATAGACTTTATTCCGTAATGTTTTGATTAGCACCGAATTCCCTTTATTTGCTTTGTCTTGAGAGATTTAGTTTAACAGATTTCGGTGCTTTTTGTTTTCTTGTATTCTGTCTCGGAGCCTTAGATCACCCACACATTCTGACAGGGAACCAGGCAAAAAGGCCTTATTCCCCCCCGCCCCCCCTACTTCAACGCAATGGGAAAATCGGGAACCGTGCTGGGCTTGGCAGTGGTGGGAGTTTGGCGGCCTCCGGTGAGTTCCTTGACCCGCTCGGATATGTAGAGGTCCAGCATGTTCACGGTAATCTTGTCGCCGCGGTAGGCCGCCCCTCCCCTGATGCCCTCCACCAGGGCCTTGGTGAAGGCGCCGTTGTTCCAGGCGGGGTCTTCCAGGCTGAACTGGCGGCCGCTTGAGGAGGCGAACACCACCACTCCGTTCTCGGCACTGGCAAGCTGATTGATGATGCCGTTGATGTCCAGGGAACCGCGCCGCGTTCCCAGCACGTTGCCGCTGTGACAGGAGTCGATGAAGAACAGGGCCTTGCCGGCGATGTTGGACACCGTGCTGCGAATCTCTGAGTAGGGAACACCGGTGCGCTTGAGACGTTCCCGGTCGGTGTCCTGGGGCAAAAAGTAATAGTCGCCGTAGTCGTCGTTCACGCCGTGACCGGCGAGAAACACCATGGCCACGTCCTTCTGGGTGGTCTCCCGCAGTATCCAGTCCAGGCCGTCCAGTATATCCCCCTTAGTGGCCTGGGCATCGGTGAGCAGCCTCGCCGTCACCCTCCGGTAGAGGCCGCCGTCCTGGGACTTAAGGCTGTCCACAAAGTCGCGGGCATCCTTGGCGGCGTATCCCAGCCGCAGATCGGCGTCCCGGTAGCCGCTGACACCCACCGCCAGCACGTAGAGCCTGGGCTTGACAACAAAGGCCTCCTCTCCCCGCCAGCGGACGCTCACCACCGCCGGCTCGCTGGCGGCATGGCGGTTCTCCGCCACCAGGGATATCCGGCAGTCCCGCTCGGGCACGGGAACCTCTATCTCACCGGCGGTGCCGACGGGACGAAGGCCGCGCTCCCCCGCCGGACGGCCATCGACAAAGGCCCTCACGGCGGTAACCTCTCCGCCCGGGGGGGCGCTCACCCGGTAGCGCACCCTTATCCGGCCGGAGGAGACTTCCTGGCCGTTGGAGGGCGAGATGATGACGATTTCCGGCGGCAGCAGCTGGGCGATGTCCGCATCGGGCAGGATTTTGCGTCCGCCTTTGCCTGCTTCGGCCAGGGCCGTTTCCACATCGGCGTGACGGATGATGCCGGCCACTACCTCGGGCCGGTAGAAGCGGCTGGCGAAACGGGAAAGGGGATAGAAGGCGGCGGCATCGTCGGCCCCTCGGTTGAGATGCCAGCCGGCCAGATTGTCGGCGCCGGGGCTGGCATCGTAGTAGCCCAGGGGGCTCCAGGCCAGCCAGCGCCTGCCGTCGGGGTGGGCAAAGAGGGAGAGCAGATGCTCCCCGTCGGCCATGCGGTGCCAGCGGATCTCCCCGCCGTCGTGGGCCGATACCGCGACGCGCCCGTCGCCGGAGATTTTGACCGCCCAGGCCGCCCCCGGCACGGCGGCCCGCCACCGTGTTTCGCCGGAGGGCTCCAGGGCGTAGAGGGACCAACTCGCACCAAAAAGCATGGTGCCGCCGTCCCCCACATCCACGCTGCGGTTCATCTCGTATTGATCGAGAAAATCGGCCTCCCGTCCGTTGATGCGGGGGACATAGGAGTTCTCCCAGTCGGCTGTGCTGACGCCGCCCCCGCTGTCGCGGTAGGGCTGGAAGGTCTCCGCGGAGGCCGCAAGGCTGCGGTCGGCAAGGCTGAAGACCATGGCCTTTCCGCCCTGGGGCTTAAAGGAGAGCCTGTCGCCCCGGCGGCTGAGGGTGAAGTACTCAAAGCGATCCTTGTTTATAAAACCGGCGATCTCCCCCCGCTTGTAGATTATCTTCTGGCCATCGGGCCCGTAGCGGCCCCAGTCGGGCTGGCTCCCCGCCGCCAGGAGGGAGCCGTCGGGAAGCACCTTGAGGTCCATGATGGTGTTGTCTGCGGCCTTGAAATCGCGGTAGGCCCCCCGGCCGCCGTCCTCCCAGCGGCGCACGAGGTGCCACCAGCCGCCGTCGATGTAATCGCGGTAAAAACCGCCGCCGTAGAGGGCGCCGCCGGGGCCGAAGGCGAGTTGATATATACTCTGACCCGGCTCATCGGCACCGGCGATGTCGGGGCGGTAGAGGAGTTCAAGGCCATGGCCGTCCAGTACCTCCACCCTTGGCGAGTCATTATAGCCCACCGCCAGCCTGGAGCCGTCGGGGGAGAAGGCTGCCGAATAGGGCCGGTTCCCCCCTTGAGCGCGGCGCTTTCCGATTAGCTGGAAATCATCATCGTAGAGCCGGATGTGGCCGTCGAAGCTGACCGAGGCCAGCCTGCCGTCATGGCTGAAGGCGATGCCGTAGGAAGAATCGCCGTAATCGTTGTCCCTGGCGGCCAGGCGGTAGCCGCCGGAGGAGGGCCGCCAGACGCGGATGCCCCCTGTGCCGCCCAGGGCCGCCGCCAGGGCGCCGCCTGAGTGGAATTCCAGATCATTAATCACATTGCCCAGGCCGGAGAGCCGCTGGACCATGCCGCCGGTGGCGGTGTCGAAGAGGTAGATGTTGTGGTTGCCGGAGCCGCTGTATCCCGCCTTTGTCCATCCGCCGACGGCGGCCAACCCTCCGTCGGCGGAGAGGGCGCAGGCGTAGAGTTTGCCCTCGTGGCCCTCCCCGGCGGGCGGCCGGAGGATGCGCAGCAGTTCGCCGCTCTCCCCGTCCCAGAGCCTGGCGGTCTTGTCGTCGCTGGCGGTAAGGACGAGCTTCCCGGCGGCATCGGCGCTGATCCTTCTAACCATGGCGAAGTGCATGGGGGTGTTCAGCCGCAGCAGGGGTTCGGTCGAGGGCTTTGCGGTGGGCGGCGGGGGGTCGGTGGGGGGCGATGCGGGCTGGCCGGTGGTTTGGTCGGTGGTTTGGCCGCCGCGGCTGTCTTCGGGCTGGCCTCCGGCAAGGAGGGGGGCGGCTGCGGCGGCGATCAATAGGGCCAGCGAAAAGAAACGTTTCATGGCAGGTCTCCTTTAAGGGGGATGAAAAACATCAGGGGCGGTGGGCTCCCTGTCAAGCATTTTGCGCCATTCAGTATACAGCGGAGAGAGGTCTTATGCAACGATGAATCCAATCATCATCAGGACAATCGCATCTAATTCTATCCCAAAAAAATAAAGACACTGATTCTGGGGTGATCGATAGGGAATTTTTATATAGTGTCTCAACAAATTTGGAATCTCCTAAAAGCGGCACTAAACCTCAGAGATCGCAGAGGTACGCATTGGTCAATAATTACCGTGAACACTCTGCGTTCTCTGCGTCCTCTGCGGTTAAAAACCATGCATAAGGCTGTGAAGATTAAGGAAGGGAATTGTAAACCGCAGAGGGCGCAGAGGTGTGCAGAGAAATAGGGGATAAAAAGATCCAACTCTGAACAAAGAAGCGGCATAGAAGGAATGGGCCGAGATTCCTGTTTTTTGGGGGAACTATGTCCGAAACATAGAAACATGGCTTTTTGTGTAGAAATCTTGACAAAACCCTCATTCTCAATAAGAATTTGTTTGGGGTAGCGACATTCCTTCTCCGACTGATACTTATAGAAAGTTTTTGAATTAGCTCGGATAAATTGGGAAAAAATCAATGATAAAAATATAAACAGTGCTGTCAGCTCGCAGGGGTCTACTGACAACAATAACCTTCAGCCCAAACATACCCCGAATTTGGAGAATGAGGTGGAGCGATGAGGGATGGGAAAGAAAAGATAACGGTACAGGGAGGACCGGATTCGACAGACGGTTACGCTCCGCCTTTCACGGTTTCGTCAAAGGCAATTTCATTCGTCGCAGGAATTTCGGCAATGATAGAACGCTATGCGATCCGCTTGGAACGTCAAGATTCATTGCGCCTCCGAAGAGCGAATAAAGTTAAAACGATTCATTCATCGCTGGCTATTGAAGGCAACACTTTGACTGAAAGCCAAGTCTCGGATCTGCTGGACGGGAAACGGGTGGTCGCTCCAGTTCGGCAGATTCAAGAAGTGAAAAACGCGATTGCCGTTTATGACTTAATTGCCGAGCTAAATCCCTTTGATCTCAATGATTTACTGCGTGCTCACAGCGTTTTGATGTCTGCCTTAGATGAGCGTCCGAGAAGTTTCAGGCAAGGGGGTGTCGGTGTTTTTACCGGCAATCAGTGCATTCACATGGCGCCGCCTGCGAATCGGGTTCCGGCTTTGATGAACGATCTCTTTGCCTGGCTGAAAGGTGCTGATGATCACCTGCTTATTCGCAGTTGTGTTTTTCACTATGAGTTTGAGTTTATTCACCCTTTTGCCAATGGCAACGGGCGTATGGGACGTCTGTGGCAATCGCTTATCCTTGGACAACTGAATGAAGCCTTTCTCGTGTTGCCAGTGGAATCCATGGTGCATGACAATCAGCAGGCCTATTACGATGCGATAAACGAAAGTACAAAGGACGCAAATAGCCGGGCTTTCATCGATTTTATGCTTACGGAAATTCATGAGGCACTCAAGGCCTATCAGAGTGGGGAAATTTCAAATGGCGCAGTAAATGGCGCAGTAAATGGCGTAGTAAATGGCGTAGTAAACCAGGTTATTGTTTATATAAAAGCCAATCCGGGATGCCGTGCGAATGCCATAGCCGGTGCACTGAGTATTCCCCTGCGAACCGTACAACGCTACCTTAGCCAACTGAAAGAAGGCAGTACAATTGAGTTTCGAGGGGCACCTAGAAACGGTGGATACTTTGTTAAAGGATGAAGGATGAGTGGTTTGTTGGGCGTGTGTATCGAACGCGGCACTTAACTGACTCTGTTCAACCTTGGTTTGACGGCGTCGAGAGAGAGTTTGAAAGGTTTCAAGGGTTCATTTTTTAGCCTTCATACAGAGAGACTTCAGGTGGTCACAATGCCAATAGAACGATAACAATGTCTCAATTGATAGCCGATATGTTCAAATTAAGAAGTCTTGTTTCTACTTTTTGAATCGAATGGGGGAGATGCGCTAATTTTGGGAGAACTCAGTGGAAAACCTGATAGCTTCAGAAAAGAATTGATGGGTAAATTGGGAGAAAATCAATAGGAGAAAGAGCTGAATCAGATAATTGTTTTCAAGGATTATGAGTTCAAAAATAAGAAAAAAGAATATTGTGGTTTTTTTAGGGTTTCGGGTGTTAGTCTTCCTGAAGATCCTATTAGAACAACTATGATTGGGGGGCAGCGATGGGAAAGCGCAGCTGGCCGCAGCCTGTCTTCGCGAAAGCTCAGGACAAGCATTGTATCAGGCGCGACAGCGAAGAGAAGAGCCGACATGGAGCAAGCGGCCGGAGAGAAAAGACTAAGCAAAAAAAAGACCTTATTCCCCCTACCCCCCTACTTCAACGCAATAGGAAAATCAGGAACCGTGCTGGGCCTGGCAGTGGTGGGAGTTTGGCGGCCTCCGGTGAGTTCCTTAACCCGCTCGGATATGTAGAGGTCCAGCATGTTCACGGTAATCCTGTCGCCGCGGTAGGCCGCCCCTCCCCTGATGCCCTCCACCAGGGCCTTGGTGAAGGCGCCGTTGTTCCAGGCAGGGTCCTCAAGGCTGAACTGGCGGCCGCTCGAGGAGGCGAACACCACCACTCCGTTCTCGGCACTGGCAAGCTGATTGATGATGCCGTTGATGTCCAGGGAACCGCGCCGCGTTCCCAGCACGTTGCCGCTGTGACAGGAGTCGATGAAGAACAGGGCCTTGCCGGCGATGTTGGACACCGTGCTGCGAATCTCGGAGTAGGGAACGCCGGTGCGCTTGAGACGCTCTCGATCGGTGTCCTGGGGCAAAAAGTAGTAGTCGCCGTAGTCGTCGTTCACGCCGTGACCGGCGAGAAACACCATGGCCACGTCCTTCTGGGTGGTCTCCCGCAGTATCCAGTCCAGGCCGTCCAGTATATCCCCCTTAGTGGCCTGGCCGTCGGTGAGCAGCCTCGCCGTCACCCCCCGGTAGAGGCCGCCGTCCTGGGCCTTAAGGCTGTCCACAAAGTCGCGGGCGTCCTTGGCGGCGTAGTCCAGCCGCAGATCGGCGTCCCGGTAGCCGCTGACACCCACCGCCAGCACGTAGAGTTTGGGCTTGACGACAAAGGCCTCCTCTCCCCGCCAGCGGACGCTCACCACCGCCGGCTCGCTGGCGGCATGGCGGTTCTCCGCCACCAGGGATATTCGGCAGTCCCGCTCGGGCACGGGAACCTCTATCTCACCGGCGGTGCCGACAGGTCGAAGGCCGCGCTCCCCCGCTGGACGGCCATCGACAAAGGCCCTCACGGCGGTAACCTCCCCGCCCGGGGGGGCGCTCACCCGGTAGCGCACCCTTATCCGGCCGGAGGAGACCTCCTGGCCGTTGGAGGGCGAGATGATGACGATTTCCGGCGGCAGCAGCTGGGCGATGTCCGCATCGGGCAGGATTTTGCGTCCGCCTTTGCCCGCTTCGGCCAGGGCCGTTTCCACATCGGCGTGACGGATGATGCCGGCCACCACCTCGGGCCGGTAGAAGCGGCTGGCGAAGCGGGAAAGGGGATAGAAGGCGGCGGCATCGTCGGCCCCCTGGTTGAGGTGCCAGCCGGCCAGATTGTCGGCGCCGGGGCTGGCATCGTAGTAGCCCAGGGGACTCCAGGCCAGCCAGCGGCGGCCGTCGGGGTGGGCAAAGAGGGAGAGCAGATGCTCCCCGTCGGCCATGCGGTGCCAGCGGATCTCCCCGCCGTTGTGGGCCGATACCGCGACGCGCCCATCGCCGGAGATTTTGACCGCCCAGGCCACCCCCGGCACATCGGTCCGCCACCGTGTTTTGCCGGACGGCTCCAGGGCGTAGAGGGACCATTCCGCACCAAAGAGCATGGTGCCGTCGTCCCCCACATCCACGCTGCGGTTCCTTTCGTATTGATCGAGAAAGTCGGCCTCCCGTCCGTTGACGCGGGGGGTGTAGGAGTTCTCCCAGTCGGCTGCGCTGACGCCGCCCCCGCTGTCGCGGTAGGGATGGAAGGTCTCACCGGAGACCGCAAGGCTGCGATCGCCAAGGCTGAAGACCATGGCCTTTCCGCTCTGGGGCTTAAAGGAGAGCCTGTCGCCCTGGCGGCTGAGGGTGAAGTGCTCAATAAAATCCTTGTTTTTAAAATCGGAGATCTCCCCCCGCTTGTAGATTATCTTCTGGCCATCGGGCCCGTAGCGGCCCCAGTCGGGCTGGCTCCCCGCCGTCAGGAGGGAGCCGTCGCGGAGCACCTTGAGATCCGTGATGGTGTTGCCTGCGGCCTTGAAGTCGCGGTAGGCCCCCCGGCCGCCGTCCTCCCAGCGGCGCACGAGTTTCCACCAGCCGCCGTCGATGTAATCATGGTAAACGCCGCCGCCGTAGAGGGCGCCGCCGGGGGCGAAGGCGAGTTGATATATACTCTGACCCGGCTCATCGGCACCGGCGATGTCGGGGCGGTAGAGGAGTTCCAGGCCATGGCCGTCCAGCACCTCCACCCTTGGCGAGTCAGCATAGGCCACCGCCAGCCTGGAGCCGTTGGGGGAGAAGTCCGCCGAATAGGGATGATTCCCCCCCTGGGCGCGGCGCTTTTCGGCTAGCTGGAAATCATCATCGTAGAGCCGAATGTGGCCGTCAAGGCTGACCGAGGCCAGCCTGCCGTCATGGCTGAAGGTGATGTCGTAAGAAGAATCGCCGTAATCGCTGTCCCTGGCGGCCAGGCGGTAGCCGCCGGAGGAGGGCCGCCAGATTCGGATGCCATCTATGCCGCCTAGGGCCGCCGCCAGAGCGCCGCCTGAGTGGAATTCCAGATCAAGTATCACATTGCCCAGGCCGGAGAGCCGCTGGACCATGCCACCGGCGGCGGTGTCGAAGAGGTAGATGTTGTGGTTGCCGGAGCCGCTGTATCCTGCCTTTGTCCATCCGCCGACGGCGGCCAGCCTGCCGTCGGCGGAGAGGGCGCAGGCGTAGAGCCTGCCCTCATCCCCCTCCCCGGCGGGCGGGCGCAGGATGCGCAGCAGTTCGCCGCTCTCCCCGTCCCAGAGCCTGGCGGTCTTGTCTTGGCTGGCGGTAAGGACGAGCTTCCCGGCGGCATCGGCGCTAATGCTTTCAACCGGGGCGAAGTGCATGGGGGTGTTCAGCCGCAGCAGGGGCTCGGTCGCGGGTTCTGCGGTGGATGGCGGCGGGCCGCCGGTTTGGCCGCTCCCTCCTTCGGCAAGGAGGGGGGCGGCTGCGGCGGCGGTCAATAGGGCTAGCAAAAAGAAACGTTTCATGGCAGGTCTCCTTTAAGGGGGATGGAAAACATCAGGGGCGGTGGGCTCCCTGTCAAGCATTTTGCGCCATTCAGTATACAGCGGAGAGAGGTCTTATGCAACGATGCGAATTGCCTGATAACTAATCGACTCGAAAGCATGTGGTTGCCTCATAACTAAAATCTACTCGAACGGCCTTTGAAGTAAGAGATCGAGTTATGAGGTTGACAACGAAAACCAGACGGGAATTAGCAAGAGATGAGGCTGTGCAATATAGAAGAGCCTCACGGAAGAAGTGTAATTCTGACTCGTTTTGTGCGGATAACCAGCTATAATCTCGCTCTTATTCCGCGACTCTTCTTCGCAGATATAAGAAACTGTCAAGTGGCTCTGGAGTCTGTTCGGGCATAGTGGATTGGATGCTTTAAGGGCATCCCGATAAGAAGCAAGTCAAAGGGAGAGGCTATACCTGTTTCAAAGAACTTTGCAGTCCCCCGATCCATTAGCATGTATTGGTTACTCTTCAGGGGAAGTCAGGCATAAAATGCAGCGGCACATGAAGAACTTTTCCGAGTGTCCGGAAGCATGTTGAAATGGTGGCATTTCTTTCTTGTGGCATAATTTAATGTAAAGAATATAATTATGGGTTTTCATATTGAGGCTGCTTCTCACCGGTACGGGATTTGAAACATCAAATCCCAGCAAAAAACGGTATGGGATTACTGTACAGTACAGATCATTTCACCTGATCGGGTTTAAATACAATGAGACCTTTACAAGCTTCCTGACACTCCGAAAACTTCTGCCAGAACACTCCTGTGTTTTGTGTGGTTTTGACTCTATTGGCACCAGATTCCAGTGCTGCAGGCGGTGCAGGTGATACCGGAGTCAAAGGGAGTCCGGGTGGTGGTGCGGGGTCAATATTATCGCATCCATTACAAAAGATGTCTGATGATATCTCTCTCACTCAGCAGTTCATCTTCCGTTTTTTTAATTCGCTCACGACTAAAATCACTGATTTCAAGTTTTTCAACAACCTTCCACTCACCTCTCTCGCAGGTTACCGGGAATGAATACATCAGTCCTTCGTCGATACCATAGGGGTTACCGGCACTGTAAACACCCATACTGGTCCACTCTCCTCCGGTACCCAGGATCCAGCTTCTCATGTGGTCAACTGCCGCAGAAGCAGCGGAGGCGGCCGAAGAGGCACCACGAGCTTTAATGATGGCAGCTCCACGCTGCTGAACAGCCGGGATGAACTCTTTCGTATTCCAATCATCACTCACCATGGACATAGCCGCTTTCCCATTGATTGTCGCAAAACTGATGTCAGGATATTGAGTAGGAGAATGGTTCCCCCATACAGACAGTTTTTTAATCTCGGTTGTATGTGATTCAGTTTTCTCTGCAAGCAGAGCCAGAGCACGATTGTGATCAAGGCGTGTCATACAGGTGATGTTTTCAGGTTTAAGATCCGGTGCGTTTTTCAATGTGATTAAGGCATTTGTATTGGCTGGATTGCCTACCACAAGAACTTTCACGTCAGGGTTTGCATTGCTGTTGAGAGCTTTGCCCTGAGTTGAAAAAATTGTGGCGTTTCCTTCCAGAAGATCAGCACGCTCCATTCCCGGACCACGAGGTCTGGAACCTATGAGGATGGCATAATCGGTATCCTTGAAGACCGCATTGACATCATCCGAAGCTGAGATACCAGCAACAAGGGGAAATGCACCATCCTTGAGTTCCATCACAACACCTTCGAGAGCCTTCATGACCGGAGGGATTTCCAGTAGTTGGAGTATTATCGGCTGATCCGGCCCAAGCATATCACCACTGGCAATTCTGAAAATAATTGAATAGCTTATCTGACCTGCAGCTCCAGTAACCGCAACACGCACCGCTTTTTTCATGTCTGTGAACTCCTGATTAATTATCTACTGACACCTTAGCAGTTATTAATCTGAGAGACAAGCTGCTGTAGTGTGTTTTGATGATGAGTGATTACTCATCCCATGGAAATTCAACGTCCAGATTCCACCGTGAACGGCATTGAGTGAGTTCCTTCTGAAGAGACGGGGGAACCGGGCAGCCATGCTCCATTCGGTATTTTCTCGCAAGGAATTCTTTCTCTCCGGCTGTGTAAATCCGCTCAGCACCGGGAGCTTTTTCTGATCTGCGCAAATCCCGCATTATGGAACCTGCAATCCGTTTGAATGTTGATATGGGGACAAAATGTTCAATATCAATGGCAATGAAGAAATGCCCAAGCGGATAGGGGATCATATTCCCATCGGCATCAAATCCGCTGAGAGACTTCAGGTAGGAACCATCCTGAAGGGCAGCTGAAAGCACCTCCACAACAGTGGCAAAGCCATATCCCTTGTATCCCCCGGTCAATTCACCCAGACCACCCAGGGGAGCAAGGGCAGCCATACCGCAGGTAAGATCATCTAGAACCTGATCTGTGTCCGTTCGAGTTCCACCATTTTTGCCGATGACCCAGCCTGGAGGCAACTCCCTGCCTGCCCGGCTGTAAACCTCAATTTTCCCCCGTTGAGTAACACTGGTGGCACAATCAAGGATAAAAGGAAATTCCTCATCTGTAGGAATTCCAAACACCAGGGGATTGGTTCCAAGCATGTTTTCAACACCGTTGGTAGGAGCAATGGATGGCCGGGCATTTGTTCCTGTCACTCCAATCATCCCGGCCTCAATAGCCATGGAAGCGTAGTATCCGGCAATACCATAATGGGATGAATTCCGGACAGTCACCATACCTAATCCATAGTGACGGGCTTTCTCAATCGCCATTTCCATGGCTTTTTTACCGACCACATGTCCCATACCGTTGTTACCATCCAGAACTGCTGTAGTTTCTGTGTCTTTGACCACATCAATTCTTGTGATGACATTGAGCACACCTGTATCAATCCGATCCAGATAGATGGGTTTGAACCGGCCAATCCCGTGAGAGTCAATCCCTCTTTTCTCCGACTCAATGAGAACATCTGTTATGATTTCTGCATCATTCTCTGGAACACCGATTTCAATGAAACACTGCTTCATAAAATCTTCGAGCAATCCAAACTCAACCCAGCAACAGCCCCTGTATTGATCCAGATAGTCCTCTACGTTCATGAATACTCCTTGAACAGCCATAATAGAGTAAACAGACTTCATAGGCTAGAAGCATTCCAGTAACCATCTCAATTCTATACAATAAGTACTGATAGAAAAAATGTGACCTCCTGTACCAACTTGATTTAATTCCCGAATTCTTCCACTCGCACAACCAGGTTTTCTGCTCATTTACACTCAGATTGACCCTGTAAAAACACTCTTTTCTTCGAGTATTGTTTCGGAATTTCTCCTGGCTTTTCTCTCTTAGTCCGGTTTCTTTTCATGAGTTTCCTTGATTACCTCTCCTTATCCTCTTCAGCCCGCCGGGAATTTAAATAATCCGTAGTGTCAGAAAGCTTGTTAATGTAGCACCCCCCCCCTGTCAGGCTCGTTATAACATAGTAAGAAAACAATTTATAAAGGAGTTTGATCATGTTATTCCCTCACTGTCCCAACCCGAAATGTATCCATTTCAGTGCCCCGAAGCAAAAAAACTGGTTTTCGATACACAGTTCCTACCACACAGAAGCATTTGGAACAGTCCAGCGATACATCTGCAATGACTGCAAAAGAACCTTTTCTTCCCAGACTTTTTCAATCGATTACTATGCGAAAAAAGTCATCGACTACGAGGAACTCCTACAGCAGTTGGTGACCTCTTCCGGTGTGAATGACATCAGCCGTCACCTGGAGGTTTCTTCCGATACGGTGCAGAATCGATGCGAAAGACTGGCCCGTTCCGCCATGGCAATCCATGCCCGGCTGTTGAAAAAACTCCCCATGAGGGAATCCATGGCCGCCGATGGACTGGAGTCCTTTTCCTTCTCTCAATACTATCCCAACCACATCAACATCTTTGCCGGGAGTGAGTCCGAGTTCATCTATGAGACCGGGTTTGCCAATCTCAGGCGGAAAGGAAGAATGACTTCCCGTCAGAAATTGATCCGAAAAAAGCTGGAGACCAGGGGCAGGGCGGATCCCGGGGCCATTGAGAAATCGGTGAGAAGTCTGACAGAAGATTTGATTCAATTTCTTATGAAGAAAAAGGTTGTGCATAAGCTGCTCTTCACGGATATGCACAGGGCATACACCCGGTCCTTTGCGAAAACCGAGCATTTTCTCCACTTCTTCATCCGGGTCATGACATCTTCAAGGTCGGCCAGAACCATGGATAATTCGATGTTTCCTATTAACTACATTGACCGTCAGATCAGGAAAGATATTTCAGATCATGTCAGGGAGACGGTCAAGTTTGCCAAATCTCCCGCTGCGATGATGATTCGATTCATTCTTTATCGTCACTATCACAACTGTATGATTCCATGGCGGGTGAAGGAGGCCCGGAAGAAGAAGGACACAACTCATGCTGAGAAGGCCGGGATCACCAGGAAGAAACTTCGCAAGGCAGTGAGCAAATACTGGTTGAAGAGGGCCTTTCTGAGCAGGGTCAATCTGGGTGCGGCAGAGAAGAAAACCTGGCTGTGTGAGTGGCGTAATCCGGGAGTGGAATCCGGTCGTTATGATCCGCTGTATGTGAAGGTTTAGGATGGGATTGGACTCACGGGATGGGTTGAAGGGGGTTTTACAGGCTTTCTGACAGTTAAACAAACATTCCTTTTTCCAGTAGTTACACCATACGCTCTTGAAAGCCATCCACCAAAGCAACCAGCAAGTCCCGGGCCGTTGAATCTGGCAGTAAAGACTTGATTGCTGTTCGTCCAGATTCCAGAAAACCCTGGCCCAGTTTCCTTGCTTCATCAATGGCTCCTGATTCCTTTATCAAAGCAACCGATTCCATCACTGGTTCCCAGTCGCCATTCTGTGGAACTTGTGCCGCCCTTTCGAACAGTCCGGCCAATCGGCAATCATCTTCCGGACATCTTTCCAGGTGAATTATCACAGGCAGACTCTTCTTGCCTTCAACAATATCATCACCCATATCTTTGCCGGGAACTCCCGTACTGAGATTCTGAACATCATCCAGTACCTGGAAACCCATTCCCAGTTTTTCCCAGACATCACCAATGCTGCTAACAAGGGATTCTGTGGGCATGGCAGCCAGAACGCCCAGACGGGCTGCCAGTGCGGAGAGACTTCCGGTTTTATATCGACACATCAGCAGATATGAATCCCGGTCAGGGAACAGAGATTTATTGCGGTGCCAGACGATGTCATACCCCTGGCCAAGGTGAAGACGGCGCATGACACAAAGCCAGTCCCGGGTCATTTTAGAAACAGTTACTTCATCAAAATCTGCCTGTTCCAATACTATTGCCGGGAGAAAATACATGAGGTTTCCCATGTTGACTGCCAGGTCGAGGCCATAATCCAGATGAATGGCTGGGGCTCCTCGCCGCATGAGAGCTGAGTCTTCAACATCATCAATAATGAGTGAGCCGTTATGAGGGATTTCTGTCAGGGCTGTCAGAATATCCGCCTTTGTACCTCCCCCAAGAGCTTCACAGGTTAAAATCGTGACCATTGGCCTCCATCGCTTCCCACCCCGCCCAAGCAGAGCACGGCCTGGTTCAAGAAACATATCGGCCTCATCGGCATTCATGTTCTGACTCGATTGACCTGCGATACGGGAGAACCAGTGTTCATCGACAGATTTGGGGAGAACCTTGTTCAGTACGGATTCAATTCGAGATTGACATTCAGTGAATAAGTCCATTCAAGCACTCAATTTGTACGGCTGTAATATGAGAAAGACCTTCCATGGCCACATTGAGAAGAGCATTGAGTTGAGACCGATCAAAAACATCTTTTTCTCCAGTTCCCTGAATTTCAACGAACTTGTTGTTCAGACTCACAATATTCATATCAACATCAGCATTGGAATCGGCATCGTAGTCAAGATCGCAGATGATTTCTCCATTGACAATGCCGACACTCACCGCGGAAACCTGGCCGACAAGCCAGTTCTCAGGCAGGGCGAAACCCGAAGAAATGCTTACTCTGGATTCAGCAGCCAGAAACACCAGGGCATCGTACAATGCAAGCCAGCCACCGCTTATTGCAGCTGTCCGTGTCCCTCCATCAGCCTGTAGTACATCACAATCCACTGTCAGCGTAACATCAGGCAAATTGGCAAGATTGACTGCCGCACGCAGGGAACGGGCAATCAATCGCTGAATTTCCACTGATCGGCCATCTTTTTTTGCACCATCCCGACGTTTTCTCCCCCTGGAAACGCTTCCTGGCAGCATGGCATATTCGGCAGTCAGCCAGGCCCCCTGCCCAATAAATGGCGGAGTACCCTCTTCAATTGTGCATGTACAGATCACTTTTGTGTTTCCAAAGACAGCCAGGCATGATCCTGGTGGATTCTCAATATAATGTCGCTCAAATCGTATTGCCCGCATGCTGTTTATCATAGTGAAAGATGGTCATTATTGGAAGTATCCAGACTTGCCAGATGAAACTCTGATAAATATACTGTACCGTAATAAGTTATATAGAAGGGTTTTTATCCGATCATTTCAAAATCATGCTGATTCGAAAAAAATTTGTTACCATATTGCTCTTCTCTGCGACCTTGATTCTTACTTTTTTTTCCTGTAGAACTCAGAAAAAAACTGTCGTACCGGAAGAAAAGGTTCTACCATCCACAATTAATAAGGCTCCCAGAGATATAAAAACCCGGGAACCCATCCCGTTTGTTTCCGACTGGGCCGGTACAACCTGGATCATAAGAACACCGGAAGACAATCAGACCAAAACTTTCCCTGGGTATAAAGGGTTTCATCTGGGAGTTGATGGTCGGTTATTATTGATTAATATCGATATGGCCCTGGGCGACCGTTGGACTTCAAGGGGGAATATACTCCAGTTGGATATTCTTGATGGAACAGCCGATTTACCCATTGAAGGCTCCTTCTTCGCCCGAAAACCTGAGAACTCAAGTGAAGATCAGCCTGACAAAGTTCAACTCGTGCCAGAATTGAATCCTGAGTCCGCTGGATTGATATTCGAGCGGGCTGACGGTGATATCAGTATTGTTGAGAATCATTGGACACCCATAGAATTAGCAGGCGGCCATGAAGTCAGATGGCCTGTAGACAGTGAGGTAAACCTGATACTTCTGCCCGACATGGATGGTGGTTATGGGGTGTTGGGCTATGGGGGAGTGAATAGATTCAGAGGAGGAGTCACCTTGAAAAATGATCGTTTCAAAGCTGACCCATTAGCGATGACCCGCAAGAACGGTCCTGCCAGTGATTTTGAAAACCTCTTCGTTCAACGAATTTCGGAAACCACACGATTTGTACAAATCGACAAGGATCTTTTTCTTTTCAATGAAACACATCCTGTCGCTGCGTTTCGTGTGCAGCTTTTCGAGTAAGGAAGAAGTTAAGCCCACAAGATACTCATCCATACAGTTGACATACATCAAGAAGAGCATTAATTTGTCGTAAGATTGGTGGCGTAGCTCAGTTGGTAGAGCAATCGGCTCATATCCGATCGGTCAGGGGTTCAAGTCCCTTCGCCACTAATTCATACATGCCCTGTAATAGACTGTTAATTTGTTACAGGACATTGTTTTTGTTTTTCTTCAATACATCTCTGTATCTCTATGCCAAACAGACATGACAAAAGGAGCATTTCCAGTTTCATGTTGTTGACCCCTGGATGATAGAGCAATAGTGGTTTGAACGAAGCTACGTTCAACACTCGTTTTGCTCTGTCAGCAAAATCGCGGCTGACAAAATAAGGACACGGTCTTTGGAACGCTTATGTAGTGTCAGAAAGCTTGTTAAATAAATCGATTGCTTTCATCAGAAAACTAATATTTTATAGAATAAGTAATTACATTAAACTTCGCCGACATGGTTTCTCACCGTTCCAGAGAGTGATTCGCTGAATCACAGCCATCAATCAACATTAAACGACTACACCGGACAAGGATCTACTTCTGGATGGATTCTAATGAAGCCAGGTTACAACAAGCTTTCTGACACTCGAAAACGGTCAAAGATGAGCTTGTGGGACATGTGAGCCGGGACTCGACAGCGATAGAAACCCATGAACGCCCTGTGAATCGGAAGAAAGATACCGAAATGCAGAGAAAGACCCCGAAGCCTTGACAAAACCTTCATTTTCAATGAGAATTTAGCCTGAGGCAACATCAAGAGTAGCGGCATCCCTTCTCTGACTGATACCTTATAGAGAGTTTTCGAATTAGCTCAGGTATAGTACTGTATCGGAATTTATTTCACTTTCTGGAGTTGGATACTTGAGAAATAAACTAAAATATAATCAAGAAAAACTGTTCTCTAACGACAAAATCTCGGCTGTAGATGCCAAATATGAAGCTCAAAAAATTGCCTTTGCTCCCTTTGCTTTTCAGGCAGCTAAGTCCATGAGAGAACTTGGCATTCTCAAATTACTTGATGAAGCTGGAGACGAAGGTATCAGTCGAGAAGACCTTTCGGCTGAACTCGAACTGAGCGAATATGCTCTAAGTTGTCTTCTCGATATGGGGCTCAGCACTGACATCGTTAAGATTACCGCAGAGGAGAGGCCCTGGAAATACGTTCTTGGTAAAATAGGATTTTTTCTTCTTCACGATGCCATGACCATCGCCAATATGAGTTTTATGCATGATGTCTGTTATGAGGGGAGCTTTTTCCTTCAGGATTCTCTGGAAAAGGGCAAACCTGAAGGACTCAAAGTTTTCGGTCAGTGGCCTACCATATACGAAGGATTGTCATCGCTGCCTCCACAGGTCCAGAAGAGCTGGTTTGCTTTCGATCATTTCTATTCTGATGGTGCTTTTCCTGCTGCGTTGAAATATGTATTTTCGGAGGGGCATAAATCCCTGATGGATATCGGAGGAAACACGGCCAGATGGGCCCTCTCCTGTGTTCGTCACATGGATGATGTCAAAGTCACAATCATCGATCTCCCCGGTCAGGCGGAAATAGCCAGAAAGACCATAAATGACAGCGAATTCTCCAACAGAATTTCAGTTTACGAAGCTGATGTACTGAAAAGTGAATCGACTCTCCCTGAAGGGTGTGATGCCGTCTGGATGAGTCAGTTTCTTGACTGTTTTTCTCTTGAGGAAGTAACGGGAATTCTCGGAAAGGTTCATAATGCTGTTGATGAGAACTGCTGCGTTTATGTTATGGAGCCCCTCTGGGATAAACAGAAATACCGTGCCGCAGCTTATTCTCTTCATGCCACTTCTCTTTATTTTACGGCAATGGCCAATGGTAACAGCAAAATGTACGAATCAGGCGAGTTGATCAAGGCTATAGAAAAGGCAGGATTCCGACTTGATGATGAAATACACGAACTCGGTCCCAATGATTACTCCATCCTGAGATTTAAAAAGGGGTAGGGATTTGGATCGAATCCTTTTAAAAGATTGGAGCGCCTGGGCTCCCGGTGTTACCAGCCGCGAGGAATGGAATGACTGGGCGGTGGGAAATCTTGAGATTCTGCCGACCACTGACAAGCCAAAGCTGGAACATCTTTCCCCCATTGCCAGACGGCGTCTGAGTCAGCTCACCAGGATGGTGCTTCATGTCGGCCATGAACTCAATGAGCACAATGGCTCTTGCCGGACCGTTCTCTACAGCCGTTTTGGTGAAATCTCCCAGCAGAACGGGGTTACGGGAAAACTGATCGATTCGGGAGAGGTTAGACCCGCAGCCTTCAGCTTATCGGTTTTCAATACACCGGTCTCACTTTTGTCCATACATGAGGATAACAGGCAAGCGGCGGCTGTTCTCCTTTCGGGAGATAGAGACCTCACTTCTGGTCTAATGTCCATTCTCTCAGATGTGCGGCTTAATCCCGAGAAAGACTTTCTAATCATCTTTGCCGATGAGCTTATTCCCGAAGATTACCAAGATCTCTACGATGGCGAATTGCATCCTTATGCTTTTGCCATGGTTGTGGGCGGCCGGGATTCAAAGCGAGGCATCTCTTTGGACCTGGATATTGGGACATCGGAAGACGATGACAAACCATCGGAACCCCTGGACTTTCTTCGGTGGATTCTGACTGCTGGAAATGAATCATTTTCGGTCGGTGGTTCTGGTTGTCGGATCACTATTTTCCGTGCAGGAGAGAAGTGATCATTAACTTTTTCCGCTCCGCTGTTCATCTGTTTTTCAAATCTCTCAGTTTTTTTTTCTTCGGGTTAGGGGGACTATTTTTTGCTCTCTTCGTGGGGCCCGCGGCACTGCTGGCTGTGAGCCGCGATGGGAAATCCAATGATGCTTTTCGCTCTCTCGTCAGCCATACCTTCCGTTTTTTTTCCAATTTCATGGTGGCGGTCGGACTAATCCGACTTGAGGTTGAGGGGCGGGAAAATCTGTCACAGGCACGGAGCATGATCATCTGTGCCAATCACCCAACTCTACTTGATGCCGTATTCCTCATAGCACTTACTCCACAGGCTGACTGCATCGTCAAAGCCTCCCTGTGGAGGAATCCTTTTACTATGCCTGTCGTCTCCCGCTTATATATTCCGAACTTGCTTGACGGCGAGGCAGTTATTAGCCAGAGTGGAGAGTCTCTGGCAAAGGGGCATAACCTGATCCTCTTTCCTGAGGGAACGCGGACAGATTACAAAAAGAACGATATAAAACTGCACCGAAGCGCTGCCCAGATTGCACTTCGTAACAACAGAGATATTCTTCCTGTTCATATAGAGATCAATTCTCCCAGAGGGCTGGGGAAAGGTGATAGTTTTTTCTCCATTCCCGATAACTACAGGTTTGAATATAAATTGGAGTTTGGTGATCCAATCGCTGTTTCCTCCTTCCTGGGACTACCTTTGCCCCTGGCTGCCCGAAGGTTGACTGAGGAGATAAAAGCTGTTATTAATCATTAGGAGCCTGTCGAACTTACGCCTCACGGCTCGATTTTTGCCCTTTTTCCCTGTTGCTGCGTTGCCAAGATACTCACGTAGCCCAGCTACGCTTGAGTTTTTGTCGCCTTGCATCAGGAAAAAATCATCAGAAATCGCCTCGAAGCTTTAAAGTCCGACAGGCTCCTGGATTGAAAGATAAACGGAGTGTCAGTAAGCTTGTTGAATTCTCTTTATTTCTAGTAATTGAAGGGTTTTAAGTCGCCAAAACAGTCATAATAAAGAAATGTTTTTCTAATTTAACAAGCTTTCTGACACTCCGAAAGGTAAAAAATGAATACAGAGTTAGAGCTGGAACTTAAAGAATTACTCATAGGTGCATTGGATCTTGAAGATTTTTCTCCAGATGATATTAAAACCGAAGCTCCTCTTTTCGGGGATGCCCTTGGGCTTGATTCTATTGATGCATTAGAAATGGGGATTGCTATCAAGAAAAAGTACAATGTCACACTTTCTGCTGAAGATGAAAATAATCGGAAGTATTTTTACTCCATAAAGACTTTAATTGACTTCATTGAAGAAAGTAGAGGATAAATTATGACAAGAGACGAAATTTTTAAAGCTATAACACAGATTCTGGACGAAACTTTTGAAATTCCTGTGGAGGATATCTCTCTGGAGTCTCATCTGCTGGAAGACCTCGATCTTGATAGCATTGATGCGGTTGATCTGATTGTGAATCTGCAGAAATACACGACAAAGAACATCGATCCCGAAGAATTCAAACAGGTTCGTACAGTCAAAGACGTAGTCGATGCCATTGAGGCCATCGCTGTCGACGGCGGACTCATTGAGGAGTGAAGTATTTTCTGAAGGCATTGGCTTTAGTTTCGGCCGTGCTTTACCCTGTACTCATTTACTTAATGCTTTCTCGCTTTGACGCCAGCCCCAGGGTTTTAGCAGCCCTGCTGGTTTTTGTCGCTTTGGCGTACTTCATCACCCATACCGACAATGTGCGGGGAGAAACTTTTAAGCGGATCCAGTTCTGGGGCATGTTTCTCACAGCGGGTTTACTTGCACTTATCACCTTCATTACTGAAAATGCCGGGTATGTTAAGTTTTATCCCGTATCCATCAATATCTTCCTTCTGCTGAGTTTCGGGATCACTTTGCTGCGCCCTCCTTCCATGATATTCCGCCTGGCCTCCATGCAGGACGAAAAAGTCCGCAGCAGTGAGGGGGAGGAGAGGTTAAAGATCGAAAGGTATTGCCGGAAGGTCACAATGGTCTGGATTGCATTTCTTGTTATCAACGGCTTAACCGCTGTTTTCACAGCCCTCTTCGCAAGTCACTTTTTTTGGGCTCTCTACAACGGAATGATATCCTATATTTTAATCGGCGTGATTTTTCTCGGGGAGTTCATTGTCCGGAAGGTAAGGGTTCAACAATGAGCAGCATACTTGACATGAGGCAGCTGAATTGTGTGCTCTCACCAGAAGAACGCGGCATTATCGCCGGGATGTCCGTGGAACTGGCAAAAACAGAGGAAAAATCCTGGCTCCTCTACAGGGAAGAGCCTGGCGATTTCGTCTTATCGTTTTTTGCTCTTCTCTATGCGGGGAAAGACATTCATCTCCCTGGCGCGGCACCCTCGAATGATGGGCTCAGCGGCCATTCCCTGTTTTGTGATGATTCAGCGGTGTCCGACTTCTCATTTGACCGGGATGCCGTCAGGGTCACTGGTCAATTGATGTATGATGAATATTCTCTTGTTTGCCGGGACAACAGGATCGTCTTTCACACTTCGGGCAGTACGGGACAACCGAAGGAAGTGGCCAAGGAACTCATTCAGATTGAGAATGAAGTCGAGGAACTCAGGAATCTTTGGGGCGATATCGTGAAGGATTCTACGGTTTACACGACAGTCAGCCATCAGCATTTTTACGGTATGCTTTTTTCCATTCTCCTCCCTCTTGCAGCCGGAGGAACCATCTGTCCCCGAAGGCTCCACTATCCCGAATCGCTTTTTTCCCTTTCAGAAGGTAAAAGTTCGCTTATAACCAGTCCTGCATTTCTGAAGAGAATGGTTGAGCTTGAGGGAAACTTAGCCGGCAGGAAGGAGAAGATTACTCCCTTTTCATCGGGAGGTTTTCTTCCGCCCGGTACGGCAGAATACAGCTATGATTTTTTTGGCAATTCCGTTCGCGAGATATACGGGAGCACGGAAACAGGCGGCATCGCCTGGAAACTGTCTCCCCAGGAGCCATACTGGAAGCCATTTGATGCCGTTTCGATTCTCTCCGGCAAGGAGGGGGCGCTGACAATCCAGTCTCCCTTTCTACCGGGAGATGGGCAGTATATTCTCGAAGATCATATAGTGATGAAGGAGAATGGAACTTTCGAACTGTACGGCCGCAAGGATTCCATAGTCAAAATCGAGGAAAAGCGTGTGGCTCTCAATGATCTGGAGAACAAGCTCCTCGAAAATGAACTTGTCACCGATGCGGCTGTTTTCTCTTTTGAGGGACGTCGGCAGTTCATCGCCGCGGCTATCGAGCTAAACGAGAAGGGAAGGGAAACCTTTGCCGGCGCGGATAAAAAAGAAATCAATCAGTATTTCCGTCAATCTCTGGCCGCTCATTTTCATCCCGTCGTCATACCCAAAAAGTGGCGCTATCCCGATAAGATGCCGGTCAATTCCCAGGGAAAACTCATGAGATCCGAGGCAAAGGCTCTCTTCGATATAAGGCTGGTCGATTTTCCCACGATTCTCTCTGAAGAAAAATCGGAAAAAGGGTGGGACTTCGTCGTTAACTTTCCTCCGGAATACCGTTACTTCGATGGTCATTTTCCAGAAATGAAAATTCTCCCTGCCGTTGTTCAGCTAGACTGGGTCATGTCCGTTTTTAAAGAGAAAACTGGCCTCAACCCGGTGATTGAGCGGATGCCCAGAATGAAATTCCAGAATCCCATATTTCCCGACCGCAATGTGAAGGTTAGAATTACCTGGGATGCCGGGAAAGGGAAAGTCGGATTTGAATACGCATCGGAAGAGGGATCCAGGAAATTTTCAGGAGGAAGTATTTTTGTCAGATTTTAAGCCCTGCACTGTTGTTCCTGTGTATAATCATGGGTCAACCGCCGAAGCTGTGGTAAAAAACCTTATAGACAATAATCTGCCTGTCATCATGGTCGATGATGGGAGTTCCAGCGAAACAGCTAACGAGCTGAAACGAATAGAAGGAAAGTACGATAACTGCTATCTCTTCACCCTCGATATCAATCAAGGGAAAGGTGGTGCCGTTATGCACGGCCTTAAGAAGGCTTATGATATGGGATTCACCCATGCCTTGCAGGTCGATGCTGACGGGCAGCACGATCTGAACAATATCGAGCTTTTTATCAGCGAAGCCGGTAAGGATAGGGAATCACTTATATGCGGTCATCCTGTCTATGACCAATCGGTTCCCAAATCCCGTGTCTCGGGGCGCAAGCTGACCACTTTTTTCGTCTCTGTGGAAACGCTGTCCAGGGATATCGTTGATGCTATGTGCGGATTCCGAGTTTACCCTCTGGATAAAACGAATAAGCTGATTAGAAGCAAGAAGCTGAAGAAGAGGATGGAATTTGATATAGAAATACTCGTCAGGCTCCACTGGATGGGAATGAAGATGAAATTCTTCCCGGTAAAGGTGACTTATCCCGAAGGAGGGCTCTCCAATTTCCGTATGTTCCATGATAACGCCGCCATTACCGGTGCCCATACTATGCTTGTTATAGGAATGATTCTGCGGCTGCCCTTCATCGCGGCGAGGCGATTTGGATTATCCCGCAGGGGGGCTGCCTAGTGGCCCATTGGTCGGGAAAAAAGGAAAAAGCCGGCTCGCTATGGCAGATGCGCCTTTTCTTTATCATCTACAAGAAGCTTGGTTTCGGCGGCATGAGAATCTTTCTCCATCCTGTTGCCTTCTTCTTTTTTCTGTTTTCCCCTTCGTCCCGGAGAGTCAGCCGCTCCTTTCTCGCCAGGGTCAACAAAAAGTCGGGAATAGATAAGAACCCTGGGTTGATGGACGTTTATCGCCATATCTATTCTTTCTCCTATTCTTTAATCGAGAAGTTGGCCGCATGGGCGGGAGACATGCATTCCGGGAGTCTTTTGGAAATGACTGATGATATTTCCGTCTTGAAAAAACAGCTTTCGGAGAAAAGAGGAGCGGTAGTTATCTGTTCACATCTCGGCAACATAGAGATGCTCAGGGCTATGGCCAATCATGATTCGGGATACGGTATCCCTCAATTCAGAGTGCACTCAGTTGTGGACTTCTCCGTAACTGATACGTTCAATAGATTGATGGAAGAGACGAATCCACAATCTATGGTACAGCTTGTCAATGCCTCATCCATTGATCCCGGTACGATTATCAACTTAAAGGAAAACATCATTGCCGGTGATCTTGTTGTTATCGCGGGTGATCGTACTGCGAAGAATAACACGATGAAGAACACAGAAGTTTCCTTTTTTGGTGAAACAGCATATTTCCCCCAGGGAGCATTTATTCTGGCATCACTGCTCGAAGCTCCGGTCTATTTCATGTTTGCCGTCCGGGAAAATGATAAAGATTTTACCAGCCCGTATGAATTTCATGTCTACCGGTCTTCTATCGATACTGGCGGATCGCGAAGAGAAAGAAGAGAGAAGATCAAAAAGCTGACAGAAGAATTCGTTTCGCACCTTGAGGCTCTTTGTCTCAATCATCCATATCAGTGGTACAATTTTTTCGGTTTTTGGGATAAGCCGCAAACCAAACAATAAATGAGAGAGTATGACGATGGACAGACTGTGTATTGACGGAAGAAGACTGGCAATTGAAGACGTGGAAAATGCCGCGCAAAAACGGATCGAGATTCACCTGGAAAGGTCGGACGCATATCAGGAGAGAATTAACCGCGGTGCGGCTTTTCTCGACAAAGTATTGAATGAGAAGGGGGACATATACGGCGTAACCACAGGTTTTGGCGATTCATGTGGGAAAACAGTTCAGGAAAAACACTACTATGATCTCCCCGTCCACCTGACACGGTTTCACGGATGCGGTCTCGGCGAACTGTTTGATGACGAAACGACCAGAGCCATTCTTCTCACCAGGCTTCAGTCCCTCAGCCTCGGATTCTCCGGTGTGAGTTTCGGCCTTATGGCCGGTCTGGAAAATCTGATCAAGCACGACATTCTCCCCCGCATTCCCCAGGAGGGATCGGTTGGAGCCAGCGGGGATCTGACGCCTCTTTCCTATGTCTCGGCCGCCCTCATCGGAGAACGTGATGTTCTCTACAATGGCGAAACAGCCCCCGCCAATGAGGTTCTGGAAAAGCTCAATCTCCCCATCATCAAACTGCGCCCCCGAGAAGGACTCGCCATCATGAACGGAACAGCCGCTATGACGGCTGTGGCCTGTTTGGCCTTCAAAAGGGCCGAATATCTGGCTGAAACAGCGACGAAACTCACGTCCATGAGTTCCCTGGCTCTCAAGGGGAACGCTTATCACTTCGACGAAAGGCTCTTCGCGGCAAAGCCCCATCCAGGTCAGTCTCTTGTAGCCAAAAGAATTAGAAAAGACCTGAACCAGCACAGCGAAGCAGGAATACTTCCCGAAAGGCTGCAGGATCCCTATTCCATCCGCTGTGCCCCCCATGTCATCGGAGTGTTCTACGACTCAGCCCCCATGCTCAGGCAGCTCATCGAAAACGAGTTGAACAGTGCCAACGACAACCCTGTTGTTGACCCCGACAGCGAGTCGATCCTCCACGGCGGTCACTTCTATGGCGGCCATATCGCCTTTGCCATGGATTCTCTGAAGAATATCGTGGCCAACCTGGCCGATCTCATGGACAGACAGCTTGCTGTTCTGGTCGATGAAAAATTCAACTGAGGGCTGGCTCCTAACCTTTCTGGAAGTGACGGCATCTATTCGCTTAACCATGGCTTCAAAGCCGTTCAGATCGGTGTCAGTGCCTGGACGGCCGAAGCCCTGAAGAATACCATGCCCGCAAGCGTGTTCTCCAGGTCTACCGAATGCCATAACCAGGACAAAGTGAGCATGGGCACCATTGCGGCGCGGGATTGCGTTAGAATCATCGAATTGACCGAGCAGGTTGCTGCCGCCTGTCTTCTCGCCATGACCCAGGCGCTCGATCTAAGAGTGAAAAGCGGCGAATTGCTGAAAGAGGGGCTGAAACCCGTTGAAAAAACTGTGGAACAGGTTCACGATAACTTCGATTTCCTCGTTGAAGACAGACCGCTCGAAAGCGATCTGAGAAAGACTGTCAACCTGATTAGAGATAGGCACTGGAGTTATGAATATGAATGACAAGATTTTTGCTGACTTCTCCTTTGAAGGCTGAATCCTATGAGCCTGTGATGTGGACTCTATGAGAGTCGTCTGGCACAGAAAACTCCTCTTCCTTCTGCTGCTGGTTTCCCTCTTTGAAGCCGGTGCTGCTGATCTCTTTGAATCGCCTCTAACGGCCGAAAGTCGGGTAAGGGTCGAGGATATATTCCGGGATATTTCCACTTATCACTATGTGAAGTGCCGCTTTTCGCAGGACAAGTTAATCAAACGGCTGAACAGAACTCTTACTTCGACAGGGCGAATGCTCTTTGATTCGGAAAAAGGGATCGCCTGGATTGTAGAAAAGCCCTTTCCCACGACGACAGTTCTGACCGACAGGGCCATGATTCAGAGGGGTTCCGGCGGTCAGGAGAGGGTGCTCAGTGCCGGGGGAAACGAAACGTTTCATCGATTCTCTCTGACAGTCCAGTCCCTGTTTCTCGGGCAAACCGACATTATTATCAATGAATACGAACTCTTCTACCGTGACGGAGAAGAGGGGCACTGGAAGATCGGACTGATTCCCCGAGATTCCACTTTGAAGGGGATCGTGTCGGCGTTTGAACTTGAAGGGACTGACTTTATCGACAGTTTCTTCATACTTGAGTCGGGAGGCGACACGATCACTTACAGCTTTTCAGACCATGTCTATCCCGACGAGCTGAGCGAAGAAGAGAACAGTGTTTTCCCGTAAGATCAACCTCTCTCTATGGGCCGCCTTGCACCTTACAGTGTTGATCTTCTTTTTCCTTCTGGGTTCACCGGTTGTAGAAACGAGCCTCTATTCGATTCTTCCCGACACCAATCCCGTCAAAGAACTCTCTCCTGTAGAAGGGAAACTGAGCGATACGGTCAATTCCAACATGACGGCTCTTGTCGGTCATGAAGACTTCTCCAAAGCAAAGGAGATCTCCCGCCTATTCGCCGCCGAGTTGGAGGGAACAGACGGAATCGAATCGATACAGCACGAGGTTACCACCTCCTCACTGGGTGATGTCCAGCGATATCTCCACAAATACCGGTATCACTTCCTCACGCCGGAGGTGCAGTATCTCCTCGCGGCGGGGAATGGGGCCGCCCTTGCGGAACGTGCCTATTTCACATTATCGAGCCCCGTATCCATGGGCGCTCTCGATTACATTGACGAGGATCCTTTTCTACTTGCTGGTGACGCACTCCAGTACTTCACCAGCTCGGGGATTCTGGGCAATATGGCCGTGGGAGTGAAAGATTTTCTTCTGACCAGGGAATGGGAAGGTAAACACTGGATACTCATCACTTTCCGGTCCGGTATCTCGGGCGTCTCTGTGGAGATGGATGGCCATCCCGTTCCCCTCGTCCACGAAGCTGCCGAAAGGATCGGGGCGCAGTTCGATGGAGAAGAATTCATCTTTTCCGGCGTCCCCTTTCATTCGTGGGACAGCGCGCAAAAGTCGCAGCGGGAAATTTCCCTTCTCAGCACCCTGTCCACACTCTTCATCATCATTATGATCCTTCTCGTTTTCCGGTCCTTTAAGCCCCTGGCCGCCGCGGTGACGGCTATTGTCATGGGGATTCTGACGGGGCTGGCCGTCACGGTTATTCTGTTCCAGGAAATTCATATCTTCACTGTTGTTTTTGGAACCAGTCTGATCGGAATCAGCGTCGACTATTCTTTTCACTTCTTTACTGAATGGGCTGAAGGACGAAGGAGCCGTACCGTTGTGAGGAAAATACTTCCCGGTATAACCACCGGTCTCATTACAACGCTTCTCAGCTATGCCGCTTTTACCCTCTCGTCATTTCCCCTCCTTCAGCAGATGGCTCTTTTCTCTATTGCCGGCCTGACGAGTACATACCTCAGTGTACTTTTTCTCTATGGGAACCTGAGGCCCCCGTCGGAGAGGACAAAGGCAGGCGCAAACCGGGCCGTGTATTTGACAGGAGCGCTTTTCAGCCGCGCAGCGTCCCTCCCGCCTGCGATGAAGGGAGGCATATTGGCTGTACTTTCGATTTTTTCCTTCCTGGGATTGAAAGATCTGAAGCTGAATAATAACGTCCGCGATCTCTACACAATGAGCGACCAGCTCTCCGACTGGGAGCACAGGAGTGCGCAAATACTTGATCACGGCTCTTCCGGTGTTTACCTGCTGATCCGTGGTGAGAACCTGGAAGACAATCTGAGGAAAGAGGAAGCGATTCGCGTTGATCTGGACGAACTGATCCGTCTGGAGAAACTCGAATCAAGCCTGGGGTTGAGCATTCTCCTGCCCTCCCGGAAGGTGCAGAGCAACAATCTCAAGCTCGTGAGGAATCACCTTCTGCCCCTGCTGGAAAATCAGCTTCATTTTCTGGGCTTCGGTCCGGGGGAACTGGAAAGCAATCGAGATGCCTTCTCCCTGCTGCAGGAGAAATATATTGATCAAAATGATCTCTTCTCGCTTCCGCTCAGCTCTCTGACTGATACTCTCCACATAGGAGAGGTGAACGGCGGATATTACACATCTCTCATGCTCTTTGGAATCAAAGATATGGACGCCATGAAAACTGTCGCGGCAAATCATACGGATGTCTATCTCATAAACAAAGTCGACGATACGAACCAGACCCTTGGTGATCTGAGCCGACTCGCCTTGACGATCATTTTAGTATCCTATGCTGTCATACTTGGAGGACTCGCTCTCCGATATGGTATCAAACGGGCTCTTATGGTTGTTCTCATTCCCGCCGCAGCGAGTCTCTGCACGCTTTCCCTTGTGTCGCTTCTCAATCTGCCAGTCAACCTCTTTGTCATCGTTGGGCTCATACTCATTCCCGGTATGGGAACTGATTACATCATCCTCCTCTTTGAATCGGAAAAAAGAAACCATGCCGTGCTTCTATCGATCACATTGAGCATGATGACCTCTGTTCTCGCTTTCGGACTTCTGGGACTCACTTCCATCGCTGGAGTATTCGGAACCACTGCTGCATCGGGAATTTTTCTCACATGGTTTATCACCTTGCTGCTGAACCGCCAGGAGCATCGGCATCAGTTGTAAAACAAGCCGTTTTTCCCTATACTGGGAACCTCCTGGGATGACTCCTGTGCAGGCGAAACCACACCTTATTGATTTATCGAGGTATTTGAACATGCGCCATCTTCTTTTTCTGCTGCCGTTCCTTCTTTCTCCGGTGACTTCATGCCGCACATCCGGAACGGCTGATGAAATTTCTCCTCCCGTCTATCTAACCGACGAGCATACGGCCGCTCTTCTCCCCACATCATCATTTCCTGAAGAAAGGGAGATCCTTCAGCTCATTGAAGGAAATTATGGCGGAACGGAATACATCATGCAGACTATCGTGATTCTGAGTCCCGATGAGATATCAGCAGCCGCTTTCTCCCCTCTGGGAAATTCAGTATACAATCTCCAGTACCACGGGGGTGAGGCCCGATACGAGACCATTATGGATCTCCCTGGTTCCAGCGCTCTGTACATGCTGGCGGATATACAGTTCTGCTATTATCCTGAGGAGGATGTGAAGACGATGGTTGAGGCATCGGGACTGACTTTTGAGCAGAAGCCCGTTAAAGGGGGGTGGAGAAGAACCATTTTCAACGGAGATGAGCCGGTCATCATCGTTACCAGATCCAATAACAGGCTCGAATATGTGAATAATCTTCGCAGCTATGAGTATTTGATTGAGGAACAGTAAGATGACACAAAGCGTCTATCTCAATGATCTTGGAATTATAACTTCTCAGGCTGCAGGTAAAGAAGCTGTTCTGGCTTCCCTCCTCTCGGGAAAGAGGGACCACTTTGTCTATCAGGCAGCCGGAGAATCGGAATATCCCGTGGGACACTGTTCTTCCCTCTACAGCGAAGAGGCTGTACGGGAAAGGGGAAACAGGATAAACGTGCTTCTTTATCATGCCTGTTCTCAACTCACCGGATCGGTCGGGAAAATGAAGGAGCGCTTCGGTGAGAGGAGAATCGGTGTGATTCTAGGTTCTACGGACAACGGTTCGGAAGAGTCTCTTCAAGCACTGAAAGCATACCGCGAAAATGGGAAATATCCCCGTCAGTACTCCCTGGAGAAGCAGCAGGCTCATTACCCCGTTGAATACGTAAAGGAGTTTTTCGGACTGAAGGGATTCGGGACTTCCATCGCGACAGCATGTACTTCCAGCGGAAGCGCCCTGGCTCTGGCCAGAAGGATGATACTATCCGGTATCATCGGCGGAGCTGTGGTCGGTGGTGCCGACATCGTGAGCGAGTCGGTCTTAAAGGGATTTGTTTCCCTGGAGGCCGTCGACTCGAAACCGACTAATCCTTTCAGCCGGAACAGGAAGGGGATCAACCTGGGGGAGGGGGCCGCCCTCTTCACGATAACCTCCGAGTCACTCGGTGAGAGTTCCATTCGGCTGACCGGATGCGGTGAGTGTTCCGACGCCCACCATATGACAGCCCCCGATCCTGAGGGCAGGGGTGCCGTGAAAGCAATGCTGGAAGCCCTGGCCGACGCGGGCAGTCCTACTATAGACTATATTAACCTGCATGGAACGGGAACAGAGCTGAACGATGCGATGGAAGCTATAGCCACTGCGGCCGTATTTGATGTTCTGCCCTATTCTTCGAGTACCAAAACCATGACCGGCCATACTCTGGGAGCGGCCAGTGCCGTAGAATTGGGGTTCTGCTGGCTTGTCCTCTCTCCCCTGAACCGAGAGAAACAACTCCCTCCCCATCTCTGGGATGGTGAAAGCGATGAAATTCAATTGAACATGACCGGTTCCCGAACCGTTCTGCCTGAAATAAAAACCTGTATGAGCAATTCCTATGCTTTCGGAGGTTGTAACGTCAGCCTTATCATTACCGCCGAGGAGGGGGAGGGATGAAAGTTCCCTGCAATAAACCCGAATTATATGAGTACTCCCCCCATCAGGGAAGAATGCTGCTTCTCGATCGGGTAAAGGAATACAGCATGGAGGACAAGACTATAGAAACAGAGGTGGACGTAACAACAGCCAGCGAGTTTTATCGAAAGGAGGAAGAAATCATTCCCCTCTGGATCTCCTTTGAGTACATGGCTCAGAGCATTGGCGTACTATCGGGTATTAATTATCGCGATGGCGGTAAAGAACCGAAGATCGGATTCATCATGGGAATCCGCAACTTCAGGGGAGAAGCTGCCGGTTTTTCTTCCGGTGACAGGGTTACCATTTCTGTGAAACAGATTTTTCGCGACGGTGAAGTGGCCGTATTTGAAGGTGAGGCTTCCGTCGACGGTAAAGTCTATTCCACTGCCGTAGTCAATGTCATAGAAAATAACAAGGAAATCATTGATAAATGGGTTTCCGAATTGTGATAATAAAGGATAATTTATGAAGAGAGTATTGGTAACCGGAGCCAGCAAAGGTATAGGTAAAGCCATAGCCGTAGCCGCCGGAGCAGCAGAGTATGAAGTCGCCGTACATTACAATCGGGACAAAAATGGAGCTGAAGATACGGTGAATCAAATAAGGGATGGCGGTGGTTCGGCCCATGCTATCACCTTCGACATTTCAGATCGTGAGGCATGTAAAGCTTCTCTTGAAAAAGATGTAGAAAGTGGCGGAATCTATTATGGCGTTATCTGCAATGCTGGAATAGCTGCGGATAATGCCTTTCCCTCTATTTCCGGGGAGGACTGGGATAGAGTCATACATACGAATCTCGACGGATTCTACAATGTCCTGAGTCCCCTGATCATGCCCATGGTTAGAAGCCGCAAACCTGGCCGTATAATCACTCTTTCTTCTGTCTCCGGACTGATGGGAAATAGGGGGCAGGTTAACTACAGTGCCTCCAAAGCGGGTATAATCGGCGCGACTAAAGCCCTGGCTGTAGAAATGGGTAAACGCGAGATAACTGTTAACTGTATTGCTCCTGGTGTCATTGAAAGCGAAATGGCCAATGAGGTTCCATGGGATCATGTAAAATCCGCTATTCCCCTTAGAAGAATGGGAAAACCGGAAGAAGTGGCCGGACTTGCTGCTTTTCTTCTGTCAGATAGCGCCTCTTACATCACAAGACAGGTTATTTCTGTTAACGGAGGAATGATATGAGAAAACGTGTTGTTGTAACAGGCGGATCTGCAATATCTCCCCTGGGATCTGATTGGAAAACCATTGAAGAGAATCTTCGTAAAAAAGAGAACAAAATTATCCGAATGGATGAATGGGATAGATATCAGAGGCTGAACACAAGACTGGCATCTCCCGCAGACTGGATTCCACCGAAATACCCTAGAAAGAAAGTTCGGGGAATGGGAAAGGTTGCTCTTTTAGCCGTTCATTCTGCGGAGATGGCTCTTAATGCGGCTGGATTGCTCGAACATCCGGCATTGACGGATGGAAGTACTGGTGTTTCATATGGTTCTTCCACAGGTAATATTGACGCTATGATGGACTACTTTTCAATGTTGAAAAAAAATGATGCTCAGGGAATCACAGCGACGACGTACATTCGGTCCATGGCCCAAACCTGTGCTGTGAATATCGGTGTATTCTTTAAAACGACAGGGCGTCTCTTAACCACAAACACGGCCTGTACTTCAGGAAGTCATGCCGTAGGGCTTGGATTTGAAACAATTCGTGAAGGAAAGCAAAAAATAATGATCTGTGGAGGGGCTGAGGAACTGAATCCAACAGGATCGGCTGTCTTTGATACGATATATGCGACAAGTACGAAAAATGAAACTCCAAAAGTAACGCCCAGTCCATTTGACAGGGACCGGGATGGTCTTGTCGTTGGAGAAGGTGCCGGTACTCTTATACTGGAAGAACTGGAACACGCGAAGGAAAGAGGTGCTCAAATCCATGCAGAAGTCATAGGTTTTGGTACGAATACGGATGGGGATCATATTACACAACCGAATAGCAATACTATGGAAATTGCACTTGAACTTGCGATTGATGATGCGGGAATCCATTCCCAACAGATTGATTACGTAAACGGACACGGTACGGCAACACAGCATGGTGACGTTGCGGAAAGCAATGCGACGAGGAACTGTTTCGGAAGACCGATACCCTACAGTACTCTCAAGAGCTACATAGGTCACACACTGGGTGCTTGCGGAGCAATCGAAACCTGGTTGTCCATACAGATGATGAATACAGGGTGGATCGCTCCTAATCTCAATCTGAATAACCTGGATCCCGAATGTGGTGATCTCGATTACATAATCGGAGATGGACGGGAGATGAATCCTGAGCATATAATGTGTAATAATTTTGCCTTTGGCGGGATTAATACGTCATTGATAATAAAAAAACGGCGGCTCAACAGTAACTGCGGGTAAGTTCTGGCACAGGAAGATTCCCAGGCTTTATGCCGACCTGTCTCAAAGCATCTGGATCCCATTTTTTGGAATTTAAGAAATTATGGTGTATTTCAGATTTTTCTATTGACCTGTGGCGAGAATTCCTGTTAATCTACCGAAAATTTTGGCGACGAGTCAAAATCTGTATTGGAAAGGAGTCCTTCTATGAAGATTAAAATCACTTTTCTGGCCGTTTTGGTATTGTTGCTGGCCTCATGTTTCACGACAACTCAATTTACCCCTGTCAGTACAGGTCATAGTCTACCCCAACCCCTGGATACAGAATTATTAGCAAAAAGCATCAGGCTTTCTCTGGTTCAGTATGGTTGGGTTATAGAAGAAGATAGAACAGGATTGATTGAAGCCCGGTATTCAAAATCCGAAGGTGCTATCGTTGCTGATATACGTATTGAATACGATAAAACTGGATATGTAATATCCTATGTCGACAGTTCAAACCTTGATGCCGATCTCGAAGAAGGTGTCATTCATAAGAACTATGTCCGCTGGATTGCTAATTTGAATAAGTCTATATATACAAATTATATACAGATTTCTCCTTAGTTACATGTAATGAATCGCTTTGTATGTCTCGATACAAAGTGATTCTCTTCGCCACTAAAACCGCATACCTCGCCGAAATACCAGTCCAATCGTTGTTATTGTACTTTCCTGACCAAAGCTCACCAATAATGATGCGCCTATTTGAAAATACTTATTGGCATTCATGATATCAGCGGCAATAACAAGACGAGCATATAGATAGTTCTCGAATTCAGATGCCGTAATGAAATTGAACCACATATTGCCCGTTGCCAACTCAAAGGAAGGAGATAAATCTCGCTTGAGCCTGGGGCGCCAGTTGATAACGAGATCAACAGAGCCCATCATGTCAAATGATTCCTCAGCGGCACCAGGACCATTGAGGCCAATGCTTCCATGTATCCCGACACCCAGAGATCGCAGAAAGGGTACGTTTATTCCAGAATTAAATATGAAAGATGTTTCAACAACAAGTAAATTGGGAACAAGAGGGATATCATCTGCCCTCCGAACGAAGGATATCATAGGGGAATACCCCATCTGGATTTCAAATCCCGGCAGGCGTGAACCGTGTTTGTTCTTATCCAGAATCACCAGAGCATTCTCCAAATGTGTTTCTTCGCCGGATAGACTGGTAAGGATTATCGAGTAATCTCCAGGTTTGGAATCGGTTAATTCCAGATTGAGTTCAGCTTTGTTTCTGGAGATATACGTGATTGATTGAACAGGAATTTCTCCATTTTCTCCCTTCACAACGGCCTCTATGTTTTTGCCAAAATTCTCACCACGAACCTCAATATTGGCTCCTCCATCATTGAGGAGGTACAGAGTGTCAAACTTGTCTGGATTCGGATCCAGGAATTCATTGAGTCGAAGTACTCCAGGACTCCGGTAAGTACTGCCTGCGGAATTGATGGAAACAAGATCCCAACTGCCTGCTGACAGTTCTTCCGTACGGATCATGAATTTTATTCTATCAGCACTTCTCTCACCTGTTATACTGACTTTGAGGTCATCTTTCTCCAACCGAAATGTTGTATCCTGCTTCAAGGCTGAACTGTCAATTTCCAGTTCAACCAGGTCATCACCTACCCATCCCTCAATACTGTTAATCACCCTGAACCAGGGGACACTATCATATCGAACGACTAATTCTTTCCACCCCGTCTTCGTTGCAATGTTTCCAAATGGATCGAGGAAACTAACCTGGTACTCATAGACTCCCCTTTCCAGCTTTACCTTGAGTTTATTCTCAGTTAAGTCCATTGCATAGAGAATTTGTCCATCCTGCCTGATCTCTACCCGATAAACAGCCGGGATGGCTTCCCATGACAATTCAACACCTCCACTTTCACTGACCAGGTCAATTGACTCCTGACCGAATACAGGGAGAACTGCTGCGGATAGAAAAAGAATCAAGCAATATCTTACCACCGAAATCCACCTTCAACAGCAGGCTGGAGAAAGAAATAAGTATTATTGTAAAAGAATATACTACTGGCATTGAACACAATATTCAAAAATATACGCGGAGATATATGCAGAGACAGCCCCGCACCGGCTCTCATCGTTAAATCCAATGAATCAAGATCTGAAAGAGTATGACCACCAATATTAGCTGTGCGGTCATAGACTGTGGAAGTGTAGATTGAGCTGGTAAAACCTGCACCAAAACGAAGAAGGAACTTAATCGGAAAACTCCAGGGTGTAATATACCGTACTCCCATGATCAGCGTGAAATGCAGACTATCAACATTATCGACAAAAAGATGAAGCCTTTCTGTAGTTGTCAACAGGAAACTAATCTCCCAACCCAATCCATTCAAAGCTGGAAGACGTCTCAATACTTCATTGGAGATATCCCTGGAAAAACCAACCATGAATCCTAATAGTTTATACTCAAAAAAAGATATCCCTCTCGTAACCGGCATGGAAAATGTATACCCCAATGAAATTGAATTGGGGAATTCTGGTACAGGATTGGGTTCCATCTGGTTTATATCGCTTGAAATTTTAGCGGACAGGGAATCAGGGTCAGGTGGTTTCTGCAGCTTTAAAGCACGTTTTTTGACATAGGACTCACCCGATGGATTCTTTAATGATATGGAATACCAGCCAGGTTCGGCATCCTGAAGATTCAAACTGTACATCAGTCTATTCTTCCCTGTGTATTGAAGAAATACGGGATTAAGATCTGATGGACCATCAAAAAGTATCTCAATATTCTTCTCCATCCCTGAAATTTTCAGAGTTAATTCATTGTATTCCTTTCCAATTCGGATTCTTCCCGGTACAACGGCTTTCAATCCGGGTTTGAAATGCTCATGCACTGTAAGAGCTCCACTCATCATGTTTGACTGATTTGTACTTATATCTTCTATTAAGAAATTCCATTTCCCCACCGATAAATCTCTGTTTTTCGGCTTCTGGAAAACGAAATCCCAGATGTTTTCAGTAGTATTCTGTTCACTGGAATTCTCAACAACAAGCGGAATAGTTTTCCCCTCGTCGTTTTCCAACTGGAATTTAAAACTCTCATTCAGAATCTCTCTGTATCCAGCAATACGTGCAGTAAAAACTGGCTCTCTGTTCAGATAGATTTCTCCAGGTGAAAAGCTCAAAATAACAGGTACCAGATTGGACAGAATCTGTACTTCTTCCCACTGGCTTGCAATCATTTCTTTACCAAATGGACTCATAACAAGAACTCTGAATTCATATTTTCCAGGCCGGAGTGTAACTGGCAAAGAGGAGATTTCACTCCTGAATACCGCAATAAGATCACCATCCTGACGAAATTCTACTAAGTAATGATCAGCTTCCTCATAGGGTTCCCACTCAATGAGATCGGCGGCGGTCAAGTTTCCCATGATCATAGTTGAGATAAAAAAAATTAGAAAAAACAGATGGTATCCGTCTGATTCCCTAATCAGCATACAGCAACTCGCGAGTTAGAATCTGCGGGGCTGTTCCAGGAAGTTTGACAGACAACGAAAAAGGAACTCGAACTACGGTACTCCTTCGAGCAATTTCCTTCCCTGAGGATTTCGTATAGGATGTCAGTTCCAACACAAAATCCCCTATATCCAGAATACTCAGGTTTTCCAACACATAGAAGGAATTCTTGAGATCTGCTATCTGGAACAGCAGAATCTGCGAGTTTCCACTATACAGTTTCAATTCTGTAAAAGCATCATCACTGGCTGATTGCCATTCAAATCTCAAGTTTTTGGCACCGGTCATATCAATATTCTCGCCAGTTTCCGGCGATCTGATGACAGGAGGTGGAAGGTATTCATAATCTATTACTGTAAAATTGTTGCCCCGGCTCAATGGTGCTTCTATATTGGACTTATCCCATGAATGAACTGTCCAGCGATACTGCCCAGATTCTAATTCAGTCAGTAAGAGTCGTGGGGAGTCAGTTGGATAATACTGTGCGACTGAAGAATTTCTGCTCAATTCAACTGCCCATCGTGTGAGAAATGGGCCTGTCTCCCATTGCAGCAGAAGTCCATTCGAAGAAATCTCCTGGCTGTTTATCACAGTACCGTTACCTGGTGTTAAAGGAATCGCAGCTTCCAGTTTTATGGCATCTTCTATATTGAAACTGAATACTGCCTTTTCGCTAACACCAAGTTCCCTGATAACTGGATTCTCCCGTACAGAAGCAAGCTCAACCTGATAGGTTCCACCGCCAAAGTTTCTCGGGATATAGATTTCTTTTATCAAACCCAGTACTTCATCATCCTGAGAAACGATAGTACCATTGGGACTTCTAAATACAACCTGGTATCTATCAACACCCTCAGCAGGTAACCAGTTCAACAATACAATGCGGTCAGCGGGGAAACTGATGCTTTCCTCAGGAACAGGGTACAGGAGATCCGGTGGATTGAGATTTCTCACAATCTTGAAGTTACCTTCCGGACTTTCAAGCACAACATTACCAAGGCTGTCAAGTAACTGAACCTGCCATATATAGGAACCTTCATCGGGCAGCAGCATGGTAAACTTTGGTTCTTCGGTCAGACTTTGAATTATTCTGGTCTTATTCCTTAAATCAGCTCTCCTGAGAGTGAATCTCGACATCCCCTTCAATTCGCTTCTCCAGTGGAATGTATGAAGATTACCAGGCTGGAATTCTATATTTTCCCCCGGTAGTGGATCCAGAAGTTCAATGGAACTACTCCCTGGCTTAATCTCCAGATTCCATGTTGGGGAGACTGTTACCCTGGCAGCTTCTGCTGAATCGCCTTCAACCTGCCAATAATATGTTCCCGGATCAAGTTTAAACGTGTACCAGTTACTCTGTGTGACCGCAACAGAAGTCAACTCGTTGAAGTTTGAATCATTGGAGATTTTTATTTCATACTGAATGATTCCATCCTGATTCAGCCATCGGAAAGATGTTCCATCCTGAACTTCAACTGCCGAGATGGAACTCCTGTTGCCTGGAGAAATCAGCTCGATGCTGCTGAATCCCCTGCTCTTCTCGGCAAAGAAACTTTTTGTCTCACTATACAGATTGCTGTCAAGTTCACCTCGACGGTAGACAGGAACAACCTGCCACCACCATTGTCCGGAGGAGAGTTCTTCCACGAGAACTGAATTTCCCCTCACCTCCAGAGTTGTTTGAGGATTGGATATGGCTGGTGAGTCTGCAATGAAAACATTGTAGTACTCCGCAAACCAGGCCCGTTCCCACTGCAGTAACACAGTCAATGCCTCACCTGAATACGAAAGAGTGGAATCTGGAACAGGAGACATCAAGGATACCTTCTGCTCCAGACTGACACTGAAAGAACTTGCAATACTGGTCTCACCTGTTTCATCGTCAGCAAGACGCCAGTACCAGTGACCATGGTCAATTTCCATGCTCAGGGAATCGTTGACCGCATTTCGACGAATCACACCACTCTCGAAGGTGAGATCCGGCGATATCTCCAGAACAGGAGTTTCCCAATTCGCCAATAATTCCCAGGAGAAATCAACTTCCCTGGCATTGTTGTAGGTCAGCAGGAGTGCATTGGCTGTTGGAGTCAGTGGTTTTACAGGTGTTCTTTCCTGTGTTACATGTCCTTCTTCTTCATCAATTCTCAGCACTGATTCGGGACTTACAACGGATTGTTCACCATTAACAACAACCTTTACTTCCCCATCCGTCGCATTAACACTGATGCCCTCTTCTTCTGTTAGATTGAGGTTGACAGTCCCTTCCCCGGGGTAGACAGTGGTCGTATCAGTGCTGATAGCAAGACCAGCAGATCCGGCAGCAAAGACGTTTCCTCCAATGAAATTCACAGTTCGGGTATTTTCAGTGAGATCAACAATGATGTATGTTTCCGCACCGAGCTGTATTTCATCGTACACTTCCTCACCACTTTCATCATAGGACTTCAACACAATGGAAGCGACAGAAGATCTTCCGGTACGGATGGAATCAAGATTATATATTGCGGAATCAATACTGAGATCTGTCCATTGACTCTGCTTCGAAAATCGTCTTTGAGCCTGGCCTGTTAACTCAACAATTTCTCCTATAAGAACACCATCAGTATGATTAACCGCATTGTTTAATTCATTCCAGAAAAGTACACCGAAAAAAGCAGCCATGCCTGAAAAGATGAACGAAACAAGTATGTTACGAACTAAGGATCTCGTACTTAATTTCATGTTCCTCCTTGGAAGCGGCCTGATTGAAATCACCCTTGAGTCCCAATAAAGTACGCAATTCCGCCAGGGATTTCGGTCTTCTATCATTGTCAAGACGACCGAGAACAGCATAAATCTTCAGAGGAGCTTCTTTACCCTTAACTTTGATTTTCCTCATTGGAACCAGATCGTATATCCCCTTCACTAAATCCGATGTCATCTCAGTAATCAAGATATCAGTACCCATAGCTTTATTCAGTGCCTCGACACGGCTGGCAATGTTGACAGTATCCCCCATATGAGCCCACTCTTCTTTTGAAGATCCGCCGCCCATAATACCCACAGTGGCAGGGCCGCTGTTCAACCCACACCCTACCTGGAAAATTGGGTATGCAACAGAACCCCTATTCTTGTTGAAATCAATCAATGCATTCCGTATATTCAATGCACCATTGATAGCACTCTCAGCATTATTCGGTAGGTCTTTCATACTCCCCCAAACAGCCATTACGGCATCCCCGATGTACTTATCCACTGTTCCGTCTGTTCGTTCAATACACTGAACAACAGTTTTGAAGTACTCCGAAAGATTATCCAATACCAATTGGGGATCCCCCATCTGCTCACTCATGGAGGTGAAATTCCGTATGTCTGAAAAGAAAACAGTAACATTTTTTGTTTCTGCTTCTTCAGGCAACACATCATCCGCTATCATTTTAGCTACCTGCGGATTGATGAAATGACTGGTTTTAGTTTGAAGTCTCTCAACCCTCTCCAGAACTGGAATCATACTGAGGAAATGTCTGGTGAGCTGGCCAACTTCATCGGTGGTATGGGTCTTCAATCTTATGGCATAGTTCCTTGCTTTAATCATTCGAGTCGCAAGGGTCAGTTCCTTGAGAGGGATGGAAAGACTCTGAGCAAAGAAATACACCCCCAGAATTGATAGGCTCAGTATAGAGCCCAGCAAAGTGAGATTGAGCCTCTGAATTCTTTCAACAGCTCCAAACGCATCTTTCTCCAGTACGGTTGATACAACACCAAGATTTCCAATGGGTATAATGGAGAATGAACCGATCGTGGTAACAGACTCATTATCTAATTCCTCCGTAAATCTTATCTGTCCCTTTGTAGCACCCTGGGAATACATCCTGGTATACACCGGAGAATCCTTGACAACACCTCCGCCAAAGATATGAGAATAATCCGGGTGGACCAGAATCTCTCCCTCAGCATTGATAATGATTGTGGTGGCTATATCGCTCTGCATTTTAACACTTTCAGCTAATCCTTCCCCAATATCCACCAATATGATCAGGGCTTCCTGCTGTGTTCCCAGAAGATAAGGAGCTGACATGGCCAGCACCGGAGTTTCCAGGTTGGGGATGAGAGGAGATACATTGATAATGACTGTTTCACCATTTTTGGCCCTCAATAGATCCTTACCACGAATATTCATGATACTTTGCAGGATGGCATTTTCATTGAGGATGCGGTTCTCGCTGAACCAGATCCGATTAAAAAATCCAATTTCATTTCCTGAAATACCGACATAGGCAAGGGGTTGGAAATTCGCAAAGAAACCATCAATCAAGTCTTCAGGATTCTGTGTTGATGCTCCGATCTGGAAGAGAAGATTTGCAGAATCAAAGAGCTGCGTTAACTCACTACCAGCCTGTTTCGCAACCAGGCTGGCCAGCGATATATTTGTATCTTCAATACGATTACTGATTTCTGATCGAAAGAAATGCAGTCCAATAAGGGATAAGGACAGCATGGATATAATGATAATGCTGGAAACAATTAATTGCATTTTCGCACCAACAGTAAAACGTATTCTGAGATCTTTGTTACGGATTTTACGATTTCTGCGGGCTTCCCGGGCAGAGTTCTTCATTGAGACAGATTCAAGTTCTTTTACTTCATCAGTATCAAAGGAGAGTTTATTACCTGCTTTCGATGTTTTTCTTATTTTTGAACGTTGATCATAACTTCTTCTTTCAATAATAACTACATCAGATTCCACTTCATTTCTTTCTGTGATTTCTTCCGGTACAATCTTTTTATCGTGGGTGGTTTCTACGGTCGATTCAGCAGAAACGGCTTTCCGACTGATTTCTTTCGATCTCTCTACTACACGTCCATTGATGGAGTACTGCTTGAGCCATTCCCCGCCTCTATCCTCCATGTCGAGTAATAAGTAAAACAGCTGCTTCTTTTCCTTCCCCTGAACTGTGTCCGAATCAGGAATAATTGTCCCGTAAAGAAGAAGGTTGGATTTTCTGATGGAATCTTCCAGAATTTTGACCAATGCAATGAAGCTCATATTCTGAATACTCAGGTCCAAATAAATCAAAGTAAGTGCACCATCGGGATTATGACGCTTTTTGGCCAGGGAAGGAATCTCATCTTCGTTCTTAATGGATTCAGCCTGGGCGGCCTCAAGAGAGGCACAAAACGATATGGTCCTGACATTGATCTGATACTGAAAAAACAAAGTTCTCAACTCACGGATCATATTGGGAATTCGTGGATTCAGCTCATGAATATTTCTGTCATTCTGATGATTTTTCAGATTGACCATGGCAGTGAAGTAGCTGAGAATGGCCCGGATCATACCGGCATGACTGTCAGACCAGGTAGAATGGGCTCCCTGGATCCTGGATATCAATACAGCACCACCGGCGGCTATTTCAGCAAAATCACCCAGGCCGAGGAATGATGCTGCCCAATGAATTTTCCGAAACATCGCCATCATTGGAGAATAGAATTTCAGTTGTCTCTTTTTCATGGCATTTTCATGCAAAACAAGTAGTTCTTTCAGAATCTGAGACTGCTTTTCCCAGAGAACAGATTCACTGATTCCAGACTGTTGATTCATTCAATCCCCTTTCCCCTCTGAATCATGATACAGGAGAGTAACTATCAGGACAAATTTTAATGGTTGATTATACATTTATCTCCAATAACTGTCCATATACAGTACGACTTTGTAAGATTCCCCGGACAGAGCTCTTCCTGAAATAGGCTGATGGTTGTTATCTTCGTTGTGCTTCTACAAAGAGAGGAAGATTTCCCTGAATATCGGATACCAGGGAGTCTGTCGGACTTTAAGACTTCGAGGCGATTTTTGATGATTTTTCCCTGATGCAAGGCGACAAAAACGGAGCGTAGCTGGGCTACGTGAGTATTTTGGCAACGCAGCAGCAGGGAAAAAGGGCAAAAATCGAGCCGTGAGGCGTAAGTCCGACAGACTCCAGGGATCATGTTCCCACAAGCAAAAATCCATTGGTTTGCATGGTAGACGAATTTCCCCGGAAGGGAATCGCCCAAAAGCCACATCACTTTTAAGTTCGCGATGAAACTGCTCGCTGCTGCCCCGATCATGGTAGAGCTGGATAATGGTTTCAGGGCTTTCATAAAGCTCTATCGCTCCCCTCAAATCAGTGTTTTTCATTCTTTTAGGGATAGAATTAGATGCGATTGCCCTGACCGGATTCACTTGATGTATTACAAAATCTCCACCATAATACTATTATGGTACTTTCTGACTCCAGTGCCCTTCTTGATTTTCTCCGATTCGGAATAAAAATTCCTGCCCTGGATTCACGTAAAACCCGGACGTTGGATTCATTAACTACTCACCCGGAACTTGCTGAGAGAAAATCTGAATGGTATCGGGAAGGAATTGATATCCTGCTTTCCCGGGAAGACTTATCCCTCGCCCACTCCAGAGATTACATAGATGGTTTCTTCAATGAAAAAGTTAATCATCAGTTGATCACCGCTTATGAGTTGGTCAACAAGGATGGCAGCTACAATCGATGGGTACCCGAAGACGCAGAAAAGCCCCTGAGATATATGATGCCCCAGCTTCTAAAAATGATTTCAGGAGCATATAACGCCGGAAGGATTGCTTTGGAATCAGGTTTTTGTCATTTCCTTGGCGGTGGAACCCACCATGGACACTGGGATTTCGGTCATGGGTTCTGTCCCTTGAATGACAGTGCATTGGCCGTCAGTAAACTTATAAGTGAAAAAAAAATTCAAAGGGCCTGGATTATTGATCTTGATGCTCATAAAGGTGATGGTACGGCCGCCATTTTCAAAGATGATTCCCGGGTTACCACATTCAGCATCCATATGACCAGGGGATGGCCTATAGATGGATCTCTGCCAAAAAATCATCCTTCATACATACCGGGCGACATTGATATTCCCATTGAAAGTGGTGACGAGAATTCCTATCTCGACAGGCTGGAAGCAGCTCTGAAACGGCTAAAGGAAGATTATACGGCCGATTTTGCCGTTGTTCTTGCAGGATCTGATCCCTGGGAAAAGGATGAACTGCCATCAACATCTCTTCTGAATCTCAGCCGGGAACAATTATTGGAGAGAGATCAATTGGTTTACAGCTTCCTTGAATCCAACGGACTGCCATCAGCCTGGTTAATGGCGGGAGGTTATGGAAAGGATTCATGGGAGATCCATTCCGGTTTTCTGACATGGGCCCTCCTCAAGTTGTATGCAATGAGGGCACCTCTAAGGAAAACCATTTAGCCTTTTTGGAGTACACTCTGTGTTCATAAAAGGCCCTCCTTTTGACAGGTTAATTGTTTATCTAATAATAATTTATCATATAAGAAATCTTTTTGTTTTATCTATGAGAAATGCAGATTAACTCCGGTACTAACTGCTATTGCTGCCGGAGTGTCCGACAGGCTCCGGGGAGTCTGTCGGACTTTAAGAGCTTTCTGACACCATAAACATGCTACAGAGATTCCACCCTGACGCTGGGTGCACCCCGCATCTCTTTGCGGTTCACAGCATTGATATAGGCCAGGGCAGAGGCCTCTATGATGTCGGTGGAAACAGCTTTGCCATCGATGAGGATGCCATCAAAATCCACCTGCAGTTTTACCTGTCCCTGGGCATCCTTGCCGCTTCCTACGGCCTGAATAATGTATTCCGACAGTCGGCCTGAAGTTCCAGTGCATTGGTCGATAGATTTGAAAACAGCATCAATTGGACCATCGCCGGTTTGATTCCCAAGTTCTCGCTGGCCATCTTTGATCAATTCCACAGTAGCGGAAGGAATAACCTTGTTTCCCGTCCAGGTTTGAAAGGATTTCAGTTGCCAACCAGTTGGCATGACATCTAAAACATCGGACACAAGGGTAAAAAGATCTTCATCGTAGACTTCCTTCTTCTTGTCGGCAATGACGGTGAATTTCTTATAAAGGGTATTCATCTGATCCTCGGTGAGAGTTATTTTGTATCGTACAAGTTTCTCCTTCAATGCTGCTTTTCCTGAGTGTCGGCCCATAATCAAAGATTCTCGACTCCTCCCAATATGTTCAGGATCCATGATTTCGTAGGTTTCCCTGTGCTTGATAACACCATGCTGATGTATACCTGATTCATGACTGAAAACATTGTCTCCAAAGACAGGCTTGTTTCTATGGATTATCAAACCCGTGATGTTTTGCAGAAGTTTGCTGGCAGGGTAGAGGTATTTGTGCTGAATAGAAGTTTTAATGTTCCATATATCCTGGCGAACGTGGAGTGCCATCACCAGTTCTTCTAAAGAGGCGTTTCCCGCCCGTTCACCAATACCATTCAGTGTGACCTCAATCTGTTCGGTTCCGGATTCAATGGCTGCGAGGGAATTGGCCACAGCCAGTCCAAGGTCATTATGACAATGGGCTGACAGCATGACTCCATTGCCCAATTCCGGGATCGCATCTCGGAGAGCGGCCATTCGGGCACCGTATTCGCCGGGCATGGCATACCCTACCGTATCCGGGATATTCAAAGTATTTGCCCCGGCAGCGACGGCAGTTTTGAGGGCTTCCACCATGAAATCCCACTCAGAGCGGGAAGCATCCTCCGGTGAGAATTCAATCAAATCAAAGCCCTGTTCCCGAGCGTAGGAAACATGCTCCTGTATTGAAGCAAGAACTTCTTCCCTGCTCATTCTTAACTTGTGCTCCATGTGCAGAGGACTGGTGGCTATGAATACATGAATCATTTTCCCGGTACAGTCGGCCAGAGAATCTCTTACAGCGTTGATATCGGATTTCTTACATCTTGCCAATCCAACAACAGTGGCGTTTTTAACGACTTCGCCAATGCGTTTTACCGCTTCAAATTGAACGGGTGATGAAACAGGGAATCCGGCTTCAATCCTGTCCACACCCAGATTATCCAGGGCTATGGCCATTTCTATTTTCTGCTCAACGGTCATTGATGCGCCCGGAGATTGTTCCCCATCTCTCAATGTTGTGTCAAAGATTGTTATTTTCCTTGCCTCACTCATGATTTTGCCTCCTCTTCTTTTTTCAATTTATACTCCATGGATTCCACCAGAGCCCTCCATGAAGCTTCAATGATGTTTTCCGAGACTCCCACAGTACTCCAATGTCTGTCATTGTCTGTACATGTAATCAGTACTCTGGTGATGGCTTTGGTGCCAGCTTCTTCATCCAGTATTCTTACCTTGAAATCGGTCAGTCTGATACTTGACAGTACTGGATAGAACGTTTCCAATGCCCGATGCAGAGCCCTGTCCATTGCTTCTACTGGACCTGCTCCCTCACCGGCCGTATGCTCCCAGAAGGAATCTTTTCCCTGTTTCCCGGCAACCTCTTCGGGAACCGATACCTTTATTGTGGCTTCAGACCAGATATCCCCCTTCTCATTTTCCCATGAGTGAACACGGAAACCATGAACTGTAAAATAGTTCTTACGTTTTCCGCTTACCAGATCGGATAGAAGTTCAAATGATGCATCGGCACCTTCAAAATGATACCCTCTGGCCTCCAGTTCTTTGATTTCTGACACTATTGACCTGGCATGGACATCTTCAACATCCATTTTCAGTTCACGAATTTTCTCCAGAATGTTGGATTTCCCGGCTTGATCACTCACCGGGACATAGCGATGATTACCCACGATCTCAGGTACAACATGCTCATAAAGTTTCGGATTTTTTCGTATGGCGGAAACATGGATTCCGCCCTTATGCGTGAATGCTCTCTCCCCGACATAGGGAAGACTGTCCTGATGGGGTTTGTTTGAGAGTTCAGAAACAAGTCGGCTTAATGGAGTCAGTCTGGCAATATTTTCATGGGTCAGAGTTTCATATCCAAGTTTGAACGACAGGGTGGGTATAACACTGCACAGGTTGGCATTACCGCAGCGTTCCCCTAACCCGTTTATGGTACCCTGAACCATAGTGCATCCCAATTCCACGGCAACAAGAGTATTTGCCAGAGAGAGATCGCCGTCATCATGAGTGTGTATTCCCAGTTTCTTATCCACAGAATTTCTGGCTGCGATTACAGCTTCTCTTACCTGTTCCGGCAGAGAACCTCCATTCGTGTCCGCAAGGACTATCCAGTCTGCTCCAGCATCCGCAGCAGCTTTCAGTGTTTTAATTGCATAGTCAGGATTGGCCCGATAGCCATCAAAATAATGTTCAGCATCATAGACGACTTCCTCGCCCCGAGGCTTAAGATAGGCGATTGTGGAATAAATCATATCCAGATTCTCTTCCAGCGAAGTTCCAAGGGAATCAGAGACATGAAGATCCCAGGATTTTCCGAATATTGTGAACACAGAAGTTTCTGCTTTGAGCAGTTCTGCGAGGATTGCATCCTGATTAACTTCAGTATTTTTTAGACGTGTCGATGAAAAAGAGGTAAGTTTGGAGTTCTTCAAAGAAATCTTTCGCATTTCCTTGAAGAACTGAATATCTTTTGGATTGGATCCTGGCCATCCGCCTTCAATATATTCAAATCCCAGCTCATCGAATTCTCGAGTGAGCTTTATTTTGTCTTCAATCGAGAAATTAACGCCGCGGGTCTGGCCCCCATCTCTCAGTGTGGTATCGAATAGAATTATTTTTTTCTTTGCCATCTTGCCCTCCATCTCCTTATTATAATAAAAAAGGCGACCATATAACGGACGCCCGATCAATTGGTGAGGTATTCATTTTATGGATGTACAGTCTAACCTGTCCAGGCCGCCATATACATTCTACCGCAATGATACCCCGTCAAAAATCGGCAGCGGGTAATCAAGTGAGATAGTGAAGATAGCTTCATCACCTTGAACATGTCCTTCCTTTCAGGTAATCAGTACATTTCAATACTAGATGTTGAGGAAGATTTCGTCAAGTCTTTTACTGAATTCTGTGTGGACCATTTCTTGATCTTGACCTTATTCCTCATACGATATACTTTCCAGACATGGAGGTTCCATGTCAGATCAAAAAATTTCACCCCAGGCGCCAGGGCGGCAATTCAGCGGGAAGTTTATTCCAGGGATTGCTGTTCTGGTCATTCTTATTATGGTCGGGGTATCAAGTATATACACAGTCAATGCCAAAGAACGAGGTGTCGTTACCCGTTTCGGTCGTTATCGTGCTACGGTAGAGGATGGCTTGCATGTCAAACTGCCCTTCGGTATTGACAGGATATACAAGGTTCCTCAAGTTGTTTTATCAAAACAATTTGGATTCCGAACAGTTCAGGCAGGAGTCACGACTACCTATGATTCGCGTGATTATTCTCATGAATCGGAAATGCTGACTGGAGATTTAAACATCGTCGATGTTACATGGATTATTGAATATCGCATCACTTCTCCCCGTGAGTGGTTGTTTGAAGTGGATAACAGTAGACTTCAAGGAAATCAGTCTCGAGAGGATAATCGAGATAAAACTATCCGGGATGTAACCCAGTCCGTTATCAACGGATTGGTCGGTGACCGTGCTATTCTGGATGTCATCAGCACTGAAAAGGATAACATTGAGTTTCTGAGCAAGCAGATGATTCAGGAAACCCTGGATTTCTATGCTCTGGGTGTGAACATCACGGAAGTGAAACTCCAGCAGGTAGAACCTCCCAAGGGTGCGGTTCAAGATGCCTTTGAAGATGTAAACAAGGCCACCCAGGACAGGGAACGCCTTATCAACGAAGGGGAACAGGCTTACTACACCGAAATCCCCCGAATCGAAGGCGAAGCCAAGCAGCTAATAGCCGAAGCGGTAGGTTACAAGGAGGCCCGAGTCAATCGTGCCAGAGCGGAAGTTGCATTATTTGAAGCTATCCTGCAGGAGTACCAGCGTTCACCCGAAGTAACCCGGGAACGTCTTTACTATGAAACATTGTCGAAAATCCTGGCTGACAACCAGAACACAGATCTTATTGACAAAAATCTTGAAAATTTTCTTCCACTGAAGAACATTGGTAATGGAGGTGAAGAATAATGAATACTCTCATAAAGACCCTTTTACCCGTTATCATTATTGCTGTCCTGGTTGCGGTTCTACGGCCTTTTTACACTGTACCTGAAGGTGAGCAGGCCGTTGTTACCAGATTCGGTCGTATCGTCAAGGTCCATACCGAATCCGGATTGAAATTCAAAGTACCCATTGTGGATCAAGTAACAAGGTATTCCAGAAAAATCCTGTCCTGGGACGGCGATCCCCAGCGTATGCCCACCAGTGAGAATCAGTACATCTGGGTGGATACCACGGCCCGATGGCGTATTGTTGATCCCAGAGTATTCTATCAGAGAGTCAATGTGATGGGTGAAGCTTATGCCCGTCTGGATAATGTAATTGAATCGGCTGTCCGTACTGTCGTCTCCCAATACCCTCTTACAGAATCAGTGAGGTCTACCAATATAATCCTTGAGTCAGCCAATGTGATTCTGGATTTTCAAACGGATGCCCAGGCCGAAGCCGATGCAGCAGAATCCGAGAATCAGGGTGATAATCAAACTGGCACATCGGTCAACATACTTGAAAATGCCTTCACTCCCATTGAACATGGCCGGGAAGCATTGTCAGGCGAGATGCTAACCCGTTCCCAGGGTTCCATGCCGGAGTATGGTATAGAACTCCTGGATGTTGTGATCCGACAAATCCGCTACTCCAACGATCTTACTCAGTCGGTGTATGACAGGATGATCTCTGAGCGTAAAAAAGTGGCAACCGGCTACCGATCCGATGGAAATGGCCTGAAAGCCGAATGGGTCGGTAAGCTCAACAGAGACAGGGATATAAAGCTGACCGAAGCGGAAACAACGGCTGCCCTGATACGGGCCGAAGGGGATTCCGAAGCTGCCCGAATCTATGCCGATGCCTACAATGCTGATGCCGAGTTTTATAGCTTTTGGAAAGCCCTGGAAACGTACCAGAAGGTTCTCCCGAATCAGAGGAAGGTACTGGGCACTGATATGGACTTCTTCTACTATCTCTACAATAAGAATTGACAGAACTCAGTTTCTACATTGTTCGAGAAACTGAAATGTTCACACAGTTCTGCCTGGAGAACCTGTCACGTCTGAGCTTTATCCGAAACGTTCATGAGGCAGATGATGCTATGAACCTGGAATGTTGTTACCGATACTGAGTGTTGAGTGGCGTAATCCGGGATTGGAATCTGGTCGTTATAATCCGTTGTATGTGAAGGTTTAGGATGAGATTGGACTCCCGGGATGGGTTGAAGGGGGTTTTACAGGCTTTCTGACACTGGGTAAGGATTGCCACTCAGGTTGGATACATAGTATGGTGGGAATCCTTCTACTACAGCTATGAAAAACAAACGAATCAACCCCGGACACCCCCTGCCTGCAGGGGCAACCCTTACATCAAATGGCGTACAGTTTTCTCTGATTTCTCGATATGCAACCTCTGTTCATCTCCTGCTGTATCGAAAGCCCGATGACGATGAGCCCTATGAGTGTATACTCCTGGACCCAAAGATCAACAAGACCGGGGATTGTTGGCACATCTTTGTCAAAGGCTTAAAAAAGGGTCAGTTGTATCTGTATCGGGTAGATGGCTCATACAGGCCTGAAAAGGGGCATCGCTTTAACAGAAATCGGGTTCTTATCGATCCCTACAGCAAGGCTCTCACGGGAAATACTCCCTGGAATTTGAGGAAGGCCTTTGGGTACGACCCCAATCATCCGGATGGAGATCTTTCCTTTTCAACGAGCCGGAATCACATCTGTATGCCTAAATCTGTTGTTGTGGATGATTACTTCGATTGGCAGGGCGATCAGCCGCTCAATTACCCCCTCCATGAAACAATCATCTATGAAACTCATTTGAGAGGATTGACCAGGCATCCCAATACAGCAAAATATTTTGGTTTGAAGAATCCAGGAACCTGTGCCGGTGTGATTGAGATGATTCCCTATCTCAGAGAACTGGGAATCACCAGCATTGAATTTCTACCTGTAGCGGAATTTGATGAACATGAAAACGGCAATAAGTCGATTACAAATTACTGGGGTTATTCTACAACAGCGTTCTTTGCCCCTAAAGGAAACTATGCCGTTTCCAGCAGGGGTATGGATCAGGTGATTGAGTTTAAAACGATGGTGAGGGAACTGCACAGGGCTGGTATTGAGATCATACTGGATGTCGTGTTCAATCATACAGGGGAGGGAAATCATACAGGACCAACTTATTCCTTCCGGGGGTTGGATAACTCAATTTACTACATGCTGGAGGAAAACAAACGCTTCTACAGGAACTATTCCGGCTGCGGCAATACATTAAACTGCAACCATCCGGTTGTGAGGAAACTGATTATCGACTGCCTCCGGTACTGGGTTCAGGAAATGCATGTGGATGGCTTTCGTTTTGATCTGGCTTCAATTCTTGCCCGGGATGGTGAAGGCAGAATAATGGACAATCCTCCCATTCTGGAGAGCATTGCCGAAGATGTTGTTCTGCGCAACACAAAAATTATAGCAGAGCCCTGGGATGCCGGTGGTGCCTGGCAGGTTGGGAATTTCTATGGTGACCCCTGGGCTGAGTGGAATGACAGGTACAGGGACGATGTAAAGAAATTCTGGCGGGGTGATCCCGGTATGATTAATGCCTTCGCTACCAGAATCAGCGGCAGTTCCGATCTCTATGCCAGCAGCGGAAAAAAACCATATCACAGTATAAATTACATCACTTCACATGATGGATTTACCCTCCATGATCTTGTCAGTTACAGCCAGAAGCATAATGAGGCAAATGGAGAGGAGAACAGGGATGGTTCTGATAATAATCTCAGCTGCAACTGGGGAATTGAAGGTGAGACCAGTGATGAATCCATCCTTGTCCTGCGCACCCGCATCATTAAAAATTTCTGGGCAACCCTGCTTCTATCCCGCGGAACGCCAATGATACTGGCTGGAGATGAATTTCAGCGGACCCAGCAGGGGAACAATAATGCCTACTGCCATAATTCAGAACTCTCATGGTATGATTTCTCCTGTCTGGAAGCTCATGCCGATACCTACCGTTTTGCCCGGCTCATCATCAATTTCAGAAGAAACCGCTCTACCCTGCAGCACCGGGAGTTTTTTACCGGCAGCAATCAGCCTGACGGCGAGAAACCCGATATTGACTGGTTTGATGAGCATGGAAATTCAGTGGATTGGAGCAGGCAGAAGAATATTCTTGCTCTGCGAATTTATGGAACTCATGGTGAAGAGGACATTGTCATCTACTTCAATTCAACGGTAAACAGTGTTCATTTCCACCTGCCCGAACCCCCTGAAGGCTGCGGCTGGTATCGTTTTGTGGATACGTCATTGGATCCGCCTCAGGACATTGCGGAAGCGGGCGAAGAAGTACAGATTGTCAGTGGTGAGGATTATAGGACGGACTGCTATTCCATGGTTGTTCTTATCGGGAGACGGGAGTCCTGAGAATCCCGTTTGAACCAGATTGCTGAGTAATTCTTGAACCGCCGTTTTCCCGAGAGAAACAGGTAGGCTGCAGCGCAGAGAATTATATACAGGAAGTAGAGTCCCAATACCTGATACGTTGGTATAAGAGAACCATCCAGGGCCCCCATGGCCGGCAGATTGGCGGTCAGCAATATGGGTATGGCGGCCAGAAAGGTCAGGCCTGCAGACAGCATGAAATCCCGGCTGGCTGGAGATTCCAGGTTGGGATCAATAATACGCAGCAGGGCCAATCCTGTTGGGAGGGTTCCTGTGGCAGCACCATAGATCAAAACTGCTCGGTAGAATACATGGTCTTGAAACACCCGGCTGGAGAGCCAGATATGGCTGAAAGTAGTGGCCAGCCCCACCAGCGTTGAGATGACGGTAATGGGAATCCAGTAATGGGCGATAACGGCAGCACTGATAGCCGCTATGGCAGAAGCAACCATGTAATCCACACTGAAGCCGCTGATTCTGGTCAGACTTCGATTGTCGATGATGTGTTCAATACGAATTTTTTTGATCAGGGATTTTACAACAATGGCGGTGAGACCGCAAAAAATAAACATGACTCCCCATAGATTTGTGGCCAGTTTAGCTCCGCCGCTGCCAAGTAATTCAAGCAGGAAGCTGATGCATTTCAGAATCAGATATGACAGCAGGTAGGTAATGAGTACAAGGGCCGCTGTAAAGCTCATCGGATCAATGGCTTCGGGATTGATGACATTCTCCACAGATGAGAAATCACCAGATTCACCGCGGCGAAGAACTCCGGCTCTAACATTGCCGGAATTGATGCGTTCCTGTTCTTTTCGGGAAATCCACCCCTTGCGGGTACCATAGTTGACAAGGAAGATACCGCCGAAACAGGCCCAGATCAGTCCCAATGCTCCAAAAGTCAGTCCAATACTGCCCAATCCCTCAAAACCCATGGCCTCCCAGGCTGAACCAATAGCAAAAGCCTGACCGGAACCCAGGGAAAAGCCCAGAGTAGCAAAAAGACCGAATCCAGGGAAAAGGCCGGGGAAAAAAGTGAATATCATGATGAGTGTGAGTATGGTGCCCAAAAAGCTCTGAATGGCGTATTGTCCCAGAACCATTGTGCTTGTTGCAAAAACATCCCGGCTGGATCGGCGTTTCACTTTGCTCACTCTCAGAGCCATGGCAATAAACGACAGATTGAGGAAGTGATAGATGATGTTCTTCAGATTCATGGTATCCAGACCAAAGTGGGGAAAAACCCAGCTATACAGTGGGAAAAGTATAAATCCTGCGGTTAGAGCATTCGGAACCAGAAACCGTTGAAAAAAAACAACACGAGACCGTATCCAGGTGGCAAGCAGCAGACCAGCACCAAGGATGCTCATATCAATGAGAAAAGACCAGCTGACATTCATGAAAGTTCCTCCTCATTGTTCAGGGTTTCCTGATCGGATTCCTTTTTTGCCTGAGCATTGGCTTCGGCCTCACGCTTTTCAGCCATACGCTGTTTGATGGCCTGGTTCCTTGCTTCACCGGAAGTCCGGGCTCTTTCGGAGGGTTTGAGATCTGCATCCTTACGGGCAGCATATTCAGCCTCAGCTTTTTCATCTGCTTTGATAAGAGACATCAATTCTTCCCTTTCGATGGTTTCCTTATCCAGAAGGAGGTGTGTTATGATATCCAGAAGATTCCTATGTTTCAGCAGCAGACCCATTACCCGAACATAGCGTTCCGACATAATTCTGGAGATTTCCTGGTCTACATATTTCTGGGTATCCTCTGAGTATTCTCTTGTCTGGCCATAATGAGAGTCCGTATCACCAAGGAAACCACCGCCCTTCTTATCCAGCGATACGTGGGTGAATTTATCACTCATTCCCAGACGAGTTATCATTGCCCGTGCAATATCAGTGGCCCTGGCAATGTCATTCCCAGCCCCTGTTGATACAGTTCCATAGATTATCTCTTCTGCGGCCCTGCCCCCCAGAGCGACATCAATACGCCCCAGAAGCTCTTCCCGTGTCTGGAAATTTCTCTCCTCTTCAGGAACTGGAAGCATGTATCCCATCACGCCGTAACCCCGGGGGACAATGGTGATTTTCTTAACCAGATGCTGATCCGGAGTGAACACGTTGACCAGTGCATGTCCGGTCTCATGGTATGCCGTCACTTCCCGTTCATGGGGATTGAGTATCTTATTCCTCTTTTCCAGACCAATGGCTGTTTTCTCAATGGCTTCAAAAAAATCTTCCCTTGTTACCCTGTCCCGTCCAAATCTGACGGCAAGCAGGGCTGCCTCATTGACTATGTTGGCAAGATCTGCTCCGGATAACCCTGCAGTCGCTTTTGCAACTTCGCTGACATCAAAATCCTCAGCCGTCTTTACACCGGCCGAATGGATCTTAAGTATGGCTTCCCGGCCTGCCTGATCCGGTTTATCCACCACAACCTGCCGGTCAAACCGTCCCGGCCTGAGGAGGGCTGGATCAAGGACTTCCGGCCGATTGGTAGCAGCCAGAATTATCACTCCGCTGGTGGAATCAAACCCATCCATTTCTACCAGAAGCTGGTTAAGGGTTTGTTCCCTTTCGTCATTGGTGGACAAGGTCCCTGATCGGCTTTTGCCAATGGCATCCAGCTCGTCAATGAAAATGATGCAGGGGGCCTTCTCCCTGGCTTGCTTAAACAGATCCCGAACCCTTGCGGCTCCTACACCAACGAACATTTCAACGAAATCAGCTCCGGACATCCGGAAAAAGGTAACACTGGCCTCACCGGCCACTGCTCTGGCCAGAAGAGTTTTTCCCGTTCCCGGAGAACCTACAAGAAGGGCTCCTTTGGGTATCTTTCCGCCAATATCAGTATACTTCGCGGGAGCTTTCAGGAATTCCACAATTTCAACCAATTCATCCTTGGCTTCATCGCATCCAGCAATATCCTTGAATCGAGTGGTTAAATCCTTCTCCGCCACAATTTTGGCATTGTTCTGACCAAAACTCATAACATTGGAGCCGCCTATTCCACCCATTCGCCGCATCATGTATCTCCAGATAACAAGCAGCAGAACAGTGAAAATCAGTATTCGGACGAACATGTCGAGTAGATAGTTGTTGCGTTCCGGTACGGCGAGAAATACGACGTTGTTTTCTTCCATCAGGGGAAGCAATTTGAGATCGCTGGTAATCCATTCTGTTTTCCAACTCCTGTTTCCATCAGACAAACTGGAATTGAAGATATTTTGAATATATTGATACACATCATTTGAATTCTCAGATCCATTATTCACAGATGAATACCCGATGAGGGTTGATTTTGTGAAATGGACTTCTTTAATAACACCTGTAGAGATGAGCTGTTTGAATGCACTGTAGGGAATGGAATTTCCCTCGCCGCGAAACAAAAACATGTTAAAAAGGCCGATCAACAGGATTGCAGGGAAGATATACCACATTGGGAATTTTGTTTTCCCTTTGCGAAATGGGTTCCAGCGGCTGTTTTCCCCGCTCTCTCCGGACTTTTTCAACAAATCCCGCCAATCTTTGTTTTCATTACTATTCCTGTTATCCTGCGGCTTACTCATTGATTCCTCTCTTAAAGCACACGGCACCATAATCAATTCCATGGAAAATGATTATACTAATTGATATGATAGAATTTAATAGTATTACAACACGCGGCGGCGATTCGGGACAAACCAGCATTGCTGATGGATCTCGCCGTGCCAAAGACGACCTGCTGATTAAGGTAATTGGAGAAATAGATGAACTGCATGCGGCCCTGGGCATGGTTAAAGCATCCCTGGACGATGTTCGGGACAGGGATAACGTAAACTGGATAGAGCAATGCCTTCTCCGGCTGGGAGGTATGCTGGCCGTACCGCCTTCCCATTCTGCATATGATACAATACCTCGCATCTGTCATTCTGATATAGAGCAGATTGAGATCTGGCAAAGGGATATTATGGATAAGATTGACATGCCTGATTACTTTATCACATACGGCAGGAATGAAACCAGTGCCAGAATAGATTTTGCAAGAGCTGTGTGCCGTCGAGTTGAGCGGAATCTGGTTACTTTGATACGGGAAAGAATTATGAACGATTTGAATGATGGTCAGAGGTATTTGAATCGTCTCTCAGATTATTTATTTGTTCAGGCACGCTTATTTGATGCGGTCGGAGATTCACTCTGATTGGGAATTACTACCAGGAAGGCAGCACCTCCCAGATTCTCTGATGTATGGACACTGATTTCACCACTGTGAGCTTTGATTATTTCACGGCAGATAGCCAGACCAAGGCCGCTTCCCCCGGAATCTCTGCTCCGTGAGGAATCCAGTCGGTAGAAGCGTTCGAAAACACGTTCTTTCATTTCATCCGGTATGCCCGGTCCATCATCTTCCACCAGAATTTCAATCCGGTTTGCAGGACCTGAATTCACGCTGATGACTATTTTTTTCTGGGCGTAGCACAGAGCATTGGATAGGAGGTTTTTTATCATACGGCGGAGTTTTTCCGCATTTCCGCTGATGACTGGAATGCTGTCACTGATAGAAGTCTCTACTTGAAAACCCGACTGTGCAATGATTGGTTGACTTGAATTCACTGAATCTTTGATCAATTCAGCCAGATTGACTTTTTCCAATTTCATTGAGAAATCAGGGGATTCCAGTGTCGCAAGAGTTTTAAGCTCCTCAATCAATCTGATTAAATGATCGGTTTCGCTGGCAAGGGCGGTCAGGCCATCCGTATCCATGGGATAGACACCCTCTTCCATCATTTCAATTCTTGTCCGAATGATGCTGACCGGCGTTCGAAGTTCATGGGCCGAATCGGCTATAAGCTGCTTACGCTGCCGATCTGCGGCTTCCAGAGAAGCTGTCATGGCATTGAACCCTCTGGCCAGATCGCCCATTTCATCCTGTCGCCTATCAGGGACTCTCACATTCAGAATCCCTTCCTTGACCTGCCGGGCAGCCGCATTGATTGATTTCACCGGGATAACTATGTGCCGTGTCAGGACTATCCCCAGTATGATGACAATCAGGAAAATGAGGGCGGTAAAAGTCAGAGTTTTCAGACCGACATTTTGAAAGAAGTATTCTTCATCCGATCGGGGTGGGCTGGGAAACATCTGGCCAATGTAAAGGTAACCAACCACTTCCTGATTACTGTAAATCTCCACACCCCCGGGTTGATCATCTCTGTCCGGATATTGTTTTATTCGGTTGCCCATTGTATTGTAAAGAACACGTCCTTCTGCATCGGTAATGAGCATTCGGTCGAAAAAATCATCCTGGCGCCGACTTCTTCGAGGCGGCGGATTCATATGCCTGTGATGTCCACTCTGATTAGTGCTGAGCAATTCGTCGTTCTGGATTGCCTGCGTAAACACATGGGGACCGGGCAGGGGAAACTCCGATTGTGGGTCATCTTTTTCTGCATTGACTGCCTCCAGGATGAGTTGATCCAGAAAAGGAGCCATGGCCCTGGCACGGGATCTGTCTCTCTGAGCTGCAAATTCATTATACTGGGACTGGGTAAATCTTTGTCCGGCTCCTACGGTAATACCGAGTGCCAGAAAAACAATAATCCCGTAAGACCCCAGTATTTTTGCTCCCAGAGGCAGTCTCATGTTGAATTCCCATCATTGAAACGGTATCCCACACTCCGAACAGTTTGTATGTATTGAGGATTGTCCCGGTCAGGTTCAAGAATTTTCCGAATGTTCTTTATATGCACATCAATGGTTCGTTCATAGCCCTCCCAGGCATGTTCCTGGAAGAACTCAAGTATCTCGGTACGTCGGAACACCCGGCCCGGATTTCTCATGAAACCATGGATGATATCGAATTGAACCGCCGTAAAATCCAGTAAAATGCCTGTCTGATGAATGGTTCGTTTTACGGGGTTCAGTTCAAGGTCTCCAATAGTCAGTATTGTTTCTTCCTGTAACTGGTTTTTTTCAGGGGGGCTGACACGTCTCATGACGCTGCGGATACGTGCTGCCATTTCCTTGAGACTGAAAGGTTTAGAGATGTAATCATCGGCACCAAGCTCCAGGCCGATGAGTTTATCAGACTCTTCGGTCAGGGCTGTGATGAAAATGACCGGAACATCACTGTGCTCTCTGATTTTTCTTATCACATCCAGACCATCCAGCCCCGGTATCATAATATCCAGCAGCACGAAATCCACTTTATTTTCCTGGAAGATTTGAAGTGCCCTGGTGCCGTTTTCAGCACCAAGGGTTGTCCAGCCCAATGACTCAAGATAATCCCGAATCATTGTATTGAGCTGTTTTTCATCTTCAACGACCAGGGCCGTCACAACAGGCTCCCAGGAGTCTGTCGGACTTTGAGACTTCGAGGCGATTTCTGATGATTTTTTCCTGATGCAAGGCGACAAAAACGGAGCGTAGCTGGGCTACGTGAGTATTTTGGCAACGCCGCAGCAGGGAAAAAGGGCAAAAATTGAGCCGTGAGGCGTAAGTCCGACAGGCTCCTAGTAGCAGTCGCCACCACATCCTCCATAACCGCCCTGTCTCCAATTGCGGTCACGGTCTCTAAAACCAGTACGGCCTCTGAAACCATTTCTGTCACCGAATCTTTCATAGCTTCCCCGCCAATTCGCTCTTACTGGTTCACCGTTTACCGTCGCATCCATTACGATCAATGTAACAGGCGATTCCCAGGATGGAAATGCTTCAACTTCCAGTTCATCGCCGTTGGCAGGCATGTCATCCATATCAACGGGGAATTCAACCGCAAGGTAATATCGGGATCCGTCTTCTGTTTCCAAAACCGGATATGTCTCATCTTCAAAATCAAAGATACCGGAATAAGTTTCCGTTTCCAGGTTTGAAAATTTTCCATCTCCCCGGTAATTTCTTTCCATTCTGTAACGATGGCCGGATATCCAGTCGTCTCCATCATCATACAAGTCATTATCTTCCACACCGTTGGCAGAGACAAATCCTGCCGCTAAACCGATCAGGATCATGCTGATGATCAATCTTTTAATAGTCATTTATAACCTCCAAGTTTTAATAACTGATCATAATTTATCCCTGAAATATGAACCAGATATAAATGCTGTATAGTAAGAATGAGAAAAACATGTAAATTCCACATACATTCTCCGGTATTGACATTGAATACTATTCACATCTGGATTCCATCAGGCTCCTGGCAGACTTCAAAGCTGTGCAGGAGAATGGATTGCGTATCAGCCAGCGTTTGCATGGAGGGGCAATTTCCCCGGAATGTTAATCTGGTATTGCTGTTTCCGCTCTACGGAATGATCATTGGGTTTCCTGTCAGGGGTGGAGATCCGTTTGGATAACTGATACTTGATTGCTGGTCTATTGTTAGCCACCACGCATTGGTACTCCCTGGTGTATTGAAAGAAGAAATTGTGGTGCTGCTGATTTCTGCCTGTGAATTCACTATGTTGAGACCCATGAAGCCGCCTGTCCCTGTATTGGAAAGACTTGCAATACTTGATTCTCCAATAGTTGTTTTCGCTGAGTTATCCAGTTCAATGCCGGTGATTCCGTAAAACTCGGAGACAAACTGGATAGCCGTATTATAGATTTCAGTATTGGAAGTACCGGTTATCAGAACACCACGAACCGTGTTGTCGGTATCACTGATCGCCATTGTCGAACTGAATTCTATATCGAAATTATTGAATTCAATGTCTCCGGATGTGCTTTTCAATTCAAGAATGAGATTCTTGATGGGTGCAGAATTGATTTCCCTGGATATTTTGGGTCTGGGGGGGGATGATGCCGCATCACTGATACCTTCAAGTGTAAGACTTCGAGAACTTGAATTCTCTATAGTGATCGTTTCTGTTGTTTCGTATTCTCCAGGGTTCACCATGATTTTTGTGATATTGTCTCTTATGCGGTGATAATCAGTCCCGCTCACACTTCCCTGGTTTCGGGCAACCTGTACAGCTCGGGAGATGGAGGCAAATGGTGCATCTTCCGTGCCCAGAGGGTGATAATCACTCCCGTCAACATCGACATGGATTTCTGTTGGAATACTGGAATTATCATATTCTATAGCACCCATAGACCATCCGAGTCTGTATGCACCGGATCTATTGCTGCCATCCTTGTCTGCATAACTCACCTGCTGACTTAATACATGGTACTGGATGTCAATTCCCCCAAGCTGCACATCAATTGCCGGAGAGGTAATTCTGCCCATGTCAAAATCGGAGGTGCTGTAATCATAGCTCATGTCTGCATCGACCTGGCGTGAAACATTTCCATGAAAGATATTATTTCCATTTTCCTGCATCTCTTTAAGTGTGTATTGGTTCGGAACTGCGGCCGAAAAATCAAATTCTACGCCTGCCGATGCCCAGAAATTATTGTGGTGGATTTTATAAACTCCTGGAATCCCTGAAGTATTTGAACTGGATAAATCTGATACGGCCTTTATGCCCTTGAGCGGTATTGACGTCCCCGATGAATAAAAGATGTTGTTGAGAATGCTCAAATTACTACTTGCAGCACCCAATTCCGATTGTATATCGATACCCGATAACTCCGTATTTCCATCGATATGGATTGTATTGTTCAAAATGATGGCATCAAGTTCTTCATCGGTGTCTATGCTGAAACCATTTCCATTTTCTCCTCCAGCGGCATAAATAACGGAGTTCTGAACTAGAATGGCAGCGGAATTCGTGGAATTTGACTGGAATACCATGCCATTCGTGTTCTGTGCATTTTCCGAGATGAATGTGCTTCTATCGACTGTTAATACTACAGAATCAACGACTGACTCACTCAGTATTGACACGGCCTGATCTCCGTCCGCAAAACTGTGTATCCATACATTGTCAAGTGAAACTATAGCGTCTTCGAATTTCAACCCATATGAATTTGTTATATTCAGTCCTTTTGATCCCCAGGATTTGAATCCTGCCAGTATACTGCTGTTGCTAATCTCCAATTCGGTTACAGCAAGAGAGTGGATGCCATAGGCTGTTCTGGTACTGGCTGATTGACCGCTGGTTATTTTTGAGTCGTTGATTATAACTTTCCCGGTTCCACTTACAGGCCCCTGAGCGATTCTTATGCCCATTGAATCACCTGTCGCTGAAGTACCGCCCGAAATAACAGAATTGTCAATGGTCAGATCTGTTTCTCCCTCAAAATATAACGCACAACTTATGTTACTACCTGTTCCACCTGTTATACGGCTGTTATCGACTTCTACATTGGTATCCGTGATGAACACTCCATATGTGTCATCACCGCTTCCCTGGTTTGCTGCACAATGGACATTGTTCAATGTCACTCTATGAGTACTGCCTGCTGAACTGGAAACAAGTAGGGCTGTCGAATTTGCGAGGACATTGCCGCTGTCTGGATTGACTTCAATAGTGATATCCGCGAGTGCGATATTATACGGGGGCTGGTTTGATGCATTGTATTCGAAAACAGCCGATGGTTGACCAGACGAAGATGGTTGTTGACTGTTGCGGAAGGTTGATACACCGGGGCTGGTATCTTGAGTTGTAAAGTCGCTGTTCCATCCTCCAATTATACTGATCCAGGGTCCTGTGTCTGTAAATAATCCCTCTCCGTCCGTATCATAATCACCTGCAGCAGCATAGATATACTGGAATTGCTGTGACGATGGCGGATTCTTCAGGATTTCGATAATCTTACCCAATGTTCCGGCCGGAGTAGAGGCCGACAATCCAGCATTCTGAGCATTGTCATCCCCGGATGTTGACGAAAGGTATACGGCTGATGACGGCGCAAAGGTGAATGTTAGAAACGTACCCGTAATACCTGGGTATTCAGGATGCGTGTCGTCACCGGTCGCCTGGAACCGGCCATCGGTTGTTTCAAAATGACTGTTGGGGATAAAGACTGTGCTGACCCCAGGAATTTCCTGTTTCACTAACAGCCCCTGAAACTTTCCTGATGAATTGCCTGGAGAATAACTCTCTATTGTGACTTTGTTATCATAGCTGAGTGAACTCGCGGAACCTCCAGTCCAGTCAATCCCTGATGCTATCGGGCTGTTGTTTTCATCACGAAACTCAAAGACTAAATCAATGTTTCCACTGGCATTCGCAGCCGCCCAGGTTTTCTGCGTCAGTTCCGGTACGAAAAACTTTTTGATGTATAGAGTGTATTCTCTGGTTGCCGGAGAACCAGTGGACGCATATTGCGAGGTAAGTTTTACAAGGTAAGAGGTTGTGTTAGAAGCAAATGAAAGCGTTGTTTCATTCGATACCCATTCTTCATTGGTTTCAGAATTCAACACGCTGATATTAGGATCCGCCGTCGTGGTAAAATACACAACAAATTCCTGGCTGAGATCGGTATCAAATGGAACTATGACGTCAATGCTGTTCTCGGAAGAATCAATTTCAGTTATACAGTCACGCGAGAGATGCACGTTCCTGCTTTGAAGGAATCCCACGGTTTTAAGGGCAAGAGTATCATCCCTGAGATTTAGGTAACTGCCCCGGATATGGATTTTACACCCACATAACAGCATGAGTATGAAAACCGCTGATATTTTCCAGCACTTCATTGCATAAGAATAATACGCTGATATGTTTTTTTTGTTAAGGATAATTAGAGATTATGTATAGAAAACAATGTTATTTTCTCTTCATGGATTGATGTCGAATTTCCATTTTTTTGTGGTATTCATTTGACTTTACAATCCTGGTTATATCGGGGGCATAGAGATTCTTGCCATTCAGAATGAGTTCTTTGCTTTCCAGGAGTTTACTTATGGCCATTTTTCCCTCTGCCACAGGTAGGCCCACCATGCTGATCAGGTTGTTAATGCCGAATTCAAAGTCATAGGGTTGTCGTGTGGCAAGGTCAATCCGTGATTTCTCCAGCTCCAGTTCCAGACAATCGTAAATACGGCCAACAGGATTTTGTATAAGTGTATTTTCAAGCTGACGGTAAAGATTCCAGATACGCTCAGCCAATGTCGATGTGAGCCGGGATATTACTCTGGGTTGTTCAATAACCATTCCCTTGAAATTTGCACGATTAACAGCCATGAGAACAGCATCTTCATGAATAATGGCTGATGCACTTCGAGGTTTGTTTTCCAGCAAAGCCATTTCACCAAAGATATCTCCTGTTTTAAGCATGGCAAGTAAGACTTCGTTATCGTTTACAATTTTGGTGATGCGAATACTCCCCTTCTGAATTATATACAGTTCCGGGCCGCTTTCTCCTTCAGCAAACAGCATTGAGTCTTTTGGGTATTGGCGAATAAATTTACTTGTATCCACGTTGAGAGATGCAGGATCAACATAGGATTTGATTTTCTCCATTTTCTGCTTAACTTCATTAACATTGGGAGCATTGGGATTTTCCAGGCAGAATTTGCTGTACGCATAGTATGCCAGGTTGAACTGGTTCTGTTTAGCGTAGTGTTCTCCAACCTGATGAAGGTGGAATGCATCCACCTCAGCCGAGCTCTTAAAGGATAGACGTGTCAGTGCCTGATCAAGCATCCGCACCTGCTTGGAAAAACTGTTGATAATCTTCATTGCAATGGGTGTATTCCGTTCGATAAGCATGGAGTATTGATCGGGGCGTACCGTAATCAGTGTGCAATCTTCCAGTGCTATAACATTTTCAATGTAGGCATGTTTGGACATTGTTGACACGACGCCAAAGAAATCACCGGGTTTCAGTATATCCTTTGCTTCCTCTTCAAAGATTTCCAACTCTTTCTGTACGCGCACTCTACCCGTGCGGATAATATAGAATAACTCCGCATCATCCCCGTCAATAGTTATATATGCACCTTTATTGTAACTGATCAGTCCTAATTGAAGGGGGTTTCCCATAAAATCTCCACAAATTACCAGTTATGAATTATCATATTGTATGAATTGTAATTAAATCTGGTCAAGCAGATCATCATACTATTGTGATTCCTGATACAATGGAAATTCGTCACAGAGCTTTCTTACCTTGAAAGCCACCTGCGAAAGCCTTAATTCATTTCCATTTGATTTAAGAGATTCCATCATGTAATCAGCTATTTTGAACATCTCTTTCTCACCCATACCTCGAGAAGTGATTGCCGGGGTTCCCACTCTGATCCCTGAGGCTGTTCGTGGTGGATGTGGATCGTATGGGATGGCATTTTTATTGACTGTTATACCAGCCAGCCCCAGCCAGGATTCAGCATCATTTCCTGTTATTTTGAGAGGAGAAAGATTAACCAGCATGAGGTGATTGTCTGTTCCATCAGAAACAAGTTTTGCGCCATTGTCTTGAAGAGCTCTCGCCAGAACCTGTGCATTTTTTACTACTTGAGCCTGGTAGAGCTTGAAATCAGGATGCAGAGCTTCCCTGAGTGCAACAGCTTTTGCTGCAATGATGTGCATGAACGGCCCTCCCTGGATTCCAGGAAATACAACACTGTCAATTATCTCTCCCAGGCGTTTTGTTCTTCCAGATCCGGGAGCAGCAATTCCCATGTCATTCTCAACATCCCTGCCAACAAGAATCATCCCGCCGCGCGGACCCCGAAGAGTTTTATGGGTGGTTGTCGTTGTTATATGAGAATGGGGTACTGGTGATGGATGTTCTCCGGCAGCAACTAATCCGGCGATATGAGCCATATCTGTAATCAGCAACGCTCCCACTTCATCGGCAATTTCACGAAAACGTCTGAAATTCAGAGTTCTGGGATAGGCAGAGGCACCGGCCAGAATGACTCGGGGTTTGCATTCACGGGCAATTTTTGAAAGTTCATCATAATCTATTGTTTCACTTTTTTTATCGACACCATAGTTTACAATTGTATAATCTTTTCCGGAAAAATTGACAGGGGATCCATGAGTAAGATGACCGCCGTGTGCAAGATTCATCCCAAGGATAGTATCACCATGCTTTAATACCGCACGATATGCTCCCATATTGGCCTGACTCCCTGCATGAGGCTGAACATTGACATATTCGGCTCCGAAAAGCTTTCTGGCCCTTTCCCGCGCCAGTTCTTCCGCGGTATCGACATATTCACATCCACCGTAGTAACGCTTTGAAGGGTATCCTTCAGCATATTTATTGGTAAGTACTGAACCAGCGGCCGTCAGTACAGCAGTAGAAACAATGTTTTCTGAGGCTATCAGTTCCAGCCCGGATTGCTGCCTTGCAAGTTCATTCTGAATAACACGCTGGATTTCCGGATCTACATTCTCTAAACGTCCGCTCATCTTGTTTTACATCCTATAGAAGTTGGCCTGGAATGGCAAGATTGCCAATTGTACTTACCTGTAAACCCTCACAACTCGCGGAACAAACCATTTACTTGTGTAGCTGTGTAGATTTCCCGAGCTTTCTTCCCATATTCTCTGCCAGGAATAAGCATTTTGAGGTTTTTTAAGGACGGGATTGGGTTGAAGAGGTTCTGATTCCAGTCTGCCTTTTGAGAACGCAATGTGTCTTTCATCAAGTTTCCCAAAGGTATCATCTTCTGTATCATTCTCAGTTTGAATATCAGCTAAAGCAGGATCAACGGCAATCCATCCCAGGCCTTCTATCCAGAATTCCGCCCACCACCACTTCCGGCTGTTATTCTCCTCATCAACAATGATTCCTCCAATTGGCCGTGCTGGAATTTCGGCTGCTCTTGATAGAGAACAGAATAAAATACTGTAGCCTCTGCTGTCTGCCAGATTTGAGGACAGGTAATCTGCAATACCGTGGCCCTGCGGTTGATCGGTCCATTCAAGAAGTTTGATTACATAGTTATAAATGGATTGGGATTTCTCCCATTCATTCTGGTTACTTCTTACAATTCGAGGCAGAATTCGGGTTGTTAAGTCTGGCCGTATCCATTCATCCTGCCCCAAACTGGATAGAAGTTCCGGGTGATCTGGATCGTAGGGTTGAATTGCATTGTTTACACTGGCTGTCACCGACGCTGTTTCAATAACGATGTGGCGGGAAATCATGCGAGTTTCACCGCTCACTAATTCATTGAGCTGGTAAATATCAAGATACCCATTTCTCCCTCTCCATTCATTCATTGGGTGAGTGTTTGCATCGATGACAGTGGTCTCAGTTTTTCCGCCACCTGATGGAACAGGTCCTGGCAGATTTAGATAGAGTATGTTTCCAGGAAAGGAGCCAATGCCTGTTATTTCCACTTCCTGTCTTAGAGACCAACGGATTTTTTCTCCGTACTCAATGAATCCAGGTCCCGGGGTAATTTCAATGTGAACAGGATTACTGTAGCGATTACCTTTGTTGATGTAGATGCTCCCGGATGCGGCACTGGCTGGTATCCAGAAACTGATAGTGGAATCCATCCATAGGTCAAAAGAAGTTATTTCTGTGTAAAGGTCTGTATCAGGTTTTTCATGGATCAAAGGATTGGATGTATCGTCCCTGTTTATCCATACCCGGCTTACGCCCTTTCTGGCACCGAATCCCTTGCCTCTCAGAGTAATCAGCGATCCTGGAGCACCAGAACCGGGTTCTATGGATTCAATAAATGGATATCCCGGCAGCCATGAACCGTATTCAATCTGTGGAAATCGCTGTGCACTGCCGAGTATAACTCCGTTGGATATCCCCGAACGATTTTTTACTTTGACCAAAACAGTTCCTGTAATTCTCGGGATTCGGGCAACCACTGTATCTTCATGCCAGTTAATTATACCGGTTGAAGTAAGGGGCTGTCCGCCAATGATAAGCTTGGCCCCTTCAGTTTCCTTACCAAAAAACTGGCCAGTCACCTCAATCCTGTCGCTGGAAACAGCAGTCAGCCGGTCAATGCTGTGGATAACAGGTTTACGCTGATAGCGGATGAATAATAAGAGGAAGATGGCCAGTGCAATTCCGAATATAATCAATGGCAGCTTCCAGAGAAGAGGACTATGGTGCTCCACGAACCTGTCAGTCTCCTGTTAATCTGAATTGAGCAGAAGAATCAAGAGATGCTTCCAGTTCGGCTCGGGATTCATCATCCAATGTCTCAAGATAGGGAATGACTTTGAATTTCACAACTATTTCAACAGGTTTATCTTTCATTTCCTCAGCGGATCGACCCAATGGATAATAGTGTATTTCTTCACCATACTTCAGAGGGAAAGAGGTTAAAGCACTGTTGTAGTGATCGCCGAACCAGGTTTCACTTTGTGCCGCAATAATTGTGTGAGTGCTATCTGCCGGATACACGATGAATTGAATCTCCAGTCTGGCATCATTCCCTTCCAGACTGATATCGACATCCCGGCCTGGTATTGTAATTTTATTGACTTCAGTACTCCAGAGAATTTCATGTGACTCCAGAGTTGTTACAGAGATATCTGCATGAATCAGAAGGGCATCATTGAGTAGTTGGTGAACATCAAAATCAAACTCTTCAGAATTAACCTGCTGAGTTCCGTATAATACCAGGAAGAAGAAACAAACGAACCAGTGAGCAGGATATGAAGTAAAAATCCTTCTCAAGGCTCTCCCTCAATACTGGCTGGATGAATGATGAAGGGTTCTCCCATTTTGAAAACCTGCAATTCATCTGGCAGTGTGTGAATTGCCTCCTTTGTGAAACCCTGCTGTCCTTCAAGGATGGTGAAAAAGGCATCCACTTCACCGGGAGTATATCCCCGTGACAAAACAGTTGGTGAGTAGACATTCTGTGCCATAATATCGACAGGGGATACAGCCTGTTTTATTAAAGGATGAAGGTTCAATATCAGCATGACAACAATGGCAATAAGGGCTGTGGAAGCGATGGGGATCGGTATTGAAATCTGATTGTGCCGTTTCAGTCTGTTTTGCTTCAATAGGCTGATACAATACCAGGCTTTTTTTCTGGCATCTGCTTCGAAATGGGAAGATTGAATATGCGTATGAAGCAGTTTTTTCTGGAAGGTGTACTCTTCCAGAGTTTTCTTACAGGCAGGGCATTCTTTCACGTGAGTCTCCACTTCCTGCTTGAGATCCGGTGTGAGTTCGCTGTCAAAACAAGCTGAAAGAACAGCATCATCATGGCACATATAAATCCTCCCTTTCTAATAATCTGGAGAGGTGCTTCCGGGCACGGTAAACTCTAATCTTAACATTATTCTCAGTGATTCGCAAGATCTTTGCAATGGTTGCATAGGAATAACCTGTATATTCTTTCAAAACTAATACAATCCTCAATTTATATGGTATTTCAGCAAGAGATTTCCGAATTAAGCGGCGAGATTCTTCGGCCATAACGGTTTCTTCACCTTCGTTCCGGGTGTTTTCCCCCGGCTGGTATGTCTGATAAACCTCTCTCTCCCTCCCCAGACGTTTCCCATGGCTGTATGCCAGGTTTTTGAGCACCCGTATCAGCCAGTACCGGGCTTCAATTCCCTTTGGCAAATGTTTTCTACGCTCATAGTATCGCAGGAACGCTTCCTGACATAACTCTTCTGCAACGTCCTCATGTCCACAAATATGCCAGGCTACATTGAGGAGTTCACTGTAAAATGAATCAAACAGCTCGGTAAAAGCTGATTCGTGAGAATCATCATCAATCATCAAAACTACCTGAGATTGTTGAAGTTACAAAAAAATATTTCACACTTTTTCCAATCTTGAACCTTCTGGCGAATCAACAGTTTTCCATCCTTTTGCCAGAAGTTCTTCCCGTATCCGATCCGCTGATGCCCAGTCTTTTTTCGATCGAGCTTTGCTCCGTTCATCCATGAGTTGATTCAATTCTGCATCCATAGCGGCTTCTTCAGATTCAAAGCCGGATTCGTGAAGATTCAGACCGAGAACTTCATCCATATGCAGGACTCCAGCGAGTTTCTCTGCCGGGGGTACTTTGCCATCTTTGAGGAGATTCCACAGCTCTGCCAGGGCTCGTGGGGTGTTCAGGTCTTCTCCAAGAGCAGCATCGAAATTCTTGAGCCGGGATAGAACGGACGGTCCGAGAAGATCAGGAGAACATGGCATCGTTTCCTTGATGAGAGCGGCCACTCGGCCAGTGAGTGCTTTTCGGGCAGAACGGGCACTCGACAGGGATTCTTTGGAGAATACAAGTTGAGAACGGTAGTGGCCGCCTAGAAGAAAATAACGGTAGTCAAGTGCCTGGTAGCCCTCATCGATAAGGTTTTTAAGGGTGATGAAATTCCCCTTGCTCTTAGCCATCTTTCCACTTTTTATGATGAGAAATTCATTGTGGATCCAGTAATTCACCCATTTATGGCCAAAGGCAGCTTCACTCTGGGCAATCTCATTGCTGTGATGAACTGGAATATGATCTATTCCACCGGTGTGTATATCGAATCTTTCTCCCAGGTACTGTGAGCTCATGGCCGAACATTCCAGATGCCATCCAGGATACCCCCTGCCCCATGGGGAATTCCAGAGCATGGTCTGGTTGGCAAATTTGCTTTTTGTAAACCAGAGAACAAAATCCAGGGGATTTTTCTTATTTGTATCGATTTCCACACGGGAACCATGCTGCAGATCCTGACGCTCAAGAAGGGCCATGCGCCCGTATTCGGGAAACTGAGCTGAATCGAAATAGATATTCCCGGCAGAACTGTAGGTATATCCCCTGGTTTCCAGAAGCTTCACAAGGTTGATCATGGCATCAATGTGATCAGTGGCCTTGCAGATTATTGTGGGTGTTAGAATATTGAGCTTCTCAATATCGGAGAAAAATGCCTCGGTGTAAAATTTGGCAATTTCCCAGACAGTCATTCCCCGGGAACGGGCTCCGGCAATCATCTTGTCTTCCCCTTCATCCCCATCGCCGCTAAGATGTCCTACATCGGTGATGTTCATAACATGCTTGACTGTGTAGCCGAAGCGCTGCAGGGTACGTCGAAGGATGTCCCAATGGGTGTATGGGCGTAAATTGCCAATATGGGCATAATTGTATACGGTAGGGCCGCAGCAGTAGATTCCCACTTCACCTTCTTTCAATGGGATAAATTTCTGTATCTGTCGGCCATCTGAATTGTATAGATGCAGGGGATTCATATCGACTCCGGTTGCGGTTACTCCCCGCCAGGAATAAGATGATGCTTGTGCAGAGGAAAATAACAAATTTACTGGAAGAATTCAACATTTCTGGGATAATACTTCCACAGGAACCTCTCTGGCGTCATTCTACACTGCTCATTGGCGGGTGTGCAGACATGTATGCTGTACCAGGTGATGAGCATGATCTCCGTACTCTTCTCGCCGTATGTGCAAGTGAAAAACTGGATTACTTTGTTCTGGGCGGTGGTTCCAATATCCTGGTTGCTGATGGCGGTATTCGGGATCTGGTAATCGATACCGGGAGTTTCAATGAGTATTCATTTGAGAATGATGTTCTTGTAATTGGGGCTGGAATGAATGTTTCTACAGCGGCATGGACGACGGGTTCCAATGCCTGGGAAGGTCTGGATTTCCTTTTCGGCATGCCTGGTTCTATTGGGGGTGCACTCTGGATGAATGCCCGGTGCTACGATGCTGAAATTGCTGATGTCCTGGAGTGGGTTGATGTGATGAAACCGGATGGTCAGATCCGCCGTATACCGTTTCACTCATCGCAGTGGAGTTACAAAGTCTCACCTTTTCAAGCTGGTCAGGATGTCATTCTACGAGGCGGGTTCAAAGTATCTCCGGGTAGTGCCACCAGTCTTAGAAAAAAGATGCTGGATCACTACTTCGACAGGAAGGATAAGGGACATTACAGGGCTCCCTGTGCCGGCAGTGCATTTAAGAACAACAGGGCTTTTGGTTCTCCTGCAGGAAAAATAATTGAAAGGTGCGGCCTCAAAGGGTTTACAATCGGCCGAGCGGCCGTGTCGGCATGGCATGCGAATATCTTTGTAAACCTTGGAGGGGCAACAGCCATGGAGTTTCGGCGTCTTATTGATGAGGTCGCCAGAGAAGTGGAATCCCGAACTGGTTTCCGTCTGGAAGCTGAGATTCTCTATGCAGGAATGAACTGATGGATACATGGGCAACCCTGCTCAACTGTCATCCCGACGAGCTTCGTGAGTTGGTGAAAGAATACACTGTGACCGATCTATCGGCTCGCTGGTATGAACTCTCGGAAGAAGATGGAATCAGAATCTTCCTTGCCCTGAATCAGGAAACCCGGGGTGAGTTGATCGGTGAATTGCAGGCGGTTGATCAGCGTAACCTGCTCACCGTCCTCTCAGAACAGACTACAAGAGATCTTCTTGAAGTGATGGATCCAGACGATCTTGTTGACCTTGTACAAACCGTTCCGCCGGAAGTGCGATCGGATGTCCTGGGTCACTTGAATGAAGAGGCCCGCAGGGAAGTTGAGTTTTTGCTGAGATTCGATGATAACGATGCGGCCGGCTTAATGACAACCAAGTATGCTGCTATCCGCAGCGAAATCACGGTGAGTCAGGCCATTGCCTTTCTGAGAAGGGCTCCTGAAAACCTTGAAACTATCTATGATGTTTACGTTGTTGATGATCTTCAGCGCTTGAATGGTGTTGTTTCGTTGAGGGAAATCCTGATGGCCTCGGACAATAAGAGAATTGCTGAAATCATGCAGTGCAGTGTGATCAGTGTTCGAGAGGACACCGATCAGGAAGAAACGGCCAGAGTTCTGGAAAGTCATGATTTCCTGTCCCTTCCCGTTGTTGATCGGTGGAACAGGCTTCTGGGCATAGTCACATTCGATGATATGATTGATGTTATCCGTGAGGAGCAGAGTGAGGATGTTTACAGGATGAGTGCCATTGGCGGGGAACCCAGGGAATATCTGGAATCCTCTGTGCCGCATTTAATATGGCGGCGTCTGCCATGGCTGATCATTCTCCTTCTCGCAGGAACCATCACCACCAATGTTCTGGCCGGATATGAAGAACTGATAAAGCAGTTCGCATTTCTTGCCCTTTTCATACCGGTCATCATTCAAACTGGAGGAAATTCCGGGACTCAATCTTCCACCCTCATCATTCGAGGTCTTGCCACCGGGCATCTTCATCTTAACCTTGTTGGTAAAGCATTCCTCAAGGAACTGGCTACCGGCACAGCCATTGCTGCAGCGACTGGCCTGGTGATTTTTCTGCGGAGTTTCCTTCTGCCGCCTGGGGTAGAACTTACAGAGGCCTTCGCCGTCGCTGCATCCCTCTCAGCGGTTGTGCTCTTTGCCACATTGCTTGGCTGTCTTATGCCTTTTCTGATTGACAGGGTTGGGGGAGATCCCGCTGTAGCAGCCGGACCTCTCATGTCCACTCTTATCGATGTGGCTGGTTTAACCGTGTATTTCGAAGTAACCCGTTTACTTCTGGTTTAATGAAAGCCCCTGAAAATTCTTTGCTGGATGATTTCTTTTTTACTCGTGAGGCCTATGATGTGGCACCGGATTTACTGGGCAGGATACTGGTCTACGGTTCTATAAAAGGGATAATCGTTGAAACTGAAGCCTATCATGAAGATGATCCGGCATCTCATTCTTTCCGGGGTAAAACCAGAAGAAACTCGCCGATGTTCCTTCCAGGCGGCTATACCTATGTGTATCGAATCTATGGCATCCACCTCTGTTTCAATGTGGTGACTGGCAGTATGACCAATGGCCAGGCTGTTTTAATTCGAGCCTGCCAACCCCTTGGTGGTGTAAGAAAGATGTGGCTGAACCGGTATGGTGTGGAAATACCCCCTGAAGTTGAAGTAGAAAGTATGGCTTACAGAAAACTGACGGATGGCCCTGGAAAACTCACATCAGCCTTTGGTATCACGGTTGAGGAGTGCAATGGTATCCGTATTGGTTTCGGGAAAATCTCCATACTGCATGGGTTTCCTGCTGCATCGGAACAGATAGGGTGCAGCCCTCGGACAGGGATAACTCCAGGGAAGGGCAGTGATACTTTGTGGAGGTGGTATGTAAGGGGAAACAGATTTGTGAGCCGATAAGTTCAGATCAACTCTGGCTGGGGTTTTCGACCCTTGCCTGCATTTTCTTTGTTCTTCTTCAAGGAAATTACCATGTAAATCCCGAATGGGAGAAATACGGACTAGATATTACCCATGGAATCGATAATCCGGTTGAACATGGAGCAGGGTCTCATCACAGAATCGGCTTTTGTCCTGTCCGGTTTATAATAACCGCCGATGTCAACAGGTTTCCCCTGAACGGCATTGAGTTCGGCTATAATTGCCTCTTCACTGTCGGCCAGAGCCCTGGCCGGTTCAGCAAAAATCCTTCTCAGCTCGTCATCCTCATCCTGGCTGGCCAGTCTTTGAGTCCAGTACATGGCCAGGTAAAAGTGACTGCCCCGGTTATCAAGTTCCCCGCATTTCCGGGAAGGAGATTTCCGGTTGTTCAGAAGCATGCCGGTGGCTTCATTCAGAGTTTTTCCCAACAGGGCAGCCCTTTTATTTCTGAAAACATCGGCCAGATGCTCGTATGAAACAGCCAGAGCCAGAAATTCCCCCAGAGAATCCCACCGTAAATGGTTTTCCTCCAGAAGCTGCTGAACATGTTTCGGAGCGGAACCGCCGGCACCTGTTTCAAAAAGACCGCCGCCCTTCATCAATGGTATGATGGAAAGCATTTTTGCACTTGTCCCCAGTTCCAGTATGGGAAACAGATCGGTGAGATAGTCACGGAGAACATTACCGGTTACGGAAATTGTATCCTGGCCGGCTCTGGTACGTTCCAGAGTGTATCGGCAGGCTTCGGCAGGAGGCATGATGATGATTTCAAGTTTGTCTGTATCGAGGTCTGTAAGAAAGCTCTTCACTCTTTCTATCAATATGGCATCGTGCGGGCGGTTCTCATCCAGCCAGAACACGGCTGGCACATCTATGGCTCTGGCCCGGCTGACAGCTAGTTTTACCCAGTTCTGTATCGGGGCATTCTTCACCTGGCACATACGGAAAATATCACCTTTTTCAACTTTTTGCTCCAGAAGGACATGACCGTCTCTATCAATGGCTTTGATTGTACCATGGCCTTCGGCGATGAAGGTTTTATCATGGGAGCCATATTCTTCGGCCTTCTGGGCCATCAGACCAACATTGGATACACTGCCCATAGTTGCGGGATTGAATGCACCATGTTCCTTGCAAAAATCTATAGCAGCCTGGTAAACACCTGCGTAGCTTCGGTCGGGAATAACAGCCTTCATGTCTTTTTCCTGACCATCCGGCCCCCACATTGTTCCCCCATTCCTGATTGCAGCCGGCATGGATGCATCGATTATGATGTCGCTGGGAACATGGAGATTGGTAATTCCCCTGTCCGAGTTCACCATGGCCAGTTTCGGACCTGATTCCATACATTCGGCCATATCGGCCTTCACAGAGGATTGTTCACCGGGAGTCAAACCGGCAATTTTGGTCTCCAAATCCTGCAATCCATGGTCTGGTTCAATATCAAGAGAGGAAAATAGCTTGCTATGTTTTGTGAAGACTTTCTGGAAAAAAACTGAAACGGCATGACCAAAAATCACAGGATCGGAAACCTTCATCATGGTTGCCTTCAAATGGAGGGAGAAGAGGACCTTCTTCTTTTTGGCATCGTCCATTTGGCTTTTGAGGAATGCCCGAAGCTCACGGCAGCTCATCACGGCTGCATCCAGGATTTCATTCTGCTCAAGGGGTGCATTTTCACGAAGTATGGTCTTCCTGCCGCTATCATCCGTGTATTCAATCCGGAAACTGGTCTCCTTCTCGATACGAAGGGATTTTTCGCTTCCAAAGAAATCTCCCTTTTTCATACTGGCAACATGAGTGAGGGAATCTGGATTCCATTTTCCCATGAAGTGGGGATTGGCCTTTGCATATTCCTTAACGGCTGATGGTGACCGGCGGTCTGAATTTCCCTCACGGAGGACGGGATTCACAGCACTTCCTTTTATCCTATCGTAGCGGGTCTTTACTTCTCTGCTCTCATCGTTCAGGATATTCTCAGGGTAGTCTGGAACAGCATATCCCTTATCCTGCAATTCTTTTATGGCGGCCTGTATTTGAGGGATGGAGGCCGATATGTTCGGGAGTTTAATCACATTGGCATCCGGTTTCTTAACTAATTCGCCCAATTCTTTCAGTGCATCACTGGTTTTCTGGTCATCATTCAAATAGTCTGGGAAAAGTGCCAGAATACGGCCGGCCAGGGAGATGTCCCTGGTTTCAATGGATACTCCAGTCACCCTGCCGAAAGATTTTATGATGGGAAGGAAGGAATGGGTGGCCAGCATAGGGGCTTCATCTGTGTACGTGTAAATGATTCCTGGTTGCATATGGTCTCCTTTTATATTTAACCGGATGATTTCTGAATTCCAAGGACGGCATCAAGGTCTTTTTCAGGAACCTTCTGGAGAACTGGTTTTCCCGGTCCTTCCATCAGGATGAACTGAAGCTGCCCATCTTTCTTTTTCTTATCATGAACCATGGCGGCTTTCAGATCTTCCATCATTACCTGATGTGTCAGGTCATCAAAATTGTAATCAACAATCAGCCGCCTGCATTCAGCAGCCCAGTTCTTATCGGTAATGGACAGCCTTTCTCCAAGCTCCAGGGCCTTGAGAATACCCCAGGCAACGGCCTCTCCATGACTGAAACGGCAGAAATCGGTGGCTGATTCCATTGCGTGGGCAAAAGTATGGCCAAGATTCAAAAAGGCTCTTTGACCTTCATCCTGCAAGTCAGAAGCTACTATCCCGACTTTCACTTTGACAGCTTTGAGTATCATTTCGTTCACAACAGAATCCTGCCGGGTCAGTATGTCATTACGCCTGCTTACCAGAATGTCCCAGAGTCCATCATGTTCTCCTGGATCAAGCATGGCATGTTTAATCACTTCCGCAAGTCCCGCCCTGTACTCGCCATCTGGAAGTGTCTGCAATAGTTCAGGACATATATATACTTCATGAGCAGGATAGAAGGTGCCAACCAGATTCTTTGCACCCCCGAAATCGATTCCTGTCTTGCCTCCGATAGCAGCATCAACCATGGCAAGCAGGGAGGTGGGAATCAGCAACAGCCGACAGCCTCTCATGTAAATCGATGCCGCAAAAGCTGCAACATCGGTAACAACCCCACCGCCGACAGCCGTTATGAGACTATCTCGGCCAAGGGATACTGCAAGTGCCCTTTTAAGAATTCTGTCTACAGAACTCCAGCTTTTTGCCGCTTCTCCTGGAGGCAGAACCAGGGAGAATTCAGGATTCCGGTTTGTAAACAGGAGAGATGTATTACCATCAAAAACAGTCAGAGCTGAGTTTTTCAGCAGCAGTTCTTCCCTTCCTGTCAGCAGTATGCGGGAAAAACCATTGTTGTATTCAAAACAGGCGATTTCAACCATAATCAGCACACTATACTGAGTAGCATGGAAATATGTCCAGAGAGTATGCTCTCTGCCAGACGATCTTCACTCTATATAGTATTCTGAAAATACTGTATTGTAGTATTGTATCGGAGTAAGATGTTGAGGTGAGAAATATGAGCAATAAGAAATTGGCAAAAACACTTTTAGTAGTCCTGATGATTACAGATATTGTTGTGACGATTACAGCCTGGGAAATTGCCTACTTCATACGGTTTGAATTGATGGATAATCATCAGACCGGCTTATTCGACAATTTTCTCTACTACTCATTTGTACTGGCAGCTCTTGTTGTCCTCTTCTCTACTGCCAACCACCTGTATAAATCCAATCAGTATTATTCATGGTACAAAGAATTTCTTCTTGTTGTAAAATCACAGCTTCAGTCAATTGCAACCTTCATAATAATTCTCTACTTCATCAAACCGAATCGACTTTCCCGTATTACGATAGGGTTATATATCGGGATTGGAATCATTATAGCTCTTATCGTGAGAGGAATTATCAGGTCTCTGCTAAGAAAATCAAGGTTAATGGGGAAAAGTCTTCGGCATGTACTCATTATAGGCCGTGGTTCATCACTGGAGCACTATGTGGATCTTTTAGTCAAGCATCCGGAAAAAGGTGTTCGTTTCACAGGTTGGATTGGCGCGGAAGAATGCGCAAAGCAGCACGGTATCCCCGTTAAATCGATGGAAGAAATATCTCTTGAAGGTCAGGATGAACCTGATGCCGTCATAATCGGATACAGTACAAGTGATCATGCCTATCTTGATGAAACCCTTAACATATTGAATAAAACATCAATTCAGACCCTTGTAATCCCTGATATTGAGAATGCGTTTATAGGTTACGCCATTGAAGAGTTTCATGCGGTTCCCATGATTGCCATTAATTCAGCCAGGTTGACTTTACTCCAGTCATTTGTAAAAAGACTGATCGATGTTGTTCTTTCGCTGTTGGGCATTATTACTCTGTTCCCATTCTTTTGTATTATTGCTCTCTTGGTAAAGCTCACCTCCAGGGGCCCCGTGCTGTATGGCCAGAAGAGAATGTCTCAGGGCGGTGAGGAGTTCATGATGTTCAAATTTCGATCCATGTATCCGGATGCTGAGAAGAATGGTGCTCAATGGGCAAAAAAGAACGATGATCGATGTACTCCGATAGGTCGATTTCTCCGAAAAACCAGTATTGATGAATTTCCTCAACTGTGGAATGTGCTGAAAGGTGAAATGAGTCTTGTGGGACCTCGACCTGAGCGTCCTGAATTGATTGAAACGTTCAAGTATGAAATTCCGTCTTATATGTTGAGACACCGAATGAAAAGCGGGATTACAGGCTGGGCACAGGTAAATGGCTGGCGTGGAGATACAAGTCTGGCCAGCCGAATAGAATTCGATCTTTACTACATTCGAAACTGGTCTTTACTGCTGGATGTAAAAATTCTATTTCTTACAGTGTTGAAAGGGTTTGTCAATGAGAATGCCTATTAATAGTCCCTGGAGCCTGTCGAACTAACGCCTCACAGCTCGATTTTTGCGCTTTTTCCCGCTGCCGCGTTGCCGAAATGCCCACGCAGCCCAGCTAGCTCCGCTTTTGCCGCCTTGTATCAGAAAAAATCATCAGAAATCGCCTCGAAGTCTTAAAGTCCGACAGACTCCTTGGCTAAAACTGTACAATGGTTCATTATGATTGTCAGTGATTACTTCTTTTGATAATGCCCGGGTAGCTTTGGTTCATGACTGGCTGGTGACTTTCGGTGGTGCGGAACGTGTTCTTCTTAACTGGAAGAGTGTTTTCCCCAGTGCACCAGTTTACACGCTCATTTACAATGAGAAGGTACTGGGATCTCAATTCCCGGAGACCGAAGTGCATACAAGTCACTTGCAAAACCTTCCAGGGGTAACGCATTACTACCGTAAACTCCTGCCATTCATGCCTCGGGCTTTCGAAGAATTTGATTTCAGTCAGTTTGATCTTGTGTTATCAAGCTCGTCATCATGTGCCAAAGGCATTCTTACCAGTTCGTCCACATACCATGCCTCATACATTCATTCTCCCATGAGATATGCCTGGGATTTGTATCCGGAATACCTCTCACATTCGGGTTTCCTTACCCGGTTTGGCATGAGGTGTTTAATGCCGTCTATCAGACTCTGGGATGTGATCAGTGCCAACCGGGTTGATACGTTTATCTGTAACAGTCATGAAGTTGCCCGCCGAATAAAAAAAGTCTATCGACGAAACGCAATTGTTGTTCACCCACCCGTTGAGACTCAATTGTTCAAACCGGCTGTTTCGGATGAAAAGGTAAACAAAGGTGTTGAATTAGGAGAGGCCTATCTTGTTGTAGGGAGGCTCATGCCCTATAAGAGGATAGATATCGCCGTAAAAGCATGTACGGAAACTCATCGTCGACTGGATGTCATTGGTTCAGGTCCCCAGATAGACAGACTTAAATCAATCGCCGGTCCAACAATCCGGTTCCTGGGATTTTGTTCGGATGATGTTATTCTTCAAGCATATAGAGAATGCCGGGCATTTCTATTTCCGGGGTTGGAGGATTTTGGAATCACTCCCCTTGAAGCCCAATCCTGTGGACGGCCCGTACTGGCCTATGGCCGCGGTGGAGCACTGGAAACAATTGTGGATGGTACAACTGGTTTATTCTTCCCGGAGCAAAACTCTGAATCACTGCTGAATGCTATTGAAGAATTTGAAGCAATGAGCTGGAATCCTGTTTCAATCAGAAAACATGCCGAAAAATTTGATAAAGAAAGCCATAATACCCGATTACTGGAAGTATTGAGGAAGGGATTGAATGATTTTTTGTCACCAACCGTGGAAGCATGAGGGTGGGAGTCTGTCGAACTTCCGCCTCACGGCTCGAAGCCCTAAAGTCCGACGGACTCCTGGAATGGTTCTGTTCCGAAGGTTTTGTTTCTGCTTCATAGTAATGGTTCTATCATTCCCCGCATACTCAGAAAATCCAGAAAAGACACATGTGGTGAAGAAACTTATTATCAATGTGGATGGTAAAACCCATCTTTCTGCCCTCAGGGCAATAATAGATATCAAAGAGAATGACCTGTTTTCCTCTGGAGAAGAATTACTGAATGCGGCAGAACGGGAACGGCAGGATCTTGTTAATTACCGGGTCTTTAAATATGTGACAATGAGCCTGGATGTTATTGCTGAGGATGAAAATACAGTGGAATGGGGTATTACCTACAGTGTCAAGGATGCTTTTACTTTTTTCCCCATTATATATCCAAAATTTGATTCAAACACCGGGTTCAGGCTGGGTTTAAAAGGCTACTACGACAATGCCTTCAGTACCATGAGCAGCTTATATCTTGGACTTGGAATAAATATTGGCCAGAACAAAACCACTGGTGATTGGAGCGTTGGAGCATGGAATATCAATCCCCAATGGAAAAAAATTCGTCTGGGATCTTTGCTTGTTACGGTCAGTCTTCTTCAATCCTATGAAGAAAAACAATTTGATTCAGGAGAAAGTTCCACTGAGTATCATTATGGATATTACAGGTCAGAAATCGCAGTCGGTTCTTCAATTGAGATTCCTGAAACTCTGCTGACATATGATTTCTCCATATCGTTCGATTTGAAGTATGCCTATAAAAACTTCCTTTCTACTTTGAATTATAGAGAGGAGCGTATGGGTTTCGGCTGGGATCACTCATTTCTCCTTGGAAGCATTGATTGGAGAAATAATTTTCGATATGGACAAAGTGTCGAACTCAACCATACAGTAACGCCTCTTTTAGACCCATCAACAAACAAATGGTATGTAGCAAATAGTATATTGCTGACAGGAAGCTTTTATCGAATTTTCGGGAAAATATTTAATTACTACATTCGAGGCGGTGCATTCGTCTCTTTCAGCCGCCAGAATGCTGGCTTTGCTGAAAACCTGCGAGGTGTTGCTGACAACGCCATGAGCGGTGACTGGGGTATGTACCTCAATAATTCCATCGGGATACAGTTCTGGCGGTTAAAAGGTGTTTGGGATGCTCAGGTACATCCATTTTTCGATATTGGCATAACCGTACCTTTTGATGGTGGTAACCTGGCTAATGACTTAAGGTACAGTGCTGGATTGGATTTCGTCCTCTTCCTGGATGCCATTCCCAACCTTGTCGCACGTGGTATGATTGGTGTGGATCTGAGTCAGTACAGTTGGAATGATCTACGAAAATATGAATTCACCATAACAAGTTCCCTGTATTACTGATCCCCCGGGAAGCCTGCCGGACTTTGAGACTTTGAGGCGATTTCTGCTGACTTTTTCCTGATGCAAGGCGACCTTCTATCGACAGGTAAAACCTAAGCTAGTACCTTATAATCCCTAAACCTGCAGATAAAGTCTTTTCAGCTTTATCCGAGCATCCTTGGCGGTAAACGGCCAATTGACTTTATTTGCAGAGTTATTTCTATCCCAATTTAACATTTCTGTTTCCTGAACCAGTTGTTCAATGGTTGGTATCCGGCGATTGAGACATTGCCGCTTATAGGCACTTAATTCTATTTCCGCTGTATTCAGCCAGCTTCTATCCACCAAATTTTCGTGTCTTTCGTGCCTTTCGTGGTAAAAAAACCTCATCTCAATAGGAACCACGAACCACACGAAAAACACGAACAGATTTCATCCGTTATTTCTTATACAGTAATCCTACTTCATCAGATGTAAGCACACGGGAATAAAACCTTAGGCTCCCTGTTGTGTGGGTGATCTAAAGCCCCGAGACAAAGAAAACAAAAAGCACCGAACTCTGTTAAACTCAATCTCTCAAAACAAAGCTAACAAAGGTAACATGGCAGGGCAATCGCATCTAATTCTATCCCAAAAAAATGAAAAACACTAATTCTTGGGGGAACGAATGGAGTTTCCTTCAATAGGAGGAATTTGTCAACTTTTTGTTATCGTTGTGATGTGAATAATTACCTTGAACACTCTGCGCTCTCTGCGTCCTCTGCGGTTAAGAATCATGAATAAGGCTTTCATAAGTGGATTTTAGATGCGATTGCCCTGGGTAACATGGGTGATAGACATGGGCAATATTAAGGTTTATAGTATACTAGCCAGGCTGTAACAAGATTCCTGACACTATATACCATTCTTTACGAAATACTCCCGAATCTCTGTCAATGTTCCCAGCTGTGAAATTTCTTCAGCATCTTTGCAGGCTTTTTTCGCACTCATTTCAGCTATTGATGTCAGCAGATCAGGGATTCTTCCGGGAACCAGTGAAAACTCTTTGATACCCAGGCCCAGCATGTAATAGACAGATCGGGGATCAGAAGCCATGATACCACAAATTGATACTGGACAATCAGATCGTTGAGCGGCTACGGCCACAGTTTTAATCGCCCTCAGAACCGATGGATGGCAGGTATCAAAAAGATTTGCCACTTTCTCATTGGTTCTATCAACTCCCAGGGTGTACTGTATAAGGTCGTTCGTCCCTATTGAAAGAAAATCCGCCTCATCGGCCAGTTCCTGGGCCAGCATAACAGCAGAAGGCAGCTCTATCATCGCACCGCAATCAGGCATGGAGAAAGTTCCAGATCCATCTTTCTCCAACTCATCAAGGCATTTCTTAACAATGTTTCTGGCATTTCTGAAATCATCCAGTGAGGAAATCAGAGGAAATAGAATTCGAATCGTTCTATTCTGTCCGCCAGCACGTATCATGGCTCTAACCTGCCGGACAAATACCAGTTCGTTTTTCAACAGGAAACGGATACCCCGAAGTCCAAGGAAGGGATTGGGCTCATCTTTGGAAGGCAGATAGCTCAGCATCTTATCCCCGCCAACATCCAGAGTTCGCAAAGTAGCCGGAGAATCCTTCATGGCATCGACCACCTGCCTGTAGATCTGGTATTGTTCTTCTTCGGAAGGGAAATCATTGCGAATCAGGAAGGGGAATTCACTTCGGTATAATCCTATCCCTTCAACGTTGAGTTTCCGGGCAAGTTTCAAATCTGACAACAGATTCACGGTGGCCTTCAGATGAATACTTATTCCATCAGATGTACAGGGCTGGCTGTCCGTTATCGCCTCAATCCTGTTCAAACGGTCGGTTCCAACTTTGAGCTGATATACACGCTTGCGGACAGCTTCATCCGGCTGAATGAAAAGAAGACCTTGAATAGCATCAAGGGCCAGGTTTGTGTTTGGCGGTATGCTGAACAGACTGTCATCTTCCGTAAACATCATTGGAACCTGAAGTGATGAGGCCAGGACTGTGATGTGAGCAGTCATGCTGCCGCCAAACACAACAATTCCTTCCACCTTCTGGGCGGCCAACTTCAATAACTCCGATGGCAGCAATTCATTTGTGAGTATTAACTGGCCGGTATAATCTCCCCTGTCAGTATCATTTTGAAGTAGATTTTTAAGGATACGGTGACCAAGGTCCTTTATATCCAGAATTTTTTCCTTCATGCGGGGATTGTCACTGTCTCCAAATACTCCAATGTATTCATTGGCAATTCTCTCAACAGCCTGACAGGGCAGTACCCCTTCCTCAATCAGTGCTTCCATAGCTCCAAAGAAACCAGCATCCCGCAGTATGAGCAGGTGGGCACTGAAAATGAGGGACGCAACATCGGCCAATTCTATTTCGAGTTGAGCCTGTAGAGCTTTGAGCTGCTCCTCAGTTCGAGAGATAGCCTGCCGAAAACCCTCCAGTGTTTCCGAATAACCAACATCACAGGCCTTTACCAGATGATTTTCGGCCCTGGGGCCTTCTACATGGTATGCCTCACCCAGGGCCACTCCCTCCACCAATGGTGTCCCGCGCAGTATACGCATGGAACTCTGGTCAAAATCATCTGATTTGCTGATCTTTGATTTCTCGATAATGAGCTGTGCATTCTCAAGCGTTGCCGCCAGCTGGGAAGCGATCGTCATGAGTGTCAGAACATTTCTCCTGGAAAAATGCCGGGCTTCTTCATCCTGGAGAACCAGGACACCCACCTTTTGAATTCCCCGAACTATGGGAACTGCCAGGTAGGAAGAAAAACGATCTTCCCCACTGTGGGGGATAACCTTGAAGTTTGGATTGTCCTGTCCACGTTCCTCCAGAATCGGACGCAGTTCCTTCAGTGCAAGGCCAGCCAGACCTTCATTGATTCCAATTGTCAGTTTTCCGATTAATTCAGAGTTCAAACCAACGGTTGCCCGAAGTACCAGTTCCTCTTTCTTCTCATTGTACAGGAAAATAGTACAGGCATCTGTGTCCATGTGCTGGCTGATTATGGAAACAACCTGGGATAGAAAGCCCTGAATACTCTGTCCCTGCTTGAATAGAGCCTTCAGTTCATCAATCGAACAAATCATGTCTATATTCGGTTTTCGTTCTTTTTTCATCTGTTCACCAATTCCCGGCACTTGCGGGTGCAGTCTTCTACCGCCTGTATTATGGCAGAACGGAATCCAGCTTTTTCCAGAGTCGCTACCGCCTCAATTGTGGTTCCACCAGGAGAACAGACACGGTCCTTCAATTCGCCTGGATGAATACAACTCTCCAGAACCATTTCTGCTGACCCCAGAACAGCCTGGGCCGCAACCGTATAAGCGGTTGCCCGGGGAATACCTTCTCTCACAGCACCATCAGCCAATGCTTCGATAAACATGAAAACCCAGGCGGGCGAAGATCCAGCCAGAGCAGTATAGGCGTCCATTAAATTTTCCGGCATTACGACGGTACGGCCGACAACTGTGAAAATCTGCCGGACGGTTTCCACGTCCTGTTCAGCCGCTCCAAATCCAGGACACAGTCCTGTCATTCCCTTTGAAATCAAAGCGGGAATATTGGGCATTACTCTTACAATCTTTGCAGGCTTGTTTATGAACCGCTCCAGCCACCCATTGAGCATGTCCAGCGTTATTCCTGCTGCAATACTGACTATGATTACATCTTTTTTAAGATTTCGGCCTGTTTCGGAAATAACATCGGGGTAGTCAGGCGGCTTAATAGCCAGTATTAAAACATCTGCGTCTACAGTATTCAGGTTTGATGTACTGGTGTCAATTTCGGGATATTTTCCCTTGAGAGTATTCAGCACATCCTGGCGGGGATCTGATACCAGAATCCTGGTATCCATGTATTTCCTGCTGGAAATCAGGCCATGGATTATAGCTCCACCCATATTACCAGCTCCGATAACACCAATTATTTTACTCATATCAACTCGCAATACCCAGAAAGATAGTTACGTTGAAGGCAGTACTCCAACCAGAGAAGATGGGAATAATCCCAATCGTTTGTAAGCTATTCTAGCACATGGATGAGAATTAGTCTCATCTCCCGCGACAAAAACTTTCAGCTTACGGAATTGTCATTTCAATTTCACCATTTTTGCTGTATCTTATTCAGGTATGGAGTATTGTTTATGAAAGTTTTATTTGTTGAGGACGATCCTGATATTGCCTCCTTTGTATCCAAAGGACTGCGGGAAGCTGGTTATGGTGTTGATGTGAACCTGGATGGGAACGACGGTATGACACTGGCCATGTCTGGACTGTATGACATCGTTATTCTTGATCTCATGCTTCCGGGCAAGGATGGGCTATCCATCCTGTCTGAAATGCGGAATGCGGATATTCACACTCCTGTTCTCATACTCAGTGCTCGGAGAAGTGTCGATGACAGAGTCAAAGGACTGAAAGCCGGCGGCGATGACTATCTTGTGAAACCCTTTGTTTTTGCTGAACTTCTGGTTCGTGTTGAAGCCCTTATCCGCCGGGGAGGACGTTCCGTTGCGGCACAGGAACTGCGCATTGCTGACCTGACACTTGATCCCCTTACCCGGAAGGTAACACGAGCCGGGGAACTGATTGAACTTCAGCCCAGAGAGTACACTCTTCTTGAATTCCTGATGAGAAGTGCCGGTGTGGTTGTTACAAAAACTCTCATTCTTGAAAAAGTATGGGGATATGATTTCGACCCTCAGACAAACGTAGTCGATGTATTGGTTTCACGTTTACGCAGTCGTATAGACAAAGGATTTCCCAAAAAAATGATTCGGACAGTGCGCGGAATGGGATATGTCCTGGAAAAACCTTGAGAACCCCTTTCAACGTCTCAGTGTTAAACTGGTTTTAATCGTTACACTGGCTGCCGCCTTCGTTTCATTAATTGTTTTTGGCATACTTCTTGGCTCTCTTGCAATGAGCTTCCGGGATCAGAATGAGGCATTATTGGACTCGCGTCTCCTCTCATACTGGGCAGAATGGCAGTATGGGGGCAATGAAGCAATTCTGGAGAGAGCTGAGATGGATATGAAAGAGCAGGGAGGACAGCCCTTTCTGCTTTTGTTAAAAGATGTCAATGGGGAAGTTGTGGGAGGCGTGATTCCAAGCGGATGGGACCAGTTTGATTTAATGGATCCAGCACTGGATATGCTCAATCCTGGTGCATATCTTACCCTCCGATATGTGGATAATGCCTTCTCACTCCTGCTGACCGGGACCGAGATGGAAGATGGTACCCGAATGGTCGTTGGCATAAGCTCCGAAAACAGAGAATTACTGATTCGATTGTATCAAAGCTACTATCCTGCTGCATTACTGGGGATTGCCCTGGCCGGAATCATTGTTGGTATTATCGCCTCCCGACGGCTGCTTCATCCAATTCGGAAACTGAATCAGGAGATAGACCGTATCATTGTAACAGGAGAATTGAGCCGTCGACTGGAAAGATCGGGAACTGGAGATCAGTTTGACGGAGTCATCGTCCGATATAACCGCCTTCTTGACAGAGTCGAATCGCTCATTGGCGGAATGAAGGAAACTCTGGATGCTGTGGCCCACGATCTTCGAACACCCCTGACACGTCTGAGAGGCCATGCTGAAATCGCATTATCAAGAGGAAAGACAGAGGAATATGAAGAGGCCCTGGCTGTTATCGTTGAGCAAACAGATCAGGTGGGACAGCTTCTGTCCGCAATAATGGATATTGCCGAAGCCGAGCAGGGTATGCTTGAACTCAATGCAGAACTCTGCGACCTCCGTATTCTGGCCGCAGAAGTCATGGAAATGTACAGCTTCATCTCGGAGGATAAGGGTCAAACAATGAAACTTCATGCTTCAAAATCCGTACTGATGACTGGAGATCCAGTCCGGATCAGACAAATTCTTGGAAATCTTGTAGACAATGCCATCAAATACAGCCCTGAAGGGAGCCGGATAGATATTCATTGCTACAGTGAGAAAGACAAAAGCATTCTGGAGGTTGCTGATGACGGCCCGGGAGTCCCTGAAGATGAGGAATACCGGATATTTGAGCGCCTTTACAGGGGAGATAGAAGCCGTGGTTCACGTGGTCTGGGTTTGGGACTGAGCATGGTGAGAGCTCTACTGGAAGCTCATCGCGGCAGCATCTCAATTCTTAGAAGAAAGGGAAGAGGAGCTGTTTTTCACATAGAATTTCCAAACATTTCACAATCGTAAGACTCCGGCAAGAATGCGGCAAGGTTACAAAGTTATGATAAGAGCATGAATATAACACTGCTACGCCGGAACAGGCAAAGAATTTCATCAGGATTTTTGATTTTCATAATCAGTTTTATATTTGCAGCACAGGTTTCTGCTCAATCTACCAATGCTGCCCGTGAACTTCAAAACACTTTCAGAAAGATTGCCAGAGATGTACTGCCTGTTGTTGTACAAATTGATACGGTGAACAACCCGGAAGCGGATACCGTTAATCCCTTTGAGTTCTTCTTCAGATTTCCCGGTAGACCGAATTATGAGAATCCCTTTGGTAACGGACAATTCCGCAGCGAGGGATTGGGTTCTGGAGTTATTGTTGAACGCCGTGACAACAAAATCTACGTCCTTACAAACAATCATGTTGTCGATAATGCTGATGAAATAAAAATAACCCTCAGTGATGAAAGAGTCTTCATGGGTGAACTGGTAGGGGGTGACCAGCTCAGAGATCTGGCTCTGGTATCATTCAAAACCAATGAGAAAATTCCAATCGCCAGGCTGGGAGACTCTGATGATGTGTGGGTTGGTGACTGGGTATTGGCTATGGGAAGCCCAATGGGACTGGATTCAACTGTTACAGTGGGAATTATCAGTGCCAAAGAACGAACGGTAGGGGTTGGTCCCGGGCAGAGATACACTGATTATCTCCAGACTGATGCCTCGATAAATCGAGGCAATTCCGGCGGCCCCCTGGTTAATCTTGATGGGGAGGTTATCGGTATCAATACACTCATAAAGTCCAACTCCGGAGGGAGCATGGGACTTGGATTTTCCATCCCCATTAATAATGCCCGGAAAGATATAAATGACTTCATTGTTAAAGGATCCGTTGAATATGCCTGGTTGGGGGTTAATGCGGGGGATGTTAACAAGATGATTTCCGATGAACTCGATTTTGATGATCAAACAGGCGCATTCATTCACAGTGTGTACGGGAAGTCCCCAGCCATGGGAAGCGGAATTCAACCTGGTGATTTGATTATCAGGCTTGGCGGACAGAAAATATCCGGTGCCGATGATCTTACCCGTGCAGTGACCACACGATCCCCTGGTGAAAAGGTTCCTGTAACGCTGATCAGAGATGGGAGAACCATCAGTCTTGAGCTGAATCTGGCTGTTCGAACGATAGAAAAAGATGGACCGAAACTCAATGTCTGGCCGGGCTTCACTGCCGTTCCCATCACAAGTGAGTTCAGGGAACAAATGAACATCTCCCGGTCTGCCGGCAAGATTCTTGTTGGAAGTACGATCAAGGACAGCCCTGCCTCCATATTGGGGATTAGAAGCGGCGATATAGTAAAATCTATCAATGGGCGGAATGTGAAAAGCTTAAAGCACTTTTTTAGTCTTGTTAACAGCAGGAATAAACTGGAAATAAAAATAGTTCGGAAAAACCAGGAACTGGAGTTCATTCTTAACAAGAAATGATACTGTTTTCCATTTAATCTCTCCTTAAGGGTAACCACTTTGTGGTTACCCTTTTTTATTCTTCAATTGATCATGGTACAGAGTTCTCAGGGCAGGAACATCGGTCAATGCCTTGCAGCCAGCCGGATGAAGACGATAAATTCCCCGATTGACCCGTTCAAACCAGCCGTAGGCATTCCGGGAAAGAATTCTGCCGGCGTCCTCCCGTGCGCCCAGTTTCACCAATTGTGATGGGGAGGCTGTTCCAAGCTGTTGAAGCCAGACGGCCAGACGAATACTCTGCTGTCTGTACGATGTTATCCTGGATTTCCCTCCGACAAGACCTCCGGGAGTGAGATCAAGATCCCGGCCTTCAATTTCCCGGAGGAGGATTGCCTTTTTCCTGACCCGCCGTAACGGCGGCCTGTCTTCAGGTGAAGGATGAAATTCTACTTCAACCTTGATTTTATTGCGGAGAAATACAACAAAAACAAGTCCTATGCCCAGACGTTTCAAAATCTGCCGAATGCCTCTGGCAACATGTGTTTGAGGGAGTGCAATGTAAACGGCGTCGGAATACTCCTGTCTCCTTACAGCCTGGGAAAGCAGGGCAAGGGATGGGCGGAGTTTGATCTCTACAGCAATAAGTTCTCCTTCCTTTTCTGCAGCCAGATCGCAGTGCCCAACTTCCCCCCGTACTCGGTAGCCTTGATGCTCCAGCCAGTTTTTCAGAGGAGGATAAAGATTCGTTTCCCGACGGGGATGAAGATGCTCCAGCGGTTTGTTGGAGATCAATTCAATAACTCCAGGGCCAGCGCGTTCCATTCCTCCTCCAGTGTACCGTTGAATGGCAGACGTCCAGCTCTGCGATACCAGTATTCAGCGTTCCATTGAACTCCTTCCTTCCGGTGCAGGTATGCATGAACAGCACTTCCCTGAGGGGTTGGATCATCCTGGGCAATTGAGTGAGCGGTATCCCAATGTCCAGCCCTGTCCAATGCCAGAGCCTGCTGCAGTGGATGCCAATTTTCAGGCCAGTGGCTTCCCGTGATACCGGTATCACAGGAGGCGATGAATTCTTGAATATTCATAAAGAATATTATATATGTTATGCAGATTTTGAATACTTATGGACACCTTAGAAGAAAAAAGTTTCGTTCTCGCCCCCGGTCTTTTCGCTGTTACGGCGTTGTCAGAATGCTCACACAGTTCAGTTTCTGCTTTTTGCCTGTCTGGGCACTGCACGTAGATAGGCCAAACCTCCTCGTCGTCAATTTCCTGGATCAGTTTTTAGAAGTTCTTTTGCATGAATTACAGTGTCAGGAAGCTTGTAAGAGCCTGGTTCCATCTCAACCAGGTAAGGAGAAGATTTTTACCAGATGTAACAGCTTAATATCCTCTACAGCTGCAATTCGGTAAATCACAATCTGAAGTGATGAGAGATCTTGTTAGCAAGGCGTATTGTAAACGCTTGTCTCATCAGATATTAATTCGTTGATGCAAACACCTGGTTCATTTAACAAGCTTTCTGACACTGTATACATGAAGCCTGTCGGACTTACGTCTCACGCCTCGAAGCCTTAAAGTCCGACAGACTCCATAGGGAGTTTACACCGGAGTTGGTGAAGGAACTGATGCAGAAAATAATGCGGAGGCATTCTGGCTGGTCGTTTGGAGAGGTGTATTCAGGAGATTTGATTGGTGTGGGAAAAAATCTGTTTAGAGGGCATTGTTTAACCAAAGTGGGATTCGGGTACATGTTTCCACCTTAACAAATCTCTATCCTTCCACTAAAGTTCTTCTTCATGGAAAGCTATATTCTTGGAACCGGAGGCATGATGCCTCTCCCCTACCGCAATCTTACATCCATGCTGCTGCGTCGTGAGGGAGAAATCTTTTTGTTTGACAGTGGAGAGGCGACCCAGATAAGTCTGCGGCAGTTAAATCTCAGTTGGAAAAAAATATCAGTTATTCTCATCAGTCATACTCATGCAGACCATGTGACAGGCCTGCCGGGTATCCTTATGCTCAATTCTCAGGTAGAGCGCACCGAACCTCTGGTAATCATCGGCCCCCCGAAGATAAGGGAATATGTGGAAACAAACCAGAAGATACTGAATATGTATATCAACTATCCCATAGAGATTCAGGAGATAGCCCAGCCAGACATCCCCCAGGAAGTATACATAGGTAAGGGTTACACTATCCGATCATTTCCTCTGCGGCATACCAGAGTATGTGTCGGGTACACATTCCAGGAAGTTCCCCGACCTGGGATTTTCTATCCTGAAAAAGCTCGTTCCATCGGAATTCCTGAGGGGCCAATGTGGGGAAAACTCCAGAAAGGCAATTCCGTCAGGTTGGAGAATGGTCAGACTATTCAACCTTTCCAGGTATTGGGAGATGCCCGGTCAGGGCGTAAAGTTTGCTATGTGACGGATACAGCCTGGCGTGACAGTATTCTCCCTGAAGTTTCTGGAGCTGACTTATTGATTTGTGAAGCCATGTTCAATGAGGAACTCTCTGCATCCGCAAGAGAAAAGAAACACCTGACAGCCAGACAGGCCGGACGAATAGCCCTTGAAGCGGGAGGAGTGCATCGCATGGGACTGATTCACTACAGCCCGCGCTATACGGACAGAGAATTGAAAATCCTCCGTGATGAATGCCGGGAGATTTTTCCTGAAGCATTCCTATGCCGGGATCGAATGATGATCCCTCTACCTTTCCTTGAATAAAAGACCGACTGATCCATCCAGTTCTTTCATTCAGTCTCTGAAAACGATTCCCGAATGGAACTTGATCGTTTTATCGGGCAATGGGGTTCTCAGTGTTCCTTCATCAGTAGAATCTGGCGTAATGGCTGGAAAAATCTGAAAATACCATGATAATTCGGTGTTGAGAATTATTGCAGTGTCAGAAAGCTTGTTAATGTAGCAAAAACCCCCTGTCAGGCTCGTTATAACATAGTAAGAAAACAATTTATAAAGGAGTTTGACCATGTTATTCCCTCACTGCCCCAACCCGAAATGTATCCATTTCAGTGCCCCAGAGCAAAAAAACTGGTTTTCGATACACAGTTCCTACCACACAGAAGCATTTGGAACAGTCCAGCGATACATCTGCAATGACTGCAAAAGAACCTTTTCCGTCCAGACTTTTTCAATCGATTACTATGCGAAAAAAGTCATCGACTACGAGGAACTTTTCCAACATCTGGTGACCTCTTCCGGTGTGAACGACATCAGCCGTCATCTGGAGGTTTCTTCCGATACGGTGCAGAACCGATGCGAAAGACTGGCCCGTTCCGCCATGGCAATCCATGCCCGGCTGTTGAAAAAACTCCCTATGAGGGAATCCATGGCTGCGGATGGACTGGAGTCCTTTTCCTTCTCTCAATACTATCCCAACCACATCAACATCTTTGCCGGGAGTGAGTCCGAGTTCATCTATGAGACCGGGTTTGCCAATCTCAGGCGGAAAGGAAGAATGACTTCCCGTCAGAAATTGATCCGAAAAAAGCTGGAGGCCAGGGGCAGGGCGGATCCCGGAGCCATTGAGAAATCGGTGAGAAGTCTGACAGAAGATTTGATTCAATTTCTTATGAAGAAAAAGGTTGTGCATAAGCTGCTCTTCACGGATATGCATAAGGCATACACCCGGGCCTTTGCGAAAACCGAGTATTTTCTCCACTTCTTCATCCGGGTCATGACATCTTCAAGGTCGGCCAGAACCATGGATAACCCGATGTTTTCTATTAACTACATTGACCGTCAGATCAGGAAAGATATTTCAGATCATGTCAGGGAGACGGTCAAGTTTGCCAAATCTCCCGCTGCGATGATGATTCGATTTGTTCTTTATCGTCACTATCACAACTGCATGATTCCATGGCGGGTGAAGGAAGCCAGGAAGAAGAAGGACACAACTCATGCTGAGAAGGCCGGGATCACCAGGAAGAAACTTCGCAAGGCAGTAGGTAAATACTGGTTGAAGAGGGCCTTTTTGAGCAAGGTCAATCTGGGTGCGGCAGAGAAGAAAACCTGGCTGTGTGAGTGGCGTAATCCGGGAGTGGAATCCGGTCGTTATGATCCGCTGTATGTGAAGGTTTAGGATGGGATTGGACTCCCGGGATGGGTTGAAGGAGGTTTTACAGGCTTTCTGACACTACACATTGGCAACAGAGACTGATCTTTCACCATCTTCCGTCATTTCAATACTGACTCGTATCGTTCGATCCGGCAGTTCACTGATCACGCGTTCACCCCATTCGATAAGGCACACTCCAGACCCGTTAAGCATTTCCTCAACTCCAAGCCAAAAAAACTCTTCCACCGAGTTCAATCGGTAGAGGTCCATGTGATAAAGCTTCATTGTACCGCTATATTCGCTGATCAGTATGAAAGATGGACTGGTTACCGGTTCAATTACTCCAAGAGCTTCAGCGACCCCCTGAGCGAACACGGTTTTCCCGGCTCCCAGGACACCTGACAGGGTGACAATATCTCCCGGAACAAGGCGTTTTCCGAGCTGAAATCCTACCTTTTTCGTTCCGGCAGCATCAAGAGTTTTAATCTCCATTACCGGAGCAGGCCGTCTTTTTCCATAACAAGAATTTTTTCTTTGAGTTCCCTGATGACCGGTATGAGCGGATAGTTGACCCTTTCCTTCACTCTTACATCGATAACACGTTCGCCGCCAGGTTTTATCTCCGCTGAGAATTCAATGGGCACTTCCTGACTTCCGCCGTGAGGGAATGCCAGTTTGCAAAGGGCCGTATAATCATTACGATAGTGAAGTGGAACATCTTTCTTGACGAGTTGTTCTATACTTTGAACTAACATTGTATTCAAGGATAGTAATCCATTGCACTCAGGTCAAGTGTTCTTTTCGAGCACCTTGATACTGATGAACCGGGCAGAAGTAAACTCCCTGGGCTTGAGCCGCACCCCTCTGGCCCTGACACCCTTTACAAGGTATTCACTCACGGGAAAGGAGTCCGCGTTTTTAATGAGACTTCTCTGCTTGAAATCCACAACAGCAGCGACATCTTCCTTCGTGGTGAAGCGTATCATTTCACCTTCTTCCGGTATCAGTGAATATGACCGATTGAGAATGAACTGAGTTATCTGACAGCGTTTGATGTAGGGAAAATTGTTCTCGGTATTTCTGTAAATAAGGGAAAAGACCACGGAATCACAGGTTTCCTTATCGGCCAGATTCGCATAGAGCATTCCCTTGCCCACGAAAAGTTTGTCCGGCACATCCGTTACCAGATACGTACCATCTTTTTTTATGTAGATGACTCTGTCATACACCGATGCAGAAAAAAGAACCCGACCGCCAGAGGTCTCATAACCCAGATATCCTGTGCCCGGGTTGTATTTTACTTTCAGGTTCTTTTGAGCCACATCCCGGATATCCACTTTTTGCAGCGAAACAATCTCACTGCGTCGGGGATATTTCGACCGGTATTTCTCAATAACCCCATCAAGATAACTGAGGGCACAGGCCACCAGATGAGTCAGATGATGATCAATTTCAGTCACCCTTTCCTGTAATTGCCGAATTTCATCCACCATCCGCTTGATGTCAAATTGACTTATACGCCTTATGGGTATTTTGAGAAGGCGCTCGATATCGTCATCACTTACTTTGCGTTCAATCTCCTTCTCAAATGCTTCAAATTCCCTGTGCACGGTTCGAAATATGCCCGATACGGTTTTAATTGGTTCAATCTGTTTGTAGATTTTCTCAACAATGAAGATTTTCTCCAGGTTTCGTGCATGAATCTTATCGAGCAAATGACCTTTTTCAATGAGAAGTTCCTTCTCCAGCAGTTTGATCAACCTGTCCGCATGATACTTTACAACTTCAGTTACATTCATCACTGAGGGCTTATCCTCATTGATAAGGAGCATGTTTACCGGGATATTCACTTCACAATCGGTAAAGGCATACAGGGCATCCAGTACATCCTCAGTATGCACGCCCCGGGACAATTTTATTTCTATCTCAACAGACTCTGTGGTGTAATCATTGATGACCCCAACTTTGATCTTGTTTGACCTTGCGGCACTCTCAATCGACGCAATAAGACTTTCTGTTGTCACCCCGTAGGGAAGCTGACGTATCACAATGCTCTTGGGATCGGATGAATCCAGCCGTGCCCTGCTGAGGATCTTTCCATTCCCCTCATTGTAATTCGTAACATCAATGATGCCGCCGGAAGGAATATCAGGATAAATCGTAAAATCTTCCCCTCTCAAACAGGCCTGTTCAGCTTCCATAACCTCAATGAGATTATGGGGCAGCAGCCGTGTGGACATACCAACGGCGATTCCTTCAGCACCCAGAATTAAGGGTAGGGGTATTTTTGCCGGAAGAGTTACAGGTTCCTGTCTGCGTCCATCATAGGACTCGGTGAACTCAGTTATTTCCGGCCCGAAGAGCACCTCTCTGGCCATGGGCAAAAGACGACATTCAATGTACCGGGCTGCGGCCGCTGGATCTCCAGTGAAGGTATTGCCGAAATTTCCCTGCCTGTCGATGAAGAAATCTTTGTTGGCCAGGTTGACCAGAGCCTCATAGATGGAGGCATCTCCGTGAGGATGATACTGCATCGCATGACCAATAACATTGGCCACCTTGTGAAATTTCCCATCGTCAACATCAAACAAAGACTGGAGAATTCGCCGCTGGACTGGCTTGAGACCATCCGCCAGATGGGGAATGGCCCTCTCTTTGATAACATAGGAGGCATATTCAAGAAAATTTGTGTTGAAGATCTTATTTATATACGCCATTAAATCAGATTATCCATGATGTATTCACGCCGCTGAGGGGTATTCTTTCCCATATAGAACGCAAGAGTTTCCGGCACGGTTTTCATCGATTTGATACCAATTGGCACAATGCGCATGTCCTCTCCTATAAACTGACCAAATTCTCCGGGGCTGATCTCTCCCAGTCCCTTGAATCTCGTCACTTCACGTCCCTTGATGGATGCCATGGCGGAATTCTTCTCCCTTTCGGAATAGCAGTACTGTGTTTCCTTTTTATTCCGTACCCGGAACAGCGGTGTTTCAAGGATGTAGATATGTCCGCCGATTACCAGTTCCTCGAAGTAATTCAAAAAGAACGTCAGTATCAGATTCCGGATGTGAAATCCATCTGTATCGGCATCCGTGGCAATGACAACACGTTCGTAGCGCAGGTTGTCAATATCGTTCTCAATTCCAAGAGCCATCATCAGATTAAACAATTCTTCATTCCTGTAAATGGCTGTACGGCCTTTCCCGTAACTGTTCCAGGGCTTCCCCCGGAGAGAATAGACCGCCTGAGTGTGCACGTCTCTGCAGCTAACAATTGAACCGGCAGCGGACATTCCTTCTGTGATGAATATGGTGGTTTCATCACCACGTTTATCTCCCCGGTGATACTTGCAGTCTTTCAGCTTGGGAATGTTCAGGGATATTCTTTTTGCCGCAGCTTTAGCTTCTTTTTTTACCGCCGCAAGCTCCTTCCGGAGTTTCTCATTATTGACAATCTTTTCCTCAAGAATTCTGGCTGTTTCGGGATTCTTGTGAAGGTAGTCCACGGCTGCTGCCTTTACCTCTCTAACAATCCATGAGCGCACCTCAGTATTCCCAAGCTTGTTCTTAGTCTGACTTTCAAATACGGGATCCTTCACCTTCACCGCAATGCAGCCGGCAATTCCTTCCCGTACATCGGTACCGGAGTAGGTTTTTTTTGTGAATTCGTTCACCCCCTTGAGTAAGCCCTCCCGGAATGCGCTGAGATGAGTCCCCCCATCAGCAGTAAACTGTCCGTTTACAAATGAGAAATGATTTTCTCCATAATTTGCAGTATGCGTAAAAGCTATTTCAAGTTTATCTCCAGTGTGATAAACTATTGGATAGAGAGCTGTATTGCCAACTTCCTGATCCAATAAATCACGTAAGCCCTTTTTTGATTCAAATCTGGTGCCGTTGTAATACAAACTCAGATTTCGGTTCAGACAGGCATATACCCACATCCGCCGTTCAATGTACTCATCAATAAATTCATAGTCAGGGAATATATCCCTGTCCGGCATGAACTCGGCGTAAGTACCGTCCGCATATCCTTCACAGTTACCCTTTCTTTCTTTATTGAGAACACCTTTCTCGAACAGAGCTTCCCTGAATTTCCCATCCCTGTAGGAACGAATGAGAAAGGAACTGGACAGGGCATTCACGGCCTTCGTTCCCACGCCATTGAGGCCTACTGAAAACTGAAATACATCATCGTTATATTTTGCCCCTGTGTTGATAACACTCACACATTCAATGAGCTTGCCATGAGGGATACCCCGTCCATAGTCACGGCAGGCGATCCTTCCGTTCTTATGTTTGATTTCAATCTTCTTACCGAAGCCCATGATGTACTCATCAATGGCATTGTCCACGACTTCCTTGAGAAGAATGTAGATACCGTCCTCGGAATTCGATCCATCACCAAGACGGCCGATATACATACCGGAACGAAGTCGAATATGTTCAAGAGAACTGAGTGTTTTTATTTTACTTTCATCGTAGATCTGAACTGGAGGTGACATGCATCCTATCTTAAAGATTTTTTCAATCAACAGTAAAGACCAGGGATGACTCAGATAGAAAACAAACCTGAAGGGTCAGTGTCACGGCCGTCTTTTTCATTTGAGGCAGTCCCCAACTAATTGAAAACCCCAGGAACAGCATGAGAACAATTCGGGCACAACCCGTCGTCCATGATGCTGCACTCGGTTTTGTATCCCCGCCGTCTGATGAGTATGTCCTGGCATTCCGGGCAGTGAGTATGATTTTCAATCCCAATATTTCCAATGTAGACATAGTTGAGATATTGTCTGGCAATATCAGCCAGGTTGGTCAGAGTTTTCTCGGAAGTAGCTGGCCTTGAATAGTGGTGAGATGGATAGTAAGCGGAAAGATGGAGGGGAATATCTGGCGATATACCGGCAATCCATGAACACTGTTCATGCATCATCTCATCGCTGTCATTATCATCCGGGACAATCAGAGTGGTTAATTCCATCCATGAAAGTTGTTGAGCCAGTTTGATGAATTCCCTGACAGTTTCAAGACGACCCTTCAGAGTATCTTTGTAATACTGACGGCTCCATGATTTCAGATCAATGTTTACCCCATCCATGTATGAAAGGATTTCCGCTGCAGGATTCGGATTGACGCAGCCGTTGGTCACCAGCACTGTAGAAATCTTCTGCTTTTGAGCCAGTTGAGCGGTCTCAATGAGATATTCGGCATGCATGCCGGGTTCTGAATAAGTGAAGGCGATCATCCTGGCATGCGATTTCATTGCTCTGTGAATAGATTCCTCAGGCTTCACCAGATAGCCTTTTCCATCCGGGGAACTGGAAATACTGTGATTCTGGCAAAAGGGACAGTCCATATTGCATCCGGCGAAACCCATAGACCAGACAGGATTGCCGGGATGGAAATGGTAAAGAGGCTTTTTTTCAACAGGATCAAGGCTTTCAGCAGTGAGCATGCCCCATGACGGAAGAACAATGCCAGCCGGTGAGCCCCGTCTCACTCCACAGAGACCAGCGGCCCCATCATCAAGGGAACACCGATGAGGACAGAGCAAACAGGTAGTTTTGCCTTTATTTCTTCTCCACCAGCGGCCTTTCCGCATCAGGACAGGGCATCCTTCAAATCGTCTACCCTGTCAGTCTTTTCCCAGGGGAAACCATCCCTGCCGAAATGACCATAGGCAGCTGTGGGATAGTAAATGGGACGCTTGAGATTCAATGTCGAGATGATACCCGACGGGGTTAGATCAAACAGCCTGGGAATAATGGATTCAATCCTTTCCGCATCTATCCTGCCGGAATTGAAAGTGTTGATATACACCGAAACGGGTTCTGCTATGCCGATGGCATAGGCCAGTTGAACTTCCACTTCGTCAATCAATTCTGTTGCAACAAGATTCTTAGCCAGATACCGTGCCATGTAAGCGGCCGATCTGTCCACTTTGGAGGGGTCTTTTCCAGAAAAGGCCCCTCCTCCATGTCTGGCATACCCTCCATAAGTGTCAACGACTGTTTTACGGCCTGTAAGACCAACATCCCCCCTGGGGCCGCCAATCACAAAGCGGCCTGTCGGGTTTATATGGTACACTGTTTTATCTGTCAGCAAGTTTCGAGGCAGTGCTGGAAGTATTACCTCCTCAATGAGTCCCTCTTTCACCTGTTTATGGGTGACACTTTCAAGGTGTTGATGCGATAACACAACAGTTTCAATGGATACAGGTTTGTGGGATTCATAGCGAACGGTTACCTGGCATTTCCCATCGGGACGAAGAAAATCAAGTTTTCGGGATTTTCTCACTTCTGCGGCTTTTTTCATAATACGGTGAGAAAACTCAATGGGAGCAGGCATGAATGAATCGGTCTGCCGACAGGCGTAACCAAACATCAAGCCTTGATCACCAGCCCCCTGTTCCTTGTGTAGCCCTTCACCGGATGTAACACCCTGGGAAATGTCGGTAGACTGGGGTTTAATCATGGTCAGTATGGAACAGGATTTCCGGTCAATCCCATCTTCAGGTTTGTCGTACCCAATATCTCCCAAAACTCCCTGGGCTGTTTGAATTATATCGACATAGTGACCAGTCGTTATTTCACCGCCCACAAGGACGATGCCGGTCGATGTATAGCATTCGCAGGCCACCCGGGATTCGGGATCCTTCTGTAATACCCTGTCCAGGACTGCATCGGATATTAAGTCGCATATTTTGTCTGGATGACCTTCTCCAACACTTTCAGATGTAAATATGTAATTTGAACGTTTCTGCATATAATGGTAGCTTATTCTGAGTGTAGTGCTGAAGTCAATCAGTTTACAGTCCTGTGTATGTCGATATATACATCATTGAACCGGGGTATCTGGTGGATTGAGTCGTCGTACTGACATGAACCGAAGCATCTTTCCTGATCTGACCTTGAAGACACCATTCCCCGGCATTTTTGCAGTGTCAGAAAGCTTGTTAAATGAAGAAATCGTTTTCATCAGCGAATTAATATCAGATAGAGTATGTATTTACGATGTACCTTTTCGGAGAATTCTCTCATCATTTCAAAGAGTGATGTACCGAATCACAGCTGTCAATCAGCGTTGAATTACTGTATCTGGCAAAGATCTTCATCTGGACGGATTGAAATGAAACCAGGTTGTAACAAGCTTCCTGACACTGCAAAAATCGCCTCAATTGTACCAATGTCCCCATGGCGTTCCTCTATCTGTTTGAGGTAGATTCTCCTGAATACCTACGGTATGATGATTTCCCGAATGAATTCCAAGCGAAAACCGGTAACGGTTAACCGTCGATTATTCTGGGTGATTCTCTCGTCTCTGACAGTCCTGGCGATATGGACCATTGTTGCCAGGATACTGGCAAGGGAAATCATTCTGCCGACACCGGGAGCCACTGTTGTTTACCTTATTGAAATGCTCAGAAAGAAACAAACATGGCTGGCCCTCGGAGCAACGGTCAGCCGGGCACTTTTCTCCTTTCTTTTAAACGTCATAGCAGCACTGCTCACAGGTGTGATTTCAGGATTTGTCAGCCGAATTGCCTTCGTGCTTGAGCCGATTATTGCCGTAATGAAATCCTTACCGACCATGGGAGTCATTCTTCTCTCCCTCATCTGGTTCAAGTCCAATACAGCTGTTATTTTTGTGTGTACTCTCATTGTTTTTCCGGTGCTGTATACTGCTGTTCTGACAGGTATTCGTCATCTGGATTCCAGGCTGATGGAGATGCATCAGGTTTTTCGAATCTCCTGGATCAGGACTCTGCGGCATTTTATTCTTCCCGCCCTGCGTCCCCACCTTATATCAGGAATGATGGCTGGTACCGGTTTGACGATGAAGGTCGCTGTTGCAGCGGAAGTTCTCAGTCAGCCTGCAATGGGTATTGGAACAATACTTCAAATCGAACGGGCCCGATTGAATACGGCAGGCGTTTTTTCCTGGTCTCTTTTAGTCATCCTGTTAACGGTGGGGATCGATTTATTCTTCTCTATTTTACGCAAACACATGGACAACCAGCATGATCAGGCTTAGAAACATCAACAAATCCTTCGGGGAGAATCTTCTGTTCCGAAGTCTGAGTTTATCTGTATCCGATGGGGAGATAATCAGTCTCGCAGGTCCTTCAGGGTGTGGAAAAACGACCCTGCTGAATATCATCGCAGGTCTCATTCGCCCTGATGATGGAGAGATTAGCTGTACTGAGCCTGTTTCCTGTGTTTTTCAGGAGGATCGCCTGCTCCCCTGGAGGCCCATTATTGAAAATGCCATGTATGCCATGGATCATCGCCTATCCAGGAAGATCAGAAGGGAAGAGGCCATGGTTCTTCTGGAAGATCTGGAACTTGGTGATGCCATCAGGAAACTGCCCGGGCAGATCAGCGGTGGTATGGCTCGCCGTGTTGCCCTGGCCCGTGCGCTTCTGGCTCCAGGTAAAACACTTCTCCTCGATGAGCCATTCTCTTCTCTGGATCCCTCTCTGAGAAACCGCATTCTGGAGCGTGTCACCAGACATTTAACTGGAAAAACTGTTGTTCTGGTGACCCATGATTATAGCACAGCGATAACCCTGTCTCATCAGATCTACAGTCTATCCCCTCCTCCTGTCCAGATAAAGGCCATTGAAAAGGACGATTCAGCGCGTATAATTGCCCGGATAGAGGAAATGAATAAAGGCTCCCTTTAAAACAATCAGTTCGCAGATCAAACTTTTTCGCCATCACGTTGCGGTTAGAATGCCCGCACAACCTGGCAGTGCTCTTTGAGGAATGAGGGTGGGAGAGGATCATTTACAATCCTTCTCAATACCTGTATATTCTTCGGACAGGAGATTTCCGACGATGGAAGCACTTATTATTGTGGATGTACAGAATGATTTTTGTTCTGGAGGAGCCCTGGCTGTTCCCGGAGGTGAGGATGTTGTGCCCCGGATTAACGCCCTGCATGATCGATTTCCTGTCACAGTGGCCACTCAGGATTGGCATCCCCGGGGCCATGTTTCTTTCGCATCCAGTCATGATCGAAATCCTGGCGAATCAATTGAACTTACTTCCGGCAGACAGGTACTATGGCCCGATCACTGTATACAGGGCAGTAAAGGGGCTGATTTCCATCCCGATCTCAATCTCAATTCAGCCAGCATAATCATTCGAAAAGGGAACTCTAAGAATCTTGATTCCTATTCTGCTTTTCTTGAAAACGACCATCACACATCGACAGGGCTTACAGCATATCTGAGGAGCAGAGGAGTGAATAAGGTGTACCTTTGTGGATTAGCTACAGATTTCTGTGTCTTCTACAGTGCTCTGGATGCTCACAGCGCAGGATTTGAAACAGTCGTTCTCATTGATGCCGCACGGGGTGTGGATTTACCTGAAGGCAATCTTGAACAGGCTGTCAAAACCATGGAACACAGGGGAATAATCCTCACCGAATCGTGCTGATATATCTCGAAAGGAATCGTCAAAGCCTGGAACTGATGCTAAAATGGAGTACTTATGAGTAGAATCTATATTTCCGGACATAGAAATCCCGATTTCGACTCAATAGCTTCGGCTTATGTATACGCCCATTTGAAGAATAAAGTGGATCCGAACAACAGCTACATTCCTGTTCGCTGTGGTAATATCAACGCCCAGACCAGATCAGTTTTTTCGAAACTGGGCATTGAACCACCGCAGTATATGAAGGATGTAAGGACAAAAGTAGCCGATGTGGTGGATAGAGATGTGCCTCGTCTTGAATTAAAAGACCCTCTACAGTCGGCCATAGGAGTGCTTGATGAAACAGGAGTGAGTCTGCTGCCGGTTTTTGATGAGGATGGCAGCTATAAGGGCATTGTCAGCAGCGTTGAAGTGAGCCATTTTCTTATGAGAGAAACTTTTGGGGCCAGACCTGCATACCATTTCCGCATCGACAATCTTGCCAAGGTTGTACCAGGCTGTGTGATGCATAAGGGAATAGCAGAAGATTTCACAGTTCCCATCATGATTGGAGCCATGCCGTTTGAACGAAGTGTTGAGTGTATAACTGCTCTGAAAACAAATCAGGCATTGCTTATTGTCGGTATGCGCCGTGATCTTGTTGATTACGCCATAAGTAATGACTTTCCGGCCGTCATACTGACGGGTGCTACCAGGGAGGAAGTTACAGAGCTGGATTTTTCCCAGTATACGGGTTCTGTTTATCTCTCCGATGTTGATACAGCGGAGACAGTCCGGCTTCTGCGCTTCAGCACCCCTCTGGAGAGAATTGTTGAAACGAAAATAGAACTTCTTGAAGCCAGTACAGGTTTTGACCAGGCAAAGTCAATTCTATCCTCATCGGGCCTGAGGGGATTACCAGTCTTCGATAATGGGCAATTTGTGGGCATTGTCTCTCGAGGTTCTTTTCTCAACAGACCCCGGAATAAACTGATCCTGGTCGATCACAATGAACTGGATCAAAGCATTCCTGGAGCCAGGGATGCTGACATCCTTGAGATTATTGATCATCATCGTGTTGGGGCAATCATGTCTCGAAACCCCTTCAGTCTCTATACTCGACCCGTGGGCTGTACCTGCACCATCCTCCGTCAATTATACAGACAACACGGTGTTGCCATATCGACAGAAATCGCCCTCCTTATGCTTTCTGCAATCCTTTCGGATACGGTTTTACTCAAATCTCCCACCACCACGGATGAGGACAGACAGACTGCGGAAGGCCTTGCCCGTCATGCGGATGTTGACTGGACGGTATGGGGTCAGGAGATGTTCGCTTCAGGTGCCCGCCTGGTAGAAATTGAACCCATGAATGCTGTCAATGAAGATTTCAAAATTTACGAATCAGGTTCAATTCGTTTCGGTATCGGTCAGGTGGAAGTTCAAACTCTATCAGGGCTGGAAGATGTCTCCGAAAACCTGCAGAAGGCCCTCACCCAAACGAAGGAATCCCAGACTCTGGATGGTGTCATGCTCCTTATCACAGATATAATGAAGGAAGACAGTGTCCTTTTAACCAGAGGTTTGAGTAAAGTTGTCCGTTCCCTTCCGTATGAGGTGATGCCTGACGGTATCCTCAGCCTTCCCGGTATCCTTTCCCGGAAAAAACAGCTCCTCCCTGAGATAATTCGAGCTGTTGAAGAAACCAGGGCCTCTCTGGAAGATGAAGACAAACTCAATCCAACAAAAAATCTGTAGCGTCGAAAATTGTAAGCGAAAAGTCTCAAAAAAATCAGAACAGAAAAAAAATCAAAAAAAATGATAAAGGATTAATAGTGTTATAGTCGATACTTAGAGTAATCTAAACGCTATATATAGCGTTTGTCAGAGTTTTATTGACTTGTCAAACCTGATTGTTTCAAGTCATTATATGCGTCTGGGAGTCTGTCGAACTTTAAGACTGCAAGACGATTTTCGATGATTTTTCCTGATGCAGGGCGACCTGTTTGCCGATAGGCAGGCAGGCAGGCAATGCCTGAGAGAGTGCCGGGCGATAGGCGAAAACGAATGAAGGCGGAGAGAAGGCAAAATAGATCTGTGAGTCTTAAAGTCCGACAGGCTCCTGGGAGTCTGTCGGACTTTAAGACTTCGAGGCGATTTTTGATGATTTTTTTCCGATACAAGGCGGCAAAAACGGAGCGTAGCTGGGCTACGTGAGTATTTTGGCAACGCGGTAGCGGGAAAAAAGGGCAAAAATCGAGCCGTGAGGCGTAAGTCCGACAGGCTCCTGGGGCCAAAAACAATGAGAACCAATGAAGAATGGGGGGAAGCTATGATAGACACCAAAAAAGAAACATTTGAATTCAAACAGGCTGTTTGCAGGGAAATATTCTCACGGAAATACATGCTGCACGAGGAGCAGACTCCGCAGGAAGTATTTCGTGAAGTGGCCATTGAAATATCCAGCCCGGAGCCGAAAGAACTTCAGGATGAGTTCACTGAAAAGTTCTACAGCGAGATTGTCTCAGGCCGTTTTATCCCTGCAGGACGAATACTTGCCAATGCCCGCTCTTACAGTCCAATGAAGAACTATAATAATTGTTTCACAATTGACGTGGAAGACTCTCTCGAATCAATTTACACATCCCTCGCTGAAGATGCCAGAATCAGTAAAATGGGCGGAGGAGTTGGTTTTGATATCTCTAAACTTCGCCCCAAAGGAGATGCCCTTTCCCGGGGTGGAGAGTCCTCCGGCGTGGTAAGTTTCCTGAGAATATTCAATCAAAGTGCAAAAACAATTATGACAGGCGGCCAGAGGCGCAGTGCTCATATTGCACTTCTGGACATCAGTCATCCTGATATAGAAGAGTTTATTACTGTCAAGCAGGGTGATAAGAATAAGGAGCTCACTCAGTTCAATATTTCAGTAAAGGTGACTGATGAATTCATTCGTGCTGTTGAAGAGGATGGAGATTTCAATCTTCATTTTAACGGAAAGGTGTATAAAACTCTTAAGGCCCGGGATCTCTACAATAAGCTTTCTCAGAACGCCTACATTCACAACGAACCTGGTATTTTCAATTTCGATACGGTGCAAAAGTTTAATAACGGTTACTGGGCCTTTCAGATGGATAGAGTTAATCCTTGCGGGGAACTTGTTATGCCCGCCTATTCCCTCTGCTGCCTGGCGGCCATGAACCTGTCTGCATTCGTGGTAAACCCATTTACTGAAGAGGCGAAATTTGACTATGACAGTTTTTCGGAGTCTGTGAGTCTGGGGGTCCGATTCCTGGATAACGTACTGGATGTCACCGATTATCCGCTGGATAAAATTGAATCTTTTTCCAAACAATGGCGCCGCATAGGGCTGGGTTTCACCGCTCTGGGAACGGCAATGAGTTTGCTTCGAATCAAATATGGTTCCCCTCAGTCCATTGAGTTTGCATCGGAGATGTCGCGTACCCTTCGAGATGCGTCTTATCGGGCATCTTCTGATCTGGCAAGGGAAAAGGGGTCCTTCCCTGCCTTTGATGCCGGGAAAATCCTTAACGCCAATTTCGTCAGGAAACTTCCTGTTGATATACGGGATCAAATTGCAGAGTATGGTCTTCGCAACATACAGATGAACACCGTTGCCCCGACCGGAACCATCAGTTTATCTGTCGGACAAAACTGTTCAAGCGGTATAGAACCGGCCTTTGCCCTTCAATACGACCGCAACATCCGCGTCGGCCGGGGTGATGAAGTTAAAACCGAAACGGTCTACGACCTGGCATGGCTGCAATGGAAAGAACTCACCGGTGAAGACAGCCCTCCCGACTGGATGGTGACGACAGCCGATATTGATCCCTTTGCTTCAATTGACTTACAGGCCGCTATTCAGGAAAATATAGATCATTCAATCTCCAAGACGTTGAATTTACCGCCGGGAACCACCTTTGATCAGTATCAGAAACTCTTTCTCTACGCTTATAAAAAAGGTTTGAAAGGATTTACAACATTTAATCCCGAAGGGAGCATGAAGGGCATTCTCGAATATTCTGACAAACCTGAAAAAATAACGATTACCCGCAATCAAACCCCTGCCCGCCCCCACGAATTACCCTGTGAAATTCACCGTATAAAAGTGAGGGGCAAGAGCTACATCATCATTACAGGTCACTTGAACGGCAGCCTCTATGAAGTCTTCTGGATTGATGTTCCAGACCATGAAGGCGTTAAAATCAATGGGTACACCAGGGGTGTCGTCCGTAAGATGAAAAAAAACCGATACGATCTCGTGATGGGTGATGCGAATCCGCGCATGGTTCTGGAGGACTTTACCGCCGTATACGACTCGCCCAATGCCTCCCTGGCTCGATTTGTCTCCATGGCACTGAGGCATGGCGCCCCCTTGCAGTTCATTGTGAAACAACTCCAGAAGGATACTCAGTTCATGGATTTTGAACGTGTTATCAGCCGTGTACTTAAAACCTACATACATGATGGGGAAGAAGTAATTGCTGGGGAAAAACGCTGCCCTGAGTGTGAAACAGGTCTGGTGTTTCGGGAGGGATGTGCCACATGTCCGGCCTGTGGATGGTCCAGATGCAAGTAAATGAAGTTCAGGAAATCTGGATCAGGTTGACGACAGGGCACTGCAGTTGGAACACAGATTGTTGTCCATGAAGTAAATGGTTCGAATATCGAGTTTTTTGCTGCATTCAGCACAGGTAAGCTGGTAGGGGAATGCCTTCTTTCTGAGAATGATGAGCACTCCAAGAACAATAAGAACGCCGATGGCAAGAATTGTATCGGTAAGTCCCTTCTGAACAATGAAGGCGGCCATCACCGTTACAGCAAACACAGAAAGAGCATGATAAAGAGACGCCATTCTTTTCTTGATGGCAGCCTTGCCGTATCGCCGAAACGTAAAATTGAGAAGAAGGGCCACGATGAGGGGCCACATTCCAAGGCTGGATATCCATGAAGAGACGCTGCTCATAAGATAATGATACGACCTGTTCAGGGCCGGGTCAAGCATTGAAAAACTGGAGAACCTTTAAATCGATGCCGGCCTCAATAGGGGTACTTCCAAACGTCTCTCCATCGGGAGTGAGGGCCATGGGACGTTCAGACTCCAGTTTTATGTGATGACCGCGGAATACTTCAAATTCGGGTGTCTCCAGATGGGTTCCGGTGAAAATTGTCGGCAACAGTTTCAATGCTCTCAGTCTTGTGGTGTCTTTCATTATAACCACATCAAGTAAGCCATCATCAATTTTTGCTGATGGAGCTATGAGCATATCTCCGCCTGTGTACCGGGAGTTGCAAATTTCTACAAAGATAGCACGTCGTTCAATTACTTCGTCGTCCACCTGCAGCCGAATCGGAACAGGATCAAGATGGATTATTTCTTCAATAATACCGAAGATATAGCTCCGGGCACCAAATACCTTATACCTGGCTGATCGACGTGCGACATTGGATACAAATCCTACTCCAAGGAGGTTGATGAAGCGGTAGTGAACAGAATTACAGGTAAACCATCCCAGGTCTACCAGACAGCATTCGCCTGCTATAATCGACTGAACAGCATCGTCCACAGAGGATATTCCCAGATCCTTTATGTAAGAGTTGCCGGTTCCCACGGGAATTTGTCCAATGGGAATGGAAATCACAGATTTATCAGAGCACAGGCCGTTGAGAACCTCAAACAGGGAACCATCTCCACCCACAGCAATGACACCAGACCATTCTGTCTGGCTGAGAGATCTGGCGATGGAAAGAGTACCTCCCGGTTTCTCTGATATGAACATCTGTACGGACAGACCGGCATCATTCAACCGGGCAGCAGCGTTTTCAGCGATTTGACGGCCGGTTTTTTTTCCGGCATTTGGATTGACAATCATTGCCAGTGGAGCTTTTGGCTTCATGGGGGAATACTATGAGTTTTCAGAAAGCAAAGTCAATGACAAGCTTCCGGGCACTCCGAAATGCGTCATACGGACATGGTCCTGAGTATGATTCTACCCCTTACGAAGTGTCAGTAAGCTTGTTGAATTCTCTCTGTTTCTAATAATCACAAGCTTCTAAGTCATCAAAACAGCTATATTAACGAAATGCTTTTCTAATTTAACAAGCTTTCTGACACTCAGGACCCCTTAAAATCACCAGGTTTAATTTCATCACCATACTTGTTTCTGGCGGCTTCAATTTCACCAATGGCCTTCTCCCATGAGTCATAGATGTGCTGTGGAACATTGGCATCCATTTTGGCAAAGAAAGATTTAGTGCGTTCCAGTTTTTCCACCCATTTTGTGCAGCGGAAAGTAAAGAGATACTGGTAGTCGGCTTCCGAGAAATCTTCATTCAAGAGCTCTTTGAAGAGTTTTTTCAGATCGGTATACAATGGGATGGTTCCAGTGGGGGTGGCAAAGCCTTCATACTCACCATGCACCCGACCTTCTGCCCAGTGCAGCCATACTCTTTTGGCCAGTTTACTGGTCATGAATTTACCCTCTGGACTGAGCATGAAATAGTTCGTGCTGAACACTCTGGGTTCTGCCTTCATCCCCCTGGTGAACTTAAGGTTGTTTTCCGTGTACTCTCCCAGGGGATAGGATACAAAGTCCATGTTGGCCATGGGACTGGCAACCCGTACGCCTTCGGTACCCAGGGTTGCAGCGGTTGTTTCCGATTCCAGGGTGGCTGCCTTCAGAAGGATGCCGCTGGCATAGGAAGGGGATTCTTCAACAGGAACGGTGGTGTCCGAGTCGCGGCCTCCGTAAAGCAGTCCTTCAATCACAACTCCGTTTTTGGCGTCGAAGCCTTCCTGATCAAAGTTGGAGAGGTAGTCCAGACGCATGGTATATCGGCTGTTGGGATGGGCAACACCCACTTCTTTGTTGTTTGAATCCCGGTCACCTTTCTTCCAGGAACCATGGTGGTTTTTGCCGCTGTCGGGGGCATCCTCACCCATACCTAACCAGTAGGGATTATTATCTGCACCCTGGAGAACATTGGAGAAGATGAGTTCCTGAGGCTTCTTGAGATTCTCAAAAATTACAGGGTCATCCTCTGCGTTCACGTCTTTGATGATTCCAAAGATCCCCTGTTCAACATTGACGGCCCGGAACTCGTTATCGATGTTGCGGAAATAAGCAATATCGTCACCCACAACTTCTTCTCCCGGTACCATGGCGGTGGAGGTTTTGCCGCAGGCTGATGGATAGGCACCGGCAAAATATGTTTTGCGTCTGGACTTGTTTATAATGGCCATGATGAACATGTGCTCGCAAAGCCAATTCTCCTGGCCTGATTTATTGATGGCCAGCCGCATTGCATGCTTTTTGAGGCCGACTGAGTTGCCGGCATATTGGGCATTCATTGAGTACACCATGTTGTTCTGAAGATCCATGTAGATACGGCGTTTATCCAGATTGACAACGCAGCCTCGTTCATCAAGTTGACCGGCGGAATGGATGAAGCGGAAGAAGTCATCTTTTTCATCTTCCTTCATGTTCAAGAAATGATTATACCCAGGACGGTACAGGATGGATTCGGAGTGAGCAACATACCAGGAGTCGGAGAACTGTACACAGGGAATGGTGAAGGGGCTTTCTGTCGGCCCTTCGGCGAAGAATTTAACGATACAGTCCTTTCCTTTCATATTCCCCCTGGCAATGTCCATGATTTCCTTGTAGCCATCATCGTAGGGAAGGGCGTTGAGGGATTTCATGCGATCCATGTTTTCTGGGTAAACTATGTACTTGGTGTTCCCTTTGTCTCGTGCCTGATCCCCATAGCCATCCCAATGGATGGTGCGCCCATCAAGGGCAAGTTTGTGTTCTTCTCCCTTGGCCAGAGCCTGTTCTCTGATGTACTGCTCATCTTCCAGGCTGTCATTGGCAACATAGATGGTGACCGGTTCACAATGCTCCGCAAATTTTCCAATGAAATCGTAAACTTTCTGATTTTTGAGTACAGCCAGCCGCTGATAACTCTCATCAGACATCTTACCCTTCAACAGGGCATCGTACTTGGGGTTCATATTAACTCCTTAGTTTGTAACCACGGTGCGATCCTGGAATCCAGGTAATTGAGATTGAGTGCACCGAATTGAATTGGATGTATTGTAAAGAGTTCTCCATAATTTCTTCCACCCCCTGGAGTCTCCAATGAGTACAATACTTGTTTTTATTTGGATTATGCCCCCCCGGACAGGGCTTTCTGTATCAGTGGAGTCTGGACACACGGTCGCCTACCGCTGCATGAAGCTCTCTCTGCATGCTCAGTTAACTGCGGTGAGATCCGTTATTATCATGTGCAATCATAGCTTTTGCGCAGAACACGGCGCATGATTTTGTTTGAGGCGGTACGCGGCAGCTCTGTTGTGATTACCACATCATATATCCTGAAGAGGGGATTCAGCTGTTTTTTGATTACTTCCTGCATCATCGTTTTGAGTTCATTGGCCGTAAGAGGTTCATCCGTTACTGCGTAAATCACCAGACGGCCGGGACCTCCGCTGGAGTCAGACACTTCAATGGCCGCAGTCTGCTGAACCTCATCCATTTTATTCAGCATTCGTTCAATTTCTACCGAGCTTACTTTGATGCCGCCAAGATTCATCGTATCATCAACCCGGCCATGCATGCGGAAATATCCCCCTCCCAGATGTTCACACTGATCTCCATGGCGGCGAAGCCGTACTGTGTATTCCTGTCCATCTTCCCGGAGGATACCAGCCAGCCGTGATGGCGGGGCAGGAGTGCCGGTGTAATAGATTTCATGGTGATTGCGGTTGATCAGATTGACAGAAAGCCCTATGGATGGAGCAATCAAAAAAACCTCTCCGTTTTCAGCTTCATGTCCCTCCTCATCCAGAATAACGAACTCCATACCGAGTGAGGGTGTTGAAAAGACTCCGGGAACGGACGGCCTTGCCACTGTCCCGGAGATATAACCTCCTCCTATTTCGGTGCCGCCGCAGTACTCTATTACAGGCCGGTATCCTGCGAGGGTCATGAGATAGAACATATCATCGGCGCTGGAGCACTCTCCGGTTGAACTGAACACCCGCACGGAACTCCAGTCGAGTCCGAGCATGCAGTCCGTGCTCCGCCAGGCGCGGACCATACTCGGCACAAGTCCCAGAATATTGACACCGGCATTCTGAACAAATCGACCGAATTGCCGGTCGGTTGGAACATCACTGTAAAGGGCGATAGTCCCCTGATTGATCAGAGCAGCAAAAACGAGCCAGGGCCCCATCATCCAGCCAAGATTGGTTGGCCATGCTGCAACATCGCCGGGCCGAATATCATGGTGGAGATGACCGTCAGCGGCACATTTGATGGGTGTTGTCTGGGTCCAGGGTATGGCTTTCGGGGTGCCGGTTGTTCCTGAAGAGAAGAGGATGTTGATAATCGCATCCGGGGTACATTTTACAGAATCGAAATCCGTATCATCGCAGAGGAAGTCTTTCCATGTTATATCGCCATCGCGGAGTGTTATTCTCTGCGACTCATCATCGGTGCTTACGGAGGAGGTCAGTACAATGGTCAATGGTGAGTCTGCCGCGGTAACTTTTTCATACAGGGGTAAAATTTTGTCCCCTCTTGTCAGATAATCCTGGGTAAAAACAGCTCTAACATTACCAATTTTGATGCGTTTGGCAATTTCCTCCGGAGCGAAACTGTCTGCTATCGATACAGCGGTACATCCGGCCTTGATGATGCCCAGATAGATAAAACATGATTCTGCTGTCATGGGCATGTCAATGGCAATGGCGGTACCAGGAAGAAGGCCTGCCTGGCTCAGGCTGTTGGCAACACGGTTGACCTGGCAGAGGAGTTCATGGCGGCTGATCGTTCTCAACGAACTGCCCCCCCCGGATATGATTATGGCTGGAGCATGAACATCTGTATCAATGCATGAATCGACGATGTTGAGAGCTGCTCCTGGAAACCACTCTGGATGTTCGATACCCCGGGATAAATCCACTATTCTGGAGGGGGGATCAGAAAAACGGATATTGAGTGTTGAGGTGATGCTTTTCCAGAATTCACTGCGATTCCCGGCAGTCCATGCATGAAATTGATTGTATGATTCAAATCCCATGTTCTTCATCATTCGGCCAACATTGGTCTGGTCAATGAATGCTTCGGTTGGGAACCATGCGGGAGGCGGTCCTTCGGAGTGGTCCCAATCCTTAAACACGGCTTCATGCAGTTTTCGGTGCAGTTCGAATGGGTGGTTTTGTGTCAGAACAGAGGTGCAAAGCTCAATCCAGCACTCCTTCGGCGGCTTCGTTGTGAGTAGTTCATTGATATGCGCTAAGACAGCTCTGGCCTCTGCTGATTTGAGTCCTGCATCTGTCAACAGATCCATGGTAATTTTTTCCGGCATGAGAGAATTCCTTTTATGAGGATTATACTGTTATCCGTCTTTTTAATGAACTCTAAAACTCTGTGGGAACGCTTCCCCATTGAAAACCTGCTTGACTTTACCCAATCATCCTTCTATTGTTAATTCTGTTATGAAGCGTATATCAATTATCAATGGTCCGAATCTTAACATGCTTGGTCAAAGGGAAACACACATTTACGGTAACCAGACTCTGGACGATATCAACAGGGAAATTGCGGCTGAAGGTGATAAGCTTGGCCTTGAGTTGGAGTTTCATCAGTCAAACTCCGAAGGGGAACTCATTACTTTGATACAGAAGGGGAAAGATCGACTTGATGGCATTATACTCAATTCTGCTGCCTACACCCACTATTCTCATGCCATACGCGATGCCGTTGCTGCGGTCCAGATCCCTGTTATAGAAGTGCATCTTTCCAATTTATATAAACGGGAAGAATTCCGCCATTCCTCCGTCATAGCTCCAGTGTGTGAGGGGGGGATCTTTGGTTTTGGAAAACACAGCTACATTCTGGCAATCCATGCATTGATCAATCTTCAGAAGTAGCAGTCCATGCCGATTATTGACCTGTTAACCTCAAGAAAAACATCGGTAAGCTTTGAATTCTTCCCGCCTAAATCCCCGAAGGGAGAAAAAAAACTCTTCCAAACTATAGACGATCTGGCCCATCTCAAACCAGCCTATGTGAGTGTTACATATGGAGCAGGCGGATCCACACGGGATCTCACTCACCGGCTCGTTACAGAAATTCAGAAGCTGACCGGTGTTGATGTCGTGGCTCATCTCACCTGTGTCAGTCATACACAGGATGAGATCAAGGAAATCCTTGATAAATATGCCAAAAGTGGTGTGAGAAACATCCTGGCTCTCAAAGGTGATATGCCTGCTGATACCGCTTCCATGCAGGGGGACTTTTCCCATGCCGCTGAACTTGTGTCTTTCATCCGCATTCAGCATCCGGAGATGGGAGTTGGGGTGGCCGGTTTTCCGGAAGGGCATCCTGATTCCTTAAACCGCCTTGATGAGATGATCTATCTGAAGAGCAAAGTTGATGCCGGAGCCGATTACATGGTGACTCAACTCTTTTTTGACAACAGGGATTATTTTGATTTTGTCTCACGGTGTGAAATTACGGGTATTGATATACCTGTTATTGCGGGAATAATGCCGATCACCGGAATTCATAATATGGAAAAAATGGCGAAACTGGCGTCCCGGACCCGATTCCCGGCCGGGCTGCTTCAAGCTGTCAAACGGGCAGAATCCGATGAGGGCGTGCGCAAGGCTGGTATACACTGGGCAACCGAACAGGTACGGGATTTATTGGACAGTAGTGTTTCTGGTATCCATCTTTATACTTTGAACAATTCCCCTGCCGTATTGCAGATTGCTGAATCGCTGGGGCTGGAGAATTTATAAGTTTCTCAGGAATCGGGCATACCGTTTCACCTGCCGGTTAACAATCCTGTTCAATCGAGATGGCGGTAGATTCTGAGGATTGCGGATATGGATCTCAGGAAAATTTGCCAGCACTTCATCTGTCATATCTTCGGTTAGGTAATCAGGGACTGTGGTAACGGCGCGGTATGGAAAAACTGTGACGATAACAATGTCCGGTTTTACGGGATGATTGTACTTCCAGAGGTGAAATGGCGGAGTATCCGGGTTGAAGGCAAAAGTGGCATCTCTGAGTGGCCGTTGATTTTTTGTGTGCAGTATCAGTTCATTCCAGATCGAACCCTCCGATCCGGGACCGTGATGTAAAAGAACAAGAGGTTTCACTTCATTGGTTTCTGTATGTGGAATTGATACAAGATCGGTAGATTTCAGCCATAAAAAGCAGTTTCCCTCTTCCAGAAGTTGATTGACTCTGGAGGAAGAGATGCTTCCCCCTTCACCCAGAGCTGCAATACTGATGGCTTCTTCCCCGAGCTTCTTATGGTTGTTCAGGTCTTTAATATACTCCAGGAATTCTCTGTATTCGATGTATGCAAGAAACGGCATGGGCGAGTCGATAACATTCTTCCGGTCAGGATCGGCATAGTACCAGTCCAGATCCTTCTGGCTGGTTGTATTAAATTGATACAGTCCGATGTTTCTTATTCCAAGATTGTAGAATAGAGGGATCAGGGAGCGGACAAGATCCACAGTATCTCCGCGGAGAATCATATCCTGGGCAAGTATAACGGAGCGGCCCTGCTGGAATCCCTGAATGATGCTCTCGGCCGGAGTCTGATGAGATGAATCAAGCCACTTATTCAGCAGAGAAATCTGGTGTTCCGTGGGCATCACCTTCTCTTCCTTGCAGGAGGTTAACAGTGACGATGCAATGATGATCCATCCTGAGAGGAATACGGTTCTACTGCATCGCAATGTTCATCTCCTGGAGTTTGTCTACAAGGTGATTCATGTCTTTTCTGCCAATGTAAAGATTGACAGGATGATGGTTCGGAGAAAGAATTCTGATACGATCTGATGACAGCTTCCTGTAAGCAGATATTTCTTTGTAGGGAAGATATGCTACTGTACGGCGGTGGTTGAGGTAGAGGGAAAGGCGGGATTCTTCCATCGTCAATAATGGCTTATGATTGCTGAAAATAATCAGGATAAGTACAAGACAAAAACCAGAGAAGTAAATTACGAGATCAGAGGTACTGTGCCTGGTAATCAGCGAACGAATTCCGGGCAGAAAGGGAAGAAGAAAGAGGTAGTGCATCATCCGGGTTACCCTGTGTTTTTTTATGGAACGAACAGCCATTGTACTGGTTAGAGAACGACACGCATGTTTCGTCTGGTTCTATGGTACTCAAGGGCATATTGGATGAGGCGGTCGATGAGTTCTGTGTAGGAAACACCTGATTCAATCCAGAGTCGGGGATACATGCTGACCGGTGTGAAGCCGGGCATCGTGTTTATCTCGTTAAGGAAAATTGCTTCATCATCTTTGCGGACGAAGAAATCCACACGGGCCAGGCCAGCCGCACCGATGGTTTTGAATGCTGTGATGGCCATTTTCCGTATCTCATCCCTGGTTTCCGGGGAAATTCGAGCTGGAATGATTAACTCCGTGCTGCCTTCGGTATACTTGGCTTCGTAGTCATAAAAATCGTTATGGGGAACAATCTCGCCTATGACTGATGCTGATTCCGGAGTTTCATTCCCCAGAACTGCGGCTTCAATTTCACGGCAGTTGGCGGCTTCTTCTTCTATCATCACCCTGTAGTCAAAGCTGCAGGCTTCATCCATTCCGGCAGTGAACTCACCGGCATTGTGTATTTTGCTGATGCCGACCGATGAACCTGAATTGACAGGTTTTATAAAAACTGGATAGGTGAATTGTTCTTCTGTGCTTCGCTGAACTTCCTCTGGGCAGGCTTTCCACCTTTCGCGGGTAACCACTGTGTAATTCACCTGAGGCAGGTTTTCCGAACGAAACACTCGCTTCATCATTTCCTTGTCCATGCCGACCGCCGATCCTGTCACACCGGATCCTACGTAGGGTATGCCGGATAGTTCAAGTAATCCTTGAACCGTACCATCTTCACCAAATGGACCATGCAGTATGGGAAAAAGCACATCAATGGACTGGCTGAGTGATTTCAATGTCTCAGAAGCCAACAGTTTTCTGGAATCAGAATAGTCCAGTAAAACTGAATGATTATCGTCTTTCTCAACCGTACCACCCTGAAGAAGTCTCAAGGCATCTCCAGAAGGGGTTAGCCACTGACCTTTTTTTGATATTCCAATAAGAGTAATGTTGTATTTATCGCGGTTGACAGCTTCCAGAACGGAGCGGGTGGAAGCCACCGAGACTTCGTGCTCACAGGAACGTCCTCCGCAGAGTATCCCAACATTGATTTTTTTGTTCATTGCCGTGTATTTTTCTTCAATGTTTGTGCAAGTGTCAATCATGGGTGCTGTTGTTGATTTCAAATACATGGAATTGCCATATTTTCCGGTGCAATCTCCAATACCGGACAAAGATCTTTGCTGTCAGAATCACAGACCTTGATTGAAATGGGAAAATACGTTTCAATTAACTGAGAATGTTGTCAAATTACACGAAAAAATACTTGATTTATGGAATAACTTTCGGATTCCTTTTTCCCCTTATCGCACTTTTTTTCATTTCATTTCTTCCGAATAATCCCTGGATTCTTTTTTCTATTATAAGCTCGGCACCATTTTTTCTGGGCTGGTTTGCCCGGATGATCGGAGTACGGCAGGATAGATTGCAGAAGATAAACGTTAACCTTGAAAAAATGGTTCAGGAACGGACAAGTAAAATCAAGAACATGCTTGATGTTACAGGTCAGGGATTTTTTCTGTTCGGAGCAGACTTTGTTGTTAAGGAAAACTATTCACGGAAATGCGAAGAAATTTTCAATAAAAAACCTGTTGGACTCTTTCTCCCAGAGCTTCTATTCAGCAAGAAGAGGAAACAGGAAGAGTTCATTGATGGGTTTTCACTTCTCTTCACTGATATCAGTAAGGCCGATGTTGTTTTTGATCTGATGGACAGGGAAATCACCATTAACAGTAAAACCATAAAGATTGAATACAGGATGATCGACCGGACTCAGGTGCTTGGTATCATGACCGATATTACCCTCCAGTTACTACTGAAGGAAAAAGAGGAAAAAGAAGAGAAACTCAGGAATATGGTTTTCCAGATACTATCTCACCAGAAATTCTTCTCCTCCTTCCTGAAGGAGGCAGAGGCAGTCTTTCAAACTTTCAGCAGGTTGGGAGATGTGGAGAATGAAGATTATGAAACCCTTCAGAGAATGATTCATACATTTAAGGGGAGTGCTTCCTTTTTTGCATTTGAAGCAACACATACTGCTGCCAATAACTTTGAAAACTATATTTCTGATAAAATAGCCTGTAATGAGGCAATCGACATCCCCTCACAGGTCAGTTCTTTGAAGAAAGCGTATGAGGATGAATCAGATATTGTACTGAATTTGTTTGGCGAGAAATGGCTGAACAGAATTGACCAGGTCTCCATTCCCTACCACCATTACCTCCAGTTAGAGGAGTCTATCGCAAAAAAATACGGTAGTGACAATGAAATTTTCGGCTCTGTTCAACAGTTCAGGAGAATTTCCCTTCATGCCCTGCTGGCTCCATATCCTCCCATGAGCCAGAGACTGGCAAAGTCTCTTGGCAAGGAAGTTAAGCCTCTTGAGATTAGAGGGGATGATATCCAGATCCTGCCTGAAATCTACGATGATTTACTCTGTACTTTTGCCCATCTGGTGAGAAACATGATTGATCATGGTATTGAAACTCCTCTGGAGAGAAAAAAGAAGAATAAACCCGCTCAGGGGGAAGTTTTTATCGACATCAAAGTACACAATGATGGTATGGAAATCAGCTTCATCGATGACGGCAGGGGTATTTCTGTACAGGAAATTGAGGCCATTGGCAGACGTGAAGGAATTCTTTCCAATGATAAAACCTACAACTCCGATGAAATACTGGAGTTGCTTTTTTTAAGAGATTTTTCGACAGCAGAAAACCTGACAGAAATTTCCGGCCGGGGTCTTGGGCTCTGGACTGTAAAGACTGAGATTGATAGATTGGGTGGCCAGTTATCAATAAAAACAGCGATAGACAGGGGAACTTCGATCAGTATGTTTGTACCATTTCAGTAAGGGTATGGTGACTGGATGAGATACGAGTATATCAATTTCTTTGTTAACAGTGCAAAATTGATATTTGATAAGGAAATACATATCAATCTGGAGAGAAGTGGTATCGGCAGAAGAAAAAACACTCATTCCTCCATGCCTGTTTCGATTCTAATTGGTATAAAAGGCCCCATTTACGGACAGGTGATCTATTCAATGGATTGGGATTTTGCATATTCTGTTGCCACGGCCATGACAGGTAAAAAACAGCCTCATGAGGTAGGGGAGATGGTCCAGAGTGCGGTCTGCGAGCTTGCCAATATGATAACCGGTCAGGCCAGCATCGGGTTGGCTGGAGATGATAAGCTGATTAAAATCACAACTCCTTCCATTATCACTCATCCAGAAAGGAGCTTTGATGCTTATGATATTCCGACAGTTTTTCTATCTTTTAATTCCAGTATCGGCCAGTTGGAATTGAATCTGGCACTGCAGAGTCAGGTTCAAGAGGTTGAGCATGTATAAGGGGATGATTGTTGATGATGCGGCCGTGATGAGAATGAGGCTGAGGGATATTCTGGGACCCCATTTTGAGATTGTAAGTGAAGCTGTCAATGGTGTGGACGGCCTGGCAAATTTCAAAATTCACAGCCCTGACTTTGTAACGCTTGACATTGCCATGCCGGAAATGGATGGAATTGAAACTCTCAAAAAAATGATACAGCATAATTCTGAAGCTCGTATAGTTATTGTAAGTGCTGTCGGTCAGAAGAAGCAGGTTTTTGAAGCACTTTCCCTGGGGGCAAAGGATTTCATTGTTAAACCCTTTGAAGCGGATAAGGTTTTGCAAACTATTTTCAAACTGTTAGGCATGAAGTAATGCGTTCAAACTTTGTGGCAGGCAACAAAGTGCCCCGAATCTTTTTCCACCAATTCCGGCGTCACCGTCTGGCATATATCATTTTCCCCACCCTTGTTCAGAGGACAGCGGGATGCAAATCGGCATCCTCCCGGAGGGTCAACAGGGGAAGGAACATCCCCTTCCAGTACAATCCGTTTCTTCTGGCGGGTAATTTTCGGATCCGGATAGGGGATGGCCGAGAGAAGAGCCTTTGTATAGGGGTGCTGGGGATTCCTGTACAGCTCATCGCTATCTGCCGTTTCCGTCAGCATACCCAGGTACATCACCGCGATACGGTCGGAGATATGCTTCACCATGGAAAGGTCGTGCGCGATAAACAGGTAGGTCAGTTTCATCTCATTCTGCAGATCTTCCAGCATGTTGACGACCTGGGCCTGAATGGATACATCGAGGGCCGATATGGGTTCATCACAAATAATCAGTTCCGGTTCTACGGCCAGGGCACGGGCTATGCCAACTCGCTGCCTTTGCCCGCCGGAAAACTCGTGGGGGTATCGGTTCGCATGCTCTCTTTTCAATCCGACGCGATTAAGTAAATCAAATATGCGTTCCTGTTTTTCCTTTCCTTTATATATATTGTGCGTCGTCATACCCTCTCCGATTATGTCGGTGACTGTCATGCGGGAATTCAGAGAGGCATAAGGATCCTGAAAAATCATCTGCATTCTTTTGCGGTAAGGAAAAAGATTCTTCTGGGGCGTATTGGAAATGTCCTCACCATCGAAGAGAACATCTCCATCTGTGGGCTTATACAGCCGAAGGATTGTCCGGCCCGTTGTTGATTTTCCACATCCGGATTCTCCCACCAGTCCCAGAGTTTTTCCCCGGGTGATTGAAAAAGACACTCCGTCCACAGCTTTGATGAGGGATTTCTTCCTGCTCAGAATACCTCCGCTGCCTGTCGGAAAGTGTTTTTTGAGGTTGTTGACCACGAGCAGGGAGTCTGTCTCAGGCATTGATGGCCTCTTCCTTTCTGTAATTTTCCACTCTGGGGGCATCCCTGTCAAAGAGCCAGCAGGATGAGGTATGGGTATCACTGAGCTGAGTGCTGGGCGGCGGTTTCTCCATGCAGATTCGCATTGTATGGGGGCAGCGCGGGAAGAATGGACATCCACCGGGAGGGTTGAGGAGATCGGGAGGAGAGCCTTCAATGGGAATCAGACGCTTTTTACTGCCTGAATCTCTCATCTTCGGGACAGACTGATGAAGGCCCACTGTGTAGGGATTCTGGGGGTTGTAGAAGATTTCATCCACCGTGCCTTTTTCCATGATGGTTCCCCCATACATCACGATGATCTGGTCGCATATCTCGGCAATGACTCCAAGATCGTGAGTGATGAGGATTATGGAGGTGTTAATCCGCTCTTTGAGACTGTTCATCAGTTCCAGAATCTGGGCCTGAATCGTAACATCCAATGCCGTGGTTGGTTCATCAGCAATGAGGAGCTGCGGCCCGCAGGAGAGGGCCGTGGCTATCATCACACGCTGTCTCATCCCTCCTGAGAATTCGTGCGCATAGCTTTTTATCCGAATATGGGGTTCTGGAATACCGACAAGTTCCAGCATCTCGACAGCCCGGGCGGCAGCCTGTTTTCGGGTCATGCCTCTGTTGTGTTCTCGGAGAACTTCCACCATCTGGTTTTCAATTGTGTACACAGGATTGAGCGAAGTCATGGGATCCTGGAATATCATTGAAATTTCCTTGCCCCTGACGGCGCGAAGTTCCTTCCCGGACAATCTGGTGAGATCCTTCCCGTTAAAATGGATGCTTCCTGACTTGATTTTCCCTGGGCTTTCAATAAGTCCCATGATGGACAGGGCTGTGACACTTTTTCCTGAACCCGATTCACCCGCGATGCCCAGAACATCGCCCTGCTTCAATGTAAACGATGAACCGCGCACCGCCTGTATCTCACCGAGATGAGAGTAAAAAGATGTTCGAAGGTTTTCTACTTCCAGTACTGTTTGATCCATGATTCCCTAGCCCTTCCTCAATCGGGGATCGAGAGCATCCCGCAGGCCATCTCCCAGGAAGTTGAATGAAAGCATGGTAAACGCAATGGCCAGTGCTGGGAAAAACAACTGGTAGGGGTAGGACAGCAGCCCGGAAAGGGCATCGCTTGCCAGGGTTCCCCAGGAAGCCATGGGCGCTGAAACACCCAATCCGATGAATCCAATAAAGGCCTCGGTAAAAACTGCCCGGGGGATCATCATGGTCATGGTTACAATGATGGGCCCTATGGCATTGGGAATGAGATGCCGGACGATGATTCGCCTTCGGCTCACGCCAAGGGCGACGGCCGCGAAAATAAATTCCTGCTCTTTGAGGGAGAGAACCTGACCACGGACCAGCCGTGCCATCACAACCCAGTAAATAGATCCCAGGGCGATAGTCATCGTCCAGAGTCCGCGATTACCGACGAGAACCATGATGAGTATGACGTAGATAACCAATGGAATGGTGGTGAGGAGGTCAACAAAACGCATCATCAGAGTATCAACCCGTCCCCCCTCCCAGGCGGCAATACTTCCCCATGTGACTCCGATAAGAAGATTGGCAATGGTGGCAACAAAGGCTATGGTGAGGGAAATTCTGGCACCGTAAATCACCCGTATGAGAATTCCGCGTCCAACAATATCGCTGCCGAAGGGATAGGTTTTATTTCGGACTCTTTTATACTTCTCTGAAATTATCGGGCCGCCATTGGCTGAAAAAGTATAGTCATAGTCAGCGGTCTTCCCCGGCAGAAGATTGTAGGAAAAATCAAGCTCAACGGATTTCTCACCATCGACATAGGTGTAGAGCTTATTGACAACATCCTTGTCCTGCAGTTTCAGACGATGAAGAATTTCACCTTTTTCACTGATCCGCAGAAGTTTGTAGTCGTGAGTCAGATAAACATAATAGTCATCGGCAATTTCGTAGATATCCATTCGGGGTGGAACATTGGAGAAATCAAGATTTTGATCGGAATAGGAACGCTGGAAGAATAATGGGCCGAATACAGCCGTCAGGACGATGAAAACCACACCCACCAGTCCTGTCATGGCGAGTTTGTGACAGCACAATCTCCGCCACGCATCCTGCCAGTATGTGTGCGATTTCCTCAGCACTTCCTGATTGGAACACTCCTCCCGGGGCACAAAACTAAAATCAGTGGTACTCATCAGTGGTTTTTCCGTTCAAATTTTATTCGAGGATCGATAACGGCATACAGCATATCAACAATGTAAACCATCATAACATAGAATATGGCATAGAATACGGTGATACCGATGATCATTGTATAATCCCTGTTGGAGACACTTTCTACAAAATACTGACCAATTCCCGGAATGGCAAAAATACGTTCCACAACAAAAGAGCCCGTCATGATTGCCGCGATGGTTGGCCCAAGATAGGTAACAACTGGAATGAGAGCGTTTTTGAGCGCATGCTTGCCGATAACAGAAAGCGTGGAAAGCCCATTGGCCTTTGCGGTTCTTATGTAATCCTGACGTAGAACTTCAAGCATGGAAGACCGGGTCAGTCTGGCCACAAAGGACAGGGAATACCCGCTCAGGGCAATCATCGGCCCGATGTATGACGCCGGTGTTTTGGCGCCATAGGTTGGAACCCATCCAAGTTTGCCCGCAAACACAAATATATACAGTGTTGCCAGAACAAAACTTGGTATTGTTACTCCAAGAGTGGCCATAAACATCACAAAGTAATCAATCGGCTTGTTCTGCCGGATGGCGGAAATTATGCCGACAGGAACTCCAATCACAATGATGAAAAGAGCCGCAAGGAGACCAATCCGGCCCGTAACAGGAAAACCCGTGGCGATCAGCTCATTCACCGATACGCCAATCTTCGAGAAGGACGGGCCCAGATCGAATGTGACCAGACCCTTCATGTAATCGTAGTACTGAACAATGAGAGGAGCATCCAGATTGTACTTGGCATTCAGAGCACGCATGATTTCATCGGGGACGGGGCGTTCTCTGGTGAACGGACCTCCAGGGATGGAGTGCATCATGAAAAATGTTACGGACGCAATGAGAATGACTGTGAGTAGAGATTGTATGAACCGCTTTATAAAGTAATTTCTCATTCAGCTATTCCATCCCCTCTGGAAAAGATACAGGGCATGTTTCGATAAACAGCCCTGTTTTCATTATTCCCTTTCAATATACGCCGATGAGAAATCCAGTGTTCCCAGCTTGGAGCGTGTCCAGTTTTTCACCTGAGGAGAAGAAAGGAACATCCTTGTGTAATGGTAAACCGGTACAATGGGAAGATCGGTCATAAGAATTTCCTGCGCCGCATAGAGCTTCTCAAAATGATCCGCTCCCACCGATTCATTGGCGGCCGATACCAGTTCATCATAAGTACTGTTGTAATAATTGGGATCATTATAGTCATTGTTCGACTGGAAAATTGCCAGCAAGCCCATGGGATCCAGGAAGTCTGTTATCCAGCCGCCTCGAGCCACTTCGTAGTCACCTTCCTTCCTTGTATCCTGAAACACGGCCCATTCCTGGTTTTCAAGATCGCACTCAATTCCCAGATTTGTTTTCCACATCTCCTGTACCATTTCAGCAACAAGCTGATGACCTTCGGATGTGTTGTACATCAGGGTGAACTTTGGGAATCCTTCACCGTCAGGATAGCCGGCTTCCGCCATGAGTTCCTTCGCCTCATCAGCCCTGCTGCCATCGTTGACGATACCATAAGTTCCCGCTTTCTCGAAAAAATCATTGCCTTCATGATCCGGGAATCCGGGGGGTACAAATCCAGAAGCCGGTATGTTGCCCTTGGCCATAACTTCGACAATTCTATTGCGGTCTATCGCAAGAGTGAGAGCCTTGCGGACACGCACATCCTGCCACATATCCAGATCCATGTTGAAGTTGTAATAATAGGTTCCCAACTGCGGGAATATGTAAAACTCCGGTTCTTCGGCAACCAGCCGCGGAACTTCCGATGGAGGGACTTCGTTAATAAAGTCAAACTCGCCATTCAGGTATGCCTGGTATGCTGTTGAGTGATCGTTGATAAACCCGATGTTGATGACATCAATTTTTACTTCACCGGTGTTCCAGTAATTGGGATTTTTTTCGATAACCATACCATCACCGATGTTGTACTCCGTCACCATGAATGGACCGTTTCCAACAAAGATTTCAGGATTCGATGCCCATGTTCCTTCCGCTCCAGCGTCAACGGCAGATTTTTTCACCGGGTGGAAGTGATAGAAGGACAGGAGGGATACCAGGTAGTTCGTTGGGTTTTTCAGTGTAATCTCAAGGGTTTGGTCATCAAGGGCCCTTATGCCAACATCATCCAGACTTCCATTCCCTTCGGCTGCTTCCTGAGCACCGACGATGTTTGTATATTCCCAGATCCAGGAATACTCCGATCCGGTTTCGGGGTTCATGCCTCTTTTCCATGAGTAGACGAAATCATTGGCCGTGAGTTTGGAGCCATCGGACCATTTAGAATCTCTGAGATGGAAGGTAAGGGTTTTGTTGTCGCTGGAGAATTCCCAGTCTTCGGCAATACCGGGAACCACAACACCATCCTGCTCCCGAACCAGGCCTTCAAAGAGTTGATTCCCCACGTGGCCCCCATCACTGGCACCGTTGAGTCCGGGATCAATTGTTTTCGGCCCGGAGCTGCTGAGATTCCAGTTCATCACAACCGCCTGTACTTCAGGCTCCCTGCTGCAGCCGATTAAGAAAGCTGCCGTAAGAATGGCAATACCGGTAATAAAAATCAATGTTCTTTTCATATATACTTCTCCTTCTATTCAGTATAGATGAATCTTTTTTGTGGTCAAGCGGTTAGGAATGAAATTGTGGGTGTTCAACAGAAGAAATGTTTTGAAATAGCCGGAAGAGTGATGGAGTCGAGTAAAAAAGAGGCAGAGCAGCCAGAGAATCTCCGGCTGCTCCGGGGGGGGTTATGGGAGGTATAACTTCGTTACGGTATTCATTGCTGTATCCGAAGCATAGAAGAAATCTCCGCTGCCGGCTGTTAGTGCATATGCCTTGCCGACCATCTCCGATAAGGATCCTTCTCCTGTCCCAGTCTGGAAGGTAGGATACTGAACTCCCGCGAGATACTCGACTTTGCTGTTTGAAAGAGTAATCCTTAGCACCTCCCGGTCACTTCATCGGCGACTATGGAATGTACAGAATTCACATCATCAACATAGAAATCATCCGGCTATCAGGGCCAGACGGCGTGTTTCTATCTGAATTCTGTCGGAATATTGACCGCTTATCCGGTCAGGCTGAAATCAAGGAGTCCGGTTTTCCAAAGCAGATTGTCGACAAGCTGCTTAAGGGGACTATAATGAGGAGGATAATATGGGACCTGTTGCCGATGTAACGGAACTGATGAGACCTCAGCTTGAAAAGGCCTGGGATGATGGCATGGAAAAAGGCAAAACGCAAACTGCCAAAGACTTCAAGGCCGCCGGAGCCGATATGAAACTCATCATCAAGGCCACCGGCCTGAGCGAAGGGGAAATCAAGAAGCTCTAAGGGGTATTCTTTCGCAAAACGTTACGCTTCACAAATCACGATAGAAAATTCTAACGCATTCTTTGAGACACTATGAAAACCTTATTCATGATTTTTTAACCGCAGAGGACGCAGAGAGCGCAGAGTGTTTGGGGTATTTCTCACGGAGGGCACGGAGGTGGGAAGCTCAAAATGCAGGGGGGCTTTCAGAGCCTGGAGATGAATGGCAACGCTGCCGGGGAGTGCGATTCGTCAGTATTGCACCGGAGGGGTTTTACAGGCTTCCGGTTACTCAGAATCAAATTCAGTGTCAGGAAGCTTGTTATAGCCTGGTTTCATTTAAAGCCAGACATTGATTTGCTGCTGAAGCGACAGATTCTTCCGACCGGGAGCAGGAACCTGTTTCAGGCAAAAAATCCCAACTCAGTAAAACCAGGTTGGGATTATCCAGAGATTCCAGAATACTGTTATACTGGCTTATTCAGCCCGGCAGTTATCGAATTACGATTTCAAATTCTGTTTTCTCACTCGTTTTTTCTGTTTTATGTGATGCTGCTGTCGGCGTATCTTTGAACAGACCTGCGGGGAACGTAATTCTAAGAACATTCCCTTTGGTATAGGTATTTGCACCGAACTCGAGCGTAATCATTGCAGAATCTGTGCTGTATGAAGCCTGAGTCAGTGTCGGCGCTGCACCGAGGAAGTCTCCAGTTCCTATGAATAACTCTACTTCGACATCAGATATAAAATTATCCAAAGAGTTTTCGGAAGTCTCCCCATTATAGGCGATACCATCAATATCGCTTAACAGGAAACTGAGGGACTTAGTCCCGGAACCGGAGTTCAGGACTACCGACTCAACTCTAGTTATAATTGGCGCCAAGTCAACCGCATCAAATTTTGGCAGATGAGCATCAGTAAGACCTGAGTTCGTATTGAAGTCTGTTTTTATTTGGAGATTGCCTACATCCCAATTCGATAAGTCCTGATTAAAACCACTAGCACCTTGGAACATTCGAACCATATTCGTCGCACTGGATGTATCCCAGTTTTTTATATCGCCAGCAAAAGCAGTGGCCCCGTAGAACATTCGTTCCATGTTCGTAACCTTGGAAGTATTCCAGATATCTCCAACCGTTACAAGATCCTGGTTAAATGCTCTAGTACCAGAGAACATACCATACATTGTTTTCACATTCGCCGTATTCCACCTTGAGATATCACCACTGAAATTACGACGACTCGCAGAGAAGAGCTCCCGCATATCCGTGATCGCACTGGTGTCGATGATGTTCAAATCGGCGGTATTGCCCTGGGCGGTCATCTCAGTGTCTATGGCTTCTTTAAGTTCAGCCTTAGTGGTAGGAGTATAGGCATATTTCACCTCCCCAATATGGGAAACAGCACCTTTCGCATCATTCCCCGAAGTATCCTGGAGCTTTGCCAATCCAGCCGGAGTGATGTCCGCTTTAATACGATTTCCCCCATGTACCTTAACATCATTGGCCAGTGTGATGGTTATTGTATCACCAGAGACGTCAAAAGCTGCTCCCGTCAGGTCAACAGGCTCATCCGGTTCAGCTTTGTCATCGGAGTATACATTGAAATCGCCTACGGACAATGTCTCAGTAGTCTTGAGAGCAACATCTTCACTGAATTGGAGAGTTACAACACTGCCGCGGATGGCCGATGACATTACCGTTGATACGCTCCTGTATTCTGGCCTGGATATATCTCCTTCCAAAACAGCTCCCGGCGCAATTGAACGGCCGGCAAGATCGGTCAGTGTGGTTTTAACCGCGACATTGATCTTGTAACTCTTATCCGTCGGATCAACTGACAGGAAAAGCGTTATGGTATCCGTGCCATCTCCGCTGATGGCGATTACCTCATTAGGATCAAGATCACCGGCAGGCCCTGTGGTCACCGTGAAATCGCTTTTTGCCGCCCTGACCGCTTCACTGAAGGTGAGCACGGCTCCCCGAACGGCGGAATTGGCGGCAATGCTTTCCAGAACAGGAGGGCTGGCATCCGCTATGATTTCTGTTATTTCGGTTCCGGCTGCGATTGCATTACCATTCACATCCTTGAGCGTCTCTTTCACGACAACTCTGATGTTCTCGCCGGCAAGCAGATCGTTTTGCAGGGTGAGTACTATTTTGTTCTCACCAATGCTGGTTAGATCAGTAACGGCGTTGAGTGCATAAGGGGCCGTCACACCGCCTGAGTAAACTTCATAATGAGTCAAAAATTCTGTATCGACACGCTCACTGAAGGTAAGCACGACTTCTTTTGCGCTGTCATCAGCGGAAATACTGTCCAGGGTTGGCGACGTTGTATCAGCATCGAGAGAAGCGATCAGCTCATGCGAGTCTGCATTATTCTCAGGAGTAGCACCATCCGCAACTTCGGTGCCAACAGCAACTTTGATACTCTGGTCTGTCGATGGAATGACCTTATCCAGAGTTAATTTTAACGTGTCTGGCTGGGTTCCGGAGAGAGTAACCACACTATATGTGGTTGTCGTGGGGTCACTTGAAGAACCTGAAGTGACTGTGAAATCATCATTTACTGCAGCGACGGGTTCACTGAAGATGAGTTCAACCACTCCAGGATCCGCCGAACGATCAGGAATAACAATTTTCAGCAGGGACGGCGGGGTTTTGTCAAGGATTGCCGCCGTGCCGGTCCAGGATGGCATTGCATTGCCGGCGGCATCGGTTACCCCTCCCTCTCCAATGAAGACTTTGATGTTCTCACCCGCTGTCAGTTTGTTTTCAAGTGTGAGTGTTATTTCCGTGGTCCCGTCTCCTGTAGAGCCTGTCACGGGATTGTGAGCCGTGGGATCGGCCTTGCTGTCCGAGGTGATGGCGAAATGATTCCGATTCACAGAGACAGCCTCATCGAATATAATCACCACTTTTCCGTTATTTCCGTCAGCAACATCATTGGCAGCGATAGAAACAGCAGCCGGAGCGATAACATCGGATATGTCTACTGTTTGATCAGTATCCTCAATCTCGTTGTCAGGATCATGGATAACAACGTTGATTTTCTCGCCAGCCGTCAGAGCATTTGTTAACGTAAGCGTTATGGTATCCGTGGAACTTCCCGCAAGGCTTGTCACAACATTGTCAGTGAGACTACCATCAGGACCTGAGGTGACCGCGAAATCGGTGGCAGTGACATATACACGCTTATCAAATGTCAGCACGACTTGCAGCGGCGAGCCATTATCCGCAGAAATCCCCTGCAGAGCCGCCGGGAAGGCATCAGTGATGAATCCTACCCTTATGATTTCTTGAATGAGGGCATTTCCATGAGTATCGGTAATCCCGGCCTTGGTGGTTACTTTGAATCGTTCCCAAGCAATTAGATCATTCTGCAATATGAGCGTTACAGCGCCCGTGTCTGTTCCCTCAATGCCTGTCACGGGATTATCAACGGGATTATCAATGAAATCAAAGAAAACGTTGCCAGAGTCGACAGTGCGGCGATGAGTACCTGTTTGGACCGAGAAGTGTTCTGTTCCCGCTATAATGGGCTCACTGAAGGTTACCGCAATTTTTGCCCCTCCACTGTTATCATTATCAGCAAGAGGAGTGCCTTCCACCAACGGCGGGGTTCCATCTATTATTTCTGCGGTTTTGGATACTGCTGTAATTTGATTGCCAGCAATGTCGGTAAGAGTTTCTGCGACGTCAACTCTGACATTGTCTCCTTTCGTTAAGTCATCGGTCAGGCTGAGTTTTATTTCCTCAGAGCCGCTTCCTGCGACTCCTATCACGGCATTTTCGGTGTCAGGAGCAACCTTGTCATCCGCATAGACCGTGAAGTTGCCTATCGCTGCTATAACGGCCTCATCAAAGGTGAGTACGACTTCCTTACGCCCATCATTGGCAGAAATACTACTCAGGGTGGGAGCAGTGTTGTCAGCGGCTATGGCAACTGTCATAGAGGTGTCTGCCGCAGCAGCATTGTCGGCGAAATCAAGCACCCCGGAGCCCACTACGACTTTGAGATTTTCACCGCCGACCAGATCGGTTGTCAGGGTGAGTGTTATGGTGGACGAGTGACTTCCTGTGATGCCGGTGACATCATTCTGTGTTGAAGGGTCGTCATTGCTATCCGAATAGACGTCGAAATCTCCCTTCACGGCCTTAACAGATTCACTGAATTTGAGCATGACTTGTTTAGCAGCGGCGGGTATGACCTCTTCCAGGGATGGCGGCAATTTATCGGCTATAGTTGCAGATTTTATTATTTGCTGTATGGAATGGGGCGTATCGGCGGTATCTGTAAGAGTGCCCAGAACGATGACTTTAATAGAATTACCGAAAACCAGTTCGTTTTGCAGATTCAGCGTTATGTCGGCCGTGCCGCTTCCTTCTACCGATTCCACCTCAATGGGAGTGACGGGGGTGCTGTATGCATCCGAGTAGGCCTCAAAATCAGCGGTCTCCGCTGTAACGGGCTCACTGAAAGTGAGTTTAGCTTGTGTTGTCCCGCTGTTGGCGGACAGTTCAGTCAGCGTCGGGGCAGTTTTATCGGCAACGGTTTCAACAGAGGAGCTTGCGGCGGCTATCGGATTCTTACCGGTATCGGTCACTGCGCCATCAGCGATATCGACTTTGATGTTTTCATTGGCAATCAGATCCTCTGCCAGGGTGAGCGTTATTGTGTCTGTGCCGTCTCCGCTGACCGCTGTTACAGAAATTACAGTTGTAGGGGTATCGGCCGTGTCCGAGTATACCGTAAAATCACCCGTTTCGGCCCCGACAACTTTCTCGCTGAAAGTAAGGACTGCGGATCGCGGGGCATCATCGCTGGCTGTGAGTCCCGTCAGTGTTGGCAGGACCGCATCGGCGACAACTGTTGTCTTCCTTGTTCCTGCCTTGATGGAATGGTCGGCCGCATCGGTGAGTCCGGTCGTGACATCGACATGGAGTGTTTCACCGGCAACCAGATCGTCGGTCAGAGTCAGCGTTATACTGGCCGAGCCGCTTCCTGACACAGAAGCGACTGTATTCGGCGAGGAGCCTGCGGTAACGCTAAAATGACCCGCTTCTGCGTCAACAGCCTCACTGAAGGTGAGTGCAATGTCTTTGCTGCTGTCGTCGGCAGAAAGACTGTCCAGTGTCGGCAGGGAGAGGTCAACAACCGTCCCTGTCACTTCGGCATTTGCTGTAATAGTGTTACCAGCGGTGTCCGCAACACCGTTGATGACGACTTTCACCTTGTTACCGGCAACCAGATCGTCGGTCAGAGTCAGCGTTATACGGGACGTGCCGCTTCCTGTGAAGCTTTGCACGACATTGGGCGTAGCGGGAGGATCCTGGTCATCTGAAGTGACTGTAAAATCACTGGCTGATGCATTAGTTGTATCAACGGCTTCACTGAAGTTGAGCACGATTCGACGGCTGACATCGTTCGGCTCATCCATACTGTCCAGGGTTGGGGCTTCAGCATCATCAGCGATAGTGACTGTCGTCTCAACTTGCTCAATGGAATTGGGAGTCCCGGCCAGGGAAACGTCTGTCAGTCCTCCCGTAATGGAGACCTTGAGGTTTTCACCGTCAGTCAATGCCGATCCCGTTGCCAGGGTTAGCACTATGGTTTCCGTGCCGCTTCCTGAGATACTGTCGATTGTTTTCAACGTCGTGGGGGGATCGCTGCTATCCGAGTAGACCGTAAAATCGATCGTTTCTGCTGTAACTTTCTCACTGAAGATGAGTGTGACCTGGGCAAGGTTATTGCTGTTGGTTTTAATCTCTTTCAGGGTGGGAGGGGTTTTGTCGGCGACAACACCCGATTTTTCGCTTCCGGGTAGAACAGAATTGCCCGCGCCATCTTTAACTCCGATACCAACAAGAACCTTGATTATGTTATTGACTGCCGGAGTTTCCGCCAGGGTGAGGGTTATGGTTGCCGAGCCGCTTCCAGCTATTGAATTTATTTTTATGGGCAGGAAGGTAGAACCTGCGGCACCCGAGGTAACCGAGAAATCGCCTGCGGCTGCTGTCACGGCCTCACTGAAAGTGAGCACGATGTCGGCCTGGGAGTCGTCGGCAGAAATACTGCTGAGCCTGGGAATCGTCCCGTCGGCGACCGTGACTGTTTCGCTGATGGGGCTTGTAATGTCGTTACCGGCAAGGTCGGTGAGTCCGGTGCTGATGTCGATTTTTATTTTATTTCCCGCAGTCAGGTCTTCCGCCAGTGTGAGCGTTATGATGTCTGTGCGGTCTCCTGCAGCTGCGTCCACTGTAATCTCAGTCGTGGGGGAATTGCTTCCATCCGAGTAAACGGTGAAAACGGCTTTTAGATCTGCAACAGTACTGTTATAGGTCACATACTCATCAAAGGTGAGCACGACGTCTCTGCTGCTGTCACTGGCCGTGACAGTCTTCAGTGTCGGCGGTGTGTCATCTTCCACGACTGTTGCCACAAGGGTGGCTGCATTGTTTTTGTTGCCCGCAGCATCCTGGATGATGTTGGCGGGAAAAGCTATTGTAAGGGTGTTTCCCTCTATGAGTTCTGTTCCATCTGTGAGGGTAATGACGATTTTCTTATTGGCAGTATCCAGGGTGGCCGAGTCAATTGTCGGCACCTCACTCGAGGGATTTGTGCCTCCCACTGTGATGGTGCCCAGATCCGCCTTCAATGTTGCGTCGGTGACACCGGACACATAGGAAACAGCATTCTCTTCTGTAATGGCGAATCTGAGAGCTACCTTGTATGTGGAATCACTCTCCCTGGGTTCCTGTTCCGGTGTTCCCGCGACAACCGGGCTTGTCGTATCAACAACTGGAGGATCCGGTTTTGCTGGTGATGGGCAGGCCAGTAAGGTTACTGCCATCAGGACGGCTGTTATTCCGATGAAGACGAAATTTCTTTTTTTTGAATTACTCACAATGTGCTCCTTCTTAAAGAAATGTATAACCAAAGCATTCCATCCTAAAATAATGCCGTGAAATGTGATCGTCAACTGAAAAAGCCGTTGAAGCAGCAGGCCACTCCGATCCAACCGGGAGGAGGCACCCCTGCTGCAAGCAAGAGGCCCTTCCATCATCGGTGAAAAATCCCAACTCAGTAAAACCAAGCCGGGATTATCCGGAGATTTCAGAAATACTGTTATACTGGCTTATTCAACCCGACAATTATTGAGTTGCGAATTCAAAAACTGTTTCCTTACTCGTTTGTGCGGTTGTGCCTGTTGGAGGCGTATTTATGAATAGTTCCGTAGGAAATGTGCTTCTAAGAACATTCCCTTTGATACAGGTTGTTCCCGCAGGTATTGTGGGAAGAAGAACATTGTCATCGTAGTGGAAATTGATAGTGAATTTATCGCTATCACCGTATTGGCCGAAACTGCCCCGCTGGACAAGACGTTACGCTTCACAAATCACGATAGAAAATTTTACCTTATTCTTTGAGACATTATGAAAGCCTTATTCATGCTTTTTTAACCGCAGAGGACGCAGAGAGCGCAGAGTGTTTTAGGTGATTATTGACCAGATTTTTATCTCATATTTCTCTGCGTACCTCTGCGTCCTCTGCGGTTTAGTGCCGTTTTCAGGAAATTTCACATTTTTTGAGACAACGGAGGTGGGAAGATCAAAATGGCTGGGGGGCTTTCATGCGGGGCCTGGAGATGAATGGCAACGCTGTTTGATTGAAAAATCCGGTATGGATAGGTCTTCGAAATCATGTTATCCTGTCAACGATGGAAAAGACACTCCCCAGAGCCCAGATTACCCTGGACACCTTTTTCAAAAGACAGGCAAGGGAGTTCTTCGGCTCCTGCGGATATCTGGTTGAAACGGAGCACGAAATGCTCAAAAGCCCAAAAAGGCTGGATGTCCTCCTTATCAAGCAAAAGACTGCCAGCGTAGAATTCGACATCTTCAACTATTTTGCGCCGTACAATCTGATCAGCTACAAATCATACGGCGATGCCGTGAGAGCACAGGATATCTACGATCTTTCCATATACACAAATCTCTACCTCAGAGAAAACCCGGATGCCAATTACGGCAATACCACCATCACACTCATCTGTTCCAGAACTCCCAGGAAATTCATCCGGGAATACAAAGAATCTTTCACCGAAGCATGCTCCGGGCACTTCATCGGCAACTATGGAATGTATAGAATTCACATCATCAACATAGAAATCATCCGATTATCGGGGCCAGATGGTGTGTTTCTATCCGAATTCTGTCGGAATATTGACCGTTTATCCGGCCAGGCTGAAATTAAGGAGTCCGGTTTTCCAAAGCAGATTGTTGACAAGCTGCTTAAGGGGACTATAATGAGAATATCAATCTTTGAGGGCAAGGAGGATAACATGGTACCCGTTGCCGATGTAACCGAACTCATGAGACCTCAGCTTGAAAAGGCCTGGGATGATGGTATGGAAAAAGGCAAAATGCAAACAGCAAAAAACTTCAAGGCTGCCGGAGCCGATATGAAACTCATCATCAAGGCCACCGGCCTGAGCGAAGCGGAAATCAAGAAGCTCTAAGAGGTATTCTTTCGCAAAACGTTACGCTTCACAAATCACGATAGAAAATTCTAACGCATTCTTTGAGACATTATGAAAGCCTTATTCATGCTTTTTTAACCGCAGAGGACGCAGAGAGCGCAGAGTGTTTTAGGTGATTATTGACCAGATTTTTATCTCATATTTCTCTGCGTACCTCTGCGTCCTCTGCGGTTTAGTGCCGTTTTCAGGAAATTTCACATTTTTTGAGACAACGGAGGTGGGAAGCTCAAAATGCAGGGGGGCTTTCGCACGGGGCCTGGCGATGAACGGCAAAGCTGTATGATTGAAAAATCCGGTATGGATAGGTCTTCGAAATCATGTTATCCTGTCAACGATGGAAAAGACACTCCCCAGAGCCCAGATTACCCTGGACACCTTTTTCAAAAGACAGGCAAGGGAATTTTTTGGCTCCTGCGGATATCTGGTTGAAACGGAACATGAAATGCTCAAAAACCCGAAAAAACTGGATGTCCTCCTTATCAAGCAAAACACCGCCAGCGTAGAATTTGATATCTTCAACTATTTCGCGCCGTACAATCTGGTCAGCTACAAATCGTACGGCGATGCCGTAAGAGCACAGGATATCTACGACCTCTCCATATACACAAATCTCTACCTCAGAGAAAACCCGGATGCCAATTACGGCAATACCACCATCACGTTAATCTGTTCCAGAACCCCCCAGAAAATTCATCCGGGAATATAAAGGGTCTTTCACCGAAACATGTCCCGGTCACTTCATCGGCGACTATGGAATGTACAGAATTCACATCATCAACATAGAAATCATCCGGCTATCGGGGCCAGATGGTGTGTTTCTATCCGAATTCTGTCGGAATATTGACCGTTTATCCGGCCAGGATGAAATCAAGGAGTCCGGTTTTCCCAGGCAGATTGTTGACAAGCTGCTTAAGGGGACTATAATGAGAATATCAATCTTTGAGGGCAAGGAGGATAACATGGTACCTGTTGCCGATGTAACCGAACTCATGAGACCTCAGCTTGAAAAGGCCTGGGATGATGGTAAGCGTGAAGGTGTAGCGCAAACAGCTAAAGGCCTCAAGGCCGCCGGAGCCGATATGAAACTCATCATCAAGGCCACCGGCCTGAGCGAAGCGGAAATCAAGAAGCTCTAAGGGGTATTCTTTCCCAAAACGTTACGTTTCACAAATCACGATAGAAAACTCTAACGCATTCTTTGAGACATTATGAAAGTCTTATTCATGCTTTTTTAACCGCAGAGGACGCAGAGAGCGCAGAGTGTTCAAGGTAATTATTGACCAGGTTTTTATCTCATATTTCTCTGCATACCTCTGCGTCCTCTGCGGTTTAGTGCCGTTTTCAGGAAATTTCACATTTTTTGAGACAACGGAGGTGGGAAGCTCAAAATGCAGGGGGGCTTTCATGCGGGGCCTGGTGATGAACGGCAACGCTGTATGATTGAAAAATCCGGTATGGATAGGTCTTCGAAATCATGTTATCCTGTCAACGATGGAAAAGACACTCCCCAGAGCCCAGATTACCCTGGACACCTTTTTCAAAAGACAGGCAAGGGAATTTTTTGGCTCCTGCGGATATCTGGTTGAAACGGAACATGAAATGCTCAAAAACCCGAAAAAACTGGATGTCCTCCTTATCAAGCAAAACACCGCCAGCGTAGAATTTGATATCTTCAACTATTTCGCGCCGTACAATCTGGTCAGCTACAAATCGTACGGCGATGCCGTAAGAGCACAGGATATCTACGACCTCTCCATATACACAAATCTCTACCTCAGAGAAAACCCGGATGCCAATTACGGCAATACCACCATCACGTTAATCTGTTCCAGAACCCCCAGAAAATTCATCCGGGAATATAAAGGGTCTTTCACCGAAACATGTCCCGGTCACTTCATCGGCGACTATGGAATGTACAGAATTCACATCATCAACATAGAAATCATCCGGCTATCGGGGCCAGATGGTGTGTTTCTATCCGAATTCTGTCGGAATATTGACCGTTTATCCGGCCAGGATGAAATCAAGGAGTCCGGTTTTCCCAGGCAGATTGTTGACAAGCTGCTTAAGGGGACTATAATGAGAATATCAATCTTTGAGGGCAAGGAGGATAACATGGTACCCGTTGCCGATGTAACCGAACTCATGAGACCTCAGCTTGAAAAGGCCTGGGATGATGGTATGGAAAAAGGTATGGAAAAAGGCAAAACGCAAACAGCCAAAAACTTCAAGGCTGCCGGAGCCGATATGAAACTCATCATCAAGGCCACCGGCCTGAGCGAAGCGGAAATCAAGAAGCTCTAAGCCGAAGTTTTTGGCGCAAAATCCAGTTAATTTCTTTTTCTGAAAAAAAGTTACAAGAGTATACCACTGAAAAAGACGGAAAATGTACGCATGTAATACGGGTTTTTCTATTACTAATAGCTTGAAATATAAATAATACATGCTATAATACAGCACATGTATATCCAGTATATCAAAAATAGAAACTCTCCAGGCTGCTGGCTCCTTCGAAAATCAACCCGCGTCAATGGAAAACCCACGACTACAACAATAGCCAATCTCACTGATTGGCCGGCAGAAATTAGAGAAGGATTTCATGCTCTGCTTAAGGGAGCAAGAATTATCTCTCCGGATAAAATGTTCACGATTGAACGATCCTACGCCCACGGACACTCTCTGGCCATCATTCAAACCATGAAACAACTCAACATAGAGAGTCTTCTTAAAGGTGTGTCTCCTGATAACCTGATGCTGATTAAGGCAATGATCGCCCAGAGGATTATTCACCCTGCATCAAAGCTTGCGACCGCTTATGCTCTTGATGAAAAGAATACACATAGCTCTTTGAACCGCATTCTTGGTCTGGGAGAAGTCAAGCCTGCTGATCTTTACGGAGCACTTGATAATCTGGAAGAGCAGTGGGGAAGTATTGAACAGCGATTAAGAAACCGTCATCTCAAGGATGATACGATCTTGCTGTACGACTTGAGTTCCTTTTGGTATGAAGGTTCTCACTGTTCACTTGCCGAATACGGATATAGCCGGGACGGGAAAAGGGGTAAACGGCAAATAGAGTTAGGTGTCATGACAAATCGATACGGCGTTCCGGTTGGAGCTCAAGTATTTAAGGGCAATAGAAGTGACGGCACTACCGTAGCAGAGCAGCTTGAAAAGTTAAGGAAGCTGGGCAAATCAATAGTGTTTGTCGGTGATCGGGGAATGGTTACAGCCAAAAACATTAAAGAAGAGATGCTTGACAATGGGGATTGGATAAGATGGCTTGGAGCCTTGAGTGCTCCAGCGGTCAAGAAATTGGTTACTGCCCAGAGTATTACCCCGGAACTCTTTGATGAAACGGATTTATGGGAAATACACAGCGAAGACTTTCCCGGCGAACGGCTTATCGTGTGCCGCAATCCTTATCTTGCTCAGGAACGCAGGAACAAACGGCGGGAACTGTTGAGTGCAGCAGAAGATAAATTATGGGCCATCCAGAAAGCCGCAAGAAGGGGAAAAAGAGCTTTACGGGGCAAAGTGAAGATTGCCGAACGCTATGGCCGAATTATTGGAAAGTATAAAATGGGCAAGCATTTCAATGTAGAGATCAGGGACGATGACTTTTTGTTTTCTCGAAACGAAGAATCCATCGGACAGGAAGAGGCCTGTGACGGTATTTATATCCTGCGTACCAATGTGGAAAGCGATAGAATGCAAACACCAGAATGTGTGGAGAACTACAAAAATCTTCAACGAGTGGAGGAAGTGTTTCGCTGCTTGAAAATAGCCGGACTACAGGCCCGTCCCATTCATCATCGTCTTGCAAGTCGGGTTAAAGGGCACTTTTATCTGTGCTTGCTTGCCTATTACGTAGAGTTTGCTATGAGGGAAAAACTCAAACCTCTGCTGTTTATGGATGAGTATCAAGACAGAAGCAGGCAAAGCTCACCGGTGAGGAAGGCTTTGCGTTCACCTCATGGCAATCACAAAGCAGAACATAAAGTTAACGAAGAAGGATATCCCGTGATGAGCTTTCGATCCCTTATTGATTCTCTTTCGGCTGTAGCCATCATCGACATTCGACCTGCCGTGGATAACGCCCCCTGCTACTCGCAGGGAAGTGAGTTAAATCCTTTTCATACAAAGGTATTTGAGTTGCTAAACGTACAGTACAATCCCATGCGAATAGGGAGGTGTAAGCAGTAAACAACACAGAATTTATTTGTAAATCTTTTTTTGATAGAGAATTACTAACTTCTTCGCCAAAAACTTCGGTCTAAGAGGTATTCTTTCGCAAAACATTACGCTTCATAAATCATGATAGAAAATTCTAACGCATTCTTTGAGACATTATGAAAGTCTTATTCATGCTTTTTTAACCGCAGAGGACGCAGAGAGCGCAGAGTGTTTTAGGTGATTATTGACCAGATTTTTATCTCATATTTCTCTGCGTACCTCTGCGTCCTCTGCGGTTTAGTGCCGTTTTCAGGAAATTTCACATTTTTTGAGACAACGGAGGTGGGAAGCTCAAAATGGCTGAGGGGCTTTCATGCGGGGCCTGGTGATGAACGGCAACGCTGCCGGGGAGTGCGATTCGTCAGCCTTGGGGGGAGGTTTGTATCGCCGACAGGCGTTTTGTATAAATCTACACAACAAAGTTTGGTGTATCAGGCTTCAAAACAGTGGAAGAAATAATCAGCATAGAGACATATTCAGGAAGGCTTTGTTGCCTTCACTCTATGTGCTTCTTCCAGCAGATAGAAATTTCTTGCCATGGATTCAACTGAGATTGCATAATTGTCAAATTCCCCCAATACCAGGGAATGCCTTCTAAATGTTTGAATAAAACTGCCTATAAGAGACTTTTCTGGATCATACGCAACTCCTTCATTTTTCAAGCGGCTTAAGGCTACAAATAAAGTGGACAATTCATCGATAATTTGCAGTATTCCAACATTCTTTAATTCAGGACGATTTTCAATTGTTACTATGGGGAAATGCTTTATCAAATAATGCGCAGTTATCGCTGCCACCTTATGCCTATCCACCCTGTTGGTAAGGGAAAACCAATCTCTCCACTTTTCCAGATTTTTGTAATACTCTTCTTGTGCCGATTTGATTGTTCGGCGATTGGCTCTGAAGTAATCCAGATATGTCCCTGTTAGCGATAATTCTGATCGAAATAAATCTCGAAATAATGCATTCAGAAATTCATCGACAACATCGACCAGGCATTTACTTCGTGCATCTACGTGAATCATAGCCTGTCATCAAGGCCTCCACGGCATCCTGAGCCATTTTTGCCGCAGATTCGGCATTGATTTTGGCATTCCTACGCCATTGTTCCTCCTCTGTGGGAGTTTCATCATTGCCTACAACCGGCTTGTCTCTCAGATAGGCAATCTGCTCATCCGAAAGAATCAATGTACTTTTTTTCTCCATGAATACGTACTCTCCTACCCTAGCATACAATTGATTGTATCACACAATAAAGCTAATCCAAAAACTTTCCATGAAAGTATCAGTCAGAGGAGGTATGTTGCTACTTCTGATGCTACCTCAACCAACTTTTTATTGAAAATGAAGCTTTTGTCAAGCCTTTCACAAAAAAAGCCATTTTTCTATGTTCTGGACATACTTTTCCCCAAAAACAGGAATCTCGGGCCATTCCCTGTCATCGTAATGGAAATTGATGGTGAATTTATCGCTATCCCCCAAAATGTTCGGGCCAATTTGTGAGAACCGACAGGGCAATCGCATCTAAAACCTACTAAGGACTTCAAGTCGATAGTCATTATCCCATCCAGCTTTTTTGTGCTATCCATGCTTTTTTAACCGCAGAGAACGCAGAGAGCGCAGAGTGTTTTAGGTGATTATTGACCAGATTTTTATCTCATATTTCTCTGCGTACCTCTGCGTCCTCTGCGGTTTAGTGCCGTTTTCAGGAAATTTCACATTTTTTGAGACAACGGAGGTGGGAAGCTCAAAATGCAGGGGGGCTTTCGCACGGGGCCTGGTGATGAACGGCAACGCTGTTTGATTGAAAAACCCGGTATGGATAGGTCTTCAGAATCATGCTATCCTGCAAACGATGGAAAAGACACTTCCCAGAGCCCAGATTACCCTGGACACCTTTTTCAAAAGACAGGCAAGGGAATTTTTCGGCTCTTGCGGATATCTGGTTGAAACGGAACATGAAATGCTCAAAAGCCCAAGAGGCTGGATGTCCTCCTTATCAAACAAAACACTGCCAGCGTAGAATTCGACATCTTCAACTATTTCGCGCCGTACAATCTGGTCAGCTACAAATCATATGGCGATGCCGTAAGAGCACAGGATATTTACGATCTTTCCATATACACAAATCTCTACCTCAGAGAAAACCCGGAAGCCAATTACGGCAATACCACCATCACACTCATCTGTTCCAGAACTCCCAGGAAATTCATCCGGGAATACAAAGGGCACCTCTAAAAAACACCCATTCCGTTTCTGGTTTGATCTTTACCACTGCTACTGCGTTGCCAAAATGCTCACGTAGCCCAGCTACGCATCGAGTTAGGAGGCACCTTGCGGAAGCAGGGATGCCGTCCTCTCACAGAACCGTGCGTACGGGTCCGTACACGGCTCCTCATGCATGTGTCCAATTTCTTTCAGTCTCAGGCTGAATAGATAAACTGCCCGAGTTCTTCAATGAAATACCGATTGGGAAAGGCTTTGTGCATAGCCGGGCTCCTTGAAGTTGTCCAGAAGTCTCACTCCTCCTCCCGGTTTCGGGATCTCCACCCGTCTGATCGGCCTGGGTTCTTCTGACTGCCGGTGGAAGATTACCCTGCATCCCTGCACGGCTTAGGAAATCTTATGGCGCTGTTCCACAGTTTCCATTCCACAGGCCCTCCCCGGGTAAGACCAATCTCCATTTCATATCCCGCCTGCCTTCTGCACAATTATGGATTTTACGTAAAGGATATGGGACTTCAATAGCCGAAGGTATCTCATCCTCCATAACTGCCTTTCAAAGGTTCACTCTCGTTCAGGCGAATATTTTGACTTAGACTTCCTTCAGATTCCTCATTGGGAAAGACAATCTCCATCTGGTGAGCAGGCATACTCTCAATGCGTTGTCTATCTTTCTTCGGACACCCTTGTCTTTTTCTACAAATTTCCGCCTTTCAGGGCCTTGGCGGGATTCTCACCCGCTGGATATTGTTCATGCCGGGCACATTCCGTTTTTGTCGCCTTGTATCAGTGAAAAATCTCTGCGCCAGATTCCGAAAGCGGGTTTTTTAGAGGTGCCCTCAAAATCAAATTCCGTGTCAGGAAGCTTGCTACAGCCTGGTTTCCAGGTGTAGATCCTTTCCAAATATTGATTTAATGTTGAAGCAGAGACTTTTCCATGGCCCATTCCTCATCATTCATCACGGCCTGTTTCCAGAGCCAGTTCCCTGCCTCGAAAGCCCACCCCCAGAACAAGGATTTCCCCCGGCTGCCACTTCTTCCTCAGGCCCTCAAGGTATTTTTGCTCCGCCTGGCAATACGCCTCCCGTGCCAGCTGCTCCAGAGGCGTTGTTCCACCGGCATCCTCCCTCTTGAACTCAAAGAGAAGAACCCTGGTGGGCCGACCGGAGCCGGTATCGCGGCGGATCAAGACAATGTCGGGACGGCCCATGCCGCATTCGCGGTTGCTCTCCACCATGTATTCACCGCCCAGGTAGGCCAGCATTCCCAGCACTAGGCCGTGATAGAAGCCCTCCGTCCGTTTCCTTTCCTCCCTTCTGCCCCGCGATGCCGTATCGTGATAACTGGCAAGGCCGAAGAGGATGTTTCCGAGTCCCTCTTCGATCAGTCCGGTATCTCCCTCGCGAATGCCGCGAATGAAGGACTGAAAGGAATCGCTTATCTCCACGTCCTCCTCCAGCCAGTCCCGGACAACCTTTTCGTAGACCACCTTCACTTCCAGATTGGGGATGGCAAGCCGGTAGGTGATGAAGGTGTGGAGCTGCTGCCGCTCGTCAGCCTTGAGATAGCCTCCGTGGAGCAGAAAGCTCCACACGGCATCCGTGTTTCTTTCTATCTGCGGATAGGCAATGTTGAGCACCACCTCCCGCCTGACTTCCTCTCCCCGGATCAGTTTCTCAACGACTTCCCTGCTGTTCCTTCTGTCCAGATGCAGCACTTCTTTTACCAGTTTGTTATCGCTGGTGTGCACCCAGTAGGGCAGAAGCCCGTCCTTGATGTTTCTGAAATAGCTCACGAGACTCCAGGGATTGTAGATGACCGTGTCGCCGCCGAAGATGTAGCCGTTGTACCACTCCCTTATGCCGTCCAGCCGGGATTCCTGCCCGAAATGGGAGGCCATGGCCTCCACCTCCGCCTCGGTGAAACCAAAACAATCCTTCATGGAATCATTCAGCACGGTGGACACTGCCGGATTGTTGAAGTCGCTGAAGATGCTTTCCTGTGCCACTTTCAGTATCCCGATGACCACCGCCTGTTTCAAATTGGGGTTGTCCTTGAAGCTCTGCCCCATGAAGCTGCGGATGAAGGCGATCATTTCATCGTAGAAGTTTTCGGTGTAGGCGGCGTGCAGCGGGGTGTCGTACTCGTCCAGAAGGATGTAGACCGGTTGGTTGTAAGCGCGCTTGAGCCAGGAGGAGAGATGTTTTATCGATTGCGCACAGTCCTGATCCGTGCCTTTTCTATTCGATATGTTAAAAAACAACTCTTTATCGGCTTCGTGCAGCACTTCACAGTTTTGCAGGTATTCATGTCGTTGATATTCCGCCGACAGCATTTCCCTGATGACTTCCATGCACTCCGTATGCGAGGCCCCCTTGGCATCCTTGAAACTTAGCGCAATCACCGGATACTGCCCCATGTATTCACGGTATTGGGGATGTTCCGCGATGGACATGCCATTGAACAAAGGCGCATTGGGTGGTGGATCGCTGCTATCTCCGCCCGGTGGCGGGGCCTCGAAGAAGTAGCGGATCATGCTTAGGTTCAGGGTTTTGCCGAAGCGCCGGGGGCGGGTGATGAGATGCACCTCGCTGGGATGGTCAATAAGATATGCGATAAGACGAGTTTTATCGACAAAGTAACAATCATTGTCGATGAATTTCTTGAAATCGGTGATGCCCTGTTCCAGTTTCTTTTTCACAAAACTCACGACTCAAAACCGGGGAGTTCCCCTCCCCCCTCCAGAGCCAGTTCCCTGCCCCGAAAGCCCACCCCCAGAACAAGGATTTCCTCCGGCTGCCACTTCTTTCTCAGGCCCGCAAGGTATTTTTGCTCCGCCTGGCAATATGCCTCCCGCGCCAGATGCTCCAGAGGCGTTGTTCCACCGGCATCCTCCCGTTTGAACTCAAAGAGAAGAACCCTGGCAGGCCGTCCGGAGCCGGTATCGCGCCGGATCAAGACGATGTCGGGACGGCCCATGCCGCATTCGCGGTTGCTCTCCACCATGTATTCACCGCCCAGGTAGGCCAGCATTCCCAGCACCAGACCGTGATAGAAGCCCTCCGTCCGTTTCCTTTCCTCCCTCCTGCCTCGTGATGCCGTATCGTGATAGCTGGCAAGGCCGAAGAGGATGTCTCCGAGACCCTCTTCAATCAGACCGGTATCTCCCTCGCGAATGCCGCGGATGAAGGACTGAAAGGAATCGCTTATCTCCACGTCCTCCTCCAGCCAGTCGCGGACAACCTTTTCGTAGACCACCTTCACTTCCAGATTGGGGATGGCAAGCCGGTAGGTGATGAAGGTGTGGATCTGCTGCCGCTCGTCAGCCTTGAGATAGCCTCCGTGGAGAAGAAAGCTCCACACGGCATCCGTGTTTCTTTCTATCTGCGGATAGGCAATGTTGAGCACCACCTCCCGCCTGACCTCCTCTCCCCGGATCAGTTTCTCAATAACTTCCCGGCTGTTCCTCTTATCCAGATGCAGTACTTTCTTGATGAGTCTGTTGTCGCTGGTGTGCACCCAGTAGGGGCGCAGTCCGGCGGAAGGCTTTCGCAGGTAATTGACGATGCTCCAGGGATTGTAGATGACCGTGTCTCCGCCAAAGATGTAGCCGTTGTACCACTCCCGGATGCCGTCCATCCTGTTTTCCATGTCGAAGTGGGCGGCCATGGTCTCTACTTCGGCTTCCGTGAAGCCAAAACAGTCCTCCATTTCGGGATCGAGCAAGGTGGACACCGCCGGATTGTTGAAGTCGCTGAAGATGCTCTCCTGGGCCACCTTCAGTATCCCGATGACCACCGCCTGCTTCAAATTGGGGTTGTCCTTGAAGGTCTGCACCATGAAGCTGCGGATGAAGGCAATCATTTCATCGTAGAAGCTGCCGGTGTAGGCGGCATGCAGGGAGGTGTCGTACTCGTCCAGCAGGATGTAGACCGGTTGGTTGTAGGCGCGTTTGAGCCATATAGACAGAAAGGCTATGGATTGTTCGCAATCCTGATCGCTGCCCTTATTGCACAATATTTTCTCAAATTGTACCCGTTCTCTGTCATTCAAGACACCACAATCTTGTAAATACTCATGCCGTTGATATTCCGCAGAGAGCATGTTCCTGATAAGAGTCATGCAATCTTGATATGTCGATTTTTTCACGTCCTTGAAACTTAAGTATATCACAGGGTATTTCCCCATGTATTCGCGGTATTGGGGATGTTCCGCGATGGACATACCATTGAACAAGGGTTCATTGGGTGGTGGATCGCTGCTATCTCCGCCCGGTGGGAGGGCCTCGAAGAAGTAGCGGATCATGCTCAGGTTCAGGGTTTTGCCGAAGCGCCGGGGGCGGGTGATCAGGTGTACCTCACTGGGGTCATTGATAAGATGCCCAATGAGATGAGTTTTATCGACAAAGTAGCAATCATTGTCGATGAATTTCTTGAAATCGGTGATGCCCTGAGTCAGATTCTTTTTCACGATGACTTTTAGTTTAGCCTGGTTCTGGACGCAAGGCAAGGCGGCACTTTCAGTTATGGTATCCCGCCGACACTCTAAAACTCATGACTCAAAACCGGGGAGATTCGCTCCCCCCTCCAGTGCCAGTTCCCTGCCCCGAAAGCCCACCCCCAGAACAAGGATTTCCCCCGGCTCCCACTTCTTCCTCAGGCCCTCAAGGTATTTTTGCTCCGCCTGGCAATACGCCTCCCCCGCCAACTGCTCCAGGGGCGTCGTTCCACCAGCATCCTCCCGCTTGAACTCAAAGAGAAGAACCCTGCCGGGCCGCCCGGAGCCGGTATCGCGCCGGATCAAGACGATGTCGGGGCGCCCCATGCCGCATTCGCGGTTGCTCTCCACCATGTATTCACCGCCCAGATAGGCCAGCATACCCAGCACCAGACCGTGATAGAAGCCCTCCGTCCGTTTCCTTTCCTCCCTCCTGTCCCGCGATGCCGTATCGTGATAACTGGCGAGGCCGAAGAGGATGTCTCCGAGTCCCTCTTCGATCAGACCGGTATCTCCCTCGCGAATGCCGCGGATGAAGGACTGAAAGGAATCGCTTATCTCCACGTCCTCCTCCAGCCAGTCCCGGATAACCTTTTCGTAGACCACCTTCACTTCCAGATTGGGGATGGCAAGCCGGTAGGTGATGAAGGTGTGGAGCTGCTGCCGCTCGTCGGCCTTAAGATAGCCTCCGTGGAGCAGAAAGCTCCACACGGCATCCGTGTTTCTTTCTATCTGCGGATAGGCAATGTTGAGCGCCACCTCCCGCCTGACTTCCTCTCCCCGGATCAGTTTTTCAACGACTTCCCGGCTGTTCCTCTTATCCAGATGCAGTACTTTCTTGATGAGTCTGTTGTCGCTGGTGTGCACCCAGTAGGGGCGCAGTCCGGCGGAAGGCTTTCGCAGGTAATTGACGATGCTCCAGGGGTTGTAGATGACCGTGTCCCCCCCGAAGATGTAGCCGTTGTACCACTCCCGGATGCCGTCCATCCGGTCTTCCATGTCGAAGTGGGCGGCCATGGTCTCTACTTCGGCTTCCGTGAAGCCAAAACAGTCCTCCATGTCGGGATCAAGCAAGGTGGACACCGCCGGATTGTTGAAGTCGCTGAAGATGCTCTCCTGCGCCACCTTCAGTATCCCGATGACCACCGCCTGCTTCAAATTGGGGTTGTCCTTGAAGGTCTGCACCATGAAGCTGCGGATGAAGGCAATCATTTCATCGTAGAAGCTGCCGGTGTAGGCGGCATGCAGGGGGGTGTCGTACTCGTCCAGCAGGATGTAAACCGGTTGGTTGTAGGCGCGCTTCAGCCAGGAGGAAAGATGTTTTATCGATTGCGCGCAGTCCTGATCCGTACCTTTTCTATTCGATATTTTGACAAACAACTCTTTATCAGCTTCGCGCAGTACTCCACAGTTTTGCAAGTATTCATGTCGTTGATATTCCGCGGAGAGCATATCCCTGATGATTTCCATGCACTCCGTATGCGAGGCCCCCTTGGCATCCTTGAAACTTAGCACAATCACCGGATACTGCCCCATGTATTCGCGGCACCGGGGATGTTCCGCGATGGACATGTCGTCAAACAGGGCGGCATTGGGCGGCACGCCGTCACTATCTCCGCCCGGTGGGGGGGCCTCAAAGAAGTAGCGGATCATGCTCAGGTTCAGGGTTTTGCCGAAGCGCCGGGGACGGGTGATGAGATGCACTTTGCTGGGATGGTCGATGAGGTGCGCTATGAGACGGGTTTTATCGACAAAATAGCAGCTTTCACTGATGAATTCCTTGAAATCGGTAATGCCCTGTTCCAGTTTCTTTTTCACGATGACTTTCAGTTTAGCCTGGTTCTGGACGCAAGGCAAGGCGGCACTTTCAGTTATGGTATCCCGCCGACAATCCAAAACTGAGGCTGTGTCAGTAACGGTCAGAACTGGTACCTGGAAAATGGAGGATTTCCGTGTCAACTGTTGTCAATTGATGTGAGCGATCAGCCCGGGGAGGAAACCACATCCTTCTTTTCAGTACTAATTCCGAAAGCAATTGCTTGACAAAGCCAGTTCGTTGTAGTAGTTTCACATCCGATGTGCCACTGTAGCTCAGTTGGTAGAGCAGTGGACTGAAAATCCATGTGTCAAGAGTTCAAATCTCTTCGGTGGCAGGCATTGACCGTTCCTTTGGGAACGGTCTTTCATTCCTTAATCTAAGTTTCCTCAATCCTGAACAGCACAGAAGATTCTGGTACATCCACCTTGTGAAGACTCAATTTAACACGACTGCCAAGCTTCATCTCTTCCTTCAATGGTACACGGGTTTCCATGGCGATTTCTGGAATCAGGAAATAACCCTGCCGTTCCCGTTTATCAAGCAGCCATGCATCAGTACTGAATTTGTTCTGCCTTTTCAGCCAGAGAAGTTTCCAGAAGAAGTTAGATCGCCGTTCTCCTTGAACCAGACTGCCAATACGGGATTCAAAGGCAGCCAAACCTTCAAGAACTGATTCCTCAGATTCAATCTCCCGGTCCAGAATGAACTGGCGAATCTGTCTGGAAGTGACAAGGTCGGGGTAGCGGCGCAGAGGGCTGGTGACCCGGGTATACGCCTCCAGACCCAGTCCAGCATGGGGGGCACATTTCAGAGTCATCCGGCTTCGTTTCATACCGCGGCGTCGGTTGAATTCAGAAAGGTAGTCAGCATATTTCGAATCGCTGTTCCCCTCGTATTGATTTTCAGAACGGGGATTTTCATCTTCTGGAAAATCACCTTTAACCTGAACTGCAAAGGGGATGGGGATATCATGCTCCAGACACAGTTTGGCCGCATACGAACCGGCAAGTATCATGGCTTCTGCTACCATGTGACTGCTGGCCAGTTCAGGAATGGGCGTTATGTTAATCTCACCATTGCCATCAACTCTAACCTTGACTTCCGGCATGTTGATGGATATTGCACCTGAATCATATCGGCGTCTGGCAGCCGCATCGGTGATCTTTTTCATCGTTCTAAAAGGTTCTCTGGACATGCGTTTATCCGCCTCAGCATATGAGAGTCTGGTAACTCGTATCGTCGTAAGATGGACAGAAAAATCAGTAACATTGAAGCTGCTGTCAAATGAAAAAGCATACGACATTGCAGGTGATGTCTCATTCTGTCCCAACCCGAGGAGTTTCGCCGCTTTCGGTGGAAGCATTGGAATCGTAACTTCCGGCAGGTAGAGACTGCTTCCCCTTTCCCGGGCAGCCTGATCGGCAGGGGAATCAGGGGGGAATAATGCAGCAACATCAGCAACATGAACCCATAGTTTTGTTCCATCCCAGGCCAGGGCATCGTCTGGATCCTCAGTTTCCTCATCGTCAATAGCAAAAGCTTCCATATTGGTAAGATCCATGCGTTCATCGGAGGGAAGTTCTCCAAGAGAGTAATCTGGAACATCCATAGGTAATTCAAGCCTCAGGGGATGAGGATTCCAGATGTCAGTCTTTACATGGTAGTCGATCATAACTCTGTGGGCATTTTCAGGGGTTTGAGTTTTTTTAAGAGTTTTAAGAATGCGAGAGCCCTTGCTTCGGCCCAGGGCAAACATTTCCAGATCTCTCAGGAAGAGTTCATCCGTTTCAGGATTGATCTTCTTTTGCTTGAACCGTTCAATGAAGTCCGTCCACTGCTGCTCTGCTTCTTTTTTTTCTTCCTCCATTCGAATACGCTGCGCAACACTTTCTGCGTCAACAACTTCAATGGACTCCGGTGTTCCCCTGAACCAGGGAGTCCGATTGAGAAGTTTGAATGACAGCCAGGCCGTGGATGGTGTAAACTCCCCATAGACAAGTTCCGCCAGCTCACTCAGGCTGGGCGATTCATCTTGAAGCAGTTTCCATGCCTCTTCGGGTTGTCCTTCAGGTGCTTCTTTTTCCAGATCTGGAAATGCAGGAACAGGCCCTGGGTGAAGCAGCACAACATCTTTTATCCGAACACTCCGGCTCTTGCCCCCATTAAGGGCCAGCTCAAGCTTTTCCCCAGTTTCAATGATGAGTGCGGGGGCTTGTTTGTAGAGAACCAGACTGTTTTTCAGCAGTGTCATTGATTTGATCCTAAACGGCCCGGTATACCCCAAGACAGCGATAATCCTCTGTTACTTCCTGGAGTGCTTTTTCAACTTTTCCAAAATCGACAGGATTTTCCGGAAGCATGGCATCAATATAGAACATGTAGTTCCAGGGTTGGCCGGCAATGGGTCTGGATTCCAGCTTGGTCATGTTGACCCCATATTTCTTGAGGATGTCAAGGCCGTCTATGAGAGAACCGACATGACTCTTCAATGTAAATATAAAGGATACTTTGTCCGTATGCTCTGGCACAGGGGTATCCAGATGAGCAATAATGGCAAACCGGGTGTAATTGCGCGGATTGGTTTCAATGTTTTCAGAAAGAATTTTCAATTTGTGGTAGTCCGCAGCTTCCCTGCTGGCGATGGCAGCCAGAGAGGCATTCTGCTCACGGCGCACCATGGCCGCAGCCCCGGCCGTGTCAAAGTAGGGAATGACTTCCCATTTTTTCTCATGGAGAAATTTTTCGCACTGTGAAAGAGCCTGGGGATGGGAGTAGACTTTTTTGATCTGTGATTCACTGCCATCGGGTAGAACAATGAGGTTGTGCTGAATCCTGACTTTTATTTCCCCAACAATTTTTACATCCGGGTATCGGGTCAGCAAATCATAATTCTCCAGGACACTGCCTGCCAGGGAGTTCTCAACAGGTATCATCCCCCAGGAAGCTTTTCTGGACAGAACGGAGTTGAAGACTTCTTCAAATGTGGGCAGGGCCACTGGCTGCACATCTCCCTCCGGGAAGTAGTTCATGATGGCCCGTTCGCTGTGGGCTCCCCGTTCACCCTGAAAGACAACTTCAGGCAGTTTACCCCTGCCTGTTCTATCCTCATGAGACCGAAAAAGATCTTTTTGATGTCGTTCCGGCAGCCGGGCGAGTTCCTTCCCCACTGTAGGGCACAGAGCTTCCACATCTCTTAGCAGTTTATCAAATTGTTGCGGCCAGAGAGTTTGCGCTCCATCACTTATTGCCTTATCCGGATCGGGGTGGACTTCCACTATCAGGCCATGTGCTCCGGCAGCAATACTGGCCAGGGCCATGGAAGGAACTTTGTCTCGTATCCCTGTCGCATGGGAGGGGTCAACAATGATTGGCAGATGAGTGAGTTCCCGAATAACGGGAATGGCGGAAATATCCAGAGTGTTGCGGGTGCTCCGCCCAAAGGTTCGTATTCCCCGTTCGCAGAGAATCACATCATCAGTTCCCGATGCCAGCAGGTATTCAGCCGCCATAAGCCATTCTTCAATGGTTGAGGCTAATCCACGCTTCAGAATCACTGGCATTCCAGCTGATCCCACCGCCTTGAGCAATTCAAAATTCTGCATATTCCGGGTGCCAATTTGAAAAACATCAATGAACCGGCTCATTCGCTCAACATCGTTGAGAGACACAACTTCAGAAACGGTTGGCAAACCTGTTACTTCACCAGCTTCCTTCAAATACTCCAATCCTTCCACTCCAAGACCCTGGAATGAATATGGTGAAGTACGCGGTTTATATGCTCCCCCCCGAAGCATCACGCCGCCGGCTTTTTTTACTGCCCATGCTGATTCCACTATCTGTTCCCTGGATTCCACAGCACATGGCCCTCCTGTGATGACTATGCGGGAGCCGCCAATCTTCAGGGACTTCACACTGATGATGGAATCCTGGGGATGAAATTGCCGGGAAGCCATTTTATATGGTTTACTTATGGGGATGACCTGGGCAACACCTGGAATATTTGCCACAGCCTGATGATCAATATCTAAATTCCCGACGGCACCTAGAATTGTTTCATTTTCCTCTGTAATCTCTCGTACCCGAAAATCATTCTCATTGAGAAAATGAGTAAGGAAATCTTTTTCTTTATCAGTAATATTGTTTTTCAGTACAATAATCATGCGCCTATGCTAACAAATTTTCCGCTATCGTGTCATACCTGTTGCCAGAAATAGCTCTTCATGGCAACATTGTTCCTTCCAATGAAAAGATTTTTTTTCGTGCTTTCAGTGTTCTGGTGCATTTCTCACAGCATCTGGTCGGACTCAACGAGTTTTTCTGTGCAGTTCAGCACTCACCAGATCAGTTGGAATCCCCATCATGCCTATACAACTTCTGAAGCCCAGATCTTTACGGCTCTGTATGAAGGTTTAACAATTTTCCATCCAGCTACTTTGAAGCCCGTCCCGGGTGCGGCCGAGTCGTGGTCAATTTCTGAAGACGGCTTAACCATCACATTCCATCTGAGAAATGGATTGCAATGGAGTCATGGTGAGATTATCACCTCGAATGAGTTCAAAGAATCATGGATTCATTTACTATCGCCTGACACCAGGGCTGAGTATGCATCATTGCTGGACGACCTTGCAGGAGCGTACGAATACCGGACAGGCATTGCCGGGCCTGATGGGATTGGAATTGAAACACCTGACAGTCAGACCCTGATCGTCAAACTCAAGCACCCATCACCTCAATTTCTGTCCATTCTATGCCATTTCAGTTTCGCTCCCGTCCACAAAGTTTATCGAAATACAGTTGACTGGTCGAAAGTTACCTCAGTACCGGTGAATGGTCCGTATGTAATTGAAACTCGAAATTCTGAGGAAGTCATCCTGACGAAAAACCCATATTACTGGGATGCCGAAAACATTGGAATTGATGAACTGCATCTTCTGTTCAACGATGATTCTGATGAAATAATGGCTGAATTTAACCGGTTTGAAATAGATTGGGTTGTATCCGGTATCAATCTATCGGCTCTCGGAAAACAGGATTCTCTTGTAACTTCACCCCTGTTTTCTACTACTTATTATTATTTTTCAAACAGGAATGACGCCTGGTCGAATGGAAAAGTCCGCCGGGCCCTGTCACTCCTTTTGCCCTGGGAAGAAATCCGCAGTCAGCAGCTCATTCCAGGGACGAGTCTTGTTCCCCCCATCCCGGACTACCCAACTGCTGACGCCGACTACCCCCCGGTCGATGAACGCAGAATGCAGGCAATGAATCTTCTGGATGAAGCCGGTTATCCTGAAGGACAGGGACTGCCATCCCTTACAATCAAGATTCCATCAGAGGATATTGCTGTCGATTACATGGTGTCCATCTGGCAGAAGGAACTGGGACTGGATGTTTTTATCGAAAGCGTCCCCTATCCCAATTACTATAATTCCGTAAAACTTGGCGGGTACGACATTGCCACCCTTACGTGGACGGGGGATTACGCAGACCCCTGGACATTCCTGGGGATGTGGCTGACAGACAGTAGCTTCAATGAATCAGGATTCTCCAATACTCGATATGACTCCCTTCTCAGAGAGGCAGCACTTCTCCCCTACAGGGACCGATTGGAAAAATTAAGTGAGGCCGAAGAGATTCTACTCTATTCCGGGCAGGTTATGCCCATTGCGCATAACCCGGCGATCAATCTCATCGACCTTCGTTTCTTTGATGGATGGTTCTCCAATGTCCTGGATATACATCCTTTTAAGAACCTGACTTCAATTCCCGGCTACACCATCCCCGGAGTTGTTCGGAAACAGTTAGATGGCGGCAAAGATTTGAGTCAACTCGGCCATTCTGGCTGAGTACCCCATTTCATTGTCATAGAAACTGGTCATCTTCACCATGGTGTTTGCTCCAGCCTCAGCCACACGGGTATTCCCGGGAATTGCCATGGAACTCCATGCCTCTCCGACACAGTCACGGGAGCATTCATAGTAATCACTCACATCCAGAATTTTTCCTGAAAGAGACATGGCATTGATTTTTTTCGCATTCTCAGTCACGGCTTTGTTTATCTCGTCAACACTGTGCTTTCCTTCAACAAGGTAAACAACTTCAGTAACCGAACCAGTGTCAGTAGGAACTCTGAGAGCTGTTCCATTGAGTTTGCCGTTAAGGTGAGGAAGAACCTTACCCACCGCAATTGCTGCACCTGTGGAGGCCGGGATAATGTTGTTCATGGTCGCCCGGTTCTTGCCTCCGCCAAAGAAATCCTGTACGCGCTGCGTTGCAGTAGCGGCATGTGTGGTGCACATCAGACCTGACACAACTTTGAAACTGTCGTCAACAGCCTTGGTAAGCGGCGCCAGGCAGTTGGTTGTGCATGATGCATTGGAAATAATTCTGTCACTGGAAGTGAGGGAATCGTGATTCACACCGATGACAACGGTTTTGGTATCATCCTTGCATGGAGCAGATATGATTACTTTTCTGGCTCCCGCCTTGATATGAGCCTGGGCCTTGTCCGTAGTGAGATAGAATCCGGTGCATTCCAGAACCACATCAACATTGTGTTTTGCCCATGGGATGTCTCCCGCATCCTTTTCTGCGTAAACGGTTACCCTGTGAGTTCCGATTTGAATGACATTGTCACTGATCAGCTTCACATCGACAGGGAATCTTCCATGAATAGAATCTTTTGGCAAACCTGCTGCAATTTGAGATGCGGATACCAGATCGTTTCCCGCAACGATTTCAATCTCATCGTTGTATTGGGAAGTGATGATGCGCATAACATTTTTGCCTATGCGGCCCATGCCATTAAAAGCAACTCTAACTTTAGCCATTGAAGGCCTCCTTGGTGAATTATTCATCTTTGTAAATAATAAAAAATTATATGAATGGCATTGTACTGGTTTTCCAGCATTGATTCAAGTCCCGGATTTCATTCCGAATAATCAAGGGCTTCCTGGATGGCAAGCCAGTCGATGGCAATGGGGGTAAACTCTTTCCGGTACAGGGAGGCCATTTCACCCCGGCGCTGTGCGTCTCTTATACGCTTCTCCATCCGTGGATGTTCGTCTATATATTGAGACCATTCCGGGGCATTTGAAAGATTTTCAAGGCTTCTTAGAGCATCAACAAAAGAAAAAGGATCTATTCTTGAGGCCGCAAGGAGATCGACAGCGAAATGATCGGCCCTCTTCTCGGCTTTCCGACCATAGTTCAAACGAACAGCACCACGGAAAAGTTCTCCGGCCACTCTATCAACATTTCCTGTTCCGGTGACTCCGGTTAATAACGAGATCCCCAGATCCCGCAGCAGGGCATTGCGAGAATCATTATTGACACAGTGCCCTATTTCGTGGGCCAGTATACTGGCAAGATTTTCCGGATTGTCCATATGCTTGATAAGACCGGTAAAGAGGATTATCAGATTTCCGGGTAAGGCCAGAGCATTGACTGCATCGGATTCCACGACCAGAACCCGGATATCCGATATTTTCAAATCAGGCTCCATTTCTGCAAGGCCAGTCCCGAGGCGGTTTTGCAATACGGTTACAAGATGTCTAATTTCCGAATCATTGCGTATATCCGACACGGCACGGATGGAAGTCTCTATGGAGTCGAGGAAGGATTGTATCGTTTTATCTATGAAGGTTTCTCCAGGAACCTGCCCTCTCTCCATTAGTCGAGAAAAGCCCAAACCTGCTGCTGCCATAAGAAGCAAAACTGCCGCTAATATAGCAGCATCTTTGAGCCAGAGAACAGACGGACGAAATCCCATCATCAGCGTGGTGGAAGATTTGGTTTGGGCGGCACATTTTCCCTGGATGAGGAATTTGCCCCGTACCACCGATTGAATGCCCACCGCCCGAAGATTGGAAAATAAAAGAAATTGCCTTTGTATGCTCTGGTCAGAGCCACCAGGGAAGTGATGATATAGGCCAGATTCAGCATAATGGCGAATGCTGTGTATGCCCAAAACTCCTGGCTGTAGGAATGTTCTTTGACAATAGTCCGAAGTAACCAGAAGAGGAGTCCAGCGTTGACAGCCGTAACCGGAAACTGGGAAGTGAGTGATTGAAGGGCATGGAAGGCTACAAATCGGGATTTTCTTCTGTGTAGTCCATAATAAATGAATGCGGCGACCAGATTAAGAAACGGGAAGGGTAAACCCATACCCCAGGCCGCAAACATCATGAAATAGGCACCCATGGCATCTTCTTTCTCTCGGCGGCTTATTTCCTCGGGCTGCGGCAATGTAATCGTTGTTCCTTCATTCATGGTTAGCTCCCTGTCGGCTACTCACGGCCATGGAATGGAGGGTAATCATCACTGTAGTAAGACATGTAGAGCTCCACTCTGATACTCCATCGGATATAGTACATCAGGAAGTCATGCATATTCGAGGGAAATACACCCGCAAAAAGAATAATCCACCAGGAAATGAAAACGACGAAATTGACAGCGATTCCAATGATGCTTAAAAGAATCCCATGAGGGAAGCCAACATAGATTGAACCGAACAGGACTCTAATCAACACAAGGCTGCGGCTCACCTTTTCCGGATTCTCAAACTCTATAGTGGCATCCGGATTATTTGCGCCTATGCCAATGGCCGGGTAACCGTCGCGCATATTGAGTACTGAAGCCATGAGGCGGATTTTCCACTGCCATAGTTTCTTCTGAAATTCATAGATACTCTGGGGGATCTTGCCAGTAAACAACACAACCCAGAACTTTACGAAATCCAGGATGGAATTCCATATCGAAATAAAAACGAGAAGAAAGAGATGAGGCACCAGGATGTAAATCCATCCAAATAGTGTTCGCAGAAGGAGTTCCCCTCGGGAATTCCTCTCCTGCAATGTAATTGTTAAATTCATAATGATTTTCTCCTGTGAAAAAAATTTCTTAGCGTCAGGAAGCTTGTTAATGGGCAGTGACCCCATCTAGGAGTCTGTCGGATTTTAAGGCTTCGAGGCGATTTTTGATGATTTTTTCCTGATGCAAGGCGACAAAAACGGAGCGTAGCTGGGCTACGTGAGTATTTTGGCAACGCAGCAGCAGGGAAAAAGGGCAAAAATCGAGCCGTGAGACGTAAATCCGACAGGCTCCTAGTGCAGATAATACCATATAGAAAAACAATTACAAGCTTCCATCTCGGTATGGATCCGAATTATATAAAACTCTAACTTCTCAAATTCCAGTAGAAATAGTATAAAACCACTATTCTGATCAAGAATCTTCACCTGACCGGGATAAAATAGGATTAGACCTCTACAAGCTTTCTGACACTCCGAAAGGTTTCAATATTACGGCAAGAAGTGGGAGAAGATTCAATTGAAAAACAGCCTGAGGAGCAAACAGTCAATTCCTGGTGCAGCACACTATTGCTCGCTGAATTCTTCCTGCAAGCGTGTTCTGTACCAACCGGTCAGAGCGATAACCCTGTTTGTGAACGAGGCTTCCGCCCTGCTGAGAAACAGCTTCACATCCTTTGTCTTTGCTGAAATAGTCCCATACATGAGCAAGCCCTCTTCAACGGGAATAACTATGAGGTGGGTTTGCATATTCCCCGGGTTCACAACCCGGATAAGTCCTTTGTATCTCAGAGGCGTTTGATTAATGATGGCGGCCGAGAGTACTCCCTCATGAGCCAGGTAGGTGATGATGGATTCATGTGTTGCAAAGCTCCTGTCCTTCTGGTGAATGAAGATGCTCTCCTGTGCAGGAACAGTTCGAACCAGGGGATCGGGAAGGGAGGTTCGGGGAGACGTTAACCGGGGAATCACCCAGGATTCCTCAAAGAGCAGACGCATCTTTTTCCGCGATGCAGAGTAGTACTCCAAACCGGTCAGTGTGCTGACTGACCGCAGTATATTGTACAGTCTCAGAGTTCTTTCTTCCCGGGGCAGGGATGTATACCCGGAGGGCATCGCATCCGATTTTATGTAAAAAAGTCCCTCTATTCCCAGGTTCAGATCGCCTCCACTCAGTTGCCTTGCAATATTGGCCGAGATCTGAGTATCCGGAAGCAGGTTGGGAGAGACCCCCTCTCCATGGAAACGAAGCAGCTGTTCCTTCTCCAGCAATGTCCTTATATCCGCATCGGCCAGGGAGGGGAGTACATCCATGAGAGTCTCCTGAGCACTGAGCATTATTCCTGCCAGCAGCATGAGCAACGCAATGCACTTCCGCATAATACTACTTCAGTGCCTGTTCCATCAGGCTGAAAAAATCCGGGAAAGTAGCATTCACCGCTTCTGCCTCTTCAATCGATAGATTTCCAACACATCCAGAAGATGCCAGGGCCAGAGCCATGACAACTCTGTGATCCCCATGCCCATTTAACACACAGGATGGAAAGGATGGATTTCGAGTCCCTTGAATAACCATCCCATCGGCAAGTTCTTCTACAGTGACACCAAGTTTACGGAGTTCGGCGGCCATAATGGCAATGCGGTCGGTTTCCTTCACACGAGCCTGGGGAACATTGATCAGCCGGGTTTCCCCCTGAGCGAAGGAGGCTGTAACGGCCATGGCCGGCAGGGCATCCGGAGTCGAGTTCAAATCAATCGTACATCCCGTCAGGGGTTGACCTTTCAGCATCACACCACCTGGAACTTCTTCCCATTCACATCCCATCGATTTCAGCATATCCAGAACAGCCCTGTCTCCCTGAGAGTCATGGACATCAACGCCGTCCAGGATGAGTGTCCCGCCGCTGATCGCCGCAGCGGCAAGAAAAAATGTCGCCGACGACCAGTCTCCAGGAATCATTCTGTCAAAACTTCGATACTGCTGACCTGCCGGTATCTGAAACCATGCCCAATCCTGTCTCTTATACTCAATCCCCTGGAAGTCAAGCCAATCCAGTGTTATGTCCACATAGGGAGCTTCGTTAAGACTGCTGACCTTGATGTGAGTCGACTCATTGCCACCAGGAGCCTGAATCAGGGGAACCGCCAGAAGAAGACCGGACAGGTATTGACTGACAGGACAATCAACTTCTGTCTTGCCGGGCGATAGGGGACCCTTAACTGAAAATGGGGTACAGCCTGCCTGTTCCGAGTCAACACAGGCCCCCAGATTCTTCAAGGCATCCAGAAGGGGTGCGGCTGAACGCCTGCGGATCTGATGATCCCCATCAAAACTGATTCTGTTTTCCGACAGGGCTGCCAGAGCCGCTGTCAGGTAGAGTGTCGTGCCTGAGTTCCCGACATCTATGTGAGAACGGACAGCGTTCGGCCTGCTTCCGAAGCCCCGGACAAACCAGTCTTCTCCCTCATCTCTGACTTCTGCACCCAGGGCTTCAATGGCCTCACGGCAGCTCAATGTATCATTGCAGTGCAATGGTTTTTGCAGGCGGCTTTCTCCTTCTGCAAATGCAGCAATCAGCAGTGCTCTGATTGTATGCGATTTCGATGCCGGTATTGTTATTCTGCCGGATACAATGGGGGGATTCTGTCCAGGCTGTCGGCCGTTCATGGTCTTTATCATCCATTGATGATTACGGAGATCTGGAGGCGGGGTCAAGTCTGAATAAAGGGCTCCTGAAATCTTCTGATGAAAAACTATCGGATCTCTCAATTATTCTGCTTTCTGGAACAGTTATAAACAGTATGACATTGAAGCAGGTATCATCAATCGCCGGGGTGTTTTCCATTCTGTTTTCCTCCTGTTCCCTGTTCTCCGCCAGCGATGATATTCCGGTTAAATGGCCCGAGGAGTTTCCTGCTGCATCAGAAATACCAGAACAGGCTTCGTGGACAATTCACTGGCTTGCCGAATCCGGTGAAGTAAAGAGTTCACAGGTGAGTGGGAGTGGAGAATTATCACTCTCCATCCCCCGGGAAATCCCCCTCATTGTGGCTGCATGGCCGCATTTTTCTGGTATTTTCCAGTTCTGGCACTGCAAACCGGCAGGTTTCGTGCAGGGAACGGCCCATGTCCATGAAGCAATTGAGCTGAATTGGCTGGATGGCTTTGCAGCGGAGTTCCTGCTGGAACTTGCTCAGGGCGGAGTGGATATTCGAAGGCTCAACATTGACCGTTTCAGAGACACGGTATCAGCAAGAAGCCATGCCCAACCATGGAAACTTGACAGGCGAAAACTGGCCGAGGATATTCGAGACGACTCTCTCTGGGTGTATAGTATGACACAACAGGCATCCATGGACATCGGCCTTCCCCTGCCAGCGGGAATCTGGTATTCCTCCTATCCTCCCGATCTCCCCCTCATTGCCGATGATTCAGGATGGAGCGGATCCATGGTACATGGTTTGCACCAGTTCATACGGCCATCTGACGGAACTGTCGCTGAGGTCTGGATCGATGAAAGAAATGTGCCTGTTATCCTGCTGCATGGGGCTGATTAAGCGTCCGGTTGCCTGAACTCACAAAGATCATTGAGCGGACAGGCTGTGCAGTCCGGTTTACGGGACATGCAGTATTTCCGTCCATGATAATTGGCTGTCATGGAGAACTCCATTTGCCTTTCAACAGGAATGATACTGGAGAGTTCCCGTTCCACCTTCATGGGGTCAGTATGCCGGGTCAAACCAAGTCGGCGGCAGACTCGCCCGAAATGCGTGTCCACAATGATACCCGGAAGATTCCATATATGGCAGCGAATAACGTTGGCACTCTTCCGGCCTATGCCGGGGAGTTCGGTGAGTTCTTCCATCTCTTTCGGGACTTCCGAGTTATATTTGTCGACCAGAAGTCTTGCGGCTGCCATGAGATTTTTCGCCTTCTGGCGGTAGAAACCAAGGGAATGGATCGTGTCTTCCAGTTTTTCCCTGTCGGCATTGGCAAGGCTGGCCGGGGTAGGCCATTGAGCAAATAGCTCCGGGGTTACTTTTTCAACAGCCGCATCGGTGGTTTGAGCCGACAGGGCCACAGCGATAAGCAGCTGAAAGGCATTTTTATAACTGAGTAATGGTTTTCGATCGGGAAACTCGGTATGCAGGCGGTCCAGTATCTGGTTCAGGGAAGCTTGTTTACCCGGTTGTTGATTCATGATTCGATCCATTGTATTCAACACCGGTTTTTTGACAAGCTGAAGGCCATGGAATCGGCTGATCATTGTAGTCGTATCGTTTAAAATCTGACACAGGGTTGAACTTCTGGGTACTGATTGCCTCAAGAACTGGAATCTACTTCCAGCCTTCTGCCGTTTTTCAATGTAGGGGAATTCAATCTATTGATAATGTAGACAGATTTCAAAATAATGATTCATTAAGGCGCCTCTAAAAAACCCTCTTTCGGAATCTGACACAGAGATTTCTCACTGATACAAGGCGGCAGAAGCGGAGCGTAGCTGCGTGAGCATTCTGGCAGCGCAGTGGTAAGGATCAAGCCAGAAACGGAATGAGTGTTTTTTAGAGGTGCCCATTAGTTTTTTGTTAAAGAGGAGGCTTCAATGAAGCGTATTAATGGTTATGATGCCGGGCATCATACCGAGCATGTCTCTCTTTATCGGCGGAGGTACCGAAGATGGCGATTGAATGATGGACGGTCTGTCGGCCGGTATCATTCTTTCTGATAAATAGCCGTTTGGACCTCATGCAGCACAATAATCAATTGGGTATATTTTTTATAAGTATATTGGTCTTCACCGGATACTTTTTTCTGTTTCCCCGGATTTCCAGTCAGGAAATGATCATCCATCCCGTGGGTGTTTTTGATAATAACAGCAGTTCCGTTGTTCTCAGCGGCGGACATCCTGAAACAGGCATTCAATTTGGCCAGAGGGCAATGTATTTTGATGAGAAGGGGAATCCGGTTCATTATCTGGAAGGAGAATCGATTGCTGTTGATAATCACTGGTGGGCGGTTGAACAAGACTCCACTGTTGAGATTCGGGAACCTGATGGACGCCTGCGGTTCAAAATGCAGACTCCTGCATTGCCGTATACAATAAATGGCCTGTTATTTCTTATAAACAGCTTCAAGGGAATTGTATGGAAGGTCAATCCTGTCAGTGGTGAAATTCTGTGGCAGCGTGAGTTCATTTCGGAAATTACTTTTCTTGATGCTCATGCCGCCAGAACTCTCATTGGATTATTGGATGGACATTGTGTTCTCATCCATGATACAGGTGAAATTCTTCTTGATTTCAGACCAGGGGGCAGCCGCGTTGAAGCCATATATGGCGGTGCTCTGTCTGAAGACGGTACAAAAATTGCCCTGATTTCCGGTCTGGATCCACAGCAGTTCATTCTACTTGCGGAGCAGAAAAAGGAATTTCATCTGGTTACTTCCCATGATACAAACACGGATTTTCGGCGCAATGTGCTGGTCCAGTTTATCAATGACAGCTCACAGGCTGTATATGAATCCAGCGGTACAATCACGATTGTAGAAGCTGATGGCAGTGATTATCGGCAGTTGGAACTCCCAGGGACTCTGGCCGCATGGGCATTAGTAGATGAAACGGATACTCTGGCCATATTGAGGTCCGGGCCATCAAAGCCGAAGCTGAATATCCTGACATACAGTGAACGGTCAGTTTTTGAAGCCAGCCTGCCTGAAAGCATTAGATCCATTACAGCCAGGGGAAACCGAATTTTCCTTATTGGAGATCATTCAATCAGTGTCTTTGAAGTCAGTGTTCAATAGAGCAGGGATGCGAGAACAGGAAGAATGCTCATACTGCTCAGCAGCCAGTCTCCAGGTTTCACATGAAGAATTGCCGGTGTTGGATTGGAGGTGAAGCATCGGGCGAGCAGAGCTTCTGTTATCAGATCTGCCCGGTGGAGAGTTTCTGTGGTGAGAGGAAGGCTGAGGGAGAGTGCCCTGCGGAAGATGGATTTTCGCTCGCCAAGCCCCCGGCTGAATGCCGCATCTTGAATCATGGCGGCTGAACTCAGCAGCCGGGGAATACTGGTCAGGGTAAGTGTAATAGCTGTGGCCAGAACACCTGACCAGCTTCTGGGAAGGAAAAAAAAACTTCGGCGAACGGCATCAGCTAAATCCGCAGGATCTGTCGTCGATGCCAATAGCTGGCCTGCCATCAATACAACCAGAAGCCGCAGGCTGCGAAGTCCTCCGGTCAGCAAACCGGGTATGCCGAATGGAGTCGGCCAGTCAAAAACAATAAAAGGCGGCTGTGGTTCGGCAAGACCGCCAGCAGCCAGTATTGCCAGGGACATGATCAGCCAGAAAAACAGGGGTTTCCTAAATTTCCTGATTCTGCTTCCAGCCAGCCCGTGGAGCAGTGTGAGAATCATGCCCGTCATAATCAGAGTGGGAATGGAGCCCATCAGGGCGGAGACAGTCCAGAATATCAACTCCATGAGTTTGAAGCGGGGATCGTGTTTATGCCACAGGCTGTTTCCCGGAATGTAGTGGAGAAAATCTATCTCCCTCATCTGTACTTCCAGGTCATTTCAGAAATCTTGCAGCGTGGTCTTCGAATTCCAAGATCTTCCACTCTGTCTATCGAATCCAGAGGATGGCTGTCGGCATGGATACGGCCAAGGTTCATCAGAACCAGACGGTTTGCATGAGCAAGAATCTTTTCAAGATCGTGGGTAATAACAAGGATGGCCGTTCCGTCAGCATGGAGGCTTGTGAGAACTTCAATAAGGCGGGCACTGCCATCCCAGTCGAGTCCGGTGAAGGGTTCATCAAGGACCAGAATCTGCGGACGCATGGCAAGGACTCCAGACACCGCCAACCTCCTCTTTTCGCCTCCGGAGAGGGTATGGGGCCGCCTGTCATTGAAACCGGCAAGACCTGTGGCTTCAAGGGATTTCTCAACCCGTCTGGATATTTCATTTCTATCCATTTTAAGATTCTCAGGTCCGAAAGCTGTATCCCTGCCTACAGTTTGACCCACAATCTGGGCGTCAGCATCCTGAAAAACAAGTCCAATGCTCCTCCGGGCGCGTCTGAGGTCAGCAGAAACAGGTACTTTCTCAAACAATACTTCACCGGAAGTGGGAAGGGCCAGGCCATTTAAATGGCGCATCAATACAGTTTTACCGCTGCCATTCGGCCCGGCCAGAACCATGAAATCGCCGTGATCAATATCCATGGACACGTTGTTCAATCCCAGAAATCCGTTTGAAAAACGATGGGAGAGATTTCGTATCTGGAGAAGAGAAGTGTCACCCATTCTCTGTTCGGGTATGGATTCTATCCCTGAGTAAATGGGTAACAGCCACGGCGGCAATAGCTTTTACTCCATCACCGGCAAGAAAGGGCAGGGTGTATTTTGTCCAGCTGGAAACCCAGGACCAATCTTCAACCATACCTATAAGACGCCAATGCATCCAGGGGAATCCAGGGAGGTAAATGGAAACAGTGCCCGCCAGGGCCGCAATGATCAGAACAGGCAGGGACTTATTTATACGCACAATCATGCCGGCTGCAGCAGCGGCAAGGACATAACCAAAAAGAAATCCACCGGTGGGCCCTGCTATGATCTGGGCTCCACCTGTTCCTCCAGCAAATACCGGCAGTCCCACGATGCCCAGAAAGAGGTAGAGACCTGTTGAAGCCGCACCGAGCCATGGACCCAGAATCATACCGGATAGAATTACAAACAGGGTGGCAAGGGTGAGCGGTACAGCAGGATTCCAGGGAGCCGGGAAACTGAAGATGGCACCAACTATGATGAGAGCCGTGAAAACGGAAACCATAACAACGGATCGAACTGTCGTATCTTTCATATACACTCCTGAGATATTCCCGGTTATTGGTTGTGATGATTCTCTGAGGGTATTGAGAATTGAGTTTTCTGACCTGCCGACTGACAGTTAACCATCCCAAAAAAGGTTAGCCGCCAATTGAAATGATGTCCAGTCTGACAGATTTTCTATCTGAAACTTTTTTCAGTATTCTGGGAAGATTTTCCAGTGTAAGACAACAGGGATCTGCATGTACTTTCCTGCGGAGAGGCGGGCGAATCAGGATTGATTTTCAGAGTCTTCCTGAATCTCACAAAACGATTCCAGTTCCCAGACAGTTGGAGTCGGATTACTGGTCAGAAGAAGTTTTGCCTCATCCATGAGATGCTTGAATGGACCCATGGCCATGAATTTTTCTGCGGATTCCTTATCCTTCCAGGTCCCCATCGCCAGAACTTCTCCCCTGCGGGATATTAATTGCATGCGGATAAACCCGGGCTGCTTCATTGCAAGTTTTAGAACTCTGTCATTCCAGATTTTCACAAATTCCTTCATGGAATCAATGCTCACTGGATAGAGCATTGTGGCTGTATACATATCGACCTCTCATTGCTAATATACTGAGATCTACACGATTGATCAAGAGTATGAGTAAGCGTGCATGGAATACATATCAATCTGGAATTATCTCCCTCAAGCGCAGTTTGTTTCTGTTTGCAATTATTCTTCCAGGCTGTCTTTTTTATTTATGGTCTCCATTTAACTCCAATGTTGATAAAGAGATATACATGGAAAGTGAAGGCCATCTCCTCCTCCCTCAGCGAAATGTTTCCATTGTAACCCTGGATCTGGATGATGCCGGACTGTCATTCACGAAGGCAGAGGATATTCTTAAGATACGGTCGCTTCAGGAAGATTTCACACTGCTTCCGGGATGTTCGAAGGTAGATTCCATTCTCAGTGTGTCCCGAGTTATTTCTGAAAACGATGATATCGTTGTAGCCAGAGTCATCCCACTGGATGATTCCAGTATTACAAATGAGTATCTGGAGGATCTGTCGGTCCAGATTGATGATTTTCCGGAATTGTCCCCATACATCAACAGGGCTCAGGATACTTTTCTCTTTTATATTTACTTTGCCAACAAATCCACACCTCAGGATATACACAGAAGTTTGACAGCGGTGCAGAAAAAATGGAAGGATTCCATTCCCTTTGATTTTACGGGTCGATCACCCATAATTGCCGCAACCGAGTCTCTCCTTACGAAGGACATCAAACTTCTATTCCCAATTCTCGCCGTGGTGATAATCGTAATCTTTTCGCTGTTTCGGAGCATAAAAGTTCTTCTTGCGTCCCTTGCTCTCATTCTCATGGCCATGGTGTTCTCCTATGGATTGGTACGGTTTACAGGGATTCCTGACAGTCCTCTCCTCCTGCTCGTTCCGATTTTTTGTCTGGGCTTGTTCAGTGATTATCTTATTCATTACTTCTATCACCGTCTTCATTCCCCGGTTCCCGGTGAAGGGAGAAGTCTTGGAAAACTTCTCCTGTTTCCGCTCAGCCTGACTGCCCTCTCAACATTGACAGGATTCCTGTCTCTTTGCCTTATCAATGGTTCCGGGCATCTCCAGGTGGGAATAACAATTGCATCCGGGGTAATCGTTACCTGGGCAGGGGTGTTTTTATGGATTGACTTCGGGCAGTACAAACCTGCGAAGAAGCCCTTACTGGAAGGTTTCATACGGTTTCAAGGTAGGCTGTTTGCACGGATTGCCAGATACCGGCACGCATATTTCGCCGTTATAGCTGCGGCCGTCATATGGGGTTCCCTTGGGTTGAATGAACTGGAGATTGAACCCTATCCTGTTCAACAACTTCCAGAATCCATTACAATCAAGAAATCTGACCGGATAATCAATGATAAATTCTACGGAACAGTTCCATACTTTCTTGAAATAGATACGGGCGAGAAAAATGGCATTTTGAAGAAGAATACATTGCTGGAACTGGATCGGATTCACAAAACAATGAATGAAAGCAAGGCCGGTTTCTCTTACTCCCTGTTAACGGTTCTCAAGAGAATGAATTTCTACTTCAATGGCGATGAACAATCTTTCTTAACCAGCACTGAGTTTGATGCCTTTTATGATGCCCTTGTCGAGCAGTATCTACTGTATTTCTCATCCAGTGTTGACCCTGTTGAGTATGAATCAATGCTGGACAGTTCCTATCGAGTTTTCTCCATCCGGGGATTGATTTACTACCGGAGTTACAAAGATCTCAACGATTTTTTAACACTGCTGGAGAGTATACGGAGCAATGTCCCCGAGAATTGGACTTTGAGCCTGTACGGGATGGCCCAACAGTTGAACAGGGAACATACGGTTCTTCGTCAGAACTGGCTTTTTTCCTTCCTCGGCGGAGGAATCCTCATTTTCATCACCGTACTCATATTTTACAGAAAGTGGAATCTGGCCCTGTTGAGTCTCGCTCCTGGCTTTATAAGCATGCTTATTTCCCTGGGATTCATCAATCTGGCAGGTATCAGCATCGATGTTTTTTCAATCATTTTTGTGGCGATTATTACTGGACTGGTTATCGATTACAGTATTCATACACTGGTTGCTCTCAACCATCTGGAAAAGGTTGGAAACCTTGAAACAGGTTTTAACAGGATTGTTGGATTCAGCGGAATACCGATTTTTCTGAGTTTCCTTACATCGATTCTGTCATTTTCAATACTATTCATATCCTCATTCAGCGGGGCGAGAAATCTTGGGTTCCTGCTGCTGCTTTCACTTGTTTTTTCGTTCTTCCTGAGCTTATACTTAATACCATTGGTTATTTTACCCATTCGATTAAAGAAGGAGAATTATCATGCTTAACACTCTGAAGTATTCAGTGCTGCTGCTTTGTTGTTCCATGCCGCTGCAGGCCATCACCGTTCAGGACGTACTGGATGGATTTTCAAAACGTCTCACCATACCTGTGCTGGCTGGAACATTTCATGTTCAGTTAATTGCCTCAAATGGTGATGTCCGGGAAATCACCGCAAGAGCCTATCAAAAGAATGTTGGTGTCCAGCAGAACAATCGTTTGTTTGTATTTGATTTTCCTCCCACCGTGAGAGGTATGGGATTGCTGCTCCATTCATTTTTTGATGGAAGGAAAAACAATATGTGGATCTATTTACCTGCGATACGGAGAATCAAAAGGATTGCCCTTGAGAGTTCAGGCGGTGGATATTTCATGGGCAGTGATTTTACCTACCGCGACTTAATCAACAATGACTACAGTAAAATGGACTATGAACTTGCCGATGATCAGACCGTTGATGGAGTTGAGTATTACGTTGTTAAGGCCTGGGGCAAAAACCCGAAATTACAGCAGGATAATGGATATTCATACATCCTGAGTTACTATCGTAAAGATAATTTTTTTCTAATGAGACGGGACTACTATGATTTCAATGGGGATCTGCTGAAAATCTATCAGGTTGAAGAATCCGTAAATCTTGGGCAGTACATTTATCCAACGAACATCTCCATGACCAATGTGCAAACAGGTCATCAATCTCTTTTACTGGTGACCGATGTGAGTACAGAGGAGATTCCTGACCGCTATTTCACAACACGATACCTGAAATCCAATACACTGCAGTGAAACGGAAATCCATTCACTTACTGCTGCTTCTCTTTGTGCTGATTACAGTGACCCCTCCTGGGAATGGACAGAACTTCAGATTTGTTTCATTTGTAGATTACTATGGTGGAATTGAACCATCTGATGGTTATCAAAACTTGAGGTCACGCATATTCATGCGCCCAACATTCAGTGGTATTGATGATAATTCTGGTTTTGAGTGGCAGATCTCGGCAAATCTATGGATTCAGCCCTTCGGCGATTCCATGTATATCAATCCCTGGGATGTTCTCTATGAGAGCTACCTGTTCCTGCCGTTTAATTATTTTGACATCACTCTGGGCCAGAAAATTATTACGTATGGGTTTTCTGATATAAGAAGTCCGCTCAATGCCCCGCACAGTACGAACAGCAATACCCTGAGCCTTGATGAGTACTTTGACAGCCGACGTCCTGATCCTTTAATGCAGTTAAAGTTTTACCCAACATTTGAGGATACCATTGAGTTAACATACATCCCGATAACCAGGCCGGACAAAGAACGACAGGGACCCATCATGCTGACCGATTCCAATGATACTCTTGAATGGGGTCCTGATTCTTTCCTGACAACTTCGGAAAGCCTCCACTCAATATTTGTCAATTACAATCACTATGGAGAGAAGATGGATTTTCAAATTTTCTATGGCTGGTATACAGAGCATACACCTGATTTTGTTGTACCGGAGACTTCTACAACTCATCCATCAATCATAGAACCGATTTATCGGAAGAAGCATACATTTGGATTTGCATATTCATTGAAACTCTGGACATTAACCCTGTCCCAGGATTTTGCCTTTAACCTGACATCAGACTTTGCCGGGACCGACATCGGGGCTCAGAATTCTGATATTTCCATCAATACCCAGGTGCTCGTACAGCTGCCATGGAATATCTTGAGTCAGTTCAACTTAAACTATGCCTTTTTTCCAAATCACAGTAATCACAGTGAGGAAGGTGAAGGTGCTGATTATCTTTCCAGGGAAATCCAGACATTTCATACCCAGCCCCGACAGCACATAGCCTATATTATCGCCCATTTTGAGAAAACATTTCTAAGGGAAAAAATGAAAACAACCCTCAATGTTGGGTATTTCTTCTCACCGGCCATCTACTTTGGTCCACGCGTTTCTTACAATATCTCCGATCACTGGCAATTTGAGGTTGGGGCAGATATCCGTCTGCTGGATCCTTCGACATCCGACCTGAGAAGAAATTCTGCGAATGACAACTACTATACTCGATTGCTGTTTCGCTATTGAAAACAAGAAGATGCCCGAGAGCAATATCATCTCCAGGGGGAATCGAACCCCCGTTGCCGGGATGAAAACCCGGTGTACTAACCCCTATACTATGGAGACAAATGAATCAGAATAACTGATTATGAGCCGCAATGGATTCGAACCATTGACCCACGCCTTAAAAGGGCGTTGCTCTGCCAACTGAGCTAGCGGCCCGTAAGAGAAAAAATCTACTCCCGGTTGCGATTTATGTCAACGCCCCGGACGGTGTTTTAGATACTTTAATCATCAGGGCATCTCTGAAAGCCATCCATTCTGGTCATGGCTGAAAGAATACTTGCGAATCCCTGCTGCGTTCCGTTATTTTCGCTGGCATTATCGGAAAGCCTCTTCTCATAAAAGACGGCACTGCTGTACAATTAAGTATGAGAATCATATCCTGGAATGTGAATGGGATCAGAGCCGCCCATAAAAAAGGCTTCGTCGATTACCTCACTCAGGCTGATGCGGATGTTTTCTGTGTGCAGGAAACCAAAGCCCAGCCTGATCAAGTTATTCGGGAGATTCGAGCTCCTTCCGGATATCAATCCTGCTGGAACAGTGCTGAAAAGAAAGGTTACAGTGGTACGGCCATCTGGTCTAAGAAAACACCGGATAAAGTAGAAATTCTGGGAATCGATGAATTTGATACCGAGGGACGCATGCAGATTGTCCATTTTGGCAGCCTGGTCATCATGAATGGTTACTTCCCCAATTCCCAGCCTGAAGGAGTTCGGCTGGACTACAAGCTGCGATTCAATAAAGCAGTCAAGGATTGCGGCGATACATTGGTGGGACAGGGAAAAACCGTTGCGATAACTGGAGATTTTAATGTCTCCCACAAACCAATAGACCTGGCTCGTCCGAAAGAAAACGAAAAGAACCCTGGTTATCTGCCGGAAGAAAGGGAGTGGATGGATTCCTTTATCAGCAATGGCTGGACAGATACATTCCGTATTTTTGAGAAAGGCCCGGAGCACTATACCTGGTGGACATACAGGGGGGGAGCCCGAGCCAGGAATATTGGATGGAGACTTGATTATTTCTGTGTAAACGACACATCCATTGACAGAGTCCGTTCATCAATCATCCATTCAGATATCATGGGCAGCGATCATTGTCCAATTGAAATGGAGTTGGATTAGCCGCCTCATAACCAGCTGAGACTTCCAGACGATTTTTTCTGATAAAGACTCATTCTTTTATGAACATCATTTTCGATACCCCGTAAATTCTGGAACCTCAGAATAACCTTTTATAAGAGATTCTCAGTAATCCCGTTACAATTTCCGATTATCGTAATGATGAAGATCATGATACATAGAATATTTGTTTTTACATTTATCCTGCTTATTGCTGCCATTGTCGATGTTGGTGCCATTGAAATCTGGTTCAGGCAGCTTGACATTGATGCTTATGAAAATCTGGTTGGCCGTTACCAGATAAATGCAGCCGAAGCAACCGAGGTGAATGCCTATAGGTTCACATATAACGATGCCGGACAATTGGAGAAGGTGGTTTATCATCAATCCGGGAGATCACTGCCAGTTCCCCGATATGGTGTGCAGCGGATAGAGATCGCCTATACGGAAAACTATGTGCACCGATGGTTTACTGATGATACCGGAAAACTAATGCCCGATGAAAATGGCATATGGGGACATCGGGTGCCCCTGGATTCCCATGGCAGGGCCCGTGGAGTTATATTCTACGATGCCTATGGGAATGTCATCCCCAATAAGGATGGAATTGCTCAACGACTCTGGAAGCTGGATAAGGCCGGACGGAAAACTCTGGAGCGTTTTTTCGATGAGGCGGGAGCCCAGGTCGTATCAAACAATGTAGCGGAAGTCCATTACATATGGGATAACAAGGATCATCTCATAGAGCTTCACAATTTTGATATTCACGGAGAGGCAGCATTATCCAGAGATGAAGGTGTTTTTCTTTATCGATGGATCAGAAACAGTGCTGGAGATATTGTCAGAGAAGAGCGATACGGTGTGGATCTTGAACTGATTACAGCATCAGATGGTTCTGCGGCTGTGCAATGGGAAAGGGATTCAAGAGGCCTGCCAACTTCTGAATGGCGTCTTGGAGCCGACAATCGTGCTCTGGAAAATGCTGAAGGAGTCGCACGTTACCAGTACACCTACGACCACGCTGGAAATTTAATCGGTCAAACCCACTACAATGCCCAGGGCAAACCAACCCGGGACATTGCGGGTGTTGTTACCTATCAATGGATTCATTATCCCCAGGGCAATGAACTTGAACAGCTGAATCTTGATGAAAACGGGATTCTTACCCAGGACGATGCCGGAATGGCGTCGTATCGCTGGGAGTACGATCATCGAGGATTAATTGTTTCATCAATGAGTTTTGATACGAATGATCAACCCAAAGAGGACCTATGGGGAATTTCCCGCTATAAATATACCTATAACGACCTGCGGCAACTTGTTGAGGCCACCAGTTACAACGACTGGGAAACCCTGGCCATGGATAGTTCCGGTGTTGTTACATACCGTTGGGAATATGACGCCCTGGGAAACCGAAGCCTGGAGCGTCATTACGATGAAAATGATGCAATTGTGGAAGACTTCAGGGGTATCGCCGAATATCACTGGACCTATGATACGGAAAGTCGGCGTGTGGAACAGAGGCAATATGGACTTTTTGATCAGCTTAGATCGGATCCCGATGGGGTGGCTATCTATACATGGCACTACGATGGATACGGCAGAACGACCGAACAAAGACATTTCGGAGTGGATGAAAGACCGGTTGACAACAATTCTGGTGCAGCATTAGCTCGCTGGTCCTATGATAGGAAGGGTCATCCCCTGACTTTTGCCCGGTTTGACCGCAGAAGACTGCCGACAGAATAATCTTATTTCAGTGCCTTCCTGATCAATTCTCTTCCTCTGCATCATCCTGTACTAAATCATGCTCCGGCATTATTGGAAGTGCATCGGAGATTTTTTCGGCAATGTCCTCAGATCCCGTCGATGAAGCATTTTCTGCCTCCAGCTTCATGAAAATCATCTGCTCAACTTCATCTTTTTCTATTCCAAAAGAGAAAGCCACTTCATCGACAAGCAGGTTTAATGCACTGTCATACAGCTTACGCTCCAGAATTGGCAGTTCCTTCACCTTGCTGCGATGATAAAGCCTGGTTACTACTGTTGCAATATCCGTTATATCCCCTTTGCGAAGGAGACTCAGATTCATCTGGTAGCGAAGTTTCCAGTCTGTAGGAACAGGTTCATAATTTGATGTAATAATATCCAGAGCTTCTTCTGCCCGTTCCTTCTGTACAATGGCTCTAATTCCCTGAGTAACAGCAGAAGCAGCAGGTATACGGATCGTCATATCAGAAACATGAAAGTATATAACATAGTATGGCACCATTGTGCCATTGAATAAACGCTCTTCAATATCCTGAATAATCCCTACTCCCTGCAGGGGGTAAACAACTTGCTGCCCGGTTTCAAATTTTTTTGACATAGCTCCAACAGTATATCAAATATTTCTTCTCACGTCAAACCTGGATGCACTGCATCCGATAATAGAAAGTGTATGAATCGCTTAATCTCACCTTTAATTAAAATCAGCATTACTGTACTGATTCTTGTTCTTCTGATACTCATTATCATATTGTTTTTCACACCTTCCAATAGAATTTCGGAGAGAAGTCGGCGAACAGCAGTGAGAACTCTGGCAGGATCTGATGGCAGCCTGAATTCGATCACCGCATCTGTTACCGATCTATATCTTGAGAATGGAAGTTTATCCAATCTGGTACACTATCTTTCCAGGGATTCTATAAGAATAAAGTTCAGAAAAAGAACCGATCAACGCCGATTCGAGGCTTATTCCGGACTTCTCTCCACTGAAATCGAGCGTTACAGCAATGATTACTCAGGCATTGGTATGGAATGGATACCAGAATTTCTTGCGACCACCAGAGCCTTGTTTGAAAAAGCCAGACAGGATGTCACTGCGATTGCTATCGGCACGGATACACAAAATGATACCGTTCAGAATAATTCCTCTGGAATGAAGTCTGCCGCTGAAATGATGGAAATGGCAATCAGTCAGTTCAGCAGAGTCTGGATACCCTATGGAGAGACTCATTTATCATATAAGACTGATAAACAGAAAATTCACAGCTATTTGAAAAAAAATCGTCGGTTTAACAGGGCGATGAAACGCCTGGATGCAGCCTGGCGTACAAGTATCTCAATCCTGTACAATCTGACACTGAATGAGAATTGGAATTTTGCCGTTCGGTACGATCCGTCACTCGCCGACGAACTCAGTGAATTGACAGTTTCAGTACTGGCCGGAGACCTTTATCGGCGCAGCATGGATATTATGAGATCAGTCCAGGATGCGGGTTCGTCTTCCAGCCGTTTAGATGATTACAGTTTACGATGGACTCCTGACTTTTCCTTCTTCAAGAATATTCCCGAGTTGACAGGTCAGGTTCAGGATGATCAGCCCACGTTTTTTTTCTTCAAGGTTAATATAGGGTATACATTCCAGGATACGCTGACACAAACCTGGCTCAATCAGCATAAGGACTGGCTTTCGGATCATTTCAGAGCATACATCTCGAACATGAACTCTCAAGACTTATACCTCGTTGATTCCAATAACTCAATGGAAGCTGACCGGGCACTGGCATTGTTGAAGGCAGATATAATACACACAGTCAACAAAAAAATCGTTCTTGATCATAGATTCAATGAAAGGGATGCCTTTGGAATCCGGGAACTGTCATTCGTGAGGATCCATTTGATTCCTGATCTTTGATTTTTCCGCTGTATCATCTGGATTAGTTTACAATCCACTTCCCAGAAAACAGGATTCATTGTATTATGACGACAATGAATCGATAGGAGGGTTTTTCTTTTATTGATTCATTGAAGTATCGTGTAAACGGAAAGGAATCAGGAGGAGAGTAAATGAAAAAATGCGTTTGGCGAATTCTTATCTTTGGATTATTGTTAATCAGTGTGAGTACACTCTGGGTCGGTTGTAATAAAGAGTCAGAAGAGGATGTTGTGAAAATCGGTATCGTTTTTGATGTCGGTGGTAAGGGTGACAAATCCTTCAATGATTCGGCATATAACGGCCTTGCCATGCTGGCCGAAGAGTACTCCGGGTATATCAAGGATGACCCGGACAACGTCGATTTTGGCCGAGAAATCGAGCTTAAGTACCTTGAACCCAAGCAGGGCGGACAGGATCGGGAACAGCTTCTGCGTGTTCTTGCGGAAGATGGGTATTCACTTATCTTCGGTGTCGGGTTCATGTTTACGGACTCCCTGGCCAAAGTTGCAGGTGAGTTCCCCGAAGTTCATTTCGGGCTGATTGATGGCTACATAGGTGACCTTTCCCCTGACAGCAATATAACCTGCCTCAGCTTTGCGGAACATGAAGGATCGTTCATGGTTGGTTATATTGCCGCATTGTCAGCCGATGGTAAGAAACTGGGATTCATCGGTGGAATGGACATGCCCCTCATTCACAAATTTCATGCTGGTTTCTTTGCCGGTGCAATCCATGCCGATCCGGCTTACACAGATGATGGTATGCTGATGGGGCAGTACATTGGTCAGGATGGCAGTGCATTCAATGATCCAAAAACGGCTGAAAGTATAGCCGTAAACATGTACAATCAGGGAGCTGAAGTTATTTATCATGCTTCAGGTGCGTCCGGTACAGGACTGTTCAAGGCGGCAAAGGATATGAATAAACTGGCCATCGGTGTCGATTCCGACCAGGGCCTTGTGTACTCTGAGGGCAATACGAATGAAGAAAAGGCCATCGGTGAATTCATCCTTACTTCAATGGTTAAGAAAGTTGATAATGCTGTTTTCCAGATGGGAAAAACCTTCATCGACACTGGCAGTATTGAGGGTGGATACAAAACATTTAACCTGGCTGACGAAGGTGTCGGTTATGCAATGAATGCCTACAACCGGGACAAACTCAGCGGTATAACGGCTCAGGTGAATCAGGTCGCCCAGAAAATCATCGGCGGTGAAATCACTGTCCCTGATCACGAGGATCAGCTTTAGAAATTCTTTGAAGTAAAATCATATGGTGCCCGGTCGATATTCGGCCGGGCACTTCTTAAGGGAAACACATGTCGCTCCTGGAAATGAAAGGCATAACCAAAGTATTTCCTGGCGTCAAAGCAAACGACGACATAAACCTCACCCTGAAAAAGGGTGAGATACATGCTCTTGTCGGTGAAAATGGTGCTGGAAAAACAACGCTCATGAAGATCCTCTATGGTTTGTATAAGCCAAATGCAGGACAGATACGGATTAAGGGCAAAAAAGTCACTATAAAAAATCCAAAAAGCGCCATTCACCAGGGGATAGGTATGGTTCATCAACACTTCATGCTGGTTCCTCCCTTTACAGTGGCAGAAAACATCGTACTCGGTGAGGAAACTCACAGAGCTGGAGTCCTGAATTTCAAAAAACCAATAGAGAAAATCAATAAGTTAATGGAAGAGAACCACATGTTTCTTGACCCCATGACTAAAGTGGAGGACCTGTCGGTTGGCTTGCAGCAGAGAGTAGAAATACTCAAAATTCTTTACCGCGGCGCAGAAGTTCTTGTCTTTGATGAACCTACGGCTGTTCTCACACCTCAGGAGGTTGAAGAACTGTTCAAGACGTTTCGCTTCCTGAAACAACAGGGTAAGGGGATAGTCTTCATCAGTCACAAATTGGATGAAGTGCTGGAGATTTCTGACAGTATTACCGTTATCCGGTACGGAAGAATAATTCAAACGCTTCCCAGAGAAGGTGCCACAAAATCCATGTTAGCTGAATTGATGGTCGGTAAACCTGTTCTGTTAAAAGTGGATAATCCTGCAATAATCCCGGGCGATCCTGTTCTGGAAATAGAAAATCTTTGCGTAAAAGGATCCCATGGGCAGAGAGTACTTGACGACATAAGTCTTCATGTGGACGCAGGCGAAATATATGGAATAGCTGGAGTCGAAGGCAATGGACAGACAGAACTCATTCAGGCCATAGCTGATAAAATACCTTTCGAATCAGGAGAAATACGGCTGAATGGCAGTCATATACATGGATGGGATATCCGAACCCGAAGAGAGGCTGGAATAAGTCACATTCCTGAGGACAGGCACAAGTACGGCTTACTGCTCCCCTATTCTCTGATGGACAACATGACTCTCGGAAGGCACCACCGCCCCCCTTTCGTTACTCGCTATCAGATGATTAGAAGCAGGGAGATATTGGAATTCACACGGAAAGCCATTGAGGAATACGATGTAAGAACCCCTTCTGAAACTGTTCCTGCCAACACCCTCTCCGGCGGAAATCAGCAGAAAATCGTTATTGCCCGGGAAATGAAAGCCGACCCGATTCTTCTTCTGGCATGTCAGCCCACAAGGGGTGTTGATATTGGTGCGACCGAGTTCATCTACAAACAGATAGTAACAGCTAAAATTGAAAAGAGAGCTGTACTGCTGGTATCCGCTGACCTTGATGAGGTTCTTGCTCTCTCCGATCGAATCGGGGTTATTTACAAGGGCAGGATTTCCAGGGAGTTTAATCGGGATAATGCATCAAAGGAAGAGGTGGGGATTGCCATGATGGGAGGAAGCGGACATGAAGAAACCAGGAATTGATAAGTACAAATTACTGGAATTGACCGCACCTCTGTTTGGATTTGCTGCATCTCTGATAATCCTGCTGATTGTTACACTGGTTGTGGGTGAAAGCCCTGGCAAGGTCTTTGTCGCAATCTACAAATTCATTCTGAGCACAACTCCCAGGCTGGCTACGGTTTTTTCAATTGCGATTCCTCTTTTTCTTGCGGGACTGGCTGTGTCCTTTGCCTTCAAGGCAGGTATTTTTAACATTGGGGTTGAGGGACAGTACTTTGTGGGCGGTCTTGTGGGGGCTCTGGCCGGCATCTACCTGAAATTACCCACCTTTCTACATCTTCCTGTCATTGTACTGGCCAGTATGCTGGGAGGAGCTCTCTGGGCAGCAATTCCTGCTTTCCTGAAGGTCCGAAAAGGCGTCCATGAGGTTATAACAACCATAATGTTTAACAGCATTGCTCTGGCCCTGATGAATTACCTTGTTAATGGACCTCTTTCAGGTGTGGAATCGGGTGTCAATCTGGAAGCTCAAACCCGGCAGATACGGGATACAGCTTTGTTTGGTACGTTCAATCATATTTTCAGGGCCATTGGATTAAATATTCCAGATTATGTTTATCTTGATTACAGTCTGATAGTTGCTGTAATAATGGGTTTCCTTGTTTGGTTTCTTCTGTATAGACTTCGCTATGGATTCGAGATCAGAGCTGTGGGAACGGCGGTGGATGTTGCGAAATATGCCGGAGTGAAGGTGGGTCAGGTTCAAATCGGAGCATTTCTATTCAGTGGGTCGCTGGCAGGACTCATTGGATTGCAGGAAATATTTGCTATCAGGGGCTTCTACACATTTGAAATCGCCTCGGGTATAGGATTTGATGGAATTGCCATTGCTCTCATTGGTCGGAATTCACCCCTTGGAGTTGTATTTTCATCCATTGTATTTGCATTCTTGAGGCAGGCCGGATATGGTCTTCAACTCTATACATCGGTCCCCAACTCGGTTATTTACGTTATTACTGGTTTGATGATTCTGGTCATTGTTGTTTCCAATGAGGTTGTAATGAGAGACATCATAGCTCGACGGAAGAAGGAGGTGGTGTAATAAGTATGTTTCTTGATTTTATTCTAAATGGTCTTGAAATGTCTTCTCCCATAGCATTTGCCGCCATTGGAGCCGTTTTTTCCGAACGGAGCGGAGTGGTGAACATCGCTCTTGAAGGCATCATGATTATTACCTGTTTCTTCATTGTGTTCGGGGCCATGGTCTTTCAAAGCATCGCTCTCGGACTTCTGACCGCTGTTATAGCCGGTATGCTGATTGCATTGATTCATGCTGTAGCAGCCATCACGTTCAAGGTCGATCAGATTGTTTCAGGTGTTGCGCTGAATATTCTGGCATTTGGAATTGCACGCTTTTTGAGTCAGGAAATCTATGCCCAGGAAACTCAGTCGGAGATCAATGCCTATCTGTTTCCTCAGTACATGGGTGTGAGTGTTTTTGCTTTCGCCCTTATTCCCATAACACTGATCTCATGGTTTGTTCTCTACAAAACAGTTTTTGGAATGAGATTGCGTTCGGTGGGCGAGAATCCTGGTGCGGCTGATACTCTGGGAGTCAATGTCTACCTGATGCGATACGCAGGAGTTTTAATCTCCGGCGGAATGTGTGGACTGGCAGCGGCTACTCTCTATCCTTCCCAATGGATCAGCGGCATGACCGGCGGACGGGGTTTCATAGCTCTGGCAGCCATGATATTCGGACGGTGGCATCCTGTCGGGGCAGTTCTGGCAGCTTTTCTCTTCGGCTACGCTGATACTTTTCGCATCATGTTTGAAACAAGAATTCCAATCCCGGGTCAATTTGTACAGATGCTTCCCTACATCCTCGCCGTGGTAGTACTGGCCGGAATGACGGGCAAAACCAGGGCCCCTGCCGCAGATGGTATTCCCTATGGCAAAGATGAAGAGTAGATCCCCATTCATTACACAGCATGAAGTGAAACAGATCCGTACAGAGCTGTGAGGGAGAATCCTCTTCAGGATGTGATTGGGAATTAACTTACAAGCTTACTGACATTATGGAAGATTTAACTCTACAGCCCTGCACAGTCCCGTCAGAACCAGGTCCGGGATGACGACATCAAAAAGAGTCTCCCGTTCGAAAAGCCGGACAAACCCCCCGGTTCCAATCACTACGGAATCCTCATCGTTGAAGGACTGAGTTTTTATTGATTTACAAATTGTTTCAATAATGGCCATGTTGCCATAGTACAGGCCAGACTGAATGCTTTCGACTGTTGATTGCCCAATAAGGTCTCCGGGCGGTTTAATCTCAACAATGGGAAGTTTTGCCGTTTCCGATGACAGTGCCTGCATGGAGATCCGCAATCCCGGCAAAATCAACCCGCCAAGGTATTCTTTATTTTTGTTGATGGCACAAATAGTCGTGGCTGTCCCGAAGTCAACAATAATAATGTTTTGATTGGGAAAGAGATGAATTCCTTCAATAGCATTTGCAATGCGGTCTGCTCCCAATTCCTGGGGGTTTCTATACTTGATAATCAATCCGGTCTGTACATCAGAATTTAAGATAAAGGGAGTAATGCCAAAATACTTTATACAGGTATTATTGAGAGTGTGAACAAGATCGGGGACCACTGAGCATATCGCAATATGTTTTATATCTCTGGAAGCAACATTGTTTTCCCCCAGGACACCTCTGAGGAATACTCCGATTTCATCAGAAGTTACACTGACACGGGAGGATTTTCGAAACTGAATCAGCATTGTTTTCCTGTGGATAACTCCGCCGAATATATGACTGTTACCGACGTCAAGAGCCAGGGTCATACGTCATTTCCATCGGACAGTTGAGGGAGCAGTAATCCCAATTCTTCCATTGTAATATTTGTTTTCAATGTGTTCTCGCCTTTATAGAGATTATAGAGATGAATTCCCTGAGATTGTATCTCATGGAGATCGTTATGAACAATGAAATCAACAGGGGCATGAGATGCCAGCCTGGCGACTTCCTTTTTCTGAATTTCCTTATCATCAGTATTGGTAAGCTTGAATCCCACAAGTATGGGCGGCTCTGTCACGCTGGGATTGGAGAGTGCGTATTCTTTCAGCCTGTCTATTATCTTGAAATTGCTTCGTGTATGAATTGAAAGATTAACTCCGGATTGTATCTTGAGAAGTTTTGATGGCTGATATGTTTTTCCATTCAGCTCAATATGGGAGATTGAATAATCACTTATCGCAGCGGCATGTATGATGAGACTGTAGGAATTATTTCTCAGCACTTCAATTAGAATCTGGTTGAGTTCTTGAAATGTTTGATACTCCTGGCTGATGACGGGAGTATTCGGCAGCACACTGTTTCTGCCATATAGGAATGTAATCTGATGCTTTGCTGCCAGAATTTCTGAGAGTCCAGCACCAGTTTTGCCGCTGCTGAAGTTTGTGAGATGCCTTACCCCGTCGACAGGCTCCTGAGTTGCACCGGAAGTAATCAGGATTCTCATTGACCGCCGTTCAACTCTTTCATTATGATTTTTACAATGGTTTCAGGCGGTAACAGCCTGCCGGGGCCAATTGTTCCGCAGGCCTGGTATCCCGTTTCAGTCCCAAGAACATTGATTCCCCAACTCTTCAGAGTGCGAATGGATTCTTGAGTCCGCGGATGCTCATACATTCTGGCGTTCATTGCCGGTGCAATTATGCAGGGGAGTTTGAAATCATGAGCCAGAAAAAGACAGGACACCGGATCATCGGCGATTCCTGCAGCAATTTTGTTGATCATATTTCCGGTAGCAGGACAAATTATGGCTAAATCATACCAGTTTGTGAGGTTCACATGTTCTATATTCCCGGAAGAATCAAACATATCGGAGTAAATATCCCTTCGGGTTAAACCTTCCAATGTCGCTTTACCAATAAATCTGAGAGAGGATTGAGTACATGCAGCCTGAACATCCACATTGTTCTGCATAAGTTCTGAAATAACAGAACAGCTTTTGTAGCAGGCAATGGATCCGGTCAAACTCAGCAAAACCTTATATCGGGACATTGTCTATCAACCTCACCTTACCTATCTTTACCGCTCCAAAACGGCGATTGTACAGTTCTTCAACGTAATCCACTTCTATACCATTGGCAAGCAGCCGTTTTTTTGCTTCAGGAGCTGTGGCCGATTCCCGGAGAATTTCGGGGAATCGACCAGCGAGAATTCGTTCTTCAGAGTTTAAAAGAAGATTCCGTGAACTCAACGCCAGGCCATCGCTCTCCCGGACAGTGGGAACAGGGACGATTTCAATCGGCAGGAACAGGTTTTTTACCATCCCCTGAATGAGTAGAAACTGCTGATAATCCTTCTCGCCGAAATAAGCTCGCTGAGGACTGATAATGTTAAAAAGCTTAAGAACAACTGTCAACACTCCGGTAAAATGACCGGGACGATTCATTCCGCAAAGCTGGGAGGTCAATTCCGTTTCGGTTACCCGGTAGCGGTAGTTATCCTGATAGATTTCCTCTGCCTGAGGAACAAACACATAGTGGGTACCTTCGGCTCTGAGAAGTTCCAGATCCCTGTCCAGATTACGAGGATATCGGCTTAGATCACCGGGATCGTTGAACTGAGTTGGATTTATAAAAATACTGACGACTGTAAACTTATTATCTCTCAAGGCATGCGACAAAAGTGAGAGGTGTCCCTGGTGAAGTGCCCCCATGGTGGGCACCAGTCCAAGGTCTACAGATGAGAAACTGCGTCTGATTGTCTGCCAATCCTCAATATTGTGTACAACTTCCATCTTATCCCCTACTGATAGCTGTGCTCCAACTGGGGATACACTCCGTTTTTAACCTCACTGCAAAAGGATTTGATGGCGTCTCTGAAAATCTCTTTTCCATCAAGATAATGTTTCAAGAATTTCGGATTCATACCGGTTAAGCCCAACATATCCTGCCAAACCAGGACCTGTCCATCCACACCGGGACCCGCACCAATTCCTATTGTCGGTATGCCCAGTTTTTTGGAGATACGGGCAGCCAGTTCATGGGGGATACATTCCAGTACCATGGAAAAACAACCCAGTTCCTCCAATTCCAGGGCCTGGGCAAAGATGATTTCGGCCATATCTTCCTTTCTGCCCTGAACTCTGTAGCCCCCCAGGGCATGGACTGATTGCGGGGTTAGGCCTAAATGTCCCATCACTGGAATTCCAGACTCCACAATGTGAGTTATAATTTCCTGATGACCTGTTACCCCCTCAACTTTTACCGCCGATGCCCCGGCTTTCATCAGGGCATCCACAGCTTTCATTGCTTCTATCTCACCTTTTCGGTAACTCAAAAATGGCATGTCAGAAACAGTGAGCTTGTCCGGAGCACCTCGGGTAACGGCTGCTGTATGTAGGGCCATCAGTTCATTTGTGGCATAAACAGTGGAAGGGAATCCATGCATTACCATGGCAAGGCTGTCTCCTACCAGCAGGCAGTCAATCAAAGAATCATTGAACACACTTGCTATTGTATAGTCATACGCCGTTACTACGGTAATCTTTTCACCTCTTTCTTTCTGCTTCTTAAACTCCAGAACTGTTTTCATCATGCCTCTTGTGACAAGGTTATAAGTCTACTTGGCTGTAAGGTCAAGTATTGTCTACTGAGTTTCAGAAATGGGTAATAGGTATAAGTTCCGGGCTGGAGAAAAATGGGATGAGTTCTGTTTTCTGATGATCGGGATTGTCCAGCGACCAGGATAAGCTGTAGAGTTTTTCATTCCACTCAAGTTCATAGCTTTGAATGCCTGGAGGGACTTCAGTCATATCAGGCGTTTCACCCAGGTTCCAGATACTTTTTCCATGCATCTTCAGCCAGGCTTCTTTTCTAGTCCAGATTGTATAGAAGTTCTGAAAACACATTGAATCCTTCAGTAGAATCCGCTCCTTTTTTTGGAACCACGATTCCATTATCAAACTGAAGTTCCGTTTCTTATGCAACTCCAGATCCAATCCAATCGCTGCGGTGGAGTAGGCACAGAAGGCGAAATCTCCACTATGGGAAAGATTGAAATACCAGCCCTCCGGCTGAAGGACCACGGGCTTTCCTGATGACTCAAGGCTGATTTCTACCCTGGAATTCATGGACAGGGAGGCTATGCGCTGTTCAATACCGGCATTGCGGTTTCTGGCTGACTGGAAATGAGTCTCTGTCGATAAATTCCAGCAGTCCAGGTAGATCTTTAACATGGAGGCTTCATCCTCAGAGTACCTCTGGAAAACAGCTTCAGGGAGTTGACGAAGAGATTTTCGCCTGCGTACAGCCGGGCTGTGTGGGTATTTTGACAACACCGTAACAAAAGTTCAAGTCAAGAACTATTGTGGTTAAGGTCTTCCTTACCGGGTGTCAGAAAGCCTGTAAAACCTCCTTCAACCCATCTCGGGAGTCCAATCTCATACTGAACCTTCACATACAACGGATCATAACGGCCAGATTCCACTCCCGGAACATGGATTTTTGTTGCATTAACAAGCTTTCTGACACTAAGATTCTTTCTGGAACTATTGATGAGTTTTGGCGCATACATTCTCAATTTCTTTGAAACCCTTACTCCACCGGAGAATATCCCCGACGATGTGGAAATTCTCTGGCCTTACGGTAACCCGGAAGTCAAAAGGGTAATGCAGCATTTCTATTCCAGTTTTTTCAATGATACCGGCAAACGGATATTTCTCATCGGTATAAATCCAGGCCGCTTTGGTGCAGGGGTAACCGGAATCTGTTTCACGGATCCAATTCGCCTGGCCGGGGATTGCAGTATAGATCATTCCATAATCGGCGGGCGGGAGCTTTCAAGTGATTTCGTATATAGGATGATCTCCGCCTTCGGCGGTGTCTCTGCCTTTTACCAGCGTTTCTACATCACGGCATTGAGTCCTGTAGGATTTATTCGAAACGGTAAAAATCTTAATTACTATGATGTGAAAGGACTGCCGACACAACTGGATAAGTGGATGGCCGCTGTCATGGAGAAGCAGATTGCCGCTGGAGCAAATAGATCGGTTGCATTCTGCATGGGGCAGGGAACCAACTTCAGGTACCTCAGGGACTTCAATGAACGTCACCGTTTTTTCGAACAAATTGAACCCCTTCCGCATCCCCGGTGGATTATGCAGTATAATCGCAGGCAGCTGAACAAATTTATTCAACTTTACATCGACAAACTACATCCGGCAGGTTAATATCTACTTCATGGTGACAAAATCACTGCTCTGCAAGGGACATCTCATCGACTCAGGATTACTTTCAAGAATTCTTGCCATCATTCTTGATGAAGGGGCCGACTACGAGATTACACACTTCAATATAGGCAAGGTTCCAGACCAGGAATCATCTCTTCAGATGATGCTGAAAGCTGGGGATAACAACCTTCTGGAAACTGTTGCGAGAAAACTGACGGCGCTGGGCGTGCAGGTCGAGGGGGAAAGTGAAGCAGTCTGGGTTGAGGTGATTCGAGACAAAGCCGCTCCCGAAGGCTTTTATTCGACAACAAACCACCGTACCGAGATCTATACAGGAGGTCAGTGGGCCGAGGTCAGAAAACAGCGTATGGATGCTTCCATTGTACTGAGGAAGAACGGACCCGAATGTGTAAAACTCAGGGAGTTGATAAGGGGCGATTGTGTTCTAACCGGATCGGACTCGGTCCGGGTTCATCCTCCGGAGATTGCAGGTGCCAGTGACTCCTTTTCCTTCATGGCGAACGATGTCTCATCAGAAAGAAACGCCACTCAATCCGCAGAGAAAATCGCTGAACAGATGCAGGAAATTCGATCGAATGGTGGTAAAATCGTTGCTGTTGCCGGACCGGTCGTGGTGCATACGGGCGGAACTGATGCCCTGGCAGCACTTGTGCGGAAGGGATGGATAAATGCTTTTCTGGGCGGAAACGCCATTGCCGTCCATGATCTGGAATCTCAGCTTTACGGCACATCACTTGGGGTGGATCTTGTTACAGGACAGCCCACTCATGAGGGACATAAACACCATATGATGGCTATAAACAAAGTTTACAGCTATGGTTCTATCAGGAAAATGATGGATGCTGGAGTACTGACTTCCGGATTGATGTACGAACTTCTTCAGGCCCGTATTCCATTTTGTCTGGCTGGTTCCATCAGGGATGATGGACCCCTGCCGGAAACTGAGATGGACATGATCAAGGCTCAGAATGCCTATGCTGATATTATTGCCGATGCTGACATGATTATGATGCTGTCAACCATGCTCCATTCTATTGGAACAGGCAACATGACACCAAGCTGGATTAAAACCGTCTGTATTGATATCAATCCTGCTGTCGTTACCAAACTTGCAGACAGAGGAAGCAATCATACTGTTGGAGTTGTCAGTGATGTGGGGTTCTTCCTGCGTACACTGGCTTCATCCCTGAGAACACAGGTCGATTGATCAGGCCTTGACAATTTTCCCGGTTTTAAGACAGCGGGCACATATCTTGATGGACCTGGGCTTCCCTTCCACCAGGGCCTTTACCTTCATCAAATTAGGTTTAAACAAACGCTTTGTTTTTACACCTATGTGCTGACCCGCACCCCCCTGTTTCTTTGGCAAACCTTTCCTTGGGACATTGTTCCCTGAGATTGTACCTTTTCCGCATATTACACATTTCCTGGACATTTATTCACCTTTCAAAGGATGTATCCTAGTCATATCTCAGATATTTGTAAAGTCTATTCTTCCGATTTCAGTGCAAATACTCCGGAGGCCAGTAATTCGGCAATTTCGCGCTTTCGTTCAAATGGAAGTTCAGGATCTTCCCTGAGAAGGCTTGCCCAGCTAGCTTCAAATCCCTCAGGAAGAAGATCCAGCAGGAAAAGTGAAGCTGTCAGATCGCGCGGGCCCGGCAGAAAAACATGATTCAGGGCAAAAAGAAGTTCTGCAACAGATTTCAAAAATCCAGTCATCGAAAGATGAAAATAGAGAGCATCAGCCTTAAATGAGCTTGCCGCAAGATCACCGAAATAATGGTCAATTTTGCTGTGGCAGGATTCTATCCACACAGTCCAGAAGGATTCCGGAAGGGTATCAAGTGTTTGCCTGACATCAGTAATCCATTCATCACGAGCCCAAACCACAGTTCCAGTTGCCAGACGGTGAAAGAAATAAGTCCCCTGTTCCATCGAAAGCCATTTATCACTATTCAATGAATCAAGAATTTCTTCAACTCGATGGCAATCTTTATAGGAAATACGAACAGGCATATCGTTGAGAACAAAGCGGTCTTTCTCTCCGGTATGGGAGGATTCATAATACTGTGCATCGGGAAACAGACGGGCTCGCTCATCATCGTCTGGAATGCTTCCATCACGGAACACATCCATGGTGATGGAGAAATTGGGATCATACACATCTCGTTCAACAAAGTGCTGCAGTATAACAGCTCTCACACCGCTCCAGGTGCTGATTACTTCAACGATTTCAGAAACATTGTGACTCACTTTCGTTTTCATATTCCATCCTTACCATTAGTGATATAGAATCAAGTATAAGTCTAGCATGAAATCCAATCAGCCGTCACCCTCAGGAGAACTCTATTGCACATGTCTTCTTACACCCCAGGCTGTCAATATCCCCGTACAGAAACTACAGAAGGAACATTTTATTCTGGGACGAATCCCGGCCCCCCTACCTCCCCTACTCCCCATTCTTTATTCATCCAGTCTGCCATCTCCCCCCGTTCCTGGGTTACTTCCTGGATGCAAACACCCCATTGTCCTGCACTCATCGCTGAAACTCATCTCCAATGCCCAATGGATTATATGGCCTGTGAATGCCGGTACCTGGTTCACTACTCTGCAGAAGACCCTCTTCAAAGAGTTTCCATCCAACCTTCCTGACAGTCTTTTCCCGCTGCTGGAAGGTATTCCTATAGCCTACAATTCACAACCCGATAACAATCTTCCGATTACCCAGCCCATCGAGACAGTGAACTGGCGATCACTCAACCTTGCATGTTTTTCAATCAGATATAATCCTGAACGGTTGTGGTTTCTTTCAACATACTGGCGGGAAGAATGGAGACGCAGGCTCCCCCGCGCCCCACAGAATAAGAACTTGCTTGCCTAACTCTGTTGATTCTGCTACCTTGCCATCATCATGAGAGAATTAGAGAAACTTACCCCGAGCATGGAAGACTATCTGGAAACCATTCTTATTCTTGAAGAGGCGAATAGAGTCGCCAGGGTAAAGGATATTGCGGCACACATGGGTGTACAGATGCCATCGGTAACCGGGGCATTGAAGACTCTGAAATCTCACGGTTTAGTAGAATATGAAAAAAACTCATACATCAATCTTACACCGAAAGGAATGATACAGGCCAGAGAAGTATTCAAGCGCCATGAAGTTCTAACTGAATTCTTCAAAACAGCCCTGGATCTGGAAGGGAAAGAAATTGTGGAACAATCCTGCCGGATCGAACACATCATCACTCAGGAAACAACGGATCGAATCGTCAATCTGACTCGCTGGCTGCAGGCTAACGCCAAAGGTATAACTCCTGGAACCGTCATATCTCAAAAATGACCCCCAACTGCATTCAACAGACCGGAGAAATTCTCTCCAATGAAACTATTGCCCATGACTGCAAGGAAATTCATATCCATTGGGATGGTACAGGACCAACACCCAGACCTGGTCAGTTCCTTACTATATTACCTGACAGCTACCCATTGACTCTTCTGCGCCGTCCCTTTGCGTACTCCGATGTCGGGGAATCAAGTGTTGCTTTTATCTATGAAATCAGAGGTTCTGCCACCAGGGATCTGGCTTCTATGAATAGCGGCGGCGAGGTTAACTGGATCGGTCCTCTGGGTTCATTTTTCCCCCTGCCGGATCTGGATCAACGGCCCATTCTTGTCGCTGGCGGGGCTGGAATCGGACCGATGTACTTTTTTTCTGTTGACCTTGTGCAGCGTGGATTCACTCCTCTGGTGATTGTGGGAAACCGAAGTGCAGACTTTCTGCCCTCTCTGAACTGGCCTCCGGAAGTTGAATTACGGCTGTGCACAGAAGATGGAAGCACCGGCATCACCGGCACTGTTCTTGATGGGGTGTCGCAGGCCGATGTGGGTAATGCGGCTTTCTACAGCTGCGGTCCTTTGCCCATGATGACCGCAATTCATCACCTTGCCGTGGATTCAAACCGGCCGTCATGGGTTTCTATGGAAGAGATGATGGCGTGCGGAGTCGGCGCATGCCAGGGCTGTGCCGTTCCGGTGGTCGATCAGAATAACCAGACGGCGTATAAACGGGCCTGCCTGGAGGGGTCCGTCTTTGATTCCAGGATCGTAAAATGGTGAATCCCCCGATAGATCTCAGTGTGCAGATCTCAGACAAAATCCTCCCGAATCCCGTCACAGCTGCATCAGGCGTCTTTGGTTTCGGTGAGGAATATGCTTCCCTGATTGATTATAGTTCCCTTGGCGGCATTTTTACCAAGGCTGTAACCCCTGAACCCCGTGTCGGCAACAGGCCGCCTCGATTGACTGAAACTCCGGCGGGATTAATCAATGCAATCGGACTGGCCAATCCTGGCCTGAAAGCTTTTCTGCAGGAGAAGATTCCAATTATTCAAAACCTGCCATGCCCGGTTATCGTCAATGTTGCCGGGGCTGTTGAATCCGATTACGTCCTTGTGTGTGAAGCCATGAATGAATGTGATTCTGTGTGGGGAGTAGAACTCAATGTGTCCTGTCCCAATGTGAAACATGGAGGAATGGCCTTTGGAACCGATCCCGAAGTGCTGGAAAAACTGGTCAGGGCTGTACGGAAAGTCATCGCCAAACCCCTTATTGTCAAGCTTTCACCCAATGTAACAGATATTGCCGAGCTGGCAAGGGTGGCTGTTGGTACGGGTGCCGATGCTCTCTCCTGTATCAATACTCTTGTTGGAATGAAGATTGATATTCAGCGGCGCCAACCCATTATTCCAGGGGGGACGGGCGGTCTGTCCGGTCCGGCGATTCGTCCTGTGGGCGTTGGTGCTGTATGGAGGGTGGCCCGGGCCGTTGATGCTCCTGTTATCGGCACAGGAGGCATTGCCTGTGCTGATGATGCCCTTGAATATTTTTTGGCCGGTGCGTCGGCTGTGCAGATTGGGACGGCACTTTTCTCTGAACCTGATGCTCCGGCCAGAGTTCTGGATGGAATAACGAAATACATGGAAGGGGAGGGATTTAATAAGATCTCGGATCTGCACGGCTGGTGTTAATCAGCATCAGGTTCCAGCCGGTATAATGCTCCCTTTTTCGAATCAGTCAGCACATAGATGTAACCATCGAAACTGCTGCGGACATCCCGGATTCGGCCTATGCGGTTTTTAAGCAATTCTTCCTGATGGACAACTCTGTCTCCCTTCAAAACCAGACGGCGTAGATGCTGACCGGCCAGGGCACCTGCAAAAAGATTGCCTTTCCACTCAGGAAATAAGGTTCCTGTGTAGAATGATAACCCTGACGGAGCAATGGAAGGCACCCAGTAGATAACAGGGTCAGTAAAACCCTCGGCTGTGGTGTGAGGACTGATGATACTGCCATCATAATTGATTCCATGTGTCACTTTCGGCCAGCCGTAATTGGCTCCCTTCATCACGATGTTAACTTCATCGCCTCCTTTTGGACCGTGTTCATGCAGCCATATTTTTCCGGTCACAGGATGCTTTGCCATGCCCTGAGCATTTCGGGAACCGTAGCTCCACACTTCCGGAGCCCCCCTGCCTTCACCGGTGGTGCCGGGAGCAAAAGGGTTGTCTCTGGGAATCGAACCGTCGGGGTTGAGTCGAAGCACGCTTCCAGCAGGATCGAAAGGATTCTGAGCCCTGTTCATGGTGCCGCGCTCACCCAGAGTAATATAGAGATACCCCTTATTGTCAAAAGTTGATCGGGAACCGAAATGAAGTCCTCCTGTACTTTTAGGGTAGGCACTGTAGATTACTTCCATCTCTTTCAACTCCGGTGAAGGGCTTAAAACACCGTCGAGTCGTCCACGGGCAACAGCGGTGCCGTAAAGACCGGATTTTTCCTCGGCAAAACTCAGGTAGACCAATGAGTTTTTGCTGTAATCAGGGGAAATAACCACATCCAGAAGGCCGCCCTGTCCAATGACTGCAACTCTGGGCACTCCCCTGACCTTCTTCGCGGATTTACCATCCACCAGGAGCAAGCTGCCTGTTTTTTCTGTTACAAGAATCCTGCCATCTGGAAGAATGGCCATCCCCCAGGGATATGATAAACCGCCGATAATGCGTCTGGCGATGAAATTCTCCCGCTCGGATCTTTCTCTGATATACTGCTGAGAATGGACTGGTATGCTGATTCCTAAAAATACTGTGGTCAGGACGATAAGTGCCTGTTTTGCTGTCATTCTACGTGGTAACATGGATTTCTCCTCCTGTTTGAAATTATACACTGAAAAGGAGGCATAGTTCTCAGCTTTGAACCAGTTCCGGGAGTTCTGCAATCGCTTCAGAAACATTGAGGGAACTGTCACCCATGTGCTCCAGATGGCGGACGATATCCATGAAAATGAGCTCTCCTTTTACGTCAACATCAGATTCATATTCAATGATTTTGCGTGACCGCTTACGGAGTTCATCACGCATTTTATTGATTCTGGCTTCCATGTTCAGGGGTGTCTTCAGGTTGTAATTTTCAAGATCGTGGCTGAGAAAACTCTGATTGTACTCAAGAAATTCCATTACATACCTGGAATACTCTGTAAGCTCATCTTCCCCCTGTTTGTGGAAGCCAAGTCCTTTTGTATGAAGCCTGTTCCTTAAAAGTCCTATGCTGAAAATAGAATCTGCGATGGATTCAAGTTCATTGGTTATTCGTCTCTGGGATGCAACTGTTATTGCCTTATCTCTTCCCAATGGCCGCTGGGTACATTTTGTGAGATAGTGAATTATCTGCTCCTGCATATCGTCAGCACGTTTCTCATCATCAGTCAGTGATGCTATGACTGTGGAGAATTCCTTACTGTTTTTGCTGCCTTCCAGTATATTTCTCAGCATCCTCAAAGTGACTTCTGACATTTCCGCAAGTTTTGAGCGAATTGTAATCAAATTGGCATCAACAGCATCATCCAGGTTTCCGGGCACCAATTGCAGCTGAAAAGGAGCATCTTCTATTTTGGCCGGATCTGTTTTGACCATTTTCTCAACTATGCTGGTAAGGGGGGAAACAAATCCCAGCAACAGCATTGTATTCATGAGGTTAAAGAGTGAATGAAACACGGAAAGCTGTATAGGTATGGATGAAACATCCGTATCACTGCCGGGAATCATGCGGTCAATCAAATTGGTGAATGGTGTAAACACGGTAAGCATCCAGATTATTCCAATGAGATTAAACAGCATATGAGCCCGGGCCGCACGTCTTGCCGTTGCATTCATCGGCATGGATGCAATAAAAGCGGTTATTGTTGTTCCGATGTTCTCTCCCAGGACAACGGCAGCAGCCACAGGGAAACTAATCCAGCCCTTGAATGCCATTGTGAGGGTAATCGTCATGGCCGCTGAGGAAGACTGCACTACAATTGTGAGTATCGTTCCTATAAAGACAAAAAGAAGGATGGAACCAAAGCCCCACTGACTCCAATCCGACAGGAAATTTAAAACTTCTGGATTATTCCTAATATCGGGAACAGATTCTTTCATGAAACTCAATCCCAGAAAAAGGAGTCCAAATCCAATGAGAATATCGGCCGTTTCCTTGCGCTTTGAATGGCTTGAGAAATAAAAGGGTATGGCAATGGCTATAGCCGGCAAAGCAAACGATGTGATTCTAAACTTGAATCCAATAATCGAAACAACCCATGCGGTGAGAGTCGTGCCTATGTTTGCTCCCATAATCACACCAATGGATTGCTTTAAGGTTACCAAACCCGCATTGACCAGACTGACAAGTATAACGGTGGTCGCTGAAGATGACTGAATAATGGAAGTTACCCCAATGCCGGTCAGTACTCCGCTGAAACGATTCTCCGTCAGAATGTAGAGAACTGACTTCAATCGATCTCCCGATCTCTTTTGAATTCCATCACTCATGATACGCATCCCAACCAGGAAAACGCCAAGCCCGCCAATAAGATTTAAAACCTGTAGAACACTATTCATCGATAAAACATCAACTCCACATTGAGACCCGTAATACTTAGCATCTCTGATTGATAAAGGCAAGCACCCAAAACAGGCGGATGATCCATCAGGGTAATTGCATCTAATTCTGTCCCAAAAAAAAAATGAAAAACACTGATTTTTGGAGTCAATGGAAATTTTTATCTCGTGTCTCAAAGAATATGGAATCTCCTCAAAGCGGCATTAAACCGCAGAGAACGCAGAGGTACGCAGAGAGATATAGGGGAGCTCTTAAAACCGCTTAGAGCTGCCCGTGGGCGCATGGACGCACCCACATTTTGGGCAAAACGCCCAAAAATGGAGAAAAAGTCTTACTTTAGTCCGGGTTTTTTCGTCTCTATAGCATAAACAGATTGGTCAACATTTATCTTGAACACTCTGCGCTCTCTGCGTCCTCTGCGGTTAAAAACCCATGAATAAGGCTTTGAAGAACACTCTGGCTAGTGGATTTTAGATGCGATTGCCGTGCTACTCCGGGTTCGGTATGATCGCCCCAAACTCCTGATCCGCCATCCTCTTTCCTTCATTTATGACGATATCTGGTGGGGGAAGAGGAAATCTCTTAAGAGTTTCCAGCTCTTTCAGGTATATCTCACGGCTGTCACTGATCGGGTCGTTCCGGGTTTGATTATACCATTCCTGCAGTAATTCCAGTTGACTTCGACTGGCAAGGATGCTGTATCGGAACCAGATTTCCCTGTTCCCTATGATTTCTCGAAGCCGACTCCCTGATGGTGCCATGAGATCGATGACCTCCCGAAGGGTGTTCCTCAATCCGCCATAATATGTTGTTTCTGTGTGCAATAACTCAATACCACGTCCCTTTTTGACCCAGAATTGAAATATACCGGATTCGGAAGGCACAATCCAGTTGATTACCCATTTACTCATAACTCCCCATGGAGACCATTGTATCTTGAAGTGAACCTCATCCACTGTTTCCATGCATGTTGTATTCCAGGATTTATTGATCACAACATCGCACCTTCCCTATATAACTGTGTCATCCGGTATGAAGGCTCCTTTGAGAATTATTATAATACCATCCCGTATAACATATCCCTCATAGTCATCATCAAATCTCTCCATCTGATCAACACCGATTCGGCAATTCTTGCCGATTCTTGCATTTCGATCGATGATAGCCCTGGATATCCGGGTGTTTTCACCTATCCCGAAATCGGGAATATTCTTCCTGCGATTCTCTTCTTTTTGCTCATGGGATTCATAGTAATCGGCACCCATTGTGTAAACACCATCGAGTGTAGAACCAGATCCAATGATGCTTCTTATACCAATAAGGCTGCGTGTGATAACGGTATTGGTGAGGATGGACCCCTCGGAGGCAATACTGTTCGTCAATGTGCTGGAATTTATTTTCGTCGGAGGAAGATCTCTTCTGTGCGTGTAAAGAGGATAGTCCTGATCATACAGATTAAACTCAGGAAAGGGGTCACCCATGTGGATGTTGACTTCATAGAAATTCTTGATAGTACCTATATCCTCCCAGAAACCATGGTGAATATAGGCCCTTACACCCACCTTCCCAATGGCATCAGGAATGACTTCCTTACCAAAATCCGTTTTATCGTTGTCAAGCATCTTTTCCATTACATCGGCATCAAATATATAAATACCCATGGAGGCAAGGAAATCCTTTCTATTCTCCTTATCTTCAGCTCTTTGTTCCTGCATTCTATACTCTTCAATATCCCGGTCCGGTTCCGGTTTTTCCAGAAATTCTTCTATTTTATTTTGCCGATTGATTTTAAGTATGCCAAGACCGCTGGCATCTTCACGGGTAACAGGAGTTGCTGCAATGGATACCTGCATTCCCGATTCAATGTGCTGCTGAAGGAAATCCCTGAGATCCATACGGTAAAGCTGATCGCCGGACAGGATGATGTAGTGACTTGGTTTCTGAACCCTGAAGTGCTCAAGATTTTTTCTTACCGCATCGGCTGTTCCACTGTACCAATCGCTGCTGCGCGGAGTTTGTTCGGCTGCCAGTATTTCACAATAATCACCACTGAAGGAATCGAAATTGTACGTTCGCCTTATGTGAAGATGGAGACTGGCTGAGTTGAACTGTGTTAAAACATAAATGCGGCGGAAGCCGGAATTTATGCTGTTGCTGACAGGAATATCGACCAGGCGATATTTTCCGCCAAAGGGACAGGCCGGTTTTGCTCTTTTGGCGGTCAGTGGGTAGAGACGGGTTCCCTTGCCGCCTCCAAGAATGATTGTCAGTATGTTTTTCATAAAATGCACCTCTTATTGATAGTATTGCTCATCGGGTAGATTGCTCTACCCTAATACCGCATAATAACAACTATGAGTTTAAACAAGCTATTGGAAGAGTTGAGCCAGGATGAGACTTTTCTAAAAAATGTGACAAAGTGGTCTATTATCCCCCCTCGAAAAGGATCATGGACCGAACTCCCCCAGGATCTTTCTCCCATTCTCACTCAATCTCTCAATTCACTGGGCATTACCCGGCTGTATTCCCATCAGTTAGAATGCTGGAACCATATCCGTCAGGGAAAAGATACGGTTATCATAACACCTACCGCATCAGGTAAAACCCTGTGCTACAATCTGCCCGTACTGCAGAAACTTCTTGAAGACACATCGTCCCGTGCTCTCTATCTTTTTCCCACCAAGGCCCTGAGTCAGGATCAGCAATCCGCCCTCAATGAACTTCTACTGACCGGTAAACTTCCGGTATCCGTGTATACCTTTGATGGAGATACCCCCTCCTCCATCCGTACAGCCTCCCGTCAGAATGGCCGTATCATTATCACCAATCCCGACATGCTGCATACGGGTGTTTTACCCAATCACACAAAATGGAAATCCTTCTTTCAAAATGTGAAATACATTGTACTGGATGAGCTTCATACTTACACCGGGGTATTTGGATCCCAGATGGCCAATCTACTGCGCAGAGTTCTAAGAATCTGCCGCTTCTACGAATCCGCTCCAACGATTATTGCCGCCAGTGCTACCATTGGAAACCCGGCAGAACTGGCTGGAAAGCTGACAGGCCGACCGTTTACTAAAGTGGAGGGGAATGGAGCCCCGGCAGGAGAGAAGCATCTCATACTCTACAATCCTCCTCTCGTGGATCCCATTCAAGGTATACGCCGTGGAGTGGTTCTTGAATCCCGGCGTCTGGCATTGCATCTCTTAACTTCCGGGGTAAAAACCATTGTCTTCACCCAGAGCCGTGTGAGAGCTGAACTGGTTTCAGCATACATTAATGATTCACTGGCCAATGTTTACAATGAAAATCAAAGAATTCGAGTCGAATCCTACCGGGGTGGTTATCTGCCATCAGAACGGCGAGCTGTGGAAAAAGGATTGAGGGATAATTCAATTCAGGGTGTAGTATCCACCAATGCCCTGGAACTGGGAATTGACATCGGGGGACTTGATGCGGCCATATTGGCTGGACTGCCCTCTTCGGTTTCCTCTGCCTGGCAAAGAGTCGGCAGGGCTGGACGAACGGGGGATGTTTCAGTTGCCATATTGGCTGGTTCGGCAAATCCCACCGATCAATACCTTGTGAAGCATCCTGAATACTTCCTTGGAAGAAGCCCGGAATCAGCCTATATCGACCCGGACAATATCTACATTCTCGCCGATCACATGAAATGTGCTGCCTTTGAACTGCCTTTTGAAGATGGGGAAGAATTCGGCAGCAATACAGAGGATATGCTCCACTTTCTTGAAGAACAGGGAGTTCTCCGGCACACCGCAGGGCGCTGGTTCTGGGCCGATCGATCCTATCCCTCCGAACGGATTTCCCTGAGAGGCGGAACAGAAGAAAACGTGGTGATTATCGATACCACGGCCGGCCGGAACACTGTTATCGGTGAGATGGATGCTCATTCTGCCAGGGAACTCCTTCATGACGAAGCCATTTATCTGCACCGGGGAGAACAATTCATGGTGAAGCATCTCAATCTGGACAATCATCATGCTCATGTTGAATGTACAGAGGTCAATTACTACACAGATGCACTGACAAAAAGTGATATCAAGGTATTGATGGAAGACAGTCGGCAGTGTGTGTGTGGTTTGGAAGAGCATCTTGGTGACCTCCTGGTCCGTACCAATGTGGCCAAGTACAAAAAGATACGGTTTGGCACGCATGAGAACATTGGCTACGGCAGTATTAATCTTCCCGAAGATGAAATGCATACCCGGGGAGTCTTCCTTTCCTTCAGCAGAGAATTACCTGCCGGTAAGGCCTGGGATGCAGTACCACTGGCTCTCAAACCCTCCGTTATTGGCCGGGTGGCCACTCTTATCCGGGTGATAACACCAATATTCCTTCTCAGTCAGCCGAGAGATGTTGGGGTGGCGGGACGAGTTCTTGATCCGCATTTTCGTGCATGCGGCATTTATGTGTATGATAACTATCCCGGAGGCATGGGACTGGCCGAATCATTTTCAACCCATCTCCAGGAAGTGCTTCAGGCAGCATTGGATCTTGTAAAGGGATGCTCCTGTCAGGAAGGATGTCCATCCTGTGTTGGGCCATTGGACGAAAGAGAGCGGCTGGAGGATAATCCTAAAACAGCCACAATTGAATTCCTGATCACCTGGATGAAGGGAGTCGGAGAGAGTTCATAATGAACAGGCTGGCCGACCGATTAACTCAGATCAAAGAATCCGGTATCGGGTTAATCAAACCCCGCACGGCTGAACCCCGGAAATTGAACACCTGTCCTCCCGGGAAAAAATGGAAGCAAACGGCTGATTGTGCCTGGGAACGACAACTGATACATCCTTCCATCCTGCCGGAGGAATTAAAAAGCGGATTTATTCTACCTGCGGGAACCAGGTCTGATGAACTTGTTTTTTACGACCTGGAAACGACTGGACTCTCCGGTGGAGCGGGAAACACGGCATTTCTCATCGGTTTGGGCTGGCAAAGGAGAGGGGACTACCTGCTTACACAGCTTTTTCTTGCCGATTATCCCGGAGAGACAGAAATGCTGAAGCGGTTTGCCCGGCTGACGGAGGCTCATCGTCATCACCTTTCATACAATGGACTTTCATTTGATTCCCAGGTTCTCAATACCCGCTTCCTGTTGAATCGTCTCCCCCCGCCGTCTCCCACTCAAATCGACCTTCTCCATCCTGCACGCAGACTCTGGAGAAGACTTTTGCCGAACCTGGGATTGAAAACAGTTGAAACCGATATCCTCAATTTCTTCCGGCCGGATGATTTACCGGGAAATGAGGCTCCGGAAGCCTGGTTTCGCTGGCTGAAGGAGAAACCTGATCGCATTGAAGGAGTTTTTCAACACAATGCTGACGACATAGTTTCTCTGGCCAGACTCCTTGCCCGTATGGAAGAATGGGGTCAATACAATCCCCAAACAAATTCTCCACGACCGGAAGGAGTATTTCCCCGATACATGGGAATGGCTCGTCAATGGGAAAAATCAAACTCCGGCAGGGGCTTCCAATGGCTGGAGTCAGGCTGGATGGATGGGGATGTGGACTGCGGACTTGAACTGGCCAGCCGGTATAAACGCCGCGGGAATTTGCTGTCGGCCGTGGAGATATGGGAAGTTATTCATGAAACATATTCAGGTAATCTCCATGCCGCTGTTGAACTGGCCATGTACTGGGAACATCATCAGAAGGATCCCCGACAGGCCCTTAAGATTGTTAATGATCTGGAAGACAGGATAATGACTCCAAAGCAGAAAGATGCTCTTTTGCATCGCAAGATGAGGCTGGAGAAGAAAATCCATCGGTAAAAACGAACTGACTTCTCAAGTCTTAGAGTCTGTCGGACTTTAAGGCTTCGAGGCGATTTTTGATGATTTTTGCCTGATGCAAGGCGACAAAAACGGAGCGTAGCTGGGCTACGTGAGTATTTTGGCAACGCAGCAGCAGGGTATGCGAGTCTATAAACTCGCATCCTGAGAGAGTGCCGAGCGATAGCGAGGAAAAGCCGCCACGGATGGCGGCGAAAACGAACGAAGGCGGCTCGGAAGAAGCAAGCAAGAGGCTTGCTTCTGGAGAGAAGGGCAAAAATCGAGCCGTGAGGCGGAAGTCCGACAGACTCCTTATGCAGTGTCAGGAATGCGAACTCTGCCGATATTCCGGTTCATCTTCGAACTCAAACACCTAAAAATGGCACCGTTTCCCGCACATGATCCGGGTTGTCCTTCCTGATTTGCCGGTCAATGCAGTTGGTCGAAAACAAGGAGTCGTCAGAAAGCATCTATTCTCCGGTAAGGAACTCCGTCGCAATCCCCCAATCAAGTATTTCTTCATCAGTCATATAGTGGGTTTCTTCAAATGGTGCGGCATTCAATGTATAGAAGTAGAATTTCGGTCCAATATCTTCCCCCAGCATCATTGTGAAATAATCCAGTTGGAGTCGATGTACTGGATGTTCATCAGGGAACTGGTTGGCGGGGAGATCGTCTTCACCTGCACAACACCAGGAATGTACTCCTATCTCAGCACCCTGTTCAATGATTCGTTTTTCCCCGGCACAGAATAAATCCACCCCTCCTGAAGCAATTCTACTGTCGGAGAGAACTTTTGTCGTAAAACCATGTTCCCTGATCAGTCGTCCTGTATGCATGTTGATCTTATCATCAAGAGAACCCCTTATCTGTTTCATTACAATCGTTCTAACCTGCGGGTGGTCTTTGATCAGATTTCTTATTTGATTATATGTAATGGCTCCTGTCTCACCCGATAACCAGGCTTCATTACCCTGGATTTCCAGAGTACTGTTGCCAGCCGTCATCATTGTCTCATTTACCCGGACATTAAATTTCTTATTGTCACGACCATCACGAAACATCCAGTCTCCAGAAAACTCAAAATCAAATCCATTTTCGGGGCCACTGTGAACTTGAACTCTGGCTTCAGTCGAAGCAACTGCAGTTGAATTTGACAGGCCAATGAGCCATGCATTACCATCATGGAATTCGCCCGAAGTTTTGAAAGCAGCACCTTCAGTTATTTGTTCCATTCCGGGTTTAAAGAGGACGGTTTCAAAAACATTGTCTTTGCGATATACAACTACAAAAAGTACCTTTTCATTCTCAATTGGAATAGCCAGTGTTGTGTGAACAGGGTATCTTTCATCGTCCACAACCATTGCTGATGATTCAATAGCTTTCATTGCAGTATTGACATAATCATCAACCTCCGATTCCAGCAGGTTATCCTCTTCCTGGAAGTCCTTCCAGCATTGATCGTTGTACCAGATTCCACCCTTGCTCTGGCAATCTTCATAGGAATCCACCGATCTATCAGGAAATCTTTTGGCGGCACATCCTCCGATCAAGAGGACAATAATCATTGTTGTCATAGTAATAATCAGTTTTTTCATAAGATGTGAGGATATCTGTTTTCATCTTTTTGTCAAGCTGTGAAATGGTTGTGGAAAAGTTTTCCCAGTGTCAGAAAGCTTGTTAATACAGCAAAAACCCCTGTCAGGCTCGTTATAACATAGTAAGAAAACAATTTATAAAGGAGTTTGACCATGCCATTCCCCCACTGCCCCAACCCGAAATGTATCCATTTCAGTGTCCCGAAGCAAAAAAACTGGTTTTCGATACACAGTTCCTACCACACAGAAGCATTTGGAACAGTCCAGCGCTACATCTGCAATGACTGCAAAAGAACCTTTTCCGCCCAGACTTTTTCAATTGATTACTATGCGAAAAAAGTCATCGACTACGAGGAACTTCTCCAACATCTGGTGACCTCTTCCGGTGTGAACGACATCAGCCGTCATCTGGAGGTTTCTTCCGATACGGTGCAGAATCGATGCGAAAGACTGGCCCGTTCCGCCATGGCAATCCATGCCCGGCTGTTGAAAAAACTCCCCATGGCCGCCGATGGACTGGAGTCCTTTTCCTTCTCTCAATACTATCCCAACCACATCAACATCTTTGCCGGGAGTGGAATCTGGCCGTTATGATCCGCTGTATGTGAAGGTTTAGGATGGGATTGGACTCCCGGGATGGGTCGAAGGGGGGTTTTACAGGCTTTCTGACACCCGGTAAGGATTACAACAGCCTTATAATGAAAACGCATTGATGCTATTATCTTCTTAGTTTGAATATGGAGGACAATATGCCAAGTCATGTTATTGACTACGAAATCTTCGGCGATGATATGCAGGTCGTGGAGATTGAACTTGATCCCAATGAAACCGTTATTGCCGAAGCAGGAGCAATGAATTACATGGATTCAGGGATAGAATTTGAGGCCAGAATGGGCGATGGATCCGCCCCCGAGGAAGGGATGTGGAAGAAACTCACCGATGCGGGGAAACGGGTGCTGACGGGTGAATCCATTTTTATGACCCACTTCACCAATAGGAAGAGTGGGAAAAAACGAGTGGCTTTTGCAGCTCCCTATCCAGGAAAAATACTCGCCCTGGATCTATCAGAAATGGGAGGTGAACTCATCTGCCAGAAAGATGCATTTCTCTGTGCAGCTATGGGAACCTCCGTCGATATTGCATTTCAAAGAAAACTAAGCGTTGGATTCTTCGGTGGTGAAGGATTTATTCTTCAGCGATTGAGAGGGGATGGTATGGTTTTCATCCATGTGGGCGGCACCGTGATAACCCGCACGATGAATGGTAATCGTCTATTCGTCGATACGGGTTGTCTTGCTGCTTTTACCAGTGGAATTTCTTACAACATAACCAGGTCAGGTGATCTCAAATCCATGCTGTTCGGTGGTGAAGGCCTTTTTCTGGCTGATATGAGTGGGTATGGTACACTGTTATTACAGAGTTTACCATTCAGCAGACTGGCAAACCGCATCATAAAAGCGGCACCCCAGACAGGTCGATCCAGTAAAGGTGAAGGATCGCTCCTGGGAGGGATTGGCAACATGCTGATGGGAGATAACCACTAATTATACCTGTTCCCAGAAAGATTTAAGCTTTGCAAGTCCTTCCTGAATACGGTCGATATCAATTCCACTGTAGGCAAACCTGATAAACACCCGGTCTTCTCCGGGTAATGGTCGGCCAAAATGCTCTCTTGAGCAAAATGATACTCCGGTTTCATGCAGGGCATCCAGCCTGAACTTTGCAGTGTCTGTATATCCTTTGCGTTTGTAAACCTCTGTTACATCGGGAAAAAGATAGAAGGTTGTTTCCGGTCTGGGTACTTTGACCCCATCTATGGACTGCAGGGCATCCACAAGGGCATCTCTTCGAACTCTCAATGTCTTGATTATCTCATTCTGGGGGCCATCCGGTCCCTTCAAACAGGCAATTCCCGCCGCTTGAACAAAATGGTTGGAGCAGGATTCCTGATTGGTGTTGAATTTTGAAATGGCTTCCATCAATTCTGACGGACCTGCCGCACAGCCAAGCCGCCAGCCTGTCATGGCGAATTTCTTTGAAAAAGTATAGAGGATGACTGTTCGTTCCGCCATACCGGGCAGTGAAGCAATGCTTTTACTGGTTCCGCTGTAGCGCACTTCGTAATATGCTTCATCAGCAAGAACCCACAGGTTATGCTTCCGGGCCAGATCGGCCACCCACTGCATCTCTTCAGGAGTGGATTCAGCCCCGATTGGATTCTGATAGTTATTGTAGATTATTACAGAAGTCCTGTCGGTAATCTGATTTTCAATTTCCTGACGATTGATTTCAAAGCCCTTTTCAGTTGACCTGTATCCGTAAGGGAGTGCCCTGCCGCCCAGATACTCTATTTGAGACTCATATATTGGGTATCCGGGATTGGGATAGAGGGCCTCCGCACCTTCCTCAAGAGTGACAGCCAGGAATTTACCTATCACAGGCTTGCCTCCTGGTTGAACAGAAATGTTTTCAGCCGTGAAATTCAATCCTCTGGAGCGGCCCAGGTTTTCTGCCAGGGCTTCTCTGAGCGGCAGGATGCCAGGGCCCGGGGTATACCCGGTCTTTCCTTCTCTGGCCGCTTTAATTGCAGCCTCGAGAATGTATTCAGGGGTGAGTATATTTATATCACCTAAATGAAATGGATACACTGTATTGCCTTTGTCGGCCCATTCGGATGCATCAGCCCCTACAGCAAAAGCCGTTTCTGTACCAAGACGGTTATAGCGCTTCGTTAATGCTCTCATTTTACTCTCCTTTATTTGATTCCAAGCCGCTTTATCCGGGCATCATAATCTCGGGCAAATCGTTCAATTCCTTTAAGCAGCCAGCCCCTGGACAGATGTGCTTCTTCCATCACCTCATTCAGGGATCCTCCAGTTCTCCAGTTATTATCCCACTCCGCCGTGATGGCATATTCGCTGGACAGACGATTCCCCAGCCAATCCTGCATGGCAATGACAGCAGAACTGCTGATAATAGTTGAATTCATCCAGTCCGCATCATCAGCGATGGACTTCTTATACGAATCAGACTGCCGTTGAAAGAGTTCAGGACTCACCGCTGCTACCAGTTTGACATTCAATTCCTTCGAGTCCAGGTCATCCAGTAAGCCCACAACATTGGCTGTACTGACTGTTCCCTGTACAAAGATGGTACCCATCTTCGGAAGATCCGGCCTGTAATCCCTGATGAGGTAAGCACCCTTTGCAGAATCCAGATGCGAAGCCATTCCAAGCTTTTTCCGATCAGGAATTGCAATACCCGGTCTTGTAAGGTGCAGGGCAATGATATGAACATCAGCTGCCATGGCAGCTGTCAGCATAGGAGCAACTTCATTATGCTCCCAGGGATAGAGATTTATAACTTTCCCTTTTGGAAAGAGCTGTGTCACAGATGGAGAGTAAATCCCGAAGTGAGTTCTGGAATCCTCCGCTGTCTCAGGACCGGAATGTCCGGCGACCCAGAGTACCTTTCCCAGTTTCACCTCAGCATCCTGGGCCATCTGGCTGAATATGCGGAATGCTCCATACTTCAGATAGGAAAACGATCCGTAAGTTGAACATGCAGCCAGAAATCCATTGAATTCTGATTCGGGATCAGCGGCAAAGTTGGTCGCAGCAATTCCTGTACATATCCCGGCATTGGCAAATTCAGTGATGGCCTGGGGCAGCATACAGCCTTTGAGGTTTTTCTCCCGGTTGTAGAAACCGTATCCATCGAAGTCACCGTAAGGTTTCCCAAAGCCGGAGATATTGGTGGAATCCGCAAGGTCTGCTGACATGGCTAGATACAGTGGGCGGCCATAGTTTTTCCCGGTGTAAGCGTTAATCCAGGATGCGTATTTGGAAAGACCGGCCCGGTTTGGGGCAACTTCGCCCGGCCTGACGAAAATATCATCCGGCAGTTTTTTTATATCAGTCAGTACTGAGTCCTTCAGAGGGTTTTTTCGAGTGTCTACCCAGATATTGCCTTCATCTTCGGGTACAGAGTCGCCAAGTTCCACAAGCCTGTCTGCCAGGTAGTCAAGAAGATCAGGATCCCGGTCAAAAACCTGAAGAACTCTCTCCATGTTGGTTTCTGCCTGGGCAATTCTGGCATCCAGGTCCTCCGGGCCAGATTCATTATACCCTTCAAAGGAGATTTCATATTTATCGGTAAACTCTTTCTTCGTCGCCCAGAATGTTTGATTGTTAAATGGATGTGCCGCTCCGTGGGATTTATTGTCATATACCCCATAGCCCCTGCCCTTCCGGGTTTTGAACCAGGCCACTGCCGGGGTATTCCGGTCGTCAGACTGATTGAGTTCGGAAAAGGCCCTATGTGTACTGGCCCATTCGGATCCATCACCACCCCCATAAACTTGCCAGCCGTGGGAGGCAAACCAATCCTGTGGAGTTCCATATACAACGGAGGAGTAGGGTCTGTCATCAATGCCATAATCGTTCCAATCGACCAGGAAGCAGAGATTTCCCAATCCTAAACCGTATGCGGAATTCAAGGACTCATGCGTAATTCCCGGGGTTAACCCCCCCTCACCTTCGACAGCGAAGACTTTCACATCGTCGGCACCGGCATACTTCAATGCCATGGCTTCACCTGCGGCTACAGGCATCCCATGGCCTGACGGACCTGTGTTTGCCTTGAATATATTCGTTTTACCCGCCATTTCAGCATGACCGGGAAGCCCATTCCGATAGCGCAGCGTGAGTAAATCTTCCCAGAACAACACCCGTTCATCAGCATCCAGTTTATATCGGGCATCACCGGTTCTGGTATATTTCCTTCTCAAGGATTCATTAAAAACAGCGAGTAATGCATACATGCCCGGTACCACATGACCCGCTGAAAGAATAAATCTATCACTGAACCGCTTCTGAGGGTTCCTGATATCCCAGCGCATGACTCCACTGAGGAACAGCGTAACAAACATATGTATTTTGGATCTTGAGCCGCCGGGATGCCCGCTCTGTCTAACATTGAGCATCAAATCAATCAGTTGATCCGTCATATCTTTGATCTTTTCCCATTTTGGAAATACATCCTGACCGTTCAGTTCCTTCGATCGTTTAACTGCCATCTTTTCTCCTTCTTTCCAGAGGTTGTTTACCGCCATGTTAAGGACACCTGTAAAAATCACTGGCGTTGTAAAATACTCATATAGCCCAGCGGTGTACCACTTCTGCCTGCCGCACGCAGACAGGCAAAAATCTCTTCGCCAGTCTCTGAAGATGTTTTTCCCCTTAATTACTTCTTATCACAGGAGAATAAAAGTGTCCAGTGAAACTCAGGGAATTTTATATTTTTATCACTTTTCCGCAGGCAGAATGATGATTTCACAGATATAATCAGGGGAAATAGATAGAATATGCATAGTTCAGGAAGAAGAAGCCGGATCATTACAAAACTCCTGGCATCTTGAATGCCTCAGGTTTGTTGAAGTATTATGGATTAAGGAGTTCTCATGTTAGATTTCACTTTTATCAGCCCTACTCAATTCGTCTTCGGCAGAAATGCTGAAGAGGCATTAGCGGATCATGCTCCCGGACTTGGTTCAAAAATCCTGCTGCATTATGGGAGTAACCGCATCAAAGACAGCGGTTTGTATTCCAGAGTGACGAGTATTCTTCGCCGCTCCGGGATAGGATTTACAGAACTTGGGGGAGTTATTCCAAATCCTTCATTGGAAACTGTACGGAAGGGGATTGACCTTTGCCGTACCGAGGAAGTAAGCGGAATACTGGCCATTGGTGGAGGCAGTGTGATCGACTCAGCCAAGGGCATTGCGGCGGGAGTTCCTTACGATGGGGATGTATGGGATTTCTATACAAGCAGGGCAGTGATCGAGAAATCCCTGCCTCTTGGTGTCATTCTTACTCTGCCGGCAGCAGGAAGCGAAGGCAGCAACAGCTCCGTTGTTACAGAAGAATCAACACAATCGAAATTTTACTGTGCTTCAGAAACGCTGCGTCCTGTCTTTTCGCTCCTGAACCCGGAGCTTACCTGCACCCTGCCGCCCTATCAAACGGCTGCCGGTATAGTGGACATGATTACTCATGTGATGGAAAGGTATTTCACAAATACTCCCCATGTTGACCTGTCTGACAGACTCTGCGAGGCCGTGATACGGAGTGTTATAAAGAATGCTCCCCTGGTACTGGCGAAACCTTCCGACTACAACTACCGGGCAGAAATCATGTGGGCGGGAACACTGGCTCATACAGATCTTATCGGAAAGGGACGGCTTGATGACTGGGCAAGCCACAATATTGAGCATGAGCTTTCAGCCCAATACGGAGTAACCCATGGAGCAGGACTCGCCGTAGTTTTTCCCGCATGGATGAAGTATGTGATGAAGACGAATATTCAGCGATTCGTCCAATTTGCTGTTCGGATCTGGAATATTGACTACACAGCCGGCGAAGAAGAAGAAGCGGCCCTGGAAGGCATACGCCGTCAGGAAGCATTCTATAAGTCTATCGGTATGCCCACCCGGCTGCATGAATTGGGAATAACCGATAACCGCTATGAACTCATGGCGAAAAAAGCCATGCGGTTTGGGTCTCTCGGCGGACTTCAAAAACTTACAGAGAAAGATGTTATTGCAATTTATGCACTCGCTGAGAAGTAAGGATTATTGATCCGATGAGAATCAATACCCATCCGATATGCTTCTGTTAATATCTTTTTTGTACAGAGTCTCATAGACATAACCCCGTTTCCGAAGAATCTCTCTGACTTCCTCTTTGAATGGGATGTATCTCCATAAGATGCCCCGTGTTTCCTTTGCAAGTTTCTGCACACCATTGACTTCTTTCGTAATCCAGAGAACATAGTCTTCAATGAACTGCAGTTTTACATCACCCTTACCCCCGGATTCATAGAAGTACTGATAATACTCACCGGTCAGACCTTCTGTCATCCAGTACTGGGCGGCTCTCTCCTTGGCTACATTCCACCGGAGGTCTCCCAGAGCATATATAACAGCCAGTCTGAGATCTTTTGGATACATCGGGATTGCAATTCGTCCCCTGCTTGTTGCCCGATTGTAGATTTCAAAGGCTTCCCAGCAAAGACCCTGGTTACCATAGCACGGCACAATAATAGTATGTGGAACGATTCTCAATGTTTTTCGTTTAAATGTCCGCTGGAAAACACCCTGATCAATTTTTTCTATTTCGTCCATTTTCAGTATCACATTTTCACGGGTTGCGATTAATGAAATACTGGAACTCAGGAAGGATTTCATAAGAAATGGGAAATGGTTTCCCTGGCGGCCTACGCATAGCTTGATCATCTGCCGTATACTGGCTATCTCGTTCGTGATGAGATTGGGATCCACCACTTCATCCGTGTCATCAAGATGGGAGCTGAACTTCTCAATTTGATTATCATACTCTGTAATCTTTGCAATTTTTATTGCAATATCCTGATTCAATGAATTTAATTCCCTGAGAGTATTTGTGCCCCGGGTCAGAGCACTTTGCTGTTCTGAAGAGTAAGGGGAATTCAGCCCGGGAATACCGGGATGAGGACTTGGTATTAAAAGCATTTCCACACAACTGTTTAATTGTGCTTCCAGTTCATTACGTTTGACAGACAGGGTCTGGAGTATGGCTATGGAAGCTTCTTTTGTTCCCCGTGTTTGTTCTATTCTTGATTGTGTTATGGAGTAGGATGATCTTTTTGAGCTGAGGCTTTCATCGGTCAGCAACGGATTCACAAGTCTGGATGAAACGAGTTCAATCCATTCATCCAGATAATGCACAGGTTCATCATATTCATTTTTTTCGATGACTTTTGCCAGCATTGACCGTTGTTCGGCGGTTAACAGTGTCGGCAGAAGATAGCCGTATCGAATTACCCATTTCTGATGTTGATTCCGGTTTTTCTTGTAGACAGCAGCCAGTTGTGAGAACCATTCCCAGTAAGAATCAATCAGGGCCTTGCGAAACTTTCCCTTTTTCTGAAGATCAGTTTCCTTGAGGAAATTTTGAAGAGCTGTATGAAGGCGGTTGGACGCATCACCAACACCCGTCAGTGCTTTTGAGTAATGGTCAACTTCTAAAAAAACCGGATCAGGTTCCTGTTCCAATTTCCCTATCGGGGGAAAACAGTCCTTTGTCAGCTCTCCACCGACCGTGCCGGTTTCTGCACTCTCTACCGGTTCTTTTTCACCGAAAATCTCAGAATAACCCGGAGTATCACTCTCTGGCTCTAAATCTCCCAGTAAACGCTGTAATTCAGGATCCATAAGTCCTCCGGGAATCAGAGTTATCAGTCATGATAGACAGGGGGCCGAACGTTTCCCCAGTAGTGTTTCAAATCGTATGTAATCAACGGAGCCGTACTATTCGCATGCATTATATCATTCAACCCTTCATTTAATACTATTGGGATCTCCAACCTCCCCTCATTTAGTTCTTGATTCGATTTTTGCCTTTTGTCCGCTGTACACCGCATTCAGGCAGGCAAAAATCTCTTCGTCAGTTTTCTGAATCTGTTTTTGAATTCAATACATACTCCCGAATTCAGAAAGTCTGTTTGAAAACTATTAACTATACATCTGCAGAAGTTTGAAGCATCAGTAGAGCAGCAATTCAGCTTTCATCATTTGTACAATCCTGGCGATACAATCCTGAAGCGAACCGGAGGTTCTATCTGAAAAAGGCAACACCTAAACCAACTTCATTCCTGGCAATCCCATCAAAGCTGGGAGTAAAATTCAATGCGTATTCAGCGTAAAATATGAATACTGTTACCCTGGCTCCTACAACTGGAGTTCCAACAAGAGAAGCTGGATTCTCAGGGCTGCCGGCAAAATTAAGTGTGTAGCCTGCAAAGGCTGTCGCCGTAAATAACTCAATGAATTTGAATTTGAAGTAAAGACGGCCTTGAAGGGCGAAATTGGACATTTTGTAGCCAGCCAGATTAAAATCCCAACTCGGAGCAAGCTCTAACCCAAGATTAAAAAGACCGCCAAATCCAATGCCGGCATAGCCGCCAACACCAAGGGGCATAACTTTTGCTTTGGCAACAGCAGGACCAAAACCGGACACTTCTTCTACATCACCAAAAAATGAAGAATGCCAACCAGCACCAATATGGAAATCCAGACCACCTGCGAATCCAGGTCCGGCAACAGCAATACAAAGCAAAGCTGCTGTCACTATCTTTTTCATGAATCTACCTCCTGGGTATTGTTGCTCAAAACCTAATTATATAAAGAGATTTCCGTTTCGTCAAATTGAATTCGCTTCAAGAATGAGTAAAGGGTGAATGTACCATTCATTGTTCGTGATAAAGAGGGGAAGCACTTTGATGGGAAGGACTCAAATGACCATAGATCACAGTCTTGATTTCGGGTTGTAAACACGATTGTCCAAACAGTGTATGATTTCTCTGATATGATTTCTATTCGTCCGCTGGATCTGGTTCTTATTGCAATTTTTCTCGTCCTGACATCAGCCTCATTCTTTTTTATATCAAGAAACAGCGATGGAGTCCGCTATGTTTCCATTGAAACCTCCGATGGTCATTATTATCTGCTCCTCTCAGAAGAAGAGGAGATAACCGTCTATGGCCCGGCAGGAAAAACTGTCATAAGGGTGGAAGATGGAGCCGCGGGAGTCATGTATTCAGACTGTCGGGACAAAATCTGTCTATCCATGGGGCAGATATCCCAACAGCCGGGATGGATTGCCTGCCTGCCAAACAAAGTATTTCTCAGGATAGTATCCCGGGGGGCACAGAATGAATTGGATGTCGATGCCGGTGTCTTCTAGAAAACTGACTCCACGGCAGGATATAATTGCTCTGCTTGGAGCATTTTGTTTGTTTTTGTCTACATTGGAATATCTGATTCCAAAACCACTTCCATTTTTTCGGCTGGGACTGGCCAACCTGCCCCTTCTTCTGGGAATACGATTTCTCTCACCAAAGGACTTGATCATACTGCTGGGTTTGAAGGTTCTTGGTCAGGGATTAATCAATGGAACCCTGGCCTCCCATGTTTTCCTGTTTTCTCTTACGGGTTCAGCCGTGTCTCTCTGTACTATGTGGCTGGTCAGCCGCCTCGGAGCCGATAAAGTGAGTCTGGTTGGTATCTCACTGACGGGAGCCATGTTCAGTTCCATGGTTCAACTTCTTCTATCGGTATTCTTTGTATTCGGGCAAACAGCACTGGTTATTGCTCCTCTGGCACTGGGATCCGGTTTGATCACAGGTGTGCTGACCGGTATCTTCGCCATGAAGTTTTCTCAAACTTCTACCTGGCTTGTTAAACTGGAAAAACGTTACAGGGAGTCCGTGTGAAGAAGACTGGAAGAAGAACTGACCGCATCGGTATTTTTGTTGACCCATTACCCAGGTTTCTGGCCGCCATGGCGGCACTTCCGGGTTTTTTGATGATTGACAGCATTCTGTGGCGGGGAATTTTTGTTTTCCTTTTTGCCGTATTGGCTCTGGCCGCAGGAAAGCGTATCCAGTGGCTGTACTTTCTGATTTTCACTGCCTCAATAGTGTGGTTCCATCTTCTAACGCCCACAGGGAAAGTCTTAATCGAAATTGGACCTTTTGCCGTGACAGATGGAGGACTGCGCAATGGGCTGATCCGGGGAACAGGATTGGTGGGTATCGTGTTTCTTTCCATAGCAGCCATTCGCCCGGAGCTGGAAATACCAGGTCAATTAGGCGGAATACTTGGGCGGACATTTTATTATTTTGACCTTATAACTGAGGGGAGAAATCAAATATCTCTCAAAGATTTTTTTTCCTCTCTGGACAGGGTACTTCTGAATACATTCCACTTCGGCGAGCATGATTCCATCAGCGATGTTCAGGAAAGAAAGAACAATACATTTAAGGGTTTGGGATGGGCTGTTTCTGCTGCATTGATGCCATGGATAGTCTGGGGATTCACCAGCAGGAACTGATGAACTAAAAAATCATATCTTCGAGAATGGACGAATCGAGAATTCAGTAGTATCATTGTATTATAGAAGATGACTCAGTTGCGTCTCTTCAATTGAAATCCAGGGGATCCTTCATGAAAAACGTGTTGAAAACACAATTGATTTCGATCGCAGTCAGTTTGTTGTTGATATCATGCCCGGCTTTTGAAATGACTGTTAAATTCAACTCATATCTGGAATTGGACTCATTAACGGAGCATATCAATGCCGATGGTGTTCAGTTTACGATGGTGTTCAAAGAAAATGTGATTCCGGTGATTCCGGCGGACAGCGGTACGGCTGCTCCTGCAACCATTGATATAGAGGGTGTAAAGTATCCAACCGATGATGATGATATTGATATTATAGAGAGACAAATCAAAGGCAACACCGTCACACTCAGTATCTCCCAGGACAGTATCGCCCAGGATCTGTCAGGAGTTGATACTGGCGATACGCTAACGGTAACGGTAACCATACGTCCGGAAGTGCTTAAATCTGACGCTTCAGATGAAAGAACAAACCGCTTGATTACCCGATCTTTCACGGTAAACGGGCCCTTACTTTCATCAAAAAAAAGCATCACATCCTTTTCTTTTACAGCAGCACTCAATTCCCAACTTACAATAGCTGATGCCCTGGGAATCATCGATGACTCAGATGGAACTATCCACCTTCAAGTCAGCGAAGATGCATTCAAACCGACTTCTTTCATTGCCAGTTTTACCAGCAGCAACAGGGCATCAATCACGGTCAACACTACTCCACAGGAAAGTGGAACTACATCCAATGATTTTTCCAGCCCCGTTGCGTACACGGTAACCGCAGAGGATGGGAGTACGAAGGATTATGAGGTCAGCGTTGCTACCCTGGCTTCGGACCAGACCCCAGGCAAGCCATTGAACCCCTCTGGAGTCCCGGGATCTACAACAGGAACAGGAATTGGAGAAGTAACCATAAGGTTCTATCCTCCTGAAATGACAGGGGTGGACAGATCAGGCGTTTCTGGAATCATCACGGAGTACCGGCTCTACTACACACACGTAACCGGCTCGCCCCAACCCGGCGACGCTGAAACAACCATGGAAGTTCTACCATTTTATCCGGCAGTAGGTTCAACAACAGGTCCAATAGAGTGGACTGTTAAAGTTACCAATGGTAACGATAAGAACTATTTTGCAGTTAGCGCTGTTAATGCCGCCGGGGAAGGACGTCTTTCGAACCATTTCAGGATAATAACACCTCACAATGATCTGGACTACACTCTGATTAAGGATGACACGGAGTACAGTGTTTCCGGTACTAGAATCCCCAGCGGAAAACTTGTAATTGGAATTCCGGAATACTATGAAGGTAAGAGAGTTACAGCTATAAGTCCCGGGACATTTCAAGGCTTCTCAAGCCTGGTAGACATTCATCTCCCTGACGGAATCACATCCATTGGGGCAAATGCATTCGATGGATGTACCAATCTGGCTCTTACCAGCCTGCCTGCTGAACTCACATCCATTGGGGACGATGCATTCAATGGATGTACCAATCTGGCTCTTACCAGCCTGCCTGCTGAACTCACATCCATTGGGGACGATGCATTCAATGGATGTACCAGTCTGGCTCTTACCAGCCTCCCTGCTGGACTCACATCCATTGAGGAACGGGCATTCAAAGGCTGTACCAGTCTGGCCCTTACCAGCCTGCCTGATGGAATCTCATCCATTAAGAAAGGGGCATTCAATGGATGTACCAGTCTGGCTCTTGAAAGCCTGCCTGCTGGACTCACATCCATTGGGGATTATGCATTCAATGGATGCGAAAATCTGGCTCTTACCAGCCTGCCTAATGGACTCAAATCCATTGGGAATTATGCATTCAAAGACTGCACCAGCTTAACGGAAATCACCATAAAAAGCACAAACCCACCAGAAGCTGGGATTGATGTATTCGCTGATTGTTCGCCGCAACTGAAGATCAAGGTGCCAGCCGCCAGTGAGGATACGTATAAAAAGGCCGATGGATGGGATACGTATGCACGTCTTATTTTTTCAATCGAAGAGGCCGTATCAGGAAGTTCTTCAAGTCATTCCTGAATCATTTGAATGAAATTGAGGGATGCCTTCCCTGTCCGCCACAAGACCATGAGACGGCTGGTCGTTTCAGGTCTGTTCCGAAAAAGATTCTGTTGTGAAGGCTTCAAGCACAGCTTCAGGGTTTTTCCATGTATTGGGCGGAACACCGGCTTTAAGGCAGAGGTTTTCGAGATAATCCGGCAGGTCCCATCCCTGCTCTATGGGAACCTGTGGGAGGAAGACTCCTGAGCGATGACCCAGGGATAGCAACAGGCCGTGTTTACCGATTTCCACATCATTGGCTTTTATAGGGAATAAATCTGAAAGCCGGGAGATTTCAATTCTGACGGCACTGAGTTTCTGCTCATTCAAAGGAGGGAAGCGCGGATCGGAAAATGCAGCGGAACAGGCTGTGTTCGCAACAGTTTGCAGGATGGGTTTATCAGAAGTCAGTTGCCCAATGCATCCATGCAATTTACCATCAATTTTCAAAGTAACAAACACCCCTCCGGATCCGGCAGGCGCTTCAGCTCCGGGCGGCAGTAATTGCTGAGGGTTCACCGGGCGATTCTGGAGCCTGGCCTGGATGGCCATTCGAGCTATAGTGAGTAAGGTAAGGCGATCTTTATTATTGGTCATGTGGTATTATCTGCCGAAAGAGGAGTTAAGTCTATGGACTATGTATATGAACTGGAATTTGAAGTCAGGGACAATGAATGCGATATCCAGGGTGTGGTCAACAATGGTCAATATCAGAATTACCTGTCTCATACCAGACATAAATTTATTAAATCCGAAGGTGTGGATTTCAATGAATTATTTGACGAAGGAAAACTGGCCCTGGTCAGCCGGGTGGAAATTGATTACCTGAATGCCCTGGTTCCAGGAGACGTTTTTACCGTAAAAATTGCATTGGAGCGTAAAAGGTCAACAAGGCTTGTATTCCTCCAGGATGTTTTCAAAAAAGATGGCACACAGGTTATAAGGGCCAGAGTTACTACTGTATGTCTGGATAAGAAATCAGGTCTACCTCTATTTCTGGATGAAGTTTATCCAGATCTTTACAGTAAATATGGTCTTTGAACGGATGAAACGCTGTTTGTTCGATGAAATTATCGATAAACGTTATACGTCCTTCTATAGTGGGATGGAGATGTCGGTTAGGGGCCGGAAGGGGCTGCTGTCTTTTTAGGTGACCGACATGAATTTCAAGGCCATCTGGCGGTTTTGCTGTGTCAGAAAGCTTGTTAAATAAATCGACTGCGTTCATCAGAGAATTAATATCTTATAGAATAAGTAATTACAATAATCTTCTCCGGCAGAGCTTCTCGCCGTTCAAGAGAGTGATTCGCCGAATCACAGCCATCAGTCAGCATTGAACGACTATACCTGGCAGGGATCTCCATCTGCCTGGATTCTAATGAAGCCAGGCTATAACAAGCTTTCTGACACTGCATAAGGATCCCTATAGTAGCTCAGATTCTTGTTCTCAGTATCAACTGCAATGTACTCATCAAAGCCAATGGATAAAAACTCCAGATTCTCATTCCTGCTGAAATCCTTACCGGCAAGTTCTATCATTATAAGGGAGTCGTTTAGATCAGAGATTTCTCTGTTTCCGAAATTGATTTCACCTGAATAGCGGCATTTTATCCACACTTGATTTGTATCCAGGTTATACTTTAATTCAATGCCGGAAGTGTTTTCAGGGAAATCTTCAGGTACCCACCCTTTGGTGATGTAATCGGATTTGATAAGATCGTGATATGATCCGAAGTAAACCTTTCTGACATCCGAACAGCTGAAATAGCTGAAAACGAAAAAAAGTATGAAAGAAGAGATTACCCACCCATTTCTTGATAGCATACAATACCTCCTGAGTTTTCAGGTGAAGATAGTTCAGATGCGTTTTACTATCAATTGTATTTCTGCCCAAAAACCAGGCGATTATCAGGCTGGATTCTGGCAGAAGTATGTCAGCCAGGAGGCTGTCAGCATTGCTCAATGAGAATTTTACTCCGTTTGCCAATGAGTTTATCGGTGACTTCCCTGACAAATCTATCTCTGACAGTGATGAGAAGAGGTTTCTGGTTTGCGAATTTGAGTAATTGGAACCAACCTCTGCCCTCAAGTTCTATTTTTCCAATTTCGTCGATGGCAATGATCTGTTTCTGGTAGGAATCAATAATCCTGCCGGTCAGGGAATCGAATTGATTCTGGTGAACGATGAATCGATTGTAAGAAAAATCCCCAGGATTCATCCGATTGGATTCCTCCATAAGAACAGTGGTCCTACCTGAATTTATATCCTGTGCTATATAGCGGTTTTTCAGTTCAGTTGACTCTGCAATAATACCTGTGAGGCCGAATTCCCCCCGTAAGGATGCTAAAATGCTCTTGAAGCGAGTCGTTTTCCCGGAGTTGCGTCCAGCACAGATGATCAGGCAGGGAAAACCATTGCTTCGGCAATCGTTTATGAAAGACTCAAGCAGGGAAGCCGACATAACAAACACTACCTCCCATACAGGAGATAGTGTCCTTTGTAGGAAATGGGATTCTCAACTCTGGCTAACGGATGAATACTTCCAGGGCAAAAGCAACACATATTGTTGCAAAGAGCCCGGCAGGGGCAAAAGCAACCTTTTCATACAATTTTTCGGCATGACCTTTCAGAGGGAATCGTATTGCCAGCGCAAGGAAACCTGCAATGAAAAGTCCACTGAAAAATGGAGTGACTGTCAAGAACGGAACCCAGCGTTCCGGGGGCATCTGCCACATCCCTTTGGTTTTCATCAGAAAGGGTACGTAAAGGAAGGGGATTCGCCATACAACAGATGCCGCAAAACCCATGCTAAAAAGTGTGATTAACCGTGTTGAATTGCCAAGCATGGCAGGCATGATCAGTAATACCGCCAGACCTTCAATGACGATGGCCATCATTGGATTAAAAACATTGGTGGCTGGCATCAGGAAGTTAACAGATTTAATAGCGGCCGCAACCACGGCTGTCAAGAGAATGGCCTGTGACTTGTCCGTCTTCTTGAAGGCATTGTACATGCACAGTACACCTATGGGAAACATGATTGATCCTGAGATTCTCAGGCCGGCGATTATCGGGAAAGCATGCAGGGCATAACCCAGTGTCGCTTCGGCAATACCCCACAGGGCGCCGTAATGTAAAACTTTAAACCACGATTTTTTGTCCATGATTCTCTCCTTGTAATTTGTTGAGATCTAATGGTGTATTAACATTGAATAACGGTACTGCCGAATCCAATGCAATACGTTTTATCTTCGCATGATTGAGCATTTTTTGCAAGCTGAATTCGCCATTATTGAAAGCTTTATGAATTCTATCGAACATTGTATTCTCATAAATCCCGCAAAGAGGCTCAATACGGGAGTTTAATTCAAAAAACACCCCCTCCCCACCTCGGTGATGCAGCAATTGCTGAAACAGCCCGGTATTGATATTAGGCATATCGCAGGCCACCGCAAGGAAGGAGTATTCTGGAAATTCAGTTATGGCAGACAGCAGGCCTCCCATCGGTCCCCTGTCTTCAATCAAGTCCGTCACACAGATTTTATCCCTGTAATAAGCATCTTTTTTTTGCTGACGATTGATCGAAAACACACATGTTCCCAGAAAAGTCGAGAGCAGCTCGTACAGATACTCCCGCATTTCAGTATGGTTCGGACCGATTCTCATCTGCGGCTTCTTCTTACCCATACGCCGGTTTCTACCGCCGACCAGGATGAGGCCTGCCAGGGCTGTCATACTCGTTCCAATCTCACTGCACCGGTTTTATAGGATGGTTCTCTTGAGATTTCATCAAAATCTTCCGGAACAAGATTATTTGTGCCAAAGAAATGCATTGGACTGAATATGCTTCCCTTCGAAACAACATCGGAGATAAGAACTCTTGCCTGATGCTCTCCCTGCCGCGAAATGATTTTTACCAGAGTATCGTTTTCAACGCCATAATGCCTGGCATCCTCAGCATGTACTTCAATATAGGCCCGATCTGGATACACCTTGTTCAGTTGAGAGGAACGTCCTGTTCGTGTCATTGTGTGAAACTGGGCCTGGGAACCCCGGCCTGTCAGCAGGTACAATGGGTATTCATCATCAGGTTCCTGCTTTGGTGCCGACCATTCGGAAAATAGGAATTTTGCCTTCCTGTCAGGGGTGAAAAACTGTCCATCTTCAAAAAGTCTGCGATTACTCTGGCCCAATGCTGACTCCCTGGGGAAGGGCCATTGAATTCCGTTGTTGTTCATAATGAAATCATAGTCCTGGATTCCACTGATATCACACGGCATACCGGCACTCATTGTTTTGATCAGTTCAAAGGCATCTTCCGGTGTTTTCCATTTTGCGAGTACGGAGGCATCGACACCCCAGTGTTCTGCTATTTTGTAGAAGATCTGATAATCGGAAAGAGCATGGCCAGGGGCCTGTTTAACAACTGGAGAACAGCCAATCCGGCGTTCAGAATTGATCAACGAACCTTTTTTTTCGCCAATGCCGGCAGCGGGAAGGTAGATGTGGGCATGTTTGGATGTTGCTGTATCGGGGAATAAATCCTGGACAACAAGCAGCTCCAGTCCATGAAAAAGAGATGTAATGCGATTGGAATTGATCCAGGAATGCAGCGGGTTAGTGCAGACTATCCACAGAGCTTTTATTTCTCCACTGTCAACACAGTCAATTATTTTGTCGTAGGGTTTGGATGCTGTATCGGGAATCATGTCATCACTTATGGAAAGCATATCGGCCACCTGGCGCCGGTGTTCCGGTTTTGCATAGTCCCGCCCACCATAGAGACAGGTCGTATTGCTGTACATCCTTGAACCCATGGCGTTGGTCTGTCCTGTCAGGGAGTTGGGGCCTGTTCCTGGCCGACCTATGTTCCCCGTCATGAGGGTAATGTTGATAATAGCCTGTACGGTTCTTGTTCCCTGATGACTCTGATTGACACCCTGACACCACCAGAAGCTCACTTTTTGACGGCTCTCAACTTTTTCAACCAGTTTATCAAAACTCGCCAGGGATACTCCTGTCTGCTCTTCCACATCCTCCCTTGAGAATTTGCTGACGAATTCTTTGAACTCATTGAAACCACTGGTATGGTTTTCTATATACTCCTTATTTATGGCTTTTCCATTACGGATCAATGTATTGGCCAGTGTGTAAAGAAGGAGGAGGTCGCGCTTTGGTTTGACGGGAAGGTGAAGAGTGGCTTTATCCGTTACGGGAGTTTTCCTGGGGTCAATCACTATCAGATCATGATCATTTTTGTTCTTCTTATACCTCTCCCAGACAATGGGATGGGCCACATAGGTGTTTGAGCCGATAAGTATGATACAGTCGGATTCTTCCATGTCCTGATATGTTAACGGCGGGGCATCAAAGCCCAGGGCCTGCTTGTAGCCCATGACGGCACTGGCCATGCATTGTCTTGTATTTCCATCCCCGTCGATACCCATCACACCGCGCAGCAGGCCAAGAAGAGCAAACTCTTCAGTAAAGAGTTGTCCGGTGCTGATGAATGCTGCGGATTTTTTTCCGTGTCTGCTTTGAATGTCTTTGATCTTACGGCACATTGTACCCAGAGCTTCATCCCAGCTGACCTGCTTCTCATTGCCGCCATCCCTGATCAGAGGTACAGTTCCTCTATCTGCGGCATTGATGGGATCCATGATTTTGAATCCCTTTGGGCAAAGTTTACCGGCATTGACAGCGTAGGTGGGATTTCCTTTTACCCTGGTTACACTGCCGTTATCGTCGACAATGAACTGCAGGCTGCATCCCACACCACAATAATTACACATTCCATTGACAATTTCAGCCATTTCAATCCTCCTTTGCCTTTTTTGGCAGTAGCGCGGTTGCAATGAATACGATCAGGGAAAGCACGACAAACACATAGAATCCATTGGTATACCCCTTATCCATCGCAGTTCCCGCAGTAAGAAATGATGCCAGTATAAGAGGAAGAACAAACCCTCCAGTGGCACCCAGTCCACCAACCCAGCCTGCAGCACCGCCAACGGCGTGAGGTATGAATTGAGGAACCATTTTGAACACACCGGCATTGCCTCCGCCCATTCCAACAGTCATTATGAGAAGACCCGCAATGTGAAGTGGATATGCGTTTGTTACAGCTATTAGAAGAGCTCCGACAAATGTAATCCCAATGAAAATCAATGTGGACTGACGTCCGCCGATCCTGTCGGTGATGGATCCTGAGAAAACTCTCACCAGTGAAGCACCAATTGAATATATGGAGGTCCACATACCAGCCTGAGCCAGGGTAAGGCCGTGATAATTGCTGAACAGCTCTTTGAACCAGTTGGTTAATGCCAGAAACCCGCCGAAAGTGAGAAAGTAGGCGAAAACCAGTATCCATGTCTGCCAGATCCCGGCGGATTGTTTGAGACTCTGCACAACTGTGCCTGTTGGAAAAACTTCCTGTTTATATTGGTCAACAGCAATCTGCCGAGCTTCTGCGTCGCTTTTTCCAGCAGATCTCAACTGGAAATACCATGCATTTTTGGCAAAGAACGCATAGAAAACCGTTCCGGAAATCAACAGAATGGTCCACAACAGGTAGGTATTTCTCACACCGATGGCTGCAAGGAGAAAATTTGTAATCAAAAAGACAAATATCCCGGGTGCCAGATTTCCGACACCGGCATAAATACCCAGAGCCTTACCCTGCTCTTTTTTTGGGAACCAGTACGAAGTTTGACCTATACCAACAGAAAATGTCGCAATACCGCATCCTGCCAGGGCACCGAAAAACAGTAGAGTGGGCAGCAGTTCTTTTACCCTTTCCGGGGTATTCCCAAGGATCACGTAGATCCCGAGCATACCGATCGAGGCCAGTGAGAGTAACACAATCATGGGTTTTTTTCCGCCTGTTGTGTCGCACCATGCTGCAAATGGTATTCGCAGAAGGGACCCCGTCAAGCTGGAAATACCCAGAAGCAGCGCTCTTTGTGATGGTGATAGAGCAAGGTAATTGCTCAGAGGGGCAAAGAGAGTTACAGCGGCGAACCCAATGAAGAATCCCCATGTACTCCCGGCCAGGCCCCTGTTCCTTGAATCAACTATTTGCATTTAATGCCTCCATTTTCTTTACAATGATGTAAATGAATATTGGGTATAATTATTGAAGAAATACAGGTTCAAAGTCAATAGAACTTTCATTCAATTTTTGTATATTAAATAATACCATTTCAGTAGAAATTAAATACGAAAAAACCATGCTTTAAATAATATAAAAATGGTATTAATTAATTTATGTCGTGTCAGGAAGCCTGTAAAAGTCGATATCCGGCACTCTACGGGGATTAGAGCCGGTTATGGAGCAGCATTTCGCTATTCTCCAGGCTTTCTGACACTCAGAAGAGTCTTCAAATCCTGACCAATGCCCACCTTCTGTCGTACTCATAGGGGCTGGATAGGTTCCTGGCGGACAACTGGTGGGTACAAATCCTTTCCGCACTATTGGAAATGCCATGCAGGTCTGCTGCTTTTATTACAAAATTTTTCGTGCCTTTGAGCCTGATTCTGCAGACAGAATCAGGCCCGATATTATTCTTTACGAGGCAGTCTGTTCCCTGAGAGATTTGGGTAAAATTACATTGAGAAAGATTGCCGTAAGTCCACCAGTGGTGATGGCAGAACCAAATACCTGCTTCACGAATGGGGGGAAGTTCTGAAGAATCATTGGATTCAGAACGACACCCAGGCCTAAACCAAACGATAAGGCCATAATCATGATGCCCCGCCTGTCAATAACGGAAGTAGAAATAATTCGAATACCTGATGCGGCTACAGTTGCGAACATGATAATGGTTGCCCCTCCCAGAACAGACTTTGGAATAATTGAGAATACTCCGCCTACAATGGGGAACAGTCCGAACAGAACCAATAGACCGGCAATGTAATAACCTACCCGGCGACTTGCAACACCAGTCAATTGAATTACACCGTTATTCTGGCTGAAAGTGGTATTGGGGAAGGAATTAAATACAGCTGCAAGAGCAGAATTAACGCCGTCACCAAGAACACCGCCTGAGATCCTCTTCATATAGGCATCTCCTTCAATAGGTTCTCCGGAGATCATGGAGGTAGCAGTGAGATCACCAATGGATTCCACTGTGGTGATTAGATAGAGCAATGCCATGGGTATGACATAGCTCCAGTGAATCTTAAAAAATCCAAACTTAAATGGAATCGGGGCATTGACAACACTCAAATCGGACAATTGAGATAAATCGACCTGGCCCATGAATCCAGCCACTATATATCCCAGAACAAGTCCAATCAGAATGGAACTCAGCCGGATAAACTTATTCCTGTTGCGATTGAGGATGACGATGACCACCAGAACCAGGCCGGCCAGCAGAAGATTTTGAGCATTTGCAAAGAATTCCGGCTTATTGTCCATTAGCCACTGTCCGCCGCCAATATCGGTAATACCGACCCGGATTAAGGACAGGCCGATAAGAGTTACAACAATTCCGCTTACCAGAGGCGTGATAAAACTCCGGAGGAACTTTATAAATCGACTGAAGACAATTTCAACGGCGGAACACACAAAGCAAGTTCCAAAAATGGTCGCCAGGATATCATTGGTACTGCCCCCATCACCTTTGACAGCAAAACCAATGGCCAGTACCGTACCCAGGAATGTGAAACTGGTACCCTGAACACTCAGCAGGCCGGAACCAACTGGTCCAATTCTCCGGATCTGTATAAATGTGGATATTCCCGAAGCAAAAAGAGCCATGTTGATGATGAAAGCTTTCGTCGGCAGATCGAACCCAAGTGCACCACAAATAATTATGGGGGGTGTTACAATGCCAACGAAAATTGAAAGCAGGTGCTGCAGACCGGCAAAAATTGACGTGGAAACCGATGGCTTATCTTCCAGACCGAAAATAAGATCCGAGTTTTGACTGACTGTTTTCATAGAATTCCTCCATGGAGAAGCATAGTAGCACAAAACTGCCAGTGGAAGCAATGACTGCGCAAAGTCAATAAATTTGACTTTTTACGGCTTACAAACTTCGCATTTCTTCCTCGATCCTGTAAACTGGCAGAAAGGAGAACAATTTATGAAGAGAATATTTCTCATTACTCTGGCTATTTCACTGGCTGCAACAATGGTCATCAGTTTGAATAGCTGTAAGAAAGAAAGCAGGGTTTATGTATTTGCATCGGATGCTACATGGCCCCCAATGGAATATGTCAACGATGAAGGTGACATAGTTGGTTTTGATATGGACTTCCTGGCGGCTGTAGCGGAAGCTGCAGAATTTGAGTATGAAGTTCAAAATACGGGCTGGGATGGAATATTTGCCGGTCTGGCCAATGGTGCCTACGATGCTATTATCAGTTCTGTTACAATTACCGAAGAACGGGCTCTAACAATGGATTTTTCGGATCCCTATATTAACGCCGGTCAAATTCTCATCGTTCCTTTCAATTACAGCGGTGGTGATCAGCTCTCTGATTTCACTGGCATGAAAGTGGGTGTCCAGCAGGGCACGACCGGTGATTTTGCGGTTGAAGACATTGGCGGTATTGATCGCCGTGCCTATGATGACATCGGTTTGGCCGTGGAAGATCTGGTCAATGGCAACCTTGATGCCGCCGTATGCGATTCCGTCACTGCTGTTGATTATGTGTCTGCTAATGAAAACTTCAAGGGTAAACTGAAGATACTGGGTGAACCATTCACAGAAGAGGAATATGGTATTGCTGTACACAAAGGTAATGAGGAACTCCTCAAGCTGATTAACAGTGGTATAGCCAGAGTGTTCGCTGATGGAACTCAGGCCGAACTGGTCAAGAAGTGGCTGCGCTGAAATATTCTCATGATGAGCCGCGTCCAATAGAAGTAACGGACGGGGCACTCTTACCGACGAAAGGAAAAGGATACATCATTAACTCATGGTGGCTTACCATTGCTTTTACAGTTATTGGTTTGATTGTCCTGATCCTTGTCGTCAAAGATCCGTACAGTCAGGTATTCAGAGTTGTTATTAAAGGTGCTCCGCTGACTTTTGGTGTTACTCTGGGTGCCATCTCTGGATCGGTGCTGCTGGGCCTTTTCACGGGCCTGGGTCAGATTGCAAAGGTTCGCATATTACAACTCATTTCCGGTGTTTACGTTGAGATGATTCGCGGGATTCCACTCCTGGTGCAGCTCATTTTCATCTACTTTGCCCTGGGTAAGTTTTTCCATCTCGATGGCATTCCTGCCGCAATCATTGCCCTGTCAGTATGCTACGGAGCCTACATGGGCGAAATTTTTCGAGCCGGTATTGAAGCCATACCCAGAGGGCAGATGGAAGCCGCATTGGCTGTAGGACTTTCCCGAACTCAAGCGATGCGCTACATCATCATGCCGCAGACGTTAAAAATCATCATACCCGCAATAGGAAACGAGTTCATTGCCATGCTCAAGGATTCTTCTCTGGTATCGGTTATCGCGCTGAGGGATATACTCCGCCGCGGGCGTGAATATGTCTCCCGGACATTCCTCTCCCTGGAAACCTATGCAATGGTTGCACTTGTGTACCTGGCCTGCACACTGATCCTTTCAAGAATAGTCGCTTTGATTGAAGACAGGATGAAACGCCATGAACGATAGGAAAACTATGGTTGACATTCAGAATGTGGAGAAGGATTTCGGGGTCGTCATGGCTCTGAAGAAGGTCAGCCTGCAGGTTGCTGAAGGTGAAGTTATCCTTGTTATCGGACCTTCGGGATCGGGAAAAAGCACTCTTCTCCGCAGCATAAATCGCCTGGAAACTCTGACGGGCGGACAGATATTCGTTGATGGTGATCCATTGGTTGGCCCTGATGCGGATATTCGAAAGATCCGGGAAGAAACCGGCATGGTTTTTCAGGGATTCAATCTTTTTCCCCATCTTTCAGTTCTCGATAACATCTGCCTGGCACCGGTCAAGGTGAAAAAACTCAGCCGCAGGGATGCGGAATTCAAGGCCAGGGAACTGTTAAGCCGCGTTGGCCTGGCCGACAGGGAAGATGCCTATCCCGGACAGCTTTCAGGGGGTCAGAAACAGAGGGTTGCTATTGCCAGAGCTCTGGCTATGGAACCAAAAGTTATGCTCTTTGATGAACCAACCAGTGCCCTTGATCCGGAAATGGTCAAAGAAGTCCTTGATGTTATGCTGGATCTGGCTAGAGATGGAATGACTATGATGGTTGTTTCCCATGAGATGGGTTTTGCCAGGGCTGCGGCAGACCGCGTTGTCTTCATGGATGAAGGAGAAATTGTTGAGGTTGGGACATCAGAGGATGTATTCGACAATCAGAAAGAAGAGAGAACCAGGGAATTTCTCAGACATATACTGTAGCGGCATTGCATTTCATCCTACCACCCCTTATCCAATTCTTTCGTATAGGGCATGTTGCTGAATCCAAGATGAAACGAAAACCTCTCCTCGCTTATATTATATATCAATCTTGCCGCCACTTTTATCGAAGCGGGAAATCCGATTTGTAAAACTGGTGCAAGAGAAATTCCCACATTGGGATTGGATAATTCCAACTCATCGGTTCCAGCCCTTCCCATGATAACACCGGGTTCCAGGCCTATGTAGTATTCCGCACCGCCGGAGATTCTGCCCAGTAGAACAGGAATGTAGAGTCCGAGATCCCAGGCTGTTCGGCCCGTATCCGCTGATAAGGCATTCTTCCCCCGGGATACCAGATCATTATCGGCTAGATGTAAATGTGCGGCGATTTCAAAGGCCATCCGATTGGTATTGAATGGACGAATGTATATCCTGCTCTTAGCATAGACTTTGTTGGCATTGTTTAAATCCTGCAAGTAATGAAGATATCCGGCATCCAGCTCAAATCCTATATCGACCAGGTCAATAAGGTAGTAGTAGTCCATGTGGAGATACCCGCCAAGACCCAGAGTTGTGATACCTCCGGCCTCTTCCCATCCGCCGCTGAGGTTTGCATAGACTTCATTCAGCACACCCAGATTAATGTGACGTCCAAGCCAGAGATACAGGCGGTTGGTGGAACCAAGGGCTGATGTCCGGTAGTCTGCCTCGAATTCATTAAAAATCTGATGGCCAGCCAGAAAGGAGAAGCCAATGGGGGCATTGGCTATCCGTTTCCAGTTCAGAGACAGCATTTGCCGGGAAAAACCCAGATGAGTGCCCACATCAATGCCCTCTCCAAACAGGTTTCGATATTCAATGACAGGACCCGTTGAGAATGCTCCAAAGGAGAACTTCACAACGGCATCGTACACAATGACTTCAACAAACAGGTCAGAGTTATTTTTCCGGGTCTCAAACTCAATTAAGTAAATACTACTGTCGTTCTGTGCCAGCACCCGTGAGAGTGACAGGGCCTTTTCCAGTTCCTCATCGGACATATGGTCGCCTTCCTTGAAGGTCAGAAGCCGCCGGATATATGTGTCAGACATATCTGAATCCGAGATATTGATTTCTTTGATCAAATAACTATCATCCTTGATTTCTGCCTGCGACCATCCCACAGCGGATACCGTTATTAGAAGTGAACTCAGCAGAGCCCGTTTAATCCTGGTCATTTTTCCCCCTAGAAACTATATTGAGCATTCAGTTCACACCGAAATGCTTCCGGCGTCAGACTGTAGGCGCCATCATTCGGGAACAGAAAGAATCGGATTTCTGCTCCTGCAGTGAAATTGTCGCTGAAATTGTATGTCAGAGTCGTGACGTTCGCAAATGACAGATCATCTGCCAGCAGAATAGATGTATTGATGATATCCAATCTCTGGAAAAGGCCAAGCTTTCTTATTTGCAAAAACGCATAGTGCTGGCCCAACTCGTAAACTTTCCAGTTGTCAATTCCAGCCCCGAGAAATCCTTTATAGGCCGATTTCACATCTTCACCAAAAGATGCATTCTCCAGGGCATCGCCTGAAATCTTCAGGGCATCGATGAAATCCCTGCGGTCGGAGGCCGACAGTCCGGCCCCATTGAAGTAGTATTCGGCGGATAACTCAATATCACCCGGGATGGTAACGGTAAGACCGGTGAGAGCTTTGGCAAAGTATTGATTGAGATTTCGATCAATCCATTCCTGCTGAGGAAGAACAGGAATGCTGGTGCCGGAAGACTGTACAACCTTCACATCATCATAACCGTTTCCATAGAGAAATTCCGATCGCCAGATAAGCTTGTCCAGAATGGACCAGGAAAAACCGCCTCCCATGGAGAGATAGAATTCCTGGAAGTCATAATGATTCTTATCCTGCATATTGAAATACAGACTGGTATCCAGGCTGTCGAAGAAAAATCCGGACATGGATACAATGAGGGTTTGTCTATCGGTAAGGGTTTCCATGCTTGAGAAAAACCTCTCTACGTCATTCTTATCATTTGGGTTGCTTTTAAACCGAACCGAAGGCAAGTAGTTCAACGCAAAATTGACGGGGCCAATATTTCCCTTAAACCACCCATTCCACTGACCCAGGGTGTCCCGATAATCCAGAGCTCGGGCTGTATAATTCAGGGGAGAGTAAACGCGGGAATATCCATATCGAAGTGGATACTTCCCATACCCAAGATACCAGTAGTTTGGAGTTGTCCACTCAAGATAAATCTGATCAAATCCCAGGGTGAGATCGCCCAGAGTGGAATAATCCTCACCGGTAGAGGTATCGATCAGCCGCTGACTTCGGTTATTATTGGCCGTCAATTCCATGTTCCCGCTGAGCTGCATGAAGTTTCCAAAGTAAATGTCAAACCAGAATGATGATGCAGCCCTGTTAGTCAGGTTTTGCAATTTCAGATAATTATCGGGATTCAGGGCCGATTGACTGTTAATTACGCTGCCATAAGGATGCCATTTGAACTCCGCAGAGGCGGCGGCCGTTATTGCCTGAGCGGACAACGATTCCTCACCTGAAAGAATCAAACTGCCCAGAGACAGACAGAAGATAGTCCTGATATCAATTCTCTGCCCCTTCATTACCGAACTCTTCCCAAATTATTGGGATTGAACCAGTTTTCATTGATATTCTTAAGGATCTCGACATTCGTAAAGGTTATATCGGTGAACTTTTCCTCATTTTGACCATCAACAATGCGGCTCTTGAGAGGCATCCATCCAAACCCTTCGGTATTCTTCCTGTGTTCATAGAAATAGGATTTTTTCATCAGTATTCCACTGCGCGTATACATTTCTGATTCGAGTATTTTATCATCTTCATAATGGGAAATAACTTTGCCATAGGGGGCTGTTCGTGCTGATGCTATAAACTGCACAACTCGATTTCCTACCCTGGGCTCTGTGTCAAGCAGGGTAATATCATAAAGAGAGGCTTTTGGGGGTCTGAGAACATCTCCATTGGATGCATTCCCCACCATATTCGCCAGGGGCGAAAGGACTGTGGACCGCTTTGCTTTTGGAAAATACATCCAGTACTTGCTTCCCTTTTGCAAAACTGTTTTCCCTTTATCTCTTGCCGGACTGAGGAATTTGGCGATAGAGCTACCGCTATTTTCATAGAGTGTAAGAGTCGCTGATGAGGGTGCTCCTCCCGGTGTACTGACCTCGAAGAGCATTTCAGCCTTGAACTGAGGAGCAAAACCGCTTTCACTTCTCAATGCGTCCAGAAATTCCTGGTCTGTCTGGTTCTGGGCAAACAGTCCCATATTCAATGCAAGGAACAATGATAAAAAACACTTGATTCTCATAACAACCTCCTAAGCGTGTCTGATTGCTGAAACAATATTCGTATTGGATGCTTTGAGCCCGGGGAACAGTGTTGCGATTACGGAACAAACAGCAAGAAGTCCGCTGTAGAAAACAACATCCTGAACTCTCAGTTGAATGGCCAGCCGTATGGGTTCTGTCAGGGAGGGCGGGGGGGGAAGCTCAACGTAGACAATGCGCAGTATGTACTGAATGAGATATCCGATGCCCACACCTGACAATACTCCAATTATTCCCAGAATCAATCCCTCCAGAAGGATGGTTCTTATTATCTCCATCCGGGAAATTCCAATGGCTCTCAATGTTCCAATTTCCGGAGTTCTTTCAATGATGGCCATGTAAATTGTATTGCTGACGGCCAGCAGTATAACAAAAAGAAAAATTGTAGCGATCAGATTAAGCTGAAAGGTGTAATCTCTCATGACCGAAAGGTAGAAGGGATCCATCTCAATCCATGTTTTTGTTTCAATGTCCAGATTTGCTTTGTCGGCTTCATCCAGGAAGTACGCATACGTTTCTTCAAGATGTTTTGTTTCATCAAGCAGCACCATAATAGATTGGGCATTCTCTGTATAATGAAGCGATCGAGCGACTTCCAGAGAAACCAGTACCGCTGTATCGTTGAGTTCCTTGGGGCCAAAATTGGCAATTCCGCCGACGACAAGGCTTTCTGCTTCAAGTCCTCCACCGTCATTTGGAACCGAAACCAACAGTGGGTCATCCAGCGAAGCGTTGAGTTTTTCAGCCAGACCTGATCCGATAACACACATGTAGGGATCCTCCTCCGACAGCTTCATCCCTTCCAGAATAGTTCCATAAGTCATGAGGTTTTCATAATAAGGATCGGAACCGTAGCCGAGGAAGAGCTTGGATACATCCACATTCCCGATGACTCCCTGTACATTGATTCTCGGAAACACAGCCATCACCTCATCTCGCTTCAGCAAAATTGATTCAATAGTTGCAATATCATCGGGGGATAGTGAAAACTTCATGGAAGATCTGTCATCCAATTCCAGAAACCCTTTTCTGTATATTTGGAAATGAGTGTATTTCTCACCGATCAGTATTTCTCCAAATCCAACTCGAACCATGTTGATGTAACCGGCAATGAAAAGAATTGCCGTTAAACCAATGATAATAATAAAAAGAGTCAGAAGAGTTCTTCTGGAATTTGCTATCAGGTTTCTAACGGCGATTTTTAATTCAATTGTTTCCATTGTATATAACTCCATCCTGAATGAATAATTGTGTTGTAATCCTGTCCAGAACATTGCCGTCGTGGGAGGCAATAATAACCGAAGCTCCCTGTTCATCCTGTATTCGACCGAGAAGTTCCAGGATCCTCTGCCCTGTTTTGGAATCCAGGTTGGCTGTTGGTTCATCTGCAATGATGAGTTTTGGATGAGCCACCAGGGCTCTGGCAATGGCCACCCTCTGCATTTGCCCTCCCGACAGTTCCCTTGGAAACCTGTGCATGAAATCCCCCAGCCCTACTTCCTCAAGAAGATTGGACACCCTTTCCTTGCGCATTGTTTTTGTTAATTCGGAGCGTAGGATTGGGTATTCTACGTTGTCAAAAACCGATAAGACAGGAATAAGACTGAAACTCTGGAAGATGAATCCGATGTAGTTGCGCCTTAAACGGCTGCGGGCAGCCTCATCCAGCCTTGTAACGTTTTCACCTCCAAGATGTACATCCCCTGAAGTTGGCGAATCCAGGCATCCCAGGATGTTGAGAAGAGTGCTCTTTCCACTCCCCGAAGGTCCTGCTACAACAGTGAAGCCTTCCTTGAAAGCATAGCTTAGTCCTCTGAGTGCCGGTACTTTGATTTTGCCCATGACATAGGATTTATGAAGATTTTCAACTTTGACAATGGTTGACTTGTTCATCAATAGTTATCTCTTCCTCCTACTTGATTTTCAGTTTTTTCTTCATTCGAAAGAAGTAATCAGCTGTTGTGGTATCCGCTCCCTGACCTCTCAGCAATAGATCTTCATCAACGGTGAGTACATGTTTCTTTGCGATATCTCTTTTCCCAGTAATAAAATAAGCATAAGCATGCATAACCTTGACTGTTTCCTTAAGGTATTCATGTGTTCCTGGATTCTGAGTCAAGGAGTTATAGATAGTCATGTAGTTCTCAGCATCACTTTTAACGATATCTGTTAGATTCTTAAAACTTTTCGGGACCTGGCTGTAAGAAATGATGCGCATGGCCAGGTAATCCAGATTGTTCCTCTGACCTGTGGGTACCTGGTTATAATAAGAAATCCCCATATTGGAGTACTTGATCTTAATTGACAGTTTTTTTACAGCACCGGCGTACGACAATGTCGATGTGGCTCTCCAGGTTCCTAATTCGGGATTCTTCCTATCCTGTGTATAGGCCGCTTCAAAGTAATCCATCGCTGTTTTAGCATTATCAACTCTGTTCTTTTTATCTATTTTGACTGAATTCACACCGTTCACCAGGGCGAAGTAATAGACACCCGCCTTTTTCAGGGCCTGAGCATCGGTGGAATCCAGGCTTGTGGCCTCGGCTTCTTCCCGGGATCCTGCCATTTCATAGAAAGTGTCCCAGATCGCCTCGCCAGCCAAACCTGTCATACCAGTCACCACCAAAATCATCAATAGTATTGTAAATTTCATTATTCACCTCTTCTGTCTTTTTGTGAATGAACTGATCGTTCATCTTATGCATAACAATATATGTACATTAATGGAATATGTCAATTATTTATATTTTTTTTGTAAATATTCTTTTTTTCTTTGCTGGACTCTTTTTTCTGCTTCCTGTATATTGGGGTAACCGGAGGGTTGTGAGAACTATTATTTCTTATAGTGCAGGTCCAGATCACATGATATCCTGTAGAAATACCGGCCTGCTGTCTTCCAGCAATCTTCTCAATTACTGTAAAGGACACATTGTTGCCTAGAAAAAGCAAAAGCCGTTATGCCTTACTTGGAATGCTCAACATGACATCCATGAGCGGGTATGAGATTAAGAACCTGTGTGATAAATCAATCAGTCATTTCTGGTCGGAGAACTACAGCAACATCTATCCATTACTGAAGAAAATGGAAGCTGAGGGCGCAGTAACTATGGAGAAGTTCCAACAGGAAAGCCGCCCGGACAAAAAAGTATACACCATCACCGATGCCGGGCGTCAGGAATTCAAAGACTGGCTCCATCAGATACCTGAAATCAGGAAGCTTAGAGAGGAACTTCTTCTCCAGGTGTTCTACGGCAATATGCTGAGTCCGAAAAAACTCATAGAAAAGATTGAACATCGAAAAACTCACTGTGAAGATGTTCTCCACAATCTCGACGATATCAATACCTACCTTACTGAGGAATTAAGCAATGAGTCTCAACCAGAAATCCAGTCTGAAATCCCCTATTGGAAGCTATCATTGGATTTTGGCTTGAGGTTCTACACTGCGGAGTTGGAATGGTGTGATGCCGCAATGCAGGAATTGAAACGATTGGCACAGGAAGATAACAGTAGTAATGAGTAAGGATGGCAGAAGAAAGAGATGCCCCCATTTTAACATGCTTCCGGACACTCGGTAGACATAGTAAGAAAACAATTTATAGAGAGATTCAAAATACTGTTCTCCAACTCCATACAGAAGCAGAAGAATTTCAGCGGCTGTCTGAGCCTGAACTTACGGTAGCCTTGATGTGTTCTGCGGCCCTTGTCTGTATGCGGTGGAGTTTTCCTGTTTTACGTATCGTATAAATAACAAGTCCAATCACCGTCGCCACATAGGGTATCATACCGACAAACTCAAATGGGATCTTGAGAATTTGGAGAGAATTGGACAGAGCATCGAAAAACCCAAATAGTAAGGCGGTGAGCATGCTTCCAACAGGAGTTGCTCCGCCCATTGCCTCGGCAGCCAGGGCAATGAACCCCCGGCCGGCCGTCATATCCCGACTGAACCAGGATACGTATCCCATGGACATATAGGCACCCCCGAATCCAGCCAGAACACCGCTGATTACCAGGGCCGTGTACCGGGTTTTTATAACACTGACTCCCGCTGAGTCGGCTGCATGTTCATTCTCGCCTACAGCCCTGATCCGAAGGCCAGCGGGTGTCTTGTAGAGGAAGTACCAGACAATGAAGACCGAGATGAAGGCAAAGTAGGTTAGAATATTGTGCCCGGAGAAGATTGGGCCCAATCCAGGAATGCTTTTGAGAAGGGGTATATCGATTCTTGGCAAAACTTTGGAGGCCAGAGATGCCGAGATACCCTTGTCGCCAGCCACCAGATAAAGTATGAAGATAGTTCCGCCTGATGCAATAAGGTTCAGGGCCACCCCGGCCAGTATCACATCAGTTTTCAGCTTCAAAGCAAAGTATCCCAGACTCAAACCGGCAAGACCGCCGAAAAGAATGGCCGCAAAAAGACCAATGAAGGCCGATCCGCTGAGAGCTGAGAAGATAACGCCGCAAAGTGCCGCAATCAGCATGATGCCTTCCAATGCGATGTTGATTACCCCTGCCTTATCGGAAATCAATGCCCCCAAAGTTGCAAAAAGTATGGGCGTACTGACGCGCAGGATTGCATAGCCGAACTGTGGATTGAATACGATCTGCAGGAAATCAATCATTCTGTGCTTCCTTAACCACCACTTTATGTCTGTATTTTGCCAGAAAGCTTTCAGCCGTAATAAGAATCACCATAACACCCTGAATGATGGCGGCAAACTCATTGGGAACATCGGTCGCCCGGGACATTAAATCGGCCCCGATACGAAGCCAGGCAAGAAAAAAAGCCGCTGCCGGAACATAGATTGGATTGTTTCGAGCCAGAATGGCGACGATAATTCCAGCCCATCCATAACCCGGCAAAATCTGCCAGGTGAAGCGTCGATACATCCCCAATACCTCAACAGCACCTCCCATACCAGCAATGAAACCGCCAAGGAACTGACTCAAAACAATGGTGGCCGCCGTATTGATTCCTGCATATTCGGCAAAACGCGTATTCAAACCAATAACACGAATGCGGTAACCCCACCGGGTTCGAAACAGGAAAACACTGGTGAATACCGCCGTCAGACCAGCGACAACAATGCCAAAGTGTACTTTTGTTTTGGGTATGAGCCGGTATAGCTTCGCACTCTCTGCCAGGGGATAGGACACCATTGCTCCAGCATTCACATCCCGCAGAAAGTAATTGATCAGATAAAGGCCAAAAAAATAGGCTATGTAGTTGAACATCAGTGACGAAACGAGTTCAGAGCTTCCCCACTTGATTTTCAACAGACCGGGAATCCCGCAAAGCACCGATCCAATGAAGCCCCCCCAGATGATGGCAGTCAGGGGATGAATTACCGCAGGCAGTGCCCAGTTCACAGCAATGAATGATGCCCCGACAGCTCCAAAGAAAAAAGCCCCTTCGGCTCCAAGATTGAATTGTGAGGCCACAAACATCAATGTGATGGCCAGTCCGGTAAAGATTAACGGAACCATTAATTCCAGAACATTTCCGAAATGTCTCAAACTGTCCACAGGTCCGAAAAGAAAAATTTTCAACGCTTCACCGGGATTTTCGCTCACCAGAATGATAATGATGACGGCAATGCCCAGGGAAATGAGTACCGCCAGACCAATACGGTAGAGTTCAAATAATTGCTTTGATCTATTCATCTTTTTTGAGACCCAGCATGTACAGGCCCAATTCGTTTTCACTGACATCAGTAACATCATCAAGGCAGACTGATATCTTTCCATTATACATGACTATAATCCTGTCCGAAAGTTCTATTACCTCATTCAAATCGGCTGATACAAGCAAAACAGCACATCCTGAGTCTCTTAAACCGATCATGCGGCTGCGAATAAATTCGGTAGCCCCAACATCAATGCCCCGGGTGGGCTGATCGGCAATGAGGATGTTTGGAGAACTGGAAAGCTCTCTCGCTACCACAACTTTCTGGATATTCCCCCCCGACAGACGCCCTGTCCCCTGTTGGGGAGAGAGGCAGAGAACTTTGTACTCCCGCACTAAAGCCATGGACATACGCCGAATTGCCTTCATATCCATAAAAATACGGCGGCGGCTGAACTCCTTATGGTCATGTTTATAGGCGAGAAGATTCATCTCAATACTCAAGTCTGCGGCACAACCCCGAGTCATTCTATCTTCCGGGATATGGGAAGTTCCCAGATCCCGGATCTCACGGACACTGAGCTTTTTTATATCCTGACCTGCAATGCACACACTCCCCGATGCATAGCTTCCAAGTCCGGTAATGGCCTCCACCAGTTCCCTCTGACCATTCCCCTCCACTCCGGCAATTCCGAGGATTTCACCGGATCGAAGAGAAAAAGACACTCCATCAACAACATTTTTCTTATGTTGATTAACGACCCGAAGATGTTTAACTTCAAGAATGGATTTATCTGGTTCAGCGGGTTTTTTCTCCAGTTTCAGTACAATATCCCGGCCTACCATGAGGCGGGAAATTTCCTGTTCTGAAATTGAATCAACGCTGAACACCCCCTGACTGGAACCGGAACGCATAATAGTCACCCTGTCACACAGAGCTTTGATCTCATTAAGCTTGTGAGAAATAAAAATTGTTGTATTTCCCTGAGACCGCAGAAACTTGAGTTCCTCAAACAGTTCGGTGGTTTCCTGGGGTGTCAGCACGGCCGTAGGTTCATCAAGTATCAAGATTGAAATACCCCGATGCAGAGCCTTGAGGATTTCGACCTTTTGTTTGACGCCCACCGGTAAATCGCGTATTAATGCGTTGGGATTGACTTTGAGATTGTATTTTTCTGAGAGGGTTCTGGTAATCCGAACGGCTTCCGCAGTGTCCAGCCTCAGACCTTTGCACGGCTCAACGCCCAGCACAATGTTTTCTGCCACCGTTAAAGAAGGAACAAGCATGAAGTGCTGATGAACCATGCCTATTCCATTAGCGATGGCAACATTGGGATTTGTAATACTGATTTTCCGTTTCTTGAGGAAAATGGATCCGCTTTCCGGCTGACTGAGTCCAAAAAGAATCTGCATCAGCGTCGTTTTTCCGGCTCCGTTCTCACCAACCAGACCATGGATTTCACCGGCAGTTACAGAGAAGTTTACATTCCTGTTTGCCACTATCCCATTGGGATAAATCCTGGAGATGTTTCTCATCGTCAGTATTTCATTTGTTGACGTTGACATCTTAATCCCGGGATCAATGGACAGCTAAGGTTTTACAGAATTCCGCAGCTGATTTAAAACCTCCGAATCCATGCCAAAGGCAGAACTGACAATGATTTTACCTGAGCGAATATCATTCTCCAGATCATCAACCATAGTCTGAATCTCCGCAGGTACTGTTTTCTTGTAGATTTCATTCCGGGCGAATCCTACACCCTGGGAGTCAAATCCCAAAACCTCAGCCCTGTCATAGCGAAGAGTCCCCTCAAGATGCATTGTCACACCACGCAGAATTGATAAATCAATTCGCTTGAGAACACTGGTCACAATTAATTCTGTTTTAGCCGGATCTGTAGCAGCGAAAATTGCTGCCTGATCTGAATCCACACCAATAGCGTAACGATTGGCATCTTTGGCGGCATCCAATTGACCCAAACCCGCCTGGCCTGCAACATTGTAGCCAATATCGGCTCCCAGATTGTACTGAGCAAGAGCCATTTCCTTTCCCTTGGCTGAATCGTCAAAGGAGCCAATGTAGGAAATCGCTACCTCGATATCCGGATTAACATACCGGGCCCCCTCAATGTAGCCTACCAGAAAATCATTGATAATCGGAATATCCATTCCCCCAAGGAAGCCTATTACTTGCTCCTCATTGGCCAGGGGCATGTCTGATTCAGTGATGGAAGCAGCCAGAGCCCCGGCTACAAAGGATGCCTGATTCTGACTGTAGAGTATTGAGTATATGTTGTTGATCCCCAATGAATAATCAACACTTGTATCAAAAATAAAAAACCTCTTGTCAGGATAATCAAGAGCCGCATCCTGGAGCATTTCAGTCATCTGCCATGTGCCAACGATGATGATATCCCAGTCCTCTTCAACAGTATCAAGAAGCGTGGGTTCCCATTTTGTTTCATCATAGGTCATTTCAACGACCCTGGTAGCAACAGCATCCCCGAATTCAGATTTTACAAGGTCCATGCCGGCAGCTGCGGAATCGAAAAAGGATTTATCTCCCAGAGTTCCATTGAGAAGGGTGATCACCTTTAATTGTGTTGTCCCATCCTCCGACATCCCGCTGCCGCTTCCTTCACTCTCACGCTGTCCCCCTGCCGAAACTGCGGCCAATGCCAGCAAGGTAAAAAGAATCGCCAATAAATTTCTCATCATTTTATTTCTCCTCCAAAATTTTTTGCTCATAAAATATCATTCATCTGAAAAAATCCCGGAACCTTTGGTAGAATCCCCAGGTTTGCCATCAGCATTGAAACTCAACGGGATTTCAATCACACCTTGATCACCATCCGGTGTGCTTGCATACATGGAGATCAATCCGTCACCGCCTTCCTCCGGATAATTGCTTCCGAATACCAGGTAACCGGAAACCGGTTCATTCGGTTTAACAGCAAATTCCCGCTTCAGGATCGTTTTTTGCATTTTCAAATCCATCCGTGTTGTGTCGGCCAATCTGTAGTGGTTCCATATTGTCTTCAGGTAAGGGCGGCTTTTTGCATCAGCACTGACACTGCCAATTTTGAGGGTTATTTCATCCAGCTCGAATAACACCTCTGATTCAGTTGTACTTGCATTGAACTCAAACACCAACAATCGTTTTTTTGTGATTATACTCGGATATCCATAGTAGGGGTTCGTATAGATCCGGGCATCATTTCTCCCATGTCGGGCGATGAGTGTCTCTTCATCAAGATACTGCAATGATACAGTTAAATCAGCCACCTGATGAACGATGGGTTCGGAAAGAACTGGCAGCGGCGGAGCTGTGCTGCATCCTGTCAGGAAAGGCAGCAATACTAAGATCACGCTGGCCAATAGAATTTTCATCGGTTTGATTACTCCCTGATTAAGGATGATAGACTATCAGGAGAATTGTGTACATTATGAACCGTCGAAATACTGTGTAAAATATCTGATATAGGAATCTCGGAGTGTCAGAAAGCTTGTTGAATTCTCACTTTTTCCAGTAACTGCAAGGTTCTAAGTCATCAAAACAGCCGTATTAAAGAAATGTTTTTCAAATCTAACAAGCTTCCTGACACTCTGAAAAAGTTACAGCATAAAAAATGGCCTTACGATTGTAAGGCCATTAAACTCAACTCTTATACTCGGGAAAAACTAGAATGATGTGCTGAATTTGACGTAAATCACATCGTTCCAATCATCCTCCGGTGCCTTATACTGCAAATTGTTGGAAGCACCCAGTTGAATGGCCAATGCACCCAGAGCGGTGGTAAGACCGACATCGTATTTGATAGAGTCTGCACCCAGGCTGGAAAAATCACCCAGACCGATGGCACCGAAAACACCAAAGTTATCCAGGATATTATACAGAACCGACAATCTCACATCGCTATTTTTAGCGAACTCATTGAAGCCGCCAACACCATAGGACAGACCCAATGTAACCTTATCGAGTGTCAGGGCATAATCAATCTGAGCTTTTGCCTGATTCTCACTTAAACCCTCATCCAGATCATACTGGAAACCAACACCAATTTTGTGTGCATCAAGTGTAAGAGCCAGACTGGCACCCAGGCTCATTCCATCGCCATCTGCGGTATCCGCATCAGCATTCTCCTTTTTTCTTGCATCATAGGCTGAAGCCAGGAAGTAAGCTGCAACGTCAAGCTTATCAGCGATACCTGCGATTTTCAAAGTTGCACCACCTTCAAATCTTGTATTACCATCTTCTGCAATACTGGCAAGGTTTGCGGGATAAATAACAGTGCTCAGAGTCGCTTTCTCAAACAATTTCAAATCAACTCCAATGCCCACGTTTCCATCGTCCGTGCCGCCCGTACCATCGGCGTCCTTTGTGGATACAGGGGCGACATTCACATAGGAAGTAGAACCGCCAAAACCAAATTTACCGAACTTGAGACTGAGGCCAACCGGTCCATCGACACCCAGAGCACCCAGAATGTCGGTCGTATAAGTGAAGGCTTTCATGCGGAGATAATCACCACGGTTATCCAGTTCATCACCGCCTACTGGATTCGCAGTCCCGGCTGTCGTACCCGTCGTGGTTGGATTACCATCGGAATCAATGACAGCTGTTCCTTTCAGACGATCTGTATTAATTATGCCGTCACTACCAACACCATCCAGGTCGTCCCAGTACATGGCATCAGCCAATCCCACGGTTACAGAAACAGTATTCCACTCATCGATAGTCGCATTGAGATCCAAACTTATAGAATCAGAGACACTTGTTTTCAAAGCACCTGAGCTACTCGTTTCCGGCAATGACACTCCGATATAGGTTGAAAACGATCCACTGAATGCAGGATCAACATCCGCAAATGCGGCTCCGGCAATTACAACCACTAAGGCCAGAATCATAATTCTCTTCATTTACATGCTCTCCTATATAGCAAGAAATTATTTAAAACGCCGGAACCCGGCGCTAAGCTCATACACTGATTCACAAGAACAAGTGAATACTCTGTGGGAATAAGGTGTAAGATCAATGAAACTCCTCTATTCCTCCATACATCGGTATATCTATTCATTAACTCAATGTAATATTGAGTATTACATTGAGTTAATGAATATCTTACATAAATCACAAATTTCCGTCAAGTAAATTTGATATTATAAATGAAAAATACAAAAATGGTAAGAGGAATCCTCCTAAAGCCCTCCTTTCCCAGCAAAACGATAGCCATATCCACGGACGGTTTCTATCCAACCGGGGTTCCCAAGCTTTGCCCGCAGATTCTTCACATGAGTATCGACAATTCTATCATAGCCATCAAATGAATAGGACAGACAATGGTCCAGAACTTGCTTCCTTGAAACAACAGTACCGCCATTTCTGGTGAAATATATGAGGATCTTCCATTCAGCAGCCGTGAGTTTCAAGAGTTCATCGTCCAAAGTAGCTCTATGAGCATTCTCGTCCGTGTGCAGAACCTGCCCATTCAGGTTCCAGACAGTATCAGGGAGGGAAGCATCCGGTTTTGTTTCTGATGTCCGTTTCAGTATAGCCGCAATTCGAAGCACAAGCTCTTTCGGGCTGAATGGCTTCACGATGTAGTCGTCAGCACCAATTTCAAAGCCAGTAATCCGGTCGGACTCGGATTCCCGGCCGGACATGAAAATCAGTGGAACAGGGTGTTCTGCCAGAAATTCCCTGGCGAAGAAGAATCCATTACCGTCCGGCAGCATAACATCCATAAGAATTAAGTCGGGAAGATGGGCATCTAAAGCAGCCCTTGCTTCCAGAAGTGTTCCAAAATCAGACACCTGATGATCTGCCAGTTGAAGAAAGCTCTTCACTGCTTCCCGGATTGACTCATTATCTTCCACAAGACAGATGTTTGCCATACATCCATAATAATCAACTTTTCTCCAGGAAACCAGCAAAAAAGGGTACTTTATGTGAATTTTATCAAGATTTTGTGTTCTTCACGTTCATCCCCTTACACTGTATTATAGAATTATGAATAAAAAGGTTGTGCTTACCGGAATAAAACCCACCGGAATGCCTCATATTGGTAATTACTTCGGAGCAATCCAGCCAGCGCTTCTAACTGCGGACAACTCAGAAACTGATGCCCGATTCTTCATTGCCGATTACCATTCGCTCAATGTGATCAGGGATGCGTCCACCCTTCGCTCCTGTATTCATGAAGTGGCTGTAAGCTGGCTGGCCGCAGGTATGGATCCGGATAAGGCTCTCATATATAAGCAGTCTGATGTTCCAGAAACCTTTGAATTGGCCACTATATTGACAGCATTTACGGCCAAGGGCTTGATGAACAGGGCTCATGCCTACAAGGCCGCCGTGGATTTCAATCGAAATAAAGGGCAGCCGGAAGATCACCAGATCAATATGGGACTCTTCACATATCCCATTCTGATGGCTGCGGACATACTGCTTTTTGATGCAAACATCGTTCCAGTTGGCAGGGATCAGGTGCAGCATGTGGAAATGGCCCAGGACATTGCTGGAATGCTGAACCATAACTATAAGGAAGACCTGCTTGTTATCCCACAGGCTCAAACCAGTGAGAAAATGATGGTCGTACCAGGATTGGATGGCAGGAAAATGTCCAAGAGTTACAATAATCATATACCATTATTCCTTTCTAGAAAAAAACTTAGAAAAACAATCATGCAAATCGTTACGAACAGCCAGGGAGTGGAAGAACCCAAGAATCCGGACACCTGTAATATTTATGCTCTCTACAAATTATTTGCCGGTGAGTCCGATCAAAAATTCTTAGCTGACCGATACCGTGCTGGTGGAATGGGCTGGGGAGAAGCTAAACAGGTTCTTTTCGAGGAAGTTGATGCCATTATTTCTCCAATGCGGGATAGATATGAAGCACTGATGGCCGACAGAACACAAATTGATGATATTCTTGCCGATGGAGCATTAAAAGCAGGAAAAGTTGCCAGGCAGACTCTGAATCGTGTAAAAGAAGCCATTGGGGTAAAGTAGAATTATTTCTTATCGGGCAGCCGTATTGGAAAAATGGTAACGCCCAGATTCCGAGCTGCATCCTCCACCATTTCCGGTGTTATTTCACCTCGGGGTTCATCGTGGGCAGGGGCATCACCTACCTGGATTATTGCCCGTTCCGGGGCTTCCCAATCGAATTCCGTAAGGGCGGCAAACAATCCCTCAGTGACAGCTTCCGGGAGATCACGGCCACCAGCAGTCGTTACCCGGTTGAGAGTCTTCTGGAGAGCATCCAAATCGTTTGTGAATGGACTTGAACGTGTAAGGTATGCTTCTTTATAGTCACGATAGAGTACAAGTCCAATGCGGAAGCTCTTGAAATCTTCAATTTTCTTTCTGACCAGGGGAATGAGAGCTTCCCGAATGAAGTTTATATCATCTTTCATGCTTATAGTCGTATCAACAACAAGAACAACGTCAATATTTCCATTATTTGATGCCATTATTCCTGTCATTCGCTCAACGGCAGCCTCAACATTGTCGACAGATTCATCTTCAAAGACAGGAACTTCGGGTTCTGGGGGGAGGGGGATATCCTTCATCGAGAGTACGAATGGGTTGTCCCTCCAGGAACCGCTGTAATCCGCATAGGGTTTCTCAAATGCCCGTATATTCAGCCATGTTCCGCGGTGTACTGTTATTTGTCCCTCCCGGCTCCATGGATAGCCATAGGTAAGCTGAAATGGGACATAGATTTTGAAAGCAGTTTCAAGCAGTCTGTCTGGTTCAGGGGTGGAGTCCAGAAGAAAATACAATGGGTTTTTCGATACCAGGAACTTTCCATTCAATATGCGTTTTTCATCGCCATTAACGGGGTTGTAATCCCAGGATCGAAAAGCATAAGAGGCAGACTTTTTCAAGGGATCGGATGAGGATTCTGTCAGCATGACCGATCCTATTTTGTTGGACGCACGTATGTAGAGGTAGAAACCCTCTTTGTTTTCTGCGATTTCCAGGTATGCATCACCTGGCTTGATTTCCAGGTCATCGGCAAATGCAGTCAGGGAAAGGAAGGTGGATATAATACCTATCAGAAATAAACGGAGTGAGGGAAGACGAATTAGGGTGATTCTGCCTGGATTAAACTTCACACATCGATTATCGGTAAGGTGACTGCCCGAACGAAGTAGTATATTATACACTTTTCCAATGTTACTCAGATAATGGGATATCTCCATCGGCATTGAGGAAAATCAAATTCCTGCAGGCTTCATGCTGCTGCGTTGTGCCCGCAGTGTTCACAGGCCCCGGGGCACTATGCAAAACTGCAACAGAGGATGAAATGACAGATTACACTCGAAGTATTCGCAACATACTCATGATATTGCTTGTTATCTCATTGTTCATCGTTCTGCAGAAACTTTCCCATCTTCTCATCCCGCTTGCCCTTGCAGTTTTGCTGACAATGCTGAACCTGCCAGTTATAAATTTCCTTGAAAGAATCAAGATTCCGCGAATCTTGATTACAATGCTTGTTTCTTCCCTCACAATAGTTGTCCTCTGGATTGTTTTCGAGATGATCAGCAGTGTCATACATCAGATCATACAGGATAAGGAAGTTCTGGCAGAGCAATTGTACCGTCGAATCAATTCTGCCTTCATCTGGATTGCTAACACGGTGCCCGGTCTGGATCTTGAAGCCGTACTGAACGAATTGAAGGATAGTATCACGCCGGGCAGTATTGCATCAATGATCGGCTCACTGTTCGGAAAATTCATCAGTGTTATGGGATCATCAACTCTGCTGTTTCTACTGTACTACCTTTTTCTTTTAGCAGGAGCTGCCAGGTTTCCCGCATACATGGAATATGTAATCGGAACAGACAAATCCGGCAGCAGAAGAGAAATCAGCCGAAAAACCCAGAAGAGCATCTCAACATACATGCTGATCAAGACCTTATCAAGCTCATTAACAGGAATACTTTTCGGATTAACCTGCTGGATCTTTGGATTGCGATTTGCTTTATTCTGGGGATTCATTGCCTTCCTGATGAATTACATACCATCTGTCGGCTCAATTATTGCCACAGTGTTTCCTTTGCTGATGGCCCTGATACAGTTTGATTCCATCGGTATTATTCTGACGGTTTCGGCTGTTTTATTGCTTATCCAGTTGATTGTAGGGAATATAATTGACCCCATGCTCATGGGGAATCACCTGCGCTTCAATACTGTATCCATCCTGTTTGGTCTTCTCTTCTGGGGATATCTCTGGGGTGTGCCGGGCATGCTGCTTGCCGTGCCTTTCATGGTGATAATACGTATGCTTCTTGAGAAGCAGGAAGATTTTTCAATACTGGCCCGTATAATGAGTTATCCCGACAGGCCATCACACAAACACAGGTCATTACTGTCTCAATTCATTGGCAAATTGGAGAAACAGGACCGGAACTAATCTGTTTTAGGCCGGATATTAATCAAAACGAATGCAATGACAGCCAGCGACCCTCCCAGGATGGCAGCAGGATCAGGCACTTCCCCAAGTATAAGCCATGCAAAACCTGCGGCTGAAACAGGTACTAATAGTGCAAAAGCACAGGTGCGGTCAGTCCCCAGCTCTCTGGATGCAAAGCAATAAAGACCAATTCCATAAAAACCCGCTGCCGCACTGAGGAATACCATGTCCAGCCAGAATATGATGTCATGCCCTGTGAAAACAGAGAGGCCTGATTTCATAATGATTAATGGTGTGAGAATGAGGAAGCCTGCTGTGTAGAGTATAACAACGAATCGCGCAAAGCTGCCCAAAAAGATCTGAACCCTGTGTACTGCAACCATCATTATTGCCCAGAACAGTGCTGCCATCAGGAATACCAGGTTTCCGGGATCGACTAATCTGTTCCCTGTGTACTGCCAGGGTTTAAGAAGAATTATTCCGGCAGCCACACCAATAAAAGTACCCGGAATGGCTATGCCCCGAAGAGTGTTTTTCGACAGGAACGATGCAATGAGCAAAGTCAGCAGAGGGGGTATTGTGCTGACAATGACTCCTCCCCGCCCCGCAAGACCTGATTCTAGTCCGAAAGAGAATAGCAGGTTGTAGCAAACAAGGCATAAGGCCATGAATATGGTTGGAAGAAGCTCTTTGACAGAAATTTTCGATGTTTGTTTGGAAATTAACAGTGGCAGGCATAGCACTGCTGTACAGAAAAATCTGATAAAAGCAAGGTCTGCCATGTCGGCAGATGAGGTCAGTCTTTTACCGGATACCCAGCTGAACCCAATGGAGAGCATTGCAGAAACCAGAAGAATGTACAGTATCCAGACTTTCCAGGAGGATTTAGATTTTGTGATACGTGTGGAACTGTATAACTGCCTCCGCCACGGGGGGAGTGAACGGATTTCAGGTTTAGAATTTCCCGTATAGTTGTTGACCAGAAATGACTCCAGATCAGCCTTCAATGCCTTTTGATCATGGCCAAGACAGATAACTTCTGGTGTTATCTCCTGTAAAACACTGTATGTATGAATACACTCGTCCGCCAGCCGCACCTCATTCACCATACCTGAATTCATCAAGCAGGCCATCCGACTTTGTTCGTCATGATGCGGAGCTTTTCCCTTCCACTCAGCGACAAATTTATCTCGTGCTACAACGGCAATGATTTCATCACCTTGAGAGGCTGCCTGCTGGAGAAACCAGCGGTGGCCGGGATGAATACTATCGAATGTTCCAAATACCAGTACAGTTTTCATGCTTCCGATCTTGAATAGAATAGCTTTCAAATGTATGCAACTGCCAGTCAATCAATTGAACACCATTGAGCTGCGATTACTCCTCAGGAATACTATAGTTTCTTCAGGGTAGTGTCACTATGGAGGCACTGCATACAGATCAAAAGAAGAGAAAGTCAGAAGGAAATCTTTTGAGACACCAGGCGGTATCTTCCCGGATATGATTCCCTGCCTAAAATCCTGTTTCAAGCGACCTCCAGTACTGGTAGAGAAATAGCCGTTGATTCAAGAGTCGGAATGGCATGGTCAAACTCCTTATAAATTGTTTCTTGTTATGTTATAACGAGCCTGACAGGGGTTTCTGCTGCATTAACAAGCTTTCTGACACTATAAAAACTGTAAATCGTATAGATTTCGATATACCCCGTTCCGGGCAAGAAGGTCCTCATGAGTACCCGATTCGATGAGCTTCCCCCGACCTAAAACCAGTATCTGATCGGCACGGCGAATTGTGGAAAGGCGATGGGCAATAATCATTGCCGTGCGATTACTCAGGAGACTGTCCAGTCCCTCCTGAATAAGGGCCTCGGTTTTTGTATCAATGTTAGCCGTAGCCTCATCGAGTATTATCACCCGTGGGTTGTGAGCAATGATTCGGGCAAATGCCACCAGTTGACGCTGACCGGCAGAAAGGTTGTCAGCCCCTTCAGTAATCAGGGTATCGTAACCATCAGGCAGGTGTGCTATAAACTCATCGGCCCGGGCAAGTTTACCGGATTCCTCAATGGTCTTTCTGTCCAGTCCCAGACCCAGATCAATATTATCAGCGATGGATCCGGCAAAGAGAAAAACATCCTGCTGGATGGGCTGAATTATCTTCCTTAAACTGGTCAGAGGCATGTTGCGGACATCCTCACCGTCCAGGATGATTCTACCATCCTGGGGATCCCATAAGCGAGTAAGAAGATTGGCAATGGTTGTTTTTCCAGTTCCTGTTGCTCCAACAATGGCTGTGGTTGAGCCGGCAGGGATCGTAAAACTCAACCCCTTGAGAATCGGTTCACCGGCCACATAGGAGAAATGGACATTTTCAAATTCAATCTCACTTCTATCCCTGATGCCAGTAGATCCTGAGCGATTATCAGGAATTCTGTTGACAACATCCAGCATGGCAAATACACGTTCACCGCCCGCCATGGCGGACTCAAGGATGTCGAATTTTTCTGCGATATCCATAATCGGATGGAAGAATTTCTGGATCAATTCGACAAAGGCTATGAGTATTCCCAGGGTAACCACACCTGATTCGTGGAGATTGGACGAATACCATATTATCAATGCAATGGCCAGAGAAGCAATCAATTCTATAAGGGGTCTGAAAACAGCCATGATGCGCAGCTGGTTCATTTCTGCGTTCAGAAGACTGGAGCCCTTTTTCTCAAATTCCTCTGCACTTTGTTTTTCCATATCGAAAAGTTGGATCGTGCTCATGCCGCTGATGTGTTCTGACAGAAAGGCATTGACCATGCTGACCCTGACTCGAACTCGGCGAAAGGCCTCTCTTATTCGATTGCGAAAAAATACGATAAGGGCGAATGTTGGTATCAGGGCAATCAAAGTTATCAGAGCAAGCCGGACATCCAGTGCAAACATAACTCCAATCACACCAACCATGATGGCAATGTCTTTTAAGAATGAAATGGTGACGTTCGTGAAAAACTCTGCGATGGTTTCCACATCATTCGTGGCCCGGGAGACAAAACTGCCCACCGGTGTTTTTGACAGGTAATCCAGAGATTGATGGACAATGTGGGAGAGCAGTGAACACCGTATATCGGCCATTACTTTCTGGCCAATCCAGGAAGCGGTATAGACCTGCCCGAAGGTCAATACCAGAATAATTGCCAGTAGAATCAGATACTGACCGCTTCTTTTCTTCAGGCCAGGATAGTCGCCGTACCGTATGTATCTCTGTTCTTCCAGGCTCAGTTGACGCCTGTCTTTAATACGAATTGCATGGAACTCAGAAGAAGATTCAAACATTTCCGGGTGAGCTGCCACCACTGATTTCACTTCTTTGCCGCCTGTTTGGAAAACATACCAGTCTTCCTCATGCAGCCAGCCTTCCCTTCTTGCGGCATCTTTTTCCGCCCCATTCAAGTTCTGAAGAGAATCAATTGAAACAAAAAGTCCGGAACCGATGATACGTCCCCCTTCGAGTAGAGTTTCTGCCAGGGCAGGATAGGGGATTCCGGATTGAGCGGCAGCAAGATCAAGTCGATACTCGCGGCGTAGAAGATGATCGTCCAGGGTTCGCCTGATTATAACGGGTAGAAGAAGTTCTGCGGCTGTTGCGATAAGCAGAGTGATTACGGTGATCAATACGGCAATTCTATACGGTCTGGTCAGGTTGGCCAGTCGGTTTATGACTGCGGTGGAACTGGTGCGGACAATTTCCTCTGTGTGCTTCATTCTGATTTCCCTGGATCGGATTCCAGTTTCTGTAAATCAGAGATTTCTCTGTAGAATTCATTATCCTTCAGGAGTTCTTCATGGGTCCCTTCCGCGGCTACCTTCCCATCTTCCAGAATTATACACCGATCACATCGGGAAAGTGCTGAAACACGATGGGAAATCAACACCGTTGTTCCTCCCTCACGAAACGCAAAGAGATTGTCAAGTATGCGTTCCTCGGTGTCTACGTCAACAGCTGAAAGAGCATCGTCAAGTACAAGAATTTCCGGACCTGTAATAATAGCTCTGGCAATGGCAATACGCTGTTTCTGACCTCCCGAGAGGATAACTCCCTTTTCACCGACAATGGTCTCCAAACCCTCCGGGAAAAAGGGCAGGTCAGATTCAAGTCCGGCTGCCTTTACGGCATTGGCTACTTCTGAATCCGATGCTTCCGGTCTGGCGAATACAATGTTTGCCCGGATTGTTTCGGAGAACAGGAAAACATCCTGAGAAACCACACCCAGTGTGCGTCTCAGGGCTGTTCTTGTAAAGGTTCGAATATCCTGGCCTCCAATGAAAATACAGGCTTCCGGAGGATCAATGATACGGGTAAGCAGTTTCAGTAAAGTGGTTTTACCTGCCCCCGTACGGCCGAGAATCCCAAGAGATGTTCCTTTTTTTATGGTACAGCTTATATCGAGAAGGACTTTTCCCTTATTGTATTGATAACTCACCGATCGGAATTCCAGGCTGCCGACAGGAGGGGTTTCAATGGCGTTCGGGAGGTCATATATGTCAGGAATTTCATCCAGGATTTCATTGATACGCTTCATTGATGCCGCCCCTCTCTGCATGATGCTGATTACCCACCCGGCTCCCATAGCCGGCCACACCAGCATGCCCAGGTAGGAAAGCATGGCAATGAAATCTCCCGGACTGACTCTGCTGTCAATGACGGCCCTGCCGCCAAAATACAACAGGAACAGAACCCCTAACCCTGCCAGGAAACCCATGGCCGGGAACATCATTCCCCAGAATCGGACAAGATTCATATGGGATCGAGCATAGTTGTCATTCACCCGGGCAAAAGCTGTCAGAGCCCTCTTTTCCATCGCGAAGGATTTAATCACCCGGATTCCTGTCAGTGTCTCCTGAACATGTTCGCTGATGCGGGAAAAGTTCTCCTGAACTTTCAAGAAGAGGGGGCCCAATAATCTTCCGAGTATCAGAGCCATGGCGGTCAACAATGGCAGGGGAACTACAATCAGGAGCCCAAGGAATCCGTAGCTTAGAAAAAGTGCCCCCAGGATAACAATAGTCATGAAAAAACCATCGATGAGGGCCACAGATCCCATTCCCACAGACATGCGTATGGATTTAAGGTCATTGCTGATCCTGGCCATTAAATCACCGGTTTTATGATTTATATAAAAGGTATTGGTCAGGATGAGAAAATGTCCATAAATCCGGTTGCGAATATCGGCTTCAATATGCCGGGCACTTCCTATAATGAAATTTCTCCATCCATAGCGGCCAAGTGCAATAAGATTGGCCAGGAGAACCACCTGAATCATCAGGCGGAGAATGATTCCCCGGGCGGCTGTGCCATCAGAAATATGATCAACAGCCTGACCGATCAATCGGGGAATCAGTATCTGTCCGGCATCGGCCAGGACTAGAAATGCAAAACCGGCAATGTATCTCCTGCTATACTTATAAAGATGCGGCTTGAGAGTTTTGAATTCCTTCAGCAGAGATGTCTTCAGTATATGCATGATTAAATGATGTGGAATCTTCTGTCAGGCACTGGCTTTCTTATTGGTACCGGGGGACTTTGTTTTTTTGTTCTCCGCAGCAGTTGGGGTGAGTTTTTCTGATTTCTCGCTGGAATCGGATTTCCGGGCATCGTTGACATAGAAACCGGAACCCTTGAAAATGATGCCCATTCCATTGCCAATGAGACGGCGCAGTTTGCTTTTACTGCATTGAGGGCAATCGGTTAACGCTTCATCAGACATACTCTGAAACTGTTCAAATTGATAACCGCAGGATATGCATTCGTAATCGTATGTCGGCATTGATATTATCCTCCAGGAGAAATATACAGAAAACTATTTCTTTCTACAATAGACTGCCTTTTGTTTTTCAATCTTCCGAACACCCGGAACAGTTGCCGCGTACCGAATTCATATCGGGGGATTTCGATCTGAAGATGTTCATGAAATTCTGCCAGATTGGCCCGTCAGGAGGCTGTGCTGTAATGAGGAGAGGTTTTTCTCGAACTGGATGAGGCAATTCCAGCCTCCGGGCGTGCAGATGTATTCCCCCCCCGGGATCCGATCGTTTTGCTCCGTACTTCAAATCGCCTTTAACCGGAGTTCCCATGCCGGAAAGCTGCACCCTTATCTGGTGATGCCGTCCAGTGAGCAATTGAACTTCCACCAGCCAGCAGCTCTTGGAAGAACCAAGAACCCGATATGTCAATCGGGCCTCCCTGGCCCCGGCCGCTGTTGGTCTTACTCTATGGGAGGTATTGGTTTTCGCATCTTTCCGCAGCCAGTCAATAAGAGTTCCTTCCGGGGGAGTGGGAGCTGATTCCACTGCTGCCCAGTAATACTTCTGCACCGCACCGTCCCGGAATGAGGCAGATAGACGGGAAAGTGCCCTGGAAGTTTTTGCAAGGATAAGAACGCCGCTGACCGGGCGATCAAGACGATGCGGCAATCCGAGGAAGACCTGGCCGGGTTTATTATCCCTCTCCTTGATGTAGGATTTCATCAGGTCAAGAACGGGGAGATCTCCGGTTTTGTCCCCCTGAACGAGCATGCCCGTCTTTTTGTTCACAGCGATAACATGATTATCTTCGTAGAGAATATCGGGTTTATACATTGTCAGTCGGTATGACGACGAAGAAGCTCATTCTCCACATCGGCCCATTTTAAATCCAGTGCGGCCAGAAGGACCTGGACATGATATATCAAATCCGCAGTTTCATAGATGATATCATCTTTCTCATGGGATAGAATAAGTTCAATGACCTCTTCCCCTACTTTCTTTCGTATCTTCTCCTCTCCAACTGAGAAAAGATGTGCCGTATAGGAACCTTCCGGCATAGTCTCTTTATATTCTGCAATGATTGCCGAAAGTCTGTCCAGAATTCCAGAACTCATTGATTTTCCCTGAGTGCCATCTTCATGCATCTCACCCCTGTCGTCGGGATCGATATCCAATGGAGCGGCCATTCCGTAAGGGTGTAATTCAGCCCCCTCAGCAATGGTGAGGGTGTAGGATCCAGGACTTTCTTTAAGGGAAAGAATCGCTGGTGAACCAGGCCAGGGTAACACCCGGTTTGTTACCGGATGAACAATCCACGGGCTGCTGTTCTCCAGGCTTTTCCGATACGCCTTGCGATTCATCAGAACAGCAGTTCTCCTGCTGCCGGTAATGACCGTCACAGGCCAGGGGGGGTCATTTCCTCTGTGTTTCACTCACTTCCTCCCAGAGTTTTTATTGCCTCGCAAAGATCAATCGTTCCTTCGTACAGAGCTTTGCCGAAGATAACACCTCTAATCCCCCGGGAAGGATTGGTGGTCATGGCTTTCAGATCGGCCATACTTCCCACTCCTCCTGAAATGATTACCGGCAAACCGGAGGCTGCGGCAATGGCCTCTGTTTCAGATATATTGGGTCCCTTCATTGTTCCATCCCGGGCTATGTCTGTGTAGATTATTTCTATCAAACCCAATTCTCCGGCTGTGACGGCAAGGTCGACAGCCCGCAGAACACTGCCCTCTTCCCAGCCCGATGTTTTCACCATGCCATCTCTTGCGTCTATTCCGGCGATGAACACCTGGCCGAAATCTGCTGTCCATTCACCCACTTCCTCCGGATTTTCTGCCAGAGAGGTTCCTACAACGATGAGGTCAATACCGATATCCAGCAGCTTCTCTGCATCCTTTGACTTTCGAACACCTCCACCCACATCAATGATGCCGGGGAAGGCCCTGCGGATTAAGGCAATGGAACGGCGATTATCACCCTGACCCCGGGCCGCATCCAGATCAACAACATGCAGTCGCCGGGCCCCGGCTCCAGCAAAGGATTTCGCTGTTTCGACTGGATCCTCATTGTACACCCGGACACTGTCAAACCGTCCTTCGGTTAAGCGGACACAGCGTCCATCAATCAGATCAATAGCAGGTATGGCTGTCATCACTCTGCGATTCTCCATTGAAGAGTTTCGCCGGCCATCAGGGGAACACAGCCTTCTGATTCCATGGGTACAACCCATTCTCTCTTTTCCAGTGTTACTTCTCCACGGTTTTCCGGGACATCGTAGAATTCTCTGCCGAAATCACAGAGGAAGGGCTTCAACCTTTCCAATTGACCAGATTTTTCAAAAAAATCTGCCAGGGCCGGGAGAATGATCGGTGCCGTGTATGCTCCGGCAGGACAGGTTCCGGAATGTTTTCTTTCCTTCTCATGGGGGGCACTGTCGGAACCAAAGAAGAATTTTGGATTACCTTCAAACACAACTTTCTCAATGGCCTGTCTGTGAACATGGGACTTGACAACTGGTTTACAGAATAGATGGGGATTGAGAAGATTTCCAAGCAGGTCGTCCAGTGTAAACATGAGATGCTGGATTGTTACAGTGGCTGCTGACGGGCCTGGATCTCCCTGAATCATCTGGACGGCCTCAGCCGTTGATACATGCTCCAATACCATTCTCAAGCTGGGGAATGCGCGGCGGATCTTCTTGAAAGTCGGCAGGAATTCTTTTTCTCTGTCGAGAACGGAGGCCATGGGGTCTTCTCCATGCAGGCACAGGACAAGACCGTGTTCCTCCATGGCTCCGATAGCTTCCATAACAGTATCCAGGCTCGATACACCATTGTGACTATTCGTTGTGGCTCCAGCCGGGTAGTACTTTCCTGCTGGAGTATCCTCCTCCGACAGCATGGCGATGTCTTTCCTGTTCATGCCGGGAATGAGCTGGAATGCTGTGAGGACCTTCAGTCCTGGAGAGGCAGATTCCGCAGTTTGACGGTATTTCCGTATTCTCTCAGGTGATGTTAATGGCGGTATCGTATTGGGCATGGCGAGGATGCGGCCGAATGCGGCTCCATGAGCTCGGGAGTAAGCGGGCATTTTTGCCCCCTGGCGCAGATGAACATGCCAATCGTCCGGCAGGGGCAGTGTAATTCTCACATACCAACTATAGCCGACAAACTGGCAAGGGTCTATAATACTTGTTGAGGAGATTACAGTGTCAGAAAGGCTCAGGCGGACTTTGCCATTCAGTTTAGAATTTCTCAAAGAGATTGCCCGTCAATACCCCACTCCATTTCATCTTTACGATGAGAAGGCCATTAGAAAAAATGCTCGTTCGTTCAATGAATCTTTCCAGTGGGCTCCAATTGGATTCCGCAATTATTATGCTGTAAAGGCCTGTCCCAATCCATGGATATTGAAGATCCTGATTGAAGAAGGAATGGGAACTGACTGCTCCTCAATGGCAGAACTCATACTGTCGGAAACGGTTGGCCTCACGGGCGACAAAGTTTTCTTCACATCCAACAACACTCCTGCCAGGGAGTACCGCAAGGCTAAGGATATCAATGCCATTATCAACCTGGATGATATTACTCATCTGGAGTATCTTGAACAAATTGGTCTGCCGGATACTCTGGCATTTCGGTACAATCCCGGTTCGGCAAAAGAGGGAAACAGTATTATAGGGACCCCTGCAGAAGCCAAATACGGCCTGACCAGAAAACAGATGTTTGAAGCATATACCCTGGCCAGGAAAAAGGGTGTACAGAACTTCGGCATTCATACTATGGTTGCCTCCAATGAACTTGATGAGCATTACTTCATTGATACAGCCTCTCAGCTTCTTCAGCTCAGTGAAGAGATTTCCCGAAAAACCGGCATCAACATGGATTTCATCAATTTCGGTGGAGGTATTGGTATCCCGTACAACCCGGGAGAGACTCCAGTCGATATACGGGCTGTTTCCAGGGGGATCGAGCAGTGTTACACAGAATTCATCGTCAACAATGGCTTAAAACCGGCTGTTATAAACATGGAATGTGCCAGAGTGATCACCGGTCCTTATGGATATCTTATTACACAGGCTATTCATAAGAAGCATACATACCGGGAATACATTGGAGTGGATGCCTCCATGGCTGATTTCATGAGACCCGGAATGTATGGGGCCTATCACCACATAACTGTTGCGGGCAAGGAAAATGAAGAATTGACACAAACCTGTGATGTTGTGGGCAGCCTCTGTGAGAATAATGATAAATTTGCTGTGAACAGGAAGCTTCCTCCCATCGAAACAGGAGATCTTCTTGTGATTCATGATACAGGGGCCCATGGCAGGGCAATGGGTTTCAATTATAATGGAAAACTACGGGCTGGGGAACTTTTACTGAAAGAGAATGGAGAGATCATGGAAATACGCAGACAGGAAACTCTGTCCGACTATTTTGCAACGCTGAATTATCAAGGACTTCCCGGGGATTAATCGAGTATGTTTACAAAAGTTGATATCTGGACAGCCGGGCAAACCGCTAAAGGTTATGCCATATTGCTGCGTGTCCCCAACACAACTCAGTGTCTGCCTGTGTATGTAGAAGCACATGACGTTATGGAGATTCTGGCGGCTGCAGCAAATAACAGAAAAAAGGAACACAGCTATTCAGATTTAATCATTGCGATAACAACGGCGATTTCCATGACAATGGAATCGGTGGAAATTCTGAGAGGCGGCATTGACGGCCAATATCGAGCGATAGTTCACTTTGCCGGTGAGAAAACTCAGTTTTCTTTTGAAACCCAGACAGCCGTGGCATTAGCTCTGGCAGCCAGTACAAATGCCTCCATACTGATTGAGGATTCCATTCTTGAAGAAGACAGTGCTGGTATGATTGTTGACAAATCGAGAGTACCGATTGTCATGCAGATTGATTACCTTAAGAAAGAACTGGCTGAAGCATTGCAGGAAGAGAATTATGAGCAGGCTGCAGTACTCAGAGACAGAATTGCACAAATCAAAGAAACAATGATTCCAGAATCGGGAGAATGAATATGTCTGCCAAACCTCCCAGACCGCTGATACCTCTCAGTCAATCGGCGAAGGATCAACTTGACATTCCTCGTGAAAGGTTTGATCAAAATGGCTTCCTTGTCATTAATTCAAGGAAAGAAGCTCGTGAACTGGTCATGGCATATGCTGAAAAACTGGGAGGACAAACCCCTTCCGCCGGTACTGTCTATGCCGCCGGTTACATCGTGACTGCCTGTCAGATACTGCTGGATAAGTTCGAAAAAAATCCCCAGCCCTATGAAAAAACCCTGTTCAATTTGCTGCCGGATACGTTTGTACTGCCGGAAGATCACTTCCAGAAGTGGATACTTAGAAACCTGGCTCGAATCAATCCTGGCTTTTCATCCTTTGTTGACCTGTTCCAGAATCCAGAGGGTGACGATGAACAATCCTGGATGCTGGTTGAAGAAACTGACAAAAATCTGGATCGATGTGCCCCGGTGGATAAAACTCCGCTTGAAACTCTCAAAATGCCCTTCATCGTTGCTCCATATTCCGTAAGAGATCAACTGCTGTACATCCTGAAACATTGGGGAGTTCTCCATGGAGACTGGATCGGGGAAGTTACAGGTGCCCTGGATATGATGGAAGAAGAAAACCGCATCCGCTTTCCAGGCCCGGGGCCGACAGAAGGACCGGGAATTGAACTCCTGGATGAAACAGCCCGATTCAGTCCGGATGATGACTGGATGCCCAATGTTGTTCTGCTTGCAAAAAATGTACTGGTCTGGCTGAGCCAGCTTACGGAATCCTGTGGGTATGAGATTTCCCGACTGGACCAGGTTCCTGATGAGGAACTTGATATCATCGCTTCCCGTGGTTTCAATGCCCTGTGGCTCATTGGCCTCTGGGAAAGAAGTCCGGCAAGTCGGGAGATTAAGCAGCGCATGGGCAATCCTCATGCGGCCGCTTCGGCTTATTCTTTGTTTGGATATGACATCGCTGGAGAACTTGGGGGATGGGCGGCCCTGGACAACCTCAAACACAGGGCACTGCAGCGGGGAATCCGTCTCTCAAGCGACATGGTTCCCAACCATGTGGGAATTGATTCCGATTGGGTAAGGCATCACCCGGAAAGGCTGCTCAGTGTTCCAGAATGTCCCTATCCGGGCTATTCATTTCTCAGTGACAATCTATCAGGCGATGAGGCGGTGGATATCCGCCTGGAAGATCATTACTACAATCAGAGTGATGCGGCTGTCGTTTTTCAGCATAGAAACAACAGAACGGGTGAAGTGCGGTACCTGTATCATGGAAATGATGGTACGTCCATGCCCTGGAACGATACAGCACAGATCAACTTCCTCAATCCCGAGGCCCGTGAAATGGTTATTCAGGATATTATTCAAGTTGCCCGCAGTTTTCCTGTCATTCGCTTTGATGCGGCCATGGTCCTTGCCCGAAAGCATATTCGCCGTTTGTGGTTTCCAGAGCCCGGAAGCGGGGGGGCCATCTCTTCCCGATCAGAACACCCTCTGACAGATGAAGAATTCAATAAGCTGCTTCCGAAAGAATTCTGGAGGGAAGTTGTTGACCGTGTCGCCCATGAAGCTCCGGGTACTCTCCTCCTTGCCGAAGCATTCTGGATGATGGAAGGTTTTTTTGTTCGAACTCTCGGAATGCACAGGGTTTACAATTCTGCCTTCATGAACATGCTTAGAGATCAGCAAAATGCAGAATATCGTAACATAATCAAAGACACACTTGCTTTCGACCCTGGAATTCTTCAGCGATTTGTCAATTTCATGAATAACCCTGATGAAGAAACCGCCGTGAATCAATTCGGCAAGAACGACAGGTATTTTACTGTCTGTACACTTCTTGCCACTCTTCCCGGTCTTCCCATGGTTGGTCATGGACAGATTGAAGGACTGTCTGAAAAATACGGAATGGAGTATGTAAAAGCTTTCAGGGATGAATCCCAGGATGATGAACTCATCGCCCGGCATGAAAGAGAAATATTTCCCCTGCTGCGCAGACGGAGGCTTTTTGCTGGAGCTTCCGAGTTTCGTCTATACGATCTCCATGGGACTCATGGCGTTATTGAGTCTGTCTATGCTTTTACAAATGTGTCTGGTAGGGATAGATCCCTGATTATTGTGAATAACTCTTACGAAAGAGCAATTGGAACCATTAATGAGGCTTCACCTGTCAATACAAATGAGTATGGGATGAAATGCGACTTTCTGGCTGCAGCCCTTGTTCCTGATGATGCAGGAGATGATAACTGGATTCTTCTCAGAGATCAGACAGCCGACCTCTGGTACATCCGTTCTGTTGGTGAACTGAGAAAAAACGGTCTGCATATCAGTATCGATGGTTTTGGACGGCAGACCTTTCTAGACATTCACATTCCCGACAGCAGTAATGATGTGTGGGAAACTCTTGCTGCTGACTTGAATGGTTCCGGGGTGCATGATTTTAAACAAGTGTTGAAAGAAATAAGACTTCGCCCCCTGCATAATGCTCTTGATCAACTCCTTCCTCCTGATGTGATTCATGAACTGGCCGACAGAATTCGCATGGGGAAGAGACCTTTTTCGTGGAGCCTGTCGGACTTACGCCTCATGCCTCGATTTTTGCCCTTTTTACCTGCTGCTGTGTTGCCAAAATACTCACGTAGCCCAGCTACGCTCCGTTTTTGTCGCCTTGCATCAAGAAAAAATCATCAAAAATCGCCTCGAAGCCTTAAAGTCCGACAGACTCCATGGCTGGAGAAGAACAAAATTGGGAATCTCCTGGATCAAATAAGAGAATTCTGCAGAACTGACTTTGGAAATTCAGCCCGGGCTGCTGAGAGGATTCAGTATCGGCTGGAAGAATCGGCCAAAATGTGGAGATTCCCGTATCGCAGTCTCAGGCGGTCTATAACCAGGAAATTTGGAGATTCCAGTGAAGATGACTCTCTGCTCCTTGTCCTCTGGAGCATTCTTTCAGTTCCAGGGGCCGACTGCTGGTATGAGTGGGATCTGGATAATTGGGTAGGACGTCGCTTTGAATGCCGTAATCTATCTGTTGCGATGAATCTACCTTCCTGGATAGAGTTTGTCAAAAGTCCATCCCGGGCTCTGGGAGTTTTGATGGCCGATAATGAAGGGCGGCAGGCTTGTGGTGTGAATTTCTGGGAGGGAGAGTTATGGTACAATCTGGAAAGCTGGAATTCTTTTGTGAGAACAGTGATCCTTACGGCTTCAGGTCAGGCTGTACCTCACAGAACGTTGAAGAAATTGCTTAAAAAATGGAGCAAAGCCGCCGATGCTTCTGAATTCCGATTAAATCGTTTACTTAAATTTTTGCGTTGACGGTTGTTCCCACGCCAGGTAGACTGCATTAATGGAAAAAGTTGTACTGGTGTCAGAAAGTGAGTCTTTTGTTGGCCGAAGTCTGATCAATATACTGCTGAAAAAAGGCTGTCAGGTTATTGCTGTGGCGACAGGAGACGAAACTCCTGCCGATGAGACAGAGCGCCTTATCACCTTATCCTGGAACCCGGCCTCATGGTTCTCAACCAAGGCAATTGTCAGGGAATCTCTGCGTCTGTTCAATCATATTGATGCTGTATGGATCATTCACAGCTCGGATAAAATCACAAAACCCTTCGCTGAAATTGACAGCAGTGATATTGAAAAAACTCTTGAACAGAAGATTAAAGGCTCAATAGCTCTCTCCCGGGAGCTTCTTGCAGCACTGGAATCAACAGACAGTTTCCTTGGCATGGTGGTACCTCATGAAACAGGTGCCCGTAGCGGTATAATGAACGGTCTTTCTCAGGGAGCATTTACAGGTTTTGCCACTGCCCTTATGAAGGAGGGAGACTTAAAAACATGGTCCTGCGGTATGCACAGCAATTCCCCGGATGCCCTTGAATTCTCCACAGCAATGGTATGTCTATGGGAGGAGAGACCTCCCAGGCTTCGCGGCCGCTGGTATCGGCACCGCAGCAAACCATATCTTTTAAAAAATTCAGCATTCTCAAATACAATTCAGTGCTGAGGATTATGCCATGAAAACATTGATAGCATACACAGCCGGTTCTCTGATTGGTATTATTGCGGCTCTGTTCTTACCCCTCTCAAGCATTCTCTCCCGGGTGATCGGAGATATCAGCAGCTACATCCTTGGAGCAGGGAGCTATTTCTTTCTACCTCTCATATTCTTTTCTCTTCCCGTGGCGATTACCAGGCTGCGGCGGCTTGGAAAACTCCGGCCGCTTTTGGCTCACTCTTCCTTATATATAGTTGTTTCATCTGCAATCCTTGCTCTTTCGGGCACCATCATTGCTCTAGCCATTGATATTGGGCGAATACCGGTTGTGTCGGTACAGCCATCTCAGGTTGTTCTTCCACAATTAGGGAATACAATCAGAAGCATCCTCAGTTTTGAAGGACTATGGAAACCCGTGAATGAAGGCCTACCCCTGCTGACGATACTCCTTCCAGCCTGCCTCCTTGGCTGGCATTTTTTCCACAACAAAGAAATTGCTGAACCATCGTACAATGTTTTTGATTCACTTTCCCGTATCTTCTACCGGGCAAATCGCTATCTCTTGAAATTCATGCCATTTTTTCTGGCTGTTCTCGCATTTCAGTCCATATATTCTGCCCGGAGAATTGCTGGCTTTCAGAAATTTGTTCCCCTTGTGACAGTTCTTCTGGGTACCAGTGCATTTCTTATCATCATCGTATATCCCCTGCTTTTAAGGATAATTGTAAAATATAATTCCCCGTGGAAAACACTTGCCCAACTGTCCGGCCCCATTATCGGAGCTCTGTTTTCCGCTTCACCATTATTCAACTATGGAAATACTGCCTACCACCTGAAGGAAAAGATAAGAATACCCAGACAGTCATCGGCCCTGATACTGCCCGGCTGTCTTATGTTTGCCCGCGGCGGAACAGCCTTATTCGGGGCGGTTTGCATGATGACCATTATTCGCTCCTATTCAAGCCTGGAGATTACCCTTTTTCAGGCCGCATGGACCGCATTATTCTCTTTTCTTGTTTCATTTGTACTGCCGACAGTTCCTGTCCATGGATTGACTGCCATGCTTGTTATCATTGGTAAACTTTACGCCCGGGGCGTGGAGAATGGCTGGTACATCCTGATGCCGATCATTCCCCTACTGGTTATGATCTGTACAATGCTGGATACGGCAACCGGGATTCTGATCCTGATTATTGCAAATAAAAGAGCTGGTCTGGAGGTAATTGAAGATTATTAGTGCAGTTGTGATTTTATCCAGCTGGCAGTATGGCTTGAAACTTCTCTCAGGGAGATTTGAACCTTCTTCCCTGAAGCTCTAAATTTTACCTCGGCGTTTCCATCTGCAACGGATCGAGTTCCAAGGATGATTTGTACAGGATAGCCGATGAGGTCTGCATCCTTGAATTTAAACCCTGGACGTTCATCCCTGTCATCAAGAATAACATCCAGACCAGCTTCTGATAATTCAGAATAGATTTTTTCGGCATTGGAAACAACACTATGATTATTGATCTGGAGGGGTATGATAATCACTTCCCACGGTGCAATAGGTACAGGCCAGATAATACCATTTTCATCGTGATTCTGTTCAATGGCAGCAGCCATCGTTCGACCCACACCGATACCATAGCAGCCCATTTCAACTGGCTGGGAGTTTCCTTCTTTGTCCAGAAAACAACAGTCCATGGCCCTGGAATACTTTGTTCCCAGATAAAAAATATGACCAACTTCTATACCTCTATTCTCTTCCAGAGAACCCTGGCCGCACTCAGAACACCTCTCTCCAGCACTTGCAAATACAATATCATGATAGTTCGTTACTTCAAAATCCCTGCCAGGATTGACATTCCTGTAATGTCTCCCTGCCGCATTGGCTCCTGCCATCCAGTTCATCCGGGATGATACCGATATATCGGTAATTATTTTTATCTCAGATGGCAGTCCCACCGGTCCAATAGATCCAAATTCAGCTGAAATTCTTTCCTGAGCTGTTTCCTCTGATGCCAGTTTCAGAGAAGCAGCATTTAAAACGGACTGAAGCTTTGATTCATTCACATCTTTGTTGCCGGCAATGAGTGCAAGTACCAGGTCTGAATCAGCCTCATAAACCAGGCATTTCAGGAAACGGTCTGGAGGAATGTTCAGAAAATTGGAGACGTCCTGTATCGTCTTTGCTCCGGGTGTTTCCACAATTTCCATCGGTTTGAACAATGCCCTGTTCCCGGTAGTGATCTCACGCTTTGATACAGCTTTTTCTCTATTAACGGCGTAGCTGCAAGTATCACAACTTAGAATAATATCCTCTCCGGTAGAGGCCAGTACCTGAAACTCGCGGCTCATCTCCCCGCCGATTTCGCCTGTTGAAGCATCCACTGCCCGAAACTCCAGTCCGCATCGCTTGAAAATATCGTTATAGGCTTCAAACATCAGATTGAATGATTTCTGCGCACTTTTTTTGTCAATATCGAAACTATAAGCATCCTTCATAATGAATTCCCGGCCTCTCATCAATCCGAACCGCGGCCTGAATTCATCCCGAAACTTATCCTGTATCTGGTAAAGGTTCCAGGGCAATTGCCTCCATGATTTCAAGTTATTTCTTACTATATCAGTGATAACTTCTTCATGTGTTGGCCCCATGCAGTAGTCATTGCCCTTCCTATCCTTGAATCGCAGAAGAAGCTCTCCATACAGATCCCACCGGCCGGATTCCTTCCACAGTTCTGCAGGCTGAACTGCCGGCATGAGAATTTCTTCACAGGATCGGCGGTTTAATTCTTCACGGATAATGCGTTCTATTTTGTGGATACTGCGAAGAGCAAGGGGCAGATAACTGTAGATTCCACTGGCAAGCTGCTGAATCATCCCTGTCCGAAACATCAATTGATGGCTGGGTACAGCGGCATCTTTCGGGATTTCCTTGAGAGTACGGTAGAAGGACTGACTTAGACGCATCAAAGACTCCCGGGATTAATTCAGTGTCAGGGTTTCTACCATGTAGCGAGCGGATAAATCAGAATACTCTTTGAGAACGCCAATCACAAGGGAGCGGGCATTGGGTGCAATCCAGACCCGGGCAATTGAGTATGACACCACATCAGGTCTCATGTAGGAGGGGCGCCCAACTGTGTATTGAGCAACATGACCATCAGCGTTTTCAATAGTAACAAGTATGTGAAATGCCGCTGATGCGCTGTCACCTGTTGTTTGATTACTCTGCTCAAGCTGAAGAATGTACTCAGTACCTCTGGAAAAATCTCTGAAGGTAAGAACAGGGATTTCGCTGCTGAACTCGTTATCCGCAGGTTTTTCGTCATCGTAGCTTTTCGTATACAGTAACCGGCCCTGATTCAGATGATTAATACCATATCGGTCTTTCAAGTCAATCATATCTCTGAGTATTTCATACAGAGCACCGCGGGAATCCTGATTGGGCAGCATTTGAATCTTCCACGATTTCTTTTTCCAGCCATTGGACACAAATGTGTTTTGAGAAACATTGACAATAGCTGTTTCCGCATAAGCTTTGCCGTCTTTTGGTATCAATACATGCTGTCCGAACATAAAATACCGTCCATCAGGACTGAAACCCAGATTTTCAAGTACAGCGAGATCACCGGCAGTGAGAATGACTGAGGTTAGAGTCAATACAAACAGAATTATAAGCTTTTTCATGGTGAACACCTTATCATCCCATCGACACAAGATATATTAATCCTGAGATGTTTTTTGCAGCAAGTGCGGCCCGATGCCGTTGAGGTAATTCTCATGCTTTCTTCTCAGTAAGAAATACTTCATACTGACAGTTCCCTGAGAGACTCCTGAGCACTGGAATCACAGTAATCGTTCCAACCCTGCCCGGGCATCTTCCAGAGAGGGTTGAAGTTCCAGAGCCCTGCCATAAGCAGATTTTGCCTTTTCAAGATCGGGTATCTGCTCGCACGCATACCCAAGTCTGGCCCACCACTGGGCAATTCGAGGGCTGTAATGCAGGGCTGTGGTGAAGGCAATATCGGCATGCTGATATTCTGCAAACCGAAGAAAAATTTCCCCCATCAAATAGTAAACTGTATCAATCCGGCTTCCCTGAACTTGATTGTTCAGGGAGACATACTCCTCAAACAAAGCCATGGCACTGGAGTTTCTGCCCAGGTAATAATTTGCTTCACCTTCAATTTCAATGATTCTTATGTCGTAACGGATTTCCTTCCTTGCTGCCAGAGCTGAATTAAGAGCCTTTTCATATTCTCCCAGCTTCAAGTAAGACCAGCCAAGGACAGTGTATGAATCCATTCGCCGTTTTGCCTGATCGCGCCCTCTTTCATTGAGTTCTTCCAAACACAGATCAACAGCCCTCTGGTATTGACCCTCCCGATAGAGAAGCAGGGCATCTCTCTGCTGTGCTCCTGTTCCCAGGACAGGAATGCAAAGCAGCACGAACATTGTTCGTCTGTGCAATAACCGCAGCATATTATTTGCCTCCTGAGTTTTTCATCCGACTCTTCCCATCGAATCGACAACCCATCCCTACAACGATTTTTGGTGTGACAATGTCTCCGATAACAACGGCTTTGCCTTGAAGTTCAACTCTGGTGCTGGCTTTGATATTTCCTTTGACATATCCCCAGACATACACTGCGTTGGCGACTATATCAGCTTCCACTTCAGCTTCTTCGCCGATGTAGAGATCTCCTTCTGCATTGATGCTGCCTTTATAGTGCCCTTTAATCATGAGCTCTTTTTTGAAGGATAGCTCTCCGGTAAAATCAATATCACCTGCTAAAACGGTGTCAAGCTTGCTTTCATTGGCCTGACGTTCATGGATCTCTGCCATTATATTGCCTCTATTGAATTAAACTGTTTCATCATTCCATCAATCGCCGACTGGAGATCTTTTCTCATTCTGGATGTGTAGGGATTATATTTCTGGAGATCCAGGAACAATTTCCAGGGATCGTTACAGGTTTGTGTTACAATGTCCAGCAGGCTCTGATAGCCTGCTGTTGCAATTCTGCTGGAGGTGAGGTTTAACTCTCCAAGTACCCGCCCAACAAAATGGGCAATACCCTGAGTGTAAGCCGCTTCCCTGTCATGTTCCTCCGGACTGATTCTGATAACTCTCAAGCCCATTGACTGGAAAGTACTGTACCAGAAATCTCCCGCACCGTCCTCCATACGCAGAGGGCAGAAGGCAATGGGTAAACCGTCCAGGCCATTTTTACCTGAGTCCGGTCCAAACATGGGATGAGTGGCGAGGAGGGGAATGCCTTGGGGCAGACATTTAAGCATTACCTGTGCCGGGTAAACTTTGACAGAGCAAGTGTCCATGACAAGGGTAGATTCTTTGAGTCTGGGAGCAATACGGACAAGAACATCTTCCAGGGCAGAAATAGCGACGCAGAGAACAAGGGCATCCACAGAAAGGACATCGTCTTCACTTACCCTTTTTACGCGCGGAGGACAGGGCCGATCCGGATTACGGGACCAGGCAACGACATCAAATCTTTCAGCAAGCTGCGAAGCCCACCAGGCCCCAAATCGGCCTAATCCATACACACCAATTATCATGGTGTCAGTTTACACTCTGCGGCATCATAATGCAAACTTTTTCTACGCATCCTCCCCCACCTCCGTTCCCATACGAAGTTCAGTTCAGTATTATCAGCATGTACCCCATGGCAGGAAACTCCTCAAACACAGGCAAAAAGGATAGAAGTTGAATAAATCCAATCGAAAAACAATGATTCTGAATATTTTAAAAAAAGAGAATGGTCTCCCAATACGATTGGTAGCCAGTCAACTTGGAGTCTCCCACATGACTGTACGCCGGGATGTCGAAGAACTGGTTTCCGATGATGCCGTGAAACTGATTCATGGCGGGGTGATTCTCAGTCCCCGACTTGCAAGGAGAATAGAGGAACATCCATACTCTCTCAGTGAGGCAGAGACCACTCAATCCGATGCAAAGCACCGCATAGGGAAGCAGGCGGCAAAGCTTATCGAGAACTCGGATTCATTGATAATCGATATTGGGTCAACAACAGAATACCTCGCTGCGAATTTACCCAGGGATATGGATCTGACTGTAATCGGTTTTTCTCTGAATATAATGAACATTACAGCCGGGATGAAGCGGGTGAAATCTATCTTCACCGGTGGTGTCTTCCATGAAAAAACACTGATGTTTGAAAGCCGGGAAGGCCTGACATTGATCAAACGACACAGGGCCGCCAAGGCATTTATATCGGCTGCTGGTATTTCTCTTGAACTCGGCGTTACCTGCCGTAACAGCTATGAGAGGGGGAGTAAATCAACGGCCATAGACACATCGGCTAAGAGTATCCTTCTGGCCGATTCATCAAAATTTGGTGTAATCAGTTCAAACTTCTTTGCTGAAATCAGTCAGTTTGATGTGCTGGTCACTGATACCGGATTGAATGAATCAACATACAAACAGCTGGAAGAACAGCAAATTGAAGTTATTCTGGCGTGAGAGGACTTGCTGTCAGTAGTTTTGCCTACCGCCGAGAACTTGAATCAGCTCAATCTTTGAACGAACTGATAGTTTTCTATATAGATTTGACACATGATTTCGAACAGTGTTTGGGCTGATATCAAGATTTTCTGCAATTTCTTCATAGGTTAAGCCCCTGACAACAGAATCCGCTACATCCTTTTCCCTGACTGTAAGAGGAAGATCAACATTGATATCAATACCCTGTGTATACTCGACGGCCTGCCTGCCGATGTCGCTGGACATCTCCTTCATGTAAAAAACAATGCCCGACAGCGCCATCAAGAAGTAATAGAGTGAAAGAAGCATGAAACGCAGGGAGAGCGTCATCTCCCATTGTCCTCCACTGCCGTCCCAGAGTTGTCCCACCATAACCAGGGGAAGAAATGCGATTGTAAGAAGAGTTACCATAAGAACAGTTCTCCTGGTTGTCCCCTGTTTTATCAATGACATTACTCGAACGATGTCAACAAGAATGACAGCAAGAGAAATGATGTACAGAAGGGTGGCTGCCAGAGCAATCTGTTTGAGTAATCGAGTAAACAGATAAACCGTACTCAGTATGAAGTACACTGTGCTGGCAGTTATCATCACTGACAGGCGCAGGGGTGTCCAGGATCGGCCGATAATATGGTTGACTGTCGCTGGCAGATAGTAGAGCAGCAGGGCATATCCGGCAAATTCTGCCAGTCCAGTGCCAAGGATTGCTCCACGGCCGCCGGAAAAGATCTCTTCCCAGTAAAACCTCATGCCGCCAAGCAATAAGAGAAAAGCCAGATAAGCGTAAAGAATGAATGTGTTAAAACGGCCGGAGTTTTTTTTCCTCATCCAGTAAAGAAGGCTCAGGGCAACCACGACAGAGGTAAATCCAACTGTAACGATGTAGAAGAAGAGAGCAAGGTGATTATAGGTTGGATTCACAATTTCATATTAATTGAAAGCACATGAATACTCTACTGTGCGCCTCCATGAAACTCATATTTTTAGGACACCTTTCAGGCTCTCCGCCGGTTAGTGCTTCTCTTCTTTTGATAAACAGTGATGCGGTTTCTTCCGTTTGCCTTCGATTGATAGAGTGCTTCATCGGCGGCCCTGATTAAATCGTTCAGATCTGTGTCCATCGCAGGAGAAAAGGATGTGATACCGGCACTCAGGGTAATCGGGCGGTTTATACCTTCTATTTTCAATTGTGAAACTTCCTGACAGATCCTCTTGACAATTTGTTCTGCGGTTTCTACGGAAGTATCGGGAAAAAGGATGATAATCTCTTCACCACCATAGCGTGCAATGAAATCAGTGATCCTGAGTTTTTTCTGACAGGTATGACAGACTGTTTGCAGTACCTTATCCCCCATCAGGTGTCCAAAATCGTCATTGACCTTCTTAAACCAGTCTAAATCAAGCATGGCAAAAGAAAGATTTCGTCCCTCCCTCCTGGCTCTTTCCAGATAATACTTACTGTTAAAATCAAATGCATGACGACTGCCGATTCCTGTAAGACCGTCTGTCATCGCAAGCTGATAAGTTTCATTGTGCATTCGGGAATTTTCCAATGCTATTGCAACCGGGCTGGCAAATGCCTGGGCTGATTCAAGATGTCTTTTCTTATAGAAACTCACCTGGTTGCTGCTGAATTCCAGTAATCCTATGACATCCCCATGAGCGATCAGCGGTACACTCAACATGGATCGAGAAGTATTCTTTTTATTTAAATCTTGCTGGTATCGGGGAAAATCTCTGGTAATATCATCGCTCAGCCATGGTCGACGTTCCTGTATTGCCCTTGTACTCAAAGATCCTTCTTCCGGATAAGGAAACCTGGTACCCTCTGGGGATTCTGATTCAGGAAAACCCATACTGCCGAAGACTTTCAGAAAACCATCATGCAGTATTTGAATAGTCGCCCGATCATAGGGTATCAGCAGTTCCGCCTGTTCAAGAATTCGCTGGACAGTGTCATCTAAATTGAGACTTGACATAATGACTTCAATCGTAGAAATCAGAATATCGGCTTCCCATGCTTTCTGGAAATCAGACTCGTTCTTATCTCCAACATCCTGTAAGACTTCACCAATCCCAATGGTTAACCATGGGGAATCATTGTCATTTCTGAGCAAAACTCCATTTTTTTCTGAAATCCAACACCATTTCCCATCATCATTGAGAATTCGATAAATAGCTCTGGAGTAATCATGCTGACCTCGGAACAATGCCTGTCGATCCAATTTGACCCGTTCTCTGTCATCAGGGTGAAGCAGAGTGAACCATGAATCCTCTAAATCATCAATTTTTTTCCAGATGCCTTTTGACAGAAGGCTTTGTTGATTGTGATTATATATTGCTATTCCTAAGGAGTTCAGCATTTTCTCACTCTCAGGACTGTCAAGAATGGTGTTGAGTAGTTCCAAAACCCGAGCTGCTTTATTCTTTTCCATTTTAATATCGATAGTACTCTGATTTAAATGGTCCGTCTATTGAAATCTGCAGGTAGTCAGCCTGCTCCCGGGTAAGGGTTGTTAATTTTGCACCAATTCGATCCAGGTGCAGACGAGCCACTTCTTCATCCAGTTTTCTGGGAAGGGTATACACCTTTTTGAGTAGACTGGAATTCGTTGCCAGTTCAATTTGGGCGAGAGCCTGGTTTGTAAAAGAATTGGACATTACAAATGAAGGATGTCCTGTCGCACATCCAAGATTGACCAGCCGTCCTTCAGCCAGTACAATTATTGAATGGCCGGATTCTAACTTCCATCTATCAACCTGCGGCTTAATATTCTCACGCAGACATCCGGGATTGTTCTCAAGATATGACATTTCTATTTCATTGTCAAAATGACCAATATTACAGATAATGACTTCGTCTTTCATGCGCTCCATCATCTTTCCACTGATTACATTGAGATTTCCAGTTGCAGTTATAAAGATGTCCCCGTTTTCAACGACATCCTCCATTGTAACAACTTCATAGCCTTCCATTGCTGCCTGCAATGCACAAACAGGATCAATTTCAGTGATCAGTACCCGTGCTCCCATTCCCCTCATTGATTGAGCACAACCCTTTCCCACATCCCCATAACCAAGAACAACCACCTTTTTACCGGCAATCATAATGTCGGTTGCTCGTTTAATGCCATCAACAAGCGATTCACGGCATCCGTAAAGGTTATCAAACTTTGACTTGGTTACTGAGTCGTTGATGTTGAAGGCAGGAAACAGCAGTTTTTCGTCTTTTTCCATCTGATAGAGCCGACGAATACCTGTGGTGGTTTCTTCAGACACACCCCGAACATTTCTGGCCATCTTTGTCCATTTTGTCGGACTGTTCCTATAGGATAATGCCAGTCGGCTCATCAAGATTGCTTCCTCCTTAACAGGATATGTCTTCTCCAGTATTGAGGAATTCCTTTCCACTTCAACGCCTCTATGAATCAAGAGAGTGGCATCACCTCCATCATCAACGATGAGGTCCGGGCCTGAAGCGTCAGGCCATGTCAATGCCATCTCAGTGCACCACCAATACTCTTCAAGAGTTTCATCCTTCCAGGCAAAAACACTGGCCATACCGGAATCAGCAATGGCTGCGGCAGCATGGTCCTGGGTGGAGAAAATATTACAGGATGCCCATCGAAGATCCGCTCCCAATTCATACAGTGTTTTTATGAGCATTGCTGTTTGTATTGTCATGTGAAGCGAACCGGAAACTTTGAGCCCCTTCAGTGGCTTGTTTCTTCCGTATTTTTGTATAACAGCCATCAAACCCGGCATTTCAAGTTCTGATAACTGCATTTCCTTATATCCAAGTTCAGCTGTCGATATGTCTCGAACTTTGTTCTCAAGAGCAAGATCCAGCGGAAGTGACGGTATGTGATTGGACAAGAGAGACTCCATTATTTGCAGGTTAAGATCTGTTTCAAATCGTAGATGATTCTAAGAAAAATGAATAGCCAGACAGATGCTGTATACAGGATTATCTCTTAATCCGTACATTGTGTCAGGAAGCCTGTTGTAGTCTGATTCTATTTAAACCCGACCAGGTGAAGTTTCTCGTCTGATACAGTCATTTCTTACTGAATAGCATCTGTAATTCAGAGCATCACTCTCTGGAATTATGAGATGTTTTTCCGGCAGGTGTGGTATAAATGATTGTTTTATCAGGTTTTAAACTTTTGATGGAAGAAATGAATTCATCAACAAGCTTCCTGACACTCAATAATTTACTTAACGGCTGGTGAGTCAGGCAGGAAGCAAGAAAAGAAAACTCACAGGAAGTTAGGAATCTGTCGGACTCTCACTCTCAGGAAGAAGCAGGTGCTTTGAGAGCAGGGAAAGCAGTACCAGACTGGAGCCTGTCTTAAACTGTCAGACTCCAGCTGATTTCAACTATTCCTTGTTAACCGGTGACTCCAGACCTGCTGATTTCGGTGGATTATTGGCCAGCTCAGCATTCAGACGATCAAGGGCCTGTCCAGCCTTGAATTCGGCAAAAGCAGCATCTTCATTTCTATTGAAGACTTCCTGAACCTCGTCAAGCATCATGGCTTTCGGGAAAAACACCATCACGTACCATGTTCCATCACTGGCAGGATATTGCTCTTTGGTTATTGCACCACTCAACTCAATATTGGCAACTTCCTTTGATATTCGTTCAACAAAGGTAAGGGTTTGAGTATTGGTATCTGTGCCTGATTCCTGTGCATAGTCGGTCAGCATTGACTCAACGACGACTGAAACCTGGGTGGCAATATCAGCACGGGCACGAGCCAATGCCGTCGTTCTGGATAAATTGTCATCCTTGAATTTGGCCATTCCAAGGCCAACATACTGATCCTCAGGAGCCGGTGGACTCAGGAAGAAGTCAGGCAGATCACGTCGTTCCTTCGGGGGGGACTTCGCTTTCTTCTCCATAGGTGGTGCTCCAGCTGCAGCAGGAGCAGGTCTCGAGGCACAGGATGCCAGGGCCATGACAACAATACCGCTGACTAAAACAAGATTACTGATAAAACTCTTTTTCATTTTTTCTCCTCACCTCACAGGGAGGCTCATTTTGTTGACTATTCAGAGGAATATATTAAAAACTCTCTGGAAAGTCAATATTTTTCTGACATGGCAGGTGTGGAACTGAAATCATTGGCTCCTGTTGACAAAAGTACAGCGACTTCATATGCTCCTGAGTAAACTGCTGTATCTATACATAGAAACACAAAGGACTGAATACAATGACTGCCCAATTCACTGGAACGAGCACAACCCGCACTTTGCCGGGAGAAAAACACACACCCTTTGGACTGGCAAGTAAACTTGGAGCCAGAGTCATCCTTGAATCCTCATCACTCTCCCGGGGGAGGGAGCGTTATTCTGTTCTTCTGATAAAAGAAGCCTTTCAGGTGAGGCAGGAAGGAAATGATGTATTTCTTTATCGGGGAAAAGAACGAAGAGCAATCGGAAAGCCGGGGGAGGATATTCTGGATGTACTGAGTGAAATCGCAGCACAGTTGTCTCATAAGGAGTATGAGTTCCCATTTCCCGCTGGCGGAATTGGGTTCCTTTCGTTTGAATTTGCCTCTCGCTGCGACAGGATGGAGATTCCCAGCAGAGACGATCCACTGGAACTCCCCCTGGCTGCTTTCATCTTTGGCCATGTGTATATCATCTTTGATCACTATACTGACCTCATCCAGATTCTTGGGGTCAACTATGGGGATGATGACATGGACCTGGACGAAGTCCTCGACAGGACTGAGGCAAAGATACAGGATATGAACTTCAATTACATGATGGAGAACCCCGGCACTTATCCTGCAATTATTGCATCTGCAAAGGAAGAGAACAGGGCCTATAAATCAGCTGTTGGTCAGATCCGCCAGGAAATAATAAAAGGGAACCTGCTCCAGGCTGTTCCATCCCGTCGGCTTGAAATCGCTACTGAAATGCCGGCACTGGAGGCATATCGAGCATTGCGAAGTTCCAATCCCTCGCCATATCAGTTTTATCTGGATTATGATCACTATCAACTGTTTGGTGCATCTCCCGAGGTACATGTAAAAGTCAATCAGGATCGGGTCATATTGCGGCCCATAGCCGGAACCCGGAGGCGCGGAAAAAATGAAGCCGAAGACAGGGCCCTTGCTGCCGAACTCCTGGCGGATGAAAAGGAACGGGCTGAGCATCTGATGCTGGTTGATCTGGGACGCAATGATTTAGGAAGGGTCTGTGACGTTGGTTCTATTCAGGTGACTGAAATGATGACCGTGGAAAAGTATTCAAAGGTGATGCATCTTGTGAGTCAGGTGGAGGGTCGGATGGCAGAAGGGAAAACAGCCGCTGATATTATCAGGGCCACCTTCCCCGCCGGAACAGTGTCCGGGGCCCCGAAGATACAGGCCGTGAAAACAGTGACGGCCATTGAGAAGATGCCCCGTTCCTTCTATGCAGGTCTGGTGGGATACCTTGAGCCGGGGGGAACACTGGATACCTGTATTTCAATTCGCACGGCCTTGAAGAAGGAGAACCGCCTGTTCCTTCAAGCCGGGGGGGGCATTGTCTATGATTCAGATCCTGAGAGGGAACTCGAAGAAACCAATGAGAAATTAAGAGCTCTGGCCCTGGCGGCTGGAGTGGTGGTGTAGTATGAGCAATTCTCAACGCTGTATAGCTCTCATCGATAATTATGATTCCTTCACCTACAATATCTACCAGATGGTCAGCTGCTTGATTGAGAATGAACCCGACTCTGAGGTTCGGGTGTTTCGAAACGATCAGATTACAGTCGATGAACTTGGGAAACTGCCTGTGGATCGAATAATCATTTCCGCAGGACCCGGCATACCGTCAGAGGCCGGTATTTCGGTAGAAGTCATCAAGAAATTTGCAGGCAAGGTACCCATACTGGGAATCTGCCTTGGTCATCAGGCCATTGCCGAGGCTTTCGGGGGCGAAATCGTACAGGCAAAATCCATCGTACATGGTAAGGTGGATCCGATTTTCGTTGACGGGAAAGGAGTGCTGCGAAACCTGCCCAATCCCTCTCAATTTACTCGCTACCATTCCCTGGCGGTCAATCCTTCCTCCATCCCCCCTGAGTTGGAAATCAGTGCCAGAACAAAAGATGGCGAGATTATGGGTCTCCGGCATTGCAAGTGGCCTGTTGAAGGCGTTCAGTTTCATCCGGAATCCATTGGATCTGAAAACGGTGAATCCCTGTTTAGAAACTTTCTGCACTGGCGGCGCAACCCCCTGAATTGCCAGACTTTGTTGACCCGGGTCATCGAGGGAACAGATCTCAGCCAGGATGAAGCAGCGGCATTTATGGATGAACTCACGGAGGGAAGCATCAATGAAATCATCATTGCCGGCATGCTTACAGCCCTTTCCACCAAGGGATTCACCCACAATGAACTGGCTGGATTCGTTTCAGTTCTCGTTGACAAATGCCGTTCCGTCGATCTTGATATAAAGGGCGTGCTGGATACCTGCGGCACCGGAGGCGATGGGAAGAATACGTTCAATATCTCCTCATTTTCAGCCTTGATTGCAGCAGCGTGTGGAGCTGTAGTGGCCAAACACGGTAACCGTTCGGTAAGTTCCCGGTCCGGGAGCACCGATTTCTTTAATGCCCTTGGTATTCCAACGGATTTACCCCCCCAGGATGCCGCCTCAAGCATTACTCGGGACGGATTTGCTTACATGGCCGCCCCTCTTTATCATGGAGCCATGCGTTATGCCGGGCCAGTTCGCCAGACACTGGGCATAAAAACTATTATGAACTGCCTTGGCCCCCTGGCAAATCCGGTGGGAGCAGATTACCAGATCATCGGAGTCTATCATAAGTCGCTTCTGCCCATAATGGCCAGGGCGGCAAGGGCATTGGGTGTCAAAAGGATTCTTTGTGTCCACTCCGTTGATGGTCTGGATGAAATTTCTCCGGCAGCACCAACGGATCTGTTCATGGTTGATGAATCTGGAGCGGAATCCGAGTCGCAATTCAATCCCGCATCTCTGGGGATTTCGGACTGTACGCTGGATGATCTTGTCGGTGGGGATGCTGCTGAAAATGCTCGTATCGCCAGGGATATTCTCCGTGGAGGGGGACCGGAAACCATACGCGAAGCAGTTTGTCTGAACGCCGGGGCCGCTCTTTACATTGCGGAACTGGCCCTGGATATTCAAGATGGTTACAAGAAAGCCAGGGAAGCCCTTGAAGGGGGACTTGTAGCGGAAAAAGTTGAGGCTTTGCAGAGAAGACATGAATGAAATCCCAGACATTCTGATGGAGATTACCAGGGACAGGATGCAGCGTGTACAAAAATATGGAGCCTCCCAGGGGCTGAAACTGCCTGTTTCCCGTACCTCCCCGCTGATCAATTTCCACCGCCCGACTGATACCGGAATTCTCATCGCCGAAATTAAGCGAAAAAGTCCCTCAAAGGGAAGTATTGCAGACATTCCTGAACCGGCAGCCTCAGCCGAATTATACATCAAAGCCGGATTCCATCGAATGAGTGTTCTTACGGAAGAATCTCATTTCGGCGGTACCCTTGGGGATTTGATTGCTGTAAAAAAGGCTCATCCGAATGCATCCATTCTCAGGAAGGATTTTCTCCTAACAGAGGAGGACGTGGAAGTTAGCTGGAGGGCTGGAGCAGATGCCATTCTCCTCATCGCTGCCCTGCTGGATGAGTCTGAACTGTGCCGTTTGTATGAATATGCCGACAGTCTTGGTCTCACCTGTCTGGTCGAGGTCCACACCCGGGACGATGTTAACAAAGTACGCCCCCTGCACCCTCCTCTGGTAGGTATCAACAGCCGGGATTTGAGGCTTTTTCGCCTGGAACCACTTCTACCTCTGGAAATCCGGACATTCATCGACTGGCCCTGTGATATTGTTTATGAATCAGGAATTTCCACGCCTTCCGATGTTCTTTTCATACGAGGCACTGGTTTTTCAGGTTTCCTTGTCGGAGAATCAGTGTCCCGGAAGCCGGATCTGACTTCAAAGATTGTTCAGGCATGGTCACAGAAAGGAGAAGCCGAAAGATGTTACGGCGTCTGGTCACGTCTTTATGCCCGATACACTTCAAGCAGACCGCTGGTAAAAATCTGCGGATTGACAAGGAAGGACGATGCCCGGACGGCCATGGATGCAGGGGCCGATCTTCTGGGTTTCGTACTGGCAGAATCTCCCCGCCAGATAGATACGGATTTCATCCGCACCTGTGCGGATTTACCGGTGCTCAAAGTGGGTGTGGTTGTTCTTTCTCCGGGAGAGGAATTGCCAGCCGATGTTGTCAGGCTCCTGGAAGAGGGAATTCTTGACTTCATTCAGTTCCATGGCGATGAAACACCGGCGACAGTTCAATCATGGCCTTCATACAAGGCCCTCAATTTGCAATCGCCTGAAGATGCCCTGCAGATTGGTTTCTCTGGAAGTCCTGCTGTTCTGGTGGATGCCTTTTCTCCTGATATCAGGGGAGGCAGCGGCAGGCGGCTCAATCCTGAAATCGTCAGAGCTGCAGCAAATCAGAGGCATTTATGGCTTGCTGGGGGACTGACCCCGGAGAATGTGGCTGGTATTATCAGAGAATTCCATCCAGCTCTGGTGGATGTATCCACTGGCGTCACAGGAAACGATGAGAAAAAGGCATGGAAGGATGAGAAAAAAATATACCGATTCATGGAAGCCGTCAGGAGAGCAGGATATGAGTGAAAGAGGTTTCTTTGGGCACTATGGAGGACGGTATACAGCCGAAGTTCTGCGCCAGCCGCTTGAGCAGCTGGAAGAGGAATTCATGACGGCTATGAGGGATGAAAAATTCATCGCTGAGTATGAAGTCTTTCAGAAGGAGTACATTGGCCGTCCTACCCCGCTTCTCCCGGCAAGAAATGCTTCGGCGGCCATTGGCGGTGCGGATATCTATATCAAGCTGGAAGGTTTGGCCAATACAGGAGCTCATAAAATCAATAATGCCGCCGGTCAGGCCCTGCTGGCTAAGCGAATGGGAAAAACAAGGATAATTGCGGAAACAGGAGCTGGTCAGCATGGCGTGGCTGTTGCAGCCTCCTGCGCCCGTACAGGACTGGAATGTGTTGTTTACATGGGGGAAGAAGACATCAGAAGGCAGCAGCCCAATGTCTACTGGATGGAACTGTTCGGGGCCAGAGTCTGTCCGGTGAAATCGGGGAGCCGCACTCTTAAAGATGCTGTTAATGAAGCGCTCAGGGACTGGGCCTCCAGTTGGGAGGATACCCACTACCTTCTGGGCTCTGCCCTTGGACCATCTCCATTTCCCGATATGGTACGGGAGTTTCAGTCCATTATCGGTAGGGAAACCAGGGCCCAGCTTGCCGATATGGGAGATATAGTTCCCGATGCCCTGGCAGCCTGTGTGGGCGGCGGATCCAATGCCATTGGATTCTTTGAACCCTATCTCGATATGGAGAAACCCATACTTCTTGGAGTCGAAGCAGGGGGACGCGGTCCCGGGAAGGGCAATAATGCCGTTCGCATGTCCAGGGAAGGAAAACCGGGCATTGTCCAGGGTTACAAGAGCCGTTTTCTCACCGACGACGATGGGCAGGTTCTGTCCACTCACTCAATTTCTGCCGGACTGGACTATGCAGGGATAGGCCCCCAGTTAGCCGCACTTGGTGAAACCGGACGCATTCAATTCGTCAGTGTCACGGATAAGAAAGCCCTGGAAGCCCTGAAATTTTTTGCCCGTGAAGAAGCATTGATTTTCGCCATGGAATCCGCTCATGCCGGAGCTGCCGCTCTGGATCTGGCACGAAGTCTGGGACCGGGAAAAAACATAGTTGTCAACATGTCCGGCCGTGGAGACAAGGATATTTTCATATCGGCCGCTGCCATTGATGGTGAGGCCTGGAGATTGTTCCTTAAGGACGAAAGCCAGCGGGAGGAGCACCATGATCTCTGAGAGCCAACCCGGAGTTATTACTCATTTCATAGCTGGCTATCCTTCGTATGACATTTCACTGGATGTGGCTCGAGGTTTGATTGCCGGGGGCGCCTTTGCTCTTGAAATGCAGATACCCTTTTCAGATCCCAGTGCTGATGGTCCTGTTATTGAAGGGGCCTGCCGGGATGCCCTGTCTGCCGGATTCACAACCAGAGATGCTTTTCAACTCCTTGAAACCATTCGTTCCGAATCAAACATACCTGTTTTCGTTATGAGTTATGCCAGTCTGGTTTTTACTCCCGGTGTGGAGAACTTCATCCATCAGGCAAAGAAATCCGGTGCCAGTGGACTTATTGTTCCTGACCTTACTCCAGGGGCTGACGAGGGCCTTTTCCAGAGTGCCGCAGAAGCTCAATGCCCCGCAGTTCCCGTTATCGTTCCATGGATCAGTATGAAACGGTTGAAACAGATTCTTGCCGAACCCATTGAATGGGTTTACGCTGCCCTCAGGAGCGGCATCACCGGCACATACACAGAAATCGGAAACAGGCAAACGGAATTTCTTGAAAGTATCCGCAGGCTGAGAAAAGGAAGCACCCCGAAAGTGATGGCAGGATTCGGAATCCAGCGGTCAGAGCAGATCCAATCCGTAACGGCAGCGGATGCCGTCGTTGTCGGTTCGGCTCTGGTAAAAGCTATTGCTCGCGTCGATTCGGACAGGGCAGGTCAGACAGTTCAGGCCTTCGTTGAGAATCTGGTCAGTTATCATTCTGATTCATAATCCTCAGACTCTGTCGGACTTATGCCTCACGGCTCGAAGTCCTAAAGTCCGGCAGACTCCTCACGGGATTCCGGGATGTTGTTGAACTCAAGGATTAACGGCAAATGATCGCTGTAACCTTCTTCCAGATCTGTCCGCCACCGTTCGGGGTGGCCCTGACTGTTCAGCATTACATCCAGATCACCGATTCGAGAGTCATGAAAGACAAGGCCTGATCCTTCCGTGAACCCTCTGGAAAGCAGTGCCCGATCCGGTCTGTCCCACTGACCGAGGTAGTTATATGTTCCGGGCGGTCCGGCCGTTGGTTCGGGATCATAGAGAATTATTTCCTGCGGATCATAGGGGGGAAATACGGGAACATCTGTCCGCCAGAGAACAGCCTCGTCTACCAGTGACCCATACGGAGCAAGGGCTGCCGGAAGAACCAGTCCATCTCCGGGAGTGTTGAGGTCTCCTAAAACAATGATCTTCGCATCCTGATCAACGTCCAGTTTCTGTCTCACCATGTCCCGTACAATGGATGCTTCCAGCCGTCTGGGCTCTTCGGTGGCCGATCTATTCCCTCTTGGGGACTTCCAGTGGAGAGCAATAACATAGACCTTGCTCCCGGGCATATCCACACTGAAACCCAGGGCAGGCCGCAGTGAACGATTTTCCCACTGACCGCAATCCACAACATTGACATCAGAAATGGGATACCGACTGATGACTCCACAACGGATTATGCTAAAACCGGGTATGGTCAATGAGTAATCATACCCCCGTCCTTTGAGGGATTCCTCCAATAACAGGTCAAGAACGTTCTGGTTCTCCAATTCCTGAAATACGATGAGATCAGCACCGCCAGGAACTGTTTTTACGACAACTTCGGCAACTCTGTCCAGACGCCGCTGCAGGAGCCGTTCATTCCATATTCCCCTACCCGGATCGAATTCCGTGTACTCGTTTCCATCGTCCACCTCATCAAACAGGTTCTGCACATTCCAGGTCATCACAGTCCATTCCCCGTTCTCCCCGGGAAACAGACATGAAACAAAAACCAGCATTGAGATTGACAGCATTCTATTCACAGCACACCCCTGTCCGATAAGACGAGGTGCAAAAGGGTTCTGCTGCAGGCACTCTGGATTATTACTGACTTAACAGATTTTTTTTACTATTCTTGGGAGATATGACGAATTTATGGCTGGTTAAGATTGGAGAGATCTCACTGAAGAAGGGTAATCGAAGATATTTTGAACGAATTCTAAAAGAAAACATCAGGCGAAAATTCAATGAAATTGATGCCAGAGTACACATCAGTGTAAAACCAGGCCGCTACTACCTTGAAACAATACTTGACGATGACAAAACGGCCAGAATTCTGGCCAGTACCCCGGGTATCGTTGCTTTCAGCCGGGTAAAAAGAGTTCGAAAAAACCTGAACGATGTTTTCGAGGCCTCACTGCTCATCGCTGAAGAATGCCTGTCCCAGAAGGTTGGAATGAGTTATAAATTTGAGGTGCGCCGGGTGGACAAGAGCCTGCCTCTGGACAGTTACGGCTATGCCCGGGAACTCGGCAATTTGATGCACGAATCCATGCCTGAACTCAGGGTCGATGTTCATCAACCGGATTTCATCATCCGGGTTGAACTGAGGGAATGGGCCTATGTATATCAGCATCAACAGCCAGGTCCCGGGGGGTTGCCTGTCGGAACCGGGGGGATGGGCATGCTCCTTCTGTCAGGAGGCATTGATTCTCCAGTTGCCGGGTTTTTAATGACCAGGCGGGGCTTGAAACTGTCGGCCATATATTTTCATACGCCGCCGTATACAAGCGATGAGGCTCATGACAAAGTTGTGCGCCTGGCATCCACCATTGCTCCCTGGTGCGGCGGCCTTACCTTTCTTTCAGTGCCATTCACCGACTGTCAGATAAAGATAGGTCATTCTGTAGAACCTTCTACCACTACACTGCACTCACGAGCCTGTATGATGCGGATTGCCGAAAAATGGGCTGCCAGACGTCACTGCGGGGCTCTGGTTACAGGGGAGTCTCTGGGTCAGGTGGCAAGTCAAACTCTGGAAAGTATTGCGTATACAAACCGGGCCACAGATCTGCCGATTTTCAGACCCCTCATCGGCATGGATAAGGAGGAAATTATCCAGCTTGCTGTCAAGATTGGAACGTATGAAACATCCGTGGAACCTTTTGACGACTGCTGTACTCTCTTCAGCCCGGAAAGACCATTGACCCGACCTGTAGCCGATGTTCAGCAGAGTGAATTTGAATCCATTCCTGATTTGGAAGAATTGATGGATGCGGCTGTATCGAATACCAGGGTAATGCATTTTGACTCCCATGAGAATATGGTGTCATGCTGATGGACAGGAAGAATCCCGAATACGTGCTGATCTGGTGATCTGGTGATCCATTACATTGAGGCTCCTAGCTGGAGGAATTTGGGGAAAGCCTTTCACCGCCTTTGAGGCGATGGCGCTCATACTTAAAGAACGAGGGATGCAAAGGAGTAGAATTAGCCGCGATTGCCCTGATCGATAAAATCCAACTCATTGACAACCGGTTTAACTCTTACTATCATAATCACCAAGCACCGAAGAACTATCCGGCAGAAAGAAAGATGGCAAACCCTGAAGACGGCAAAAACAACAAAGGCTATACAAACGATGACTGGACTATCGAGTTTGAAACGCTGGGCTTTGAACATGCCGGTGCGGAACTCTATAAAATGGCCGTCGAGGCTCCCGCCCCCTTTGTCATTGGGGTTTACGGAAGCTGGGGCAGCGGAAAGACCAGTTTGCTCCGTCACTGTATGGCCTCTCTCGGCGGCCTCCCCCTCAGTTTCAAGGAAGGGATGGGCATCTCCGAAGAGAAGGAAATCTCAGAATCCGTTGCCAAGACGTGGGAAGGCTTGAAAAAAGACACTCAGGCCTTAACCGTCTGGTTCAACCCGTGGCAGTATCAAAATGAACCGAACCCGATGATTCCCCTGCTCCACGAAATCCGAAAACAGATACCCAAATGGGCCGAGGGCAGGGGGCTGCTGCCAAAAAAGCCTGGAGAGAATCCCGCCTGGGGATTACTGGATCTCGGCATAAAAAGTTAACGGAAGTCATCGATACCGTTACCGAAAAAAACATTGGCATCAAACCGGCAGCCTACCTATACGAAAAAGGAAAGGAACTATACAAGGGGGCCCGCCCGGCAATACCTTACCGCGAATTGACCGACGCGCAACAATTCTTCCTTGCCTTCAATGGAGCGGTGTGCCAGGTGCGCGATTCAATCAAAAAAATGCTCCCCAAAAAAGACAATCGCATGGCCGATAATCTCGTCATCTTCATTGACGATCTTGACCGATGTGAAGACATGAAGATTCTTGAGATTCTGGAAGCGATAAAACTCTACCTCAACACCCGTTCCTGCGTTTTCATTCTTGGAATTGATCCTGATGCGGTGGAAAGGGCGATTATTCGCTCCAGAGAAGATTGTGGTAAGGCTGAAGCGCGGCAGTATATGGCGAAGCTGGTTCAGGGTAGCGTTCATGTCCCGGTATGCCGCGACTTTCGACCGTTTATTGGCAAAATCATTGAGACATGGCCCGAGGAGCTACAAGACAAATCAAGCCGCGATACATTGGCGAGAATCATAAACGAGATATGGGAGCACAACCCCAGAAAGGTTAAAAATTTCCTCAACACCCTTCTGGCCCGTTGGAAGGCTATCAATGCGGCTGGTAATACGGCTGAAAAAAATGCGGATGGAGAAAAACTGAATTTGGATCAGACAGCCCTTCTCCTGTCGCTGCAGCTCCGATTTCCGGCAATCTATAAAAGCATTGCCTTCCACCCTGAAGACTTCGAGAATTTTCTTAGGGCATTGGACTATGTGATACAGCATGAATTAAGGGATACATCTCATGGCAAACAGCCCCAATCTTCGGAAAGTGAAGAGGAACAATCCTGGGAACAATCTGGTGCGGAGGAACAACCCGAGGAACAATCCGATGAAGGGTTAAGGCGGCGATACATTGAGGAGTTATCCATTATCTTCTCTCAGGATAAATCCGTTAAGCTGTCATTGGAGGCGTACAGAGATCGCTTGTTTGAATACCGCTATGATCGCCGTTTATTCGAGAGAATCCGAAGTGATTTCCGCGGAGTCCAGCCGGACAGTGTAAAGCTCTTCTTTACGACCAAGGCGGGCCGACAATAGCATGACGATTAAGAAAATACAGGATTTAGGCAGGAAGCTTGGTTTGACCGACGCGGAAGTCCGGACCCGGGATATTTACGTCAACTGGCTCTACAGGAAATTCGGTCTAACAGACATGGCTGGATTGGTTGATGATGGCAGCCCCGTCCAGGTGGAGAAGATGTACATCCCCCGCTGTTTCTCCGAAGAAAACATTCCCGAAGAAAAGGACGATCATCGCATAAAAAGGGCGGGAGAGGATCAGGATAAAGGACTAAAACGGGACATCCTCTACTGGCTTAAACAAAAGCCCTTCCTCATGATCGCCGGACTCCCCGGTGCGGGTAAGACATGGCTTGTGCATGAGCTCGCTCTTGAGACAGGCATAAGAAAAGGAACTCCCTTCAATAACACCTATCCCTGGATTATCCCCATTCCCCTGGTGCTGAGAGAACATGATCTTAAGGGGATAGACTCCCTTGATGGTCTTATGCGCGTTTTTTTGGAAGATGTACGAAAAAATGTACTAAAGGACGATCCCCTAATTTACTTCAACCCAAGGAGGAATCTGGAAAAATACCGCCGCCAGGGACAGTTCCTCATCCTGCTTGACGGTATTGACGAAGTTGGGCCTGAAAAACGAATCAGAATTATGAAATGGACTCTGGAGGCTTTTTCACAGGAAGAGATTCATAACCATTACATCATTACCGGGCGCCCGGCCGGTTTTGAAGACTTAAGAACTGACGGCTCCCCCCGCTTCTCCGGGGAAACGGTGATGCTGCATCTTCTTCCGTTTACGGATAAACAGAAGGAGGACTACATCGGGAAGTGGCATGAATTGCGGCCCGCTCCAAGGGAAGCAGAAAAGAAAGCGAAGAAGGACAGCTTGATTGAAGCCCTGGCGGGCAGAAAGTATCTAAGCTCCATGGCCCGGCGGCCAAGTTTTATGGCCCTCATCTGCTTTGTGCACAACACCCTTGGGGAACTTCCCCACAGCCGCGCCACCCTCTATGAGAAGATTATGGATGCCTACATCCTTCAGCTTGAGAGAGTCCGGAATATCAGCATCCCCCCATGGGAAAAGTTGGATCTCCTCTTTCTCCTGAGTCGGCTGGCCTTCGACTGGCAGCGGGGGAACAGCAAAAATTCCAAAGAACGAATCATGAGCGAATCCTGGGAAGAAGTGACGCAGAGATTTTCCAAATATCTCAAAGAACAAAACCGCTTCCACTCCATCCGCGAAGAGGATGCCGAAAAGCTCCTCCCCTTCTATCTGGCACGGACCGGCATCCTCTCGGAACCGGAGGCCGGAACCATCCGCTTTGCCCACAACTCGTTCCAGGAATACCTAACGGCCTATTACCTCAACGTCCGCCATCAAGAAGGCCGCAGGAGCTTTCCATTCCTTCTGGAGCGGGCCGACTCGGAATTCTGGAGGGAAAGCGGCCATCTCTTCCTCTCCCTGAGGCAAAAGGATTCCCAGAATATCGCCTACCGCTCCCTTCTGCGGGAGCTTAATCTCAATGAGGCGGAACAACGGCTTTTCCTGGCGGAAATTCTGGGGAGCGAAGAAGTGGCCTTTTCGGAAGAAGAACGGAAACGGTGGATGGAAGTCCTCCTTCTTGCAGAGATGAACGGAACACCGGACAAGGCTCCATGGAACGCACTCCTCAAAAGAAAAGAGAACGCGGAAAAAGCACATGACCTTATCAATACATGGCTCAGAGAAGAGGATACGACAATTAAGAATGCGATGAAAGTCCGTTGGAGCAATGTTAACCAGGTTACTTATCTTGGCGTGGACTGGAATCAGAGCACCCCTGAGGATGATCCATTAGCCGACAATTCGGAAGATCCGAAAGAGGCTTTTTTTGTGAAGGATGTGGAATGGCCTGAAGATGTGGACTTCTACCTTAGAAGCTGGACAATAAAGGCTTCCCTGCACGAATACGGTCCGGAAAAGACGACTGACGAGGACGTGGAGAAGCGATTGAATAAACTTGATCGGGCACTGCTGTATACGGAGAAAGCCTTCGAAACGCTTTCTCTGACAATCCAGACAACGTTTTATTACAGAAGCCTGCCCCTTCCCCCGGTTTCTCTCTTCTGGAGAGACATCTTTCTCCTCTTACCCCGAAATATCTTCGCGCTGAAACAATACGGTTGGCTGAAGAAGATTCGGGCATTCCAACTCCTTTTCTTAGGCGAAATATTCACGGAGGCTCGGGCTCGGGCTCTGGATCGGGCTCGGGCTCTGGCTCTGGATCTGGCTCTGGATCTGGATCTGGACCGGGATCGGAAGCTGGCTCTGGCTCTGGATCTGGATCTGGTCCTGGCTCTGGGTCGGGCTCGGGCTCTGGATCGGGGTCGGGATCTGTCTCAGGCTATAGCTCGGGCTCTGGATCTGGATCAGGCTCTGGCTCTGACTCTGGTTCGGGCTCGGGCTCAGGCTCAGGCTCGGGCTCTGGATCTGGCTCTGGATCGGGATCTGGCTCTGGCTCTGGCTCTGGATTTGGATTTGGATCTGGCTCGGACTCGGACTCTGGATCGGGATCTGGCTCTGGCTCTGGATTTGGATTTGGATCTGGCTCGGACTCGGACTCTGGATCGGGATCTGGTTCGGGAAGGCAATGCACTCTGCGTTTCTGCTGTTTTCTATATGACCGCCTACTGCCTGCTTGGAAAAAAGGACTTACCATCATATAAAAAAGAGGACCTGTGTTTGAATAAACGCCCATGGAAGGAAGAAATAAGGCTACTTCTCAAAGAGAACAATGAACGCATCAATCTGGACATAGAAGGCTGGAACGATGCCGACTATGCGGCAGTACAGAGAGAAGACTACTGGCCCGGCAACCTCGCGCGTCAGCTAGGGAAACACATGGACAACCTGAATCTTGACATAATCGATTTTTCCCCCAAAGCCTTCACCGCACGGTTCAATAAAAGGGTAGCACTATTCAAAGAACGGGTAAAGCAATTCAGAGCAAAAAGAAAACAGTAACCGCCCCCAGAGCCTTGTCCGGGAAGGCCTCCGGATGTCCCGCCGGAAGCCGTTTGTTCGTACCCCTAAATCACTCTCCCTACCCGGGGGCCAAAAGGACATTTCCCCCCGTCAATCTTCGCCGGAATCATACTCCCCGCCTCAACAAGGGACAGGCAGCAATTCCCTATCGACCATTCACGCCGAAAATACTACCCCCCACAACCTGTGAAAAAACCGGTAAGATGATAAAAAACGGCAATCCTTAAGGGTGCATGATGCACGGATTACTACTCTCAGGCTATTACAGCACAAAATTTTCCCCTGTAGACAAGGGTATGTTTCACTGTTAGAATGGGTGTACGGAGGTTGTATGAGTGCCATAAATATTACTAATGCAAGAAAAGATTTATACAAAATCGTAGAATCAGTCAACCTATCACATGAGCCAATACATATCACAGGAAAAAACAGCTCTGCAGTTTTAGTAGGGGAAGGCGACTGGAAAAGCATAGAAGAAACTCTTTACCTCATGTCAATTCCGGGTATGAGAGAATCAATCGTTGAAGGAATGAAGGCACATGTCAACGAACTCGAAAATACCGCATTTTAGCGAAAACTGAATCCATACAGATTCCCCTTCCTGTGAAGCAATCTACCAGATTCCGGTTTGCATTATTGTATCCAGTTCTTTGCTGTATGCGTCGGACTTGTTCGCGTACATTGCAGCTTTTTGAGTGTCGTTTTGGAGCATTGAATTCTCCCGCAGGTATTCACACAGCATAACCATCGCCCCTAAACGCGAGGCATAACCGTCCTGCGCGGCATACATAGGCCCATGAATTTGAAAATCCTCAAAAATGGTTTCGCAGAACTTGATGATTTCTGGAATCAACTCTGGGTAAATTGCCGCGATTTCGGTGATCTCAGTCATCGGCAAAACAGAGGGTTGGTTGAAATAAGCTTTGATAACCTGATTCAATCCTTTGACACGGCTTCCCGGCATCAAGTTGTAGACCAGATGAAAATGTCCCTGGTTTAAATTGCGGGTAAAGTCATCCGGATACAATGTCTGACCATTTCTCATGCCGAGAAATAAACGCTTACCCTGTTCTGTATCCAGATCAACAAACAGCATGTGTGTGTTACTCGTCAATACAACACGCCAGGACTGGCTATGGGTGAGAGCCCGGTAAATAGGACTATCAGACTCGGCTATCGGTACTATCACCAATTCCACCTTCTCGCGTTTCAAAGTTCTATCCATCCAGATACCCATTTTTTCGTCGTCATCAATACCCGAAGCCCGGTAGCCGCCGCCCCCCCAGATTTCCTTCCATAAATCGTAGTAATATAAATCATAAGCCGCTTGCGCCCGTCCATCGATAAATAGCTGAACATTGGGCCTCCCCACCCTCATGCGGGATCTCTGCTCCCAGACAAGGCTTCCTCCGTCGGTCCAGAAATTTAATACCTTCCCCCGAATACTGTTCAGATTGATGAACTCACCAACTAAAGAGGGCTCCTTCCAGGAACCCGTCATACGCATGAAGAGAGAATTATTCTGTGCATCAAAGGGCCAGGGTCCAGCATATATATTGTAAAATTTTATTCCCGCCCAGGAAATGAAAACAAGGAGTAATCCACTAAAAATACCCTGAATAGTCTTCTTCGCTCTGGATGTTGGGGAAAGTAAAGCGTCCGTGATATTTTGAATGAGCAGGAACAGAAAGGGGCAGACAGCATAGGCGGCGATGGGAATAAACCGCCGAGACCTTATGGCCATATAAACGGTCAGGCCCCCGATGAGCAGCATGGCCAATGGAATTCTCGGCCACTGATAGTTCTCCGCTTTGGGCCGTGCTTTTACCATGGAGAAGGATAAATATTTCTGGAGGGCAAACCATGTCAGCACCGTCGTTCCAGCAAGAATACACAGAATTAAGAACGGCACAGCCGTTCCATGCGGACTGCTCCAGTCGAAGGCCGGCTGCCATTCCTCTATCATACGCCAGTGTTCCGCATTCCTGCCAAGGCTGATGACAAATGGGTGTGTCATATTGGAGAGACGGAATGGACTGAATAGAATTGCTGCCATTAAAGCTGTAAACCCGGCTCCCGCCGCATGATACACACCCTTGAGGCTGATAACGGTGAAGAATCGCTGAAAACAAAGCCCCAGAATACTGAATGCCGCAAAGGGGATGAGCATTATAAACATATAAATGAAGCCCCCGTGGACATTGCTCCAGAACACAGCAAGGGGAACAATCAGCCAGATAGTCCAGATCTTCCAACAGGTAGCCAGAGTCAGGATCAGGATGAAAACCGGAACGAGAAAATTGGAGAAATCAGCCGGCCGCATGGTAAGAAAAGATCGGCTTACAAACAAGGCCAGGCAGGCTCCCGCAGCGGAGAAAGCTGGACGAACACCCACCGTCCTGCCTATCGCATAGAGACAAAAAACCGTTAGGGTATAAAGCAGAAACTTCCAATAAACCAGGGCATTGAGATGGGGTTCCCTGTCAGAACCAAAGGCTGTGGCAAGCTTGTAAATGAAAACATGAGCCAGCCAGTTTTGATTAATCCAGCCGATAGGATGCCAGTAAAGCACGGCATCCATTCCAACCCGCTCCACCAGAGACTGTGCCCAATCGGGCCATGACTTTATTTCTTCAGCAGTGGGGCCCGATTTTTTTGAGTTGGTGCTGAACGGATCCGCTGTGTCAACTCCATAATTAACAATGTGCCGCCCGGAGGCCATGGCAATCCAGGTGTCCTCCGCCCGAATCATGTGTGTGCAGGCATAGGCAGCAGCAGCCAGCATACCCACCCGGCCCATGATTAGCAGCCACCGGGATGAATTTAGCTCAATCGGGCTGATGGATTGTCCTCCCCTGATTCGTGGAATCGGACCAATTGCTATCCGGATGAGACGGCTGACAGCAGCATTACTTCACTGTGATTCGTATAGGATCTTTGCCATCGGTACCAGAACCCCATTTTGTGGATCCAGCATAATTGGTAAGAACAGAATACAGGCTGTACTCACCCGCAGGAGCATCAAAGGGACCTGTCTGCCACTTACTGGTATCACTGATTTTCCCCCCGTCATTAACGTCAATTCTTGTCCAGGTTTCCGGCCAGTCATTACCGGGCCAGGGAGCATCATCAGGAGCTGTGTCTTCATTACTTCTCAGTGTATAGTAGAACTCGATTGCCGGATATGGGTCTCCGGTCACATCTCCTCCAAGACTCCCAGCCAAAGTGAACGCCCCAGCGTCGGGCGTACTTACATCAGGGTAGTTGTTCCCACCAAAACCTGGTGCAACAGCAGCCGCGGTGACAGAGAAATCTATACTCCCAGTTTTTTTATGTCCTGCTGAATTAACAGCGACAGCGTAAAGATCCAGATCACCTGCAACTCCTCCCTTTGTTCCGTCACTTGCCACAGTTGCATTGGGTCCGGCTTGGACCACAGAAAATCCCTCGTTTGTCCAGGCGGATTCACTTGCTTCATCAGCGGGGACCGACGTCTTATCAGGAGCAACGTAGTATGAAACAACTGGTTCCGGGTCGCCTGTTACGGTTCCTGCTGTTATTGTGTAGCCGCCCGCTTCCGCTACCACCGTGGGTTCGGTACTCCATGCGGGTGCTGTACTGCTCCCCGTGCTGGGGTCATCGCCCCCCGTGTTGGGGTCATCGCCCCCCGTGCCGGGGCATGCGACATACAGGAGAGGAATTCCGACAATAAATAGAATGACAGCTATAAAACTAATCTTTTTTGTATTCATACTGGTATTATAGCAATAGTGATTCTCAGAATCAAGAAAATGGGGAGAAAATCTTAAAGGCGCCTTGCATCAGGAAGAAATCATCAAAAATCGCCTCGAAGTCTTAAAGTCCGACAGACTCCTGGGATACAGGGTTGTCTGCCTCAATTAGATTTGTTGTCTACCGTACACACGTTTGAACGAATTAGAAAACGTCTGCCCGTACCATTGTCTAATGAAAACATCCCTCCTATTCCTGATATCGCATCGAGTAATAAGTCGGTGTGCTTCCAGTATTCGTATTGACGGCCACCTATGTAAAATGGAACGCCACCTACCTCTCCTAACTTTATGTCTCGCTCGCCTATACGAAACTCCCCCGCTAAATAACACATCGGCGACGAACCATCACAACATCCACCAGACTGATGAAATATCAGTGATGAACCATGTCTTGACTTGATCTCCTCTATCAATGATAACGCCGCCGATGTCGCTCTTACATGTGATATTTCCGCTACTTCTTCCCGATCCGCTACTATCTCTTTTGACTCACGCATTATATTAAAAGAAACCTAATGCCTTCTCATCATATGATACCAATAGATTCTTCGTCTGACGATAGTGATTTAACATCATCTTATGTGTCTCTCTGCCTATGCCAGATTGCTTGTAGCCTCCAAACGCCGCATGCGCAGGATATGCATGATAGCAATTCGTCCATACACGGCCCGCCTGTATCGCCTTCCCTACACGAAACGCTATGTTACCATTACGAGACCATACTCCGGCTCCCAATCCATATAACGTATCATTCGCTATCTCTATCGCCTCCGCCTCGTCTTTGAATGTCGTCACTGATACCACCGGGCCGAATATCTCCTCCTGAAATATTCGCATCTTATTGTGTCCTTTGAAGACCGTCGGCTGAATATAGTACCCGTCAGACAAATCCCCTCCTAACTCCGATACCGAACCGCCCGCTAATAACTTTGCTCCTTCTTCCACTCCTAATGATAAATAGGAACTTATCTTCTCCATCTGCTCCATCGATACCTGCGCCCCTATCATCGTGCCTGGATCAAGCGGATTTCCCTGCTTTATCTTTCCCACGCGCGATAACGCACGATCAATAAATCTTTCGTATATCGACTCCTCTATCAGCACACGACTCGGACACGTGCATACCTCCCCCTGGTTTAATGCAAACATCGTGAATCCCTCTAAACATTTGTCAAAGTAGTCGTCGTCTGCGTCCATTACGTCTGCAAAAAATATGTTCGGAGACTTGCCGCCTAACTCCAGTGTCACTGGTATCAGATTCTCACTCGCATATTGCATTATTAATCGTCCTGTCGTTGTCTCTCCCGTAAACGCTACCTTCGATATCCTGTCTGATGATGCCAACGGCTTTCCCGCCTCCAAACCATATCCGCTTACTACATTTAATACGCCAGGCGGTAATAGGTCTCCTATCATCTCAAGCCATACCATTATCGACGCTGGAGTCTGCTCCGCTGGCTTTAAAACGACACAGTTCCCCGCCGCTAAAGCCGGGGCTAGCTTCCATGCCGCCATCAGCAATGGAAAATTCCACGGAATTATCTGCCCTACTACTCCGAGCGGCTCTTTTATATGATACGCATAGGTCTGCGAATCTATCTCACTTATGCTTCCTTCCTCCCCACGGATTACCCCCCCGAAATAACGATAATGATCGATAGCTAACAATAAATCCGCATTCAATGTCTCACGAATTGGCTTCCCATTATCTAATGTCTCCGCTACTGCGAGAGTCTGTAAATTCTCCTCCATTATGTCGGCTATCTTGAGTAATATTTTTGAACGTTCTGTCACCGACGTATTACCCCACAACGGAAATGCCCCATGGGCTGCATCTAATGCTGCCGCTATGTCTGATGCTCCCGAACGGCCTATCTGGCATAATGTCTGACCTGTCACTGGAGTAGGGTTGTCAAAATACTCCCCGTTCAAGGGTTCTACAAATTTACCGTTTATGTAATTCCCATACCTCTCCTTGAACGGATACGATACTCCTAAATGATCTGAGTTTAATGCTCCGCCTGTTTTCGCCTCTGATAATGCACTCATATATAGCCTCCTCTATCGCTATCTTCTTTTATGCAATCCAAACACAATTCCTGCATAAATGCATTGTACGACAGGATAAAATCGTCGTCAAGTACGCTTAGAGAATTTCGCCTCCGGGCGGGTGCATCGTGCTTGCGCCGGGCTTTCGACTCCGTTTTATTCCACCATGGGGCTGACACGGCCCATGCTAAGGGAGTTATGAATCATAAAAAACCGCCAGTTCCCTGCCCTTGAATCCTGCCCCCAGAACAAGTAGGCGCCCAGGATGCCATTTTTCCCTTACTCCATCCATGTACTTCGTTACTGCCTGGGTATGGGCTTCACGGGCTAAATCTTCCAGGGCTTTGCCGTCCTTTGCGTTCCCATGTTTGAACTCCAAAAGGACGGCTTCCTCGGCCTGGACTGGATTGCTTCCCTTCTTGACAACGACGATGTCCGGCCGGCCTTCTCCGTATTCCCGGTTGCTCTCAACGGCATACGCCGGGCTCAGGCAGGCCAGAAGACCCAGTACCAGGCCGTGGTAGAAGTTCTCCCGTCTCGATTCCTCGTCTTCCCAATCCTCTTTGCTCCTGGCCGTATCATGGTAGCTGGCCAAACCGCGAAGAATTCGGGACAGTCCCCGTTCTATGTGCCGGGGACTGGCTTCCTGGATGCCGATGACGAAGTCCGTGAAGTGTTCGTTTATCCTGATATCTTCCTTAAGCCAGCGGGAAATAACGGTAATCCAGGCGGTTTCCACCTCCAGGTTGGGAATGGAAAGCCGCCATGTTATGTCCCTGTGTTCCTGCCGCCTCTCGGAGGCCTTCAGATAGCCGCTGTGGAGTAAAAAGCTCCATACTACGTCCGGGTCGCTTTCCACCTGAGGGTAGGGAATGTTGGTCAGCAGGGGTTTGCGGACTTCTTCCTTCCGCAGGAGTTTTTCTATGGTCATCTTGGCTTCCCGGCGGTCTAATTGGATGACATCCTTGATCAGCCTATTGTCGCTGGTGCCTATCCAGTGGGGTTTCAGTCCGGCTCTGGGGCGGCTAAGAAAGCTGACAATGCTCCATGGGTTGTAGATAATGGTATTCTCGCCGAAGAGGTAGCCGTTGTACCATTCTTTTATGCCCTCCATTTCGTCTTCCAGTCCAAAGTAGGCGGCCATGGCTTCTACCTCGGACTCGGTGAATCCGAAGCTATCCTCTATTTCCGGATCCAGCAATGTACTGACCCTGGGATTGTTAAAGTCGCTGAATATGCTTTCCTGGGCAACTTTCAATATGCCGATCACCACGGCCTGTTTCAGGTGGGGGTTGTCTTTGAAGGTCTGCACCATGAAGCTGCGGATGAAGGTGATCATCTGATCGTAGTACTTATCTACATGGGCCGAATGCAGGGGGGTATCATACTCGTCCAGAAGGATGTATGGGGGTTTGCCGTAGGCGCGGTGGAGCCATGTGGAAAGCCACTTGATGGATTTTGCATAGTCCTCGTCTGTACCTTCCTGATTGACTATGCTTGTGAAGAAAATTTCTTCCCGGCTGTTTAAGAATCCTTGCTCTGTTAGATATCCATGCCTGTTGAACTCAATGGCAATGACTTCTCGGACAAGGTTGATTGTTTTGCTGTATGCGTTGTTTTTCACATCCTTGAAGCTCAAATGAATGACCGGATACTGCCCCATGAACTCGGCACAGCACGGGTGGGAGGCGATTGCAAGATCTTCAAAAAGGTAGGCATTGGGCGTTGTAACCGATGAGTGGGAATCCTGCTGTTTGCGGATGGGTAGGGGGGCCTCCAGGAAGTAGCGGATCATGCTTAAATTCAAGGTTTTACCGAAGCGCCGGGGCCGGGTGATGAGATGTACCTTGCTGAGGTCATTAATAAAATGCGCTATAAGACGGGTTTTATCGACAAAGTAGCAATCATTATCGATGAATTCCTTAAAATCGGTGATACCCTGAGTCAGATTCTTTTCCATGCCGTATTAAACTTAGCATAGTTTTGCTGCTTTATCTACGCTCGGGCCGCTGGGCCTAAAGGTCGCTCGGGCCGCTGGGCCTGGTCGGAAGCTCCGCTTCCTGCTCGGCCATGCATCCGGGGCCTAAACTTTCTTTTTTTCGACAAAAAGAAAGTTTAACAAAGAAAAATACGACTCAAGGGAGGACCCTCAGGGTAATTGCATCTAATTCTGTCCCAAATAGAATGAAAAACACTGATTTTCGGGATCAATGGAAATTTTTATCCAGTGTCTCAAAGAATGTGGAATCTCCTCAAAGCGGCATTAAACCGCAGAGAACGCAGAGGTACGCAGAGAGATATAGGGTAGCTCTTAAAACCGCTTAGAGCTGCCCGTGGGCGCATGGACGCACCCACATTTTGGGCAAAACGCCCAAAAATGGAGAAAAAGTCTTACTTTAGTCCGGGTTTTTTCGTCTCTATAGCATAAACAGATTGGTCAACATTTATCTTGAACACTCTGCGCTCTCTGCGTCCTCTGCGGTTAAAAACCCATGAATAAGGCTTTGAAAAACACTCTGGCTAGTGGATTTTAGATGCGATTGCCCAGGGGGGACCCTTGAGAATCCCCCTTTTCGCTTAGCTGGAAGGGAGTTTTCTTACGGAGGTACGGAGGCGGGGGCTCAGGTGCAGGGGGCTTTGGTACAGAGGGCGAGTCCTGGACTCTCATACCCTGCTGCTGCGTTGCCAAAATACTCACATAGCCAAACTACGCTCCGTTTTGTCGCCTTGCATCAGGAAAAAATCACCAAAAATCGCCTCGAAGTCTTGGAGTCCGACAGACTCCTGGAAAGCCCTACAAACCACCGGAACTTCAAGCTCTAATGCGGCTCTAAAGGATAATCTCCCACCTGAGGGAACTGTAACTAACCTTCTGCGATTCCCGAAAATGCCTGGAGTTTCGGTGGACCAGCCCGTATCTTTGAAAATAAAGACACTGTAATTCCTACCCGGAATTAGTTTAATGGCCGTTTATAGACCATTGTTACCGTTCAATCTGCTATTTTGCCGTTGGGATGATTTTTGATGCATGTTTTTTCTTACTTTTTTATAGTCAGTACTATCATTTAGGAGGATTTATGAAAAAGATTCTATTAACCCTTATTGTTCTTTCTCTGCTGAGCTCTGGCGTTTTTGCTGAAGGTACTGCTGACAAAGATCAGGAAATTTTCACAATTACAGCTGGTATTGGTCTTAATGACAAATCAGCTCAGTACGAGTCTCTCGTATACTTCAAGGAACTGGTTGAAGCAAACAGTGACGGCCGTATCGTTGTTGAGTTGTACCATTCCAGTCAGCTTGGCGATGACCGTGAGATGATGGAAGCGCTTCAGCGTGGTGAGCAAGAAATGACCTGTCCCTCCACTGCTCCTATTGCCCCCTTCCTTCCCCAGTATGGAGTATTCGATCTTCCCTTCCTTTTCCCTAACCATGAAGCTGCAGACTATGTTCTTGACAGTGAAATCGGTCAGGAACTGCTTGATGATCTTTCTTCAATCGGAATCAAGGGACTTGTTTACTGGGAAAATGGTTACCGAAACCTGACTAACAGTGTACGTCCTGTTGTTACTCCCGCTGATGTAAATGGAATGAAAGTGCGAACAATGGAAAACCCCATGCATCTTGACGCATGGCGTTCCATGGGTGCAAACCCCACTCCCATGGCTTTTGGTGAGCTTTTCTCTGCAATGCAGCAGGGTGTTGTAGATGGTCAGGAAAATCCTTGGGGAACTATCTATCTCCAGAACTTCCCTGAAGTACAGCAGTACACCACTGACACAGGACACGTATACTCTCCTTTCGTTCTTATGATTGCTCAGAGCTTCTGGGACGGCCTCCCCTCTGACCTTCAGGACGTCGTAATGGAAGCAGCGATTAAGTCCAGGGGTCATAACCGTGAACTGAACCGCCGCTACAATACTGAATATCTTGAAAAGCTCAAAGATGTTATGAATGTTACAGAGCTGACTGCTGGACAGAAAGCTGCATTCCAGAGTGCTGTATCTCCAGTCTATGAAAAATATTCTGAAATAATTGGTGAAGATCTCATCAATAGTGTACTAGAAAAACTAACTGAGTTTTAATAGTAATTGTTCTCAGGCTTTGAACCGACCGGGAGTCAGTTTGGGTATTTCCGGCCGGTTTTGTTTTTTACAGGAGTATTGAAAGGATGAATAAAAAAAGTTCTTTTGCATTCTTTGGGAAGGCGTACAATGTTCTTCTTATTACTTTGACTGTCTCAATGTTTATCGCTGTTACCTACAATGTCTTTATGCGTTTTGTTATCAACAAATCTGTCGGATGGGCTGATGAGTTATCTCGCTTTTTGTTTATCTGGACCTCTTTTATTGGAGCTGTAAGTGCTTACAAAAAAGATGAGCATGTCGGGCTGAGCTTTATGGTTGATAAGATTAAATCCAAAAAACTGCAGCAGGGTATTGCGATCATTCGGCAATTGCTGATTGTCATGCTTTTAGGACTCCTGACATGGTTCGGGTATACCGCTTCAACAACAGTTATGAATGTATCTCCGGCATTATCTATTCCAATGTCGTTGATCTACCTCATCGTGCCATTTTGCGGTGCCCTCATGGTGCTGATCGGAAGCGGCAAAGTAATTGCTCTGATTTCTGGTAAAGAAGAGCAGCATGAATCTCGAGTTTCAGTGGAGTAAATTGTTATGCTCTGGATTTTTCTTTTAGTTTTATTTACCTCCGTTCTTATTGGGATTCCGGTGGTATTTTCTCTTGGTCTTGCCAATGTTGTTTTGATGCTTGTGCTGGATCTGCCCTTTACAATTCTTCCAAGCCGGATGATTTCAGGGATGAACAGTTTTCCTCTGCTGGCAATTCCCTTCTTCATGTTCGTTGGTGAAGTTATGAACCATGGCGGTATCGCCAAAAGACTGGTTAAGCTCGCCGATGCTTTTGTCGGTCATATTACCGGCGGTCTTGGTCATGTCAATATTCTTGCCAGTATGTTCTTTGGAGGGATTAGCGGTTCGGCAATTGCCGATACTGCGGCAATCGGGGGATTGATGGTTCCGCCGATGGTGGAGCAGAAGTATTCCCCCCCCTACTCTGCTGCAGTAACAGCCAGTTCAGCAGTTATCGGGATTATTATTCCTCCAAGTATTCCCTTTATTCTATTCGGTATTGTTACGAGTACATCCATTGCCCGCCTGTTTCTTGGCGGAATCATTCCCGGAATTATAGTTGGGATTTTTCTTATGCTTACCACTTATTTTACAAGCAGGAAATACGGCTATGGAAAGCGTCAGGAAGGGCATACGTTCAGTTGGAAGGCTGTTGGACAGGCACTTGTAGAGGTGTGGCCGGCACTAACGCTTCCCATAATCATTGTCGGTGGTATTCTTGGCGGTATTTTTACAGCTACTGAAGCTGGTGCGGTGGCCGCCGTTGCTGCTCTTCTAATTGGACTTTTCTATTACAAGGAAATCACAATTCGGGATCTACCCAGGATCCTTCTGGCAACGGCTAAAACAACGGCGATTGTTCTTTTTCTTTGCGGTATGGCCATGGTTTCGGCATGGCTGTTGACCCGAGCTCGGGTTCCTGCGTCGCTGGCAGATATGCTGACAAATCTAACACAGTCAAAGCTTGTTATTCTGCTTATCAGTAATCTGATGCTTTTTCTCATTGGCTTTGTAATGGATCTGACTCCGGCAATTCTTATTCTTGCACCGATCCTTACTCCGGTCATGGATGCAGTTGGAGTTGATCCGGTATATTTTGGTGTTATAATGAGCATCAATCTTGGAATTGGACTGGTGACACCACCGGTAGGTACTGTTCTGTATGTTGCAAGTGGTGTTGCCAATGTGAAATTGGAAGAGCTTGTTCGTTCGCTCCTCCCGTTTCTTGCAACACTATTGTTGGTTCTTGTCCTGCTTATTTTCTTTCCTGACCTGGTTATGTTTATTCCTAATCTGGTTTATGGAAATTAGCCCTGTCTCTTGCGGGGGGATTGGACAGGTTCCAATCCCCATATAGGGCTATTTCATGAAACGAATATTCTATCTGCCGTGCATGCTTTTATTGCTTTTTGCAGTGTTCAACTACAGCGGCAGTAACAGCATTAAAACTAATTCTAATAGATCAGAAGCAAATCCTCCCGACCTTTACGATGGTACTGAAATTCAGGTTATGGCTAATAAGCATCCCTGGACCGATCTTATTCAACCGTTTATCAGTGAGTTTACCGAAGTCACTGGTATAAACGTGTCTCTCGAAATATATCCTGAGGAACAGTTCCGGATGAAACGGGATGTAGAGATGGTTTCCGGTATTTCAGACATTGATGTCTATATGATCATGCCCGGGAATAGTTTAAAGCGATACATCAAAGAAGGTTGGATTGAAAGTCTATCGCCGTTTTTCAATAACCCTACAGATACATTTTCCATATACGAAGTGGATGATATCATTCCCGCTGCTATGGAAACAGGATCTTTTAATGACTCGAATTACATTGTTCCGATCGCCTTTGAAACCAGCCTGCTTGCCTATAACAAGGAAGTTTTCCACACGTATGGTCTCAAACCTCCGGAAACTATGGATGCGCTTGAAAAAGCGGCAGCCGAAATCTTCAAGCGAAGTGATGGAGAAATCTATGGCATTACACTCCGTGGAAAGCGTATAGCAGCCACCAGTCAGTGGATAGATTTCGTTCACTCCTTCGGCGGAGAATGGATTGACAGGAATGGAAAGCCTGCTCTGTCATCAGATGAAGCTGTTTCTGCCTCCCGCTATTACGGGGATTTACTGAGCAATTACGGACCACCGGAAGCTGCATCAAATGGGTGGTATGAAAATACCTGGGTTTTTAGCCGGGGTGAAGCAGCCATGATATACGATGCCAATGTTTTCTATTCATTCTTTGAACATTCCTCCTCCTCAGTTGTGGCCGGTAAAGTCGGGTATCTGCCCATACCGATGGGACCAGCAGGGTCAGTTCCCCATGTAGCTGTCTGGGGGCTGGCAATGTATCCCGGTTCAGAGCAAAAAGAAGCGGCCTGGCTTTTCATGGAATGGGCTACTGGAAAGGCCATGTCCTGGGAGGGGCTTCAAAAAGGAATACCCGCTGCCCGTAAAAGCACCTGGGACAGGCTTCATGTCAATGCGGAAGGCGGATTTCTTGAATGGATAGAATCTTCTCTTGAAAGCTACAATAGGGGGGTGGCAAACTGGAATCCTCCGGTTACGGACGTCAGTGCAGGACGTGAAATTGCGAGTCTCGTAATTACTTCTGCAATATTCAGTACCGGTGTGGAGGATTATGCCCGAATGTCCGATTTTCTCATGAGTGAGCTCATGGATCGGGAAAAGGAAGATCTTCCATGAGTGTGCGAAAACGACTGTTAAAATCCTACCTGATTCTTATACTACTTGCTTTGTTCTATATTGCGTTCAGTTTTGCCCTGAGCAGCTTCAGACTCACCATGGAAAGGGATAGAAACACATTGCTGGAAGTCAATATTGACTGGGGAAACCTTCTAATGTACCTCCATGAATCTGTGAGTGACTGGGATGACGGGGATGCATATGAACAGTATCTGGTTCATACAAGAACATTCAGTGACCGGCTTTCAGAATTGATTAATGCAGACAGTAAATTGCTCTGGTATAGGAAAGATGTTTTTTCTTATATTGATAATCTGAATAATGTCTGGCAGCTTGCGCAGGTCAGTAATAAACAATTATCTCAAACAAGAGAAAGTCCTGCATTTCTTGCGGCTGAAAAAAAACTTGAAACAGAACTGGGGCTTCAGCGGCTTTACTCAATCTATATGAAGCTTATTTTCGATGAAGATTCTGCCAACAACGACCAGGCTCTGGCTGTTAAAGAATACATTGACGCCGTGGAGTTTTTTCCAATTTACAGTGTTTCAATGAACCAGCTTTTTGATATTATTTTTGAAAAGATAGAGCGGGGTTATGAGCAATTACAAATGACCCAGAATGTTGTGGGTATTGTGTTCTTTGCATTGTTCATAACCGGTCTGATATATGCAACAGGACATTTTACCAATTCTCTCGCCCGTCCAATCATTACTGTCAGCAAGAAGCTGAATAGTTTCATTGGAAAAAGTATGGCGCCCCGTAAAAAAACTTTCAGTGATGAACTGGATCTGCTGGAGGATTCTGTTGATGATTTGATACTGCATTATACCAATTTATCAAAACTTGCACTGCGTCTGTCCGACGGCCGTATCGAAACCTCCCTGCTTGATTTGCCGAGAGAGGGGGTTGTGGGAAATGCCATGAAGGAAATTGCGGCCTATCTCAAAGAGCTGGCTACTGCTGCCGACTGGATCCGCGAAGGAAAATATGGGCTTCAGGTAAGGGAGAAATCGCCCCATGATGTTCTTGCCCGAAGTTTCAATATCATGTCTAAGGAAATTGCTGAAAAACTCAGCACACTCACCAATATGTTTGAGACCATTGAAGAAGGTGTTTTTCTTACGGATATGAATGGCACTGTCATGGTGGCGAACCAACATTTTATGAATCTCATGGCTGTAGAAAGTCAGAATGAGCTGCAGAACTGCGATTTTATTTCACGCATAGGCATGGAAGACGAGGAACTGCTTGGCGGATTGAAGTACGGGAAGATAGTGAAGGATAAGTATTGTTATCTCCTGCCCTGTACAGGAGAGCGTATTCCGGTAAAAATGAATATCCGTCCCCTCACAGATCAGTCGGGAAGTATCAAGGGTGTTATGACACTCGTTTCCAATGAATCGCTGAAAATCAGGATGAGAAGGGAGCAGGAAAAACTCAGCGCTCAGGCTGTTGAGGCAGAACTAAGGGCATTAAGAGCCCAGATTAATCCTCATTTCTTTTTTAATACATTGAATAGTATCGCCCAGCTCATTGAAAAAGACAGCCGTACCGCCGTGAGGGTTGTTGAAAAACTTGCCGATTTGTTCCGCTATTCGTTACTTTCTACAAAACGAAGCACCGTTCCCCTGGAAGACGAAATTCTTCACATCAGAGAGTATCTTGATATTGAAGCAATCCGCCACGATGAAAGACTTTTCTTCCATATTGACCTCGATGAATCCGCCCGGCTCATAGAGATTCCGCCAATGCTGATGCAGCCCATTGTTGAAAATGCGATAAAATACGGTGCGGACATAGACGGAAATATTGATATTTCTGTAAGTGCCCGGATTAAGGGGGATCAGCTCAAGGTATCGGTCTGTGACAGGGGCATGGATGAAGTTTCTTTTGAAAAGCTTCTCAATAACGACCGGACAGGTCTGAATAATATAAATCAGAGACTGATGACCTTATACCGCAGGAGGCTTGATTTTAACCTCCCCGCTGAAGGGGGACTGGAAGTTTGCATCAATATTCCATGTGAAGGAGGAGTGTAAATGATAAGAGTGGTAGTTGCTGATGATGAATCGCTGGCAAGAGAACGGTTGTGTTCATTCCTCTCCGAGTATCCTGATTTTACAATTGAAGGACAGGCACAGAACGGTGAGGAAACAGTCCGCATTGTAAATGATCTGAAGCCCGATGTTCTCTTCCTCGACATTGAAATGCCCCGGGGTGATGGTTTTACAGTAATTGACAGCCTGAATCATGTGCCGATAATCATTTTTGCAACGGCTTTTGATGAATATGCAATTCAGGCTTTCAACAAGCATGCTCTGGATTATCTGTTAAAGCCTTTCAGCAAGGAACGGTTTAAAGAATCCATGGACCTTATCCGCAAACTTACGGTTCAGCCAGAGGGTTATTTAGAGCGAACCCAGCTTGTTTCAAAACTAATGAATGACCGGAAGGACTATCTCCGCAGAGTGACAGTGAGAAACAAATTTTCTTTCAAGATAATTCCCGTGGATGAAATTAGCTCCATAAAGACTTCATCTGGTCTGGTGTTTATTTCTTCAGGTGGAGATGAGTATCAGACTGATACATCCCTGGGACAGTTTGAAGGGAATCTGGATCCTCAGAAGTTTATGAGAATACACAGGACGGCAATTGTGAATCTGGAGCGCATCACGAAAGTGATGCCGTGGGGACAGGGGAAGCTTGCTGTTGTTATAGACTCAAATGAGTCCCTGCAGGTGAGTAGGGATCGCATGAAAGAGTTTAAAACCAGAATCGGTCTTCGGGTATAGTCTAAACGGTAGCTTTTGTTGCCCCGGTGCTAATGCCTCCGTCTACAAGTAGGCATTGTCCGCTGATGTAGGCTGATGCATCGGATGCGAGAAAAACAACTGCTCCGTCAAGATCTCCTGGCTGTCCAGGACGGTTAAGAGGAATCCGGTCCTTGATGTATTCAAGCCAGCCGGCATTCTCATAGAGAACCTTATTCTGCTCGGTTTTGAACCATCCCGGCGCAAGGCAGTTAACTGTAATACCATCATTGCCCCACTCATCTGCCAGACTCATTGTCATCTGTTTGATACCGCCGCGGCTGGCACAGTAGGGGGTAATGCCTGCATATCCAAATACACTGGTAACAGATCCAATATTTATAATTCTGCCGGATTTCTTCTCTACCATACCCTTTGCAACAGCCTGGGCAACAAAGAAGGGGCCGCGGAGATTTGTTTCAAGAATTGTGTTCCAATCTTCCCATTCAACTTCCAATGCAGGTTTTCGGATATTGCAGCCAGCATTGTTTACAAGAATATCAATACGGCCGAAATGGCTGACAGCCGATTCAACCATTGTTTTTATACTCTGTTCGCTGCGGACATCCAGTTCAAGAGGAAGTACTCTACGGTTCATGTCTTCAAGTTCTTTCCTGAAGGGTTCCAGACTGCTTAATCTCCTGCTGGTAATAATGAGGTCTGCGCCGGCTCCGGCTAGAGCCCGTGCCATATACTGCCCCAGACCCCGGCTTGCTCCGGTGACAAGGGCTATCTTCCCGTGTAAGTCAAAAACTGTATTGTTCATGAATTCTCCTATACAGAGTCAATCGGCAGGGGCGAGCTATATACTCATGGACCATGTGCCGCTTTAGAACTATGGATGAAGGATTACCTTGAGCAGGTCGCTTTCTCCCTTATGCAGAATTTTCATCCAGTGTGCGCCTTCGCTGAGTTGAACTGTTCTGGATATAAGGCTGTTCACATCAACTTCCTCCTGTGAAATCATTCGAATACATTCGGGGAATTCACCTGCTGAAGCATTTGATCCCTGTACCCGAATCTGGCGTGAGACAATATACTGGAGGGGAATTTGAATCTCAGGGGCGAAATTGCCGATTGCTGTTAATGTACCCCCTTTTCGCAGTGATCTAATACCGGCATTGACAGTTGTCTGAAGGCCGACGGCATCAAACACACAGTCGACCCCCGTGTTGGATGTATGCTTCATAACTGCATCCACCGGGTTTTCTGCCCGGGAATTGAAAACCGCATGTGCACCAAGTTTTTTGGCCGCCTGCAATCTGCTATCATTAAGATCGGTCACATGCACCTCTGAACATCCCTGAGCGATCAGTACCTGAAGGGTCAACAGCCCAATTACCCCGGCACCGATAACCAATGCCCTGTCTTCAGGTTTTATCGGAGTAATGGACACAGCATGAACCGCAATTGATAAGGGTTCAACCATGGCTCCCTGATCAAAGTTCACATTCTCCGGCAGGCGGTGAAGGATTCTTTCCGGGACTGAAATATATTCCGTAAAGGTTCCTGCTTGATGATATTCATCACAACCCACGCCAAGAACCTTCCTCTTCTCGCAGAAGTTTACATTCCCGGCTTTGCAGTGTAAACATTCACCGCAGAAGATGGTGGAATCGAAAGTGACCCGGTCTCCGGCTTTGTAGTGCCATACCTTTGCACCGGCGGCTTCTATGATACCTGCTGCCTCATGACCCATAACAATAGGGGGAATGCGCCGACCGGTACTGCCGTCAACTCCATGAACATCGCTCCCGCAGATACCGGTGGAATGAATGCGGATGAGCACCTCATCATCGTTGGGCCGGGGTATATCAAGCTCGACAATACTCAACTGCTGATACGCTTCCATTAATAGTGCTTTCATAGTATTCTCCAGGATAAGGTATTTCGCATAAACGGTCAAAGAGTGTGCTGAACTGTAAGTGAAAGTGCTTCAATTTTCCATATGGCGATTCGCCGCACTATTATGCGATTGAAGCGATTTATATTGCGATAGACTGAATGTAGGTCATAATTTGATTCATTATGACTACAAGCGGGATGCGGCTTTTTCCCGCCGCCGCAGCTCTTTTAGAAATGCATAACAATTAGAGGAGTGACTGTGTTGAAAGCTGATATAGGATTTATTGGATTGGCGGTCATGGGACAGAACCTTGTTCTGAACATGAATGATCATGGATATACTGTTGCGGTTTACAACAGATCTGAAAACATAACCAGAAATTTTCTTACTACCGGTGCGAAAGACCGGGAAAGCATTATCGGTTCATACAGTTTTGAAGAGCTGGTTAACCGACTTTCAACTCCCCGAAAAATCATGCTTATGGTAAAGGCTGGTGAGGTAGTTGATAAGGTGATTGACAGTCTTCTACCACTGATTGAACCGGGTGATATAATTATCGATGGTGGAAACAGCCGCTTTAACGATTCAAACCGCCGTACGAAAGAACTGGCTGAAAAAGGAATCCTTTTTATCGGTACCGGAGTATCGGGAGGGGAAGAAGGAGCTCGTACAGGGCCGTCCATTATGCCCGGCGGAAACACAGATGCATGGGAGGCGGTGAAACCTGTTTTTCAGGCTATTGCTGCGAAAACAGAAACAGATGAAGTATGCTGCGACTGGGTTGGGAATGCAGGGGCAGGTCATTATGTAAAAATGGTGCATAACGGCATTGAATATGGAGATATGCAGCTCATAGCCGAGGCGTATCAGCTTTTAAAAAATGGTGCGGGACTTACTTCTCAGGAAATGCATGAAGTTTTTGCTGAATGGAACAAAGGCCCCCTTGATTCTTATCTCATTGAAATAACCAGGGATATCCTGGCTTATAAGGATGAGGATGGAACTGCCCTTGTGGAAAGAATTCTTGATTCTGCCGGCCAGAAGGGAACAGGAAAATGGACAGGAATTGCAGCCCTTGAAATGGGAGTGCCTGTTACTCTTATTGGTGAAGCGGTGTTTGCCCGTTGCCTCTCTTCATTGAAAAGCGAGCGTATTGAGGCGTCAGAAGTGCTTCCTGGTCCGGATTATGAGCTTGAAGGTGACAGGGCACAGTTTATTAAGGATCTTGAAGCAGCACTGCTTTTTGCTAAAATCATTTCCTATACTCAGGGATTTATGCTCATGAAGGAAGCCTCGAAGGAAAATGAGTGGGATCTTAATTTCGGATCAGTTGCTCTCATGTGGCGGGGAGGATGTATTATTCGTTCGGCTTTTCTGGGCAAAATCAAGGAAGCTTTTGACCGAAACCCGTCTCAACCCTCGTTGATGCTGGATGAGTATTTTAGGGATATTCTTGTGAAATCCCAGGCCAGTGTGCGCAGGATATTGGTTGCAGCAACCCAACTTGGAGTTCCTGTACCTGCCTTAAGTACATCTCTTTCATTTTTTGATGGATACCGCAGTGCCGAACTTCCCGCAAACATGATTCAGGCTCAACGAGACTATTTCGGGGCCCATACGTATGAGCGTATCGACAGGACCCGGGGTGAGTTTTTTCACACAAACTGGACGGGTACCGGCGGTAACGTTTCTTCAACAACTTACGAAGTGTAGGAAAGGAAAAAATCACAGTGATGAAAAAAGATTGTAAATGGTCCTTGCTTGTTCCCACAAGCATAGGTGTTCGAATTGATCCGGTTGGAGCTCAACCGGTACACAGCTCAGATATTTTTCGGATTCAGGTCACCAGCGCTGAAACGAATGTGGCCTCTGTTGCATCGTATCTGGGGCTTCCGGTAAAGGTTCTAACGAATTTTGTTGAAAACAGTCCGATATCGACACTTATAAAGGCTAACTTTCGCAGCCGGGGGTTTTCATATGAAGGTCCGGATATCCCACAGGGTGGACCATGGGGATTCCGTCATCAGTTCAATATTGCGGACAGCGGATTTGGCAGCCGTGGTCCCCGTGTCCACAATGATAGAGCAGGTGAGGTTGGCCGGTTTCTAAACCTGAAGGATTTTGACATTAAGAGGATATTTGAAGAAGAAGGTGTTGGAATAGTTCACCTTTCCGGCCTGATTGCGGGTCTCTCTCCTGAAACAGCTGTATTTTGTGTGGATATTGCCAGGGCAGCAAAAGCCGCAGGGTCTAAGATATCATTTGATCTGAACTACAGAGCCACCTTCTGGAAGGATCGGGAACCAGAGCTGAGAAAGGTCTTTCATGAGCTTGCCTCTCTCTCTGACATACTCGTCGGAAATGAAGAGGATTTTCAACTCTGTCTCGGAGTGCAGGGCCCCGAAGCCGGAGGTGAGGACCTTGACGCAAAAATCGATGGTTTTAAGGAAATGATTGAGCGGGTTCGTCAGACATACAGTAACGCACACACGTTTGCCACGACTCTGCGTGAAGTTGAACATGCAAACCGTCACCATTGGGGAGCAATCATGCTTAACAGTGATCAGTGGCATGTTGTTGAACCAAGGCCTATTGAAGTTCTTGACCGCATCGGCGGAGGTGATGGGTTTGTGGGAGGAATGCTTTACGGTATTTTGAAGGGCTGGAAGGATGAGAAATGGATTCAGTTTGGTTGGGCATCAGGTGTCCTCGCCGCAACCATGCACACGGATTACGGAATTCCTGCTGATGAGGAACAGATCTGGAGCATCTGGCAGGGAAATGCCAGAGTTAAACGCTAACCTGAATCCGTGGTGTATTTCAGATGCTTTTTCTATTCCTTCTGGTGAAAACTTCTGTTATACTACTTACAAATTTTGAAGACAGATCTGAATAACAGGCCCAATGAATGAGCTTGTTGAGTAGAGGGGTAAAATGTTCTTACCCCTCCAATGTGGTAGTATAAGAACAAATGCGAGTAAAGAGTATGGAGCGAAATGACATCCACATAATTGGCAGGCATTCAAACCTGACAGAAAAAGAGATTGCCAGAGCTTTGGAAGAAAATGTTTATAATGATAAAGAGGCCTGGAAAAAATTTTCCCGACTGTTTTTCATCAGTCTTGGTGTTGGTTTTACTGTGTCGGGGATTGTTTTCTTTTTTGCCTACAATTGGGCAGACCTGCACAAATTCGCCAAAATCGGGCTGGCGGAGGGAGTGCTGATTGCGACAACTATTTTAGTTTTTCATACAAGAATAAACAATAGTGTCAGAAATATTATCCTTACAGGAGCATCGGTTATAATTGGCGTTTTGTTTGCCGTGTTCGGACAGATTTACCAAACAGGAGCTGATGCCTACGACTTATTTTTAACCTGGACTGTTTTTGTAACACTATGGGTTCTGGTTTCAAATTTCACTCCTTTATGGTTGCTGTATCTCATTCTGATTAATACGACATTCATTTTATATTCACAACAAGTTGCCAAAAATCGGTCGGGAGTTTTTGTTTGCACCTTCCTTTTTATCACCAATACGGCTGTACTTATTTTCATCTTTCTTTTTATCAGGAAAAGAACCTCCAATTGGTTTGTATATACAGTCGCTTTAGCTTCTGTGATCTATGCAACTATCGGTATAGTCATCGGTATTTTTGGCGAGAATCAGTCGGCCTTATCCATGTCCATATTAATTTTAACCACTGCCATAACATTCGCCCTGGGAATTTGGACCGGACTGAAAACAAAAAGCGGTTTTTACCTTTCAGTTATACCATTTAGCCTTATCATCATCATGTCGGCTTTACTCATTGAAATATCAGAAGGAGAAATGATGGTGTTCGTGGTGAGTTTGCTTATCATAGCCGGCGTTACACTAACAATTAAAAACCTGATTAACTTTCAAAAGAGATGGGCAAATGAGTAATAAAGACGACATTAAAACCATGTTGGATTATTTCCAAAAAATGGAAGACAAACCACTACTATTTGATGAAGATGCTATTGTTTCGGCTTATCGGAACGATAGTGGAAACCAATCTTTGTCAGTAAAAATACTATCTGTCTTCGGAGGAATACTGGCAAGTTCAGTATTTTTGAGTTATCTTTCAATATTTTACGATTATGTATCATTAATATTTGGAGGAATTTTTATTGCAGCTTCAATTTGGATAAACAAAAAATTTGATAAATTTATCATGGACACAGTAAGTATCTCCTGCTTCATCATTGGTTTTATACTTATTGGCCTTGGTTTTGAAGAGTTGGGCATAGACGCAATAATTATAAATATTACACTCATCATTATTGCTTGTGGATCGCTAAGTATTGTTCAGAACTACATACTGTCTTTTGTTTCTGTTCTAGTTATTAACGGAAATATTCTAATGCTGATTACATGGAACGAAGCTTATGATGCTATTCATGCCTATGTTATTTTAATTGCATTAGCTATGACTTATATTTTTCTGAAAGAAGCCATGCTAATTAAGGCCAGAAAATCCTTATCGAAACTTTACAATCCTGTCAGAATAGGATTGATTTTCTCATTTCTGCCAGGATTGGTATTTCTTGGAAAAAGAGGACTTTTTCCTGTATCACCCGGATATGTCTGGTTGTCCTCTATTGTTATAATTGCTGCAATAGTTTTTTTGGTTTCCAAACTATTCAATATCCTGAATATAACCGAACCGAAGCATAGAATCGGTATTTACATTTTCACCGTTCTTGCATTATCATTAACAGCATTATCTCCTGCAATATCCGGTGCTATTCTCATTATTCTATTGAGTTTTTTGGTAAACTACAAAACAGGGTTTGTGTTGGGAATTATCTCATTTATCTACTTTATTTCCCAGTATTATTACGATTTGAATTTTACTTTACTTACCAAATCCATACTTTTATTTTCTACAGGTGTAGTTTTTATACTGCTTTATTTGTTCACCAATAAAAAGTTGACTGCAAATGAAGAAGTATAAGAGTATAATCATACTTCTGAACCTCGTTTTTTTGCTAATATACTTTAACCATTCCATAGTGAAGAAAGAGGCATTATTGAAAGATGGACTATTAGTTTTGTTGGAGCTTGCTCCAGTTGACCCTCGTTCTTTAATGCAGGGCGACTATATGGCTCTCCGATATGAGATTTCGGAAAACATGGATTTTGATAATATGCCCAGACGAGGATATTGTGTTATCAGGCTTAACACCAATAACATAGCTGCTAAAATTAGATTTCAGAAAGACCTAACTCCTCTAAATGAGGGTGAGCATCTTATCAAATACGCATCGTCAGACGAACGGAACGTTAGCATCGGAGCGGAATCCTTCTTTTTTCAGGAAGGACAAGCGGAAAAATATGAAAGTGCAAAATACGGGGGAGTGAAAATAGATAAGAACGGAAATAGCTTATTAATAGGACTTTACGACGAGCAGCAAAGAAAAATAGACTAACAAAATCTGTGCCTGACAGAGTTTATAATGCATACCCTCGGTAACGGCAGGCCCTGATTCTGATCTTTTAAGCAAAATGTTTCAAAGGATATTCCGATGCAGACTTTCGATGGCCTTCTCCAGGTTCCCGGCCTGCACGGCCTGAAATATCCGTTCGTGCTCCTCATAGCCACTTTTCAGGTTCTCAAGCCGGGAATAGCGCATCATCATTCGGGTCCGGGTCGCCTCCCACAGGTCACGGATGTGCTGGTCCGGGTGTAGGCTGATAAGGAAGCCATGGAACCGAATGTCGGCATCAATGAAGGTCTCAAGGTCGTCTAATTGACTTGCCTGCTGGATGTCCATAAGTATCTGCTTCCACTCTTCAAGATGATTATCCCGAAGAACTTGAAAAACATCTTGTAATACGAATTCTTCAATTCGATTTCGCAGCTCGATGATGAGAGTCAGGGCTTCTCCGGATGGATGATTGGCAACCCGCATCCCCTTATTCGGTACAGATTTGACCACCCCTTCGGACACGAGAATCATGAGGGCGCTCCTGATTGTTCCGCGGCTGACCATGAATTGATCGGCCAGATCCTGCTCCTTGAGTTCCGCATTTTCCTTATATCTCCCGGTGTAGATGTCGGTGCGAACCCCCTCTGCGATTTGATGGGGAATCGTGCGATAAACTGATCGTACCAAAATTGAGGCTCCTTGTATGAATGTCCATCCTGCCATTATATCGGAAAGTCTGACGAATGTCCGGTATTTTCGCTCTTAAAGAAATGTCTTAGGAGCAGATGATGTGATGTCGGATAAATCAGAATCATTATACTCGCAGAACTGTCGACTGTCAACAATTGTCAGATTATAATGACCTTCGCCGGAAAAATCCTGGATGCCCATCGGAGAGTCCGACAGGCTCCTTGAACAGTGCACGGGAAGCGTTCGCGGCGGCAGGGACAGGAGAAGAGGGTCTGCGTATTATCTCATCATAGATTTTGTCAAGGTTCAGCATAATGACTGAAAGAGACGTATCACACTCACTTTTTCTTTCAAATCGGATTTTACCAATCCCATTCCATACTTTCGTTACCACCCCAGAGCGACTTCACACAAACGACCGTCAAATGCCAATCCAGAATCTTCCAGAAGGACGTTTTAGATACACTCAAGCTTTTAGAAGCAGAATCTCAGTCTTTTTATTCAGCACGCCTTAAATTATTCTGAAACGCCCTTAAATGATTCCGTGAACCTCTCTGTAATCTCTGGAAAAGATCCCGTATATCGATAGGAAGATCGGACTGAGTCAGAAATTTTTCATACATTGCTATGTTGTCTATTTCGGCTTGAACACCCGTTTCCAATGCCACTTTCATACTGGATGGTGTGGCAACATGGTCCTGTGATGTGTCTTTGGGAACGCTAAACCCATATTTTTCAAGCATAGCGGATACCCAGGAAATATGGGATTGTTCTGCCCGGATTATGTTACTGAATGGTCGTATAACCCCATATTTCTTCATAATCAGTTCATACTCAGCCCGGGCCAAATACTCGTCCTGAATTGCATAATTTAGCATTTCTTCCAATGTCAAACCATCGGCTGAATCAACACCTTTTGCTCCATAAGCCGAAGCATCAGCAAAGACAGCGAAACGGCCAAAAATCAATAAAACCAGAACAGCAATAAATGATTTCTTAATTCTTAACATAGTTAACTCCTTGTTATTTATTCTGAATACAAAATATGCCTGTGCTGTATGAATTATCTATGAACCCTGTCTGTAATTTTCGCAAACACTTAACGTTTCCTTGCAATCCATACTTCCCAGGAGGCTTACTTCTGGAGAGAAGAGCAAAAATCGAGCCGTGAGGCGTACATCCGATAGGCTCCTGGCAAAACTTCCTGCTTTCCCGGCTCTGATCAGCCCTGTCAGAATGAACTGAAACCGCCTCTCAGACTCAGTGATACCCTGGCTCCAAACTCATACTTTCTACCAGTCCTCCTCTGACCATCACTCTCACATGCGGCTGTGAGACACTGACAATCTGCTCCCTGGGAGATTTCGAGTTTTTCTTTACGCCTGAGAACACTTTAAATTCACTTAAATCCCTTGACGGCATAACAAATTTTCGATTATTTTTCTTCGCGATTGCAAGCCATCCCATCCACATTTTTTTGTTATAACTCAACTCGAATTTGGGCCTATCTAAATTGCCTGGGGTTTAAATTCTCACTTGCATTTTCTGCGATTTCTACAATTCTTTTCTGTCTTGTTTCTTTTCTTCTAGCAGAAACAACCCAATACAGCAAAGCTTTTTTAACAGACTTGCCCAGACTTTCAAAGTACTCTGTTGATCCTTTGTAATTCTCTAATTCTTCTTTTAAATCCTCTGGAATTATCAGATCTTCAACCTCATCCAGAATTGTCCAGGAACCATTCTTTTTTGCCGTTTCAATGCTTTTGTAGCCCTCTTCTTTCATAAGTCCTTGCTCGATCAGGGTTTTCACTTTGTCCTTATTTATCTTTGACCAATTACTCTTTGATTTACGCTTACAAAAATACTGTTTGTATTTTTCACTGTCTATCGTTTTTTTGGTGCTATCAATCCAGCCGAAACAAAGTGCTTCATCAACCGACTCACTCCAACTCAGGTTATACTTCGGTGATTTCTTCTTGTAAAAAACCACCCAAACTCCATCTTTCTTCCCATGGTTTAATTCAAGCCATTTCCTCCAGTCTTCTTTGTCAATAGGACTATAGTTTTCAACTTCTTTCATACTTTATCTTAGATTCCTTTTATAGCTTACAACGTTCTGACAATAAGTGTCGTTTCCTGTTCGCAGATCTGGTGTGATTTTTCCATCTCGAAATCATGGCAAAGGCAATTCCCTGTTGAACGGAGCGACCAATGGCAACAGGAACTTATTAACCGTTATGGGGCGTTTTTTCATTTTTTGCAGAATTAAATTCGACCAGTTTCTTCCAGTCAATTGCTCCATCGCTTGAACAGAAATCATTTGTAAACTCTCTTGTAAACACATTGAGCATTTGAGAATAGGACTTTTGAAAATCATCATTTCTTTCTTTTGCTTTATGCCCCAGCGGGTCAATTATGTCAGTGAATAGATTCTTATCTCCTGATATGAATTCCCAGAACTGCTGTCCACAGTATTTGAAATAATCTCCCTTGTCAGGATTACTATCTTTCCCGTAACAACAACCATTGATTGGTGTTACGTGTAATCCTGAATTACTTGTGCGCAATGCTTTAATTGCTGTTTTGAAATCTGATTTCATCTTTGCCACCTGACTGCTGTTTCCCCAGTTCGGTCCTGATTTTATGGCAACTATGTAGCGGATTTTATCCCTATCAAATTCTATGTCAATTCCGGTAATTCCTGATTTTCGGCCTTTATACACTTTTTCATTGATGAAAATAGCAAGTCCTTCCAGCCAGTCACCAAAAACAGTCTCTTCATTTGACGAGATAAAAGCATCTGTGATACCTCGTATTACTTCTTCTGCAGTTAGAAAATATTTAGCTTTGAAAAGGTAGGGGTTCTTTTTGCTGAGTACAGTTTTAAGCTTTAAGGATTTAAGCCTGTCAATTCGTTTCTCATGAAAAACATCTATATTCTTTTCAACGTACTGCACTACGTCGGCGATTTTTAGCGCTGCCATAATCCTCCGGTGGTTTCTCGCAAAGATAAAACTCTACAGGTTTAATCTGTTTTTTTGCCATTTCATAGTACTCCGGTACAATATCAATTCCAATTGAATGTCTTAGCATTTTGCTTGCAACAATATTTGTTGTTCCACTTCCCATAAACGGATCCAGAACAGTGTCGCATTCTTTTGTAAAGAGTTTGATAAACCATCGGGGTAGTTCTTCAGGAAAAGCAGCACTGTGCTTTTTATTAGTGCACTCTGTGGCAAGATGAAGTACGTTTGTGGGATAGGCTTTACTTCTTTCCAGCCAGTTGGAGATATTTTTTCCGAATCCGCTGCCGACATTGGATTCATCGCGAATTCTATCCGTATCACTCAATTTCTTTAGACGGCTTTTTGCCCAATTCCCCATAGGAACCATGACCTCTTCCTGATACATTTTGAATTTTTTCGTTTTATTGAATTGAAGAAGTCTCTCCCAGGCATCCCGAAAACGATTGGGCCATTTTCCGGGGTAACAATTCTTCTTATGCCAGATAAATTCTTCCGTCCAGAACCATCCCTGTTTTTTCATCTCAAGTATCAGTTCCATGACATAGGTGCTGCGCTCCCCGTCAGTTACTTTTTCTTTGATGTTTAAAACAAATGTCCCGTTTGGTTTGAGAACTCGTAAAAATTGCTCTGATTTTGGTAAGAACCATTGAACATATTTTTTCGGGTGAATACCACCGTAGGTGTTTTTTCTCTGGTCGGCATAGGGAGGTGAGGTAAAAATAAGGTCAATACTGTTTTCGGGCATCTCTTTCAATACTTCTGCACAATCACCGAGATAACAGTTGGTTTTGACTTCCAGGGTTATGTTCTCCTTAGTTTAATCGTATGAATGATAAACTTTTTACCGTAAATGTCAACCATTTTCTGATAGAAATTTCCCATCTACCATCTTTTTAGAGAGAAACAATTCACTTTATTTTCTGATATCCGCAATAGTTAAATAAGAAGAATTCAGTTGAACAGTTTTGTCCATAGAGATCTTCGATTCTCTCTGACTGACAGTCAACGGAAATTTCTCAAAACTGTTGTGTCAGAGCTGACCATGTTTTGAGTAGAAAAACTGTGTGAATAGAATAGACAGACTCCTGGGCTAAATTTAGAGTATGGGAAGGGGATTTGAGACATTTTCTTCGTGGGGAATTTCTTTGTCGGAGAAACTACTCCTGAAAAGAGGTACATAAGAAATAACCCACGGGCATCGAAATCACGAGCATTCATGGGTGTCGACATGGATGGTGTTTGAAACAACAAAAGGACAGTCCTCTTAAGAAAACTATCCTTTTGTTGTCGCGGTTTCCCGCAGGGATTTACTTATACAGCTTTCCGGGAATCTGGTACCAGTCACTTTCCGGGGCGATTCCGTTAAAATAGCTGCCAATCAGTTCAACCAGCTGAGCCGCCATTGTATCGAAGTTCTGTTCAATGGTTCCCACGAAGGGACCGCCTTTATCAATCTCCGCCTTTGCAAAGTCGGTTCCGTCGATACCAACGACCTTTACATCGGTGCGGCCCGCCGCCTCTAAAGCCTGGGTTGTTCCGTAGGCTGGTTCATCCCATCCGGCCCAAATACCGGCCACGGTACCATCGGCACTATCGGCAGTAAGAACATCTTCGGTGATCTTTCGAGCGTTATCCACCGGTCCGGGAACCTCTATGTGGAATTTATTGACCACTGTAATTCCGGGATAGCTGTCGAAAACCTCCTGGGCTCCTACCGCTCGGGCCCTTACACCCGGGTGAGGATCATGGGTGTACATAATGACCATTCCTTCTCCGCCGATAGCCTCAGCCAGGAGAGTTGCAGTCTGTTTTCCCAGGTCGGCGTTATCGGAGGTAATGTTTAACAAAACCCCTTCGGCAAGACCCGCATCAAGACCGAAAACAGGGATCCCCGCCTCCGTGGCGGATTTCAACCCCCTGGTCATCTGGGCTGGATCCCCCATTCCAAGAACGATGGCATCCACATTCTGGGCCACGGCGTCTTCGATCCGGCTTACCAGAAGACCGAAATCACCGGCGGTATCGGAGACATTAACCTTCCACCCCTCCGCCGAGGCGTTTTTCTTGAACTGTTCGATCACATAGGCGGTGGTGGCATTGGCCATATAGGGTGTAACCACCGCTACGGTCTTTGAAGCCTCACCTCCTTCCTGAGCCCCTCCGGCAAAAACCGGTACTGCCAATACAGCAGCCAGGATCAACGCAACAAGCAGTAAACTAAGTTTTCTCATCTGCTCCTCCATATTATTATAATTATGCCCGCAGGCATTATTACTTATTTAACCAGAGGGGGACAGTCCTGAAGGTTTCCTTAAGTGCAGGATAGACCCCATTAAAGATCTCCATCCCCCCCCGGTAAAAATCCACCAGTTCCTTCTCTGGGTAGAACTCTTCCTCAACCTGCAAAAAACCGGGAGGCAGTCCATAGGAATCAAAAAGCCCCAACGCCCTTCCGGCGATCACGGTGTTTCCAAGGATTCCGGTTTCCCTGGCACTTGAGGCGGTAACGACTATGCTTTCGGTAACCGAAGCAAGAATTTCCGCCCATACCGGGTTCTCCGCCCCACCGCCTGAGAGATAGATCATTCGTTCCGATTGCGACGACGGTGTAAGTATCCCCAAAATGGAATTCATAGAGTAGGAAATCCCTTCAAGAACCGCCCGAAACATCTCCGCCCGACCGGTTTCTCTCCCCATTCCGATGAATGCTCCCCGGGCATCGGGATCCCGGAAGGGTGAACGCTCTCCCATGAGATAGGGGAGGTAGAAAATCCCCCCTGAACCTGGAACCGCTTTCGCTGCCAGGCGGGTGTAGAGTTCAAAGGCGTTCTCGGAAAGGTCGCCCTCGTGATCCCCCAGGAAGGTCCTCAAAGCCCACTCCACGTTGCCGCCTGCCATGAGCATGGGCCCGATGTTGAGAACCTTATCTCCATCGGGATGTCTTAAGTTGAAAATCCCCGTTGTAGGATCAACGGGACTTTCTCCAGTGACGGCGACCCAGCCGGAGGTACCAAGGTAGCAGGAGATTATTCCCTGGATGCCGGCCCCCGCCCCGATGGTGACCGAACCAGCATCGCCGGTGCCGTGGATCACAGGAATCCCATTGGGCAGTCCGGTTTCTACCGCTGCTCCTCCAGATACAGTACCGACAATCTCATCCGCCGAAACAAGTTCAGGCAGGTTGAGTTCGGATATGCCAAGATATTGAAGGATATCTGGATCCCAGCGGTTGTCGTCGAAATTCATCAGCCCGGTGGTGGAACCGTTTGTATAGTCGGTGACAAAGCGATTCGTAAGCTTCCAACAGATAAAATCGGCAGCCCCCAGGAGAACCATGGTTCTCTCTCCGGAGATTTGTTCTCTCCGACTCTTCAGCCAGAGAAGCTTACCAGGAAGTCCGGCAGGATCCCCCAGGTTTCGGGTTTTCTCGATTAAGAGATCCTCCCCCAGTTCCTGTGCCAGCTGGGTCCACTCTTTTCGCGCCCTGGTGTCCGAGTATAGAATGGCGTCTCCCTTCGGTTCGCCCTGGGAGATGCGAATCAAGTCCTGCATCTGCCCGCTCAAGACCAATGCCTGAAGGGAAGAATCTCCATTCCGGTCCATCAGTTCCTTCACTCCCCCGCAAAAGGCCGTCCACCAGTCTTGCGGATTCTGCTCCGCCCATGAACCTTTCACTTTCAAAGGGTAGGAGCGGGCCGTCGTGTCTACAATGTTTCCCGAGAGTTCCACCAGAGCGACCTTAGCGGCGGTTGTGCCGATATCGGCGGAGATTATTCTGGACATCGTGCATCCTCCATGTGTAGGGAGAAATCCTTAAGATAAACAGAGAGAGAATCTCTTCCTGCCTGGGCAGCCCTTAGAAAAGAAGTGCCCACAATAACCGCATCGGCGCCGATGGCGGCTGCCTCTTCCGCATCGCAGGGAGAATTGATGCCGAATCCTAAAGCAACCGGAAGCCCCAGGGGTTCGGCAATTTCCTTCACCATTCTGACACGCTCGGCCATTTCACTACCACCGGTGAATTGACCACCCGTGCTTCCCTCGGTGGATTGGAGGTAGAGAAAACCCGTTGTTTCGGCGGCGATTTCTCGGATCTCCCCTTCTCCCTGGTGTAAGCTGATGAAGTTTGCAATCTCCACCCCGTTTCTCAAAGACGCATCATAGAGACGGCTCCTGTTCTTCTCCTTCACATTGGGAACAAGCACCGTCTCGAATCCGGTTACGCCGCAGTGATCTATCACCAAATCCACACATAGGGTTTCCAATGTTTCATTGTACATCATGGCCACTCCCCGCAATCCCGAAGTACGTATGATTCGACCCGAGTCTTCCAGGACACGAAAGGGGTCGGGTGCACTCTTCAAAACGGCCGTCAGAGCCTGCTGTATCAGCGGACCGTCGAGATAGGGGTTTTCGCAGGGAATCCCTACCTCGATAAATCTAAGGCCCAGGAGGGAACAGAGCCCCATCATCTCTTGATAAGCTGCCGTATCGGGATAGAAAGCCGGGAGATATCCGATGAGGGGAGGATGTCTCTCCCTGTCTTTGAATGACAGAATTTCCTGTTTCATCATCCTCTCTTCTTCGACAGACTGGAAAGCAGCACCGCTAAAATGATGATAATTCCAGTTAAAATGGACTGAACATAGGAGTTGATCCCCAGGATATTCAAGCCGTTGCCCATCACACCCATGATAAAAACTCCCAGCAGGGTTCCCTGAATGTTAGCCTCTCCCTCTCTAAAAGCGGTCATTCCAAGAAAAACTGCGGCGGCGGCGTTCAACATGAAGGGAGATCCCGCCTGCGGGTGGGCGGAGTTGAGTCTGCTGGTCAGAACCACCCCTCCGAGGGCGGCGAAAAATCCGGATATCCCGAAGGCTGCCAGACGCACCTTCTTAGTATCAATTCCCGAAAGAAAGGAGGCTTCGGTGTTTCCCCCTATAGCGTAGAGCCGTCTTCCATAGGTGGTCTGCTCCAGCAGAAGATAAATCACCACCAGCGTTACCACCATTACCAGTACCGGGAAGGGAACGAATCCAACACTCCCCTGCCCCAGAAACTTGAAATTCTCGGATAATCCGAAGAGGGTCGTTCCCCCTGATATGAGCAGGGCCGTTCCACCGAAAGCAGTCATGGTGGCCAGGGTTCCCACGAAGGCTGAAAGTCCGCCATAGGCAATGAAGAGGCCGTTGACCAGTCCCGCCCCGGTGCCCAGAGCAAGGGCGGCAAGAATACTCAGGAAAGTTCCGGTCCCCGCCTTCATGAGCATGGCGCATACAATTCCCACCAGGCTGGCAATGGCCCCTGCGGAGAGATCAAAATCACCGGTCACCATAACCACCGTCACTCCCGAAGCGACTATGGTCAGGGTAGCCACCTGCTCTACAATGTTTTTGATGTTTTTCAAAGAAGGAAACACATCGGGCCTGATAATGGTGAAAACAAAGAGTAAAAGAACGAATCCCAGAAGGGTTCCCCAGATCCTTATGAACCGCCCGATCACATCCTCACGGCCAGGGGTCTTTTCTACGTTATTTCTGGTCATTCTTCTCTTTCCCATAGCAGTAATTCAAATAGTACTCCTGATCCATGCCTCTGTTCCTCATTATCCGGCTCTGTTTTCCCTCTCTAAGAAAGAGAATTCTATCCGCCAGACCGAGGATTTCATTGGAGTCGGAACTCACCACTATGACGGCGGTTCCCCGTGCGGCCAGATCCCTGATAATCGAATAAATCTCGAATCGCGCCCCCACATCCACACCTTTGGAAGGTTCATCTAAAAGAAGAAGCCGCGGTGGTTTAAGCAGCGTTTTGGCGAAGACCACCTTCTGCTGATTCCCTCCCGAGAGAGTTCCCACATGGTTGCTGTAGTTCGCCGTTTTAAGCCGTACCTGCCTGCCCGCCTCTTTCGAAACCGTCTTTAGCTCACGGTGGTTCAGAAATCCACCCCTTGCCAACTGATTCAGGAACATGAGGGAGATGTTCTCGTAGATCGATCGGCGTAACACCAAGCCCTGCTTTCTCCTCTCCTCCGGAACCAGGCTGACTCCCCTGTCGATAGCCTTTCCGGGGGCGACGGGTTTGTACTTCCTTCCGTCCAGCCACATTCTTCCTTTGCTTAGAGGAGTTACACCAAAGAGCAGTTCCAGAAGTTCGGTCCGGCCCGAACCGACAAGACCTCCGATTCCCAGAATTTCACCAGAACGGATTTCAAAACTGACCTCTTCAACGGCAGAGCTGCAGATACCATCGGCCCGAAAGACAACCTCGCCGGTTTTGTAATCTTTTTCCGGGAAGGCAGATTCCAGATTCCTTCCGATCATCGCTGAGATCAGACTGTCTTTAGTCATTTCCGATGTGGATTTGCACTCCACCACGGTGCCGTCCCGCATCACCGTGATACGATCGGTTATGCAAAGCACATCGTCCAGATTATGGGAGACATAAACCACCGTCTTTCCCTGATTTTTTAGATTTTTGATCACCGCAAAGAGTTTCTCCTTCTCGACGTCCGTCAGGGCGGTGGCCGGTTCGTCCATGAAGTAGACCTCGCCAGAAACGGCGAATGCCCGGGCAATGGCCACCATTGCTCTGTCCACTGCGGAGAGATAACTCACCGGAAGGTTTAGGGGAATCTCCATTTGCAGCTGTTTCAGGATTGCTCTGGTTTTCTTATTCAATCTCTTCCAGTCTACCAGGGGGCCGATGCGGCGGGGGTAGTCATGCCCTAAGAAGATGTTCTCCACGGCGTTAAAGTAGGTAACCAGGTTAAGCTCCTGGTGTATGAAGCAGAGCTCCGCCCGGGAGGCATCCTTGCTATTCTTAATCTCCACGATCTTTCCGTCTACATGGACCGTTCCCGAATCGGATTCGACAATCCCCGCCAAAATTTTGATAAGGGTCGATTTTCCTGCACCGTTCTCCCCGATGAGGCCATGCACTTCCCCTTTCAGAAAAGAAAGATCCACTCCTTTCAGGGCCTGAACTCCCGGGTATCCCTTCTTGAGATTGGTAACCTTCAGTGCACTCGCATTCTGCATACTAAATCAAATCTTCCCATAAATCCGGATCGTTGAAGCTTCTCGTGGAGTTTGAGATTCCATCCCTGTTGATGATGTACTTGAATCTATTATTTTTACCCTGCCTGCTTGAGGCCATAATGATGTACTGACCGGGAAGATACGCCTCATCGTAGAGGACCACCCGGGCATCCAGACTGATGCTGATTCTTCTCGATCTAAAAGCGGTACAGGGGGTATTAAGTCCAAGCAGCTTCAGCTCCTCACCCTCCAGCAGTACGGAACTGACAATCTCCCTGCCCAGTGTGATCATAACCGCGGTTCTCTCAATGAACAGTTGATAGAGGGACTGATCCTCCTGGTATTCCTCAATCACCCGCTTGTATTCATCCCCCTCCACATAGGAACGCTGGAGGATAACAGGAGTATCGTCCAGCATGCGGAGACAGGAGAGACGAGAGAACCGCATGTCTGTGCCCCTAAAAACGGCATCAAGGAGAGGATCGGAAAGACCGTACTCCTTGCCAATGGTCTTATTGATGATTTTTGTCCTGTGCTGGTCCATTTCGTTCTGGAACCCCTGGAGGCTGATATCATCAGAGTGTATCTCCGGGGCGGAAACAAAGGTACCTAAGCCATGCACCACTTTGATAATTCCCTCTTCTTCGAGAACCGCCAAAGCCTGTCGGGCAGTCATGAGGGAAGTTGTAAAAATTTTCGCCAGCTCTCTCTGGCTGGGAAGGCATTCCCCATGCGGATACCTCCCCGTTCGGATCCTGTCCTTCAGAGTTTGCGCAATCTCCAGATATCGTAACTGCCTTCCCATCCCGCACCTCTTATAGAAATATAGTCTTCTAGATGTCTATAAGCATATTAAATCTACCTGGGCGATTTGTCCAGTAGTATTTTACGATAACACATGCAGGACTGCTTCTGCCTGCATTGCCAGTACTCCTAACAGATGGGATTGATATCCATCAGGTTGTAAAAGAAGTTTCTGTAACTAAAATTCTATTTTTCTGACCTCCCCTCCCTACGAGTTTTCATAGCGCACTCCATGAGCATTTTAAGCGGCTTTTTAGGTGCCGTATTAAGGGTCAAAGACGAGTTCTGACTTAAGCTCCGACAGACTCCTGGTCCTTCGGTCCTGCGATCCGGAAGACCCAGATCCGATTGATAGTGTACCCGACTCCTGTGTAGAACACCATCCCGGCGATGATGCCGGCCAGTTCCTGCCAACCCGCCTTTTCTATTAGAACCAGCTGTATTAACTGTACCAGGCCCAGCAGACTCAGGGTCGTAATGATGAACTTTGTGAACATAGGAAGCAGAGGATTACCCGATTTCCTGAATGTGAAGAGCGTGTTCATCGTGAAGCTGAACAGAATTGCGATGGCGTAGGCCAGAGCCGTATAGGCCGTATAATGCCAACCGGTCTTTTCAAGCAGCCAGGCGGCCAGGGCAAACACACCGGTATTGGCAAAGCCCACAAGACCGTAGCGGAACATTGTCCAGAATTCGCGGAAAAAAAAATGATGCCCCTTACGGGACTCAGCGGTATCAATCGATTCGCTCATGAAGCAGCAGCCTTACGGGTTTTCCCTCCCAGTCGGTCCATTCGTCGAGGAGGGTTGTGCTGTACCTGTGAGTCATTTCCGAATAAGTATTCATTCCTCCCCATCGGACAATATCTTTGGTGACTATTGTCAGAAACGCTTTCGGCCATTCTTCCTGCGGAATCCCGGCTCTCTCATAATATCCGTAGGCTCTGTAATCACGGTCCTGAAAGGCAAACCAGGAACCCGGATTCCCATAGATCGTTTCCGGTTCCTTTGGAACTCTGGCCTGCAGTTCGGCCATGTACTCACGCTGGTTATATCCCTTCTGTGTCCAGAACAGCCAGCCGTATTGGGGAACCTGGAAGAGGAAAATACCCGCCAGCAGCCATGGAAGTATTTTGAAATCCTCGGCGGCAACAATCAGAAGCAGCACAAAAGAGAGATAGACATAAGCGGTATAGTGAAAATTCGCCCGGGGTATTATGAAAGTAACCAATAGGGAAGCGATCATAAACGGCAGGATGAACGGATGTTTCTTCCAGGATTTTTTTACAATAAATACAGTTGTTCCCGCTAAAATCATGACCAGTTCCGGCCAGTGCCTCCAGGAATACCGCTTCACGAAAAAGTATTCCCAGAGTGCGTTGCCGTTCAAACGTTCACCAACTCCAGTGTTTCCTAAGTACTTATGGTGCAGAAGCCACCAGTACAAAAATCCAATGCTCAGCCCCGCAAAGAACAACCCGGCCCTTTTAAACCAGATTTTCCAGTCCTTCTGTACATCTTTCCGAAAAGTCCACAGATATGCCAGCATCCAGAAACCTGCGGCCATGGCGAAGGGATGACTCTCAAAGGCAATGCCAAGGACCAATCCTGCGAGCAGATACCTGTGCCTGATAAAAAGAAGAAGGGCCAGACTATCCAGGAATAATCCCATGGCATCCACCCGGATCTTGTGCCCGTTGGCATAGAAAATCTCAAGAAGAAGCAAGATCAGGGCAAAACTGACTGCGGCCTGTTTGCGATATCCCAGATTCCGGACAATACGATACCAGAGTACTGCCGTTCCGATAGTGAACAGTGAGGAGATAATAATTCCGACACCCCGGCTCCATCCGAAAACCTGTGCAAGCCCGCCGTAGACAAATACAAATGACCGGCTGAAAAGGGATGTTCCTCCGTCTCCTTTGATATGTCCGAAGACCTGATCATAGACCTCGCCATCCGTCCACCATCCGTGAGCCCAGGAGAGAGTCCAGGCATTATCCAGATATTCATTCAGATATGAATCAAAGAAAACTGTATAGAGAAGCACAAGGATGACAGCGTAAAAAATCCAGATCGGTTTGAACCAGCGATCGCTCTGCAGTTTCATGTATTATCCATCTCCTATTCCAATCCAAGAGTTTCATCGACAACGAACTCCGGCCGTCCCTTAACTTCATCAAATATCCGTCCGATGTATGACCCCAGAACTCCGATGCAGAGAAGCTGCACACCGCTGAAGAAAATAACGATCAGAAGAATCAAAATCCAGTCCGAAACCGCTACAATCAAGCCCGAAAGGTAAGCGGCAAAGACACAAACCACAAGGGCAAGCGAGATAATTATATTGGCAATTCCGAATCCAGTGGCCATCTTCAGAGGTTTACGGCTGAAGGAAAGGAATCCATCGGAGGCAAATCGGATCATCTTCGTCAGAGGATACTTTGTTTCCCCGGCCAGCCGTGGATCCCGTTCATATTCAATAGGCACCGATTTGAAACCGAGCCAGGGGAACAGGCCTCTGATGTATTTGTTTCGCTCAGGTAGATTGTTGAAAGCATCGACAACCTTCCTGTCAACCAGGCGAAAGTCCCCGGTATCATTGGGAATTGATGTATCGGCAAGCCGGTTGAGTATCCGGTAAAACAGCTTCGCGCTGACTCTCTTGAATACGGACTCTCCCTTCCGAACGGTTCGCTGACCGAAGACAATGTCGCCTTCGCCCGCCTGCCATTTTTTCACCATCTCGGGGATAAGTTCCGGCGGATCCTGAAGATCGGCATCGATAATGACGGCCGCATCTCCCGAAGCGTATTTTAATCCGGCACTGACCGCAGACTGGTGTCCAAAATTCCGGGAGAAACTGACAATTTTGAACCTTGTGTCTAGTGCACATTGCTCTCTAAGCAGTTCTAAAGTCCGATCCCGGCTCCCATCGTTGACAAACAGGAACTCCGCATTCCAGTCTACACCCCTGGCCATATCGGATAATCGGCTGCATGTGGCCGTGATGACTTCTTCTTCATTGAAACAGGGAACGATAATTGTAACGATCACGCCCACAGTCTAGCATATTGTCCATCAGAAAACACCTCTAATGTTTGAATCATGGCTGTTTTTTATGCTTACGTAGTGTCCGAAAGCTTGTAGATGTCTGCTTGCATTGTACTTAGGTAAGGAGGCGTTTTCTACCTGATGTAATTGTTCTTATATGTTTATGGTTATGATTTGATAAAAGAACCATGCTGATCGTTAAAAATCCGCACCGGTCAAAACCCATTGTAATTACTTTATTAACAATATATTATTTTTGAAAAAGCTGTCTCTACTCATCCCTACAAGCTTCCTGACACTCAATACGAGTGCCCTCCCGATGTTTTTTCCGATTTTTGTATTTTGTTTGATTCCTCTTTTAATTTTCTCACCAGATTTTTCTTTTTCCTTCGGGCTGCCTTTGAATCTGTATCCATTATTGTTCCCATAAAATCCGTCCAACGTGCGATATAATGACGGGAAAGAGGCATTCCACATAAGTTCGGTGCTGTAAGATGGGGGGGGGGGGCAAAACAGCTTGACTAAATGAACTGTGTATACTATAAAGCCATTATGGGTTTGAGATTATTTCTCAATAGCACTAATTTTCATTGAGGAGGTAATTCATGAAAAAACTTGTGCCCAGCATTGTCGTTTTGTTGCTGTTCAGTATCCTTTTCGCAGCCTGTACTGCTCAGGAAGAAGCAGAGAAGACGGATCAGACAGCCGAAACTCAGCGAACTTTCCGGTTCGTCATGATTTCGAAGGTTGTTCATCCCTGGTTTGATCAGGTGGAGAAAGGTGCGATTGCCGCAGCAGAGCGTCTTTCGGAAGAAACGGGTGATATTGTTGAAGTAGAGTATCGTGCTCCGGAAAACGCCGATGTTGTTCAACAAAATGAGATTATCGAGAGAACTATTGCAACCAACCCCGATGGAATCTTCATTGATTTGCTCGATCCGGATGGAAACCGGGTGCTGCTGGAAGAAGCTATTTCGCGGGGCATCCCTGTGGTTATTTTTGACTCTGTTTCCCCTCCGGGCATGAACCTTACAGAAGTGAATAACGACTTCGCGGAGCAGGCGGCCTACGCTTCGGAAAGACTCGCAGAGATGATTGATTACAAGGGGAAAGTGGCCATTATGCAGGGTGTGCCGACAGCACCGAATCACAGGATTCGCACCGAATCGCACCGTGCTGTATTTGCGAAATATCCCGATATTGAAGTTGTTGCCGAAGGCATCGCAAATGACAGTATTGAGCAGGCTCAGGAGCAGGCGGCTTCCATTCTGTCCGCCCATCCCGATCTTAACGGCTTTGTTACCAGTGATGCGGCCGGTCCCATCGGTATCGGCTCAGCTATCCGCGAAGCCGGTAAAGCGGGCGAGGTTCTGCTAATCGGCCTGGAAGATCTGCCGCCAATGATTCAATTGATGAATGAAGGCATAATGCAATTTTCAGCCTGTACAAAACCGCTCATGCAGGGGCAGTATTCCGTTCTCGCATTATGGCAGCAGGCAATAGGCCAGCCCTCACCAAGAGTTATCGATACGGGTATTGGTTTGTTAACAACGGAATTGGCGGCGGATCCCAATTATGTTGGCTTCTAAACCGCGGAGAATCTCTCAGTATCTTTGAGATCATACCAGAGGACAGAAATTATTGCATAATGGATCAGCAATTTGTAATTGAAGTTTTTAATCTGACCAAGAGTTTTCCGGGAGTTATCGCACTGGATGATATAAATCTGAAAGTCCGTGCGGGGAGTGTTCACTGCATCATAGGTGAAAACGGTGCCGGAAAGAGTACGTTGGTAAGAGTCCTAACCGGGTTTTACAAATCTGACAAAGGCAGGATTCTAATTGATGGCCGGGATGTTTCAGCTCACCGGGCTGTCCATGATTTGATTGCCTGCGTCCCTCAGGAGATTGATCTGTTTCCCAATATGACTGTCGCGGAAAACCTTTTCATGCCGTTTAATAAAAGCGGCATGAAAGGGCCTTTTGTCTCAAAGAAAATGATGAATCAGCGGGCAAAGGAACGGCTGGCGGAATTCCACATCAATGTGAACCCGCAGGAAATGGTACGAAATATCTCCATCGCGCACCAGCAGCTTTTACAAATTGCCAGAGCCGAAACCCAAACCGGCTACAAAGTTCTCATCATGGATGAACCAACCACATCGCTCACCAATTTAGAAATAGAGGTGCTGTTTAGAATCGTTAAACGGCTTCAAAGCGAAGGAAAGACAATCATTTTTATATCCCACAAGCTGGAAGAAATGTTCGCCATCGGCACTCATGTGTCCATACTGCGCAATGGCTGCCTGGTAGGGGAACTGCCAATTGAACAGGTGGACAGCAAGTGGATTGTCACGAAAATGTCAGGGGAAGAAATTGATATTGATGAAGTATTTCGTCCGACTGTTCCCGGTGGCGATGTGGTTATGAAAGTTCAGCATCTTGACGGAATCAGGTTTTCCGATGTGAGTTTCGAGATTCGCGAAGGGGAGGTTCTCGGGTTTGCCGGGTTAATCGGTGCCGGACGCAGTGAACTGATGCAGTCAATACTGGGCTATTTGAAATACGATTCCGGCAGCATTGAATTCAAGGGGAAAAAGTACAAATCAAGTCCGCCTAATGCGCTGCGTTCAGGGATTGTCTATCTGCCTGAAGAACGCAAACAACAGGGGATATTTCCTTCCCAGAGCGTGCAGCATAATCTTGGCATTGCCTTATTCAAAGCAACCTCAAAACTGAGTTTTATCCGACGCAGCATTGAAAAAAACATCTCTCAGCAGCTTATTGAAAAACTTGATGTAAAAACCAGCGGCCTGAATCAGCAAATTATGTACCTTAGCGGGGGAAATCAACAAAAATCTATTATTGGCCGGGCTATCTTCGGAAAGCCCAAACTGATAATTTTTGATGAACCCACCAAAGGAATAGACGTTAAAGCAAAAGCAGAAATTCACCGCCGTATCAGAAATCTTGCCGAACAGGAGCGCATCGCCATAATTCTAGTATCATCGGAAATGGATGAGATAATAAAATGTACCAGCCGTATTATCACCTTCTACATGGGTCGAAAGACCGCTGAATTCTACACCGGGGAAATCGATAAATCCGTAATAATGCGGGAAATAATTGGAGCAGCGAAATGAAATTCAGCTTAAACACTATAAAAAGAAGCGTCCTGAACAGAAATAACTACATAGGCGGGCAAAAGCAGTTTATCGGGATGATCGGGGTGTTGATCATTATCATGATTATCTCTCAGGCTGCAACCCGGGGGAATTTTTTTACTGAATACAATATTACCATCATTATTCGTTCTATCGCCTTCGTGGGACTGGTGGCACTTGGCCAATCGCTGCTTTTGCTTCTTGGCGAGCTTGATCTGTCGATTGGCTCCATTGCCGGCCTCACCGCGATAATCGGTGGAAAGCTGATGGTGGAAGCAGGAATGGACCCGGTGCTTTCCTTTATTCTTTGTGTTCTGCTGGGCGGTGTTTTCGGGGCGGTAAATGGAGGAATCATTTCCGCACTGGAATTGAATCCTCTGGTGGTTACCATTGGCATGTCTGGTATATATAAGGGAATAAATCTGGTTATTACCCGCGGCAGAGCGATAACGAACATACCGGAGAAAATCCTGTTTCTTGGCCAGGGCATGGCATTCGGGCTGCCAGTACCGTTTATTGTCATGTTCATCAGTATAGTGCTCATAATCATTTTAACCCAGTATACAACTTTTGGACGCTATATCTACGCCATCGGTGACAGCCGTGAAGCGGCGAAGATTGTCGGTGTCCGGGTAAAACTTGTCCGTACCGCGACATTTGCCGCCGCCGGTATTCTTGGCTCTCTGGCCGGAATGCTTATGGTATCGCGGCTCGGTTCATCCCAGCCTTCCATCGGTGAAGTCTGGCTGCTGACTTCGATAGCCGCTCCGGTAATCGGCGGCGTGGCGCTTACCGGAGGGATTGGCAATCCTGTCGGTGCTATCGTTGGAGTTTCGATTATTTCTGTTATCCAGAATGTTATCGTCCTTCTGGGAGTATCCTCTTACTGGCAGACAATAGTCAGCGGTTCGGTGGTCGTAATAGCCGTGTCCATTGATGCTGTCTCACGGCTACTGTTAAATAAGAGGAGGAAAAAGAACTAATGACAAACAACTTTCAAGAAATGGCGAACTCGGCTCTGGGAGATGTTAAAAAAGTCTGTGAAAAGATATCCACCGAAGCGGCAGAAGCCATGTGTGCGGAAATACTGAAGGCAAAACGGATTGCCTGTTACGGCGTGGGCAGGGAAGGTTTGATGATTAAAGCCCTGTGCATGCGTTTGATGCATCTGGGGTTGGATGCCCATGTAACAGGCGACATGACCACTCCCCCTCTGGGGAAAGGGGATTTGCTGATTGTCAGCGCGGGACCGGGATATTTTTCCACCGTTTCAGCCCTTGCCGGTACAGCCCAGAAGGCTGGATCCCGGGTGATGGCGGTAACGGCACAGTCCGATGGCGATGTACCAAAACAGGCAGATACCGTTGTCTGCTTACCGGCACAAACCATGGCTGATGATAAAAGCGGTGGCCAAAGCATTCTGCCAATGGGCAGCCTGTATGAAATTGTTCAGATTGTCTTTTTCGATATAATTTCAATAATGCTGCGGGAAAAGACCGGACAGAGTCCGGAAGAAATGCGTTCACGGCACACAAATCTGGAATAAGTCACCCACAGGAGGTTGATTATGTTTGGGTTAAGTTTGAGCTTTGCGGTAAAACGCTGGCCGGAACCGGAAGAGTGGACCAGGCTGATAGCCGATGAAATGGGAGTTAAGCATGTTCAGTTCACTTTTGATATTATCGATCCCTGGTGGCCCCAATCGGAAAGGAGGAAACTTGCCACGGCAACAAATAAAATCTGCAGGCAGCGGGAAATAGTTATCCACAGTGCATTTGCCGGCCTGGCTTATTACACCTACAATGGTTTGATGCATCCCTCCGCAGAGGCGAGACAAAGCTCAAAAACATGGTGGATGAACGCTGTTGATCTGGCGGAGGAACTGGAAGTAAGCATTATAGGCGGTCCGCTGGGTGGATTAAGCTGGGCTGCCGCGAACGATGCCGGGAAAACCAGTCAGTTGTATAAGGAGCAGATTGACTTTCTCCATACCCTCTGCGAGTGCGCCAAAAAATCTGGTTTGAAGGAGATTCTCCTGGAGCCGACACCGTTGAAGCGGGAATTCCCTCACACAATTGAACAGACCTTAACCATGGTCAAAGATCTCAGTAATACGGCGATTCCTATCCGTTTTCTTCTCGACATAGGCCATGCCCTCTACCGTCCGCTGTATGGTGATTCGGCAGCGATGACGGAATGGTTTGAAAAACTGGAGAAACATATCGGTGCGCTTCATATTCAAAATACCGATTTTCAAAGTGATTCCCACTGGGGCTGGCCGGATAAGCGCGGACTGTTTGACGTGGAGCAGTTCGGCAAACAAATGAAGCAGTACAATTTAAACAATGTTCCGGTTTTTCTGGAAGTTTTCTATCCTTTTGAGATGACGGATGAAGACGTACTGGCGAACACTAAAAGTTCCGTTGTTCACTGCAGTTCCCATTTGTAGAGGACCAGGCAATGATACTCGGCATAGACAACGGCACTCAAAGTACAAAAGTACTCTTTTACGATCCTGAAAAACGGGAAATAGCGGCTATGGCATCCGCCAATCACGAACTTATATCCGGGAATGATGGCTGCCGTGAGCAGAGAGCAGAGTGGTGGACTGACGCATTGAAATCCTGTATGGATCGGGTTGATCCGGAGATTCGCTCCCGGGTGAAGGCAGTGGGGGTTTCCGGTCAGCAGCATGGTTTTGTTCCCATCGACGAACAGGGCAATCCTCTCCACAGGGTAAAACTATGGTGCGATACATCCACTGCGGCGGAGTGCAATGAGTTAACCGCAAAGTTCGGCGGCAGGGAAAAGCTCCTGTCCGAAGTAGGCAATCTCATTGCTCCCGGTTTCACTGCCAGTAAGATTCTCTGGTTAAAAAAACGTCATCCGGAATTGTTTGAGCAGATGCGCTGGGTCCTTCTTCCTCATGATTATTTGAACTTCTGGCTTACCGGCGAGGCGGCTATGGAATATGGCGATGCTTCGGGTACCGCCTTGCTGGATATCCGCGGCAGGGTTTGGCATAAAGAGCTTATCCGCTGCATAGACGATGCCCTGCCGGACAAGCTGCCCCGTCTTATTCCGCCGGATGCGGTGATGGGCAGGATATCGAAACAGGCGGCAGCCCTTACCGGGCTGCCTGAGCAGACACCGGTATCCAGCGGCGGCGGCGATAATATGATGGGAGCCATTGGTACCGGCGCAGTACGGAATGGGGTAATGACGATGAGCCTGGGCACAAGCGGCACCCTCTATGGATGCAGTGACAAGCCGATTGTTGATGAAGATGGTATTCTTGCCGCATTCTGCTCTTCCAGCAATAGCTGGCTGCCCCTGCTATGCACAATGAACTGTACAGTCGCATCAGAACTTACCCGAGACTTCCTGAAGATGAGCCTGGAGGAAATCAATGAAGCGGGATCCGGGGCGCCGATTGGTGCGGAAGGAGTTTGCATGCTGCCGTTTTTCAATGGCGAAAGAGTACCCAATCTTCCCCATGCCCGAGGCAGTATTATGGGATTGAATTCTCTGAATTTTAAGCGTGCCAACATAATCCGCGCTTCTATGGAATCGGCGGTGTTCGGGCTGAAAACTGGCCTGGACCGCTTTCGGGAACTGGGATTCAAGGTGACGGAAATCCGCCTGATTGGCGGCGGTGCCAGAAGTAAGCTCTGGCGGCAGATGGCCGCCGATGTACTGGATTTGCCGGTTTTGATACCTCGCCAGCCGGAATCGGCGGCGTTCGGGGCCGCCCTGCAAGCTTTGTGGATGCTGCACGGCGGGGGCGAGAAGACTTTGTTTTCGTTGACGGATGAACATGTGGTTTTAGATGACGCATCCGCCTGTAAGCCGGATGCCGCCCGGTCAGAATTGTATAAAGGTGCTTATGCGCACTATAAGCAGTGGGGAGACCGCCTGGCACCGTTCTATAGAACACCGTACTCGAACGGGACAATGCCTGATAAGCCTATTCCTTAACCCCGCCCTCGGCCATGCCGCCAACAAGATTTTTCTGGATGAACATAAACAGAACGACCACCGGCATGGCGGTCAGCATGGAACCGGCCATAATGCGGTCCCAGATGGCATTCTTTGAGAAAAACAGGGTCCGCAGACCGATGGGCAGGGTGTACAACTCCTTGTATCCTTTAAGAAAAACCGAAGCAAAAAGATACTCATTCCAGGCTATCATGAAGGCGTAGATAAACACGGTAACAATGGCCGAGATGGACAGCGGAACAATTATGCGCCAGACAATGCCCAGGCGGGATACTCCCTCGATAAGGGCGGATTCCTCTATGGAAAAAGGGATTGTCCGGAAGAAGTTGCCCAGCATGTACAGGGACACCGGCAGGGTTTGAACCAGGTAGATGACCAGAAGGGCCAGAAATGTGCCCGCCGGTGTTGCCAGCAGCCCCAGGGCAACAGCAATACGGTATAAGGGGATAAGAAGAAGAATGCCTCCTATCATGTAGACAAAAAGCACTCCCCGCTGTATAAGTGCCCGGCCCCGGTATTGCAGACGGCTGAATGAATAGGCCCCAAAGACGGCAAGCACAACCGACAGCACGGCCGCCATGCAGGACAGCAGCAGCGAATTGCGGAAATACCGAAGAAAGGGGAACACATCGCTGGAATTCTGGTATTTAGCAAGAATGGTATTGCGCTGCTCTTTGGTCAGATCGGATTCTTCCAGAAGAATACGCACCGATTCCGGGACATTTTTCATTTCCTGGCCAATGTTCAACAACTCCTTGTAGGCTTCCGTATTTATCTGGGTTGGTATAAGCGAGGGATTACCCCAGTCCCACTGGTATTTCAGGGACATGGAGAGCATCTGCAAAAAAGGGAACAGGGCAAAAAGGACAATCAGCAGGACCAGGAGCAGGAATCCGGTTTTCTGTAAAAGATTTTTCGATTTTACCATTTGAGCACCTTTTTGACATAGTAGAATATGAACCCGATTAAAAGGGCGAATTGCAGTATAACCAGTGCCGACCCCTGCCCCAGATCGGTCACCCCGACAAATGCCTTGAAATAGGTGTATACCGAAAGCACTTTGACATTGTCAGTCAGCAGAAAAATGTCCTCAAACTTGTTAAAATTCCATATTACGCGCAAAAGCACAATGGATCCCATAACGAAGTACAGCTCCGGCAGGGTTATGAAACGGAACTTGTGCCAGGCCCCGGCGCCGTCCACATCCGCCGCTTCGTAGAGATTCTTATCTACCGCCTGCATCCGGGAGAGCAGCATCAAATAGGTAAACGGGAAGTTCTTCCAGATGGAAAAGATTATTGCCACCCAAAGAGCGGTATTGGGACTGCCTATAAGATTGAACCTCTCAGCGAACAGTCCCAGTTTTTCCATCGTTATGTCCATGAACAGCCCGTTTACCGGATCAAAAAAGAATTTCCAGGCGTAGACGACCGAGAACACCGGTGCGACATAGGGCAGTAGAATAAGACTGCGAACCAGACCCCTGAATGGAAATTTCCTGTTCATAACCAGAGCCGTACCCAGGCCGACCAGGGTGGTTCCCAGTGTTGAAAACAGCACATAGACAAGAGTCGTGCCCACCGCCCGCCAGAATGCCGGGTCCAATGCAATTTCCGCATAGTTTTTAATCCCCACAAAGACATTGCGCTCCACCAATGACACTTTGAAGAAGCTGGATATTATATTGGAGATTATGGGATAGAGTATCAGGCTTAATATGACAATAAGCGAGGGGAGAATGAAAGCCCAGCCCGTTCTGGCTTCATGCTGATGGAAGGTGGCCCCATGTTTCATGAGATTTTTTCCCGTTCTTTTATAATGGATATTGACGGACAAGGGAACCATGCGATTCATGGCTCCCTTGCCTGCGCGTCAGCTACATTAGCTTTTTCATCTCGGATTCAGCCCAGGACATGGCCTCGTCCACACTCATGTTTTCCTGAGTTATCTTGTAGATCATCTGGGGGATAATCTGTTTGGAATAGATAACATCGGCGGCATCTATGCGCTTTCCTTCGACAATGCCGAAAGTTTCAATGCTGTCCAGACCATTGATTATTTCGGCCATTTTTTCCGGTCCGTAATGCGTGAATATTCCCTTGGGGTCCTGCTGGAAACGCGGATTGGTTGCAATCTCCTTTAACACGGGGTTCATGCCGCCGGGAGCCATGTGGAGGAAGGTAATATAGGCATTGGGCGAAAACAGGTAACGCACAAATTTCTTGGCCGCGGCAGTTTTTGCCGTGTCATCCGTGTTGGGCAGAGCCAGGGAGACGATGGTGCCGTATCCGGCGGGTTTGGTATTGGAAATAATGGGTGCCATCCGGGTATTGTTGACCAGATCAGGATCAAAACCGGCTCCGGCCAGATTCTCAAAGTTTTCGGAGGTTAGTGAACCGGCGGCCACTTCGGCCAGGGCCAGATCGTCCATAATATAAGTGGAATAGAAGAACATGGCCATTTTGCCCTGAAGGTAGTAATCACGGGCACGCCAGGTCTGTGGTCCGGGCGGATTGTATTTGGCCAGTTCGGCATAAAATTCCACCGCTTCCTTCATTGCAGGAGAATTGAAAATCAGGTTGCCGCTGCTGTCAAACAGACCAGCCCCATTGGACATGGCAAACTGGGTAAAACACTGCTCCGCATAGGTTTCTGACTTTGTGCCAACCAGTATTCCGTATTGATTGTTTGCCGGATCGTAGAACTCTTCAGCGGCGGCAAGAATGTCATCCCATGTTTCGGGGGGATTCAGTCCCGCTTCTTCAAACCAGTCGGCTCTGTACCAGATGCCCTGGACCCAGCCATGATAGGGAATGGAATAATAGCTGCCTGACGTACTGGTCTGGTTCAGCCTTAGCACGCCTTCATAGAATTTGGCACTGCCGATTTCGTTGACGACAGCGGTGGCCGCATCCGTGTTGAGCAGGCCCTGGGAGCCAAATGCCACGGTGTTCTGGGTGGCCGCCTCAATAAGTGCCGGCAGTGTTCCCGCAGCGGCGGCGGCATTTATCTGCGTGGGCATGTCGTTTTCATCGACGGGAATAACCTTTATTGTGATTTCCGGATTCAGCGTCTGGAAAGTATCCACCAGAACCTGAATAGTGGCCAGCCGTTCCGACTGGGTTTCCGTTGTCCAGAACTCTATTTCTACCGGCCCGGATGCTGTACTCTCCTCCGCACCATTGGCAAAGACTGTAGCTGCGAGAATCAGCATCGTCAAAACTGTAAGAAAAAATCTCTTCATAACACCCTCCTTATTGGATATTTGTTATTGGGATATCTAAAAACTCCAGGAGTTTCCAGAGGCTACTCCCGCACGTGGGAACAAGCCCTTAACCCCTTGTATCACTTCTAAGACTAATCGCTAAACAAATAAACATCAAGACCAGGTGGACCAGGGCAAGCATCATGGTTTGAGTCGATTAATTATGAAGCAATTCGTTATTACAGTGATATTGTAAAGAAGACAGGAAATCATGATGTGATAGGGGATTTTTCACCGATTTCCCTACTTGACGAAACCTGTGTAAACCTGCAGCGTGGCGAGCAAGGCGAATCCAGGCATAATCATCCATTTCATGAACCCCACCTGCTCTTTGAGCCCTCTGAATTGCCCTTTAAACCCATTAAATTCAGTTTTGGCAACCATCTGCTCGTCCAGATGGGCGATGTGGTTGTACTGGGATTTGAGCATCAATGGGATGGCGTTTTCCATAGACAGCTTACCCTATAACTAAACTAATCAATGATTTTTCTACCGATTTGTGCTTCCAGTGTGTTTCTTAGCGCTGCCAGATTGAACTGAAATCTACAATCGCATGTCAACTTATTATCGGCAGGAAAAAGAGTTGCTTTTTTCTTCAAGTCATTCTCAAGGTCCCTGGGTACTTTGCCAAACTTGGCATATAGAGGATGTTGTTTCCCACATTGAGGGCAGTGCACGGACAATTCTGCTATTTGTTTCAGTTTCTGACCAATGTTTGAATTTGTATTTAGGCAACCAATTTTTGAGCTTATCAACAGCAAATTGTTGGGCATGATATACATTCTCATACTCACCGGGAGTAATTTGAGCGATCATAGTTGCATCTACAGGATTCAATCCTCCTGTTTTTGTTGCTTCTTTACGCTTGCTTTTCATCCACTCAACGTATTCAAAGGCAGAGACTGTTGACCTGCCAATCCTTACTTGAGCATCGATAGGGCCAAGGAGTCTGTCGGACTTCCGCCTCACGGCTCGATTTTTGCCCTTTTTCCCTGTTACCGCGTTGCCAAAATACTCACGTAGCCCAGCTACGCTCCGTTTTTGTCGCCTTGCATCAGGAAAAAATCATCAAAAATCGCCTCGAAGCCTTAAAGTCCGACAGACTCCAAGGCTGCCGCTGTCAGTCATGTAAATCTCATCTGCGGACATTGCCATTAGGGTACCAGCGTTCTTGCTTCACCAGCGATAACAAAATCAATGGTTTCAAACTTACTGTGCAAGAACTCGACGATTTCCTCGGCGGCTTCTCCTGAACCTCCGGGCGTTTCGATGTAGAAATCAAGTTTTTCACCGTCCACATTTCTCAGCATCTCATGAAGGATGTGATAGTCTCCCATAATAAGGCTGAGGCTTTGCCCGTGCTGAATTTTTCCATATCTGCTGCATATATAACCAAATAAGTTTCTAAGGATAGTGAGGATCCGAAACAAAATGCCTTTTGCCATGAATCCCATTAAACATTCCGAGTTTACAAGAAGTTGGCTTGCGCAGCAAGACAATTTGGAAGAGGCCACAGGCCGAACCTTGTAAACTCTGTTAGATGATGTAAAATTGTGGTTGTTTGCTTTTCTAAATAAATTCAGCAGTATCGAGGACGGTCTCCAGTCTTAATTTTTCTTGACCATATTTATTTTCCATTTTAAAGAATCGCCAATATGTATTTCTTCTTAAAACAGACAAAATCTCAAAAGCCTTAATTTGTTTATTTGCATTTTCTAGTGATATTTCTATTTCTTTGAAATACGCTGAATAACACAATTTTGCTTCGGTAGATATAAAATACCATTCTGGTTCATCGAACTGAAAATAATTTATATGATCAAATTGATAAAGATTTAGTCCTCGTTGGAGCCATTCGGTATCAATAAACACAATGCGATTATCAGGTAATAGTTTCATATTACCTAAATTTAAATCTTCACTAATTAAGCAAGATAAACCCATTTTTAAAGGCTGAATACATTGCCTAATAATTGTGTTTAATTCTTCTTCTACCCAAAAAGAAAAATGATGGTTCAATTCCCATTCAATCAATTCTTCTGTTGTCTCAAAATAATTTCCATCTGCATACATAGATGTGAAAGGTCCTGAGATTATGTTACTTTTATTGAATTTAGCCAATTCTGAAAATAGTCTTGGTAATTCGCTTCTATGATCTGGATGTAGGAGTTGCCCAAAAACAAAATTAGAAATAAGAATCAGATAATCACCATGTTTAAAGACCTGCTTATATCTGAAAAACAAATTTGATTCATCGACCATCAAATTTAAATTTTCTAGTGAATCTGAAATATAACGATAATTCTGATTTCGGATTTTAATTACAAAATATCCTGAATCTGCATTGCCTATTTTATATATGTTTTTTAGTTTCTCCCCATTTTGCTTAATATATGTAATGGAATCAGCTATATGAGTGAACTCTGTAGATTTAAGAAAATTAGCTATTTCGTCTATTGTCATTTATTATTTCTCTGTCAATTTTATATCATCTAACGTTCCAGAAATATATGACGTTGGCTGAGGAACGATGCCAATGTGGCAAAGCCCGTAGCGTAGCGAAGCATATATTTCTTGTTATGCATAGTTTTAAAATGCGATTGGTTCAATGTTGTCAAAGTTAATGGTATGAATCACATTTTTAATAATCTCTATTAGAGGTAGATTCTCGCTGGTCAATCCTAGTTTTATTGTAAATTCAGGATACTCTAATTCGATATCATTAAGAAATAGATTATTAAACTGCTTAGAAAAAGTGCTATCTTTTGTGTAAAAGAATATATAAGCTTGACCGAATTGTTCTTGATGTTCCTTCTCTATTAAACAATCTCGGATAAACATTTGATTATTAACAACCTCACCAAAAGAACTGCTATGTTTATCTACTATGAAATAGCCTTCAGGTAATTCAGGTTCAATAGCTGCTTCAATAAGTTTCATAGCTTGGATACAGACTGACTCATACTCATTGGGCGTTAAAGAGAAGGCTATACCTGGGATATAAAAAAATAAAGCTATAATAACAAATCTTTTCATAATCACCTCATTTTAAAATTGTGTATAACTAAATCTTATATCCACGAATTTCATACACTTAACCCCCCGCCCTGCCAAAGGACTGCCGGTATGTCACAAAAGTTCCTGGATGTGGGGCGAAGATCAACACCCTCTTCAGAAAGATGAGTGGAAAAGGTGTGCCGCAGGGAATGGATGGAGACCTTCTTTCTTATTTTACACCTTTCGCAGGCCTTGTCAAACACCGCCTGGGCAGAGTGTTAAGAAAGGTGGGAGTCCGGGTACGGCCATGAATCAGCCAAAATTCCCTCTTCCTGTCCCATATTCTCCCGGGAACACTCCCTATTGTGAATCAATCAGTACCTTATCGTAGGGGGTTGTTACAGAAAACTGATTTAAAAACCTCTATAAGACGCCTCTAAAAAACCTGCTTTCGGAATCTGGTGCAGAGATTTTTCACTGATACAAGGCGATAAAAGCGGAGCGTAGCTGGGCTACGTGAGCATTTTGGCAACGCAGTAGCAGTGGTAAAGATCAAGCCAGAAACGGAATGGATGTTTTTTAGAGGTGCCCTATAAGGTATCAGCCAGAGAAGGAATGTCGCTGCCCCTGACGCTACCTCAACCAGATTCTCATTGAAAATGAAGCTTTTGTCAAGTCTTGCGGATTCGGCGGTGACAACGGCATGACGCTCTTCGGCAGGCTGATCATCGGTTTGCCGCCCCCTATCCAAAGAATTGTGACAATAGGGTGCCTATACTATAACGGAAAACATTAATACAAGATTCCGTTTAAACGATGTACAATCAACCACAATATCGCACCAGGAGGGTGCGGCAAAAGGCAAGAGCAGAAAGACTTAAAATCTATGCTCATTTTTTATTATAAAGCACGGGCATTTTCCCCTTCCACTTATTCCAGATATCGTTGTCAGTTATTAAGTCAGCCATGAAATGCCCCACATTGATTCGGCTGGTTTTACCCGGGTTGAGAATCGCGCTTCTTATCGGGGAAGGATGTACTTCATAGGGGGAGACTTCGTCTTTATTGATCAGGGTATCCGGCCGAACCACCGACCATGCAATGGTCCTGTCATCCTGTCCTATAACCGTCCGCAGATAGTCCGCAGCCATCTCATTGTCCAACTGTGGGGGCAGCAGTAAGCGCAGAAGCCCAATAATACATCTATGCAATAAGGATAGGGGCTCGTGTATACCGCGATTACTGTTACCTGCTGTGTTCATGAGCACAAATTTGGTTGTCTCTTTTTTATTGTTAGCTTTAATAGCGCGGCACAAGAGTTGGGCGGCATTGGTTACCAATCGGCGGGGATGACCAAAAACTCCCTTAAAGCTTAAGTTATGCCCCAGGCAGGAAGCAACCGCAGCACAATCCCGGACAATTTCGGTCATTTCCCTGTCGCTTATGTTCAGGATGCCTGCCTGTATCACTGTCAGGCAATCATGATTTCTAACAGCCGTGGGCAGTTTCTCAGGGGATCGAACAATCGCCTTGACCCTATGTCCGCGAAGGAGTAATTGCTCCACCAAAAGTTGACCGGTTGCGCCTGTTGCTCCTACTAAAAGGACTATCATTTTTTCTATCTCCTGCAAATCAAATAAACTGAATTGGCATTATTGCCCCATCGTCAATCCTCTATGACTCTGGTCAATATCTCATAGGAGATCAATTGACTGATCTCACTGACAAACGAGACGGCTCCAGTACGGCTGCTGGCAATTCCGTTTTGAAGAATGACGGGATGAAGATCCAGATCCAGCGCCCCCCTGTAAGTGGAAAGCACGCAATTTTCCGCCGCGTAGCCGCAGAGAATCGGAGTATCAATATTCTCTTTTTTCAGGATGCTATGAAGCTCGGTTTTATTGAAGGAATTGCCATAGTATTTGTGAATTGAGTATTCTTCCTTCAGAGGCTTGAGGAGATCAATAAACTCAAAACCCCTGCTTCCGGGGATGACGCCGCTTGCTTCATCCACATCCTGAATCCAGATAACCGGGAGCTTGTTTTTTCTAAAATAGGGGATCATTTCATTGATGTACTCACAGGCTTCATTCATGGACTTCTCCGCCAATCCGCAATAGTACTCTTTTTGAAGGTCGATAATTAAAAGGGCGCATTTCATCCTGTTTTTCCTCTCTTCCGATTCTAAGACAGAATGGCGAAGAAAACAAGCGTTTTAGTCATTTGGCTCAGAGCAATCTGGCCCCTGGGGTGAGTCTTTACCCAGGCGGTAAATGGCGGCGTGACCATCTGAAAAGGAGCTTCAAACGGCGGTTATTGCCGCAAGATCTTCTCAATAGCCTTGCCTCTGGCAAGTTCGTCGATGAGCTTGTCCAGGCAGCGTATCTTCCACATCAGCGGGTCGTCGATATTTTCCACCCGCACGCCGCACACGACACCCTTGATGAGCGAGGCCTTTGGGTGAAACTCCGGCGCCTGGGCAAAGAAAGTTTCAAAGTCGTTCTCCTGCTCGATTTGCTTTTGCAGCCCAGATTCCTCATACCCGGTTAGCCAACAGATAATCCGGTCAACCTCTTCCTTTGTGCGGCCCTTGCGTTCAGCCTTTTGAACGTACAGGGGATAGACCTTTGCAAAAGCCATCGCGAATACCCTATGCTGTGCCATCGCAACCTCCATGAGCAACCTGCCGGACTTACGCCTCACGGCTCGAAGTCTTAGAGTTCGACAGACTCCCTGAAAGACATACTAGTCCAACTCCACTGCCAGGTTCAATACCGCGATTTGGGTTCAAAGATAGGATGCTCATGGCCCGTCGGCGATGACGACCTGGTAGGAATAGCCCTGCTCGGAGAGGAAGAGCTTGCGGTGGTGGGCGAATTCTTCCTCCAGGGTGTCGCGTGAAACCAGGGTGAAGAAGTGAGCTGCGCGAGCCTCCCCGGCTTGCACGATCATCGGCCAGGCAAAGGCGCGGATCGGCCCGGCGTTCTCGTCGTGCCACTGTCTGAGTAGCGTCGTCTCATTTTACCTCCATCGTTGGCGTTGGCTGCATTCGCCGACGGCTATTTTGACATCGTTCGTTTATGCCCATCGTCCGGCTCACTCTGATTCACAGTCTTCCCATGCCTTCCTGGCACGCACATCGTCGATCAAGAAGCGCAGGCCCTGATTGTCCATCGGATTGAGCCAGAGCATCCGTTCAAAGACGCGCTCAGCCTCCTCGAAACGTTCAAGCCGCCACAGGCACAGGCCGAACCCGTGCATGCAGCGCAGGAAGGGGCGGTTGTCGATGAGTCCCCAGGGCAAGAGACCATCAAAGTCCGGCCCGAGGGTGAACTCCCCGATGCGCACGCCGACCTCGTAGTGGCGTATGGCTTCCTCGGCCCAGCTATCGAAGACGAAGCTGCCAAGATGGGCGTGGGCATCGAGACAGCGCAGATCCGCCTGGCAAAGATCCATCAATATCTGCCAGGCGGCAGCGGGGTCGCCGCTATCCTTCAGGTCGTTGGACTCGCAGATCGGATCGGAATCAAAGTCACCCGGAACACGGCCTGGAACGACCTGCTCCATCTCGAACACCTTTCTCGGACCGCGGGCGATGATCGGCCTGACCCACTCCTCGATCGGTTCATCGTCCTCACCCCAGTAGTGCTCTTCGGGTGTCCAGAGTCCCTGATCTTCAAGCTTCAACGGGACCAGCCCCAGGGCATCAATGTCGAGGCGCGAAGATTCAATCTCGCCGGAAAGACAAAGCTGTCCTCCGTAGGTCCATTGCTTGCGCGGTTTCACGACCGCGATTTCGCCCGGCACGATGTCCCGCAGCATGCCCGCACGCAGCATGATAACTTGATCGCTGCCCACGAGACGGCATCTGGCGGCTTTTTCCTTCACCGACAGGACGACCAGATCGACCGGGCCGCTCAAATCGAGGCCCGCGGCAGCGGTCTTGTACCGGCGTTTTTTATGAGAGAGAGGGGCCGCTTGCTCAGGCCAGGGATCGAGCCCCGCCCATTTGCGGTAGGCGGCGATCAGATGGCCGCCCCTGGATTGCTCGGCGATCGCTACCTCGGACACAGCCACCCTGTGCTCCGAGCCGTCTTTCTTTCTGCATCGGGCCACAAGTCCGCGCCGCTGGTTTCCGTCATAGTCAAACCCGATCACGGAGACCGGCTCACCAATGACGAAGGCATCGCAGGGTAGTTTGAAACCGTCCTCGAAGGCGCAGTGAAAGGCCCGCTCGTCGTCTCCGTAGGCGTCGGTCGTGATCTCCTCGATCAAGCGGTCAAGTTTCTCCCCGGTCATTTCTTCACTTCGTTTTTTCATTGGGTTCTCCTCTCTTCCGCACTCCAACGCGTCCTAGGAGTTTGTCGGACTTACGCCTCACGGCTCGATTTCTGATGATTTTTTCCCGCTACCGCGTTGTCAAAATGCTCACGTAGCCCAGCTACGCTCCGCTTTTGCCGCCTTGTATCGGAAAAAAATCATCAGAAATCACCTCGAAGCCTTAAAGTCCGACAGACTCCTAGCCTGTACCTGCTGGATTCTCTTTACTCTAGCACAGACATCTTCAAGAAGGTAGTCCAGGATCTCAATTCCATTTGATAATAGAGTAGGGATCTCGATTTTCGGGATATTCTCAAAAATGACGGGCTGTTTTTGGGCAATTCAAAGGCGACAGCGGTCTATCTTCGTCTTCTCCGGCGTATTGGGGCGTTTGGATCTTTCAGGTAGGAGACGCTTGAAGTGATGGTCGTTTCCGCCAACAGTTGACCGTTTCTGTAGACAGGGTTGGTGTACAATCCCCCTCTTTCGCCGCCGGAAGACAGAATCTCTCCCCCGATATAAAAACGATAGTTCTGTCGGCTCTTTAATTTTGGGCTGGCGACGACAAAAGACTGAAACGGTTTTTTTGAGCGGAAGGTGATAAGGGATTGGCTGCTGTCGTCTTCCACGTGGAGAAGGGTTTCGGCTTCCCACTGCCTGTCGAGAATGTAAAACACGGAATTGACGGAGGACGCTCCAGAGGGGGCCTGGGCCATGGAATGATCCCCAACAGCGACCAGAAGACCCCCATTCATGTGAAAAGTGTTGTCGTAATCCAGAGCACCATTAATCTTTCCCTCTGTGTCTCTGCCGGGCGGACCGTTTATCAGCACGACGCCCCCGTTTATGTAAACAGAAGCATTGGAATCAATGCCGTCCGCAGTGGCATCCACCTCGATAAAACCTCCCTCGATGATGAGCGCGTCGCTGTTAAAGTCCAAATTGTCTCCCGCTATATTGAGACCGTCATCGATGGATACGATTTTTATATCACCGTCAAAGATAGAGATATTGCACCCCTCAATGCCCTCATAGGATTGGCGTATATCGATGACCCCATCGTAAATGACGACCCGGTTGTCGCTGTGAATGGCGTCCCCCAGGCTGGAGATGATAAAGCTGCCGTTCTTGATAGTGAGTTCATTTTCCGCTTTTATAGCGTCATCGCCAACATCAATGTTAAAATTTCCTCCCTCGACAGTCAGAGACACCGTGTTTATGCCATCGTCTTTACCGATTAAGCGGAGTGCGCCGCCGCCTCTGATAAGCAGCGGTGCTTCACTTTTTATCGCCGGAACGGCTCCGGTTTCAATGAGATTTGTTCCCTCCAGCACGAGTATCACGTTCCGGGCGTTTTTAATATGGATAGGAATAGCCGTCCTGCTGCTCAGGGAGACATTTGATAGCAGAATCTCTACCTCTTCGGCTGTATCGATCTGGATAGTTTGATCCAGCTCCCCACGGAAAGTCAGACTTTCCCCGAATAAGGCCGCGTTTCCGGCTAAAAGGGCAAAGATCAAAGCGGTTGCCAGAGCAGTGTACTTCCTCGCAAAGATACCTGAAATCATCTTTCTCATACTCGCTCCTTTCGTTAACAACGAATAAAGATAATATGTGAAAGAATTATGAACAGAGCATGTTGAATTAGTGCATTATTTTTCTATAAATGGAAAAAGATGAAGATTGGGAAACAGGGAACGATATCTGGATATGGAGACTGATTAACTTTTTTCTGTTTTTACAGAAAAGATGCCTGGAGTCTGTCGAATTTTAAGACTTCGAGGCGATTTTTGATGATTTTTTTCCGAGATTGAGGGATATTTCTGGATTGCCGGGGCAGGGTGAATGATTTTTTTTAGCTTGGGGAATCTCGGTAACTTGGGGAATCTCTATTGATAGAAATCTTAATAAAGAATAAATTGATAACATGGCTATAATCGCCGCATCGCCTTCAGATTTCACTATTCGGCTCAAAATAACAATTCTGTTAGTAAGAATGCTGTCTCCTGTACCGCTGAATTTGCTCAAGTCAAGCAGTCCCTACTGCCAGTCTTCTTGCCTGCTAGGTTTATTGTATTCGTTGTTCTATAAGATTGCCGCAAGTAGAAGGATGAATGAGAATTGCACAAGCCAATAAAAAAGAAACTATCCGGCCCAGGCGAGGAAATCGTCTTATTGGATTTCAAACATGGGAATGCGAAGGACGGCAAATCCCTGGAAGATTTAGCCTGTGAAACCCATACCCAGATGGTAGAAAAATATCTGAACGGGGTCAGGGAAAAATGGCATCCTGAGCGGCTGCTTGTTCTGGGGGCAGGGTTCAAGGGCAAAGAACTGGCGGTTTTTACGATTGATAACTCCCTTCTCATACATAAGGGCACCGATGGTGCATGGACGCACCCATTTTTCCAGTAGTTAAAAGGTATGACAAAAACTTCATTTGTCAATGAGAATTTGGTTGAGGACCGTATGACATAATCAGCAAAACCATGCTAAGTTTAATACGGCATGGAAAAGAATCTGACTCAGGGCATCACCGATTTTAAGGAATTCATCGACAATGATTGCTACTTTGTCGATAAAACCCATCTCATAGCACATTTTATCAATGACCTCAGCAAGGTACATCTTATCACACGGCCCCGGCGCTTCGGCAAAACCTTGAATTTAAGCATGATACGCTACTTCTTTGAGGCCCCGCCGCCGGGCGGTAGCAGCACTGACGCACCGCCCAATGCCTCCCTTTTCGACGGCATGTCCATCACGGAACACCCCCGGTGCCGCGAATACATGGGACAGTATCCGGTGATACATTTGAGCTTTAAGGATGCCAAGGGGGCATCATTCAATGAGTGCATGGAAATAATCAGGGATATGCTCTCTATGGAATACCAGCGGCATGAATACTTACAAAATTGCGGAGTGCTGCGCGAGGCCGATAAAGAACTGTTTTCCAGAGTATTGAACAGAAACAGTACCAACAACGACTGCGCCCAATCCATCAAATACCTCTCCTTCTGGCTAAAGCGCGTCTACGGCAAACCACCCTACATCCTTCTCGACGAGTACGATACGCCCCTGCATTCGGCCCATCTGGACAACTACTACGATCAGATGATCACCTTCATCCGCAGCTTCATGGTGCAGACCTTCAAGGACAACCCCCACCTGAAACAGGCCGTGGTGATCGGCATATTGAAAGTTGCCCAGGAAAGTATATTCAGCGACTTCAACAATCCCAGTGTGTCTACCATCCTTTCCTCGGCCATGAAGGACTGCTTTGGTTTCACCGAAGCGGAAGTGGAGGCAATGGCCGCTTACTTTGGACTGAAAGACGAAATGGATGGCATAAAAGAATGGTACAACGGCTACCTCTTCGGCGGGGACACCGTCATCTACAACCCATGGAGCATCGTCAACTATCTGCGTTCACCCGAGGAAGGGTTGATGACCCACTGGATAGGCACCAGCGACAACAGACTGATCAAGGATGTCATCCAATTAGACCGCCGGGAAGCCAAGATGACCATAGAAAAACTCCTGCGGAAGGAGGAAGTCCGCAAACCCCTGCTGACCAACATTCCCTACCCTCAGGTGGAAAGCGACCCGGACGTAGTATGGAGCTTTTTACTCCACAGCGGCTACCTGAAGGCCTCCGAGAGGCGGCAGGAACACAGGGACATAACATGGCGGCTCGCCATTCCCAACCTGGAGGTGGAAACCGCCTGGATTACCGTTATTTCCCGCTGGCTAAAGGAAGACATAAAAATAAACGAACACTTCACGGACTTCGTCACCGGCATCCAGGAAGCCAGTCCCCGGCACATAGAACGGGGACTATCCCGCATTCTTCGCGGTTTGGCCAGCTACCATGATACGGCCAGGAGCAAAGAGGAGGGGGAAGACGAGGAATCCAGACGGGAAAACTTCTACCACGGTCTGGTACTGGGACTTCTGGCCTGCCTGAGCCCGGCGTATACCGTTGAGAGCAACCGGGAATATGGTGAGGGCCGCCCGGACATCGTGGTACTCAAGAAGGGAAACAATCCGGCCCAGGCCGAGGAAGCCGTTCTGCTGGAATTCAAACATGGAACAGCGAAGGACGGCAAAGCCCTGGAAGATTTAGCCCGTGAAGCCCATACCCAGGCGGTAACGAAGTACATGGACGGAGTAAGGAACAAATGGCATCCGCAGCGGCTGCTTGTTCTGGGGGTAGGGTTTAGGGGCAGGGAACTGGCGGTTTTTTATGATTGATAAGGCACCGGGGGTGCATGGACGCACCCACTTTTCCAGTAGTTAAAAGGTATGACAAAGCTTCATTTCCAATGTGAATTTGGTTGAGGATAGTATGACATAATCGGCAAAACCATGCTATGTTCAATACGGTATGAAAAAGAATCTCACTCAGGGCATCACCGATTTTAAGGAATTCATCGACAATGATTGCTACTTTGTCGATAAAACCCATCTCATAGCGCATTTTATCAATGACCCCAGCAAGGTGCACCTCATCACCCGCCCCCGCCGCTTCGGCAAAACCCTGAACTTAAGCATGATCCGCTATTTCTTTGAGGCCCTGCCGCCGGGCGGAAGCAGCACTGACGCGCCGCCCAACGCCTCCCTTTTCGACGGCATGTCCATCACGGAACACTCCCGGTGCGGCGAATACATGGGACAGTATCCGGTGATACATTTGAGTTTCAAGGATGCCAAAGGGGCATCATTCAATGAGTGCATGGAGATCATCAGGAATATGCTCTCTATGGAATACCAGCGGCATGAGTATTTACAAAATTGCGGAGTGCTGCGCGAAGCCGATAAAGAACTGTTTTCCAGAGTATTGAACAGAAACAGCAGCGACAATGACTGCGCCCAATCCATCAAATACCTCTCCTTCTGGCTAAAGCGCGCCTTTGGCAAACCGGCCTACATCCTTCTGGACGAATACGACACCCCTCTGATGACCGCCTACATGGAGGAGTATTACAGGGAGATGATCGCCTTCATCCGAAGCTTCATGGCGCAGAGCTTCAAGGACAACCCCAACCTGAAACAGGCGGTGGTCGTCGGCATACTCAAAGTGGCCCAGGAGAGTATATTCAGCGACTTCAACAATCCCAAGGTGTCAACTCTGCTTAATTCGGCCATGAAGGACTGCTTTGGATTCACCGAGGATGAGGTGAAGAACATGGCATCCCATTTCGGACTGGAGGGCGAGATGGACGGCATCCGAAACTGGTACAACGGCTATGTTTTCGGCGGCGACACGGTTATCTACAACCCCTGGAGCATCATCAACTATTTAAGCGCGCCCGAAGATGGCCTGCGGCCCTACTGGGTGCATACCAGCGACAACAGACTGGTGCGCGAAACCCTCCATCTGGAAAAACATGAATCAATCGAAATCGTATCCCGCCTGCTGAGGAACAAGGAGGTAAGAAAAGAAGTATACCCCCATATTGCCTACCCGGAGATAGAGAAAAACCCCGATGCGGTGTGGAGCTTCCTCCTCCACAGCGGCTACTTGAAGGCCGCCGACCGGCAGCAGCATGAATACAGCCAGGATTATTGTCTGTCGATACCCAACAAGGAGGTGCATTATGTCTACAACAAGATTATCAAGACCTGGCTGGATGACGAGTTTCAGGCCAGAGAGGATTTTCTGGCCTTTATCGGAGGCGTTCGAGAGATGAATCCCCGTCTGATTGAAATGAGCCTGAGAGCGATGCTACGGGCACTGACCAGCTTTCACGACATGGCGGGCACCGGGAAGGGTAGAAGGAAGAGTGGGGAAATGTTCTACCACGGATTACTTCTGGGTCTTCTGGCCTATCTTGGGGGAGAGTACCTGGTAGAGAGCAACCGGGAGTACGGCACCGGGCGGGCCGACATCCTTCTGGTTCGGCGCACCGCTGGTGAGGGCTGGAGTGATGAGCTTGTTCTGTTTGAGCTGAAGCACGAGGACGCAGGCGGCCAAACCCCGCTGGAGCAGCTATCCCGCGAGGCTCTGGCCCAGGCCGTGGAGAAATACCGGGACAGCGCAATGGCCAGGTGGCATCCCAAACGATGTCTGGCACTGGGTGTGAGTTTCCGGGGAAAGGAACTGGCCCTGACGCACGAGAATCAGCCGAGTGTTGCGGATTAGCCTTATTTCGGCCCGAAACAAACAGGCGGGGGGAGGGGAATTCCCAAGCTAAACACATTGCGTGTTATGGAAAGGATTGATGCGGGCGAGTAAACTCCATTGTTAGATGTATCGTGCAGCCTCGTATGCGTCAGGCCTCAATTCATGGGCTAATTCTCCGGCATCAATAAGCCTGTGAACATCCGATTCCCATCCAGATAGCGAACGGCGGTTTTCCTAAGAAGTTCAGGTGTGACTGCTTCGAAATTCTGCTTCCATTCTGACAAATCCGGAAAAGGAATACCGTAAAGGGCCATTTTTTCAATGTGGTCTATCCACCAGTAATTCTCGTTTTTGCTTTCCTGATATTCATGACTGAGCATGGCGATCGTCTCGTGGAGGTAGCGGGTTTCAGGAGGATTGGTTTTCCATCCTTCCACTATTCCCTTAAGTTTTGATAACAGTTCCCCGGCCCGTTCGGGATCGCATTGGAAGGATATGTTGATGCGGTATTGGGGGATGGGAACATATTCGATGATTGAATAAACATCGATGCGATATGCGCCGCCGTATTCCTCCCGGATGGAATCGTACAGCTTTTTTTCAAGGGCTTTCACCAGAATTTTTATAAGATTGTATTGATTTTGACTTCCGTCCCAGTCACCGGCCCAGGCCAGCCAGATATGGCTTATGGGTTCTGTTTCGTTTTGAGCCATATACTCTATAGGTTTTTGAAGATAACGGATCTTTCTGTCCTTCCATGTTTCGGGTTCAGACGGGGAGGGGAGGGGAGCCAGCCACACGCTAGCCAATCGTTCCAGTTCATCAGAATCAAAATCGCCTGTAAACAGATAGATGAAGTCCCCTGCCTGTGCAAACCGGTCCCGGTAGATGGCATAGGCATCGTCCAATGTGCAGCGTGCGAGAATGTCGGATGATACAGGCTGTCCGCGATACGGATTTCCCTTCATTTCCTGCATACCGCTAATCCGGAACATAGTGGCGGGACTGGAATTTCGGCTGTCAGCCTCTTTTATTAAACTGATTTTGGCATTATTCCAATCTTCCCGGGATGCGGGTTTGGCGCTGTGCTGCATGTAGAGATAATGGAAAACGGCTTCCATCTCATCACCCCGTCCAGTACCGTACATTCCTTCGGTATTGGCTTTCAGATAGACTGAGGCATTAACACCAGTGTTGGCCATCAAAAGTTCAATTGGATTTTTGTTGTAGCTATGCAGACTCAAGTCTTCTGCAAAAAGCATATTGTCATCCAGCATGTTTGTTCCGCCCGGACTTGCCGCACCGAAATACAGTTCGTTGGGCATGGTATTTCTGACTTTGTAATACACACGTGCTCCGTTGGACAGGGTCAGTATGACTATGCCTGTTTCGGGCATAACTTCCCTTCTGACTATGCTGCCTGGTTCGGGATTTTTAGCGGGCAGAGCTGTTCTGTAGTCGTCGCTGGAGGGAAGGTCATTCCGAGGGGGCAGTTTGCGGGAACGGACATCGGCCATCAGTTCCGGTATGTCCCCTTCGTCAAAATCGCTCCATCTGGACCTGGATGGTCCGCTTACGAAGACATATCGGTTTGTGCTGCCAAACAGAGTTTGGGCAGCCTGATTCATATCCTCCAGACTTATATCGTTTAGAAGGTTGTTGACAGTCTTCCATCTCCAGTCTATGGATGGCCATGCCTCGCCGAATGTGAAGGCATCGATGTATGTTTCAGCCAGAGTCTCCGATCTTTGCTTATCCCGCAGTTCCCAGTATTCCCTAAAATCCTCCCAGAACCAGATTTTGACATTATCAAGTTCAGATGGCAGAAAACCATGCTGTCTAATCTGCTCCGCTTCCAGAAGCAGGGTTTCCATGCCCTTCGGGACATCATCGGTTTTACCGACAAGTGCCCCCACAGCAATGGGTTTGGACAGATCATAAGTATTGAAAAAGAAGGAATCAAAGTTCAGTTGATACAGGCGTTCTATCATCATATCGGAAAGGAGCCTGTATATAAGACGAGTTTTATGCGATGCCAAATCCGTCAAGACCGGTCTGGGGAAAATTGTTCCAATCTCTATCCATGTCTCATCCAGACCGGGGTCCAGGAATATGTCCCTAAGAAGGTCATCATGGCTGGGTACGGCAGCAACGGGTAGGGGCCGGGTATCGGGAGGGTTGACCGCTTTGCCGAACAGTTCCTGTATCTTCCGTACAATTTCATCCGCATCAAAATCGCCCACGGCTATAACAGCCATAAGCTCCGGCCTGTACCATTCTTTGTAAAAGCGTTGAAGATCGGAAACCGAAGCATTCATCAGCAGATCCATGCTGCCTAAGGGATGATGCTTCACATACGCCGTTCCATGAAAATACAGTGCCCGGAGTGCATCGTATTTGCGTGTTTCGGCATTCTCCGACAGCCGCCATTCTTCCCGGACAACAAGGATTTCTTTTTTTAGAGATTCCGGATCCAGTTCGGCATGGAATGCCCATTGATTAAGAATGTCCAGACCGATGTCCAAATTGTCAGAGCCCAGGGACAGTTGGTAGATGCTGCGGTCCGGGCTGGTGTATGCATGGATACCCGCACCGTAGTCTATCCCAAATGCTTTTAGTTGCCGCTTCAATGCCTGACCGGAATACTTCTCTGTCCCATTGAACAGCATGTGCTCCAGAAGATGGGCAACCCCGGACTGGTTTTCATCCTCCGCAAGGGCGCCTGCCTTTATGACCAATCTAAGCTCGACCCTATGCTGCGGTTTGCTGTTTTCCCGGACAAAGTATTCCAGTCCATTGTCCAGAAAACCATGGAGGACTTTCGGGTCATTGGGAATAGGTTCATTTTCCGGATGGGAACTGGAACACTGCGTCAATATTGCCGGAATTGCCAGCATTACCAGCATTGCAAAGGAAATCCTTAAAAAATATTGAATCTTCATACAGGTCAAAATAAATTGTTTGAATCGGATCAGCAATATTTCTTTGTGGCTGAATAGTGGTTAATGTTTGTTCTTTACAGAAGAAATTGACACAGTTCCTGTGCCATCGGTAAAAGAGAAAACTGCCCCTGCGGATAATAATCCGGCTGCCGGAATGAATAATATCCTGTTTGGAAAAGGAAAACACAATTCTTATTGAGTGTCAGTAAGCTTGTTGGAGCCTGGATTCATTAGAATCCAGCCAGATGGAGATCCCTGTCTGGTGTCGTTGTTCAATGCTGACTGATGGCTGTAATTCGGCGAATCACTCTTTGGAACGGAGAGAAGCCCTGTCGGCGAAGGTCATGTAAGTACTTATTCTATAATATATTAAATCTCTGACAATAGCAATCGATTTATTTAACAAGCTTTCTGACACTACGTAAGGAGTCTGTCGGACTTTGAGACTTCGAGGCGATTTTTGATGATTTTTTTCCGATACAAGGCGGCAAAAGCGGAGCGTAGCTGGGCTACGTGAGCATTTTGGCAACGCCGTAGCGGGAAAAAAGGGCAAAAATCGAGCCGTGAGGCGTAAGTCCGACAGGCTCTAAGGCTCCAGGGCTGAAACCGATCAATCCTCATCAGCATTCGGCACGACCCCCGCAAACACCTCATGTGTCCCCAGAAGCTCCAGAAAATCTTCGACTTCCTGCTCCAGATTTTTTTGATCTGTCCGGTAGGTGTAATCCGTCGCATTGCGGTAGCGATCCGCATAGGTCTGCCACATATTGCGGATATCCTGTTCCAGGTCGGTGTTGGGGGTTACCCTTGGGCGGTCGGCCCTGGAAACCCGTCGGATAAGGACTTCCTCATCAGCTTCCAGCAGAACTATCGGACCGGTACCGCGTATGGCATCCAGATTCCATTCGTAACGGACCGTGCCTCCGCCCAGGCAAATTATGGCATGGTCCAGCGATGCAAAGTGCTTGCAAATGCTGTACTCCAGTTCGCGGAAGGGCAGCCAGCCCTGTTCAGCCACCAGTCGGTGGAAGGAATACCCCAGTCGGGCATCCATTTCCCGGTCCAGATCCTGAAATGCCAGGCCGGTTTCAGCACTGACCGCCTGGCCAATGGTGGTCTTGCCGGAACCGATCATGCCGCACAGATACAGGTTCATCAGTGAACGGATTGTTGAACCGCTTCCACCAGAAGTTTACCCGATTCGGGATAGAGCCAGGTTGGGAAACTGCATCCCGGGGCCAGGAAGAAACGGGTATTTCCTCCGTTTTTTATGCCGGTCAGGGCATTGTCCACGGCTTTGCGGGGTGTAACGCGGGTCATCAAATTCTTGTCCATACCGGCCATTATGCTGCCCTTCCATTCTGTGCGCATCCGGGCTATGGACGGGTTCCGGGAATCGGTGTCCTCATAGCTTATAATGTGGGCGGGAAGCTGCACCATTTCCCTGGTAAAGATACCGTAATCATGCAGATGCAGAGTGTTCATGATGCCCATGTCCTTAATTTCTTCCATAATCCTTTTTACAAAGGGATAGGCGAATTTCATGTAATGAGCCCTGTCCATCTGTGCGGAAGAGGAAAAGGTGGACAAAAACACTCCGGCTGCCCCGGCGGAAATGGCTGCTTTACAGTAAGCCACAATATTGTCAGTAATGATTTCCAGGGCTTCCAGGATTGCATCCGGGGCATCCCGGACAAGCATAGGCAGGTGTTCGCCGACCAGATTTCGTATTAAACACTGCCAGGGTTCAAAAATGGTATCGACGAAATATGCCTCTCTATCCAGCTGGCCGGCTATTATGTTAATGGCTTTAAGTTGTTCACCCCAGGGGGATTTATGAACATCGAAATGGCTGATTGTTTTCAGGTCTTCCCGTGTTTTCAATTCCTGCATACCGTCCGGCATGGGATAGTAGTAGTCGTTCATTAGCTTCAGATAATCCAGATCGAAGTAATTGAAAAAATTCAGCTCTATTTCCGCAATCCGTTCCCCCGGTTCATGCTGAACCCCGAAGTGGTACCAGAATGACACCGGCGCTCTGTCGAAAGGTTTACCAGCCAGGCTGGCCTCTACCCGTTCTTTTTTGTTCATTGATTTGCCTCCTATGCAATGCCCAGGTAGGCCTTGCGAACCTGTGCATTTTTCAAAAGATTGGCGGCCCTGTCGTGCAGAATTATGGAACCGGTTTCCAGAACATAGCCATAATCGGCAGTTTGCAGGGCCGCATTGGCGTTTTGTTCCACCAGCAGAACGGCAACACCCGACCGATTTATTTCGTTTATCAGTGCAAAGACATCTTCTACTAAAAGTGGAGCCAGTCCAAGACTTGGTTCGTCCAGAAGAAGTAGTTTTGGATTGCACATTAACCCTCGGGCGATGGCCAGCATTTGCTGTTCGCCCCCGGACAATGAGCCGCCCTCCTGGCTGCGCCGCTCGGCCAGTTTTGGAAACAGCGCATAGTTGCGGTCAATCAAGGTTTGCACCTGGGAACGGTTGGGATGTATGTAAGCACCGATAGTTAGATTTTCCTCCACGGTTAATTCACTGAAAATTTTCCGTCCCTCGGGAACATGAACCATGCCCATTCGGGTTATAATGTGCGGCTCCTCATTGAAAATGTTGTTTTCATTAAAAGCTACAGTGCCCCCGCTAGCCGGAACAATACCGGAAATCGCATTCAGAAGCGTTGTTTTGCCAGCACCATTGGCACCAATAAGCGTGACCAGTTTACCGTGTTCCACATTTATGGAAACTCCCTTCAAGGCATGGATCCTGCCATAATGCACTTCCAGGTTATGTATCTCAAGCAGGTTCACTTGTCCCTCCCAAGATAGGCTTCTATGACCCGCTCATCGTTCTGCACTTCTTTCGTCGTCCCCTCGCTTATTTTAATTCCATGATCAATTACCGTTATGCGGTCTGCAATGCTCATTACCAGCTTCATGTCGTGTTCAATAAGCAGAACTGTGAATCCCTTGTCCTTCAGGCTCCGTATAAAGGCATCCAGGTTGGCTGTTTCCGTGTTGTTCATTCCCGCCGCCGGTTCATCCAGCAGCAGCAGCCGGGGGTTGCCGGCCATGGCGCGGGCAATCTCCAGTTTGCGCTGTTCCCCATAAGGAAGGTTGCGGGCAAAAGTGTCGGAGACCCTGGACAGTCCCACCTGTTCGAGCAAGTTCAATGCAAATTCCTTTATCTCCCGTTCTTCCCGGCGGTTGCGGGAAGAACGGATTAATGCATCGAACACATTTTGTTTCTGGCGGACGTGTGCCCCAATCCTGACATTGTCCAGAACAGAAAGCCAGGGGAACAGCCGGATGTTCTGGAATGTTCTTCCTATACCCATTGCGGCAATCCGGTGAGTGGGCAGAGATTCAATTCGTCTGTCTTCAAAAGTTATAGTTCCGCTGTCTGCAGGGAGGAGACCGGTCAGGGCATCAAAAAAAGTTGTCTTGCCTGCCCCGTTGGGACCTATGATTGCATGGATTGTTCTGGGCTGTACATGTAGATCAATGCTGTTGTTTGCCAGTAAACCGCCAAAGGATTTGCAGAGTTTTTCTACAGAAAGAATCATCCGCCGTTACTCCCGGGAAGAGGTTTTATGTGATACTTTCTGCGATTGCCTCTCTTCCTGGGTATTTTGGGCTTCTCAAAGATACCCTTGACACCGGCAAGTCCGCCCGGTTTCAGAACAATAACCAGTATCAGTACCAGTCCGTAGATTACCCCGCGGTACCGGGCCAGGAACCGGAATACCTCCGGGAACACAACCAGAATGCCAGCACCCAGGATGGGACCCACAATGGACCCGGTTCCGCCCAGAGCCACCATGGTAATAATGACAAAAGACTCCAGATTGGAAAAGGAATCGGCGCTGACAAACCGCTGGAAATGAGCAAAAAAACTGCCCGCTATACCCGCAAAGAAACAGGCAATGGTAAATGCCAGAACCTTGTACCCGAACACATGAATACCCATGCTCCTGGCCGCTGTTTCATCCTCGCGTATGGCCACAAAGGCCCGCCCGATCCGGGAGTAATACATTCTGGCAATGAGGAGTACGGTCAGCGAAGCCAGAACAAGAACAAGGTAGTAGTAACCATATCGGTTAAATTTCCAGTCGAAAAATGTGGGAACAGGAATACCCGCAATGCCCAGCGGGCCGCGGGTGAACGATCGCCAGTTCAAAATGACTATGCGGGTAATCTCACCGAATCCCAACGTTGTAAAGGCCAGAAATACAGCCTTTAGACGCAATGTAACCAGCCCTATAAGCCCGCCGAAAATACCTGCAACAAGACCCGCTGCAGGCATGGCTGTCCAGAAGGACCAACCCGCCATAGTCGTCAGCATGGCCGAGGTATAGGCTCCAATGCCGTAGAAAGCCGCGTGACCCAGGGAGAACATTCCCGTAAATCCAATAATTATGTTCAGACTGGAAACCAGAATTGCATAAATGCCCACAATGGTAGCCACCCGTATGTAATACGCATTGCCCAGAAGAAAGGGCAGGATCAACAGCAATAAACCTGTTCCGATGGCAAAAGGCCAGCGGTATCTTCTGATGAAATAAGCTATACTAATTCTATCTGACCGCATAATCCGTCATCCCTCAAGCAACTTTGCGGCCCAGAAGTCCGCGGGGCCTTGCCAATAGAAAAACAACCAGTATGACAAAACCGATTAAGTCCCGGTAACCCGAAGAAATCACCTGCACACCGAAATTCTCTATCAATCCCAGAAGATACCCGCCCAGAATGGCCCCGGGAATGGATGTCAGCCCGCCGAATACTGCCGCCGAAAAGGATTTCAACCCCGCAATGTTCCCCATAAAAGGAAATACTGCATTGTAATATGCACTGGCCATAACCCCGGCAATGCCCGCCATAGCTCCGGCCAGGGAGAAAGTCAGCGAAATAACCCGGTCCACAGGAATTCCCATAAGGCTGGCCGTTTTGAAGTCCAGGGATACAGCGCGTATGGCCAGACCCATTTTTGTACGGAAGATGAACAATTGTAATGCGGTAAGGATAATCGCGGCGACGCCCACAAGAATAATCTGCAGCCAGCTGACATTCACCCCGGCCACAGTAAAAGCCGTATGCGAATAGAAAGGCGGCATACTTTTACGCTCTGCGCCAAACAGAACCGCCATAAGTTCATTTAACAGTACCGAAAATCCGATGGTGCAGATGAGAGAAGCTATCCGTGCGACTCCGCGCAGGGCCCTGAAAGCAAACCGTTCAAGAACATAGCCCGCAATGAATCCGCCGACAGCTCCGGCGGCAATAGCCGCAAACAGATTCGGGACGGCATGTTTAACAATCAACCAGCCGCAGAAGGCCCCAATCATGTAGATGGATCCTGTGGCAAAGTTCACCAATCTGAGCGTTCCATAGACAATGGAAAACGAAATGGCCAGCAAAGCAAATAAACTGCCCTGCGTCAAACCATTTATCAACTGCTGTGCAAACATGACAACATTTTACCTGTTCTTTCCGGAGTGTTCCCCCATTTCCACACCATCATTTCTGATTAATGCTATTCGAAAGGAACAAACTTCCCGTCTTTGACGACCAGTTTCCTGTAACTTTTAGTGGCCGAACCGTCCGGGTTAAAGGTTATGGAACCGGTCAGTCCGGGAAAGCTGTCTGTGCTGGCCAATGCGTCACGTATAGCCGCATGATCTGTGCTTCCGGCACGTTTAATGGCATCGGCCAACAGCATCATGGCATCATAGGCTAGGGCCGCATGGAAATTCGGTGATGCACCATAGCGTTCCCTGAATCTGTCCACATAGTCCTTAATAACGGGATCCGGATCTTCGGCAAAGAATCCGGTGCCGGTGTACAGTTCTTCGACTGAATCTCCGCCAAGTTCAATAATCTGGGGGGAATACAGAGAAGTAGGACCGATAACGGGAACATTCCAGCCAAGCCGCTTGCGCTGAATGTTTATGGCGGCTCCGTCATTATAAAATGCAGCCATGAACAGGCCATCGGCACCAGAATCCTTCAGTTTGGTCAGCACGGCGGTAAAATCACTTTCACCATCGAAATAGAATTCAACATCCGTAACTGTGCCGCCCATTGTTTCAAAGGCCTTCGTAAAATACTGTGCCGTATCTATACCCCAGTCGTTGTTCAGGTGAAGCACCGCAACATTGCGTATGCCAATGTCGTCATAGGCAAAAGCGGCATTGAATGGACCTTCACTGGATTGTGTGCCAACTATTCCGAAACTCCAGGTCGATCCCCCGGCATAGTCCGCATGGCTTGCGGTTGGTGAAAGCTGGACCATACCCATAGAATCATAAATGGGTTGGGCCGCCATGGAACTGGACGATGAAAACGGCCCAATCTCGGCTACAATGGAGGGATCGCTGGTCCATTTCTGGGCCAAAGTGGCTGCCTCCTGCGGGATACCTTTTGTATCGCCTGTCGATAGACTGAACTGCCGTCCAAGTACACCGCCTGCCTCATTCAGTTTATCTATGGCCATGGTCACGGAGCGTTCAAAATTGACCCCGTACTCCGACCAGTCTCCCGTTATGGGTGCTGACAGTGCAATATGAATGGAGGAGTCCCCGGATTCCCTGGTGCCGGTTGAAAAAACCGGCAGTACTGCTGTAACTATCATGAGAATAGTTAATGAAAAGAGTGATTTACGCATTGCAAAATCTCCTTATTTTTTATTAATTTTAATGTATAAAGTATAAATGTCAATATAAATTTGCAAAAATATTGTAAATTATGTTGAAAAATTTATAGCTATACATAATAATCATCTCATTCATCCGCAATGGAGGTTAGTACATGACCGATGATGAAGGCTGTTATTTCGATGAGATAATTGACAGGCATGGGAGCAATTCCCTTAAGTGGGATACGTCCGGGTATGGAATGGGGAAGAATGACATTCTTCCCATGTGGGTGGCCGATATGGATTTTGCCGCTCCGCAGCCGGTTATCCAGGCCATGCAAGAAGTAGCCGCCCATGGAATATATGGTTATTCCGATTTTCCCGGTGAGTTTTATGAATCCATTATACACTGGTGCTCTGTCCGTCATGGATTTCAGATAGAACGGGACTGGATATCCTGGCTGCCGGGGGTTATACCCGGTCTTTGTATGTCCATTCAGGCATTCACCAAACCAGGGGATGAAGTCATTATACAAACACCCGTCTACCCGCCATTCTTTGACTCCATAAGGAACAATGGCCGCACAGTCGTGGAAAATCCTCTGGCGGAAACAGACAATGGCTATGTCATGGATATTGACCATCTGAATTCCTGCATCGGTCCGCGTACCCGGATGATTGTTTTGTGCAGTCCCCACAATCCCGTGGGCCGTGTGTGGACCCGGGAGGAACTGGAAACCGTGGCGGAAATAGCGTGCAGGCATAATCTCATTGTATTCAGCGATGAAATTCACGGCGACATTGTCTATGACCAGCATCGGCATCTGCCTTTTGCCAGCCTGTCCAAAGAAGTGTCTGACAGAAGCATAACCGGCTTCGCTCCCAGCAAGACATTTAACATTGCGGGACTGAAGGCCAGTGTCATTGTTACGGCCAACAGGAGGATGAAGCAGGAGATTGATCACATTCGAGCTGCTGCGTTTGGTATTTCCAGTACCAGCAATTTTGCCATTCGGGCATTGCAAGCGGCCTATCAACAGGGCGGCCCATGGCTGAATGCCTTGCTGCCCTATCTGGAATCCAATGCCCGGTATGCGTGTAATCACATTGCCCGGAAAATCCCGCAGATAAAAACCAATCAACCCGAAGGAACCTTCCTCCTCTGGTTGGATTTCCGAAATCTGGGGATGGATCAGGAGAATCTGAGACAGCTTGTTACCGGCAGGGCCAGAGTGGAACTGAATGATGGAGTTGACTTTGGGAATACCGGCAATGGTTTCATGCGGTTGAATTTTGGCTGCCCACGCAGTTTTCTGGAAGATGGATTAAACAGACTGACGGAGGCCATAAATGGATGCTGATGTACAGGACGGTGCGGTGGGCAACATGTTTCCTCTGGATGCGGCGGATAACGCCATATTGAAGTCCATGGAACCCGCTGTCGGTGCTATAGCCCGTATCTTCGGTCCGTATTGTGAAGTCCTTCTTCATGCGTTGGACGATCTTTCCCATTCCGTTCGCTGTATAGCCAACGGGCATATTACGGGCCGGACAATTGGTTCCCCCATAACCGAATTTGCCATGCACATTCTTCGTGACAGCAGGAAAACCCGCAATCAGATATTCGGCCCCTATCCATCGATGGCCAAAGATGGCCGACAGATGCGTTCCATAACCGCTGTAATCCACAATCAGAATGAACGTCCCATCGGAATGCTGTGCATCAACATGGATTTATCTGCCCCGTTCATTGATATTGTTGGTGAATTTCTTCGCCACACAATGGATGCCGATAAGGGACCGAAGGAACAGTTCGCCTCCAGTGTTGAAGAACTGATAAGCCGTTCCCTGGATGAAGTCCATACCGCCTTATCCAGAGAACGGCAGCTCTCGCCGGTAGCCAGAAACAAGCGGATTGTATCCGAACTCAATCAACGCGGTATATTTGAAATAAAAGGGATCATTGAATATGTGGCCAAAGAAATGGGATTATCCAAATACACAATTTACAACTACCTCAGAGAGGTGAAACAGGAGGAACAATGCATAAATCAGCAATAGAAACAGAGGCAAGCCCGGCAGCCATAGGGCCATACTCCCAGGCTGTAAAGGCAGGTAATTTTGTCTACACAAGCGGGCAGATTGCATTGGATCCCCGGACCGGGGAAGTTGTAAGCGATGATTTTGAGGATCAGGCAAGGCAGGCGTTGAACAATCTGAAGGCCGTCGTTGAAGCCGCCGGATCCAGCATGGACAATGTCGTAAAAACCACCTGTTTTCTTACCGACATGGGAAACTTTCCTGCATTTAATGCCATCTATGCCACTTACTTCAATGCTCCGTTTCCGGCGCGTTCCTGCGTGGAAGTATCCCGTTTACCCAGAGATGTGCAGGTGGAGGTTGAGGCACTTGTTACCTGATGAAGTTGGAGGGAGGCCGATACTCTTCAGAATTCCATTCAAGCATACCTCAGTAAGGAATCCGGAGTGTCAGCAAGCTTGTTGACACTTGATAAAGTATGATAAACGGCGAAATTCGGGCATCCTGGAGAAAACAGTGAGAAGTTATGATTTCATCATCGTTGGAGCCGGCAGCGCCGGACGCACCGCCGCCGAAACCCTTATCAGGGAAGTCCCCTCGGCATCACTCAATCTTGTCGATGCGGAAAATGCCCTTCCCTACAAAAGGACACAGGTCAGCAAACACGTAAAGAGTGGGATGCTTCCGGATGAATTTGCCATCCACGAAGAAACATGGTACAGCCGAAATAATGTTGACCTTCAAAGAGGCCTCACCGTTGAAGACATCATCCCCGATGCCCGACAGATTGTCGTCGGGGGAGAGAAAATCGCATACAAATGCCTGCTTCTGGCCACTGGAGCCCGTCCTCGAATACCCTTCATCATGCCTGCCGGAAAATGGAGTACGCTCTGGACTGAAGATGATGGGCGAACTCTGAACAAAAAAATCCCTCAAGTGAAAGAAATCATCGTTGCTGGTGCGGGAGTACTCGGTGTGGAGGCCGCATGGCAGCTAACCGAGGCCGGTCTGCATGTTACCCTGATTGGACGATCCGAGTACCCGCTGGCGGAATATCTGGATTCCATGACAGCCAATCTCCTGACTCGAAAACTGTCTGACGCTGGTGTCGATCTGGTTTTTGGTCAATCCATTGAAGAAGTCCGCCTGATTGATGGGGGCGGAGGTCTGGAGTTTCAAACTCGAGAGGGCAAATTCAGCGCCGATTATGGGGTTCTCACCCTTGGTTCGGAACCTGAGATACGTTTAGCCCAATCGGCGGGACTTGACATAGGGCGCGGTATAGCAGTCGATTCAAGCCTGCGCACTTCGCAGCCGCATATCTGGGCGGCGGGAGACTGTGCGGAGCATCCCGACGGCACGACGACCGGTCTGTGGCGTTCCGCCGAAGAGCAGGGACATCTGGCCGCTCTGAGCATGCTTGGCCGGAAAGTGAAAAACGAAAACCCTCCTTACCGACTAAAATGTGAGGTATTCGGCGGCTTCTGGTTTTCGGCGGGACCTGTCGCCCAGTTCAAGACCGCAGAAACCTGGGAAGTCGGAACCGCACTCTGGCGCCCATGCTTTGTCGATGGTCACCTGGCCGCATTATCCATAGGAGCCCCTGAAGGCTTAACCATGGCTCCCCTCGCCCAGGATCTGGTTCTTGAACGCGCGGAAAGATGGAAGGTGGAACGGGCGGTTAAGGGAATTTGATGGGCACCGGCATCCGTAAACTTCTTTACCTGGAAGCAATTGCTTGAACCACTGCCCCCAGTCCTGTGTGATATACGCCCTCTACAACATTCCGCTCAAGTTCAGCCAGATGGGCAAACTTCAACCCATCCAATTCAAGAATCAAGGATTCCTCAGACATCATGGTATCTGCCGAATTGCCGCCGCCAGTTCCATACTGCAGCTGATTCGGGGTGTACGCTTCGACAAGAAACACGCCCCCTGGTTTTAGCCCCGCGACGACCTTTTTATGCAGTACCTTTCGTATGGCTGAAGGCAGATGGCAGAAAATAGAGACTATTCCGTCCCACTGGTTCTCACCGATGTCGAATTCAGACAAATCCGCATGAATGAAGCTCACTTCAACCCCATTCTCTTCGGCCAACTTCCCGCCCTTACTCAAACCGACTTGAGAACTATCAACGGCCGTCACCTGATAGCCCTGCCTGGCAAGAAACACGGCATTCCGCCCCTCACCTTCGGCCAGGCTGAGAACCCTGCCTTTCGGTATGCAGCGAAAGCTGTTCTTCAGGAATTCGTTTGGATTCTTGCCATACGCGTATTCTTCCGCGCTGTACCTTTCATCCCACATGCTTTCTCCTCCGGTCAATCTTCCATACGCCCTACACACCCTTTTTCGCGATCTTGGCCCAGCTGTCCCGAAGTCCCACAATACGGTTGAAAACAGGTTTCTCTCCAGGGACGTGATCCACCCCATCGGCGGTGAAATAACCGTTTCGGAGGAATTGGAACCGGTCCGCCCTTTCGGCATTCGCCAGTGCCGGCTCAACTTTCGACAACGGCAGCACCACCTCCGAGTCTGGATTCATGTAATCCAGGAAGTCCTTCCCCTCTTCAACCTGACCCACATCCTCCAGAGTAATCAGGTGGTCGTAAAGCCGGACTTCGGCATCGACGGCGTTATGCCGTGAGAGCCAATGAAGCGTACCCCGGACTTTCCGTCCATCCGGCGTATCCCCTCCCCGGCTTTCAGGGTCGTAGGTGCAGAGTATCTCCAGGGGTTCATCATTCCTGCCCCGAATCACTCCGGTAACCGTAATGTAGTACGCGTACTTGAGCCTCACCTCCTTACCTGGAGCCAGACGGAACCATTTGCGCGGCGGGTTGTCCATGTAGTCGTCGCGCTCCACCCAGAGGGCTCCGGAAAACTGGAGTTCCCGGCTGCCGGCATCCCGGCTGCCGGGGTTGTTCTCTGCCGTAAAGGTTTCAATTCTTCCCTCCGGCCAATTCGTAATGGTGAGTTTGATGGGATTCAGAACGGCCATGCGCCTCTGGGCGGAGGCATTCAGTTCTTCCCGGACATGGAAATGCAGAAATTCGGCATCCACGAGACTGTTTGCCTTGCTCACACCGATCTGCTCAATGAATTTCCGAATACTCACGGCAGGATACCCCCGGCGGCGCATACCTCGGAGGGTGGGCATCCGGGGGTCATCCCAACCATGAACATGATGTTCTTCCACCAACTTTCTCAAGTAGCGCTTACTCATGATGGTATGGGAAAGGTTGAGTCGGGCGAATTCATACTGCCGCGGTCGGCAGGGGATGGAAACATTGTCGAGGAACCAATCGTAAAGGGGGCGGTGGTTTTCAAATTCCAGGGAGCACAGCGAATGGGTAACCCCTTCAATAGCATCTTCGTAGCCGTGGGCAAAATCGTACATGGGGTAGATGCACCACCGATCCCCTGTCCTGTGATGACGTCCTTTCCGAATACGGTAGATAGTCGGGTCCCGCATGAGGATGTTCTGATGGTTCATGGCAATTTTCGCCCTGAGAACACATTCACCCTCTTCAAGCTCACCGGCCTTCATTTTTTCCAATAACGCAAGATTTTCCTCGACTGTCCGATCCCGGTAGGGAGAATCCACCCCCGCACTGGTGGGCGTTCCCCGATTCTCCACGATCTCTTCGGGGCTTTGATGGTCAACGTAGGCTTTTCCACCCTTGATAAGCTCCATAGCCCACTCGTAAAACTGGTCGAAATAGGCCGAGGCATGACGGGCTTCCCCCTCCCATCGGCAACCCATCCATTGAAGGTCTTCCTCTATTCCCCGAACAAATTCCTCATCTTCTTTTTCGGGATTCGTATCGTCGTAGCGCAGGCGGCAGATACCGCCGAATTCCTCGGCGATGGAGAAATTCAGAAGAAATGCCTTGGCATGACCAATGTGAAGATACCCGTTGGGTTCGGGGGGGAACCGGGTGACAACCCGCGGTATCCGGCCGGATTCCAGATCGTCTCTGACAATCTGCCGTATGAAATCACTCATCCTGGCAACCGCTTAGGTACACAATGAATATACCGGTCGGCAACAGATATTTCTTTGCAGTGCGCTTAGGTCTGAAATATGACATAATGCACGTATTCTATGGCCAAAAGGTTCTTTCTTCAATATCGCTCAGGCCGCTGGGCCTAAACTTTCTTTTTTTCGACAAAAAGAAAGTTTAACAAAGAAAAATACGACTCAAGGGGGGGCCCCCTTGAGAATCCCCCTTCGCTCCGCGCCCCCCCAAAATTTCGGGGGGACTTAATTCAGGGCGTAGGATTTGGTTCTTAATGGAACTTCTAAAAAATTCCTCCATGGCTTTTTTAGAGACGGTAAACCCGCTTGAAAGCGCTGGACGATACATATACTTGAAAATTTCAAGGGGCTTTTTCAACGCCGTATGTAGGCCAACTCAGAACTGGGCGCGAAGCGCCCCTCCGCTTGCTTCCAATGCCAGTGCCTTGCCGCGAAAGCCCACCCCGTAGATGACAATCTTCTCCGGGTTCCACTTCTCCTGTGCCCCCTTCAGGTATTTTTGCTCCGCCTGGGAATAGGCCTCCTGCGCCAGCTGCTTGAGCGGCGTGGTTCCGGCGGGAGGCTCCCGTTTGAACTCGAACAGCAGAACATGGGCGGGCCGCCCGGAGCTGCGCTGAATCAATACGATGTCGGGGCGGCCCATGCCGCATTCCCGGTTGCTCTCCACCGTGTACTCGCCACTCAGGTAGGCAAGCATCCCCAGTACCAGTCCGTGGTAGAAGCCCTCCACCCGCTCCATTTCCTCGTCTTCGCCAGTGGTGTCATAATAACTGGCCATGCTCAAAAGAACCTTCCCCAGACCCCTCTCGATCAGGGCGGCATCCCCTTCCCTGATGCCGCGGATGAAGAAATGAAAGGACTCGCCCGCCTCCACATCCTCCTCCAGCCAGTCTTTGATTGTGGTCATGTAGGAATAGCGCACCTCCCGGTTGGGAATTTCCAGCCGGTAGTCCTGGCTGAACTCGTGCTGCCGCCTTTCGCTGGCTTTCAAGTAGCCGCCGTGGAGCAGGAAACTCCATGCCACATCCGGGCGGGTCCGTATCTGCGGGTAGACGATGTTGAGTGCCACCTCCCGTCTGACCTCCTCTCCCCTGAGCAGCCTCTCCATGGTTTCCCGGCTGTCTCTTTTGTTCAGCTGCAGCGTTTCCTTGACCATCCTGTTGGCACTGGTGTGCACCCAGTAGGGGCGCAGTCCGGCCGATGGTCTCCTGAGGTAATTGACTATGCTCCAGGGATTGTAGATGATCGTGTCCCCGCCGAAGATGTAGCCGTTGTACCATTTCCTGATGCCGTCCATCCTGTCCCCAAGCCCATAGTAGTCCGCCATGGCCTCCACTTCGGGTTCCGTGAAGCCGAAACAGTCCTCCATTTCGGGATCGAGCAGGGTGGACACTGCCGGATTGTTGAAGTCGCTGAAGATGCTCTCCTGGGCCACTTTGAGTATGCCGATGACCACCGCCTGCTTCAAATTGGGGTTGTCCTTGAAGCTCTGTACCATGAAGCTGCGGATGAAGGCGATCATCTCATCGTAGAATTTGTCGGCGTAGGCGGCGTGCAGCGGGGTGTCGTACTCGTCCAGAAGGATGTAGACCGGTTTACCGTAGGCACAATGGAGCCAGGCGGAGAGGTGTTTTATGGATTGGGCACAATCCTGATCCGTGCCCTCATCGTACAGAATTTTTTCAAATTTTGTCCGTTCCCTGTCTTCCAACATGCCGGAGTTTTGCAAGTATTGATGTCTACGGAATTCATCGGAGAGCATATCCTTGATAAGTGTCATGCAATCTTCATGATTCGATTTTTTCACGTTCTTGAAACTTAAGTGTATCACCGGATATTGGCCCATGTATTCGCGGCATCGGGGGTGTTTTGATATGGACATGTCATTGAACAATGAGACATTGGGCGGCTCTTCGGAGGGGGCATCGCCGCTAACGCCGCTGTTGCCGCCCGGCGGCAGGGCCTCGAAGAAGTAGCGGATCATGCTGAGGTTCAGGGTTTTACCGAAGCGGCGGGGGCGGGTGATGAGATGAACCTTGCTGGGGTCATTGATAAGATGCGCTAGGAGACGGGTTTTATCGACAAAGTAGCAATCATTGTCGATGAATTCCTTGAAATCGGTGATGCCCTGAGTCAGATTCTTTTTCATGACGTCTTTAGCATAGCATGGTTTTGTGAGTGGTCGCTCGGGCCGCTGGGCCTAAACTTTCTTTTTTTTCGACAAAAAGAAAGTTTAACAAAGAAAAATACGACTCAAAGGGGGGCACCCCCTTGAGAATCCCCCATGCACTTTGTGAAAAGCGGCTTTTTTAACGCCGTATGCGGGTCAACTCAGAACTGGGCGCGAAGCGTCCCTCCGCCTGCCTCCAGAGCCAGTGTCTTGCCGCGAAAGCCCACCCCGTAGATGACAATCTTCTCCGGGTTCCACTTCTCCTGTGCCCCCTCCAGGTATTTCTTCTCCGCCTGGGAATAGGCCTCCTGTGCCAGCTGCTTGAGCGGTGTAGTTCCGGCGGCAGGCTCCCGTTTGAACTCGAACAGCAGAATATGACCCGGCCGCCCGGAGCCGCGTTGAATCAATATGATGTCGGGGCGGCCCATGCCGCATTCCCGGTTGCTCTCCACCGTGTACTCGCCGCTCAGGTAGGCCAGCATTCCCAGAACCAGACCGTGGTAGAAGCCCTCCACTCGCTCCATTTCCTCGTCGTCGTCGTCGGTATCAGCGGTGTCGTAATAACTGGCCATGCTCAGGAGAACCTTCCCCAGACCTCTCTCGATCAGGGTGGCATCCCCTTCCCTGATACCGCGGATGAAGAAATGAAAGGATTCACCGGCCTCCATATCCTCCTCCAGCCAATCCTTGATTGTGGTCATGTAGGAATAGCGCACCTCCCGGTTGGGAATTTCCAGCCGGTAGTCCTGGCTTATCTCGTGCTGCCGTCTTTCGCTGGCCTTCAGGTAGCCGCCGTGGAGAAGGAAACTCCACGCCACATCCGGACGGGTTCGTATCTGCGGATAGACGATGTTGAGTGCCACCTCACGCCTGACTTCCTCTCCTCTGAGCAGCCTTTCCATGGTTTCCCGGCTGTCCCTTTTGTTCAGCTGCAGCGTTTCCTTGACCATCCTGTTGGCACTGGTGTGCACCCAGTAGGGCCGCAGTCCGGCCTCCGGAGCGCTTAGGTAGTTGATGATGCTCCAGGGATTGTAGATGACTGTGTCCCCGCCGAAGATGTAACCGTTGTACCATTCCCTGATGCCGTCCATCCTGTCCCCTAGTCCGTAGTAGTCCGCCATGGCCTCCACTTCGGGTTCCGTGAAGCCGAAGCAATTCTTCATTGCTGGATCCATGAGGGTGGACACCCTGGGGTTATTGAAGTCACTGAAAATGCTCTCCTGGGCCACTTTGAGTATGCCGATGACCACCGCCTGCTTCAAATTGGGGTTGTCCTTGAAGCTCTGCACCATGAAGCTGCGGATGAAGGCGATCATTGCATCGTAGAAGTTGTCGGTGTAGGCGGCGTGCAGCGGGGTGTCGTACTCGTCCAGAAGAATGTAGACCGGTTTGCCGTAGGCATGATGGAGCCAGGAGGAGAGGTGTTTTATGGATTGGGCACAATCCTGATCGGCACCTTTTCTTTGCAGCATCCTGATAAAACATTCTTGATCAGCATCATCCAACATACCGGAGTTTTGCAAGTATTGATGTCTACGGAATTCATCGGAGAGCATATCTTTGATAAGTGCCATGCAATCTTCATAATTCGAATTTTTCACGTTCTTGAAACTTAAGTGTATCACCGGATATTGGCCCATGTATTCGCGGCATCGGGGGTGTTTTGATATGGACATGTCATTAAACAATGAGGCATTGGGCGGCTCTTCGGTGGAGGCTTCGCTGCTAACGCCGCTGTTGCCGCCCGGCGGCAGGGCTTCAAAGAAGTAGCGGATCATGCTCAGGTTCAGGGTTTTACCGAAGCGGCGGGGGCGGGTGATGAGATGCACTTCGCTTGGGTCATTGATAAGATATGCTATGAGATGGGTTTTATCGACAAAGTAGCAATCATTGTCGATGAATTTCTTGAAATCGGTGATGCCCTGAGTCAGATTCTTTTTCATGGTGTCTTTAGCATAGCATGGTTTTGTGAGTGGTCGCTCGGGCCGCTGGGCCTAAACTTTCTTTTTTTTCGACAAAAAGAAAGTTTAACAAAGAAAAATACGACTCAAGGGGGTGTCCCCCTTGAGAATCCCCCCTGCGCTCTGTAAAAAGCGGCTTTTTATGCCGTATGCGGGCCAACTCAGAACTTTGTACTCAGGACTGGGTGCGAAGCACCCCCTCGTCTGCTTCCAGAGCCAGTGCCTTGCCGCGAAAGCCCACACCGTAGATGACAATCTTTTCCGGGTTCCACTTTTCCCGCGCCCCCTTCAGGTATTTTTGCTCCGCCTGGGTATGGGCCTCCTGTGCCAGCTGCTTGAGCGGCGTGGTTCCGGCGGCAGGTTCCCGTTTGAACTCGAACAGCAGAACATGACCGGGTCGCCCAGAGCAACGTTGAATCAATACGATGTCGGGGCGGCCCATGCCGCATTCCCGGTTGCTCTCCACCGTGTACTCGCCGCTCAGGTAGGCCAGCATCCCCAGAACCAGGCCGTGGTAGAAGCCCTCCACCCGCTTCTTTTCTTCTTTTTCGCCCTGGGAGGCGGTATCGTGGAAGCTGGCAAGGCCCAGGAGAATTTCCCCAAGACCCTCCGCTATCAGGGTCGCGTCCCCTTCCCTGATGCCGCGGATAAAGGAATGAAAGGACTCGCCCGCCTCCACATCCTCCTCCAGCCAGTCCTTGATTGTGGTCATGTAGGAATAGCGTACCTCGCGGTTGGGAATTTCCAGCCGGTAGTCCTGGCTTATCTCGTGCTGCCGCCTTTCGCTGGCCTTCAGGTAGCCGCCGTGGAGCAGGAAACTCCATGCCACATCCGGGCGGGTTCGTATCTGCGGATAGACGATGTTGACCGCCACCTCCCGCCTGACCTCCTCTCCCTTAAGCAGCCTCTCCATGGTTTCCCGGCTGTCCCTTTTGTTCAGCTGCAGCGTTTCCTTGACCATCCTGTTGGCACTGGTGTGCACCCAGTAGGGCAGAAATCCGTCCTTGATATTTCTGAAATAGCTCACGAGACTCCAGGGATTGTAGATGACCGTGTCGCCGCCGAAGATGTAGCCGTTGTACCATTGACGAATGCCGTCCAGTCTGGACTCCTGCCCAAAATAGGCGGCCATTTCTTCCACTTCGGGTTCCGTGAAGCCAAAGCAATCCTTCATGGCGTCGCTCAGCACGGTGGACACCGCCGGGTTATTGAAGTCGCTGAAGATGCTCTCCTGAGCCACTTTGAGTATGCCGATGACCACCGCCTGCTTCAAATTGGGGTTGTCCTTGAAGCTCTGCACCATGAAGCTGCGGATGAAGGCAATCATTTCATCGTAGAAGTTGTCGGTGTAGGCGGCGTGCAGCGGGGTGTCGTACTCGTCCAGAAGGATGTAGACCGGTTTGTTGTAGGCGCGATGGAGCCAGGCGGAGAGGTGTTTTATGGATTGGGCACAATCCTGATCCGTGCCCTCATCGTACAGAATTTTTTCAAATTTTGTCCGTTCCCTGTCATCCAACATGCCGGAGTTTTGCAAGTATTGATGTCTACGGAATTCATCGGAGAGCATATCCTTGATGAGTGCCATGCAATCTTCATGATTCGATTTTTTCACGTCCTTGAAGCTTAAGTGTATCACCGGATATTGGCCCATGTATTCGCGGCATCGGGGGTGTTTTGATATGGACATGTCATTGAACAAGGGCGCATTGGGCGGCTCTTCGGTGGAGGCTTCGCTGCTAACGCCGCGGTCGCCGTGCAGTGGCGGGGCCTCGAAGAAGTAGCGGATCATGCTCAGGTTCAGGGTTTTACCGAAGCGCCGGGGGCGGGTAATGAGGTGCACTTCGCTGGGGTCATTGATAAGATATGCTATGAGATGGGTTTTATCGACAAAGTAGCAATCATTGTCGATGAATTTCTTGAAATCGGTGATGCCCTGAGTCAGATTCTTTTTCATGGTGTCTTTAGCATAGCATGGTTTTGTGAGTGGTCGCTCGGGCCGCTGGGCCTAAACTTTCTTTTTTTTCGACAAAAAGAAAGTTTAACAAAGAAAAATACGACTCAAGGGGGTGGCCCCCTTGAGAATCCCCCATGTGCTTTGTGAAAAGCGGCTTTTTACGCCGTATGCGGGTCAACTCAGAACTGGGGGCGAAGCGTCCCTCCGCCTGCCTCCAGAGCCAGTGCCTTACCGCGAAAGCCCACCCCGTAAATGATAATCTTTTCCGGGTTCCACTTCTCCTGCGCCCCCTCCAGGTATTTTTGCTCCGCCTGGGCATAGGCCTCCTGCGCCAGCTGCTTGAGCGGCGTGGTTCCGGCGGCAGGTTCCCGTTTGAACTCGAACAGCAGAATATGACCCGGCCGCCCGGAGCCGCGTTGAATCAATACGATGTCGGGGCGGCCCATGCCGCATTCCCGGTTGCTCTCCACCGTGTACTCGCCGCTCAGGTAGGCCAGCATTCCCAGAACCAGGCCGTGGTAGAAGCCCTCCACCCGCTCCATTTCTTCGTCTTCGCCAGCGGTGTCATAATAACTGGCCATGCTCAGGAGAACCTTCCCCAGACCCCTCTCGATCAGGGCGGCATTTCCCTCCCTGATGCCGCGGATGAAGAAATGAAAGGATTCGCCTGCCTCCATATCTTCCTCCAGCCAATCCTTGATTGTGGTCATGTAGGAATAGCGCACCTCCCGGTTGGGAATTTCCAGCCGGTAGTCCTGGCTGAACTCGTGCTGCCGCCTTTCGCTGGCCTTGAGATAACCGCCGTGGAGAAGGAAACTCCATGCCACATCCGGGCGGGTTCGGATCTGCGGGTAGACGATGTTGAGTGCCACCTCCCGTCTGACCTCCTCTCCCCTGAGCAGCCTCTCCATGGTTTCCCGGCTGTCCCTTTTGTTCAGCTGCAGCGTTTCCTTAACCATCCTGTTGGCACTGGTGTGCACCCAGTAGGGCAGAAGTCCGTCCTTGATGTTTCTGAAATAGCTCACAAGACTCCAGGGATTGTAGATAACCGTGTCGCCGCCGAAGATGTAGCCGTTGTACCATTGACGAATGCCGTCCAGTCTGGACTCCTGCCCGAAATAGGCGGCCATTTCTTCCACTTCGGGTTCCGTGAAGCCAAAGCAATCCTTCATGGCGTCGCTCAGCACGGTGGACACCGCCGGGTTATTGAAGTCGCTAAAGATGCTTTCCTGGGCCACTTTGAGTATCCCGATGACCACCGCCTGTTTCAAATTGGGGTTGTCCTTGAAGCTCTGCACCATGAAGCTGCGGATGAAGGCAATCATTTCATCATAAAAACTGTCGGTATAGGCGGCGTGCAGCGGGGTGTCGTACTCGTCCAGAAGGATGTAGACCGGTTTGCCGTAGGCACGATGGAGCCAGGAGGAGAGGTGTTTTATGGATTGGGCACAATCCTGATCGGCACCTTTTCTTTGCAGCATTCTGATAAAACATTCTTGATCAGCATCATCCAACATACCGGAGTTTTGCAAGTATTGATGTCTACGGAATTCATCGGAGAGCATATCTTTGATAAGTGCCATGCAATCTTCATGATTCGATTTTTTTACGTTCTTGAAGCTTAAATGTATCACCGGATATTGGCCCATGTACTCGCGGCATCGGGGGTGTTTTGATATGGACATGTCATTGAACAGCACAGCATTGGGCGGCACGGCGCCGCTGCCGCCGCCCGGTGGGGGTGCCTCGAAGAAGTAGCGGATCATGCTGAGGTTCAGGGTTTTGCCGAAACGGCGGGGGCGGGTGATGAGATGCACCTTACTGGGGTCATTGATAAGATGCGCTATGAGATGGGTTTTATCGACAAAGTAGCAATCATTGTCGATGAATTCCTTGAAATCGGTGATGCCCTGAGTCAGATTCTTTTTCATGACGTCTTTAGCATAGCATGGTTTTGTGGGTGTCGCTCGGGCCGCTGGGCCTAAACTTTCTTTTTTTTCGACAAAAAGAAAGTTTAACAAAGAAAAATACGACTCAAGGGGGTGTCCCCCTTGAGAATCCCCCATGCACTTTGTGAAAAGCGGCTTTTAACGCCGTATGCGGGTCAACTCAGAACTGGGCGCGAAGCGCCCCCTCTCTTGCCTCCAGAGCCAGTGTCTTACCGCGGAAGCCCACCCCGTAGATGATAATCTTTTCAGGAATTCATTTGACAGCTTGAAAGACAGGTCATCATGAGTTTCATGAAAAAAGTGGACAGTTAATTTGACAAGTTACCCATCAGGTCGAAATGGTGCAATGCAAACAGATGTCTACAAGCTTTCTGACACAGCTTCTTTCAGTTCAATATCCCTGAAGCTCTGAGTTTGTGGGGATCGAATCCATCGCCCCGGAGCGGGAGACGGTGATTGAAGCGGCCAGGGCAGCCTTTTCCATGGCCGATTTAATTCCCAGATTCGCCATGCGGGAGGCGATGTAGTAGCCCATGAATGTGTCCCCGGCGGCGGTGGTGTCCACCGCCTTGACCACTCGGCTGGGGACGAACTCCCTCTCTCTGTTGTGACCGAAATAGGCTCCCTCTTTGCCGACCGTCATGATGATTTCTGTGTCGGGGCAAATCTGGGTGAGTTTATCCACCAATGCGGTAAACTCCATCCGGGAACCTGCGAGACCCATGGCTTCGGTTTCATTCACAATCAGAATATCGACCAGATGCAGGGGCCATTCCAGTACCTTTTTGGAGAAGGGGGCAGGATTAAGACAGATTCTCATCCCCAGCTTATATGCCTTCTCCATGATGATTTCGGTGCCGTTAATCTCGTTCTGTAAAACCAGATAATCCCCGGCCTCGAATTTCTCCAGGGTTTCCTCCACCTCCTCAGGGGTAATCCGATGGTTTCCACCGCCGAAAAGGACGATGGAGTTTTCCCCCTTTGGAGTCACCTGAATGATGGCGTGCCCTGTGGGGCCGTCGCAGGTTCGTATCAGGTCAGTTGTGACGCCCCTCTTTTTCAGCTCTTCTATCAGCCACAACCCGTCTTTTCCGACTTTTCCGGCGTGCCAGACCTCTACTCCTGTTTTGGCCAGGGCCACTGACTGGTTGGCTCCCTTTCCTCCGGCAAAGAAATTGAGTTCACGGCTCGGCAAAGTTTCGCCCGGTCGAGCGATGTGGGATACACTGTATACGTGGTCGATATTGAGAGAACCGTAGTTTAATACCTTCACTCATTTGTTTCCTGGTATTTCATGTAATAGTCGAGACATTGGCGGAGATTTCCCCCGGCAGCGACATCCTTAATGATCATTTCCATGGAAGCATCATACCAGAAAGTTGGTTGATGAGTCATCAATAATTCTATTAAGACTTAAACCTGATGTAGAAATTCCCCAGGCTAAAAAAAACATCCACCCTGCCCCAGCGATCCAGAAACATCCCTCAATCCAGGTTAAGTAAAACTATCTGGGAGGGTGTATGAAGAATATAATCAGACTGCCCAAAACCAGGGTTGATCTACCCGGAAGAATCGGCTCCTGCTTCACCGATATCCGCCGCAAGCCTCAGATCCCTTTAACCCACATCATCACCTCCATATTCCTGATGCCCATTGTCGGCCTGTTCCTGGCTCTCGACAACAAAAGCTGTCAAAGCGCATTCAAAAAACTTCTCGGTTCAAAACGAAAGATGGTCTCCTCAGACTCCACCATTGAACGGGTACCTCGGTGGGGCAGGAACTTTAAAGAGTCAAAATGGGCATTGGGACCTGATCTCTTTGAAGAGTATGATGCCTTGAAAATCAAGTTCACACAAAAGGGAAAGAGCCGCCGATTGGGCATCGTTTAACGGGTTCTTAAGCGGGGCCACGTGCTCGTAGGCACTGTTGCCGATAACAAGGGCCACTTTTTTCTGGGCCGACAGGATTAGCGTAGCGATGGTCAGTAGAGAAGGATGAGTTTTTTCATTTTGGGGCCTCCAGTTTCTTACGGAGATAAGTTTTGAAACAAAATGACCCGTTAATCAAACAGCTCGGCAATCACATCGGCGTAGTGTTCGCAGACAACATGGCGCTTGACTTCCTGCTTCGCGGAAAGATCCCGTCCAAGCTCGAAGGGTTCAGGCAGAATCGAGAAGCGGGCTATCCGTTCGAATGGCTTGAACCCCCTCTTCGGACTGATGATCTGCGAAATATCTGCCGCGATCAGCTCGTGAACCTCTGGACTGCCAAGGAGTTCCGCATCGCTATGGAAAACCTTTCTGCTTGCTTCGGCCCAGTCCCGCACATTGTCCAGGTTGGCCTGGATGATGGCACCAAGATACTTCTTGTCCTGGCCGATAACCATACTTGACTCGATGTATGGGCTGAGCTTTAATTTGTCTTCAATGGGGGATGGTTCGATGTTTTCGCCGCTAAGAAGGACAATCGTATCCTTGGCGCGGCCGACGATGGCATACTCTCCATCATGCGTTTTCATGGCGAGATCCCCGGTGTTCAGCCAGCCGTGCTGATCAATCATTTCAGCAGTGAGATCGTCCCGCTTGTAGTATCCCTTCATTACTTGAGGGCCTCGGGCATGCAGGATGCCAACCTGATTGGGACCGAGGACGCGGCCGTCCTCACCGACGATTTTTATTTCGGTCTTCCTTAACGGCGGCCCGATGGTGCCGGGCACCATGTGGTGTCTCCAGCGCAGGGTGAGTACTGGAGCGCTTTCGGTAAGGCCGTATCCCTCAAGGAGAAGTACGCCCGCCGCCTGGAAGAAGTCATCAACATAACCGGGAAGGCTGCCGCCGCCCGAAATGGCCCCCACGAACCGCCCCCCCAGCTTTTGCTTGATCTTCCTGAAGACCAGGATGGACCCGAGAGCCTTGAGAGGCCAGAGCGAGACGAAGGGGATGATGCCGACGATGAAATCCAGAAGGCGGGATCGCTTTCGGAATCGGGGGAGCAATCCCCTCACCAGATTTGATGACTTTGTCCATGCCTTGCTGACAGCCATGAAGTAATGGAACATGAACTTTTTCACACCCCCGGCCTGGTTGATGCTGCGGTACACGCCGTTACGGATGGATTCCCAAATTCGAGGCACCGACGCCATGAAGGTCGGTTTGACTTTCTGCATATCGGCCAGGAGTATGGGGCCAAGAGGTTTGGAGTAGCAGAGGGTGCTGGCACAGCCCAGACTCACGTACTGGATGACTCGTTCAAAGGCGTGCCACACCGGGAGGATGCTGAGCCAGCGGTTTCCTGGAAGCACCTCCATGCGCTCGGGGGCCCATTGCACTTGATGGAGGAAGTTGAGATGGGTGAGCATCGCTCCTTTCGGCTTCCCCGTGGTGCCTGATGTGAAGATGATGGTTGCCACGTCTTCAGAACTGCCCAAATCGATTTCAGCGTCGATAGGAGCCAGATCAGCATTTTCACCCATGGTCAGGATGTCGCGATAGGGGTGTATCGCGAATTGGCATTGAGGTGCTGACTGCGGGTCGAAATCCGGATCGAGTATGATGACCTCCTTGAGACTGGGAATATCTTTCTCCCGGTTCGCCACCTTTTCGAGTTGCCCGATGTTTTCCAGGACGCAAAGGGAGCATTCCGAGAACGAGAGTATGTAGGCAATTTCATCGGCATCGGAGTCACAGCCGCGGGGTACGTCCATGGCCCCAAGACTCAGGATGGCCAGGTCGGCGACGAGCCATTCCTGCCGGTTATCTGATATTAGGCCCACACGGTCGCCGCGCTTCACGCCGTGACGGCGCAGTCCAACGGCAAACTGTCTTGTCTGATCGTATAGTTGGCGGAAAGAGGTGGCCTGGAATGTTCCGTCAGAGTCCTTGTGCATTTGCGCGGTAAATTCGGGATACTTGTCCACCGTGTGTCGAAGTAGGCGTGGTATAGATGTTTCCATAACGGAAGACCTCCTTATTGATGCTCCCATCATAACAGTTTGGGGGTAAGCTTTGAAAGGGCATTCAAGGAGATTGGAAATTCCCAGGCTAAAAAAATCATCCACCCTGCCTCAGCGATCCAGAAATATCCCTCAATCCAGATTACCTATAAGTAAAACTACCCGGAAGGGTGTATGAAGAATATAATCAGACTGCTCAAAACCAGGGTTAATCTGCCCGGAAGAATCGGCTCCTGCTTTACCGATATCCGCCGCAAGCCTCAGATCCCCTTAACCCACATCATCACCTCCATCTTCCTGATGCCCATTGTCGGCCTGTTCCTGGCTCTCGACAACAAAAGCCGTCAAAGCGCATTCAAAAAACTTCTCGGTTCAAATCGGTTGAAGCAGGGGCCGTTTTAAGTCGATCGTCGAATTCATTGAAAACTCCTGTGTCTCCTTGTAGGGACAGCTCGGTCCACCCTGTGTGCTTTTGGGAGAAGAAGAGGCATCTCTGCTGGAATAAGGGGAATGTCGGAGGCGGTTGGGGAATTTCTATACCTGATGAGTTTTCCTTGACAGGCAGGGAGTTTTACTAATAGGATTTTGACCAATACCAAGTGTCAGAAAGCTTGTTAAAATAGAAAAACATTTCTCTAGGAGTCTGTCGGACTTTAAGACTTTGAGGCGATTTTTGATGATTTTTGCCTGATGCAAGGCGACAAAAACGGAGCGTAGCTGGGCTACGTGAGTATTTTGGCAACGCAGCAGCAGGGGATGCGAGTCTATAAACTCGCATCCTGAGAGAGTGCCGAGCGATAGCGAGGAAAAGCCGCCACGGATGGCGGCGAAAACGAACGAAGGCGGCTCGGAGGAAGCAAGCAGGAGGCTTGCTTCTGGAGAGAAGGGCAAAAATCGAGCCGTGAGGCGTAAGTCCGACAGACTCCTAATCCGAGTGTTTTGATGATTTAGAACCTTGTAGTTACTAGAAAAAGTGAGAATTCAACAAGCTTGCTGACACTCTGAAAGGATTAAAAGCTTATTGTGAAAAGAGGAAATTTACTGAATGCTGACGTTTCTTTCGCCATCGCTTCCATGGGACATACCGATAGCCTTGTCATCAGTGATGCGGGACTGCCCATCCCTGAAGAATCCTGGCGTATTGATCTGGTGGTAAAGGCGGGCTTACCTTCCTTCTTCGATGTGCTCTCCACGGTACTGGAGGACCTTTATATCGAAAAGGTGGTCCTGGCCGAAGAGATCCGAAAGGCCAATCCCGAGGGACTTCAGAGAATTGAGGGACTCATTGAAGGGTATCGGAGGCTGTCGGGATTGCAGGTGGAGTTTGAATTCATCTCCCACCAGGCGTTCAAAGAGAGGATCCCCTCCGCCAGGGCGGTGGTACGGACGGGAGAAATGAAGCCCTATGCCAACATCATCCTCTATTCGGGGGTAGCTTTTTCGTGAGCAATGAGCCGGTCCTCCTGGAAATGAGGGACATTACCAAAAAATTTCCTGGAGTAACGGCTCTGGATGGGGCGCGGCTGCGGATCTTTCCTAATGAAGTCATGGCTTTACTGGGGGAGAATGGTGCGGGGAAATCCACTCTGATGAAGGTCTTGAGTGGGATGTACCCCCATGAAACCGGTTTGATCACCATGGGGGGAAGGGAGCTTAACCCATCCTCTCCACGGAAAGCCATGGATCAGGGGATCGCCATTATCTACCAGGAGTTGAATCTCATCCCCGGTCTCAGTGTGGGAGAGAATATCTACCTTGGCCGAGAACCGGTATTGAAGACCGGAAGGCTCGACTGGAAGATGATGATGGGTGAATCACGGAGGCTTTTGGACCGTCTTGGGGTGAAGATTGATCCCAGAATTTCCGCCGCAAAACTGAGCATAGGGGATCAGCAGATGGTGGAGATCGCCAAAGCACTCTCTATGAATGCCCAGATCCTTATCTTCGATGAACCCACCGATGCCCTGACTGATCAAGAAACGGAAAACCTCTTTCGAGTAATTAAGGAACTCAAGAGAAGCGGCAAGGCCCTGGTCTACATTTCCCACCGCCTTTCCGAGGTTTTCCAGATTTGTGATCGGGTAACGGTCCTGAGAGACGGTAAGTTCATCGGTGAAGAACCGGTGAGCGCCCTGGATGAAGACAGTATTATAGAAATGATGGTGGGTCGAAGGTTGGAGGATTACATCCCCTACCAGAAGATGGAGGCCGGGGAACCTTTATTGACTGTAAGGGGATTGGAAAGCGCGGTCTCCCGGAACATCAACTTTTCCATACGCCGGGGCGAGGTGGTGGGACTTGCCGGATTGATGGGGGCGGGACGTACGGAATTGGCACTGACTCTCTTTGGTATCCATCCTCCCACCGGGGGATCCATCATTCTTGACGGAAAGAAGGAGCGTATTGACAGCCCCGCCAGGGCCATAAGCAAGGGAATTGCCTACATTTCCGAGGACCGGAAGCAGCTTGGCCTCTTTCCAGGGATGAATCTCAAGGATAACATGACCCTCCCGGTGCTGAGACAGTACGAGAAATTCGGCTTTCGCACTGACGAAGGAGAGCGAAACCGGGTGGTGGATGGCTACATCAAGGATCTCGCCATCAAGACCTCCAGCCGCCAGCAGATGGTGGGAACCCTGAGCGGCGGCAACCAGCAAAAGGTATCCATAGCCCGGGGATTGATTACCAAGCCCAAAGTCCTTATTATGGATGAACCCACCAGAGGGGTCGATGTGGGAGCAAAGAAAGAAATCTACAAACTCATCAACAAGTTCAAAGCCGAAGGGCTGGGCATTATCATGATTTCTTCGGAAATGCCGGAACTTCTTGGAATAAGTGATCGCGTCATGGTGATGCGCAGCAATACAATAGAAGGCGAACTGACGCGGGAAAAGGCAACCCAGGAGTCAATCATGCGTTTGGCCATAGGGATCAAGGAAAAATAGGGTGACAGGAGAGAGGTTGAAGCAGCTGCGGCCCCTGATTGCTCTGCTGATTTTTTCGGCGGTTATATCGATTGTGAATCCTCGATTTCTATCGCTTTCGAACATCTTAAATGTTCTAAGGCAGACTTCAATCAATTCGGTGATCGCCGCAGGTATGACATTCGTCATCCTCACCGGGGGAATTGATTTGTCCGTGGGATCAGTCCTGGCATTCTGCGGGGCCCTTTCCGCTGCCCTTGTGGGGGCGAATCTGAATATCCTTGTAGTCATTCTGGTCCCCATGATTGCCGGAGCATGCTTTGGCGCGGCCACGGGAACGATTATCAGCCGGGGCAGGGTCCAGCCCTTTATTGCCACCCTGGTCACCATGACCATCATGCGCGGAGCTACTCTGGTATTCACCGATGGAAGGCCCATCAATGCCAGTGAAGGACTATGGTCCGAGGCCTTCGCATGGTTCGGAGACGGATATCTATTGGGAATCCCCGTCCCCGTCTATATGATGATTCTTGTTTATGCCGTCGGCTGGTACACCCTCCATCAAACCCGGTTTGGGAGATACATCTATGCGTTGGGGGGAAACGAAGAGGCGGCACGCCTTTCAGGACTCGCCATCTTGAGGTTGAAGGTACTGGTCTACGGGATCAGCGGATTCCTCGCCGCTTCGGCGGGGATCATCCTCACTTCCCGGCTTTCTTCCGCCCAACCCACCGCGGGAGCGGGGTACGAGCTTGACGCCATCGCCGCGGTGGTCCTGGGAGGAACCAGTCTTGCCGGAGGATCGGGAAAGATCCTTGGTACCATCATAGGGGCTTTGATTATTGGCATTTTAAACAATGCCCTGAACCTGATGAACGTGTCCTCCTATTATCAGATGATAGCCAAGGGGACAGTCATCCTGATTGCGGTTCTGCTGGACCGTAATAAAAACTAGATAATACCCGGTCGTTGACCGGATAGAAATGAAAAAGGAGGAAGAAATGAAAAAATTTCTGTTGTTGATTCTTGCGGTAATCTATGTGGGACTGCCTGTTTTCGCGGGGGGCCAGAAGGAGAAAAATGATACCGTGAGTGTTGGATTGGTTCTCTCTACGCTGAACAATCCGTTCTTCGTTGCTCTGAAAGACGGAGCGGAGTCGAAGACCCGGGAGCTGGGATTTTCCCTGGTTGTCCTTGATTCCCAGAACGACTCCGCCAAAGAGATAGCCAATGTGGAAGACTTGATTGTCCGGGGCGTCGATGCGATTCTCATCAATCCCGCCGACTCAGATGCGGTGGGCAACGCCATTAAGAAGGCAAATCGAGAGGATATTCCCGTGATCACCCTGGATCGGGGAGCCGACTCAGGTGAGGTTGTAACCCACATTGCCTCGGATAACGTGGCTGGCGGCGTGATGGCCGGAGAGTTTATCCTGGATATCCTTAACGGAAGCGGCAAAGTTGTGGAGTTAGAGGGAATCCCCGGAACCTCCGCCGCCCGTGATCGCGGCAAGGGTTTTAACGAGGCCCTGAAAGGTTCGGATGTTACCGTGGTGGCCCGCCAAACCGCCGACTTTGATCGGACAAAGGGTCTCAACGTAATGGAGAACATCCTCCAGGGTCAGCCCGAAATTGATGCCGTCTTTGCCCACAACGACGAGATGGCCCTGGGGGCCTTGAAGGCTGTGGAAGGCAGTGGACGAGACATCCTGGTGGTGGGTTTTGATGCCACCGATGATGCCGTGAAGTCCGTGGAAGCGGGAACCATGGCGGCTACGGTGGCCCAGCAGCCTGCCTTGATAGGTTCCCTGGGTGTGGAGGCTGTTGCCGACATGCTCCGCAATGTGCCCCTGGATGATTACATCCCCGTTGCCCTGAGGCTGGTTAAGTAGGGGACAAAGCCATCCTGCCCGGTCTCAACTGAGTCCGGCAGGATACCCCAACCCTGTACAGTGTATTCTCAGCTCTTGAAGCATGATTTGATATAGCCCTCATTTCAAAAGGAACCAGCCGCAATGTTTAAGCCAGAACGGAACAAAGTACTCCAGAGGACGCTGGCCGCACCGCCAGGCTGCGCCGTTATGCTGAAAATCGGAACCCCCCATGTCGCCCCGATCCGCTGAAGGGATTCTGCTTCTAATCGCCGTGATTTGGGGAAGCGGCTTCATCGGTACACACGGCGCCCTGGCAGCCGGGTTACCGCCGATTTTTGTTACGGCTCTGCGGTTCACCATCGCATCCATGCTTTTTTATGCCGTATTATTCCGCCGTCTAAGAAACCTGAAACCGCTGCTTTTGCCCGGATTTGTGCTGGGATCCTTTCTGGGAACGGCATTCATCCTTCAGACCATAGGGCTGCAGTATACCACGCCATCCAAGAACGCTTTTCTCACCGCGACAAACATCATCTTCACACCCTTCATCTTTTTCTTTTTGACCAGAAGGCGCATCAAACGGAAGATTATCCTGTCCGTCGTCCTCGCCATCTTCGGCATAGCGCTCATAACGTTGAATGGGTTCTCTGGAATGAATATCGGAGATATCCTCACTCTTCTCTGCGCCGTTCTCTTTGCGTTTCATATCTATTTCATTGGCTACTACGTGAGGGAGAAAGGATGTAATGTGACGAAAATCGTTTTCCTTCAGTTTCTTGTTGCCGCTGTCATTTCCATCATTGCCGCATTCAGTCTTGAGAAGGTTTTCGTCCCGAATCTGGAGGGATTGGCCTACGTTGGATATCTGGCGATGTTCAGCACTCTGATCGCATTCTTCCTGCAGCATAGCGCCCAGCGCTATGTCTCTCAGTCCAAGGCCGCGCTTCTTCTGTCGACCGAAGCGGCCTTTGGCACTCTTCTGTCCGTGCTTATCGTCAAAGAGCCTCTCACCTCTTTAATGATTGTGGGTTTCGCCCTGATGTTTTTAAGCATTGTCATTGCGGTGGATTACAGCCGTGAAGCCGCCTGAACTGCGTGACCTATTCCGAGCTAAAAAAAGGCCCACAGACTGCGGCTTTATCCGCGGCCTGTGGGCCTTTCCGTGTTCAAAACATCCAATTCCCGGTTCCGGCTATCAGCCGGAACCGGAAAAACCCTATTGCAGTTCGTAGGCACCGATGTCGGGGACACCGTTGCGGTTATTCCCCGGAACATCCTTCGCCGTCAGTTCCTCCGTGCCGCTGGGCAGCGTAACGGAAGTGGTAAGTCCCGGTTCTTCGAACCAATTCGAGTTATCACCACTGTAGTAATAGGTACCGTCCGTCCCCCGCTGGACATAGATGCCCGCGTTCTGGGCCAGACTGCCTGTGGTCAGGGGATAAGTCATGAGGTATTCGTCGCCGGTGGTCATCAAGCTGCCGAGCACTGCAGCCTCAGTCCCGTCGGTAATGATATTGCTGGCTTGGGTAAGGGTTACGGCGGAGCCGCTGCCGCCCCATAAATAGAAACCTTTAACACCACCATACTCCCTGATGCCCTCCTCCCATAAACTGTTGTAAATCGTCAAAACATCCGTCGTGTTGGCCTTGGGTTCTAACCAGAACGCGGGCGCAACTTCTACACCTCCTCCTATTGTGGCTGTGTTCCCCCAGATGAGGGTGTTGGTAATCACCGCGTTTGAGTCTTCGCCATAGAATATTACCGCATCGCCATCATTCTCCGTGATTGTCATCTGGTTGAGCTCATACGTGGACTTCTTTGTTCCAATCGCGGAACCCCTCCCCGAATTTCCAGAAAATGTCGCATGAGAAACGCTGAAGTCTGACTCCCAGGCATACAATCCTCCACCATTTTGGTAGGATAGAATCGTATTATTCTTGAAAGTCACATGGGATAATGAGGTCCCGGTAGCAGTCCAAATGCTGGCTCCCCCGCCATTACCTTTGGCTGTGTTGTTGCCATCAAATATTACATGAGAAAGCTTAACATTAGTACCACTTCTCACGAATAAACCCCCGCCGTCCCCCTCTTTAGACAGGCCGGATTCATTGTTCAGGAATTGCACTCGGCTGTACTCAAGAGATGCGTTAAGGCTATAGTGGCCCCCACCGTAAGCATGGGCTTTATTGTTTTTAAATACCACGTCGGTGAGTTCGGCACTTGAAGTGTCAGTGTAGAGAGCTCCGCCGCCGACGGAACCAGTGGTAGCGACAGTGGAAGTATTGCCGTCGAATGTAACATTAGAAAACTTAACAGTACCGTCTCTGTCGTATACAGCTCCGCCATTACTTCCTGAGGTGTTATTGAGGAAGCGCACGTCGATAAACGCGGTAGTTGAACTCATGCTGAACACCGCTCCCCCATTTGCTGTAGAGTAACTGCCATTCTGAATAACCGCCCCATAGAGCTTGGCGTTAGTCAGGGGGATACTGTTATAGAACAATCGCCTCTGCTTCTCTCCATCAAAGATGGTCTCAGCGCCGCCGCGGATCCAGCCGCCCGAAGCCGGCCAGCCGCCGATGATGGCAGCGTGGCTCCGCATCATCATTTGCTTCGTCGGTTTGTAGGTACCGGCGCCAACCAGGATGAAGTGTATGTTGTCCGCATCGCCGGCCGGACTCTGAAGCTCGCTTCGCAGGCCAGTCCCGGCGATGGCGTTGGCCCAGGAAGAACCATCTTTGCTTCCGGCACCGTTCTCGGTGACATAGAAGGCCGTCATGGTCGCGTCGGCATTGTAGTCTGCAAGTATGGCCTGGGTGAATGCGTCGGAGTTGCTCAAGTCAGCCGGAATCCTTTCACCGTTCAGCAGGAGACCCGCCAGATCGGTATCGTAAAGCGTCAAAGTAAACGCCGCGGAGAGTTTTTGGCCGCCTGATCCCGCTGCGATGACAGTGTATTGTCCGCCATCGGCGGCGGCTACCGTGTTGGCTACAGTTATGAGTCCTGTGGCGTCGTTTATGGTGACCGAAGAGCTGGCGCCCTGAGGACGCTGCAAGGACAGGGTGTAGTGCGTACCCGCTGTGAGAGAGCCTCCAAAGGTAACCTGCTCGCTTGCGGCCGTGCCCACCCTGGTTATTATTTCATTGACGTCCATGGTTACTTCACCGGAGCTGAATGCCGGGGAGATTGTGAATGTTTCCGCAGTTGTCGGCAAACTCTCACCGGCAGCAGTCTTCGCCGTTATGATGAAGTAATACTGCGTATTGGGAGCAAGGTTGGAGATTTCCTGCATGGTGGCAGTCCCCGAGTTGACTTCGTGCTTAGTTCCATTTTCAACAGTAACGCCGGAGTTCTGCGAATAGTAAATATTGTAACCTGTGAGCGTTCCTGCTGAACCGCCTACATAGCCCGTATTACCAGGTGCGGTCCATGTTAATGTAACCCGTTGATCTCCGCCCGATAGTGAAACACCGGTAGGTTTCTCAGGGACAGTATCCGTATGTGTCGCCCTTTCGTCCGTTGGCGCGCTCTCAGCATGACCGTTAGACGCCGTCATGATGAAGTGATACAGCGTGCCGGCACTAAGACCGGTTATTGTCTTCGATGTTGCAGTCAAAATCGCTGTTGTCACAGTATCATAATCTGACGTTGTGACGCTGGAACCCGCCTTGTAATAGATAGCGTAACTCGTTATCGATCCCTCCGAGCCATTCACATAACCCAGATCAGAAGGTGCGGCCCAGTTGAGTGTAACTTCTTCATCTCCACCCGTGGCGGTGAAGCTGGCGGGGGCTCCCGGCGCCTTATTAAGAATCACCGATGCCTCCGTACTCCCCACACTCGTACCAGCTCCAGTCGTGGCCGTCGCGATGAAGTAATACTCCACGCCAGGATCATCAATAGTTATAGCCTCTGTGCCCGTCGCGCTAGTCGTTGAAACTGACACATGGGCTCCGCCGCTCGTGGTGGTGACGCCTGTTTGATCGGCATAATAGATATCGATTCCGGTTACTGATGCCGCCGATCCCCCCGAATATCCCGGATCCGAGACGGTCCAGCCTACGCTGACCCCAGTGCTGGTCGCTGTCACCGTTAGGGTGGGCGCTCCTGGGCCGCCATCCGTATACGTCGACTCCTCATTCGACGCCGTACCCTCGTCAGCAGCGTTCGCCGCCGTCACGAGGAAGTAATACTGTGTACCGGCAGTAGTAAGTCCAGTAATTGTATGAGGGCTGGCACCCACACCTAGGAGGCCGGACTTCGTAACTCCACTCGTAGCCTTATTAAAGCCAGAAGTCGTCGAGTAATAGATATAGTAGCCTGAGAGCGTTGCTGTTGAACCGCCTGAATAGCCCTTATCACTTGGCGCAGTCCAGACAAGCGTGGCTTCTTCATCCCCCCCTGTTACGGAGATAAGAGTAGGCGCTCCAGGGGCAGCATTCGTATACACTGTCTTTACAGTCGTAGCCGCACCCACGCCAGCGCCAGTTTCCGCCGTCATGATGAAGGCATACTGTGTGCCGGCAGTGAGACTACTTATTGTCTTCGATCTATCAGTCGAAGCCGCTGTTGCAGTGCCAGTAGAATCTGTCGTTGAGACGCTGGAACCCTCCTTGTAGTAGATATGGTAACTCGTTATCGACCCCTCCGCGTTATCCTTATATCCCAGATCAGAAGGCACGTCCCAGTTGAGCGTAACTTCAGTAGTTCCACCAGTGGCGGAGAAGCCGGTGGGGGCTCCCGGCGCCTTATCTAGAGTCACCGATACTGCCGGGCTCGTCGGACTGCCCGTAGCAGCTCCATTCGTGGCCGTCGCGATGAAGTAATACTTCACGCCAGGATCAGCAATATCTATATTCTCTGAGCCCGTCGCGCTACTCGTTGAAACTGACACAGGGGTACCGCTCGTGCTGACGTTTGATTGATTGGCATAATAGATATCGATTCCGGTTAGCGCCGCATCCTTGCCCTCGTAATATCCCAGATCCGAGACATTCCAGTCTACGCTGACCCCGGTGCTGGTCGTTGCCAGCGTTAGGGCGGGCGCTCCTGGGGCGCTATTCGTATACGTCGATAACGTGTCCGTTACCCCGCCCTCACCATGTCCGTTCGTCGCCGTCATGAGGAAGTAATACTGCGTACCGGCAGTCAGCCCGGACGTGATTGTGTGGCTGGTGAGCGCTGAATCCAAATCAGGTATTGTAGTCTCCGCATTGCCCTTTGTGAAGGTAGAGCTTGTCGAATAATAGATTGTGTAACCTGTGATTGTTGCTGTCGTATTGTTGTATATACCTTTATCTGTAGGTTCAGCCCAGGTGAGCTTGACACCCCCATTGCTCTCCGTACTGACGCCAAAGTTGCCGGGCTTTCCAGGTCCTACATCATCCGCTGTTACCGTTATGCTAATGTCCCCGGTTATGGAACCGTCATAGTTCCCTTTCCCGGTCGCGGTAACGGTGTAAACGGTTTCTGTAAAGTTAGTTGCTGTGTTGACAGTAATGACTCCGTCTGCAGCAATGCTGCCTGCAGCTGGCCCCGGGCCGCTTTTCTTCGCGATTGTGAAGTCCACGGCATCGGCCAGAGCATCGCCTCCCACCAGGAAATTAACCGTTGGCGAAGTGGAAGTATTGTCCTGAGCATTCACAGCTAGTGTCAGAGCGGTGTACCCTAAAGTGCCCGTTATTGATTTCTTCTGGACACTTATGGTTTCATCCTGACTAATCTCGCCCGTGAAGTCTGCTGAAGTGGCTTTTACCGTTATATCATAATCAGCGACAGCCAAATTTTCGTCGACTGTTATCGTTCCATCACCCGGGGCAACCGTTATGCCTGGGACTGAAGTTTCAAGGGCAAATGTTAGGCCTTGAGTTGTAGCAATATTGTTGGTGGAAATACCGTATGTCGGGCCATCGCCATACGTAATCGAATCCGGTATGTCGTAGTCGAAATCTCCGCTCATCGCGGGTGTATTCACCGTTACAGTAATGGTCCCGGTCGGGGAACCGGCATAGTTCCCTTTCCCGGTCGCGGTAACGGTGTACTCGGTCGCGGTGAAGACCGTTGAGGTAATGGCAGTAACAACGCCATTATCATCGACCGACACAGCGCCGTCCGTTCCAGTTCCCGATGTTCCTGTCTTGGCGATGGAAAAACTGACCGCATCGGTAAGGCTATCGCCTGATACCAACAAATCAGTCAAACTCGTCAGGGTAGGAGTGACCGTATTTCCAGTACTCGCGTCCCTATCCACCGTCAGTGGAGCGTATGTCAGGGATGCGGCCGAGATGGATTTTGGATCAATGGTGATGGTGTAGGATTTCGTAACTGTTCCAAGGAGATCTAAGGCTGTCGCTTTCACCGTTATAGAATGGGTACCGGCATCCAAATCTGCTGCGACTGTTATCTCTCCATTTGAAGCAACCGTTATGCCTGTAACCGGATTCTCAAGGGCAAATGTCACGGATTCTCCTGTGACAGTATTGCTCTCAACCGAGTATGTTGCACCCTCACCATACGTAATCGAAGTCGGTATGCTGTGGTCGAACTCCCCGTCTATACTGGGGGTTCCCACCGTCACGGTAATGGTTCCAGTCGTGAAATCGGCATAGCTGCCATCGGTCTTTGCGGTGGCGGTGACGGTGTATTCGGTCGCGGTGATTTCAATGTCTGTTTCGACAGTGACGACTCCGTCTGTAGAGATCGACACATCGCTGTCCGTTCCACTTCCCCCTGTTCCTGTTTTGGCAATAGCGAAATCGACAACATCGGCCAGATTATCGCCTCCCGCCAGGAAACCGGCCAGAGGACTGGCCATATTTCCACTGTCCGCACCCCGAACCGTCGTCAGCGCGGGATAAGTCAGACTTTCTCCCGTAAGTAATTTCTTCTCTACGGTTATGGTTCCGCTCCATTCGAGGGTGCCCGTGGTATCCGATGAACGAAGCTCTACTGTAATGGAATGCTCGCCAGCCTGTACGCCGACCCCTATTTCCAGCTCTCCATTCGCCTCGTTCACCGTTATGCCCGGTACATCTTTCACAAGGGCATACGCGAGGTCCTTCCGTCCGTCCAGTCCCTGGGCGTCAACGGGTGTTGTGGTGCCGGTACCATAGGTGGTTGCCTGTATAACATAGGCGATGCTTCCTGTTATTTCGGGTTTGCCGGAAGCCTCCACCGTGGGAAAGAATTGCCTGGTTTCTTCGGTGGTTCCCCTGGAAATAGTGGCTTTCAGGATGACAGACACATCCCCAGTCGTCAAATCGGGACGGGTGACGGTGGCGGTGTAGAACCCATTGCTCGGGGTCTGGCTTATTTCGATGGCGGTATTGTCGGAATTCCAGGCAATATCGGTGTCGTACTTGCCTTTGGCGGGAAGTTCAAAGTTCGCGGTTACCACTTTTTGGCTATCACCCGCAGCGTAAGAGACACTCAGGTCGGCCTTGGCGGTATTGACGGCTTGCTGATCGCTTGGGTCTTCTTCCAGCACGGTGAGAGTAAAGGACTTCGTTACGGAGGAAGGAGCAATCGTGATGGTGGCCGTCAGGGTTACCTGTTCATGGCCTTCGCCGTCAGCAAAGTCTCCTCGAGTTACAATGCCTGCATCGCTGATGATGTTGGTATCGCCGGACTCCCAGGTGATGGTGGAGTCGTGCTCCCCGGTGTCGGGAAGGGTGATGTCCTCTGTGACTGCATCCGCGGTATCAGATCCCGCATAATCGATAACCAGAGCCGCCTTGGCTGCCGCGAGATTGTCTCCGGCGGCATCGGCATTCTTCTTTACGGTAAGAGTGAAGGTTTTTGTAATCGACCGGCCGCCTTGCTTGCTGATGGTTGCCGTGAGTGTAACTTCCGCGTCCGCCGCGCTGGATAGGGGGCGGTTCACAGTGGCCTGACCATTCTGAATGACGATGGCCTCATTGTCGGATTCCCAGGTAACGGTGGTGTCTTCCGAACCAAGGGTGGGGAGGGTAATGTCCTCTGTGACCGAATCCGCAGCATCCGTACCCGCATAGGAAATGGCAAGATTGCTTTCGGCGGTATCAATATCGACATCCGCGGCAGTCTTTTGCTTAACAATGAGAGTAAATTCCCTGGTATCCTCCGCGTTACCCTTGCTAATGGTTGCCGTGAGTGTAATGGTTTCATCGCCCGCGCCGGATGCCGGGCGAGTGACGCTGCCATCCGTGCCGATGACACTTGCCTTGCTGGATTCCCATGTAACAGTGGTTCCCCCCGTGCCGGTGCTGGGAAGGGTAATGTCCGCCGTAACCGAATCCGCGCTATCAGCAGTCGGATAATAGCCATCAGCGGCCTTGTATCCGATGGTGAGGGCCGCCTTGGCGCTGGCGACGGCATCGGCGTCTCCAGTATCGACCACCGGGGATGGACAGGCCATCAAGAATAAGATCGAGAAGAATGCAAGAGACTTCAGAACTGTTTTTAACATTGTTTCATTCCTTATATTATATGAAATACTGACAGCAGACGAACCGCCTGCTTCCGCTGCGATCAGAAGGGCGGGGTTGAACACACCCTCCTGCCGTCCCGCGAACCTGAGTGAGGAACGGCGGGCTCCCTCATTGTTTCAAGGCGATGTAAACAACTTATTTGAATTTCCAGGTTTGAGTGGTGATTCAAATAAGTGCTGCATTACCTCCTTATCCCATAAGAAATTCCAAAGTCAGTCTCCACAGAGGCAGGACTTTGGGACAACTAATCACTATCTTGGGTTTTTTTGCTAATTTTGTCAACACTGAACTTTTTTTTTGCGAATGAATCGAGTACTGCGGGGTTTATTCTCAATGCTGTGCTGGTTTCGTGCTGGAAGTTCTATGCACCCCGAATTGCCTCATGAAATTCCCCAATCCGTTAACGATCTTCTCAAAGATTCCCTGGTTAGAGTACAATGAATCCATCAGGAACTGTTCAGAAGAGCTTTTCTGTAGGGTTTGGAGGATTTGAGGCTTGCGGCGGATATCGGTGAAGCAGGAGCCTCGGAGTCTGTCGGACTTTAAGACTTCGAGGCGATTTTTGATGATTTTTTCCTGATGCAAGGCGACAAAAACTTAAGCGTAGCTGGGCTACGCGAGTATTTTGGCAACGCCGCAGCAGGGAAAAAGGGCAAAAATCGAGCCGTGAGGCGGAAGTCCGACAGACTCCTCGAAGCCTTAAAATCCGACAGACTCCTATGGCAGGGGTTTCCACAGAGCAGTCTCAGGGTAAAATGCCTGCCACGCGAACCAGAAGACCATCACCGCGGGAACCGCCTCCCCCCTGACATCGTTAACCTGGGGATACCGTCTTTCTTCATCGTAGCGAAGGAACACTCTCTTGTTTCCAACCCGGTCTTCGACGACCTTGTGGGCCGAGAAGAGATCGACCGGATACGCCTTCGCCTTTCCATCAATGACCAGGCCGATGACCAATGACTTGTTCGGAAGTTCCTTGCGTGTGTGGGGCACCGGAAACATTGTCTTCTCGGAGGCAAAATACGAGGCATAGGCCTCCCTTCCGTAGTTGCGGCTGTAGCCTGTATCGGTGGAGAGTACTTTTCCGCGGGGATATTTTTCCCGCCAGGCCTTCCAGGTCGAGTATTCGCTCGGCAGTAAGGTCAGTTCCTTGCCAACCGATGGTCCACTGAGGGCCTTCATCCCCAACTGAGACCACAGAGATTCACTTTCCCGGTCATACATCAGCAGGTCACTCCGATAGAGAAGTCCCGAAACGCCAAAAGTTCGGGTCTCCCCATCAATCTTGCGATCAAAAACCATGGCACTTCCGCATAGGGGACAGTAGGTCACGGCAACGGCATCGTCTCCTAAGGCATCATTGACAATTTCATGCCACATCAGAATGCGGGTTGGATAAGCACGCGCTGTATCTCCACTCCCTAAGCCAATGACAATGTCATCATCACGGAGGTAGTTGACCTTTTCGATGGCGATGAATTTCGGACGATCAATTGAAGGGATGCCGTCCCGGGGAGGCCCTCCGAAAAAGATTTCCTCTTCGCTGACCGATGCCTTTGTCAGATCGAAACCGTTCTTGGATTGGGCCCCCGCCTCAAAAGGAGAATACAACAACATCAGTACAAACAAAAACGCAGTTAATCTGATATCTCTTCCCATAAAAACCATCGTACCATCCTGCAGCTGTAAAGATCAATAATCACACACAGGTACGCCAGGGTAATTGCATCTAATTCTGTCCCAAAAAGAATGAAAAACACTGATTTTCGAGATCAATGGAAATTTTTATCTAGGAGTCTGTCGGACTTTGAGACTTCGAGGCGATTTTTGATGATTTTTTTCCGATACAAGGCGGCAAAAGCGGAGTGTAGCTGGGCTACGTGAGCATTTTGACAACGCCGTAGCGGGAAAAAAGGGCAAAAATCGAGCCGTGAGGCGTAAGTCCGACAGACTCCTAGTGTCTCAAAGAATGTGGAATCTCCTCAAAGCGGCATTAAACCGCAGAGAACGCAGAGGTACGCAGAGAGATATAGGGCAGCTCTTAAAACCGCTTAGAGCTGACCGTGGGCGCATGGACGCACCCACATTTTGGGCAAAACGCCCAAAAATGGAGAAAAAGTCTTACTTTAGTCCGGGTTTTTTCGTCTCTATAGCATAAACAGATTGGTCAACATTTATTTTGAACACTCTGCGCTCTCTGCGTCCTCTGCGGTTAAAAACCCATGAATAAGGCTTTGAAGAACACTCTGGCTAGTGGATTTTAGATGCGATTGCCCTGACAGGTACACCCATCCGCAGCAGTGTGCATAAGTTACATCACTTGAGCATCGCTTCCTTCCACCCCAAACAGGGCCAGCATCTCGCCCAGAGCCGCGTACCAGTCCACCGCGCTGGAGAAGCATTCAAGATCGGCATTTTGCAATGCCAGACGGGCCTTATCCCGTTCAAACACGGTGCGGTCGCCTTGTGTGTACAGCAGTTCCGTCTCCCGGAGTGTTAAATCGGCCTGCGTTCTAACTACTTTGGCGGCTTCAAATGCCTGTCTGGTGATTTCAATGCCGCGCTCCAGCAACTGCCTTTGCAGCTCCAGATTGTATTGCTCCATCTGAATATCGGCCATGGTATCGGCCCTCTGGTCTTTGATGTTTTGCCGTTCATCCTTTTTTATGTCGCTGGGTGCAAAGGACAGGGTGAGTCCGACACTGGATTTTGTGGTATCGGGAAGCCCCAGGGTGCCGGTGATGCTTAAATCAGGCCGCCAGGCGGGAGTGGCTTGTAACTCTTTGCCCAGGGATTGCAGATCCAGCTTCAGGCTGGACATCAAGGCGGAAACCGGGCGGAGTTTTCCTTCGCTGGTTATCTGCGTGAGCAGGGATGACCTCTGGGCAATCCGATCTTCCATCTCCGGCAGGGGCAGGGGTGCGGGGCTAAAGGGCTCACTCTCGGGGTTGAACAGCTGGCGCAGATTTTTCCAGGTGGATACTTTCGCGGATTCAGCGGAGTACAGGGCTTTTCTGGCATCCGTTAAGGCGGATAGCTGTTCCTGCAGTTCGTCGAAAGTGGCCTCGCCCAGTTTCAGTTTGGCTTGCATGACATCGGAGATACGGGTTTCCAGATCAAAATCGGCCCGCGACTGGATTTGTTTCATATCGGCGGCCAGGTATTCCAGGGCCTTTGTTTCAGCATCGTAATAGGTTTGGCGGCGTTGGTATTCCCAGGTAATCACGGCCTTGGCGTGCACAGTTTCTGTAGTCCAGACGGGGGTTGGTGCGGCAAAGGGTTTGGCCGTGAGGGTGGCATTTCCGCTTAGCTCCTGACTCTCTTTGGCGGTGATACTTCCCCCCAGTGTCAGTTGATCCAGTATCGGTATGGAAACGGTGGATGTTCCAGACAGTACCGAATCGGCGGCCGCAGAATTTGCGCTGGAGGCAGACGATGAACTGCCGGATGAATTACTTGAGGAACTGCCATAGGCGGCGTTGAAGCTGATTGAGCTGCTTTCCAGACGGGCGTTTCCCTTCAGATTCCGCTGGGCTATTCCCGCGGCTCTCATGGATTTGAGTACCTGCGGGTTCTCCGCCTGAGCCTTGAGGGCCGTTTCTTCTAGAGACAGCTGATCCATTGCACCGGCAGACATGGCGAAAAAGAGCAAAACCAGTCCGGCTAATTTGATTTTCAACTTCCAACTCCTGTCGTCTGTGTTTGAATCCACAACGGCGTCCTATAAATCCCGAATCCCGTCTGAGATTGGTACTTTTAGATTGGACATGACCGGGAATATCCCGAACACACCGCCAATCACAACCGACGCGGCAAAGGCTATCAGAATGGAAGGCAGGGTTATGAGTAAATCGCCGTTGGTTACCGCGCCGCCAAGTCCCGCACCCGTCAGCACCGGTTCCAGAACTAACTTCAGGGGACTGGCGAATATCAGGCTAAGGATTAACCCGACAAAGGCACTGATCAGGCTCAGTGCTGCCGAACGGGCAAAGAATTCCCCGACAATCCGGCCCTTTGATGCTCCGAATGACCGTTCCAGGGCAATCTGCCTGCTTCTTCCCAGGGTTTCTACCAGCATTATGCTCAGTATGCCGATGGCTCCGGTGACTAACAGGACAAATCCCAACAGGTTGATAACCAGGTTAAAGGTGGCAATGGTTTGACGGGCTTCTTCCAGCCACGCGGATTCGCCATCAGGTGTTCCCTCCCACACCAGCAGTTCCAGATCTTCCCCGTAGGCACGGGTGAGTACTTCGTTCAGCTGGGCTGAAACGGTGGACAGGCTGGCTCCTTCTACCCGGATAACCTGGGTGGCCAAAAGAAAACCCATGCTGAAAAAACTGCTGTTCCGCATGGCTTCAGGCAAGGCGGCGGTGTAGGGAACCATTATGTCGGCCACACCGTAGGCCCGCCGCTGTACTTCGTCGGGGTTTTCCATCACACCCTGAATAACAAAAGTTTGTATACTGGGCACTGCCGCGTTGGCCTGGTTCTGGTCCGGTGGAGGGCCAAAGCTGGGAGGCTGCACTGTTTTGCCCAGAGCCGCGTCGGCGGAACCAAAGAGCTGCTCGGCCAAATTGCGGGTAACAATGGCCTTTTTATTGGCCAGCCGTATATCCTCGTCACTAAAAGGCTGACCAATGGCCATCGTCAATCCCATTACGTCAAAATAATCTCCCGATACGCCAATGGCACTGCGAATCTGATAGTTACGGTTATCGATACGCATTGTCTGCCATGGAGGTGTGTCGATGGGCGAAATGGCCGACACTCCCGCCACCTCGCTTTGGACGATGTCCATAACATTTTCATCAAACTGGGCGGGTCGGGCTCGGCTCACCTGGCCGTTGGCATCCAATGTGCCATTGGCAAATGTGATGATTGTTCCATTGGAAGAAAGTTGTTTTTCGACCAGGCTGGAAAAGAATGAACTCAAACTCAAAGCCAGAATCAATACGCCCACTCCGGCCCCAACCGTGAAGACGGTCAAAAGATTTTTTCCCGGCGAGGCGGCGATGCCCCGCAGTACACTGCGAATAATTTTCATGATTTTCTCCTATTCTCTCATGGCCTCAGCCGCCGGTACACGGGCCGCCTGCAGCGCCGGAAATACTGTCAAAATCACTGTCAGCAACCATGCGCCGATTATACCCAGTGCCAGGACAATAACTGAAATCTTCTCAAAGCCCAGTGTGTTCACCATCAGGCGGGAAAGCAGGACGGAAACACCTATGCCCACTGCCGCGCCCAGAACACCCAGCAGCATTGCTTCGCTGAAGAAAAGACGAAACACATCCCGCATGGAGGCCCCCAATGCCTTCAGTATGCCCACATCGCGGTGCCGTCTCACCATTCGGCTGTAAAGAATGTTGGACACGTTGACCGCCGCTATGAACAGTCCGGCCAGAGACAGAAACAGAACCACAGCGGCCAGCCGTGAGGCCCGTATCTTAGCCGCCTCGGCCTCGGCACGGGGTACGGTAATGCTTATCGCGCCGGGGCCGTAAGTTCGGCTGAACCATGTTTCCAACTGGCTGCGGGCCTGTTCCAGCCGGTTCACATCGTCCACCGAGAACCGCAGGGTAGATCCCCACCGCCGGTAACGGCGGGGGACTTCCGTCAACCCCTGCAAATCCAGCATAATCGTGGGAGCGAAGGCCATCTTGTCGTAGTTGGTGCCGGTGGGGGCCAGTATTCCCACAACGGTTCTCATTTCTCCCCGAACCATAATCTGCTCGCCCACGGCACCGTTCATGTCCCGGGCCAGAGCCGCGCCGTAGATAAGCATTGGTTCGCCAGAAATCATGTCATCCGCTGTAAAGAGGCTGCCCTCGGCGGCATTCATGCCGTTGGACGCAAAAAATTCCGGACTTACCTCGTAGCCGTCCAATTCGTCGAAGCGGGACATCTCTGCCTGGTTTTCCGAATCGGAAGAATCGGCAGTACGGTCTGACCCATCGTCCCCGGTATCTGGGGAACCAGCACCGCCGGAATCAGCACCACTTGAACCAGTCCCGTCTGTATTTTGTCCGGCTGCCTGTCCCCGCCCAAACTGGAAGTCTCCCAGATGGAAGCGGGTGCGGTTGGCCACATAGGCGTAACGGACATCGGGGGCTTCGTCCGCGGCCTTTAGATCAATGGTGGTCAGTACAACATCGCTGCTGTCGTCGCTGATGGCAATGGCCGGAATATCCATCTCTTCGGTATCGGTTCGGGTACTCACCACAATTTCCCGGTACTCGGGCAGGGCCAGCAGCTTTTTGCTCTGGGAGGCTGTTCCGGCCATCATGGCAATACCGGCGCCAGCGGCCCCGATGCCCAGGGCAATGGCCGCCACCAGAAGAACGGATTCCACAACGCGGCTGCTGACAGAACGCGTGCTCAACAGTAAATCTTCTCCGCGTTTCATTTTGCCTCTCTCATTGCCTCGGCCGCGGACGTTCCGGCTGCCGTATTCACCTGCTTGTCGTCGCTGTGGAGTTTGCCGTCCGTGATATGGATGCGCCGATGGGCGCGCCGACCCTGATCCTCGTTGTGGGTCACCATAATAATTGTTACCCCCTGGCGGTTCAGATTTTCCAGAATCTGTAATACCTCCTCGCCCTTGCCGGAGGGCAGGTTGCCTGTCGGTTCATCCGCCAGAATAAGGCCGGGGGTATTGGCCAGGGCGCGGGCAATAGCCACACGCTGCTGTTCACCGCCGCTCAGCATGGTCGGCAAATGATGCAGGCGGTGTTCCAGTCCCACATCGCTTAACAACTGGGCGGCCCTCTCACGGCGTTTCGTGTGGGAGACTCCCGCGTAGCTCATGGGCAGCATAACATTTTCCATGGAGCTCAATTCCGAAAACAGATTAAAGCTCTGAAACACAAACCCAAAGTGCTTGTTGCGTATACGGGCCTGCTCCTTATCCGGCAGCCGCGTCACATCGTAACCCTCCAGTTTGTAGCTGCCCGAAGTGGGAAGATCCAGAATGCCCAGTATGTGCATCAGGGTGGACTTGCCCGACCCGGAGGCCCCCATAACCGCCACATACTCACCGCTTTCAATTTTCAGAGAGATGCCGTCCAGGGCCTTAACCTGAACCGCCTCCAGATCATAGTTTTTTCCTATGCCATCAAGTTCAATCATAACTATTTTTCCTCCAGTTTGATTTCATTGTATTCAATAAAGTTCTGATAACCGCTGACCAAAACCCTTTCTCCGGCCTCAATACCCCGAAGTATCACAACATTGTTCCCCTGCACCGTTCCAAAACTGACCTCCCGTTTTATCGCGGTACTCCCGTCAACCACATACAGGTACTTCTGGCTTCCCGTTGTCAGGTAGGGACCGCGGGGAAGATACAGGGCATCAGCCTGCTGACCGACCCTCATCTCGCCCACCACGGTGGACCCCGGCACAAGCACCGCCGGATCGCCCTGTGGTTTAACTTTCACCACCACCGTGGAGCCAATACCATCGCTGGATGCCGTCGCCACCTTGCCCACCGCCGTTACCGAACCGGAAATCTGCTGATTACCCACCGTCAGCCGCACCGGCAGTCCCGGTTCGATCAATCCGCTGTACACCTCTGATACGTCCAGCTCCACAATGGCCGTTTTTCGGTCCGCGATGCTGAACAAGGGTTCATTCACCCCAATCAGTGTTCCTGGAACCGCCAGGGCCGCCGCGATTTCCAGCACTTCCCCGTCCATGGGATTTCTTATAGACGCATCATCGATACGCTCCCGCAATCGGGCCACCTCTGTTTCCACGCGGGTGATTTCCGCCTTCTGGCTCTCCTGGGAAAGCAGGGCAAGCGACCGGGTTTCCTCCATACTGAAAACCAGATCATCCTTTCCGCGTACAAGTGTCCGCAGGCTTGTATTGGCCGTATCCAGTTCGCTCTGCCGGGAATCGTTTATCTCTACCAGTTTTTCCATGCGGGCCACATCGTCCCGCGCGTCCTGAATGTCTTCCGCCGCGTAGTCCACGCTTTTTTGCAGTTTCATAAGCGCAAACCGTGTTTCCTCCAGAGACGTATCCAGGTTCTGGCGTTTTATCTGTAAATCGATCAGCAGATCCTCCAACTCCAACAGCAGATCCGGCACATCCAGCCGGGCCAGTATCCGCCCCTTTTGTACGAATTCTCCTTCCTCCACCATAAGAGTTGCCGCGTAACCCGATTCCGGGCTAAGCACGCTCAGGGTGGATGGAATGGACACCGTTCCGCTGGCCTGGGTGGTCTGGGATAAATCTCCCTTCTGAACAGTATCAATTGTATAGTCTGTTAACCGAAATACCCTTTCACGCGGCATCAAAAGAAGATATCCCCCCCCGGCCAGCAGCGGGAGGGCCGCCAGCAGAGTCAAAACAATCCGCCATTGACGCTTTTGTCTGGGTGTCCGCACGGGTTTTAGCTTTTCCGCCTGAACTATTGGTTCCCGCATTTCACGCTCCGCCTCCTTCAAATCTGATTGAAGGTATTTGACAGTTGTGAATGTATTGTGAATCTCATATAGAGATATAAAGAAATCATATTGATTCGAGCTAATTCAAAAACTCCCTTACTCCTTTGATTTCCGAATTTGAGGAGAAGAATTTCAAATTTTGGGAAGCTGTGTAAAGTATTGACTGCGCAGCTCCAACAAATTAAACTCCATTGATGCTTTTGAGGATCTGTATAAAGAGGCGAAATCCATTGATGATGGCATTTTTCCTGATTCTCCCTTTGGCCGGTGTATTGCCGGCCTTTTCCTATGAAGCCCATCCTGATTTCGGACTGTCCATCACACGATTAGATGACGGGGTTGGGGTAGGTTATGAGGTTGTTTCTTTTATAGCGGATCACCTGAAGAAAACCAAAATTAATGGAAAAGTACTCAGCGATTACTTCATTATGGAAGAATCGTCAGAACTCTATGAGTCTGTCGGACTTTAAGACTTTGAGGCGATTTTTGATGATTTTTTCCTGATGCAAGGCGACAAAAACGGAGCGTAGCTGGGCTACGTGAGTATTTTGGCAACGCAGCAGCAGGGGAAAAGGGCAAAAATCGAGCCGTGAGGCGTAAGTCCGACAGACTCCTATGGAAGGATTACAAATATTCATTTCTATAGTACCCCTCTTATGTTGAATGAGCCTGATTTAACAGTGGGGGATTTGGAAACCGTCCTCATTAAAGCGTTGTGTCAAGAGTATCCAGAGTCCTCCGGATATCATATTTCACACCCGTATGTACGTTCGGACCTGGTTGGCTCTTTCATGGTTTCGAGCGAGAAGGGTATAGTTTACGAATCTGCGGATGTGCATCCTGTTGCTATGTTTATAAAAAAATATCTTGCATCAGCACAACTAAACGGGAAACCTCTCAATGGTTATCTGTCTCCAGAAATGCTGGAAATAGGGTACGATAAAGATAGACCGACGCACAGGCTTACAGTCACTTTCTATATATCGCCGGAATACAAGGAATTCATTCTCAAGCACAATAAGGGTTTGCCCGGGACTTATCCTATCAGGGGAAAATCCATTTGTGACCCACAACCTCCACAGGAACTTGGTGATGCCTTCTTTTCGCTTCTATCAGAAATCCACAGGGAGTTTGATTCTAAGGAGTTTTCGATAGCAGTGGCCGGATGACCTTGATATCCCTGATGCTGCGGATGGCCGCTGACGGGCTACTATCATTCAGCCGGAAGCCTCTGCTGATCAGCATGGGGATGGGGTTTTCAGCCTTTTACTTGCTGCCATTCTGCCTGTTCTGATTTTATTTGTTTTTCTGGGAGTCTGTCGGGTTTACGCCTCACGGCTCGATTTTTGCCCTTTTTTCCCGCTACCGCGTTGCCAAAATACTCACGTAGCCCAGCTACGTTCCGTTTTTGCCGCCTTGTATCGGAAAAAAATCATCAAAAATCGCCTCGAAGCCTTAAAATCCGACAGACTCCTGGGTATTGAAACAATTCCAGACTGGACTTCCACCTTTGATGAAGTAAAAGGACGGCCCGAGTATACTTCGGAACCCACCTTCAATCCGATTTGCCAGCGGCGATGACAGCCCGGGCGAATTCCAGGAAGGGCCCCGTCTTTTTGGTCAGCAGTTGCCGATCCCCGCTGCCTGCGCTCTTCGCATAGTCGCGGAGTGCTGCGGCGATGAGGCCTTCCCATGCGCGGAAATTGTCCATCGTCCATTCGGCGGAGGTCTTCTTGGAAAAGACCACGTCCCTGGTCTGATAGCTGACCATCAGCCTGCAGGCGTTCAGGACGCAGTATGCGGGATACCTTGCGGCATGATCCAGGACGAACTTCAGCTCCCCGTCGAGACTCGCCTTGAGTTCCGGCCACGTGGGTGCCCGGAACGTCTCCCAGGGCGGGGGGCCGTGCAGGACGATGCCGTATCCGGCTCTCAGGTGCGCCCGATGCAGGGCCCAGGACGTGTCAGCGAGGTCTGGATTGATCTGGTGCCGCGGAGCGGACTGCCCGGTTTCCTCCAGAAGAATGTACCAGACGTCCAGATCGTCACTCGTCAGGGGCGGGAACTCTTCCGTCAGGGAGCGGTGGACGGCCAGGACGGCTTCCTTTTCCGCATCGGATAGGGGCCGGTTCAGAATGCTATGGGCGTCGAGATCCACGATGCGGTCAGTTTCGGGGAAGACCATGGCACCGTGCAGGTAGATGCCATGGACGGTGCCCGGAAGTGCGGCCTTGAGCCGGTCGGCCAGAGTGCAGCAGACCGTTCTGGTCGTCTCCGGCAGCTCATTGAACCGCCTGGGAGATCCCTTACAGGGATGCTTTGCGGACGAGTGAAGCCGACATCGGCTTGTCGGGCTGGAAGCGGATAATTCCCTTGCCGAAGCCTTTCTGTCCCTCATCGATGCGGGCAGCCGGGCCAGCAGCATGGTCGGCGTTTTCCCTCCAGAAGCTCGGCGCAGGTTCGTTCTATATGCTTTCGCCTTGTTTCCGGCTTCTTCACGGAGATGACCCAGCAGATCCATTCATTGCGAGCGAGGGGGGTAAGGTCGTTCCATGCTTCCCGGACCTCAGATGCGGCCTTGAGCGCCTTGTGGAGGTCTGTGGGCACTTCGTGGACGACTCCTGTGCCAATAGCTGAGCCCATCGGCTGTCATTCTCCACGGAACGCCGTCTCGAGTGCAGCGATGTCGATCTTTTTCATCTTCAGCATGGCGCTGTAGGCAGGATCGAGACGTAGAACTCAGCGGCTTGTTCACCGCTGCCGTCGAACCAGAGGCAGGTTCGTACCTTCGGTTTGTTTTCGTCTGTTTCGTTCATCATTGCTGCCTCCGTCCACGGCCTTTTCCGATAGTATGGCCGCGATTTCGCACACTTCAATTTACAGCAGCGAGATGGTCCGTGTAAACCGATCCGCGGATGCTTCCTGGAAACAGAAAATGACGCATCGTCTGAACACAAAGGAAGGCCGCAGAAAGAGTGCAAGCTGCATTTTCCTTAAGTCTCCCTACCGCTTCGACGGCAGTCCGTCTTTCGGGCTTCGTTCCCCAGCCCTCCGGACAGTCGCCGAAACTCACCCCCGAGCCCCGAGTCCCTGTTGGAGGATGATTTCAATCCGCAGACCGGGCCAGCCGGAACCCGTACTTGTCTGAGCCGGTGCCAGGGAGGAGGGTACCGATGCGCTTAGTTGAACGCAAACTACTGTAGCGACCGGTGAAACTGGAGTGGTTACCGCCCCGAAGGACTCGTGCCGAGCGTATGTCGTCCGGGGCTGAAGACGGACCTGTGGGATTGTTTTCAGGGGAACTTGAATACGAAGCATACCAATCCCAGCACCACTCCGCCACATTACCGCTCATGTCATACAAGCCCAGTTCATTGGCCTTCTTTCCCTTCACCGGATGGGTCTTAAACTCGGAATTATCCCAATACCACCCCACTTCACTCACATCGTTACTCCCAGCATACTTATACCCCTGTGATTGGCCCCCTCCCCGAGCCGCATACTCCCACTCCGCTTCCGTCGGCAAACGGTAGCCGTTGGCAGTCTGGTCCCAGGTTACATCTGTGCTGTCTGTGTCGCTTATGGTATACGCCCTGGTGAGACCATCTTGTTCACTCAGCCAGTTGCTGTATTCCACGGCTCCGTACCACGTCACTTCCATCACCGGACAGTCAATATCATCCGCTTTTTCTGATATGGAAAAGATAAACTTCGTGCCGTCATGGCTAAAAGCTGTAAAGCTATATGTTCCCATATCTATCACCTTGTTGCCATTCAGCTCCCCGGATGCAGACACTCCGGCATCGTTTAGAAATTCCAAATACTGCCGGTGGGTCACCTCCGTTTCGGTCATTGAAAACGAATCCACCGTTACGCTGTGCACCGGGCTTTCATCCGGACTAGCATCGCTGTCGGTACTGCCCATCTGGAAGGTTCCGCCCTGAATATCGATGAATTTCATCTCAGTTACACCATCACCGTTCCCCGTCGGCGAAGGGCAGCCCGTCAATATCATGAGTGCGATTACCAGTAACGCTCCTGCTGTTTTATAGTTTTTCATAACTCTCTCCTTGTCCACGAGTAATCCAAATCTATATGTTAGTATGTAATGGGTCAATAGAAAATCCGGTTAACTATTGAGCTAATTCAAAAACTCTCCATTAAGGTATCAGTCCGAGAAGAAATGTCGCTGCCTCGACCCAATGATCATTGAAAATGAAGTTTCTGCCATGCCTTTTAATGTTTTAGACATACTTCTTTGCCAAAAACAGGAATCCTGGCCCATTCCTTTTATGACGCTTTTTTGCTCAGAGCTGGCCCGCATACGGCTTGAAAAAGCCGCTTTTTACGGAGCGCAGGGGGGATTCTCAAGCCCCCCCCCTTGAGTCGTATTTTTCTTTGTTAAACTTTCTTTTTGTCGAAAAAACCCGTCTCATAGCCATCTTATCAAGACCCCAGCGAAGTGCACCCAGGGCAATCGCATCTAAAATCCACTAGCCAGAGTGTTCTTCAAAGCCTTATTCATGGGTTTTTAACCGCAGAGGACGCAGAGAGCGCAGAGTGTTCAAGATAAATGTTGACCAATCTGTTTATGCTATAGAGACGAAAAAACCCGGACTAAAGTAAGACTTTTTCTCCATTTTTGGGCGTTTTGCCCAAAATGTGGGTGCGTCCATGCGCCCACGGGCAGCTCTAAGCGGTTTTAAGAGCTGCCCTATATCTCTCTGCGAACCTCTGCGTTCTCTGCGGTTTAATGCCGCTTTGAGGAGATTCCACATTCTTTGAGACACTGGATAAAAATTTCCATTGACCTCGAAAATCAGTGTTTTTCATTCTTTTTGGGACAGAATTAGATGCAATTACCCTGCTGCATCAGGTTGAAATGGTGAATTGTAACATTAACTGTCCGCAATAAGGAGGACAAAAAAGCCCCATGAAACTCATGTATACTACTTAAAACAAACAAAACAGGAGTTAACATGGGACAAGAGTACAATAACACGAGCAGTAGAAGGGGGAAACACTTCAACTGGGAAGAACAGCTTATTCTGGAAAGAATGATTCGCAAAAAAGGGAAGGACAGGATAAGAATCAAACAGATGGCGAGCATCCTGGGTCGCTTTGAAAGAAGCATACGAAGAGAACTCAACCGAGGGGCCGTCAGGCTTCGCAATAGTGACTTATCTGAGTATCAGACCTATAGCGCGGATATTGCCCTGGAAAAGGCCCGTAGGGAACTTGAAGCAAAGGGGCCTGGCGACAGCGCTACCGGTATACTGGCTTCCCCTGTCGAAGTGAAAAATAAGTCCTCTTCTGCTGCCTCGAAGTCTGTATGCCTGGCAAAGAGCATCGCTGACAAGCTGTGTGTCAATCTTTCTAGACAAAGACCATCCCACCACCCTATTGTACAATATTTTCTCAAACTTTGCCCGTTCCCTGTCATTCAATACACCACAGTTCTGTAAATACTCATGCCGTTGGTATTCCGCAGAGAGCATGTTTCTAATAAGAGCCATGCAATCTTGATATGCCGATTTTTTCACGTCCTTAAAACTCAAGTGTATCACAGGGTATTTCCCCATGTTTCGCGGCATTGGGGGTGTTTTGATATGGACATGCCGTTGAACAGTGCAGCATTGGGTAATGGAGCGGTACTATCGCCGCCTGGTGGGGAGGCTCAAAGAAGTAGCGGATCATGCTCAGGTTCAGGGTTTTGCCGAAGCGGCGGGGGCGGGTGATGAGGTGCACTTCCAGGGCAATCGCATCTAATTCTATCCCAAAAAAATGAAAAACACTAATTTCTGGGGGAACGAATGGAGTTTCCTTCAATAGGAGGAATTTGTCAACTTTTTGTTATCGTTGTGATGTGAATAATTACCTTGAACACTCTGCGTTCTCTGCGTTCTCTGCGGTTAAGAATCATGAATAAGGCTTTCATAAGTGGATTTTAGATGCAATTGCCCTGCTGATGCAGTGTTTCATCTTGACGACAAAAACTATCTATCCTATACTCTGGATCCAGGTTCTTATCCTTTAATCAATGTGAGCACAGGCTTGTACTGGGGTCATTCTGATTTTTCCAATTCCTTTTTTTCAGATTAAAAACAAAAAGGATTGCGGATCTTTAAGGATGTTTTAATAATCTCTCTCTCCCTGAAAGATCTGTAATTCGTGAATTTTAAACCGATGGGGGTGAATGATGATTATAAAAAATGCTCTAACAGCTTTCCAGGGTGCTGCTGATTTCCAATATCGGGACATCAGGATCGAAAACGGTCAGTTTATCGAGTTCGGAACCAATCTCAATGCAGACGAAGTGCTGGATGCGTCCGATTACTGGGTCCTGCCAGGCGGAATCGATCCGCATGTTCACTTTTATGATCCCGGTTATACGGAGAAAGAAGATTTTTTCCATGGAACATCGGCGGCGGTTGCAGGCGGCATTACCATGGTTGTGGATATGCCGAGTACCTCAATTCCTCCTGTGACAGACCGGAAAAGCCTGGATTACAAGCTTTCAGTGGTGCAGCCCAGGGCACACTGTGATTTTGCCTTTTTCGGTGGACTTTCCAGACAGTTGTTTGATGCCGGCTATGAGTCCGGCATGGAGTCCATCGTTGATGATGTACTGGCCTACAAGGTGTATGCGGTGTCCGGTGCTGAGTCGTGGTGGGGGGCTGTTGACCACTGGCGCTTCCGACGAATTCTTGAACATGCGAAGAAACTGAATACAATCATCTTACTGCATGCCGAGGATGCGGAATATGTCAACAATGCCACTGATTATTACCAGACTCAGGGGAAAAGCCCTCGTGAGTGGTACGATTGCAGGCCGGAACTGGCAGAGATTCTGGCTGTGGGAAGTGCCCTGCGCATCAATCAGGAGGTGGGAGGCAATCTTCACATTGTGCACATTGGTTCCTCCGAAGCAGCGGAAATGCTTCAGAAACCCTGGCCCGGGGCCACTGCGACAGGGGAAACCTGTCCCCAGTATCTGGCCTTTTCATTAAAGGATTTCCTTGAACAGGGACCGGCTCTGAAGATATCTCCCCCCATCAAGGAGGATGGCAACCGTCAGAGGCTGTGGGAACTTCTGGCCGATGGAACACTTGAATTCGTTGCTTCAGACCATGCCCCGGGAACGAAGGAAGAGAAAGCCCACGGTGATATATGGTGCAATTCTGCCGGGATTGCCGGTACGGAAACCATCCTTCCTTATTTGTTTTCCGAAGGATATCTAGCCGGTCGACTTACTCTGCCGCGCTATCTGGAAGTGATGAGTGAAAATGCGGCCAGACGCTATGGCCTGTTTGACCGAAAGGGTTCTCTGGACGTGGGAAAGGATGCCGATATGGTGCTGATACACCGTAAGGCGGAACACAAGGTCAGTATTGATGACTTCCAATCCAAAGGCAGGGTAACTCCCTTTGAAGGAATGACGTTCCGCGGACGGGTGGATTACACCTTTGTTCGGGGAAAGATTGTTTACGATAGAAATAATGGCGGCTGTAAGAATGCCGGATGGGGCAGACTGCAGAAACCGATTCGTGTGAAAGGAGGAAAGGTGAATCATGAGCGATAAAATGAGACTGACGGGAATGATTCCGTTACTGAGAAGGATCTTCGATGAGTATAGAACTCAGGAATCAATATTTGACTTACCGAAGACGAACTGGTACAGGAAAAAGGATGAGCGGAAGATCAACATTCTGGGCGATAACTGCGGTACGGTTCTCGGTCCGGCAGCAGGACCCCATACCCAGCTTGCCCAGAACATTGTGGCTTCCTACCTTACCGGAAGCCGATTCATTGAATTGAAAACAGTTCAGATTCTTGATGCTCTGGAAATCGATAAACCCTGTATCGACATCTATGATGAGGGATACAATACGGAGTGGTCCACAGAGCTGTCACTTGAAGAAGCATGGCGGGAATATGCCCGGGCATGGATTGCCCTTCATCTTCTTGAAGAGATTTTTGATATGAAACCAGCCGATGAAACACGATCTTTTGTGTTTAACATGAGCGTTGGCTACGACATGAAGGGCATTAAAACCGACCGGATGCAGGAGTATCTCGATCGGCTGACGGATTGCTCGGAAGAACCGCTCTTTCAACAGTGGCTGGGCGATGCTGCCCGAGAATTACCTGCCATGCTGAAGGGGACGGGTCTGGAACACAAGGCGGTAAAAATTCCTGAGGCCATTGAGCGTATCAGCAGCAAAATATGTCATTCAGTGACCCTCTCCACCATGCATGGCTGTCCGCCGGAGGAAATTGAATCCATCTGTCATTACATGCTGACCGAGCGGAAACTGGATACTTATGTGAAACTCAATCCAACCCTTCTGGGCCTTGATACCGTTCAGGATATATTGACGAATCTTGGTTATGGGTATGTCCAGTTAAATGCGGAAGGCTTCAAGCACGATCTTCAATATCCTGACGCATTGGACATCCTCTCCAGACTTCGCAAAACAGCCAGAGACTCAGGTCTTGTTTTTGGTGTAAAACTGACCAACACCCTGGCGGTCATCAATAACAGAAATGCTCTGCCGGATAAGGAAATGTACCTTTCAGGCCGAGCCCTGTTCCCCCTATCGATTGGCATAGCGGATAAACTTTCAACACATTTTGACGGCGATCTTCCCATATCTTTTTCCGGCGGAATATCAATCCACAATGTGGAGGCGGTATTCAAAACGGGTATTCGTCCCATCACCCTGGCCACAGACCTGCTCAAACCCGGTGGTTATCTGCGTCAGGTACAGATGGCTCAAAAACTGGATAATCTGGCAAGCTGGGACTATCCAAAAATTGATGTGAAGGCATTGAGTCAACTGGCCAGGGATTCCCTGACCGATAAAACGCTTGCAAAGGATTACCGCGGCGAGGATGAGGCGGCCACTCCAGCCCCCCTGCCCCTCTTCGACTGCTATGAGGCTCCCTGCATCTCCGCCTGTGCCATTGGTCAGCACATTCCTGAATACATCCGCCTCGTTGGGGAAGGCCGCTACCGCGATGCCATGGAATGCATCTATGAAAGGAATGCCCTCCCATCTATAACAGGGCATATCTGCGATCATCAATGCCAACTCGTGTGTACAAGGCTGGATTACGATGGCTGCATCAATATCAGGGAGGTAAAGAAGGCCGCTGTTCTGAACGGTATGGATGAGTATCGTCAGAGCTGGGTGAAACCTGAGGTTACACAAAACAAAAAAGTCGCCGTTGTGGGTGCCGGGCCGGCCGGGTTATCAGCAGCTTTTTTTCTGGCCAGGGAGGGCTTTCCCGTAACAGTCTTTGAGAGAGAAGAGGATGCCGGCGGTGTGGTGCGCTACGTTGTCCCTCACTTCAGAATTCCAAGAGAAGCCATCAGCAGTGATGTTGATTTCATCAAGGATCAAGGTGTTCAATTTGAGTTCAATGCGCCGGAGAACATTGATATTGATACCCTGAGAAGTCAGGGATTTGAATACATCCTTCTGGGCATAGGAACCTACCAGACAAGAGACTTCATTCTTGAAGGAGGCAATGCCAACATACACCCTTCTGTTCCCTTCCTGGCTCAGTTTAACAGGGATTCCTCAACGCTGAACATGGGAAAACATGTTGTGGTTATCGGTGCCGGGGATACGGCAATGGACTGTGCCAGAAGCTCCATCCGCTGTCCGGGAACGGAGAAGGCGACCATAGTCTACAGGAGGGCCTTCCGTCAGATGCCGGCCAGCCGAGAGGAGTATCAATCGGCCCTGGAAGATAATGTTGATTTCCACTGGCTTCGCAATCCGGAGAGATTTACCCCGGATGGTACTCTCACACTTCGGGTGATGGAACTCGGTGAGAAAGATTCTTCCGGCAGACGGCGGCCGGTTCCCACCGACAAAACCGAAACTCTGCAGGTTGACAGCATAGTGTACGCCATCGGCGATGATCCCGATGAGAATCTATTGAAGGAGGTGGGATTGAAACCTGACCGCAGCGCCAGAGTACAAACATTTGAAGGAGGCGAAACGGAGCTGACCAATGTGTTCCTCATTGGCGACGGCCGCACGGGAACCTCCACCATTGTTCAGTGCATCAATGAGGGCCGAAGTGCCGCCGATGTCATCTGCCGGAAAGAAAACCCCTCATGGAATCGAACTGAAAAAATTCCGTTCATGGATCCCGTCGAGCAGAAGAAGCAGATAGGAAGCAAGAAAGGAGAGGTGTCGGCCAGGCCGGATACCCGCTCCGGGTACAGTGTTTCGGTATTCGGATCTACAGAATTAAATCGATGTTTGGAATGTAATTATATTTGTAATAAATGCGTTGATGTCTGCCCGAATCGATCCAATATTGCCGTCCCGGTTCAGAAGGAACCCATGTTTAACAATCCATTTGAAATTGTTCACATTGACGCTTACTGCAATGAATGTGGAGACTGCGGCCGTTACTGTCCCTGGGAAGGACGGCCCTATGTTGACAAGCCGACGGTGTTCAATTCCATGAAGGATTTTGAAAACAGTGAGAATCCCGGCTGGCTGCTGGACAGCGGCAAGCTTCATATCCGATTCAAAGGTGAAATCATGGTTGACCCTGACCCCAAAGAGGACGGGGATCTCAGGGCGTTTATGAGACTGTACTCAATTCTCAAGGAATCCAGACCGGAACTTTTTGCTCCAATGGATTCGGAGGGGGTGGCCGTATGATTCTACTGAAAAACGCAACGCTGATTGATATGGATCCACCTGCTGTCAGGAATTCCATGGATCTTCTGGTGGAGAATGACATTATTAAGGAAGTAGGCGGCAATCTTTCCGCGCCGGGTGCCCGGGTGGTGGATCTGGGAGGAAAACTGCTCTTCCCCGGCCTTGTATGCAGTCATCATCATTACTATTCAGGGCTTGCCCGGGGAATTATGGCGAACATAGGTCCAACACCGGATTTTGCTTCGGTTCTGAAAAACCTCTGGTGGCGTCTTGATCGTGCCCTGGATGAGGAAAGCCTGAAGGCATCGGCCCAAATCTGCTCCCTGGATGCAATACGGTCGGGAACTACTTCCGTCATTGACCATCACGCCTCACCGTCCTGTGTCGAGGGATCGCTCAGCATACTCAAGGAAGCCTTTGAATTCTGCGGGTTGAGGGGCATGAGCTGCTATGAAGTAACAGACCGGAACGGCAGGGATGAAATGCTGGCCGGAGTAGAGGAAAATCGTCGATTTGCGGAGGCATTGGACAGGGAAAAAGCATCGGGTCAGTGGCAGGGCTTGTTTGAAGCTCATATCGGTGGTCATGCTCCATTTACACTGAGCGATGAGTCACTGAGACTTCTTGGCGATGTGGTTGAAAGCAGCGGCCGGGGATTTCACATTCATGTTGCTGAAGACCGCTACGATGTTTCGTTCTCTCATGCCAATTACGGCAAAGATTTAATTGTACGTCTGGATGAGTTTGGATTGGTCAATGAGAAAAGTCTGATGGTGCATGGAGTCTATCTCAATTCTTCTGAGATAGAACTTCTCAATGAGAGGAATACTTTTCTGGTGCACAATGCCCGGTCGAACATGAATAATAATGTTGGTTACAGTCAGCATCTTCCAGAGCTTAACCATCTGGCCATTGGAACAGACGGTATTGGGGCTGACATGTTTGAAGAAGTGAAGTTTGCCTATTTCAACCATAAGAATAACGGTGGTCCCTGGTGGCCTGGCGACTACCTCAAGGCTTTGATGGCCGGTAATACGATTCTGGAACGAAACTTCGGGGCTTCATTCGGCAGACTGAAACCCGGCTACAAGGCTGATCTGGTTATTGCCGATTACCCGGCTCCCACGGCACTGCTGCCGGAGAATGTGGCCGGGCATCTTGTTTTCGGCATGGGTTCTGCCATTGTCGAATCCGTGATAATCGATGGGAAGTTTGTATACAGGGATGGAGTATTTCCTTTTGAGACAGATGAAATCTACAGGAATGCAGCCGACCGGAGTCTGGCACTCTGGGATAGAATGAATAAAGTAAAAGCATAGGAGAAAAAATGAGAATCAGTGATGACATTCTGTCAAAAGCGGCTCGGTACAGGGATGACACAGCCCGTGTACTGAGTGACATCGTAAAGATAAAATCTTACTCAAGTGAGGAAAAAGAAGTTATCTATAAACTGAAGGAAATGTGTGAGGGTTACGGATTTGATGAAGTGAGAATTGATGGATTGGGAAACCTTGTGACCCGGGTGGGTCATGGCCCGAAGAAAATCGCCATTGATGCCCATATCGATACGGTGGAGATTGGGGATCCCTCCCAGTGGAACAGGGATCCTTTTTCCGGTGAAATCTCCGGCGGCCTTGTCCATGGCCGGGGCACCAGCGATCAAAAAGGCGGTGCGGCCAGCATGGTAACGGCTGGCCGAGTTTTGAAGGAACTGGGCTACAATGGCCAGTACAGTGTTTATTTCGTCTTTACCGTGATGGAGGAAGACTGTGACGGAATGTGCTGGAAATACCTGATAGAAGAAGAAAAACTCAGGCCGGACTATGTGGTCTCCACAGAACCAACCAGTTGTCGGCTGTACCGGGGACATCGGGGAAGAATGGAAATGGTGCTGAGACTGAAGGGCCTTTCTGCTCACGGCAGTGCCCCCGAACGCGGTGACAGTGCGGCCTATAAGGCGGCACGGGCGGCCCTGGCCCTGGAAAATCTGAACACTCAGCTCCAGCCGGATGATGATAATTTCCTCGGTAAAGGAACCATTGTTGTCTCACAAATTCATGTAAAGGGTCCTTCTCAATGTGCGGTTCCGGATCAGGCCATGCTCTACCTGGACAGGAGACTCACCTGGGGTGAGGATGCTGATCTGGCCATTTCCCAGGTGAAAAAGGCCGTTTCCGACGCTCTGGGTGAAGATGAATCCGCAGTGGATGTTACCATGCCGGACTATGAAAAACGGGGCTGGAAGAATGCCGATTACAGCCAGGAACTCTATTTCCCGACATGGAAGGTGCCTGAATCCCACGATCTGGTACAGGCCGGTGTGAGAGGATACAGGGCTCTCTGGAACGGGACTCCGGAAATCGATAAGTGGACATTTTCAACCAATCTCGTGGCCACCACCGGCCGACACAAAATCCCCGCTATCGGATTCGGTCCGGGAGATGAAAACCAGGCCCATGCTCCGAATGAAATAACCCGTGTCGATGATCTTGAAAAGTGCAGCGCATTCTATGCCATGCTGCCCTATGCCCTGGAAGACGGCTCCTGATTCCAATGTTTGGTTTGCGGTGTATCGAATGCGGAAAGTCCTATGAAACAACCCCTGCCAGAATGCTGTGCGATCCCTGTTCCGCCCGGCAGAAACCCGATGAACCTCTGAGAGGGCTGCTGGAGTTTGAACTTGACGCAAAGGTACCTGAGAAGTGGGATGTTTACGATTTCCTGCCGGTAGAGCAGAGTTTTTTTCCGCCCATACCCGTGGGGAACACCCCATTGTGGGTGGGAGAAAACCTCCAGCAGGAAACCGGTTTCCCGAATCTGTACCTCAAGGACGATGGAATGAATCCTACCGGATCATTCAAGGACAGGGCCAGTTATCTGGTGGCGGCATTTGCCAGAAAATTCGGCATAAGAGACATCGTGGTGGCCTCGACGGGCAATGCCGGTTCCTCCATGGCCGGTGTGGGGGCAGCCGCTTCCCTCAATGTACGCCTCTACCTCCCTGAATCTGCACCGGAGGCGAAAATAGTTCAGTCCTGCCAGTACGGGGCAACCCTGATACGGGTTGAAGGCAGTTATGATCAGGCCTATGAGCAGTCTATGAAATATGCGGCGAAGCATGGTGGTCTCTCGCGCAATACCGCACACAATCCTCTCACCATTGAGGGGAAGAAAACCGTATCCCTGGAGTTATTCAAACAGCTTGGAAATCGTGTCCCGGATTACATTTTTGTCTCCGTTGGAGATGGTGTTATTCTCAGCGGTGTATACAGGGGTTTGGAAGACCTTCTTGCCCAGGGGAAAATTGATAGAATACCGACCGTCATGGCCGTCCAGGCGGAGGGCTCTGCTGCCATTGCCAGAGCAATTCAGAAGGGTGCTTTCACAAAGCCTATTCGGGCAGAAACAATCGCCGATTCCATATCGGTGGATGTTCCCAGGGGGGGGTATTTTGCCCTTCAACGGCTGCAGAGGCACAGCGGTGAAGTACTCACCGTCAGCGATGATGAAATACTTCATGCCCAGAACACAGTTGCCCGCAGTACCGGACTTTTCTCAGAACCGGCCGGAGCCGCAGCGGCTGCTGGATTCATCAAACTCAGGGACCGCCTGCCCAAAAAGGCAACGTATGTTATACTGCTTACCGGTAATGGACTGAAGGACATTGCATCAGCCCGTAAAGGAGTGAAGCTATGAGTATCAGTGCAAGTATTCCCCGTGTGGATGGTCAGGAAAAGTGTTCGGGAGAGGCGATGTACATCGCTGATTTTCCACGGAAGGACTTCCTGACGGCACGCTTCTACAGATCGGCATTTTCAAGAGGATATATCAGGCAGATTCATCTGCCTGATATCCCGGATGGTTACTATGTAACGGATTACAGGGATGTTCCGGCCCATAATCACGTTGCCCTGATAACCACGGACTGGCCTGCTTTTGCTGAAAAGGAAATTCGATATAAGGGACAGATCATTCTGGTGCTGGCCGGACCGGATCCTTTTGTTGTTGACCGGCTGATTGCTCAGATTAAGGTTGATTACGACGAAGTGGAAACCGCCGTAACTCTGGCAGATTCCCTGGCCCTGAAAGGTGGACCCATCCATGGAACGGACAATGTTTACGCAGATCTTCACCTTGAAAAAGGGGATGCGGAATCTGTCTTTTCCAGGGCATCCCATGTGGTGGAAGGAGTGTATGAGACTGGTTTTCAGGAACAGCTCTACATGGAACCTCAGGGACTCTGTGCCTGGCTGGAAGATGAGGGAAGCAAGGTTGTGATCCATGGGACCCTCCAGTGTCCGTTCTATGTGAAGCATTCCCTTGAAGAAGCTCTTGGTAAAGAATACAAGGTACGGGTGATTCAGTCTGTTACCGGCGGAGGATTTGGCGGCAAGGAAGATTATCCTGAAATTATGGGCGTTCCTCTTGCTGTGGCAGCCATCAAAACCGGTAAACCTCTGAGAATGATTTTTGACCGTACCGAAGACATGGCATGGACTTCGAAACGTCATCCATCACAAACCCGTATCCGCACAGCCCACGGGGATGATGGATCGGTAATGGCCATGGATTATGAGATTACACTCAATGGCGGTGCCTATGAAAGCTATTCCAATATCGTTCTGCAGCGGGCCATTTTCACTTCCAACGGTGTGTACAATTTTCCCAACGTCCGTGTGCATGGGCTGGCATTGGCCACCAACACTGTTCCATCCGGGGCATTTCGGGGATTCGGAGCGCCCCAGGCCATATTTGCACTGGAAAAACACATGGAGAAGGCTGCCCGGTCATTCAATATGGAACCCCTTGCACTGAAGCAGAAACACCTGCTCCGCAAGGGTGATTCTACAATTACCGGGGGAACTGTCCGGGAATCAGTCATACTGGATCAACTCATTCTCAAGGCAAGGGAAATTTCCGGCTATGATGAAAAACGGGCAAGGTATGACAGTGAACCGTATCGGGGCATCAGCATGTCCATGTTCAATCACGGCTGCGGTTTCACCGGTGATGGGGAGCAGAAGATCATCAAGGGGCAGGTGAAACTACAGAAAGATGAGCAGAACAGGGTTGAAATTCTGGTGGCCAATATAGACATGGGCCAGGGCCCTTCCACGACACTGAGAAAAGTTGTGGGAACAATTCTTGACATCCCACCCCACGAGATAATTTATGAGAATCCGGATACCGACCGTGTTCCTGACTCAGGGCCAACGGTGGCCAGCCGTACAATGATGGTTGTTGGCTATCTCCTGCAGGTGGCTGCCTCAAAACTCAAGAAGATATGGAAAGATGGGGAAAGGCAGGAAACTGATGCCCGCTACACCCTGCCCCCCGGCATTCAATGGAACCAGGAGAAATTGAAGGGTGATGCTTATGGAGCCTTTGGCTGGGGGGTGAATGTTGTTGAAGTTTCGGTGGATCCGGTGAGCTGGGAAGTCACAGTTGAGGGTGTCTGGGCCGTGTATGATGTCGGCGTCCCCATTGACCGCCGGGTGGTTGATGGCCAGATTCAGGGCGGCATGAGTCAGGCCCTGGGCTATGCCTGCCTGGAGAAACTTGAGACGGATGGAGATGGAGCTTTCAAACAGACCACTATGGCCGATTACATAATTCCTACGGCTCTGGATTATCCACGAACCCAGGCGGTCACGATAGACAATCCCTATGAATTTGGGCCCTTTGGAGCAAAGGGCATGGGCGAAATGGTGCATGATGGCGGACATGCCGCCTTTGCCTCGGCTGTGGAGCAGGCCACAGGGCGGGATTGCCCGAAAATTCCTGTAACACCTGAATACCTGATGGAGGTAATGACGAATGGAACTTAGTTTTGAGGTCAATGGAGAAAAGCATACACTGACCGTGCAGCCTGTGCGGCGACTTCTGGATATACTCAGAGATGATCTGGGTTTGACGGGCAGCAAGGAAGGCTGCGGAGAAGGAGAATGCGGTGCATGCAGTGTTTTTTTAAATAACAAGCTGGTGAACAGTTGCCTGGTTCCAGCTCATCAGTGTGATGGAGGCAGTGTAATGACCATCGATGGTCTGAAGAACCTGCCTTCCGGTCAACTGATTGTCCAGTCCTTTACAGAAGCCCATTCGGCTCAATGCGGTTTCTGTACACCGGGCATGGTTATGGCGGCTGTGAGTCTGCTTAAAAAGAATTCTCAGCCCTCGGAAGACTTTATACGGGAAGGACTTTCCGGCAATATCTGCCGTTGTACAGGCTATGACATGATTGTGGACGGCGTTAAGATTGCCGCCGAAAGGGCAGTAGAGGAGAAGGTGAAATGGTAAAAAGCCTGCGGCCTGTCTCATTGGATGAAGCCCTGAGTTACCGGGAGGAAACAGGGGCATTGCTCTTTGCCGGCGGAACAGACTTGATGGTGAAGCGGCGGGGGTACACCGGTACCGGCCCTTTTTTTGAGGAACCTGTTCTGTTTCTGGATGCCGTTGAGAGTATGAAGAGCATTTTTCTGTCCGGTTCTCAATTGTGCATTGGCGGAGCAGCAACCATGTCGGAAATCATTGACTTCCAGCTTCTGCCAGCCCTGGTGCGAAATTCAATGCTGGATATTGCGTCCCCGGGTCTCCGCAACCGGGCAACTCTGGGCGGAAACATCTGCAATGCCTCACCAGCCGGGGACAGTTTACCCGCCCTCTTCGTCCATGAGGCCAGTTTCGTTTTGAAGTCCACACAGGGGGAACGTATTGTCCCTGTCGGGGAATTCTTTACCGGACCGGGTTCCACTGTGCTGGCTGACAATGAAATTCTTACAGAAATTCATATCCCGATTCTGGGAAGGGGGTCAACATACTACAGGAAAGTGGGAACCCGCAGGGCCAACGCCCTTTCGAAACTCTCGGCGGCTGGTTACGTGCGGGAGGAAAATGGACAGACAGTGGATTTCCGCTTTGCCCTTGGAGCCGTTGCTCCAACAGCAATACGACTCAGTAAGGCTGAGCAGATGGTACTCGAAGGTGAGGATATAGAATCAATTCTGGAGGCCGCCTCTGAGGTTATCAGACCCATAGATGACCAGAGGTCTACGGCTGAGTATAGAAAGCAGGCAGCATTGAATTCCCTGGACGAGTTTTTAACAGTTATCGAGGAGGAAAAATGATAGATTTGACATTGAATGAAGAACAGATTGAGAAGAATGCGGAATACTGTGCTGAACAGGGTATTGTACTGCCAACCTACAGGCAGATGGCTGATCCAGCCCTGATTCCGGATTATATAAAGACTTCCCTGACGAAAATCGGACGGGATGAAGTTCACAGTCATAATCTTTTCAGGGTTTCCTGGGAAAATGAACAGAAGGATGTCGGGGGTAGTTACAGCGGTGTGAATCATGTTGAGCTTCCATCCGATCTAACTGGTGTGAAGGCCAGAATTGTTGGTCTGGAAGGCAAGTGGTTTCCCACTGGTTCTCACAAGGTGGGGGCGGCTTACAGCTGTCTGGCCCCTGCTCTGGTGACAGGTCAGTTCGATCCAGACCGGAATATGGCGGTGTGGCCGAGTACAGGGAACTACTGCCGCGGAGGAGCCTATATTTCCCGGCTTCTTGGATGCAAATCGATTGCGATACTGCCGGAGGAAATGTCCAGGGAACGCTTTGAATGGCTGGAAAAGATGGCTGATGAAACCATTGCCACACCGGGCTGCGAAAGCAATGTGAAGGAAATCTTTGATAAATGCCATGAACTGGATGCTGAACGGGGTGAATATCTCTATATCTTCAATCAATTTGATCAGCTTGGCAACCATCTGTGGCACCATGAAGTGACAGGCCGGGCCATGGAGAAGGTTCTGCGGCAGTTGATGGGCCCCCGCGACCGTTTTGCGGCCACCTGTGTTTCATCGGGTTCTGCCGGAACCACGGCCAGCGGTGAGTATTTAAAGAAGGTCTTCCCCGGAGCCAGACTGGCGGTGAGCGAAGCCCTGCAATGCCCTACGCTGCTCAATAATGGTTTCGGGGGTCATCGAATTGAGGGCATCGGCGACAAACATGTTCCCTGGATTCACAATGTCAGAAATACAGACATGGTGGCTGCTGTTGATGATGAACATACGATGAGGCTTCTTCGTTTATTCAACGAGAAGATAGGCCGGGATTATCTATTGGAGAAGGGCCTGTCCAGAGATTTTGTATCGCGTCTGGATATAATGGGTATAAGCGGAATCTGCAACATGATTACCGCCATCAAGCTGGCCAGATACTACGAACTCACCGAGGAAGACTTCGTCATGACTGTATTCACCGATTCCAGAGGACTGTACTCTTCCAGACTCAAAGAGCTTGAAGCAGAAAATGGTGCCTACACAAGGGACAATGCGGTAGCAGATTTTGAAATGCTCCAGCAAATTGGTACAGATTCCCTGCTGGAACTACGGTATGAAGATCGGAAACGCATCCACAATTTGAAGTACTACACCTGGGTGGAACAGCAGGGAAAAACTTACGAAGAAATTAACAGGCAATGGTACGACAGGGACTACTGGGAGAGTGTTTATGCCGTTCGGGACAGGCTGGATGTCCTGATTGAATCTTTCAATAGAAGAATTGAACATCATAAAAAGGATTAGAAATGGTTCTCCTCAAGGATTGTTATGCTTTAGTGACTGACGCGGACAGCCAGGCCCTCAGTGAAGTCGATGTGCTGATGGACGGCGGCGGTGTGATTCGGCGAATTGCCCGGGACATACCCCGGCCGGATGGCGATGTCCGGGAGATTGATGCTTCCCGGCATCTGGTCATTCCAGGTCTTGTGAATACGCATCACCATTTCTATCAAACACTGACCCGAAATCTCCCGGCTGTGCAGAATGCCAAACTGTTCAAGTGGCTTGTGTATCTCTATGAAATCTGGAAATATCTGGATGAAGATGGGATTTACTGGTCGACAGCCCTGGCCACAGCGGAACTCCTTAAAACAGGCTGTACACTGAGTACAGATCATCATTACCTCTATCCGCAGAGTGTGACAGCCGACATCATGGGCATTCAGTTTTCTGCGGCTGAAGCCACAGGCATACGTTTTTCCCCTACCAGAGGTTCCATGAGCCTTTCAAAAAAGGATGGCGGTCTGCCGCCGGATACCGTTGTGCAGTCTGAGGAGGATATTCTCAAAGACTCCCTGAGGGTTATCCAGCAGTTCCACGATCCATCGGATTTGTCCATGAGAAAAATTGTTCTGGCTCCCTGCAGCCCTTTTTCCGTCTCCGAACAGTCAATGAGGGACACGGCAGCCCTGGCCCGGGAGAACGGAGTGCTTCTCCACACCCATCTGGCCGAAACTCTGGATGAGAATAGTTTTTGCGAACGGGAAATGGGGGGACGGCGGCCGCTGCGTGTCATGCAGGACTGTGATTTTACCGGACCCGATGTGTGGTTTGCCCACGGCATTCACTTCAATGATGAGGAGTTGACCATCCTCAAGGAAACCGGCTGCCAGATATGTCACTGTCCCACATCCAATATGCGCCTTGGATCGGGAATATGCCGGGTGACGGAAATGAAGGAAATGGGAATCAATGTTGCTCTGGGTGTGGATGGCAGTGCCTCCAACGATTCCTCGGACATGCTGGGCGAATTGCGGAATGCATTGCTTCTTCAGCGGGTAACAAAGGGATCCAATGCCCTCTCTGCCCGGGATGTCTTTCGGATGGGAACTGAAAACGGAGCCAGATTGCTGAACTTCCCGTCCTGCGGCAGACTGGAGGAAGGGATGGCTGCTGATATTGCCATGTTTGATCTTTTCAAGATGGAATATGCCGGATCTCACAGTGATCCTGCGGCCGCATTTCTCTTCTCCGGTTACAATCATGGGGCAGATTACACGATTGTCAATGGCAAAGTTGTCGTAGAACATGGCCGATTGACTGGATTGGATGAAGATGAGATTTTCAGCAGGGCACAGGCTGCGGCAGAGAGACTGCTCAGGGAGGCGGGAATATGATAGAGGAATTTATACGAGCTGAATCACTTGAACATGCAGCGGAAATGGGCCGATCGGGCTATGTTTTTCTTGCCGGAGGTACACAGGTAAACAGCGCTCCATTTCGCAAATGGGGAAAACCCGTGGAGAAAGTTGTTTCCCTTGATTCTTTGAAACTCAGTCACATTGAACACAGGGATGGACACACCCGTATCGGAGCAACAACCACACTCCAGGACATTGCTGACAGTTCCGCTGTGCCTGCGGCACTTCGTCAGGCCGCTCAATTCATCCCGAGCAGACCCATTAGAAACATGGCCACCATTGGCGGAAATGTTGGGGCCAATAGACGGGATTCCTGTATCATCCCGGTTCTTCTGGCCCTGGGGGCCAGTCTGAAAACAGTGGAGGAAGCAAAGGTCAGTGTTGAATCCTGGGTAGCTGAAGACAGAGGGGATTTAATCCTTGAGTTTGACATACCACCGGTTCAGGGCTTCTGCACCGCTGTAAAGGAGTCACGATCCCATCAGGCTTTACCGGTTGTATCAGCCGCCGTTTGCCTTGTCGGCCGTGATGGAAGAATCGCAGAGGCGGCTGTTTATGCCGGCTGTATCGGATCAAAAGTTCTGAAACTTACAGAGGTGGAAGAAGCTGTTATGAAGGGTGCCGATGTGGAGCAGGCTGTAATGGAATCCATCCATCCGGAAGATGATATACTGGGAAGTGCTGACTTCAAGAAGTATCTGAATGCCGTAAAAATTGCTGATGCGGTTGAACTCTGCGGAAAGGAGGTCCTTGCATGAAAGTTGAATTCACACTGAACGGCCGGACGGTCTCCAGGGAAGCCGATCCAGGGGAAAGTGCACAGAAATTCCTCCAGCGAATCGGCATTTCATCTGTCCGCAATTCCGATGATGGGTATGGATTTGCCGGTTCCGACAGCATCCTCTGTGATGACCGAATTGTATGTGCCGGACTTCTTCTGGCTCCCCAGCTTGCCGACCGGGATGTACGGACAATTGAATCTCTAAGGAACGGCCGTTCCCTCAGCATTGTTCAGCAGGCCATGCTGGAATGCGGCTGTATTCAGTCCGGCTACAATTCACCGGCCGCTGCTCTGATGATATGGGAACTTCTTCAGCGAAAACCGAATCCATCCAGAGAAGACATCGAGGATGCTCTTTCCGGGCTCTATAATCGGGCCACCGGCTACAAACAGTTTTTTGACGCCATAACTCTGGCTGCGGAAAGAATGAAAAACCCGGACAAAGGGTCCGTTGACATACCTCATTTCGGTGAGGACTACAATATTGTCGGGAAACCATCCCCCAAGAAGGATTCAGCCCGTATGGCGGCTGGTGAGAAGGTTTTTGTTGAGGACAGGGTGGAGGATGATGCCTGCTTTCTGAAAGTTCTGCGTTCCCCCCACGCTCATGCCAGAATTACTGCTGTCGATACTGAAAAAGCTGAATCTCTGGATGGAGTTGTTGCCGTCTTTACCTACAAGGATGTACCGAAGAAAACCTACAGCCAGGCAGGTCAGGGATTCCCTGAGCCCTCTCCCTACGACCGTATGCTCCTGTCCAGAAAGGTACGCCATGTGGGCGACAGAGTGGCCGCCGTTGTTGCTGAAAGCGAAGAAACAGCCGAGAAGGCCCTGGGTCTTATCGATGTCAAGTACGAAAAACTGCCCGTCTTCCTTGACTGGGATGCCGCCATCGCTGCTGAAGCACCGCTGATCCACGGAGGAAGAATTTACTATGAAGTCGGTGCTCCTGAAGATCTCGACAACCTGAACCAGGAGGCTGATGCCGATGAAGAACCAGTGCTTTACCAGTTCCCCATTGGGGGTAATCCCCGGAAAAACATTGCAGCTTCCATCTCCGATGGCATTGGAGATCTGGAGAAAGGACTGGCCCAGGCCGATGTCATTGTTGAGAAAACCTATACAACGACTCAGATACAATGCACTCCGCTGGAGAAGCATACCTGCTATGCCCGACTGGAAGGAGATCGTCTCATTGTCCATGCCTCCACCCAGGTTCCCTACCATGTACGCCGCATAATTTCAACCCTTCTCGACCTGCCGGAAAACCGTATCCGGGTAATCAAAGAAAGGGTGGGCGGCGGATATGGCAGCAAGCAGGACATCCTATTGGAAGACCTTGTTGCTTTCTGTGCCTGGAAGACTGGTCGGCCTGTGTTTCAGCAGTACAGCCGTGAAGAGGAATTCACCGGGTGTTCTACCCGAAAACCCATGCGCATCACGGTGAAGCTTGGGGCCGAAATGAATGGTAAACTCACCGCCATGTATATGAAGGTGGAATCGAATCAGGGAGCGTACGGAGCCCATGCCCTCACCGTCCCCATGAATGGTGTATCAAAATCACTTCCATTATTTCTCTGCGATAATTCCCGGTTCGATGTAACGGCTTATTACAGCAACCGTCCGCCTACAGGGGCCTACCAGGGATATGGGGCTCCAAAGGCCAATTATGCGCTGCAGGTAGCCATTAAGGAACTGGCCGAGGAACTCGGCATGGACCATCTGGAATTCATTGAATTGAATCGTGTGAAAGAAGGTGCTATGCTGGAAATTCTTAAGTCTCTGGGTGAAGGAAGAGAGGGCAAGGCCGTTCCTGCGGTGAGCTGCGGACTGGGACCGGCACTGAAACAAGGGGCCGAAATGATCAAATGGGGAATCCAGGAGGATTCAAACGATCCTGATGTGAAAATTGGAAAGGGAGTCGTAACGATTCAACAGGGCTCCGGACTACCCGGCCTGGACATGGCCAATGCCACAGTCAAAATGCTGGGCGATGGAACCCTCCTTGTGCAGTCCGGTGGGGCCGACATAGGAACGGGTCTGGATCTTGTTACAGCGAAAATGACCGCCGAAGTCCTGAAAACGGATATGGATAACATCACTGTACAGTCCGGGGATACGGATATGGCTCCTTTCGACACAGGTGCCTATGCGTCGTCCGGCACTTATTTTTCTGGTGGAGCTGCAAGAAATGCCGCGATGAAAATGGCTGAAATGATCAGGATGGAAGCAGCCCGGCTGATGGATGAGGATCCCGGAGATCTCCATATAGAACATCCCTCAAAAGTGGTGGGCAAAAAAGGGGAAATGACGTTTAAGAAGCTTGCCTGGCATACCCAGGGAGGGGAAGGAAGTGGACAGTTAATTGCCAGTGCCAGCTTCACCACCGAGTATTTTTCTTTTCCCTATGGTGCCCATTTTGCTCAGGTAGCTGTCAATACCAGAACGGGAAAAGTAAAGGTACAGAAATACTATGCCTTGCAGGATTCCGGTATTCCTATTAACCCGGAATATGCTCTGGGACAGATATATGGCGGAGTGCTGAAGTCCATCGGTCATGCAATGTACGAGGAAATGATACTGGATGAAGAAGGCCGTTGTTTGAATGCAGACCTTCGCAGCTATGGTGTTCCGATGGTAGGAGATGTTCCTGAAGATTTCCAGGCCATTCTGGTGGAAACCGATGATCCTTATGGACCTTTTGGAGCGAAATCCATCGCAGAGGTATCGGTTAACGGAGCGGCACCCGTTCTGGCAAACGCAATTCATGATGCTGTTGGAGTCTGGATGCGTTCATGGCCGTTTTCTCCTGAGAAGATTCTTAGGGCGCTGGGAAAAATTAACTGACAGTTGGGGAATCTCCGCCATTCAATGTATGCCGTGGTATTCTGCGATTAGTTAGAAGATCAATAAAAGGAAGTGAAATGAACGTACAAAAAATGATTGAAGATCTCAAGGGTAAAAAAACAAACATGTATCAAAAGGACTTTTTACTCACATGGGATAAGACTCAGGATGAAATCGAGGCAGTTTTTCTGGTTGCAGACATTCTACGTGAACTGAGGGAGAAAAATATATCTTCCAGGGTGTTTGATTCGGGTCTGGGCATCAGTCTTTTCCGGGACAATTCCACCCGCACACGGTTCAGCTATGCCAGTGCATGTAACATGCTGGGCCTGGAGGTTCAGGATCTGGATGAGGGAAAAAGCCAGATTGCCCATGGTGAAACGGTGAGGGAAACGGCCAATATGATTTCGTTCATGGCCGATGTTATCGGCATTCGAGATGATATGTATATTGGAAAGGGTCATACGTATATGAAAGATGTGGCCGCAGCCGTTGAAGAGGGTCATAAAGATGGTGTCCTTGAACAACGCCCAACTCTGGTCAATCTCCAGTGTGACATTGATCATCCCACTCAGAGCATGGCCGATGCCCTGCACCTGATCAATCACTTTGACGGTAACATCAATAATCTGAAAGGCCGGAAACTTGCCATGACATGGGCATACAGCCCCTCCTACGGCAAACCCCTGTCCGTTCCCCAGGGAATCATTGGATTGATGAGCCGCCTGGGCATGGATGTTGTTCTTGCCCATCCGAAGGGCTACGAGGTGATGCCCGAAGTGGAGGAAATTGCCCGGAAACAGGCCGGGGAAAACGGCGGCAGCTTCAAAAAAACTCACAGCATGGCGGAGGCTTTTGAAGATGCGGACATTGTCTATCCCAAAAGCTGGGCTCCCTTCGCCGCCATGGAGGAACGAACCATTCTCTACGGAAATGGCGATTCGGCTGGTATCAAGACTCTGGAGAAAAAATTGCTGGAGCAGAATGGAAATCACAGGGACTGGGAATGCACCGAAAACTTGATGGCGGCAACGAAGAATTCCAGGGCTCTTTACATGCATTGTCTGCCGGCAGATATTACTGGCGTCAGCTGCGAAAAAGGTGAAGTGGAAGCGTCCGTTTTCGATCGTTACCGCATACCATTGTACAAGGAAGCCAGTTACAAGCCCTATATCATTGCCGGGATGATTTTCATGAGTCAGTTCAAGGAACCGGCAGAGAAACTGGACAGGCTGCTGAAGGATGGTTCGGCCAGGATCCGCTGATTTTAAGTGAAGTATCCCTGCTGGTTCGATGCCGCAGGGAGGCTGCCAGGAGGTTACTCAACCTTCCGGTATTAAGATTCCATGATGAGTTGACAGCAACTATAAGGCATTCCCGTGAGCCTGGCGCAGTTCATCAATAGAAAACTTCTTCATCTTAAGTGATGCTTGAGTGACAGCCTTGATCTGCTGTTCCGTTCCCTCCGTCATCAAAACACTCAAATCTTCAGGGACAATCTGCCAGGAAACACCGTATTTATCTTTCAGCCAGCCACATTGCTCAGCTTCCGGAACAGCAGAAAGCTTTTCCCAATAAAAATCAATTTCCGTTTGATTCTTACATGTAACTATGAAAGACACCGCTTCGTTAAACTGAAATTGATGGCTGTCTGCACTGTCCATTGCCGTGATCCAGGTTTCACCTAACTGAAAATCAGAGAACATTACATTACCTTCTTTCTCCGGTTCCATACCGGAAGGGTATCGAACTAACATACCCATAGAACTCGGAAAAACAGATCGGTAGAAGTCTCCTGCATCTTCGGCTTTGCCGCAATTCTCCCCAACAAAGAGCATTGACAGCATGATTGGAGGTCTTGGATCTCCTTCTGATCCAGTAAGGATGAGCTGCCAGGAGATTCCGTATTTATCCTGCAACCACCCATATAAGGGACTGAAATCATATTCCTCCAGTTCCATAAGAGTTTGCCCTCCAACTCTCAGTCTGTTCCATACTTCAGTAAGTTTGCTTCGAGCTTCTGAGACGGGATCTTCTGATTTGTCAAAAAAAGCGGGATCAAAATTGACCATGAACGAAATGGATGGATTAAATGTAAAAAACGGTCCAGCACTGATCGCCTCAAAACTCTTCCCCCAGAGCTCAAACGAAAGATAGTCACAGTCTCCTGAAGGTGTATCACGAATAATACTTCGTGATTTGATCGTTGAATGCGGGAATATTGAACAATAGAATTCTGCCGCTTCCACAGCCTGCGTGTCAAAAAAAAGATGAGGTACGATTTCATTCTTCATGCGGTTTCTCCCCTTACTTGTATGAAAGTATTTAGTTTTTACCGGCCAGGGCTCTCATGATTCTAAAGAGTTATTCCCCGAATCACAACTATCACTCAGCACTGAATCACGGCATCCATCAAGAATCCCCACCTGACTGGATAAAATGGGATCAGATATAACAAGCTTCCTGACACAGTATAAGGTTTTCACAGGCACCCTATGATCAATCACACCTGCTTGATATCATGAAGAATGCTTATCACCATGGTAAAAAAAATCCTTGCCGATGGCTCGCCCTGTGCCAAATGTACTCAGGCTGAAAACCTCTTGAAAAAACGCGGATTCTGGAAACGAATCAATAATGTCATTATTGCAGTGGAAGACGATGTATCGTCAGAAGGGATGAGGCTGGCCGCTGAGTACAATGTGAAGCTGGCTCCTTTTTTTATAGTTGAAGATGGAAACAAGAAACGAGTGTACACAAAAACTTTTGAATTCATAAAGAAGGAACTTGAGACGGTAGAAACCAGCCAGATTCCTGCAAACTCCCCGACCGATTTTGACATCTCCAATGCCGTGAAGTATTATGAAACCCTTGAACCGTGGGATATACTGGCAGAAGTTCAAGCCATGTTCGACCATAAACTCTCCATTGCATTCAGTGGTGCTGAGGATGTGATTCTCATTGATATGGCTGTCAGGAACAAAGCTCCTTTCAGAGTTTTTTGCCTGGATACCGGTCGTCTGCATCCGGAAACCTATGATTTTATTGACCTCGTTCGTGAGAAATACAATATTACGGTGGAAGTGTTCACCCCCTCCCCACATCTTCTGGAGCCCTTTATCCAGGAGAAAGGGATGAATAGTTTTTACAGGGACGGTCACGAAGAATGCTGCGGAATAAGGAAACTTGAGCCCCTGACGCGGGCTCTTACAGGCTGTCCGGCCTGGGTTACCGGCCTTCGAAAAGATCAAAGCCCGGCGACCCGAGGGAATATGACCCTCGCTGAACTGGATACAGGCCATAGAACTGAAGCAGGAGAACCGCTGATCAAAATCAACCCATTACTGAACTGGACATCGGATCGTGTCTGGTCTTACATCAGAAACAATGATGTGCCGTATAACAAACTGCATGATAGGGGATATATCTCTATTGGCTGTGCCCCATGTACCCGGGCATCGCGTCCAGGTGAACATGAGAGAATGGCCCGCTGGTGGTGGGAGGCTGAAACCCTCCGGGAATGCGGTCTTCATGTTAAGAATCAGGATCAATCATCCACTGATTGAACAGAAAGACCACTCAAGTTCGTCTTAACCTATGTGGACGATCAGGAAGAATCCCCATGTACCGCAGCCGATGACCCCGTGGTTCAAACCGCACAGGAAGTCTTTGGAATCAAGTACCCTTATCCATGGCAGAGACTGATTATAGCAGCTGTTCTGGATGCCTTTCATCCCCTGGCGAACATCGATGAGAATCCTGAACCGCTGAGAGAAATTGCTGTCCTCCCTACTGGAGCCGGCAAGAGTCTGTGCTGGATGCTTCCGGCAGTGATGATACAAGGATTGACCATTGCGGTTTTCCCCCTCCTGTCACTCATGACCGACCAGGAACGCCGACTCAAGGATTCCAGTATCTCATCGGTTTGTCTGAGGGGAGGACAGAGTAAAGGTGAACGGCAAAAGATCTGGAATGCCCTGGAAACACAAAAGACAGGAATTGTACTGGCCAACCCTGAGATTTTGCAGTCACCAGCCGTTACCAGGCGTCTGACAGCTCTTAAACCGGCATTTCTAGTTGTGGATGAAACTCATACTGTGAGTCAGTGGGGAGAAACCTTCAGACCTGCCTGCGCCGGGTTGGGGAGTCTGGTAAAGGCATGGAATCCTCAGGCCGTTTTAGCTCTCACGGCCACGGCTGGTGATTATACTCGTGGTCGAATTACAGAACTGCTGTTCAATGGAGAATCACCGCGGGAAGCTCTTGCCAATCCTGATAGACCAACCATCCGCTACGGTGTTCTACCCTCCCTGAGTCGGTTTCATTCTCTTGAGAAGTTGATTCGAAGCGAACAGAGACCAGCTATTGTATTCGGACCAACTCGCTCATCCGTTCAACTCGCCGCCTCTGTTCTGCGTTTTCGATTACAGGATGATCAGATTCGATATTACCATGCCGGTATGTCCACCGAGGAGAAACTCCGCCTGGAAAAATGGTATCTAAACAGTAAAGATGGTGTTCTCTGTGCCACCTGTGCTTACGGAATGGGGGTGGACAAGTCCGATGTTCGCACGGTAATCCATCTTGCTCCACCTGGTTCCACTGCAGCCTACCTCCAGGAATCCGGTAGAGCATCAAGGGATGGTAAGGGGGCAAACTCATGGCTGATCTGGACACCGGAGGATGTAAAAAACTCAACTGACAGACAGGCCTCCATGATGAATTATGCTTCCAATAAACATCAATGCCGACGGGTAATTCTACTGGCATCACTGGGAATCGAGGTGCAGGATTGCAGCGGTTGTGATGTTTGTAGTGGAGAATTCTGGAATGCTCCGCCGGAAGAGGCTATTATAATAAAATTCTTCCAGAGGAACAGGGGGCGTTTCAAAGCAGGTCATGCTGCCCGCATACTCATTGGACGACGTTCATCAGAAATACTGCGTCTGAGACTTGATTACACATGGGGTTTTGGTCATCTGAACGGATGGGAATTAGAGGACGCCGAGGCTGCTGTCAACACTCTTTTGCAGGTTGGGAAGCTCCGTTCTCTGCGTTGGAAGCCCCGGCGTGGTAATCTGACAGTTCAAAGACAGACTGAGAAGTCATCGATTAATCGACGGTGATCAGACAATTTCCAGTCAGTCAAACTACGAACAAAACTTTTTGAAAATAATTACACCTGAAATCCGGTCCATTCGTCGATAGGGGCAGCATTATGAAAAAAGATTTGAAGCCAACCGAAAAAGACAATCATCGGCGTTTGGAAAATGCCTACAGGAGTGAGAAACCGCGGTTCTTGTCTCGCTTGAAGGCTATGGGACGAACGTTGGAAGAGGCGGAAGATCTTATTCACGATGTTTATGCCGAAACCCTTGAAAAGCTGCCCCTGCTGGCACAAATAAGCAACCTCCCGGCCTGGATCAATACCATATTCAAAAGTCGACTTATTGATGCATGGCGACGTGACAGGTATCGGGTGGAACGCGGCAAAACAAATGTCTCTGAGGAAACACTGCAGAGGATTGTTTATGATGCTGGGTTGGATCCTGTGGAAGCTTATGTTCAGGACATCCTCGTTGATGCTTTGAATACAGCTATTAAGGCCTTGCCCGCACCTCAGCGGCAGGTGGTGGAATTTCAGATATTCGGCGGTTTAACCTTCCGGGAGATTTCGGAAGTCACAGGAGAAAACATTGATACACTCAAGGCTCGGAAACGGTATGCATTGAGCAAACTTGCCCGGGCACTGAGACATTGGATCGATGAAGTTTAGTTATGAGGAGTATAATATGACTGAACAAGAAAACAATGACAGGAACGGGTTCCATGAACATCATCACGGGCATTCCGACAGGGGAAGATGCAGAGATATCAGTAGAAATGACTGGTGGGAGGACAGGAGGATAGCCGAAAAAATCCTGATCGGGATTGGCTTCGGTATTCTTGGAATCGCATTCGTTTTTTTTATTGGCTGGGTAACGATGATGCTGTGGAATGCACTCATGCCCGACATTTTTGGATTCGGACGAATCAGATACTGGCAGGCCTGGGGATTACTTCTCCTCTCCTGCATCTTTTTCAAGGATTTTGGTAATTCCGGTGAAAGCCGTCGACGGGAAAGGAAGCGCAAAAAGGCAATCAAAAACTGCATGCGTGAAGAATCCCGGATGGATGGAGACGGTGTTTCCAATGCCACAGAAGAACCCCGAACGGATGACAATGAATAGTATTTTCATTGTTTAGATCGGATTAAACTGCTGCCTCGAATCCAAATGATGACTCAGGCAGCAGTTTTCGATTCCCTTAAATACGCACATTCCTGGTTTCAACCATACTGTTATTAGCTTTCAAACGAATCGCACCTGAGAATACCCATAGGAGAAAAAAAGTTGGAACCGCATTTGATAATTATGGAAATTATCCTGGGGTTAAGCAAAGAGAGATATACGGAGCAAAAAATCCGGACTATAATATTCTTGTTCTGAAAATAATTAATGAAAGATTTATTTGAAAGATCGGAGACGAAACTTTCCTGCCGTATCCGGGTTGTAGCCAAGGAAAAAATGCTGTGAAAAAAGTATTACTATTCTATATTTTTATATCGATTTTTATTGCTATACATGTATACGCTGAAGGAGATCCAGACACGCCTGTACCTGAAAACTCAATAGATTTAGGGATTTATCATATTAAAAAAGATGGAAATATTCCTGAGATTTCTTTGCCATATAATATACCATTATCTGTGAATGAAGTATATGAGTATGCAAATACTTCTTTAGAAATCCATGGATTATGGTTCAATGGAGTTGAAATACATGCAAAAAAGGAATGGTATTTATCTTCTCTAGATGAAAAAATTCTACGTGTCAATAAAACCAATGGCTCTTTAGAACAAACATGCAAAATGGAATGGAGAAGAGACCCTGAAGATGATGAAATATTATACTTTTATTTATTCCTTTTCGGAACAAAAATACTAAAACAGGACAAATACAAAATACCTGCTGCAGATGGCAAAGTTATCTTAACCTATTCAGTTATAATGCCAAATATGGAGAAAACGAAAGCATATACAGTATCCTGGAAACTAAAATTCTCCCGGTAAAAGCCAATTCCATGACCGATTTTTCCGACTTTGATTCAGCATTTGCCTGTGTGTTTGTTAGGTTCGAATCAATTGGCGGTCTTATAGGGTTGAGGCCTCATCAGTTCGGTTACATCGGCAACGGGTACCATGTTATCCTCTTTGCCTTCAAAGATTGATAATCTCATTATAGTCCCCTTAAGCAGCTTGTCAACAATCTGTTTTGGGAAACCAGACTCTTCGATTGCAGCCTGGCCGGATAAGCGGTCGATATTCCGGCAGAATTCGGATAAAAACATGCCGTCAGGCCCCGATAGCCGGATGATTTCAATGTTGATTATGTGGATCTTATACATTTCATAGTTGCCGATGAAGTGGCCGGGAGATGATTCGGTGAAAGATTTCTTGTATTCCTGGATGAATTTCCTCGGGGTTCTGGAACAGATGAGTGTGATGGTGGTATTGCCGTAATTGGCTCCCGGGTTTTCTCTCAGGTAGAGATTTGTATATATGGAGAGGTCATAGATATCCTGTGCTCTTACGGCATCGCCGTATGATTTGTAGCTGACCAGATTGTACGGAGCGAAATAGTTGAAGATGTCGAATTCTACGCTGGCGGTGTTTTGCTTGATAAGGGAACATCCAGCCTCTTGGGGCTTTTAAGCATCTCATGTTCTGTTTCAACCAGGTATCCGCAGGAGCCGAAAAACTCCCTTGCCTGTCTTTTGAAGAAGGTGTCCAGGGTAATCTGGGCTTTGGGAATTGGTTTTATCATCGTTTACAGAATAGCATGATTTTGGAGATGTATCCATACCGAGTTTTTTCTCTATTCATAACTCATAGACCCTGCTGATAAGTGGGTGAAGATTACCGGCAAGGATGAGGTTTCTTCCGATACGGTACAGAATCGATGCGAAAAACTGACCCGTTCTGCCATGGCAATCCATGCCCGTCAAACCCTCAAAACTATTGTTTTTTCATTTCTTTTGTGATAGAAATTGAATGCGATTGCCCTGAATCTTTGACAGTCATTCGGGTTCTGTTTATTGTTTACTCATGACATTTAGATTCCTTCTTCCCCATATACACAGGTGGAGTCTGCACGCATGACCAGGAGGCATACCAATGGAGAAAATTGATTTTAAGAAAGAGTTAAAGCACTTGTACCGAGCATCTCTGAAACAGGTAGAATTTGTGGATGTACCGAAGATGAGTTTCCTCATGATTGACGGTCAGGGAGATCCAAACACTTCCAAAGCCTTTGAAGAAGCTATAAATGCCCTGTATCCGCTTGCCTACACATTGAAATTCATGAGTAAAAACGGTGCATCTGGCATTGATTACGGAGTAATGCCGCTTGAAGGACTGTGGTGGGCTGACGATTCATCCGCATTTATCGAAAAAAGAAAAGACGAGTGGAAATGGACTCTCATGATTATGCAGCCGGAATTCATTACTGGTGAAATGGTCAATGAAGCTATCGAAAAGGTGAGTATCAAGAAGAATCCCAGGGCACTATCTCAGGTTCGGTTTGAAGCATTTGAAGAGGCCCAGGCCGTGCAAATCATGCACCGGGGTCCGTTTGAAGAAGAGGGACCAACAATAGACAAACTGCATACCTTCATTGAAAAATGCGGCAAGCATAAGCGGGGGAGTCACCATGAAATATATCTTAGCGACTTCAGACGAGCGGCCCCGGAGAATTTGAAAACAATTCTGCGGCAGCCGGTATCATAAGATCCGTATCTTATTTGCGTTCCCCAGAGAATGTCGGCCGATCTGCCAGGCGCAATCTTGAAAAGGAGCACAGGTGATGGGAAGAATAGTCAGCACTGTAAGTATTCAAAATCTAAGTTCGGAAGGAAAGTCGAAGAAAACAGATATTTTCGTTGATACTGGAGCAAGTTATTTAACTCTTCCTCTAGCCTGGAAAAGAGATTTTGGAGCATTCGACACAGAAGAAACGGTCGATTTACAAACCGCAACTCAAGAAGCCGTGCAAGGCACTGTGTGCGGCCCGGTCCAGATAAAAGTGGAAGGTTTCAGGACAATTTACAATGAAGTTCTTTTTTTGATATGAAGCCCAATGGTGGTGAGTATGAGCCTCTACCTGGATATATCGTTCTGGGGTAATGCGGAGCCGCCGTTGATATGATTGGACACAGATTGATTCCGGTCAAATACATGGAGCTTAAAACAAGCCTGACAAGGCATCGCGGAGAAGAACGTTAGCAATATGCTGACTAAAATGCATAGCAGCGCAAGTCCGCCAGGTTATCCAGGAGGTGATGGGGCTTATCGGTCGGCCTATGGAGGATACAACCTGCGTGATGGACCGCTATGGCGACACGGATTCGGGCTGTATTCCCATGGCCTTCCATGAGGCGGTCAGGGCGGGGCGGATACAGCAGGGGGACGAGGTGATGACTATGGCCTCAGGGCCGGGTTGGCACTAAGCGCTGGATTGTTGTTTACTGAGGTGGGTTTTGGTAGATCTTTTTTAGATTTTTGGCCTGCCTTTCAAAGATTCTGGATCTCCGATTCGCTCAGGCCTGTGGCCTCGATGATGAGTCCCATGTCGGCTCCGGCGGCCTTCAGGCGTCTGGCTGTCTGTTTTTTTTCCTCATTTCTGCCTTCTTTAAAGCTTTCTTCCCTGATTGTCGCCTGGTCATGCAGCCATTTCTGCCTGCCCTCATAGGCCTCCATCAATTCAGAATTACTTAAAAACTGATTGTACTTCTTATGAACCTCTTGCAAAACAGGATCCTCCTTTATTACTTCTAACAATTCCGTCTCCGGTACTTTGCCCTCTAATTTCAAATAGATTAACCATCCGCTCAGGCCCGCACTTAAGTCCTGCGGATGATCTTCCAGTTTGGGAGTTTCCAGACAATGAACAATAATGTCATTCGAAAAAACGCAGTCTGGATTTCTCTGCTCCCTGAGCATGAAGCAACTGTGTACCTGTTTTAGATTGGGCCACAAAACAAAATCCAGCAGATTAATGCTGATCACCGGTGAAAGCTCGCTGTATCCATTTTGTGTCTGGGACTTAAGTCAGGACGAAGGATTTTGTTCGCAAGCCTTGGCGGAAAACCCGCTTAAAAGCGCTGGACAATGCGTATATATGAGCATTAACAAAAGGAAACAGCTCACGCAAACGGGGATGGCGGGGCATGGTCTTTGGCAGAGACCTTTAGCTCCTTCTCCTTGAAACCCACTCCCAGACAAAAGAAGGTTTGGGGGAGCCATTTCTCTTTTATCCCCTTGTCATACTTTTGGGTTTCAATCTGGTTCAGGGCAGCTTCCGCCAGCGTCTCCGGGGTGTCAGGAGCGGATTTGGGAGCCTGTTTCAGTTCGATGATCACCGCTTCCACGGGGTCGGTTTTTTTGATAATAACAATATCGGGTCTCCCTAAACCATGCTCGGAGTTGCTTTCCACGCTATAGGTTGAACCCAAATGAAGGAGCAGTCCCAGCACAAGGCCGTGGTAGAAGTTCTCCCGTTTGGTTCGCTCCCCCCCTTTTTCGGACTCCTCAGAGATTGCCGCATCGTAGTAACTCACATTCCGCAGCAGAATGCTCTCCAGAGTCTCTTCTATCTTTCCAGTATTATGGGTTTGGATACCCTCGATGAATGATTGCAGCAAGGTATCCACATCCATATTATCCCTAAACCAGTTCTGCACCATGGTCTGATAGACATACGCCACCTCCAGATTGGGTATGGAGAGGTTGTAGGTGATGCGGGTACCGTCCTGCTCCCGCTCACTTGCCTTGAGGTACCCCGCATGGAGCAGAAAACTCCAGGCCGCCTCGGGGCTCTTTTTGATATCCGTATAGACCACATGGTTCATTACATTTTTGCGGAAAGGCTCCCCTTTCAGGAGGGTTTCAACCCCCTTTTTCCCCTCCAGTTTATCTAACTGGAGTACCTCTTTGATCAAGAGGTTGTTGCTGGTGTTAACCCAGTAGGGAATCAGACCGTTACGGGGCTCCCGCAGGTAGCTCATAATGCTCCAGGGGTTGTAGATTACCCGGTTCTGTCCAAAGATGTAGCCGTTGTACCACTCCCGGATGCCCGGGAGCTTATCTTCCAGATCAAAATAGCAGGCCGCCTCCACTACCTCCTCTTCGGTAAAGCCAAAATATTCATCCATACTCATATCCAGAATGGTGGCAGCCGAGGGGTTGTTAAAATCACTAAAAATCGATTCCTGAGCCACCCGAAGGATCCCGATTACCACGGCCTGCTTGAGGGCCGGGTTGTCCTTGAAGGTCTGGAGCATAAAACTGCGGATAAAGGGGATCATTTCCTTGTAACAACCGTGCAGGTAAGCCGCCTGCAAGGGAGTGTCGTACTCATCCAGCAGGATGAACACCTTTTGCTTGTAGGCCATCTCCAGCCAGCGGGAGAGCTCTTTTATGGCAGAGGAGTACTCTTTCCGGTTTCCCCGACCATGAAGAATGCTCTCAAAATAGAGTTTCTCCTCTTTATCAAGGAGCTCTGTCAGATATTTATGACGCCGGTACTCACCGGCTATGGCATCCTGCAAAAACTCAAGAGATGTCTCAAAGTCGGGGTCCTTGGCTTCCTTAAAGCTGAGGTGTATCACCGGGTAGTGGCCCTGAAATTCCTCAAACCGGGGATGGGAGCAGATCTTGAACTCATCAAAGAGAGTTCTGTGCCCCTCCGGGTCCACCTTCCCCGGTTTATCGGTTTCAAAAAAGTAGCCCAACATGCTGATATTGAGGGATTTTCCAAACCTGCGGGGCCGGGTGATCAGGTTGACCTTGCTCCCCTGATCGATCAGGTACCCGATGAGCGGGGTTTTATCCACAAAGTAGAGGTTTTCATCGATGAACTCTTTGAAGTCAAAATATCCCAGCCCGATACGTTTTTTCAACGGGGCCTCCTGTATAATCTTATTCTACACAGAACGGGAGGGTTTAACAAGCTAAGGGGTTATGTCCCATCCCCGGCGGAAATCTTAATATCCTTCCCCTTGAAATCCATCTCCAGGAGCCTGTCGGACTTTAAGACTTCAAGGCGATTTTTGATCATTTCTTCCTGATGCAAGGCGGCAAAAACTTAAGTTAGCTTAAGTGAGTATTGGCAACGCAGTAGGGGGGATGCGAGTCTATAGACTCGCATCCTGAGAGAGTGCCGAGCGATAGCGAGGAAAAGCCGCCACGGATGGCGGCGAAAACGAACGAAGTGTGCCCGGCATGGCCAATATCCAGCGGGTGAAAATCCCGACAAAGCCCTGAAAGGAGGGAATTTGTAGACAAAGACAAGGGTGTCCGAAGAAAGATAGACAACGCATTGAGAGTATGCCTGCTCACCAGATGGAGATTGTCTTTCCCAATGAGGAATCTGAAGGAAGTCTAAGTCAAAATATTCGCCTGAACGAGAGTGAATCTTTGAAAAGCAGTTATGGAGGATGAGATACCTTCGGCTATCGAAGTCCCATATCCTTTACGTAACCCCATAATTGTGCAGAAGGCAGGCGGGATATGAAATGGAGATTGGTCTTACCCGGGGAGGGCCTGTGGAATGGAAACTGTGGAACAGCGCCATAAGATTTCCTAAGCCGTGCAGGGATGTAGGGTTATCTTCCACCGGCAGTCAGAAGAACCCATAGTAACCGTAAAGATTTCTGCCTGTGACGATATGGCAACATATGTGAGGATAAAACAGGAATCAAAGGACAAGGATGTTAAAGGTGAAGGGGGGAACATGCAAACGTTCTGTTGGAACGATGAGTATCAGATCAGACGAAACCAGCCATTAGGGAGTGTTCCACCCATTCCTGACGTAAACAAGGAAAAGAGATGTGGAACACGCAGAAATACTCGTCTGTGACCGAAGGAGAGAAAATTGGAACAAGGAGAACTGTTCAAAGTGGACAGCATGAGACTTTTTGAGGAATTATGCCGTCCACCGGTATTGAGGCGAGGCTTTAGAGAGGTGAGTAAGAACAGGGGGTCATCAGGCATCGACGAGATCACTGTAGAGGATTACAAAGCCAATCTTGAGCAGGAAATCCGGGAACTCTCAGCGGAGCTGAAAGACTGGAGCTACAAACCTCAACCGGTCAGACGAGTGGAGATCCCGAAACCGGGAGGAGGAGTGAGACTTCTGGGCGTGCCGTGTGTGCGTGACAGAGTGGTCCAGGCATCCATCAAATTTCTGCTCGAACCCATTATCGACCCCACCTTCTCTGCCAGCAGCTTTGGCTTTCGTCCTGGACGAAGTCAGAAACAGGCTATTGAAAAGGCTCAGTCGATAGTCAGCAGCGGCAAGGATATTGTGGTGGATATCGACCTCTCGAAGTTCTTTGATAGGGTCAGCCACGATAGAATCATCAGACAGCTGAGAACGGTCCATAAAATCGACAACCGGATTCTGCGCTTGACCGGCCTGACTCTGCGGAGCGGGGTGATGGTGAATGGACAGAAAGAAAATACCTTTGTAGGAACGACACAGGGTAGTCCATTAAGTCCATTGCTCAGCAATGTGATTCTGGACGAGTTAGACAGGGAACTGGAAAAACGAGGACTGGAGTTTTGTCGATTTGCTGATGACTGCAGCATATTCGTTAAGTCCCAAAAGGCGGCGGATAGAGTGATGGGAAGTATTTCAAACTTCATTGAAAAGAAACTGAAACTCGTTGTCAACGAGGAGAAGAGCAAAACAGGAAAGGCCGAAGTTATCAAGTTTTTGGGTATGACCATTGTGGCCGGAATGATTACGATTTCGTCGATGTCAATGAGCAGAGCCAATGAAAGGCTTTGTGAATTGATACCCAGACGAACGAATCAGTCTATTGAAGCTACAGTGGAAAAGCTGAATATCTGGTACCGGGGCTGGAGCGGATATTACGGTATGACCGAAGATAAGCACCAGCTTCAAAGAGTGGAAGCCCATGCCAGAAGGCGATTGAGATCCCGAATAGTGTATGAGCACAAGAGGCCCCGGAATCTTAAACGAACTCTATTAAAAAGGGGAGTATCAGAGTATGGGGCCAATCGTATCATCAACAATATGGGCATCTGGGTGACTTCAAGGAGTCCGGCTATGCACAAAGCTTTTCCCAATCGCTATTTCATTGAAGAACTCGGGCAGTTTATTTATTCAGCCTGAGACTGAAAGAAATTGGACACATGCATGAGGAGCCGTGTACGGACCCGTACGCACGGTTCTGTGAGAGGACGGCATCCCTGCTTTCGCAGGGTGCCTCCTACTCGATGGCGGCTTTCCAGAAGCAAGCAGGAGGCTTGCTTCTGGAGAGAAGGGCAAAAATCGAACCGTGAGGCGTGAGTCCGACAAGCTCCTTGTGCCCGAGGTATTCTTTCAGGTTGAAGGGATTGAGAATAGTCAGGCTACTTACCGTCGGGAAATCAATGTCTTGAAGAACGGCATTGACAAAGCCGCGGCAGTTGTTCTCGCTGTCCTTGCTCCCCAGCAGGTAACGCATGAAGAAGTCGTTCATCGGATTAATATACTGACTCACGGTAGGTCAATGGTATCTTTAACAGGGAGTGTTGTCAATGAGTTTTTGGGGCAGTGAGTGCAAGGGGTGTTTGTTTACTGAGGTGAATTTTGATGAATCTTTTTCAGATTTTGGCCTGCCTTTCAAAGATTCTGGATCTCCGACTCGCTCAAGCCTGTGGCCTTGATGATGAGTTCCATGTCGGCTCCGGCGGCCTCAATGGTATGTATTTCTATGAAGAATTATGCTATGGAGCTCAAGGCTGTATACCTACTGGAGAATTTCCGGATGCGTTTATCAATACTTACAACGCATTTACATCTGGAGATAAAGTACTGGCGAAATAGCTCACGCAAACGAGGATGACAGGGCATGGTCTTCAAACTTCACCCGCCATTGCCTCACCCACAAAACCATGCTATGCTAAAGACACCATGAAAAAGAATCTGACTCAGGGCATCACCGATTTCAAGGAATTCATCGACAATGATTGCTATTTTGTCGATAAAACCCATCTCATCGGCTGCCTTATTGACGACCCCAGCAAGGTGTATTTCATTACCCGTCCCCGGCGCTTCGGCAAAACCCTGAACCTCAGCATGATCCGCTACTTCTTTGAGGCCCCGCTACCGGACAGCGACCGCGGCATTAGCGGCGATGCCCCCACCGAAGAGCCGCCCACTACCTCATTGTTCAATGGCATGTCCATTGTGGAACACCCCCGATGCCGCGAGTACATGGGGAAATACCCTGTGATATACTTAAGTTTCAAGAACGTAAAAAAATCGAATCATGAAGATTGCATGGCACTTATCAAAGATATGCTCTCCGATGAATTCCGTAGACATCAATACTTGCAAAACTCCGGTATGTTGGATGATGCTGATCAAGAATGTTTTATCAGGATGCTGCAAAGAAAAGGTGCCGATCAGGATTGTGCCCAATCCATAAAACACCTCTCCGCCTGGCTCCATCGCGCCTACAACAAACCGGTCTACATCCTTCTGGACGAGTACGACACCCCGCTGCACGCCGCCTACACCGACAACTTCTACGATGAGATGATCGCCTTCATCCGCAGCTTCATGGTGCAGAGCTTCAAGGACAACCCCAATTTGAAGCAGGCGGTGGTCATCGGCATACTCAAGGTGGCGCAGGAGAGCATTTTCAGCGACTCCAACAACCCGGTAGTGTCCACCGTGTTGAGCAACGCCATGAAGGATTGCTTTGGCTTCACGGACCCCGAAGTGGAGGCCATGGCAGACTACTTTGGACATGGAGACAAGATGGGCGGCATCAGGGAATGGTACAACGGCTACATCTTCGGCGGGGACACGGTCATCTACAACCCCTGGAGCATCATCAACTACCTAAGCGCGCCATCGGCCGGACTGCACCCCTACTGGGTGCACACCAGTTCCAACAGGATGGTCAAGGAAATGCTGCAGCTGAACAAAAGGGACAGCCAGGAAACCATGGAGAGGCTGCTTAAGGGAGAGGAGGTCAGGCGGGAAGTGGCGATCAACATCGTCTATCCACAGATACGAACCCACCCGGAAGTAGTGTGGGGTTTCCTGCTCCACGGCGGCTACCTGAATGCCAGCGAAAGGCGGCAGCACGAGATAAGCCAGGACTACCGGCTGGATATTCCCAACCGCGAGCTGTGCTATTCCTACATAACCACAATCAAGGACTGGCTGGAGGAGGATGTGGAGGCAGGCGAGTCCTTTTATTACTTCATCTGCGGCATCAGGGAAGGGAATGCTGCCTTGATCGGGAGAGGGCTGAGGAAGGTTCTCTTAAGCATGGCCAGTTATTACGACACCGCTGGCGAAGACGAGGAAATGGAGCGGGGGGAAGGCTTCTACCGCGGACTGGTACTGGGGATGCTGACCTACCTGAGTGGCGAGTACACGGTGGAGAGCAACCGGGAATACGGCATGGGGCGCCCCGACATCGTATTGATCCAACGCGGCTCCGGGCGACCGGGCCATGTCCTACTGTTCGAGTTCAAACGGGAGCCTGCCGCCGGAACCACGCCGCTCAAGCAGCTGGCGCAGGAGGCCTATTCCCAGGCGGAGAAAAAATACCTGGAGGGGGCGCAGGAGAAGTGGAACCCAAAGGAGATTATCATCTACGGGGTGGGCTTTCGCGGAAAGGAACTGGCTCTGGAGGCAGAGGGAGGGGCGCTTCGCGGTCAGTTCTGAGTTGACCCGCATGCGGCGTTAAAAAAGCCGCTTTTCACGGAACACAGGGGGGATTCTCAAGGGGGACACCCCCTTGAGTCGTATTTTTCTTTGTTAAACTTTCTTTTTGTCGAAAAAAAAGAAAGTTTAGGCCCAGCGGCCCGAGCGACCACCCACAAAACCATGCTATGCTAAAGACGTCATGAAAAAGAATCTGACTCAGGGCATCACCGATTTCAAGAAATTCATCGACAATGATTGCTACTTTGTCGATAAAACCCGTCTCATAGCGCATCTTATCAATGACCCCAGCGAAGTGCACCTCATCACCCGCCCCCGCCGCTTCGGTAAAACCCTGAACCTCAGCATGATCCGCTACTTCTTTGAGGCCCCGCCACTGCACGGCAACAGCGGCGTTAGCGGCGATGGCCCCACCGAAGAGCCGCCCAATGCCTCATTGTTCAATGACATGTCCATATCAAAACACCCCCGATGCCACGAGTACATGGGCCAATATCCGGTGATATATTTAAGCTTCAAGAATGTGAAAAAATCGAATCATGAAGATTGCATGGCACTCATCAAGGATATGCTCTCCGATGAATTCCGTAGACATCAATACTTGCAAAACTCCGGCATGTTGGAAGACAGGGAACGGACAAAATTTGAAAAAATTCTGTACGATGAGGGCACGGATCAGGATTGTGCCCAATCCATAAAACACCTCTCCGCCTGGCTCCATCGCGCCTACAACAAACCAGTTTACATCCTTCTGGACGAGTACGACACCCCGCTGCACGCCGCCTACACCGACAACTTTTACGATGAAATGATCGCCTTCATCCGAAGCTTCATGGTGCAGAGCTTCAAGGATAACCCCAATTTGAAGCAGGCGGTGGTCATCGGCATACTCAAAGTGGCCCAGGAAAGCATCTTCAGCGACTTCAATAACCCGGCGGTGTCCACCGTGCTGAGCGACGCCATGAAGGATTGCTTTGGCTTCACGGAACCCGAAGTGGAAGAAATGGCAGCCTATTTTGGGCAGGAGTCCAGACTGGACGGCATTAGGGAATGGTACAACGGCTACATTTTCGGTGGAGACAAGGTCATCTACAATCCCTGGAGTCTCGTGAGCTATTTCAGAAACATCAAGGACGGACTTTTGCCCTACTGGGTGCACACCAGTGCCAACAGGATGGTCAAGGAAACGCTGCAGTTGAACAAAAGGGACAGCCGGGAAACCATTGAGGGACTGCTCAGGGGAGAGGAGGTGCGGCGGGAAGTAGCGGTCAACATCGTCTACCCGCAGATCCGAACCCGCCCGGATGTGGCATGGAGTTTCCTTCTCCACGGCGGCTACCTGAAGGCCAGCGAAAGGCGGCAGCACGAGATAAGCCAGGACTACCGGCTGGAAATTCCCAACCGCGAAGTGCGCTATTCCTACATGACCACAATCAAGGACTGGCTGGAGGAGGATGTGGAGGCCGGCGAGTCCTTTCATTTCTTCATCCGCGGTATTCGCGAAGGGGATGCCGCTTTGATCGAGAGAGGTCTGGGGAAGGTTCTTTTGAGCATGGCCAGTTATTATGACACCGCTGGCGAAGACGAGGAAATAGAGCGGGTGGAGGGCTTCTACCACGGTCTGGTACTGGGGATGCTGGCCTACCTGAGTGGCGAGTACACGGTGGAGAGCAACCGGGAATGCGGCATGGGCCGCCCCGACATCGTATTGATTCAGCGCGGCTCCGGGCGACCGGGCCATGTCCTGCTGTTCGAGTTCAAACGGGAGCCTGCCGCCGGAACCACGCCGCTCAAGCAGCTGGCGCAGGAGGCCTATTCCCAGGCGGAGAAAAAATACCTGGAGGGGGCGCAGGAGAAGTGGAACCCGGAGAAGATTGTCATCTACGGGGTAGGCTTTCGCGGCAAGGCACTGGCCTTGGAGGCAGGCGGGGAGGCACTTCGCACCCAGTTCTGAGTTGGCCCGCATACGGCGTTGAAAAAGCCGCTTTTCACGGAACACAGGGGGGATTCTCAAGGGGGACACCCCCTTGAGTCGTATTTTTCTTTGTTAAACTTTCTTTTTGTCGAAAAAAAAGAAAGTTTAGGCCCAGCGGCCCGAGCGACACCCACAAAATCATGCTATGCTAAAGACGTCATGAAAAAGAAACTGGAACAGGGCATCACTGATTTCAAGGAATTCATCAGTGAAAGCTGCTATTTTGTTGATAAAACCCGTCTTATCGCCTATCTTATTGATCACCCCAGCAAGGTGCACCTCATCACCCGCCCCCGCCGCTTCGGCAAAACCCTGAACCTCAGCATGATCCGCTATTTCTTTGAGGCCCCCCCACCGGGCGGCAACAGCGGCGATGCCCCCTCCGAAGAGCCGCCCAATGTCTCATTGTTCAATGACATGTCCATATCAAAACACCCCCGATGCCGCGAATACATGGGTCAATATCCGGTGATACACTTAAGCTTCAAGAACGTAAAAAAATCGAATCATGAAGATTGCATGGCACTTATCAAGGATATGCTTTCCGATGAATTCCGTAGACATCAATACTTGCAAAACTCCGGCATGTTGGATGACAGGGAACGGACAAAATTTGAAAAAATTCTGTACGATGAGGGCACGGATCAGGATTGTGCCCAATCCATAAAACACCTCTCCACCTGGCTCAGGCGCGCCTACGGAAAACCGGTCTACATTCTTCTGGACGAGTACGACACCCCGCTGCACGCCGCCTACACCGACAACTTCTACGATGAGATGATCGCCTTCATCCGCAGCTTCATGGTGCAGAGCTTCAAGGACAACCCCAATTTGAAGCAGGCGGTGGTTATCGGGATACTCAAAGTGGCCCAGGAGAGCATCTTCAGCGACTTCAATAACCCGGCGGTGTCCACCGTGCTGAGCGACGCCATGAAGGATTGCTTTGGCTTCACGGAACCCGAAGTGGAAGAAATGGCCGCCTATTTCGGGCAGGAGTCCAGACTGGACGGCATTCGTCAATGGTACAACGGCTACATCTTCGGCGGCGACACGGTCATCTACAATCCCTGGAGTCTCGTGAGCTATTTCCGAAACATCAAGGACGGACTTCTGCCCTACTGGGTGCACACCAGTGCCAACAGGATGGTCAAGGAAACGCTGCAGCTGAACAAAAGGGACAGCCGGGAAACCATTGAGGGGCTGCTCAGAGGAGAGGAAGTGAGACGGGAGGTTGCGGTCAACATCGTTTACCCGCAGATACGAACCCGCCCGGATGTGGCGTGGAGTTTCCTGCTCCACGGCGGCTACCTGAAGGCCGATGAGCGGCAACAAGTCCACACCTCCATAACCCACCGGCTTTCCATTCCCAATCTGGAAGTGACGGTGGTCTACGAAAAGGTGATTCGGGACTGGCTGGAGGAAGATATGGAGGCCGGTGAATCCTTTCATTTCTTCATCCGCGGTATCAGGGAAGGGGATGCCACCCTGATCGAGAGAGGTCTGGGGAAGGTTCTCCTGAGCATGGCCAGTTATTACGACACCGCTGATACCGACGACGACGACGAGGAAATGGAGCGAGTGGAGGGCTTCTACCACGGTCTGGTTCTGGGAATGCTGGCCTACCTGAGCGGCGAGTACACGGTGGAGAGCAACCGGGAATGCGGCATGGGCCGCCCCGACATCATATTGATTCAGCGCGGCCCTGGGCGGCCGGGCCATGTCCTGCTGTTCGAGTTCAAACGGGAGCCTGCCGCCGGAACTACACCGCTCAAGCAGCTGGCACAGGAGGCCTATTCCCAGGCGGAGCGGAAATACCTGGAGGGGGCACAGGAGAAATGGAACCCGGAAAAGATTATCATCTACGGGGTGGGCTTTCGCGGCAAGGAACTGGCCTTGGAGGCAGGCGGGGAGGCACTTCGCACCCAGTTCTGAGTTGGCCCGCATACGGCGTTCCATTAAGAACCAAATCCTACGCCCTGAATTAAGCCCCAGAAATTTTTTTGGGGGAACACAGAGCGGGGGGAGGGGGGATTCTCAAGGGGGACACCCCCTTGAGTCGTATTTTTCTTTGTTAAACTTTCTTTTTGTCGAAAAAAAAGAAAGTTTAGGCCCAGCGGCCTGAGCGCCTCATGTTCTGCTGTTCGAGTTCAAACGGGAACCTGCCGCCGGAACCACGCCGCTAAAACAACTGGCGCAGGAGGCCTATTCCCAGGCGGAGCAAAAATACCTGAAGGGAGCGCAGGAGAAGTGGAGCCCGGAGAAGATTGTCATCTACGGGGTGGGATTTCGCGGCAAGGCACTGGCTCTGGAGGCAGGCACGGCCTCTGAGTAACAGCAGGAATCAAAATTCCTTTGAGGTCTCTCGAATCATTGCATTCTGGTTCACTTATAATGCAGTTTTTATTCATTATACTGGTATTTAGAGTCGAGAATACTTTTTATCAAGCCTTGACGGGTTATCGGCAATACGATTTAATGGTTAGCATTCAAGGAGGCTGGTCAGTGGCTGAAGATAAAAAACAGTCATTTGAAGATGAATTAATATCGGCATTCTTAACCAAATCGACGGAAAAGGCCAGGCAGCAGATAGCGGATGAGGGTAAGCTGTCTACAGAAAACGCCATTCCATTGATGCTCAAATCCCAGTACAACCACATCGCCCATTTGGACGAGCAGATGGTTACCAAAACCGAGTTCAATGGGGAAATCAAGAGCCTCAAGGAGCAAATGGTTACTAAAGCCGAATTCAATGGGGAAATCAAAAGCCTCAAGGAGCAAATGGTTACTAAAGCCGAATTCAATGGGGAAATCAAAAGCCTCAAGGAGCAGATGGTTACCAAACCCGAATTCAATGCTCTCAAAGAACAATTCAATGGGCTCAAAGATCAGGTGGGGTTCATGAAATGGATGATTATGCTTGGATTCGCCTTGCTCGCCGCGCTGCAGGTTTACACAAGTTTCATCCTGTAAAGAAGAACAAAGCCCGCCCATCTGTTTCAGAGGTGCTCTTGGCACAACCCCCCTTTCCCCGATGCCCTGGATTTGGCCTAAGCAAGCAGGAAGATAGTATTTTCTGCATGAATGGTAGATAAGGAATTTCTACTTTTTTTCCAGTAAGTATGTTGTACCACAGTAGAAGTGTCACTCCCTGAGAAATGGGCTAATCCCACCCTTGAGCAGCTTCACCGTCCCTTTCAAAGCCTCAATCTTCTTCGAGTGCTCAGCATTCAGATCAGAGAGCACCTTCCCCATTTTATCCAGAATTAAGCACCTTCTCGTTAAAGTAACTCTTGGCCTTCGCCTCATCAAGAAGAGATATTGTCAAATGTTGTGGATGAAAAAAGTGCGAAATCCTCCAATTTATGCAACTTTCCCAATGAAATTTCCATCTTTACAAAAAACTCCCTGAATAACTTTTGGGATCAGCTTGTAACCCTTCATCTTTTTCCAGGTCTTCTCCGCCTCACAACATAGCTTCCAAGCCATCGTGAGAGTCGCAATTCTACTCCCGCAACCTTTTGTTCGCTTTGTCCTGAGCCGGACCGTCGCGAATGTTGATTCAATCGGATTTGTCGTGCGGATATGAATCCAGTGAATACCAGGAAAAGAATAAAATCGAAACAGATCATCCTGATCCTTCCACAGGCATTCGGTCGCTTTGGGGTACTTGGCCCCATACACAGAGATAAAATGTTCATAGGCCTTCCGGGCTTTTTCTTCCGTATCAGCCATATACATATCATGGATCAGTGCCTTGGCTCCAGGCTGCACAGATTTCGGCATCTTATCCAGAATATTGGCCGTCTTGTGGACCCAGCATCGCTGTCGCTTTGTTTGTGGGAAAACCTCATCCAAAGCCTTCCAGAATCCAGGACCCCCATCGCCAATCGCCAGCTTGGATGCCTCTTGCAAACCCCTATGACGGATTGAAAGCAGCATCTCTTTCCAGCTAAGCGTCGACTCTCTATAACCCGATTCAACGGCAATAAGCTCCTTGTTTCCGTTCTCATCCGCTCCGACAATGACCAAAATGCAGCATCGGTCATCCTCCAGACGAACATTGAAATGAATACCATCCACCCAGATGCAGGCATATTTCTTGCCTCTCAGATCCCGGTGGTTCCAGGTGTTAAAATCATCTTCCCAGCTTTTCTTCAGACGGACGATATTGGCAGCGGAGAGCCCTTTTGCTCCTTCCCCAGGTATGGATGCCAGGGCATCCTGAAAACCGCTTGTCGAGACTCCTTTCAAGTACAATACAGGGAGCAGGTTATCGATACTGGGAATCTTTCTCAAATACCGGGGAAGAATCGCACTGGTAAAGGGGTTTTTCCTCTCCGGATCGATTTTCCGATCATCAACTCTCGGTGCTTTGATTGTCATAGGGCCGATTCCCGTGACAATACTACGCTGGGGATGATAGCCATTCCGAACAACCAAATGATGACCGTTTTCATCGGTCTGAGAATGCTTCATGAGGTATTCTTCAATTTCATTCTCCAGCGCCTGCTTCAACATTCTTCGTGCACCCTCCCGTAGAACCTTTTCCAATAGGGACCAGCTTTCACTCTCTTCCTGGAGGAGGGGGTGGACATAAAATACATCCAGTCTTTTCTTGGGCACAGTTCCATTGTAACAACTCAAATATACACTCATGTCTGCCAAAATAAGCAACAGCATATTCTAAAGATGCACCATCCAAGGGGGAGGGTTTTGCTTATGAATGGAGGATAGCTAATTATACACATTCAATCAGCAGCCTGTATCAGGCTTTTCCAGCAGAACAGGCTCATCGTCTTGCAAACCGCCTGGAAATCCACCATACACCAGAGCATGGGAGCTGGTTGAATACAGCGGAAATAGAATTAAGTGTCTATAAACGGCAATGTCTCAATCGCCGAATACCAACCATTGAACAGCTGGTTCAGGAAACGGAAATGTGGAATCTGGATAGAAATAACTCTGCAAATAAAGTCGATTGGCAGTTTACCACCAGGGATGCTCGGGTAAAACTGAAAAGACTTTATCCGCAGTTTTAGGGTTTATGATGTACTAGCTTTCCCCGCATATCCTCAAATATGCTTTCGGCTGGAGTAACCCTTGGAATAGAGGGTATCTCTAGACAGGGCTTGCTGAATAAAAAACTAAGAATCTATTTTCGAAAGAATTAAATGTATCTAAAATGCCCTCAGGTGCGAGGGAAAATCTCAAAAAACCCTTGTACCAGGGAGAAACCATGTATCTCACGCACAAACACAGAGCAACGGAAACTGGAAGATTTTGGACTGCCATTCGGCGGCCGTTTGTATGAGAATAATCGATGGATTATCCTCAGCAGGTCAAAGACCGAATTGTCAGAGTCTCACAAGCAAATATGAGAGAAGTACTTTCTCAGCAAGCCCTACCCCCAAAGCAGCAATCATACCCGAATGCGTTACATGCTTATCGACCGGGACGGAAGAGACCGCAGCAGTTGACCAGCACTATACGAATCTCGAAACAACAAACAATCCCTGGAAACTGCTGAAAGAGCCGCAAATGGACACGCATAAACAAGAAATTTCATAAAAAAGTTGAAATCTCCCCCATTTTCTTATAGTATATAATATATTGTTACTTTGTCTGTTACCTTATGCGGGATGTATTCCCGTTATTAATCTTGATCGAAAATCTGAGAGGAGTGTTTATGAAACGGTTTGAGTTTTGGAACCGCCTGTTTAACAGCGGCGGGAATGCGGGAAGACCCGCAAGAAGGAATGGAATTTCCATATTTGTCGGGACTGCATTGATTGCAGTCATCGCTATCGTGATAACAGCCTGTCCTGGAGCTACCCCCGAGGTTCCAGTAACGAACGAGTTCACGGTAAGCTACAATGTCAATGGAGGAGACAGCACAGCACCAGCCGCTGAAAAAGTGACCGATGGCGGAACCGCTGCTAAACCCGCCGATCCCGCACGAAACGGCTATACGTTTACTGGTTGGTTTGATGCCCAATCAGGCGGCAATGAATTTAACTTTGGCACAGCCGTAACAGCAGACATCACCCTGTATGCCCGGTGGGTTAAGCAGCACACGGTAACCTACCATGCCAATGGAGGAGACGACACACCGGTCCCGGCAACTCAAACAGTAAACCATGGCGAAACAATAGCAGCAGCCCCAACGGTAAGTAGAACTGGCTTTTTCCTGGATACAGCCTGGAATACAGACGCTAATGGGACCGGAGCTTCCTTCCTATTTGGAAATGAAGGAACACCGGTAACAGAGGACATCACCCTGTATGCCCAGTGGTCTGACATTCAGCACACGGTAACCTACCATGCCAATGGAGGAGACGGCACACCGGATCCGGCAACTCAAACAGTAAACAATGGCGATATAATAGCAGCAGCCCCAACGGGTATAAGCAAAACCGGTTTTACCCTGAGTACTGCCTGGAATACACAAGCTGATGGGAGTGGAGATGCCTTCCTATTTGGAAAAGGAGGAACACCAGTAACAGAGGACATCACCCTGTATGCCCAGTGGTCTAACACCCAGCACACGGTAACCTACCATGCCAATGGAGGGGACGACACACCGGTCCCGGAAACTCAAACAGTAAACGATGGCGATATAATAGCAGCCGCCCCAACGGTAAGCAAAACCGGTTTTACCCTGAGTACTGCCTGGAATACAAAAGCTGATGGGAGTGGAGATGCCTTCCTATTTGGAAAAGGAGGAACACCAGTAACAGAGGACATCACCCTCTATGCCCAGTGGTCTAACACCCAGCACACGGTAACCTACCATGTTAATGAGGGAACAGGCACACTGAATCCGGCAACTCAAGCAGTAAACAATGGCGATATAATAGCAGCAGCCCCAACGGGTATAAGCAAAACCGGTTTTACCCTGAGTACCGCCTGGAATACAAAAGCTGATGGGACCGGAACTTCCTTCCTATTTGGAAGCGGAGGAACAGCGGTAACAGCGGACATAACCCTGTATGCCCAATGGACTATCAAACAGTACACGGTAACCTACGATGTTAATGGGGGAATAGGCACACCGGATCCGGCAACTCAAATAGTAAACCATGGCGAAACAATAGCTTCAGCCCCAACGGGTATAAGTGGAGATGGCGGCGCTTTCCTGGATACTCGCTGGACTACAAAATCTGATAAAAGTGGAACTTACTTCCTATTTGGAGATGGAGGAACACCAGTAACAGCGGACATCACCCTGTATGCCCAGTGGTCTTTCAGACAGTACACGGTAACCTACTATGCCAATGGAGGAGACGCCACACCGGTCCCGGCAACTCAAAAAGTAAACGATGGCGATATAATACCAGCAGCCCCAACGGTAAGCAGAACCGGCTATACCCTGAATGCTGCCTGGAACAAACAGGCTGATGGGGGCGGAGATTCCTTCACATTTGGAAGCGAAGGAACCACAGTAACTATTGAATGGTTCTTGTATGCCCAGTGGACTCCTATTACATACACGGTAACCTACAATCTTAATGGAGGAGACAGCCCAGCACCAGCCGCTGAAACAGTTGACCATGATAAAACCGCTCTTGAACCCGCCGATCCCACACGAAGCGGCTATGCGTTTACTGGTTGGTCTGATGCCCAATCAGGTGGTAGTGAGTATATCTTTGGAACAAAGGTAACGGCTGACATAGAATTGTATGCCCAGTGGATTAAGCAGTACACGGTAAGCTACGATGTTAATGGAGGAGACAGCACAACAGAACCAGCCGCTGAAACAGTTAACGATGGCGGAACCGCTACTGAGCCCAACGATCCCTCAAGTACCGGACAGACGTTCGTCGGCTGGTTTGATGCCCAAACAGGCGGCAATGAGTTTAACTTTGGAAGCGGAGGAACACCAGTAACAAAGGACATAACCCTATATGCCCGGTGGGCTGCCACAACATACACGGTAAGCTACGATGTCAATGGAGGAGACAGCACGGCACCAGCCTCTGAAACAGTTCCCAATGGCTACACCGCTACAGAACCTCCCCGTCCCACACGAAGCAACTATGCGTTTACTGGTTGGTTTGATAACCAATCTGGTGGTAATGAGTTTAACTTTGGAAATGGAGGAACATCAGTAACAACGAACATAACCCTGTATGCCCAGTGGACGCAAACCTTTCACACGGTGAGTTTTGACCCAAATTATGGCTCGGGAACTCCCACTACCCAGAACATTCCCGGTGGAGGAACGGCCGTTTCGGAGAGCCCCTCACGGACGGGGTACACACTTGCAGGCTGGTCCACTGCTCAAAGCGGCGGGACTTTGTTTGACTTCGATACTACGATAACGGCGGCTACTACCCTCTACGCTCAATGGACAGCCAATAAATATGCCGTTTCTTTAAATAAGAATAACGGAGAATCAGGGACTCCCACACTCCAGGCTACCTATGACGCATTGCTGCCAACAAACCAGGCGGTGCCGACACCGCCTGTCTATGAGTATTTTGATACTCTCGCGAACACTAAGGTTGAAGTATCCTATGTATTCCAGGGTTATTTTGCGAATAATAATGGAACAGGAACTCAGTATTACGACAAGAATATGGAGCCGAAAAATAATTGGGACCAGGACAGCGCGGCAACGATTTATGCCCATTGGAAAAAACCCACATACACCGTAACACTTGATATAAACGGCGGCAGCAATGGAGGTACTACAACATCTGTCGTAGCAACATTGGGAGAGAAATTGCCGCTTCCCGGTGGTATTCTTTCGCCTGCCATTAGTGACAATGCGAAAGAATTTCAAGGCTATACTGACGATCTCAGGCTGAGTAGTGTCGGTAGGTTATATTCCGGGCATCGGTATTATGATACAGGAGGAGCCGGCAATAAAGTAAAAGAGGGCGAGAGAGTTTGGGACTACCCTGAGGATAAAACAATTTATGCATATTACGGAATTATTAACTATGGACATGAAATAATTATTAAAGATCCGAATGATGCTAATTATTCTGGCCTTACAACAATACAATCTGATGGCTATTTCTCTTACCCTTCTCTTCCAACTAGAACCGGATTCAGCATAGCCGGCTATACCGAAAATAAAGATGGATTGGGAACAGTATGGGCTCATCCTCCTAAGAGCCATGGGGTGGGTAATTGGGATTGGAGTCAATCATCAAGAACTATTTATGTCAAGTGGGTACAGGATTAGCAGCTGATTTTCTCTATCCGGGTGTTCGTCCTCAACTCCAGGGGAGCTGAGGACGGATGCTCTGCCCCTCTGCGGTATAAAAATCGCTTCCTGAAGATGCCGCAGAGGAACCTATTCCCACCGTTAAACCGTAGCCAATCCTCTGACTGATTCATCCTTGTGCCGGAATTTTTTAGAGGTCCCCCGATGTAGAAAATTGTGAACATTAGGATTTGAGCATCAATCCATTTCATGTTAAACGGGCAAAACACCAACGCTGAATTGGATCCTGGCCTCCTGTTCCGGTACGGAAACTTCCGATCCACCACTTCCATAATTGATAAATAAATTGGTGAGTATTTACCGTGATCTCTCTGCGCTCTCTGCGTCCTCTGCGGTTAAAAAATCAGATCAATAATTACCTTGAACACTCTGCATCCTCTGCGGTAAAAACCCATGGTGAATAATTACCGTGAACACTCTGCGCTCTCTGCGCCCTTTGCAGTTAAAAAACCATGGGGAATAATTCCCTGGAACACTCTGCGCTCTCTGCGCTCTCTGCGGTTAAAAAATCAGATCAATAATTACCTTGAACACTCTGTTTAGTGGATTTTAGATGCGATTGCCCTGGGAGGTATCCTTCCTCCCATAGCAAAAAAAACATTCCTGCTCTATACTTACCCTTCAGGAGGAATATAAAATGCCCCGGAAATTACGAAGTGCAGTCAGCCGCCATGGACGGCTTATGGCTGGAGCAAGATCATTGTGGAAGGCAAATGGAATGACAGATGATCAGATGAACAAACCCCTCATTGCCATTGCCAACTCCTTCACTCAGTTCGTCCCCGGTCATGTTCATCTGCACGATGTGGGACAGCGGATAAAAAAACGCATCCAGGAATCAGGCTGTTTTGCCGCTGAATTTAACACTATTGCGGTCGATGACGGCATTGCCATGGGACATGGCGGCATGCTCTACTCCTTACCCTCCAGGGAAATAATAGCCGACAGTACAGAATACATGGTCAACGCCCACTGTGCCGATGCCCTTGTCTGCATTTCCAACTGCGACAAGATAACTCCGGGGATGCTGATGGCGGCCCTGCGCATCAACATCCCTACGGTTTTTGTTTCAGGCGGCCCCATGGAAGCCGGACGCTCCGATACAAAAAATCTGGATCTCATCGATGCAATGATAATGGCCGGAGATGAATCCGTGGATGATGATGAACTCAATCGGGTAGAAAACCTGGCCTGCCCTACCTGCGGATCGTGCAGCGGTATGTTCACGGCCAATTCAATGAACTGCCTGGTGGAGGCCCTGGGACTGGGACTGCCAGGCAATGGAACGGTTCTGGCCACCCACTCCGAGAGAGCCGGGCTGTTTGACAGAGCCGCCGATCTCATCGTTAAACTGGCCAACCGTTACTACTTTGAAGATGACCGGAGCGTCCTGCCCCGATCCATTGCCGCCAGAGCCGCCTTTGAAAACGCCATGGCCCTGGACATTGCCATGGGAGGATCCACAAACACAATACTGCATATTCTGGCCGCCGCCCGGTCAGCCGATGTGGATTTCAATCTGACCGACATCGACCGCCTGAGCCGCAGGGTGCCCTGTCTGTGCAAAGTTGCTCCCAGCAGTGAGAAATATCACATTGAAGACGTTCATCGTGCCGGGGGGATAATGGGGATTCTCGGGGAACTGGCCCGGGCCAATCTGCTCGATACAGGGGCCGGTCGGATTGATTCAAAGAATCTGGCCCAGGCATTGAAGCAATGGGATGTTGCGGATGAACCATCGGACAGAACCGTGGAGTTTTATAGGGCCGCCCCCGGCGGTGGAAGAAATCTTGTGATGGGCAGCCAGTCTACCAGGTACAGAAAACTGGATACCGATAGAACGGCCGGTTGTATCCGCACGGTGTCCCATGCCTATTCACAGGACGGAGGATTGGCCGTTCTCTTTGGAAATCTTGCTCCCGATGGGGCCGTCGTCAAAACAGCAGGTGTTGATGAATCCATACTGACCTTCTCCGGTACGGCCAGAGTTTTCGATTCCCAGGAGGCCGCTGTTGATGCTATTCTCGGCGGAAAAATTACCGCCGGTGATGTCATCGTTATTCGGCATGAAGGGCCGAAAGGCGGTCCTGGAATGCAGGAAATGCTGTACCCGACAAGCTACCTGAAATCCATGAATCTTGGCAAGGCCTGTGCCCTGCTCACCGATGGCCGTTTCTCCGGAGGCACATCGGGCCTGTCCATCGGACATGCCTCACCAGAGGCGGCTTCAGGCGGTGGAATAGCCCTGGTACACAATGGCGATACAATCGATATTGATATCCCTGGTCGAACAATAAATGTACGGCTGACAGAGGCCGAACTGAAGCAAAGGCGGTCTGAAGAAGAATCAAAGGGAGCCTCGGCCTGGAAGCCGCAGCGGGAGCGTCATGTCCCCGATTCCTTAAGGGCCTATGCCCTCCTGGCATCCAGTGCCGACAGGGGGGCCGTCAGAGTTATTCCTTCCCCAGACACTCCGTAGCTTTTTCAAGCCATGCCGCCTCATCCGCCTCCAGCAGCGGGGCAAGTTTCTCCCGTACAGAGGCATGGTATTCATCAATCCACTGAATTTCCTCTGAATCCAGAAGATCGGCATCGATGAGGCTTCTTTGATAGGGGGCAAGGCTGAGGGTTTCAAAAGAGAGAAACTGTCCGAATTCAGTTTTCTCATCCCTGCGGCATGCCATGAGATTCTCAATCCGTATACCATAGAATCCTTCCCTGTAGATACCCGGTTCGTTGGAAACAACCATCCCCGGCTCCAGTTTCACATCCACAGGTTTGGGACTGATGCTCTGAGGGCCCTCATGAACGCCAAGACGAAAGCCAACTCCATGACCTGCTCCATGCCCAAAGTCGATTCCCTGCTGCCAGAGTCCGGCCCTGGCAATGGCATCAAGCTGGTAGCCGCATGTACCGGCAGGAAATCGTATCCGTGAAAGAGCAATATGGGCCTTGAGGACCCTTGTATAATCCCGTTTTTCCTCCGGCGAGGGCTGATTGAATGAGACGGTACGGGTGATATCCGTTGTTCCTTCCCTCCACTGACAGCCGCAATCAAGAAGAAAAATATTGCCTGTTGAATTGAGATAGCCCTGATTCTCCGGTTTTGCTTCGTAATGGCAGAGGGCTGCATTGGCTCCCGCCGCAGCGATGGTTGAAAAACTTTCGCCAAGGAAACCCGGCAGGGTTTCCCGATGTTTTCTCAGCAACTCAATGGCCTGAATTTCCCCAACATCCTCCCCCTGGCTCAGCCGCCGTTCCAGATCGATGAACAGCTTCACCAGGGCCGCTCCATCCTTCTTCATTGCATCCCGTGTAAACTCCAATTCCACTGGATTTCTTTCAGCCTTCATCAATTCGACGGGATCGGGGGCATGGATTGATTTCGCTGACAGATGACTCACCACCGACCATGAAAGCAATTCCGGGTCAGCAAGAATGCGGCAGCTCTCCGGCAGGGAGGCCGCTTCGTGCGTGAAATTCCCGTATGGAACAACCTGAATACAATCCGATTCAAGGGAAAGTGTGAGTTCAGAAGACAGGCGTTCAGGATCGGTGTACCACCGAATTGAATCCGGCCGGACAATGATGTATCCATACACAACGGGTGTATGAGGAATATCGCTTCCCCGAATGTTGAGAAGCCATGCCTGCAGGTTCAGAGCCGCGGCTATCCAGGTATCGGCACCGGCCTCCTGAAGTTTCAAACGTAATCGTTTTATCCGCTGCCGACGGGACTCTCCGCTTTCATCCTCACTCAGCTCAATAACTGGATTCGCAGGCATGGATGGTCTGTCCGGCCAGATATCCTCAAGAAGATCCCTTGAGGAATCGAATGAAATATCGGCGTTCCTGAATGCCGCAACCCACTTATCGGCATCCGCATAACGGATTGTCTGCCCATCGAAAGCAACAAGAGAACCTGGTTTGAGATTCTTGACCAGCCATTCCTCAGGCGTGGGAACACCCGGTTCAAAGGAGCGGAAAAGTTTTATCTCCGTACCTGAGAGTTCCTGTGCAGCCTGTGTCCAGTAGCGGAAATCTGTCCACAGTCCTGCAAAGTCCTTCGTTACAACAACAGTCCCGGAACTGCCCGTAAATCCGCTTATCCATTCCCGGGTCTGCCACCGTTTCGATGGGATTTCATTTCCGTGCGGATCCGAACCAACAATGATGCAGGCATCGAAACCGGCATCGGCCATAACCTGACGCAGTCGGCCTGATCGATGAAGAATTGACACTTCACACCTCCTCTTCAAGGGTACCATGGAATGAATTCTTCAGGGCACCTCTAAAAAACCCGCTTTCGGAATCTGGTGCAGAGATTTTTCACTGATACAAGGCGACAAAAGCGGAGTGTAGCTGGGCTACGTGAGCATTTTGGCAACGCAGTAGCAGTGGTAAAGATCAAGCCAGAAACGGAATGGGTGTTTTTTAGAGGTGCCCTTCAGAAAGAACCTCAAAGGCGCCCTCAAGATTGCCGCACAAATGCCGAATATAAAACAACAAGGTCTCTCGTGGTTGAAATAACACTCCTCCCAGGATAACCACTGGCCTCCTTTTAGACCGTCCCTCCCCGGACGGTCTTTTTTATGCTTCATAACTGGCTATTGATGGATAGATACGCAATAATGAACCAGAGTATAATTGAGGTATTCATGGATCAAACTAAAATAGGTATTGGAGACATCGGCCTCTACCTGCCATCCCCCCGAATGCGCATGGACACCCTGGTAAAATCCCGTGCCGTTTCCCATCCTGAGCTCGTGAACCACCTTTCAAAGGCAATAAAAAAAACCGGTCTGACAGCGTTCCGCTTTCCTGAACCCTGGGAAGATACAGCATCCCTGGCAGGAAACGCCGCCGTCGTTGTTCTGGATAGAATGACCCCGGCCCAGGTGAGGGGAATACGGTCTATCGTCACCGGAACAGAAACCGCTGTTGATCATTCAAAACCTGTTTCAGCCTATGTTCAGGGTATGCTGCAAAACGCCAATTATGACATTGCCAGTAATCTCTCCACCTTTGAGGTGAAACATGCCTGTGCGGGAGGAACAGCGGCACTTCTCAGCAGCAGTTCAATGCTTGGGTTCTCCGGAAATCCGGATGACAGAGCCCTGATTCTATGCAGTGATATCTCCCGCTACGAAGCTCCAAGTGCGGCTGAAATGACCCAGGGTGCTGGTTCTGCCGCTCTTCTGATAGAGAAAAACCCCAGACTTCTGGAAATTGATCTCAGGAACCAGGGATATTTCTCGTCGGATGTGGATGATTTCTTCCGGCCTCCCGGGTCGGTCACAGCCAGAGTAAAGGGAGGCTATTCAATGAAATGCTACAGGGATGCCCTCATTGCCGCATACAGTGATTATTGTAACAGACTGCAAAAAAGTCCTCAGGAGGTACTGGACGATACCGACTACATCGCCCTCCATGTCCCCTTTCCCACAATGCCGGAAGTGGCCGTAACCCAGCTTCTAGACAGTGTGTATGGAAAGAACACCTCCAGGATGGAAGAATTCATCAGCAAAACATGCTTTATGGATGCCATGTACCTGAATCGTGAAACCGGCAATCTCTACACTGTATCCCTCTATGCCTATCTGGCCGCCCTTCTTGAGCAGGAATGGAAAAAACACAAAGAAGCCATAACAGGGAAATCAATTCTGGTTGCATCCTATGGTTCGGGAAATACAATGTTTGTATTTTCAATGACCATTGCAGAGGGAGCTCCGGAAATGATTTCACGCTGGCGAATCAAAGAAGCATTGCAGACATACCATGAGGCTGATTTTCACGAATATCTAAACTGGCTGGCCCGGCCGGAGGATTTTACTGTCTGGAAGAATCTTCTTGAGGGAGCCATGCCTGCAAAAGGAATGTTCTATCTGAAGGATTTCACAACGACAGGCTTCCGATTATACGACAGGGCATAAAATGGATACCGGTACATCCAGAAGGAAGCAGCACCATCTCAACCTGTGCCTGGATACTTCGTACTCTGTAGAATCAGGTGATACGGAGCTGAACCGAATACATCTGCCCCATTGCTCCATGCCGGAAATTGATGCCGGTTCCATATCCCTTGAATCCGATTTCATCGGCTGCTCTCTTTCCATGCCGGTGTTGATTTCCTGCATGACAGGGGGCTCCAGGGAGGGCTTTACCCTCAACAATCGGCTGGCAGAAATCGCCGAAGAACGCAGAGTTGCCATTGGCACCGGTTCAATTCGTATAATGCTGGAAGATCCGGATACAACTTCCCATTTTCAAATAAAATCCCTGGCACCAGATGTACCGGTTCTCGCCAATATCGGGGCAGCTCAACTTGCAGAATACTCCTCTCACACAATTTCAGAAGCAGTAAAAAGGATCCAGGCCGATGGGCTTTTCATACATCTGAATCCCGGACAGGAATTCTTCCAGCATCATGGGGATAGGAATTATACCGGATGGTTCGAAAGCATCTGCCGCCTGATCGATGAGGCTGATTTCCCGGTACTCGTGAAAGAAACGGGCAATGGAATCCCCCCCGGAGAAGGTTTGAAACTCCTCAATGCCGGAGCGGCTTATGTGGACATTTCAGGCATGGGAGGTACCGATTGGATTACCGTGGAAACATACAGAAAAGAAGAAAAGGATCAAATCGCCGGTGAATCGTTTCGAAGCTGGGGTTATCCAACAGGTGTACTGCTTCTTGCCTACCGCATGATTGCCATGAACGGAGGAATGGCCGGAGATCTGGTATCGGATAGAATAATTGCATCCGGCGGCTTGCGGACACCCAATGAATTTGCAAGAGCACTGGCCTGTGGTGCGTCTATGGCCGCCGCGGCCCTCCCATTCATTCGGAAAGCCCATAGCGGCTCTGAAGAAGTTTTTTCCTACCTGGCTTCCATTGAAGAAGGGCTTCAGGCCGCCATTGCCCTGACAGGCGCAGGCACTCTTAAGGAACTGAAATCCCTCACCCTGCACATCCCGGCGGATCTGGAACACCGGGCTGCCGTCCTTGCCGAAGAAGCCCTGAAAACTGGATGGTCATCCTCATGAAAAAACATCATCTTGCTGGAAAAAAGTTCCGCCTCGGACCCATCCAGAAGAGACGGAAGATGATAGAAGAACACTACCCTGAATCCTGTCAGGATTTTTACTCAAGCGGCCATGATGCTGAGATGCTCAACCTCTCAGAGGTGATGGTTGAACAGGCGGCAGGCTACATGGCCGTGCCGATGGGACTGGCCGGTCCTCTTTCAATTGACGGCAGGGAGTACATGATTCCGCTGGCCACAGAAGAACCATCGGTCCTTGCGGCCTGTTCCTACATCGGGCATCTCTGTTCCAGAAATGGGCAGCTTTCCACATCGGCCAGTGATCCTGTAATGGTGGCACAGATCTTTGTCGATGACACAGGAGGACTGCGGGAGAGTGGGGTCAACAAAATCCGGGAGGCAGAAATGCATCTGCGTCTGCATCTGGAACCTTTGCTAACCTCCATGGAAAACCGGGGAGGCGGCTGGAGGGGAATGGACGTCCGCTGGCTGGCATCCGCCCGGACATTTTCTGTAAACCTAAAAATTGACGTTCGGGATGCCCTGGGAGCGAATCTGCTCAACAGTGCTGCCGAAAAAGTGAAGCCCCTGCTTGAAGACATCACAGGGGGGAAGATTCTGATGGCCATATTGTCCAACCGATCAAGGGATAGAACAGCCAGAGCCCAACTCAGTATGCCGGTGAAGAGTTTACAGAGATCTGGTTTCGATGGCCATCAAACAGCGGCACGCATTGTAAAAGCGGCCAATATAACCCGGGAAGATGAAGATAGGGCCATTACCCACAACAAGGGAATCATGAATGGAATCAGTGCCCTGGCCCTGGCAACCTGCAATGATACGCGGGCCATAGAAGCCGCCATTCATGCCTGGGCCAGCCGCAGCGGCTCTTACCGCGGGCTGAGCGAGTATTGGATTGAAGGGGATATTCTGCATGGGACACTGGAATTACCCCTCCCATTTGCCGTTACAGGAGGTGCTGTCGGTTTCCATCCCGCATCGCGCTGGGCCCTGGATATGCTTGAGAATCCTGACGCTCAGGGCTTGAGCCGCATTGCCGCAGCGGTCGGTCTTGTTCAAAACCTTGCAGCTTTGCGGGCATTGGTGTGCGAGGGCATACAGGCCGGACACATGGAACTCCACGCACGGCGCCTGGCCTTCAGTTCCGGAGCCAGGACGGAAGAAATTGCCGCCTATACACAGGTGATTCGATCCGAAACAATTCGATCCCGGGCCAAAGCAGTTCTTCGATTCCGGAAATGGAAACAGGAACATGCCGCCGGCTGACACGGACAGGATTCTCGGAAAGGCATTGGCCATCACCCACCCCAGTTTAGCCCTCACAAAATACTGGGGTAAAACGGATGGGCGGAGAAATATTCCGGCCACTCCATCCCTGGCACTCTGCCTTTCGGAACTCAACTGTAAGACAGAGGTTGAAATAATTTCAACACATGAAGATTCATCCATTTCCGACCAGGTGTTTATCGGTGGGAAACTCCAGAATCCGGATCGGTTTGAAGAGTTTTTCAGCGAGCTCAGAGAATTAACCGGAAGGGCGGGGAAGAAATTTGCTGTTCAGGCGCAGAGTGAGTTGAATTTTCCGCTGGCCGCCGGGATTGCCAGCTCCTCGGCAGGATTCGCCGCCCTGGCACTGGCCTGTAACCAGGCCCTTTCACTGGGGCTGAACAGCCGGGAGATTTCGTCTCTGGCCCGCATCGGTTCAGCATCGGCGGCCCGATCTGTCTTTGGCGGCTTCACCCTCCTCCCCGCCGGTGGAGAATCGGCCCATGAAGTGGCAGGTCACTGGCCCGATCTGCGTGTAATTGTCGTGGAGACAGAACCCGGTCCCAAGAAAATATCCTCAAGAGAGGCCATGGAACAGTGCCGTCTCAGTTCTCCGTTCTACAGTGAGTGGGTCAGAAATGCGCCAATACTCACCGAGAAAGCCATAGAGGCTCTCAACTCCTGCAGCCTTGAACGCCTGGGGCCCATCATTCGCCGCAGCTATATGAGAATGTTTTCAACCATGTTTGCCGCCGAGGTTCCAATTCGGTACTGGTCGCCCAGAAGTCTACAGGTTCTGGATCTGGTTGACAAACTCAGGCAGGAGCATTATCAATTCTGGGAAACCATGGATGCCGGCCCGCAGGTAAAGATATTCTGTGAGAAGCAGAATGCGCAATTCCTGATCAAACAGATCGCAGAGAACGTCCATGGAGTTCGTACAAGGGAGTGTTCCGCAGCCCGGGAACCGCAGGTACAGACCCTGTGATGAGGTGGACGGCCCCCGGCAGTATTCTGCTGGCTGGCGAATACCATGTAACAGAAGAAGGAGGATTGGGAATAGCCCTTGCTGCTGGAGGCAGGGCCCGCCTCCTTCGTGGAGATTGTATTTCTTCCGGGAATCCGCACGGCAGGGAACTTCTCAATTCGGTATGCACAGTTTTATCGAAGCGGCCGGAATACAGCAACATTTTTGTGGACACTTTGATGTTTTATTCTAAAGATGGTTTAAAATGGGGATTGGGATCCAGTGCCGCTGCTGCTCTGTTAATGACTCGCACCCTGATGGACTCCTCTGACAGGGAAGTTCTTCAGAACGCATTGATGGCTCACCGACACTTCCAGGGAGGCCGCGGAAGCGGTTATGATGTCTACACCTCGGCTCATGGTGGAGCAGGTCTCTTCAGAGGAGGAATTTCTCCGACATGGGAAAAAATCAGATGGCCGGAGGAAATCGGCGGCTGCCTTCTCCGGGGATCTTCACCGGTGAGCAGCCCAGTGGCTGTGGATCTCTATACCCGATGGGCCGGTCAATTCAAGGAGCAGGCAGGCAAATTGCGTACCCGGATGACACACACACTCATTGAATTCCTCCATTATCTTGACACTCAGGGAAATAGTGATAGGGTATTCTCCCTGCTGGGAGAGTACGGCCGATTGGGAATTCAACTGGGCGAAGCCATTGGCGTTCCGGCACGGCCCCATCTGCCCCATGAGTTGGGACAGGATATTCTGGAGGGAACCCGCGCAGGAACTGCGGTGAAATGTGTCGGGGCAGGGAATGAACTCACCCTTCTTCTCTACCGGACAGGATCAATCCTGAAAAAGGAAATGGCCGTGCTGGACATCCTTGTCGATCAGGGAAAGGCTGGATTTTTCCATCTGGAGGAAGAAGGTTTGAACTGTGAAGAATCCTTCTAACATCGCCTTTACAATGTCCGCAACCGGCAAGCTCATCCTTTTCGGCGAGCATGCCGCCGTGTATGGCTGCCCGGCCATCGGTTTTGACTTACCCTGCCGAACAAGGGTTGTTTTCCAGCCGGATGACTCCGGTTCCCCATCCTTTCCAAAAATGGATGAGAAAGATGCGGCTGTCATGCTTGAGCTGCTGAGGGCTGCAGAGAAAGAAAAACTTCCGGTAAGAGATATAAATGGACGGTGGACAGTGCTGAGCGATGTTCCTCGAGCCGGAGGATTTGGTTCTTCGGGAGCTCTTTGTGTGGCCGTTGCCCGGATTCTCATGGGGAGCAGCTCAACAGGATATAATCGCAGTATTCACCGGCTGGCCAACAAACTGGAACGGAGATTTCACGGCAATCCATCCGGTATCGATACTGGAATGTCCTCCATGCCAGGACTCAATACCTGGTATCCAAAAAGAGGGGATATTCCTGTCGGCAGAAAATTGAAAATACCGCTTCTTCACTTAATCTACGGTGCTCTGCCCCGTGAACAGGGAACAGTTTCTTCTGTTGAAGAATTACATCGAAGCCTTGTTTCAGGAGACCGCAAAAATGCGTCCATCATCCAGGAAATGCAGGAAGCAATAACCGCATTTATCAAACGGATCAGACGAATTGGAATTAATACAAATGATTTTCTCCGACTCACTGCGGACACAATCAGTCTGATGCAGTTTCAACTCAGCGAATCAAGTCTTTCAAGCAGGGATCTGGATCAGGTGCTGTCCATAGCACAATCAAATGGAGCATTGGCCGGGAAATTGAGCGGAGGAGGAATGGGAGGAGCGTTCGTCCTGCTTGTGCAGGACGAATCCACACAGAGATATCTCATGAACAGCCTGCCTGATTTACTGGCAGGGAATGGTATAACCCTCGCAGAACCTCTAAAGGCAATAAACGTGGGCGGCCTGTGAACCGGACTGCAATGAGGGAAGTCTTGATTGTCTATGGCAGCACCAGAAGAAAAACTGCACGTATTGCAGCCGTTCTTGGAAAAACGCTGGAGGAAGCAGGCATATCCGCAGTCATAAAAAACGTTTTTGAAACCAGCCCCGGGGAACTCAACGAGTATCCCTATGTGGTTTTAGGAAGTTCAACCTATGGGCAGGGCGATCTCCAGCAGGATTTTCTGAGATTTGAACTTGGTATGGATGACCTGGATCTCACCGGCTGCAAAGCCGCAGTATTCGGTTCCGGGAACAGCCGCTATCCCTTCTTTGCAGAGGCTGTGGACATTCTTGAAGCCAGACTGAGTATTCTTGGGGCAAGGCTCCTCATTTCAGGACTCAGACAGGATATGATGACACAGCTTCCGGAGGGAGAAGAAGTCCATCATTGGGCCAGAGAGCTGGCCGCAGCTATATTGAAGGATCGAGAGAAGCAGCAGGGGCAGAATCAATAGTCTCTGTTTCGGGATTGCGAAACCAGGCCACCATGTCTTCAAACGTTTTTTCGATGGGACGGGCTGCGAAATTCAATTCCTCTCTGGCCTTATTTGAATCTATGCGGACATCCTTCCCAAGTAATTTCAACGCTCCCGGAGTAAGAGGTGTTGTCCTGTTAAAAGCATTGGCCCAGATTTCCATGCTTCGGGCAACGATGCGGCATAGGGAGTGAGGAAGTGTATACTTTGGAGGCTTGATGCCGCTGAGTTTTTCCAGAATCATAAAGAAGTGAGAAAGCTCTAAATAGTCACCAGAAGTAAGATAGTATTCTCCTGAACGGCCTTTTTGAATGGAACTGATAACAGCACCAGCCACATCCCGGACATCCACAAAATCCATCCCCCCAGGAATTGAAAAAGGAGGCATTTTGCCTCTGAGAAACAGTCCAATCAACTTCGTAAAGAGACCCATCCGATAGTCCCAGGGACCAACCAGACCGGATGGACAGATAATCACAGTTTCCATATGACCGCTCAATCCAGCCGCCATAACCATTCGGCTTGCTTCTGCCTTGCTTTCTCCATAATCCATGATGGCTGTTCCATCGGAAAAACCAAAATCTTCCCGTATGGGTCGACGATTGGAAGTAAGATCAAAGGCCTCTATACTGCTGAGATAGATCAACCGCTTCACCCCTGTCTGGCGGCATGCCTTCATAACATTCTTTGTCCCCTCAAAATTAACTTTGCGAAGGAGAGACCGATGCCCGGCACGAATGTCAATAAGAGCCGCTGAGTGAATAACAACATCACTTCCGCTGAATACTTCAACCAGGGATCCAACATTGTCCAGTGATGCCTCGGCCGTCCATTTACAGTAGGGTTTTATTCGAGATGTATCGGACGTATTGAGAAGTACAGCACCAACTGGCTGATCGGCCGCTTTAAGCTGGCGGAGAATTGAGTGGCCAAGAAATCCCGTGGCTCCGGTGAGGGCTATCATTTTCACATTCTGACATTTTACGGTTTAAGATTCAAGGTTTTTCAGAAAACGATCGATTTCATTCAGAAATAATTCTCCCCAGGACTGCAATTTCCTCTCACCGACACCCGGACAGGCCAGAAGCTCCTGATCGTTTCGGGGACGATGAACCGCCATGGCTCTCAATGTCGCATTGGGGAATATCATATAGGGTGCCTTCCCAATTTCCTTTGCCTGGGCAAAGCGGAGAGCTCTCAACACCTCATACAGCCGGCCATCCTCCTCGGAAAGCTCCGTCTCTATTCCATCTTTGCCGGATGCGCCCAGATCCAGGACATGAAGTGTCTCCTTCCTATCCATTGCCCTTCGGACCGTACGGAATTCAATTCTGCCAAAGAGAAGGTCCTTCCCTTTCTCTGTGAGGGTGAGGGCTTTGTACCTGCTTTCATCCCGGAACACAAAACCGCCGGTCTCCAGATCACCTGCAATGGCCAGCCAATACTTTTTGGGAGAATCAGCCCCCACACCAAAAGTGGGTAAGAACTGATGACCCCGACTGGAAATTTTGTCTGTCAGGGTTCCTCTCACTATATCAACAAGGTGATGGACTCCAAAGATTTGCTTCGTCCGGCAGGCTGCGGAGAGAATCTTTCGGGCATCTTCCGTAGCATCCACACTTTCAACCTCTCCTGTGCAAACATCACACCCCCCGCATTTCCCAGGGTGCTCCTCACCAAAATGAGCCAGAAGAATTTGGCGCCGACAGGCAAATGTATCGGCGAAACGGAGCATTTTCCGGAGAGCATCACCGGCTCTTCTCCGCTCGACCGGGTTTTCAATCCGGTCGATATGCCACTGTGTTTTGGCCATATCCCCAAAGTTCCATAGAAGCAGAGTTTCCGCATTGTCTCCATCTCTACCTGAGCGTCCAGTTTCCTGGTAGTAGGATTCCAGATTTCCAGGGAGATCGCCATGTATGACGAATCGGATATCCGGTTTGTCTATACCCATGCCGAATGCAACAGTGGCCACTATAACCGCTATTCGATCCGCCTTGAAATCATCTTGATTCTGTCGGCGTACGTCATCGGGAAGCCCTGCATGGTAGGGCGCCGCATTTATGCCCTTTTTCTGGAGGTATGCCGCAGTTTTTTCTACATCAGCTCTTGTTGACCTGTAGATGATACCGGAAAGGTTATGACGTGATTTCAGAAAACTGGTGATGCGGGGCAGAATATTTCTTTCAGGCTCTACACGATAAAAAATCTCCGGGCGATTGAAACTGGCCCGTACAATGTAGGGGTCTTGAAGTCCCAGTTGACTGATGATATCCGTTTGAACCCGCTGAGTAGCCGTTGCAGTGAGGGCCATCAACGGGATTTCCGGGAAGTGTTTCCGTATGCTGCTGAGCTGACGGTACTCCGGGCGGAAGTCATGGCCCCATTCGGAGATACAATGAGCCTCATCCACTGCAATGGCCGTACAGCCCCAGTTGGCCAGATTTTCAAAACTTCCCTCCATTCCCAGCCTTTCGGGAGCAATGTAAAGAATTTTCAAGGAACCGGAATTAAGCGACTGGTAAACAGCATACCGCTCGAAAAAATCCATGGAACTGTTCAAGCATCCAGCTTCAACACCGGAGGCCCGGGCCGCATCAACCTGATCCTTCATCAGAGCTATTAAAGGGCTGATAACAACAGTCAGACCATCTCTTACCATGGCTGGTAATTGGTAGCAGAGACTCTTGCCTCCCCCTGTGGGAAGGGCGGCGAAGATGTCCCGGTTCGCCAGAGATGCTGTAATAATTGCTTCCTGAAAGGGGCGAAATTCTGTGAAGCCAAAAACATGCTTGAGAAGAGAAAGAAGATGGGGCAGGGAGTTTTTATCCATTGTGTTCATCGTATCTGACTCGATAAAGGGTGTCGTGATGCAAGATACACCAACTCAACGGCAAAGGCGAGGGAATATGAAACGGCCACGATACTGATGGCTGGATAGGGAAAAATGGCGATACCAAGGAACATCGCACTGATAAGAACTGTGATATTGATGGTAATACTACAGGTAACTTCCCGGGTACGTCTCTGACGAATCAGTGCTCCGTGGCAAAGAGAAACAAATACAGAAAGAGGTATCATAGGGGAAATCAGGATTGTAGGAGAGTGGGAGAGTGATGTCAGCGAGTCTTCCAGACCTGATATTCCCGAGTACCATATCTTCCAGAATGGAGTGGCAAACGCCAGAATACAGGCAGTTGAGAGCATTGCAGCCAGAATGATACTGAAGCGGATAATCTGCCTCTGGGATTCCGGGCTGTCAAGGCGGGAAATCACCACTTCCTGTGATGCCAGTGCAAGCGAGTGAAACAGAAACATATAGCCTGCAAAAACTGGCCAGACAGCCAATGATTCCAAAGGTAATACTCCACGGGCAAGACCCATCTGCAATGCAGGCCGTACACCGAAGCTGATAACATTGGTAAGAGCTAACGGTATGTAGAATACAAGGATATCCTTCCAGGACATGATGGATTTGTCCGATTGATCCATGGCAGAAGGCAAGTTTTTAACAACGGGTCGAACACAGAGCCATGTAACCAGCAGACTGACTGCAATACCGACAGTCAGGCTTAAGCCACCGGCAACAGAACCGCTTATCCGCTGAGATTTAAATGCCCACAACAAAGTGATAACGATGAACAGAATACGAAAAAGCATTGCTGCAGGAATCATTTTTGTTCGGCTGTACCGGATAAGAACTCCCTGCCAGAGGCGCCGATAACCGATGCCCAGAGTCCAGGGAAGCAGAGCGAGAAAAGCCATTCGGGAAGGAACGATGAGTTCCCTGGGAATTCCAAGTACCATGGCTGCGAATGCATCAAAAACGGCTGGAATGCAAAGAGTGGCATGGACCATTGTTGCTCCTCCACCGATTATGTGCATCATCATCAAAAGACGTCTGTAGTTCTCACGGTTGTCTGCTATAGCTGTACCGGCTGCCAGCATCTGTACGACAAGGCCTTCGATGAGCAGAGCCAGGGAGAAGGCGATACCAAAGGCCGCCAGTTGGGCGGTGGCGCTGCTCATTCGGGCTATCATGGCTGTAATCACCGGCTGTTCTATGGCCATTAGAATCCACATCACAGCAAGGGGGAGCCACGTGATAAAAATGCCTGGTTTTTGATTCATAGATTTGAACGATCAGGTATCTGGCTGGTTTGTATTCTTCTTCCCCATTTTGAACCGAATTCTTTTTCTTCTCAGTAATTTGTGATGCAGGGCCCGGTCAATCTTACCCGAACCCATCATCACCGCAACAGGACGAAGTCCCTCAATGTGATTCAAAATAATCCTTAATGCGACAGTAAGGGGAACGGCTAAAAACATGCCTGTCAGACCGAGAATCCAGCCCCAGAGAACCAGGGAGACGAGAATCACCAGGGGACTGAGATCCAGTTGATCACCTTGAATCATGGGATCCAGAATGTTTCCCATCAAGAGTTGTATCCCCGGCATCAACAGCCATACGATGATTATTCTATCCCATGCCGGATAGAATTGGGCAAGTCCCAGGATCATGGTGGCAGCCATTATGATTGTACTGCCAAGGTTTGGGATGTAATTGAACAGAAAGGCTAAAAGCCCCCAGAGAGCCGCAAGATCCTGCCCAACCAGACTCAATGAAAACCATACGGCGAGACCGGTTACAGCACTGATAATGGTTTTTACTGTAAGATAACGAGCAACCTGCCGAAACACATCATCAACAGCACTGCCCAGTTGATGATTTAAACGACGAGGGAATGCACGTCTGAACTTAAACCATGAGAGCGGCGTTTCGACAAGCATGAAAATAAGGAAGAAGAAAACTAATCCCAGTTGGGTTCCAAGGTTCACAAAACTGCCGGATATCTGAACGATTCCATCAATCATGCTGCGAGTCCAGCCCAGTCTTGGGAAGTATTCCTGCGGTATTTTTAAACGTATCCACAGTTCACTAAGAATACTGACAAAGCGTTTCTGATAGTCTCCAAAAACCTGAGTAAAAGTCTGAAGACTTGAGTAGAACAACCTTCCTACGATGAACAGAACAACAAACAGGGCTCCTATCACACAGATTATACCGATGAAACGAGGTATCCTGATCAGTGCCATCTGATTGACAAGGGGGGTGAGCATGAGAGAAAGGAGTCCAGCGATTATCAGGGGAATAAACAATCTTTGCATGAAGTGGATAGTTGTTCCTACAGCAAGAATTGTCAGAATAGTGAGACAAATAGTTTCTACACTTCGTATTTTCACCTGCATCATTTTATAGCAATTGAAGATTTGATGCACTAACTCTATTATGGCTATGGAGTACAAAACTTGAAAAAACTTGAAAATATAAGCTTCCTTACATCATCTCCATCATTTGATTCACTGTCAGAGGATGGTGGAGTGGAAGTGGCCCTGGTCGGCCGGTCGAATTCAGGCAAGTCTTCTATTTTAAATACTTTGACAGGCCGGAAGTCTCTTGCCAGAACATCGTCCAAACCGGGAAAAACCAGACACATCAATCTATTCACTCTTAATGAAACAAAAGATCATCGGCTGGTTGATCTTCCAGGATATGGATATGCCAGAGTCAGTGGAGTGGAGATGAAGCACTGGGGCAGGGAACTGACCTCATACATTATAAAACGGGAATGTCTCAGGGGTGTTATCATCGTGATGGACATAAGGCATCCGCTGTCAGACCTGGATGCGCAGATGCTTGAACTCTGTTATTCCGGGAATAGAGCTGTTCATTTCCTGCTGAACAAATCTGACAAAATCAGAAAGAGTCAAAAGGCTTCAATTCTAAAAAAAGTGCGGCAGGATCTGGATGTAATAGCTCCCCGTGCAGGTCTTGGAACCTTTTCATCATTGAAGAAAGAAGGAATCGATGGTCTCCAGAATGTTATTAATGGCTGGTTCGACATGGGATCCCCTGTTATAGTTGATTAGAGCTGTATGATCAGGGATATGAACTTCTACATTGTTGGCGGATTGAAACACAGTGGTAAATCCTCAATTGGAAAGGCTTTAGCACGGCATTATGGATACCCTTTTTACGATCTTGACAGCTTAATTCTTGAAACAGTAAAAGGTACCGGAACCACCATACGGGAAGTCTGGAATACTCTGGGTAAAAACGAGTTCATTGTACGGGAGGGAAAGGTCTTCCAATACTTCATGGATTGGACATTGCCGTCCCTTCAAGAAAAGGGTGTTGTACTTTCTCTGGGCGGTGGAACGATAGAAAACAAGAATGCTATGCAATGTTTCGGAACGAAAGGATTCATGGTTTATCTTCGTGCTGATGCCAATTTGCTGTTCAGAAGAATAATGGCCGGGGGAATACCGCCTTTTCTCTCAGAAGAAAACCCATGGGAGGATTTTATGAAGCTCTATCATAGACGTGATTCACTGTACTGCAAGATTGCTCATTTCATTCATGAGATAGAAGATGTCACTATCAGCATGAATACTCAGCGTTTGATTACATCACTGGAAAACCACAATGGCAGGTAGTATCTTTGGACGATATTTAACCATCAGTACTTTCGGAGAATCTCATGGAACAGCCGTTGGTGTTGTTGTCGATGGTTTACCTCCTGGTTTCGAGATATCTGAAGCTGATGTTCAAGTAGAATTGAACAGGAGGCGGCCTGGCCAGTCGGAACTCAGCACACCCCGCGAAGAAGCAGACAGGATCTCCTTCCTGTCGGGAGTTTTTGAAGGAAGAACCACCGGTGTGCCGTTAGCAATGATACTGCAGAATACAAATGTCCGCTCATCCGACTATGGCGAAATTGTCGATAAGTTCAGACCTGGCCATGCGGATTATACCTATTTGAAAAAGTACGGTCTGAGGGATTGGCGCGGGAGCGGCAGGGCTTCCGGGCGGGAGACGGCGGCCCGTGTGGCCGCAGGAGCCATTGCACGTAAATGGATGAAATCCAGGGGTGTAGAAATAATGGCCTGGACAAAAGCGGCCGCCGGAATTACCTGTCAGAGCTTTGATGCCTCTGTGATTGAAAGAAATCCCCTGCGAGCATGCGACCTTGATGCTGCCGGTAAAATGTCCGAACGAATACGGGAATTAATGGAGCTTGGGGATAGTGCTGGCGGAATCATTGAGTGCAGAGTAACAGGAGTGCCTCCGGGTCTGGGGAATCCAGTATTCGACAAACTTGAAGCCGATCTTGGAAAGGCCATCCTTTCTATTGGGGCCATACGGGGATTTGAAATTGGGGCTGGATTCTCTGCGGCAGACATGAGAGGGAGCGAACACAACGACGGTATGGATGAATCTGGATTCACATCCAATAATGCAGGGGGGGTAATCGGAGGCATCAGCACAGGTCAGCCCATTGTATTCAGAGCAGCGGTGAAGCCGACCAGTTCCATAAGTTTCAGGCAGAGTACTGTCAACCTGGCCGGACAGGCAGTGGAGATCCAGACAGAAGGCCGACATGATCCAATAATATGCCCCCGAATAGTTCCAGTTGTTGAGGCTATGACCGCATTGGTTCTTATGGATGCATGGCTGGCCCAGCAGGCCCAATGCGGATTCCCACCGGGAGAATAATCAGCCGCCCTGGATTTCAGAACGGCTGAAAGACATCTGAGAAGCACCCATTTCATTCCGGCTTAACCATCCTCCTCTACGGCATGGGCGGATACTCCCTGCCAGGATCAAAAGGTGAATTCTTTGATGGTGCTCTGGCTGATTTGATTCAGGACTATTCGTCTACTGGTGAAAACTCTGATTTCTCAGCTCCGCACAGTGGACAGACCCAATCTTCAGGTAAGCTGTCAAAATCAGTTCCGGCAGGGATATTGGTGTCTTCATCCCCTTCTTCCGGATCGTAGATGTAGCCGCAAACCTCACAAACATATTTTTTCATTCAATACCTCCATCATATCTCCTGTAGAGATTATGCTTCCTGCTGTCGAGTGGAAACTTCTTTATCAAGCTGATACAAACCGTACTGATTGTCTCCAATCATTTCAAGTTTGTCGATAAGCTCCTGAGCAGAAGCTTCCTCTTCTACCTGTTCTGTAACAAACCACCCGAGGAAAACTTCCGTTGAAATATCATCCTTTTCCCGGGCAATGTGAACAAGTTTATGTATACATTTGGAAATATACTTCTCATGAGCTAGCGCTGCTTTCATCGCCTCAATGGGGGTGGCCCATTCTGCCTGAGGCTCGGGAATGGCACCATAGAAGACTCTTTCACCATTCTCATCCAGGTAACGGTGGATCTTTTCTGCATGAAGCCGCTCCTCACTGGCCTGAATAGTCATCCATGACGCAAAACCGGGAAGTTTTTTACAGTAGAAATCTGCGGCCATGGATTCATAGAGATAGGCAGAGATCAGTTCTTCATTGAATTGTTTTCCAAGAGCAGCCGCCATAGTTTTCGGTATTGCCATATTTTAAAGGTTTCCTTTCCATAACCCGTGAAGATTGCAGTATTCCCGAGCTGTAACCTTTGCACCACTTTCATGTTTACAGTTGAAAGATGCCGATGGATCATCACCAGGATTTAACTCTGTTATCATTCTGCTTCCATTGATAACAAGCTCAATCCACTGAATCCAGTGGTTCTCCAGCATGGGATGCGGGGTGCTGCCCACCGTTACCCTGTATCCAGCATCAGTTTTCTCAATGACAGGAACATGCTTCTCCTTTGTTGAATCTGCCGTTTGTTCCGGCATATGAATCATGTTGAGGTCACAACAGGACATCGTACTGTCATCAGTCTTCATTTTCATGACGACATTACTGCACTTGTTACACTTATATACATTGTATAAATTTGCCATATTATCCTCCTGATAGAATCAGCAATTATTTTGAATCAAGAACGTCTGTTCAATTGATTTCATTCTTTTATATAGTGTAATAATAATTGTGGCAACACTTGAATAGATGTATTTGTACTTTTTGGACACCTCCAAAACCTCTGCCAGAATTTTGACCCGATCTTTTCCGCCGCATAATGCCGGGGGAATAATGCTAAGGAGTTTTCATGCACAATAAACAACTGCTTTCACTGACCAGACTGACCTTTTTTGTGATGTTCAGTATTGCCCTGATTCCACGTATTGGCGCGGGGGGTAGTACGGAGATCTCCAACCCGGTTTCATTAAGCTGGGACAGAGTTGTCCGAAATGCCAGAAACAGCGAAGTCAATTTCTACATGTGGGGCGGCTCATCCGAAATCAACGCATGGATAGATGGAATTGTTGCGAAGGAACTGCAGAAAAAATACCTGATCAAGCTCAATCGAGTATCCATGAATCCCGAGGTTTTCATCGATAAACTTTTGACGGAGAAACAGGCCAGCCTCAGCAGGGGTTCCATCGATTTACTGTGGATTAACGGTGAGAATTTCAAGAATGCGAAGGAAGCCGAGTTACTCTGGGGTCCGTATGTGGACAGGCTGCCAAACTTCAATAACTTTGTGGATCAGAATTCCGTTGCCACAGATTTCGGCTATCCGACAGAAGGTTATGAAGCCCCCTATGGCAAGGCCTGGCTTGTCTTTGAATATGATACATCCAGGATCCCCATTCCACCGGCTGATTTCGATGAATTGAATAAATGGATACTGGAACATCCAGGCCGGTTTACCTATCCACAGCCGCCGGATTTTGTGGGTTCGGCCTTTCTTCGCCTGGCATTATATCATTTGAGTGGCGGGCCCGATAAATACCTTGGAGATTTTGATGAGTCACGGGCCGAATCAGGTGTTCAGTCCCTGATGGCCTGGCTCGAGGAGATTTCACCCTACTTGTGGCAGGAGGGAAAATACTATCCCGCAAACGGGGTGGAGATGGATTCACTTTTTCTGCAGGGAGAGATTGATTTCTCCATGCACTACAATGTAGGCAATGCCTCCAGGAGAATTGCAGCCGGTGAATATCCCGAGACTGTACGCACATTTGTACCTGAGGGACTGGCACTGTTCAATCATCATTTTACAGCGATTCCATTCAACTCTCCCAACAAGGAGGCCGCAATGGTTCTTTCAAATTTTCTACTCTCACCGGAGATGCAGCTCTCCAAAGCCAGTCCTGAGAATTGGGGAGATATGTCGGTTCTGGACATTCAACTGCTCCCCTCTGATGATGCAGTGAAATTCTCCGATTTAGACGTTGGTCCAGCGACATTGTCATTAGAAACTCTTACAAATAATTCCGTGCCTGAGATTTCTCCTGATTACGTAGAATACATTGAATCTGCCTGGGATGAGTTCATTCTCAAGCAATTATGACAGCAGAGTCATTCCTGAATACACAGGTTGTACAGGATCTTTCTCATCTATAGAATGGAATTTCAAAAAGAGGAGTTAAAACAATGGGAATGAAATTCGATATGATCGGCATATTTGCCAATGACCTGGGGAAGATGGTTGCTTTCTATAGAGATGTTATTGGTATGGAAACGGACTGGAATGGAGATGGACCTTATGCGGAGTTCAAGCATGACGGTATTCGATTTTCAATGTATGAACGCTCAAAACTTCCTGAATTACTGGGACAGAAACCGGATTTCCCGAAACATCTGAATGGCACTTTCGAGCTGTCCATCAATGTAGGAAACATTGAAAATGTCGATGAATTCTTTGATAAGGTTACACGGGAGGGGGCAACAGTTATTTACCGTCCGAGGAATGAACCCTGGAAAATACGCTCTGCCATGGTTGCCGATCCGGATGGAAACATCATTGAAATTGCATCGGATTTCCAGGAATGAGCTTCTTTCTGCTTCACTGTGTGCCGTAATCCTGTGACAGCACGGGATCTTCGCGGATTCTAAAATTACCCTGAATAACCGGTTTTCAGGTATAGACCTGTTATTCGGGCATCGTTATACTACTTTGACTTTTTTATCCCCTGCACATGCAGTTAATCTACCCCCGTTAAGTGAAACGGGAATCACTATGAGGATAGTAACTCATGATTTTTGACATCGAAAAGATGCGTAACATCGGTATCAGTGCCCATATCGACTCGGGTAAAACAACTTTGTCCGAGCGAATTCTATTTTTTTGCCAGAAGATTCATGCAATACATGAAGTACGCGGCAAAGACGGTGTTGGCGCAACCATGGATTCCATGGAACTGGAGAGAGAACGGGGCATCACCATTGCATCCGCAGCCACCAATGTTGACTGGAAGGGTTATTCCGTCAACATTATTGACACCCCAGGACATGTGGATTTCACAATAGAAGTGGAAAGGGCATTGCGTGTTCTCGACGGAGCAATTCTGGTACTCTGCTCTGTGGGCGGCGTGCAAAGCCAATCCATCACTGTTGACAGACAGCTTAAGCGTTACAATGTTCCCAGAATAGCGTTTATCAATAAAACTGACCGCACAGGTGCGAATCCATACAAAGTGCGGGATCAGCTTGAGGAAAAGCTGAATCTCAATGCTGTTATAATGCAGGTTCCCATAGGCCTGGAAGATAAGCATAAAGGTGTAATCGACCTGATCACCATGAAAGCCCTGTACTTTGACAGGGATGAGAATCATTCTGTCCGAGAGGATGAAATTCCAGCTGAGCTGAGGGATGAGGCTGAGGAGAAACGCTCCATCATGCTGGATGCCGTTTCCATGTTCAGTGATGAACTCATGGAAAAGCTCATGGAAGGTGAGAGTCCCTCAGTGGAACTCATTCATCAGGCTGTTCAGACTGGTACGATCTCCAATGAACTGGTTCCTGTTTTTATAGGAAGCGCATATAAGAACAAAGGTGTACAACCGCTTCTGGATGCGGTTACGAATTACCTGCCCTCTCCATCGGAGGTTGAGAATAAGGCCCTGGATCTTGACAATGATGAATCTGAAGTTATACTTCCTCCTGATCCCGCATTGCCCCCCATTGCCCTTGCATTTAAGTTGGAGGATGGCCAGTATGGCCAGCTTACCTACATCCGAATATATCAGGGAATTCTGAAAAAAGGTTCGGAACTCTACAATGTTCGCAATAAGCGAAAATTCAAGGTGGGACGCCTTGTGCGAATGCACTCCAACTCCATGGAAGATATCAGCGAAGCCGGTACAGGTGATATTGTCGCTCTATTTGGAATAGAATGTGCCTCCGGCGATACCTTCTGCGGCGGGAGGCTGAATTACTCAATGACTTCCATGTTCGTTCCCAATCCGGTCATATCTCTTTCGGTTAAACCAAAGGATAAATCGGCCTCAGACAAGATGGCTAAAGCTCTTAACCGATTCACCAAGGAAGATCCAACCTTCCAGACCTATGTGGACAATGAAACAAACGATACAATCATTCAGGGGATGGGCGAACTCCACCTTGATGTCTACATTGAACGCATGCGCCGGGAGTACAGAGCCGAAGTGGAAACCGGAGCACCACAAGTTGCTTACCGGGAAGCCATCACAAAGAAGGTGGAATGGGATTACGTCCATAAAAAACAAACCGGCGGCTCCGGTCAATATGCCAAAATCAATGGTGTTATGGAACCATTACAAAGTGATGAAAATTATGAATTTGTCAGCTTGATTAAGGGGGGCAATATACCAACAGAGTATATTCCATCCTGTGATAAAGGCTTCCAGGAAGCCATGGCCAAAGGAACTCTTCTGGGATTTCCAATTGTGAATGTTAAAATGACCATTGTTGATGGAGCTTCGCATGCTGTGGATTCCTCAGATCTTGCCTTCAAGACTGCTGCATTGATGGGATTCCGTGAAGCCTATAGAAAAGCCGCTCCCATCATACTGGAACCCATAATGAAGGTTGCCGTTGAAGGTCCTACAGAATTCCAGGGAAGTATTTTTTCCGGTATAAATCAGCGGAGAGGCATGATAATTTCCTCCCAGGAAGAAGGTGCTTACTGTGTGATTGAAGCCGAGGTTCCGCTGAGCGAAATGTTTGGTTATTCAACAGTTCTGAGATCCGCTACCCAGGGAAAGGCTGAATTCACCATGGAATTCGCAAAATTCTCAAAACTTCCTCGCTCAATAAGTGAGGAGATGATAAAAAAAGCTGAGGAAGACAGGAAGACCGCAAAGTAAGGAGAGACCAATGGTCAGACAAGAATTGATACGGAAAAGTCCGCTGAGAAAACTGGATCAGTCCATTCATGGTGGTGTTGGTGCTGGCTGTATTGGCATTATCGCCTCGCGCCGGGGTATTGGTAAAACAGCCTGCCTCGTTCATATTGCCACCGACAAACTCATGGCTGGCAAACATGTTATTCATGTCTCCTATGCCAGACGAACGGATCATATCATCAGATGGTATGAAGATATCTTCAAAGAAATCAGTCAGAAGCGCAATCTGGAAAATGTCATGGATGTTCATGATGATATCATTCATAATCGGGTAATCATGAATTTCAGCCAGATTGGAACGAGTGTTACACAGGTTATTGCCAGCGTAACCGCCATGATAGAATATGGTCAGGCTGAAACTGATGTTGTAATCATCGATGGTTTTGATTTCACAAAAGCGACTGAAACCGATATCAGTGCATTCAAAAATTTCGCTGCTGAGAAAAAAGTGGAACTCTGGTTTTCAGATGACTATCACAGGGAAGATATTGATGGACCTGTGCTCAATGACGATGGTATTCCAACAAATCTGGTTCCCTTTCTCAAAATGATTGATATAATCATTACATTGAAGGCAGAAAAGGATTATCTTCACCTTCAACTTGTTAAAGATCACGATAAGATTGATGCCTCGGATTTACCGCTCATACTTGATCCGAAATCCCTGCTCATTGCAGGAGTAGAGAGCTGATTTTTAAGATCTTATAATTTGGAAATAAGCATGGAACACTTACCTGATGGAATAGGAAGTGTTTTATTCTTCCCCTCATCCAGCAAATGTATGGAGAAGTAATAGAGTTTTTCCGATTCCAGATTGATTTCCCAGCCGCGGCTGGACTTGTTGCTTATGATGGTGATCCGGTTGCGTTTCAGTGGAAGATCTTCAATCCCCATTAATTCAAGTGTCGGAACATACCAATCAACCGTTTTCTTGGGCAAACTCACATAGAGACCGACGATGTTTTCAATAATCATTGCAATTGTGGAGAGTCCCACATAGGCCATACTCAGAGGCTTATTCCATTCTTTGTTCTGCTCCCACACAGCAGGACCATCACTGAACGGCTTGTACGCTTTCCAGAGCGTTCCTTTCTGATTATTTGGGGGATAAAACGTATCAATAATGAAATGCAGATGACTGATAGCAACTTCGCGGGCAAATTCATACTTCTGATACTTTTCAAGCCCTTTTATAACCATGTACGTTAAAGCAGGAACAACAGAGCCAGACGCTCCTTCTCCATTTTCGTCGAAACCTCTTTCACTGACGGCCAGAGTAGGAAAGGGGTTATCCGTTCCAAACGATTGGGGATCCTTCAAGTGTGCAAACAATCCGTCGGCCTTTTCTTCATTGGGGAATTCTGCAAGCAGGGGCCAGAATGCATTGATTGTCTTCACTTTGATCCTTTTTCTGCTTGCATCAAGGTCATAGTATATTTTGTCATCGGGATCCCACATCTGGGAATTTATCCGGGTCTTCAGAGAGAAATACTGTTGTTTGTAACGAAAGCTCAATTCCTTGTCATTGAGAATATCCGCCAGGGCCGCCAGGTACATGGCATTGATGGCCATCTGCGTATTGAATTCCAGAGAGTATTTTATTCTTTCGTTGTGTACAGCCGGCAATATCGATACCTCCATGGGTACGGCATAGAGTCCATTTTCATCTTTGAAATTCGATGCTATCCAGTCGTGATAGGCCATCAGCATGGGCATCACATTGCGAACCCGTGTTTTTGCTCCAACTTTATGGTAGAGATTGAATTCAACCCAGGCCAACAGTGGAGGTGATAAGCCTTCCGGATTGGATTCCGTGAAGATGGGTTGACCTGTCTTTATACTGTAATTCCCACGAATAGCACCTGATTCCTCTTGAAATGAATAAAAATTGTCTAACATCAAATTCACCGGGTACTTCCTATTGAGGTAAACAAGAAGATGTGAAGCCAGACAACTATCCAACAGGTTGAGGGTCTCATCTCCCTTGTGGATGTAAAATGGATTTTTCAATCCAGCGGAAGGAATTGCCTTGTGCCAGAAATCAGGCATCCATGCCCATGAACGTTCATAGATACCAACGAAATCCTGATTATAATAGTGAATTTGAGGAAATTCTTTTTTGACCACACTACTCCCCTGACTCAAAACCAAGTATATAACTGGAGACTTTATCCTGATTCGCAGAATAATATAGAAAAAGGATGGAGATTACAACAATATATTGATCTTTGTGAGATTAATGTAATTAAGAAGAGCGACTGTAGATGAATCTAGAAAACTGGAATCGAATCCATGAGACTTGAACCTGATGAACCTGAATTGAAGAAACTTCCAATAGATTCGTCCATGAATTGGAATATGCGGAGCATATACCGGATTCTGCTGAGCATTCTTCTTATCTCTACCCTGTCCTGCCCAAAAGATTTGTAAAATCGTTCAATGTCTGGAGAGTTTCCATCTTCACGGATTTTTTCCAGATCGACCAGAGTATAAAAAAGTCTTTCAGTCAGGGGTAGTGCAGACCGCAATTTCACCATACCGTAACTGACAGTCTGTTTATCCATTATCGTCCTGCTCATGGAAGGCTTTTTAACGTTCCCGTCGATAACAGAACTCCAATACCTGAAAATCCTGTTATGTGATTCTAATTCACGCAGTGCATTCTCTAACTCCGGGAAATGTTTCTTCCACAATCTGATGTGGTGATTAATAGCCATATCGGGATTGACCTGCAGAGCTGCCAGACGGGACTCCCTCCATTTTTTCCGATACACTGGAAGTTCCTCAATATCGACTTCCGAAAAAGTTATTGTATTGTTTGTATCGATGGAAGCGGCATCTCCGGGCCTTGCATGACCTGTCTGAGAATCAACTTGAATCTCTACCAGACCTTCTGAAACGGCAACCAGAGATGATCTATCCACAGCGATGTCAACAGAAAATTCTGTCCCTCTTACGGCGAATACAGCGGAATCTGTTCGAACGGCACGGGACTCTCCACGCATCAGTCTTCTGACAAAGATCTCCAATGAACCCCGAAGCAGCTGAAAAGTCGTTCTCAGGGCAGAGGATTTCCCTGATGGGCCTTCAAAGTAAAATGAAGTTTCAGGTTTGATTTTGATCCGGGTTTTGCCGGAGGTTGCGGACATGTCCACTTCTACAAATCCATTCTTTCCGGTTCTCAACGTGTCGAACACCTGTATTGTATAGCCCGTCTGGATTTCTCGATCCGGAATTGACTGGCCATCTCGATCTATTTCAACAGCTCCTTCAAGAAAAGTGATTATGCCGACAGTTTCTGCTGCAGCGGAAAAACTCAAGAGCATCATAATGGCTGACAGGATGGATAACCTGCGATATAGACCCATTCCCGGATTATAATACTGACCATTCTGAAGATCAAGGAATCTGATTGTCTGATACTGAAGAAACGACTGGATACACCGGTTGGAAATGGAAGGTTGTATTATCGATATGATAACTCATTGTACTATACTGTCTGACATCTGTGACATTTTTATGGCTGGCTGTATCCGTAATCGTTTTCTATCTGTGATGCACACTGCATATTCAACCTCCCACGCACCACATAAAATCACGGACACAGCCTCATTCTCAAAAAGAAATATCCACTAATAGGCTGGCACAGCTTCTTTTCTCACATCTGATTCACTTGCTACGGCTTCGGAAGCAGGAGACTGGGCAGACCATGCTTTGCTCTGAAACTCTACATGCTCACCGACAATATGAATACGGGATCTCAGGGAGCCGTCAGTTGCGGCCCAGCGATCCTGTTTGAGCCGTCCAACGACTCTCACCCCCCGGCCCTTGGAAAGATACTCGCCGCATGTTTCCGCCAGTCGAGACCATACCTCCACTTCAAAGAAACTAACCTCCTCCCTGCGTTCATCCTCGGTCTTGTAGAACCGATTCGAGGCCACCGTGAAACGGCATACCGGGGTTCCCCTGGGGGTTTGTTTGAGTTCAGGATCTTTTGTAAGATTTCCCTCAAGAATAATAGAATTTAAATTGTTCATCGCTTGCCTCCTGTCTGTTGTTAAGCGTCACCTTATATGACTGGCTGCAAACTGCTTTTTATCGTGAATCTGAAAAAGAATTCAGGAATTCTTCAAATCTTCTTCGGCAGCCTCTTTTACCAGTTGGCTTTGACCCCTGCGGCATATCATCACTCTGCCGTTGGCAACAGCGACAATGAGGTTGTCAACTCCACAAAGAGCGACCGGAAGATCAGAATAAACAAAATTTCCCTTTGATTGATGTGAATAGACAGGAGCTTGAGATGGAGAGCCTATTGCTGAAACGGTATCCCAGCTGCCAACATCATTCCACTCAAATTCAGCCTTCACCATCCGGATTTTGTCCGTTTTTTCCATCACAGCGTAATCCACAGAGATTGACTGGCATTGTAGATAACGGTTAACCAATGATTCTGTAGGCTCCAGAACCGTGATATCGCTATCAGTGCGGCGATTAAACCATTCTTCCTCTGGAGAGGCAAATACCCTGGCAATCTCTGGGCTCCATTGATTCAATTCATCAAGAAACACATTGTTCCTGTATGTAAAAAGACCGGCATTCCAGTAATGCTTTCCCGATTCCAGATAGTTCTCTGCTAATCTCCGGTCTGGTTTTTCATGAAATGAATTGACCTCAAATCCTCCGCCGACAGACTTCCCTGCTTCAATGTAGCCATATCCAGTCGAAGGGTGATCCGGGACAACGCCGTATGGAACAATAAACCCTCTTTCGGCTTCAACAGAGGCGGTCTCCACCGATGATATAAAAGCTTCTATCGGGGAAATGATGTGATCTGCGGCCATAACAAGACTGGTTTCACTCAGTTTCCCGGCCAGAATCATACCGGCAGCAGCCAGAGCCAGGGCCGGGGCTGTATTGCGTGCAACAGGTTCCGCCATTATAACTATACGGGATCTCAAAGCTTCCTCAATCCCCCTGCAATCTTCCAGAGCAGTGGCCGCATGATCCTGATGGGTTATCACATACACTGAGCCATCAATTCCAAGTTTGAAGGCTCTTTCCAGAGTATTTCTGAACAAACTGGCCCTATCCCCAACCCTCATGAACTGCTTGGGACGTTTTCCAAGTGACGCTGGCCACAGCCGTTTTCCTGCGCCCCCTGCCATTATAATGACATTGTTTACCATTCTGTTATGAGAAACTCCTGTAAAACTGGCTCGACTCTACTATAGTAGTAGAATATAATAAATACTCAGTTTATAGATTGCAAGGATGGAAAGATGCATTTCAAACTCTCAATTTACCCATGTGTCCATTTTGCTTATTTCAATGGGGAGAGTTGGGATGACCGGTACATTGAGCATGAACACCTCACGCCTGCGGAAGAATCCCGGATGGATCCAGAAGATTACAATAAAATGATGTCCAGAAGGAACCACATACCCGGTTTTCCCATGGTAAATTATACAAGTCAGTACGGGCTTGGCTGCTTTGAAGGCCTCAAAGCATATCCCCAAAAGAACGGCACCCTCAAGTTATTCAGACCTGAGAAGAACAGCCAGAGGATGGCAGCCTCCATGCGGGGTCTTAGAATGCCGCCTGTACCAGAAAATCTCATGCTCAAAACAATTATCGGAATCGTACGCCGGAACTACGATCTGGGTTTTACTCCAGCATATGATGCTGCATGGGAAGATGATATCTGGCAGAATGCTGATACTGTCTATATTCGGCCCTTTGCTGTTTCCGAACCTGGTATTGGGGTCAACCTTTCCAGAAAGCCCTGGGTTATCACTGTCTGTACAACGGTTTCGGCATATTTCCAGCTTGGTAAGAACGAAGCTGTCACTTCAACACGAATTCGTGCTACTCCCGGCGGAACTGGATGGATTAAAACAGCCGCAAACTATGTCACTTCCACCCTGGCCAAGGCTGAAGCAATAGATGCAGGTTATATGGAATCTGTGTTCATGGATGCCATGACCGGGAAGAACATCGAAGAAGGATCATCATGTAACTGTTTTGCCCTGTTCTCTAATGGAACACTGGTAACACCAGCGCTGAAAGACACCATACTTCCGGGTATAACTCGGGAATCTGTCATGATACTGGCCCGGGAAATGGGAATGGATGTTTTGGAAAGAGATTTATCCATATCAGAGGTTTTTGATAGTGCCATAGAATTCTTTTTCACAGGAACCGCAGTTGGGGTTACCCCTTTGAAATCTCTTACTCATAAGGGAGAAACAAAGCAATTCTCAAGTTTGAACGATGATTCAACAGCGTACCGGTTACTCAGGGAGCTCAAGGGGATTCAATTTGGTAAAATTGAAGATCATCATGGCTGGATGGTGACGATTTAGAAAACTGTCAGGAGCCAAAATCTGATGGTATTCCAGAATAAGCAAGGTAGTCAGTTTCTTCAAAACTTGTTTCATTTTTCCCAAGCAGGATGAGTCTGTTGTGATGAGGCAGGGTTGCTTTCTCTTTTAAGAAATTCAAACCGTCAATTCTTTCAACTATCCTGCGGCTGTTATCATCCCGCAGCCCGGTAACACCTCGAGAGTTCAGGGCTGTCTGATCTATCGTAACTCTGTCAAGAAACTCAGAAGCTGTGGTAAATGCACTCAGGGCAGCAGCGTAGTCATCATTGCGTCCACCTCTTCCTGCGGCAGACCGGGCTTGGCTGACACCAAGATTGTTCCAGGCTGCTACATAACGAATGAAGAGCTCTCTATGGGCACTTTTATTCTCAAAGTCCAGAATGCCCATTGATGAATTGAGTTCCTCATCCAGAAGTTCGATAGAGCGCTGGTATTGAATTCGGGATGCCTCATAATCTCCAGAATCCAGAAGAACTGCTGCCAGGGCAAGTCGGGAATTGTAATCATCAGGACGACGTCTGGAAATGCGATGAAAGTCAGCAACAGCCCCATCCATCCCCAGAAGATGTCTCACATAGGCTCGTCTATATAACGCTCTGTCAGGTAGATTGGAACTTCCATTTCCCCTGTCATACAGCTCTTCTGCCCGATTGTAGTAATGCTCAGCCAGCCATAGATTACTCATGCTGTCATCAGGAATTCTTAATGATTCCTGATTTGTTTCAAGGGAAAATTCTGATTCACCTTTATTTGTTTGATATAAGAAATTCCCGAATCCGAGAAAAATGCTGCCATATTCAGGAGAGGCAGCCAGGATCTTCCGGGAATGGGCATCGCTGTAAAGATTCACTGCCCTATTGAGATTATCCAATGCCATGCTGCGAACTTCGCCTGCGTCTCTTGAATCTGGACTAAGACGGGAAGCCTGTTCAGAATAAAGAATACCTATACCGCCCAGAGTCAGCACCTGCATTTTTATGTGGTTGTGCTTCAATGATTCCATTCTGTCAAGATTGATTAGAGTTTGCTGCAAACTGCTCAGCTCTGCCTGCTCATTACCCTGGAGCCGCCAATACAGGGCGCTGACGTAAAATGGTTCTGGAGCAGCGGGGTCCGCATGTTCAGCCAGCGTAATGAAGCGATGAGCCTCATCCATGTTTTCCTCTTCCAGGTGGAATTCAGCCAGGTTGGAGAATACCTCGGCCGCTAGCTCTGGTTCTGATGAATCTCCTGGAACTTCATCATTGAAAATGGGTAGAAGTGTGTAGACTTCTTTACGGTTTTTCAGCCGCAGATGATAACGCATCATGGATAGTATTGCCCGTTCATTCTTTCGAGCTCGTTCAAGTGCTCTGGCATAGTTCAGCCGGGCATTTTCATATCTGGATGGGTCAGTATCGGCCCAATCGAGGTAGACATCTCCGGCAGCAAGGATTAATTCAGGATGTCTCTGGAAAAGTTTTGAAGAACTCTCAAGTACCTGTATTGCAGACTCATGCTTCCCAAGGACATCGTAAAGAAATCGCCCAAATTCAATACGTTCATCAATGGCGTCTGGTTTCACAGCAAGATAACCCGAGTAGAAATCCGCCGCTTCATCCCAGTATTTTCGCTTCCGGAATGCACGTGCATAATCCAGCCATCGATTTTTGTTTTTCCAACCCTTCACAACTATTGGAGATTCTCCGATATCATCATCGGATGAAGTAAATAATGGCCATCCATTCCATGCATCATTGAAGGAGTCTACAGCCGCATCCTTTTCGTCCATTGCAATAGAATCCAACCCTCTTGTATACAGGATTTCTGCTACTAAAGGACGATACACCCACGTAAACAGCGATAATCCCATTATCCAGACAGCACCCACAACCAGGAGTGTTTTTTGCAACAGGGGCCAGTGCTTATTGAATAGCTGGTAGATGTAAAGAGCACGGCGTTTCTCAAAAAATTCACCTGATTGCTTTTTATATCTTCTTGGAAGTATTATTCTTCTTTTCGTTATGCTGTAGTAACGATGAACAAGGGACTTGAGACTTTCACCTTTAAGTATTGCATCAATGAATTCCTTAACAGTGTCTACTTCCCAGCGGTCATCACCCAGAAAGCTCTCAATAACCAGTTTCAGATTTTGCGGGAAGTTGTTAATGGCATTCTGTAATCTTTGGAACTCATCTTCTTCAAGAGAAAATGAAGAATCTTCATCACCTGAGTCTGAAAAATCATCCTTTGGAAGAGCAATGTCGTCCTGGCTGATAACTTCATCAACACTTTTATCCTCATCAATGGAACTGAATTCATCCCCAAAGTCTTCAAGTGAAAACTGCTGACTATCCTCAGGAGACTCCTCAATATCCAATGAATAGGATTGAATGGACGAAACAGGGGAAGTTTTTTCTTGAGATTCATCAACGACCGGCGGCTCTTCTGCCAGTTCTTCATCAGGCTTTTCTTCATCGTCAGGCTTATCGAAGTCTTCAAAACTATCAGTCTTATCGAGTTCTCCCAGATCGTCCGTATAGGAACTGAGAAGGGTATCCATATCTTCGATATCACTGTCTGCCTCATCCGTTGGTGTCTCAGCTGTTTGTGCTTCCGTTACTGCGGGAGGTGCGATATCTTCCAGATCTGCAATTTTTTCACCGCGGCTGGCAAGAATTTCAGGCTCATTACCGAGCTGGTCGATTCGAGTTTTGAATTTCTTCAATTCGTCAAGAGTTGGCATGAGTAATCTGTCCTATTCCCATATAGTATCGGCGGGAATTCTTTGCATTGGAGGATTAAAGCCAATTCTGTTTTGACCGAAAATATAATGAGATGGGCAGGGCATGAGAAGAAACAGATTCAGAAATAATGTTCTCATTGCTGTGATTCTCGTCTCATTCATAGAGTTGGGTTATTCTGCTCCCTTCAATGCTGAATTGAACTATAGATTTCTTCATACAGAAAAGTCTTTTAAACCGATTCTAACTCAGGATACCATTGTTTTCAGCTACCTTGGAACAAAAAAGACACGGACTGTGTCCATAGCTTTCGAGCATGACCAATTCCGGCAGTTACACACCTTTCAAAAAAATCAACATGATGTATTTGTTCTATTCTTTCCCAGACCGGAAGGAATGACAGTTTTGCGATACCGGTTAATAGTTGATGGTTTGTGGACGATTGACCCATATGCTGATATTGAGTCTGATAATCATGGAATTCAAATCTCTTTTTTGAGTCTCCCGGAAATTTCGATTACACCGGCCACCGGAGTGAGCCGTCTCTCTGACAGTGTTTTTCGATTCGGTTATAAAGGGGATTCTGGTTCCCGTGTCTCTGTAATCGGAGATTTCAATCGTTGGGATCCATTTCTTATTCCTCTGGAAGAGTCCTTGATCCAACCTGGTTATTATTCTACAGTAGTTGATATTCCAGAGACTGCCCGTTTTTATCGCTATGTTGTTGATGGAAAAGAAATCATTGATCCGGCAAATAAGAGGGTACAGATAAACGGATGGGGCGAATCAGCATCTATTCTGCCATAGTGAATGATGGAAACATCCCGGGAAGATTCCCCTTACATGGGTCTCTAAAAAGAGGATGTTAATTAATTCATGACTCTGAAAGAAATAAAAACAAAAATACTGGAAATAAGTTCTACCAAAGGGAACTATGATCTAACCCCGGAAAACGTATTCCAGATTGGAAGTGCGAATAGTCGCGCCATTATCGGGAGTATATTGGATCTGTTTCTTCTGCCAGGAAGCCGAATAGACAATGTTCAGGTCCTTGTAGAGCTTTTTTGCCGGTGCAGAGCCGGGGAATCCTGCCTGATTCTAGCCGAGCATTACAGCAATTTCGATTTTCCAATGCTTTTCCGACTGACAGAGAAGACGGAAGAGCTTGGTCTGGAGTGTGCAGAAAGACTTCTTCCAATGCGGGGTATGAAACTAAGTGAAACGAACTTCCTTACAGCCAATTTCACTCGTTCTTATGATGCCATCATCATCTACCCCAGTCGAACTCTTGACAGTATAGAAGATCCGCAGGAACTCAGGGAAATTCGTAAAACCAGTGTCCCAATTAACCATGCAGCCATGAGGGAAATGATTCACCATAAGAATAATGGACGGGTTATCGTCGTTTTTCCATCCGGTACTCGATACAGACCCTGGAAGGAAAACACTCGGAAAGGTGTTCGGGAGATACATTCTTATTTGAAGACCTTCGACAATGTTGTGCTTATGGGTATTAATGGAAACACCCTGCCGCCCGATGAATCTGAAAACATGGAAGAGGATTTACCAAAATGTGATCTCATGGTTTTCACCTGCTCCGAGATTTTCAATGGCAGGCTGTTTAAGAAAAAGGCAGAATCCTGCACTCCAGACGGCACAGATCCCAAGCAATACGTGGTGGATAGAGTAATGGAAGAGCTTTTTGCCATTCATGACAGAGTTGAGCCATTTCGACTGGCTGAAAAAGCGAAACTTGATCCGGAGATGCTGAAGCAGCCTGAATTGTTTTAACCTGTGTCAGAAAGCTTGTTAATGCAGTAAGAATCCATTTCAATCTTGTTATACCATAGTAAGAAAACAACTTATAAAAAAATTACCATGTTATTCCCTCACTGTCTTAGCCCGAAATGTATCAATTTCAGTGCCCCGAAGCAAAAAAATGGTTTTCGATACACAACTCGTCTCACACAGAAGCATGTTGTACATAAGCTGCTCTTTACGGATAGCATTTTGACTCCCGGGATGGGTTGAAGGGGGTTTTACAGGCTTTCGGGCACCGGGTAACTCACACTAAGGTTTTATTGTAGATTATGGCATTTGCAGCAGATTTGATGATATCTACAACCTGGTTAACATTGAATCTGTCCGTGTTCACCACCAGATCCGCCATATTGAGATCGTAGTTATCAATACCATAAAGTCTCAGGTATCGAGAATGATCCCGTTCATCTCTTGACATCGTGGAGGTGACAGCATGTTCCAGAGTACCCCCTTCTCTTTTTCGAATTCGTCCAGCTCGTGTTTCAAGAGGAGCTGTAAGGAATACCTTGAGATCAGCTTCCTTCAACATCCAGATTGCCAGACGGGAGCCAAGAACTGAGGGTGACTGACGGGCTAACTCGATCTGTGTTGTATCAACTCGAAGATCATCATCATCACTGAGCTCTGCTCTGCGGGTTATTTCCTCAAAGGTGAGACCATCCTCCTCAGCAATACTTCTGAATGTGTAATTGATAAAACGAAGACCAAAATAATCTGCAAGAGCACGGCTCACCGTTGTATTTCCACACCCACTTCGACCGGATATAGCTATGCGAATATCATTCAACATTACGCAACTGCTCCCGTATTTTTTCCACGGCATCTTTCATATCGACCACCAGACGGCTAACATCTGCACGCTGTGACTTTGACCCTATAGTGTTTATTTCGCGGCTTATTTCCTGACTCAGGAAATCCAGTTTTTTCCCACGAACACCCTGAACATGAGAAATACTCCGAAAAGCATCTATATGAGAACTCAACCGCACTATCTCTTCGTTGATGTCAAGTTTGATGATCCATGCAGCAATTTCAGTCAGGACACGTGCATCATCAGCGCCGTTTCCAACAAAGTTCTGGAATTGATTGCGCAGCATTGACTCTATCTCTTCTTTTATTTGAGGAGCACGCCGGGTAATCTGAGCCAGAGAACTTTCAATTACCACAAGTTGACATTCAATATCCTTTGCCAATCGGTGTCCCTCACGCTTCCGGTCAGCAAGTACCTGTTTTCCTGCTGATTCTAGCAAAGATTCCAGCAAAGGCCAACAGGATTCGGATACCCACTCTCTTTCCACTTTGAAAATCCCGTCCTGGCGGATCAGCATATCCAGAGTAATCTCTGCATCCCTGTCCAGAAGCAATGCAAGTTTTTCCAGAGCGGATTTCCACTTTAGGGCAGCACTTTCGTCAACTTTGACAGACTGAGCATCCTCCATCTCTTGAACTCGAACAGTAAGTTCCAGTCGTCCTCTCTGGAATTTCTCCTGAAGGATACTGCGTACACGGCTTTCAAACATCGCAAGATCCTGGGGCAGGGTAACGGCTATATCCAGATACCGTGTGTTGACAGACTTCAATTCGGCAGAAATATGCACTCCAGAGTCCTCATTCTCGGCATAGCCGAAGCCAGTCATACTGTTCATCTGTTCATCGCTCCAAACAACCGTCTTCCTATGGACCAGTTATTTCCGGCACCGAGAGTGATGAAAAGATCGCCTGGAGAAAGCTGATTCTTATAGAAAATACAGGACTCATCAAAATCAGAATGGTAGACCGTTGTTTTCTCGCCGCGCCGTTCAGCCGTTCTTCGAGCTAATTCCTCTCCAGAGACATTGCCCGTATTTGATTCCCGGGCTGATGCATATATGGGGTGGAGGCAAAGAATGTCCGCATGCTGGAAACAATCGGCAAAGTCATCCATCAATGCTGCCGTCCTGCTATACGTATGGGGCATGAAATCCACCACAAGACGGCGATCCGGATAAAACTCCTTCAATCCTTTCAATGTGGCCATGATGGCCGTTGGATGGTGGGCATAGTCATCCATCACCAATATGCCGTCGGATTCTCCAATAATTTCACTTCGGCGGCGACTCCCTTGAAAACCAGAGAGGGCATCTGCGGCCGTTGAGACATCCAGATTGGGAGTTAATGACGACACCAGAGCCAGAGCAGCAGCGGCATCAAGAGCAATGTGCCTCCCTGGAATGGCCAGATTAAAATCAATATCAAAGGCCGCCAGACGAAATCTATTCCTGCCGGGGGCCGATTCAAGAAATTCAACAGCCCAGAGGCCGGCAGCGGTTTCACCGTAAGGAGTCAGGGTAACATCGGGACGCTCAATGGAAAGAGTTTCGGCAACTTCCCGGGCCCCGCCATCATCCTGGCAGTAAATGAGTTCCCCATTCGGCGGAAGAGATTCTGTAAATTCAATGAATGCCGTTTTGATTGATGAATAGTCCGGGTAATAGTCTTGATGATCACTCTCAACATTGGTAAGAACAATACGCTGGGGGTGATAGTGCAGAAAATGTCGGCGATATTCACAGGTTTCAGCGATGAAAACTTCTTCTCCTTCCTGCCAGGTGGAGCGATTGCCAAAACCTGCTACAGCACTGCCCACCACGACTGTGGCCGGTAAATGCAGCGCCTTAACCAAAGTACCAGTCATCGCTGTTGTGGTTGTTTTTCCATGCACTCCTGTTACAGCTATGGCCGTATAGGAGTCGGATAAACAGCCCAGGGCTTCCGGATAAGTGAGGATGGGCAATCCGTGAGTTCCTGCGGCAGCCACATGAGGATTGCTCTCATCGTAAGCGGCTGAGCATATAACCAGATCGATGTCGGCAGGTAATGGTGATTGGTCAAAAATGCTGACCTGCACTCCCAGTTCATCCAGAATTCTATCCGTGTAGAATGTCTCCGAAGTATCCGAACCGCTGACATGGGCTCCCCGGGCAACAAGTATCTCTGCCAGAGCACACATGCCCGTACCCTTGGCACCAATGAGATGGATGCGGCTCTGTGCTGGATCGGCCAGAAGTTTCCGTGATGACGAGGCATTCCACATACATAAATTATAGCCAGGATTGACCGTTTCAACAAGTTGATCTTTTTCTGGATCTCAATGGACTTTCCGCTGAAAGGTCATCTCAAGCTGTTCACAAGTCTCAGTATAGTAGATAATCCGCAGGGATAACTTCAGGGAAATGTATGAATAGAAAAACCAGAGTCGGATTCATCACGGCAGCATCCTCCTATGTAATCTGGGGAATTTTACCCATTTACTGGAAATTTCTCGGTGCGGTACCCTCCCTGGAGATCCTTGCCTGGAGGGTGGCTGGATGCAGTCTATTGGTCTGGTTCATTATACTGATCCGGAGACGTCTGCTTCCCGGAAGTGTTCACAATCTGAGAGTTATCAGCCTTCTGTTCGGAGCATCAATCTTCATAGGCCTCAACTGGGGCATCTTCATCTGGGCAGTGGCATCAGAGAAGATACTTGAAGTCGGTCTGGGCTACTACATCAACCCCCTGATAAACGTCATCCTTGGTGTGTTGTTCTTCTCAGAGAAACTGGGTAGAGTCCGTATCGCCGCTTTGCTTCTTGCCTCAGGAGGAGTCACAGTTATGGCGGCAGCTACTGGAGTGTTCCCCTGGATCAGCATGATTCTGGCCATTGCTTTCGGCTTCTATGGTCTTATGATTAAACAACTTCCTGATGAATTCGACAGCATAGAAATTCTTGGCTGGGTGCTGGTGCTCCTGGGTCCTGTTGCCGGGATTTTTCTTGGTATGAAGGGATTCCGCGGAGAACTGCATTTTATCGGTTACGGTATTTCTACCAGCATTTTACTGATCTTTGCCGGATTCGTGACATTTATTCCCCTCTGGCTGTTTGGTGTTGGAGCAAGATGTCTTCCTCTGGGAGTTATCGGTTTCCTACAATACGTCGCACCCACAATGATGCTGCTCATTGGAACTCTGATATACGGCGAACCATTCAGTCTGCTCAAGGGGATTGCTTTCGCCCTGGTTGCCGTGGCTTCAGGGCTGTATTCTTCCACGCTGCGCAAGACATGAAAATCAGGCGAATTCCTGATGACTCAAACGCCATTCAGATGCGGTTTTTCATCCAGGAGTGCAGGATTCATAAGGGATACAGCCTTTTCCAGACCATGGGCAAACCCATCAGGACCGGCTGCAGGAAGCTCGGTCATGGCCCGCTTCCAGGCTCTGGCCCCATGTCTTCCAGCAAAAAGATTCATGAAGGCCTGAATAAGAAGTCCCCGTGAAGCTCCCTGCTCCGCACGCCTTATAAGATATGGAATGGACGCTTCCAGAATTTCCCTCCGTGAGGGACCTGTTTCTTCAGTGCCAAACCATCGCCTGTCCGCATCGGCAAGCATCCAGGGATCATCCAGAGTCAGACGGCCCAGCATGACCGCATCGGTGTGCCTGAGCGTTTCATCAATGCTTTCCGGAGTTTTATATCCGCCGTTGATCTCAATGAAAAGGTGAGGAAAATCCTTTTTCAACTGATATACAAGTTCCGGCTGAAGAGGAGGGATGTTTCTGTTCTCTTTGGGACTCAAGCCTTCAAGGATGGCAATGCGGGCATGAACAATGAATTTGAGACAGCCGACATTGGAAATGATACGAATAAAGCGGTGGAGAGTATCATAATTCTCAAGGATTAGATTATCCCTCCGGGAATGAATTCCTGTGCGGTGTTTCACCGTAACCGGCAAAGATGTCGCTCTGGTCATGGATTCAATCAGGAAGGCGACTTTACCCGGGTCTGCCATGAGACAGGCACCAAATTCATGGCGCTGTACCCTTTCACTGGGACAACCGCAGTTCAGGTTTATCTCATCATAGCCATAGTCTTCGGCGATTCGGCAGGCCTCGGCAAGCAGGGGGCCTTCATCCCACCCCAACTGCAGCACCAATGGTTTTTCCGATGAATCAAAAGCCAGCAATTTTTCCCTGTTTCCCCTGATTACGGCCGGGGCAGTAATCATTTCTGTGTATAATAAGCAGTGTCTGGTGATAAACCTCATCACCCTTCGCCAGTCCCGGTTCGTTTTATCCACCATGGGAGCCAGACTTATTGGCTGAGTTGTATGCCTTTTCTGAGCTGTTTTACCGGGCATATTTCATTGTGTCAGGAAGCCTGTTAGTTTTACCGGGCATATTTCATTGTGTCAGGAAGCCTGTTAAATAAAATAATTGCTTCTATCAAAAGAATTAATACAGGACAACATTTACAAAATATCCTGCCGGAGAGATTTTTCAATTCTGGAAACGTGCTCGTTCACGGGCAACTAATTCGTCACACCGTTCATTCCACCTATCACCGACATGGCCCCGAATCCATGTCCACTTCGTGTTTAGAGTATCATTGAGTTCATTGAGCTGCATCCATAGATCTTTGTTCTTGACAGGATTTTTCCTGGCGGTTTTCCAACCTTTGCGTATCCAGTTCGGCAGCCATTCAGAAATACCCCGTTGAACGTATTGGGAATCAGTGTGGACTTCAATATCTCCAGGATCTGTGTTCAAATCAATGACTCTTTTCAATCCATGAATCACGGCCGCCAGTTCCATCCTGTTATTGGTTGTGCTGACCTCGCCCCCTGAGATTTCGATGGGTTCCGTTCCATCCATGAGTATAACAGCAGACCAGCCGCCAGGACCCGGATTTCCAGTACAGCCTCCGTCAGTATAAATGTGAGTTTCCATGGATTATTCTATCCCATCACCCTGATAATCGATGCGTTTATCCATTCCTGGATTCCAGAGAATTTAGCCTCCAACTCATCACGAGCTAACTTGATATTGTCTCCCGAATCTGATCGGCAGGAGGCATAAAACTTGATTTTCGGTTCAGTTCCCGAAGGTCTGGCTGTTACCAAACTCCCATCCTCCAGTACAAACTGGAGAACATTGGATGAGGGCAATGCGATGTCTTTCACCGTTTTATCACTGCTGGAATACCATGTGGTTCCATCTTTGAAATCCCTCATTTCGCTGACACAGATGGAAGCGATGGTTTCTGGCGGCTCCGTTCTGAGCATCGTCATCAGACTATTCATCAGTTTCTGGCCCTTCTGGCTTTCAAAGTCCCGACTGATCAAAATCTCATCGTAGTACCCAAATCTCTTCCACAGCTCTTCCAGATGATTCATAACACTCATACCCCGTTCCTGGTTCCAGAGTACCATTTCAGCCGTCATGGCAGCAGCGGATACAGCATCCTTGTCCCTCACAGAGGTTCCTACCAGATAGCCATAACTCTCTTCACCGCCAAAGACATAGGTGTAGAGATTGTCTGCTTCAAACTGTCTGATTTTCTCGCCAATGTACTTGAATCCCGTGAGAACTCTGAAACTTGTTGCGCCGTAGAAATCAGCAATTCGATTCTGAATCTCACTGGTCACAATTGTATTCACAAAGGCTGGATTGGCAGGCAGGCAGCCCTTTTCTTTGCAGGTACGAAAAATATAATCAGCCAGCAATGCACCCAGACGGTTCCCGGACAGCAGGCACCATTTTCCCTCGTCGGGGATTGCAATACCCAATCTGTCCGCATCCGGATCAGTTGCCATGACAAGATCGGCATTTTCTTTTTCAGCCAGATTCAATGCCATTTCCAGTGCCGGAGCAATTTCAGGATTGGGAAAGTCCACAGTAGGAAAATCTCCATTCGGTTCCCTCTGTTCGGGAACAGTCATAACTGAAATTCCAAGATCACCCAGAATGCCCTCAACAGGAACAGTACCCGTACCGTGGAGTGGGGAGTAGGCAATTTTCAGAGTTGAACCCCTTGTTTTGACAAGGTCAGGGTTAAGTGATTGTTGAACAACCATTTTTCGATACGAGTCGTCAATGGCTGAATCGACGGGAATTATCATGCCTTCTTTTTTTGCTTCATCAATATCCATGGCCGGGACCTTGCTGGTCACTTTGCGTACTTCTGCGATAATTCCTGTATCATGGGGAGGAACGACCTGAGCTCCATCCGACCAGAATACCTTGTAGCCGTTGTACTTTGCCGGGTTATGGCTGGCTGTTACCATGATTCCAGCACAGGCACCAAGCTGTCTGATGGCGTAGGATAGTACCGGGGTGGGGCGTAAAGAAGTAAACAACCACGCTTTAATGCCATTGGCCGCCATGACACATGCTGCTTTTTCGGCAAACACTTCAGAATAGTGACGGCTGTCACAGGCAATGACCACGCTGTGCTCCCCTGCCGGTACGTGGGAAACTATATAGTTGGCCAATCCCTGTGTCGCTTTGCTGATGGTGTATGTATTTATTCTGTTATCACCACCACCAATAACCCCGCGAAGGCCGCCAGTGCCAAAGTCCAATTCCTGCCAGAATCGATCAGTTAATTCATCCATATCCCGGGATTCCAGGAGATCTCGTATTTCTTTCTGAAACCCTGCATTCTCTTCAAGGGTGAGATACTCTTCTGCTTTCAGGAGAATTTCATTACTACTCATTGATGACTCCATTTTTTGTTGATCAGTATATTGTTTCATGATATGGATGACCAGCCATCTGGTGTAGGGAAGTGCTAATGATTCAGTGATCTGTTTCGTTTTCGTACAAGACGCAATTGACTGCGAATTCTTTCGGCCCAGGTATAGAACTTGTAGACTGTTGGGCGGTACGGGTAATCCCAGGCCCCAATATAGTGGTGAACACTCCCTCCGAATCCGGTTTTAAATCGCCAGAGGCCATGCATTGGATGGTTTGCATCAGACGAAGGTGGAATGCCGAAGAAGTCATACTCCTCCAACCCGGCATCAACAGCATCCTGAATGGCCTGCCATTGGAGAAGATAGTTGGGCATCAGTTCTCTTTTACTGGAAGCGGAAGCACCATACATGTAAGTCGCTCTATTACCGCAATGAGATACAATGATTCCTGCCAGATGACGTCCTTCGTGCTCAGCCATGTACAGTTTAAGGCAGGGATATTCATCATGGGTCGATTCTTCAAACAATTGGCGGTAGTATGCCTCGCTATGCAGGGAAATGGCATCTCGGCGTCCAGTTTCCTTATACAGGAAATACCATTTCGGCAGAAACTCAAGAGCTCTGCGTCCCTCAAAGAGTCGAATTTCAACCCCTTTTCTGGCTGCAAGTCGAATATTATACCGGGTTTTCTTATGCATCTTCGACAGGATTTCATCTTTTTCACCGGCCAGAGACAATATAACTGTATCCTGGGGCTGTATGCGGTAAGGAGCTTTGCAAAGAGGTTTCTCCAGTCCGCCAGGCCGATTAACTCTGGTCCCGACAGATCCCCGGGTACCGCTTGTAAGGTCAAAGCGCAGCATGAAGCAGGACGGTTGAAAATGCTTTGCCAGCCCCCCGGCAAGGTGAACAAGAAAATCTGAAATCTCGGCGTGAGAGTAATTCTCCGGAAGTACAGGACCATACGGGATGTAACCCAGGCCCAGACCTCCAGGGAGTTTTTTTTCCAAAACCAGCAGGGATCCAGTTCCCCCATCATAAGCCCAGGTAAAACCTCGGGGCTTCCAGCCATACCGTGACTTGAAACGTCCCCAGAAACCGGTTTGCAGAAGATTGTTCCCGGTGTTTAAGTTTTCAAGGGGTATAGACTCTATATTGAAAGAGAATGTACTTTTCTCTCCAACCACCCTAGCCAACCTTGCCGCTGAGTACCTTTATTGTTTTAACGGGTTTCCCGGAAAGAATCAGGCCTGTCTCACCCACCTTCACTTCACCATCGACAACATGAATCGGGGTTTCAAAAAACCTCTCGATATTGATGTTCTTCGCTGGAGGGGGGGATGGGTCAGACCCTGCCAGACAAACACGGTCTCCAGGATGAGCTTCAGGCATAATCACTTCCAATGCTTCATTCTCATCCTCAGCAGCGAGTAACATGCCATGACTCCTGATCCCTCTGAATTTGGCCGGCTTGAGATTGTACACAAGGATGATGGTCTGATCCTGCAAATCCTCTGGATTGTAGCTGCCGACAAGGCCGGAGCATATAGTTCTGGTTTCCTCTCCTCCATCATCCAGGGTGATCACATAGAGTTTATCAGCATTCGGATGCCGGACAACATTGATTATTCTGGCTGCTCTTAAATCTAAATCACTGAATGATTCTTCAGGCTTTGATTGAAACTTATCACCCTCTCGTTGATTCTGTGAACCGCTGTACCGCTCTCTCAGGACCTGAATCCTGTCATCTTCAAGCTTCTCAAAAAGAATCTGATACTCACCAATCATTGAGAGACCTTCAGCCCTACCAAGTTGGTCCCAGTTATCATTTTTTATGCCAAGCCAGTTTAATATCTGTTTCGCACTTGAAGGCAAAAAAGGTTTGATAAGAATGGCCAGGTCGTGAATAAGGTAAAGAAGTGTTTTTAGAAGAGTTCCAGCGGCTTCGGGATTATCCTTCCGAGTTTTCCATGGTTCTCCGGCCTGGAAGGCTTTATTCCCAAGATCCGAAAGGGCGAAAATATCCCGAAGAGCACTTCTTAACTCAGCGTGATCAAGTCGCCTGGTAATGATTTCTTCCGATTCTTTCACCTTCTTCCACAAGTCTTCATCAATGGCGGCTTCCGGAATTCTTCCATTGTAGAAACGGTGCACAAAAGAAAGGGTGCGATTCACCAGATTGGCGAAATTTCCGATAAGCTCACCATTCACTTTCTCCTGGAAGTCTGCCCAGGTAAAAAGAAAATCAGAATTCTCCGGTCTGTTATAGTAGATGTAGAAGCGCCATACATCGGCTGGTATTCCAGTCTCCTGACAGTCGTTGCCAAAGACTCCAATTCCTTTACTCTTTGAGAATTTGCCAGTTTCATAGTTGAAATACTCAGTCGAACTCATGTGATGCAGTTTCGTCCAGATTTCCCCGGAAGCGAGTTGAGAACCGGGAAAAATGACTGTATGAAAGGGAATGTTGTCCTTACCCATGAATTGGAAGAGTTCGGTATTATCCGGATCGCGCCACCAGTCTTCCCATTTCTCTGTATAATCAGCTGTGATAGAGATATATCCTATAGGGGCATCAAACCATACATAGAATACCTTATCCGTGAATCCATCTTTGGGGACAGGAATCCCCCATTTTAAATCCCGGGTAATAGCCCTTTCTTTCAGACCATCGCGTATCCAGCTTTCGGTCATGCGGATGGCATTATACGACCAGAATCCTTTTATCTTTGCTTCATTCATCCACTCTTCCAGCATGGGTTTGATGCCCGGCAGGTCAATATACAAATGACTGGTATTCTTAATCACGGGTGTGCTGCCGCATGTTCCGCAACGAGGATTTTTTAGTTCAGTTGGATCAAGGAGTTTTCCACAGTTTTCACATTGATCCCCCCGGGCTTCCTCATAGTCACAGTGAGGACAACTGCCCTGGACGTAGCGGTCAGCTAGAAACCGTTGATCTTTCTCACAGTATAATTGCTCAATGGCGATTGCCTTGATGTAGCCTGCCTCATCCACCCTGGAGAAAAGATTCTGTACGATTTCCGTTTGTAAAGCTCGACTTGTTCTTCCGAAATGATCAAAATCAATTCCAAACCACCTGTAAATATCCACGTGAATCCTATGAAAACGGTCACAGAGTTCCTGAGGGCTAATCCCTTCTTCCAATGCTCTGGTTTCCGTCGCGGTACCATACTCATCCGTACCGCACACATACAGAGTTTCATAACCATATTGCCGACAGAACCGGGCAAACACATCAGCAGACAGTACCTGGATAAGATTCCCCAGATGAGGAATGTTGTTGACATAGGGTAGTGCTGAGGTAATGAGGCGTTTTTTCATATGGGACATCTTAAGCATGGATTACCTGCTGGTCAATGTTTGGAATTCTATATTGGAAATGGGAACTGCCCTATGCAGGCAGTAAACGATCATTCAGTTACACTGTTTCGCCTATAAGCTCATCCGGTGGGGTATAAATACTGAAATCACCGGCATCGTAGCCAAGGGATTCTCTGATTTTACCTGAAAGATCCAGGGCAATTTCATTCACATCCAGGCTCTTACCCAGCAATTCCTCCAGTGAAGTTATACCTCTGGCCGAATCGTTGATTCCGCAGGGAACAATCCAGTTAAAATGGGCCAGATGGGTATTCACATTGAAAGCAAATCCGTGAAATGACACCTTCTGCCGCAGGGCAATGCCGACAGCTGTTATCTTGTTCATACCCACCCACACCCCTGTATGTTCCGCATCATGCCGGGCATCAATGTTGTGCCGTTCCCTGAGCCAGACAATGAATCCGGCTTCAAGCTTCTTCACAAATTCCTTTATCCGAAATCCATGTCCTTCCATGTCCACAAAAAGATACCCCACCAGCTGTCCCGGACCATGATATGTGACTTCACCGCCGCGTTCGGTTTCAAAAACTTCTATACCATGAACTGCCGGGTCAATCAAAATATTGGCTGACTGATTCCGCCGGATTCCGGTCGTAAGAACTGGAGGGTGCTCCAGAAGCCACAATGTGTCAGGGATATTCCCTTCAACCCGGCGGGCATGCAGTGCTCTCTGGCAATCGTATGCAATGGAATAGGGAACAGGTTCTACGGACCGGATAACACTCAGTGTCACAGCGGCAGGGCCGTCCATTGACCATCCAGCAGGACCCATGATTCCCGGTAGCCAATATCTTTAAGGAGCAGTCTGGATTCGTTAAAATAAAAATCGACATCCTGGGGACGATGAGCATCTGAGCTAATCACCACCGGAATACTCCGCTTAAGTGATTCTGCAAGAATCCATGGTGAAGGATAGACTTCTTCAAGAACATTTCGGGAGATACCCCCCGAATTAATCTCCAGAATTATTCCACTGTTCTCGAGAATATCCAGGGTATGGCACACCTGCCTGTGGTACCACGGGTCAGATTCCCTGAAGAAATCACTGTTTGCGTTTCGTTTCTTTACCAGATCAAAATGTCCTAAAAAATCAAACCCTCCAAGACGGATTAATTCTGCGATTCGTGTAAAATATTCTTCACACAGGGATTCAAATGAAGCATTGTGGATATTATCAAGCAGCCAGAGAAGTCCTTCAGGAGGTCCATCAACACAGTGGTAGAGAGGATTTCTATCCAGACCCGTGGTACTGTGAACGGACCCTATCGAGAAATCCAGGTTCAATCCCAGCCAACTGGCATCGCCTGGAGCCTGAATCTCTGGAATATAATCAATCTCCAGGCCCTTATAGATCTGAATACGGCCTTCCCCCTCCTGGTTTTGAAGTTCCTCCAATCGGTTTACGTACACAGTGAGATTCTCATTGGAGAGAGTCCAGTCGTTCGCCAGGGGAATGGGAGCATGCGATGAAAAACCCAGGGCCATCATCCCTTTCGCCAGAGCAGCGTCAACATACTCTTCAATTTCGCCTCTGCCATCGCAGAGACAGTTATGGGTATGGTAGTTGGCTTTAATCATGATGAGCAACCATGGTTCTGTCCGCAGATTTTATACAACTCATTAAAATATCTCATCGGTCTGCTGACATCTCACACTCTGGGGGGTCGTCAGTCTATTACAGACATGCTAGCCTTAAGTCTATGTATTTTCAACCCATCATCACCGCTTTATCAGACTCGTGGCTGCAGGTGAAGGCGAAACCGATGCTCTACCTTCTTATCTGGGCGACCCTGGTCCTGATACCGGTCTTATTCATAAACCAGATATTCTCACAGCCAATCGAACAGGCCATCACAGACTTCATGAAACACATTCAAGACTTTGATCAGGAAAACCCTTCTGAAATGGTTTTACCATCCCTGCGTCTCATCGGCTATTACGGAGCGACAGGGGTGCTGAGATTACTCTGTACAATCTATTACGGGGCAGTTCTTTCCAGTACTATCACAATTTTTCGACAGTATCAGACTCCCCTGTTTACAAAGGTATTATCAGAAGGAGTATCCCTTTACAGGAATTTCTTTATAGCCGTTTTGATTGCAGTCTGGAAAATCTTCTGGAAACCCGCAGCAGCAATACTGGTAAGCTGTGCTTTAAGCATTGTTCTCTCCGTGGGATTTCTGTACACATTGGGATCTTTTTTCGGTATTGTTCTTACCTTTTCAGGATTGTACCGGTATGGACTGGGCCCATTCATTCATCTCAGTACAGGTAGAGACGGGAAGCATGCCTGCATGGTCAGCCTTGCGTACTATAACGAAAACCGCAAGGTGATAACAATTCTTTTCCTTATACTGATATTTCTTCCATTCCTGGTAATATCATCACTGCTCATTGCTATTGCAGGACTTGAAGCCAGTTCCGCCGCCAGCAATGCATTCCTCCTGGCTGCTCAAAGCATTCTGCGGTTCACAGTTATGATGACACTGATAAATTTTGCCATGAATACATTCCAGGACTCCCCGGAGATATCGAAAAAACCAGTTCCCGAAACGGATGCCTTACAATAGTAGAACAGAATTTTCGTATTCTACAACGTTCTCGAGTTCTATCGATGTTGCTGTGGTTGCCCGCTCCGGGTAAACAATCATCAGATTGGGTGAAAGATGAAATTTCATTGTATTCTTCTTCTGCGTAATTGTGACAGTACCGCCGCTATCCAATGTTCTGAAAACTTTGACGACTATGTTGGACTGCATGAAATCGTTATACCTCAACTTAACCGTAGAGAACCTGTCAAGAGCAGTCTGTACTCCGGCCTGTTCTCGTTGCTCAGGAAAAATTGTTGAGATTCCGAAATCAATGCGCAGGATTGTTTGTGCGACCTTCCCCGGAATAACCAGATACCCCTGCCCGGGTATGTAGCTTTCCTGTATTTCACCGCTGCGGTTATGCAGATAAACAGCAAAACCATCATCGGTGTCATTCGCAAGAATCCAGAATTCCTTCTTGTATAGAATATTGGTGGGATTAGAAATTATTTCTCTGACTAATCCATCCATATTGTAAATATACTGCTCCTGCTTAAAATTAGGTGTCGGCATATCTATATTGTCACTGTTCAGTAAATCCTTCAATTTATTGTAAAAATCTTTGTTCTGACCGAATTCATCAACAGGTCTTGCATCAGAGATTACTCCACCTCTCAGGATGAGTTTGTCTTTTTCCATTTCAAATGTAATTCTTGGCCATTCTCCATTCGATGCACCGCTTGGCATAAATGAAATAATGGATTTCGAGTCTGAATCGACCGTAACATCAGAATAGTACAGCTGTTCCCCCGGCCGAGTATATGCTATTCCATTTCCTCCAATTCTTACCTGTTCCTTCAAATCAGGATGAATGTTACTTGCGTTACTGGAGCATGATCCTGCAGCCCCTGCAATCGACAGCACAATAACAGCATTCTTCAACATTGTCTGGAATCTCAGTCTGTTCTTTTTTCTAAATATCATTACAAATCACCCCACTTCAACAGCATTTTCGGTTCTTGCAATTGAATCGTCTCAATGGCAATATAAGGGTAACAGCCGTTAGTTGTCAACTGTTTTCAATGTTTCCAGTTATGCGGCTACCGGCGGTCGGACTCGAACCGACACGTTCTTACGAACAATAGATTTTGAGTCTATCGTGTCTACCAATTTCACCACGCCGGCAGATTACGATGACATTGTAGAATGAGAAACCGTTTCAGTCAATGTACCGTGTAATCCCAGGGCAATCGCATCTAAAATCCACTAGCCAGAGTGTTCTTCAAAGCCTTATTCATGGGTTTTTAACCGCAGAGGACGCAGAGAGCGCAGAGTGTTCAAGATACATGTTGACCAATCTGTTTATGCTATAGAGACGAAAGAACCCGGACTAAAGTAAGACTTTTTCTCCATTTTTGGGCGTTTTGCCCAAAATGTGGGTGCGTCCATGCGCCCACGGGCAGCTCTAAGCGGTTTTAAGAGCTGCCCTATATCTCTCTGCGTACCTCTGCGTTCTCTGCGGTTTAATGCCGCTTTGAGGAGATTCCACATTCTTTGAGACACTGGATAAAAATTTCCATTGACCTCGAAAATCAGTGTTTTCATTTTTTTGTAACAAAATTAGATGCGATTGCCCTGCGTGTAATCCTGCCGTACCGGGATTAATTCTTCCGCCAGTTAAACTCTCAGAGGGAATCCTTCTTCATCGAGCCATTCAATAATCTTTCTTTCGGTATTTTGAAGGAAACCTGTGTCAAGTGTTTTATCCGCATCCCTCATTTCAATTCGCAGTGTGACAGCTTTGCTCTTTTCCTCCAGATTGAAAATATCCAGGATGCGGACAGAACGTATTTCCTTTATTCTGAGGTTATTAACAGCATCGACTGCATTGGATATGTAAGCGTTTTTCTGCATGACAACTGTAACATCAAATACTGCTCCGGGAAATCTGTCCAGGCTCTTAAATGTCGTTTTACTGATGATCGACTGATCCATGCTGTCCGTAAAGTCCAGAACAGCCAGACTTGTCCGGCCTTTAATCTTGAAGGTTTCAGTTATCTGAGGGTGGACTGATAAAAGAACTCCCCGGGACTCTCCCTTGATCAGAACATCGAGAAATTCATGGGGATGACTCCCTGCCCATGCCTCCGGTATCAGTTTATGGGGTTTCTGCGGATCTCCCTGAATTACATTCCCCGGCAGATCAAGATACTTCAGAAGCTCTTCTACCGTATCAATTAATTCAATGACAGGAGTTTTGTTTTCTGCCTGGAAAACGATTCCAACCTGATGGAGATCCGGGAAGCAGTTTTTGTGCTCGGGGTTGATATAGGCTCTCCCGCACTCAAACAAACGGAAGGTATCATATCTTTTACGATTGTCAGCTGCTGCCTGGAGCAGACTTGGTATCAAACTTGGCCGCATCCTGTCCTGCTCCGGGTTCAGGGCATTGGCCAGACAGAGATTTTCATTCATTATCGGCCATGATGCTTTATGAAGCAGGGATGGCCCGATGAGGGGATAGGTCATTATTTCAAGAGCATGTCCGCGAAGAACCATGAAATCTTGAATCTTCCGGAAGAGCTTCTTCCCGGGAGAAAGCTGGAGGGGCCGTATATCATGTCCGGGACTGACTGGAATGATCTTTTCATAGCCAATTATCCGGCCGATTTCTTCTGCGATATCAACCTCACATTCAATATCCTTCGTTGATCTCCAGGACGGGACATGGATCATGAATTCAGTTGATGAACCAGGAATGTCACTGACTTTGAAATCCAGTCTCTCAAGAATGTCATGCAGAGTCTCCTTATCAATGGAGATCCCCAGCAGCTCCGATATCCCTGGCAGGCAAATCTTAATAGCAAGATCCAGCGGTTCAGGCATGTTATCGGTCTGAATTCCTCCTGAAGCCCTGGCATCGGGATTGAACTGCAGAATGAGTTCGTAGATTCTCAGAATGCTTTTTTCTAACTGCTGACTGTCAAGACTTTTTTCATATCGAATGGATGCATCGGTTCTCAAGCCCAGCCTTGTTCCGGTTCGCCGTATTTCCACATCAGTCCAGTTCGCGGCCTCAATCATGATTTGAGTTGTTTCGTCGGAGATAGAACTCTCCATGCCGCCCATTATTCCTGCAATCGCCAGTTCATGCCGGGTATCACATACCATGGTATCGGAAGCCTTCAACGCTCTCACCTGACCATCCAGCGTTGTGAAATTCATGTCCCTGCCCGCTCTACGGACTATTATTTTTCCTCCGCTGATTGCATTTCTATCAAAAATATGATTGGGGATTCCCATTTCCAGCATGACATAGTTCGAAATATCCACAATTGTATTAACAGGCCGCATTCCGGCAGCGATAAGCCGTCTCTGCATCCAGTCAGGACTTATGCCGATTCTAACACCGTCAACAGACAGACCTACAAATCCCTGATTTGCAGAATTCCTATCGACATGAATGGTGACAGGAGGTTCACTGACACCAATCTTTTTCTTTATTGAGTCTGCCCATGACTTGTTGAATCGATCCCTGAACGGTTTATAAAAAACGGCCGCAAATTCCCGGGCCAACCCATAATGCCCCCAACAATCAGGTCTGTGGGTGAGGGATTTATTATCAATATCCAGAAGAAGATCACTGGCGGCGGCATCTCCCAATGCCTGGGAAAGAGTCGATCCCGTTTGTATATCGCCATCGATTTCCATGAGACCTTCATGCTTATCAGACAACCCAAGTTCATCCTCTGCACAGAGCATTCCACAGGATTCAATCCCTCTGATTCTCTTCTTCTGCAAGGTAACACCTGTGGGCAGTGTAACTCCGATTGCCGCATACGGAACCTTTATACCGGTACGGCAATTTTCAGCCCCACAGACAACAGTCACTTCATTCCCACCTGTATTAACCGTGGCAAGTTTAAGTTTCTCAGCATCAGGATGGGGAACCACAGAAATTATTTCCGCAATTACTACCTCTTCAAGAATCGTACCAATACGTTCCACACCTTCCACCTCGCACACAGAAAGAGTAATGCGTTCTGCAAGGTCTTTATCACTCAGCCCCGTGGGAAGGTCAACAAAATCACTGATCCAATTGATGGAAATCTTCATCTATCTGTCAAATCCTTTTCTGCTACTGGAAGGAAGCAAACTGTCTGCTGAACTCAAGATTGCCGCTGTGAAAATGACGAATATCATCTATACCATAATTCATCATTACCAATCTATCCAATCCAAGCCCAAAGGCAAAACCATTGTACTGACCGGGATCTATACCTCCCTGCCTCAGTACATTTGGGTGGGTCATGCCGCAGGGTAGAAGTTCTATCCAGCCAGTTTTTTTGCAGACACTGCACCCGGAGCCGCTGCAGATCTGACAGTTAATATCAAGTTCAAAGCCTGGTTCCACAAAGGGAAAGAAACCAGGCCGTAGACGGATTTCAACATCCCGATTGAAAATTTCACTGAGCAGAGTCTTCTCGAAGTAGATTAGATGAGCGACTGAGATCCCTTTTCCAACCAGCATTCCTTCCATTTGATGAAAAACAGCCTCGTGGGAAGCATCCGTGGTTTCACAGCGGAAGACTTTGCCAGGAGCAACGAATTTAAAGGGAGGAGTATTTTTCTCCATGCCTCTTATTTGAATCGTGGACGTATGGGTTCGAAGTAAATGCTTCAAGTCATTGAACCAGAAAGTATCCTGCATATCCCGGGCCGGATGTGACTCCGGTATGTTCAGCGCTGTGAAATTGTACCAGTCGTTCTCAATGTGCGGTCCATCAAGAATGTCGAAACCCATGGAAAGAAAAATATCCTCCAGTTTACGCTGCACAATCGAGATAGGATGCAATCCAGCCTCTTTGACCGGTTCAACTCTGATTGATCTTCTAAGGGAAAGATCGGTCCATTCAGTTGCCAGTCTGGCATCTATCCTGCTTCGTTCAATGGCAGATCGTTTCCTTCCCAGTTGTTCTGTGAGACGGCGTTTTACCTCATTGGCAGCCTTCCCCAGTTGTTTCCTTTCTTCGGGAGGTGCAGAACTCAATGATTTGAGAATAAGACTCAACTCCCCTTTTTTCCCAAGATAGGAAGCCCTCAAATCAGCAAGCCCGGCCTCTGTACCAATGCCTTCCAGGGCTTCGGAAAAGGTTTTTTCCAATACTTCAAGTTTCTTTTCCAATCTTCACCTCTTCAATCATCAGGACCATTTCAGAATCCCTTCATCAGGCTGATTTATTCATGTACATCAACTAACCGGTGATTCAAAGTTTGCGAGATTTTTCTGCAAAAGAGATACTGTCCTGCTGATATATTAAAATATGCTGCCCTGGAGAGAAAAATCTCTCACATTCTTTGCTCCACCAGCCTAACATTAAAGAGCAATGGATTGGGGGTCAAGGGCAGAAAAGATATCTCCGGCACTTGAAAGAATTTCACTGAATTGCCATTCTAGGAAGTACCCTAGGATCCTGGAAAACATCCATTCCGGTTCAGACCTGATCACTGCCGCCACAGCAGCATTGGATTGTACTCACATCGCTCCGGAATGCATGGCTGAACAACCCTGTCACACTTATTGAGTACGAAAGCGGTTTAAAAGGAGTCGAAAACTTGAAATCCATTCGCATTTTCCTTGCTCTCACACTCCTGGCTATCACTGGCGGAGTAATCTTTGCTCAGGAAGAAGAAGTGGACTATGATGCCAGGCTCGTTACTGTTCTGGACGGATATCAGGGTCTATTTGATCCAGATGACATCCCTCCGATCTGGTACATTGTAGCCAGAGCCATTGAGCAGGGTTATCTGCGTTTCACCATAGATCCTGATTCCAGAGGGGGAGTGCTGTCCGGTGCGAAATTTGTAGCACCTCCAGGGAAGCAGGTCGCACACATCGTGGTATTAAAGGGATTGCTTGATATCTGGCCCAGTTATCCATCCACAGTATATGCCGTACTCACGGGGGCATTTCATGAATGTGCAACTTTCTTCCAGGATCCACCAGCCTGGGGAGCAGCACGCTTTGATCGTATGGAACAACTCTTTCTCAAGGTGGGTGGATACACCGCCCAGGCCGAATTAATACAGAAGTACCTGTTGCCAGAGGGATATTTTCTCAGTGAGTACGATACATATATGCTGGACAGCTATGAGCAGGACGGCCTGGGAAGCGTTGTTCTATTTGTTGAGCGATTCTCTCTTCCCGTTGCGAAAAGCCTCTACCAGCTCCGACTGGCATACGAAAAAAACAATGATGATAAGACGCTGAGAGAATTCATAGTCAAACTGGGAGAGAAACTTCTTTCGGAGCGAACACAGATCCCGGATGACAGCGATGATGAAACTGTTTACGCAATGAGTATCGCCGTTCACAGCTGGTTGGTCCTGACACCTGAGATCATTGCCAGGTTATACAATAAGAATAGAAAGAACAACCCCCTGTCATTCGAGCAAATTCTTGTCCGCGAGAATGAATACAGACAGCTGCGTTTGAAACTGGAATCCAGCTTCAAGAAGGATCTTCCCATTGTTGAGAAAGTAAATAGGGACATTATGAAAAGACTCGGTGAGGTGTAACATCCCCCGGTGTCAGAAAGCCTGTAACGATGAAATGGAGACCGATTGATGAAAGGAAGTCAAATAGATTCATGACAGTACTGCTTACGGGAGGATCCGGTTTCCTTGGGTCCCACATCGCCGAACAATTGAACCAGAATGGAGAAACCGTCCGAGCTCTTGTGCGGCCAACAAGTGATATCAGTTTCCTTGAAACATTGGACAATGTTGAGATCATCAAAACATCCCTGTCCGACAGGAATACTTTGAAAGATGCGGTACAGGGAGTCGATGGAATCATACACTCGGCAGCCCTTATAAAAGCTGTGAGTGAAAAAGAATTCAGGAGAGTTAATATTGACTACACTCGATATCTTCTTGAAGCGGCTGCAGGAGCCAGAGAGACATTGAAACGATTCGTATTTGTATCCAGTATTGCCGCTCTAGGGCCAAACATGGATGGAGATGTTATTCAGGACGATAAGTCTCCAACACCGGTTACCTGCTATGGCAGAAGTAAGCTGGCAGCAGAACAGGTTGTTCAGGACAGGGCAGATGAGCTTCCAATTACCATACTGCGGCCTGTAAGTCTGTATGGTCCACGGGATAAAGCCACTTTTATTCTGTTTCAATGTATCAATAACCGTGTCCTTCCCTACTGCGGATCACCGGATACACAACTGATGTTTCTCTACGGTGCTGATTTCGCCCGTGCCTGTATTCTGGCATTGCAGGCCAATGTTCCCAGCGGTTCAACTTATATTATCGATAATGGCAAAGTGCATACATGGAAGGAATTACTGACATTGACCGAATCTATAGTTGGTAAAAAAGCACTTATAAGATTCCCTGTTCCCCGCTTCCTGATCTATATCGCAGCCCTGGTACTGGATGTTTACAGCAAAATATCCCGTAAAGCCTTTATGCTCTCCCGTGATAAAATGAATGAACTATACGAGCAATTTGTTACAGATAGCAAAGAAGGACAGAAAATGCTGAATTGGACACCTGAAACAAATCTGGAAGAAGGATTGAAGGCAACATTCCACTGGTACAAAAAGAATAATTGGTTATGAGAGAATTCGACTCGATTTACAGGTATGACAAAAAACCTTGATGAGGCATTCCTGCCGGAAGTTACGCCTTCCCTGCAAGGGTTAAAAACTCATTCCGGGAAGCGGGATCCGTTTGAAAACAACCAAGAACCGAACTGGTTGTCATGGAAGAATGCTGTTTCTCCACTCCGCGCATACTCATGCACATGTGTTTAGCTTCAATGATAACTCCCACACCAATTGCACCCACACTCTCTTTTACAGCGTTGGCAACTTGGTAGGTAAGGCGTTCCTGTAATTGAAGACGGCGTGAAAAATGATCCACTATTCGAGCCAGTTTGCTCACTCCAATAACTTGTTTTCCTGCTATGTATCCAATGGTACAGGTTCCAAAAAAGGGAAGTAAATGATGTTCACAAAGACTATACATCTCAATATTCCGGGAGAGTATCATGTTGTTGGCTTCGGATTCAAAAACGGCATTATTGACTATGGATTTTAGGCTGCTCCGGTAACCGGAACTCAGAAATTTCCAGGAAGACGCAACTCGTTCTGGTGTACCGATCAATCCCTCACGGTTGGGCTCTTCACCAATTTCAATCAGCAGTTCTCGAATCAGTCGGGCAATTTTGTCTACATCCATAATTGACCATATCCAGAATCTGACGATTGGTCAAAGGAGTCTGTCGGACTTACGCCTCACGGCTCGATTTTTGCCCTTTTTCCCTGCTGCTGCGTTGCCAAAATACTCACGTAGCCCAGCTATGCTCCGTTTTTGTCGCCTTGCATCAGGAAAAAATCATCAAAAATCGCCTCGAAGCCTTAAAGTCCGACAGACTCAAAGGCTGGCGGCATACCTTGACCGACTCTTCTCTCAGATTTGCAGTTAATCCCCTGCATTGACGAAGTCTGTTCAAAGCCCACACCGCGGCCGCATCCTCAAGCAACAAGAATCTGATGGAGGGTATTTTCAAGTGCCAGAAAGCTTGTTAAATGAAGAAGTCGTTCTCACCACGAACTAAGTCCTGATTGAACAATTATTAACGATACACTTTGCCGGTGGAGATTTTAATCATTCCAGAGAGTGATGCACCAAATCACAGCGATCAATCAGTGTTGAATGACTGTACCGATAAAAATCTTCACCTGACCGGATTTTAATGAAGCCAGGTTATAACAAGCTTCCCGACACTGTATAATCCTTACCCTGGAGGGATTGTGTCATGGGCCAGAGGCCTTGAACATCTGAAAACTCTGAATACAATGATCAATTCAACTGAAAACCCATGATTACTCATAACCCGTTCCCAGAACTAAGACGACTGATTCATTACATGGCAATTCTGCTGCTCCCAGCAACAGGACTTCATGCAGATACAGCAGAACTACTCTCTTTTCATACACAGCTAAGGGGATATGGTGCGCGGCTGGAGGGAACGGAAGAAGAAGTCATGGCATTCGATGCCGTTGCTGAGAGATTGAACTATCTTGGTCTCTCATATACACGCCGAACACTGGATGAGAATAGTCGGGGCCATTCATTCTCTGTCATACTTGAAGCAACTGTTCCGGGTCGTTCTTCCGAACACTTCATCCTGGCATCTCCCATGGAGCAGGGGGCCTTTTCCACAGCCCTGTTACTGGAGATCGCTGAAAACCTTGCAATGACCACCCCACAGCATACTATAAGCCTGTGTTTTCTTGGCGGAGAACGTGGAGATACCCCATACCACCCCTATGGGAGCCGATATCTCATCGATACAATACAGCCGGAATCAGGGGTATTTGCCCTCTACATTGATGCTGAAACTGTTCCAGAAACCTGGGATGTCAGAATTGGCGGCAATGGTGTTGTTGCGCCATATTGGTTAGCGAAACCGCTGACGGATTCCCTGCACACGGATTCCATCAATCATCGCCTTCGAGGAACTGATATCCATGTTGCCAACCTGGGTTTGCAGGGAAATCTTGGAAGTTATTCTCCATGGCTGGAAGCTGGTATTCCTTCTGTTTACTTCCAGGGCAAGGGTAGTGCAGGTAAACAATCAGCGAATGCTGAAATCAGCAGATTTGTGCGAACCCTGCTTGATCTTGACCATCTGATAACCAGGGATCCTGAAAAACAGGAAAGCACATATCTGTTTTTACGGAATTTTGCAGAAATGAGACCTCGATACATTCGAGAGCTTCCATTCGTAATCATGGCTTCAGGTTTTGTCTCTCTTCTATCAGTACTCATACTTCTCAGATTCCGGATGGTTCTATTGAATTTCAAGCGATTCTCACGATACTGGTGGACTCTGGTTCTGCTGTACTTCCTTGTTTTTTTATTCCTTTTTCTTACAACTCTGATTATTGAGGAAATTCTTCATTTCACAGATTTTCCCACTCTATGGACCTACTCAGCAGGGTCATTTCTATTCTTCAAGTTCACCGTGATAGCAGCCCTGTCACTCAATCTCATTTTACTTACACATGGTATACCCTTCCCTGGAGCACCGCATTTCTATTCCTACACAGCTGTATCATCGTCATTTCTGCTTACTCTGATTCTCATGCTTCTGGATATAACACTGGCTGTTTATTCAACATGGATAACAGGAGCATTACTGTTATTTGCTGCTGTCAAAAACTTCAAAGTCAAAATATTCTTTCTAATTCTTGCTTCTTCTCCATACATAGCTGTTCTTGCCGTTGTTCTTACCCATCCGTACATGGCTGTACTGGAGTTCTTATTGTTGAATCGTATTTCAGGAAATCTGCTGAACACTCTTGCACTATTACCCCTGATTCTTGCATTGGCAAGTCTCAGCTATTGGAAGTCTCATTACAGGGGTTTGCACCAGAGTACTATTGTTTCCCCTGTTGCATTGATCATAAATCTTGCCGCCATCTTCACCCTGATCTGGCTGTCGAAGCTTGCACCCTTCAACAGCGAAAATCCCCAGCCAGTCAAACTCATTGACAACATTGATCTTGTCAACAATGAAAGATGGCTGGAGCTAGAAAGCCCGGGAACCATTGATGCCAATGAAGCCATAATTGACCGTCAATACTATTCCATTGATAAACCGGGCAGAGAAGTAAGGATCGATACACAGATGAATCGGGTCCCTCTGGAAATCAATTCCAATTCCTTCTTATTTCCAGGACGTCGAACAATCAACATCAACCTTGCAGGAGAAATGAATCCTGCCCGGCTCCAACTGGAATTGAATTCAGATACCCCCTTCACCCTGCATTCAGCATCCATGCCATTTGAAATGGCTTCATCGGGACAGACTGCCACAATTTTCATTGGAGACAACCCTCCGTTCCCATTTTCCTTTAATCTGACAATCAGTCATAGTACCGATGTGTCCTTCTCAGTAACCGCTGTATGGAATAATCCCCAGGATCCGCCTGCATTGAAGCAGCAGTCAGGACTTCAGCTTCAAGCACAGCGCATTGCCCGGATAACTCATATACTGTAGGACTCCCTCCTGAAAGCTTGTTTATTTTTTTTTCAAAAAATGCTCATGCTGTCTTGACGATCTTATATATAGCGTTTTATTCTAAGATATAGTAGTCAAACACCTACATATAGGGTTTTACAGGAGACAGCCATACGTGAAATGTCCCTTATGTGGTCAGTCTGAAGACAGGGTGATAGAATCAAGGGAAAATGATAGTGCGACAAGAATCCGCCGTCGTCGTGAGTGCATTAAATGCGGATACCGTTTCACTTCGTATGAACAGATTGAAGAAGTACCAATAATGGTGATCAAGAAATCAGGGCATAGGGAAAGCTTTGATTTGAAGAAAGTTGAACATGGAGTGCTTCGCTCCCTTGAGAAGAGACCGGTGCCCTGCGGTACTATTGAAGAGATGCTCCATGATATTGAAGACAGGGTACTGCTGGTCAGTCGATCGGCCAATGAGATTCGAAGCAAAAACATTGGTGAGATCGTGTTAAAAAGCCTGTTCGGGCTGGATAAGGTTGCCTATGTACGGTTTGCATCGGTCTACAGACAGTTTGAGAATGTTGATGAGTTTATTCATATTATAGAAGATATTGGAGGCTCGGAACAGATAAGTACATAATAGTATTCGGTCAATGGGGTGTATAAAAGCATCTATTTATACTGGGAGGTTGTATTCACCCTGACCCTGGAGCCTGTCGGACTATGCCTCACGGCTCGATTTTTGCCTTTTTTCCCGCCCTGTATCGGAAAAAAATCATCAGAAATCGCCTTGAAGTCTTAAAGTCCGACAGACTCCTTGAATACCTTCAGACATTGGAGACTGAAGAATTAATTCAACACGAAAGTAATAAAATGAATGTGAATCGATATCATTGGTCTGAGCTCAAAGATGAAACCAGACACACTCTTCTATTCCGTGCGGAAACCGATATTCAGGAAGTTCAATCATCCGTTCTTGACATAGTGAACTATGTCAAATCAGATGGAGATAAGGCTTTAACCGAATTGAATACTCAATATGACGGTGCCCCTGCCGGGATGCCCATTCCCGTACCGGAATCCGATTTCATTGAAGCAGATTCATTGTTATCAGCGGAATTGAAGTCTGCTGTTGAATACTCAATTGAAAACGTACATCGCTGTCACCGGGATCAATTCCCCAGCGGAATCGAATGGAAGGAAATTCGACCGGGCATACTGGCCGGGGACCGCACAAGCCCCATTGATTCCGCAGCATTTTACATCCCGAGGGCAAGAGGAAGTTTTCCTTCCATGCTGTACATGATGGCCGTACCGGCAAAAATTGCAGGTGTAAGGCGAATAGCCATGGCCAGCCCACCGGATAAACATGGAAAAGTGGATGCGGCCTGCCTCTATACGGCCAGATTGTGCGGAATAAATGAGGTGTATGCCATGGGGGGAGCCCAGGCCTGGGCCGCCTTTGCTTTTGGTACGAAATCAGTAAGCAAAGTGGATAAATGCCTGGGACCTGGAAGCAAATATGTTGCTGCTGCCAAAAGAATTCTCTCTGATACCCTGGACTGCGGCTTGTCGGCCGGGCCTTCCGAATCCATTATTCTGGCTGATTCCTCCCCTGACCCTCTTGATATTGCCAGAAATCTTCTTGTGGAAGCCGAGCATGGATCGGATTCCGCAGCCCTGTTGATAACGGATTCACAGGAACTGGCGGATGCTGCAGGAACCGCACTGGAATGCCTTGGGGATGAGCTTCCAGAACCCCGCCGCCGCTTTGTTGCCGATGTGTTTTCGAACTATGGCGGCATCATTCTTGTTGACTCCATCGCTGAAGGGGCTGACCTGGTTAACCAGTTTGCAACGGAACATCTTCAAATACGTACTGTTGACCCTTTTGCAACTCTGGGCATGATAACCAACGCCGGTGAAATCATTCTGGGCGGCAACTGCCCATTCTCAGCGGCTAATTACTCCGTTGGAGCCAATGCCGTATTACCGACCGGGGGAAGAGCCCGGACATGGTCCGGTGTTTCGGTGGGGGATTTCAAAAAGCGTTCGAGTGTTATCTACCTCAGCGAAGACGGTTTGAAGGACCTTAAACCTCATGCCGCTGCCCTGGCTGAGTATGAAGGATTCCCGGCCCATCGTAATGCGCTTATTCCTCCACGGACATGAGTTTCCAGGAAGAACCCGCTGATCTCAACGATGTATTTCACTTTTTTGAAACCCGAACAAACTTTGAAAAGAGCATAACAGGTCATCTTTTAAAGCGGGAATACAGACTTGATCGCATGAGATCTCTTTGCATGGCAATGGGTAATCCGCAAAACGAATATGATGTAATTCACATTGCCGGATCCAAGGGGAAGGGGTCCACGGTGGCGTACATTGCCGCTTTACTGAAGGAATCCGGATCTCGGGTTGGTGTTTACACCTCCCCTCACCTGCTGGATTATCGAGAACGATTCAGAGTGGAAGGGGAGGATTTCCCCGAAAAACAGTCATTTGAAACAGCTTTGAAACTCATTCGGCGGCTCCCGGAGGTGGAATCACGGCTCGTCGGGGAAAGCCAGGCAACAACTTTTGAACTCCTTACCTTATTTGGATTTATGCTTTTTCGAGATCTTGGCTGCGATACAGTTGTTCTGGAATGCGGACTTGGCGGCCGACTGGATGCTACCAACGTTGTGGAACGGCCTCTGGCGGTCGTTCTTACACCAGTGGAAATGGAACATGTAGAGATACTGGGACCGAAATTGAGTGATATAGCGGGTGAAAAAGCCGGCATAATGAAAGCTGGATCGGTGGCCTGGACCTCCTGTCAGCTACCGGAAGTTCGGGAAGTTTTTCGGAAAAAATCCGAAGAACTCCGGATTCCTCTCCATGAACTCGACAGGTATCTGATTGATATTCAAGAAACTCAATCCAGTGGATTCCGATGGCATTTGAACTGGAAGGACGGGTGTACAGAGGTAATAGAGCTGGGTATGGGGACGCGGGAACAGGCGGACAATAGTGCTTTAGCTCTGGCAGTTGTACGTTTTTTAAGGCCCCGGCATGTCGAAAATATTTCAGGGGCATTAAAGGCAGTATGCCTGCCGGGACGTTTTCAAATTCTCCGCCGCCATCCTGCCGTAGTATTGGACGGAGCTCATACACCCGCATCCATCAGCAGTGTTATGAGGGCTTTCTTCAGCATGCCGGAAAATGATGAAGAATCAATTCTATTGTTTGGGTGCGCCAGGGACAAAGATCATCATACAATGGCCGAAATACTTTGCAGCGGCTCCCATCCTCATTTTCATCGAGTTATCATCAGCTCGCCTGGAACTTATAAACCCGGCGATCCGGTCAACGCAGCGAAATCATTTCAACAGACCAGGGCTCATGTTGAGCTTATTCCTGACCCGCTGGATGCCTGGATCAAGGCCCGAGAGTATGCTGGCAGCAGCCGGGGGATCCTGGTGACTGGTTCGTTTTACCTGGCTGGTGAAATCGCAGCAGGCATTTCCCTCTTCCCCATCGTTTCATAAAAAGGTATTATCTCTCCATGAAAGATTTTCGACACGATAAACTCGCCGATATAGTTGTCAGTCATTCGCTGAAACTTCAATCAGGCGAAAAAGTTCTTATCCGTGGAAGCGGATTTGTTACGGAACCTCTGGTTCGGGCCTTCATCCGAGCTGTCAAAGCTGTGGGAGCCCATCCAATCTACAGTATAGATGATCAGAAGATTTTACGGGAATGGCTTCAAAACCCCGATGATGAAATGCTGAAGACCGCTGCTGATGCTGATACGTACCAGATGAAGATGATGGACGCCTTCATTGGAATTACTGCTCCTGAAAATGCCCTGGAACTAAGCGATGTTGCAGCAGACTCCCTGAAACTCTACGATTCATTATACGTCGATCCAGTCCATATGCAGATCCGTGTTCCAGAGACCCGCTGGGTGGTGCTTCGATATCCTACTCAGGCCCTTGCCCAATCGGCGGGCATGAGTACGGAGGGTTTTGAAGACTGGTACTACCGTGTCTGCTCCGTTGACTATGGAAAAATGGGGGAAGCAATGGAACCGCTGAAAACCCTGCTTGAAAAAACAGACAGGGTTCGAATCCTCGGGCCGGGAGAAACGGACGTTGCTTTCAGTATTCGGGATATACCGGTTATTCCCTGTGCCGGTCATTGCAACATCCCCGATGGAGAAATCTACACGGCACCCGTAAAAGACTCTGTAAATGGCATAATAGCATACAATACGACATCCATCTATAACGGATTCCAGTATACGGATATTCGATTTCGATTTGAAAATGGCAGGATAGTGGAAGCAACTTCCAACGACAATGAGAGGATCAATTCTACTCTTGACATTGATGAGGGGGCTCGCTACATCGGTGAGTTTGCGATGGGAGTCAACCCCTATGTGGACGCCCCGATAAACAATACCCTCTTTGATGAGAAAATACGGGGCAGCATTCATTTTACTCCAGGGAACAGTTATGAGGAAGCCGATAACTGCAATAAATCCATCCTTCACTGGGATATCGTTTTACTCCAGGAAAAACAAAACGGCGGAGGGGAAATATTCTTCGATGATGTCTTAATCCGAAAAGATGGCCGATTTACACTTCAAGAGCTTCAAGGCCTGAACCCGGAAAATCTATCCTGACCGGACATCAGGTGATGATACCTATTGGTCTGTGCCTGTCCATTTCTGTGCTGGACCGGGATGGATGGACAGCGGGAAGATTCTCAAAAAATACCGGAAGTTTACCGCCCGATTGACGCAGAATGCCAATCGGTGTACAAATATGGTTTGTCGATGAATTCCATATTACGCTTCAATATCGCTATAGCTGCTTTCGCCATCCTCTTCACAGCTCTCAGTTCCTGTGAGTTAGGGAAGGATGATGATGTGAGTGACAAACAACCCGATACAACAGCCTGGGGCGTACATCAGGTTACAGTCACTGAGAATGGTAGAATTGAAATCACCGCCGATAAAGTTGAAAAATTCAATGAAGAAGACACAAGTCACTTCTACAGTACAGTTTTATCTGAAACAAATTCTGAGGGAGAATTAGTCCTTGAAGGAGGCGCCGACTACGTAGAGGTGCATGGTACAGAAGAAGGTATGGCCGCTGGAAATGTTTATATTAATGATGTAGAAGAAGGATCTGAAATCAAGGCTGATTCAATGCAGTTCAATGATGAGGACCGGATATTGAATGGTAATGGAAATATTGAGGTTGACCTCGGAGATGGATTGACAATGACAGGAAACTCCTTTACTGCGGATCTCGCGAAAAAAACCTATTCCTTCACAAATGATGTTAAAGGAACGATAGAGTTCAGTGATGATGAATAGAAGTATGACGGCCTGTTTCTTCTTTTTCCTCTCCATACCGCTGATTGCTGAGACCTGGACTTTCAGTGCAATCAATGTAACGAGTGTACAGCGTGGTGATCAGTCCAATACTGTCCTTGAGGGGAATGTTCAGGTTAATTCCGAGGATCTCGAAATATCTGCCGATCACATTGAATTATCCGGCCCCGATTATGACATCCTGACAGGTAAGGGTAATATCCTCCTGAAAGAACTGGATAAAAAACTCACGATTGAAGCAAACAGCATGGACTATGACAAGAACAAGAAACTCATCCGATTGCGGGGTTTTGTGACACTGGTTGATGAACAAGATGACATTGTTATACGTTGTGAGTCCCTGGAGTTCTATCAGGAAGAAGAATTGGTAATCCTGCAGGCTGCAGTGAGACTGATCAATGATGAAACCATAGGCCGTGGAGAATTCGCCACCTACCGCAGGGAGAGTAAAATCCTGGAACTGTCCGGCCGTCCGGTTGTCTGGCAGGATGATGATAGATATCAGGCCGATCGAATAACAGTCAATTTGGATACAGATGAGATCAGTATGGAAGGCACCGTTCAGGGTTTATTGACAACAAAGGGGGATGAAGAAGATGAGCCTGAAGAGATTCCTGCTGAAGATTCCCCGGAAACTGCTGGCGACGAAACGATCATTGATGAAACAGATCCCGCTGATGATGAGTCGTTATGGAAGTGAATCCCGTTTCAGTTCTTCGCGCCGAGAGTCTGCGTAAGCAATATCGCTCAACACTGGCTGTGGCTGATGTTTCATTCAATATGGAACAAGGTCAGGTTGTGGGTCTGCTTGGGCCCAATGGTGCTGGTAAAACGACAACATTCTACATGATTGCCGGTTTTATCAAAACAACCGCTGGAAGGGTCTGGCTCAATTCCCAGGAGATAACATCAAAGCCAATGTATTACCGTGCCCGTCTTGGAATTAATTACCTCCCCCAGGAACCGTCTGTCTTTCGTAAACTTACCGTTGCCCAGAATGTACAGGCCGTACTGGAGGCACGGAGGGATATTACCAGAGCAGAAAGAAAGGATTTACTGGATAGTCTGCTGCTTGATCTGGGCATTATGGAATTGGCAAAACGAAGAGCGGACACGTTGTCCGGCGGTGAACGACGACGGACCGAGGTGTGCAGGGCACTGGCCATCAATCCCCGTTTCCTGCTGTTGGACGAACCTTTCAGCGGAATAGATCCCATTGCCGTAGGAGACTTAAAGGAGATAATCGCCCGTTTATCCAGGAAACAAATAGGAATTCTTATTACCGATCACAATGTACGGGATACCCTGGCCATTACTCATCATGCCTACATCATCAGCCATGGGGAAATCCTCACTGGTGGAACGGCTGAGGAACTCATCAATGATGAACAGGCTCGTGAAAAGTATCTGGGCAAGGATTTTTCTCTTTAATGTCCATGCGTCAGAAAACCTGCTGTTACATTGTATTAATATGGGCGATACTGGATTTGAACCAGTGACTTCTACCGTGTGAAGGTAGCACTCTAGCCCCTGAGTTAATCGCCCTTTCTATGGAGTCTGTCGGACTTACGCCTCACGGCCCGATTTTTGCCCTTTTCCCCTGCTGCTGCGTTGCCAAAATACTCACGTAGCCCAGCTACGCTCCGTTTTTGTCGCCTTGCATCAGGAAAAAATCATCAAAAATCGCCTCGAAGTCTTAAAGTCCGACAGACTCTATGAGCAATATACATGAAAAGAATCCCGAGGTCAATAATTCATGAGCACACTGTAAAAGAGTGTTACGGTTGCATTCCAGTTCAGGTCGATTACAGCCTCACTTCTTCCTTGCTGCCATCAAAACAACATCACCTGACCCCAGAACTTTCACCCATCGATCCACTCTTTTTTTCAGCCAGACAGGAGCAGTACCCACCGCCAGTCCTCCCCAGGTTCTTACAATTTCAACCGAAAGACCTGCATTTCTTAATAACCTTCTCAGTGTTTTTTTGCTGAACAGTGTAATATGATCCGGTATTAATGAACGCCATTTCCCTCTATGAAGAAGAGCCTGAAATCCATCTATGGAAGGGGTAACACAGATAAAAACTCCCCCCTTTATCAGTAAGCGTGCAATCTCATTCACAAATATGTCCGGTTTATCAACATGTTCAATGAGGTGGGAGGCATGTATTACCGAATAGTATCCCCCCTTTAAGCCCAGTTGCGGCAAATCACCCACCTGGATACCAACATCGTATTTCTTATTTCCATAATTCGCTGATTCCACACATAGATCCACACCGCCTGTTTCCCATCCCAGAGATTTGAAATGACTCAATAAACGGCCGGTAGCACAGCCTATGTCCAGAATCCTGTTAACTGAGGGCAGAGTTGGTACAATTTTATCAAAAAAAGAGGCATCTTTCAGTCCAAGCATCATGAGCCGAAAGAATGCTTCCTCGTTTTCTACTTCATACCGGAAGTATTCATCATCGTACCGGGCACCCAGATCCTGGGGGATGGGTTGTGGGTTCTGGAGAACAAGACTGCAGATAGTGCATTGAACAAATTCCGCCCCATCAATTAACCAGCGGCGAACAAAACTCCCACCACCACAAACCGGGCAGGATACGGTTTTTAACGATTCATTATCAGAAGGCGTTTTGGAGAAAGTCTTCAAACTACTCAGCCTGGATGATCAGGTTCCAAAACTGAGAATCAACCTGATTTTCTCCATCACTCATCCTCAGTTCCATAATTCCAACACCAGCACTAAGGAGAATATCCCGTAAAACAACCCTGCCTTCTTCATCATACATGTCATCATAAGTAACCACGGATGGAGTTTCCATAACAAGAACACCATCCTGCTCCGCAAGGGTATCAAGCCTCATGGAGATTATACTCTGACCAACCCAGGACAGGGATAATTCCACAGGTATTATGCCTTCCAATACAAGAGTCCAGTTTCCCGGTTCAAGAATCATTTGATCCTTTATCTCTAATAAATTGCGGTCCTTCACTAAAAAAACGTTTCTGTTCGGAATACTGCTGTTATCCCAAACTGGCAGCAAAAAGGCTGGATTGACAATCCTGGAGCGTATGGTATCAGTCAATTGAAACAGCCAGGAACCATCATCCGCATAGCCTGTCCAATCACCCTGAGATATATAGTGCTCAAGATCGGGACGGCTTTCCAGATTCTGGCTGGAAGATCTGAAACCGCCATTATGCTCAATAACCAGGCTTGGTTTCCCGGGCAGCGTAATCCCCGGTACTGGAACATTGTTCCATATAACCTCTCCGTCATTCCACGCTGTTACCCGCTGCCCCTCAGCATGGAACTCCAGTCCACGACTGAAATGGCCTGATTCAGGCTGGCCAAACATTGTTTTGATTCTTTCCGAATCATCCGGCCATGTACGAGCTGCCAGACTGGCAACTGCAAAAAATACTGTAGCTGGCAGTATTATCCTTCTCATCAACAACTCAATCCCTGATCTATGGTAACCATCGTGTTCGATCAGGTAAAGTCGATTGACCTGTTTCAATCCCTCAACCATTGCCTGAATACATAAATAGTTGTATGAATCAATCATGGATAGTAATAAACTGATGATGATTGCCCGCAAAGCAGCCCGAAACGCCTATGCTCCATATTCTCGTTTTCGTGTTGGAGCAGCCCTGGAACTTGAAAATGAGGAAGTAATTACTGGCATCAATGTAGAGAACCGCTCCTTTGGACTGACAAACTGTGCAGAACGTTCAGCGGTATTCAGTGCTTTGAGTCAGGGGGAAGTCCGAATCAGAGCCATCGCCATTGCCGGACTTGATACACAGGCGCCTCTTCCTCCCTGTGGTGCATGCCGCCAGGTAATCAGTGAATTCTGCCCGGCAGAAACTCCTGTCTATTATGATGATGGTAAAGGAGGGCACATTGTTTCCAGCATTGGAGAATTACTTCCACGGGATTCACTGCATGATTTATCCTCTAAAAGATTCCAGAGTTCTTAACCGGATCTTTTCGACGTTACGATGCTGTAATTTCCTGAACTTGTTTTTTGAGGTAATCTGAGTCATTTTACATCTTGTTATTGATTAAGGAAGTGTAGTAAAGTAACTGCGTGTTTAAAAGAAATCAAAATAACAGGAATAAATCATTTTATGATTCAGTATCTATCAATGAAATTGAGTTGATACGAAACCAATATGAAATACTGATTGATACCTACAATCTGAATTCATCCTTCCTGGATGCATTCAATTCTAGACTGAATTCAGCCAAAGCGGGCAAACGCAATGCAGAGCAGTTTCTTGAAGAAGAAACAATGGAATATCAGCGTATTGAAAAAATGATTATTTCGAAATACCAGGATGTAATCGAAAAACAGGAAGCTCTGGAACGTGTTTTTGAAGGAAACACCACTGCTGACAAAGTTCTCAACAGATACAAAAATCAGATTGAGAAATACGAAGCAATGGAGATTTATCGAGGCGCAGATCCTGAGGTATGCAAACTCTACGGAGCTATGCGATTTTTTGATATTAACTACTGGGATGACATGGAAACTTATTTACGGCGCGCATTCCCTCAACCCGGTCAACTTGACCGTATGAGTATTGAACTGCGATTCTGGACCTTTGTATCCTCAAACGAAGAAAAGACACCTGATGCATTAGCCCGTTACAGGAGAGTTCTTGAAGATGATTTCTCAGCGAAGCCCGAAAGACGGGAAAGTGCCCGTGAAGCCATTAAGCTGCTTGCATTTTTCCTCCATGATTTACTGTCTGTTATAGAACGTGCAAGCCAGCAATGCAAACCTGACAATAAAATAAAGGAAGCTCAGAAATATGTTCAGGATGTCATTGAAGATTTCAGACTGCAGGCTTTGAAAAGAAATCAGCCATAAGAATCCTTTCTCCCCGCATCGCAAGGAATTTCCAATGCCGGAGTTGGAAATGAGAGAGAACCAATCTGACTACTATTTTGAATAGACTTCATCGCTGTTAATCGTTCCAAATGTTTGCCCGCTTGTTGGTACGATGTGCCAGTCCTGAGGGGAATTGCTGTCTATCGGAATGGAACTCCGGCACAGGGACCGGGTAGCGGTTGATTCAGCAACGGGCAGGGCCTCCGATGGCAGGGGAATCCCGTTCACGGACTGCCATTCACCACGCATACCAAGATTCTTTGCCCATGGAAATGATGCGGAGGTCCAGCCCAGGTTTTCATCATCGGGTTTATCTTCTCTGTTTGACCAGATAACCGCATCAATGATATCTCCGCCTCTTTGTTTGTACAGAGTAAGGGCACCATTGCTGCCAGGTAGTCCTGGAGCGTTTCTCATCCAGAAATCCCGTGCATTATCCGTTGCTAATCGTCCGCCCGATATATTCAGCTCTTCCAACTCATCAATCTCATCGGCTGTTCCTTCCGGTTTCGTATGGATGACGATGTAGCTTCCCGAAAGAACTTCAATCGCCGGGAAAATAAAGGAGTCAATGTATTCTTCTTCTGTACCAATAACAAGTTCCACCCCTCCAAGATTTCCATCGCTGAGGGAGTACAATTCCACACAATCGGGAGTGGTCTTTGAACCTTTGGGATTGAATTCATTAATGATCAGATTCGGCACACGGGGGTTCCATCCTGTAAATTCGTAGAGGAAGGAGAGAGAATTTCCCTGATTGTCTTCTACTTTCAATCTGATTGTATAAGCCAACCCGATTACCTGATCTGTAGTAAAATGAACAATGAGCTGCTTCCCCATGGATTCTGTCGATGCGATTTCCAATTCGGGTTCAACATGAACATCTTCAAGAACAACTTGAACCTGTTCATCAAACTCGAATGCCAGCCTCTGTTCATCAAGCACTCCGGCCGTCTGGATTACCGGCGGAAGGATGTCCAGGGTGTATGGAGGACCATCAAGATGAGCACTTGGAGTACAGGCGGTAAACATAATGAAAAATGTCAGAACCGCTGTAAAGCCGCTGGTTCTGTGAAGAATCAATGGACTTCGCTTCAATAAATCTAAAATGTTCATATAGTATATGACGGGTTGAAACAGGTTTTTTATTGAAAAGGATGAAAAAATGTGTGGTATTATTGGATATTGTGGTCCGAGAAAGGTTTCAGAGGTACTTATATCCGGCCTGAAACGGCTGGAATACCGGGGATATGACTCATCGGGAATATGTCTGGGACACAACAACTCATTAACAACCTATAAGAAAGAAGGAAAGCTGCACAATTTGACAGGCATTATACCGGATGAAACTCAGGGGAGTTGGGGTATAGGCCATACCCGATGGGCCACGCATGGCTCGGTCAACGATATCAATGCCCATCCCCACCTGGATTGCAGCGGCAAAATTGCAATATGCCATAATGGAATTATCGAAAACTACACTGGCCTCATGGAAAAACTGTTGGATGAGGGACATGAATTTCACTCAGATACTGATTCAGAGGTTATTGCCCATCTCATTGAATCCCTGTATGACGGTGATCTGGAGAAAGCTGTCAAGGATGTACTGACTCTTATCAAAGGGACCTATGGAATACTTGTGATGCATGCTGATCATCCTGGAGAAATCATTGGAGCCCGAAATGGATCGCCCATGGTGTTGGGAATCGGAGATAATGAGAAATTCGTCGCCAGTGATGTGGGAGCCATGATTGCTCATACAAAACAGGTTGTGTATTTCGAAGATGGAGAAGTGGTCAAAATGAATTCTTCGGATTACATGATTACAGACCTCCGTAACCGTCCGGTAAGCAAGACGATTAACAGTATCTCGTGGAAACTTGAGGAGATGGAAAAGGGGGATTTTCCACACTTCATGCTCAAGGAGATATTCGAACAGACAGACTCCATTCCCAGCACCATGAAGGGACGTATTGATGAGGATCAAGCTTCTGCTGTTCTTGGCGGTTTGAATATGAATCAGCAGGATTTACTGAGGGTAAAACGTATTGTAATAATTGCCGCCGGAACCAGTTATTATGCCGGTCAGGTAGCCGCCTGGCTTCTGGAATCCCTGGCCCGCATTCCGGCTGTTACCGAACTGGCATCAGAACTTCGATACCGCAATCCTCTGGTGGAAGAGAGTACTCTGTATCTAGCTGTAAGCCAGTCCGGAGAAACTCTGGATACTCTCATGGCTGTTCGGGAGATTCAGCGTAAGGGGGCCAGGGTTCTTGGCATCTGCAATGTGGTTGGGTCAACAATAGCCAGGGAATCCGATGGCGGTGTGTACATCCACTCAGGACCGGAAATCGCTGTTGCTTCCACCAAGGCATTTACCAGTCAGTTAACGGCCCTCTATCTGTTTGCACTGAAAATGGCACGCATGCGGCACATGGCCTGGCCCGAAGGAAGTCAGTTTATCAAAGGCTTGCAGGCCCTGCCCCGGCACCTGAGCCGCATCCTTGGACAGGCTGAGGAAATTCAAGCCCTGGCAAAGAAGTATCATAAAGTGGGAAACTTTTTATTCCTTGGCCGGGGAATCAATTATGCGGTGGCCATGGAAGGAGCTCTGAAGCTCAAGGAAATTGCCTATATCCACGCTGAAGGGTACAGTGCGTCTGAGATAAAACATGGTCCCATTGCTCTGATCAATGAACGAACACCCAGTCTTTTTATTGTTCCTGATGATCATCTTCATAGAAAGATAATTTCCAACATGAAGGAGATTAAGACACGGGGGGGCCCTGTGATTGCTCTCTGTATGGATGACGATTCCGAAACAGCGGCCATTGCAGATGATGTACTTTTTGTTCCAAGGGTAAGTGAGGAGTTTTCACCCTTCCTGATGGTGGTTCCTCTGCAGCTGTTTGCGTATTACTGTGCCCTGGAACTGGACAGGGACGTGGATCAGCCCAGGAATCTGGCCAAGTCTGTCACGGTGGAGTAGGTTTACCATAAATTGCCGTTCAATCGATAGATTATTCGTCGAAAAAGGGAAAGATACGAGATTATATGGATCTTCATAAGCAGGATTTTCCGATGACAGGTTTCACAATAAATAAAGTCTGATAACAAACAATGGACAAAACAACTCTCATTATTTAGAGTCCATACCATGTTAATATCAAACCAAATCGTAAAAAAGCTGTTTATTGGAACTCTCGCTGGTTTATTCATCCTATATGGAACACAGGAGAGTATCGCCCGGGAATTCAGTCTAAGAACCGTCAATATCAAAAAGTTCGTTCAGATCTGGGAAGAAAAGAATATAAGAAACCAGGCAATTCTTCTGGATGTAAGAACACAGAATGAATTCAGGCAGGGGCATGCCCCAGGAGCTCTCTTAATAGATTTTTACAAGAAGGATTTCCGGCAGCGTCTTGATAGGCTGGATAGGAATAAAACCTACTTCATCTACTGCAACTCAGGCCGTAGAAGCGGCCTTACTCTGAGAATGATGAAATCTCTTGGTTTCAGGGAAGTTTATAATCTTGCTGGCGGATGGTCCAGGCACCATGCCGCACTTAGAACTCTGAGGGCCAGGAGGAATCAAGGCTGAGCCTCGGATAACAGGAGTGACTGGTTCAAATTCTTGAAGAATTTGAACCAGAATCCTGCTTCTTTGCCGGGAAGTCCTAGAGTTCTACATAGGTTCCGTTTTGAACCTGATAGACAGCAAAACCGACTCCTATGGCATCTCCTTTCTCATCAAAGCTGATTCTTCCAAGAGGTGTCTCAAAATAGTTTGTCCGCAGAGCATTCATTATTGCCATCGGATCAGTACTGTCGGCTGCTTCAATGGCCTCAAACAGCGCAATGGCAGCTGCATAGGCATTGATAAAAAATGCGCCGGGATCTTCTCCCCACTTGTCCATGTGGGCAGCCACAGCTGCTTTGTTCATTGGGTTGGACGAAGTGTCCATGGGGCCTGAAGCATAAACACCTTCGGCAAATTCACCTGCTACCTTGATGAAGGTATCATCCTTCACTCCATCGTCTGAAATAAAGGGTATATCCAGACCTATTTGATCCATTTGCTGAACCAACTTGGAGGCTTCCGGGTGATATCCGCCATACACAATACCTTCGGCACTGGAATTCGCCACTTTGGTAAGAATGGCTGAATAATCGACTGCTTCAGCTGTTATACCTTCGTAAAGCACTATTTCCACCCCAAGTTTTTCCAGGGACAGTACTGAAAAATCGGCAAAACCCTTACCGTAGTCCTGCTTGTCATGGAGTACAGCGACTTTTTTCAGACCCAATTTGTTTGCGATGAACTTTGCATCAGTCTCTGCCTGGGCATCATCAGAAGCAATTGTTCTGAAAAAGTACGGATAATCACCACTCTGGGTTAAGGCAGGATTTGTAGCTGACGAACTGATGGCCGGTATGCCCGCTTCGGTATATACGCCCAGGGCACTCTTTGTGGCACCGGAGCAGATATGGCCGATAACAGCAACAACGCCATCTCCAACAACTTTGGAGGCCGTATTGGCGGCAACTTCCGGTTTGCAGACATCGTCTTCAACCACAAGCTCAATTTGCCTGCCCAAAAGTCCACCTTTTGCGTTGTAGTCTGCGGCAACAAGTTCTGCAGCCTTTGTGGTGGGGATGCCGTAGGAAGCAAGATCCCCGGAATGCGGTCCAACAACGGCAATTTTGATAACTTCGCCCTTCTCTCCATCACCACCAGCAAACAGCATGGTGCATGTCATCAGAGCAATTAGAACAACTAGAAACTTTTTCATGTTTCTCTCCTTTTTAATCAAATGATGCCCTGATATGTATCATTTTCCGGAATTCTTGTCAATTCCAGTAGAATTCTGCCAGTATAATCTGAAATCGACGAAAAATCTGATTTCTCCTATTTTTCTGGCTGCATTGTCAGAATTCTCTTCTCAATGCCTGGACTTCTCTGTCTTTTCCGTATAGAATCACCCCTGGTTCCTCTGGTGAGTTCTATTTCAGGTTATTGTTTTCGGAATATGAGAAGAAAAACGGGTAAAATGACCATTATTTGGGCAACTCAGAGGATTTCTTCCGGAGATTTTCAGGACAGACATGAGCTTTTTATGACATAGATGCAATCTTGAGTCGAAATGGTAGAACCAATAATATACTAATCATCCGGATGGAAGGACTGTATCAGAGTTCTGGTTCAAGTTCAGGGAGTGAAATTCTATTAAACGACTGGAAGTTGAACTGAAAGGATGACTGACACAGTTTCTGGCAGGCAACATCAAACAGGAGGTCTTATGCCCCATACATTCATTGATCCTGATCCCGAAGAAACCAGGGACTGGCTTGATTCCCTGGAAGGCGTTATTGACACTGAAGGCAATGAGAAAGCGATATTTCTCATGAGCACACTCAATAATCATCTTAGAACACGCGGGATTCGTCCTCCTGACACTTCTATTTCACCCTATTCCAACACAATTCCTCCGGAATTGGCTGAAAAGATTCCCGGCGACAGTTTAATAGCCAGAGATGTAGCAGCCTATGTGCGCTGGAATGCAATGGCCATGGTGGTCAAGGCGAATCTTTCTCCTGATAGTCTGGGCGGCCATATTGCCAGCTTTGCCTCTTCATCATCCATATATGAAGTTGGTTTTAACTGGTTTTTCAAGGGATATGATGCTCCATACGGCCCTGACTTGATATTCTTTCAAGGCCACTGCGCCCCCGGCATGTATGCCCGGGCCTTCGTGGAAGGCCGTCTTGATGAAGAACACCTGCTGAACTTTCGCCGTGAAGTGGGAGGCAAGGGACTGTCATCCTATCCCCACCCATTTTTGATGCCTGACTTCTGGCAGTTTCCAACAGTTTCAATGGGACTTGGGCCCTTATCGGCCATATACCAGGCTCGTTTCATGAAATATATGGAAGCCCAGGGGCTAATAGAAGTTGGTGATAGAAAAGTCTGGGCCTTTATGGGGGATGGTGAATCCGATGAACCGGAAAGCAGGGGTGCTCTGAGCCTTGCTGCCAGGGAAAAGCTGGATAATCTCATTTTTGTTGTGAATTGCAATCTTCAACGCCTCGATGGCCCTGTCCGGGGTAATGGAAAAATTGTTGATGAACTGGAAGGAACATTCAATGGGGCCGGTTGGAACGTTATCAAGGTGATCTGGGGATCCGAATGGGACAAATTGATGCAGAAAGATACCGACGGTGTTCTCCTCAATAAATTTGCTTCCATGGTGGATGGTGAATTTCAAGACCTCCGATCCAAGGGGCCTGAATATCTCCGAAAGACATTCTTTGATTCTGATCCGGCAGTTTCTGAACTTGTTAAGAATATGAGTGATAGAGACTTGTGGCAAATGACCCGGGGAGGCCATGATCCCAGGAAGATATATGCGTCTTTTGCCGCAGCCAGTAAGGCTCAGGGTGTTCCCACCGTCATCCTGGTCAAAACAATCAAGGGTTATGGCATGGGTAAGGCCGGTGAATCTTCCATGAAGACGCATAGTCAGAAGAAGATGGATATCGCCTCATTAAAGGAATTCAGAGACAGATTCCATGTGCGTATTGCCGATGAGGATCTGGAAAAGCTTCCGTTTATACGGCCACCCAGGGATTCCAAAGAGATGGAATTCATTCGGCGTCAACGAAAGAAACTGGGCGGGGATGTTCCCTCCAGGCGATTTGATGTCCCGAAACTGGATATTCCTCCCCTGAGCGATAAGCTTTTCAAATCGGTTCTGGAGTCTTCAGGAGAAAGAAAGATTTCTACAACCAATGCATTTGTAAGACTGCTCTCCGGACTGGCCCGGCATCCTGAACTGGGTAAGTATATAGTTCCTATTGTTCCTGATGAAGCCCGTACTTTCGGTATGGAGGGGATGTTTCGCCAATTGGCCATTTATGCCCCATTCGGGCAGCTCTACACGCCTCAGGATGCCGATTCCATGATGTGGTACAAAGAATCCGAGAAGGGTAAAATCCTTGAAGAAGGCATAACAGAAGCTGGCGGATTCGCCTCCTGGCTGGCTGCTGGAACTGCCGGTTCCACTTATGGGATACCGATGATTCCCTTCTATACTTTTTATTCCATGTTTGGCTTTCAGCGTATTGGAGACCTCGCATGGACGGCGGGCGATGTGCATGCCAGAGGGTTCCTCATGGGAGCGACAGCGGGTCGAACAACTCTCAACGGAGAAGGTCTTCAACACCAGGATGGCCAGGGTCTCCTTCTGGCATCCACCCATCCGACCTGCAGAGCCTACGATCCTGCCTTTGCCTGTGAAATGGCCGTTATAGTCCGGGATGGTTTAAAACGAATGTATACCGACCAGGAAAACCTGTTCTATTACATTACCGTGATGAATGAAAACTACATTCAGCCCGCCCTTCCGGCAGGAGTAGAAGACGGTATTATAAAAGGAATATATCTTTTTAAGAAGGCCGGTAAAAGCAAGGGACCCAGGGTTCAACTCATGGGTTCGGGAACGATTCTCAGAGAGGTGATTGCTGCTTCTGAGATTTTGAAAGAAGACTGGAAGGTTGCGTCGGATATATGGAGTGTCCCGGGTGTCAAGCAATTACACCAGGATGGAATGGAGTGTGATCGGCATAATCTCATCAATCCGTCTTCTCCGAAAAAACCATATCTCACCAAAGTTCTGCAGGGATTTGAGGGACCTGCTGTGTTCTCCTCTGATTACATAAGGGGGTATCCGGAATTGATCCGGCGATTGATACCCAATAAACTTACAATTCTTGGTACAGATGGTTTTGGCCGATCAGACAGCCGGGAAAAGCTCAGGGACTTTTTTGAGATAGATCGATACTGGATTGTGCTGGCGTCATTGAAGGGACTGGTTGACCAGAAAAGTCTGGAGGCTTCCGTTCTCAAGACGGCCATCAAAAAATACGAAATCGATATCAAGAAACCCAATCCCCTGACAAGTTAAATAGGAGACAGCAATGGTAATAAAGGAAATCAGGGTTCCCCCGCTGGATGGTGCAGAGAATGTTGGTGTTGTAGAAGTCTATATAAGTGTTGGTGATTCCATAGAAATTGAATCGCCGCTTATTTCACTGGAAAGCGACAAGGCCGTTATGGATATACCTTCTCCGATCAGCGGCAAGGTTAAGGAAGTAAAAATTTCTGAGGGTGATACAGTCAATACTGGAGACCTTATTGCCATGGCGGAAGTTGATGAAGCACAGGCATCACCGGAGAAATCTGAATCCGCAGCAGAAAAAAAGCAGTCACCTGTTGAAAAGGGTGAAGAAGTGGAAACAAAACCCGGGAAATCGCCAGAGAAAGAGGGAAAGCCTTCTCCAGGCACAGCAGAAACAGTCAATCTGCCCGTCAATGCTCAAGCCATGGGCTCCCCGTCTCATGCAAGCCCATCTGTACGAGGCCTGGCACGGGAACTTGGCATAGACCTCTCCAATGTAACCGGCACTGGCCCCAAGGGGCGCATCCGGAGGGACGATGTTACAGATCTGGTGAAATCAGTAATGAAGGGCAGTACATCCGCGGCACAGGGAGGAGCCTCTGGTTTGCCGCCCATTCCGGAAGAGGATTATGCGGCATTCGGAGAAGTTGAAAGCATAGCTTTGAGTCGAATAAAAAAGATTTCCGGTTCCCGCCTTCACAGGAATTGGCTGGGAGTGCCTCATGTTACCCAATTTGAAGACGCAGACATAACGGAATTGGAGAGTTTCCGTCAGTCGTTGAACAGGGAAGGTGCAAAGCAGGGAAGAACAAAACTGAGTCCGCTCATTTTCATTCTCAAAGCTGCGATTCACACCCTCAGGGAATTCCCGGATTTCAACAGTTCATTGAATTCTGATGGTGCTTCCATTACTCATAAGAAGTACGTGAACATCGGCATTGCCGTCGATACGGAAGGGGGTCTGGTTGTGCCCGTCATAAAAAATGCGGATACCAGAGGGATTCGCAATCTTGCCGATGAATTGACAGACCTCAGCACCCGGGCACGAGCAGGGACTCTCAAGCCTGACGAAATGAAAGGGCCCACATTTACAATCTCCAGTCTGGGAGGGATCGGAGGCACTTACTTCACACCCATTGTGAATGCTCCTGAGGTGGCCATACTTGGAATCTCCAGGAGTGCCATGAGACCTGTGTGGAATGGTACAGAATTCACTCCGCGATTGATACTGCCATTTTCTGTTTCCTACGACCACAGGGTTATTGATGGAGCTCAGGGTGCACGGTTTGCCGCATATTTTGCTTCAATTATCGGGGATATTCGGCGGGCCCTGCTTTAAAAGGATGTGATGATGTCAAAAATTGTAGATTGTGAAGTTGCCGTTCTTGGCGGCGGCCCGGGAGGGTATACAGCGGCGTTTAGAGCAGCCGATCTCGGTAAGGATGTTGTGATTATCGAGCAAAATGACCGTTTGGGAGGTGTATGTCTCAATGTTGGCTGCATTCCGTCTAAAACACTTCTACACGCAGCCGAGATCCTTGAAGAGGCTGATGAGGCCGTACCTTATGGGATAACATTTCCGAAGCCTGCCATTGATATCAATGTGCTGCGAAGTAAAAAAGACAGTGTTATTGAGAAACTCACCGGCGGTTTATCTCATTTAGCCGCGGCCCGGAAGGTTCGGATTGTCAACGGCAGCGGAAGATTCACCGGCAACAGAGAAATATCTGTTTCGCAGGGAAAAGGGGTAACGACTGTTACTTTTGAGAGTGCTGTTATTGCCGCAGGTTCCCGGCCGACAGAATTACCTTTTCTGCCGGACAATGAAGACAGAATATGGAGTTCAACGGAGGCTCTTGCCCTGCCCTTTATTCCAGAGCGGCTGGCCGTTCTGGGTGGAGGCATTATCGGTCTGGAAATGGCCCAGATCTACTCAGCATTGGGTTCAAAGATAACCATCATCGAGATGCTGGATCAAATCATCCCTCCGGCTGATGCCAGCCTTGTTCGACCCCTGGCCATAAAACTGAAGAAGAGGTATGAAGCGATTTACACATCCGCAAAACTCACAAAGGTAGGGGCCGGAAAGAAGAGTTTGACTCTCAGTCTGGAGGGAGAAAAAGTACCGGAAAGCATTGAGGCCGATGCCCTCCTGGTAGCGGTGGGCCGCAGGCCGAACAGCGGCGGCATTGGGGCCGATACCCCTGGAATTCATGTCGATGATAGGGGGTTTATCAGGGTCAACAAAAGGATGGAGACCAGTGTCCCGGGTATTTATGCCGTTGGCGATGTTATCGGCAACCCCATGCTGGCCCACAAGGCCGTTCACGAAGGAAAGGTTGTCGCTGAGGTTATTGCCGGATTAAAAAGTGCCTTTACTCCTATGTGCATCCCTTCAGTGGCCTATACCAATCCGGAGATAGCCTGGGTTGGTTACACCGAAAAACAGGCAAGGGAAGAGGGAATTTCTTTTGAAGAGGCCGCTTTTAATTGGGCTGCCAGCGGCCGGGCTCTGTCGGCAGACAAGGCCAATGGGATAAGCAAGGCTCTTTTTGATTCGGGAACAGGCCGTATCATAGGGGCGGGCATCACCGGTGCCCGTGCTGGAGATCTTATCGCCGAAGCTGCTCTGGCTATTGAAATGGGTGCTGATGCAGCAGATATCGGTTCTACCATACATGCTCATCCAACTTTTGCTGAAACCCTGGCGTTTGTTGCTGAAACAGCGGAAGGCAGTATTACCGATGCCCTGCCAGTCAGGAAAAACAGCCTCGCATGAAAGATTTTCGCCGTGTTCGAAAGCTTATAAAATGAAAAAAGTTCTTCCATCAGAAAAACAATATCTGTCGGGGAAAGAATTTATATAATACATCCTGCCATGAGATCTCTCATCATTTCAGACAGTCTTTCGCTGATTCACAGCGATGGAAAGTATTCACCGACTGGACCAGATGAATAACTTCACCTGATCGTGCCTGAATGAAACCAGACCTTTACAAGCTTTCTGACACTGCAAAAATGCCTGGAGATTTCGCCGGATTTGCAGTACAGTCCCAATCTCCAATCCACGGAGTAAAAATGTTAAAAATTTAACATTTTCCTTGACAGTCTTTTAGAAAAGAGGAATAATCACTCTGATTCAACAATTGGAGGATATCATGAAGGATAAGAATACTGAAGCCCTGGGTATGATTGAGACAAGAGGATTTGTGGGAATGGTGGAAGCGGCAGACGCCATGGTCAAAGCAGCCCAGGTTGACCTGGTCTCTTATGAAAAGATAGGCGGCGGATTTGTCACGGCCATCGTACGGGGAGATGTTGCGGCTGTCCGGGCAGCCGTCGATGCCGGCAGCCGTGCTGCTCAAAAAGTTGGTGAAGTCGTATCCGTACACGTTATACCTCGACCACACGATGCGGTGGACAGTGCACTGCCTCTTGGAAGAGGTGAGTAGGGACGGCACAGGATGAGTACTGACCTTCGAACCTATGTCTTTTTAGATTCTATTCAACCTCAGATGGCTTCTTTTATCTCAACTGTTTCCAAAGGCTATTTTCCTGTTGCCTGGCAGGCCGCCTGTGTTATCGAAATTGCTCCGGGTATTGAGATAAACCGACTGACAGACATTGCACTCAAAGCAACCAATGTTACTCCGGGTCTGCAGGTAGTTGAACGGTCATTTGGTATGCTGGAAGTTCACTCGGATAATCAGGGGGATACTCGAATGGCTGGAGAAGCTGTTCTCAAAGCGCTTAAAATGACTGAAGCCAATGCGATGAAGCCGCGGATTCTGACGAGTCAGCTTATTAAAAACATTGCCGACCACCAGGCCCAGCTCATCAACAAAGTTCGGTATGGAAATATGATTGTCCGAGGCGATACCCTCTATGTCCTTGAGATGGAACCTGCCGGTTATGCATACTATGCGGCCAATGAAGCAGAGAAAACCGCCAGAATCAACATCATCAATGTCTCTGGATTTGGAAAATACGGCCGTGTATACATAGCCGGTGACGAGGGGGAAATTGTTGAGGCACGAAAAGCTGTCGAAGAACGGCTGGCTGTGCTTCCGGGACGTGAGGTTAAGTAAAATCCATGGAACTGGCTAGAGTGACCGGGACAGTCGTATCAACCCACAAGGCCAGAGATATGGAGGGTTTGAAACTGCTTCTTGTTGAAAAAGTTGATCCGCTGACGATGCAGGGGGCAGGTACTTACACAGTTGTGCTGGATGCGGTTGGAGCCAATATCGGGGAAATTGTTTTCTATGTTACCGGCAGCAGTGCCCGGTACACCTCTGAAAGTCAGGGGAAACCTTCCGATGCAACCATCATTGCCATTGTTGATTCGGTGGAGATCGAGGGTCAGCAGACCTATACATCTTCTGGAGATAATCCATGATACTGGCCCGTGTCATCGGTACAGTGGTGGCATCCAGAAGTGCCGCCAATATTCCCGGAGCAGTATGGCGTGTCGTGGAGATCTGTGACCATCATGGGAGAAAAAAAAACATCCGGTTGATTGCCCTTGATTTAATGGGTTCAAGAAATGAAGACCTTGTCATGCTTGCTCAGGGCAGCAGTGTCCGCTGGACAAAAAGAACAGCCGACAAACCGGTCGATACTCTTATCACTGCATTGGTCGAGATCATTGATGAAAAGGGTAAATTGACCTACAGGCGGTAAAGGAAATGACATTGGAAAAGGATGAATTAAAACAGATTATCTCTGATGTCCTCAGTGAATTAAACCTTTCAGAATCAAGTAATGACAGCATCCCTGCTGCTGAGAAATCTTCTCCGGCAGATCCACCTGACAGCGGTCTGTTTCATGAAATGGATTCAGCGGTAGAGGCGGCCAGGAAGGCCCAGATAGAGCTTGTTTCCTGCGGTCTGGACAGGAGGCAGGAAATCATAGCTTCCATGCGATCAGCGGCCCTTGAAAATGCCGCTCTGCTGGCCGAAAAAGCAGTTGGTGAGACCAACATGGGCAATATCGTCGACAAAACCATTAAAAATGAACTGGCGGCAGAGAAGACTCCGGGCGTTGATGACGTTCAACCCGGTGTTTTTACTGATGAACATGGCCTTACCCTGGTTGAACGGGCTCCCCATGGCGTAATAGGAGCCATCATCCCCTCGACGAATCCCACGGCAACGGTTATCTGCAACGGCATAGGTATGATTGCCGCCGGGAATTCTGTGGTGTTTAATCCCCATCCATCAGCCAGAGAATGCTCCTCTCTGGCTGTTTCACTTCTATCCAGAGCCGTGGTTGAGGCTGGCGGGCCGGAGAACCTCATTACAGCCATAGCCAATCCCACTCTTGAGACGGCCGGTGCAATGATGAAGCATCCTGGAATCGCCCTCATGGTTGTGACCGGTGGGCCTGGAGTTGTAAAAGCCGCCATGCGAAGTGACAAGAAAGTTATCGCTGCCGGACCAGGAAATCCTCCCTGCGTGGTTGATGAAAGCGCTGATATAGAAAAGGCCGGGGCTGATATAGTGAAAGGGGCCGGATTCGATCACAATATAATCTGTATCTGTGAAAAGGAAGTGATTGTTGTAGAAAGTGTTGCTGATGCCTTGAAAGAATCCATGAAAGCCGGCGGCGCGTATGAGCTTTCCCCCGAAGAGATAAAAAAGGTGACCGATCTCACCATCTCCAAACCGGGAGGGCCGGGTGTGGAAGGACTGGCCAATAAGAAGTATGTCGGGAAATCCCCCCAGCTTATCGCTTCTCATATAGGGGTTTACATCCCTGAAAAAACTAAGATTCTCCTTTGCGAAGTTCCTGTTCATCATCCCCTTTTATGGACGGAACAGCTTATGCCGGTGCTTCCAGTTGTGCGAGTTAAAAATGTTGACACGGCGATCAAACTGGCTTTTGACCTGGAGCATGGTTACCGGCATACGGCGATCATGCATTCAAGGAACATCGACAAGCTTTCCGATATGGCTCGCATAATGAATTGCTCTTTATTCGTCAAAAATGGGCCAAGCTATGCCGGACTCGGTAAAGGCGGAGCGGGATTCACTTCGTTTACCATTGCCAGTCCCACCGGGGAAGGTTTAACCCGGGCCCATACCTTTACCAGGGAACGCCGCTGTACTCTGGTGGATAGATTCAGGATTGTATAGAGATGAAAGCAGGACGGGTGATTGGCCGGGTTGTTTGTGAAAAAAAGGTGGAAAGCTTTCTGGGCAAAACATTTCTTCTGGTTCAGCCCATCAACGAATCAGGGAAGAAAATAGGTTCTCCTCTGGTAGCCATTGATACGGTTAGAGCCGGGGAGGGGGACACTGTTCTGTACGAGGGCGGCAAGGAAGCGGCAATGAGTATGCCGGATTGGTTCAATCCCTGTGACGCAGCCATTATCGGCATTGTCGATACCTTGAGTCCGGGGAAGTCAGGATGAATCTGGCAGAAGTTATCGGTCAGGCGGTTTGTTCGGTGAAGCATCCAATGTATGAGGGGGAGAAACTCCTTATGCTGCGAGCAATGATGCCTGATGGTCGATTATCGGGTGATCCCTTCCTGGCCGTTGATTCTGCCCAGGCAGGGGTGGGAGACAGGGTGCTGGTTCTTGATGAAGGCGGATCGGCAAGGCAGATTCTCGGCAAACCTGCCATGGGTCCCATCAGAACGGTAATTGTCGGGATTATTGATGCTGTATCGGAGAATGATTGAATTGGAAGTGAATGCCAGAGACAGTGTGAAGAGAGTTGCTGTTGGTTGTGATCATGGAGCCCTTGATGAGAAGAATGCTGTTATTCGCTATCTTGAGGCTCTGGGATATGTTGTGAAAGATGCTGGATGCTTCTCCAGGGACAAAGTGGACTATCCCGACATTGCGGAAACAGTTTGCCGCAAGGTGGTATCAGGGGATTGTGAACGGGGTATTATGCTGGACGGGGCAGGCATAGGTTCATCCATGGCCTGCAATAAAATCAAGGGAATACGGGCGGCCCTGTGTTACAATCTGCAAACTGTAATCAACAGCAGAGATCACAATAATGCCAACGTGTTAACCCTTGGAGGCCCCCTTCACGATGCAGGAGAGCTCTGTACCATGGTAAAAACCTGGCTGGAAACACGGTTCTCCGGCGGCAGACATCTTGTGAGGGTCAATAAGATTATGGCCCTGGAGAGGGGAGGTTTTTGATGGATCAGAACGTGTTGATTGAACGGATCGCTGAGGAGGTTATACGGCGCCTCAAGACGGCTCCCAGTCAGAATACCAGCACCATCAGCCATGCTGAAATGGCTCGTTATATAGATCATACATTACTGAAACCGGAGGCGGCCCCTGCCCAGTTCGACCAGACGGTGCTGGAATGCAGGCAGTATAATTTCAAGTCAATCTGTGTCAATTCACACTGGGTGAGTTATGTGGCCAGGCAGCTGCAGGATATGGATATTGGTGTTTGTGCTGTTGTCGGCTTCCCCCTGGGAGCCATGACTTCCAGAACAAAGGCCTTTGAAGCTCGGGAATCCATTGCCGATGGTGCCACTGAAATCGATATGGTTATCAACGTGGGGGCCCTGCGTGCCAGGGACTATGCCAGGGTGGAAGAGGATATCCGTGCTGTCCGGAGAGCGACTCGTGAGGGAACCATTCTCAAGGTAATTCTGGAAACCTGCATGCTGACTCAGGAGGAAAAAGTCATTGCCTGTGAATTGTCGAAGAAAGCAGAGGCTGATTTCGTTAAAACAAGTACAGGATTTGCCAGCGGAGGGGCAACGGTTGAGGATGTACGGCTTATGCGGAGAACTGTTGGTTCGGACATGGGTGTCAAGGCTTCCGGCGGTATCCGCAGCTGGGACAGTGCCGTGGCGATGATTGAGGCCGGGGCAAATCGACTGGGCATTGGCTCAAGCCTCAAAGTTATGACTGGTGGAATGGCCGAGGGTAATTATTAGAGTCTGTCGGACTTACGCCTCACGGCTCGATTTTTGCCCTTTTTTCCTGTTGCTGCGTTGCCAAAATACTCACGTAGCCCAGCTACGCTCCGTTTTTGTCGCCTTGCATCAGGGAAAAAATCATCAAAAATCGCCTCGAAGTCTTAAAGTCCGACAGACTCCTGGGTTGTAAGAGAGTGGAATCAACTGCCGGAGACTAATTCCCGTGCCACAATGCGATCTGATTCGACTAAATCAACTCTGTCCAGTTCTTCCGGATTGATCCATTGATACCCGTCATGATCCAGTAATCTGGGAATCACTTCATCATCCGGAAGCAGAACTTTGTAGGCATGGAGATGATATATCTGATCTTTGTTTTTAAAGGATCCCTGCACAAGGTGCCTGTCAACACGTATGCTGATTCCAAGCTCCTCCTGCCACTCCCGCACAAGGGCTTCTTCCAGACTTTCATTTTGCTCTACCTTGCCTCCGGGGAACTCCCACAGACCACCGGAAGATCCGCCCGGGAGTCGGTGTATGATGAGAACTTGCCCATTGATGTTGTAGGCTACACCAGCGACAGATTGGCGGTCAGGACTCAAAAAAGTGACATGGAAGGGATTACAGCATGCAGAATCCCTATCCCCACTGCAGCCAGACCAATGAGGGTAAAATAAGGCTTGGAAAAGCTTTGAATCTTCTCAACCATTGTTTTACTCTTGCCTGAACTCTTCCCTGAGTGCACATTCCAGAATTCGGTGATCAGGATGATGCCGACAGCAATCCCGGTCAAACTTGGAAAAAGATCTCCGATAAATACGGTATCTCCCGGGCGAGTATTAATAAGATTGAAGATGGCAACGAAGAGACTCAATCCTCCCAGGATTACCCGGTAGAAGGGGTTCATCATGAAATCGGAATAGTCAGAAAACCGGGCTATCTTCCGGGAGAGAAAACCACTGGCCAATGTCAGACCCGCCAACACATTGGTGAGAACTGTTAAAAGATATAATTGCAAAACACCTTCCTCCTTATAACAGTGTACATTATTCATCGTCAGTCGTCAACTCAAGAACAGTTGTGTAGCTGTCGGCAAAAACCGTCAGGGTCGCCGCCTGTCCTTCTGTATCTCGGTAGATGAATTCCCTTACCTGCCCGCTGTCGGGAGGGAGATCCCTGGATTCATGTATAACAAGGCCGGATCGATTGAATACCTTGATACCGATTTGAGTTATATCCTCATCAACTGATGCGTTCTCAGCCAGACTGATTTTTGAAATGTAGAGAGTAATTCCATCGAGTTTCTGTTTATCCATGTCAAGATCGTAGGGACCAAGAGTATGCTGTTTACGTATGTAAAACATCCAGGGAACAAGAACACCCATCAGAATGACCAATAATAGCAGATCCAGAAGAGTGATACGGCGAGAATGGCGTATAGATCCATTCTGATCCCCTCCACCATGATGCCTGGTATGCCGCCAGGAGAGAGAATGGCGTTCTTCCCGATTGTACTCCTGGGGACTAACGTTCATTTTCGATCAGTTTATCACCCCTCCACCATGAAACGACCGCTTCCCTGTCATCAAAGAATATCCCTGTGAGCATGCCATCGTTCTGCAGGCGAAACCGACGGTAAATGGTAGAGGACTCATTCACTTTCAGGCCTCTATTAAGAATGAGCCGACCTTCATCATCAATGAGCATCATGCGATATCGGCCTGGACCTTCTGGAGAAAGCATGAAGTGCAGTCCATTCCATGCGGTTCCAAGGTAATCGGGCGGAATGGATGGAATTCCATCTTCGGGACTTCCTTCGATGTAGTTGAGAATGATGGGGTCGCCATAATGCATGGTTTCGAGATCCCATGTGTAGAGCCTTGCTTCCGGCTTATCTCCAGTCTTTGTATCAGGATAAAAATCCAGACGGATATGCATGGTCCATTCTGTCGGATCTGGATGAATGGAATAAACGGCCACATTGCCGCCTTCTCCCAGTCCCGGAAGCTGATCCTCTTCAATTCGGGTCGTGGTTATATGATCTCCATATTGACTGAACCAGTAACTCTCCCAGACTCCAGGAATCCGGCAGCTCACGACCAGACTGCCATCAACTCTTACATCCATCGACGAGATGTATGGGAAAGGAGTACTGTTAAATCCTTCCCGGCCAAGATACCCAAGGTATTGCCCATTGATATCGAAACGAAGCACAACCCGGTCATAAAAAACACCTGTTTGAGAATCTTCCACCCGACGCTCAGCCTCAACACCATCCTCAACCAGAAAACCGCCGTCATAAGCCGCAACGGCCCTGGGATTCCGGAACGACCAGGTGGAAACAGAAATAGACTCTTCCTCATCGTCCATTGTAACAGGGCCGGGATTCTTCTTTGGATCATAGACATAAGTGATGAGATCGCCGTAAGAATTAAACACCATCACCTTGCCTGCTTCACCTCCAGAGATGAAGATCAGTCCATCCCTGAAATCAATATCAGCGGTACCGGCCATGCGGAAGCTATCCCGATAAAACCAGTCAATTTCACCGGGGAGGGTTCCCAGGGGAATACTGAAGAGATCATGGCGTTTAAAGCCGGAAATTCTTCTGAAAAAGCAGCCTGTTGAGGAAATGATCAAACTTATAAGGATGAGATTGAGAAGTAAGGTTCTGCCTCTATTGATAATCACTTCAGATGGATACTATCCATCTAACGGAGAGATGTCAACTTGACTGGATAATCATCAGAACGGTATCTTGGTTATTATGAGTACGGGACTCTTTTCAACATTAATTGCTTCAAAAAACGAGAGAGATCTAAAAGCTCTCATACCGCTGCTTCATGCCGTGAATGCAAAGGAGACATGGGCACTCTCCCTGCAGGATTCAGATTTTGCCGTTCAGACAACGAAGTTCAAAGAACGTCTCCGCAATGGAGAAAGCCTTGACAGCCTGCTTCCGGAAGCTTTTGCCCTGGTACGGGAAGCTTCAAGACGAACCCTTGGAGAACGGCCGTATGATGTACAGATCCTTGGTGCCATTGTTCTCCACCAGGGAAAAATTACTGAAATGAAAACAGGGGAAGGTAAAACCCTGGGCAGTATTGCAGCCGCCTACCTGAACAGCCTGACCGGCAGGGGTGTCCACTTAGTTACGGTGAATGATTACCTTGCGGAGAGAGACACGAACTGGATGCGGCCTGTGTATTCCCTTCTGGGAGTGAGTGTTGGTTCCATTCTATCCAATATGTCTCTCGAACAACGCTGTGACGAATACGCAAAGGACATCACCTACGGAACCAATAATGAATTTGGATTTGATTTTCTGCGGGATAACATGAAGTGGGACAGGGAACAGAAAACCCAGAAACATCACCATTTCGCCATCATTGATGAAATCGACTCGATTCTTATTGATGAGGCACGGACTCCACTTATCATTTCCGGCCCTGTGGAAGAAGATGTAGAAAAATACATCCTCACCAACAGACTTGTCCAGCAGCTCCATGAATGTGAAAAAGATCCCGAAACAGGTGAATACCCTCCCGATGATCCCATTCTTGGAACTCAGGCGAAAGGAGATTACAAGCTGGAAGAAAAGGGTAAACGTGTTTTATTTACCAACGAGGGAATGAACAGCATTGAGAAAATCCTCCAGAAAGAAGGCTTGATCAGTGATGGTGACCTTTTCGATGAGGATAATTTTGAATTCATCCATTACTTCTCTCAGGCCCTGCGGGCCAGACAGCTTTTCGGCAGAAACAAGGACTATGTTGTCCAGGAGGGACAGGTTCAAATAGTCGATGAATTTACCGGCCGTATACTTCATGGCCGCCGTTACTCCGATGGCCTTCATCAAGCCATTGAAGCAAAGGAAAGAATTCGACCTGCCAGAAAAAGCCGTACCCTGGCAACGATTACATTTCAAAACTATTTCCGCATGTACGATAAACTGGCAGGAATGACCGGTACAGCCGATACCGAGGCCAAGGAATTCAATAAAATCTATGGACTTGAAGTTGTGGTTGTTCCTACCAACAGGCCGGTAAACCGCATTGATGCCGACGATATAATTTTCCTGAATGAGGATTATAAGTTCAAAGCGATTTGCGACGAAATTGTCAAAGTTCATAAGAAAGGACAGCCGATTCTGGTTGGTACGGTGAGTGTTGAAAAATCCGAACTGCTGGCAAAATATCTTATGAAACGAGGAGTTCGGTTTGAAATTCTCAACGCCAAAAATCATCACCGGGAAGCCCTTATTATTGCAGAAGCCGGTGCAAAAGGGGCCATCACCATTGCCACGAACATGGCCGGCCGCGGAACAGATATCAAGCTTGGCGGAAACCCGGAATACAGAGCCAGAAGAAAGGTGGGCAGTGAGGCGGATGATGAAATCTATCAGACTGCATACAAAAAGGAGTTTGAGAAATGGGTGTCTCAGAATACTGAGGTAGTTGAACTGGGCGGTCTTTATGTCATTGGTACGGAACGTCATGAATCCAGGCGTATAGATAATCAACTCCGAGGCCGTTCGGGTCGGCAGGGCGATCCAGGTTACTCACAGTTCTACATATCCCTGGACGACGATTTAATGCGTTTGTTTGGGGGAGAAGGCTTTCGAAACACCATGGGGAAACTTGGTATGGGCGGTGGTGAACCACTTCATCATCCTCTTATCAATAAATCTCTGCAGCGGGCTCAAAACAGGGTTGAAGACAGAAACTATGAAATACGCAAGCACCTTCTGGAATATGATGATGTTGTAAGTAAACAACGGAACTCTATTTACAAAATGCGTGACAGTGTACTTTCCGGGAATGATCTCAGTAAAAAGGTACTGGAGACAGGTCAACAGATACTTGAGGTATTAATTGAGGATTATCAGGCGGATATGAATGCCAATCCTGAACATGCCCTTTCACGTCTGGGTGAACGCCTGATGCAGAATTTCAATTATCGTGAGCAGGGGCAGATTACAGTGGACACCGGTGCAGAAGAAGTCAGGAGAATTCTCACCGCATTCCTTGAATCGGACATTGAACACAAGTCCTCCATGATTGGCAGGGAGCAGATGGAACTGTTCATTCGCTATGAATACCTCCGCCAGGTGGATAATCGATGGCAGGAGCATCTGGAAGTTTTGACGGCCCTGGGAGAATCAGTCCGATTGAGAAGCTACGCACAGAAAAATCCTCTGGTGGAATACAAGAACGAGGGGTTTGAACTGTTCGAGAACATGCTTGACGACCTGCGGATTGCCATTGCCCGCACAGTTTTCAAGGTGAAGGTAAAAAAACGGGATAATAGACAATCCGGCGAAATTTCTCTGGCAAGAACTTCCCACGCTTCCATATCCTCCCTGCACCGATCCGGTGAGGCAAAACAGGCCTCCCCTGATGCCCAGGTTGTCCGGCGGTCAGCACCGAAAGTTGGCCGTAACGACCCCTGCCCCTGCGGCAGCGGCAAGAAATACAAACGGTGTCATGGAGCCTGAGTCATCCTGTCAGTAAAGGTAATCAAGGGGATTCACCGTTTCCCCATTCCGTATAAGGACGAAGTGAAGCCTGGGAGTACGGGCCATGCCGGACTTGCCTGCAATACCCAGTACCATTCCAGCATCCAGCAAATCGCCGGGAGCTGCATCAATGCGGCCGAGGTATCCGTAAAAACTTTTCCAGCCATCCCTGTGTTCCATGATGACATAGAGACCATAGGAGGCATGATGTCCTGTGAGTACAACTTTCCCATTCTGTGAGGCCACCACCGGTGTCCCGGATTTGACAGCAAGATCAATGCCATCGGATTGATAGGGAATGTCTGTCAGCTCATCCACCCCCTCTCCAAATGGAGTGATGACTCGCCCGGTAACGGGATATCGAAACATATTGCTGGCAAAGGATGCAGGAATTTCATTTGTAATTGATTTTCCAGAAACAAAATAGTCCCCATCAGGCAGTACCTGTATCGAATCAGGTTCAACACCATAATGCTCTGCCACATCACCGGCACTCTCTCCGTTTCGTACTGCGTGCCGAATACCATCCCGGTAAGGTACTATCAACAAAGCGTCAGTCTTCAGATTCTCAGGCCGCTGGAGCCGATTCACACTGATCAATGTCGCTGGAGAAAGCCCATATTGCCAGGCAATATGGGAAAGGGTTTCATCCTGTGCGACACGATGCTCCGTGAAGACAGCATTCTGAATCGTCCTGTCAGGAGGTTTGATTTCATAGGAGGCTTTCTGCACTGGTATGTTCAATAAATCAATTTCATGGAATTTGACAGCCGCCGCAGGATTCAATTCCAGTATCAGACTATCCAGGCAGCCAAATCCAAGGAGTGCCAGGAAAATTAACGCCGCCAGGAATGATGGAAGTTTTGATGAACTCTCAAAATGTGTTCTGACTGAAGAAACGGCTGCATGCTTATATGTTTTGACCTGGGGGCTGATTGTAACAGGTTCGTATGGTGTCTTCTCTCTTGTGTTGATGTTCATCCTTCCCCCCTCCCTTCATATCGACAAAAGAGAACCCTCGTATTACCCTGTAATCAAGATGTTGTTCCGCCGCAGGCTGTTAGTTGGCATTGTTTTTATTGCAGTTGTATCCGTCATTATCTCCAGGCATTTCGTGCTGGTCCGGATCAGGGAAAATTCCATGTTTCCGACTCTCGCCGATGGACAGTGGGTACTTGTATGGAAGGGGGCAGACAAGGTAAGGAATGGAGATATTGCCCTGTTCATCAATCCGGATGATGAACAATTCACAGTTAAACGCTGCGTTTTGAGCGGTATTGAAAAACCACAGGTAAAACATGGATGGCTGATTACCTCCTGGGGGAAGTGGTATCTGACTGGCGAAGAATGGAAGAATCTTGTTGAGACACAACAACCAGCACCGGATTCCTTTTTCATGATTGGAGACAATCAGTTTAATTCATGGGACAGTCGGCAATACGGTTATATCAAGAAAAACAAGCTGCTGGGGCGTGTCCTATACTGGAAGCGTCATGGCTGAAAAACCGGATATTTCTCGGATGCGTATTCTCATCACTGTTTCTCTTGCAGCGGCATGCCTTATTCTGGTCAGGTTTGCAGCTATCATGCTCAGCTCTGATCGAAGTGATCCCGTATCTGTCAAGGTACCCATTCCGGCTGAACGCGGGCCTGTTATCGATAGAAAAGGACGTTTGATTGCTCTTCAGACTCGACTCTGGTCGGTAACGGCCTGGAAACCGAATATTGAAGAGCCAGAAGCCGCAGCTGATAAACTGGGAGAGATACTCAAGGAAGATCCCAACCATATCTTCCGCTTATTGACCGGCGGGAATTCCTCCCGATTCGTCTTCATCAAACGGCAGGTAACTCCAACAGAATCCGATGCCATCCGCATTCTTATCGAAAATGGGAAGTTGCCCGGCATAGGACTGCAGGAGGAATTAAGCCGACACTATCCAATGAAATCTCTGGCGGCCCCCCTGATTGGCTATGTCGGTACCGATAATGTTGGTCTGGATGGAATTGAATATGCCTTTGATCGGGTATTGGCTCCAGGGGGCATGAGTGATTCCACAGAACGGGTTTACGGTCACACTGTTCAGCTTACCCTGGATATGAACATACAATATCTGGTGGAGAACATTGCCTCTGAGGCATGGGAAGAGCATAATCCTGAATCCATGATGGTTTTAGTCATGGATGCCGATACGGGTGAAATCATTGCCTGGGTGTCCTTGCCATCCTTTGATCCCAATACTTTCATCAATTCCGAAAGAAACCAGCGTATCAATAGACCTCTTGTAGAGGCTTACGAGCCAGGATCTGTTTTCAAGGTGTTCACCTGGTCCATACTTCAGGAATCAGGAATGCTGAAGGAGAATGATGTTTACAATACCAGCGGAGGATACCAGCCGGAACTGTTCCGAAATTATGGTATTCCCCCCATTACTGATTTATCAGATTATGGGGTATTGGATTTACGGGAATCTTTTATCCATTCAAGTAATGTTGCCGTGGCCATGGCATCAGAGCGGATTACAAATACGGCCTTCTACACTGGATTGAAAAACTTTGGATTCGGTGCACCGACGGGGCTTCCACTTCCGGGCGAATCACATGGGATCCTCACAGCCCCGAACCAGTGGTCGGTTCGGAGTAAACCGACTATTGCAATCGGCCAGGAAGTTGGCGTCTCGGCGGTTCAAATTGCGGCAGCGGCTACTATTTTGACCAATGGCGGTATTCTTCTCCAACCCCGTATCGTCAGTCAGGTTACAGCCGCCGATGGATCCATGGTCAAGGAATACCCACGCATTGCAGTCCGGGAAGTTATATCGCCCAGAACAGCTCGTACTATTCTGGAAATGATGGAACAGACCGTGGTGGATCCCGAAGGAACAGCCAGGCGTACTGCCGTACCAAGTCTGCGGATTTCTGCCAAATCAGGAACCGCTCAGATAACGGACCCCAACACCGGGCGTTACAGCACAGACCGATTTCTAAGCTCTGTCTTGTCTATTTTTCCGACAAATGACCCCGAACTCATCGTGTATGTTGTTCTCGAAAATCCCCGGGGTGCAAGTATTTACGGAGCCCAGACAGCAGCTCCCGTTGTGCGAAGAATTGCATCCACCCTTGCCCCCCTGTGGGGGATTCCCCTGGAAGGAAACACTGTTGTAGAACACAGGGGTAAAGTCAGAGTTACCAATCCTGTGCCAGCTCCACTGGGAGACACTCTCCATGATTTGACCGGTTATTCAAAACGCATGCTTATACCTTATTTCTCCCGGCAGGATATCAAGTGGTCAATAAAGGGAAATGGCTGGGTCGTGTTCCAATTTCCACCGCCGGGGACTCCCATTGAAGAAGGAATGCAGATTTTTCTGGAGCTTGATTGATGGATGCGGACAAAGAGCCCAGGTGGGTTTTTGAGAAATCCCGAAGCGGTGAATACACCGCCTATGTTGATGGAATTGCTCTTCACTCAACATTCAATCCGGTAAAAGAAGCCGGAAAAGCTGCCGCCGGCATTCCCGATTCTGCGGGAATTGTGGTACTGGCAGGATTTGGCCTTGGTTATGTTGCGGAAGCCATTCTCAAGGCGGCTCCGGAACGACCTCTTATCATTGCCGAAGCCGATGAAACGACACTGGAAAAGGTCAACACAATTCGAAGCATTACATCCATTTTTAATCATCCTGAAGTTTGTCTGCTGGCCGGAGGTAATCCAGATCAGGTTCAATCCTTTCTGATCAGGGGCCCTGTTGGTTCTTCCATTCATTATCTTCCATGGCTGCCAGCGGTAAAATTGAATCCTGAATGGTACAGGAAACTGGAGAAAGTGGTCGCTGAGACTTCACGCCGCAAAAAGGTGAATGCCAATACCCTTGAACGATTCGGTAAACTCTGGATTAGAAATCTTGCGGCAAACTGTTCCTTACTGCCCGATGCCATTTCTGTGGATACTGGAAAAAACTCTTTTGCAGGAATACCGGCACTGATCCTGGCTGGTGGTCCATCTCTTGAAAAAATTCTCCCCCGACTCAAGGAAATCTCACGGAAATTTGTTGTTATCGCCGTTGATACGGCTCTCAAGGGCGTACTCCGTACCGGAGTAATACCGGATGTAATTGCTGCCGTGGATCCTCAATACTGGAACACCAGGCATCTTGATTGGTGTGAAACAGAGGAAAGCAAGCCGCTGATACTTGCTGAAACCTCCACTCATCCGGCTGTGTTCCGGAAGCTCACCGGAAGATGTATCATGATGCGGACCAGGTTTCCCCTGGGTACTGTGCTGGAAGATGCGGTGGGCCTGCGGGGAGAACTCAACGCTGGAGGATCCGTGGCGACAGCCGCCTGGGACCTGGCCAGGCATTTTGGCTGTCAGCCCATAGTATCGGCCGGTCTGGATCTGGGATACCCCGGCCGCCGCACCCATTACGTCGGCAGCCTGTCCAGGGAACGGCCTCACTTCTATTCCAATCGCCTGCTCCCAGCTCAGACAATTTTTTTCCACAGTCTTTGTGATGGCAATCTTCATAAAGCCAGAGATATGGCTGGCCGCTTAATTCTCACCGATCAGCGCATGGATATTTACCATGCATGGTTTGCTGAAAAAGCATTGGAACACAGGGACAGAAGTCCAGGTATTCTTGGAGATGAGAGCCGTTTCATCAGGGGCATGTCAGCAATGAGTATTGACGACCTTCTCAACATGAGTGATAAACGTTTTATTATTGATGAAAACCTGACTGAACTGAAAACTTCAACTCCAGTTCCATCAGCCCGAAATGAACTGAAGAGAGTTCTCTTTGAGCTGATCTCTGCCCTGAAACACTTCAAAGAGCTGGCCGATGAGGGCCTGAAGGCTGCGATCAAGGCCTCTGCAAAACTTCGAAACGGCAGGAATCCCGATAAACAATTGGCTGCTATGGCAAAAGTGGATGAAGCTCTCATGTCGAGCAAGGATCTACAGGTGACATCCTTTTTGATGCAGCCGCTGATTCTGGAATTAACTGCCTCCTCAAGGCGTGATACTGATCCTCTGGATACCTCAAAACACCTCTACGACGAGATTGAGAAATCAGCCTCCTATCATTTAGAGGTTTTGGAAAAGATACGGCTGCCCTGATTAGCACTCTTCCAGTGCGCCGAAACAATCTCCTCTGATTCCCGGAAAAATCCAACAGAAGTCTGTCAGACTTTGAGACTTCAAGGCGATTTCCAGGAGTCTGTCGGACTTTAAGACTTCGAGGCGATTTTTATGATTTTTTTCCGATGTCTTGCCCAATCACAGAACCTGATTTATCATCGTCAGAGGTTTTCATATATTGAAAAGGAGACCCAATGAAAAAAACCATCCTCGTAGTCACCCTGATGTTCACAGCGGCCATCCTTTCGGCCCAGAACAAAACCGCATTGGTCGTCGGCAACGGCCAGTACGAGAATGACTTTTCCGCACTGGCCAACCCGGTGCCCGAGGCCAGGAAGATGGCCGACGCCCTGGAAAGCATCGGTTTCGAGGTGATCCGGGCCTACAACGTGCAGAGCCAGGACCGTTTTTACGCCCTGTTGGAGATGTTTGAAAACAAGGTAAAGCAGCGAGGCGGCATTGCCCTGTTCCACTACGGGGGCCACGGAGTGCAGGTGGATGGAGAAAACTACCTGCTGCCCACGGAAACGGCTATTCCCGATGAACGGCGGGCCCGTTCCCGGGGAATCAGCGTGTCGGAGGTAACATCGGCCATTGAATCATCGGGTCCGGACACCAGCGTGATCATACTGGATGCCTGCCGGAACAACCCCTTTGGCCGGGGCGGGGAGCGGGGCCTTGCCCGTATAAAGCCCCCCCGTAACAGCCTGGTTGTGTACGCCGCCGATGCGGGAGAATCGGCCAGGGACGGGCTGTTCACACCCACCCTTCTCAAGTACCTTACCCGGTCGGGCTGGAGCCTGAACCAGGTGCTTCAGCGCACCCGTGCAGACGTGCTCGCCTCTTCCGGGGGCAGGCAGAGCCCTGGCGAATACAGCCAGCTTTTAACCGACATCTACCTGGCCGGAGCCTCGGGTTCCGCGCCTGCCCGCCCCAATGCCCCATCGTTCAGCCTGGAGCAGAGCTACGGCAGCCTGGAGGTATCGGTTCAAACACCGGGCACCCTGTACCTGAATGGAAAATCCATGGGCCGTATTCCAACCGGTTCCAGGGCCAAGCTCACCGACATTCCCGCCGGTCGGCATAACCTGGAGATGCGCTACGGGGGCCAAAGCGAAAGCAAAACCATCACGGTACAGGAAAACCGCTCCCTGGCGGTGGCCTTTAGCTGGGTGGAGCGGCCTGATGTGCCTGATGGTTATGTTCTAGTGGAGGGGGGGACGTTTCGGATGGGGAGCCCTTCCAGTGAGGATGGCCGAGATGACGGTGAAGGGCCGGTGCACAGCGTAACGGTGGGATCGTTTTATATGAAGGCGACCGAGGTGACCGTCGGAGAATTTCGAGCCTTTGTGCGGGCTGAGGGTTATGAGTCCCAGGCAGAACGGGACGGCGGGGCTTATGTTTGGAATGGAAGCAATTGGAATAAAGACCCAAATGCGAATTGGCGGAATCCAGGGTTTTCACAGACTGACAGCAGCCCTGTAACCTGCGTTAGCTGGTTTGACGCGGTGGAGTACTGCAATTGGTTAAGCAAGAAGGAAGGCCGAACACCGGTGTACCGGATAAACGGCAGCCGTGTAACGGCGAACTGGAGTGCGGATGGGTACCGCTTGCCGACGGAGGCTGAATGGGAGTATGCGGCACGGGGAGGAACAACGACGGCGTTTCACTATGGGAATAGCCTAAACAGCCGCCAGGCAAATTTTAATGGAAACTATCCCTATGGAGGAGCGTCTAAGGGGGTATATCGAGAGCAAACAATGCCGGTGGGAAGTTTTTCTCCGAATGCGAATGGTTTGTATGATATGCATGGGAATGTCTGGGAATGGTGCTGGGATTGGTATGGGGATTATTCACGCGGGAGTCAGAGAGACCCAAGTGGGCCGTCTAGCGGGTCGCGCCGTGTGGGCCGTGGCGGTAGTTGGTACTTCGATGCCCGTTACCTCCGGTCGGCGGATCGGGGCCACAATTCGCCTAGCCTTAGCATCGTCAACCAAGGTTTCCGCCCCGTTCGGAGGACGTAAATTTTGTTTTTTTACCTTTTGAGATAAGCACGAAGTGCTTATCCGCCGCGCTAGCGGCATGGAGGAAGAGGAGCCGAAGGCTCACCTTTAAAGCCGCCGTCAGGCGGCTTTAATAAAAACGCACGGGCTTTACGCCCGTGCACCTTACCTGCCGGTGCCAGGCCGAAGGCCCGGTGCCAGCAGGTCTGTCCGCCGCAGGCGGACCGAAATTTTTTTTGGATTTTGGGGTATTTGGTGTGGCCATTATCATGGTTAAATGATAATATGCGGCTATGAGAGCCAAGAACCAGGAGCATTATCTATAACATCTTCATCGTGTCAATCCTCTGACACGGAATTTCTGATTTCATATTTTACTAACAAGAAAAGGAAACGGTTCGTAAGCGGGTTGAACCGCGTGAATCGCGGCGGCAGCTGGAACAACAACGGCAGGAACTTGCGGTCTGCCAATCGTAACAACAATTCGCCTGGCAATAGCAACAACAACCTCGACTTTCGCCCCGTTCGGAGGACGTAAATTTTTTACCTTTTTACCTTTTGAGATAAGTACGGAGTGCTTATCCGCCGCACCAGGAGTCTGTCGGACTTTGAGACTTCAAGGCGGTTTTTGATGATTTTTTCCTGATGCAGGGCGACCTGTCTGCCGACAGGCAGGCAAAAACGAAGAGAGTGCCGAGCGATGCGAGGAAAAGCTGCCGCGGATGGCGGCGGAAACGAACGAAGTCGGCTCTGGAGAGAAGGGCAGAAATCAAGCCGTGAGGCGTAAGCCCGATAGACTCCTAGTACCTTATAATCCCTAAACCTGCAGATAAAGTCTTTTCAGCTTTATCCGAGCATCCTTGGCGGTAAACGGCCAATCGACTTTATTTGCAGAGTTATTTCTATCCCAATTTAACATTTCTGTTTCCTGAACCAGTTGTTCAATGGTTGGTATCCGGCGATTGAGACATTGCCGCTTATAGGCACTTAATTCTATTTCCGCTGTATTCAGCCAGCTTCTATCCACCAAATTTTCGTGTCTTTCGTGCCTTTCGTGGTAAAAAAACCTCATCTCAATAGGAACCACGAACCACACGAAAAACACGAACAGATTTCATCCGTTATTTCTTATACAGTAATCCTACTTCATCAGATGTAAGCACACGGGAATAAAACCTTAGGCTCCCTGTTGTGTGGGTGATCTAAAGCCCCGAGACAAAGAAAACAAAAAGCACCGAACTCTGTTAAACTCAATCTCTCAAAACAAAGCTAACAAAGGTAACATGGCAGGGCAATCGCATCTAATTCTATCCCAAAAAAATGAAAAACACTAATTCTTGGGGGAACGAATGGAGTTTCCTTCAATAGGAGGAATTTGTCAACTTTTTGTTATCGTTGTGATGTGAATAATTACCTTGAACACTCTGCGCTCTCTGCGTCCTCTGCGGTTAAGAATCATGAATAAGGCTTTCATAAGTGGATTTTAGATGCGATTGCCCTGGGTAACATGGGTGATATTAAGGTTTATAGTATACTAGCATTCTCCCAGTAAAACTCTCATCCTGGGTATGGTTCGTCAATTCCTTTAGATACAAGCTTGTTGAGAAAGGTGTATACTGAATCGAGTGTCGCGAAGCTTGCTGCAATCGCAAAAGTGGCAACCTCCAGGTTGCTTTCAAGGTCACTACAGCATCGGATAATCTGGATTCTACAAGCTTCGCGGCACTCTCTATACTGAAAACTATCAAAAAAGGAGTCTGTTATGAATCAACCCCATGTATCCTCCGCTTGGCAATCTATTCTTTCCGGTTTGCCCAAAGGGGCGGCCCTACCTCCGCGGCCTGTAAAAAGTACCCTGGAGATTCATCCGTTTCGAAGGTGGCTGGGACCTTTATTGCTCATGCTGAGCACTCCTTTTCTATCAATCATGATGTGGATGACCGCCGCATATTTCGACGGCTCAATTCTCGCCTTCTTCCGCGCCGGACCGGGAGAATGGTTATCGCGATTCCCCAAACCCAGCTTGAAGGCGGTGATTATCATATTGGCCTGGATGCTGGCACAGTGGGGTTTGCTTCGGTATCTTCCCGGAAGAACAGGTGAAGGCCCCATCACTCCCACCGGAAAGAGACCGACCTATAAGTATAATGGGCCATTCTCATGGGTGGTGACCCATGGACTCCTGTTCGGCATTTTCTATCCTCTGGGGATACTGAATCCGGCCAAATTATACCCCCTGTACGGCTCTCTTCTCATCACACTCAACCTGGGAGCACTGTGCGTTTGTATTTTGCTGTACATAAAGGGAAGGTGCATCCCCAGCAGCACCGACGCCGTATACAGCGGCAGCTTGCTCTTCGATTTTTTTCAGGGGATTGAACTCTATCCTATGATGGCCGGAACTTCCCTGAAGCAATTGATCAACTGCCGAGTTTCCATGATGGGCTGGTCGGTTATTGCGTTGAGTTTCCTCGTCTCCCAATGGGACATCCATGGAGCTGTCACTCCTTCCATGATAGCTTCGGTAGCGATATTGGTCGTGTATCTGTTCAAGTTTTTCGTGTGGGAACGCGGCTATTTGTACTCCACCGACATCATGCATGATCGATTCGGCTACTATATCTGCTGGGGGGTTCTCGTCTGGGTTCCCTCCCTATACTGTTTGGCCGCATTTTATCTCGTTGACCATGGAGGTTACCTCAATCCGCTTGCGGCCGCGGTTGTCGTTATACTGGGGATAGTCAGTATCGGAATAAACTTTGATGCGGACAGACAAAGGCAGAGGATACGGGATAAGGGCGCCGAAGTGAAGATTTGGGGGAAGACTCCACGCATCATCCATGCCCGATACACAACTTCAGATAGTGAAACTCATACAAACCCACTGTTAGCCAGCGGCTGGTGGGGAATGGCGCGGCATTTCCATTATGTTCCTGAACTTATGCTGGCCGCAGCATGGACGATTCCGGCGGGATTCCGGCACTTGCTGCCCTGGTTCTACCTGATCTTTCTTTTCATACTTCTCATGGATAGGGCTGGAAGAGATGAAAAACGCTGTGCTCTGAAATATGGTGAATACTGGCAGGAGTATAGGAATCAGGTGAAGTATAAGGTGTTCCCTGGAATCTTCTAGTGTACTGGACTCCACACTTCACACTTCACAGCCACCCCAAAGCTTCTGAAAAGAGCAAAAAACCCGCTTTTCACGGAGCGCAGGGGGATTCTCAAGGGAGAACACCCCCTTGAGTCGTATTTTTCTTTGTTAAACTTTCTTTTTGTCGAAAAAAAAGAAAGTTTAGGCCCCGGATGCATGGCCGAGCAGGAAGCGGAGCTTCCGACCAGGCCCAGCGGCCTGAGCGACTGCGGCCCGAGCGTAGATAAAGCGGCCAAATCATGCTATGCTGAAAAGCGCCATGAAAAAGCTGGAACAGGGCATCACCAATTTTAAGAAATTCATTGATGAAGACTGCTACTTCGTCGATAAAACTCACCTTATCGGCTACCTTATTGACCACCCCAGCGAGGTTCACCTTATCACCCGTCCCCGGCGCTTCGGGAAAACCCTGAACCTGAGCATGATCCGCCACTTCCTGGAGGCCCCCCTACCCATTCGCAAACAGCAGGATTCTCACTCATCGGTTACAACTCCCAACGCCTACCTTTTTGAAGATCGTGCAATCGCCTCCCACCCTCGCTGTGCCGAGTTCATGGGGGAGTATCCGGTCATTCATTTGAGCTTCAAGAATGTGAAGAGTGCAAGCAAAGAAGAAAGTATGGATTTAGTGAAGTCAGTCATCGCAGATGAATTTGAGAGACATAACTATCTTCTTGAAAGTGAGTTTTTTGATGAATCAAAAATACAATACTATACGGAAATTCAGAACAGAAATGCTGCGGACGGCGACTATGCCCAGTCCATCAAATACCTTTCCGCCTGGCTCCACCGGGCCTACGGCAAACCACCCTACATCCTTCTCGACGAGTACGACACCCCCCTGCATTCGGCCCATGTGGATAAGTACTACGACCAGATGATCACCTTTATCCGCAGCTTCATGGTGCAGACCTTCAAGGACAACCCCCACCTGAAACAGGCCGTGGTGATCGGCATATTGAAAGTTGCTCAGGAAAGTATATTCAGCGACTTTAACAATCCCAGGGTCAGTACATTGCTGGACCCGGAAATTGAAGACACTTTCGGGTTCACAGAATCCGAAGTGGAAACCATGGCCGCCTACTTTGGACTGGAAGACGAGATGGAGGGCATAAGAGAATGGTACAACGGCTACCTCTTCGGCGAGGACACCGTTATCTACAACCCCTGGAGCATCGTCAGTTTTCTTAGCCGCCCCAGAGCCGGACTGAAACCCCACTGGATAGGCACCAGCGACAACAGGCTGATCAAGGATGTCATCCAGTTAGACCGCCGGGAAGCCAAAATGACCATAGAAAGACTCCTGCGGAAGGAGGAAGTCCGCAAACCCCTGCTGACCAACATTCCCTACCCTCAGATAGAAAGCGACCCCGATGTTGTATGGAGCTTTCTACTCCACAGCGGCTACCTGAAAGCCTCCGAAAGACAGCAGGAACACAGGCTCATAACATGGCGGCTTGCCATTCCCAACCTGGAAGTGGAAACCGCCTGGATTACCGTTATTTCCCGCTGGCTTAAGGAAGATATCAAGATAAACGAACACTTCACGGACTTCGTCACCGGCATACAGGAAGCCAGTCCCCGGCACATAGAACGGGGACTGTCCCGAATTCTTCGCGGCTTGGCCAGCTACCATGATACGGCCAGGAGTAAAGAGGAGTGGGAGGACGAGGAATCCAGACGGGAGAACTTCTACCACGGCCTGGTACTGGGTCTTCTGGCCTGCCTGAGCCCGGCGTATACCGTTGAGAGCAACCGGGAATACGGTGAAGGCCGTCCGGACATCGTGGTGATCAAGAAGGGAAGCAATCCGGCCCAGGCCGAGGAAGCCGTCCTGCTGGAATTCAAGCATGGGAATGTGAAGGACGGCAAAGCCCTGGAAGATTTAGCCCGGGAAGCCCATACCCAGGCAGTAGAAAAATACCTGGACGGAGTAAGGGAAAAGTGGCATCCGCAGCGCCTGCTTGTTCTGGGGGCAGGTTTTAAGGGCAGGGAACTGGCGGTTTTTTATGATTCATAATAGACATTCCCCACGAACAAGAAATTATCACAAAGTGCGCTATGAAAGCTAGTAAGGAGAGGAAGTCTGGAGAATAGGATTTTAGTTACAGAAACTTCTTTTACAACCTGATGGGCATCAATCCCATCTGTTAAGGCACTGGCCATGCAGGCAGAAGCGAGTCTTTAAGTGTGTCATCGTGAGGTGTCATGCGAAGCGTAGACAGCGGTCATGGAGTCTGTCGGACTTACGCCTCACGGCTCGATTTTTGCCCTTTTCCCCTGCTGCTGCGTTGCCAAAATACTCACGTAGCCCAGCTACGCATCGAGTAGGAGGCACCCTGCGAAAGCAGGGATGCCGTCCTCTCACAGAACCGTGCGTACGGGTCCGTACACGGCTCCTCATGCATGTGTCCAATTTCTTTCAGTCTCAGGCTGAATAGATAAACTGCCCGAGTTCTTCAATGAAATAGCGATTGGGAAAAGCTTTGTGCATAGCCGGACTCCTTGAAGTCGCCCAGATACCCTTATTGTTGATAATTCGATTGGCCGCATACTCTGATACTCCCCTTTTTAACAGGGTGCGTTTCAGATTTCGGGGCCTCTTGTGCTCATACACTATTCGGGATCTCAATCGCCTTCTGGCATGGGCTTCCACCCTTTGAAGCTGGCGCTTATCTTCGGTCATACCGTAATATCCGCTCCAGCCCCGGTACCAGATATTCAGCTTTTCCACTGTAGCCTCAATAGACTGATTCGTCCGTCTGGGAATCAATTCACAAAGCATATCATTGGCTCTGCTCATTGACACCGACGAAATCGTGATCATTCCGGCCACAATAGTCATACCCAGAAACTTGATAACATCGGCCTTTTCTGTCTTACTCTTCTCCTCGTTGACAACGAGTTTCAGTTTCTTTTCAATGAAGTTTGAAATACTCCCCATCAGGGCTTTGTGGGATTTTCACCCGCTGGATATTGGTCATGTTGGGCACACTTCGCACACATTCAGTTTTGTCATCCATTTTGCGGTTGCAGAATTGCCGCCGATCAGCTACACTGGACACTGAGCGTCAGATAAGCTTGGGTCGTTATTTGCAAAAACAGAATCTTTCCAGCCTCGCCTTCCTTAGCTCAACTTAAGTATTGAATAAGTAGGAGAACGAGATGAACTTGAATCAATCACAAAAAGCAGCATTCCTGAAGAACATTCCCAACGAGAATTACCTCCGCAAGGAAGTCTTAATTCCCCTCTTTAGAAATATGGAATTCCAAGCGGTGATTGATACTCATGGGAACGATGAAAAAGGAAAGGATATCGTTCTTGTTTCGAAAAACAAATTTAACCGACACGAATATACGGCGGTCATCGTTAAGAAAGATGATATTACCAATGCTACAAGTGCAAAGGACAAGGAAATCATTGCTAACGTAGAAAAGCAGATCAGAATGACGATTAATTCAGGCTATGACAGTCTTCTCGAAAAAAAGAAGGTGCATTTTAATTCAATTATTGTGACATCTTCCGGAAATATCAGCAATTCCGCACGGGAAGCCTTTGTAAACATGGCAGATCAACTAAAATTCTCGAATATAGAATATATTGACACGAATGAACTTATTGGATATCTAGACATATATCTGCCGGAGGCATATGTAGTATCAAGCGGAGCACTATCAAGATATTTTCATCAACTAAAGACAAGGTGTGAATCATTAAACGAATTAAATAACATCTCTTTGTATGACGGGAAAGAACGGAAAATTTCCGATATTTTCATAGAACCTAAGCTAATAAGAAAAGAAGAGGTCATAGAGAACAAGAAACCAGCTGTAAAACATACAAAATCTACTTTGGTAAAACTGATTGAGAAACCTGGACACTATTTAGTTAAAGGGAATGCCGGTGCAGGAAAGACTACACTTTTGAGGTCACTAACTCTTCGACTTGTCGCAGATTATGAGATTAAGAATGTCGGTCGTATACCATTACTGATAAAATTGAAGAACCTAGTTCGGGAATTTAAAGGCACTCCAGAAAAACACATCAAAGAGTATGTAAGCAAAGAGCAATCAATTTCCGTTACTGAATTGGATAAGCTCTTCAACGAAAACAAAATTATTGTGTTTCTTGACGGTTATGATGAATTAACACTACAAAACGAGAAGGATGCATTCTTCTCAATGCTTGAATACATAGAAGAGATAGCTGACACCATAGTAGTAACTTCGCGAAACAATAAATTCCAGACCACTAATCCTCTATCAGAATACAGAACCTGGAAAGTTGGCGACTTCTCCATGCGGCAAATTAGTTCTTTCGTGAGGAAATGGTTTTCCAACAAAAAAGAGAGACTTGTTGAGCATCTCAAGGATCACAATCTCCTCGACAAGCTTCCAAACACACCATTGGTTATTACTTTACTTGCTATACTCTTTGATGCAGATAGTAACGTTGAAATACCGTCAAATCTATCCGAATTGTACTCTATGTTTACGGATCTGCTATTAGGAAAATGGAATCTAGATAGACGAGTAGAATCCTTCTATAAAGCCAACGACAAAGAAACTTTCTTAGAGGATTTGGCTTTTTTTATGCATCAGAAGAATGTACTGTCGTGTCCCGAAAAGGAAGTTCAAGAGGTATTTAGAACGACTTCAAAACGTCTCGGAAGAACATTTGATACGAAAAAAATGCTTGATGAACTTGTTAATCACACCAACCTTTTGTGCCAGAACGAGCACGAGGAATTTGAGTTCAGGCATTTATCCTTTCAAGAATATTTCTTCGCCAAAAAGATATCGTTGAAATCTGATATCAACGATATCGTAAAATTGTTACCATCGGGATGGTGGGATCAGGTTGTTTATTTCTATTGTGGCATTCGTAAGGAAAACGAAGATCTCCTAAAGCAAGTATATGGTCGAGTGTCGGATCTCAATGATGAAAAAAAGCTCCTTCACCTGTTGAACTTTGGATACTTAATTCAATCATCCTATAAAACCGATGCGAGTGTTCGTAAAGATCTGATGCAGGCGTCAATCTCGGAGTATGCAAATAGTATCGAAGATTTCATTTCGAGCATCCCAGAGGAGTTCAAAATACCCAAGTTGCTTAAATATATAATGCTAATGGAAGTGTTCGCATTACATTACAGATCAAAATACTTAACAGAAATCTACGAGTCTGTGCATGACGCATTGAAGGCGAAAGACATTACTGACAGAAATGTCGCAATTTCCCTATTAGTTGTATCTTTACTGCTTGCATATAACGGCAAGCTAGATTATCTGGCCGACAATGATGAGGTATTTAAGACCTATCCTGACATATTATTACTTGAAGAATTTTTCCTTCGTTGCGAGCTATTGGAGGATGAGAAAGAGAAAGCAAACCGGAAGGAAATCAAGGGCCTATCAGCGAAAATCTCGAGGAGAATTCGAAAGAATCCGGTTCTGTATAAACGAATTATCAACGAGGAATAGGAGACGCCAATCAACGTCCATGTTGCTATTGACATTTCTGAATTGTTGTTTTTGCAAATAAGAGCTGTTGATGCGCTCCGATGCTAGACGCGAGCCCCCCGCGCTGAAGGCAGAAACAAATGGACACTCTGCTTGTTGACGGACAAAAAAGAGACAAAAGTTCCTTTTGCCATACGGACAGGAAAGGTAGGCAAGTATGATTATGAATATGAAAGAAACGGTACAGCCAACGTATTTGTTTGTTCAGCCGTTAGGGGCTTGGCGCAAGGCCAATATCAGAGAGAAGAAAACAAGAATTGTTGAATGGGCGGAAGAGATCAAGGAGCTTGTTGATTGTGATTTTCCCGATGCTGAAAAAATTATCTTGTTATGGATAACCTCAACACCCATTCCACGGGCTCTCTTTATGAAAGATTTGATCCCAGGGAAGCTAAAAGGCTGGCGGATAGATTAGACCGAAGTTTTTTGCGCAAAATCCAGTTAATTTCTTTTTCTGAAAAAAGTTACAAGAATATACCGCTGAAAAAGACGAAAAATGTACGCATGTAATACGGATTTTCATATTACTAATAGCTTGACATATAAATAATACATGCTATAATGCAGCATATGTATATCCAGTATATCAAAAATAGAAACTCTCCAGGCTGTTGGCTCCTTCGAAAATCAACCCGCGTCAATGGAAAACCCACGACTACAACAATAGCCAATCTCACTGATTGGTCTGCTGAAATTAGAGAAGGATTTCATGCTCTCCTTAAGGGGGCAAGAATTATCTCTCCGGAGAAAATGTTCACGAAGGAAACCTCTTCTCAAGGATGATACGATCTTGCTGTACGACTTGAGTTCCTTTTGGGATGAAGGTTCTCACTGTTCACTTGCTGAATGCGGATATAGCCGGGACGGGAAAAGGGATAAACGGCAAATAGAGTTAGGTGTCATGACAAATCGATACGACGTTCCGGTTGGAGCTCAAGTATTTAAGGGCAACAGAAGTGACGGCACTACCGTAGCAGAGCAGCTTGAAAAGTTAAGGAAGCTGGGCAAAGCAATAGTGTTTGTCGGTGATCGGGGAATGGTTACAGCCAAAAACATTAAAGAAGAGATGCTTGACAATGGAGACTGGATAAGATGGCTTGGAGCCTTGAGTGCTTCAGCAGTCAAGAAGCTGGTTAGTACCCGGAGTATTACCCCGGAACTCTTTAATGAAACGGATTTATGGGAAATACACAGCGAAGACTTTCCCGGAGAACGGCTTATCGTGTGCCGCAATCCTTATCTTGCTCAGGAACGCAGGAACAAACGGCGGGAACTGTTGAGTGCAGCTGAAGGTAAATTATGTGCCATCCAGAAAGCCGCAAGAAGGGAAAAAAGAGCTTTACGGGGCAAAGTGAAGATTGCCGAACGATATGGCCGAATTATTGGAAAGTATAAAATGGGCAAGCATTTCAATGTAGAGATCAGGGACGATGACTTTTTGTTTTCCCGAAACGAAGAATCTATCGGACAGGAAGAGGCCTGTGACGGTATTTATATTCTGCGAACCAATGTGGAAAGCGATAGAATGCAAACACCAGAAAGTGTGGAGAACTACAAAAATCTTCAACGAGTGGAGGAGGTGTTTCGCGGCTTGAAAATAGCCGGACTACAGGCCCGTCCCATTCATCATCGTCTTGCAGGTCGGGTGAAAGGGCACTTTTATCTGTGCTTGCTTGCCTATTACGTGGAGTTTGCTATGAGGGAAAAACTCAAACCTCTGCTGTTTATGGATGAGTATCAAGACAAGAGCAGGCAAAGCTCACCTGTCAGGAAGGCTTTGCGTTCACCTCATGGCAATCACAAAGCAGAACGTAAAGTCAACGAAGAAGGATATCCCGTGATGAGCTTTCGATCCCTTATTGATTCTCTTTCGGCTGTAGCCATCATCGACATTCGACCTGCCGTGGATAACGCCCCCTGCTACTCGCAGGGAAGTGAGTTAAATCCTTTTCATACAAAGGTATTTGAGTTGCTAAACATACAGTACAATCCCATGCGAACAGGGAGGTGTAAGTAGTAAACAACACAGAATTTATTTGTAAATCTTTTCTTGATAGCGAATTACTAACTTCTTCGGCAAAACTTCGGTCTAGTACCCTGTTGATATTTTTTTTAAACCAAGTATCTTAGGCACAAGGAGAGAATGGAAGATGAAATCAAAACGGAATCTTTGCTTTTTTGTGTTGGTAGTAATGGTAGCGATCTTGTTCTCAGGATGTGAATTCTTTCAGAAGTCGGCAACAATTGAGGTGAAGAATGAGACTAGATGGGCCCTGACTGTGACGATTGATGGGAACAGTCGGATAATGAGTGGCAATACTTCAGATACTTGGACTATCGAATGGAATGGTTCTGGTGATTATACTGTTTCAATGTCGGCGAGAGATTCTTGGGACAGTGAGTTCGCCTCAAGAAGTGTGACTGTTAGTAATGGCGACAGTTATAGATGGACCCTATATACTGAGTAGGAACTCCTCGGACCCACGCTTCTAATGGAAAAATCCCGCGGGGACCTAGGAGTCTGTCGGACTTAGGCTCTCAATAAAACCGCCTGCTAAACCAGTTCTCTTCATTTCTTCATTCGTTATGAAAAAAATCTGGCACAAGGCTGTAGCTGCCCCTAATCCAGGCAAAAACAGTTGCCTTTTGCTCTGGTTTCAGAAGAAAAAGACCTCTTTTCTCCTTTTTTACACTGCTTGGGGCATAGCTATCCTGTGTATCCGCTTGAAATTGTATGCAAGGCTTACCAGCTGCCATTCCAGATTGACCTTCTCCAGGCCTCTTAAGTGAAAACTTCTAAATCCCATCACCTCTTTAATTATGCCAAAGACTGGCTCCACGGTTTCTTTCCTCTTTTTGTATTTTTTCCTACCCTCTTTGGACTTCAGCCTGCGCTTCATTATTTCCTGTGTGGTGCAATTCTCTTCATCAAGTCCCTTCTCGTCCTTTTTCTCAACATCTTCAATGCCATAGTGGTGCTTGGTTCTTTCAACAGCGCAGTATATCCTGGGACCCTTTCCATCGTTCTCGGCTGTGCTTGCGGCATATTCGCTATAATACCCTGTATCAGCACAGACACTCTCAATCTCTCTGATTTCCGCATCAACCGAATCGATAGCAGGATTAAGTTCTTTCTTATCATTGGTATGATTAGTTATATAGGATCCAAGAATGAGCATGCTTCCCTCGGTGTCCACCCCCGCCTGGGCATTGTAGCATTGCTCATAGTGATTGCCGCCTCCACACTTCATAATTCGGCTCTCTTCATCGGTGAAATTCACCTGCATCCCATCAAGGTGATCTTCTTCATCCTGGGGCTTCCCAGGCTTGCGTCCCACCTTCTTGCCGACTTTCTTCATCTCCTCCCGGTGCGCCACCTGCTTCCCGTATTCTGCCTCTTTATCCTTTTTTTCCTGTTCATACCTTTCTTCTATTATTCTTTGGGCCTCTTTCAGTTTCGTCTTTCTCTCCTCTCGCCTTGAAAGCTCTTCAGGAATGGTCAAACCGTCTTCCAGCGGTGTACTATCGGCTTGTTCCGCCTTTTTCATCAATTCTTCGATTTCCCGCTCCAATCGGCGGATCGTCTGCCCCGCTCTCTTGTAGCTGACCGCCGAATGTTTGCTTGCATTAGCCTTGATTTTCGTCCCGTCTATGCTGATGCCGCCCACTTTCTTCATGATGCCCGTCTCTTTGGCCAGCATCAGGACTTTGACAAACGCCTCCTTGATGGCCTCCCCATTTTTTCGCCTGAATGTGCATATTGTATCGTGATCCGGATGATGGTCTCCCCCGCATATATAGCGTGCGGCCACATCATTGTAGGTAGCCTCCTCTATCATGCGCGATGAGAACCGCCCGGTGGCATAACAATAAATGAGCAGGCACAGCATCATTCGCGGTGAATATTGGGCATCGCCGCTGTCTCTCTGGTTAATAGAGAAACTGTGTATGTTTATGGTATCCACGGCATCTATTATGTAATGGGCCAGACTGTCTTTCTTTACCCACTCCCGGAGATCCGGGGGAAACAGCATGGGCGTTTCCCTGTCTACAGTGACGAATTTTGATGACATGACTTTGAGTGTAACCGTTTTATGCATTCTCTTAAAGTCCGACAAACTCCTAGCGTATACTATTGAAATTGGAGGGGAAATGTAAGGGGATATAGGGCCCAGGGCAATCGCATCTAATTCTATCCCAAAAAAATGAAAAACACTAATTTTTGGGGGAACGAATGGAGTTTCCTTCAATAGGAGGAATTTGTCAACTTTTTGTTATCGTTGTGATGTGAATAATTACCTTGATCACTCTGCGCTCTCTGCGTCCTCTGCGGTTAAGAATCATGAATAAGGCTTTCATAAGTGGATTTTAGATGCGATTGCCCTAATATGGGCCTGTGAGTTCTGCAAAAAATCGGAATCGAATGCGGGGAGACCGCCCTGCTCATGAAAGGATACTGGATTGACAGGACGCATAATTTCCCCTACTATGAACGAAATTGATCAATAATTCCGATAGGAGGAAACATCATGAAAACAAGGTACCTGTCTCTTTGGACCGCCGCTCTGGCCGCCCTGCTGCTTGCCGGTTGTCAGACCAGGGCTGAAGTCAGTTCCTACAAGGCCGGACCGGCTGCTTACACCCTGCAGCTGCTCCATTTCGCCGATATCGACGGCAGCGAGGAAACCGCCCTGGATGCTGTTGACGAATTTTCAGCCCTGGTAAACGGCTTCAAGGCCCATCCGGAATACGGCGGATCCACCCTGGTGGTCAGCACCGGAGACAACCTGATTCCGGGGCCCCGCTTCTACGCCGCTGAACAGGGCGCCGTCCGTGCCGTCACCGGAAGCAACGAACCGGGACACGCGGACATCGCCTTTATGAATTACCTGGGTGTCAAGGCTTCCGCCATGGGCAACCACGATCTGGACGCGGGTCCCGGCGAATTCGCCGATGCCATCAAAGCTGAATCCAAAGACGGCGTGGAATTCCCCGGTGCCCTCTTCCCCTACCTCTCCGCGAATCTGGACTGGAGCACCGATGACGACACGAAAGAACTCATGGGCGAAAACGGGGCTTCCGCCGACGACCTGAAAGGAAAAGTGGCCGCCTACACCTTTGTTGAGGTGAATGGCGAGAAAATTGGTCTCGTGGGGGCCTCCACCCCCATTCTGGATACGATAACCAGCGTGGGCGGCATCAAAGTGAATCCCGTATCCGACAAATCCCCCGCCGCCCTGGCGGCGATTATTCAGAAGTCAGTTGACAGGCTGACCGCCATGGGGGTCAACAAGATTATTCTTCTGACCCACATGCAGCAGCTCCAGGTGGAGATGGCTCTGGCCGAACTGCTCACCGGCGTGGACATCATCGTGGGCGGCGGTTCCAACACCCGCATGGGCGACAAGACCGACGTCCTCTTCCCCGGTGACGATGCGTTCACCATGGACTACCCCTACGAAACGACCGACGCCGCCGGCATGCCCACCCTGGTGGTCAATGTGGATGGCGACTACAAATACCTGGGACGGCTGGTCGTTTCCTTCGACGAGGACGGGTATGTCGTTCGGGACAGCCTGGACAGCGAAGTGAACGGCGCTTACGCCTCCACCCCGGAAAACACCGCGGCCGCGGGGGGCACACCCGATGAGAAGCTCGTCGCCGTCAGGGACGCCCTAAACAGTGTCATCAACGCCCAGTTCCGCAACATCGTGGGTTACACCAAAGTCTATCTGGACGGCCGCCGTTCCCAGGTGAGAACCCAGGAGACCAACCTGGGTAACCTGTCCACCGATGCCAACCTCTGGTATGCCAACCTGTTCTCCGATGTTCCCGTCGATATCTCCCTCAAGAACGGCGGAGGTATCCGAACCGAAATCGGTTCCGCCGTGGTTCCCCCGGGTTCCACCGATTACTCCGAAGCGGTATACTCCGCTCCCAGGGGAGGAGGCATCTCCGAAGGTCATCTGAAGGCCACTCTCCGCTTTGACAACGGCCTTTGTACGCTCAACGCCACCGCCGAAGAGCTGGTGATGCTTCTGGAACATGGCATATCGGAAACAGCCGAAGGCCAAACTCCCGGCAAATTCCCCCAGATCGGCGGTATGCGAATGGCCTTTGATGTGTCCAGAGAAGCGGACAGCCGCATCACCAGCCTGGAAATTCTGGACAGCAGCGGCGCGGTGCGGGACACGGTTGTCTCCGGCGGCGCTCTCCAGGGCGATAAAGACCGGGTATTCCGACTGGTCACTCTCAACTTCCTGGCCGGCGGCGGCGATGCCTACCCCTACGACAAACTGAGCAATCCAGAAAGACGGAACCTCTACGAAGGTAAGGGCTACGGCGAAGAAACGGACTATCCCGATGAAAATCTGGCCGCCGATCCCGGCAAGAACAGCTCTTTCAGCTACACAGGCGGCGAACAGGATGCCATGGCGGAATACCTGGCGGCATTCCATCCCTCTGAGGGAGAAGGCTATAACATCGCCGAAACCGACCGGAACGAAGATAGGCGCATTATGTACTAGGAGCCTGTCGGACTTCATTCTGTGTACCTGGAGGAAGAATGAAAATTGCATTGACAAGCGTATTTGTTGATGATCCGGTCAAAGCGCACAAATTTTACACGGAAGTTCTCGGATTCCAAACCAAAGAGTTCGACCCAGATGCGCAGCTCGCCATTGTTGTCTCCCCGGAGGAGCCGGATGGAACTTCGCTGCTCCTTGAGCCGCGCGGTGATTCTTTTGCAAAGACTTACCAGGAAAATGTTTATGCTGCTGGATTGCCAATCATCGTCTTCAGTGTTGACAGTGTGGAAGAGGGAAGAAGGAAGCTGGAATCCCGGGGTGTGAAATTTCGCGATGATCTTGCCAGGCCTCAATGGGAAATTCAAAACCTGTTTGAGGACACATGCGGAAACTTGATCATGCTTCTTGACACGTAGGGGAGGATAGTAATGGAAGACCACTACCTGGTTGAAGTCAAGTTGAAACGTGATGAAATTGAGTCATTTGACAGATTCCCCTTTTGTTTGAACGCTGTTAAATCGCTGGAGTCGCTTGAGATGAATCCAGCAGTTACATTTTTTATTGGTGAAAACGGATATGGTAAATCAACTTTATTGGAAGCGATTGCAGTAGCCTGGGGATTCAATCCAGAGGGTGGAACAAAAAATTTCAGATTCGGAACTCGTGAATCACATTCAATCCTCTGGAAATACCTTCGCCTTTCGCGAGGCGTTAAAAGACCGGGAGATGGCTACTTTTTGCGGGCAGAGAGTTTTTTTAATGTTGCTACAGAAATAGAAAAGCTTGATGCAGAGTTTTCCTTCGGGCCGCCCGTTATTAACTCCTATGGCGGTGTATCACTTCATGAGCAGTCCCATGGAGAATCTTTCTGGTCTCTTGTGACGAAAAGGTTCGGTGGTCAGGGCCTCTATATTCTGGATGAACCGGAGGCGGCGTTATCTCCTAACAGGCAAATGGCACTGTTAACGCGCATAAATGATCTTGTTTCAAAGGGATCGCAGTTCATTATCGCCACTCACTCGCCTATTATAATGGCATACCCTGATGCAGTATTATACCAATTAGGTGATGATGAGATAAATGTCGTGAAATATGAAGAGACGGAACACTTTTCGGTTGCGAAGTATTTTCTGAATAATCATGAAAAAATGCTGCGTATACTCATGGACGGATAGATTATCACCGCAGCGAATCCCTCACCGCCAGCTTCGGTGTCAGAAGTATTTCCTTCGCCGGGCTGACGGTTTGATTCTCTATCATCCAGAGAAGATTTTCGATAACCAGGTCGGCGTTTTCATCCAGAAGCTGATACATGGATGACAGCCCGAGAATCTCGGACATGTAGGAATCGTCAAACCCCACCAGGCCTATGTCCCTGGGATAGTGGATACCTTCTTCATTCAGGTATTTGATACCGCCGAACGCCATGATGTCTGTGGCATAGACAATGGCATCCACCTGATGAGCATCCAGAAGATCCATCGTCGCCTGGTATCCGCCGTCGAGATTCAATTGACCAAATGCGTTCATGCCGCTGCTCAGGCCGCTCTCCTCAAGAACATTCCGGAAACTGTCAAATCGGGTTCTGACATTGTAATCCAATGGCTCCCAGGCGATGAATCCGACATTTTCATACCCCCGGGATAAGACATAACTTACCGCGTCTCTCATTCCGTTGTAATTGTTCACGCACACCGAAACCAGATGCTTTGTCTGACCCTGCTGGACAACCACCGGCATATTCCTGTTGTAGAAAACCCGGGCCGTCTCCTCGGGAACGATGCACCCATAGAGAATGATACCGGCCGTCCCCTTTGAGCAGAGTTCCCTGGCCGTTTCGGGATCAATTCGGCGTTTTTGGTGGAGATTGACAATGCGGATATCGTAGTTCAGCTCATCGAGGGTGAGGGCCATCTCCTTCACGGTGGATCCCAGCGTGTAGAGGGATGTGTTCGGCATTACCAGCATGATCTCATCGGATTTCCGTCTATTCTTGTGCTTCCGGATTGGGGTATAGCCAAGTTCCTCAACGGCGCGGCGGACCTTTTGAGCGGTATCCCGGCTGATCGTTGGATTGTTGTTGAGGACCCGGGAGACGGTTGATTCATTGACGCCGCAGTGACGGGCAACATCGGATATGGTTATCAAGAAAAAACTCCTCGGCACGACTGTTTTATGCAAATTGCATACAATTTTAATGCATTTCGGAAAAATTTGCAACAGATTCCTATATTTTGTTTGACAGCAAGAAACTTGCCCGCTACTATCTTAATTGCATAATTTGAATGCAATTTGCATTAATTAAAGGAGGTTCTAATGAAACGTTTTATGAAGGTCACTTTTCTCTGGACTCTTATCATGCTCACCATCCAGGGCATGCTGTTCGGCAATGGCACGTCGGAAGATGCGGGCAAGGCCCAGGAGCCTGTGGAGATCCAGTTCTGGACCCGACAAACCCAAAGTGAACGCCAGGAACAAATTCAACTGATCCTGGATGTCTTCGAGACTCTCAATCCCGACATCAAAGTCACCATGCTGCCGGTTGAAGAGAATGAATTTACCGCCCAACTGGCTGCCGCCGGTGAAGCCAATCGTCCCGACCTGGTTGAAATCCAGAGTTTCTACGCGATGAGTTTCCTGGAAGAGGGCCTGGTCAACGCCGAGGCAAACGCTGAAGTCGTCAAGAGCGTTGGTCAGAACGCGTTCTATCCCGGTTCAGTGGATAAGATGCGGATGGGTGACGGACGCCTCTTCGGCATCCCCTTCCATTTCACGGCCCAGGGTTTTTGGTACCGAACCGACTGGTTTGAAGATGCCGGCCTTGAACCGCCCACCACCTGGGATGCCATCCTCAAGGCCGCGGAATACTTCACCGATCCGGCCAAAAAACAGTACGGCATCCTCATCGGCACAAAACCCGAAAACTACACGCAGCAAGTGTTCACCCATCTGGCCACCGCCAACGGTGCCCATCTGTTCGATTCTAAAGGCAATCTTGCCCTCTCTTCACCGGAATTTCGGGAAACTGTCGAATACTACAAAGAACTCTCTCAGTATACCCCGCCGGGTCCCCAAACCTGGAGAGCCCGGGACTACTACCTTCAGGGTAAGATGGCAATGTTCTACTACTCCACCTACATCATGGACGATCTGTCCATCGCCGAAGTCGCCGCTTCGTCCCTCTCTTCCGAGAATTTTTCCGACCTTGAAGGCGGCGAGTTTGATGAGAATCTCGTGAACAACACCGGTTTCATTTCCACTATTTCCAATTCCGACAGTACAGGATACGGCGAGATAATGTCGCTGAGTGTGCTGAAGACCGGGGACGAAGCGAAAACCGCCGCTGCCAAGAGACTTGCCGAGTACTTCATGGCCGAGGAAAATTACATCCCCTATGTTCATATTCAGCCCGGCGGACTCCTGCCGACGACAAACGCCGTATTGAAGTCGGATGCGTTCCTGGACGACCCCAAGGGCGTGTACTCCCGCTATGGAAGAGACAAAATCATGGAGATTGCCAGCGGCCTGGGAAACATCCAGGACTTCCTGGAGAAAGATGGAATCGTCTTACCCGAATCCGCAACCATTCTCTCCAAAAATATTCTGGCTCAGATGCTTTACAGTATTACAATTGAGAACAAAGACATCGACGCTGAAATTGCCGCCGCCGCGAAAGAAATGGCCCGCCTACTCGAACAATAGGAGCAAGCAGATGACTGTCGGGACAGCAGGAAGAAAAGACGAAAGAATGGCCTGGGGACTGGTTGCGCCAGCCGTTCTGGTCGTCAGTATTCTCATCGCCTACCCGACAGTTCTTAATTTCATCCTGAGCTTTTTCGATGTCAAACTCGACGGAACTCGAACCTTCATCGGGCTGAGTAATTACAAAAACCTTTTGTCGAACCCCAGATACTACGGTTCGCTCTGGACGACACTTCTGTTCCTCCTTGGATCGGTAGCGGGATCGACACTCCTCGGGCTGGGGACAGCACTTCTGATGAACAGGACCTTTCCCCTGCGCTCCCTGGCCCGAACCCTCATTATACTGCCCTACTTCGCGCCGGTAATCTCCATGGTGTTTGGATGGCAGTTTATTTTCGACCCCGTGAATGGAATTTTCAATTTCATTTTTGCCGACAAGCTGCACCTGATCAGCCCGGATACGAATCTGATCGGAGATCCCGAATCGGTCCTCTGGGTTTTGATCGCATTTACAACGTGGAAATACTTCCCCATCACCTACCTGCTCGTCCTTTCCCGATTACAAATCATCGACAAGAGCATGTACGAAGCGGCGAGAATTGATGGGGCCAACTCGTGGCAGTGCTTCTGGAAAATCACCCTGCCGGAAATCGAATTCGTTCTGGGGACAACCATTCTTTTGAGAATAATCTGGAACCTGAATCGCTTCGAGGATATCTACCTCCTTTCGCCCCAAATCAAGACTCTATCGGTATTCATTTATGAGCAGGCATTCGCGGGTGTGATTGATCAGGGATTGGCCGCTGCGGCCGCGTTCATTCAATTGGCGCTGGTTGGTATCGGCATCGTTTATTACATCAAAAAGATTCTGAAGTGGTAGGCACATGATGAAAAGAATTGTCAATAACACGCTGGTGGGAGCGGCCGTCATCGCCATCGTCCTTTTCTGCCTTTTCCCGTTCCTGCAGATTATCTCGGTTTCCCTGAAAGATGTTCAGGACATGGCCAATCCTTCGCTGATACCCTCAAAAGTCAGATGGGATTCATACAAGGAAATCCTGGGATTTAAACCAATCGACGCAGCCCAGAACGAGGCGATCAAGGCAATACTGGACAATCCCAGGCTAACGGAGGAACAGCGGCAGCTCCTTATGGAGAAATACCAGGACAAGAATCCTTTTCCCTTCCCCCGCTACATGCTGAACTCCTTCGTCCTTTCTATCGCCGCGACCATGTTCTCTATGACTCTCGCGGTATTTGCGGCCTACGCGCTGGCCCGACTGGAATTCCGGGGCCGAGCCCTGCTCAGACGGGGCACCTTATTCGTCTATCTCCTTGGGGGAGTGATTCTCATGGTTCCCCTCTACCAAATGGGAACGTCTCTGGGATTCACAAAAAGTCCTGTAGGTGTCTTCATTTACATGATTCTCATCTACATTATGCAAACCCTCCCCCTCGCACTGTATATGCTGGGTAACTACTTCCGCGGTATTTCAAAGTCCATTGAAGAGGCGGCACTGATCGACGGATACGGGAGATTGCAGATAATCGTGAAGATTGTCGTTCCTCTCTCCAGGCCGGTGTTGATCACCGTATTTGTCTACTGCTTCATTATTGCGTGGAACGAGTACCTCTACGCATCGGTCTTCCTCAAGCCCTTTAGCGACATGCGGACTCTTTCGGTCGCCATTCAGGCCCTTTTTCACTCGAAGAACAGCATCTGGGACCGCATCATGGCGGCATCCACCATGACCCTCGCTCCAATCATCCTCTTCTTCTTCATGCTGGCGAAGAACATGGTTTCCGGACTATCCGAAGGTGGAGTTAAGGGCTAAAGCATATGAAGGTACCTCTAAAAAACACCTATTCCGTTTCTGGCTTGATCCTTACCACTGCTACTGCGTTGCCAAAATGCTCACGTAGCCCAGCTACGCTCCGCTTTTGTCGCCTTGTATCAGTGAAAAATCTCTGCGCCAGATTCCGAAATCGGGTTTTTTAGAGGTGCCTATGAACTACACAGCTCATATTCTTTCCCACACTCATTGGGATCGGGAGTGGTATCTTAACAGTCCCTACACAAATGAATGGCTGATCCCATTCTTCGACAGTTTGTTTTCCATGCTCAAGAAGGAACCGGATTATAAGTTTGTCCTCGACGGCCAATTGTCCATGGTTGAAGACTACTTCGAGGAACTCTCAAAAAACGGCATGTCGGTTTCCGATGCCAAACGGACACTCAGGTTCCATGTTGAGCGGCAAGCTCTATTCATCGGCCCCTACTACCTGCAGCCCGACTGGCAGCTTCTCAGTGAGGAGTCTCTGGTACGCAATCTTCTGATCGGTGGGAAGCTTGCCGACTCCCTCGGCGGAGGCATGAAATCGGGATGGCTGCTGGATAACTTCGGCCAGATTTCCCAAACGGCACAAATCCATAAGCTGGCCGGTCTCGAAGGACTCTTCGTCTGGAGAGGCGTGGCCATGGATCCTCAGCACGTAACCTCGGAATTCCTCTGGGAATCTCCCGATGGCACCCAGATACTTGCAATCTACTTGCTGAACAGCTATCGCAATGTCATGAGACTGGCAGAGTACGGCGACATCATGCAGAAGCGGATGGAGATGGAGGTGAAAAAACTCAAACCTTTTGCCACCACCTCCAATCTCCTGATGATGAACGGATACGATCAGGAGATGATTCCCGATGATATTCAGCCCTATATCCGAACCGGCAAACTCAACGGCGAGAACTACGAAACCATTCAGAACGACCCCGACAGTTACATTCGCGCCATTGCCGCCGAGAAGCCGGATCTACCGGTTCTGACGGGGGCCCTCTACGATGGCCGGTTCATATCGGTGTTTCCCGGTGTCATGTCCTCCCGGATGTACCTGAAAATCCAGAACGACCAGATGCAGAAATTGCTTGAACAGCGGGTGGAACCCCTGGCTCTGCTCGCCAGTCAGTTGGGAGATGACTACGGAAAAAACCAGATTGATCAGGCCTGGAAACTCCTATTGAAAAACCACCCCCATGACAGCATCTGCGGGGTTAGCATTGACAACGTTCACCTCGATATGGAGCAGCGAAACCGTCAGGTTCACCAACTTGCCCACTCATTGCTGGAGGACAAGCTCTCCACCATTGCCGCCCTGGCGGATACTTCCTCGGCCTCTGGGCATGAAGCCATGATCGTCTTCAACACAATGCTTCGGCAGCGCAGTGCCGTTGTCCAGTGGAAGGGCGAGTCGCGCTTCGTCCGAAACATTCCGGCCATGGGCTTCAAGGTGGTGACTGAACAGGATTCAGTCAATGAACCGCTGAAAACCGGCCCCCGATTCTCGGAAAACAGCCGGATTCGCTTTGTCTTGAACGACAACGGCTCATTCAACCTTTATTTCAAGGAGACTCACCGAAGTTATCGAAATCTCGGGATTCTGGAGGACATGGGTGATTCCGGGGACGAATACAATTACTCCTATCCCGATAAAGACCGGGTGATTACCACGGAATGTGCAAAGGCCCGGATTTCGCTGCTGAGGGATACCCCGTGGGAAGCTTGTTTCAAAGTATCCTACCAGATGGATCTTCCGGTCTCGGATACCAACAGCCACACGGAACGGAGCCGTGAAACTGCGGCAATGCCCGTGGTGAGCTACTACACCGTTGAAGCGGATTCCCCGGTGGTGAAATGCCGCACCTGTCTCAAGAATACCGTGAAAGATCATCGGGTGAGGACTCTCTTTCCGACGGGATTCAAGGCGGAAACGGCCTTTGCCGCCAGCCCCTTCGACATTACCGAACGGCCGATTCATAGAACCCAATACAGCGAAGAAGTCCCGGAACATGTGGCAAAAGTGATTGTGGGGGCCCGGGAATCCGAGCCGTCAACCTATTTCCACACAAGGGAATTTCTGGACTTGAACGATGGCCGGGAGGGAATGGCTGTCTTCAGCAAAGGTCTGCCGGAGTATCAGATTGTCGACGGCGGCACTGCAGCTCTTACCCTGTTCCGTTCCGTTGGCTGGATTGCCAAAAAAATCAACACAAGAATTGGAGATGCCGGCCCCGAGATTTACACCCCCGACGCCCAGTGTCTGCGGGAAATGACCTTCGAATACGCCGTCTGTCCCCATACCGGGGACGCCTACTCCGGGATTACGGCCCAGGCGGATGAGTTCAACAACGATGTGATCGTGATATCCTCCGTTGCCCACGATGGACCTCTGGGCAGCGAGCAGTCCTGGTTTAGCCTGAAAGACAGTGCCGGATGTGTCAAAGTCACCGGCATCAAACGCAGCGAAGACGGCAGTGGGCTGATCGTTCGGGGCGTGAATCTCTCCGACAAAACGACGAAAGTCGCGTTCCAAACCTCTTATGCCGCCGAGAAGGCCTCCCTGACTGACTTCATGGAAAAAGATCTCGTCTCCCTGCCCGTCAACAAAGGATTCGTAGAATTCCAGGTGAAATCCAAAGAGATTTTCACGCTGAAGCTTCAGGTAGAGAAAAACAACAGGACAGTCATACCAGACATGGATGTGGTTCTGGAGACACCCCACTATAGAGAAGACTTTGGGGCATACCCATACACAGATTATGTAACTGCAGAAGACATTGAAAACGAAAAAAACCGGGCTGCGGAGCTGAATGCACGGATGGACGATCCTATGTGGAGACGAACGGCCCTGGAAGCTCAGTTGTCCGTTATTCTCGCACGCCACAGAAAAGACGAACAGGAGATACGGTCCCTCGGATATCAGCTCAATGAGGCCCGGGTTCACCGCAGAATACACGATTATCTCACGGCCAATATCCCGCCCGGCAAGCAGGACTGACAGATCGCCGGGAAGGAGGAATTGGCCGCGTGCTGTGCGCTTTTCTTCACCGGGCCAGGGCAATCGCATCTGAAATCCACTAACCAGAGTGTTTAAGGTAATTTCTTACCATGGTTTTTTAACCGCAGAGGACGCAGAGAGCGCAGAGTGTTCAAGGTGATTATTCCCCTCACAACGATAACGAAAAGTTGACAAACTCCTACTATTGAAGAAAACTTCATTCGATCCCCCAGAATCAGTTTTTTTATCCTTGTGGGGATAGAATGAGATTGCCCTGGACGAAGAGAGATTCCGGGTTGCGTAATAATTCTATTTGATGCATGCTAATAGATTGATCGGGGCGCAAAACCGTTTTTAGCGGCCTCCTATAACAGTTCTTCAACAGTGTGTAAGAATTGGGGTGTGACTGAAAACCAGTTCCGTTCAGGTGAATTGCGATACAAAGGATTGCTATGATGAAAAAATGCTTCTTACTGACATTACTGTCTCTGATGTGCACGGCTTTGTTCGCCCAGGAGCGGCTGGCCCTGGTGATAGGCAACAGTGCCTACACCTCCAATCCGCTGAAGAACCCCGTCAACGATGCCGCCGACATGTCGGCGGTTTTAACGGAGTTGGGGTTCAGCGTTACCACTCTGGTGGATGCCGACAAGAGGCAAACCATCCAGGCAGTGCGCGACTTTGGCAACAGCCTGAACAGGGATTCCACCGGCCTGTTCTACTACTCCGGCCACGGTGCCCAGGTAAGCGGCCAGAACTACATCATCCCGGTTGATGCCGACATTCAAAGCCAGGACGAGTTGGAGTACTTTGGCGTGCCGGTGGATCTGCTGATGAGCAAGATGGAGCAGTCCAGAAACCAGAAGAACATTATCATCCTGGATTCCTGCCGCGACAACCCCTACCCCGGCTATGCCCGAAGCGGCGAGAAGGGCCTGGCCATCGTCCGTGTTCAGCCGCCCGAGTCCATGATCATCTATTCCACCTCGCCCGGCAAGACAGCAGGTGACAATCCCGCTGGCAGGAACGGCTTTTTCACCGCCGCCCTGCTGAGCTACATCCGCGAGCCGGGGCTGGAAGTGGACGATCTGATGAAATTGGTTACTGCCGAAACCACCAGGATGAACCGCAATCAGGTGCCGTGGCGCAACTCCAGCATGACATCAAATTTCTTCTTTGGCGATCCGACGGGTACGCCCAGCCTGGCAGCGGCCCTGGACGGTAACAGGCCGGATCTGCCCGCCTACACCGCCGCCTCATCGCTGGACGAGGCGGTTTTAAGCACCTACTCCGGCGAGCACAGCATCCTGGGTCAGGCAATAAAAGACCCCGCTCTCGCCGGAACACCCGTGATTACGGCAGCTCCGGTACCCGGCGGCAGCTATCAGTGGCAGCTGGGCGGTGCAAGCGGCTCCCAAACAATTCTGGATGGACGGTTCCAGCTCTTTGCAAAAGACATAACAGACTTCACCTCCACGGTGCAGGGCCGCAGTGCGGTGGTGCTTGTCCTATCCCGCGGCTCCGACAGCCGCGAATTCGCGCTTTCCTACCGCCCATCGGAGATATATGCCTGGCAGGATCTGCAGGCCATGCGGCAGAACACGGCGGGGGCCTACACCCAGATGGCCGATATCAGCTTCCCCGATGCCGATGGCGATGGCCTGGGTGATCACAACTTCCAACCCATAGGTCATAGCCGGAGCGGTGCGAAAGAATTCACCGGCACCTTTGACGGCAGCGGTCACAGTATCAGCCGCCTCTACATCTCCCGCCCCGCCGAAGACCACGTGGGGCTGTTCGGTAGAACCGGCAATAAGGCCCGCATAACAGACATTGTTCTGGAGGACGTGTATGTGGAGGGGCGCAAAAAAGTGGGAGCAGCGGTGGGCGATGCCCGCATCTCCCTGCCGGAGGGCAGCTTCACCGGGGAGGTAAGGCAGAATAAGGGCAGATCCGGCAAACTGGTGGGAAGCAGCAAGTCCCATGAGTTGTCTGTCGGCTTTGTCGCCAGGAGTGATTTCTCATACACATCAGACTCATTCTCATCCATCGTTGGAGGAAGCATCCATTATGCCCGCAACTTCAGCCGGAACTGGGCCTGGACTATGGGTTTCTCAGCAGGCACCTCCACCTACACCGACACCAGATTCTCCTACCCCTACACCGACAACCCCTGGGTGGGATTCTCTACAGGCGTTCGCTACAAAACCGCCTGGGCCATCCCGGTGAATGTGTATGGATATTCGGATCTTGGAATTGCCTACTTTTCGGGGGGAGGTTTTTCTATGTCTGTGCCTTTGGATTTAGGGCTGGGTGTGCGGATAGCCCCGGTGAAACGCTGGTTCATCGACATCGGCGGTGCGCTTTCTATTTTGTATGGCCTTAGCTATTCTGAATTTATCCCCACCGGCATATTCCAGATCCAGACCGGCTTTTTGTTCTAGCGGGATTGCGAGCCGATAGTTTTCAGTGACCGGGGCGGCACACCCCTGAAGATTGGCCTGCCTGCCGCGCACGGCGGGGAGAGTTCCACATTCTTCAAGGCACTATGTTTTTTACAGCAAGCTGTCCGGCCTATCAGTGGGTTATTCCTCACAATGCAGAGACAAGTTCCTTCCCCCGGAAACCAATTCCCAGAACCAACAATTCCTTCGGATGCCATTTCTCCTTAACCCCGTCAAGGTATCCCTCCACTGCCTGGGCATAAGCGGCCTGGGCCAACGTTTCCAGTGCGGTATCAGCGGCACTGTTTCCCTGCTTGAACTCAAACACAAAAGCCTCTTCGGCCTGAGCGGGATCGCTCCCCTTCCTGACCACCACAATGTCCGAGCGGCCCCTCCCGTACTCCCGGTTGCTGTCCACGGTATAAGCCGAACCAAGATAGGCCAGAAGACCCAGCACCAGGCCGTGGTAGAAGTTTTCCCGTCTGTCCTCCTCGTCCCATGCGCTATCGTAATAACTGGCCAGGCCGAACAGGATTCGCTTCAGGCCGCGTTCAATCAGCCTGGGATTGGCTTCTCTGATGCCACTGACAAAGTCCGTAAAATCCTCGTTGACGGACAGATCCTCCTTCAACCAGTTAAGCACCACGGTTTTCCAGGCCGTCTCCACTTCTTTGTTGGGTATGGAGAGCCGCCAGCTAGTTCCCAGTTCTTCCTGGTGCATTTCGGAGGCCTTGAGGTAGCCACTGTGGAGAAGGAAGCTCCATACCACATCCGGATCATTTTCTATCTGAGTGTAGGGAATGTTGGTTAAGAGCGGCTTGCGCACTTCCTCTTTCCGCAGGAGTTTTTCTGTTGTCATTTTCGCATCCCGGCGCTTGAGTTTGATGACCTCCTTGACGAGTCTGTTGTCGCTGGTGCTTATCCAGTGAGGTTTCAGCCCGGCTCTGGGGCGGCCAAGAAAGCTAACGATGCTCCAGGGATTGTAGATGACGGTTTCCCCGCCGAAGAGGTAGCCGTTGTACCACTGTTTTATGCCGTCCATGGTGCTTTCCAGACCAAAATGAGCGGCCATGGCTTCCACTTCGGATTCTGTGAACCCGAATGTGTCTTCAATTTCCGGATCCAGCAATGTGCTTACTCTGGGGTTGTTGAAATCGCTGAAGATGCTCTCCTGGGCAATCTTCAGTATGCCGATAAGCACAGCCTGCTTCAGGTGGGGGTTGTCCTTAAAGGTTTGCACCATGAAGCTGCGGATGAAGGCGATCATCTGGTCGTAATACTTATCCACATGGGCCGAATGCAGGGGTGTGTCGTACTCGTCCAGAAGGATGTATGGCGGTTTGCCGTAGGCGCGGTGGAGCCAGGATGAAAGGTATTCAATGGATTGGGCACAGTCCTGATCCGTGCCGTTTCTGTTCAATACTCTGGAAAATAAATTTTTATCGGCTTCGTGCAGCATTCCGCAACCCTGTAGATACCCATGCCGCTGGTATTCTGCGGAAAGCATTTTTCTGATAATTTCCATGCACTCATTGAATGAAGCACCCTTGGCATCCTTAAAACTCAAATGGATGACCGGGTACTGCCCCATAAACTCGGCACAGCGCGGATGGGAGGCGATGAAACGATCTTTGAACAAATAGGCATTGGAGGGAAGGGCTCGGCGCAAGCGAAGCCGGGCAAGCCATTTTGGCCCCTTTCGTTCTTTTGGCGGTGATGGAGCCTCCAGGAAATAGCGAATCATGCTCAGGTTCAGGGTTTTGCCAAAGCGGCGGGGACGGGTTATAAGATGGACTTCGCAGGGATTATCAATAAGGTAACGGATAAGATGGGTCTTATCGACAAAGTAGCAGCCTTCGTCAATAAATTTCTTGAAATCCGATATACCCAGTTGCAAGGTTTGCATAGTATTGCATTATAGCGAAATGCTATGGGGAATGGAAGCAATAGCAGAAATCCAACCGGGTTAATGCGAGACGGACTGGAAAATATATCATGCCAGGACCCCGAGATGCGATTGCCCCTGGACGAAGAGAGATTCCGGGTTGCGTAATAATTTTATTTGATGCATGATTATAGTTCTTCGGGACACAAAACTGTTTTTAGCGGCCTCCTATAACAGTTCTTCAACAATGTGTAAGAATTGGGGTGTGGCTGAAAACCAGTTCCGTTCAGGTGAATTGCGATACAAAAGGATTGCTATGATGAAAAAATGCTTCTTACTGACATTATTGTCTCTGATGTGCACAGCCCTGTTCGCCCAGGAGCGGCTGGCCCTGGTGATAGGCAACAGTGCCTACACCTCCAATCCGCTGAAGAACCCCGTCAACGATGCCGCCGACATGTCGGCGGTTTTAACGGAGTTGGGGTTCAGCGTTACCACTCTGGTGGATGCCGACAAGAGGCAAACCATCCAGGCAGTACGTGACTTCGGCAACAGCCTGAACAGGGATTCCACCGGCCTGTTCTACTACTCCGGCCACGGTGCCCAGGTAAGCGGCCAGAACTACATCATCCCGGTTGATGCCGACATTCAAAGCCAGGACGAGCTGGAGTACTTTGGCGTGCCGGTGGATCTGCTGATGAGCAAGATGGAGCAGTCCAGAAACCAGAAGAACATTATCATCCTGGATTCCTGCCGCGACAATCCCTACCCCGGCTATGCCCGCAGCGGCGAAAAGGGCCTGGCCATCGTCCGTGTTCAGCCGCCCGAGTCCATGATCATCTATTCCACCTCGCCCGGCAAGACGGCAGGCGACAATCCCGCCGGCAGGAACGGTTTTTTCACTGCCGCCCTGCTGAGCTACATCCGCGAGCCGGGGCTGGAAGTGGACGATCTGATGAAATTGGTTACTGCCGAAACCACCAGGATGAACCGCAATCAGGTGCCCTGGCGCAACTCCAGCATGACATCAAACTTCTTCTTTGGCGATCCGGCGGGTGCACCCAGCGCGGCAGCGGCCCTGGACGGCAACAGGCCGGATCTGCCCGCCTACACCGCCGCCTCATCGCTGGACGAGGCGGTTTTAAGCACCTACTCCGGCGAGCACAGCATCCTGGGTCAGGCAATAAAAGACCCCTCTCTCGCCGGAACACCCGTGATTATGGCAGCCCCGGTACCCGGCGGCAGCTATCAGTGGCAGATGGGCGGTGCAAGCGGCTCCCAGACAATTCTGGATGGACGGTTTCAGCTCTTTGCAAAAGACATAACGGACTTCACCTCCACGGTGCAGGGCCGCAGTGCGGTGGTGCTTGTCCTATCCCGCGGCTCCGACAGCCGCGAATTCACGCTTTCCTACCGCCCATCGGAGATATATGCCTGGCAGGACCTACAGGCCATGCGGCAGAACACGGCAGGAGCCTACACCCAGATGGCCGATATCAGCTTCCCCGATGCCGATGGCGATGGCCTGGGCGATCACAACTTCCAGCCCATAGCCGGATCGGTGCGAGAAAAATTCACCGGCACCTTTGACGGCAGCGGCCACAGAATCAGCCGCCTCTACATCTCCCGCCCCGCCGAAGACCACGTGGGGCTGTTCGGTAGAACCGGCAATAAGGCCCGCATAACAGACATTGTTCTGGAGGACGTGTATGTGGAGGGGCGCAAAAAAGTGGGAGCGGCGGTGGGCGAGGCCCGCACCTCCCTGCCGGAGGGCAGCTTCACCGGGGAGGTAAGGCAGGAGAAAGGCAAATCCGGCGGACTGGTGGGAAGCAGCAAGTCCCATGAGCTGTCTGCAGGCTTTGTCGCCAGAAGTGATTTCTCCTTATACTCATTATCATACTCATCCATCGTTGGAGGTAGCATCCATTACGCCCGCAACTTCAGCCGGAACTGGGCCTGGACTATGGGTTTCTCAGCAGGCACCAACAGCACCGACATGTGGGTGGAATTATCTACAGGTGTTCGCTACAAAACCGCCTGGGCCATACCGGTGAATGTGTATGGATGTTTTGATTTTGGAATGGCCCACTTTCTTGAAGTTGGTTATTTTCCTTTTGATTTAGGGCTGGGTGTGCGGGTAGCTCCGGAGAAACGCTGGTTCATCGACATCGGCGGTGCGCTTTCTATTTTGTTTGACCCTAGCTTTTCTGAATTCATGCCCACCGGCATATTCCAGATCCAGACCGGATTTTTGTTCTAGCGGGGTTGTGGGGCGATAGTTTTCGGTGTAGTCATGATCAAGGCGGCTGAGTTGACTAAACCTGCCGGGTTTAATAGCATGGACTTCATGCGACGATCCATGGGCGTTACTGTTCTGGCTCTGATATCCCTGAATCCTCTTACGGCCCTCTCTGAATGGTCTCGAACTTACGGATTACGGCACCCCCAGTACCCGGACGCCCTGTACCTGACCGGGTTTGCCATGGTTCAACAGACCGAAGGCAATACGGGGAGGTCGGGGGGCGAAGTTCGAGAAACGGAAGCCCTCAGTCGTGCCAGGGAAGCGGCACTGACCGACCTGGTCCAGCGGATAATGGTTCATATAAGAAGCCAGACCATTATTCGTGAAAAAGGTTTTTCCAGAGGGAGAGGTGACTCGTTCACAGAAGTTGACACGGAAACCGTAACCACCACCGACATGGAAGTGGCCGGGATAGACTACGTCATTGAAGCAGAGAAGAAGAACCTCTATGTCCTGGCCGTCATCAAGCGGTCTCACCTGCTGGAGTTCTATGTTCAAAAGGGTAAAGAATCACTGACAAAACTCCAGGAAATTGAGGAGGAAATGGACCGGAGCAGCAGCGATCTGACCCGCCTGTATGATATTGTCATCCAGGGGCTTCCTGTAATCGGTGCAATCGAAAAGACGGCCAACCATTATCTTACGGTGGGAAAAAGGAAGGATTATTACTCCCGGATAGGAATTGATGAATCCGCCTTTGAGGCCTTGAAAACAAAAATCAAAAGGGCCCTTGACAAAACCGGCGGTACCAGGGCGGCCACCTTTGAAGAAGCTCTGGAGAAAATTGCCATCGCCCTCAAAAGCCAGGGGGTGGAGGGTACCCCGGCAATCAGCCCTCCCCTCACCTATGGAGAAAGTATGCTCTCCAGCGAGTTCGGAGTTTACGCCGCCGAAGCCCTGCGGGAAAGGCTGGTTTCCTTCCTTCCCCGCAAGAGGGGAGAACTTCGGATAAAGGGAGTATACTGGGAGAAATTACCGGAAGTCCGGCTCAATATCATCGCCCTGGAGGATGAAGAAATTGCAGGCATGACCACCGTTACCTTTCCGGCGGCCGCCGTAAAGAGTCGGTTTAACCTGGAGCCCCGGGGATACGACCAGGCGGTGGCGGCCCTGAGGGAGTTTTCCGAAGAGGCGATTACCGATGGCGGCATCAATGTGGAGGTGTGGAGCCAGAAGGGACGGGCCGGAGAAAACCTGGTCTTTGAAGAAGAGGAGGAGTTTCAGTTCTACCTGAGGGTGAACCAGCCCGCCTTTTTACGAATAACCTACCGGCTTGCCACCGGGGAGTATGTTCTTCTGGAGCCCTCCTACTACATCGGGATAGACCGGGTGGCCCGGGCGGTCAGGTTTCCCTTTTTATTTGAGGTGGTTCCTCCCCTGGGGGTGGAACAGTTGGTTGTTACCGCCTATTCGGAAGAACCCGGGGAGGCCATCACCGAAATCGCCGTGATCGACGGCGAACGGTATCACGTTTACAAGGGGATGGGAGCGGTAATCGCCCGTAACCGGGGATTGAAGAAGAAGCAGCGGGCCGGACAGACCGACGAACGGGTGGGAGAAGCGATACTGTCCATCACCACGGTAGGAAAGGTTCCCCAATAATACCGCAATTACGACCGCAAGCCCTATATCCGAAAATTGCTCCGGTATGAATTCACAGCCATAAGGTATTCATTACTGATGGATGCTTTTTCTGCATCTGTTAGAAATGAGGACTCAATCGCATCCAGGTTCAGTTGAACCAGTGTATCCGCTGTCCATCCAAAATTAGTAACAGCTTTCACGTAGTCATCGGTTAAATCAGTATCCTGTATTGTTGGATCATCAGATGCCATTGTTATTGGAATACCCGATTCGTAAAGCCTTTTCATGGGATGGGTAGACTCATCGACCCATGAACCTGTCTGGTAATTACTTGAGATGCATTGCGCAAGGAATATTCTTTCGTCCTTCAGTACTTTCTGTAATTTCGGATCATGAATTGCGGAAATACCATGACCTATGCGATCAGCATGCAACTGATCAATTGATACCCAGATGCCATCTGAAGCTGTAACCTCTCCCGCATGTATATCAATTTTAAAATGTCCATCTTTTTTAATGACATCAAAGAATTCAATGAATAATTCAGGAGGATAGTTTATTTCATCTCCGGCAAGATCAATTCCGACGACACTGGACAGGTCAACTTTTTGAAGCTCACGATACGTCTGAATCATCTCTTTGGCCGTTTGTACTCCCCTGTTAAACGTTAGAAGAAACCGTATTTGAAGGCCGGTTTTACTGGCAGCATTCTTACTTGAGTTGATAATTGTCTGGGTGACAGCGGAGGGATCCAGTCCTGTGAGTTCTGTGAAATGAAGTGGATTGAAGCGAAGCTCAATGTAGAATAAGTTCTCATCTGCCAGTGACAATACCGAATCATAAGTTATGGATGAGATGTCCTCCATACTCTTGTACCAGAATTTTTTGAATTTACTGAGGAACAGAAGAAAATCGGGCTTATGGTTTTTTGGGAATTGAAATGCTTTCTTAAAGGATTCTATGTCGCCAGGGACGTCAAGCTTGTTTTTTTTAGCCATTTTGAACAATGACTGGATTGGATATGTTCCTTCCAAATGGCGATGGACCTCAATCTTTGGCATTTTCAAGAGGGTTGCACGATTTAGTTTCATACTTTTTGATTTCATAATACTAGTTTGTCCAATTGGAAACCCGATGTAAAATAGAAAACAGATTTAATTCCCTTAAACAGGTTATACTAGTATAATCGGTTTAGACTACCATAAGCGATACCTAAAATGAAAAAAATGTCAATTTTGTATTAATTGAGTAGTCCCGGTGAAATTGCCCATGAGAACAGGTCTGAAAGTGCAATTTGGGTTGGTCAATCAGCAAACAGGTGTTATTATAGAAGAATGGGTCATGTGGTTGTCTTTGCAAACCAGAAGGGCGGTGTTGGGAAGACAACATCAGCGGTTAATATTGCCGCCTGCATAGCAGAATCTGGAAAAAAAGTCCTGCTGGTTGATTTTGATCCTCAGGGAAATCTCAGCAGCAGTGTTGGAGTTCAGAACCCTCTGATCGGAGTTTATCAAGTGCTGATTAAGGAAGCAGAAATTTTTTCAGCCATCGTGTCAACACCACAACCGAGTTTGGATCTTCTGCCAGCAAACATAAGTCTATCAGGAATAACCGTTGAGCTTGCGAATGCGGAACAGAGGGAACAATATTTGAGAAATGCCTTACAGCCTGTTCTGGATCAATATGACTATATTTTTATAGATTGCCCCCCATCGCTTGGAATCCTTACAATTAATGGTTTTGTGGCCGCTCATTCAGTGATAGTACCACTTCAATGCGAATACTTTTCATTGGTGGGTTTCCTTAACATGCTGTTCAAAACAATTAAGCGTATTCAACAGAACTTAAACCCGAGGCTGAGAATTGGTGGAATCGTTTTCACAATGTTTGATGCCAGAACAAGATTATCACATGAGGTAATTCAACAGATGAAGAATGCATTCAAACGACAGCCGGAATATCTATTTAAAACAGTTATTCCACGAAATGTGCGACTTTCAGAAGCACCCAGTCATGGGAAACCAATCAATTTATATGATCCAGGCTGCATTGGTGCCAGAAGTTATTCAGCATTAGCAAAAGAGGTTATGGATCGTGTCTAAAAAAAAAGCTCTTGGTCAGGGATTGGATGCTCTATTAGGCGATGATTTCAATATGTCAATACAGGATGTAATGAGCATCTCGATTGACAGCCTTGTTCCCAACCCGGAACAACCCCGGCAAAGATTTAACCCGGAAACGATGAAAGAGCTTGCAGAGTCAATCAGACAACAGGGCGTTATACAGCCCATTCTGGCAGAAAAAAGTCTGAATGATACATACATGATTATTGCTGGAGAGCGTCGATGGAGAGCCAGTCGAGAAGCTGGTTTAGCCGAAGTTCCAGTCATTGTTCAAACATTCAGCCCGGAACAGAGGCTTGAAATTACGCTCGTTGAAAATGTTCAGAGAGAAGATCTTACTCCGCTGGAAGAGGCGAAGGCGTACTATCACCTGATGGATTCACTTAACCTATCCCAGCAGGATGTTGCAGACAAAGTCGGCAAAAAAAGATCGACAGTAGCCAATCTTTTGCGGCTGCTCAAGCTTCCTGCAAGAATGAAAAATGCAATGGAAAATGGGGAACTGAGTGCTGGACATGCACGGGCTATTCTGGCCGTAACCAACCCGGCGGATCAGGAAACCCTTTATTCAAGGATAATGGCAGATTCATTATCGGTTAGAGATGCCGAAGTGGCTGCGGTTGACATGAATCGTGGTCATAGAAGCACGGGTAAGCGCAGGACGGATTCAACAGCAAATAGTAAGGATCCGGAAATCTCAAGATTGGAAGAACAGTTTATTTCTTCGCTGGGAACGAAGGTGAAATTGAAGGGAACCCTGTCTAAAGGAAAAATAGAAATATCCTGGTATAATCAGGACGATCTGGAACGAATCTATGATCTGATTGTTCATGATGGCAGATAAGGGAAAGATCTGCGGTAAGGGCGTGACGGCTTTTATTGACAGTTCCCGATCCATTCTGTTGTCGCAGCCAGGTATTGATGATTCTGTAAGCAAAGGAGTTTGTATGATTGAGAAATTTCCCAATACCGAACCATGGTTTAAGCCTGTTTTCTTCTCTTCGAAAGGCAGTGGTGAATGGCAGATCGCTTTTTTGAATCATGCTCCTCCTGTAGAACAGATAACTCAGATGGAGCGTCATATTCATACGGATGAAGTTTTTATCCACCTGAAGGGAAAATCGATATTAATTACTATGGACAGGAATGAAAAGCCGTCTAGAATTGATTACTCAATATTGGAGGAAGAAACTATTTATAATATTCCGAAAGGAGTCTGGCATCACCTTTTGATGAAAAAAAATTCATCGGTTTACATTGTAGAAAAAAAGGATACTCACAAGCATGATGTTGAATTCTTGAAACTATCAGCAGCTGAGATTGAAGAAATACACAATGAAATAAGAGGTAACTGGATTGATTAACGATGGTCAGGTTGTAGGGAATATTGCTCCGATTCCAGTTCGTTTGTGAGCCCTTATGCTGTGTCAGGAAGCTTGTTAAATAGACCGGCTGCTCTCATTATCAAATTTATATCTTACAGGATAAGCATTTACAATGGTTCTCACCGATAAGGGTTCCCGCCGTTCCAGAGAGTGAGCGCCGAATCACATCCATCACTCAGTATTCAATGACTATACCAGACAGGGAGTCTATATCTGGCTGGATTCTAACAAAACCAGGCTACAACAAGCTACTGCGTGGAGCTTTACACAGATTGATTGGCAAACTTCTGAGAAGGACAGTGTCATGGACAGCTAAGAAATTGGTTTAACTTCCTCAAACTCGTAAAAGGTTGTTCTCTTATAGGCATTTTCGGCGTCAGGGACAACAGTACCGTATAATTCCCACTGCTGTATTGATGTCAATCCCTTTCTTAATCGAAGTATTCCAAAAGTCTTCTTGCCGCTGTCCAGGGAAAAAGCAGGGCCATGAAAAGTCATAACATATTTTCCCTGCGGATCCAGAGCTTTGAGTGTAATGACGGGTTTTGATTCATGCCATTCTGGACGATCCTGCTGCGGGAGTCTCCGGGACTGATAAAGACCTAATTCCAGTTCATAATCAACAGATGCGTCCAGGAGGACGACATTGGCATTCCTACCTTCTCCAAGTATTCTGGGTCTGGACTCTTGAGTTTTAGACGGGACATAAAACGTCCATGGATTTGCCTGCCTCTGACCGTTAATACTCCGAATCGCCAGCAACTTTGCGCCTTTCGCTGAACTCAAACCAACAGTAGCCGTTGCTTTCCCTATGGGTGTCCAGATAATACTGGCCGTCATACATGATCCAGGAAGGAACATCGCAAACAGCAGCACTATAACAATGAATCCTTTTTTCACAATTATCTCCTTACAGTGAATCTCTCTCCGGCATGAAAACGTGTCCTTCAGATTTTTCCATCATGGCAGGCTGTTCCCGGGCACTGAGGAAAGAAGAGCCTCAGCGTTACCAACTATTTCAGCAAGTAAGATCTGTTTTTCATCTGAAATGGTATCATACCAGGAGAAGCGGACCGTGGGTGATTGACTGAACAGTTTTAATATTTTTTTCTCTGGCTGGATAATCTCAGCTTGAATGAGAGATGAAGCAGGGATTTCAATGATTTTGTCTTCAGTTTTTTTCCGGCCATTCTTTCTTGAGATCAGGGAAGATATCCAGCTCTCAGACTCAAATGTCTGAAAATAGACAGCATTGACCGTTGTGTATAGAATACCCCAGAGAGGAATCCTGCTCTCTGGTTGAATCATTTTGCCCAGCGTTTTGTAAAGGATAGCGGTCCCCAGTTCCTCTTCACGGGATTTCCAGAATTCATCGACAGAGTTCAATGCTTTCTACCAGATTTAAACATCGAAGTCAGGTAATTCTCCAGATTCCATTTTTCGGCGGCCCATTTCATAATTCTGGAATAGAGTAAAAAAGAACCGCCAATGGAGCCGGAAAGAATGACTATGATGGCCAGCAATGACAGCCCTTGAGATACCTCCTCGATATTTCTGAAAGTCAGTTCAAAAAAAAGAAGGAGAACAACCGCCAGGACTGCAAGCATGACGAGATTGAGAATTGTTGCAATGACTAAGAAACAAAATGTGTTAAGCTTCTTGTTCATGATTCTTTTTTAATCTTACCTCCTGAATGATTTGGAACAGAATCAGTAGAATCATTGAGATTACAAGGCTTGAATCGGCTATATTGAAAGTAGGCCATCTTTCCATACCCAGTAGACCATAAAACTTGAAATCAAGAAAATCAACAACACCCTCCTGTCTGAAAATGCGATCAATTTGATTCCCCAGACCTCCCCCAAGTATTACGGCAAATATCCAGCGCTGATCGTTTGTCAGATTGCTGTTGCGAACAATCTGCACACCGATTACTGACAGAACACTGAGGGGAAGTATGATCATTACGACTGTCTTGAGCAGGGGGGGGAAGCTATTCCCCAGGCTGAATGCCATTCCCAGATTTCTCACATGTATGAGACGAAAAAAATCACCGGAGAAACTCCATCCAATACTGTGCAGAGGGATGTATTTAACAATCAGAATTTTGGTGATCTGGTCTGCAGCCAGAATAACAGCCGCAAGCAAGAAATATTTATACTTCTTCAAATGGTCTTCTCCATCAGTATCCGGTTGGAACATCAATGAAATGAGTTTCCAGTCCCAATTCCGTTTTTACACGTTCCGACATGGCCCGGACTCCGAACAATTCGGTAAGGTAATGGCCAGCAAAAAGAACATTGATTCCAGCCTCCTTGCATTCATGGTAGATATTATGGGATGAATCGCCGGTAATATAAAGGTCTAATTTCTCATCAATGGCCTGGCTTACCTCATAAACAGCCCCTCCGGAGATAATTCCAACATTGAAAATCTTCTTTGGTCCAAATCTCAAGGCATTGATTCTACTGTCCCATGCGCCGAACAGACGAATTACAACCGATTCCAGATCCATACCAGTTTTTAAAAGACCTTTACAGCCGATTTTCTGTCCCTTATAGTCCCCAAATTCCTTCAGTTGGGTCAACTCCAGAACTCTGGCCATCTGTGCATTGTTTCCAAGTTCCGGATGACGATCCAGAGGCAGGTGACAGGCGTATAGAGCTATGTCATTTTTCATGAGGAAACGAATACGGCTGCCTCGAACACCTGTGAGAGCATAAGCCGATCCCCAAAACAGGCCGTGATGAACAAAAAGAGCCTGGGCCCCACTTTCCTTTGTCTGGACAAAAGAGTCCTCACAGGCGTCTACTGCAAAGGCAATTCTGGAAATTTCAGCATTGACATCTCCAACCTGTATCCCATTTATGGCTGAATCAAGAGAATCAATACCCTGAAATTCCAGAACAGACCTTGCCCATTTATCAAATTCTGCTAATTTCATCGCTCCATTATAGTCCAGAGAATGATTTACCGCTATATTCAAACAATGTTGCAGCTGCCAGTTGAACTGAAATACAAGGATATTGTCCTGGATATAAACAGGCCATCAAATTCCAGCCCCGCAGCACCCAACAGCATACGAACCTGGTCGGTTGTTGGTCAGGAAAGAGCTGTAAAAGCCCTGAAGATGGGCATGGCCATCAACGCAAAAGGGTATAACATACTTGTAGTGGGAGAATCCGGAATCGGGAAGCATACAGCAATACTTGATATTCTTAATCATAATAACCGAAAAAATGGAAATCTGCGGGACATTGTCTATGTCCAGGATTTCAATGAACCAGACAAACCCAGGCCCCTGATTCTTCCTGAGGGGACGGCTGGCAAACTGAAAAAAGACATAATTCTTCTTATCAAACGGATTCAAAACAGAATCACCCAAGATCTTGACTCGGAAACGTACAAAACTGAAAAGGTTGCCCTGATTCATGGAGTTGAAAGGAAGGAAAATGAAATCCTGGCGGAATTTGAGAGTCAGCTCAATGCGGAGGGATTCCGTATGGTACAAACCGAGGATGTACAGGAAGGATTGTCCATGGATATTGCTCCGATTATCGATGGTGAAACAGTGCGCTTTGAGGAACTGCAGAATCAGATCCCCACAGGGTCTGTTTCTCAAGAAACATGGAAGGAAACCCGGGAACGTTATTTTGCCCTCATGGACGATATGAACTCAATACATCGAGATTTGAAAACGGCCCGGGAGTCACTGGAAAGAAAGCTGAAAGAACTGAGAACGGAAACGATACAGCCCGGGATCGGGGAAGAATGCACGGTTATATTGAAGCAGTGGAAGGGTGAGGATGTTCGAAATCACCTTGAAGCCATAGCGGCTGATGTTGTAGAAAACGCTCACTGGTTCATTGGAGATGATAATGACGAAGGAGCGGAGGAGGTCGACCTGGATGTTCACTATGGGGTGAATATTGTACTGGACAGACATGGAGTCGACAGGCGGCCCGTTGTTCATGAAACCAATCCGACAAAATTGAATCTTTTCGGTTCCATTGAAGCCAGATACGATGTTTCGGGAGAAATCCGGACAAACATGATGATGATAAAGGCTGGTTCCCTCCTAAAGGCCGATGGAGGTTTTCTCATCCTTCAGGCAGAAGATGTATTCTCCAGGGAGAATCTCTGGCCAGAACTGAAAAGGGCTTTTCAAACCAGACACGTTGTACCGGAAGTACAGTCAACATCCCTCGGCCCTCTTCCAATTCTAATGAAACCTGAACCAATTACTACGGAAACAACGGTAATTCTAATCGGCTCTGAAAGGATCTATCAATCCATTGGTGAGAATGATGACGATTTTTTCAAACTGTTTAAGATTACCGCTGAGTTCAGCGCGGATATGCCGCGACAGGCAGAAACCGAGAATGAATATGCTGCCTTCATCCATGGTTTTGTACGTAAGGAGAATCTCAAGCCTGTTAATCCGGATGGCATCAGGGAAATCATTGCCTATGGTATCCATCTGGCAGAACGGCGCGACAGGCTCAGCACACAGTTCAGTTTAATCGGAGATCTTATCCGGGAATCGGATTATACTGCCGCTCAAGAAAGCAAATCATGTATTGACAGAGAAATGATTCAAAAGGCAATTGACTGCCGGGAGTACATGAATAATCTACCAGAACAAGTTCTCATGGAACAGATCGAAAATGGAATGATTATGCTCTCTGTTGAAGGAAGGAGAATTGGTACCGTTAACGGATTGGCTGTACTGGAAAGGGGTGCGTATTCATTTGGGATCCCTCTCAGAATTACAGCAGCAGTCAGCCCGGGGAAGGATGGACTGATCAACATAGAGAGGGAATCCGGACTTTCAGGAGAACTTCATGACAAGGGTGTTTTCCTCATGGAAGGATATATAAGACAGCGGTTTGCACATCGTAATATCTCATTGACAGCCAGTCTTGCCGTTGAACAGTCTTACTATGAAATTGATGGTGATTCAGCATCTGCTGCGGAACTGGCCGCCCTTCTTTCTGCAATTGCTAATTTGCCGATTCGGCAGGATGTGGCGGTTACGGGTGCTGTAAACCAGCTGGGAGAGATCCAGCCTGTAGGCAGGATACAAAAAAAGATTCAAGGTTTTTTCAAAGTATGTAGAGCCAGGGGATTAACTGGACAGCAGGGAGTCATCATACCTGCTGGCAATGTGAACAATGTTATCCTGTCTGACAGAGTTATGGCTGCAATCAAAGCAGGAGCGTTTCATGTCTGGACGGCAAAAGATATGGATGAAGTCATGACCCTCCTCGCTGGTATGAATGCTGGTAGGGAGCAAAAAAATGGTCACTTTGAATCCAACAGCATAAATTACAGAGTCAGGAAGGGATTAATGAAACTTGCAGCATTATCCCGGTTGTCTGGATGACAGGAATTCATCTGTCGAATAAAATAGAAGGGAGGTCAATATGAATCCGCAAGCCACTGAATTGAACAGTATTCTGGAAATCGAAGGAAAAGCAGCACTGAGACTTCTGTCCAAACGGGGAAGAGGTATCTTCTTCCCTCGAAAAGGTCTTGTTGCTCAAGGTCTGGAAGCCAGGAACAAAACCATCAATGCCTCGATAGGGGAAGCCAGGAACGACGATGGGACTCCCCTGCGGTTGGCCTCCCTTGAAAAACTTATAAAACTCAACCCCAAAGATGTATTCAGTTATGCTCCCAGCTATGGGAAGCCAGCTCTTCGGGACCTCTGGAAGGAAATGATCAGAGAAAAAAATCCTCTGCTGGGAAACACGGAGATATCTCGGCCGGTAGTCACTAACGCCCTTACGCATGGGCTGGCAGTGGCCGGTTACCTTTTCTTTGATGAGGGTGATGAAATCATCCTGCCGGAGCATTACTGGGGAAATTACAGGCTTCTTTTCTCGGAAGCCTATCAAACCGTATTTAAAACCTATCCGACCTTTAAGGGCAGGGATTCAACGGGTGATTTCAATACTGAGGGATTACAACAGGCATTGATGATGCCGGGTGATAAAAAGATTGTTTTATTTAATTTTCCCAATAATCCTACAGGATATACTCTCACAGAGAACGAGGCGGAAGCCGTTGTACTGGCTTTGAAATCGGCTGCCGATGCAGGGAAAACGATTCTTCTAATAACCGATGATGCTTATTTTGGTCTGGTTTACCGGGAAGGAATCTTCAAGGAATCGCTGTTTGCCCGATGTGCCAATCTCCACGAGCGTATTGTTGCATGCAAAGTTGATGGTGCAACAAAGGAGGATTATGTATGGGGATTGCGGGTTGGTTTTATTACTTTTGCCGGCAGGGGATTAAGCAGCAAGGCTCTTGGTGTTTTAGAAGATAAAGCTGCCGGCCGGGTCAGAGGAAGCATTTCCAATGACTCTCATCTTTCTCAGTCCCTGCTTCTCGCTGCGTATAACGATGCGGATTATAAGAAGGAAAAGAAGCGTGCATACAATCTGTTGAAACAGCGGCATGATCTTTTAGTGAGTATTTTAAAGTCTCACCCGGAGTATTTAGAGGAGTTTGAAGCTCTACCATTCAATTCAGGCTACTTCATGTGTGTCCATATCAAGAAAGGTGATGGCGAAGCTGTTAGGCAAAAGCTTTTGACCAGATATGACACAGGAGTGATTGCGCTGGCTGATTTAGTGCGAATAGCGTACTCATCCCTGCCTGAAGATCAGATCCAGACCCTATTTGCCAACCTGTATAAGGCCTGCAAAGAAGTTTAGGAGCCTGGGAGCTCAGGAGTCCTCAGCTTCATCTGATTTTTTTTCATCAGAGTTCTTTTTTTTCTGTTCCTCAGAAAGATTGAATGATACAACAGTGGTGTCAAGGCTGGAAACTATGCCTGAATTGTTTTCACCAATGGTTTGTACATGAACAATGTGCTGCGACAGCTCCTGAGTACTTGAAACGATTATCTCAAGTCCATCTTTGGTCTTGGTGAAATCATTAACCAGTTTATCGATATGTCCATCAATTGTTCCAACTTTTTCAAGAGCGGTACTGGATGATTCTTTCACATTTTCAGTTATTGACATGATATCACCCAGGGCATAGGTGATTTGAGTACTGCCAGTTGCCAGTTCCTGGGAATGATTCTTCATTTCAGTCATACTGCTTGCCAATCCCTTAATCTCTACCACCAGATTGTCGAATAACTGCTCGGTATTGGTGATTGACTTCTTTGAATTGCTGATCAATGCCATGGTATTCTTCAAAGAATCAGAAATCTGTTTGGCATTGGCCGAAGTATCCTTGGCCAGCTTGAGAATTTCATTGGCAACAACAGCAAACCCTTTACCAGCTTCACCTGCATGGGCTGCTTCAATAGATGCATTCATGGCCAATAAGTTTGTCTGTGTTGTAATATTGTTGATAACGGCGATCATATCCATCATTACATTGGCCGATTCAGCCATCTCTTTGATAATCCCTGTTGTAACCTGCATTTCGGAAACACCTTTTTGTGCTCGTGACTCCAGTTCCCTTGCAAGAAGGAATTTCTCATCGGTTGATTTGGCAATGTTTTGAATACTCAATGACATCTGCTCAATGGAAGCAGTAGATTCAGTCAGGGCCGATGCCTGGTTAACGATCAGTTCCGTCAGCTTGTTAATAAAAGTATTGATATCATCTGAGGATTGTTTCGTATGGTCCACTGATTGTTCAAAAGAAATAATCTGATCCTCAATCCCGGATATACCCCTCACCAGATTATCTGCAAATTGATTCATTGAAGTAACAGAATTATTGATCTGGTCACTGCTTGTCAACAGTTTGGCTGAAACCTCCTGAAGGCTGTTAACCATGTTCCAGAAATTGCTCTTCATTTGATTCAATGAGCCTATCAACATCCCGATTTCATTTTTGCCATCATACTCCACTGCCAGTGAAACAGATAAGTCACCACCTGCCATAGCTGTTGCAAATGTTGTTGCACTGTTTATCGGTCTGGTAAAACTACGTGACAGCCGGATGATGAACAGCAGGGCAATTAGAAGGTATGCAATAAACCCAATTATAAACGGCTGCAGCCTCTCATTGCTTTTCCGTACAACTGAATCGTGCACGACTTGAAGCTCAGTCTCGATTTCATCCAGGTACGTTCCAGTTCCAATCCACATGTTGGTACCTGGAATCAGCTGCGCCGTTCCAAGCTTTGGATGGGTGGTATCAGTATCTCTTTTAGTCCAGTAGTACTGATGAAAAAGAGAGCCCTCATTGGCAACCCGGTCTAATTCCTGTATCATGAACTGAGGGTCGTTGGGATCTTGAAATTCCCACAGGTTCACTCCTTCAAGATTCGAGTTACCACCATGGATCAGATTCTTTCCGGTGCCATTTTCATACACGAAATAGTATCCATCAGTTCCAAATTCAAGTTCCCGAAGATGGGATGCCGCCATATTGAATTTCATTTCCTCAGGAATATCGGGATCATTGTAAACGCTCAGTATCACTGAGATCCCGACTTCAGTCACAGATTTCAATTCCTGTTTATGCTTGTTCATAAGCATTTTTTCCGTTTCATTCATCATGTATGATTCAAGATCATTCAAGGTGAAATATATCCCTGCATAGATAAGTACAGAAATTATTAACAGCGGGATAAACAGGAAAAGAATGAGCTTGGTGGATATGCTGATATTGTTCAAAACACTCATGATAATACCTCCAGAAAAAACTCTATACAGAGAATGGCATAAAAGATAGTCACAAAATAGAATACTTATTCTTCATTGTCAATAAGCAACTCTGACCGAAGTATAACAACAGGAACCTCAAATTCAGGGAAACAGGTTTCGCAGGAGACGGATTTTCTATTCTGTCTCATCCTCAACATCAGGATAATGCAGTTTATTAACATTATCCAATGCGTAATTCGACAACAGCCGAACGATAAAAAAACCAAACTTTGGATTCTGAAAATAGAGCTGCAGCATTTTTCTCTTTGAAATGTTGTATATTTCACTGTTTTCAAGACAGACAACCCCGGCAGATCTGACCGAGCCAGGGCCAAAAATGCCTACTTCGCCAAAAACCTTGTTTTCTCCCAGTGTCTTGTTCAGTTCGGTAATTATGACAGAACCTTTCTTGATGTAGTAGAATCGATCCGCACGGTCTCCTTTATGAAATAGGGTTGTACCTTCTTTATATTTTTTCAAGGTCATATAGGGGATGAGTTCATTCGACAATTTCTCCTGGGATGATGCTGTTTCAACGCGTTTAATCAGCTGTCTTGCCTGTTTAAGCCGAATACAATTCAGTGGCAGCAGACTGAGATGCAGCACCATAATCGGCAATACCTCCGAGATTCCCTGAAGTATTCCAAGGACCCCATACAGAATGAAGATACAATTGCTTGAAATAGCCACGATCCTCAATGGGATCATTGTCTTCATGAAGAAAGCAAAGAAAACCGGAATGGAAGCACACCATGCTATTATCTGCATTAAAGATATTGTCATTCTGGATTACTCTTCTCCTGCTATTTCTTGAGGTTCTTTCCTGATATATCGGAGCAAATGTACATCAAACTGTAATGATTCTCAAGGTAAACCATTTTTTATTGAACCCAACTACCTCCGATGTGTTCCTCAAAGAATGAATAAGTTTTCAAATCATACGCATCAGTCACATTAAAGCCTATACTTTAACATCCGTGGTGTCAATTGCAGCATGCAGGTTTCTAAGCCTTTTCAATGATCCTGACGAGCTTTGTCCCTGCGATGCACGGTTTGCCTATGAATTAAAAAGAAAACGCTTCGCGATGAATGCGCCGTCTTCCACTTCTTCCCGATCGAAGAAATCCGTTTCCATGGAACAGAGCCATAGAAGATGAACTGGAGTCTCCAAACTCTGCTCTTTCAATGTGTCGATGATGCTCAAGAACGGTGTCACACCCACTCCTCCGGCGATGAAAAGGCTTTTCCCGCGTCCATCGGGTTTGTAGACGAAACGCCCGTAGGGGCCAGTGATTCTCACCGGGGTGCCGGGGGCACATTTTTCATAAAAATCGGATGTGTAGTATCACCCAACCCGCCGATATTACGGCGATAGCACCCAGTTTTCGCATCTACGGCGATCCCAAAAGGAAGGGGAGAATGCTCTTCCTGAGAGTCGCTTTGGCCGGGGACTCTTTGGTGGCCGATGTAACGGCATCGACACCTGCGACATCCCCCTTCACCGCCGCAAGCTGCCAAACAAGGACTCTCGCCGTTTTCCTGCCCGCGTTCTGACCTGTTTTCTGGTTTGCCTCCCGACTCGCTTTAAGTATGGCCTGGATGTTTTTCGCCTTGAGGTCTTCGGGCGTGAGCATCAAGAGAACGGTGTCGTATTTCTCCAGGATATCCGGCATGGCCTCTCTCATTTTGAACTCATCCAGGTTCACGGCCTGGCCTCTGAAAGCCTTGAAGATGTCCTTACGGGCACGGCCCGCGAATTTTGTGTGACCCGATGGATACACGAGGGCTACATCTTTCTTGTTCTGGGCGGAGATCACGAAGGGGATCAGGCACAGAAGGATCAGTGTAAGACGACGTTTCACTGTCTATTACTCCTATTCTCAAAAGGTTTACGCTTTAGCGAGGAGCCTGCCGGATTGAAATGCCTGCGGTGATTTTTTCCTTTTCCTGCTTCCGCATTGCCGAATGCTCACGCAGTCCATACGCTTGCCCCGGCCTGCCTGTGCGCTGCATGCATACAGGCCGTCTTGAAGCGGGGAGAATCCTCGAAATCACTTCGCAAGTCCCCAATTAGTGGGACTCCCAGGAGTCTGTCGGACTTACGCCTCACGGCTCGATTTTTGCCCTTTTTTCCCGCTACGGCGTTGCCAAAATGCTCACGTAGCCCAGCTACGCTCCGCTTTTGCCGCCTTGTATCGGAAAAAAAACATCAAAAATCGCCTCGAAGTCTCAAAGTCCGACAGACTCCTGGTGCCATGAAGAGTGTGTCCATTGCGGAATTTTCCAATTGAAGGACGACGAGAAGCACAGAAATTTCGTGTTCTACAACCTTCGCGACACTATGCAAAGTTTATAATAGGAGCAAATCGATATTGTCAACACCTCCTTTAGAAATTCCCCAAACGCCTCCGACATCTCCTTTACTTCAGCAAAGATGCATCTTCTTCTCCAAAAAGTATAAAAGGTGGACAGAACTGTCCCTACAAGGAGGCACAAGAGTTTTCATGGATTACTGGGACAGGGTGGATGATTTTTTTTAGTTTGGGGAATTTCTATGCGGGTTCTGTTGTTTTTTTGAATTACTGAGCAAAAGCATTTTTTTAAGTAGATAAGGCCCCTTTACTCCATCAGTACAACTATGGCAACATGGCAGATCTCTTAAAAGCAGTATGAGTAAGTATTCTGACTGCACTGGATAAAAGATGAAACCTCCTGAACTTCTAGCTCCTGCTGGTGATGCCGCCTGTCTGACAGCGGCCCTCAAGGCTGGAGCGGATGCGGTGTACTTTGGTGCGGGTACATTTAATATGCGGCATAAAGCACGGAATTTTTCTCTTGCGGAATTGCCGGAAGTGATGCAGCAGTGCAGGAATTATGGGGCGCGGGGTTACCTCACTCTTAATACAATTATATTCGAAAACGAATTAACCGCCCTTGAAACTGTTGTTGATACAGCCCAAACCGCCGGGGTGGATGCTGTTATTGGCTGGGATCCGGCTGTTATTCAGATGGTAAGAAAGCACGGTATGGACATGCATCTATCCACCCAGGCTTCGGTCAGCAATTCAGCAGGCATAGTGGAATACTATAAAACGTATGGAATCCGCCGCTTTGTTATGGCAAGGGAATGCTCCCTCAATGATTTCTCCCGTATTCGGCAAAATCTTACAGCCAGACTGGGAAAGGATGAAGCAGACCTCGTGGAACTGGAGGTTTTCATCCATGGAGCCATGTGTGTCTCTGTCAGCGGCCGATGCTTCCTGTCGGAATCTGTTACCGGACACTCAGGGAACAGGGGGAAATGCCTCCAGCCCTGTCGCCGGGAGTACAGAATTATTGATACTGAGGGCCAATATGAGTTTGAAATAGGCCGGAATTATGTGATGAGTCCAAAAGATCTCTGTACAATGCCGTTCATTGATAAAATTCTGACATCAGGGGCCGCATCGCTTAAGATCGAAGGGCGTATGCGCAATCCTGAATATGTATCAACTGTTACCAAAACCTACCGCAGGGCAATAGATGTATGGTGGAAGATTGCAGAAGAGGTTCGTTCCCCCTTCGTTCCCTGTCCCGGTTTTGACAGACTGAAAAAGGAACTCACCCAGGAGCTTGAATCCGTGTTCAATCGAGGTTTTCACAGCGGACACTATCTTGGAAAACCGGTTGGTGAGTGGGCAGAGAAACCCAACAGTCAGGCAGACTATAAGAAGGAAACCGTTGGTACGGTGGTCAATTACTTCCGTAAGCCCGGGGTGGCCGAAATTCGAATTCAAAGTGCAAAAATGGCAGCAGGTGATGTATTACTCATCCAGGGTTCTACAACGGGAACGCTTCAGGTGGAAGTCAACAGAATATTGAGGGATGGTATTTCAGTTGATGAAGCTGGTAAAGGCAGCAATGTCACAGTTTTTGTTGGCGAACGGGTACGAAGGGGCGATGCCGTTTTTCGACGGTACAGGGTTAACCAGCCCGGAATTATTGATTCTTGGAAGACAGAAGTGAACGCACAATGAAATATGAAAACATAGTTATACTCACCCCGGAGATTGAAAAGCGGATTCATACAAATCCCCTGCTCAATATTGATACATTCATCATTCCATCGCCTTATATAAAAGATGCCTCCGCGCGGAAAGACCGTGAACACAGCTTTGCCTGGATTGAGGAAGGTGAAATCCTTGGATACATCCTTACCTATGTTTCATCCGATGGATCCGAGTATTTGATCTACAAGCTTGTAACCAGCCCCTATGGCCGGGGCAGAGGCATTGGAACTTCCTTTATTGAACATCTGGCTGAAAAGATTCCAGAAAAATCACAGATTTATCTCTATGTCTGGGAGAAACAGCACGAAACGCTGGAATTTTTCCAGAATAAGGGTTTCGATCCTGAAGACAACATCGTTTACCGAAACATGGTTTACTATCGACTCACTGCGTCTCGGGAGGCCATCCTCAAGAATATTGGTTCTGAATCCCGCAAGGCACCCGCTGCCGATGAAATTGGACGGACCCGGCATGATGCCCGCAAGGTGTTGAGTTCTCTCAATGCCATGGTCAATGCCCTGGCACCGGAAAATGCCGGACGAATTATTGAAGATATCAACCGTGAAACCACCTCTCTGGTGAATATGCTCAATACATACCGAGATTCCATGGCCATGGCCCATGAAGTCAATATTCAGGAGTTGATTCTGGAACGCCTTGTTCCCTACATTGAAGCATGTGGGTCAGAAATAGAACTGGTGATTACTCTTTCGGCCCCAAAACCCACCGTACTGGGTCACTGGCTGAATATAAGCCGGGCATTGGTCAATCTTGCTTCCAACTCGATAGATGCCATGGAGGGGGGAGATAGACCCGGACGGTTATCCATCTCCCTGACCAATGAGGGAAATGATGCCGTGCTGCTGAGAATATCAGACAATGGCCATGGAATACCTGAAGCGTTACTTGAATGCGACGAGAAAGGAATGCCGGCTTTCATTGGGAAATCAACCAAAACGGCCGGTAAGGGTGAAGGGTTCGGTACGGTTCAGGTGTGGAGTATTTTTGGCCCTGACCGCCTGAAAGTAGAGAGTCAAACAGGTGTGGGGACGACCTGGACAATCCGATTTGAGCGATCTGCCCTTGGATTGACGAAGCGATTCTCTTCGCTGCAGCGGCGGTTTCACGAACTTCAGGGCCTTGCTGAGGAAATTGTTATCAACAGTGAATCCTCTCGTACGGATATTGTTACGGCTATATGGCGATTACGCAAGAAGGAAATCTTTCTTTATGAACTCCTGGAACGCTTCAGCCGTCAACACAACCTTCGGGATCTCTTTAGAGTTGTCCTCTCCTATTGGCAGAAAAGCATTGATGAAAAACAGCTTGAATCCCGGGTAAGCGAATGGAAGGGAGAACATCCAGCGCTGAATACCTGGCTGTCCACGACGGCACGTCAGGTGGCAAATAGGCGTGCAGAACTTGAAAAACATGTTAACCTTGCCGAATACAGAGATGTTCAGCTAAAAAGCTATGGACAATCACTGGACAAAGTTATCATTTTCACCTTGAATCCCTCGACAGGAGATTTCCTGGCCACCGACAGGAAACTGGCCGAGCATCTGGACTTTGTAGGATATCTCGGCAGTGATCGTAATTCCGTTTTGCGGGGGGAGTTTGTTGGAGATATGACGATTAACAACAATCCGATTTACCTGGGAGTCTGGTCGGTTGATTCGGATGATGATCTGCTGGTCAAACTGAATCTTCTTCAGGATGGTGCCCGGACGATTTTAAACTATGGTATTAACCCGGAGAAGAAACTGGCATTTTATCAATCCACCTATGCACGGCACAACCGGGATATCGATTCTGATGCATCAAGTACGCTGGGTAAATTCATAACGTATTCTCAGGATGAACTGTTGGAGAAATTTGTCCGGGAAGCAGAAGATGAAATGCAGGGATTTCTTGCCGCATTGGATTAGATTCAAAATAGAACATAAGGAGAAAACTCATGCTTACAGTTTCAGATGTCAGTCTTTCTTTCGGGAAACGGCTGTTGTTCAAAAATGTGAATATCAAATTTACTCCCGGGAACTGTTATGGCTTAATCGGCGCAAATGGTTCCGGGAAGTCAACTTTTCTCAACATCCTTTCAGGAGAACAGGAATATGATTCCGGGCAGATTCATATCCCGGACAATTTGCGCATGGCTGTTCTGGCTCAGCGGCGAGATGCTTTTGATGACTACTCGATCCTTTACGCTGTAATTTCAGGATATGAAAAACTTTACTCGGTAATGAAAGAGAGGGAGAAGATCTATTCCAAAACCAGTATGACCGATGAAGAGGGCATGAGAGTTGCAGAACTTGAGGGTGAATTTGCTGAGATGGGAGGGTATGAAGCTGAAAGTGAAGCCGCCATTCTACTCGCAGGGCTGGGGATTGATGATAGTTTCCACGATAACCTGATGGGCTCAGTGGATGAAAGCATCAAGGTACGAGTTCTTATCGCCCAGGCCTTGTTCGGTAATCCAGACATCCTTCTCCTTGATGAGCCAACGAATCACCTGGACATAGAATCAATTCAATGGCTGGAAGAATTTCTGCTGAAGTTCAATAACACTGTTATCGTTGTAAGCCATGACAGACATTTTCTTAACAAGGTTTGTACTCATATCGCTGATATTGACTTCAATAAGATCAGCCTTTACATGGGGAATTACTCATTCTGGCAGCAGGCAAGTCAGCTTATAGCACAGCAGCAGAAAGATCAGCGCAAAAAAGCGGAAGTCCGTGCAGCAGAACTCAAGGCATTTATTCAGCGATTTGCAGCGAATGTGGCTAAAAGCCGTCAGGCGACAAGTCGAATGAAGGAACTGGAAAAGCTTGATCTTGACAGCCTGCCAAAAAGCTCCCGACGATTCCCCTATTGCGGATTTTCTCCAGAGCGGGCATTGGGGAAGGTTGTATTGGAAACCGAAAAACTCACTAAATCTCTGAATGGGGACGTTCTTTTCAAGGATTGGGATCTGAACCTTCAGGGAGGTGACAAAGTCGGTTTCGTCGGGCCGAATAACCTGGCTAAAACCACTTTTATGGATATCATTGCTGGTGATTCAAAGCCGGATTCCGGCAGTTTCAAATGGGGTGTTACGGCCACTGTTGATTACTTCCCAAAAGAGAATCAGTCTTTTTTTGATAACAAGATGAATCTCATCGACTGGCTTCGTCAGTATTCAGAAGAACAGGATGAAACCTATATCCGAAGTTTCCTTGGCCGCATGCTTTTTACGCAGGACGAATCTCTGAAGAAGGTAAGAGTACTGTCGGGAGGAGAGAAGATCCGATGTCTACTGTCAAAAATGATGCTCAGTCAGGCCAATGTCCTTGTTCTCGATGATCCCACCGGTCACCTGGATCTGGAAACCATTACCAGTTTGAACAATGGCCTCATTGAGTTTTCCGGTACGATTGTTTTTGCCAGCCACGACCACCAGTTCATCAACACCATTGCAAATCGTATCATCGAATTCACACCTGAGGGCATTATTGATCGTCGAATGAAATTCGAAGAGTACCTTGAAAATCAGGATATAGCATTACTCAGGGACAAAATGTATGGCGGACACCATGAGAGATTGCAGATTTGACTCAGATCTTGGAGTCTGTCGGACTTCCGCCTCACGGCTCGATTTTTGCCCCTTTTCCCTGTTGCCGCGTTGCCAAAATACTCACGTAGCCCAGCTACGCTCCGTTTTTGTCGCCTTGCATCAGGAAAAAATCATCAAAAATCGCCTCGAGCCTTAAAGTCCGACAGACTCCTTGAATCATTTAAGATGGATATCACCTGTTTCCTCCACGATGAGGGCTGTTTTACAGTCAGCACATTGAAATTCTCCCATCTCAGTAGCCTTTTGTTTTCGTGAACAACCCGGACAGCGGAAAATCACAGGGAATACGTAGTCGTCAACCAGATTTATAACTTCTTTGTAGTGTTTCTCGATTGCTTCACCAATGTTGCTGCAGTAGATAAAATACTCACTGAACCCAAGAAGATTGAACAGACGGGAGACTTTATGGGGCAGCCCACAAAGAATCATTCTCCCATCTTTTTCGCTCACCAAATCCTGAATATATGCAAACGCTCCAATTCCTGAGCTGGAAATCGATGATAGTTTCCTGCAGTCGAAAAACAGATACACGAAATCAAACCCCATCGCTTCAATCACTTTTTTCTGAAATTGAAGGGCGTTGGATGTACTGATTTGACCCTCAATCTTTAACACCAGGCCATCAGGAATAGGATCCGTTTTCCTCATGTGAATATCTATTTTGACATCCTTCATAATTTAATTGTAACTTGTCCGCTGTATGAATGTCAATTTATCAGACATCCCTGTGCTCTCAAGGAGTTGATATTTCAATTCTTTTCAATTATTATAAGAATCTGAGATGCCTGTGAAAGCCCTTTTTGCAACAATCCTTCTTTCCTTTCCTCTTTTTTCCTGGGGACAATCATTCAGCGAAATTGTAGATTTTGATTTTGTGTTATCTTCATTGGAAGATCCTGCCCTTGTAGAAGAAGCAGTTCAATCTCAGCGATTGGTTATCCTGGAGGGTGTCGTTGGTGACTCATATATTGAAGAAACCGCTGCGGGTATAAATGTATGGGTTACACTTCTGGGGGGAGCCTGGATAGGCACCAGGGAGGTTCGTTCCTATGCCTGCCAGATCCTGTTCAGGGGAGAATCCTGGCTGGATGTATTTCCCTCGACACGGCCCGGAAAACCAACAGCGGATTACATCCCTCCAGGCCGTCAATTACTCATTGTATGCCGACTTATCGGCGGTACGGATGGTACTCCTCGAGCTGAAATGGTGGATTATCGGATTCTTGATTAGTCCGACCCTGTGAGTAAAACTGTTTCCGGTCAGATCCAGGAGCCTGTCGGACTTACGCCTCATGAGGCGATCTCAAACATCTCTGGCTACTATGTCCTCGTAGGTTTCCCCTTTTACACTCATCCTATGTCTATCGCCTTTTACCAGGACAACCGCCGGTTTTCTCACTCGATTGTAGCTGCTGGCCATGGAAAAGTTGTAGGCCCCGGTTGCATAAACGGCCAGAACATCTCCTCTCGCGGGATCTGGAAGATTCGCCTCAGGGATAAGAACATCCGAACTTTCACAGTATCTTCCGGCAATGGAGCAGGGGGTATTTCCCTCCTTCCCCGCCCTGTCCACAAGGGAGGCTTCATATTCCGCCTGGTACAGCGCCGGTCTAATATTATCTCCCATGCCGCCGTCAACGGAAACCCAGGTTTTTATTCCGGGTATCTTTTTTACCGAGCAAATTCGGTACAGGGTTATTCCGGCTTCCGCCGTAATCCACCGCCCCGGTTCTATCGTTACCCCGGGACGCATCAGTCCGTATCTCCTGCACTGCTCTGTGAGCCTGAGCATCAATGGATCGGTAAAATGTTCAAATGGCTGGGGTTTGTCGTTTTTTGTATACCGAACGCCAAATCCGCCTCCCAGGTTCACTTCTTCCGTTGGAAATCCAAGTTCCTCCTTCACATCTTTGAGTAATCTGATCAGAATATCAAGGGCCATCAGGTGGGAGACATTCTCCATTAGCTGAGATCCCACATGAAAATGGAATCCCCTAAGGACTATATGGGAACATTCCATTGCTTTGATTATGTAACGATTCCTGGTGTCCTTCTGGAGGGGAATGCCAAATTTTGAATCGACACCAGCGGTTGAGATGTACCCATGGGTACGGCTGTCCACGCCGGGGGTTATCCGGAATAAAATGGATACCCTTTTGTCTTCCTCTCGGGCAATTGCTTCGAGGGCTTTTAGTTCATCCAGGCTATCAACAACGAGTCTTCCCACCCCGGCCTTTACGGCATATAGAAGTTCCTCATCGGTTTTTGCGTTACCATGAAAATAGATTTTTCTCGGATCAACTCCCGCCTTCAGGGCCGTGTAAAGTTCTCCGCCGGAAACGACATCGAGTCCAAGCCCCGATTCGGAGATCATTCGGCACATCTGGAGAGTCTGAAACGCCTTACTCGCATAAACCGCCTGAACTTCGGGGTATTTATCTATGAATTTCCTTTTTATCTCGTCAATCCTTGCCTCCATGAAGGTTTCAGACATGAGGTAGAGAGGTGTTCCATATTTTTGGGCCATATCTTCCGCTCTACAGTCTTCAAAATACAACTGTCCATTGCGAACTTCACAGGGTGATTTCATAGTGATCCCTCCTCCAAAAGATGAACCCAAAGAGTCTGTCGGACTTTTAAGATTCACCGGCTTCTGGCCGCACTTCCTTTGCAAAGGAGTCAGCCATTATCAAATACATCAAGGGCCAGGGCAGTCTGCATGGCGGTTCCCACAATAAGGCAATCCTCATTGAGAAGAAAATCGGAGGAATGGAGGCGGCACTCCCTTCCTTGGCCAAAACCGCAGCCGACATGATAGAAGGCTCCGGGCCTCTCCTTGAGGAAGAATGCGAAATCCTCGACTCCCAGGCTTGGGGATTCTTTCCAGTGGACGGCTTCTTTTCCGAGCATCCGCCCCGCAATTCTTGCGATTCGTTCTGTCTCTTCGCTGTTATTGATGAGGGTGGGATAGCCGTAGGAGATATCGATCTCCCCGACAGCTCCATGGGCGGCACATGTATGCTTAACAAGATCCTTAAGCCGTACGATGAGTTGATCCCTGACTTTCTCATCGGCGGCACGCATTGTCCCCCGGATGGATACTCTATCGGCAATAATATTCTGGGCCTTCCCCCCTTCAATTATCCCGAAGCTAATAACAGCCTGCTCCAGGGGCGAAACTCGGCGGCTGACCAGGGTATGGGCCCCGCTAACAACCTGGGCGGCAACCATCACCGCATCAACGGCGGTTTCCGGATAGGCCCCATGTCCTAATACCCCATTTATATCTATCGATATGTTTGAACTACAACCGTTTAAAACCCCCTTTTTCACTTCCACAAAGCCCGGTTTGAGATAGGGCATTACATGAAGACCGAAAATCTTATTAACGGTGGGATTCTCCAGATCGCCATTTTTTATCATCTCCTCGGCCCCACCGACAGACTCCTCTGCGGGTTGAAAGAATAATTTAACGGTCCCTTTAAGTTTGTCCTGGTTGTCTGAAAACCATTTCGCAGCCCCGAGCAGTATGGCGGTATGTCCGTCATGGCCGCAGGCATGCATCTTCCCTGGGTTAACAGAGGAAAAACTCAGTCCTGTTTTCTCATGAATCGGAAGGCCGTCAATGTCCGCCCTGAGCCCTACGACAGGGGTTTCGGATTTTCCCCTTATAACTGCGGTCACAGCGGTGTCCCTGGAGGTGTATTCAATATTCAGGGCTGAGAGTGTTTTCCGGATAAGGCCGGAAGTCTCCTTTTCATCAAGTCCCAGTTCTGGAATTCTGTGAAGTTCTCTCCTCAGTCCAATTATAAATTTTTCGTGTTTCTTGATGTCCCCAAGAAGTTTCTTAAGCTCCGTTTCCGTCATAGATCAACCCTTTTATAAGGAGGTGAATTCAGGTAGTTCAAAAGGGCTTCCACCCTGCCGCTCCTTACATAATGCCGTTCAACCCGCCGCCCGATAGAAGAAAGAATTTCATTTCTATTGGTTCCAGCCCATTCCGCCATTTCAATAGCAGATATTTCATGACCCGTCTCATCCCTTCCCAGCAGGGTTACGGTATCATTCAAATCTGCGCCGGGAACAGCGGAAATATCAATTACCATCTGATCCATACAGATCAAGCCTACCACGGAGCACCTCTTCCCCTTAAGCAGGACCTCCCCCCTATTGGACAGGAGGCGGCGATAGCCATCGGCATAGCCTACCGGCAGAGTGGCTATCAGAGCGCCTTCCGGAGGGGCCCTCCAGCTGTAATTATAGCCGACCCCCTCACCCCCTTTAAGCCTTGCTATTCTGATCACAGGACATTTCCACCGAAGGGGAAACCGCAGATCAAGATCATCTGTCAGGGAAGTTTCGACGGGCTTCATTCCGTATAAGAGTGCCCCTATCCGAACCATGTCCAGCCTGTACTGGGGATAACGGACAAACCCAATACTGTCGCATACGTGTTTCAACCCGATAGGCAGGTTTTCAAATTCCAGCTTATCAAAAAATCGCTGAAGCCGGTCCATCTGCTCTTTGTCGGATTCAAAGCTTTCAAGTCCAAGGTGGCTGAAAGCGCCCCCCACCTTCAGGCGGGGAAGGGAGCATATCATCCTGTATTCATCCACAGCCTTCGGATCCGAGGTTTTCAAACCGAGGCGGTTGAAGCCCGTATCAATTTTAATGTGAATATTGGCTTTGAGGTTTTTTTTCACGGCCATGTCGGATAGCAGTTTTGCCTGTCTGCAGCTGTCTATGGTTATTATAAAGTTGTTACCGCAGGCTTTCTCCAGCTCATCATCTCCGCAAAGCCCCATTATCAGGATATTCACCAAACCAGGGTGGATCCTCTTTAACTCCAATGCCTCACCGCAGCGGGCAACCGCCAGCATGGAGGCCCCCCGGGATATAAGGGCAGGGGCAATTCCCGCCGCACCCAAACCATAGGCATCCGCCTTTACCACGGCGGCAACCCTACAGGAAGCGCCAGCGACTTCGACTATCCGTGCCATATTCTCCTGCAGTGTTCCAATATCTATTTCCAGAATGCTGTTATTCAAGCAAAAACCCCTGGGAGTCTTCAACATCCAAGACGCTGGAGGGCCGCCGCCACGGGAGAGGTCGTTGCCCGATCTCCACCAGATTCCAAAGATGATTGGGAGAGAATGGAAAGGTATAATTCCATACATGCCGAAGGGTAGTCGATCCCGGCCAGATGGGCCACAATTCGGCTTCCCCGGTCGATGAGCTTCTTATTGGTTGGATTGAGCTGTATCATCCAGTTGCCCCGTATTCTGCCCATGAGTCCCATGGTGGCGGTGCTGAGGGTGTTGAAAAGGAGCTTTATCAGAATATGCTGCCACAGGGCAATGGGGCTGTCTTCGATGTTCACTCCCATCCTATAGGTTGTGGGGATTCCTGAGGGGCCCTCTAAAAAATCCCCCCTGTTTCTAAACTCAAACTCTTCCGCCGCCAGGGTCCTGCCAGGGTAAAACTCTGCCTCCGGTTTTACCGGCCCCCCCAGCCAGAGGGTATCGACACCCTGAAGACCGCCAGGAGGCCAGTCGGCTCCGGCTACCTGGAGCCACCAATTCGGGGCCTCCCGGGGCCTCGATGAATCCGCCTCCGATCCTATGGCGTAGCGGGCGATCTCCCGGATTCCAAGGGAGGGTGGATTATCGACGAAGCCGGAAGGAGCCCCCATGGCCCGGTAGTCCGGGCTTTGCCACCCAAGTCCCCGCGGGGAGCGTCGAAGCATAGCACGCCACGCCTGGTCACTGGGCCGCGTCGGGTCTTTTGCATAGGCCCAGGATGAAGGCGATGAATGATCGTCCGAAGCCCTGAAGCAGGGGAGCATGAAGGTTGGAGTACGTTCACTGGTATCGCAGAATAAATCAAGCAGGCAGTGCGGGGCAAAGTAGGTGACCAGCCCGCCGGAGGAATAGGCCTTTCGCTCGCCCTCCGCCAAACGGGCAATGACGCGAAGATTCTCCGGTGAATTCAGGTCACCGAGCATCGCTGCAAAGATTTCGGCCAGTGATTCTCGATCCTGGGGCTTTTCGTTGGCCAGAATCGAAAATGCCTCCTCCACGGCGGCACCGACCACGAGCATCTCAATGGTCGTTGCCTGCATACGCGTAGAACCGGATAAAGCCATGGATCCGGTGTACAGGTCGAGGACGGTAACCTCCGGGTTGTCAATGGCATGCCGCGAACGTTCGATGTGTTCCCGCAGCAGCTCCGCGGGATTGTTAAAAACCAGAAAGACCCGGCAGCCGCGGCTCAATGCTTGATCCAGCGTTCCCAGTACCGAGGGCGTCTCGCCCCCCTCGGTCATGGCTATCAGGATGTCTCCTTTTTCAAGGCCCAATTCGGCAGCCTGCCGGGCGCCGAACTGGGGAAAGTCTTCAAAGTTCTCAACGGATCGAACCAGGGCCCTGTCCCCCCCGGTGATAATGCTTCTGCCGAGGTTGGCCATCCGAAGGGCCGGATCGGGGCTGTCCCTGGAACTGTCCGCCGCACCAGGCTCCAGACCGGCACGGTCTTCCCATGCCTGCCGCCACATGGCCTCCAGCATCACCGCCAATCTCCCGGTGCTTCCGCAGCCGGAGAAGCAGATTTTATTGTGGTTCCGCCCCGCCGCGGCCATGGCATTCACCAGTTTATCGTAGGAGTCCGAGCGAAAGACTCTTCGGGCCACAGGAGGAATGTCCGCATCCACCGCGAGGAGGCACCGGATTCCTTCGAGGGTATCCTTTGCAATGGTGAAACTGAAATTCTGGGTAGCGGGGTGGGATTTTTCCGTTGGAAGAAACCCAAGGTGAAACTGAGTCTCCTCCTTCACAAACCTCTCGGCAAGTTCGGAGGCCCGATTACGCAGGGTCGAAGCGTCGATGTTGGGGGAGTCAGTCATGGCTGTCAGGGGATTGTCCTTTTTCCCGCCCCCCATAGAGGAGCCAGCCGCGGATTTCTTCACGCCAGGATTCCTCGTCCGCGGAAATAAAGGCTTCCAGAGAGTCAACAGCGCTTCCATCCCCGTCCACCCAGCGGCGCAGCCGATCGCTCCCACTGATGACATCGATGGGCATCCGCCTGTATTCGTACTCGTAGGGAGGCGAAATCCAGAGGGGAAGGTCCGGATGCTGTCTGCGAATCGCCATGAGCACCCATGTGATAAGCCGATAGGGTTTGAATCGGCGGGGATCGTAGAGGGGATCTTCGGCGATGAGTTCATAGCCGCCGCACCTCTTCCCTGAGTGTTTATGAAAGGTTGGTTCAAAGACAGCCCGGCGCAGGCCAACCCCATCAAAGGCCCCCGGTGCGTAGGCCTCAATCCAGCCGTGGACATCCTCCCAGTTCACCTCCGGGTGGCCGAATAGCGAAAGCGGCCGAGTGGTTCCCCTCCCCTCCGACAGGGTTGTTGCCTCCAGGAGGACGGTGCCGGGGTAGGAACGGGCGGTATAGAGTCCCGGCATGTTGGGGCTTGGCTGCAGCCAGGGGTGGTCCATCGGCCAGGGGTTTTCCGGCTTCCAGCCGATCATTGGAACAACTTTTAAACGGGTGTTTAACCGCCCTGTTCCAATATACCAGGAGGCAAACTCGCCCATGGTGAGGCCATGCTGCATGGGGATTTCTGCGGCCCCCACGAAACTCTCATGGCCCCGTTTCAGCCGCAGCCCCTCCACTGCCCTTCCAACGGGGTTTGGCCTATCAAGGATCCAGACCTCCTTATCGTCCCGGTTGGCAAGGTCTTCCAGGATGTAGGTCAGGGTTGTCAGAAAGGTGTAGACCCGAACACCCACATCCTGCAGATCGATCAGCAGCACATCAAAGTAATCAAGCCACTCAGGCTTGAGCCGACGGGTTTCGCCATAGAGGCTGAACACCGGAGCATCAAGTTCGGGGTTGTAGGTGTCCCCACTCTCGATCATATTGTCCTGTTTCTCTCCAGCGAATCCATGCTGAGGTCCAAAAAGGGCTGTTATTTTGATTTTCCCAAGGGCGGCGACTCTTTCCCATACTGGCCGCAGGCGGCGGTCCAGGGATGCTGAATGGGCCAGTATTCCTACCTTGCGGCCCCGAAGGTAGTCGCGCAGCCCCTGACCCTCTTCGTGGTCGGTCAGTACCTCGGAGCCAAACCAGGTGGTTTTTTCGCTGTTCTTGATCACCCGCTTCTCCCACTCAATCAGACCATGGGTAAACAGGGAGCACAGGGGGAGACGGACATTGTTTGATTATCCCCCACCCAGCATCAGGTCAACGATACTCTCCTGCTGCATCGGCGTATATCCATAGGAGCAGACCGCATTCCGTACCCCCTCAATGTTCCGGTCGTAGGGATTCCTCAACGCACATAGCACCAATACCTCTGCCTTACGGGAAAGTTCCCGGATAAAAGCCTTCATCCCTCCGTCGAGGTGGGCATTTTCCGTAAAGATGACGACCCTCCTGCCCCCGGCGGCCCTGGCTGCTTCGGTAGGGGCGGCAAGAATTTCCTGTGTAATTCTTATCACGGGGGCCCCTGTTTCACGGGAAAGCCGGAAAGCCGGTGGGCAAGCCTCCCGGTTTTTATCCTCCACCTGAACTTTTCCGGTTCCCAAATCAACCGCATAAATCAGATCAACACCTTTGAGGGGAATGGCCTTATCTTCGTTCTTCAATATTTCAACGGCCTTACCGCTTATCTCCCTCATCACCTGAAGATGGGCCGGTTCTCCCAGGCAATCCCTGGAAGGTTTTTCGCCGTTCCTCAAAAGAAAGAGGCCTTCTATCCGTTTGAGGGATTCTTCCATCCTCATTCGGGCCGTCTCATTTTGCTCTACCTCTTTTACAAGAACATTGTAGGACTCAACCTGCTTATCATAATCATGGCAGATAAGCAGGACATCCATGCCGGCATAGAAGGAAAGCTTGACCCCCTGGGCAACCGAATAGTAGTTGGTTATACCCCCCATCGTCATGTTGTCGGCAACAAGGACACCGTCATATCCAAGGCGTCCCCTCACTAAATCAGTGAGGATTTCTCTGCTGACCGAAGCGGGTTCCTTCCTGGTCTGGAGTGCCGAATAATAGACATGACTTGGCATCCAGCTGGGGGATTTAATTTTCATGTAAGGATGGAGTTCTTCTTCAAATAACACGGCTTCTTCCACGTCGAGAACCGACATATCCAGATGGGCATCTATCCATACCCGGCCCTTACCGGGGAAGTGTTTCAGACAGGCAATAATGCCCTGGGTTTCCAGGCCGCGGACAAACTGTCCGGCAAATTCGGTGACGATTTCTCTTGTATCGCCAAAAGAACGGATTCCGATCTCCGGATTATCCGGATTGTTGTTAATATCAACAACCGGGGCCAGATCCCAGTCGATACCCAGGGCTTTCATCTCTTTTCCCAGTATTTTCCCCGCCTCGTAGGCATATTGGCTATTCCCCGTCCGGCCCAGGGCCATGGCTCCCGGAGAAACAGTGAAGCCCTCGGTGAGACGGCTGACGACGCCTCCTTCCTGATCAATCGAGATAAGCGGTTTGTACCCAAGAAATCCTGTCGTTTCACCGATGAGGCGATCAACCTGTTCGGCGGTCTGGATATTTCTCTTAAAAAGAATTATCCCGGAAGGTTTAATCAGCTCAAGGAGTCTTTTATCTTTTTCGCCCAGTTTTTCGCATCCGTACAACCCGAGCATGAACAAAGCACCGGGGCGTCCCAATTCGTGCATGAATGGCCTCCCAATGGAAAATCTTAGAATTCAGAGAGCTTTAAAACTCCACCATGATAGTGTAGTATCAGAAAAACAAGGGGAAACACACAAAGGAGTTAAACAGCCGGTTTATCCCGCGATTTTTTAAGTATCTTACAAACTTGCATGGATAACATGATCCCGCAGAATAGTGGCACTTACAAAACAGGCTTTCGTCTCCTTGGCCTTCAGACTACCGGGAGAAATGCTTCAGGTCAAGAGTCAATTTACTCCTCCCTGGGAGTCTGTCGGACTTTAAGGCTTCGAGGCGATTTTTGATGATTTTTTCCTGGTGCAAGGCGACAAAAACGGAGCGTAGTTGGGCTACGTGAGTATTTTGGCAACGCCGCAGCAGGGGATGCGAGTCTATGGACTCGCATCCTGAGAGAGTGCCGAGCGATAGCGAGGAAAAGCCGCCACGGATGGCGGCGAAAACGAACGAAGGCGGCTCTCCAGAAGCAAGCAGGAGGCTTGCTTCTGGAGAGAAGGGCAAAATCGAGCCGTGAGGCGTAAGTCCGACAGACTCCAGGGATGGAAGAGGAGCCTTCCCATTGCCGGGACGGTGGAACTGCTCAGCCTGGTGGTGGAAAGCCCCTTCGATATTCAAGAGATAATCCCTTCGTGGAATGTCTCTGCGGGAACCATGGGTGGATGAAAGTGTTCCTGAGGGGGAGGATCGGCCCTCGGTGGACAACCTGGTACCGAATGGCGGTATGGGTTTCTCCCAAAGGCTTGAAATTTTTAATCAAAACTCCCTGTTTTGAAGAGGTTACATTCACAATGCCGCCCCTTTTCACCCCGGATTCAACCGTTATCTCTCCATTCTTGCCTGCTTCTTCATCACCCCGGGCGGCAAGGCTCCAGGGACACAAGGTAGCAGGCCGACTGCCAATAGGGAGAAATACATTCTTTTCACAAACACGTCCTCCTTTTTTACCTCAACCACTCGTCTGATCGACTCTTCAGTCAAAAAACTGCTTTTCAACCCTTGAGAATACGGAATTGGTGAAGGAATCATTGGCTGTCGGAACCACCCATAACTATTGACATTGTGTCCTGTATTGAGAGAATCAACCTGTTTTATCCGCAGATTTCGCAGATTTCGCCGATTTTCGCCAGTTTTCGTAGATTCTTATCGATGTTCATCTGCTTCTCAGGACATATTAGAGTATCCGAAGATAATGCCTTCAGCGAATTGAAGCATCATCCGGCTTCTTCATCTTCGAGAGGTGTAAAAATATGAAAAAATCAATTCATTTGCTTATTTTCATTGGTTTTGCGGTGTTATTACTTACATCCTGTCTTCAACTGCCTGCGGACAGTGATCCGGATATTTACTTCTTCGGTTTTACGGTCCAGATTAACAATTTGCCGAATTTGGATGAACACCTGGAGAGTATACATATAGATGTTGTTGATCAGGAGGGCGGGGTTATACATGACAATATCTGGATATCCCGGTTTTACAGAATTTGGAACGATGAGGGGTATTATGATACTGAAAAACTAGAGGAAGGATCCATTAGATTCATAGTGGAATCCCCTCACTCTCCGGGACATGAAGAATCTAAATTGAAAAAAACCGATATAAAAGAAGCTGTTCGTTATCTCGGTATTAGGATTACCTATAATGATAAGACTTATAAGAGTGATCAGCTGATCCGATATGAAGACGGGAAAATTATCCGCATGGATGCCGCATATGATAAAGAAATCTCCAATTGGGTCGATTATGGATATCCTTCTTATATGTACAATCCGTCACGATTGTGTGATTTCCTTTACACAGGAACCTATGTCATGAACGGCCTGCCCGATTCCGACTGATGCCTTTCCAGGAGTACGACCCGTCTCAATGGACTCGGTGTTCAATATCAGCCAGCATGCGGCAGGCTTTCGTAGACCAGTGCCAGATCCTTCCCGCGAAAACCCACCCCCAGCACCAGAGAGCGTTTGGGCTGCCACCTGGCCATTGCGCCGTCCGTGTACTTTTCCATGGCCTGACTTAAGGCCTCGGCGGCCACCTGCTTCAGCGGGGTTGTGCTGCCGCTGTCTTCCTGCTTCAGTTCAAAGAGCAGAGCCTCGTCGCTCCAGCTACACCCCCGGGCGGCGCGCTTGGTCAGCACTATGTCCGCCCGACCGGTGCCGTATTCCCGGTTGCTCTCCACCATGTACTCTCCGCCAAGATAGGCCAGCAAGCCCAGAAGAAGGCCGTGGTAGAACATCTCTCCGCTTTTCTTATTCCTTTTATCCGACTTCGGGCGCCCGGTTGGGGCCATGTCGTGGAAGCTGGCCAGTACCCGCAGCATCGCAGTCAGGCTGAGCTCAATCAGGCGGGGATTTATCTCCCTCACGCCCCGGATGAAGGCCAGAAAATCTTCCCTGGCCTGAAACTCGTCATCCAGCCAGGATTTAATGATCTTGTTGTAAACATAGTGCACCTCTTTGTTTGGAATCGACAGACGATAATCCTGGCCGTATTCATGCTGCTGCCGGTCGGTGGCCTTCAGATAGCCGCCATGGAGAAGAAAACTCCACACCGCATCAGGGCTCTTCGCTATCTCCGGGTAGACGATGTGGTGGTAGACCTCTTTTCTCACCTCCCTTCCCCCCAGCAGGCGGGAGACAATTTCGATGGATTCGTTTCTTTCCAACTGCAGGGCCTCCCGCACCAGCCTGTTGTCGCTGGTGTTTACCCAGTAGGGGCGTAGACCCGCTGCTGGCTTGTTAAGAAAACTGACAATGCTCCAGGGGTTGTAGATAACGGTGCCGCTGCCGAAAACATAGCCGTTGTACCACTGCCGTATCTCCTCCATTCTGTCTTTCAGGCCGTAATACGATGCCATTTTCACCACTTCGCCATCGGTGAATCCAAAGCAGTCCTCCATGTCCGGGTCCAGGATGGTGGACACCGCCGGATTGTTAAAGCCGCTGAAGATGCTCTCCTGGGCCGCCTTGAGTATGCCGATGACCACCCCCTGCTTCAGGTTGGGGTTGTCTTTGAAGCTCTGTACCATGAAGCTGCGGATGAAGGATGCCATCTGGCTGTAATACCCCCCAAGGTAGGCGGCCATCATGGGAGTGTCGTACTCGTCCAGCAGAATGTAGGCTGGCTTGCCGTAGGCTCGCTTTAGCCAGGATGAGAGGTGTTTTATGGATTGTGCATAATCCTGATCTGTGCCGTTTTTATCAATTGTTTTGGAGAAAACTTTCTGCTCAGAATCACGCAATACTTTACAATCTTGTAAATACCCATGCCGACGGTATTCCGTGGAGAGCATATCCCTGATCAATTCCATACATTCATCAAACGAAGCCCCCTTGGCATCCTTGAAACTTAAATGTATCACCGGATACTGCCCCTGGTACTGGACGCACCGGGGATGATCGCGTATAGACATAGTGTCAAAGAGATAGCCGTTAGCCGGTTCGGAACTCCCCGGACAGGGAGCCTCAAAGAAATAGCGGATCATGCTCAAATTCAGGGTTTTGCCGAAACGCCGGGGGCGGGTAATCAGGTGTACTTCGCTGGGATTGTCGATAAGATACTTGATGAGATGGGTTTTATCGACAAAATAACAGTTTTCGTCGATGAATTTCTTGAAATCAGAGATACCCTGGGACAAGCGTTTCTTCATGGTATAGAGTGTAGCATGGGTCAATAAAAAAGCATAGGAAAATTCCCCAGGCCGAAAGGCCTTTGCCAAAAAGAATGACGCCCAGTTTGTCAGCGATGCGTTCCTCCAGGCATACAGGCTCAGAGGCAGCAGAAAGAAGAAATGTGCTTAATGAAATATCGTAATTTTTCATTAAAGTTCAGAGGCGGACATCGTTTGATTATCCCCCACCCAGCATCAGCTCAACGATACTCTCCTGCTGCATCGGCGTATATCCATAGGAGCAGACCGCATTCCGTACCCCCTCAATGTCCCGGTCGTAGGGATTCCTCAACGCACATAGCGTCAACACCCCTGCCTTACGGGAAAGTTCCCGGATAAAAGCCTTCATCCCTCCGTCGAGGTGGGCATTTTCCGTGAAGATAACAACCTTCTTGCCCCCGGCGGCCCTGGCTGCTTCGGTAGGGGCGGCAAGAATTTCCTGTGTAATTCTTGTCACGGGGGCCCCTGTTTCACGGGAAAGCCGGAAAGCCGGTGGGCAAGCCTCCCGGTTTTTATCCTCCACCTGAACTTTTCCGGTTCCCAAATCAACCGCATAAATCAGATCAACACCTTTGAGGGGAATGGCCTTATCTTCGTTCTTCAATATTTCAACGGCCTTACCGCTTATCTCCCTCATCACCTGAAGATGGGCCGGTTCTCCCAGGCAATCCCTGGAAGGTTTTTCGACGTTCCTCAAAAGAAAGAGGCCTTCTATCCGTTTGAGGGATTCCTCCATCCTCATTCGGGCCGTCTCATTTTGTTCGACCTCTTTTACAAGAACATTGTAGGACTCAACCTGCTTATCATAATCATGGCAGATAAGCAGGACATCCATGCCGGCATAGAAGGAAAGCTTGACCCCCTGGGCAACCGAATAGTAGTTGGTTACACCCCCCATCGTCATGTCGTCGGCAACAAGGACACCGCCATATCCAAGGCGTCCCCTCACTAAATCGGTGAGGATTTCTCGGCTCACCGAAGCGGGTTCCTTCTTGGTCTGGAGTGCCGAATAATGGACATGACTTGGCATCCAGCTGGGGGACTTAATCTTCATGTACGGATGGAGTTCTTCTTCAAATAGCACGGCTTCTTCCACGTCGAGAACCGGCATATCCAGATGGGCATCTATCCTTACCCGTCCCTTACCGGGGAAGTGCTTCAGACAGGAAATAATGCCCTGGGTTTCCAGGCCGCGGACAAACTGCCCGGCAAATTCGGTGACGATTTCTCTTTTATCGCCAAAAGAACGGATTCCGATCCCCGGATTATCCGGATTGTTGTTAATATCGACAACCGGGGCCAGATCCCAGTCGATGCCCAGGGCTTTCATCTCTTTTCCCAGTATTTTCCCCGCCTCGTAGGCATATTGGCTATTCCCCGTCCGGCCCAGGGCCATGGCTCCCGGAGAAACAGTGAAGCCCTCGGTGAGGCGGCTGACGATGCCTCCTTCCTGATCAATCGAAATAAGCGGTTTGTACCCAAGAAACCTTGCGGTTTCATCAATGAGGCGATCAACCTGTTCGGCGGTCTGGATATTTCTCTTAAAAAGAATTATCCCGGAAGGTTTAATCAGCTCAAGGAGTCTTTTATCTTTTTCGCCAAGTTTTTCGCATCCGTACAACCCGAGCATGAACAAAGCACCGGGGCGTCCCAATTCGTGCATGAATGGCCTCCCAATGGAAAATCTTAGAATTCAGAGAGCTTTAAAACTCCACCATGATAGTGTAGTATCAGAAAAACAAGGGGAAACACACAAAGGAGTTAAACAACTGGTTTATCCCGCGACTTTTTAGTATCTTACAAACTTGCATGGATAACATGATACAGCAAAATGATGGTGCTTACAAAACAGGATTCCGCCTCTTCGACTTTCAGACTACCGGGAAAAATGCCTTAGATCAAGAGTCAGTTTACTCCTCCCTGGGGTGGAAGAGCACCCTTCCCATTGCCGGGACGGTGGAACTGCTCAGCCCGGTGGTGGAAAGCCCCTTCGATATTCAAGAGATAATCCCTTCGTGGAATGCCCTCTGCGGGAACCATGGGTGGATGGAAGTATTCCTGAGGGGGGAGATCGGCCATCGGTGGACAACCTGGTACCGGATGGCGGTATGGGCTCCTCCGAAAGCCTTGATCCAGAAGTTCTCCTTCATAGATCAGGAGGATGAAGATGCCGCCGTTTCCACCGACACCCTGACGCTCAAACGATGCTGTCGGCGTTTTCAGATGATGATAAGGCTCAACCAGGTCAGTGGAGGGGCAATGCCCATTCTCAACGCCGCGGCCCTCACCTTTAGTTCGCCTATGCCCCGGGCAGGATCTTCCCTCCCGGGGGACATACTAAAGAGGGTTTGCATTGAAGATGTACCGGTTCAATCTCAGTTTAACTACAGCAAAGGAGGACGTTCCTGGTGCAGCCCCACCTGTTTATGCATGATCCTTTACTATTGGCGGGGGTATTCGCAAAACAGTGAGGAGGGACTAAAAGAAGCCCTGGAGGGAACCTACGATCCCATCTACGGGGGAAACGGCAACTGGAGTTTCAATACAGCCTATGTGGGAAGCCTGGGACTGAGGAGTACGGTCCGCCGTTTTTCCAGATTGGATGACCTCCTTCCCTACCTTAGCCAGGGCATCCCCCTGGTTATGAGTGTGTCCTGGAACAGGGAAGAGGATCGCCCCCTGGACGGCAGTCCCATCCCCTCCACTGCGGGCCACCTCATTGTCATCACCGGTTTTGATGGAGCCGGAGGCGCATTCGTTCAGGACCCTGCGGGAAGAACCGATTCCCAGGTAAAAAGAACCTACCGCTGCGATCAATTGCAGCAGCGCTGGCTTGAAGGTTCAGGCGGCGCCTGCTATGTAATCCATCCGGCAGAATTACCGGGGGGAGGCTGATTCCTTACATCAGGCATATTCTTCCGCGATATGGCTGTGAATCCGCCTTCTGAAATCAATAGTCGCCGCGGACGTTTTATCCCTTCCGAAATGAACCCGGTTTGTAAGGATCACTATCTTGAGTTCTTTTGCAGGATCAATCCATAGGCTGACGCCGGTGAAACCGGTATGCCCGAAGGCCGACGAGGAGAAACAGGGCCCGGCAAAGCTGCCTGCATCCTGCATGAGGAAACCGTAGGCTCTCTTTGGCGAAAGATCACCGGTCATATTATGGGTCATGCAAAAAAGTCCGCGGGGAGAGAGGATTTGCCGACCGTTAAGATAACCTTCCTGAAGAAAAACATCCGCAAGGGAACTGACCCCTTTCAGGGTACCGAATAATCCCGCGTTTCCCCCTCCCCCTGGAAAACACCAGGCATTTTTATCATGGACCTCTCCCTTCAGCCATCTCTTACGCCAGGAACAGTACTCTGTGGCCGCAGCGAGGGATCTTTGATCTTCATCGGGGGAAAACCCAATGCCCCCCAGTCCCGTCGGCTCGACAATCAATGTTTCAAAGAGCCTGGACAGATTTATTCCGGTGATTTCTTCAATGACCCGTGCAAGAAGAAGGTATCCGGTGCAGCTATAGATTACCTGGGATTCATATTCAGTTTGAGGCTCCAGGGAAAAAAGCCTGGCCAGGCATTTCTCCCTATCAATTTCATCCTCGGTAGCGAATTCCTCGTAAAGATTGGAAACCGGAGGCAGGGCGGAAGTATGAGTGAAGAGGGATTCCAGGGTAATTTCTCTTCCCCTCATTCGGGAGATGAATCGGGAAACTGGGGAGTCGAATCGGATCCCCTCGGCTTCAAAAACATTGAGAGCCGCCAGAGTCGTCGCCAGAGGCTTCGTGAGGGAGGCAAGGTCATAGATTGTATCCGGGGAAATGGGTTCTTCCTCGGGAAAGATCTGGCGTTTACCGCCGTGGAAGGTGAATTGCCTCTGGCCGCGTTTTTCCACCAGCATGGAGATGGCCGGAAAAGTTCCCTTCTCGACCTCCCCTGCGGCCAGTTCCCTTAGATGCATCTCATTTCCCTCCGCACCGACTCAGAGTATGCATCTCACCAGATGGCCATCCCCTTTTTCCTTCATCGGAGGAATCTTTTCAGAGCATTCCGGTCGGACGACAGGGCAGCGGGGGTGGAATCGACAACCCGATGGGGGCTTGATAAGGCTGGGTATCTCTCCCTTTGTGGTGAGTTTTTCCCGGTTGAAGAGATTCTCCGGTTTGGGCGCTGCGGCCTTGAGGAGTTGAGAATAGGGATGGTAGACCTTCTGGATCACATCCTCGGCCCTTCCCACCTCCATAACCATTCCGGCATACATAACGGCGATTCTGTCGGCGATGTATCGGGCGCCAGCAAGATCGTGGGTTATGTAGAGACAGGAAATTCCCTGGTTGTCTCGAAATTGTCTAATCATATTCATGATAATCATCCTGATGGAAACGTCGAGCATCGATGTGGGCTCATCGGCCAGAAGCAGTTTGGGTCTCACGGATATGGCCCGGGCAATATTGATTCTCTGCCGCTGCCCTCCCGAAAGTTCATGGGGGAATTTTCGCAAATACTGCTCCGGCGGCACCATTCCTACATGAGCAAGAAGTTCCTCAACCCTTTCAGGTATTTCCCTCCTGGGGCAGAGTTTGTGAATCACAAAGGCACGTTCCAGGATGGTATTGATGGTATGTGTGGGATTGAGGGAACCAAAGGGATCCTGGAATATCATCTGGACATTTTTTTTGTACTCAAGGGATTCCTTCCTTGAACGGATCACTCCAATATCCTTTCCCTTGAAACGGGCCAGGCCCTCATCGTGTTCGTAGAGCTTGGCAATGACCTTGGCTGTTGTACTTTTACCGCTTCCCGATTCTCCTACGAGGGCCAGGATCTCGCCATTGTCGATGGAAAAGGAAACATCATGCATGGCGTGAACAGATTGGTCCCTTCCTAATCGACGAATGGGGAATTGTTTGCTCACCCCCCGGATTTCCAATAACTGGTTATTCTCTTTCACCCTTCCTCCTGGCGAAATGACATCGGCCATGGTGATCTTCCCCCACCTGGATGAAATCGGGGTCCTCAAGTCTACAAACATCTTTCGCCTCGGGGCAGCGGGGGCTGAAGCGACACCCTCCGGGGAGACTTAGAAAATCCGGCGGTTTGCCCGGGATCCCGCCAAATTCAATGAGTTTGCCCGTGAGGGAAGGAAAGGAGCGCATGAGTCCCCTTGTATAGGGATGGGCCGGATAGTTGTAAACCCTCGCGGCCGGGCCGCTCTCCACCACCTGTCCGGCGTACATGATGATGAGTTTGTCGGATATTTCAACAAGGAGGGAGATATCGTGGGTAATGAAGATAACGGCAAATTGAAATTCCCTCTGTAGTTCTGCGATCTTATCGATTATGGTTCTCTGTACCACCACATCCAGGGCCGTGGTGGGTTCATCCATGATGATAATATCGGGATCCATTATGAGGGCCATGGCTATCATCACCCGCTGTTTCATTCCCCCCGAAAGCTGATGGGGATAGGCATCCAGACGATCTTCGCTTATGTCAACAAGTCTGAGCCTGCTTTTAGCCCTTTCCAGAGCATCGGCGGCTTTCAAATTTCTGTCATGGCTGAGGAGGGCATCGGTAAGCTGTTCTCTAATGGTAAGAACGGGGTTCAGGGAGTTCATGGCGGATTGAAACACCATGGATACCTTGTTCCAGCGAATTGTTCTGTAGACCTTCTCGTCGGTAGGGCTAATCTTTCGTCCATCGAAAAAAAGTTGGCCATCAAAGACTCGGCCATTATCCTCAAGAAGCCCCATGATTGTGTAAGCCAGGGTAGATTTTCCGCAGCCCGATTCTCCGGCTATTCCCAGGAATTCCCCCCGTTTTAACTCCAGGTTTATGGAATCGACGGCTTTAATCTTCCCCTGCTTCATCTGATAACCGGCATTGAGATTAACAAGCTTCAGCAATGTATCGGAGCCGCTTTCGGGATAAGCCGATGTTTTCGATTGTGAAGGTTCACCCCGGTCAGTCCCGGTGTTTTTTAGAACATCCTTCATGGGTCATCTTTTCCTTATTTTGGGGTTTGAGATTTCATCGACGGCAAAGTTCATCAAAGCGAAAGACGTGCCCAGAAGTCCGATGAGCAGCCCCGGCGGAAGAAACCACCACCAGGCACCGAGAAGAAGGGCCGAATTATTCTGGGCCCAGAAAAGCATGGTTCCCCATGTTACCGTGGAGATATTACCAAGACCGATAAACTCCAGTGTGGCCTCGCCTATGATGGCCGCGATGGTGGATGTAAAAAAGATGGCCATTACCAGAGATATGATGTTGGGTAAAATCTCCCGGAAGACGATCATCAGGGAATGTTCTCCCATAACCTCGGCCATTTTTACATACTCCCTCTCTCCTATGGAAAGAACCTGGGCCCTGATGATCCTGGATCCCCAGGCCCACCCCGTAAAGGCAAGAATGAGGACGATGGGGACAACGCCCTTGATTGAGATATAGGATGCCACGACGATTACCAGCGGAAGACTGGGTATGACGAGGAAAATGTTGCAGATGAAGGAAATTACATCATCCACAGGGCCCCGCAAATAGCCTCCCAGCATTCCCACGGTGAGAGAGATGAAGGTGGTGATTAAGCCGGTGATGATGCCCACTCCCAGAGTAACCCTTGAACCGTAGAGGAGTTGGGAGAAGAGGTCGTAACCAGCGTTAGTGGTGCCCAGCAGGTGTTTGGCTGAGGGAGGAGCCATCAACTCATTTTTATTCCCCAGGTCATCCACATTTTGTTTTGGCCCGAAGGGGGCAAGGAGGGGGGCGAAAATGGCGATGAGGATGAAGATCCCCAGAATGATAAGACCCGCCAGAGCTTTTTTATTGTCGATGAATAGACGAAATACATCCTGCTTCATTTTTTGCTCCTCCGTCTCTGACCCTCGGATCAAGCAGCATGATAACCAGGTCGGAAAGCAGGTTGGCAACCAGCACCGCCACGGCAATGAATAGGAAAATGGCCTGGATTAACGGATAATCCTGTTGCTGAACCGCCTGGTAAAGCATGAAGCCTATGCCCGGATAGGAAAAAACCATCTCGGTAAGAAGACTTCCGCCTATGACGAATCCCAGGGCCATGGCAAAACCGGATACCGAGGGAAGGATGGCGTTTCTAGCGGCATAACGATTTCTAATTCTCGCGACAGGAAGTCCCTTTGCCTTTGCCACAACGATGTAATCCTCCGCAAGAACATTGATCATGTTGTTGCGGACCGTAAGCATCCAGTAACCCATGGAGCTTATGCTGATAGTCAAACCAGGCAAGAGCCCATGGGTAATGACCGATCTAAAAAAGGGCCAGCCGTCTCCCCGTATAACGCTGATGGAATAGGCTCCTCCCAGGGGAAAGATGGGATTCTTGAACGCAAAGAAGTAAACCAGAATAAGCCCTAACCAGAAGTAGGGAAAGGATCGGATGAAGAGGAAAATCCCCAACACCCCGTTCGCCAGGGGCGTTTCCCGCTTCCAGGCCACGGTAATTCCAATCAGGGTGCCCAGGGTGAAACTGAATAGGGTGGATAAACCCATCAGGCCAATGGTCCAGGGCATGACAGTTGACATAACGTCCCACACCTTGTGGGGATAATTGCTGATGGATATTCCAAGGTTGCCATTGAGAAGGTTTACCAGGTACTCAACATACTGTTGGAAGATGTTTTTATCCGTATCAACCCCGAAGGCCGCCTTTATGGCATCTATGGAGCCTTCATCAATTCCCTGAAGTTTGTTCACCAGTACACTGACAGGATCGCCGGGCATCATCCGGGGGAGGATGAAGTTTATACTTATGGCAATAAAGAGGGCAAATACAAACCAGAAGATCTTCGCTAATATATACTTCATCAATATCCCTGCATCCCCGATGGGGCGTCGCTACTTTCTGGGCTGAATGCGCAAGAATATGGGCATTTTGTCCATATTAGCCACCATGGGCATGGTGTAGGGATCCTCGGCATTGGGCCATCCGGTGAAGTTCCGTGTGGAGTACTCAAACCATGTGGGGTTGAAGAAGAGCGGGATCAGGGGCGTTTCCTTCATTACGGTTTCCAGGATATAGCCTATACTCTCCAATTGTTTGTCGGGGTCATCGGTTTTTCTGTAGTCATCAAAGGCCCGGTCGATGGCTGGATCCTTAAATCTCACCTGGGAATGGCCTGTTGCCTCTTCTCCAACTTCAGCCCAATGCCTTGATGGGAGAATACTATTGTATTGATAGTAGGGTGAGAAACCTGAATTAACAAAATCTATGGAAATGTAATATTCGCCAGTTGTAATATTATCCAGAAAGGGGGAGGGCCAGGCCACCTGGGTTACCCGGGCTTCAATACCTACCACCTTGAGTTGATTGCTTATGGTTTCTACTGCGGTTATCCAGTCGGTCCAGCCGGTGGGAACATAGAGGGCAAAGGATAGTTCTTTTCCATTTTTTTCCATAATGCCCTTATCGTTTTTTGTATATCCCTCTCCTTCCATAATCTTCACCGCTCCCGGGGGATCAAAGCTCAATTTGTACTTTGAAGCACTCTGGGGTATCCATGAGAGGTAGCCGGTTTTCACCCCTCCCTGATCAGCGGGAACAGCACCGGAGTTCATAATGGTTGTAATTTCCTCTTGATCAATGGCCATGGCCAGGGCCCTTCTCATATTTCTGCTGTTAAAGGGCTCTGTTCCATTGTTCAGGTTCAGGTAAACGAGGTTTCCCTCGGGAATCCAATAGTGGTTGTGAAGTTTATCTCTCTTGGCATAGGTTTCCTCAATATTGGCGATAAAGTACATTCCCCAGTCAATCTCCCCCGATATAATCTTCATCTGGGCCTGGGCATTACCGGTGGCTCCTATGTACTGGATACCGTTGATGTAGGGAAGCGGTTTTCCATCCATGCCCATCTGCCAGTAGGAGGGATTTTTTTTGAGTCTGTAGGACTGCTCGGAGAAGGAGTTATCCTCAAAAAGAAAGGGCCCCGTCCCTACAGGATTCTCGTTGCCCGTCCACTCGGAGGGGTTATCGATGGCAGCCCAGATGTGTTCAGGGATTATATAAAGACTTCCAAGGCCAGGGAGTATGGTGGTATTCACCTCATCAAAATGGAATGCAACGCTGTACCGATCAATTTTTTCAATAGAAACAAGACCCTGCTTCCAGATTCCAATCTTGTCGAGAACCTTGTTATCCTTACCCAGTTCAACCGTGAAGATGACATCATCCGCATCAAAACCGCTTCCATCGTTCCACTGAACATCCTTCCTCAGATTGAAGTTCAGGGTTTTCAGATCCTCTGACCATGAGAATGATTCGGCCAGCCATGGCAGGATGTCCCCTGAGTAGGCATTGGCAAACACCAGGGGTTCGTAAAAACATCCGAAAGTAGGGCGGAGAGCGTTTGGAGAAAAGGGGTTGAAATTCTTGATCAAAACTCCCTGTTTTGAAGAGGTTACATTCACAATGCCCCCCCTCTTCACTCCGGATTCAACCGTTATTTCTCCATTCTTACCTGCCTCTTCATCACCCCGGGCGGCAAGGCTCCAGGGGCACAGGGTCAGCAGGCTAGCCGCCAATAGGGAAATAAACATTCTTTTCATGACACGTTCTCCTTTTTATCTCAACCAATTGACTGATCAACTCTTCAGTCAAAGACTACCTCAATAAAAGCAGTTCTTCAACCCTTGAGAATTTAAAACCCGGGAGAGTTCAATGGGTTTGGTTGACATTGGATTCTCTACTTATGATTGCCTGTGTTCCTTGAGCCACGATAAGAATGCACGGATCATGGGCAGCAGCAGCAGGATGGCGGTGATTATCAACAGGGTCAGGGTGATTGGGCGTTTCCAGATAAAGGACAGGGAATTATTATGGATGGTAACAGAACGGCGGATGTTTTCTTCCATCATTCCTCCGAGCACGAAGCCAAGTATAAGGGGCGGCATAGGAAAATCCAGGAGACGCAGTACAAAGGCCGCCGCCGCTAAACCCACCATAAGAAACATTTCAAAAAAGTTGAATGATATAAGGTAGACTCCAATCAGGGACAGAAAAAGGATCATGGGCAGCAGGTAGGGGCGTGGTATGGCAAGCAGTTTCGCAATGTAGGGTATCAGGGGAAGATTGAGGATGAGCAGGATGATGTTGCCCGCATACATGGAGATGATTACCGACCAGAATACTTCGGGGTTGTCTACCATCAGGCGCGGACCTGGCTGTACGCCAAAAGATATTAGAGCTCCCAGCATGACCGCAGTGGTTCCCGATCCAGGTATTCCCAGTGTGAGCAGGGGTACAAATGATCCTGAAGAGGCGGCATTGTTGGCGGCTTCCGGGGCGGCAAGCCCGCGTAGACTGCCCCTACCAAACTCTTTTTGTTTGTCGGGTTTGGCGATGCTGCGCTCCATGCCGTAGGCGAGAAAGCTGGCTATGGTGGCACCGGCTCCGGGGAGCACGCCCACGATGAATCCCAGCAGCGATGAGCGGCCGGCTGCCGGGGCAATCTCCTTGACTTCCTGTTTACTAAGGCGCATTTTTCCCATTTTGGACGAAAGGGCTTTTTGTTGATCGTGAGTGAGTTTTTCGGCATTGAATACATTCGAAAGAACTTCTCCAATGGCAAAGGTGGCCATAACCACAAGAAGAAAGCTAATTCCATCGACCAGATTCATGTTTCCAAAAACAAAGCGCTGTACTCCTGTGGAAAGGTCGGTGCCGATGGTAGCCAGCATGAGTCCCAGTACGGTCATCATCATTCCTTTCAGGAAGTTGCCCCGGCCCGAAAAGGCCGCTACGGCGGTTAATCCCAGCATCATCAGAGCAAAATAATCCGAGGACTGAAAACTAAGCGAAACCCGGGAGAGTAGGGGTGCAGCCACCAACAGAAGTATGGCCCCAATGGTACCGCCGGTGAATGAGCAGTAGGCGGCAACGCTCAGGGCCTTGGCGGCATATCCCTTCTTTGCCAGAGGATAGCCGTCGAATGAGGTGGCCACGGTGGCCGCTACACCCGGTGCATTTATAAGGATGGACGATGTCGATCCGCCGAAAATTGCCCCATAGTAAACCCCGGCCATAAGAATAAGTCCCGAAGAGGGGGCCAGACCATAGGTTACCGGGATCATCAGTGCGATGGCCGTGATGGGCCCCAGTCCGGGAAGCAGGCCCACAAAGGTTCCCGCAAAGCAGCCGATGATTACCATAAGAAGGTTGATCGGATTGAATACGGTAAATAATCCGCTTGTAATTCCTTCAAACATAATTATTCTTCCTATGTACTTTATATACTTTTAGATTAGAATTCCATGGCCAGGGCCTGCCTGACCGGCTTTGCTGCAGCATCAGTTCATCCAGCAAGGTCTACATCCATAAACTACCGCTCATCAGATGGATATTCAGCAATACTTCTACCAGCAGCCAGAATATAACGACGATAGCAGTCGGGACAATAAGAAGGGCCTTCCATCTGCGTTTGCCCATAATAAAAAAGCCGCCCATCAAAAAGGCGATGGTGGCAATAATAAAGCCAAGAAGCGAAAACATTGTCACATAGAGGATCATGAGTATCAGCAGCATAACGACTGTTTTCCAATCATGGCTGGCCGCATCATTGCCTTCGGTATCGCCGCTGTGGCCTGGCACTGATTTCTTTTGAAGCCGCAGCAGCCGTACAATGGGAAATATCAGGTAGAGGACAGAAAAGATGATTCCCAGTATGCTCAGGGCATAGGGTATGGTACGGGCTGTGAATATCTGCCCTTCTTTATAAAAGAAGAGTTCAATCCCCCTTGCCTTAATCCCGTAAAAAAGGGAGATGGCAAGGAAGATCAATCCGCCAGCAATTTGTTTGCTGATGGTTTTCATGGATTATTCGATAAAGCCCAGTTCACGCATCAGCGTGCCGATAGCTTTTTCTTGTTCTTCCAGGAAAGGAACAAATTCGTCCTGATTCTTATAGGTGTTCACCCAACCGTTCTTGCTGCGCATTGCCTCCCATTCCTGGGTGTCGTACATGCTGGCAAAGATTTCGTTGTAGGCGGCAACCTGTTCGACCGATGTTCCCGGAGGAGCAAAGAATCCCCGCCAATTGGCAAAGACGACATCAAATCCCTGCTCGGTCAAGGTGGGGACATCGGGGGCCGCACCTAGCCGTTCTTCGGCAGTGACACTCAGTATGCGCACCTGACCGGCTTTGGCCAGTTCCAGTGCCTCGCCCGCACCTGTGGATAACAGACCGGTTTCACCTGAGAGCAGGGCTGTCATGGCTTCTCCACCAGCATCGTAGGCAATGTATTCCACCATGGATGGATCGCCGCCGGACTGCTTGAAGGCCAGAGCTGCCACTATGTGATCCAGGCTGCCGACTGCGGAGCCTCCCGCAATCTTGACCGAGGTGGGATCCGCCATAAAGGTATCAACGACATCCTGCCACATGCGAAAGGGCGAATCAACCGGCACGACAAAGCACTGATAATCGGCAATTACACCGGCTACCGGAACTATGTCTCTAAACGACTGGGGAAAGACTTTGGAAAGCGACCGGGTGATGATGGGGGTGGAATTAACCATCAGGGTACGCTGGGCTACTTTTGAGTTGGCTGTCTTGATCAGGTAGGCAATGGCTACCCCGCCGCCGCCGCCGGACATATTCTCGTATGAAGCCGTTTTGATGAGTCCTGTCGTGCTCAAAACCTGACCCACACCGCGTGCGGTGGTATCCCAGCCTCCTCCAGCACCTCCCGGGATTAGGAAATGAATTTCCTCTATCCCCATTTCATCATCGTCCCCGGTCCCGTTTGCCGCTGTCGTGACAATCGGCAGTATCAGAACCAGAATTACTAATGCGAGCTTTTTCATGGTTTTCCTCCTTAATTAGCTCTTATTGCTGACGATTTTTATCAGCAATTCAATCCTATCGAATTCTATTGAGTTTATCGCTATCGAATTCATCGAAAAACTTCATAATGGAATTGTTCTTTGTATTGTAATTGGCTTTTTTTATTTATTCAAGGGGGGGGGGTAACAGTCAACTTTTTCGCAAATCTCATGATGACGTCCGCCTCATTGGCCGATTCCCTCCCGGTATCCGTCGCAGGTCAATCAGTGAGATTATCTGTGTCCTGAACCCGTCCTCAGAGCAGCAGGGACTTCAGATCACTCAATCCTGGATAATCGGGGTTCTGCTTCTCAAGATCAGAAACAACTCTTTTTGCTTCAGCTGTCTTCCCTGTGGAGAAGTACACTCTTGCTAATTTATCATAGGCAATACTGTTGGAAGGCTCCAGGAGAAGGACTTTCTTATAGGCACGAATTGCCTCATCTGTGTTGTTGTTCTCCGTCAAAACAAGGGCCAGGTTCATCTGCAATTCCGGATCATTCGGTTCCTGGGCAACAGCCTTTTGAAAAAACCTGAGACTGTCTGTGTAGTTTTTCTTATGGAGATACACTTTTCCAAGATTATTCCAGACCGTTACTGCATTGGGTTCGATGCGGAATGCCCTGAGCAATATTTCAAGAGCCTGGTCGTATTCACCAGATTCATTAAGAAGAACTCCAAGATTGATGAGGGGTTTTGAGTAGCGAGCATCCAATGCGGCAGCTTGCCTGTAACTGTCAATTGCATCATCCCGGAGACCGGCTTCCTGAGCAGCCAGACCCAGAGTGTAATAGTAAACCGGATTACTTCTATCAGATTTCACGGCCTCAGCAGCATGTTCAAGTGCACTGTTGATATCCTTGAGTTTGATGCTGATCAAAGCCAGATTGTAATGAGTATCCCCATGGTCGGGTGTAAGACTTACTGCTGTTTCATAAGCATTTCTCGCATTTTCAAACGACTCATCCCTGAAATAGGCAACTCCCAATCCACGCCAGTAAGAAACATTTCGTGGAACAAGATTCGCAGCCATGGTAAATGAATCGGCTGCTTCCTGCCACCTGTCTCTTCCAAGTTGAATGTGACCAAGTTCGTAGTAGCTGGCAGCATGATCCGGCCGAATCTGAATGCTTTCCTTGAATGCCCGCTCTGCATCAGCCACCTGTTCAATCTTTAAAAAACTCAATCCCAGGTTGAACCAGTTACTCTTCAAGTCAGGCTCTAAACTTGAAACTCTTTCAAAGGATTTGCTTGCATCACGGTAACGTTTATCCCGGTATTGGGCCTTACCCAGTTCATATAATATTTCCGTGGCGGATCGGTTTAGACTGACGGCTTTCTCATAGTGTTCTATAGCATCATCAAGATCACCTTCAGATGCAGCAATTTGACCAAGCCGATAGTGAGGAATCCAGTCGGCAGGATCCAGGTCAAGTGCCTCTTCATATGAGTCTCTGGCCAACTGTCTGTTTTTCTGACTGTCCGGATTCTCCTGGAACCATGCATCACCTTCTATTACCCATGGCTTATTGGAAGCAGGATCAATTTCCTTCGCCAAATCCGCTGAACGACGTGCACTGGAGTAGTTTTTGGATTCCAGTGCATCCTGAGCATCACTGAGAATTCTTACCAGCTCTTTTTCTCTTTCCTCACGTATCCGACGTTCTTCCGCACTCTCAGCATCTCGTTTTGCCTGTTCCGCTTCTTTTTTTATCTGAGCAGCTTCTGAAGAATCGGGGATAATACGGAGTGCATTATCAGCTTCGGCTACAGCGTCATCAAATTGACCCCTGGCCAGTGCCTTCCTGGCATTTTGAACATGATTATCCGCCTCTTTCTTCTTGATTTCCCTTTCTTTACGGCGTTGTTCTTCTGCTTCCAGCCTTGCAGCCCGTTCTTCCGGATCTTCCTGGACTTGAGAATTCGTCTGGCTCAGCAGCTGTTTCTCAGAATTCTCATTCTGCTCTTCGAGTTCACTGAGTTCTGAACTATTTGAAGCTTCACTGCTGTCGTTTCTGGCGGTAAGGATTTCATCCAGCAGACTCTCGGCTTCTTCATCACTGGAATCTGCTATCAATAACTCATTCAACAGCTCCAATGCCATCTGGTATTCACCCCGTTCATAATAGTTCCGTACTAGAGTCAGTAGATTATCTCTTTCCACTGTACTCAGGGTCGAACCTGTTTCGCTCTCACTTCTGCCATCGCCCCTGTTCAGAGCAATGAGAAGAAGACTGAATAGAACAACCACCAGCAGGGTACCTGCGATAACTGTCAACATGGACTTCCTGTTCATCATTAGTCCTCCAAATCCGATTCTTCAAATTCTTCTCGTAGATTCTCGGAACCAGCACTGATACTCTTAGTGTTTTCTCCACTATCCCCAAGCGAGCCTCTCACTTCTTCCAATAAAGCCTGTCGACGAGCTTCCTCCTGAATGCGTCGTGCTTCGGCTATCATGGCTTCCTGGATTTTTTCATTCACCAGGGCAATTACTTTTTCAATTTTTTTCCGGTCAGGGGAATCAGGTTCTCTTTTCAAATATAATGAGTAGTCCCTGACGGATTCATCATACTTCTCCTGATTGAGCTCCAGGTTGGCTCTGTTCAGCAAAGCAGACGAAACATTCTTTCCTCCACCCTCAATAACCGTTGTGTAGTCTTCCACTGCACCCTGAATGTTTCCTCTTTTCCACCGGAGATTGCCGCGATTCAGCAAAACATCGTCCGTATCACCGCCAAGAGACAGACTTCTTTCATATGCAGCTTCTGCGTCGGTGAATCGGCCACTTTGATGATAACAAAGGCCGGCATAGAATGGATAAACTGGAGAAGACGGGTTCTCCTCTTCTGCTTTGATGAAACAAGCGGCAGCATCATCAATTCTCCGCCACTTGAAAGCCTCAATTCCCTTTTCAAACCATTCATCAGCAGAAAGAGCTCCCAGAGAAATATCAGTACAGAACACCAGGATAATCAATAATAGGCTCCCTGCGGCTCGTTTGACATCAGTCCCTGTATCTGACATACTGGTTTCTGTGATGGATATTGGTATACTTGTTTTTCTGATCATTCTCTCTTCTACCATTTTAGGGCTCCTGGTTCGTATAATCATAATCAATCTGGCTCCAAAGAGAATAACTGGATTACAGGATATCATCTCAAATGGCCGATATCCTCAAGCAATCAACTATGCAAAGAAGCTCCTGGAAAAAGATCCCCAGAACTATGATGCTCATTACCTCCTGGGCAAATCCTATGAGCTGGCAGGCGAGAAAAAAATGGCATTACAGGAATACAGGATAGTCAACAAGCACTCCATTTTTTCAGGTATCTGCCGAGAGCAGGATTTCAGAGAAGCGATTGCTTCTCTATATATAGAATTCGGCGAAGAAGTGGAGGCTCTCAAGGAATACCTTTTACTCATAAAACTCGCCCCTGTCGAAGCCAGATACTACTATCAAGCTGGTCAGTTGTTTGAAAAGCAAAATGAATCCAATAAAGCAGCACATTACTACAAACAGACGATCAAATACAACCCCATACATAGAGATGCTTACAGGGCCTATGGTCAGGTGATGTACAATGCACAAAACCCTGCCGAAGCAAAACCGGCCCTGGAAAAGGCTATTGAACTTTCACCAAATGACTGCAAAGCTCACTTTTATCTTGGATGTCTTTACAAAGACCACAGAAATTACAGACAGGCCATTTCATCATTTGATATTTCATACCATGATCATGAAATGAGACAGGCTTCCCTCATCGAAAGAGGATTATGCTATATGTCCCTTGGCAATGCCGGAAAGGCTCAGATAAATTTTGAACACGCAATTGAATCTCCAGGCGATGACCGGGAGTCAAACAGAACATTGTTTGCCCGTTACTTTCTATCACAATGCCATGAGAAATTGAATAATCTGGAAGAAGCACTTGAGCAGTGGGAAATGATTCATCAGATAAATAAGAATTTCCGTGATGTTCCTGCAAAATTAAATCAGTACAGGGATCTAAAAAAACACGATTCATTATTAGACTTTATAACGGCTTCTCCTGAGGAATTTGAAAGGATTTGCCATCAGATTATTGAAGTATCAGGTTATAATGTAACCAGCTATAAACCAATAAGAGATGGTGCCCAGATACTTGCTGAATCAAAAAAACCAAAACGGTGGCTCAATGAAATGCAATCCCAGAGATGCTTTAGAATTCTCAGAAGTATGGAAGATATAGATGTAAAAACTTTGCGTATATTCCAGGAGTATCTGCAGAAAAAAGGTATAAAAAATGGTTATATTATTACCAGCGCTGATGTGACATACTCCGCAAAGGATTACGCAAAAAGTCGTACGATAGAAGTGATTGACAAATCAAAACTGATATCGTATCTCAAAAGAATGGCTGTAATTTCAAAGAGCAGGAAATGAGGGTATTGGCTGTTGCGGATCATGTAGATCCGCTTGTCTATTCTCATAATATCAAAGAAAGATTTAACACGGTTGACTTTGTTATTGGAGCCGGAGATCTTGATATTTCCTACTATGAATACATAGTCTCCTGCCTGAACAAACCTCTGTATTTTGTGTTCGGAAATCACAATCTGACAGGTCTTTCAATGTTTCATCCAACTCAAAAAACATATCCTCCAGACCATATAAAAAATTCAATCGCAATGAGTTATGGATCATGCTGTGTGGATGGTACGATCAGGAGAGATAAAAAAACCGGGATTATAATTGCAGGACTGGGTGGGAGTCAAAGATACAATAATGAAGAACACCAGTATACTGAGCTGCAAATGTTTTTCAGAATACTCAAGCTTATCCCCCATATGATGATATACCGGATTTCGTATGGACGATGGGCTGATTTACTCGTTACACACGCTGCTCCAAAAGGAATTCACGATCGCGAAGATCCATGTCATCAGGGATTTAAATGCTTTCTATGGTTTATAAAACTATTCAAGCCGCGCTATCTGATACATGGACACGTTCATTTATACGATATCAATGCTCAGAGGCAGTCTGAGTTCTATAATACAAGGATTGTTAATGCATATAATCATATCATCTTCGATTGGGAGAAGGGGATGGAAAACAAACCATACTTGAATAACCTGGTAGAGCAGGATTTCAACAAAGCAAAACTGCTGGCCTGGATGGAATCTCTGCGCAGTATTGTCAATCCACAGGCAGGGCAGCTGCTGGCATTCCATGATATTAAGAAACTGGTTAAAACAAGTGGGGAAAAATACCTTGGGATGCAGACTGTACCAATAAAGTCCATAGCGGGAAGTGAAGATCGATACCGGGATTTCAGCCGTCATTTCTTTCCAAGGAAGGAGCATCTACGCTATCGCTGGATGCGCATAGACAGTGCATACCTCACAGATGTTGTTCTTCCGCCAGTAAAGCTGCTGAAAATCGGCGATGTGTATTTCGTAAGGGATGGAAATCATCGTGTTTCTGTTGCGCTGACCCAGGGTGTCCTTGCAATTGATGCGGAGGTGATAGAACTCACATCAGAACTGTCCATCAGTGCAAATGCCACAAGAGATGAAATACTCAAAGCTGTCATTGAGTGGGAACGGCAATGTGTGCTTGGACAAACAGGTATTGATCAAATGATTCCCGTAGAAACGATTGCATTTACAACCCCTGGCCGCTGGCATGAAGTATTGAATCATCTGGAAGGACACAAATACTATATGAGCCTTGAAAAAAATGATGAAATCTCTTTTCAAGAGGCTGTACATTCCTGGCACCGCAATCTCTACATCCCCATTGTGGAAATAGTACGCAGGGAAAAAATTCTCTCTCGTTTCCCGGGTAGAACCGAGGCCGATCTGTATATCTGGATAATCAAGCACTGGCACAGTCTCAAAGAACAGTGCGGATCATTGTATCCACTGGATAAAGCGGCCTCCGATTATGCGGCTGCTCATGGTAGAAAACCATTCAATAAGTGGTTTCGATGGATCCCTTTCTTATGGAACCGGTAAACGCCGGGGACCAATGCGGATACCGCTGCCTTTATCGTCAAGACTGATCCAGATTTCCCACCATACGGCTCTGAGACCTGCAGGGAGTGCATACCCATTAAAAGCACGAGTTTTGTGAATCATATCCATATCACTGGAACGCAGTATTAATACCGGCTTATCATATTTCCCGGAGTATCTGAGCACGCCATTGGAAACATTCACAACGGGCCAGTTGATATCTGTGATTGAAACCCTGTCTGATGTCAGTCGGAATTTCGTTTCATCGGTCTGACCAGCTAAATCTGTAAGTCGAACCGTATACAACACGTTCGGCAGGCTCTTTCCGGAGTATGGAATCATTCCCGGCATACCCCAGAAATCCCCCCCATCAGTTTCAATAAATATCCACTCGCTTCGAGAAAAATTCCACTGAAATCCTGTCCCTTCAGCAATGACAGTTATCAAGTTCGGGTCATCATCATCATCAGGATCTGACATGCGAACAAAAAGGTATAACTCTTCACGCTGAAAGTCCTGGTTGCGGTGAATAACCCGCCAATCCACCTGCTCTATCACTGGAGATGATTCGCTGCAGCCAATCATGATGTACAGCAAAAGCAATAATCCTGTATATAACAAATTTCTCACATCACAACCCTCGTTATTCCATCCTTCTTCACCCTGAGTTTTTCACCTGATCCAGGAATTTCAGGTATTTCCAACGAAACAGCCACTGTTTCAATATCCCCGGAGGGGGTTGACCGACGTTTGATTTCAGAATTGAACCGCCTCATCATCAATCGGTCGACTGATCCGGGGTAAAAAGCTTGAAATACGTCTCTCTACCGCTGGAGTCTGAAAGACTCACCTGCATCCCGGGAATCATCGGATAAGGACGAGGTAATTGTATATGAAAAAAGGAACCGTCGCTATAGCCATGAATTCGTCCAACAAGCCGCTCCTTATCTGAAACCACAATGAAAAGAGGCCGCATCCGCTGCATTGTTTTCATCATAAGAAGACCGGAGCGGACCAACCCCATCTCAAGAATTCGTTTCTTCCCTGAACAAAAAACGGCATAGAAGAAATGGGCCAAGATTCCTGTTTTAGGGTATGTCTAAAACATAGAAAATGGCTTTTTCATATAAAGGCTTGACACACGCTTCATTTTCAATGAGAATTTGGTTGAGACAGCATCAGGAGAAATCATCAAAATCGCCTCGAATCCTTAAAATCCGACAGACTCCTGGACGATGTGTATACATGAGTATTTCAAGCGGCTTTTTCGACGCCGTATGCGGGGCCAACTCAGAACTGGCCGCGAAACGCCCCTCCGCCTGCCTCCAGAGCCAGTGCCTTGCCGCGAAAGCCCACTCCGTAGATGACAATCTCCCCCGGGTTCCACTTCTCCTGTGCCCCCTTCAGGTATTTTTGCTCCGCCTGGGTATAGGCATCCTGTGCCAACTGCTTTAGCGGCGTGGTTCCGGCGGCGGACTCCCGTTTGAACTCGAACAGCAGAACATGGACGGGGCGCTCAGGGCCGCACTGAATCAATACGATGTCGGGGCGGCCCATCCCGCATTCCCGGTTGCTCTCCACCGTGTACTCGCCACTCAGGTAGGCCAGCATCCCCAGAACCAGACCGTGGTAGAAGCCTTCCACCCGCTCCATTTCCTCGTCATCGTCAGCGGCATCAGCGGTGTCGTAATAACTGGTCATACTCAGGAGAACCTTCCCAAGTCCTCTCTCAATCAGGGCGGCATTCCCTTCCCTGATACCGCGGATGAAGAAATGAAAGGACTCGCCCGCCTCCACATCCTCCTCCAGCCAGTCCTTGATTGTGGTCATGTAGGAATAGCGGACCTCGCGGTTGGGAATATCCAGCCGGTAGTCCTGGATTATCTCGTGCTGCCGTCTTTCGCTGGCCTTCAGGTAGCCGCCGTGGAGCAGGAAACTCCATGCCACATCCGGGCGGGTTCGTATCTGCGGGTAGACGATGTTGAGGGCCACCTCCCGTCTGACCTCCTCTCCCTTAAGCAGCCTCTCCATGGTTTCCCGGCTGTCCCTCTTGTTCAGCTGCAGTGTTTCCTTGACCATCCTGTTGGCACTGGTGTGCACCCAGTAGGGACGCAGCCCGGCCGATGGCCTCCTGAGGTAATTGACTATGCTCCAGGGATTGTAGATGACCGTGTCTTCGCCGAAGATGTAGCCGTTGTACCATTCCCTGATGCCGTCCATCTTGTCCCCAAGCCCATAGTAGTCCGCCATGGCCCCCACTTCGGGTTCCGTGAAGCCAAAGCAGTCCTCCATTTCGGGATCGAGCAGGGTGGACACCGCTGGGTTGTTGAAGTCGCTGAAGATGCTCTCCTGGGCCACTTTGAGTATGCCGATGACCACCGCCTGCTTTAAATTGGGGTTGTCTTTGAAGCTCTGCACCATGAAGCTGCGGATGAAGGCGATCATCTCATCGTAAAAGTTGTCGGCATAGGCGGCGTGCAGAGGGGTGTCGTACTCGTCCAGAAGGATGTAGACCGGTTTTTTGTAGGCGCGCTTGAGCCATATAGACAGAAAGATTATGGATTCCTCGCAGTCCTGATCGCTGCCTTTTTTGTCCAATATTTTGGAAAACAGCTCTTTTTCGGCATCGCGCAACACTCCACAGTTTTGTAAATACTCATGCCGTTGGTATTCCGCAGAGAGCATGTTCCTGATAAGAGCCATGCAATTCTGATAAGTTGATTTTTTCACGTCCTTGAAACTCAGGTGTATCACAGGGTATTTTCCCATGTATTCGCGGCATCGGGGATGTTTTGATATGGACATGCCATTGAACAATGAGGCATTGGGTGGTGGATCTCTGCTATCGCCGCCCGGTGGCGGGGCCTCGAAGAAGTAACGGATCATGCTCAGGTTCAGGGTTTTGCCGAAGCGGCGGGGGCGGGTGATGAGGTGCACTTCGCTGGGGTCGTCGATAAGGCAACCGATGAAATGGGTTTTATCGACAAAGTAGCAGTTATTGTCGATGAATTTCTTGAAATCGGTGATGCCCTGAGTCAGATTCTTTTTCATGACATCTTTAGCATAGCATGGTTTTGTGAGTGGCCGCTCGGGCCGCTGGGCCTAAACTTTCTTTTTTTTCGACAAAAAGAAAGTTTAACAAAGAAAAATACGACTCAAGGGGGTGTCCCCCTTGAGAATCCCCCCTCGCTTCGTGAAAAGCGGGTTTTTTGTTCTCTTCAGGGGCTTTGGGGTGAACTTGGGGAAAATTTGCTTAGTGGGGATGTCGTTATATTTATGGGTTAGGTCCCTCTTCATAGGAGAGGGGGTGGGCACGGACCGCTTTGAAGCGGTTGACGCAGACTTCATGGGAGAGCTTCGTTCTCCCCACTTGCTTCCAATGCCAGTGCCTTGCCGCGAAAGCCCACCCCGTAGATGACAATCTCCCCCGGGTTCCACTTCTCCTGCGCCCCCTCCAGGTATTTTTGCTCCGCCTGGGAATAGGCCTCCTGTGCCAGCTGCTTGAGCGGTGTGGTTCCGGCGGCAGGCTCCCGTTTGAACTCGAACAGCAGAACATGACCCGGCCGCCCGGAGCCGCGCTGAATCAATACGATGTCGGGGCGGCCCATGCCGCATTCCCGGTTGCTCTCCACCGTGTACTCGCCGCTCAGGTAGGCCAGCATCCCCAGTACCAGTCCGTGGTAGAAGCCCTCCGCTCGCTTCTTTTCTTCTTTTTCGCCCTGGGAGGCGGTATCGTGGAAGCTGGCAAGGCCCAGGAGAATCTCCCCAAGACCCTCCTCTATCAGGGTCGCGTCCCCTTCCCTGATGCCGCGGATAAAGGAATGAAAGGACTCGCCTGCCTCTACATCCTCCTCCAGCCAGTCCTTGATTGTGGTTATGTAGGAATAGCGTACCTCTCGGTTGGGAATTTCCAGCCGGTAGTCCTGGCTTATCTCGTGCTGCTGCCTTTCGCTGGCCTTGAGATAACCGCCGTGGAGCAGGAAGCTCCATGCCACATCCGGGCGGGTTCGTATCTGCGGGTAGACGATGTTGACCGCTACCTCCCGCCTGACCTCCTCTCCCTTAAGCAGCCTCTCCATGGTTTCCCGGCTGTCCCTTTTGTTCAGCTGCAGCGTTTCCTTCACCATCCTGTTGGCACTGGTGTGCACCCAGTAGGGACGCAGTCCGGCCTCCGGAGCGCTTAGGTAGTTGATGATGCTCCAGGGGTTGTAGATGACCGTGTCCCCGCCGAAGATGTAGCCGTTGTACCATTCCCTGATGCCGTCCATCCTGTCCCCAAGCTCATAGTAGTCCGCCATGGCCTCCACTTCGGGTTCCGTGAAGCCGAAGCAGTCCTTCATTTCGGGATCGAGCAGGGTGGACACCGCCGGATTGTTGAAGTCGCTGAAGATGCTCTCCTGGGCCACTTTGAGTATGCCGATGACCACCGCCTGCTTCAAATTGGGATTGTCCTTGAAGCTTTGCACCATGAAGCTGCGGATAAAGGCTATCATTTCATCGTAAAAGTTGTCGGTGTAGGCGGCGTGCAGCGGGGTGTCGTACTCGTCCAGAAGAATGTAGACCGGTTTGCCGTAGGCGCGCTTGAGCCATATAGACAGAAAGGTTATGGATTCCTCGCAGTCCTGATCGCTGCCCTCATTGTACAGTATCTTCTCAAATTTTACCCTTTCCCTGTCATTCAATACACCACAATTTTGTAAATACTCATGCCGTTGGTATTCTGCGGAGAGCATGTTCCTGATAAGAGCCATGCAATTTTGATATGTTGATTTTTTCACGTCCTTGAAACTTAAGTGTATCACAGGGTATTTCCCCATGTATTCGCGGCATTGGGGATGTTTTGATATGGACATGCCGTTGAACAGTGCAGCATTGAGTGGTGGATCGCTGCTGTCGCCGTGCGGCGGCGGGGCCTCGAAGAAGTAGCGGATCATGCTTAAATTCAGGGTTTTGCCGAAGCGCCGAGGGCGGGTTATGAGGTGCACCTTGCTGGGGTCATTGATAATATGCGCTATGAGATGGGTTTTATCGACAAAGTAGCAGTTATTGTCGATGAATTCCTTAAAATCGGTGATGCCCTGAGTCAGATTCTTTTTCATGATGGATTTTAGCCCCTATTTCTCACCAAGACCTTGAGACAAAGCAGGCTTCCCATGCTAAAATATTTACATGAAAAAAAATAACAAACAAAAAGAAGCCCGCTTTGCTAATACAGAGTGTAAAGCCCATCAGCTCGAATTGCAAGGGATGGAAATCGGAAAATCCCGCAAAATTATTGTAAAGAATGACGGCAAGGTCAACAGTTCCGATGCCGGATTTCTTCTCCTCCAGCAGGTTGAGCAGAAGCACAGAATTATTGAAAAGCTGTCAGATTTTTTCACCGATAAAAGAGATCAGGAAAAAATTACACATAGCCTGGCTACTCTTCTGAAACAGAGAATCTTCGGAATCTGTCAGGGCTATGAAGATCTCAATGATCATGAACAATTGCGCGAAGATCCACTGCTTCAATATATATGTGGGCGGGATGATAAAACGCCAGTTGCCGGAAAGAGCACCCTGAACAGATTGGAACTCGGTCATGAGCTGGATGAAAAAACCAGGGACCGGTACAGCAAAATCACCTGGGATGCCAGGGGGATTGAAGAGCTTCTCTGTCAACTGTTTCTTGAGAGTTTCGAGGAGCCGCCGGAAACCCTGATTCTGGATTTTGATGCCACCGACATTCCCATCCACGGCGAGCAGCAGCAGCGGTTTTTTCACGGATATTACGATCACTACTGCTACCTTCCGCTCTACGTGTTCTGTGATGATTTTCCCCTGATCGCCCGGCTGCGGCCGTCCAGCCTGGATGCCTGTGAGGGTACCGAAGAGATTCTGGTCAAGCTGGTTGGCGCGATCAGGGCCAAATTTCCTGATGTTCGTATCATTTTTCGTGGAGACTCGGGCTTCTGCCGTGAGAGTATCCTGAAACAGTGTGAGATATTGAAAGTCAGATATATCACCGGTATGGCAGGAAATACGAGGCTGCTGAAGAAGATTGATCCGCAGATGGTCAGGGCTGAAAAGCTCTTCGGTAAAAGCAAAGAAGCCGAACGTGTTTTTACCCGTTTTTCCTGGAAGACCGAAAGCAGTTGGAGTCGCAATCGGGATGTCATTGCCAGGGTGGAACATCTGCCGGGCAAGAAAAATCCCCGCTTTATTGTGACGGACATTTCTGCTGAAGAAGGGGATGCCCAATCGCTGTATGAAGATGTCTACTGTGCACGCGGCGATATGGAGAATCGCATCAAAGAACAGCAGCTTTATCTGTTTGCCGACCGCACCTCCACCTGGTGGATGAGTTCGAATCAGCTTCGATTGTATTTCTCGACAATCGCCTATATTTTCTTTGTCCATCTTCGAAGAACAATTCTGCAGGTCAGCGGTGATGAAACTCGAAGCATGTCCTCTACAATCCGATTAAGGATGCTTAAAGTTTCGGCCGCTGTAAAGATTACGGTTCGCCGAGTCTGGATCAGTCTTCCGGAGAGTTTTCCCTGGTGGGACATCTGGATACGAACATCCCGGGCCATCTGAGCGGTAATAAAAACAGTTGATAGTTCTCATCTGGATTCCCTGGGGAAGCTGTGCACCGAGGGTTGAAAAAATGCAAAAAAAATCAGAAGAAATCGACTTAAATTGGACGGAAATAACAAGGATCAATCAACTGGAAACTTTTTGTTTGATATATTAGCGGAGAGAACAGAAATTCTCCAGGATTTTTATGCAATTTTATGTTGGTGAGAAATAGGGGTTAGTGTAGCATGATTTTGTGAGTGGCCGCTCGGGCCGCTGGGCCTAAACTTTCTTTTTTTTCGACAAAAAGAAAGTTTAACAAAGAAAAATACGACTCAAGGGGGTGTCCCCCTTGAGAATCCCCCCTCGCTTCGTGAAAAGCGGGTTTTTTGTTCTCTTCAGGGGCTTTGGGGTTGGTTGCGAAGGACGAAAGGTGCGGGGTGATTTGGACTGACGGCTTGGCGGGGGCTTTTGGGTGAACTTGGGGAAAATTTGCTTAGTGGGGATGTCGTTATATTTATGGGTTAGGTCCCTCTTCATAGGACAGGGGGCGGGCACGGACCGCTTTGAAGCGGTTGACGCAGACTTCATGGGGGAGCTTCGTTCTCCCCGTTTGTCTCCAAAGCCAGTGCCTTGCCGCGAAAGCCCACCCCATAGATGACAATTTTCTCCGGGTTCCACTTCTCCTTTGCCCCCTCCAGGTATTTTTGCTCCGCCTGGGAATAGGCCTCCTGCGCCAGCTGCTTTAGCGGCGTGGTTCCGGCGGCAGACTCCCGTTTGAACTCAAACAGCAGAACATGATCGGGCCGCCCAGGGCCGCGCTGAATCAATACGATGTCGGGGCGGCCCATCCCGCATTCCCGGTTGCTCTCTACCGTGTACTCGCCGCTTAAGTAGGCCAGCATTCCAAGTACCAGGCCGTGGTAGAAGCCCTCCACCCGCTCCATTTCCTCGTCGTCACCAACGGCATCAGCGGTGTCGTAATAACTGGCCATGCTCAGGAGAACCTTACCCAGACCTCTCTCGATCAAAGCGGCATTCCCTTCCCTGATGCCGCGGATAAAGGAATGAAAGGACTCGCCTGCCTCTACATCCTCCTCCAGCCAGTCCTTGATTGTGGTCATGTAGGAATAGCGTACCTCTCGGTTGGGAATTTCCAGCCGGTAGTCCTGGCTTATCTCGTGCTGCTGCCTTTCGCTGGCCTTCAGATAGCCGCCGTGGAGCAGGAAGCTCCATGCCACATCCGGGCGGGTTCGTATCTGCGGGTAGACGATGTTGAGTGCCACCTCACGCCTGACTTCCTCTCCCCTGAGCAGTTTCTCCATGGTTTCCCGGCTGTCCCTTTTGTTCAGCTGCAGCGTTTCCTTCACCATCCTGTTGGCACTGGTGTGCACCCAGTAGGGACGCAGCCCGGCCGATGGCCTCCTGAGGTAATTGACTATGCTCCAGGGATTGTAAATGACCGTGTCCCCGCCGAAAATGTAGCCGTTGTACCATTCTCTGATGCCGTCCATCCTGTCCCCAAGCTCATAGTAGTCCGCCATGGCCTCCACTTCGGGTTCCGTGAAGCCGAAACAGTCCTCCATTTCGGGATCGAGCAGGGTGGACACCGCTGGATTGTTGAAGTCGCTGAAGATGCTTTCCTGGGCCACCTTGAGTATGCCGATAACCACCGCCTGCTTCAAATTGGGATTGTCCTTGAAGCTCTGTACCATGAAGCTGCGGATGAAGGCGATCATTTCATCGTAAAAGTTGTCGGTGTAGGCGGCGTGCAGCGGGGTGTCGTACTCGTCCAGAAGGATGTAGACCGGTTTGCCGTAGGCGCGCTTAAGCCAGGAGGAAAGGTATTTTATCGACTGTGCGCAGTTCTGATCAGTGCCTTTTTTATTCGATATTTTGAGAAATAATTCTTTATCAATTTCGCGCAGCACTTCACAGTCCTGCAAGTATTCATGTCGCTGATATTCTGCGGAGAGCATATCCTTGATGATCTCCATGCACTCCGTATGCGAAGAACCCTTGGCATCCTTGAAACTCAAGTGTATTACCGGATACTGCCCCATGTATTCGCGGCATTGGGGGTGTTTTGATATGGACATGCCATTGAACAATGAGGCATTGGGTGGTGGATCGCTGCTAACGATGCGTTCACCGCCCGACGGTGGGGCCTCGAAGAAGTAACGGATCATGCTCAGGTTCAAGGTTTTGCCGAAGCGCCGGGGGCGGGTGATGAGGTGCACTTCGCTGGGGTCGTCGATAAGGCAACCGATGAAATGGGTTTTATCAACAAAGTAGCAGTTATTGTCGATGAATTTCTTGAAATCGGTGATGCCCTGAGTCAGATTCTTTTTCATGACATCTTTAGCATAGCATGGTTTTGTGAGTGGCCGCTCGGGCCGCTGGGCCTAAACTTTCTTTTTTTTCGACAAAAAGAAAGTTTAACAAAGAAAAATACGACTCAAGGGGGTGTCCCCCTTGAGAATCCCCCCTCGCTTCGTGAAAAGCGGGTTTTTTGCTCTCTTCAGGGGCTTTTGGGTGAACTTGGGGAAAATTTGCTTAGTGGAGATGTCGTTATATTTATGGGTTAGGTCCCTCTTCATAGGACAGGGCACGGACCGCTTTGAAGCGGTTGACGCAGACTTCATGGGAGAGCTTCGTTCTCCCCGCTTGCTTCCAATGCCAGTGCCTTGCCGCGAAAGCCCACTCCGTAGATGACAATCTCCCCCGGGTTCCACTTCTCTTGCACCCCCTCCAGGTATTTTTGCTCCGCCTGGGAATAGGCCTCCTGTGCCAGCTGCTTGAGCGGTGTGGTTCCGGCGGCAGGCTCCCGTTTGAACTCGAACAGCAGAACATGGTCGGGTCGCCCGGAGCCGCGTTGAATCAATACGATGTCGGGGCGGCCCATGCCGCATTCCCGGTTGCTCTCCACCGTGTACTCGCCGCTCAGGTAGGCCAGCATCCCCAGTACCAGACCGTGGTAGAAGCCTTCCACCCGCTCCAGTTCTTCGTCTTCACCAGCGGTGTCGTAATAACTGGCCATGCTTAAGAGAACCTTCCCCAGCCCCCTCTCGATCAGGGCAGCATTCCCTTCCCTGATGCCGCGGATAAAGGAATGAAAGGACTCGCCCGCCTCCACATCCTCCTCCAGCCAGTCCTTGATTGTGGTCATGTAGGAATAGCGCACCTCGCGGTTGGGAATTTCCAGTCGGTAGTCCTGGCTCATCTCATGCTGCCGCCTTTCGCTGGCCTTGAGATAACCGCCGTGGAGTAGAAAACTCCATGCCACATCCGGGCGGGTTCGTATCTGCGGATAGACGATGTTGACCGCTACTTCCCGTCTGACCTCCTCTCCCTTAAGCAGCCTTTCCATGGTTTCCCGGCTGTCCCTTTTGTTCAGCTGCAGTGTTTCCTTGACCATCCTGTTGGCACTGGTGTGCACCCAGTAGGGACGCAGTCCGGCCGATGGTCTCCTGAGGTAATTGACTATGCTCCAGGGATTGTAGATGATCGTGTCCCCGCCGAAGATGTAGCCGTTGTACCATTCCCGGATGCCGTCCATCCTGTCCCCAAGCTCATAGTAGTCCGCCATGGCCTCCACTTCGGGTTCCGTGAAGCCGAAGCAGTCCTCCATTTCGGGATCGAGCAGGGTAGACACCGCTGGATTGTTGAAGTCGCTGAAGATGCTTTCCTGGGCCACTTTGAGTATGCCGATAACCACCGCCTGCTTCAAATTGGGGTTGTCCTTGAAGCTCTGCACCATGAAGCTGCGGATGAAGGCGATCATTTCATCGTAGAAGTTGTCGGTGTAGGCGGCGTGCAGCGGGGTGTCGTACTCGTCCAGAAGGATGTAGACCGGTTTGCCGTAGGCGCGCTTGAGCCATATAGACAGAAAAATTATGGATTCCTCGCAGTCCTGATCGCTGCCTTTTTTGTCCAATATTTTGGAAAACAGCTCTTTTTCGGCATCGCGCAACACTCCACAATTCTGCAAATACTCATGCCGTTGGTATTCCGCAGAGAGCATGTTCCTGATAAGAGCCATGCAGTTTTGATAAGTTGATTTTTTCACGTCCTTGAAACTCAGGTGTATCACAGGGTATTTTCCCATGTATTCGCGGCATCGGGGATGTTTTGATATGGACATGCCGTTGAACAGCGCAGCATTGGACGGCTCTTCGGGGGGGGCATCGTTACTAACGATGCGTTCACCGCCCGACGGTGGGGCTTCAAAGAAGTAGCGGATCATGCTGAGGTTCAGGGTTTTGCCGAAGCGGCGGGGGCGGGTGATGAGGTGTACCTTGCTGGGATGATCAATAAGATAGGCGATAAGACGGGTTTTATCGACAAAATAGCAGCTTTCACTGATGAATTCCTTGAAATCGGTGATGCCCTGTTCCAGTTTCTTTTTCACAATGGATTTTAGTGTAGCATGTTTTTGTGGGTGGTCGCTCGGGCCGCTGGGCCTAAACTTTCTTTTTTTTCGACAAAAAGAAAGTTTAACAAAGAAAAATACGACTCAAGGGGGTGTCCCCCTTGAGAATCCCCCCTGCGCTCTGGAATTATCCTCATAGCACCCCGCGTCGTCCACATCGTTACTCCCGGCATACTGATAACCTTTCGGCTGGGCTCTTCCCCGTTCCGCTTGCCCTTCAAAGGTGGTTCCCGATCACTTTATCGCGCCCTCAATCATCCCTTTTATGATATATCTCTGCGCAAAAATATAGAGTACTATCACAGGCAGTATCGCCAGCAGTGTCGAAGTCAGAATGAGATCCCATTGTTTGAGGTAGGCCCCCGCGAAGGCCGTCACGGCGATGGGAATGGTTTGCACGCTGCCGTTTGAACCAAGCATCAGAAGGGGCAGCAGGTAGTCGTTCCATATCCAGATTCCATTGAGAATCAATACCGTGACGATGATGGGCTTGAGCAGCGGGAATATGATCTGAAAGAAGATCCTCTGCTGGGAACAGCCATCGATGGTGGCCGCTTCTTCCAACTCGTATGGAATGGACTTGATAAATCCATGGAAGATGAAGATGGAAAGGGATGATCCGAACCCAAGGTAGGCGAAGACGATCCCCGGGATGGAGCCAAGCAGGCGGAGGTGTAGGAAGTCACCCAGGATCCTCATCCACCGGACTAAAGGATACATCAGTACCTGGAAGGGGATTACCATGGCCGCTACGAAGATCATGAACAACCAGGTGGACCAGGAAGTTTTATTTCGGACCAATACCCAGGCCGCCATGGATGAGAAAACCACGATGACGATGAGCGAGAAGACAGTGATCAGGGTACTATCCACAAAGGCCCCGTAGTAATCGACTGTCGGATTATTGAAGATAAGGGAAATATTGGTCAAGATCTGACCCCAGTCGGTAGGCAGGGCGATGGCATTGAAAATGATCTCCCTGGAAGTTTTAGCTGAATTCAGGATGACCAGGATGAAGGGGACCATAAACAGCAGGAAGAGCGTGACTGTGACGACTTCAAGGATGATCTTTCCTGTCTTCCGTGAATTGCCTCCTACCGCCTTAGCGTGGGCGGATAGGCCGGATGGTTGATTCGTTGCTATCGTACTCATTACATTTCCACCTCTTTTTTCTTGTTGATGGCAACCTGAATCAAGGCGACGACCACCAGTGATATGAAGAGCACCACGGCTTTTGCCTGTGCCTCGGCCATTCTGTTGGCGGTGGCGGTGTGAAAGATATTCATTGCCAGCAACTGGCTGGCTTTAACAGGAGCCCCCATGAACCGGGTGGCCGGACCGCCGTTGGTCAGGGTGAAGTTCATATCGAATTGCTTGAAGGATGTTGTCAGAGTCAGAAACAGGGAGATTGTAAAGGCGTTTGCCATCATGGGGACCTGAATATGAATGACCCGCCGCAAATAGGAGGCGCCGTCCACCTCGGCGGCTTCCGTCAGCGAGGCGGGGATGCTCTGGATCGACGCCACATAGATGAGCATCAGATATCCCGCATACTGCCAGGTATTGACTGCCGACATGGCCCAGATAACAAATTCCGGCCGACTCAGGAATGATGTTTGCAGAAACTGGAGGGACAGATTCTGTCCGATCGAGACAAGGAAGTTATTGAACAGAAACTGCCAGATATATCCAAGGACAATTCCGCCGATCAAATAGGGTACAAAAAAACCGGCCCTGTAAAAGTTCCGTAACTTCAAATCGCTGGTAATGATAAGGGAGAGGGCGAAACTGACAATGTTGACAAGAATCACATTGATGAGTGTAAAGGCTATGGTAATCAAAAAAGAGTAGAGAAAGCTCGGCATGGTGAAAAAATCAACGTAGTTTGCCAGGCCGATGAAGTTTACAATGGGACTGATGCCGTTCCAGTCTGTCAGGGAATAGTAGAGGCCAAAAAAGAATGGTACGACGATTACCATGATGAAGGCGAAAACCACGGGGAATAAAAATAGTATATTGATAAAACGTTTGTTATCCATAGCGGATGGCTCCTGTTAAGGATCCTGAGAGCCTGATGAGAAAAAACAGGCTGTGTCAGGACGAAGGATCTGGTTCTTAAGAACAGGGCGGGAACCCGCTTAAAAGCGCTATGCGTATACATGAGCATTTTAAGCGGGTTTTTCAACGCCGTATGCGGGTCAAAGACGAGTCCTGACACAGTCCCGCCCAATTCAATTACATGTTGGGAAGACCCGCAATAGCCTCTTTCATATCAGCGATGAATTGATCAAGATCATCCTGATTCTGGGCGTACAGATCGTAGATCGGACCGAAGACATTCTGACCGGCCCCATCGGGGAGCATTCCAAAGAATACACCGTAGTTTCCACCCCTGGCATTGGCGGCCATCAGCGCCTGGCTGAGCTGACCGGAGGGCTGGTCGGTAACGGACTTGAAGGCGGGGATCATGCCGGCTTCGTTGACCATGTAGTTATGTCCATCGGGAGTTCCCGCCATGGCGGCCAAAAAGGCCTTGGCAGCATCGGCATTGGGGCTCTGGGCATTGACACAGTACCAGCTGGGAGCGAAGAGGTAGAGCCCTTCCTGAGGCTTTTCGGTGAAGGCGTGGGGAGCATATCCCATTTTGAAGCTTACCCCGAGTTGCTTCATGTTCGGATCCACCCAGTTGCCCTGGTGCAGAAATGCCGTGCGGCCCTGGGCGAAAGAACCAACCTGATCGTCATAACTGCCGTTCAAAAGGATGTTCTGATCGGCATACTTAAACAGAAGCTGTACATATTGGGCATATTCACGGAAGCGATCTTCATCCATTTGCCCCCTCAGAGCGGAATTGATTACGCTGGTATCGGTGAAATCCAGTCCACCGCCCCAGTAGGCGGCCAGGTTGTGCTGACCGGCTACCCACCACATGCCTCCGGCCAGGGATGCGGCCATGGCCACGGGAGCATCAATTCCGAGTTCGCCTTTCATGCTCTCCAGTTTCATAAAAGCTTCTTCGTAGGCACCGCGGGTAGTCAGGGAAGCGGGATCAATCCCGGCCTTCGCGAGAATATCGGCATTGTAGGCAAGGCCATATCCTTCAATAGCTACGGGGAATCCGTAGACAGTGCCATCCACAATGAATTCGAGATCGGTATCATTGACCCAGGGTTCCGCGCTGAGGTCGGCAATGTAGTCCTTCCATACATCGTAACCCCCTTTACCTTCAATGACGAAGATATCGGGCATGTCACCGGCCTGAGCCTTGGCCTTCATGGCCCCTCCATAATCCGCGCCTCCACCGAGGGTTTCCACTTCGACGGTGACTCCGGGAGCCATCGCGGAGTATTTTGCAGCAAAGCCGTCGAGAGCGTCCTTAATCTCAACTTTGAGCTGGAACATCGTGATCGTGACATCCTCTCCTTCCACGGCGGTTTCCTGCCCACCTCCAGCGAATACGCTGACAGACAGAACCATGGAAAGAATTAATGCGATCCAGGCATTCTTCATATCGTTTCCTCCTTAAATACCATTTTCAATTGGCATTTTTAATTTTCCAGGCGTTGTCCAACACCTTATTGAAGAATAGGAGAAACGATCTGAGGCGTCAAGGTGAAATCCAGAGAAATCAAGATAATCGCATCTAATTCCATCCCGAAAAGAATGAAGAACACGGTATTGACTCTTTAACCAGCAACCTGTCAGATTTACTCCAGCCAGGATCAGTATGCTCCCTTCGTCATCAACCGCTGCCTGCGCATTGTAACATTGATCAAATAGAAAAGTTGATTTTTTCATGTAAAAGGCTTGGCAAAAGCTTCATTTTCAATGAGAATCTGGTCGAGGTAACATCAGGGTAGCGATATTCCTTCACGAACTGATACCTTATAGAGAGTTTTTAATAACTTTCAATAAATTGATTTTGAAACGACTCATTGGAGAAGAATGTGGCTTACACTATTACAAAAAACGACTGTATCAACTGCGGTGCCTGTGAACCTGAATGCCCTGTTGACGCCATCAGTGAACAGGATAACGCCCGAATTATTGAAGAGGATGCCTGCATCAGCTGTGGTGCCTGTGTTGATGTTTGTCCAACTGATTGTATAAACAGCGACTGACACTCTGCTGATTACAGTCCGACAGCCTCCTGGAGATCCTTTTAAAATTACGACATGTTGTCTTCATGGACTGCCCTGCGGCAAAAATCAGTTCTGTACAGAAAGATACGCCAATACTTTGATCAGGCTGGATTTCTGGAAGTAGAAACTCCAACGCTCACCCCATCACCCATCCCCGAAAGCCAGATTGAGCTCTTCGAAACAAATGCCGTCAGATCCAGAGGAAATACTCACCGGCTCTTCCTCATCCCTTCACCGGAAGTGTGGATGAAAATTCTACTTGCCAGAGGCTCTCCCTCCCTATATCAAATCAGTAAGTGTTTCCGTAATGGTGAGCAGATTGATAACTGGCACCGTATGGAATTCTCCATGCTGGAATGGTATGAAATCGGTGCAGATGCCGCAGCAAACATAGCAAGAATGCAAAAGCTATTCACCCTTGCATACCAAACAATTGGAGATAAGAATGACTTATCCCATAAGCTGGATTTTCGTATCATGACAATGAATCAGGCTTTCGAAGAGTTGGCCGGTTTTTCTCTGGAAGATGACCTCCGGAACGCCGGATGCGACACTCTCAATCCCTCTCTTGAGGAAATCAAAACCATATTCGCACAGCGTCTGTCCGAGAGGAATCTCCCTTCCGGGGATGAGAATGACACTCCTGATGATCTTTTTCATCGGCTGTTCATCTCCCTGGTGGAAGAAAAACTCCCTGCGGACAGGCCCCTGATCCTGAAAGACTGGCCATCATTGATTCCCACCCTTGCCTGTTCCATACAAGAAACCCCATGGGCCGATCGCTGGGAATTATACTATCGCGGTGTGGAAACGGCCAATTGTTACACCGAAGAAAATGACATGAAAGCCCTTCAGCAATACTGGGATGATCAGGCACCAAGAAAAGAAAATGCCATCATACCGGTGAAAACTGACAATAACTGGCTTCAATCTGTAGCCGGTAAAATGCCCCGATGCTCCGGAGTGGCCCTTGGTCTGGACAGACTTATTGCCCTGCTCCGGGGAGATAATAATCTGTATGGGCTGGATCTTTTCTCCATCCATGATATGATGCCTGATACATGGGAATGATAAAGGCTGGTGCAATCGCCAAGGGGTTTTACCTTCAGGAAAAGGGAGAACCGTTTATAGTACAGGAAAGAGAATTCGTCAATCCGGGCAAAGGTTCGGCCTTTGTACGGCTCAAGCTGAAAAACCTCCGCAATGGATCTGTCCAGAAGATCACTCATAAGAGCCAGGACAATTGTGAGGAAATTGATGTTGAGGAGGTGGAATCCCAGTTTCTTTACTCCGATGGCAGCGCCTATCATTTCATGAACTCCACTACCTTTGAACAATTCGAGGTACCCATCAGTGCCCACGAAGATGCCCAATACTTCATGCTTGAAGGAGAAACGTTCAAGCTCACTCAATGGAATGAAGAAACTCTGGACATACGTCTGCCGCCGAAAAAAGATCTCATTGTTGCGGAAGCAGACGAGGCTGTTAAGGGTGATACGGTCACCGGAGCATCCAAGCATGTCGTGACAGAAACCGGTCTCACGGTGAAAGTCCCCATATTCATCAAACAGGGTGAAAGAATCCGCATCAATGTTGAAACAAAAGAATACCAGGAACGTATCAACGGCTGAAACCTCCCTTCATGCGGATTTGATTAACCGCCGCACAAGTTTTCGTTTTGCAGGCAAAAATCTCACTTTAGACTTATCCCTCGGACTGTTCAGCAGTGCCGGTGTCGATGCGGGATCCATGCTTCTTCTTAAAAGTATTGCCCGGGAATGTGATTTGGAGAACATGAAACAGGTTCTTGATACAGGCTGCGGAACCGGAACTCTGGGGCTGGCCATTGCATCACGGTGTCCGGATGCCGCTGTCCGGCTTGTTGACAGAGACAGACTGGCCGTGGACATATCCCGGCACAATGCAGAACTTAATTCTTTGAGAAACGTTGAAACAGCTCAGCGGCTTATGCTGGAAGGCCCCCATTCTTCCGATTACAATCTTATAGTCTCAAATTTTCCCGCCAAAGCCGGAAAACCAGTCCTGGCTGATTTCCTCCATCATGCAGCAGGGTATCTTAAACCAGATGGACGGGTCGCTCTTGTTATCATCAAAGCCCTGGGCAATTCCTGTCGAGAACTCATTCTCTCCGGCGGCAGTACAATTTTGTATGAGGATTCCTCGAAGCAGCACACAGTTATTCACTTCAGAGGGGAGGGGAAATCCAGTTTGAAGCAGAGCAAAGAAAGACTGCTTGCTCCCTATCTCCGGCAAACAGTAACATTCGTATTCAAACAGATGCAATATACTCTGCAAACAGTGTGGAACATAGGTGACTTTGACTCTCACTCCTGGCGAATCACACTGCTGGCAGAGCTTCTTGAAAAAAAAAGCTACAGAGGAACAATTGTATTCTGGTCTCCAGGGCAGGGTCATTTTCCCCTTCTCTGTGTGAGCCGCCGTGGTGCAAAACCTGAGCGGTTGATACTGGCTGGACGGGATCGATTAGCATTGTTGATCAGTGAGAAAAATCTTGAGAAGTACACAGGTCTTCGGGAAGTTGAAATTGCTCAACTTGCTGAACCCGGTTCATTGCAAACCGGTTTAGATGTCCATTCAGTTGATTTTTTACTGACGGACCTGGATCCAATCCCATACTCGGACTGGAGTACCCGGCTGCTGGAAATGGCATCAGCAGCCATTAAGCCTCACGGTGAGTGGGCCATTGTCGGGCGAAGTACCAACTTGGCACGGTTATTGAAGAATATAAAGGGCTGGATAGTAATTGGAGACAGGAGGCATCGGGGATGGCGTGCCATCATACTGCGGGCACACTGAAAAGTGCACCAGCAGTATCAAGTCATGATTCTTTTGAATTCACAACAGCCTGGGCCGCCGCCAGCCTGGCAATGGGCACCCTGTAAGGAGAACAGGAAACATAGTTCAATCCTGCACCATAGCAGAAAGCAATGGAATCAGGATCGCCGCCATGCTCACCGCAAATACCGGCTTTCAAATCACTTTTAACACTTCGTCCCCTGGAGACACCCAACTCGACCAACTGTCCCACTCCCACGGTATCCAGAGACTGGAAGGGGTCCGTTTTCAGGATCTTCTTTTCCACATACTCAGGGAGAAAGCTGCCCACATCATCCCGACTGTAACCAAAGGTCATTTGAGTGAGATCGTTGGTTCCAAAGGAGTAAAAATCGGCGTGGGGAGCGATGAGATTCGAGGTGAGAGCTGCTCGGGGAATCTCAATCATGGTTCCGATAAGGTATTCCACATCCACGCCTGTCTTTGCCAGCACTCTGTCTACAACTTTCTGGGCGTTTGCCCGTAAAATCTCCAGTTCGGCCGTCGTTCCCACCAGGGGGATCATTATTTCCGGCAGTACCTTACCCCCACGACCGGCAACAGTGGTGGCGGCACTCATGATGGCCTCCACCTGAATATCATATACTTCCGGGTACGTTATTCCCAGACGGCATCCCCTGTGTCCCAACATGGGATTGAGCTCTTTGAGTGCATCCACCCGCTTCACCAGAGTGTCCGCATCCCTGCCCAATTCTTTTGCAAGTTCCCGCACTTCAGCCTCGCTGTGAGGCACAAATTCATGCAGAGGAGGATCCAGAAGACGCACAGTAACCGGATGGCCATCCATGGCTTCGAATATGCCGATGAAATCCTCAATCTGGAGTTTCAGGATGGGTTGGAGAGCTTTTTTACGCTCCTCAAGGCTGTCCGCAACAATCATGCGCCTGAAAGGAATGAGTTTCTCTTCCGCAAAAAACATATGCTCGGTTCGGCAAAGTCCAATGCCTTCCGCACCAAATTCAACTCCCTTACGGGCATCTTCCGGCAAATCGGCATTGGTACGTACAAAGAAACCATCGGCAATACCCTTCCGTCTGGCACCATGTCGAATCTCATCGGCCCATTCCAGGAGCTGATTCAGTTCTCCGCTGAGTTCCGGCTGCACCAGTTCAACCTGCCCGGAGTACACCTCACCATCACTGCCATCAAGGGAGAGAAAGCTTCCCTCCCTGTAATCCACTCCATTAATGGTAGCCTTCTTTGCTTTTTCGTCGACAATGACATCCTTGCAGCCAGCGACACAAGGCGTACCCATGCCGCGGGCCACAACAGCAGCATGACTGGTCATTCCGCCTGTGGAAGTGAGTATACCTTCAGCAACATGCATGCCCCCGATGTCTTCGGGACTTGTTTCCTTCCTCACCAGAATTATTTTTTCACCTCTGGCCACCCATTCTTCAGCCTCATCGGCATTGAAGACAATTTTTCCGACAGCGGCTCCGGGGGAGGCCTCCAACCCCCTGGCAATGGCTTTCAGTTTCTTCTTGGAGGAGGGGGGTATCATTGGATGGAGTAATTGATCCATCTGATCTCCAGTAACCCTGGTAACAGCAGTTTCCCTGTTTATCAAGCCTTCCTTAACCAGATCGACCGCCACCTTCAAGGCAGCCTGACCTGTCCGCTTACCATTGCGGGTCTGCAGAAGGAAGAGTCTCCCATCCTGAATGGTGAATTCCATGTCCTGCATGTCTGTGTAATGCTTTTCCAATCGTTCTTTTACACTGACCAGCTGTTCGTATACTTCGGCATTGGTGTCCTTCAGGGTAGTGAGAGGCTCAGGAGTCCGAATACCGGCCACAACATCTTCTCCCTGAGCGTTCATCAGGTATTCTCCATAGAAATAGTTCTCTCCCGTGGAAGGATCCCGGCTGAAACAGACTCCTGTTCCCGATGTATCAGACCAGTTTCCAAAGACCATGGACTGAACATTGACTGCGGTACCCAGGAGGTCACCAATTTTATTGATATTCCGATACTTAACGGCTCTATCGTTATTCCAGGAGCCGAAAACCGCATCAATGGCTGCCCAGAGCTGCTGCCGCGGATCCTGGGGAAAATCCGAACCAACGTTATCCCTGTAGACAGACATGTAGCTGTCCACAACTTTTTTCAAATCTTCCGCTTCCAGGTCAACATCATTTTCAACACCCTTTGATTGTTTGATTGCATCAAGAGCTTTCTCAAAGGCATGGTGGGGGACTCCCTTCACCACATCTCCAAACATCTGAATAAACCGTCTGTAGGAATCCCATGCGAACCGGCTGTTGCCTGTATTTCTCGCAATGCCTGCCACAGCTTCAGCATTGAGTCCCAGATTGAGGACTGTGTCCATCATTCCCGGCATGGAGACAGCAGCTCCAGAACGGACAGAAACCAGGAGAGGGTCTTCAGAACTCCCCAGAGTTTTCCCCATTTCTTTTTCCAATCTTTCCAGATTGGCGGCAACCTGAGCTTTTACCTCATCGCTGTGGGACCTGTTATTCCTGTAATAGAGATCACAAGCCTCCGTGGAAATCGTGAATCCAGGGGGCACGGGTATATTCAAGTTAGTCATCTCTGCCAGATTGGCCCCTTTACCGCCCAGCAATTCCTTCATCTGGGCCCGGCCTTCGGCTTTACCTCCGCCGAAGTAAAAAACATACTGATTACTCATCGTTTCTATCGCATCCTTATCCTTACATAGTATATCACTCAAAACTAGTTTATGTGATAAAGGTTGTCAATCAAGCAGCCAGGGAAAGTCTGCATATACTTTGTCTTCGCTGCACAAAACTGATAATTTCAGGAAGGGAGTATTGAGTGAAAAGGTATCAAGTACTGTCTTGCTGAATCAGTCTGGTGGAATTTTCCCTTTCCTCCACCGCAGGAGAAATAATCAGGGGCTCGTTAAGAACTTTTCTAAGCCGGGAGGGCGATTCTGTTGTGCCTGTTCCATCAGGGATTGACCTTCTGCCGCCTGCTCCATCAGTTGTTCGGCGGCCTGGCTTGCCGCTTCTTTTGTTTCGTCAAGGATTTTCTCCGCTGTTTTTCGAGCCTCCTCTATTGCATCATCGGCTTCCTTTTGAGACCCCATATCAATGATGGCTTCCGGATGAGCCGATTTTTGCTGGATATCCGCTGCGGGAACATCCTCTTCTTTCTGCACATCCGATGATGAAGAGGGAACAGCTTCTACTACTGGCTGTTCCGGTGCCGCTTCTACCGGTTGTATTTCGGTTGTTTTTTCTTCTTCCTTCTCCTGATCGGCTTCCTTTTGAGATCCCATATCGACGATGGTTTCTGAATGAGCCGATTTCTGCTGGATATCCGCTGCGGGAACATCCTCTTCTTTCTGCACATCGGATGATGAAGAGGGAGACTCTTCGGGAAGGGGGGGAGCAGTTTCCACTACGGACTGTTCCGGTGCCACTTCTACCGGTGGTATTTCGCTTATTTTTTCCTCTTTTTTCTCCTGACACGATATCAGGAGAATCATTGTCAGGGCGATCAACAATTTTACTATTCTTTTCATAAGCCGTTTCCACTACATGAGAATTCTGTCTGAAAGGTTCAGAAGAACAGTATAGCAGTTTTTTCATTGCGGATCAATCTCATCTTTCTGCGTTTAGAAATTCCTCTTTTGCGCATCCTTGAAAACTACTGTTTTTTCATCATTTTACTGGTTTTTTACAGCTTGTGGGGGGGATGGTATTCTTTTTCGTGATGGTCGATAGGGGATTTCTATATGCGATTGCCCTGACTGGACAAACAGTCCAGTCTACGTTAAGTTGAAGTCAATTATGAAGACAAGGTGGAAGCCATGAAAAAAGCCGGCCTAATTGCCTTTGCGGCCCTGATTATCGCTGGCTGTGCCAGCACAGACAAAACGGACGAGATGACAGCCACCAACGAGCAAAAAGCAGAATCGTCTCAACTTAATAAAACGATGGCCACCAACGAGCAAAAAGCAGAATCGTCCCAGCCCAATAAGACGATGGTCGGCATTGATCTAATCGCTGAATTTGCCCAGATCATGGAATTAAAGCCGGAAATCGTCTCTAACAACATGACAAACATTCACACCCTTAGGAAACATGCGTACAGTGTAAGCTCCGTGTCCTTCAGCCACGATGGGAGCATGTTGGTATCCGGCAGTGGCAGTGATGATGGCACCATCACGCTGTGGCGGATCTCCGATGGCCGGGAGATCCGAACCCTTAGGGGGCATGATAACTGGGTAAGCTCTACGTCCTTCAACCCCGATGGGAGCATGCTGGCATCCGGCAGTGGGGATGACACAGTCAAGTTGTGGCGGGTCTCTGATGGCCGGGAGATCCGAACCCTTAGGGGGCATAGTGACCATGTATGGACCGTGTCCTTCAGCCCCGATGGGAGTATGCTGGCATCCGGCAGTACGGATAACACAATCAAGCTGTGGCGGGTCTCCGATGGCCAGGAGATCCGCACTTTAAAGGGGCATGATTACTCTGTATACTCCGTAACCTTCAGCCCCGATGGGAGCATGCTGGCATCCGGCAGTCTGGATGAAACTCTCAAGTTGTGGCGGGTTTCCGATGGCCGGGAGATCCGCACTTTAAAGGGACATGATGACACTGTAAAATCCGTGACCTTCAGTCCTGATGGGAGTATGCTGGCATCCGGCAGTGGGAGCGCACTTACATCCGACAGTAGTGATGACACTGTCAAACTGTGGCAGGTTTCCGATGGTCGGGAGATCCGAACCCTAAAGGGGCATGATGATAGGGTAAACTCCGTAACTTTCAGTCCCGATGGGAGCATGCTGGCATCCGGCAGTTATGATGACACCGTCAAGCTGTGGCGGGTCTCCGATGGCCGGGAGATCCGAACTCTTAGGGGACATGCTCTTGATGTAAACTCCGTGACCTTCAGCCCTGATGGGAGCATACTGGCATCAGGCAGTGATGGTGGTGCCGTCAAGCTGTGGCGTAGGGATATGGCTTACATCTATCAGGAGTCCCTCGACACCCCGGAATACCGCATAAGCGAAGAAGCATTCACCAGAGAGATACGGGCCACCCCCCTCGCCCCCGCCTGGGAACTCTTTACGCAGCACGGCCCGGAAGCCCTGGCGTACTACAAGGAACACGGCCTGGAAGCCGCCAGGCTCAATGCCGACTTCAACCTGGCCATTGCCCCCGATGATATCAAGGCCATCCTGAACTCCCCGTCCCCCTGGCCCCAGGCCCTTGACCGTCTGGTGCAGAGCCGCATCTCCCCCTGGCTCAATCTGGACGACCAGGACATCCCCGAAATGGTGCCCCAGCCCGTCCTCCCCGCCCCCATCCATCTTACCCAGGAGCAGTGGGAATTTGACGACGAATTCGACAGGCGGGTGCAGGCTGCCAAAAACCGGCGCCAGGGCGAGATTGACCAGATTGAAGACAGCTACCGCCAGCAGGTGGAGGCCCGCAACCGCATCGTGCGGCAGATACAAAAGCTTCAGGCCGACCGCAAGTCCCGCATGGAGCAGGCGCGCATGGACCTGACCATGGCCGCCGCCAACCAGCTCTTCACCCATGCCAGAGTGACCTCGGCCAAGCTGGATCAAACAAACAAGGGCCTCTACCTCAGCATCGTTCTGCCCCAAAAGAACAGCGTTCCCCTGGGCGACTTTGTCCTGCCCAATCCCAGCCTGGACCTGCGTAAACAGGCCCTCAGCGATGCCTCCTCCCTCAGTGCCGTCCCCTACGCCTTCGCCAACCGCGACGGCGGCTTCGGCATAGCCGGGGCCAGGCTGGCCTTCGGCGGCACGGAGCACACCCTCAAGCCCGGCCAGGGGGCAACGGTGGCACAAAGCCGCAACACCGCCGTTATCGGCACCGATGATGCGCTTGTTGACCTCTCCCAGATTGCCCTGCAAAACTCCGACCTGGTGGACAGAAACGCCGTGGGCAGCATAACCTACAAGGACGGCACCACCAGCTTCATCGACTTCCAGGACGATCTGACCCCATTGGTGGAAGGCCTGCGCCCGGCCCCCCTGGACAACAGCAAATGGGCCTTCATCGTCGGTGCCGAAGAGTACAAAAACACCGACAACATCCTTTATGCCCGCCGCAGCGCCGAACTCTTTGCCAAAGCCATCCAGCTTACTCAGGGCATCCCCAAAGGTCACATCCGCGCCCTCTACGACCAGGAGGCCACCAGCGGCAACCTGAAAACCAGCCTCCAGCACTTTCTGGAGCAGGGCATACAGTCCGGCGACACGGTGTACTTCTACTACAACGGCCACGGCATCCCCGCCATTGAGCAGGGCAGCATCCCCTACATCCTTCCCACCGACATGATGCCCGACTACGTTGCCAGAGAACCCTTCTTTCAGGTGCAAAACCTCTACCGCATATTCGAAAACTCCAAAGCGGGCAAAGTGGTGATGTTCTTCGATAGCTGCTTCACCGGCAAGGCCGACGGCGTACCGGTCTTCAAAAGCGTGGCCGCCAGCCTCTTGTCCCCAAAAAAGATTACCCTGTCTTCCCAGGGCAAGATAATGGCCATGGCCGCCGGGACCGACCGGCAGTTCTCCAACGTCTACCGCGAAAAGGGCCACCGCCTGTTCACCTACTACCTCATCAAGGCCATGGCCGAACGCACCCCAAAAACCGGCAGCGATCTCTACTACCGGGTCAAACAGGAGGTGAGCACGGCCACCCGCAATATGGGTCCGTCCCGATACCAGGACCCCACTCTGGCGGGCAATGGGGGGTTGGATCTGCGGTAAGATGTATCAGGATGAAATAATTTGGGAAGTCTGGGAAAATAGGAAGAAATTTTCTGATAGACATAATCACGATATTGATGCAATGGTTGAAGAACTTATGGCGGGCCAGAGTAAAACCACTAGAAGCGTAGTCGATAGAAGAGGATCGCCTGACAAAGCAGTTAGATTCGGCCTGAGTGCGGTGTCAGGCAAATTGAGGAGAAAGAAGGACGACAGTTCCTAAAAACGCCCAGAACAACACCGGCAATCGCTGGTAGAGGAGTGATTAAATGAAAACCGCATGTATTGCGTTGTGCATGTTCGTCGGCGTGTTACTGCCAACGGATGCGTTCGATCGGGATTCATTCGATGATTCCGCGGAAAAGGCATTCTCATGGACGAAACGATTCATGAAGAAGACCGCGGAGACGGTTGGGGATCATCTTTCCAGGGGCTGGAATTCTGTTGCCGAGGGCTATTCCTATCTCGTTGAGGAGTATGGCGATGATGTGTTGGAGGGCATCCGCTACATGTATGAGGTATGGGGGCCGGAGACCGCCGACAGGATTGTGGATTGCTATGAAACATACGGCCCGCAGATAGGCGATGAACTGGTCAAATTCTACCATCAATACGGCGAACCCACCGGACTGATGATGTGGCAGATCATCGAGGAATATGGCCCCAAAACTTACAAAATTGTCCGGGACTATATCTACGAATACGGGGAAAAAATAGGTCGGGGAATCGCCAATGCGCTTGTGACTTATGGCCCTGAGGCGGCAGACCGCATTATCGCATTTGCCGATGAATACGGGCCAGAGGCTGGCGCCCTCATATCCGATTGCTATACCTGGCTCGATGAGAATGCCAGCCGCAAGATACAGGAGATTTACCAGGAATACGGTCCCATCGCGGCCGAGGCGTTTTACCATGTTAAGTTGGCGGCAAAGGAACACGGTGAACACGCCGCTCGGGAAATAGAGGAAATCTACCATGAGTATGGACCGGAAGTCGCTGTTTATGTCGGCGAAAAGGCGCATCAGGCATGGGAATTTGCCTCCGATGAAGAAACCCTGGGAACCGTTGCCGGTGTTGTCGCGGGCATGGGCGGTTTCATGTACGATGCATATAGGGATGGGGTTATTTCTGCTGAAGAATATCAAAAATATCGGGAAGACAACGCCATTTGATCCAGGGCAATTGCATCTAATTCTATACGAGGACACGGAGGTGAGGGGTTCAGCTCCCTGAAATAATCCATTCGACGATGGACGAATCCATTGGCTTAGTCCGGGGGGAGATGACCTTCACCAGCTGACCCTTCTCATCTATAAGATACTTTTGAAAGTTCCATTTGACCTTATTGTCAGAAAAACTATTTTGATCTTTGCGTGTGAGCCACTGATAGACGGGATGCTGCCTGGCGTTTTTTTTCACGTTAATCTTTTCCATCATGGTGAAGCTAACCCCATAGTTCTTGTCGCAAAACTGCTGAATTTCCTGATTGGTTCCGGGTTCCTGTCCCAGAAAGTTGTTGGAGGGAAATCCCAGGATAACCAGACCTTTTTCGGCGTAGGTTTCGTAAAGCTCCTGAAGTTGGGCGTATTGGGGCGTAAACCCGCACCGGGAGGCGGTATTGACGATAAGCACCTTTTTTCCCCTTAAGGATTGAAATTCAAGTTTGGAACCATCGATTTTGATGGCTTCCAGATCATAGAAACTCCTGGCTTGCAGTGCCGCGATGGGTAACAGCATTGCCAGGAATGTCAGAATTAGTTTCATGTAACTCCTCCTTTTGTTTTTTGGCGTACCTGCTGGATGCCTCGATCCATCCAGCAGCAGCGCATTGGCGGAGGGCTGCCCTCTGTCTGCGTACCAAATCCTTCCTCCTGACACAGCCCTGCGTCCGGGGTAACGCCCAGATTTATACCCAGAAATCCCTCTGGGGATGTCGGCCATATCCGATTCCATCTGATAAAAATTATCGCATAAAAACAGTCCTGTCAAGTATCTCTTTGACGTTATAGGCTACCCCTTTACAATACTACCAGTACGGCACTCTGTTGAGCAACTGACGGGTCTGGAGTGCAACGCCGGACGGATACGGACCGTCCGGTAACGGGGTGTGGCTTTGGGCACCGTTAAAAACCGCATTTTTCTTTTAGAACTTGTCATGATTGTTTGTTCTTTTTTGGGTAAGGTGGATCCCCTTAAAAAGGAGGTTCGTCATGAAAAAATCCGACGAACGAAAGTCTTCAAGTTCAAAGTGGCTCTTGAGGCAATCAAGGGGAACCGTCAGATCAGCGAGATATCTACTTTAGTTTCAGGTTTATTCCAACCAGATTTCGGTCTGAAAAAACGACTTCTGGAACAGGGCGCGAAAAATAAGAGACAGGTCAAAGATCGGATTGTCAGTGTCTCACAGCCACATGTGAGAGAGATGGTCAGGGGAAGACTGGCAAGAGGTAAGGTTTGGGGCCAGGTTGTCACTGAGCCTGAATGGTGGCTTCCGTTCATGCCGATAAGGTTTACCAAAACCGGGAACAAAAAACGCGGCGTTTATTCTACGCTCCACCCCTTCAGCCATGCACTTATTCTGTTATGAATATCTTTGGTCAATGACTTGTTCATCAACGCCATAATCCTGAAACGGTCGAAGATTATTCCGGCACGAGTGGATGTGTTGTACCAATTCCGGCGGTCTAAACCTTCGCTGAGAAAAAAGAGCCGAACGGGGGTACATACCGGTTGTTCCTGGAACCATCTTGCACAAAAACTATCCGGCTGTAAATTAGTCAGGGTATTCTTATCCCTGCTTGTACCGGTTTTGCATTGCCCAAAGGCTATCAGCTGTCCCGGGTATCCATCGCCAAATGGTATCCAGGCGGCAACATCCAATCCGTCATCTTTGTTATAGTCATAGTTTTCTTTTGGCTGCTCCTTAAACCCCTTGCCCTCATTCATTCTTCGTATTAACTCTGTAATCCGCTGTTGGAAATTTTTGAAGTCTTTATTTGCCGTACCAAACAGAAAGGTTTCGGCCCTTTCCCCCAGGTAGATTTTTACTGTGATTTCCGATAGCTCTTCAAAAAGCAAGGTTGCGTTCACATCATTGTTAGTACAGTTTTCCTTCATGTCTCCATTGGCCGCATAGAGTAAAAATTTATACAATTCGATTACTGGAGAATCATCTCTGCGGAGAATCATGACTGGCGGTGAACCATCAATGTCAAAAGGATAATTCCCGGAGCACCACTTTTCTCTATTCTTGATTTCTTCAATAAGGTCGTCTATAAAACCCTCACGGCCGATTTCATCTTCATCCGTTTCACATTCTTCGACCATGCCAAGCTCTGACAAAATATCCTGTGCCGAGATTTGTTGCTCGCACAGACAGCGAATTTCAACCTGATCGGCAAAAGAGCTTAGGGCATTCTTCTCTCTGGGGCTGTACTGTAATTCTCCAGATATAACCGGCATCAACTATCCTCGGTGAATTTCCTTCTTCTAGCGGTTTTACTGTCGGAATTGTATTTCCTTTCCATCTCTTCGTAGAGATCTTCCGCCAGATTAGCGATGGTTCCGGCCATTCTGAGTAGTTCCTCCGATTGATCGAAACCTTCAACCACATGGCTTTTTGCTTTTAATAATGAAGATTTCGCCTGGGTCAATTCCTCTTCAAACAGAGAAGTAACAGAGCGGGCGGACTCATAGGCTTGATCAAGGTTCCCGCTATTCCTTAGGACTGACAGAGATTCCCGGCTGCTGACAACGGTGTTCAGTTTTCTTAAATCGGGGTTTTGGCTGCGCAAAACAGGGGCACGCGCCATTTTTTTACTGCCATAAAGCCAGAAAAACAGCTCTTCCAGTTCTTTCTCTTTATTTTCAGGGACAAATTCATCGGTATTGCTATTCTCGTGCTTCAGATCAAGAAATTCCGAAAAGCCCCGATACCCCAGCCCGGTGTAAAGATGCGAAAAGGAAAACTTTGACCTATCAATATCATCTCTCTTGAATTCGGTTTTCTTTTCGGCCTGTTCAATAACCATGATGCCGCGGTAGAGTTTACGAATGGTTTTATGCGTATCGCCAATCTGCATGGCAACTTCATCAAGCGGTATGCCATGTTTGTTGTGAACCGAGGCGATGTAGCGGGCCTTGGCGTAACTGTCCCACTTAACCGCGCCGTTGACATGCTTAAATCCAATAAACTGCCAGGACTCTTCGCGCTTCATAAAGACGACCGGCAGTTTTTTTAGGGAATCAAGGCGGGCCTGTTCCACTTCCGGGATACTCCAGGGATAATCACCGGGATTCAAAAGAATTTTGACGGCCGCAAGCCGCCTGTTGCCCTCAATGACAATATTCTGGCCATCCTCCACAGCGACGACTAAAGGGTCGTTGATGAAATAGCCAGAATGGGCAATGGACAGCACCAGCTCTTTGACATTCATGGAATCCCAAAGGAGCGATATAATATCTTTTTCCTTGCCTCCGCTGCTGTCAAATTCCACAAGCCGCGGGTTTGATTTATCAAACAAAAGTTGTTCAACCGGCAGCATTTCATAGTCAGCCATACAGTACTCCTTCCTGCCTGTAATTTTGGTATTTACCGTTTATTTTTAACCTTTGCGGTAGAAAAAGCGTGTCAGGAGCTATTAAAAGCTCCTTGTAAATCGCCTTGTTTTGCAGACTGTAGCGTAAGTCGAAGCCATAAATTTTGATATTGTCCTTTGGAGCATACAAAGATTTTATATAAGCCGCGTTGTCATAAGTCATAATCCATGGTCCGGGAAATTTTTGAATCAACTCTGCTATATCATTGTGATCGCAATCTTTCATGACATTAAAATAAAGTTTACCACCTTTGGTATAATAGGGCGGGTCCAGATAGAAGAAGTAATTGTCCCGATCTGTTTTGGTTATCAATTCCCGTGCGTCATACGAAGATAGAAGTATGTTCTTTTTTTCGTCTGCTATCCTTTTGATTCGGGAAATTATACTCACTTTGTTGAACCTGGCATCAATTTTCCACCTGCCATTCTGTTCCAGCCCGCCAATCGGTCCGGCTGTCGCGATAATGCCGGAACGGTTGCAGCGATTGAGGAACAAAGCGGCAAAGCCTTTTTCAAGCAATGAAACTTCATTTCCATATATGTTTTTTTGCTTATACCATTCTTCAACGGTTATGTCCGTGTTTTTTATTTTCTCTATCAAATCGCCAGTTTCGTACAAAACAGAGTGCCAAAAAGAGTAAATGGCCTTATCCGCATCATTAATATGGATTTTACCGACAGCCCGATTAAAAAGCAACGTCAAAGCGGCTCCAGCCCCTCCGGCAAATGGCTCAATATAGGTATAATCTTCAAAATTATTGCACAGAATGACACTTTCCAAGAAGGGGGCGAGCGCGCTTTTTCCGCCCGGATAACGCAAAGGTGAATAGTTCATATACAGCCCCTCGGGCCGCTGGGCCTAAACTGGTCGCTCAGGCCGCTGGGCCTAAACTTTCTTTTTTTTCGACAAAAAGAAAGTTTAACAAAGAAAAAAGACGACTCAAGGGGGTGGCCCCCTTGAGAATTCCCCTGATTTGCCCCCATCACGTCTTCCCTTTCTCATAAACCAGCCCGTTCACATACTGCCCATACAAATCAAACAGAAACTCAATCCGCCCGGTTTCACTGCTAAAGGATTGGGGGCGGTAACATAGATCCACCGCCTTATCCAGAGCCTGATGCGCCTTTATTAAAACGGGGGGCATGGTTAGCAGGCCGTATAAATCAGCCAGGGAGCTTTCCGGAAATTTTTCCCGCGCGTCCAATACGCCTTGTGCCTTTAGCTCAACAGTTTTTTTATTTTTCTCGCCGGAGGCCTTCGGCGGGGGGTAGTTGCTGTAGACGATTCCAGCGGAATAACGGAACCGGCTTTCCAATCGCCCACAGGTGTATTTGACCCATGTCATGTGCATAATTGAGGTGAGGATGCCGAAGTGGTAGAGGGTTGCCACGCGCCGCCGGGAGATGCCGAACACAGAGAAGAAGTCATTCCAAAAACTATCCTTTTCCGCTCTTTCCCGGCTTTCTCCGGCCCATTCCCGGCTAAAAGCCAGAGACCTGTCTTTTATTTCGTTCCTGCTCAGTGCCACAATTGTACCCCATTGGGGTAATCCTATCACAAAACAGAGAAAAGGAGTCTTAAAACCGCCGGAAATTTCCCTCGGACAGAAAACTGTCACCAATCCCCCTTCCGAAGCCGAAGTATTTAGTCCACACAATCAGGTTATTCCAGTGCTGAGTTCCTTTGCCGTTTGCACAGAGATGACAATGGACGTGACAGAGATCAGGGAGGCTGTCCATTACCGATGCAGAAAACAATGTTTTTAAACGATGAGGTGAACACGGCTGAAGCAAAAGGATTCGGACAAGTCATGCCATAGTTTTTCAGAACTGGATACACCTCAGGAATTATAGAAGTCCGCACAGCAGTCAAATCATGCCTCACAATACAGAGACAATTCTTTCCCCCGGAAACCAATCCCCAGAACCAACAATTCCTTCGGATGCCATTTCTCCTTAACCCCGTCAAGGTATCCCTTCACGGCCTGGGCATAAGCGGCCTGGGCCAGCACTTCCAGTGAGGTATCAGCGGCACTGTTTCCCTGCTTGAACTCGAATACAAAAGCCTCTTCGGCCTGGGCGGGATCGCTCCCCTTCCTGACCACCACAATGTCCGAGCGGCCCCTCCCGTACTCCCGGTTGCTCTCCACGGCATAGGCCGAACCAAGATAGGCCAGAAGACCCAGTACCAGGCCATGGTAGAAGTTTTCCCGTCTCTCCTCCTCGTCCCGTGTGCTATCGTAATAACTGGCCAGGCCGAAGAGGATTCGCTTCAGGCCGCGTTCAATCAGCCTGGGATTGGCTTCTCTGATGCCGCTGACAAAGTTCATAAAATCCTCGTTGACGGAGAGATCCTCCTTCAGCCAGCTTCGCACCACGGTCTCCCAGGCCGTCTCCAATTCTTTGTTGGGTATGGAGAGCCGCCAGCTGGTTCCCAGTTCTTCCTGATGCATTTCGGAGGCCTTGAGATAGCCGCTGTGGAGAAGGAAACTCCATACAACATCCGGATCATTTTCTATCTGAGTGTAGGGAATGTTGGTTAAGAGCGGCTTGCGCACTTCCTCTTTCCGCAGGAGTTTTTCTGTTGTCATTTTCGCATCCCGGCGCTTGAGTTTGATGACCTCCTTGACGAGTCTGTTGTCGCTGGTACTTATCCAGTGAGGTTTCAGCCCGGCTCTGGGGCGGCCAAGAAAGCTAACGATGCTCCAGGGATTGTAGATGACGGTTTCCCCGCCGAAGAGGTAGCCGTTGTACCATTCCTTTATACCATCCATGGTATTCTCCAGGCCAAAGTGAGCGGCCATGGCTTCCACTTCGGATTCTGTGAACCCGAATGTGTCTTCAATTTCCGGATCCAGCAATGTGCTTACTCTGGGGTTGTTGAAATCGCTGAAGATGCTTTCCTGGGCGATTTTCAGTATGCCAATGAGCACAGCCTGCTTCAGGTGGGGGTTGTCCTTGAAGGTTTGCACCATGAAGCTGCGGATGAAGGCGATCATCTGGTCGTAGTAGTTATCCAGATGGGCCGAATGCAGGGGTGTGTCATACTCGTCCAGAAGGATGTATGGCGGTTTGCCGTAGGCGCGGTGAAGCCAGGCGGAGAGGTATTTGATGGACTGGGTATAGTCACCGTCCGTACCTTTTCTGTTCTGGATTTTCGTATAGTATTCTATCTTCAATTCATCGAGAAATTCTCTATCAAGAAGATAGTTATGCCTCTCGAATTCATCCGCGATGACGGACTTCATTAAATCCATGCTTTCTTCTTTGCTTGCACTCTTTACATTCTTGAAGCTCAACTGAATAACCGGGTACTGTCCCATGAACTCGGCACAGCGCGGGTGGGAGGCGATGAAACGGTCTTTGAACAAATAGGCATTGGATGGAACAGCTCGGCGCAAGCGAAGCCGGGCAAGCCATTTTGGTCCTTTTGGCGGAGTTGGGGCCTCCAGAAAATAGCGAATCATGCTTAAGTTCAAGGTTTTGCCGAAGCGGCGGGGACGGGTTATAAGATGGACTTCGCAGGGATTATCAATAAGGTAACGGATAAGATGGGTCTTATCGACAAAATAGCAGCCTTCGTCGATAAATTTCTTGAAATCCGATATGCCCAGTTGCAAGGTTTGCATAATTTTGCATTATAGCGGAATGCTATGGGGAATGGAAGCCTTGAATAATCTCCGTGAACTCGTTCCGTGAGAGATTATGCCTCACAATACAGAGACAGTTCTTTCCCCCGGAAACCAATCCCCAGAACCAACAATTCCTTCGGATGCCATTTCTCCTTAACCCCGTCAAGGTATCCCTTCACGGCCTGGGCATAAGCGTCCTGGGCCAGCACTTCCAGTGAGGTATCAGCATCGGTATTTCCCTGCTTAAACTCGAACACAAAAGCCTCTTCGGCCTGAGCAGGATCGCTCCCCTTCCTGACCACCACAATGTCCGAGCGGCCTCTCCCGTACTCCCGGTTGCTCTCCACGGCATAAGCCGGACCAAGATAGGCCAGAAGACCCAGTACCAGGCCATGGTAGAAGTTCTCCCGTCTCTCCTCCTCGTCCCGTGCGCTATCGTAATAACTGGCCAGGCCAAAGAGGATTCGCTTCAGGCCGCGTTCAATCAGCCTGGGATTGGCTTCTCTGATGCCGCTGACAAAGTCCGTAAAATCCTCGTTGACGGAGAGATCCTCCTTCAGCCAGCTCCGCACAACGGTTTTCCAGGCCGTCTCCAATTCTTTGTTGGGAATGGAAAGTCTCCAGCTGGTCCCCAGTTCTTCCTGGTGCATTTCGGAGGCCTTGAGATAGCCGCTGTGGAGAAGAAAACTCCATACCACATCCGGATCGTTTTCTATCTGGGTGTAGGGAATGTTGGTTAAGAGCGGTTTGCGTACTTCCTCCTTCCGCAGGAGTTTTTCTGTTGTCATCTTCGCATCCCGGCGCTTTAGTTTGATGACTTCCTTGACGAGTCTGTTGTCGCTGGTGCTTATCCAATGCGGTTTCAGTCCTTCCTCGTGGGAGCTTAAGTAATTGACGATGCTCCAGGGATTGTAGATGACGGTGTCCCCGCCGAAGATGTATCCGTTATACCATTCCTTGATTCCGTCCATTTTGTCTTCCAGACCGAAGTATGAGGTCATTTTTTCAAGTTCCGGCTCGGTAAATCCGAAGCAGTCCTTCATGGCCGGGGAAAGGATGGTGGAGACTCTGGGATTGTTGAAGTCGCTGAAGATGCTCTCCTGGGCAATCTTCAGAATGCCGATAAGCACAGCCTGCTTCAGGTGGGGGTTGTCCTTGAAGGTTTGCACCATGAAGCTGCGAATGAAGGCGATCATTTGGTCGTAGTACTTATCCACATGGGCCGAGTGCAGGGGGGTGTCGTACTCGTCCAGAAGGATGTATGGCGGTTTGCCGTAGGCGCGGTGGAGCCAGGCGGAGAGGTATTTGAGTGATTTTTCGAAATCCTCTTCCCTGGCTTCTTTTTGAATGATTTGTTTAAAAAATGGCTTTTCAAGTGTTGAAATACATCCGCAATCCAGCAGATAGCTGTGCCGGATGAATTCATCCGATATGACATCTTTGATGAAATTCAGGCTTTTTTCAAAAGTTGATTTTTTCACATCCTTGAAACTGATGTGAATGACCGGGTACTGCCCCATGAACTCGGCACAGCGCGGGTGGGAGGCGATGAAACGGTCTTTGAACAAATAAGCATTAGCTGGAACAGATCGGCGCGAGCGAAGTAGGGTTAGCCATTTGAGGCCTTTTGGAGGAGGCGGTGCCTCCAGGAAGTAGCGGATCATGCTTAAGTTCAGGGTTTTCCCGAAGCGCCGGGGGCGGGTGATAAGGTGCACCTTGCTTGGGTGGTCAATAAGATAGCCGATAAGAGGGGTTTTATCGACGAAGTAGCAGTTCTCGTCGATGAATTCCTTGAAATCGGAGATTCCCTGTTCCAGATTTTTCATGACGCTTTTCAGCATAGCATGGTTTGGTCGTTTTATCTACGCTCGAGCCGCAGTCGCTCAGGCCGCTGGGCCTGGTCGGAAGCTCTGCTTCCTGCTCGGCCATGCATCCGGGGCCTAAACTTTCTTTTTTTTCGACAAAAAGAAAGTTTAACAAAGAAAAATACGACTCAAGGGGGAGGTCCCCCTTGAGAATCCCCCCTTTTCGCTTAGCTGGAAGGGAGTTTCTCTCGGAGGGCACGGAGGGGCGGAGGTGGGAGGCTCAAATGCAGTGAGGGCTTTGATTATTCAGGCGGACATTCACCTCAGTAGGAATCCCGCTTTTTCGGGAAGTTCTCAAGGATGCCGGGCTGTTTTTGAAAGATTTGAAGGTGACAGCAAGCGAATGTGGTGAATTCAGGGTACTGACTTTTCATCATCTTACCGTTTTTTTGCAGGCTGTGGGGGGGGTAGTATTCTCTGAAGAAGATGGAAAAAGGGAATTTCTACTTGACAAACTCAAACATTGGACGTATTATTAGAAGTATTGTTTTGTAAATCCCTAAATTGAATAAGTTGGGGATATAGTTGAAAATAGTTTTAGGAGGAATTTCCATGAATTTCGAACAAAATCGGTATCTTAAAACCAAAAGCAGAGGTAAATTCTATTTGGTGGTGCTCGCGGTCATTGCCATGAGCGCCCTGCTTGGAGCCTGCCCTGGCGGGGGGCCCGAGCTGCCATTGGAACTCAGCTATTCTGCGGTAACCGGAACGGCTGGTACCGCGATCAATGCAGTGTCCCCTACATGGGAGGGCGACCCGGGGAGCGGGGTGACGTATAAGGTAAGTGGGGATGCCCTGCCTGCAGGCCTTGAACTGGCCTCTGACACGGGGATTATCTCCGGTACTCCTACGGCCGCCGCCGCAGCCAAGGAATACACCATTACCGCCACTCTCGCGGACGGCACGGTAAAGACGGCGACAATATCCATTACCATTGAGGAGGCCGCCGAATTAACCGATGCCCAAAAGGTAGCCGCCGACAAGGCCGATCTGGACATAACAACGGCGGCGGGCGGCGATTTGGCGGCCGTTAATTTAGATTTTACCCTGCCCACTACCGGCCAGAAGGGCACCGCCATTAGCTGGGAAGTAACTTCCGGAACGGCGATAACCCTGAGCGGTACCAGTGGAGAAACCGCCGCTGTGACACGCCCGGGCATTTCGGGAACCGATGACACAGTGGTACTGAGGGCAACCATCACTCTGGGAACGGAGAGCGACACAAAAGATTTCACCCTGACGGTGAAGAAGCTGGAAAATCAGATAGATATCTCTAGCCTGGATTCCTCCGAATTCTTCCTCACGGTTGACGATACAAACACAACGGCACTGACAGGGGGAACCCATAGCGTAACGGTCGGCGGCACCCTAACAGCGGGAACCGACTACGGCTTGAGCATTACGGGACCTGGCGTAACCTCCGGCGCCGTCAGCATCGCCGATGACGGCACCATCACCATGACCAGCGCCATTGTCATGAATGATGGAGGCGACTACACCGTAACGGCCACCGGCAAAGGCAACTACACAGGCATGGTTAGCGATGACTTCACCCTGACGGTGACCAAAAAGAGCCTCACAGCCGCCGGCCTCACCCTCACGATTGGTGCTACAAGCGTAACGGCGGGAACGGGCGGTTCTCCTCAAGTAGCGATTTCCCAAGGCTTCACGGCGGGAGACGACTACATTCTGGAAATTACGGCACCTGCAGGTGTAGCAACCAACCACCTCAGCATCACCAATGCCGGCGACATCACCATAGCCGCAGCTATTGCCCAAGGCGATGGAGGCATCTACACCGTAACGGCCACCGGCCAAAATAACTACTCAGGCACGGTTTCCACCACCTTCACCCTGACGGTGACAGACAAGCCGACTCTGGGAACGATTACCTACGATGATGGTGACTTTACCCTCGGCGTTCAGATTACGGATCAGTCGCCGATCGGTACCAACAGTGGTGAGGCGACCTACGCCATGAAAACTGGTGAAAGCCTGCCCGCAGGACTCAGCCTTGCAGCAGACGGAACTATCTCTGGCACACCGACGGCAGGAAGTTCCCAGACCTCCTACACAATAGTGGCGACAGGAAAAACAGGCACCGTCTACGATGGCGATACGCAGGAAATCATCATATTGATAAGCGTTGCCAGCCTTCCCGGAGCACCCACGATTACCAGCGTTGCCCCAAGAGATGGCAAACTGCTGGTAAGCTGGAGCGCCCCCGCCGACAAGGGCTATTACAACGGCATTGAAGGAGTGATAGACGAATACACCGTGTATTGGGGTACCTCCACCGGTGTCACAACGGGTTCAACCGACAAGGCAACCGTACAAGCTCCGGCCACTTCGCATGAGATAAGTGGTCTTACCAATGGCGATACATACTACGTCATCGTAACGGCAACCACCGGCATGGGCGAGGGCCCTGCGTCCACTGAATCAAGCGCTGCGCCGATTGCGAACAGCCTTCCCGAAGCGCCCACGATTACCAGCGTTGCCCCAGGAGATAGCAAACTGACGGTAAGCTGGAGCGCCCCCACCGACAAGGGTATTTACAACGGCATTGCAGGGGTGATAAGCGAATACACCGTTTATTGGGATACCTCCTCCGGCGTCACAACGGGTTCAACCAACAAGCAAACCGTACAAGCTCCGGCCACTTCGTATGAGATAACTGGTCTTACCAACAACCAGGAGGTCTACGTCATCGTAACGGCAACCACCGGCATGGGCGAGGGCCCTGCGCCCACCGCAGATAGCGGCACACCGGTTCCGGATGACGCGCTTCCCGGAAAGCCCACGATTACCAGCATCGACCAGGGAGATGGCAAACTGGTGGTACGCTGGAGCGCCCCCACCGACAAGGGTATTTACAACGGCATTGCAGGGGTGATAAGCGAATACACCGTGTATTGGGGTACCTCCACCGGTGTCACAACGGGTTCAACCGACAAGGCAACCGTACAAGCTCCGGCCACTTCGCATGAGTTAGATCCCCTTGCCAACGGCCAGAATTACTACGTCATCGTAACGGCAACCACCGGCATGGGCGAGGGCCCTGCGTCCGACGAAGATAGTGCCGCGCCGGTTGCGGGGAACACCCCTCCCGGAGCGCCTACCATTGGCAGCGCCACTGCAGGCAGCACCCAGGTGGAAGTCTCCTGGACCGCGCCGACTGATAATGGTATTGTAGGCGGTAGCGCAGGCGTGCCGGAATACCGGATCTATTATTCAACAACCCAGGGCTTTGACATTGGAACAGCGCCTTCCAGGGAAGCGGGCAACTCCGCCACAAGCCTGATGGTCGATGGACTCACCGACCTGACCACGTACTACTTCAAGGTAGTCGCCTTCACCGCGGCCGGGGAGAGCTCTCCCTCCGGCGAGGTATCCGCCACGCCGAAGGGTGTTGTCCTTGATGTCAACGGTGGAACGGGAAATGCTGCGGCAGCGATGCTTGCAGGGTTGTCGGGTACTATCCCCGACGCAAGCTACGGCACCCTTACAAGAAGCGGCTTCGCCTTTGCCGGGTGGAACACGGCGGCTGACGGCTCGGGTACCACCTACCGCTCAGGGGATTCCTACACCTTCACGGATGTAACGACCCTCCACGCCGAATGGCTGACAGCCACCGCAGAGCTTAGATACGACCTGATAAATAACGATGCTGAATACGCTGTGTTTTATGATAAGGTTGGACTCACGCAGGCTGACGTCGATCTCGTTACCTCTGTCACCATCCCCGCGTACTGGCAGGAGAAACCCGTGACGGAGATTGGGCAGCCGGTCAGTGTTCCGTCCGATGAGAGAGCCTTCTATCAGCATGACAGCGTTGGCGAACAATTGCTGTTCTCTAGTTTGACCTCGGTGACGATGCCCGAAGGTCTAAAGAGAATTCATGAAAAGTCCTTTGGGAATTCTTCACTTTCAGCTCTTACCAGTCTTCCTGACAGCGTTACCCGCATCGACGACTTTGCGTTTCAAAGCACGGATATAGCCCTTAGCTCTTTTCCTTCCAGTCTTACACGCATAGGGGTGGCAGCTTTTCAAAACGTGAAGACCTTGACAGCCCCAACGTTTCCTGCCAATATAATTCTCAGTAGTTACCCCTTTCAGAGTGCCAATGTAGCTTTCAATAACATAGTAAACGTAACACTTAACGACGGACAACATTTTCAGGGGGTCACATTTGCTAACCCTGCCGTCACCCTAACTACCTCTTCTACAAATCTACAAAAGACGTTCCAGGGGAGCAATGTTACTAGCGTAGACCTTACGCTTTTGCATGAGACTGCTCGTGCATACCTCAACGAGACATTTATAGATTGCAGCTCACTGACAACCGTAACCGTGAGATACGGCAGCAGTGTTGCTGCTGATGACCGAAAGGTACCACAATACACTGATGCATTCTCCCGCGCCTCTAGCTTAACAGACATCTATGTTCCGGCTGATCTTGTGGATGACTTCAAAAACGCAACAGGTAATGCAGCAGGTTGGAGCACCCACGCGGCCATAATTCAGGCCATCCCCTAATATCGAGGATTAAGCCTTCACCAGGCCGGCGCTTTTTAAGGAAGCGTCGGCCTTTTTTATTGGGGCTGGAATTCGGAGTGGTCTGAATGCCTTCCAGGAGTCTGGCGGACTTACGCCTCACGGCTCGATTTTTGCCCTTCTCTCCAGAAGCAAGCCTCCTGCTTGCTTCTTCCGAGCCGCCTTCGTTCGTTTTCGCCGCCATCCGTGGCGGCTTTTCCTCGCTATCGCTCGGCACTCTCTCAGGATGCGAGTCCATAGACTCGCATCCCCTGCTGCTGCGTTGCCAGAATGCTCACGCAGCCCAGCTACGCTCCGTTTTTGCCGCCTTGCATCAGGAAAAAATCATCAAAAATCGCCTCGAAGCCTTAAAGTCCGACAGACTCCTGGAAATTCAAGAATAGCAGAATCGGCTCTACGGATTCATCTATTCGCAAAAATCCGGAGAAGAAATTTTTTGAAAACACAGGCTTCATGGCACAGCATATTTTTAGGGCGTGATTCTTTGATCAGATCCGGCTCAGAAAAGCGACAGGCCATTCAAAACGCCATACACCGAATCCATGCGGATAAATTCCTGCTCCAGTCTAAGATTGGGACGAAGGCGGTTGAAGCGCAGATCGTCGTAGAGCATTCCTTCTTCTTCCGTAAGGTGGGTAAGTTCCGCCGACTGGGGTGCTTTCTCTTCCCCCCAGGAAGCTTCATGGTCAAGAAGGGTCTGCCGATCCATAAGGATGGAGCGGGCACAGGGAAAGAAGGAACGGAATTCATCAAGGATTCTGAAACCATGGGTGTCGATGTCTCCCCAGTAATACAGATCCAGCACCTTCAGCCAGGCGGCTTCACTCCATGAGCTAAAGTTATAGCCCCGACCAAAAATAATCAGACCTTTTTCCAGCTCGGGAAAAGAAAGGGCTGTAATGTCATTCTCCACGACGAAGACCTTCTCAAATGGGCAGGCCGATTCGCGGGGGCTGCCGGAAACATGGCTGTACAACTGGCAGAATTCTTCAGAAGGAATGCTGATGTCCCTGCATTCCTTCCATGGCTTCGCCAGGGCGGGATCGAGGATACGGAAACGGATGAGTTCGGGTTTCTTTCTGAAGCCGTAGCGTTCCTCAAAATGCTTCACGCCGCTGAAGGTTTCATCGATATGATCCGGCGGCAGGGTCAAATCCAGCCACTCAGCCAGAACTCTTCTGTATTGTGCCGTGAATTTCGTATCAATACCGGGAAGATTGATCTGCCGGAGATAGAGACCCGGACGGGGGTGAGAGAGCATCCATTGCCAGAGAATTATTAAACGGGGCAGATCATCAGCACAGGCAATCAGATCAAAGGGATGAGTATCGGCCCATTCGGCGGCCAGTCTGGAATCCGCCTTATGAAGAATCTCACGAAGCTTCACATAGGTTTTAAGCTCTCCCAAACGCCCGATATACCGGGCCAGAGTCTCGGGGACATGGAAAACAAGGGCTCCGGGCAGGCGGTTTTTACCCAGCAGTCTGTGATTTATCTCCTTCCACTCCAGGGGACAGGCGGAACTCTCTTTTTTCTGCCAGTCAGAAGCCCAGCGGCGCAGCTCGTTGAATCTGTCTGTCATAGAGGCCGCGGAAGGAAGGCCCAGAGTCACAGACAGGGGGTAGTTCTCTTCAAAAAAATAACGGCCGGTCTTCCATTTCTTCAGCAGAAGTTCCCGAACGTCCTCCGGTGTTTTCATGATTTTTTCGCTGCCTTTTCATCCCGGTACTCTTCTATGGTCAAACAGCGCAGCAGGGAGTTTTGTCCCTCTTCATTACTGACAAAACCCACCGTGGAGACATAGGGCTCTATAATATGGATCTTCTGCAAAGGCGTGATGATGAGAAGCTGGAGATTCAACTTCCTGAAGAGCTCAAGGCCGTACTGTGCCGATTCGTCGGAACCGCGTCCGAAGGCCTCGTCTATCATAACAAAACGAAAGCTGCGGGAGCGAACCTCGCCCCATTCCAGACCAAACTGATAGGCCAGGCTGGCCGCCAGCACCGTGTAAGCCAGTTTTTCTTTCTGCCCTCCCGACTTACCGCCGGAATCGGTGTAGTGCTCGTACTCACTGCCGTCTTCAAACCAGCGTTCGGAGGCGGCAAAGACGAACCAGTTCCGCACATCCGTTACCTTATTCGTCCAGCGGCTGTCGCTGTCGGAGCGTCCTTCCCGGCCTTTGAAACGATCAACAATTTCCTTAACCTGCAGAAATTTGGCCTCCGTGTACTGCTCATCACCGCCGCCCGTGAACGCGCCTTCAATACAGGCCTTCAGTTCCTGACGGAAATCACGTATTTCCGGGTCGTTGGTATTGATGGCTTCGAGATAGATGTAGCGGTCCTTGTTGTATTCAATCTCAGACAAGGACTTGTTAATGCGGTCGATTTTTTCCTTTATTTTCTGCACTTCCGTATTCAACTGGGCCTGAAATCCGGCAATCTCTCTGATGGTGTTTTCATTGAGCAAAGTCTTGAACTGGGCCTCAAACCGGGGCAAATTATCGCGCGTTAAACGCCCAAGAAAATTCCGGTATTCACCGCCAGCTTCAATGGCGGCATCCATATCCCGGGTTTCAGAGGGATAATCCCGGCGAAAAGTCTCCATGGTACTGATGATGGACTGGAGTAGCCGGTCTAGTCTTTTCCGCCCGCTATCAATGAAGGTCTGCAATTCCGACCGCAGATCACTCTCGGCCTTGGGACAGGTTTCAAGATAAAGCTTGCGATCCGGCAGATGTTTTTTAAGAAATGGGTCGATTAGGGCGGACACATCTTCCGGGGCTGTTTCGACAGAAGCCAGAATTTCCTCTTCCCGGAGGGCTGCCTCCCGGTGTCCTTCAATTTTCGCTTCAATCGTCGCAATACCCCGTTTAATCTCGTCCAAAGAGTTCTCAGTCTCGGCAATATCGGTCTCGACACTGCGCAGACGTTCCTGGAGAGATTTCAAAAGATCCGAACGGTTTTCAAGAGTGTTGATTTCGGCACTAAGCTCATCGAGGCGCAGGGCCAGGGGTTTCCAGTCCAAATCATCAAAGACCGTGAAATACCGGAGTTCCTTTATACGATCGCCCCTCTCTTCCAGGGCCGTCATTTTCTTTTGAAGACCGGCCAGTTCAGTCCCCCGATCGGCGATGCTGTGTTCCAGCTTGTCCCGGCGTTTTTCAAGAGCGCTAATCTTAACTTGATTGGTCCAGCCCAGAACGTAGCGGCTGCGATCGTCAATGTCGTGGCGGTCGTCTTTCTCGTGACGCAGAGACGAGCCCTTAATCTGACCGGCCCTGGTCAGCCCCTTTCCGCTGCGGCGAAATTCTTCCAGGGTCTTGCAGCAGCTAAAGTCGAAACGCCGAATCAATTGATCCTTAAGCCAGTCATGGTGGGAGCTGTCCTTTTTCAGCGATATCTTGTTGATAAGGGACTGTGCCCCATGAGGCTGATGGGGCACCGCTTTGAATGAACCGACACGATAGTACACAAGACGTCCCTTAAGGCCTGTCTCATCCACCCACTGCAGCACTTGCGCATAGAGATCTTCGGGAACCAGAAGGGAAAGGCCGAAATTGCGAAGAACCCTTTCGGCGGCGCCCTCCCATGCCGTTTCATCCTCCCGAACCGCCATGAGTTCCCCGGCAAAGGGCAGCCTTTCCTCTTCAATATCCAGATCCTGGCATAGGCGAGTACGAATATCGATCTGCCGGGAGGCAATATTGCTTTTGCGCCGCTTCAATGATGCAATTTCCGCCGCCAGTTCGGCATGCTCGTCTTGAAGGCCCCGGAATGCATACTCCACGTCAGAGTGTCTGTTTGAGTGCTCACCCTTCCTGGCGTCCGTGTCGGACAACAGTTCTTCCAGACGGCTGCGGTTATCGGTAAATACCCCGGAATCTTTCAATTCGGGAAGCTCCAGACTGCGGGCCAGATTATTATAATCCCCCGCCTTGCCGATGCGCTTATCTTTCTCGGCACTAACACGCCGTGCCTCACTTTTAAGGGTTTCCAGACGGTCTCCCCCGTTGACAGCGATGGCCTGCTTAATCTCGTCCCGATCGGATTTCAATTCCGAGAGGCGTTCTTTGCAGGCTTCCCGGCGGAGTGCCAGTTTTTCCGCCTTGAGTTCTTCCTGACCGATACGCTCTTCAAGAAACCTCTTCTTCAAATTGGCAAAATAGGCCTGCAGGCCATTGCGGGCGGCGGTCAGGGTTTCCAGCTCCAGTTGGGTTTCCTGATGGCGGTCCAGGGACTCCACCAGCGGTGTCAAGGCGGCTATCTGGGCCTTTGCTCTGAGAATGGCATCATGGGCCGTGTTCAGATCTTCAAAGTGCTGAATAAGGTTTTCAATGCCCGTCCCGGCATCGAAGGCTTCAAGCATGTGCTCCCGCACGAAGGATGTCAGATTACCGACAGCCTTGAGCGAGACTGTCTGATGAAAGAGTTCCAGCGCCTGTTCATTTTTGATGCCGAAGCGCCGTCTGAAGGCCGCCCCATAGGGGGGAAAGGAGTCATGAAGCTCCGTATATTCCAGGCCGCGCAGCCGCCTGCGGAGAGCGTTTATGTCGTTTCCGAAATCGGAGAAGTGTTCCCTTATTGACATGGGGGTGTCGCCGACCACATAAAACCGGTCGGGCTGCCCTGTATGGTCCTTCTGGCGAAACACCTGCGCCAGAGTTACCGTCTGATTATAGCCCTCATTGTGAAAGACTCCCAGAATCACCGAATGAAAGGTTCCTTCCTTTCGCAATGCTACGGGTTTGGCCGAGAAGCCCCCGTCACTGCGCTCGGATTTGTAATAACCCAGCACATAGGACCGGAGGGAACGCTCCCTGTAATCCGCTCCGGCGGCCTTGTTGTAGGCCACACGATGGGCGGGGACCAGAAGGGTCGTCACGGCATCGACCACCGTGGATTTTCCCGAGCCAATATCGCCGGTGAGCAGGCCGTTCCGCCCTTTAAGGGGCAGCGACCAGATTCGGTTGTTGAAGGTACCCCAGTTATAGAGTTCCATCCGTATCAGGCGGAAACCGGCGGTGGTGTCGTCCGCGGAAAACTCAAGAAAGCCGTCACTCATGGTTTTCTCCATGGTTCCGATACTCCTCAAGGCGGGCATCCAGGTCACTCAGCCACTGGGCATCCACAAAGGCCTTAAGAATGCGTTTCACTTCTATTTTATCCTTCTTATCTCCAAACAAACGGATGAAGCCCAGATCATGTATTTTCTGCAGATAGCTGTCGATGCGTTTGAGGTATTTGACCTCATTGCTTCCCACAGAGAAGAAGGCCGTAAGCATGTCCGTGACCTCGTCTTTATCCAGAATAAGCCGGACTTCTCCCGAATAGGCATCGTGCTCGGTCAGCTTACGCCTGAGAAGGGCCAGCATAAGGCTAACGGGATAGGAGAGCTGCCGGCGGATAATAAGCCGGGGCACGGGGGATTCTCCTTCCCCGGTTTCCAGGGTTTCCAGATAGGCGAATCCATCGGTTTCGTAGATACTGACATCCAGTCCCATCACTTTTAGATAGTCCCGGACAGGTCCCTGTAGGTTCAGAAGCTGGTTCCACAATTCGGGTTTGTCCTCCCGATACACTATGCCCTTCATGAGACTCGTTAGGACAAGGGACAGGTGCTCCTCTTTCCGCTGTTCCATTATAGTGTTTTCTTGTCTTCGTCAGACCGCCGATTAAACACAATACGGGGCAGCCGGGCCCGGCGCGTCAGACCTGTTTCCGCCTTCCACTGGACTTCGTCCTGTTGATCCTCATGAATCAGGGCCAGGGGATCTTCTTCGGCCAGATGGACGTAGGTTACCAGTTCGGCCAGTCCTTCCTTAAGGGGATGCGCTTCGATGATCTGCTGCAGGCGAATCTGACTGCGGTCTTCCAGTTCTGTTTTGATGTTATTGCGTAAGCGGGCCTTGTCCAGCATAACCAGGTCGTAAAGCCTGGAAGTATCCACATTCTTTTCATCACCCGGTTCGATGAGTGAGACAAGCTCAATCTTTTCGGGAGGCTTAAAGAGGGCCTGGGTCATGGGGAGATTTAAGACTGGTTTGCAGCCTTCCAGTTCCATAAAATCGTCCTCTTCAGGGGGCTCTTCCCGCAAATTGACGGCTTTCTTTTCAATATTATCGAGAATCTCGGTAATACGGCGATTTTCCCAGAAAGCCCGATTATCAAGATAAGTTCTTAGTTGTTTGGAGAGGCGGGCCACGGTGCGCTGGGTCTGCTCACCGGCGGCCATCCAGTCGAAATGAATGCGGCGGAGGCGGCGGTCCGCCAGCAGATCCGCCAGAGATTCCAGTTCGTGAATCCGGTCGAGAAGAGCGCTCATCTCCTCCTGACTGGAAGGCGACATAAGGAAATCCCAGAAGGCCTTGAAGCTCTGTCCTTCGTCGGATTCACTGATTTGATCATGGCTGCCGAAGAAATTCTCCAGCAGTTCGCCCTTCTCACCGTCCCAGGCGGCAATCTGCTCCCTGACACGGAGATCCAACTCACGGAAATGGTGTTCCACCGCCCTGAAATCGCTAAGAAGTTCCCGGGCTGTCCGTTGGAACTGAAGGAAACGCTCCCGTACCTGGCGGTCGCCGAGAATCTCTATATGCCCTTCTTTGATATCTTTAATCTGCCGGTTTATCTGCTGTCTCTGGGCTTCCAGTTCCTTAATTCGCCTATCTTTATCTTCTTCCACTCCGTGAACAATCTGCCTGAGCAGTTCTATGCTGGTATTCAGGCGGCTTTCGGTACCCACGAAGCCTGTACCGAAGAGGCCGTCAGTCCACTGCAGCACCCTCTCGGTGCCCGGTGTCAGATCGTAGTGGGGGATGTCGCTGCCCTGGGGGTAGAACTTGCGCAGCCACTGTCGGTCGGATGCCGTCCATTCGTCAAGATATTCTCTGGCACTCCGGGGAAAGGGGTTGTCTTCAAAGTGTTCCCGCAGGGCGAAAAGATAGTCCTCCAGCTGCATAGTCAGTTCATCTTCACTTAGGTAACGGGTGTTGTCCTCCCGGAAGACCCGATCAAAAAAGCTGATAACAAGGGGTCCGTTGTCCGCCATCATAAGACGCCATGAGGGGTGGGTTTTACGCAGATGTGCCAGGTCAAAGTAATCAAGGGGCATGGGTCTAAAATAGCATGGATGATGGGGGGAGGAATAGTAAGGGGATTAGAGATTTCTTTGGATGTGGAATCTCCTAAAATCGGCACTGCATCGCAGTTTTTCCATTTTTGAGAGGATTTTAGGGCAAAATGATACGATTCCACTGTTGGGGGTATGGAATTAAAGACGTTTCAGTAATCATGTAATTGGTGTATAATGCTGTAGGCGAATGAGTTTGATTCTTTTTTGAGTAGATAATGACCTCCCTCATGTTCAACGCAGTCAATCTGAAAATGGCCCGGCTGAACACCTTCCCAATATCCAAAGATTCGTATGGTATCCGATCTATCAATGCCGCCTCCCCCTTGATCTTTGAGCCTTTTAAGTTCCTTGGCAAAAATCCTATCCAGTGCCGCAGCACTTATAGTCTTCAAGCGCACTAAAGAAGGGACTTTTCATAATCAAATCAGTGGGAGATGGTGCTTTTGAAATAGGAATTAACAGCTTGCCGCAACGATAGCCAAAGAGTCCCCCATAAACGTATATCGGAAACTTGAAATAAAATAACCTATGGACTATATTCATGTATGAGGGGAAGAGAAATTATAAACATCCTTAAAAAAATAGCTGGAAATTGAAACGCATAAACGGATCTCATTACATATTTGAAAAAGATGGAAAGGTTACTGTTATTGGATTTCATGGATCCAGGGATGTAAAAAGACCTGTTGTTAAAGCCATAGAGAAACAAACAGGGGTAAAACTATTATGAAATTAGCTTATCCATGCGCAATAGTCGAAAAAGAAAATGAGTGCATTGTATCATTCAAGGATTTTACTGAAATTATAACTTCTGGAGAATCGCTTAATGAAGCATTGAGTATGGCAACTGAGGCACTCAATACAACTGTTGCCTACTACCTTGAAAAAGAAAGAACCATCCCTTTGCCATCCAACAAAGAGAAAAATGAATTCGAAATACATCTGAAACCGTCACTTGCTCTTTCTCTTGCCATAAAACTGCTGAGACTCAAAGATGGATTAACACAGAAAGAATTAGCTGATAAATTAGGTGTTAGTCAACCAATGATAAGAAAAATGGAAAAACCAAATAAGCAAAGACGAATAGAAACATTTGTTAATGCTTTAGATAAATTGGGAGGAGATCTGGTGTTTGAAGTCGTGGAAAGAAACAAGAAAGATAAGCTATCTCAATTTACATCATAGTTTCAGTAATCATGTAATTGGCGTATGATGCTGTAAGAAAAAAAAAGTTGTTGAAGAGCAGATAGACACCGTTTCAGTAATCATGTAATTGGTGTATGACGCTTAGGAGTCTGTCGGACTTTAAGACTTCGAGGCGATTTTTGATGATTTTTTTCCGATACAAGGCGGCAAAAGCGGAGCGTAGCTGGGCTCCGTGAGCATTTTGACAACGCGGTAGCGGGAAAAAAGGGCAAAAATCGAGCCGTGAGGCGTAAGTCCGACAGACTCCTTTATATCAGAAACAATCTGCTTTTTCACACGACGATGGGTCACTCGTCCTTCCTGAAACAGAAGAGATGTTTTTTTTGAAGTGCTATGATTGTCGACATCTCCGCAAGAGCCCTGTCCTTACGGTTAAGCTCTTTATCCCTCTTTTTCAGCTCCTTGCGAATCTCCCTCATCTCCCGGGACTTATCCCCACCTTTCTGATCAACAAGAGCCCGGAGCTCTTGTTCCCATAGCCCAAGATGTTCAGAATGCAGACCATTTCGGCGAAGCCATGCACCCATTTCTGCTTCACTGACATTCTTTGATTCGAGTAGAAGCATGAGCTTCTCCGACGGTCTTCTTTCATGACTGGTTGATTCATTTCCCAGAACGGAAAGGGTACCGTCTTTGAGCTTTGATTTCCACCCATAGATTGTGGCGGCAGAAACCCCGAATTCCTCTGCGAGATCAGCTGCCTTCCGTTTCTCCGGGCCGATCATCTTTTGCAAGATAGTATTTCTGAATTGAACACTGTAGCGCTGCATGTTGTCACCTCCTGCGTTGACTTAACTTGTGTGACAACTACTTTGGCACAGCGCGCCGTAGGGAACTTGAAGCAAAGGGGCCCGAATTAAAGCTTGGAGCCGATTACAAACTTGTCGGGGAAATCAGAAAGCTCCTTGCAAAGAAATACAGCCCTGACGCGGTCATCATGCACTATGAGAAGCATTCATGGCCAACGGACACAAGAATCAGCACAAGAACCCTCTACCGGTATATTCATGAAGGTCTGCTGGGGGATGCCAGGAAGTACCTGCTCCGGGGCAAAAGAAGGCATAAGAAGGGCTCAAAAGGCTATAAGAGACACAACAGAGCAAAGTCAGCCATGAAAAGTATTTCAACCCGACCGGATTATATTGAAACACGGGAAGAATTTGGTCATATGGAACGCTCCTGCCTGACCCGGGGCAAGAGATCAACTATTTACTATGCGCACCCATACTCATCGTGGGAGCGGGGAAGCAATGAAAATGCAATGGCGTGGTACGGCGATTCATACCCAAAGGTAGTGATATAGGGTGCTACAGCAAGAAGGAGATCAGGGAGATACAGGATTGGGTCAACAACTACCCACGGCGGATACTGGGTGGACGATCGGCCAATGAGGCCATAGGGATTCATTTGACGGCTTGAAAGACAGGTCATCATGAGCTTCATGAAAAAAGTGGACAGTTAACTTGACAGGTTACCTCAATTCAGATGGATTGACTTTTCCCTTGCATCAAATGCCAAAACAACCGTAGTATAAAGCCATGGAATCAACCAGACCATTCGATCCGCTGTCTGACTTGTTTGCCCGCGCCCTTCTCGGTGATGAGAAAAACACCAGTCTGTTGACGAATTTCATCAATGCTTTTTTAACACAAAAAGGCCTCACTCCGGTCATCAGCGTCAACATTCTCAACCCCTATAACTTGAAAGAGCATTTCAACGACAAAGAAACCATATTGGATGTCAAGGCAAGAGACAACCACAAACGCCTCATCAACATAGAGGTACAGATTTCCACCAGTAAGTATTTTGCCAATCGCAGTTTGCTATACTGGGCCAAAAACTATCACAGTCAGTTGCATCAGTCAGAGACTTACACCAAACTCAATCCGGTTATTTGCATCAATCTGATTGGCGAGTCCCTTTTTCCTCAATTGAAGGAATATCACACCTGCTTTCATATTACCGAAATGGACCATCCGGAACTGGTACTGACAGATCATTTGATCATCATGTTCATGGAGCTCTCGAAAATGTCATTTCCCGGTGAAGCCGACCTGACTTTTCAAAGCGACTTTGAACGATGGTGCTATTTTTTTAAGTACGAAGGCTATTTGAAGGAGGACGAGATGTCGGTGTTATTGGGAGACAACCCGTATATTCAGGAGGCCCATAAACTCTACACAGCATTCACTGCCGATCAAGCCATGCTTGACAGGCTGGAAGCCAAAGAGAAATGGAGAAGGGATTATCTAAGCGGTCTGGATGAATCCTGGAGCGATGGCAGGGATAAGGGCAGAGAAGAAGGCAGAGAAGAAGGCAGAGAAGAAGAAAAAACGGAAACAGCCAGGCGATTAAAGGCTGCCGGAGCCGACATGGAACTCATCATCAAGGCCACAGGTCTGAGCGAATCGAAGATCCAGAAGCTTTAACCCGTGGGCGGACCTGTGAAATCAACTGTATAACCGTCTATATAAGTTCAACAAAATACTCCTGGAAGCACCAAACGTAGTGTCAGCAAGCTTGTTAAATTCTCATTACTCCCAATTATTACAGTGTTCTAAGCCATTGACAGAGTTGTACTGAAGAAGCATTTTTCTGGTTTAACAAGCTTACTGACACTTCAAATTCTTACAATATTAGGTTCCCTGTCAGGAAAGAAAATCAGAAGAAATCGACTTGATCTGGACGGAAACAACAAGGATCAATCAACTGGAGACTTTTTGCTTGATATATTGCCGAGAGAACAGAAATTCTCCGGGATTTTTATTAGTTTTATGCTGGTGAGAAATAGGGGTTAGTGCGTCATTCGCTCATTTCCATAGCAGCCAAACTTCATTATATTGACAGCGACGTTATACCCATGCCAGGAGGCCAGAACGTGAATGATGACATGATTTCTCTTAATCTGGTTTATACATACCCTGTCAAGTGGTCCAAATACAAAGTTTTGCGGGATCTGATTCAAAATTTCTATGACGCTGTTGGGCCGCATGAATGGAAAGATCGGTTCATTTATAAAATGAAGAACAACCATCTGAGCATGGAAGTTGCCAATGTATCCTTCAGTTATGACTGGCTGATTCATATTGGGGCCTCCACCAAAAGAGACAGCGACAGGCAGTATGCCGGATATTTCGGCGAAGGATTCAAGATTGCCTCCCTTTGCGCCCTGAGGGATCACGGCTGGGGCATAACCATGGCTTCAAAAGATTGGAAATTGGAAGTTGTCACCACAGATATCAATATTGACAATTCCACGCTGAGATCTTTGGCCTACAGGGTAAAAAGATACAGCAGACGACGCAATCTCTCCATTTTAACAATCTCCTCGTTTCGTGAATATGAAATGGAAATCTTTGAAAGCGCCAGATTAAGCTTTTTTTACGAGGAGAATCCTTTGCTTGGAAGAAAAATATGGTCTTCCGCCATTGGGGCCATCTATCATCGATCCCCCTTTCCGAAACCATATTACTATCCATCGACTTACTGGTACGGGGGAGAGGGAATAGTATTTTCAGGCTTCCAGGCCCTTGGCTCACTGCCGCCTCCGTTAGTTTTCTGCCTCCACGGCGAGCCGCCCAAAAACAGGGAACGAGACGATTTTTATCGAATGGATGTTATAAGTACGGTCAATAAAATTGTTAATAAAATCCCCCCGGAAGCCGCCCTGAAACTGCTGACAGCATTGAGAAAAAAATGGTACCAGTACCCCAAAAAGAAGTACGACTTTGACTCCTGGTATAGCATAATTAACGATACGGTGCGCGCTGTCGCGGAATCTGAAAAATGCGTCAAAAAGTTGAGGAAGGCATTTCCCTTCCTGATCGTTGCAAAAAAGGTTTCATCCAGCAACATCGTGCAAAAAAACAGGCGAACCCAGGCCCTGGCATGGATGAAGAAACAGGATGTTAAATACAAATTGGTCCAGGATGGGTTTCTCAGATTGGGCTATCCCGAACTTGAGCGAGTCTGCGAGGAAAATGATGGATTCAATGTGACAAGATTGCCGACGGAAAACGAGAAAAAGCGCATCAGGCTGCTGGAGACAGTCACAAAAGCGTTATTTCAAAGTTATATGGCATCGGAAGAACTGCCTCCGGCTCAAGTGATAAAGAATGAAAGTGGCGCATGGCAGGGCATGACAAGCTGCATTAAGCTCGCCAGGACTGTCACCACTCCTTCCGGCAATAACATAAAATTCAAACTGCCATATATCGCCCTTAAGAGCAATCTGTTTTGCAAGCATAATTTTCCCCGCGCCATGAGCACTTACCTGCATGAATTTGCCCATGCGTTTGGCGGCGATCGCTCGGCGAATTTCAGCTATGTTGTTTCGGAATTTTTGGAAGTAATTCTTGTGAATCACAAGATACTCGATGAATTCAGCACTTTCTGGGATGCGCTGGAAACAGATTCTCCTGACTCTTGAACCAGGGTTGAGGAGTGATTGTTTTGGGGACTTTATTGGAGTTCAATAAAAAATTACAAGGACACCCTGGAACAAATGTTCTTCTATAACCCAAAGATGGTGGAGAAAGGAGCGGTGTCCGCAATTCAGCACTTCGGGGAAACAATCCTCTAGTTCGTATTTAAGCGGTAGCAGGGTTTACTCTCCGCCTATGATTTCTAATATAGTTTTCATGCCTTCCCCGGACTTCTTTATGTTGAAAACAGTGTAGCGGATATGGCCATTTTTTTCATCGTGATTTCAAATGCGGATTACAAAATGATTCAATTTAATGCGTTTTGAAGAAACTCAATACAATCAAAATAAACCGAAAAATGCAATTCATCAAGATCAGTGATTCCAACTGTTACCCCGGCCAGAGCACTGCTGATGTCAATCGCCTGCCGATCCAGCTTCATATACCCATGCCGGGAGAGCATGCGGGTTCTATAATACAGCGGGTACTCAATCTCACACTCTCCAGGGGATACACTCTGGACATCGTTTGGAACCTGCACAGGATGATGTTCCGAGATCCTCTACGGTGCAAGCTGTTTACGCCGTTTCCTTTTCTCAACAAAGCCACCGTTCTTCAAGACTCTTTTTACACTGCTTAATGAGACATAATCGGAATACTGCCGAATAAACAGGGCATGGATTTTCTTTGCTCCCCAACGCAGGCGGCTCTTCTTTAATTGAACGATCCGGCACACGGCTGATTCATCAAGCTGATCAGGACTGCTGTGCGGACGACGGGAACGTTCCTCCAGACCATGTAAGTTTCTTCAAGGGAAGAGTTTCCGCCACCCCTGCGGCACCTGCCTCACCACCATACAAGTGTTCAATTCAGATGGATTGACTTTTCCCTTGCATCAAATGCCAAAACAACCGTAGTATAAAGCCATGGAATCAACCAGACCATTTGATCCGCTGTCTGACTTGTTTGCCCGCGCCCTTCTCGGTGATGAGAAAAATACCAGTCTGTTGACGAATTTCATCAATGCTTTTTTAACACAAAAAGACCTCACTCCGGTCATCAGCGTCAACATTCTCAACCCCTATAACTTGAAAGAGCATTTCAACTAAGTACGAAGGCTATTTGAAGGAGGACGAGATGTCGGTGTTATTGGGAGACAACCCGTATATTCAGGAGGCCCATAAACTCTACACAGCATTCACTGCCGATCAAGCCATGCTTGACAGGCTGGAAGCCAAAGAGAAATGGAGAAGGGATTATCTAAGCGGTCTGGATGAATCCTGGAGCGATGGCAGGGATAAGGGCAGAGAAGAAGGCAGAGAAGAAGAAAAAACGGAAACAGCCAGGCGATTAAAGACTGCCGGAGCCGACATGGAACTCATCATCACGGCCACAGGTCTGAGCGAATCGAAGATCCAGAAGCTTTAACCCGTGGGCGGACCTGTGAAATCGACTTAATCTGGACGGAAACAACAAGGATCAATCAACTGGAGACTTTTTGCTTAATATATTGCCGAGAGAACAGAAATTTTCTGGGAGCCTGTCGGACTTCAAGAGCTTTAGGCGACCTGTCTGCCGACAGGCAGGCAAGGCAGCAGCAAGAACGAAGGCGGCTCGGAAGGGGATTTGCGGAAATTCTTTAAGGACGTGCAAAGAGAATCCAGCAAATACAGGTCAGGTTAACAGTCCTGCGGGAGTTTTGTGACTTCATCAAGGAGTCTTTTGGTATCTAATTCAAGAAGTTGAGTATTGACAGAAGAGCGCCTGAAGTTCACAATTTCTGGAAGAATTATGGCTAAAAGCACTGAAGCCATAAAAGGAGTCAAGATGGAAACAAATCTCCTGCCAAAATACGATATGAGCGACAATCCGACAAACTGCTGCCCCAGATTCAAAGTAATGAACTGGGACGAACAGGAACTGCACTTTAAGGATAAATTGTTTGTCAGGGCCGAAACAAAAAGCGTCTTCCATATTCCCATAAATTTTGGATCTGTTTTTTCAAAAACTTTTTCGGATATAGAAAAGGCAAATGCGAATAGTGAGGATAATTTCATTGTCATGTCCCGCGACCCGTCAGCATGGACTGGCGAGCATTATTTTTCTGTCAACAAGGATGTTCCCGGACAGGAAATGGTAAAAATGACGGGAAATTATATAACGAAAGTCTTTGAGGGACCATATAGCAAAATATCCAGATGGGAAAAAGAGATGGAAGTGTTTGCAAAGGAAAAAGACAAACGGGTAAAGAAGACCTATTTCTTTTATACAACCTGCCCGAAGTGTGCCAGGGTGTATAAGAAAAACTATGTGGTGGCGGTATCCGAAATCCACTGAAAGACATACTTCACCCTTTCTGACACAGGGTAATACTCACATTCTTTTTCACCGGAAGTCAGTCAGTTATTTGCAGGATGATTCCTGTACCTAAATCGCCTCAAAGTCTTAAAATCCGACAGACTCCTGGGAGAGAACCACGCTGCTATCTTTTTATCGGAACATGAATTTCAGTTAAAACTTCTTCTTCAGGCACTTCGTTCGGATTGTTCGCATATATTTCATACATTGGCTGAGACTTATCAGCTTTGTGCTTTGCACGCACATATCCCATAGCAGTTGTCCATGCATTCCCTAAATGACGATAGGGACCTAAATGGTCTACACGTAAAGATTTACGAGCAGAAATCTGGCCATCCACCACCCCATTGGATGCGGTTTGTCTGGAATCATACGTAAAACCTGATGTGTATTCACATGTTCCCTTAAGCATTTCAAAAGAGTGGTATATCGAAATAGCTCCTTTTGGTTGGGGTAGGGTGGAGTTTTCCACCAATTCATTCAACTCGGCAAAATCTTTCGCCATTTCTGGTCCTATATCCGATATCCTGCAGGATTTCCGTTTGCCGATATAATAAAACTCTTCCTGTTTAACAACTCCCTTTATAGCCGTTTTACTCAGAACTTTTCCAGTTTCAATATACTCCTTGAGCATTAAAAGGCCTCGGTTATAGTCTCCTCCAACGAAAACAGACATCATTTTTTTCATATAGAACAGAAACACGGGCAGAGTACCAGTCATCCACCAGGAAATCAGAGTTTTCTCTCCCTGGGAAGAAATCTGGAAACCCGTTTTGCTCCTGCTTTTCCAGGGTTTGAGAAACTGCAGGTCATACTCAAGGATTTCATTCGGAACAGCTTTGCTGATACTCATCTCTCCAGCGCCAATTAAATCTCCATCCCAAATCTGACGATGACCTACTGTACCACTGTCTCCTTCAACACGAACAGGGCAGCTTGGTTCCTGGCAAATCCAGGGAGACCATTCTCCCCAGGTCGAGAAGTTGGAAACCGATTTGTAGACATTTTCTGCGCTGGAGTCAATAGAAATACTCTCTTCAACACTGAATGGAATCTTAAACATAAAAACCTTCCCTTAATTAAATTTGTTCATATCTGCCTGGAAACTTCCTGCAATCCTGATATCGGTCAACTCTTACCTGTTTTATTTCAGAACGATTAAGTCTCCTGGGAGTCTGTCGGACTTTAAGGCTTCGAGGCGATTTTTGATGATTTTTTCCTGATGCAAGGCGACAAAAACGGAGCGTAGCTGGGCTACGTGAGTATTTTGGCAACGCAGCAGCAGGGAAAAAGGGCAAAAATCGAGCCGTGAGACGTAAATCCGACAGGCTCCTAGCTGATAGTAGGGTTAACCAGTACAGGCCGTCAAGTGCGATTGCCTTATAATCTAATCCACGTGATGAAAAGTGGCTGCCTCAGAACTGAAAGCTTCTGGGTGTTCAATTCATGGAATTCGAGTCAAGTATTAGGATGAGATTTGAGGAAGGAATTTGCAGTGTCAGAAAGCTTGTTAAACAGAGTGATTACTTTTATTAGAGAATTAATTCCTGTCAGAAAAATAATTTACAATATACCATGCCGAGAAGATTTCTCACAGTACCAGAGAGTAATTCGCCGAATCATCGGCAGCATTCAACATTGAACTGCTGTATCTGACAAGGATCATTATCTCGCCTGATTAAAATGAAACCAGGCTGCAACAAGCTTTCTGACACTTCCTGATTATACCCCGGAGCCGATTCGAACGGCTGACCTACTGCTTAGGAGGCAGTTGCTCTATCCTGCTGAGCTACCGGGGCTCATTGACAGGATAGTAATGGCGGTTCTTTGTGTACGTCAAGCTGTCAATGATTCCAGCAGTGTTAATAGCTATACCGTAAAATCCACTCCTGCATGTCCATGAAACGACAGGTAAGGCCGATGGCCCAGCAAATCGAAGGAGACCTTTTTATCACCTTTGTAAACGTATCCTCCTTCCAGCCGGAAACCATCAATCCGAAAGAACAAACGCATCCCTCCCGTAATATGACGGACAGGTTGGACGGACAAATTGCCGTTCTCCAGTTCAAGATTTGGAGGCATTACAACTGCCTCCAGGTAGCTGAACCAGCCCGGAGGGAAATTCAAAGCCGTCTGGCCGACGATATCCGCTAGCCCCTATTTCTCACCAACATAAAACTACATAAAAATCCTGGGGAATTTCTGTTCTCTCCGCTAATATATCAAAAAAAAGTTTCCAGTTGATTGATCCTTGTTATTTCCGTCCAATTTAAGTCGATTTCTTCTGATTTTTTTTGCATTTTTTCAACCCTCGGTGCACAGCTTCCCCAGGGAATCCAGATGAGAACTATCAACTGTTTTTATTACCGCTCAGATGGCCCGGGATGTTCGTATCCAGATGTCCCACCAGGGAAAACTCTCCGGAAGACTGATCCAGACTCGGCGAACCGTAATCTTTACAGCGGCCGAAACTTTAAGCATCCTTAATCGGATTGTAGAGGACATGCTTCGAGTTTCATCACCGCTGACCTGCAGAATTGTTCTTCGAAGATGGACAAAGAATATATAGGCGATTGTCGAAAAGTACAATCGAAGCTGATTCGAACTCACCCAATAGCTGGAGGTGCGGTCGGCAAACAGATAAAGCTGCTGCTCTTTGATGCGATTCTCCATATCGCCGCGTGCACAGTAGACATCTTCATACAGCGATTGGGCATCCCCTTCTTCAGCAGGTATGTCCGTCACAATAAAGCGGGGATTCTTCTTGCCCGGCAGATGTTCCACCCTGGCAATGACATCCCGATTGCGACTCCAGCTGCTTTGGGTCTTCCAGGGAAAACGGCTAAAAACACGTTCGGCTGCTTTGCTCTTAACGAAGAGCTTTTCAGCCTCAACCATCTGCGGATCAATCTTCTTCAGCAGCCTCGTATTTCCTGCCATACCGGTGATATATTTGACTTTCAATATCTCACACTGCTTCAGGACACTCTCACGGCAGAAGTCCGAGTCTCCACGGAAAATGATGCGGACATCAGGAAATCTGGCCCTAATCGCGCCAACCAGATTGACCAGAATCTCTTCGGTACCCTCACAGGCATCCAGGCTGGACGGCCGCAGCCGGGCGATCAGGGGAAAATCATCACAGAACACATAGAGCGGATCTCTTTTATCAGTGAAGAAATCTGACAGCTTTTCAATAATCCTATGCTTCTGCTCAACCTGCTGGAGGAGAAGAAATCCGGCATCGGAGCTGTTGACCTTGCCGTCATTCTTTATAATGATTTTGTGGGATTTTCCGATTTCCATCCCTTGCAACTCGAGCTGATGGGCTTTATACTCTATATTAGCAAAGCGGGCTTCTTTTTGTTTGTTATTTTTTTTCATGTAAATATTTTAGCATGGGAAGCCTGCTTTGTGTCAGGGTCTTGGTGAGAAATAGGGGTTAGGTGTAACTGTTAAAGCAGGTGGAACTTCTTTCCTGGAGGAAATATGAAAAAGATTTTATTATCAATCGGAATAGCTCTTATGCTATTTTCATGTGCCACACCATTAGTATTGAGTGAAGCCAATCAACAGTTCGAATCAGAAACAAAAACGCCAATAGTACTCGTACTGCGGGGACTATATTCTATTGGATCGTTTTATGAGAATGACCCTGCATATTCAACAATGAAGACACTCATTGAGGAAGGAAAAGTCACGCTTGTTAGTAGTGAAACAACAGAGTATAGAGCATTTGTTGAAGAGGACACAATGGGAGGATATACAATATCAATTCAGAACTTTTTCACTACTTATAATGAGATAGCAACAAACATGGCATATCTAACAGCACTATTGGCGACTGTAGCAAAAATGGAAGTCGTATCTTCTGAGGCCCAGGATCCTGAACTACTGAAAACGAGATTTTTTGAGGTTATTGAAATGTATAAGAATACGTACTCAACAGTCTCTTTTGAAGGGGATCCTTGGTTCGACAGTAATAGCATGAAAGTAGAAGGGAACTACATCTACTAATCACCAATAAAACAACCGCACTGCTTTAATAGCTACACTAAGGACTATGGAACAATATGCCGAAAATCCTGAAATTGCTTTGTTTCCAGGCTTATCTTCATTTTCATTATCAGTTTTCTTTTCAGTCTTGATAACTATTTTATCAAATCGTTCTATCAAAAAAATTATCAAAATGAGTTTCAAAAATACACAAATCGCAGAAATCTTATTGACCAGAAGAAAAATAGACTCGACGTGATATGGATATACAGATATCTAGGAGTCTGTCGGACTTTAAGATTTCGAGGCGATTTTTGATGATTTTTGCCTGATGCAAGGCGACAAAAACGGAGCGTAGCTGGGCTACGTGAGTATTTTGGCAACGCAGCAGCAGGGGATGCGAGTCTATGGACTCGCATCCTGAGAGAGTGCCGAGCGATAGCGAGGAAAAGCCGCCACGGATGGCGGCGAAAACGAACGAAGGCGGCTCGGAAGAAACAAGCAGGAGGCTTGCTTCTGGAGAGAAGGGCAAAAATCGAGCCGTGAGGCGTAAGTCCGACAGACTCCTGGCAGTCATCGCTCTTTACTTTGCTATGAGTAGCATTTCGCCGCTATTCTTAAACCTCATCGAACATTACGATTTCATAATTTCCATAGTTTTCGTCATTTACACAGCCATCGGATATATTGCTTTCACAAGAGTGAAGAAACGATAATTCACATACTGGTTTCTTACTGCAAACGGAAGAACCCTCTGACCTTTGGTTTCACATACAGGAAATATCAATCATTCTTGGTGAAAGTCTTTCCCAGGAAAACTGCCAATAACTGCTGCTGAGCTGCCGGGGCTCATTAACAGGATAGTAATGGCGGTTCTTTGTGTACGTTAAGCTGTCAATGATTCCAGCCGTGTTAATAGCTATACCGCCCTCCCAGAGTAAAACTCATCCCATTGGGACGGTCTTCCGGCCATAGTTCAGGCCATGCGCCCGTTCGGTCCCAGGCGAACAGGGACTGTTCACCGCCAATGGCGGCGCTGACATAACCAAGGAGAGTGAAGCCCTGGAACACCTGCCAGCCCACACTGCCGGTAATCTGGGCGGAGGCATCCACCGGTGAGATAATCGACTGGAGTGTAATGGTCCAGGAGGACCGGAAATTCCAGCTCACCATGGGATAAATCATGATACCGTAGGCCGAACCGGCAAGGATTTCCGTGAAATCCTGGGAACTCCAGTTCTGCCAGGGCATGATGAGGGTTTCCAGACGAAACGAGAGGGTGCCGTCATAGCCGGCCTGAAGCTGGTGGAAGGCGCCGAGGCTGATATTCACCGTTCGGGAAATTTCGCCCCAGGTATCCCTGTGCTGATCCCCCGTCAGGCTTGAATCGTAACCGGCCGCCAGGGAAACCGCGCCGTAGAAATCCACCCCCGCGTGGCCGTGAAACGACAGGTAAGGCCGATGGCCCTGCATGTCATTTGCCACCTTCTTGTCACCCTTGTAGAGGTAGCCGCCCTCCAGTCGGAAACCATCGATTCGAAAGAAGAAGCGTACTCCCCCCGAGATATGGTCGATGGGTTGGAAGGTGAAACTTCCCGTTACGCCATCCTGCACCAGATCCGGGGGCAGTACGACGGCTTCCAGATAGCTGAACCTCCCGAGGGGAAAGTTCAGGGCGGTGAGAAACGCCGTATCATCTCTCACCGTCGACTGGGTGAAATTCAGGTAGGGAGACAGACTGCCGAAGAGAATATCACCGGAATTGAAAACGAAACCATTCCCCCAGGCCACCTTGGTTTTCCCGGCGGTGAGCCGCCAGGAGGGGAAGTTCGCCTTTATCCACAGCCTCTTTAGCGATACCGTCGGTGCCGACGCCCCTCCGCCGCCGGCGATGTCCTTGGGTAAGAACTCCACCGCAGCCTGGGCCTTCATGTTTTTGTTTCCCGTGGAGGCGAAACGGAGGTCGGCCAGGCCGCTGGCACCATAGTACCAGGTGGTCCCCTTGCCGCGGTACACGGTATTATAGAGCTGAAGATTGGCCCGGGTTTCGCTCTCGGCCGCCAGGTACGAAGTGAGCAGACTTCCCAGGAGAAACAGGCCCGCAATGCGGCATCTTAAGGTCTTCATATTAGTAAAGAGACCTCAGGGAAAACACATCGCCGTCAAGCGCGGGATTGATTTCCAGCGTATCAATGCGCATTCTTGTGCTGGAGCCCCGGCGAAGCTGATCCTCCAACTCCATTTCGGTAATCAAGACGCGCCCATCGTCGAATTTCCGAAAAGACTTGACATCGGCAATCTTGAGCAGCCGACCGGACCTGGCATAGTACTCCGCGGCGCGGAGAACGTTATCGGCCTTTCCCACCTTTATAATCTGTTTGGGATAGGGAACATCCCGGCTGGTTGCGATCATCTCTATAACCCAGCAGTCTACACCATCGACATTCTGGCTCCCCTTCATTGAGACATTGTACTTATCCAGGGTGTTCTTTCCCTCGGTAATGTCTTCATAGGAAACATCCCCGAACAAGGATTGTTTCAATGCCGCCCCATGCATGGGAATGATGTCTTCGGCATCCGGATAGAAAAGGTAGAGTTCGTCTTCCACCCGGAGCAGCTTCTGGCCCCGTTCTTCCACGTTGGTAAATTCGATGAGGAAGTCCTTGCTCCCCCGCGACCACGCGTTGTAGGTACTTCTTTTTTCGCCGAACCGGTCAACACTGATCATCGTTCCTTCGCTGTAAAGGGTCTCAAAGGTTTGCATCTCATCCATCTTCCGAATGATGTCTTCGGCGCTTTGCGCGAAAAGCGCCGATGCTGCAGCCATGCCGATCAGGCCGGTCATAATAGTCCTTAACATGTTTTTCCTCCTATTTCCTTAAACATGCCTTAACGCCTCAACCGGCGTTATCTTTGCCGCCCGCCTGGACGGCCACCACGTAGCCACTCCGGTAACGGCCAGAGAGTACAGGAACACCCCTATGGTTGACTTGAAATTCAGAACAGGGTAGATGGTCGAACCCAGCCCCATCACAGTGTCCATTCCTCTCATCGCGTCCGCCATTGCGGAGAAGCCCACCTTCCCGAGGTAACCGGTAAGGGCGATACCCCCAAGGATGCCGACAATGGCCCCGGCCATGCTGATAAACAGGGCCTCGAAGAAGAAGAGCCGCATCAATTGCTTCCCGGTCATACCCATGGCGCCAAGAGTCCCGATTTCCTTCATTCTCTCGAAAATCACCATGATGGTGGTGTTGATGATGACCGTACTGGCCAGCAGGAAGAAGATAACCGCGATGATATCGTACATCCTGGACGCCAGATCCATCATCGACGCCATTCCGTTCACCTCTTTGTAATCCCAGACATTCAGCGGAACCGTCGATTCCAGTGTATCGCCCAGCCTTGCGGCGAGTTTTTTCGGTGAATCAATCTTTGGGTCGATCTTGATCAGAATCTCCTGTACCTGATCCGGCAGCCAGAGGAAGCGCTGTACCGTGTCCAGGGGCGCCTGGACCATGACGGCTTCCAGGCCGGAAAGGGGCAGCGCGAGTATGCCCACAATGGTAAATGTGTAGGCGTTGCTACCCCGAGAGCCCGATTGAGAGAGCACCGTAAACTTGTCCCCAAGCCCCGCGTCAATCTTATCGGCCAGCACGCGTCCCACCAATGCCTCGCGCGTTCCCATCCGGGGCAGGCGCCCCAGGGCGAGGGTTTGCTCGTAATCCTGATAGGACGCTTCAGTGGCGAAATCCACCCCCAGGCCCATGACATTAACCTTTTCGTCACTGCCGATTCCGCCCACAGGAAGCCTCCCGGGGAAATTGATCCTGGGACTGACTGCGGTTACTGCCGGGTCGGCCTGAATTTCCTCCAGTAAATCTTCGTAGTTGGGGATGGCCAGGTGCAGGGGGTTCAGGCGTTCGTACTTGTCGAAATCCGAATGCCTCACCCGGACGGCGCCGGTCATGTAGGTCCAAAGGTTGGACTCCATGTCATTCAGCATTCCGGCAAGGAATCCGAAAAGGAACACGATGGCGAATGCCGCGATGGTGATAGCCGTCGCGGACAGCAGGCTCCGCCGTTTGTTTCTGCGGATGTTCCGCAGCGCGATTTTATAAAGTTTCATCTCTCATCTCCTATTGAAACCGCAGGCTGGCCGGGATGTCCAGGCGCAGGATTCTATGCGTGGAGAATGCGGCCACCAAAACGGCCATTCCCACCCCCATGAAGAACGCGGCTATCATCGTTGGAATCTCCCATGCCCCGTACATCTGTCCCTGAATCCTGTAGCCGAAATTGGACTCCCGGAGAAGAAAGGAGTAGTCTATCCCGAACTTCACCAGCGGCCAGTTGATCAGGGCGCCAAGTCCAACTCCGTATATGCCGCCGAGAAGGCCTATCCCCGCCGACTCCCAGAGAAACAGGCTGCGAATCTGATTATTTTTCATACCGAGAGCTCTCATCATTCCTAACTCCCTCACACGCTCATACACGGCCATCAGCATGGTATTGGATATCCCAACACCGGCAATGATGAGAATAAGCAAAATGAGAACGAATGAACTGCCGGCTTTCGTCTGGGAGATGGCAATAAAATCCTCCCCCAAAACCCGCCAATCGACAGCCTCCAGGCCGAGGGCCTCGACATCCGGGGTTAAGGAACTAAAACGTGTATCGGCGGAGGAATCTTCACCGTAACTCACATTCATTTCTGTGACCATTCCGTCCATTTCAAGGAACTCGTCGGCGATTGATAGGGGAAGAAACATACCAGAGCGCGTAATCTCGGGATTGGGGCAGTTGATGATGCCCACAATTTCCAGATCAAACACCTGCGCATAACCGTCCCTTGTTTGAGTTTCGACGAGCACCGTGCTGCCGATGCCGCCGCCGATATCTTCGGCGAGCCAATGTCCAAGAACCAGGCCCTGCTCCCCGTCCACCAGCCATTCTCCCTCGACAAGGCTGTCCTGTATTTTGAACACGTCGGCGTCCTGTACGGGGTCGATTGCGGTGAACAGCCCCGGAATGCTTCCGTCCTCCGGGAAGGGGTCTTTATAGAAGATTAAATCGCCGCCGAAGCTCACCCTCGGGGAGTAACCGGCACCGGAAGCCGCAAGGAGGGGTTCTACCACGGCGGGATCGAAGGATTTCTCCAGGGGAAAGGTTTCCCTGTCCTCCCAATATCCCGGAACCATGATGCGGCCGGCTGCGGTTTCATAGAGCCGCAGATTCGTGATTGACTCGGAGTCTATTCCGGTAAGAAGAGACCGCATGATGATAAGCATCAACAGCCCGTAGGCGATGGCCCCGGCGGTAATCATGGTTCGTTTCTTGTAACGGGCCAGATTCAGAAAAGCCATTTTAGGAATGAATAACATCTTTCACCTCCGTTCATCGTGCTGAATAACACCGTCATGAAGCCGCACAAGCCGACTGGAAAAATCCATCACCATGGGATCGTGGGTTGAGAAGATAAACGTGCTTTTATGCCTCTCGTTGAGTGTCTTCATCAGTTCCAGAATCTCCTGTCCGGTGTTTGAATCGAGATTCGCCGTGGGCTCGTCCGCCAGAAGGATTTCCGGATCCTTAACAATGGCCCGGGCTATCGCCACCCTCTGCTGCTGCCCCCCGGAAAGTTTTCCGGGCCGGCGATTTTCCATGCCCTCCAGACCGACTTCTTTGAGAATCGCCATGGTTCTCTCCTGCACCTCTTTGTCATCGATATTCATCAGGTTCAGGCTGAAAGCGACGTTTTCGAACGCGGTGAGTACCGGAATAAGGTTGTAACTCTGAAAAACAAATCCAAGATTGTCCCGGCGAAACGCCGCCTGCTCGTTCTTCTTGAGTTTCATCACCGATTGTCCGGCAATGGTGACTTCGCCGGAATCAGCCGAATCGATACAGCCGATGATGTTGAGCATCGTCGTCTTTCCCGAGCCGGAAGGTCCGGCCAATGCGATGAATTCTCCCTTGTCGATCTCCAGCGAAGCACCCTGAAGTGCCCGTACCTTTATGTCTCCTGTCTCATAAGTCTTGTAAAGGTCTTTGACTGAAATCATTTTTTCTCTCCTTCTTCTTTCGTTATTGCATCCGGCGAATCGTCATTTTTTTCGATGCCGTTCGCTGGCAAGATTTCCGGGGTAAGGCCAGTTTGCGCGCCGTAAGCTGCCGCGCCGAGTACAGAGCCCAGGTTCATCGTTTCAAGAGCGGACGCCGGGGTGAGAATCAGGCCGCCCTTGTTCCTCATACTCTCGTAGATCATGTTCATGGCCCTGAGTTTCAGGGCGGTCGGATTGTTCTTGTAGGCTTCGGCGGCCTTTTCGTACAGCGAGGATATTTCAGACTCGGTGTTACTGAGAATGGTCCGTGCCTTCCGCTCTCGTTCGGCCTGCGCCTCCCGGCTCAGTACGTCCTCAAGTTCCCTGGGCACCAGAATTTCCTTGAACTCGACAGAAATAATGGTAATTCCCCAGGGGTTGGTTTTCGCATCAACGATACTCTGTATTTCCCGGCCCAGACGCTCTCTCTCGCTGAGAAGCGCCGTAAGACTGTTTGAGCCTATCGTCGAGCGCAGGGCTGTTTGAGCGCTGAGCACCACCGCGTCATCGAAGTGCTGAACCTCAAGAACCGCCTTTCCGGCATCCCATATCATCCAGAACGCCAGCGCGTCGATGTGAACCGGAACCGTATCTAAGGTAAGGCTTTTCTCGGCGGAAAAGTCTGTGACACGAATCCGGGTGTCAATGGTTCCGGCAGCGGTATCGATGAATGGAACGAGGAAAATGAGACCCGGCCCCCTCACCCTGTGGAAGCGGCCAAGTCTTAAAACGACAATCTTGTCCCACTGGGACACCACCACGAACCCCGGCGTGATAAGAAAGCCCAGAGACACAACGGCCGGGAATACAATCAGGCCGGTTCCCAATGCCATGGAAGCGGCCCAGAGCCCGGCCGCGATGGTGAGCACAACCGGCCACCAGGGCAGGAAGAACAGCAGCCCGATGGCCGAAATAACCCCGGCGACAATGTAGCCAACCTCCGCCTGACTGATGTTCGCCGACAGGGCATACTCCAGGCCAAGTCCCAGAACCAGAGACGCGAAGATCATCAGAGCGGATATCGCGTTGTAGTGAAAATGCCTTCGGCTGTGAACGGCAGAAACCGGGGGGCCTTCTTTCAATTTTTTGAATACCCTCATTTATCCCTTTCCTCCTTCTTCAGTGCATTGAATTGTTCGACGATTTCCTTGAGGCCGAAACCATAGGATGACGCGTTGGACAGGAAGGTCCGTATGAGAGAGTCCAGTATTCTGGACCGCTCCTCCTCGGTGAGTTCAATGGTTTTATCACTGATGAAGGTGCCGGTCCCCTGCTGGGTGTTGACAATGCCTCGAATCTCAAGCTCGTTGTAGGCCCGGGCTACCGTGTTGGGGTTGATCTGCAAAACCACCGCCAGACTTCGCACCGTCGGAAGCTGTCCTCCCTGCCGCAGCCGCCCATCGACGATTGCCATCTCCACCTGCTTGATGATTTGCCTGTAGTACGGCACCCCGCTCGATTGGTCGAGTGCAAATTCCAGGTCGTTTGAAAACCGATCCGCCGCCATTGCCTGTCTCATCTCCTATTGTACCAATTCTTTAATACAATATAGCTATAGTGCAATTTCCTGTCAAGGGCTTTTCGGAAAATTCTAAATCTTTTTTCCACTTTTCACCCTGCGGTTCAAGATTGTCCGGGAGATTTATGTCCTTGTCATCACCACTTTTATTACGATCAGTGCGCCGCTGCGCGTGGTGTTCGCGAAACGAATCCTGTGGAGTTGCATTTTTTCATTGCAGCAACGGCTCCAGGGCTGTATAATCGTTTCATCATGAGTCAAGAAAAGCTGGAAGAGATTAGGCGGAGATGCCGCCCCCAACCCCTGGAGGGGGATTCTCTGAAAAGTTTTTTTTGTGAAACTGATAAGTCCCGCGATGCCCGGCAGAATACACGGCAGCGATTATGGAACACCCTGAACGAGGGCGAGGACGTTCGGCTGCTCTTCTGCGGGCACATGGGTTGTGGAAAATCCACCGAACTCAATAAGTTTCTTTCCGAGCACCAGGGCGATTTTTTCCCCGTCAAGTTTTCCGTTCACAAGGAAATGTCGCCAGTGAGTATTCGCGCTGAGGACCTGTTGCTGGTTATGGCGGAGCGGGATGAGGGTCTGACGGTGGACGAAGGACTTCTCGGGCCAATCGAGGATTACTTCGGCACCGAAGAGATACGACATTGTCCATGCCAGGCAGGATAAGGACATGGTGTCCGAAGAGGCATTGAACTTGCTCGTGCGCAATACGGCAGGGGTTCTGCGCCATGTGTTCGAGGTTCTTCACTATGCGGCAAGCGCGGTGGACGCCTCCATCCCGCTCTCCGAAGGGGACATCCAATACGGCTTTGATCAGTTGGCTCACAGCTTGCAGTCGCAGATAAATCTTCCACTCAACCCCCTGAAGAATGGTCCGCAATCACGCGGCGAGCTTCTCGAACGATTGTCCAAATACGCTAGAATGCAGGATGCTGGGGAAAAGCCTCCGCCGGAACCCGACCCGACTGCCCAGCTTTTGCTCAAATCCTGCGCCCTGGTGGAGTATAACGGGATAGGCTGGTTCGGTGTCCACCCTCTGGTTAAGAAATACCTCAAACGGCTGGGCTATCTGCCTGGGACTTCCTAGGTGTGTCTGCCGAGTACAGGGGCGCCCTGCGCAACGCCGCACGCCAGACGGTTTCCGCACTTAGCGCAGTAGAGATAGACACCGACTACGGCGCGCACCAACTCATCGATTCGATAATTACCGAACTGGGAAGCCGTCCCCATGCCCTGCTGGAGATGCGCAGCCGATCCAAAGAGGATGCGCAGCGTCTGTTTTTGAATGCCAAAGAATCATGCGCTGACTGGCCCGCCGAACAAGGGGTGCTGTTCATACTCGACATGCCGGAGGAAAATCCCTCTGAACAAGCCCTGGAGGGACGGGCAGCCTTCTGGAGCGTGATGAACCTGCTGCGTGAGAATTGGGGAAGCCTCCATTGTCATGTTATCTTTTTTCTTTACACCGGGGCGCAGGGCAATTTTCAATTGCTTCTTAGGGTGGCCGATCATCTCGCAAGCTGGGTACCTTTGAAGTTCCATCTACCGGAGCCAGGGGCCAGAACGGAGACTATGTCCCAGGCGGAAATACCCGCTGCCTTTGCCGGAGCCATGTCTCCGAAAGTGGCGCGCGATAGGCTGGACTCCCTGGAAAAGCAACTGGAAAGCGATCTTGCCGCAGGCCGGGCAAATCCCCAGATCCTTGTGCGCCGCTATTATTTGCCAATGCTGGAGGCAGCTCTGTCCACAGGCAATCTCAGGCGTGCCCAGTCCCTGAGAGCCAGAGTGACCGACAAACCCAATCTCCCCATTCAGGACAGCGATCTACCCAGATGGTGGCAAGCTACCTATCAACTGGATCTGAGACTTTGGCGGCTGGATGCAGCCAAAGAAACGGCCGAAACCATGCTGACCAGATCTGACGAGAACACTGTCATGCACGCCAGGGCAATGGAATGGATGGGCATAATCGCCCAGAAAAAACGGAATTTCGACGCGGCGGAAAGCTGGTACCGAAAAGCCATGAATATATTCGAAGAACTGGGTGACGACCACGATGCGGCAGGCACCTACCACAATCTGGGCATAATTGCCCAGGCAAGGCGGGATTTCGATGCGGCGGAGAGCTGGTACCAAAAAGCTCTGGATGTATTCGAAAAACAGGGCGACGACCACGGCGCGGCACTTACCTACCACCAGTTGGGCATAATCGCGCAGGAAAGGCGGGATTTCGACGCAGCGGAGAACTGGTACCGAAAAGCTCTGAATATATTCGAAAAACAGGGCGACGAGCACGGTGCGGCGCTCACCTACCACCAGTTGGGCATTATCGCCCAGAAAAAACGGAATTTCGACGCGGCGGAGATCTGGTACAAAAAATCCCTGGATATATTCGAAAAACTGAGCGACGAGTACGGCGCGGCGCTCACCCTTTCTCAATTAGGGCTTTTGAATAGAGCCATAGGCAACTTTGAGCAATCAGGAAAATTCCTGTTAATGGGCGTCGAGAGATTTCTCGCGTCTGGAGATGCCCCCATGGCAGAGACTGCCATGGTAGATTTTCTGCGGACACTGGAGCAAACGCCCGCAGACATTCAGGCGGAACTGCGGGGGCTTTGCCGTAAGCAGGGCCTTTGGGAACTGATGATTCAAAGTGCAGAAAATGAATATGGAATGTTTCAATAAAAAGGCCCCTCACCAGAGGGGCCTTTTTTCAATATGACAATGTTATAATTAGCAGTATTTATCTACAATAGTTAAACTGCCACGAAACTCCTGGCAGTTTAACTAAGTGCTGAACCTATTATCCTTTAATTCCTGTTGATGCAATTGATTCGATAAAAACGCGTTGAAGTGAAAAGTAAAATACAAGGACAGGGATAGTGATGATGGTAAGATAGGCCATAACTTCCGCCCATGCAATATCAAGCTGGAAGAAGTATTGCAAGCCAACAAGAACAGGGCGGTAACGTTCAGATTGTATGGTAATAATTGGCCAGAGATATTGATTCCACATCTCCAGGGAACGGAGAACCGCTGCTGTAGCAATAACAGGGCCAGATACGGGAATAACTACGCGAAGATAAATTTGTAACCATCCCGCCCCATCGATTCGGGCCGCCTCAATGAGGTCACGAGGGATCTCCCGAAAGAACTGATAAAACAGGAATATCTGAAAGGGAAATGCCACCCATGGGATAATTTGCACATGATAGGTATTAAGCCATCCCGTTGTTAGCCCATCAAAACTGATATAAGGAAGCTCGTTTACCAGGAGCAGAAGGGGAATGGCAATAGTTTCAAAGGGTATAATAAACAGGGCAATAACAATGGATAAAATAATTGTCTTCCCCTTCCAACGAAGAAAGTGAAACGAAAATCCAGCTAGTGAATTTACAACTAACCCGAGGAATACGGTTGATGCGGTCACAAACAAGGAATTAAACAGGAACAAGAGTATAGGTGCACGGATAAATGCTGCGGTATAGTTTGCAATACTGATGTCACCCACAGGGAGAAATGCACGGAGCGATTCCGTGTCGCGAAACAATTGAAGTTCGGGTTTAAGTGATGACATGACCATGAAGAGGATCGGAAGAATGAAAATGGCAGCTACTATGAACATGATAGTATACGAGGCTACGGTAGTTCCAGTTATCGATTTTTTAGGCTTCAATACGGATTGTTGGGTGCTGCTGTAATTTTTTATTGATGTGCTCAATGCTTATTTATCCCGTGTTAAATATCGTTGGACGAGGGAAACGGTCAGCACCATAAGGAAGAAAATAACCGAAATTGTCGCCCCACCTGCAATATCCTGCTTACCATAGCCCCGTTCTATTGCCTGAAAAACAACGGTCTGCGTTGAATCAAGAGGGCCACCCTGCGTCATTGCATTTATTTGTATGAAGAGACCAAAGGCTTGTATGGTAATGATGATGAATATAAACACTGCTGTGTTTTTGAGACCAGGCCATGTAACATAGCGAAACTTTTGCCAGACATTCACCCCATCAATATCTGCTGCTTCATAGCGAATCGTTGGAATATTTTGTAACCCCGCAAGCCAGAGCACCATGTGTAATCCACATCCACCCCAAGCCGACATGAAAATAATGGCAGGCATTGCTGTATTGGTTTGTCCGAGCCAATCAACAGGCTGAGCAATTCCAAATGTAATAAATGCCAAAAAGGAGTTGAGAAGACCATTGTTGCCATCATAAATAAACCGCCAGAGAAGCGAGAGAACAACCATGGACACAACAGCAGGCATAAAATAGATTGTTCGAAAAACGTAGACTCCTCGCAATTTTCTATTAACCAGAAGGGCAAGAAGAAGAGCAACCCCTCCTTGAAGAGGAACAATTACAAGGACGAAGCGAAAGGTATTAAATACCGCCTTCAAAAAGACAACATCCGATGCAAGAATAACAATGCGATTGTCTCCACGGGTATATGAAAACCATTCTCGTGTGCCCCTATATTTTTCATACTGCGGATTATCACTTCGCGTGAAGTCCCGCAATTCGGGGTAGATCGCATTACCGTCTTCATCAAGTAACAGTTGACCAGCATCATTGGTCACTGGTTCTAATACCAGTGTACGAATGGTTAGGAGCCGTTGAAAATTTCGCAACCCGACCCATTCCGTTGGATTTGGCGATATAAGCCTCTGGTTGGTAAAGGCAAGCCCAAAGGCCATAAAGAAGGGAAGTATGAGAAATACGAAAAGAAGGACTATTGCAGGGCCTGCCATAAGCCAACCAGTAATTGCTTCGCCTTTATTGAGTACCTTTAAGCTCGTTCCTAATTTCAATAGGTGTTGATTGTTCATAGAATACTCCTCAATGTTTTGAGATTTACATAGATCAATGGGAGGGGTAGATGGTACTTCCCCAAATCCATAAAAAACCAGAGCGGAGGATGTTCCGCTCCGGCATATACAATCAAGAATTAGAAACCATATCCGTTGTTGTTTTGGATATCAAGTTCAATTTCGTCTACCGCTGCATCAAGGGTACTCCGAACATTAGCACCGCTCGCTATATCGGCAAGGGCTTTCTCAAAAACCTTTGCCATAACAACATAGCCAGGTGTGGGTGGGCGGATAAGCCCTTGAGTGTTACTCAGTTCAAAGAAGGTTGCAAGAGGAGCACCAGGGGCATAGTTCTCCGTGAGAGCAGCCGCCTCCGTTGTTGCGGGAATAAGCCCTGTGGCATTTGTGAAATTCGCAAGGAACTGATCCTGTATGGCGAATTCAATAAATGCCCGTGCTCCTTCCTTGTTTTCGCTTGTTTCGGCAATACCGAATTGCCAGGAAGCAGCACCAATCTTTGATCCGGAACCAAAATCTGGTGCAGGGAGAAAGAGCATATCATCACCGAAGGCGTCCAGGGCAGCGAGGGCTGCCCAGTTACCATTCCACTGAAGGGCATATTTGCCATCAATAAAACCTGTTTCCCTATCGGCACCATCCTGTCCTACTCCCGGAGCATAGCCATTTTCAAAAAGACCCTGCCACCATTCGCCAAAGGCAACAGCCTCAGGTCCATTCAAAACGTTTTCCGCACTTGTGTATGTTTTTCGATTGATCAGATCGCCACCAAAACTTTGCAGAAGGGGAGAAAAGGCATATGGATACCATTCGCCTGTCCATGCCATGCCAGGATCGAAGGCATATTCATACTCACCCGAGTTTTGCAATGTTGCAAGAATGGTATTGAATTCCTCCAATGTCCATGGGTTGTCGAGAGTTGGTATACGGATACCGTAGTTCTCTAATACCGAACGGCGGGCAAACATTGCAATGGCCGCATCCCACAGACCAATTGAATATATTTCACCATTCCACTTTCCAATGGCACCACGAAGGAAACGGGCTACCTGGCTTTCGGACAAACCGAGTGGAGCCATGTATCCCGACCATGCCCAATTGGGCATTACCGGCCCATCAACATCAATGATGTCGGGAAGGTTACCAGCAAGGGCTGCAGCAGTTACCGAATCGTTGTATGATTCTTGAGGAAACTCCTCCAATACAACGATATAGCCACTTTGTGAAGCATTGAATTCATCAATAATATTCAACAAGGTGTCACGCTCGGCAGTATTACCTGCACCATGATACCACATGCTTAATTCAACGGGACCTGCATCTCCTCCATCTGACTGACCCGCAGAAAAAATCTGTGCTGTTACAAGTAGCACAAGACTTATAATGATAAGTAGTTTGTTTTTCATAGCTACCCTCCTAATAAATAAATTTCAGCAACTACGTTGCCTTTTTCTCATAGTTAAGCATGCCCATTGTATCCTCCTGCGAAATGAGGGGGTAATACATGGCAGAGTCCATAGACGTTTGCCCGGAACAGGTATAGCTAATATTCGTAAATGGTGTGGTGGGGAAAACCTGAGCCGTTATTACTTTTTCACCACTTTGAAAAAATAGTTCAAGTATGGAATTATCAAGAATCATCCGAACAAACAGCCGATCTTCAGCAAGTTCTTCTTCAGAAAATGTAACGGTCATGGGTTTTTGGAAAAATGGATCGAACTCCGATAATATGAGTCCATCTCGATTGAGGGTAAATCTTGTTGATGTACCATCCCATTCCATGAAAATGTTTTCATTTGATGCGGTCGTAACGCGAAGCTGCATTTTCCCTCCACATGCATGGTTCAATACAAACTGGTACTCATGGGCACATTCTGTATGGAGGAGGACATCTTGTTCAATTTCCACTGCCTCCCCGCGAAGTTCCTCCACTTCCTCAACTGGTTTTTGTATGAGGATGACCCCTGCCTCCTCCTCAACAAGTGTTAGCGATCGGGGGAGGGTCATTGTTCCGCTCCATGGATCGGTGGGGACAGTACTTGAATACCGCCAATGGTTTGCCCAGGCAATCCATATAGTTCTGCTTTTTGTTCCATACCATGATTGGGCTGCATAAAAGTCGTTTCCATAATCAAAGCTCTGTGCGGGTTTTTGTGGGTCTCGTTCCGTAAATTTCTCCCCATCAAAATTACCGACAATATACAGCATTACCGGCCCATCACTGTTTTGTATGCTCAGAACTAAAAACCAATACTCCTCTCCACTTTGTGCCTGCATGCATATGCAGTCGGGGCATTCCAGGGCACTGTGGTCCCATTCAATTTCCTTGGTGAATGCACTGCAGAATTCCCAATGAAGGAGATTGTGAGATCGATAAAAATAAACTTGTTTGCCTGCAGCAAGAACAAGATTCCACGAATGTGTTCTGTGATGATAAAAAACCTTCGGGTCCCGAAAGTCGGGAAGGTTTTCTTGATTGGAGATAACGGGGTTTTCACCGTATATAGACCATGTTATCCCTTCGTCATCACTATATGCAAGACATTGATGTTCAAGAGCCCCGCCTTCGCGAGGTACATGGCCAGTATACAGGGCAATGAGACCAGGGGCAGATGCAAACAAGCCACTCACATTATTGCGGTCAACGACTATTGATCCTGAAAAAGGATACCCCAGCTTTTCGTTGGGATACAGGGCAATATCTAATTCCTTCCAATGAAGAAGATCCGTACTTTGTGCATGCCCCCAATGTATTGTTCCCCATGTGTCTGCATGTGGGTTGCACTGAAAAAACAAATGATATGTATTGTTGAAGAACACACAACCATTCGGATCGTTCATCCAGTTTTTCTGCGGAGTAAAGTGTATGTATGGTCGCAGATGGTTCTGCATTTTCAATACAGTACATGCATATTCATCATAGGTCAATATGTTTCCCATTATCTATGGGGTATCTAAAGCCCCGAGACAAAATAAAAGAAAACAAAAAAGCACTGAAATCTGTTAAACTAAATCTCACAAAACAAAGCTAACTGAGTGAAAGAAATCTGAACACATGCATGAGGAGCCGTGGCCTGGAAAAAACACGCCGCCATATTGCGGGGATTGTGGTGGGATTCAGCTTTTTGTTCTTCTGCATCAACATGGGGATTTACGCCCTCGTCCATCGTGTCTCCTTCTTCGATATAATCATCAAAAGCATCGGTTCTGTGTATTTTGCCTATCTGGCGTATAGAATGATCAGATGACCGTTCCAGCGGAAGGGAAGAACGAAGGCGATACCCCCGGTTCCGCCGATCCTGATGGCGGATCCCAGGGGGAAGAAGCAATACAAACCTCTGGGGTTCTGGGCGGCCTTTTTCTTTCAGTGGATTAACATTAAGGCGTGGTTTTTCGCCCTGAGTGCCCTGGGGTCCCTCCCGGCCTCGCGGACAGTTTCCACCGTGCTGTACTCCCAGTCAATAATTATTCTCGTCAGTACCTGTTCCGCCCTGACCTGGACTCTGGGGGGGGGTGTTCATATCGGCGGTCTTCCAAAACCCGCTGTCTCTTCGGATTATCAGCATTCTACTTGCATTGTCTCTGGTTTATATTGGAATCTCACAGTGGCTTTAGAAATCTGTCGGATTTTAAGGCTTCCAGGGACACGGAATAGGATTGCTTGAGGGCGAAAATATACCGTATTCCACATATTCAAAGCCTTATTCATGGGTTTTTAACCGCAGAGGACGCAGAGAGCGCAGAGTGTTCAAAGTTTCTTGAATAGTATCGAGCTTCATAGGGCTTACCTTCTGGGTTAAAAAGATTGAACCTTTGTTTTTCACTTTTTATATCGATTCAGGTGAGATCTCACATACTTTGAGACACGACTTAATCCCTATGCTACCATGCCAACCATGAAGAAACTGGAACAGGGGATTACTGATTTCAAGGAATACATCGACAATGATTGCTATTTTGTCGATAAAACACATCTTATCAGCCATCTTATCGACCACGTCAGCAAAGTTCACCTGATAACCCGTCCCCGCCGTTTTGGGAAAACTTTGAACCTGAGCATGATCCGCTACTTTTTCGAGGCCCCGTTTCCCAATTCCGGCCTTACTAATCCTCCCAATGCGTATCTTTTTGACGATTTTTCCGTCTCCCAACATCCCGAATGTGTTGATTACATGGGGCAGTATCCGGTTATTACCTTGAGTTTCAAGAATGTGAAAAGTGCATCAGTAAACGAATGCATGAGTTCAATAAAAGATGCCGTCTCAAGTGAATTCGAAAGGCACGCCTATCTTTTGGAAAATGGAAGTCTCCTCGAAAAACATAGAGATTTCTATGTGAGATTGCTGCAGGAACAATGTTTGGATGGAGACTATGCGAAGTCCATTAAAAACCTCTCTGCCTGGCTTCACCGTGCCTATGGTAAAAAGGTCTACATCCTTCTGGACGAGTACGACACTCCCCTGCAATCTGCCTACATGGAAGGATATTATGACGAAATCATTCGCTTCATACGCAGCTTTATGGGACAGACCTTCAAGGATAACCCCAGCCTGCAGCAGGGCGTGGTAATCGGCATACTCAAGGCGGCTCAAGAAAGTATTTTTAGTGACTTCAATAATCCGGCGGTATCCACCGTACTGAATGATGCCATGAAAGATTGTTTCGGATTCACCGAATCCGAGGTGGGAGCCATGGCCGAGTATTTTGGAATTTCAGACAAGATGGATGGCATAAAGGAATGGTATAACGGCTATATTTTCGGCGGCGACACGGTCATCTACAATCCCTGGAGCCTGGTCAGTTATGTAAGAACACCAAAAGACGGCTTCCAGCCCTACTGGACCAACACCAGCGATAATCAGCTTGTCAAGGACCTGCTCCAGTTGAACCGGGAGAGCAGGCGAAATACTGTGGAACAACTTCTCAACGGGTATGAAGTCAGAAAAAAAGTGGCCGTCAACATTGCTTTTCCGCAGATTAAAGATGGCCCGGAAGATTTGGGATGGGGATTTCTGCTCCACGGGGGATATTTGAAGGCCAGTGAAATGCAGCAGCATCCCTACAGTCAGGATTACCGGATAGAAATACCTAACCGGGAAATTCATTCCTTATACAACAATGTCATTATGGGCTGGCTGAATACCGACTTGAATATTAACCGATATTTTTTAGACTTTGTTCAGGGGATACGGGATATGAATGCCGCCGCCATTGAAGATAATCTTGGAGCTATTCTATTTGACCTTTCCAGCTTTTATGATATGGGCGGCAGGTCCGAGCTGAAAGCCAGAAAACGCCGGGAGAGTTTCTACCACGGTCTGGTTCTGGGCCTGCTGGCCTACTTAAGCGGTGAATACAGGATAGAAAGCAACAAGGAATGCGGTATGGGCCGCCCGGACATTGTATTGGCCCGACCGGGAAGCCTGCCGAATCAGGCCGAGGCAGTCATTCTGTTTGAATTCAAGCAGGGGAATATTGGGGAGAGTGCGAGCCTGGATAAACTGGCCCAGGCCGCTCTGGACGAGGCCGAGCGGAAATACCTTGAAGGCATAAAGAAAAAATGGCATCCTGAAGAAGTGCTTGTACTGGGTGTGGGATTTCGGGGCAAGGAGCTGGCATTGCGTTATTCAAGGAGTCTGTCGGACTTTAAGACTTCGAGGTGATTTTTGATGATTTTTTCCTGATGCGAGGCGACAAAAACGGAGCGTAGCTGGGCTACGTGAGTATTTTGGCAACACAGCAGCAGGTAAAAAGGGCAAAAATCGAGCCGTGAGGCGTAAGTCCGACAGACTCCAGGCATGTATGGACCTGAGCACAGAAGTGAATTATAAAGATGGCAAGACCGACAACAAAAAAAGACTTAATCGAAGCCGCAACGACAAATTTTGAAAAGCTGTGGCAGGTGATTGACACAATGACAAAAAGCGCTTTGTCCTCAGAATTTGACTTTTCCGATGATTTGAAGAAAAAAGAAGCCCATTGGAAAAGAGATAAAAATCTAAGGGATGTTTTGACACATCTCTATGAATGGCATCAGTTGCTTTTGAAATGGATTGCATCGAATATGGCTGGAAACAAATCACCCTTCCTTCCAGAACCGTATAACTGGAAAACATACGGCGAAATGAATTCAGAGTTTTGGCAAAAACATCAGAACACGGAACTTGAAGACGCCAGGAAGATGTTGAAAGCGAGCCACGAAGCAGTATTGGAATTGATACAGCCATTCTCCGATGAAGAGCTTTTTACAAAACGACACTACGATTGGACAGGTACAACCACACTTGGGAGTTACTGTGTGTCCGCTGCGTCCAGTCACTACGACTGGGCTATAAAAAAACTCCATGCGCATATAAAGAAGTTTCCTGAATGAAACTAATGTTGTTTAGCAGCGGACATGCAATTGTGGCTGCATAGCTGATGGCAAAGCCAGAGGACGGGGTGCCGCGTCGGCAATGTGCAAGCATTCTCAGGAACAAGCCACAAAGACAGGTTTCACGGCCATGCAGTACAATCTGGTCGTATCTACAAACGAGGGGGCAATCAGGCTGTGGAAAAAATATGGCATGAGTACCACATGAGATTGGCCGCTTTCCTGAAAAGCAGGGTTGCGGAGGATGTGGCGGAGGATCTTCTACAGGATGTTTTTATGAAGATTCATGCCCGAATTGATTCTCTTAAAGACGATACAAAGCTTGAGAATTGGCTATATCAGATAACACGAAATACAGTAGTCGACTATTACCGTTTAAAACGGACGACAGAAGAACTTCCAGACTGGATAGAACAGCCTCAAACGGAAGACGAGGAAGGCCTCAGGAAAGAATTATCGTCATGTCTTAAAATTATGATTAGAGAATTGCCAGACAAATACCGTAATGCTATTCAGATGTCCGAAATGGAAAACAGGACTCAAAAAGAGCTAGCCGAACTTGAAAACATTAGCCTGTCAGGTGCTAAATCGAGAGTTCAAAGAGGCAGGGCTTTGCTAAAGACGATGCTCAATGATTGTTGTCAATTTGAAATCAACAATAGAAACCAGCTTGTTTCGTATGAGAAAAGGGCTAAGGACTGCAAATTTTGCTAAAAACTGCGTCCTTTTTCTTCCTTTTCCGTCTATAGGGGGAGGAGATTGATATGAATCAAATGACAAATAACCACATACGTAAGGCTGTCCGTGAACAGTATGGCAAAATCGCGGAATCAGAAAATGCAAGCTGTGGATGCTCGGCAACTTCATGCTGCAGTGAATCCAGTTCTGATGCAAAGACAACATCAATGGAACTTGGCTATTCAAGTTCCGAAGTGAATCAAGTACCTGAGAGTGCAAACATGGGCCTGGGCTGCGGCAACCCCAGGGCAATAGCCGCATTGCAGGCAGGCGAAACCGTCCTTGATTTAGGCAGCGGCGGTGGTTTTGATTGTTTTCTTGCCGTTAACGAAGTGGGACATTCAGGGAAAGTGATAGGTGTTGATATGACACCGGAAATGGTGAGCAATGCAAGAGCCAATGCCGAAAAGGCAGGTCTCAGCAATGTGGATTTCCGTCTGGGTGAAATAGAAAATCTGCCTGTAGCGGATGGCATAATCGATGTCATCATTTCCAATTGCGTCATCAATCTGTCGCCTGAAAAGCACAGGGTTTTTCAAGAATCATATCGGGTGTTGAAGCCCGGTGGACGCCTGGCTATTTCGGATGTTGTTGCTGCTGTTGAGCTGCCAAAGTCAATGAAAGATAATATGACACTGTTTACCGGCTGCATGTCTGGTGCATCTTTAATCACAGATATTAAATCGATGCTGGAAGATGCAGGATTTGAGGAAATATCAATAAAACCAAAAGAGGAAAGCAGGGAATTTATCCAGAATTGGATGCCTGGAAGCAAGATAGAGGATTATGTTGTTTCGGCAAGTATTAAGGCAATCAAGCCAGAGGCATAACAGATGCATGCACTCGGATAGTCAGAAGCGGCTGATGCGATTCGAGAATAGACTTAATCGTGCTGCGGCTGTTCCCGGTCTTTTTCTCCCGCTTTAACCGTCTTCACTGTCGGAATACCCCCGGATTACGCCACTCGCACAGCCAGGTTTCTGCTTTTTTCACCCAGATTGACCCTGCTTAAAATGGATTCCCTCATGGGGAGTTTTTTCAACAGCCTGGCATGGTTTTATCACTTTAACAAGCTTTCTGACACCGGGAAAGAAGGCATTTCTGACAGAGGTCAATCCTTCTTGATCTACAGCCAAACGATTTTAGATCTGCACAGTACCACAAAAACTTCACAGCACTTGAGTTTCAGAATACCCTCTCCGATGATAAAACAAGTAGAAACTCCATGTATCAGTATTTCAACAGTGCAGATTCCATGATATCATTCCCTCTCCATCCGGAAAGCAAGTTCAAGATCTACTGGGAAATTTATGTTCTCATTATCACCGTTGTTTTTACCATAAGCTCTCCATTACAGATTGTCTTTCCTTCACACAGTTCCTCTTTTACAGTATTCATTGATACTTTAGGAACATTCACTTTTTTTTCAGATATTGTTATCAACTTCAACACAGGACTGATAGAACGTCAAATACTGGTTACCGATCAGAAAAAGATAGCCGTGCATTACTTAAAAGGTTTATTCGTATTTGATGTTATCGCCGCATTGCCATTCGTATGGATACTTTCAAACAGTCATGGGGTTATCATTGAAAAACTCCTGAGTTATTTTCTACTACTCAGATTATTCAAACTTGTGAGTATCACGAAGACACTCAATAGAGCACACAAACTCAGTTTCATTAAACCTGCCTTTATACGTCTGATACTTCTGGTATTCTGGATTCTTATCGCAGCTCATCTTATTACATGCGGCTGGGTTTTCATTGAAGGTCCCGGAAAGAGTTCAATTGCTTCCACTTCCCCTGATATCATCTATCTGGAAGCTTTCTACTGGACTGTGACAACGCTGACAACAATAGGATATGGTGATATTACACCGATTTATCCTGTTCAATACATCTATGTTATAATCGTTATGCTTATAGGAGCAGCTCTCTATGGTTTTATTATTGGTAATATCGCTAATATTATTTCCAACATAGACATTGCAAAGAGTCAGTTCCGTGACAAAGTTGAGAATGTTTCAATCTTTCTCCAGCATAGAAGTATCCCGGGCAATTTACAGACCCGTATAAAAAGCTATTACGACTACCTCTGGGAAAGTCGTCGAGGATATGAAGAATCGAACCTATTGAGTGATCTGCCTGTCTCGTTGAAAGCACAGGTCTCTTTTTTTCTAAACCAAGATATCATTGAAAAGGTACCAATGTTCAAAAATGCCTCCCGTGAGTTAATTCGCGACATAGTTTTGAATCTCAAACCTGTGATTTACACTCCAGATGATATAATCATCAGGTATGGCGAGGTGGGGTATGAGATGTATTTCATCAACCGGGGTGAAGTTGACGTTTTGAATGAAGAGTGCAGCATCGTCTACGCAACATTAACCTCCGGTCGTTTTTTTGGAGAAATGGCTTTACTTCTGAGGTCTCCCCGTACAGCAACGGTCAAAGCCAGGGCTTACTGCGATATCTATGTACTGGCCAAGGATACTTTCGACAAGATTCTTCAGCGGTATCCTGATTTTGCCAAAGATATAGCTGCACAGGCCGAAGAAAACCAGCGCAAACTGGATCAAATCAATGAAGAGAAGAATTCCGAACGGAAGTGATTTCTCAGGCTGATTCAGGAATATGAATGATTTCCCGGGGTTTGGAACCACTTGGCGGTCCCAGAATACCGCGGCGCTCCATTTCTTCTACAAGACTGGCCGCTCGATTGTAACCAATTTTTAATTGCCGTTGTAACCAGGATGCGGATGTCTTCCTTGTGCTCATTACAATATCAAGAGCCTTATTGTATAATGGGTCATCACCGTATTCTGCCTGTGATTGAAAACTCTCATTCTCATCATCATCAAAAAACATTTCTTCATCAATGTAATCGGGCTCTCCGAGAGTTTTCACGTGAGCAACAACACGTTCCACTTCCTCTTCAGCCAGAAAGGCTCCCTGTATTCGTGATGGAAATGGATTCCAGGCGGATGTGAACAGCATATCTCCTCTGCCGAGTAGTTTTTCAGCACCAATTGTATCGATAATTATTCTGCTGTCAGTTTTACCGGCCACCATAAAAGCAATACGGCTTGGAAAATTGGCTTTAATCAAACCTGTAATAACATCAACTGATGGTCTCTGAGTTGCCAGTACAAGATGAATACCAACAGCCCGGCTCATTGCAGCCAGCCTGGCAACAATCCCCTCCAGCTCTTTTCCGCTTGTGGCCATAAGATCCGCAAATTCATCTATGATAACAACAATGAAGGGTAGGGGTACCGTTGCCAGGTTTCTATCGTGAACTCTTCTATTGAAGGATGTTACATCCCGGACACCCTGGGAATCCAGCAGGGAGTAGCGGCGTTCCATCTCGTAAAGACACCATTGAAGCGATTGCAATGCCCTCTTTGGTTCCGTGATAACCTGTGTGAGGAGATGGGGAATGTCATTGTAAAGTTTGAGTTCTACAATTTTGGGATCAACCATGATCATTTTGACTTCCTGGGGATTTCGGGAATACAGGATGGAGCAGATAAGAGAATTCACACAAACGGATTTACCTGATCCGGTTGCACCGGCGATGAGAAGATGGGGTGTCCTGGTCAAATCGATAACATGATTTCCACCATTGATATCCTTACCAAGAACCACCGGAATTCTTATGTCCTCTTTTTGAAACTCATTGGATTTCACCAGAGCACTGAAGGATACAATTGCACGGTTTTTGTTCGGAACTTCAATGCCGATGGCATGTTTTCCCGGTATTGGTGCTACAATTCTTACCTGACTGGCTGCGAGTCTCAATGCGATATTGTCCTGGAGGTTTACAATGCTGCTTATCTTTACTCCTGGTGATGGCAGTAATTCATACATTGTTATTACAGGACCCGCACTGATACCCGTCACTCTGGCTTCTATTTTGAATTCGTTGAGTGTTTGTTCCAGGATTTCAGCTCCATGACGGATGTGTTCATCAATATCTGAGAAATCAGCATTGGGATACTCGGCTAATAATCCTTCAACAGGAACGAAGTACCTCGTATGGTTTTCAGTGCGATTTCCTGTAAAAACATCGACTTCATTGCGCGGTTCGATGACAACCCCCTTTGGTGCTGTACCATGAGGATCCAGTTTCGCTGAAACATCATTGTATCCTCCATCAGCAGGAGCTTCCTGTGCGTCATCAAGTGAGCCGACAAGATATTCAAATGCCGGATCTTCTTCCCCGGGCATAACTGGCGGAATTACTGGTTCCGTATTGCTGTCCTGTGGAGAGGGACTGATTGTTTCTTCATTTGCATCTGCATCTGCATCTGCAATGAATACATTTCTAAGAAGTGCTGTGATGGCCGAGGAATTGGATTTTTCAGGAAATACTGTTACTGGCGGCGATAACTGATGTCCATGGTTTGGGTTCAATATCCTGGTAGACTCATCCGATGTGATCTCAGGGTTCTCTAATCCAAGAAAAACCAGGAAAGCATGGAATTTAGCCTTTAATTCCTCAAAATTAAGCAGTACATTCCCGGGATTACGGTTGATTGATGCCAACTTGACAATTCCAATGATTTCCAGAGAAAACAGAAGGAAAAAAAACACGGCTGCCGGGATGGCTCCTGGAGCATTCGTAAGTATTTCAACAACAAGGAATTCTGTTCTCCCAAAGGATATCTGGAGTGCCAGGGTTAATGTAAGAAATACAATCGGAGATAGCCAGAGAGTTTCCATGGTTTTTCCAGGTAATCGCCCAGACTTCAGCAATATACCCCCAATAAACAGTATTGAGGGGATATAAAGTGACGCCAGATGGAACCTGCTGAACAGGAATTTTCCTGGTCCTGTAAAAAAAGTTACAGCTCCCAATGCTGCCATGAGTATAACCAGAGTAGAATACAATGCCAGAATAAAAAAAACATAGTGTAAGCGTGACCGCATTATAAGAAGCCTCCTCTTCTCGATTATCGGTGTTCAACATTCCGGTTTTACCTTTTCTACAGATGCTGTTCTGGTAGAATGCGCTGCCAATCCCCTGGCGGTGGGCGAAGGCGGCCCTTGAAATGAAACCAGATCGACACATCCTGTATCAGGGGGCAGGAAGCCGCACTTTCTTTCAGTCCTAAAAACCTCTGAAAGATAGAATGACCCAGGAACCGGCAGGAATCAGATAAATCGCAAAAATCCACAATTTTCCATGACTGATCAGCCACAGTAAGAGACGCAAAAACACATATCCTGTCAACACGGCTGTGAGAAAGCCCGCAATCAGAGAGGATGGAGGTACAACGGAAGATAGTTCACCAATATCCTTGAGACTCAGAAACAGTGCACCCAGAATTGCTGGAATCGAAAGCAGAAAGGAAAACTCACCGGCAGCTCTCCTGCTTAAACCCAGAAGTAAACCCGTACTTATTGTAATCCCAGATCGACTGATTCCCGGCAGCACACCAAATCCCTGAGCAATACCTATAATAAAAGACTGTACCCTTCCTGGAAGATTAAGGTGGTCTTTACCCTTGATGAACCTGGTTGTCAGCAGGATGAGAGCGGTTACCAGGAAAAAGACCCCTGTTATAAAAGGATCATCATGAATATCCAGCTGGTAAATACCCACACCAACAAGTGCTGTAAGGGCCGATGCTTCTATCACTCTCAGCATGTAATTCAGATGTGTTCTCTCATCAGGATTGGCCCGCAATGATAAAAAATGATAAAGGGCCAGAAGAATACTGCCCAGGCGATATCTGAATGTCCAGATCACTACAATTAAAGTTGCCATATGGAGAATGACATCAAAGAGAACAGGGCTTTTTTCGAGTCCCATTACAGCCCGGGCCAGTACAAGATGCCCTGAGGAAGACACCGGTAGAAATTCTGTAAACCCCTGCAGTGCACCCAGTAAAACCGCTTGAAGAATACTCATGGCCTGCTGTGATCGGAAAACTGTGAAAGACCCCAGGACTTGTGGAGATTCTCAGGAGATTGATTATCATAGAGGTATCCGTAAAGTGTAGCGGCAAATAATACTTTGGGCACATAGGACCGTGTTTCCTCAACGGGCATGCTCATGGAGAACAGATCCTCTCCATAATCTGGCTGTTTCTGACGCCATCTGCGGATGCGCCCGCCACCTCCATTATAAGAAGCCAGAATTTCCATCCAGCCATTGGTCCAGTCCTGTTCCCGAAGCCATGAAAGATACGCCGCCCCAAAGATGAGACTTGTTTCTGGATCCATTGGATTGGAATCCTCGGGGTATTTCAGGCGCGTCACCCATTCGTCCCAGGTTGCCGGCATGAATTGTGTCAATCCCATAGCTCCAGACCGGCTGACAGCTGTAGAATCCCAGGCACTTTCAGTTCGGATCAGGCCAAAATAAACGTCCTGAGGGATGTTGTAATGCTGAGCGGCTTTCCTGGCGGAAGTGAGATAGGGATGAGGATATCTCAGAAGCCAGTCTTCCCGGCCTGGAACAAAACCATCCCGAAACCAGAGATGCAATATGACTCGAATGGATAGTCTTGGATTTTTTTCTGACAATTTCCTTGCTGTGTTTCTTATTGTATAAGCGGAGTATCCATCGGGATCGTTCAAAATATCAGCGGCCACCATTTCCTCCAGATCCCAGCGAAGAAAAATCTCTGCCACAACGTCTTCATCACGGCTTTCCCGGGATGCGGTACTGGCTTCAATGACTATCCTCTGACCCAGGATTCCAGCCGCCCGCACTCCCCACCAGCTCAATGGTGCCGCATCGTAAGCTTCTTCAAGATATTGCCCTGATGACTTCCCGCTGACATAACCTTCCTCTGCTGCAAAAGCAAGCATCAGAGCTGTCTGTGCTCTTGAATACCCCGGTAAAGCTGAACTCCAATTTCGATACAAGGATTCCAGATTGTTCCATGCTCTCCGGTGTATTTGACGATGTATATACTCATCCAGCACGTCTGTAAAACGACTCGCATCATCCCAGGATGCCGCAGCCCAGGAAATGGCCTCAAAATCTTCCGCAATTGAAATCGCTGAATCATATCCAATGGTTTTCAATCGGTACCAGATCGCCCTATCCATTTCCAGTCCCTTCGATATCGATCGTGATGCCCTGAAAAAGGAAGCGGAAGACCGTTGAAATTCTTTTTGTGACAGGTACAGCGTCCCGGATTGGAAGAACATGGCATAGCGGTGTGCATTTGAGGCGGAATCCGCCAACTCAAAGAGCAATTCTGCCCAGTATGATTCCCGATTCAGAGCCCTGGCGGCACTGGATATCTCTTCAAAAACTGGAGATGGAGTTTCACAGATACAGGCCTCCGCATTGTCAGTAATCATATTCAGCCACTGGTTGAAACCCGCCAAAGCGGAGTTGTAATCCTCTTCAGCATAACTCATCCTTGCCCTTCTCAGAATTTGAGTTTCATGATCAGCATGGCTGGAGATGTCATGGGGCAGCTGCTTCAATGCACCTGGATCTTCTACATACAATATGAAACGATCAAGTAGACCGGCAATCCTCGCTCTGTTGCTGTTGAGTTGAATTGCGGCGGCGAGAACTGGAGTTTCCCATGGCTTCCCTGTGAAACTGTCGATCTTACTGGAAAGAGCCTTTTGTTTTCCCTGTGAGACAAGTGCTGCAATCTCTGCCTGCCGGAGAATTTCACTGGAACCATGCTTTTTAACAGCTCGCCGTATTTTTGCCAGAGGATTTCTTACGCTATCCGGGTTTTCAATAATCAGGGATGATAATGAATTCAGTGCAAATGGTGCGGGGTCTTTTCTCCAGGACTTCTTTCTGAGTAAACGGGCAAGATCTGGATATTCGTAGTAAGATGCTGTTTTAGCCAATGCAAACCAGGCACCAGAACCTCCCTGATCAGCCATTGCAAAAAGCTCTTTCTTTGAGCCTGTTTCTGCGGACTGCAATACCTGGATGATTGATTCACTCACTTGAGTTTTCAACCCCAGCAACGGCTGGTATGAGGAAAATACAGCAATGATGATTAAGATGTGAATGAACAGTGATTTACGAGAAAACACTGTCAGATGTTTTTTCCTGTCAGAACGGGATAGCTTATTAATTTTGTCTGTGGCAGTATAAGTTTCCCCCTGCTGATAGAAAGAGCTCCCCAGGCGATTACTGCCAGACAGATAACAATAAACAGAAACCCCAGAAACCAATACAAACCTTTACTACGCCAGATAAGAGTCTCAGGCAAATTCGATACTGATCCTTTCCTGTTTTGAGCAATTTTGAAAACAGCCTTCTTTGATCTTCCACTGTTTTCATGGACAATGCTTATTCTAAGAGAGTTTGCGGCAGCAAGACTGGCTTCAAGTTTCAACTCCCAGGGCTCAATGCCAGATAAACCAGAGAAATTCAGCTTTCCCATGTAGACAGGATGAGGTTTTCCCTGGAAATGGTAGTAAAACTGCAATACAACTTTTTTCTGTGCTTTTCCGGCCGGAACCAGTGTAAGACTGTCCGTATCAGCATGTCCATAGCGCAGCAAGGGATGGAACTGGCCATCAGCAAGACGGAAACTCACTCTATAAGTATCATCAAAGTTGTCATTCATGACACAATATCCTAAATTGTAGAAATCATCTCTGTCAACAATTACCAGGAGTCTGTCGGACTTATGCCTCACGGCTCGATTTTTGCCCTCCTGCTGTGTTGCCAAAATACTCACGCAGCTCAGGCTACGCTTGAGTTTTTGTCGCCTTGCATCAGGAAAAAATCATCAAAAATCGCCTCGAAGTCTTAAAGTCCGACAGACTCCTATCTTGACGAAATTAATATACATCCTCATTATAACTGAGAATAATGCAAGTAGCTATAGTTGCGACAATAATATTTATCTCACTACTTACAACGATAATCGCCCTGCTGAAGATCAATTCCGGCAAAAAGAGTAAGGATTATTCAAGTGACTCAGTGATAAGCGAAAAAGAGCGAAACAATATCATCAAGGACATTAACCGCCGCCTTGCAGCCAACCCTAAAGACACAGGAGCTTTGAAAACTCTTGCAGAATTGTATTTCGATAGTGAAGAATACAATAAGGCCATGCGTTCCTATCAACTCCTTATTGAGCATGGTGAGGTTTTCGGTTCAATTGAACAGAGCCAGATAAATCTCAAATACGGTATTTCAGCCATGCACTGTAAGAACTGGACGGAAGCTTATCAGGCACTTATGATTGCCCGTGGTATAACACCTGATGACTACGATGTAAATCTCAGCCTGGGACAGATTGAATTCCATCGGGGGAATTATACCCGTGCCATTAATTTCCTCAGGACAGCCCTTCAATACAAGCCACTCGACCCGAATGCTCTCAAATACATCGGGCAAAGCTATTTCAAAGCCAAACGTTACAACGAAGCTGTCCCACACCTGAAAAAAGCTCTCGAAACTTTTGGGACATCCCCGGAACTTCTGTATGCCTTTGCCCGATGTGAATATGAATCCTCCCACATGGATACCGCACAGAGTGCATTCACTCAGGTTCTGAACGATCCGGAATGGGGTCCGAATTCAGCTCTATACTCGGGTACAATTTGTGCGAAAAAACAGGATTGGGACGGGGCGGAGGCCGCTTACTCTATCGGATTGAAGCACACAAATATCAGCAGAGAACTGGCTCTGGAGTTAAGGTATCGTCTGGCAGAGACATATTATAAACTTCTTCGCATTGACAAGGCTCTGGAGCTTTATAAAGAGATTCACTCAATAAGCCCGGATTACAAGGATGTAGAATACCGCATCACACAATGCTCCCTGCTCAATTCCAATAAGAATTTACAGACATATCTTTTTGCATCGACCAATGATTTCATTCAATTGGCCAGAAAAGTTATTTCTTCGCTGTTTCCCCGCGCAAAAATTGAAATCAATGATGTGAATTTTGCTAAAAATGATTATATGGATTTTCAAGCAACGATAACTTCCAAAAGAGGAGAAGAGATAGTCCTCCTGCGATTTCTGCGCACTGAAAACCCTATCGGAGAGTTATTCATACGGGAATTCCACGGTCAGATAAAGGAAGTTCATTCTGATCGCGGAATTTGTATTGGACATACAAGTTTTTCTGTAGAAGCAACCCGTTTCGTAGAGGCAAGGCTGATTGAATTATACGGTAAAGAGGAGTTGTTGGATATACTCAGATCAATTAGCTAGTATCAGAGTTCTGCCGCAATGAACTGGAAGGCTCCATTATCACAAGACATCTCTCTGCACTCAGTCCGGGAACATTGATGGGTAGAATTTCAATCTGCATCTGTGAATTCAATTCCTTGAACTCATTTCCCGTTTTGATTATCTGACCTTTATAGGCAATGATCACCCCATCTGGTTTCAGAATTGGGAGAACTTTTTTCAATGATTTCCTATTTAAACGGGTCCATGCCCGAAACACCACAATATCACACAGACCGATATCGGCCGCTTGTTCTACCGGTTTATCAATAACCATAACATTGTCAAGATTCAGCTTATAGACAACATTCTTCAGGAATCCAGCTCGTCGGGCAGAACGCTCTATCAGGTAGATTTTGGAATCCTGAAGCCAGAGGGACAGAGGAATCCCGGGAATTCCAGCACCAGAACCTATGTCTGCCATTTTTCCTGGATTAAAGGACTGTATTGTTTTCAAACCTGCCAGGCTGTCAAGAATATGCCGAACGGCAATATCTTCACCTGCTGCGATCAATTTATAATGGGGATTCCAGTATTTTATTTCCGCAATATAGTTTTCCAATTTGTCTATGCGGATTCCTTTATTTTCCAAATCCAGAGAGGCAAGTCCCTGTCGGAGTACGGCATTCTGGTCGATTCTACTTCCCAACACAAAACTCGCTGAACATGATATTCAGAATATCCACCCGGCTTACTTCCCCGGTCAATTCTCCCAGAGCATCAAGGGTATCTCGAAGGTCTTCTGCCTTCAAATCTATGGGTGCCAGAGATATCTCTTCAAACTGTTTAAGTGCGGTAACTGCACGCTGCAGAAGATTTTTTTGCCGATTTGAATCAATAATTGGAATACCTCCATCAAGAAACGTACCACTCTCGAGGATTTTTGACCGAACAGCTTCAACCAGATTATTGAAACCTGTTCCCTTCAGGGCACTCACAGCCAACCAGCCCTCAGGCGGAATCGGAGCCTCATCTGCTTTGTTCCATACTCGAATAATTCTGCTGTGAGAGAATTCCCTGTCCTGAACTTTCCAACGGCCAAGGATCTCTTCTCTGTAAAATGATTCATTCGCAGTTGAACTTGAGCATCCATCAACAACAACGATAACAAGATCCGATGCCGAGATGAGTTCCCGTGTACGCCGAATTCCTTCTGTTTCAATGGGATCCATCGTTTGCATTCGTAATCCAGCCGTATCGACAAGGCACACTGGTATGCCATCAAGATTTATCCAGGCTTCCACCCAATCTCGAGTGGTACCTGGAGTTTCAGTAACAATGGATCTTTCTTCTTTGAGAAAAAGATTAAAAAGAGAAGACTTTCCTGCATTTGCTGGTCCTGCGAGAGCAACTCTGAGTCCATCCTGATATAGACGTCCAGTTCTCCAGGTGTTTACCATGTGCTCCAATTGAATCCTCATCTTCCTGAGTGAGTCATAATCGAAGGGAACCGTTTCCATCTCGTCATCAGGATAATCCAGAGCTAATGCCGCTACGGCTGCCTGTCGGCTGACAAGATTTTTTGCTTCATCAATCACAGTCTCCACAGAACCTGCCAGACGAGAAGCCGCCAGGGCTCTTGCTTTGTCCGTTCGGGCATTGATCATTTCATTGACGGCTTCAGCCCTGGTAAGATCCATCTTACCGGAGGAAAACGCCCTGAATGTAAACTCTCCCGGTTCTGAATCCCTGAAACCAATACTTCGGAGGATTTCAATTATACGGTCGACAACGACTGGATTTCCATGACAACTCACTTCTATTGAGTCCTGGCCAGTATAACTGAAAGGCATGCGGAACAATGAAATCAGGACTTCGTCGATTGGATTTCCTTCTGTGTCCTGAAACCATCCGTGGAGGATTTTATTGCCTTCACTTTTCAGAAGTTTGTCCGGGTGTGAAAAGACTCTGGCAAATGTTTCAATGCACTTTGGGCCGGAGCTTCGTATAATGGCGAGTGCCCCTCTGCCGCGGGGAGTGGCAGGGGCAACAATGAGATCGTTCGTTTCACTGAAGGGAATGGTCATTTTCTTTGGTTAATGATTTCAGCAGCAAAAGTTCTCCCCAGTTGGCGAAAAGCCGCATTCATTGCCTGTTGACTGTCTCCAACCCTGCTGGTTTTGGAAATCCGGGATTGATGAACAGTAACCTGGCTTTGTATATCAGAGTAATAGAGTGTCCCCCCAACTTTAACGATGTAAAATTCGCCTTCCTGCTCAAAGTTTTCAAGGGAAATAATGCCGTGAATCACTCTTGGAAATTGACCAGGAATCTGCTTATCAGCTTTAAGGTCTCTCAGTAATTCCCTTTCATTCCGGGAGAGTAATTCTCGAGAATCCAGTGGTATCAGAGCGGCATTGAACGCATTCGCCTGAAGATTGTCCAGAACACCACCGGCAACAGAACTTGATTTCAATGGATTCCCGGCAAGATCTGTTTCAAGAATAAAAACTCCAATGGGAATTGTTTTATCCTGAGTCACGGATTCATATTCTATATCTATTCGAGAATTCTCAACAATGCGAACAAAGGTTGTGATATCATTATTCGATGCAGCATTGAAGTGTTTAATGAATGGATCTGCGCTTGGTGCCAGGGATATTCGCTGAGTTCCTGCTGCAAAAACGGCAGGGGGGAGAAAAACTATCCGTCCCTGAGAATCGGTCGACAACCGTGTTGAACCACGGCTCAGTGAACCATTTTGAAGGTTAATCGGGTAGGAAATCACGAATTCTGCATTTTTTACAGCTCTGCCATCATGAAGAACACCAATAGAAAACGGTATCTCTGATTCATTACCAGCGGAGATATCATCAGGCGCAGAGAGGAGCTTGTAGCTTAATTGACTTAATAACCGAATTATCTCTGACATGGACTCCTGCACTCCCTGCTCATAACTGTCAGAATCCAGGGAACCGGCAGTCGTTGCCCAGATAAGTGCGGCTTCATAGACATTCCCATCCATCTCAGCTAACTGAGCTCTTGAAGGAAAAACTCCCTCCTCAGGTTCTGCAATTCCTGTAAAAACAGTCAACCTATCAGCTTTCTTCGAAAATGCCTGCTTCTCCCATGAAGTATCTATGACATAAATGATTTCACCATCTTCAACCCAGGCCGCTTCACGGAGAATTTCCAGGCCAGACATCGTATAGTAGCCCGGTTGTTTCAAAGCGGATCTCAAATCATCCTGAAATGATTCAATGACATAACGTGCCCCCATTTTCCAGCGGGAGGGATCATCAAAGGTCATCTTCACCAGGGCTGAACCTGTTATTTCTATTACTGCTTCATTTATGGCAAGCGAGAGTTCGTCGGCTTTACCGATTCCACGAAACATATAGTGAGCTGAAGAGTCCGTTATTTGATTGTAAACCCACTCAGGCGGAGCCTCTGTGATTTCAGGTCCGCCAGCACATGAAGCAATTAGAATAACTGAAGCGGCTATAAGTGCTGGAAGGTTTATCTTCATTCCTGCGCGCGGACTCCTGTGAGGATAGATGTCTTGAAAGGACATACTTTTATATCATACTTAAGAGTATTTGTCGGCCATATTTTCAACTTTTTTATGATTCTGACCAGATAACGGCAAGATTCAAAATCACCGTAACAGCACGCACCATCGCTGGCAGGGCAACCCATTCGTATCGGCTATGAAAATTCTGCCCTCCGGCAAAGATATTGGGTGTGGGGATGCCCATTTCCGTCAGTTTTGAACCATCCGTTCCACCACGAATTGGTTTTTCAACAGGTTTGATTCCTGCCCGGATATAAGCCATCTCAAGGCATTGGATCAATTGAGGGTGTTTTTCAATTTCTTCCCTCATATTCTCATACTGATCCGTAAATTTTACACTCACTTTCCCTCCGGGAAAAGCAGCTTCTACAGCCTGTGCGAAGGCGTTCAATGCCTCTTTGCGTCTTCTTCTGTCATCCTTCTCAAAACTGCGGATCAATACAATCAATTCTGCCTGCTCAAGCCCGCCTTTGAGCGCATGCGGCCAGTAGTTTCCATACCGTCCATCAGTCGCCTCCGGACTCTCATTTCTGGGAAGCATGGCGATGTACTCTCCTGCCATTGTGAGCGCATTGACGAGTTTTCCACGTGCTGTGCCAGGATGGATAGCTCTGCCGCTAAAAATGATATCAGCCCTGCTGGCATAGTAACACTCGGTTTCCAATTCCCCTTCTTCCCCACCATCCAATGTGAAGCAATACCGGGATTTCAGGCTCTTAACTGGGAAGAGATTCATACCGGTCCCGGTTTCTTCATCGGGTGTGAATACTATCTCAAGATCACCATGCGGAATTTCAGGGTGTGATTGAAGCAGCTCGACCGCTGTCATTATCTCGGCGATACCAGCCTTGTCATCCGCTCCAAGAAGTGTTGTACCATCGGAGGTAATGAGAGTGTCTCCCTTATACTTTGATAGGAGGGGAAACTCTTCAGGATCCAGGATTATGCCATCCTTGAGTTTTATGATACCACCATCGTAGGGAGAATGAACAACAGGAGTGATGTTGTCGCCAGGGGCATCCGCATTGGTATCCACATGAGCCATTAATCCTATAGTTTTTGCCTGGTCATTACCGGTCAGGTTATGCGGGACCCTGGCAATGACATAGCCGTGTTCATCCACTTTGACATCTTCAATTCCCAGTTCCCTGAGTTCCTTCTCCAGGAGATGAATCAAATCCCATTGACAGTCGGTTGAAGGAGTTCTTTTCATTGCCGCTTCTTCATTACTCGTCGTATGTATGCGGGCATAGCGGAGAAATCGATTGAGAAGATTCTCGGAAGATTCTCTCAGAACTGTTTCATAGTTCCAAAAATCAGGTATCTTCCTCACCGGTTGAGTTCTGTGTTCCAAAAAGACCTCCAATAATATCACGTTCCATGGAATCGGTATCGGCAACCTTTTCCACGCTTCGGAAAAGTTCCTTGAGAGTAAGAATTTCCTCGGTAAGGAGCAATCGGACAAAGGATTCCTGATCTGGCGAAACATTGACGATAATGACACAGTCTTCGCGGAGCAGAGTGAATTGGGCGGCATCCTTGAGAAGGGCATAAACGGGTTTGCGCTGATCAACCCGGCGGGGGAAAAACTCTGCCTGTCGAAAAGCTTCCAGCAGACGCTGCAGCACGAAATCAGCCAATGATCGGCTTGGCAATTCAAATGAAATTGTCTGAAGTTCTTTCTTCTTCTCTTCAGCCAATGAACCCTTGAAGCCGCTTCCTCCCTGGAATGCTTTGAGCAATGTCGGAGGAGCGACCAGACTCGACAGAAACATGGACATCACCGCAACGCCAAAAAGGCCCGGATCCAACACACCGATGGATAGTCCAAGTCCTGCCATAATCAAGGTAACTTCACCCCGCGGCAGCATTCCTGCTCCAATGCGAAAAGCACCCCGAAAATTGAAGCCGCCGAAGAGGGAAAGTCCGCCAGAGCCTACAATTTTCCCCACAATGCCAAGAGCGGTGTAAACAATTCCGTAAACGACAACTCTGGGCATGGTAGAAAAATCAACCAGCATTCCCATGACACAGAAGAAAATTGGAACAAAGAAGCTGTAGATACCTTCAAGGCGATGACGAATATCTTCCGCAACATCTGTGCTTGAGAGAGCAAGACCCATCACATAAGCACCAATAATCATGGCCAATCCGGCCATCTCGGACAATCCTGCCAGCAATAACGCAAGTCCAAAAGAAACCATAGCAAGAAATTCCATGTCCTTGAGAATCTTTAAACTCTTTGTAAGACGGGGGGCAAATATAATGCCGATAACTGTACTGCCCAGCCAGAATCCAAGAGCCTTGAGGGTAATCCGGCCCACGAGGCCCCAATCAACTCCACCTGAAGAATCACCACTGCTGCGGACTAAACCTGCAACTACGGCCAGCAGCACTATGCCTATGACATCATCCAGTACAGCGGCCGATAGAATCGTAACCCCTTCGGGGCTGGATAATTGGCGGCGTTCAGACAGAATACGGGCCGTGATGCCCACGCTTGTGGCCGTTGCGATAATACCCATAAATAAAGCCGTAGGATTCATAATGTGACTTACACCAGGCAGAAATACAACAGCGGAGCCTGCACCGAGGAAAAATGTCGTGATGACGCCGCCCAGCCCTGCCAATGCTCCTGTTCCTGCAAAGCGAAGGAATGTTTTCAAATCCGTTTCCAAACCGGAAAGAAAAAGAAGGACTATGGAGGCCACAACAGCAAACCCATACAGCTCTGGTGTCACCGGTATATCGGCTCCATTGGGAATAATGAAAAACGGCTCTCCTCCCAGAAAGGGCAGAGGTATGCCCCCAAGGGCATAAGGACCGATCACCATACCTGCAACCAATTCCCCAAGAACAGAAGACTGCTTCAAATACCGTGTAGCAATGTAGCCAAAGACCTTGACGAAAATAATGATGACCGAAAGCTGTAAAACCAGTCTGGTCATTAAGTGAATCAAGGAAACATCATTATGCAATTAGTTCATCCTTTCCGTATGATTTCCAGAAGCTCGGTTTCTGTCTCAGCTGCGAGCATGCTCTGACGAATGTCTTCCTGGGAAAGTATGCGGCTGATTTCCGCAAGGAATTCAAGATGGGGCCCTGTTTGTGACTCAGGGGAAACTGTCATCAGTAGAATTCTGGCAGGCTGCTTGTCCAATGTATCGAATTCCACGGGATTACGGCTTACAGCAACAGCAGCATGAAGTTCTGAAACAGTGTTTGTCTTTCCATGGGGAATGGCAATGCCATTTTTCATACCGGTTGACATTTGACTCTCACGGTCAAGAATCGCCTTCAATATCACCTCCCTGTCCATATTCTGTCCACTTGCAACGATGATATCCACCAATTCTTCAATGACTTCCTGCTTGGTGTTTCCAGGTAAATTGACCCGTACTGTATCCAGAGTTATGTGCTTCTTGAGATTCATGACAACCTGAATCTCCGATACTTTTTCCAGAAGAGAACTCCTCCAACAAGCATCATGCCAAGACAGAGGATCTGTCCCATCGACAGTTGAAAGAAAATGAATCCAAGATGAGCATCCGGCTCACGGACAAACTCAATGAGGAATCGGAATAATCCGTACCCGATTAGATAAAATGCCAGCATTGTACCTGGAAATTTCATCCTGTTGCGAAGGAACCACAGAATTCCGAAAAGTACGATTCCTTCAAAGAAGGCCTCGTATAATTGAGAAGGATGCCGGAGTTCTTCGCCCGGAGCACCGGGGAAATACATGCCGATTGATTTCTCTGTTGTTCGTCCCCATAATTCACTGTTAATGAAATTCCCAAGGCGTCCGAAAGTATATCCCAATGGAGCACAGGGAACGACGATATCGGCTACTTGATCAAAATCCAATTTTCGTTTCTTTATGTAAAGCAGCGAAGCAAGAAGTAAGCCGATTAAGCCTCCATGGAAGGACATACCAGCGATACCTGTAAACTTCCAGTTGCTGGCTATGTCAAAGGGCAGGATGATTTCCAATGGATGCTGTATATAGTAGCTGAAATTATAAAAGACAACATATCCAAGCCGAGCTCCAATTACAAGACCCAATATGCTCGCCGAGACAGTGCCTTGAAGAGCGTCGAGACTCAGAGTTGACTGAAGAGATTCTTTTTTCAGCCTGTAACGGCACAAAAGGTATACTGTAAGAAATGCAACAACATACATCAAACCATAGTAATGAATGGCGAAACTGCCAATTCTCAGGAACACCGGATTCATCTTTTCAGGAAGATGCTGCCACCAGAGGGTAAAACTATTCATGAAACAGAGTATATCGTATTGAGAAAAAGATGTAATGGAGAGAAGATGATACTTGCAGCTAAAATTAAGAAATCATGCAAAATGACAGATATGGAAATCAGGAATAAAAAATTTCTCGTTATGGGTTTAGGCCTTCATGGAGGCGGCGTGGAAACAGCCCGTTACCTGGCCGGACATGGTGCCAGAGTTGTATGCACCGACCTTCAAAGCAGGGAAGTTCTTCAAAAATCCGTGGACAAGCTCTCCGGGCTTGGTATCCGATTTGTTTTAGGACGGCACAATGCGGAAGACTTTGATGAGGCGGATATCATTGTTAAAAATCCGGCGATTCCATGGAACTCTCCCCTCCTCTCTGGCCGTGAGAATCTGGAAACGGATATCTCACTGTTTCTAAAAGTTTCGCATTCACCTGTAATCGCTGTTACAGGAAGCAAGGGCAAGTCTACAGTTGTTTCAGCCCTCCACAGCATCCTTGTACGACACAACCCTGATACTCGCATCGGCGGCAATATAGCAGTGAATCCTCTCTCATTTGTCCATGAATTGACCGGCAATGAACCTGTGGTGCTGGAACTCTCATCCTGGCAGCTGGGAGATTTACACTCCCATACTTTATTGCGGCCAAAGATTGCCTGTATAACAAATCTTATGCGAGATCATCAAAATCGTTACTCTTCTTTTTCTCACTATGAAAGAGATAAAACTGAGATTTTCAAGAATTCAGGTTTTGAAGACTGGACTGTGTTCCCTGATGATGAATATGGGCGAAAATGGGCAGAATCTTCCGGGGGGAGATCCATATTGATTGGCCTTGATCAGGAGGTAAACACGGAAAGAAAATCTTTTGCCTGGCTGGATAATAGGGGGAATGGATATCTGCGTATGGACAATGAGGTGGAGGAATTGTTGCCATCCAGACTGCAGGTTCCAGGGCAGGCATTTAAACAAAACATGCTTTTTGCCGGTGTAATGGCCCGTTTATGGGGCTGTGAAGCTGGATTGATACGGACAGCTCTGGCAGGATTTCAGGGAGTGCCCTACCGAATGGAGAAATTTTTGGAAGCTGATGGAGTGAGTTTCTACGATGATACCACTGCCACAATTCCAGACGCAGCCGCTGCGGGTCTCAATGCCCTGTCATGCCCGGTCATTCTAATCGCCGGGGGTACAGACAAAGCATTGGATTTTTCACCCTTCGATGACGTTGCGTGTAAGCCGAAAAAAATTCTTATGCTCTCTGGAAGCGCGACTGATAAATGGATGCCAAGATTAAAGAAACTGGGGGCTTCAGTCGATGGTCCATTCGACAGCATGGATTCTGCTGTTGATGAAGCACTGTCTCTTACTGAGAATGGAGATGCTGTGCTTCTATCTCCTGGTGCTGCAAGTTTTGACATGTTTCAGCATGAGTTCAGGAGAGGTGATGCATTTAAGGCCTGTTGCAGGTTGAGAACAGATCAAAGGCACTGAATCTGTAAAAAATCCACGGTGTTCGAAAGCTTGTTGGAACCTGATTTCATTCAAACCCCGCCAGGTGAGAATCTTTGCCTGATATGATAACTTATACCGACCCATCGTTGTGATTCGGCGAATCGCTCTCTGAACCGATGAAGATCTCTACCGGGAAGATGTGCTGTAATTGGTTACTTTGTCAGATATTAATTCGATAATGAAAGCGATTGCTCCATCTAACAAGCTTTCGAACACCTGTACATGACTGCTCATGATTGCCACAGAACCCTTAATGGCGTATCATGAAACTATATGCCATTGAATCCCCATGACCTCCCGGTCTACACCCAGAGAAATCGTATTCTTGAATCTTTGAAGGAAAATCAAGTTATCGTCGTTGAAAGTCCTGCTGGTTCGGGGAAAACAACTCAGCTGCCCATTATACTGCATGAAGCTGGGTATGCGGACAAAGGTATTATTGGTGTAACTCAACCGAGACGTATCGCTGCTGTTGGCGTGAGCCGCTACATCGCAAAGCAGTTGGATGCTGTTGTAGGGGATTATGTCGGCTACAAGATGAGGTTTGAAGACATCACAAGCCGGGAAACCCGTGTGAAGATTCTTACCGATGGAACCCTCCTCCAGGAGATGAAAGGTGATCCTCTGCTCTCCTACTACGATGTATTAATGCTCGATGAGGCCCATGAACGGACATTGAACATCGATTTCATTCTTGGACTGTTGAAAGAAATACTGCCTTTGAGAACGGATCTGAAAGTTATAATTTCATCTGCAACATTGAATCCCGAAGTTTTCAGCCGGTATTTTGATAACTGCCCAATCGTTTCCATTGATACACCGGTGTATCCCGTGAGGATCAACTATGCGCCCCTGCCCCTGACGGGTAAGGATGATATACTCCTGAATACAATCACATCCACTGTGGAAACAATTGTACAAAAGATGTCATCCGGTAAACTGGAGGACGGTGACATTTTGGTCTTCTGTACGGGTGAAAAACTCATCAAGGAAACGGTAATAAGCCTCTCGGGATGTAAGGTTTGCCGAAAACTCTACATAATGCCTCTTTACGGACGCCTGGGCAGTGAGGAGCAGGAAAAAGTTTTTGATCCGGCACCCAATGGTTTAAAAAAAGTTGTTGTGGCCACCAATGTCGCTGAAACCAGCATTACAATTGATGGTATAAGTGCTGTTCTGGATACTGGACTGGCCAAGCTTAATTTTTACAATCCCCGAACCTTTACCAGTGCCCTGGTGGAAGCAGAGATTTCCCAGGCATCAGCAGATCAGCGGAAAGGCAGAGCTGGACGGACCGGACCGGGGGTTTGTTATCGCCTCTACTCAGAGAAGAATTATCTCGAACGACCGGAATTCACTCCTGAAGAGATATACCGTACCGACCTTGCCGAAGTGGTTTTGAGAATGGCTGAAATCGGAATTCATGATTTTGAGTCCTTTCCCTTCATCAGCAAGCCCTCTGCAAAAGGTATTCATGGTGCTGTTGAAACACTCCGGCTTCTGGATGCTGTTGACCAGGAGAATAATCTTACCAATGTGGGAAAGAACATGGTGCTCTATCCCCTGATGCCTCGACATGCCCGAATGATAGTGGAATCAATATCCCGATACCCGGATGTCCTCAGGGAAACCATTATCGCTGCCGCATTTCTTTCCACCAATGCCCCCTACCTTTTACCTCAGGGAGAAGAATTGGAGGCACGAAAAGCACATCATACTTTCCGATCCGAATTTTTTGGTGATTTTGCCAGCTATCTCAATCTGTATTGGGATTATAAAGAGGCGAAGAACAAAGTAGAGTTTGCAAAACGGTATTATCTGGACAAAAAGATTCTTGATGAAATTCTGGCAATTGTTCAGCAGCTTGAAGAGATAACCGGAAAAACGGGCACCCCTGTTTCAGAAGGAGGATCAACCGAAGATTTCATCAAAGCCTGTGCACGGGGATTGATTCCCTTTGTCTGTGTAAAGGACGGTCGATTTACCTACCGAAGTGTTGCCGCAGACCGCATCGTCATACATCCTGGCTCTGTCCTTTTCCGGGAGAATCCCGAATTCATCGTTGCCGGAGAAATTGTCCAGACAAGTCAAACTTATGCCCGGTCAGTTTCACCCATACAGAAATCCTGGCTATCAGCGATTCATCCCAGACTGCCCGAAATGCTTCTCGACAGTAACAGGGCTTTTAAGGGTAAGGAACGAATTGAAAAGCAGAAGGATACCATGGATCATATCTGGATTTTCGGTGAACCCTTCGCTGTTACACGTACTCCGGGCCGGGGCGGAAAGAGGCGGGTAAACCTTGAATGGAAAAAACTCCATGAAATGCTTGCTGACAACAATGAAGCTCTACCGGATTTCGGTTCCATGAGAGGCACCCTCTTCCTTGAGAAAGATGAAATCCTGCCGGATTCCAAAATCAACACAATCATCAGAATTGCCAGGTCATTAAACCCTAAAAAGGATGTTCGGTATCATGTTCCCGGAGGCAATTATCATATTCACAAGAAAGATCACAGGGAGAATCTCGTAGCTGAACTGGAAAATCTTCTTATGGTCGTCAAAGGGAACAAACACAAAAAGAAAAAGGCCATGGGATTTGTTACCCTGTACTCAGACGGGGCGGGCCACTACTGGTTCAAGGCTATTCGAAACTTCAATGGAGCTGTTGCTGTGAGTCTTGCGAGCCTGGAATCCCTGGCAGACTTTTCAGGGAAAGATTCCGATGCCGAAACAACCCGAATTCTCAGCCGCATGTATCGGCGTGTGGAAAATATGATGCATTAGCACTGGGCCGGACATGGCGATCAGCCGATAATCAACCATGCTCCCTCGCCGATTTCATGCGCTTATCTTCGCATTGACCTGTTTACTCACATATTCTCTTTCAGCCATTGAATTAACCCTGAACCAACAGCAAATTGCAGTATTGAACTCTGAGATGCTCATCTCCCGGACTGTTCCAGATTCGGACAGCAATGGTTTGCCTGCAATCAAACTGGAGACGCTCTTTCCCTGGATGACTGAGATTGCCTACATGGTGGCAGCGTCTGATACAGGTTTACAGCGATGGGAATCTGACCGGTTAAAAAAAGAAGACTGGAACAGTATAAAACTGGTATGGAACCTGGATCGCTGGGAAGTGAACGTGGGGCCGGATGTTTTTACTTCCCCCGAGCGGATTTCTGTTCATGGAACCATTCTTGATGTCCCCCCGCTGCGGATCTGGTCATCCGTGCATGATGAAGAATATACTGGAGATCTCAAATCCGCCCTGGCATTTCGTCATCTGGAAATTGAGTGGCATGAGTTTCAACGGTTGCCCTATCTTCTTCATAACATTCCCCAGGACTCCCTGCCCCATCTGGTTCTTCTGGATGATGTGGATCTTATTGACCTTCTACCGGATCTTGCATCCTACAGCCGTATAATTGATGCATCGTCGCAGTGGTTAACGACAGCATCGGATAGTTTTCCTGAAGGGGAATACCCCTATCCGCTTTCACTGAATCTTCGGGATGCCATAACCAGCTTGCACTGGCTTCTTGCAGAAAATCCTGATTTATTCGAGCCGGGGCACCAGATTCCGGATGTCATTTCCGATATACTGAAAATTACAATCACCTATGCAGACAGCGTTGTTGATACCACAACTCCAATGAAATCTCTTAGCTCGGGTGAGGTTGCGGCCGCAGTTGTTACGCCATGGTCCGGCGGCACGGCATTGAAGAATAACCGTTCATACACATCGCTACCCGCTCCAGGCAACTCCGTAAAAGTATTGAGAAGTCACTATGTCGCCATCCCCAGAGGTCTTCTACCCAACGATGCTCAGATTTCAAATCTTGCTCTCAATGATGCTCTTCGCTTCAGCCGCTTGATTACCAGCAGTAAGTCCGCATCCATACCCATCAAGCCCCGTTTACTGCGATACCTGAAAGCATACTCCCGAATTGGGCGATTGGTTTTATCTGGAGAGATGAAGGCTGCCGAGGGGATCAGAATTCTGAATGCATATACTGACGGAGAATGATTAACACGTTCTCCATGATCCAGCCGCTACAACCCAATATCCACGAACTCAAAAATCTAACTCTTAAACTCTGCCACCAATCCCTGCAATGAAGATTTTGCATCCCCAAACAGCATCCTTGTATTGTCGCAGAAGAACAGAGGATTATCGACTCCGGCGAATCCAGGATTCAAAGACCGCTTGAATACAATGACCGTCCGGGCCTGATCAACATTGATAACCGGCATACCGTACAGGGGTGAACCCTCATCACTTCGTGCCGCCGGGTTTACCACATCATTAGCACCAATGACAAGAACAACTTCCACCATTTCAATCGTTGGATTCACATCATCCATCTCACGGAGCTGCTCGTAGGGAACATTGGCCTCAGCAAGAAGGACGTTCATGTGGCCGGGCATTCGTCCGGCTACCGGATGGATCCCAAAATTCACATCGGCACCATTTTCTTCCATAAGGGAAGCCAGTTCCTGTACCGCATGCTGGGCCTGGGCTACGGCCATACCATAACCTGGAACAATGAGCACGTTTTGAGCTGCTTCCAGTATGGGATAGGCATCTTCCACCGTAATCGGTTTAGCCTCACCGGTGAACCCGGCACTTTTCTTCCCACCGTCGCCTGAGCCAAAACCACTGAAGAGTACATTGGACAGAGACCGGTTCATGGCCTTGCACATGATGTTGGTAAGAATGATTCCACTTGATCCCACCAATGCACCGGAAACGATAAGAACATTGTTCTTAATCACGAAACCTGCCGCACATGCGGCCATTCCACTGTAGGAATTGAGGAGGGATATAACAACCGGCATATCACCGCCGCCGATCGGAATAACAACCATCACTCCCAGTATGAGACTCAAGCCTCCAAGGAAGATCAGTGCCGTATAGGGGGTCAGGAACGGTAGATAGCTGTCAGCACCCATCATGGGCCTGCCAATGGAGATGAGAAGAATGGCCGCCAGTATTAGTAAAACCACCAGACCGTTCACCACCTGCTGACCTCCGAAAAGAATGGGTTTGGAGGTCATTTTTTCAGACAGTTTTCCCCATGCAATGATGGAACCGGTGAAGGTTACCCCGCCGATCAATATGGTTACCCCGATAATCATCAGGGAATTCCATGGTGTTGATCCGATAAGTCCTGCTGTGTACAGACGCTGAAACTCCACCCAGCCAACCAGAAGACTGGCAATACCGCCAAAGCCGTTAAACAGGGCGACCATCTCCGGCATCGAAGTCATGGCAACAAGACGGGCTGCAAGCAAGCCGATAACCGAACCAGCCGTCAGTCCTGCTACAATCCATGGCCAGTGAATGATGGAATCCGATGCCAGTGCGGTCACAATGGCCAGCAGCATGCCGATGGCTGAAATCAGATTCCCCTTACGGGCCTTATCCGCCTTACCAAGCATCTTGAGTCCAAACACAAAGAGCATGGCCGAGACAATGTAAAGTAAATTGGTCAAAGTCTCAGGCATCTATTTTTTCTCCCCGGTAAACATACCAAGCATTCTATCAGTAACGAAATAACCACCGACAACATTGATCGTTGCAAACATGACTGCCAGTGTTCCCAGAATGGTCCGCAGCATGTCGCCTTCAACATTCCAGGTTCCCAGAAGGCTGATCAGTGCACCCACGATGGTGATGCCGCTGATAGCATTGGAACCAGACATCAATGGCGTGTGTAATTGACTTGGGACTTTGGAAATGAGTTCAAAACCCAGAAAAGTTGCAAGTACCAGAACGAAAATGAGCATTATTCCCATGATTTTCTCCTATTTTTTGTAGTGGTTGAGTATATCTGGATGGACAATCTGGCCATCACGGACGATAACACAACCCACGGCGATCTCGTCAGGATTTTCTCCAGTGCCGAGCTTGAGTCTTCCAGTGTCAGCATCCCTCAGGTGAGTGATGAGATTCACCATGTTGGCGGCCAGCATCTGACTGGCATGGATGGCAACCTCACCGGGGAGATTGTCAATACCGATAATCCTGACGCCATCAATGGAGACCTCTTTATCAACCCTGACCCCTTCTACATTGCCCCCGCTGCCGGCAGCCAGATCAACAATAACGGAACCTTTCTTCACGTCCTTGAGCATTTCCGCCGTGATGATGATTGGTGCCTTTCGACCGAAGAGTTTGGCCGTTGTAATGGTTATATCGGCCTGAGCAACAGCTTTGGCCATTGCATCACGCTGTTTGGCTAACTGTTCATCTGTAAGAGCTTTGGCATATCCATCTTTTGTTTGACCTGTTTCTCCAAGATCAACTTTGACAAACTTTGCTCCCAGTGATTGAACCTGTTCTTCTACAACAGGGCGTGTATCAAACGCCTCAACTCGGGCGCCAAGCCGCTTCGCGGTGGCAATGGCCTGCAAGCCGGCAACCCCTGCTCCAATAACGAACACCCTGGCTGGCGCGAGAGTTCCGGCCGGGGTCATCATCATAGGCAGAATTCTGTCCAGTCGTTCCGCCGCTTTGAGCACAGCCACATAACCGGCCAGGGATGCCTGAGAACTCAGAACATCCATCTTCTGGGCCAGAGTTGTGCGGGGAATCATTTCAAGACTGATGACATTGATCCCGGCGGCGGCATAGGATTCAACAAGTTTCCTGTTATTGTAGGGATCCAGAAGGCTGATGTGAATGGCACCCTTTTTCATCCTGGAAACATTCCTTTCCGAAGTGGGATTGATCCGCATCACAACATCGGCTGATTCGAGAAGAGTACTTTGTTTCTTCTCCACTTTTGCCCCGGCGGCCAAATATGCCTCATCGTCCCAGTGATCTGATAAATTTGTCTCCACAACAACTTCAGTGCCTTCAAGTGCGATGAGTTTTTTTACGGCATCGGGGATAAGAGCCGCTCGGCTGTCCTCAGCCTCCTTTGGTATGGCTATAATCATGTTTACCTTCCAGTTTTGTACGATCTAATTTCCGTTGAGAAACTAATTGGATTGCTTCAACTTGAAATTGTTCTTCTTTCGAGTTTCCTTTTTCCCCCAGAATATACAAGGTTGTCAATATGTTCAATAGCTTTCTTCATTGTGAAGTAATACAGATTATGCCATGATGAACACTCCATGAAATTTTCATATTCGGGATTGCTTTCCACCCTCTTACTACTGTTGGCCTCCTGTGCGGGTACATCTTCTGCACTGATGCAGCCCAGTCCAGGCGTTCCCCCGGCAGAAGCCTCACTTCCCGTACCAGAAGTCATTCCATCTCCATACATTGCAACTCCAACTCTGCATGAACGTCTTTCCGCATATCCAGACCGAATCGAGCAGCGGAAAATCGGTATACGGGTTTTCCCTCAGGATGCCGAAATTGTTTCACTCTCAAACCTGGAGCTTGTTACTCTTACCCCCAGCCACAGAGAACATGATACTCAGTGGTTCACCACGAATGCGGGTGCAATTGGACTCCAGTCGGATGGCTACATCACCAGGGTTGTACCGCTGATTGACGGAGAAATCACCGAGGTCAAACTTGAACGAGCAGATTCCATTGTTCAGCGGATCGGAGAACTTCCAACCGGATTCCAGCCCAAAAGTGTACGATTCAGCCCTGACGGACGCTATCTTTTTACTATTCACCTGGGAGACGAAATTGCCATCAACCAATACAGGGTGAGTCCGTTCGATTGGGTTCGCAGTTTCAATGTTCCAGATGAGGCTGCCCGTCATAAGGGTTTTGTTGAATCCTTCATTCTTGAGAAACGAAAGGAGTTATGGATTTCTCAGATGACAACAAACAGCATTCATATCTTCAATTTAGAAACCGGAGCCTATATATCACAGGTGAAACTGAGCGGCTCATGGCCCAAATTGCTCGTTGCCTCACCTGATGAAAAAAAAATGTATGCTTCCTGCTGGATCAGCAATTCTATTTCTGTGATTGATACTGAATCATACAGAGAAGTCAGCAGTTTCAAAACGGGACCCATTCCACGAGGGTTAAGTCTGAGCCGGGATGTATCGGAAATTCTTGTAACTCGATTCTCAGATTCGGCTGTAGACAGGATAAATCTCAGCACCGGGAAAACTCAGATTGTTCATGATGCAGGGCCAAAAAAACCTTATGCCATGCGGCATATTGTCTACGATAAACCCAGGGGAGAATACTACATCACGGCCATGGGTGCAAGCCGTGTTTACAGGCTTTCGGAAACTGGTCAATGGATGGGTTTCTGGGAAGTGGGAGAAAAGCCCAATACCTGTGATATTTCTCCCGATGGGCAATGGCTTGTTGTGTCCTGCCGGGGTCCTAATAATCCCGATACGGGCTATCTAACAAGAGGTTATGAATATGGGAAAATTTACTTTATCCGTCTGGATATCGGGGAAGTTGTGTCATGGATTTGGGGCCGGGATCAGCCTACAGGACTTGATATAAGCTCTGATGGTCAGTATTTAGCTTTTACGAATTTCCTTTCTCACAGTTTGGAGTTGTATGAATTTCAATGATCTTGTTGGTATTGAAACTTAGTGTCAGAAAGCTTGTTAATGCAGCAAAAACCCATGTCAGGCTCGTTATAACATAGTTATGCGAAAAAAGTCATCGACTACGAGGAACTCCTGCAACACCGGGAGTGAGTCCGAGTTCATCTATGAGACCGGGTTCGCCAATCTCAGGCGGATATGTGAAGGTTCAGGATGAGATTGGACTCCCGGGATGAGTTGAAGGAGGTTTTACAGGCTTTCTGACACTACAAAAAAGTTTCCCGAAGACTTGAACTTGGATACTACATCTATCATACTGATGCAGATTCCAACACCTTTTGAGCATAAAACCTGTTCTATGAAGGAGATTTTCTTGAAGTACTTCCTGCAGCTTGCATTGGCAGGACTAACCAAAGGCAGTATTTACGCCTTGATTGCCCTGGGCTATACCATGGTATATGGCATCATCAAATTGATTAACTTTGCTCATGGAGAAATCTATATGATCGGGGCATTCACAGCTCTAATCATAAGTGCTGTACTGCAAATTATGACAACGATGTCTCCACTCCTCATTCTGACGATTTCCCTTCTGGCCGCCGTGTTTTTTTCCGTTGGCTATGGAACAACAATGGAAAGAATTGCCTACAAACCCCTGAGAAATGCACCAAGACTCTCCGCTCTGATCAGTGCCATCGGTATGTCTCTCATTCTCCAGAACTATGTCAGAATGGCCCAAACTTCAGATTTTCTGCCCTTTCGGTCATTGATTCCCGATCTCCCCTTCCTCATCAGGGGGAAGTCCCTGATAACAACAACTCAGCTGGTTATACTGATTTCCACTTTTGTTGTCATGGTTCTTCTTACTGTCCTGATAAAATTTACACGCATTGGGAAGGCCATGAGAGCAACATCCCAGGATAAGGTGATGGCCCAACTCGTGGGTATTGATATTAACAAAGTTATCACTGTTACCTTCGCCATCGGTTCCGCTACGGCGGCTATTGGTGGGGTTCTTGTTGCCAACCACATGGGGCAAATCAATTTCTACATAGGTTTTCTGGCAGGAATCAAAGCCTTTGTTGCTGCAGTGCTCGGTGGAATCGGCAGTATCCCTGGAGCCGTACTGGGCAGCTTCGTGCTTGGAATGACGGAAAGTTTTGGTGCCGGCTACATATCCAGTGCGTATGAAAACGCTTTTGCCTTCATTATACTCATCCTCATTCTGGTCTTCAAACCATCCGGCTTAGTCGGTCGGCATGAGATGGAAAAGGTTTGAGTATATGGAAAGAATAATGAAGAACATCCGAAAATCGATTCTCAGTGCAATCTGGCTGATGATTCTTACCTTTCCCATCATGGTGATTAAAGTTAATGCTGTGAATTCAACCGTGAAATGGCGATGGATGAACTTACTCTATGTTGGTGCAGGAACATTTATTTTTTCTCTGATATGGGATTTCTTCCTTGACAGGAAAGAGAAGGGAGGAACTCATAGCAATGATATTGATGCCAGTCTGACGACTTTCAGGCTGAGGAAATTGTTCGCCCAAAAAAAAGTGTACATGTTCTCCCTCGTTACACTGGGTCTTCTGGTTATCCTTTTTCCATTTATGGTGAGTTTTTATCAGGTTGGTATAATGACCAGTGCCCTGATGTTTGTAATCCTGGGCCTGGGTCTCAACATAGTTATTGGGTATGGGGGACTTCTGCATCTGGGCTATGCCGCATTCTATGCTGTTGGCGCCTATAATTACGGTCTTCTATACCTCTACCTGGGATTTCCGTTCTGGGGCGCCCTGCCTCTGGGGGCTGTTTCAGGTATGGTTCTCGGTTTACTTATCGGGATCCCTGTCCTGCGGCTTCGAGGGGATTATCTTGCCATTGTTACCCTTGCGTTTGGGGAAATCGTCCGGTTATTCCTGGAAAACCTGTCTGGATTTACAAAAGGCCCTGAGGGCATTGCCAGGATTCCACGGCCGGGATTCTTTGTCAAACTTTCACTTCAGGGGGCGACTGCATATCTCTACTACATTTCCATCATTATGGTGATTCTGACAATACTTGTAATACGGCGCCTTGAGGATTCCCGCATCGGGAGGGCACTTGAAGCGATGAAGGAGGATGACATTGCAGCTCAGTCCATGGGAATTGACCTTGCACGTACCAAACTTGTTACATTTGCACTGGGTGCGGTATGGGCTGGCCTTATAGGCGTTATACTTGCAGGTAAAACAACGTACATCAACCCCGGGAGTTTCACTCTCATGGAATCTGTGATGATACTCGTTGCCGTCGTTCTTGGGGGAACAGGTTCCATACCGGGAGTTTTTCTGGGAGCCCTCATTGTAACCCTGATCCCTGAGTATTTTCGAGTTCTTTCTGATTACCGGATGATGATGTTTGGTGTGGCCCTGGTTGTGATGTCCGTATTCAGACCTCAGGGAATAATTCCCCGCGTCCGAAAGCGATATACAGTAGAGGGATCACTGTGAGCCGCACTATATTGAACATCAATGATTTTTCCATGGTGTTTGGGGGTCTGAGAGCTGTTGACCATGTGAACATGCATATTGATGAAGGGGAAATAGTCGCTCTCATCGGTCCGAATGGGGCGGGAAAAACAACTCTGTTCAATTGTGTCACCGGTGTGTATACCCCCTCGGAGGGACATATAACTGTTTCCTCAGGTAATGGTGATAAAAAGAAGACCAATGGCATGAAACCGAATAAAATAGCTGAGCTGGGGCTTGCCCGTACATTTCAAAACATCCGGCTTTTCTCATCGATGACAGCTCTTGAAAACGTGATGATTGGTCGGCACTCAAAGCTCAGAGCTAATCTTTTTGGAGCAATACTGCGCAGCAAGGCCACCCGGGAAGAAGAAGAACAGGTTATTGAAGATTCCGTTGAGATACTTAAGAAGCTTGGTCTGGGAAAGTATGCAAACGAAATAGCAGCCGGCCTGCCGTACGGCGCACAGCGTCTTTTAGAGATCGCCAGAGCACTGGCCACTGAGCCGCAGCTTTTACTTCTGGATGAACCAGCGGCCGGAATGAATCCCCAGGAAACCAGGGAACTGGATGAAACCATTACACGGATTCGCGATAGAGAGAAAACAACAATTCTCCTTATTGAGCATGATATGAGTCTGGTGATGAGTCTTTCTGAAAGAATTTACGTGCTGGATTACGGAAGACTGATTGCGGAAGGAGGACCTGAAGAAGTGAAGGTTAATCCGGCTGTCATCAAAGCATATCTGGGGGAGTGAGATGTTGAAGGTTGATAATATTCACACCAGTTATGGCGGCATCCAGGCTCTTAAAGGCATAAGCCTTGAAGTGGAAAAAGGTGAAATCATTACCCTGATCGGAGCCAATGGTGCCGGAAAATCAACCACACTCATGTCCATCTGTGGAATTGTGAAGCCATCAACCGGATCTATTTTTCTGGAAGGCAGGGATATTACCCCGTTGTCATCCCATGAAATCGTGACATTCGGCATGAGTCAGGTGCCGGAAGGGCGGAGAATTTTCCCCCAACTCACCGTTCTTGAAAACCTGGATATGGGGGCCTACCTGAGAAGGGACAGGAATGAAATCAAAACCGACATGGACTATGTATTCGAATTATTTCCAATTCTTTCAGAACGGCGGCATCAAACTGGAGGAACACTTTCCGGAGGCGAACAGCAGATGCTCGCCATCAGCCGCGCCCTTATGGCGAAACCCAGAATACTTCTTCTTGATGAACCATCCCTTGGATTGGCTCCCCTCATTGTCCAGCAAATATTCGAGATAATAACACGAATTAACATGGAACAGGGTACAACCATTTTTCTGGTAGAGCAAAATGCCAACATGGCCCTCAGAATAGCACACCGGGGTTATGTCCTTCAAAATGGCATCATTGTGAAAACTGATACTTCAGAAGCCCTTCTGGTTGATGACAGGGTCAAAGAAGCATATCTTGGCATATAGTCCAGAGACAATTCATGACAGAAAGTAAGTTGTAAACAAAATGCAGGAAGATTGCTCGGCAGAGATAAAAACACTGCTCAAGAACAGGATACTCATGCTGGACGGGGCAGCCGGGACCTGGTTTCAGTCAAAGAAACTGACTGAAAAAGACTACCATGGGGAACGGTTTGCCAGGCACCCAAAGAATCTTTTCGGCAATCATGAGATGCTTAATCTGATAAGACCGGAACTGGTGAAGGAATTTCATCTTGAATTTCTTCACGCTGGAGCCGATATCATTGAAACCAATACATTCAGCGGTACAGAGATTTCTCAGGCAGAGTACGAAACCGGAAATCTGGCTTACGAAATCAACTATCGTGGTGCTCAAATTGCCCGTTCAGCCATTGAGACTTTCCTGGAGAACGATGGCAGCGGCCCGTGCTATGTTGCCGGATCGCTTGGCCCAACGAGCAAGATCCTTTCCCTGTCTCCCCGTGTGGAAGATCCTGGATACAGGGAGATTACCTTTGATCAAATGGCCGATGCATACAGGGAAGCGGCCCGGGGTCTTATCGAGGGTGGTGCGGACCTTATCCTTGTGGAAACGATTATCGATGCCTTGAATGCCAAGGCCGCAATATACGCTCTTCTTGATCTGTTTGACCACTACAGAAGACGGTGGCCCATAATGATTTCCGGTACCATAACAGACATATCCGGCCGAACACTGACAGGTCAAACTCCCGAAGCGTTCTGGTTCTCGGTGGCCCATGCCGAACCCGTATCGATTGGATTGAACTGTGCTCTTGGAGCCGGAGAACTGCTTCCGCACATCCGCTCCCTGGCAAGGGTAGCAGAAGTTCCAGTTTCCGTGTATCCCAATGCAGGCCTCCCGGATGAAGAGGGTTGTTATAACGACACACCTGATTACATGGCAGAGGTGATTGGTTCCATGGCCGATGAAGGACTGATCAACATTGCCGGCGGCTGCTGCGGAACCCGGGCTGAACATATTTCCGCGATACGGTCCAGGGTCATTCAAGCAAAACCACGGCCGCTGGAACAGGTACAGAAACCTGTTTATTTTACACGGCTCAGTGGATTGGATCCGCTTATCATCAATGAGAAAAGCCTCTTCATCAATGTTGGGGAAAGGACCAATGTATCGGGTTCTCGAAAATTTGCGCGGTTGATTCGAGACAAAAATGGTGAGGAAGCGGTGGAAATCGCCCGCAAGCAGGTAGAAAATGGGGCACAAATTATTGATGTGAATGTGGATGATGCATTGCTGGATGCTCCGGAAGAGATGACACGGTTTCTAAATCTGATAATGGCCGAACCAGATGTGTCCAGAGTTCCAGTTATGATAGATTCCTCCAGGCCTGAAGCACTGTTTGCCGGTTTGAAATGCCTGCAGGGAAAGGGAATTGTCAACTCGGTGAGTCTCAAGGAAGGGGAAGAAGCCTTCCTAAAACAGGTCAAAGAGATTAAACGCTTTGGAGCGGCCATCATTGTCATGGCCTTTGATGAAGATGGTCAGGCTGATACATTCCAGAGAAAAGTGGACATTGGCCGGAGGGCCGTGGATATCCTGATTAATAAAGCCGGGTTCATACCGGGAGACATCATCCTTGATCTCAATGTCTTTGCCGTCGCCACCGGGATACCGAAGCATTCAAACTATGCCAGAGATTATATTGAGGCTGTGAGATTTCTAAAAAAGGAATTGCCGGGGGTGTGCTTTTCCGGCGGTATCAGCAATGTTTCATTTTCCTTCCGGGGCAATAGTGTCATCCGGGAAGCCATGCATTCGGTTTTCCTCTACCATGGAATTGCTGCCGGATTGACGATGGGAATAGTCAATGCCGGCCAGTTGGAAATTTACGATGAGATTGACAGTGAACTGAGGGAAAGAGTTGAGGATGTGATTCTGGCTCGACGGGAAGATGCCGGGGATCGGCTTCTGGACATTGCCGAATCCTTTACCGGAGAGGGAAAACCCTCTGTTGAAAACCTTGCCTGGCGGGAGGAAGTTGTTGAGAGCCGACTGACGCATGCCCTGGTAAAAGGAATTACCGGATGGATTGCCGAGGATGTGGAAGATGCGCGAATTTCCATGGGAGATCCTTTGAGCGTTATTGAGGGCCCCCTTATGGATGGTATGAATAAGGTGGGAGAACTCTTTGGATCGGGGAAAATGTTTCTGCCCCAGGTTGTAAAAAGTGCCCGGGTGATGAAAAGGGCGGTGGGTGTACTCCAGCCCAGTCTTGAAGCCAGTAAAAACAGCAGCAAATCACGGGGATGCATTCTTCTGGCAACGGTTAAGGGGGATGTCCATGACATTGGAAAGAACATTGTAGCGGTTGTTCTTCAGTGCAATGGTTATGAAACCATCGACATGGGTGTCATGGTTCCTGTCGAAGACTTACTTGATCATGCCGATAATATCTCGGCCGACATTATCGGACTGTCCGGTCTTATTACCCCAAGTCTGGATGAAATGGTTCGAGTGGCAAAGGCCATGGAGGATCGCGGTTGGAAGAAGCCTCTGCTCATTGGGGGAGCAACCACCAGTGAGGTTCATACAGCCCTGAAAATAGCGCCTGCTTACTCAGGGGTTGTCGTTCATATTAAAGATGCCTCTCTGGCACCAACGGTGGTGAACGCTTTGACCGATTCCAGATCCCTCCCGGAGTACATTGCCCGCCTGAAAAAAAGGCAGGAAGAAGTCCGTCTGGAAAAAACGGATAGAATTGCTGAAAGGATTCATCTTACTCTGGAGGAGGTGAGAACAAAGCCATGGCAGCCGCCGGGCGGCTGGATCCTGGAAAACCAGTTGCCTGAACCTCGTTTTACAGGTGTGAAATCGTTTAGAAACATCCCTCTCAGCGAAGTGATTCCCCTGATTGACTGGAGTTTTTTCTTCAGGGCATGGGAGATTGATGGGAAGTATCCTGCCATCCTGGATCATCCTGAGAAGGGGATGGAAGCTCGCCGCTTGATGAATGATGCCAGAAGCTGGCTGGATAGGATTCAGGTTGGAAACCTGCTTGAAGCGGCGGCTGTGGCCGGTATATTCCCTGCCCAGTCCAGAGGGGATGACATTCGAATTTACCGGAAGCATGACGATGAGCAGCCGGTCTTGACACTGCCGCAGATGCGGCAAACCGGTTTAAAGAAGGAGACGAAGTACTATCTTTCGCAGGCCGACTGGGTTGCCCCGGAGGGAAGCGGTGTCAGGGATTGGGTGGGACTTTTTGTTGCAACTGGAGGTATCGGCGAAGAGGAAGCTCTGGCTGCCCGGAAAGCCGCCAGGGATGATTATGGATCCTTTCTGATTAAGACTCTGGCGGACCGCATTGGTGAAGCGGTGGCGGAATGGCTTCATCACCATATTCGAGTTGATCTCTGGGGCTATTCACCGGATGAAGACAATGATCCGCAGCGGATACTTTCAGGTGCCTATGATGGCATCCGTCCTGCCCCCGGCTATCCCCCATGTCCGGATCATACAATCAAAAGAGATATATTCAAACTACTTGATGTCGAGAAATCCATCGGGGTAAGACTGACAGAAAGCTCCATGATGACTCCCCCCCCCTCGGTGTGCGCCTATCTTTTTGGTCGACCGGGTATTGAGTATTTCAGTGTGGGAAGGCTGACCGAAGAACAGGTGTCAGATTATGCCGTCCGCAGGAATATGACTCAATCCGAGGCCGAAACATGGCTTGGTTCTTTCCTGGCGTATGAGTCTGGGAGATAAGGTCCTGCCGAAGCAGTTATCATCCGGGGCCTGCCTTTCCCGGACGAGGAGGAAAGAAAATATAGGGTTGGCCTGGAGCCTTGGAGTCTGTCGGACTTTAAGACTTTGAGGCGCTTTTTGATGATTTTTTCCTGATGCAAGGCGACAAAAACGGAGCGTAGCTGGGCTACGTGAGTATTTTGGCAACGCAGCAGCAGGGGATGCGAGTCTATGGACTCGCATCCTGAGAGAGTGCCGAGCGATAGCGAGGAAAAGCCGCCACGGATGGCGGCGAAAACGAACGAAGGCGGCTCTCCAGAAGCAAGCAGGAGGCTTGCTTCTGGAGAGAAGGGCAAAAATCGAGCCGTGAGGCGTAAGTCCGACAGGCTCCTTGTTTCCGATAATCGTTTACGGTTACCATAGCAGGGATCATATGAAGGAATTTGAGTACAATACCTTGATTTCATCCCGGAAGGTTTACATTATTTGTCGTCCCGGGACCCTTTAGTCCCCGCAAGATCTCATGCTGCTGTTTGTCTGCTATTCTGCGTACTGTTAAGGCTGAACCATGATTAAGGTAGAAGAACTGTCCGTCCATATTGACGGCAAAGAGCTTGTCCGTAGTTTAAGTTTTTCCGTAGCCCCTGGCGAAAAGGCGGTATTGTGCGGAGAGTCAGGCTCGGGAAAAACAAGCGTATTGCGAACGCTCACAGGAATGCACCGTCCAAGCCATGGCCGCGTCTTTCTAAACGGACAGAAAGTCGCACCAGAAACAATTGGCATGATTCGAAGAAAAATTGCGTACGTTCCTCAATCGCTGTCATTCTTTGAGGACGAAATCGTTCGCGACTACATGCTGCTTCCTTTTCGCTTACGAGCCAACAGGGATGTGTATCCGAGCGAGATCAAGGTAGAACAGATGCTGGAGCGTTTCCGGCTTGATCGCTCCCTCCTTGATACCCTTGCAAGGGAGGTGTCGGGAGGAGAGTCTCAGAGGCTTGCTCTCGCCCGGGCCCTTTTGCTCGAACGCGATGTGCTGCTGCTGGACGAGGTGACAGCGGCCCTGGATTCGGAAAACCAGCGCATTGTCCAGGACGCAATCTTTGCGGATGCAAAGAGCACTGTCCTCGCCGTAACCCATGATGAAGACTGGATCGCCGTAGCCTCACCCTGCATTGAACTGAAAGCTGCATGCAGTGAGGAAGAACCGAATGGGCAGCCGTGATATTACAACATGGGGAATGATTTTTGCGTTCGTTCCCCTGCTGCTGTCCTTCGGCATCCTCTCCCTGCTTCGAGTCCACCGTCATGCAGCACTGGCGGTGGGTTTTGGACGAATGGCTGTTCAGCTCTGGCTCATCGGGTTATACCTGACCTTTATTTTCGCCTGGAACCACCCCGCAGTGAACCTGGGCTACGTGTTCATCATGCTGATCGTGGCCAACGTATCCCTGCTTCATGGTTCCGGCCTGCGGTTTGCCATGTTTCGCTTCACGCTTCCAGCTCTTATGCTCGGAATAGGACTGGTACTTGCATACTTCACCCTGCTCGTCTTTACCTCCGACCCGTTTTACGATGCCCGCTACCTCATACCACTCGCCGGCATGTTACTCGGCAACAGCATGAATCGAACCATCATTACCCTGGAACGTTTCTACGGCTCCATTTTAAGAGACAGGGAGAGACATGCCGCACTCGTAACCATGGGTGCCACGGTGAGCGAAGCAGTGGCACCCTATCTGCGAACGGCCTACCGGGCCGGTTTCGAGCCCATGCTTGCGAACACGGCGACTATCGGCCTCGTCTTTCTGCCCGGGATGATGACCGGGCAGATTATGGGCGGATCACCTCCGGGCATCGCTATCAAGTACCAGATTGTCATCATCCTTGCAATCACGGCTGCGGCGGAAATATCAACACTCCTGTCGGTACTCTTCAGCCTGCGCAGGGGCTTTGATGACTACGGCTTCCTGCGCTCCGACATCTTCGGCTGATTTCTCGAAGGAGATAACAATCCCCGGCCAGTTTACAGTCAGAGGGTAATCCGGGATCCAGGAGCCTGTCGGACTTACGCCTCAAAGCCTTACAGAGTGTCAGCAAGCTTGTTAAATTGAAAAACATTCCTTTAATACGACTGTTTTGATGACTTAGCACCTTGCAATTACTTGAAAAAGCGAAAACTCAACAAGCTTACTGACACTCCAGAAACCTCAAAGTTCGACAGACTCCTGAGGACAACCCTGATGTCGGCAGTGCAAAAGGGCAGAATTCAAGCAGCCATCCGTACAACGTCATCATATAGGCTGTCGATATCAGTCCTCACAGTCAGATCGAAATGAGTTCTATTGTATTCACATTACTTTCGCCAGTATGTATACTGAACACATGGATATTCCAGCATACAATGAGCGCTTGAAAACGACAGGACGAAACGATCCATGCCCCTGTGGGTCGGGGAAGAAATACAAGAAATGTCATCTGGATGGTGATGAGAAGGAAAAACACAACGAATTGGCGGAAGCCGCCAGGGAGAGAGAAGCCGAGCCAGTATCAGAGGAACCCGGTTCTGATAATACGGTCAGAACGAATGAGACTCAAAGAAACCGGGGGAAGCCCTATCCGCAGGGGAAGGCAACCATCAGTCAGAACAGGAACACAAACATTCCACGCCGTGGAAATATTTAGGAATAACGGAGTGTCCGGAAGCCTGTAGAGATGAAACGAAGGCAGCCTCTACAAGAATAATATATTCTGGGTAAAATAATTACGATGGTGTTCGATCGGCGTGAATTTTCAACGATCAAAATGGTTTTTCACTAAATCATAACCAAAAACAGTATAAGAGCAACTATATCAAGCAGAAAACTTCACCTTACCCTAGGAGTCTGTCGGACTTACGCCTCACGGCTCGATTTCTGCCCTTTTTTCCCGCTACCGCGTTGTCAAAATGCTCACGTAGCCCAGCTACGCTCCGTTTTCGTCGCCTTGCATCAGGAAAAAATCATCAAAAATCGCCTCGAAGTCTTAAAGTCCGACAGACTCCTAGTACAATGCAAGCAGACTTCTACAAGCTTCCTGACACTACGTAAGGGTAGCAATGCAGCAGGTTCTACCGGGATCTGGAACTCACCGATGATCAATTAATCCGGACAGATATTCCCGCCGCATTCAGCTCCTCTTTGATGTCCTGTACAGAAAAATCACCATAGTGAACCATACTCGCTACCAATGCTGCATCCGCCTTACCCTCGGTGAGAACCTGAATCAAGTGACTGGGAACCCCGCCGCCGCCAGAGGCAACCACGGGTAAGCCCACATGTTCACTCACCAGACGAGTAGCCGTGATCTCATACCCATCCCGGGTTCCATCGGCATCAATCGAGTTGAGAACTATCTCTCCGGCTCCTCTGTCCTCGGCCTCCCGGGCCCATTCCAGCATATCCCGTCCAGTCCTCACTCGACCCCCATCGATAACAACTCCGTAACCCGAAGGCATGGCCGTATCGGCTTCAACGTCCATACCAAGTACGATGCACTGGGAGCCATAGTGTTTCGCACCATCGGTAATTATATCAGGTTTGCGAACAGCCGCTGAATTGATGCTGACCTTCTCCGCACCGGCCATTATAACTTCCCTCATATCGTCAAGGCTGCGTATACCTCCGCCAACACAAAAAGGGATGAAAATTGTTTCTGCTACAGCCTTCACGACGTCGATCATAATCCCACGGCCTTCAGCCGATGCTGTAATATCGTAGAACACCAATTCATCAACACCCTGGCGATAGTAATTGAAGGCCATTTCCACCGGATCGCCAATATCGACATTGTTCTTGAAGCGTATACCCTTTGTTGTTTTTCCATTTCGTACATCAAGACAGATAACAATTCTTTTCTGAAACATGTTTTCCTACCAGTCAATGAAATTCTTCAATACGGCCAGACCGTTGGGGCCACTTTTTTCCGGATGGAATTGAGTTCCCCAGATATTGCCCCGATGCAGGGCTGCCGCAAATTCAATTCCATAATTCGATGTGGCACACACCCAGGGCGAGGGTTCACCGGTCGATAGATGCGGTGAAAGGTAATATGAGTGTACAAAATAAAATGAGCTCTCCTGACGAATGCCTTTGAATAGAGCAGAGTTATCATGAATGATTGTGTTCCACCCGATTTGAGGAACTTTCCACCCCTTCCCCCCCGGGAATAGTTTCACACTGCCGGGGATCAGGCCCAGAAGATCAGTATTACTCTCAACAGAGAACTCTTGAAGGATTTGAGCTCCTAAACAAATGCCCAGTAAAGGCTTATTGCTTTCAGCATAAGCCTTGAGAGTCTCATCAAGACCCCTGAAACGGAGTTCTGTCATAGCCTGTTGGGCTTCTCCCACACCCGGGAAGATTACCTTATCGGCTGCTTGAACAGTTCCAGGATTTGAGGTGACCACATACTGAACTCCGATATGACGAAGAGCTGTTACGACACTGGTAAGATTTCCTGCATTGTAATCAATGACGGCCAGCATTATTTCACCTTTCGAAAGGATTTAATCCAGCGCTGAGTGAGCGAAGCAGGGTGAAATCCACCGGTGGGAATCTTAAATGGATCCTCTCATCGCTTACCTCAAGTTCCAACGATCCAAGGAGTTCTTTCTCCCCAGCAATGGATGATTTTCCAAGGCGTGCAGACAGAGCGATACGCAGCGCCAGGGCAAGAGAAGGGGCCAGCTCTTCCCGGGCCGCTGTCAATTGGAAATAAACTAAATAGTCCTGATTGACATCCTTGTTGATGGTCAAAAGAAAACTGTCAATCTTTCCTGCCACCTGGGGTATGATCCTGGAGGCCAGATCAGGATTGCTGACTAACAGAGAAAAATCAGCATCAGTAAACAACTCACTACGTTGAGCACTCATCAATGGAGGTTGGGGTTGCTGAGCGGCAAGGGAATCCAGTCGACCGCGGGAAAGGAGAATTAACTCATGGGTCGGGGCTGCAATGCCAAGGCCGTCAGGGCCATCCCACACGAATTCATTCCTTTTCCTTCGTGTCCAGTCCTTTCCCAACACACTGCCAAGGACACCTCGGGGCCACATCCCCACGGCCGCGACATGAATTGGAATTGTAGAGAAGTCAAACTGCTCGTCATTCATCTCCAATCCGGCTGTAAACACAGCAGTCCGTTCCAGTATGGGGTTTACTGTTTCCGGTTGAAGTCCAGTGAGACTCACAAGAATTTCCGTAAGGTCTTCATTTCCGCTTACAACAAGATGAACAAGCATGTCCGATTCTACAGGAATCCAATGGACAACATCCGGATAGGGGGCTACCGGCATTGTTCGGCAGGAAATGAAGAGGATTAATACAATGGTCAGTTGCTCTGGTTTCATACACGATTCAGGTTAACAAAAACGGGAAACTCTCCCACAGTGAGTTCCTGGCTGTCTTTGAGAGGAGACTCAGACAGAATCAGATTATCAGCCAGAACTTCTCCGGCTATGTAATCCCTGAAGGTTTGACAGGCATCATGTATCTCATCTGTACCGCTCAGTTCAAGAGTAATGTGGTCGGCTACCTGAAAACCATTTTCCTTTCGTAGATTTTGTATGCCCCGTACCAGATCTCGTGCCAGGCCTTCGGAGAGAAGTTCCGGAGTAATTTCCGGGTCCAGGGCGAGGGTAAGAGAACCTTCATTGACAACCTTGAGACCGGATTTTTCATTGCGTCTTACTTCGATTGATTCGGAGGTGAGTTCCAGAACAGAGTTTTCAGAACCATCAAAATCAATGGACAGCTCTGCCCCATCAATCAGGCTGCGTATTTCTCCAGGGGTGAGCTTTGCAATGCGGGCGGCAGCGGCCTTCATGTCTTTACCGAGTATTCTACCGAGTACCTTGAAATTAGCCTTTGCCATGTATTCCACCAGATCTTCTTCATTTTCCCGGAATAAAACATTTTTAATATTGAGTTCCTCTTTGAGAAGGTCAGCCATTTCAAGAAGTATTGTCTTTTCTGTTGAATCCCGTGTGACAATAAACAGGCTCTTCAGCGGCTGACGGATTTTCAGATCATGGGTGTTGCGAAGTGATCGGCCCAAACCTATGGTACGGCGGGTTACTTCCATCTTCTGTTCCAGAATCTCATTCCTGGAAAAATTCCCAGCATCCGGCCAGTCACACAGGTGGACAGATTCCGGGTCGTTCCTGTTTTTCAGATTCAGGTAAATCTCATCGGCAATGAAGGGCGTAAAAGGGGCGATGACTTTGGTCAGGGTGATGAGAGCTGTCCATAATGTGGAATAGGCATCCAATTTGTCGCCATCATGAGTGCTTTTCCAGAAACGTCGGCGTGATCGGCGAATGTACCAGTTGTTGAGAGCATCTATATAGACAAGAATGGGTTCAATGGCTTTCTGTATGTCATAGGCATCCAGCATTCGGCCAACAGTCTCCACCAGGGAGGCTGTCTCCGAAAGGATCCATTGATCCAGGGGATTCTGTGCGTCATCGGACAGGCCCTCTGGCCGGACATTATCAATGTTCGCATAGGTTACATAGAAACTATAGGCATTCCATAGAGGGATAAGAACACCCTTGAGTACATCACGGACACCGTTATCTGAATAACGGAGGCTTTCCGCCTTCACTGCTGCTGAATTCATTAAGAAAAGCCTGAGAGCATCAGCCCCAAACATGTCAATGATAACTCCCGGGTCTGTATAATTCCTCAGTTTCTTGGACATTTTCCTGCCGTCTTCTGCCAGCACTAGACCATTTACAACAACATGCTGGAATGCCGGAGATCCAAATAATGCCGCAGCCAGGATAGTGAGAGTGTAGAACCAGCCCCTGGTTTGATCCAGACCTTCCGAAATGAAGTCTGCCGGAAAATGCTCCTCAAACCACTGCTTGTTCTCAAAGGGATAATGAACCTGGGCGTAGGGCATGGCCCCGGATTCAAACCAGCAGTCCAGTACTTCCGGGATCCGTATCATCATCCCCCCACAGGAACAGGGCCATGAGAGTTCATCAATATGGTGTTTGTGGAGATCGCCGCCCTCAGCTTCATGTTTCTTTCTGGCCTCCTGGCTGATCTTCCTGTATAACTCGTCCAGACTGCCAATGCATTCCTGCTCACCGCAGGTACTGCATATCCAGATTGGGATGGGATTTCCCCAATAACGGTTCCTGCTGATGGCCCAATCCCGGGCATTTTCCAGCCACTTACCGAATCGTCCTTTTTTTAAGTGACCTGGTATCCAGTCCACCTTATCATTGGACTCCAGCATGGCTGCCTTGATCCTCTGAATATTCACAAACCATGAACTGACTGCTTTATAAATGAGAGGACTCTCACAGCGCCAGCAATGAGGGTAGGCATGGAGAATCTGATCCCGTTTAACAAGGGCACCACAATCTTTCAGCCTTTTAATGATATCCCTGTCACAGTCCTTCACAAATCGGCCCGCATAGTCACTGACTTCGTCAGTATACAGTCCCTCATCATTCACCGGGCAAACCATGGGAAGCCCCGTCTCCTTCATAACTTCATAATCATCTTCGCCAAATCCAGGAGCTGTATGGACGATACCTGTACCATCGTCTGTTGATACATGATTACCTGTAAAGGTTTTAAATGCTCCTTCGTTCTGTAATTCTGCAAAGTAGGGGAAGAGGGGCTCGTAGCCAATGTTGTCAAGCTCATAACCTTTTTTCTGCCAGATAATCCTGTACTCGTCTTCCGATTCGAAATAGTCTTCAATGCGGGCTTCAGCAAGAATGTAGAATTCAGCACTGGAAAGTTTCTCAACCTTGATATAGTCGATGTCAGAACCAAGACACAGTCCCAGATTACTGATGAGGGTCCAGGGGGTTGTAGTCCAGGCCAGAAACCAGGTGTTCCTGTCTTCTCTTGTCTGGAATCGGACAGTAATGGCTGGATCGTGAACTTCTTTATAACCGCCCAGATTGAGCTCATGATTGGACAGTGGTGTTGAGCAGCGGGGACAGTTGGGCAGGATGTAATGTCCCTGGTAAATGAGTTTCTTATCCCAAAGAGATTTCACCACCCACCAGATCGACTCCATGTAGTCTGGCTCCATGGTTTTGTAATCGTTATCAAAATCGACCCAGCGTCCGGAACGGGTCATTATTCTCTGCCATTCACTGGTATAACGCAGAACAATGGATTGGCAGATTTCATTGAATTCTGCCACACCATATTTTTCAATTGCGGCTTTGCCGGAAATCCCGATTTCTTTTTCCACCTCATATTCAACCGGCAATCCATGGCAATCCCATCCAAATCGGCGTTCAACTCTTTTGCCCTTCATCGTAGCGTAACGGGGGATGATGTCTTTTATAGCACCGGGTACAAAGTGACCGAAATGCGGCAGCCCTGTTGCAAACGGAGGGCCGTCATAGAACACAAATTCATCCTGAGACGAACGATTCGCAATGGATTTTTCAAAAATCTGGTTTTCCTTCCAGTATTGAAGGATTTTTTCCTCCATTCGAGGAAAGTCGTTTTGAGGGTCAACTTTGTTATACATGAGTTCCTACTGTACTATGGAGGGTTGTATGTTATCAAGAACAGGCACTGCTTCAGTGATGAAACGGTTCCTGGATGTTCACGATCCTGTCTTCTGCTCCAACAGGAGTCTGTCGGAATTTAAGGCTTCAAGGCGATTTTTGATGATCCTGAGAGAGTGCCGAGCGATGGCGAGGAAAAGCCGCCACGGATGGCGGCGAAAACGAACGAAGGCGGCTCGGAAGAAGCAAGCAGGAGGCCTGCTTCTGGAGAGAAGGGCAAGAATCGAGCCGTGAGGCGTAAGTCCGACAGGCTCCTAGGAGTCTGTCGGACTTTAAGGCTTCGAGGCGATTTTTGATGATTTTTTCCTGATGCAAGGCGACAAAAACGGAGCGTAGCTGGGCTACGTGAGTATTTTGGCAACGCAGCAGCAGGGAAAAAGGGCAAAAATCGAGCCGTGAGGCGTAAGTCCGACAGACTCCTAGTCAAAAACTATATTCGCAGCTCCGATAGTCATGGAATTGGTACCGACGAAAGATCTGATTATAACAGCTTGAAGTTCTCTCACATTGCCCGGCCAATCATAGTTCACCAGATTCTGTATTGCTGAACAGTCGATTCTTCTGGTGGCAGAGGGAATTTTACTCAGGAAATGCCGGGTGAGAAGTGGTATGTCTTCGCGATGCTGTCTAAGGGGAGGAACCGTCAGATTCAGGATGTTGAGACGAAATAACAGGTCGGAACGAAATCGCCCCTCTGTGATAAGCTGTTTAAGGTCTTGATTTGTCGCTGCTATTATTCTGACATTTATCGACCGAAGTACACTGGAGCCAATGCGGCGAATTGTTTTTTCCTCAAGAACCCGGAGGAGTTTTACCTGTCCCTGCAGGCTTAATTCCCCTATCTCATCAAGAAAGATCGTTCCGCCTTCAGCACTTTCAAATAGTCCCTTTCTGTCAATTGAACCAGTGAATGCACCTTTGCGAGATCCGAACAACTCCGCCCCAAGCAGATCATCAGGGTATGTCGAACAATCGACAGGTACAAATGGACCATCTTTATGGTTACTGTGAGAATGGAGAGTTTTTGCGACCAGTTCTTTGCCGCTGCCTGTTTCTCCCTTTATCAGGCATGGGTAGTTGAACCTGGCATATTGGCATATTTTTTTGCGAAGATTTCTCATCTCCTGACTATCTCCAAGAATCAGGTCTTCCGAGAAATTTGCTGGGCAAGTCTCATGCATCAGACGAGAAATGATCATTTCCAATACTGTGCCTGAGACATCCCCCAACAAACAATCATAGGCCCCAACTTTCATCAGACAAACCGCCTGTGATACAGTTAACTGGCGGGCGATTACAATAACACTGTAGGTATTGGATTTATTTATCATCATCCTCAGGTACATCAAATCGTCCGGTTCTGGGTAGGAATTCTCAAAAGGCAGTACGATCACCTGTGGGGAATATGTTCTCAGCAAATCATCGAAATTATTATCCCTCGGAGTGAAGATGAGTTCCATCGTATCAGGTAATCCATCGCTCAGATGGGAGAATGCTTCTTTATCACTGCCATTATACAGTATTCGAAACACATTATGCTTCATGGGATTTATGTATAGGGTATGATTTCTACTTAGGCTTTGGCAATAGTTTTTTTCATGTCTTCTGTATTCAGTGTCAGAAAGCTTGTTAATGCAGCAAAACCCCTGTCAGGTTCGTTATAACATAGTAAGAAAACAATTTATAAGGAGTTTGACCATGCTATTCCCTCACTGCCCCAACCCGAAATGTATCCATTTCAGTGCCCCAGAGCAAAAAAACTGGTTTTCGATACACAGTTCCTACCACACAGAAGCATTTGGAACAGTCCAGCGCTACATTTGCAATGACTGCAAAAGAACCTTTTCCGCCCAGACTTTTTCAATCGATTACTATGCGAAAAAAGTCATCGACTACGAGGAACTTCTACAGCAGATGGTGACCTCTTCCGGTGTGAATGACATCAGCCGTCATCTGGAGGTTTCTTCCGATACGGTACAGAATCGATGTGAAAGACTGGCCCGTTCCGCCATGGCAATCCATGCCCGGCTGCTGAAAAAACTCCCCATGGCCGCAGATGGACTGGAGTCCTTTTCCTTCTCTCAATACTGTCCCAACCACATCAACATCTTCGCCGGAAGTGAGTCCGAGTTCATCTATGAGACCGGGTTTGCCAATCTCAGGCGGATATGTGAAGGTTTAGGATGAGATTGGACTTCCGGGATGGGTTGAAGGAGGTTTTACAGGCTTTCTGACACTGGGTACGGGAAACTCAGTAGTATCGGGAATTCTTTCCCCCTATCCTATGTAGACTTCCTTGCAAAACTACTCAGGTATAAACGATAATTAAGGAGTTATGAAGAAAAATGAAGTTTTCAAACTATTAGATGATAATAAAAATCAGCGAGGTATCGAAAACTGGAAAAAGATGAACCGGAGCAATTTGAACAGTTTCGGAATAGGCTTAACCGTTCTTCGGAAACTTGCGAAGAAAATTGGTCGGAACGCTGAATTAGCAGCCGAACTCTGGGAAACTGATAATTATGATGCAAGAATAATTTCAATGCTGATTGATGACCCCAAAAAAATTACAAGGGAGCAGATTGAAGCACAGGTTGAGCAATTGGAAGGAGGATATCTGTGTCATGTCTTCTCGTCCTGTGATGCCACTCTTGGTAAGACTGATTTTGTTTTGGACCTGATAAAGGACTGGATTCCAGGTAATGATGAGACCCGTAAACGCTGTGGATACGGTCTTCTATATGAATTATCAAAATCAAAGAAGAAAAATGCTCCGGACGATCAATACTTCTCAGGATATCTTCGTTACATTGAGCAGCATTATGCTGAAGCCGATAAGCAAGTCTTGCTGGCAATGGGGGTCGCTGTGCAGGGAATTGGACATCGGAACAAATATCTTCATGGACACGCACTTGCCCTGGCCAAAAAAATTGGCCCCATAGACTTCAACGAGGAAGGGCAGCATTGTGATCCTTATGATGTAGCAAAAAATCTTTCAAGTGAGTATTTAATTAACAAATTTGAAGGGTAGGTATTTGCTATTAAGTAAAAAAGAAGTTGTTTTTACACTGATAACCAGTATATTGTCATTATATAAACGATGCAGCAGGTTTTATACTGATTCTCAGTATAGTCGCTGTGATATGCGTGGAGAGGAGAGTTCATCATGTTAAAAAGAAATAAATGGTACATTCTGTTTGGATTGACCTCCATTCTATTCCTGGCAGGATGTCAGAACATCTTTGATCCTTCAATTGAGCCTGCCGCTGATGACAGCTCGGTAGTGACATTGCCGACTTTGGCCGATGATCAGCTTGCGGCTGCAGATAAATCTGTCGGCTTCATATCTGCGATTGAAGAACAGGTGGTTAATAATGAACAGCTGGCTCAAGGTTCCGATGTAACCTATGAAGGAGTAACAGGCAGGGTTGAGCAGATTACTGCTTCCTCGTCCGTACAGGCTCTGGCCGCTGAAATTGAACAGCCGATCAAGATAATTGTTGTGAAATTTCCTGATGGCGGAAAGGTCGCAGGAACCGTCAAAATTTCCGTCTATGTTGATGATAGCTGGAGTATGGATGGGGATATTGAATTTGAAGTTCTGGACAGTATGGAGGCAAGTACTCCACTCGATAGGAAGATTCCCATTGCGTACGATGGAACTTGGTTCGGAAAAGATGGTGATATCCAATCCGGTTCCATCATGATTAAAAGCCGTGATGGCGGGGAAGATAAAAAGATAAATACTCAGGCTTTGAGACCCTGGAATAAGCTGGTGAAATTCCTGAAAAAAATAAATACCGCAATGGCAGGGTTTGATGAGAGAAATTATGCAGAATTATTCGACTTATCAAGCCTTAAATTCGCGTTGACGCTGAAGGATGGTGATGGAAGTCTTGAGTCCTTTGGGCTGAGTGATAGGGGCGAGTATTATAATCGAAGGAAAAAAATTGCTGATGGTTTTGCTGCGGCTCCTGATGGTTCCTGGGAAGAGGGCTGGAGACTCGATTTGAGGATGCATATCCCCCCGGCTAATGGATTGGCGGCCTATAATGATCTTGAGTTGGATCTAAACACCGCGACTATCATCAACTCCAAATACACAAAGGATAGTACGGAGAACGCATCAGGCGAAAAAGAATTTAGAGAAGTCACCTCCATTTGGGATGGTACTGCGGCAGCATCTGGTGCAAAAATCGAATTCAAACAACTTGCGATGTCGAGTTTATATGCATTGGGCTCCTCTGCCGAATCCTCCGCACAGAATCGGTTTTCTGGCTCCTTCATTATTGATGGAGTAGAAATGAAAATATCCGATATCGCATTTGACAGACTGGCCCAACTCTTTGATTCTCAACTCCTTGATTCTGCTATGAAACAATTCGAGCCCAATGTTAAATCTGACAAGACTGAACCATCTGGCAACACTGAGCCATCTGAAGGTACTGAGTCATCTGAGAGTACTGAGTCATCTGAGAGTTCTGAGTCATCGGAAGGTACTGAGTCATCTGAAAGCACTGAGACATCCGGCATTGCGATTGAGTGGAGGCAAAGCCATAAGTACAATTATGGGGCGGTCGATAATATTCCTGTAAGCCATACCAGCCTGGTGTTCAAGGACAGAGTTTGGCTATTGGGCGGTATTGGAACTCTTCATAGTGGTGACAAAAGAGTTTACTCAAGCCGTAGAGACTCTGTTTTGAGTTCCACGGATGGTGTGAAGTGGAACATTGAAGTCGATGATGCTCCCTGGGCCGCCCGTTCGGATCATAGCAGTGTGGTGTTCTCCGTTGGTGGTGAGGAACGTATGTGGATATTCGGCGGCTACTCGGTTGATGATAATGGTGACGCCCATCTTCTTAATGATGTCTGGTCTTCGGCGGATGGCAAAAACTGGCGAAAGGAATCATCTGGATCCGGGAGCGGCACCGATGATAGTGATATCTGGGCCCCCCGTTATGGTCACTCCACCGTGGTGTATGATGGATCTATTTGGCTATTCGGCGGAAGCGATAATATCGATGACAGTTTCGATGAGGATGAGTTGTTCAATGATGTCTGGAGTTCGGATGACGGAAAGGTGTGGATGAAAGTCATGGACAGTGCAGGATGGTCCGGACGTCTGGCCGCGAGTGCTGCTGTGTTTACTGTTGACAGTGTTGAAAAAATATTCTTCATCGGTGGTTTTGGCACCAGATATGATGAAGTATATAAGGAGTATGAAAGAGATAATCTTAACGATGTCTGGAGTTATACGGCTGGGGACCCTTCCTGGACGCAGGAAGCTGCGGAAGCTCCATGGGTGTCGGACTCTGGGAAGATTGCTCTTGTAAATGATGGCAGACTGTGGTTGATTGCCGGGCAAACTGGTGGTCTATGGTCTACAGTCAATGGTAAGGATTGGAGCAGCTCAGAGAGTAATGCAGATAGAATAGGAAGCTCCGATCATTATAGTGTACGGCGTGCATACACCAGTGCCGTAATATATAACGGGGAGATATGGTTGGTTGGCGGCAGCAACTCCAATGGAGGCTATTTCAAATACTTCTGGGATGTACTGATAGGGAAATTCAAATCAGATTAGTTTTCATCGGAAACAGCTCTTCGTGTCAGCATCGGCCTCCATGGCAGAACTCCAGGAAATTCCTGCCATTTTATTCCGGTGTTGGCCCCCTCGGTGAACAGGGAGGAAATCAAGGAGCATAGATCACGTCAAGTACGGAAAGAACTGGTGCGCTATCCCTGGCAGGATCCGGTTGGAATACATATCCAACGACGAAGTACCGGCCAACAATGATTGCCTCCGGCTCTCCATCGTACCAATTGCCAAAACCCATTGGATCTTCAGATTCTGCTTTCATTTTCAATTCAACCCAGTCAGGATTACCAGGATCTGGGAAACCTGCCGCGAATGCAGCTGATTCAGAGTCAAATGCCTGGGCAAAAAATCGTATCTGCGAAAGACCCGGAGTATCAAATCGAGCTGTAATCCCTGTCAAAGAAGAAGTTGGATAACCAGCAGAAATGGGTGTGGTACGTCCCTTCCCATTTATAGCTGCATTCTGGTTAATATAAGAACCAGATGGATGATCAGTTAAAGTTGTAGAGTTAAGTTGAAATTCATCAAAGTAGCCATTGAAATCAGGGGCAAGGTGTATGGGTTGATTTGATAACTCACCAATACGGGGTACAAAGATATTCCGTCCCTCTCGACCATCATGAGTTGTAAACATTGAATCGACTGGAATACCATCAATGAGGTATTCAAGATAGCCTGAAGAGGAACCAGTATTATCCGGCGAAGAATCATCGAATTTGAATCGAATCCTGTGATGATTCCATACCTCAGGAACAAGGGGTGTGCTGGTAAGCGAAAACGCGAGAGATCTTGGAAAACTTTTCTGAAAAAAATGCTCAAACTTCCATACAAGCCGTCGTTTTTTTACCTGAGCTGTAACAGACTGAGTTCTCCCGGATTTATCCCGACCTTCCCATGAAAAAAAGACCTCTCCCTCTCTGAGTATTGACGGCTTCAATCTGAATTCCAGAGTGAAATCCCCCCATATTCGACCTGGCGACCACATCGCATCCGGGGAAGGGAAGAGTTTCAGGCCGCCTCTGCCGGGGCGAATGGAAGTATTGCTTCTTCCGGGAACATTTTGTGAGATTCTATAACTGCCTTCAATATCATATAGTGAAGGTGGATTGATCAATCCTCCAGACTCTGACAGTAAAAGCATGTCAATGGATCCGGTATCAGAGTTTTCGTCTGAAAAAGGATTTCTGCCAGGTGGGGCCAGTGTTAAAGCACTTTTACCCATCCATCCTTCGATTTGACGCAAATTGAGGAGGAGGGTGTTGTTCCATCCGGATTCTCCTCCATAGCGTATGGATTCTGCCTGTAGAAAATGGAATGTCAGGATGAAGTATCCAGCGATTATCAGTATGATTTTTTTCATTTCAATTTTTCCAGTTTAATGCTAGTATCGGTATATTGAGGGACATCTCTAAAAGAACTCCCCCGCCAGACCAAAAACGAAAGATTCAAGGGTGAATACGAATAGAATTAAAACTGAAATTGCGGCATTCCCTGTAACTCCGGGGGTCTATGTAATGCGCAACAAAAAAAAAGAAGTTATCTACGTGGGAAAGGCAAGAAATCTCAGATCTCGTGTTTCCTCCTATTTCTCAGGAAAGCTTGGCATTAAAACCAGTTTTCTTATGAGAAATACTGAGGATATTGATGCTATTCTTACTTCAACGGAATATGAAGCATTGGTATTGGAAAATGCCCTTATCAAGAAATACAACCCTCAGTACAACATCACTCTCAAAGATGGAAAAACTTATCCGGTAATACGAATTACAAATGAAAAGTTCCCCAGAATATTTCGAACCCGGCGCGTTTTACAGGATGGATCCGATTACTATGGTCCCTATCCTCAGGCCAAAGCAGTGGATATCTATATTGAACTTATACATAAACTCTATCCCATGAGACGGTGTAAATCCTTGAAAAAAAGAGACAACCCCTGCCTGTACTACCACATAAAACGCTGTTCAGCACCCTGCATTGGCAACGTAGATGAGGATGAATACGGTAAAAGTGTAAAAAAGATACGCACCTTGCTGGCAGGACAAACCATTGGTTTCCGTAAAGAACTGGAAAAGAATATGAAATCTGCTGCAGCGGAACTCAATTTTGAAAAAGCCGCTGAACTCAGAGATGCCCTTGGAACCCTGGATGTTCTGGACGCAGAGCATACCGTGATGGATTTCAATGAGGATGCACGGGACTATATGGATTATGCAGTTTCAGGACGGCACATTGTTTTCGCCGTTCTTCAGACGAGGGAGGGACTGGTTGCAGATCGTCAACTGTATTTCAATGAGTATGCTGGTGATGCAGGAGAGGCTCTGCCGGAATTTCTTCTTCAGTACTATGCTAAAAATAACCGTCCGCGTCCTGGCGTTCTGTTTATTCCAGAGGCTCCCAGCCCCCTCGTTGAACAGTTTTTTAAGGAAGATGATAACAACCTCTTACAGATTCAGATCCCTGAGAAAAAAAAAGATGTGGCCATTCTGGCCATGGCCAGGCAGAATGCAGAGGCAGAACTGGATCGCATTATTCGGAAAGAAGGAGATCTTCCTGCTCTGGAAGAACTCAAGCGCATCCTGTCCCTGCCTGAAATTCCCCTTCGAATTGAAGGTTTCGACATCGCTCATCTTCACGGAAAGCATACAGTCGCCTCACAGGTATCTTTTCTGGATGGCCGTCCAGACAAAAGCGGCTACAGACTCTATGGAATCAAAAGCACGGACGGAGCCATTGACGACTATAAATCGATAGCGGAAGTCGTGGGCAGACGGTGTCAGCACCTGCTCAATGAAGAATCACCTCTACCGGATTTAATTCTGGTTGATGGAGGCCGCGGCCAGGTTTCTGCGGCGTTAAATATACTGAAAGCATTGGAGATCGACAAAAAAACTGCTCTACTGGGGCTGGCAAAGAAGAATGAAGAAATATGGCTGCCTCATCGTGTTGATCCCGTATGGCTGCCGCCTGGTGATCCTGGTTTACGCATACTGCAGCATGTTCGGGATGAAGCTCATCGAACTGCAACTGCCCGAAATCAACTTCTTCGCTCGAAAGACATTACTCTGTCAACGCTGGAAGGAGTACCGGGAATTGGTCCGGCAAGAAGTGCCAGGCTTATGAAGTCATTTAAAACCCTGGAAGGTATTTACGAAAGAAGTGCCGCTGAAATTGCACAAACAGCTGGCGTTGGAGATGAAGTTGCTGAAACCGTCAGGGAATTCCTTGGGAAGACCCTGGAAAGCCGTGAAATTGGCCGGGATGTCAGGTCGGGGAGGAATAAGCAGCGGTGATCAGCGCCAACGGCGTTGTCGCCGAATCCTTGTCATGGGATCCGGATGCCCATTGCGAGCTGAAATCTGAACGATGAAAAAAACGAGAAGAAGAATGACATAGAGAACCCATGACCAGCTTTCTATCTCTGGTGGAAGAAATTGATTCGTCGTCATATATATCATATAAGTCCCGATTATAGTGATAATTAGAATAATAAAAAACTTGTATAGAAGGATCGTCAACAATCCGCCGCTGACAACAGCTATGGCATACCATCCCAATTCCTGTATAGAGCTGAGGTCAGCATTCAATTCCGGTATGACAAGGCTGACAACGATGTAACCTCCTGTCATCCCTGCAATGAAAAGACCGAGTCGAAACACTATATGCGTCACAACTCCCAGGGTCACTCCGAGGAGAATTCCCAATATCAGCCCCAGATTTTCATTGCCGAGGATCCCTCCGAGCCAGGGACTGATGGTAATTCCGAGGAAAAGGCCGATAATATACAGGGAGATTTTGTACATTCGGTAACCAAGTAAACCAAGAAACAAACCAAAAGGTATGATCGTCCACCGATAGAAACCAAGAGCATCAAAAAACAAATCTGGGTTCATGTTAAACCTCCGGGTTTCTGCATGCGAAGAACGTACAAAAAAAGTGTTGCGTATAACCACTTATCGAAATGAAATGCTGACAATATCACTGTTTCCTCCGATTTGATCATCATCATACTTTGAAGACTTAAGGAGATCCAGATCTACTGCTCAGTCATATATCGGTGAATTGTACAATTAACTGTCCGCTATAACAAGAAGAAGAAGTCCCATGAAACTTGAGGTGGTGAATTGTAACATTAACTGTCCGCAATAAGGAGGGTAAAAAAGCCCCATGAAACTCATGTATACTACTTAAAACAAACAAAACAGGAGTTAACATGGGGCAAGAGTACAATAACACGAGCAGTAGAAGGGGGAAATACTTCAACTGGGAAGAACGGCTTATTCTGGAAAGAATGAGTCGCAAAAAAGGGAAGGACAGGATAAGAATCAAACAGATGGCGAGCATCCTGGATCGCTGTGAAAGAAGCATACGAAGAGAACTCAACCGAGGGGCCGTCAGGCTTCGCAATAGTGACTTATCTGAGTATCAGACCTATAGCGCAGATATTGCCCAGGGGAAGGCTCGTAGGGAGCTTGAAGCAAAGGGGCCCGAATTGAAGCCTGGTGCCGATTACAAACTTGTCAAGGAAATCAGAAAGCTCCTTGCAAAGAAATACAGCCCTGACGCGGTCATCATGCACTATAAGAAGCTCTCATGGCCAACGGACACAAGAATCAGCACAAGAACCCTCTACCGGTATATTCATGAAGGTCTGCTGGGGGATGCCAGGGATTGCCTGCTCCGGGGCAAAAGAAGGCATAAGAAGGGCTCAAAAGGCTATAAGAAGCACAACAGAGCAAAGTCAGCCATGAAGAGTATTTCAACCCGACCGGATTATATTGAAAAACGGGAAGAATTTGGTCATTGGGAAATCGATAGCATTGTCGGAGCTGAAGGCAGGGGCAAACAAACTCTGATGACTCTCCTTGAGCGATCAGGACGGTTTATCATGATGGAAAAGCTGCCCGACGGGACATCAAAGAGCCTGGTAAAAACTCTGGATAAGATAGAGAGAAAGCTGGGCAGTCGGCAGTTTCGGAAGGTGTTTAAGTCAATCACATGCGACAACGGCTGTGAATTTATGGACAGCCAGAAGATGGAACGCTCCTGCCTGACCCGGGGCAAGAGATCAACTATTTACTACGCGCACCCATACTCATCGTGGGAGCGGGGAAGCAATGAAAATGCCAATGGCGTGGTACGGCGATTCATACCCGGAGGTAGTGATATAGGGTGCTACAGCAAGAAGGAGATCAGGGAGATACAGGATTGGGTAAACAACTGCCCACGGCGGATATTATAGGTGGACGATCGGCCAATGAGGCCATAGGGATTCATTTGACAGCTTGAAAGACAGGTCATCATGAGTTTCATGAAAAAAGTGGACCGTTAACTTGACAAGTTACCACCTCACAATGATAACAAAAAGTTGACAAACTCCTACTATTGAAGGAAACTCCATTCGATCCCCCAAAATCAGTCTTCTTCATTCTTTTTGGGATAGAATTAGATGCGATTGCCCTGCCGCTTAAATATGAACTACAGGATTGTTTCCCCGAACCGCTGAATTGCGAACACCGCGCCTTTCTCCATCATCTTCGGGTTATAGAAAAACATTTACCACAGGGGTTCTTTATCTATGGGCAAAGGACGGGCCGTCCCTATGGAGGAGATAGGAAATACTTCCGGCATTTTTAGAGGACACATGAGGCATGGTCGTTGAAACGCTTAAAGATAAGTGGACCGCATAATTCCTCTTTCCCTGTTACGTCAGGAATTGGTGTAACACTCCCCAGTGGCTGGTCTCATCTGATCAGATACTCATCGTTCCAACAGAACGACTGCATGTTCCCCCTTCACCTTTAACATCCTTGTCCTTTGATTCCTGTGGATATTGGTCATGCCGGGCACACTTCGCCCCAATAATGTGGGTTCGTCCATGAACCCACGGGTACCGCAAATCCTCAAGATCTTTATAGGTAGCTTGCTTCACCCTACACATGGAGTCTGTCGGACTTTAAGACTTCAAGGCGATTTTTGATGATTTTTTCCTGATGCAAGGCGACAAAAACGGAGCGTAGCTGGGCTACGTGAGTATTTTGGCAACGCAGCAGCAGGGAAAAAGGGCAAAAATCGAGCGTGAGGCGTAAGTCCGACAGGCTCCATGGCCTGGATCAATGCACTGAATTTAGTGACATGATTGGAAATAAGTTTTGCACTCTTTAGTCGGTCGTCTACAAACTCAGGTTTTGGTATAGCGATATAGACTTTATCCTTGTCCCAGCCAGATACGACACCAAGGTTGCGAAGAAATATCAGCTTGTTCTTTGTATTCTTTGTTATTTCTTTTTCGGAGTCCTTTTCCGTTAGCCATTTATGTGCTGTATCGAATTTAACTTCTTGCCTATGGGCGAATTGCTGTAATTTCTTCCAGTATTCTCCCCCGAGACATACTTCTGGTCTTATGCTATTTCGCATCCCTTCGTACATACTCCATGATTTCTCAATAGCCTCTAAGTCCTTCTTCGTTACAGAGATACTTTGTGTAAGTCGACTATCGAACCAATCTATCAGCTCTGCGATTTTGGTCTTATCATCTTTGGTCCTTCGCAGCATGAAATTAAGTTCCCAGTTGGTTTGGTCTCCGCCTTGCGTTAAATTGGATGACCCTGCGAGGCCTCTCCACTCATCAGCGAGCAGGAGCTTTGCATGAAGATTCTGTGCTCTTCTTATCTCTACTCGGTTCTCAAGTTTCTTCATAAGTCTAAGAAGCGGCTTTGCTGGATTAGAGAGCGACATGGCAATGTGTAGCGAGGATAGGTTTGTAATAAAAATCAGCTTTGTCTTACGTTTGACAAGAAACTCAATCATGTAGTTGTTCACTACAGATTCAGACAGGAAAGGCATAGCCACTCAGAGTGTCTTGATCGTCGATCCCTGAATCTCGTCAAAGAATTGTTTGAATGGTCGTTCTGTGATTAAATCCATAGTTCATTATAGATCGTGGGCAAGTTGCTTACAATCTATGTTATACATATTTTTCTTATTAAATTTTGCCTTTTTCTTAAAGCGGGCCAACTCCCATCTGAAGGATTCGGTTCTTCCCAAACGGCTTTACATCAGAGGGCATGAGAAGGTGTTTTTTCGGTTGATGTGTGGGTTCTTTGTCTTACCGCACAGAAGATACTTCAATATTTCATTCTGCCAGCCTGAACAACGAAGCGGCATAGAAGAAATGGGCTGAGATTCCTGTTTTTGGGGAGAAGTATGCCCAAAACATAGAAAAATGGCTTTTTTCATGTAAAAGACCTGGCAAAATCTTCATTTTCAATGAGAATTTAGTCGAGGTGGCATCGGGGGCAACGTCATTCCTTCTCTAACTGATACTTATAGAAAGTTTTTGAATTAGCTCATAGATAAGGGCTTTGTTTATTTCACCATGAACCTGTCCGTCGATCAGTAGGAAATTATACAGCTTGTTCGCTGTCTTCCGGCTTAAGTTCTACCTTTACCCGTTACTCTGAAATACAGGGATTCAGGTGCTATGTCAAACCCGCAATCCCAAGCGAGCGTTGGCCATGAATCAAGATAGAATTTTGAAAAACAAGCGGGATCGCGCAGCGGCTCTGCGATTTTATAGCTGTAGACAGCATCCTTTAGATCGACTTCTCCCGATTCTCCAGTATTGAATTCCAAAAATATCACGAAATCTTTTATATAATTTGCCTTTGATACATAAATGCATTCCATAATCGTATCCTTTTATCAAACGAGAGGTTCAATATGATGAAATTCCTTTGATGTCCACATTTGAAGGAGTTCATCCTGATGTAATTTCGCCCATTCTTCCACAAGTCCTTGAACCCTAGTAGGAAGAGCTCCGGCAATGATGCTCAATTCCTTTATACTCACAGATGCCCGATATTCATTATACTTGGCATGAAAATGCGGAGGATTGTGTTCATCAAAGTACATTGAAATTATAATTCCTAAAAACCTTGTTATTTCTGGCAACTTCCCCCCTCCAGGAGTCTGTCGGACTTACGCCTCACGGCTCGATTTTTGCCCTTTTTCCCTGCTGCTGCGTTGCCAAAATACTCACGTAGCCCAGCTACGCTCCGTTTTTGTCGCCTTGCATCAGGAAAAAATCATCAAAAATCGCCTCGAAGCCTTAAAGTCCGACAGACTCCTAGACACCCTAATGATACAAGAAATTATAATCCTTAATCAATCGATTTTGCTACCCTGCTTAACACCGCCAGTTTTGTATCAATGATCCACGCCCGGGAAGGGGTGTCCCCTACTGATGAAATCTGATACCTTCCTACTTCATTTAATTCACCGACTGCACCTATCGATAGAATTATGGCTATAGCTAATAAAAATCCTATTGCCAAGCTTTTAATGTTCAAATCTCTTTTTTCCATTTTAACTCCTCAGGAATGAATATTGTTGCATTACACATTATTGTACATACCGTTTCGCCAAAGGGCAATTTCCCCGCAGGGCGAAGCGAGTGACAGCAAACGGAGACTTATCGGCTATTAGGCTCGGAGATTTTTTTGTATCCTCTTTTTCCTGTGACGCTCAAAGAATATCTTTTCATCAGGGATCTTCCAAACATGAGACTTCTTTGTTATACTGTATAAATGGGCATTCTTGAAGTTCTTCAACAAAGATCCACGGCTAAATCCTTTGATGGTCGTTCTATTGATCCTGAGGTTCTCAGCAGAATTCTTGAAGTTGGTCGATTGGCCCCATCGGCCAAGAACCGGCAAACATGGCGATTCATTGCAATCACACAACTTGAAAAAAAGGAGGCTCTGGCCAGAGCTTGTTTTGGTGAAAAGCGTATCCTTCAAGCAGGGTGTATCATCGCCGCATGCACTACTAATATCCAATACACAATGCCGAATGGTCAGCCAAGTCATCCACTGGACATTGCATTTGCTGTTTCCCATATGTCCCTGCAGGCAACTCATGAGGGACTTGGATCCATTGTTCTCGGATCCTATGATGAACAAATGGCAAAGAGCATTCTCAATCTACCATATTCCATACAAACTTTGCTTCTGCTTGCTATTGGTCATACAAATGATAAGAAGATCAAGGTGGATCGTCTTTCAAGAGACCGTGTTATCAGCTACGAGCATTGGTAGGGGTTTTCTTAAACGGTGTTTTTGAGATTTCCCGCTTTTTCTGCAGCATGACACTGCTTGCAGATGGTTATTTTTTCTTCTTCCACTTCATGTTCATAGAGCAGTTTTATTCCAGATCGTTTACAGATCGGGCAGATTCCGCGGCCGGAGCCTGGTATTTCCTGTTTGAGGGGTTGGCCACGGTGGGCTTTGGACATATCATCTCTCCTTGTGTTGAAGAGATGAATTTATAACGAAGAGTCGATTTGGTCAAGGCACCGGGATTTATGAGTTTCAGCGAAATCCCCTGGGATCAACTTGAGTCTATTGTGCAGACTCAATCAATGCTTTCGCATTGTGAAGTATCACATCGGCCAATTCTCTCGTGCCGTGCTGACCCGGGAAATTGATAAGCTGTACCAGAGCGGCATCTTTCAGCACTTCCACAATGGGAGACCCTATTGGGTTATGGGCATTGTCCAGTACAAACGAAGCTGAAATTGAAGAGGATTCGGCAATAAGTTTTGGTCCTGGCGGCATGGGGCCAAAAACTCCTTTGATGATAAACCCCGCTTCTTTTGCAAAGGGGACCTGAAACTGATGAGCTATCACTCCCTTGCCTGCAATGTCTGCTTCCAACAGCATGTATCGGGCCTCTTCCCATGCTTTTTTAATCCTTTCAAGTCCACCTGGAGTTGTCCCTGCTTCCATGGCAATACGGTTGATTGATTTCTTGAGGATTGTGGTATCGTAGCTTGTTTCAATTCTCAACAGCTTTGTGCCGGTTCCAGCGACATGGGAATGAATTCTTTCAGCCATGATTTCATAACCGCCATATACAATGAGTTCTGCATTTATCAATGCTGGAATGTCTGATGGTCGCAGTTCATAATCTGGCGGATGAATCAAACCAGATGGTGCCAGTACCACGACATCGGTGATTCCAGCCGCCCGACAGAAGGCCGCTGTCCATTCCGTGGTTGCTGCCGTTCTCGGCCCATCAGCACTGAGAGGTGCTGCAATGAGTAATATGAATGACCGTAAAATCAGGCTCTTATAGGATTTATTGATCATAGACTCTAAATATCTCCATTGGCCCTGGCGGCAAGAACAGCCGCTCCCAGCAGGTTGGCATTTATCCCTCTTTCATCAATGACAGATGGTCTCAGATAGGTCATGTAACCCATTTTTCCTAACAGCCGCTGGGTTGATGGCCCGAAATAAGGCAGGGCATAGCTTGACTTACCGCCCAGGCAGACAGGAATACTCTCAGACATGTTGTCCTTTATACCCTGACGCAGAATTTCCCGGGTTGCACGAGCAAGGATTTTGCCGAAAAGCCTATCTGTATTTATCGCCGCTTCCACTCGCATGCTGGATAATTTGCTTATGTGCTTCCCGGCGATTGACGTATTGTCCATTTGTTTTGATTCACCGGGATCCAGGAACCGTTCAAAGAAATCGTCATCCCCAACAATAGCTCGAAACAAACGGCATCGGCCCGGTCCGGATAGAATTGTTTCTGCACGCAGGGTATGAGGATTGCCTTTTGGCCCGATTACAGCCTTTTCGCCTGATTCCTCCAGCAGAATTTGTTCAAACCGTTCATACGAGGCATGTATTTCTGAAAACAGGGTTTTAAGGTCAAGTTTATTAAAGGAAATGGCGTATCCTGGTTCATTACTGATGTGCAGGCTTTCATCGCGGCCGTCCCATTCTGTTGATGGAAAACGCACCTCTCCATTTCTGCTAACCCAGGCCCCACCCCAACCTCCACCGAATACCCAGTAGAGTAATTCCATTCGCAGGACACTCCATTCTGCCATGGCCCCGGCATTGGCATCGTTGTCGATAGCAGTTGGTTTGCCGTACAGGTCCAATACAGTCTGGCATAAATTGTGATTGTTGAATTGGGAAAGATTCTGGATTAATTGAAAAGTTCCATCACTCTTCAAGATTCCTGCCGCTGCTATTCCAATTGACCTGATTGAACTGAGTTTCACCCCAATGCTGTTGAGGTATTTTTTTATCGATGAATCCAGAATACAGCTGTATGAATTAAAATCCGGACCATAGTCTTGAATATGAACAACTGTTTCCGGATGACACTCTGACAAATTTGGAAAAACAGTGATTTTCGTTCCTTCTCCAGTTCCCAGATCTATGGCTAAATACAATGGAGCCTCCACTCATATCATGATACATGGGAACCTGTTGTTGTACCAGTTCGAACAGAAAATAAGGATTGCTTCTTTTGGAAGATTAAATTCCTTCTTGAGGAACTTGAGCCGTTTATTCATCATGTCCCTCCTGAATGACAAAATGTCTCTGTAGCAGGAGTAATCTGATTCCGGGGACCAAATCCAGGGTATCGAAAAGGGATTCGTACAATTTTTTGTTCGTGGGGAATTCCCATTGTTGGCACAAAAACTTGACAGGGAGCAAATATTCCTGTAGAATTAAGAAGAGGTTAAGAAAACTCAGTAGCGGATTAAACAGGACCTCATCAGTTCAAAGTGCTCTCTCCAAATGCATGAGGCAGGTCATACCTTCATGGTGAATTCTACTGAGGAACCCCGGAAGGAGAATCTTTATGCGGCACAGAATACATATTCTATTTGCTCTGACAGCATTGGTCAGTTTGTTTTTTTCCTGTTCACCATTAGGGTTGAAAATCTCATTCCATGACTCTAACTCTTTGCTTGCTTTACATCAGGATGATATTGAAGAAGGAAGCAGATTTTATGCCATGAAATTCAGGCAAAAAGTAGCATGGGTGGATGAGGGGAACAAAACATTTACACTGACCATAAATGACACTTCGAAAACTTTGGATCCGAATGACATTGGCTCGATGGCTACTGAGATTTCTTCTCTGGATGAATCGAGAATGTACTTAATGTTTCGCGATGCAAATATTCAGATAGATGATACTGTTGAGATTGAAATTAAGCCGAATACACTGAAGCTTGTTGAGGATGGAAACCCTATTACATCAACTCTGACAATAACGAAAAAGGCAGTTAAGGATGTAACTGGCCCCGAAGAGGTTTCTTATATTATGAGTGAGAGACCATTCTCGATTACAAAAAAGAAAGAAATGAAAATACTTTTCAAGGAAGAGATACGGTTTTTTTCAAACAGTGTTAAAGATGTTAAAACCAACATTAAGGATTTTGTGACTTTCAAACAAGGCAGCAACCTGCTGACAATCAACTCGGTGTCAATAGGAGCTTTCGGGAGCTCCAGCAGCTTTAATGATGCATTGGTGTTTGTACTTGATACGGAATTGGTCCCTGGTAAATTGAGTGTCGATATAAAAGAGAAAACTATTGAAGATATTCATGGCAACCCAAACATACCGATAAGTTTCGAAGTAGAGATCTCAGAGATTAATTCGAATTAATTTTCGTTCTTTTTCTCCGGGTCAGGCAGAGTCCCGCCATTCCCAGGCTGTTCATACACTCTCTCCGTGTCACAGGTGATGGTTTGGGGCATTATCCAGTGTCAGGAAGCTTGTTAATGCAACAAAAACCTTTTCTTCCCAGACTTTTTCAATTGATTACTATGCGAAAAAAGTCACCGGCTACGAGGAACTTCTACACCAACTTGTGAAGGTTTAGGATGAGGTTGGAATTCCGGGATGGGTTGAAGGGGGTTTTACAGGCTTTCTGACACTCGATAAGGGTCACATCGAGCCGCTGCCGCCAGGAAAGCCTTGAACAGGGGGCCAGGCTTGAGCGGGCTGGATGTAAACTCAGGGTGGAACTGCACACCAACCGACCAGATATGATTCGGCCATTCTGCTGACTCTACCAGAAGTTTATCAGGAGTAAAGGCGGAAAAAACCAATCCAGACTCTGTTAAAACCTCTCTGTACTCATTGCTCACTTCATACCGGTGCCGATGACGTTCCCTGATGGTGCTTGCGCCATAGGCCGTATGGATGAAAGTATTTTCCACGGCTGTAGATTCACACAATCCAAGTCTCATCGTTCCACCATATTGAGTAATATCAACCTGCTCTTCCAGCAATGCGATGACATTGGATGGGCCGTCGGGTGTGAATTCAACGCTGTTGGCATCAGCAATACCAAGGATATTTCTGGCCCATTCAATAATTTGAATCTGCATACCCAGACATATTCCAAGGAAGGGTATATTGTTCTCTCTCACAACTCGAACAGCTTCAATCATGCCCGGGATACCACGACCGCCAAATCCGCCAGGAATAAGCACTCCCTGAACCTCTCTCAATGCCTCCTTTGCAAGTTCAAACGAGGAAAGTTTTTCAGAATCAATTTTCTTGATTTTGAGCTTTACTCCATTGGCAACAGCTCCATGCACAAGGGCCTCGTCGATGGATTTATATGAGTCTTCAAGTTCTATGTATTTCCCAACCATTGCAATTTCAACGGTTTCAGCAGCATTGTGCCAGGTCTCATTTACCACCTCCCAGGGGCGAAACCTGTCGACGCTGCATTGAAGATCCAGCCGATCACAGACAATAATATCCAGCCCCTGTTTTCTGTACGCAATGGGTATCTCGTAGATTGAGGTGTGCACATCATGGGCTGAGAGAACACATTCATAGTCAATATTCGTAAAATTGGCAATCTTACGTTTCATGGATGTGTCCATTTCTTTTGCAATACGGCAAAGAAGAACATCCGGCTGTATGCCTATTTCCCTCAAAATCTTCACCGAATGCTGTGTTGGTTTGGTTTTTAACTCACCAGTGGATAATGTTGGGATAAGGGAGACATGAACACTCAGGGTGTTTTGGCGACTTCCTTCGTGTATGATCTGCCGCACAGCTTCAAGAAAGGGAATGGATTCTATGTCTCCAACGGTGCCGCCTATCTCAACAATAGTAACCTCAATGGAAGGTTTTTCTCCCTGTGCATAAATTCTGCGCTTTATTTCATCCGTTATATGGGGAACAACCTGCACACATTTGCCCAGGTAATCTCCCTTGCGTTCCTTCCGTATCACTTCCTGGTAAATCTGACCCGTAGTGATGGAATTGGCAGCACTGAGGGGTGAGTTGGTGAATCGGGCATAATTACCGAGATCCAGATCTGTTTCGGCACCATCGTCTGTAACAAAGACTTCTCCGTGTTGAAAGGGACTCATTGTGCCGGCATCTACATTGAGATAGGGATCAATTTTGATCATGCACACCGACAAACCGCGGCTTTCCAGAAGACACCCAAGGGAAGAGGCGGCAATGCCTTTCCCCAAACTGGAACACACACCGCCTGTAACAAATACATACTTCCTCATGGGGTCTCATTATTCCAGGGTATGGAGCGGATGGTCAAGAACTATTTCTCGTTCTGATAATCACCCTTTAATTGAAATGCGGCAAAGCTGGCCAGGGCTGAGGCCTGTCCAGACTTTCCAGAGGTGAATTGACGAAGATAAAACTCATTGGCAATAGCATTCATGCCAAATCGGAGACTTTTTCCGAGTGTCCGGAAGCATGTTGAAGTGAAGGCATCTCTTTCTTGTGAGATAATTTAATGTAAAGAATACAAAAAAAGAGAAATATCTCTTGACTGAAGTATTACAATGTAATACCTTTCAGCTAATATGTCGACTGGACGGAACAAGGCAGAAATGATCACTTTCAAAGTGAATGAGTCCCTGGCCGAAGCCATGGCTGGAATAGCAAACAGATCCGATTTCATTCGCATGGCTGTTTTAGCGGCATTGGGAAACTCCTGTCCCCTCTGCGGTGGAACCGGCACCCTGAGCATATCCCAGCGCCAGCATTGGGATGAATTCACCCGGCACCACCAGGTCCAAACCTGTGACGACTGTTCTGAGAGCCATCTTACCTGTGAGCACGAAAGGAAAACTTAATGAAAGCATCAAAAAAAATAACTGCCCTTCTAATGGTTATTGCCATTCTTACGGGCTGTACAAAAAAGAAACCTGTTGTTGAGGAAAATCTCCCTCTGAAAGTTGTTGCAACAACAAGTATCATTGGCGACATTGTCTCTCAGTTTCTGGGAAGTAATGCCGCCCTGGAAACTCTTATGCCTCCAGGACAGAATTCCCACTCGTGGGAACCTGCCCCTGGTGATCTGGCCCATCTGGAATCAGCCGATCTTATCTTCATCAATGGCCTCGGCCTTGAAACTCAGCTTCTGCCCATACTTGATTCCCTCCGTGAACCTGTCATTGTAGACCTGTCCCTGGAACTCGACCTTATCCATGATGACCATGATGACCACGATGACCATGACGATCATGAAGATGAAGCTGCCGATCCTCATGTATGGATTTCTCCTCGCAATGTGATGATCTGGTCGCGATCCATAGTTGATGTTCTCTCCAGCGAAAATCCGGAAAATGCCGATAATTATGCCCGCGCCGGAGAGAAATATGTCGATTTGCTTGCGAACCTTGATGATCAGATTCTGAGACTTACCGAGAGTATTCCAGTGGATCAGAGGAAATTGGTGATGGATCATAACTCCTTCGCCTATTTCGCCAGGGATTACGGCTTCACAGTGATTGACAACATCATTCCTCACACAAATGACCAGGTTGAATCATCCGCACGGCATCTGGTGGAACTTCAGACGACCATTGAGAAAGAAGGTATTCGGGCTCTTTTTGTTGCCGAGACAGGCAGCCGCAGCATCAGGCAGATGGCAAAAACACTGGCAGATGATACACAAAATCTTTCTGTGGTTATCCTGAACACCGGTGCCCTGGCCCATGAGGGAGAGAGGGGAGATGACTACCTGGATCTGATGCTCTATAACACCGAACTCATTGTTGAGGCACTGACCCCTGGGGTTTCGGGTACTGGAGATGGTTCTTGAAGTGGCACTACCCCGATTTTTCTATGGCGGTCAGTGTGATCTACCCACACAACCCCACAGTCCAGCCCTGGAATGCAGAGGTGTAAGCTTCCGCTACCCAGCAGCCGATGAGGATGCTCTGGAGCAAATCGACTTTGTTGTCCAGCCTGGTGAAAGAGTTGCTCTTGTGGGGCCGAATGGTGCGGGCAAGTCAACAATTCTGAATCTTATTCCAGGTATTGAGAAACAATTTAAGGGCTTAATCAGTGTCTATGGTCATCCTGCCGCCGATTGTCTGCACAGAGTGGCGATGGTTCCTCAGCGATCCAGGGTGGACTGGAAGTTTCCAGTCAGTGTCAGACAGGTTGTTATGATGGGCCGCTACGTTCATCTTGGCTGGTTCAAAAACCCCCGCCCTGAGGATGAGACAGCTGTCGATTCTGCTCTTGAGGCCATGGGCATCATGCATCTGGTTAACAGACAGGTTGGTCAATTGTCGGGGGGGGAGCAGCAGAGAGTTATGCTGGCCCGAACACTGGCCCATGACGCCGACCTTCTTCTGCTGGATGAGCCGCTGAACCACGTGGACATCTCCACACAGGAGCTCATTTACCACACTCTGGAACGGCTTACAATTCAGGGTAAGGCCGTGATTGTCTCTACTCACGACCTGGGAGTCCTTCCGAACCATTTCACCCGGGCCGTTTTTCTGGATAAGCGTATTATTGCCGACGGTACACCCGGCCAGGTACTCACACCCGAAACCATTGCCAGAGCCTATGGCTTTGAATTCCACAAAAACTATCATCCATGGAATTCTTAATTGAACCTTTGAAGGGAACCCTTCTCCTGCGTGGTCTGGCTGGCGGCTTACTGGTGGCCCTTGCATGTGCCTCTCTCAGTGCGTTTGTAGTCTGGCGAGGCATGTCTTACATGGGAGATGCTCTCTCTCACGCTGTGCTTCCGGGCATCGTTCTTGCTTATGTGCTGGGCATCAGTTTGTTCTGGGGAGCATTAACAGCGGCGACCCTGGCAGTGCTTGGCATTGGATTCATCGCCCGGCAGGGGAAACTGAATGAGGATGCTGCTATCGGAGTGGTTTTTGCAGGTTTCTTCGCCCTTGGCTTGCTCCTGCTGGGACGTATCGCTACTTTCAGCGATCTCCGTCACATTTTATTCGGCAACATCCTGGGTATATCAGCCAGGGATCTCCTTCTTATGGGAGCTGTGACACTTACAGTGACCGGAACACTGTTACTGTGCCATAAGGAAATCACAGCCGCATCCTTCGACCCGACCTATGCAATGTCAATCGGTTTATCACCGGAACTGGTACGCTATCTCATTCTCGGCTTACTGGCTCTTACAACTGTAGCAGCCATTCAAACAGTGGGAGTGGTTCTTGTTCTTGCCCTCCTTGTAACCCCGGGAGCGGCAGCATCATTGATTTCACGGAGATTGACGACAATCATTGGTCTGTCGCTATTGATGGCTGTTCTGGCAACACTGACTGGTTTCTATGCGTCCTTCTATGCTGACATGGCATCCGGGCCAACCATTGTTCTGGCTCTGTCCATAATGTTTCTCATCTGCACTGTCATTGTCCGGTTACAGAGAGGTCGTATTAAAAAACGACGGCGGGTATAACACTCATTACTGACTTTGTGTCCTTCTCTTGACAAGAATTCACTATTGTGCAACCTTTATGAAACTGTTTAGCTGGATTAAAAATCCAGGGAAGAGAATTCAGTGGCACATTCTGAATACATGCCGGAAGTCAAGATGAAATCAGAGTTTTATGAATCTAAAAAATATCGGTTGAAACGGAGGCTCCATCCGGTTGGGACTCCCGGTATTTTTTATGTCGAATACAGGGTAAGAATATTTTAGGAGGAGAAAGATGAAAAATCTTGTATTAGTTGGATTGGTTTTATGTATTGTCGGGATGCCGATAATCGCAGGGCCTCAGCCGGATGTGGATACGGAAGCCGCACCGGAAGCCGTCTTGAGCACCATCGGCCCGGCTGGGAACAAACCCGTTTCATATGACACAATTGTACTTTCCGATGACCAAAAGACGAAGGTGAGAGGGATGGGCCTGAAGGCCGCCATCCTCATGCACGTTAGTGCCGACTTCACGAATTCTCTCACCATGGGGGCTCGTGAAACTTTTGAGGATCTGGGTATTGAGGTTGTCCTGGTGACGGAAGCGGGTTTTGACGCAAATCAGCAGCGTTCCGACATCGAATCAGCCGCCGTTTTAGAAGTCGATATCATTGTTACGCTCATTGTTGATGCCGTCTCGGGTGCGGCGGCTCTTCGCCCGGTGATAGAGTCGGGGACAAGTATCGTTCTTATCAGCAACCTGCCCAAGGACTTTGTTCATGGCCAGGACTACGCTTCTGTGGTGACGGACGATCTCTTTGGCATGGGTAAACTTGTGGCTGACCTTATGAACTCCAAAATGAATGGCCGGGGCAAGGTCGCACTGCTGTATCACGATGCCGATTACTATGTGACGAACCAGCGGGATCAGGCTGTGGCAACGGTGTTAAGAAGTAAGTACCCCGGCATTGAAATTCTTAAGGAAACAGGTATCGCCAATCCCTCGGATGGAGAGACGATTGCTTCTGCAATACTGACCCAGCATCCCGAAGTACAGGCGATTTATGCTCCCTGGGATCAAATCGCTGAGGGTGTTATCGCAGCCGCCCGTTCTTCTAATCGATCAGATCTCATGGTTTTCACGATGGATCTTGGTGAGACGAACGCCCTTGATATGGCAAAAAATGGCAATCTGGTTGGAACCGTTGCGGATCTCCCTTACGAGTTAGGTGCTACGGCCGCCAAAATAGGAGCCCTGGATGCCCTGGATCAGAAAACGCCGCCCTTTGTTACGGTGCCGGCCACATCGGTTACCAGAGAGAATCTCAAAACGAAGTGGCAGGAATCTTTGAGACGGCCATTGCCGGAAGAAGTAGACAGGGCCCTTAATCGCTGATATGGGCGTGTCTGCTCCCGCCCTGACAATGCAGGGAATCGGGATTTCGTTCAGCGGAGTTCAGGTTCTTGAGGATGTCGAGTTCCAGCTGGAGCCGGGAGAAGTCCACGGTATTGTCGGTGCCAACGGTGCGGGAAAATCGACCCTTATGAAAATAATTACCGGTGTCTATCAACCGGACACCGGTACCATGAGCTTCTATGGAAACCCGTTCCTGAATAGTTTCTCCCCCCAGGAGGCTTTTGATCAGGGTGTGGCGATGGTTTACCAGGATCTGAGTCTTGTAGGAACTCTGACGGTAGCGAAAAACATCTTCCTGTCCTACCAACCCTGTAAAAGTTTTGGACTTATCGACGAGAAGGGGGAAATTGAAAGGGCTGCCGAACTTCTTGCAGCACTGGGTGTTGGGTCAATTCCCCCCTCAACTATGGTTGATCGCCTCAGCATGGGGGAGTGTCAGATCGTTGAAATAGCCAAGGCCATCTCAAGGAATCCAAAAATCCTTATTCTTGACGAACCAACAGCCTCTCTCTCCAATATCGAGATTGAAGTGCTCTTTCAAGCGGTGAGGGAACTTCGCAAAAAGGGCATTGCCATCATATACATAACTCATTACCTGGAAGACATCATAAAAATCTGTGACCGGGTAACGATACTGAGAAACGGAAAATACATCTTTACAAAAAATACCGGGGAAACATCCATAAGCGAAATAGTGTCGGGTATGCTTGGGAGGGATGAAAAGCGGAGCGAATGGACACACAGCCATCGGTCCTCCGATGCCCAGCCGCTTCTTGTCCTGGATAAGGTTTCTACCCGGCACATCCACGATGTCAGCCTCGTTGTGAACCCAGGGGAAGTCGTGGGACTTGCGGGACTGCTGGGAAGTGGGCGGACGGAAATTCTCCGGGCCATTTATGGAATAGATTCTGTGACGGGCGGAAGAATTCTTATTAAGGGGGAAGAACAATGGATTCGTTCTCCCCATCATGCAATCGCTTGCGGGATAAGTCTGGTGCCTGAAGAACGCAGACTCCAGGGACTGGTTCTGGATTTCAGCATCCGCTGCAACATGGTGGTTTCAATTCTGAAAAGAATATGCTCCCGGGGATTCCTCGACTTCAAGAAAGAGCAGAGCATTTCTGAAGCATACATTGAGAAGTTTCAGATAAAAGCCACCGGAGGACACCAGATCGTGCGTTTCCTCTCGGGGGGAAATCAACAGAAGGTTGTTATTGCAAAGTGTCTTGCTGCCAACTCATCGATTATTCTGCTGGACGATCCGACTTTTGGGATTGATATACATTCAAAGGCGGAGATAATGGCTCTGGTGAGAGATTATGTAACAAAAGGTCATGGAGCCGTATTTGTCTCTTCGGAGTTCAAGGAGATCGCAAGTTTTTGTGATAGGACTTATATCGTGAAAAAAGGGAAGATAGTACAGGAATTGTCGGATACGGCTCTATCGGAAAATCAGCTTCTGGAAGCAGTTCAGTAGGCGTTTGGGAGGGGCTATGCAGCAGGAGTTAAGTCGGCGTCAGAGAATTGAATGGAGTGAATTTGTTATCTATTTTGTTTTTGCGGGGATTTTTATACTTTTTGCAGTGACACTTTCCGGCAGGGGGTTTCTAAAGCCCCAGAATCTTATGAATATTGCTCGTCAGACAGCGATGATTGCCATTATGTCGGTTGGTATGACCTTTGTTCTTTCATCCGCAGAAATTGATCTTTCCTTCGGATCGACCGTCGCACTTTCTGCCGTGTTGACGGCCCTGGCACTTCGCGGGACTCAGAGTGTATTCCTGGCTGTTTCAGTTGGATTGCTGGTAGGACTCCTGGTGGGGGGGATAAACGGAGTATTTGTTGGCTATGTGGGGATTCCCAGTTTTCTGGTGACTCTGGGAATGATGGGTATAGTAACCGGAACTGCGCGATGGGTCACTCAACTCCAGTCCATACCAATCGACAATGACGTTTTCGCCTTCATCTTCGGCGGAGGGGATCTGGGAGTGGTGCCGATTCTTTTCCTCTGGACCCTGATCGTGACAGGATTTGGATTCCTTTTGCTCAATAGAACTCCCTTTGGTAGAGAAGTTCTGGCTACAGGAGGCAACGGCGTATCGGCGATCTATTCCGGCATTCAAGTTAAGCGTGTGAAACTGAAGGTTTTCATACTTAACGCTGTTCTGGCCTCGTTCTCCGGCATCCTCTATGCCGGACGGCTCCAGGGGGCCCGGTATACGCTGGGAGAAAATGATCTAATGGTGGTGATTTCGGCCGTCATTATCGGCGGCACCAGTCTTTTTGGCGGAAAGGGCAGGATTCTAGGTTCCGTTGTGGGGGCCCTTCTCATGGGCATGATCAATACGGGCCTGGTGCTTATGAATCTCAAACCCGATAGTCAACTCATCTTCCGCGGTGTTATCATCATCCTTTCAGTCACCATCATGATGAAGAGCGGACAAAGGAGTGGTCGATGATGGAACCCTGGCAGGATCTTCCCCTTTCCCAGAAAGTTGGACAACTTTTCATACTTGCATTTCCCGGTGATGACCCGGAAAAAATTGTCCCCCTGATACAGAAGTATCAAATAGGAGGCTGTTACATAAGCCAGGATAATGCTGAAACCTTTGAAGGAGCACGTAGACTGAGTACCGCTCTTCAAGAAGCAGCACGAGTTCCTCTTTTGTTGGGAGTGGACCAGGAAGGTGCCTGGGGAGTTCTGGTGCCGAATTCCGTGACCGGACCGGGAAACCTGGCTCTGGGTGTTGGTGATGATCCTGGGCGAACCTATAGGATGTACGGAGTATTTGCAGAAGAGATGGGAGCGGTGGGTTATCAGACCATTCTTGGTCCCTGTGCCGATGTGAATCTCAATCCCAATAACCCCATCATAGGAACCCGCTCCTTCGGGACAGACCCTCAGGCGGTGGGGCACCATGTCGAACACGCCGTTCGTGGAATCAAAGATCATGGGGGAATAGCCACAGCCAAGCACTTCCCAGGGCATGGAGACACCCAGGACGATACCCATAGGGATATTCCCGTCGTAGACAAGTCCATAGAGGAATTGAAAGAGAATGAGCTTCTACCGTTTCAGGCTGCCATAGATGCCGGTGTGGACATGATCATGACAAGTCATATTCTCTTCCCCCAGCTTGACTCCTGTAATCCCGCGACTCTGTCTAAAACAATCCTTACCGATTTACTTCGTAACCAGATGGGATTCACCGGGCTGATCATCACAGACAGCATGAATATGGGAGCCATGCGGAAAAACTATTCACCGGCGGAGGCCACCTTGAAAGCTCTGGAAGCCGGGGCAGACCTTATAATGCTCTCAGAGGAACACTACGAACACTCCGAAGACTATCTGGACAAACAGATCGCTTCCATTGAGAGTATCATTGAAGCTGTTAGAAACAATCGTATTTCCCTGAACATTATCCATGAAAGACTGTCAAGAATCTTCAAATTCAAGCAGGAAAGATTCAAAAACCCCACGGCAATTTTCTCTGATCAGGGGAAACAGGAAATCGCTGAGAGTGCGGCATTTGCAGCTATCCGGGTCCTGCGAAACAGGATGAATCTCCTTCCTCTTTCCAGCGATATGCGGATGGCTGTTGTCAGTGCCGCACCGCGAAAGTCCTACAACCGTCTTATCAACAGGCGGGGTATTGGACCGAATCAGAAAGAGCCAGCCTTTGATTCTTTTGCCCGGGAATTAGGAACCTATTTCCCAAACGTTCAAATCCATGCCTGCGAAGAACCGCCGGATACTTCCCGCTTCGACCGGATTCTCCTGGTTACAGAAGACTATCCATTGCCGGGTGAAGACTTCGACAAAATAGCTCAACACCGCATGGTGCACACAATGGCTCGTGATGTTCGGGATAAACTGGTCGTGGTGGGACTTCGGAGTTCCTATGAGTTCACTGATTTCCCGGAAATCCCCTGCTATATCTCATCTGAATCCAGCCGAACCGTTTCTGCCCGGATGATAGCTCTCTACCTGGCCAGGCAGGGCAGATTCTCAATCTGATTTTCCGGGTTATGAATCGGAAGGCAATCACGGCCTTTATCGATCTGCCTGCAGCAGGCAGGCGAAAATCTCTTCTTGATGTTCCTTGACTATCGTGCCGAAATCCCTGATTCACTCAGTTTCGGGCTTTGACCGACAGAATTTCCGGATTCCTGCCAGGAGTTCCTCATAACTATCCGTGCCGAGGAATTGAGGGTACTGCTCTCTGATTGATTTCGGTGCTCGAAAAAACATCCCGGTGTGAGCGGCTTGAAGCATGGATACATCGTTGTAGGAATCCCCGGCAGCAAAAACACGAAGCCCCATGCTCCGGAAGGCCTCAACAGCCCTGCGTTTACCATCCTGCTGCCGGAGCTTGTATCCGACGATCCGCCCATTTTTGTCGATCTCAAGTGTATTGCAGAACAGGCTGGGCCGATCAAGTTTTTTTAACAGAGGGGCAGCAAATTGCTCAAATGTATCCGACAGTATGATGAGTTGGGTTTCAGATCGCAGTTCTGCCGTGAATCTCAGTGCACCATCCAGCGGCTCCAGGCCGTTGATAATTTCCAGAATGTCATCAAGAAGTATTCCTTCCCTGTGGAGTATGTTCAGCCTGTGATTCATCAAGTCATCATAGTTGTCTATGTCTCTCGTTGTGAGTTTGAGTTCATCCAGTTGTTTCTTACAGGCCACGGCAATCCAGATTTCTGGAACAAGCACTCCTTCAAGATCCAGGCATATTGCTTCCATATATCCTCCGTAAAAAGTCTTTATTCGATTAATTAATTGTATGTTGGTATCCTGCTACCGTTTCAAGTAGGACAACTGTTCCGGCAGAACTGTATTGTTTCCAAACTTGTCTTCACCATATCCACTTTCAGCAAAAATCTTGATGTCTTCCAATACACGCAAATCACCCTGGAAAACAACCTCATCATTGCTGATGATATCAATGTTGCCAGCAGCTAAATAACGGGTGATCACACGTTTAACAAATTCTGCAAGTGTTTCATCTTCATAGGGATCTATATCCTCAAAGGTGAAATTGCTATTATAATTCATAATTCTCTGCTTCTTCAACATATCAAAGAAAATCATTCTCAAAGAGTGCTTCATTTGAGTTTTATCAAATATCGCATCCTCTTCATTTTCAAGAAGAGTATGTTCCATAACATACCGAACAATGGTATCCCGCTTACGCTTGTTGAGTACTTCGTTTGCCCGGAATAATTCCAGCGGCATTGAAGCATCATACTCCTTGGTCTCCAGAATCATCTTAACATCACTGCCATAGTGAGTAACAATTTTTGAAATGAGGGTCGATGGCCGCACATGAAACCCCCTATAACTGGGAATTGGCGTCTTGATTTCACTTTGAATGGAATATGTTCTCAGTATATCCTGACAAAGACTCTGCTCTGAAGAAATGAACTGAATAGCGTTTTTAACAAAGTAGCTGATAATAATTTCCAGCAGTTCTGAATTGGAAAGTGGAGTACGCAGCTTTCTGTTCCAATTTCTTAATGCATGCCGCTCATAGAAGTGAATAAGAGTTACGGCCGTATCGAGCAAATGAAACACAACTGAGATATTCCCTCGAATCCCAGGAAGCTTCTCATCCTTTTCTGCAATATCAGATCCTGAAAGATACGTGTCATAGAGAGATTGCAGGCTGTGAAAATTATTGGCCAGCAGACGGAGTTTTTCCTCGCTTATCACATCCGGTATACTGGCATGATACTTGTTGGATTCCATCGTTTTATAAACATTCAGCCAGCTGCTTTTTTCAACTAGTTTGAGCATGTTTGTTGCCAGATACATTGCCGTTTCTTTTGGATTCTGTACAATTCTTCTCTGTTGATTGGCCTTCAGCCGCCCCCGAATTGTCACATCCTGAAATCCATAATGCTCAATGGGCCAGAGATCCTCTGTGAGCTGCAGTTTACCTGCCACTCTCATAAAGCACTCCGCATTGATAGCAATGGAACTGAGTAGGGTTTCCAGGGTTTTCTCTGTGGATGCGGCAAATGAACTTTCAATGTTGATGAGCTTATACTGAGGCAAGGTCCTTAGAAGATGAAAAAGATTGTAGATAACCCGGCTGAAAGATTTTGCCGTTGCCACGGCTATACGAATCGGCGACCATTTTTTGTTTCTTATTGCTCCATAAGCATCAAGCATTTCTTCGCATTTTGATGCTTCAAGCAGCAGTCGGCCAATGAGAGGTCTGGGTATATCCCTGGGTTTCATCTGAGTTATTGCTGAATAAAGGGATATGAAATCCTTGAGATGGGGTTTGATTAATGGCCTGAATTCGTCATCCGTGATGGTATGCATTTTCTGATTTCCAGGTGATACTTCTCTTTTCGGTTTTATGCAATAGCAGAATAAAGCAAATATGAAAAAAAAGAAGGATGTGTACTGATTCCGGCGGTTATTCACCATTTCACGCAGACAGAACCTCTTGAAAGAACAGTATTTTAGAGATTAATGGCGAAACTGACCTTGATACCGATCCTTCCCAGATGTCTATACTGTCCCTAGGAGTCTGTCGGACTTTAAGACTTCGAGGCGATTTTTGATGATTTTTGCCTGATGCAAGGCGACAAAAACGGAGCGTAGCTGGGCTACGTGAGTATTTTGGCAACGCAGCAGCAGGGAAAAAGGGCAAAAATCGAGCCGTGAGGCGTAAGTCCGACAGACTCCTAGGAGGAACTCAATGAGCAAACTATGGTCGAAAGGAGATGGATTGAATCCCCTGCTGGAAGAATTCACCGTTGGTAATGATTACATCCTTGATGCACGGCTGATTCCAGCGGATATAATGGGCAGTTTAGCTCATGTCATTATGCTGGAATCTATTACCCTTCTCACATCCTCAGAGGCCAGGGCACTGAGAAAAGGGTTGCGGTATGTTCTAAAAGAAAATGAGGAGAATCGATTCGATATCAAGGCCTCCGATGAGGATGGCCATACGGCCCTGGAAAACCGTTTAGTCAGACTTGTTGGCGATCCTGGAAACCGTATTCACCTTGGACGAAGCCGAAATGATCAGGCTCTCACGGCCATGCGTATATGGATGCGTTCGGCCATCTTCCATCTCGTAGAAACAGGGACCCGGATTGTTGCAGACCTTTTAGACTTTGCCGAAAAGAATAAGGGCATACCGATGCCCGGCCGAACACATATGCAGCCGGCCATGCCTTCTACTGTGGGCCTCTGGGCAGGAGGATTTGCGGAACAACTTCTGGATGATGTTCGAGGAATTGCCGTCAGCTACAGTTATTTCAACCAGTGCCCACTGGGTACGGGAGCGGGTTACGGTGTTCCATTACCCCTGAATCGGGAAATGACAGCGTCACTGCTGGGTTTTGCCAGAGTGCAGAACAATGCGGCATATAGTGGTCTTTGCCGGGGGAAGTTTGAATCCCGGTTGATTGATGGCACAGAACAGATTGCCCTTACCCTTTCAAAACTGGCTGCGGATATCATTCTTTTCTCCATGCCTGAATTTGGCTGGTTTACTCTTCCCCCCGATCTTTGCACCGGGTCATCCATCATGCCTCAAAAGCGTAATCCTGACGGATTAGAAATCATGCGTGCTAAAGCCGCTTCAATAGGGGCCTGGTCAACCCAGGTAAAAAACATTGTCCGCTCCCTTCCTTCAGGATATAACCGCGATTATCAGGAAACGAAAGGCCCCACATTGAGCTCCGTTGATACAGTTCTGGATATGCTGGAAGTGTCTGGTTTAACAATGAGAAACCTCCAGGTGAATTCCAGCCGATTACTGGAATCGTTTGACCGGAGTATTTTTGCCACTGATGCGGCAATAGCCCTGGCTGCAAAGGGAATGAGCTTTCGTGAAGCCTATCTGGAGGTGGGAACTCACCCTGAGAAATTTGCCGGGAAGAATCCGACCGCCGCTATTGCCGAGAGAACAAGTACCGGTACGCCGGGAAATCTTCGTCTGGATATTGCCCGATCCGGAATGGAAGAAATAGCCGCTGAGATGAATAAACGGCGCAGGGTTGTTGATAGCTCACTGAATAAGTTGGCAGGATGTCCCATTTCCATCTTCTCCGGATCTTAACACTTCCAGGGTATTTTTATAGAATGACTGCTTTGAGCGCCCATAGCTCAGCTGGATAGAGCATCGGCCTTCTAAGCCGAGGGTCAGAGGTTCGAATCCTCTTGGGCGTAGTAAAACGAGAAACTCTACTCGGAGTGAAGAAGAGACATCTCTGTCTCGTAATCAAACAGATGTACCTTGTCTATGCTGGGGGTGAAATCCACTTCATCCCCAACGTTGAACTCATTCTCTGGAAGAGCCCGGGCAATATACTGATTCTCTTTCGTATTCAGGTAAAGATGCGTTTCATTTCCAAGGGGTTCAATTACGGTGACTGATGCCCGTAGATTGTTTTCCGTCGGTTTCTTAGTGAAAGTGAGATCTTCTGACCGGACTCCCAGCAGAATTCTTTTTCCTACATAGGGTTTGAGCAATTCATGCCTGCTCTTTGGGAAGACCACAACCATTCCTTCTTCTTTGGCCATAATCTTTCCATTTTCTTCAACGATGTCCGCAACTCCAATATTCATCGGGGGAGTTCCCATGAATCCTGCAACAAATCGATTGACAGGCTTGTTGTACAGTTCTAATGGCGACCCAATTTGCTGAATCAGTCCGCTTTTCATCACGACAATTTTGTCTCCCATCGTCATAGCTTCAATTTGATCATGGGTTACATACACCATGGTTGCTTCCAGTCGTGTATGCAGTGAAGAGATTTCAGCCCTCATCTGCACTCGAAGCTTGGCATCCAGATTGGAAAGAGGTTCATCAAAGAGAAAAACCTTGGGTTTTCGAACAATGGCCCGCCCAACCGCAACACGCTGTCTCTGGCCGCCAGAGAGTGCTTTCGGTTTACGCTCAAGGAGTTCTTCAATGTCAAGAATCTGAGCGGCTTCTTTTACACGAGCATCAATTTCTGCTTTTGGGAATTTGCGGATACGCAAGCCAAATGCCATGTTTTCATAGACGGACATGTGAGGGTAGAGTGCATAGTTCTGGAAAACCATGGCGATATCCCTGTCTTTCGGGGCCTCATCATTCATCAATTTACCGTCTATAAGTAATTCGCCATCGGAAATATCTTCCAAACCGGCAATCATCCGAAGAGTTGTAGATTTACCACAACCTGAGGGTCCGACGAGAACGACAAATTCCTGATCTTTGATATCAATGTTGGCTTTGTCGACTGCTTTGATTCCACCATCATAGATTTTGGTGATATCCTTTAAATTCACTTCTGCCATAAGCATACCTCCCTTCTAAGGGCTTTATTTTATGGTTACAGCATACAGATCAAACAATGATTTGTCAATACTCGCTTTTGCCTGCCTGTATACTGCACGCAGGCAGGCGGAAATTTCGTCATTAATTTGCTGTTTTCAGGTACTCATAGATGGCTGGAGCGAGGAGAGTCAGGCGAGCATTTGCACAGTTCATTCACCACATTGATAATACCTTCCAGGTTTTCTACCCTGGAGATGTATCCATGGGCGACTGCTGCCATCGGCATCCCATAAACAACTGAGCTTTTTTCGTCCTGGGCTATGGTCATACCACCTTCCGCATATATGTTTCCAATTTCCCTGGAACCATCTATACCCATACCGGTCATAATGACGGCGATGGCTGCATTCCCGAATGTTTTGGCAACGGAATCAAACAAGATACCAACCGACGGCTTGTGACCATTTCTTTTTTCACCGCCCTCTGTTCGTACAATAGTACCAAGGGAACGGTTCTCAACAATAATATGCTTATTACCAGGAGCAATCAGAACTCTGCCTGCTTTGAGGAGATCGCCGCTTTCAGCTTCTTTCACTCTCAAGGGGCATATACTGTCAAGACTTTTAGCAAACTCATGAGTAAAACCTGCCGGCATGTGCTGTACAACAACAATCGGAACCGTGATATCAGGTGAAATACGACTGAAAAGCTGTCTGAGTGCATCAGGTCCTCCAGTAGAGATTCCGATAACAATTATTCTTGGAGTTCCAAATGGCGTGATGGGCTTCAATGCAGGCCATTGAGGGTAGGAGGCGGTTCCCTGGTCTTGATTTCCCTCTTCTTCCTTATCCATAAGACTTGAGGAATGGCCTGAATCAATTTGCTTCCTTCTGTACGTTTTACCCAATGCTTTTACCATATCAAGGAGTATTGTCTCAGTTGCTTTTATTTCATTCGGCTTTGTACCTGCTGGTTTTGTTACAAAATCTGATGCGCCAAGGGCCAGGGCCTCAATGGTGATTGCAGCCCCTCTTTTTGCCAGCGAAGAAAGGATTATGACCGGGATGTTCCAATTGCGTTTCTTTCTTTCCTTTAGAAATCCAATACCGTCAAGTTCCGGCATCTCCAGATCAAGTATTATGACATCTGGAGAGTGGTATTGCATTTTTCGCAGTGCATGCATGCCATTTGTTGCCACGGCGGAAACAGTGATTGCCTTATCTTTTTCCAGCATTTTTACAATAATTCCCCGCATCAATGCAGAGTCATCAACGATGAGTACTTTTATAGAATTCACTCAATTCTCCTCAGGGACAATTTTTTTGTACAAACATCCGTTATCAGTTTCAATGTACTCAAACGATGTATCCATTCCGAATAACGATTCAGAATGTCCTATAAACAGGTAAGAAAGATCTGACATTGTCTTCCATATATGGTTGATCAGATTTCTCTGAGAGTTATTGTCAAAGTAGATTAATACATTGCGGCAGAATACGACATCAAAGTTTCGATATCCTGATTCAAAGTTCAGGTTATGGTAATCAAATGTTACCTTCTTTTTGATGAAATCCTTCACGGCACAGCCTTCATCATGGTGAACAAAGTATTTCTCACGGTAGTTTTCAGGCACTTTTTTCAATTTCGATTCAGGATAGAATCCATTTTGCGCTATTTCCAGCGATTTCAGGCTGAGGTCAGAGGCAATCACATCAAATGTCCAGTGGGCTGGCAGATGTTCCTGGAGAACCATGGCACTTGTATAGGATTCTTCCCCTGTAGAACAACCGGCACTCCACAGCCTTACATGATAGCTGTGTGACAGGGGCTTCTGCTCAATCAGTTTGGGAATAACATATTGTACAAATGTCTTGTAATGGCCTGTATTTCTGAAAAAGCTGGTAAGATTCGTTGTAATCGCATCCAGAAAGTCTATTAATTCTTCATTATCCGTCTGTAATCGGTCAAGATACGCCGCTACTGTTTCGTTGTTCAAGATCTTTAAGCGTTCTTTCAGTTTACTTTTTAAAAGAACCATATTCAGATCTGAAAAATAAATTCCACTTTGTTCATATATGTAGCGGCTGATTTCCTGTAATAGTAATGGGCTATCGTTTTCCTGCATCTGATCTGCTTCCTTCATCTGTCACGGTCAATTCAATCAGCTGTGCAAACAAACATGGGAGCAACCAGCAATGTGAAAGGGATGACTTGTTGTCATGGACAACTTTCCAAATTGGAGGATATCGGATTCGAACCGACGACCTGTTGATTGCGAACCAACCGCTCTAGCCAACTGAGCTAACCCCCCAGAGATAAAAACAATTTATCATGATTCTCTGAATGGATCAATATCCATTTTCATGTCAGTATCTTTCAGGAGTAATGTCTTATGAAATGGTATGATGGGCGATTGGAAGCTTTGATAAGTGATATAACAGTTTTTCAGGGGGATGGCATTGTTAATGCTGCCAATTCCTCCCTTCTGGGGGGAGGAGGGGTGGATGGTGCCATTCATCGTGCGGGCGGTTCAGCCATACTGGATGAATGCCGCAAATTGAGGAACTCAACACTGCGTGCGGGGCTCCCTGTCGGTCAGGCCGTTGTAACTGGTTCCGGAAACCTGCCCTGTCGATATGTCATTCATACTGTTGGGCCGGTATGGTCTGGAGGAAAGAAAGGCGAGGATAAACTTCTGGCCGATGCCTATCGAAACTCTCTTGAAAAGGCAGCCGAAACGGGTATGAAAACGCTGGCCTTTCCTTCAATTTCCACAGGTGTGTATGGCTACCCCCATGACAAAGCGGCAGCAGTCGTCTGGTCTGTTCTAACAGATTGGATTCTCAAACATCATCTACCTGAAAAGATTACGTTAGTATTCTTCTCTGAATCGAATTTTGAGATCTTTTCCGATACTGTCTCCAGATTGGAAGAGCAGACACTATGAGCAATTTCCCTCGCAGAAGTGGCATTCTCCTTCATCCCACAGCCCTTCCGGGTCAGTCTGGTATAGGAACACTTGGTAAACAAGCCCATGTATTCCTGGATTGGCTCCAGGAAGCCGGACAAAGCTACTGGCAAATCTGTCCTCTTGTTCCAACAGGATATGGAGACTCTCCATATCAGGGTTTCAGTGCCTTTGCCGGAAATCCAAATCTTATCGACCTTGAAAATCTCATTGAGCTGGGACTTCTGGAAAAAAATGACCTGGTTTCTCTTTCCAGATTTCCGCCGGGGAGGGTTGACTATGGAAAACTCATCCCATTGAAAGCAGCGATTCTTTACAAGGCCTGGCAGCAGTCCAGCGAAGTAGTAGAGTCCGCTGATTTTAAATGCTTCCGGGAGAAAAATGCCTCCTGGCTTGATGACTACTGCCTGTTTATGGCCATCAAAACGAACCAGGGTGGACAGCCATGGGATCAATGGCCAGAATCACTCAGGTTCAAAGAACCATCAGCCATCGATTCCATGAGGGAAAAACTTTCCCCTTCTGTTGAATATCATTCCTTTATACAGTATATCTTCGATAAGCAGTGGAAGACAATTAAAAAAGCGGCTTCCAGCAGGGGAATAAAAATCATTGGTGACCAGCCCATCTTTGTATCCAGTGACTCTTCTGACTGCTGGTCCCGGCCAGAACTCTTCCTTCTTGATCAAAACAGAAGTCCAACCCTTGTCTCCGGAGTACCGCCAGACTATTTCAGTGCAACAGGTCAGCGGTGGGGCAATCCCCTGTACAACTGGGAAACTATGGAAGAAAACAATTTTTCCTGGTGGATATCAGTCTTAAAAAACAAACTGGAACAATACGATGTTTTAAGAATCGACCATTTTCGGGGTTTTGCTGCCTGTTGGGCCATCCCCTGCGGAGAACAAACCGCCGTTAATGGTACGTGGATTCCATCCCCGGGACAAAAACTCTTTCAACATGTTAGAGATGTCCTTGGAACTCCTCCCATCATCGCTGAAGACCTGGGCATAATTACCGAAGACGTCACTGCACTGATGAAGGAATTTGACTTTCCCGGCATGAAAGTTCTCCAATTCGCCTTTGATTCATCCGAAGAAAACAACTACCTTCCCCATCTCTACACCCAGAACTGTATTGTGTACACAGGAACTCATGACAATGACACCTGTGCCGGATGGTATGATTCTACTTCCGAGTCCAATAGATTAACCGCACAAAAGTACTTGAAGCTGTCTTCTGATATCAGCAGCAGGGAATTTGCAAAAGCCATCGTACTCGCGGCAATGAAATCTGCTGCAAATCTGGCTGTAATACCCATACAGGACATTTCAGGTCTGGGAAGTGACGCTCGATTCAATACACCTGGAACATCTCATGGAAACTGGACCTGGCGGATATCAAAAGATGAAATAAGCAAAAAAACAGCGGAGGATTTAAGAGATATAACAGAAGTGAGTGATAGACTGCCGGATTAGTCTCTCTTTCACCATCATCTGTAGAGGCGGTCTCTTCATTTCATCTCTACAGGCTTTCGGACACTCAATTCTACTTACAGGCTTTCAGCATACGATTCTCAGGGAAAATCAGTCTGGCATCATTACATCGCAAAAGAAAATCTTCGTTCTGTCGAAGTTTTTTGTGGGCCTGGGCTAATCCCAGAAGGGTTTGAAATCGTTCAATATCAGAGAGATCCTGCCGCCTGAGTTGAATGGATAATCGGCGTATGGCCTCTTCTGGATCTCCGCCTGCAAATCTGGGCGCATGGATAAGTCCCTGGGCATTGATTACCGCTGCCAGGGCATTTCGAGGATCGATTTCCAGGGCTGTATCCGACCACTCCTTTACTTTCTGGCTCATCTCCATTATACCTGCCAGGCCTTTTGTTGACATCCAGGAAGCCCCGGCCGAGGCAAGAACCCTGTAGCCGTCAGAACTCTCCCTTTCATTGACAGATTCCTCGGCCAGCTCCATCGCCCTCGAAAAATATGGGCGGGCCCTTGATTTCGTTGACGTTATATAGGTGATCCTCCCTCGATAGATTTCCACCTGAGCAAGAAAGTAATTTTTCGCAGCATTGTCTCTTAGAGCAGAAAAGCTCTCTTCCGCATGATCAAGAAGAGTCATCGTGCTCTCAAGAGGGGCATTGTTCGCCCAGACCTCATTACTGGCCCGCTCAAAAAGAGCCATTCCGGTTTCAACTGCTATCTGATCAGTATCTGATAAATCCACCGCTGGAGTATCATGGGCAAAGACTTCAAAAATGGGGAAAAAAATCAAAAATACTGGCCATATTCGATAATGTCGACTGTTACGCTGTTGTTTCAATTGATTCTACCTTTTTCTTTGAACTTCGATCAAACAGCATTCCGTAAAATGCCGGTATAAAGACCAGGGTTGCCAGAGTTGAAAAAATCAGTCCGAATACTATTGTTCCTGCCATGGGGCCCCATGAAATAGATTTTCCGCCGATTCCAAATGCTGTTGGAGCCAGTCCGGCGATTGTAGTGAGACTGGTCAACAGAATCGGGCGAAAACGGGTTTCTGCTGCGTCCAGAACTGCATCCTTAACCGATAGGCCTTCTCGGCGTTTCTCATTGATGAAGCTGATTAAAACAATGGCGTCATTGACAGCAATTCCAGCCAGTGCCACACCGGCATAGAGAACCGGAATACTGAACAAAGTTCCTGTTACTGTGAGATAGATTACAACTCCTGAAAATGCCAGCGGAACAGAGAACATAATAAGAAATGGCTGTAAATAGCTCCTGAACTGAGTACCAAGGATGATATATATCAGGAAGATACCAACCAGAAATAATCGGGCGATTTTGATCAGAAGATTGTTGAATTCTGCGAATTCTCCGCCAACGGTTAATTCGACATCTGGGTAGCGGCTGGAATACTCTGCTGACCAGATCTCCTTTACCCGCTCGTTGATGGAGGGAACGTTTCTTTTAGAATACGCATCCGCTGTAACAGTTATTTCGCGGCGCCCATCGAAACGCTTGATTGAAGCAAGTGAATCCCCGCTTATCACTTCTGCAACCGCAGATAAAGGAACGGCTATACCCTTTGGGGAGATGATTCTTGACTGGCTCAAAAAACTGGGATCATAGTTTCCTGCATCAGAAAATCTGACGATTACATCTATTGTTTCGTTGTCTTTAAAGAAAGTTGTCGCCTTAATTTCTTCCACTGAGGAGCGGATATACTGCCCGACGGATGAAACTGATAGTCCAAATGATGTGGCCCTTTCCTCATTCACCTGGATTACCATTTCCTGGGAGCCCATCTCATAATTGTCCTGGATGTTAAAAATTTCTTCTTCCTCAGCCAGTTCACTTCGTATGCGATCCGCTACAACCAGAAGATCATCATAGCTGTTACCGAAGATTCTGAACGACACAGGGGGATCTGTTGGTGGTCCGCTATTGATTTTTCTGTAAAGAACTTTTTCCGGCCCCAGTATATCATTCGTTAATTCTTCTACCTCGGCAAGAATCGTGGAAACGGAACGCTCCCTTCCCTGGTCTTTTTCAACAAGGAACACTGAAATCTGGGCAACGGAAGCCCCCTCTGAGTTTCCTGTTTCTCCCGCCATGAAACCCACGGATGTTGTAATGGCCTTTACTTCCCCATTCCCAACTAACGGGAGAAGTCTTTCCTCAAACTTGCTGATAACCTGATTGGTTTTATGGATGGGTGTACCCGGGGACATTGTGCAATCTACATAAAACGTGGCAATATCTTCATCACTGAATAAATCCTGCTGAAGTAAAGGAATCAATCCAAAAGATGCAAACATGAAAAGAATTGTAAGCAGTACCGTCAGTTTTTTCCATCTGTATGTTTTGGCTGAAAGGCGGCGAAATCGGGAACGGAATGCTTTGAATATTTTTCCTTCCAGTTTTGTCTTCCGGCCTTCGGGCCAATCAGCATAATGCGATGGTAAAAACAGAAGAGCTTCCGCTGTAGAAGCGACAAGTGCGATGGTTACCGTGAATGGAATTACCCTTAAAAACTTCCCCATTACTCCCGGCAGTATCATGAGTGGAAGAAACGCCGCAACTGTGGTTGCTGTGGCTGCAATAACCGGTATGGCTACCTGGTTGGTTCCCCTTATTGCCGCATCATGTCGATTGAGATTCAATTGACGAAAACGAAAACTGTTCTCAATGATGACAATAGCATGATCCACAACAAGTCCTAAAACAAGAATCATGCCGAAAAGAGTGTTCGTATTAAAAGTTTGACCCGTCAGTTCCAGGATGATCAATGTAATAGCAAATGTGACAGGAATACCCAGTGCTGTGATTATTGCATTCCTGAATCCAATGAAAATGAGCAGAATCACAATAAGAAAGATCAATCCAATCAAGGCATTAATCAGCAGTATTTTCATGCTGGATTTAATATAAACCGATGAGTCATTGAGATAACTCACTTTTATATCATTGGGAATTCTGTCATCCCATTCATTCATCACTTCTTTTACAGATTCTATAATTCTTATAGAACCCCCACTGGGGATCTTTATTACTCTGAGCATAACAGCGGTATCGCCATCGAAACGAACTTGAGATCCATCCGGATCATACTCATCCATGACTTCTGCAACATCCCTGACCCTGACTGAACCATTGATATCCGCTGTTCGGCGGATAACGACATCGCCGAAGTCTTCAATTTCATCTATCTCACCCATGGTACGCACAAGATAATTTCGAGTATTCGTTTTCAATGTTCCTCCTGGAACATTGACATTGCGCGACTTGATGGCCTGAAGCATTTCATTCAGGGAAATACTCCGTGATTCAAGGGCCGCCCGGTCTGTTGAAAGAACAATTTGCCTGTCTCTAACACCGATAAGATCTATATCATCGACTTCCGGTATTCGAAGCAATGGACTTTCAAGCACTTCTGCTGTTTTAACTAGTTCTTCATAACCGACGTTTCCAGAAAGAATTATTTCAATAACAGGAGCAAAGTCATTGGAGGAAAATGTATCGACAGAAGGATCTATTGTATCATCCGGCAGGGAAACCTTCGAAAACCGATTATTCACATCCGTTGTAAGCTTATCGAAACGATTCCTGCTTATACCATCATTAAATCGAACACTGACGATGGAAATACCTTCAGTACTGAAGGAGGTAACAGAATCCAGATCATCCAGGCCCTGCATTTCATTTTCTATTGGAATCGTCAGTTGCTGCTCCACTTCCTGGGCTGATACACCTGGCCAGGGAACCTGTATTACAACAAAATAAAACGGTACTTCAGCAAACAATTCCTTGGGAATTCTAAAAAGGGTAATAGTTCCCATAACGAGTAATGCAAACATAATAATATTGATGAGAACTGGATTTTTAACTGAAAACTGACCTATTTTCATTCAGTACCTTCATCTCTGTTTATAACAGTTGCTATAACAGGATATCCCGGTGTTATTGAAGCCAGTCTACTGGTTATAATAACTTCTCCAGCATCCAGACCTGAGAGGACTTCAATCCTTTCACCCAGCCTGCTGCCAAGATCAATAAGACGAGGTTCAGCCTGACCATTGGAATCAACATAAACAAAACTCTCACCACCACGGTAACGGACAGCCGTAACCGGAGCAATGATTTTTTCTACTCCTCCGCTTACCTCTATAGCAATGTCCACAGACATACCTGATTTAAGCCTGTCGTTTTCCATTGGGGCCCACTCCACCACGACCGTAAAACTCCCTGTACTTCCATCACTGCCTGCTGATACAGCACTGACTCTTCCATTTCGAGTCAATCCATCCTTTCCTGTTACCTCTACAACCGATCCCTCCCTGATCAGCAGAATCTGCCCTTCTCCCACACTGATTTCAGATCGAAAAGAAGAATAATCAACAATACGGGCAACCCTCACTCCACGGGAGAGATAGTTTCCAACATCAAGCCCACTACCTCTGGTGGCAACTGCTCCGGAAAAAGGAGCTTTGAGAAAGGTATTCTCATACGCATCGACTGCTGCGACCATCGCCGATTTTGCGGCAAGAAGCCGGTCTGTTACCTGACTGAATTGAAGTTCAGATATGCTTCCATTCTCTCTTGATTGCTCAGATGCCTGGAATTCCAACTGTGCTGTCCTGTATTGTCCCTGGGCCAGATCACGGTTTTGCGCAGCGATATCATTTTCAATGACCAATAGCACTTCATCACTTCTTACATAATCACCAAGTTTGAAATGTAATTCTTTTATCAAACCTTCTGTCTCTGATACAACCCAGGCTTCCCTGATGCCTTCAACAACACCAGTACTTTGAATTTTTTCAACAAGAAATCCTCGGCTAACCATAATACCTTCTACAGCAAGACTTTGAGTTCCCTCTTCAGGAGGTTCCCAGGTTGCGTTTGTATTGCTGTCAGGTTTACGTGAACAGGATGTTAAAACTACTGCCAGTATCAGCAATGAGAGATTCAGTTTTCTAATATTGAACATGGGTTTTATAATAATCGATTATAATTAAAGAGTCAATTTGTATGGATAAGAAGGTGTGGTGCATCCTGATGTAAGAATTGACAGGCATTACTCATATCTATTTATAATCAGTAGTAGTAGTAATAGGGGCTGTGGAAACATTAAAAACCGATTTAAAATGTTATACTGTATGGAAAAATACTTGTTGATATTGTGGGGATAATTAATGTATAAAAAGTAGATTTATCCCTGTTATCCACAGGATGAAGAGTTATACCCGGATTATCCACTTTCTTTAATTGTACGTATCAGGTTTGCAATTGAAGGCTCAATAGTAGGGTCGATCTTCATTCGATTCTCAATTCTCTGGCAGGAATGCATAACAGTCGTATGATCTCTTCCACCAAATTCTAATCCGATTTCAGTTGTTGAGAAGTCAGTTATCTCCCTGATTATATACATGGAGATTTGTCGGGGAAAAGTTACCTGCTTTGTTCGTTTCTTTGATTTCAAATCAGCAGGTGTAATGTTAAAATACTCAGAAACAGCTCTTTGTACCCTATCTATGGTTATTTTTGGACTCAAAATCCCCGAGAAGACACCTTTTAACTGATGTTTTGCTATCTCGAGGGTAATCTTTTTACCCACCAGATCACTGTAAGCTGCCATCTTTGTAAGTGAAGCCTCAAGATCTCGAACATTGGATGTAACATTGCGGGCAATGAGATCGATTACTTTCTCAGGAATATCAACCTGTATGGATTCCAGTTTCTTATTCAGTATTGCATATCGAGTTTCAAAGTTTGGAGGCTGAAGATCAACATTCAATCCCAGATCAAACCTGCTTTGTAATCGGCTTGCGAAATTTTTGAGTTCAGATGGAGGTCTATCACAGGTGAATACCAGTTGTTTTCTGGCATCGTACAATGCATTGAATGTGTGAAAGAGTTCTTCCTGGGTTTCTTTTTTACCGTGAAGATCGTGGATATCATCGATAAGGAGAACATCAACTTTTCTGTATTTATTCTTGAAGATACGTTGAGTATTCGTTTGTATTGATTGAATAAATTCATTGATGAACGTTTCAGCAGTAATATATACAACCTTTTTTTTGATCATTGAGTAGTGGATATGACTGCCAATGGCCTGCATGAGATGAGTTTTACCCAGACCAACTCCGCCATAAATTAAGAAGGGATTGTATTTCTTTCCAGGAGCAGTGCTGATTGCTTGAGCTGCACTGACAGCAAATGAGTTATTGTTGCCAATAACATACTGATCAAATGTATAATCTCCCCGGAGTTGACTGTGTGGCTTACGCTCCTGATCAGTATCAGCCGTTGAATCCCTGGCAGACGAGGTTTTTATTACTCGGTTCTCCGCAGTATCGCCGTCCGAACTATCATTTTTTGAATTTCTTATTTCGAATTTCAAGGATAGGTTCGACCCGGAGAGTTCTGATAATCGGTCTTCCACCAGTACAAGATAGCGGGATATTACCTGATCTCGATAAAACTTTGATGGTACGCTGAAAATAAGAGAATGTCCCTCCTGACCGGTGTAAAGCATTTTGAGAAACCACATTTCATATTCCTGCTGATTAATTTTATTCTCTTTCAACAGTTGACGAGTCGCTTCATCCCAGAAAACCTTGTAATCATTGTCCATCATAACTCTCCATAGAACATGAATAGTAGACTTTGAAAAAAATAAATGGTAGCATTGGAAGTCTTCTTTTTAGGATAAACAGGAAATTATATGCACAACTATGATGCCCAGCATATTCAGGTGCTGGAGGGACTTGACCCGGTACGTAAGCGCCCGGGAATGTACATCGGTTCAACAGGTGCTGATGGACTTCATCACATGGTTTATGAAATTGTCGATAATTCGATTGATGAAGCCCTGGCTGGCTACTGTAAGAATATAACGGTAACTATTGAGCCTGAGGGATCGGTAATAATCAAGGATGATGGAAGAGGTATCCCGGTTGATATTCATCCGGCTGAAAAGATAAGTGCTCTGGAAGTTGTTATGACCCGGCTGCATGCCGGAGGGAAATTCGATAAGGACAGCTACAAGGTTTCCGGCGGTCTGCATGGTGTTGGGGCGGCGGTTGTGAATGCCCTATCCGAATGGTGTGAAGTCACTGTATACAAGAACGGCTGCAAGTATTTCCAGCGCTATGAGCGCGGGATACCGACGGATTCAATTGAAAACCAGGGACATACAGAGCTTACGGGAACTCAAACAAGATTTTTCCCTGATACAACAATAATTGAAAATGCGGATTTCATTTATGATACACTCTCCCGGCGGCTCAGAGAACTGGCTTTTTTGAACAAAGGTATAAACATAATTCTCACGGATGAAAGACCTGAATGTCAGCAAATAAGAACATTTAAGTTTGATGGAGGACTGGAGTCGTTTGTCAGACACTTAAACAGGAATAAGACACCTCTTCATAAGGATCCAATCTGGTTTGAAGCAGCCAGAGATGATGTGACGGTGGAATTGTCACTTCAGTACAATGAAGGATTTAATGAAACGCTTTTCAGCTTTGTAAACAATATTAACACGCAGGAGGGTGGAACTCATCTGACTGGTTTTCGCGCGGCTCTTACTCGAACGATTAACGATTTAATGAAGGATTCGAAATATGGAAAAAAAGGAGATGAGGCTTTGTCCGGTGAGGATGTGCGGGAAGGTTTGACATGTGTTTTATCGATCAAAGTACCAGAACCGCAGTTTGAAGGTCAGACGAAGAGTAAACTCGGGAATTCGGAAGTCCGCGGAATAGTTGAAAAGGTTGTTGGTGAGAATCTTTCCTCATGGTTTGAAGAGAATCCCCGTATCGTTGATGTTATACTCGATAAGGCTGTAACAGCGGCAAGAGCTCGCCTGGCAGCTCGCAAGGCAAGAGATCTAACCCGGCGAAAAGGCTTTCTTGAGGGGGGAGGACTACCGGGGAAACTTGCTGACTGTGCGGATAAAGTTCCCGCAAATTGTGAAATATACATTGTTGAAGGTGATTCCGCCGGGGGTAGTGCCAAGATGGGAAGGGACCGAAGATTTCAGGCAATTCTCCCACTCTGGGGAAAAATGCTCAATGTAGAGAAAACACGTCTTGAAAAAGTCCTGACGAACGAGAAGATGCAGCCAATCATTCAGGCCCTGGGAGCCTCCCTTGGGAATGAGTTTGATCTTGAAAAACTTCGCTATCATAAAATTATTATTATGGCGGATGCGGATGTCGATGGATCGCATATTCGGACACTATTGCTGACTTTCTTTTTCCGCTACATGCAGCCTCTTTTTGATAATGGCCATATTTTTCTGGCGATGCCGCCGCTTTTCAAGCTTACAGCAGGCAGGAAAACCGCCTATGTCTATAATGACAGAGAGCGGGATCAGGTTATCTCTGAATGGGAAAATGAAGATAAAATCAACATGCAGCGATACAAAGGACTTGGAGAAATGAACCCGGAGCAATTATGGGAAACAACAATGAATCCTGAAACACGAAGCATAAAAAAAGTGACACTTGAGGATTTCGTTGCGGCGGATGAAATGTTTGCCACCCTCATGGGAGAAGAGGTTTCTCCACGGCGGAAGTTTATCGAAGAGAATGCCCTGGCCGTTGTGAATCTGGACGTGTAGGAGCTGCTCAATGAATGAACAGGGACAAAGCCGGGTTATACCCATTGCTATTGAGGATGAAGTAAAAGAGTCATATTTGAACTATGCGATGTCTGTCATTGTCAGCCGGGCGTTACCCGATGTCCGCGATGGGCTGAAACCTGTGCATCGGCGGATCCTTTACTCCATGAGTGAAATGGGTCTGCGTCATGATAGGCCGTACAAGAAATGTGGACGCATTGTCGGCGATGTATTGGGCAAATTTCATCCTCACGGGGATCAATCTATTTACGACGCACTGGTTCGACTGGCACAGGATTTCTCCCTTGGAGTGCCAATGGTTCAGGGGCAGGGAAATTTTGGATCCATCGATGGTGATCCGCCAGCGGCCATGCGATACACCGAAGCCCGTCTGGCGAGTATTGCAGAACCCATGCTTCGAGACATTAAGAAGGAAACCGTTGATTTCGGTCCAAACTATGATGATTCCATGACGGAACCACTTGTATTGCCGGCGGCCGTTCCTAATCTACTTATCAATGGTGCCAGCGGCATTGCTGTTGGAATGGCAACCAATATGCCCCCCCACAATGTAAAGGAGATTTCATCAGCTATAGCGGCCTTGATTGAGAACCCGGATCTTTCAATCAACGAATTACTTGGATATGTAAAAGGCCCGGATTTTCCGACAGAGGGTTTGATCTATGGCGATATGGGATACAAACTGGCAGCCCATACAGGCAGGGGCAAGGTTGTTCTTCGGGCTCGCTATGAACTTGAGGAGATGAAGAATGATCGATTTGCCATCATCGTTACAGAGCTTCCTTACCAGGTAAACAAGGTTTCCTTGATGGTGCGGATAGCGGCACTTGTCAGAGACAGGAAAATTGATGGAATATCCGATTTACGGGACGAATCTGATCGAGAGGGAATAAGGATTGTTATTGAGCTAAAAAGAAATGCAAGTCCCAAAGTTGTAATGAACCAGCTTTTTTCTCAGACTTCTCTCCAGGTCAATTTCAGTATCAATAACCTTGCTCTTGTTGATGGCAGACCAGAGCTGCTTAATCTCAAAATGATGCTTTCCGAATTCGTCAGGCATCGGCAGGAAGTGGTCCGAAGGCGAAGTGTTTTTGATTTAACGAAAACCAGGGAAAAGGAGCATGTTCTATCCGGCTTAAAAAGAGCACTTGAGAACATCGATGCAATTGTTGAAATAATAAAAACGTCTGAAAACGTCGTTATGGCACGCACCAATCTTATGGGCAGGTATCAGTTTTCAGAGAAACAGGCCCAGGCAATTCTTGATCTTCGCCTGCAAAAGCTGACCAGTCTTGAGGCACAGAAAATCCTGGATGAACTTGAAGAGGTACGGAAGACTATTTCTTATCTGGAGGATCTCCTCGCCAGCGAGGAGAAAATCCTCAAAGTAATAAAGAATGAAACAGAGGAAATCGCAGAGAAGTATGGAGTACCAAGAAAGACGGAAATTGTTCACGAAGAAGTTCTACAGATGAATCTCGAAGATTTAATCGAAGAAGAGGATGTTGTTGTTGTTATATCGAACCGGGGCTTTATCAAAAGAATTGCAGCAACAGAATATAAGGAGCAGGGGCGTGGCGGAAAAGGGGCCCGGACCAGTGATCTCAAGGAAGATGATTTCATCAAGCATGTTTTTCTTTCATCAACACACAGACATATTCTTTTTGTCACTTCTGAAGGCAAGGCGTACTGGATCAAGGTTTTCGAGATACCCGAAGGATCCCGAAACAGTAGAGGAAAGCATCTGAAAACAATTTTTGAATTTGCTCCAGAAGAAGATATTACAGCAATGGTTCCATTGGAGAGCTTTGATAAAGAGACAACGCTTATTATGGCAACTCGGAGGGGTGTGATTAAAAGAGTGGCCACATACGACTTTAGAAATGCACGTACAAGGGGAATTATTGCCATCAATCTGGATGAGGGCGACCGACTTGTTGAAGCCGTACTCGTTAAAGGAGAGGAAGACTTTTTTCTGGCAACTCGCCAGGGGAAGGGGTTGCGATTTCCCGTATCGTCTGTACGCTGTATGGGAAGAGCTTCTAGAGGAGTAAGGGGAATAAGATGTGCAGAAGAGGATGAAATCATCGGTGTTTACCCTGTCCGAGAACATGAAATGATGCTCCTTGTAACAGAAATGGGATATGGCAAAAGAACGAGAAATGATGAATTTCTTTCTCATGGAAGAGGAACCGGAGGGCAAAAGGCATATACTCCGAATAAACGGACAGGAAAAGTTGTTGCCCTGCTTCCAGTGAAAGACATAGACAGTTGTATCGGTATAACCGCACAGGGGAAAGCCCTGCGATTTGCTGTAGATCAGGTCTCTGTTATGGGACGGGCTGCTTTTGGTGTTCGTATTCTGAATATTAATGAGGATGATTCATTGATCGGAATTGTGCGGCAACCAGGCGAAGAGGGAGCCGTCGTACCTGATATTGTTTCACGTGAAACATAATGCCTGCTCTCATCATCGGTGAAATTCACCTGCTTGTCGGCTTTCTTCAGATGAACACGAATAAACACAGATGTTTTGAGACTTAGTCACTTTGCATCTCTCATCTATTTGAATCCAGGCGATTCGGTTTGATTGCCGAACAAGACCAGTGTGCTTCTAAGGACTGAATAAAAGAGGGTCGAACCAGCTTGGCTCTATTTAATAGCCATTTCTCTTGATCGATTCGGAGGTATAAGCCTTCTGCAGGTTCATCTGAAATTTTTGATTGAGTTAAAAGGTTTTCTATGTCTGATACGCTATACTGGCCCTTAGCAATCTGTGGGACACCAAAGATTCCCATTTCTTTGAATAATTTATCTCTTCTCTCAGTTGAGAAAAATTTTTTAGCCTGCTTGTCATACAAGTCAAAGCCCAGGAATAAGTCAGGTAAACGGTTGTAATAAACAGAATGCCGTGCGTAGCACCACTCGCCGAAAAGGATGAAACGATCGGTTATACTTTCAAATAGCACATCCATTTTAGGGTTTAGCCATTGCTCCATTTTTTTCCATTGCCCCACACCCGACACTTGTAAATAAGTTCCCCTGTTTTGCAGGGAAAGATTAGCTTCTGAATTAAAGGATAAACCCAGATTCGCACCGTCGACTTTTTCTTCGACAACAACTTCATGTCTCAGGAAATCCAGTCGTTCTGCTTCGGACAAAACTTTGCTGTCCCGGACTTCCACGTCTTCAAGTGTGGCCAGATGAGGTGTTGAAGGGAATTTGAAGAAGTCGTCTTTCATTATCCCATTTTCTCCTGAAATTTAGCCTGGATGTAGCATTCGCATATAAATTGAACCGCTATGCCGCATTGAATCAACGCATCTTTCCATCCCCACCATTTACTATCTGTTGCCTGGAGAATAGTTAGTTTACCTGAATGTGCATTCGAAACAGCCACAAATTTGCGATCGGATTTATCGAAAGAATTTAAATCCTCATGTTCAGGAAACTCATCGTATGATTCAACATTCTTGGTGATTTTAACTCGTTGAGACTCCGGCAAAGTCCAACGATGATCATGCACCCACTTCATGAAACTGTCGCCTATGCCGGGTTGTCCGCCCATTGAAAGCTGCTGACTATATTCATCAAAAATTTCATCTCCCGCATCAATGACTAAACCGTTCTTTTGAATGACATGTTCAATGGCTGCAACACAAGCATTGATACACTCATCCGGAAAATTGGTTTCTGGATCAGGCTGAGTCGCAAGATTGGCCGTTTTGGCAACATTCGTATCCACTATACACAGATCCGGATAACTCATTCAGAAACCTTCGTATTCTGAGATTTCTGTTCCATCCGTTTTTTCATGGCAGCTTTGGCCTGTCCGGTAATATCACCCATTTCATCACCGAAAAAATTCTCCGGCCAGTTTTGAATACTTCCGAATATATCGATCTGCAATGGTTCCAATTTGGCCGGTGTTCTGCTGACATTGGCAAAATAGGCGGATATTTTTTCTTGAGAAACGATATTCTCTGCGATCCTGCGCTGAAGCCTGCGTAGGAAGTGTTCTGAATGAGTCTCGATGATGAGCTGAATATTTCGGTCTTTTCCATTTTCTCTGGAATTGATCACATCAATCATTACATCAGCCAAAGCCGACTGCGCATTGGGATGAAGATGAATCTCTGGTTGTTCCATAATAATAATGGAGTTTGCCGGGGCATGGAAACACTGCACCAATACAGGCAAAACCTGAGAAATACCAAAACCAACATCGGGTAAATCAACCCAGTCTCTTGAACCTTTGGTGCAAACCTTAACCTCATATTCCTGACGTTGTTCAGAGATAGGGTTAACCTCAAACTTCTCTATCAGGCCCATCTCTTTTAGTTTCATGGCAATGATTTGTTCAAAGGGCTTTGTTGCTTTTTTATAGCCCATACTTATTCTTCGAGTTCGAGCAGCTAAGATGGCCGCCACGGTGTTTTCACCAGCATAGCCCACACTTTCGGGTTCCATCCCGGTCCAGGAATACAAGCGTTCCGCTTTTGTACGTAGAGGACCTAAATAGCAAATGGACCGGAATAGTTTTTCGTGCTGTAAATTCAATTTCTGAACGAAATCAGCATTTTGGTGGTATGCAACCACTTCATCGGGAAATCCATAAAAACGAACAGGTGCTCTGGGATACCAGGCACGACCCTTATTGCGTTTGAGTGAAAAATCTGTTGCATCAACTTTATATTCTGCCTTTGAATCCGCTTTTCTTTCCATACCGATAGAAAGGCTCTTAGTATCTGAATCTTTTAGCTCGTATTGGAATTTGTCGACTACCCGGGTGTGTTGCTCTTTATTTCCAGGTCCAACCTCAGCATTGAATGCAACTTGATTATATGTGTATGACTGGCCGGAGTTGGGATCCTTAAACTTAGTGGAAGAAGACAAACACCAATCATATTCAAAGCTGATTTTATTTTCCGGATTACGGTGAAAGACCATCTCCTGATAGGAACCAAGCTGAACAGCAGAGTTCTTACCGCCCGGATAGAAAACAGCTTTACGGTCCGGAGATTCAACGGTTTGTTTCAACATCATCAGAAACTGTCCAATGCTGGATTTTCCTGAGCTGTTGGTCCCAAAAAACAGCGAGATGGGGGCCATACGAATAGAAGCTGTATCCTTCCACCCCTTAAAATTCTGTATGCGCAAATTCTTTAACATATTCTCTCTCCATTTAATCTGTGTCCATCTGTAGTTAATCGCCCCCCCCCCACACGTGTTACAGCCTGATCGTACCACATGAGGAGCCTGGGATCTTCCTCGAGCACGTTGTTCGGGATTTTTTCGGCGATGGCGATAATCACTTTACAGTCCCGTTCCTGTCGCTAACCTTTTGGAATGCGATTCACCTATTTCTCATAGGCTTTAACGGGGCGAGTGAGGCGAACCCCATGCTGCTGACAAAAAGCAGGTTGGTGTTATCTTTTGCAATACAGTTGAACTTTAATGAAAAATTACAATATTCCATTAAGCATATTTGCCGGATCCGATACGGTCGTTCTGATATAAGCTCTTTAAGTGCGGCATCTTAAATCGTTTTCACTCATGAGGCGGGCCACCTTGTTGTGACCGATGCCATACCCCTTTTTCTTTAGTTCCTTATGCACGCGGGGAGAACCCGTTCTGTAAGAGTTTTCCTGCTGGACAAGCCTTATAGCGTCAATCATTTCCCTGTCCCGCGTCTTCTCGTCAGGGCATCCCATGCGAATCCAACGGTAATAGCCATATAAACGCACTTCCAGTACCTGGGCCATCTTCACACTGTTTCATTTTCGGTGCTTAACCAGTATGTTTTATTTTCGGTAAAGCCCAGATCAAGAGATTGATGTCCAAAACCCCTGCATCAAGGCTAAAATTCCAACCCAACATTGAAATAGTTGAACTGGGTTGGACTGTTTGGAGTAATATTTTCGTCAATAAGCACTTTCAATGTGTGTACCCCCTCTATCGGAGTTAACAGGGTAGTCTGATATCCTTTATAGTTACTGGTGGGCGTTACCCAGTCCCACGCGTTATTAGGATCGGTGTGGGCTCGATTGAATCTCCCCAGTTCTGTGCCGTTAGTATCATATAGTGCTATGCTCACCGGGTTCACCCTTTCCCTCCATTTACCACCCTCATCATTTCGTGGAGATAAGAAAACGGAGGCAACACTTACCGGCGTGCTAAATGTATAGCTCAGGAAGATCCCATCACCATTGTTGGCATCATCAATCCCCCAATGTCCTCCCACATTTCTGGGGGCAGTCTGAAAGTGTATTAGAGCCAGTTCCAAAGAAGCCTGTTCGTCTTTGGGGTCGGTAAATACATCACCGAAAACTTTTTTTATATTACTGGGACTTCCTCCGGTGACCGTTATTCCGTGGGCAGATAGCTCAGTATTAAGGGTTACCGCCCCGTCTGCGGCATCGACGTAGCTGAACATATCGGCTTCTGTTTTCAGCTTAACAACGGTGAGGACGAAGGTCTTTGTGTCGGTGGCGGTTCCCTTGGTGATAGTCGCTGTCAGGGTCACCACGGCGTCACTGGAAGAGGCGCTTGGACGGGAAACCGCTCCCGTTGCGGCAACAATGGCCGTGTTGTCGCTGCTCCATGAAATAGCTGTCCCTTCATCGCCAGAGGTCGGCAAGGTTAGGTCCTGAGTTACGCTTCCTGCGTTATCACTTCCCCCGTAGGTTATATCCAGAGCTGCTTTGGCTGCAGCCACCGCATCGGCATCTGAAAGAACTACCGTAAGGGTGAAGATTGCCGTTTTTGTGCCGAGGTAGTTGCCTTTGCCGGTAGCCGTTACGGTTATCTGATGTGTACCTGTTGAAGTGTAGGTATTAGGTATGGTGATAACCCCTGCATTCGTGATAGTAAGGGGATCCGTTATGGAAAGGGTGTAGTCGGTTCCCGAACTGAGACCGCCATTTACCGTCACGCTGTGAGAGCCCTCGGTGCTTGTCTCTGCTGTTTTGTTAGCAACGGAAATGGTGAAGCTGCCGAGTGTTCCGATGTCTATTGGTTCCTCCTTGAGCACGGTGAGGACGAAGGCCTTTGTGTCGGTGGCGGATCCCTTGGTGATAGTCGCTGTCAGGGTCACTGTGGCATCACCGGAAGAGGCGTCTGGGCGGGTAACCGTTCCAACCGTTCCTGCTACGGCAATAGCCGCGTTGTTACTGGCCCATGTAATAGATGTACCGTCAGTGCCAGCGGCCGACAAGGTTATGTCCTGAATTACTTTACTTGCATCTTCACCTGTGGTAAAGGTAATATCCGCGGTAGTCAGGGCTGTTTTGGCTGCTGCCACCGCATCGGCATCTGAAAGAACTACCGTCAGGGTGAGGTTGCCGTTTTCGTGCCGGTGTAGTTGCCGCGGCCGGTAGCTGTTACGGTTATCGTATGTGTACCTACTGAGGTGTAGGAATTTGGGAGTATGCTAATAGCACCTGCATCCGTGATGACAAGAGGAGACGTTATGCCAAGAGTGTAGTCGGTTACCGTAGCGAGACCGCCTCCTATCGTTACGGAGTGAGTGTCCGTAGAAGCAGAATTTGTCTCTACCGTTTTATTGGCAACGGTAATGGTGAAGCTGCCGAGTGTTCCGATGTCTATTGGTTCCTCCTTGCTCACGGTGAGAGTGAAGGTCTTTGTGTCAGATACGTTTCCACTTGTAATGGTTGCTGTCAGGGTAACGAAGGCATCACTAGAAGAGGCACTTGGGCGGGTAACCGCTCCTGCATGGGTAATAACAGCCGTGTTGTTGCTGCTCCATGCAATAGTTGTCCCTCCAGTGCCAGTGGTTGGCAAGGTTAGGTCCTGAGTTACGGCACTTGCACTATCATTTACTGCATAAGTGATAGCCAAATCTGTTTTGGCTTGCGCCACCAACTCTGCATCTGAATAACCCACCGTCAGGGTGAAGGTTGCCGCTTTCGTGCCGGAGTAGTTGCCTTTGCCGGTAGCCGTTACGGTTATCTGAAGTGTACCTGTTGAAGTGTAGGTATTAGGTATGGTGATAACCCCAGCATTCGTGATAGTAAGAGGATCCGTTATGTCAAGATCGTAGTCGGTTCCCTCAGAGAGACTGCCATTTACCGTCACGCTGTGAGAACTCTCGGTGTTTGTCTTTGCTGTTGTGTCATCCACATCAATGCTGAAGCTGCTGAGTGTTCCAATGTCTATTGGTTCCTCCTTGAGCACGGTGAGGACGAAGGTCTTTGTGGCAGTGGCAACTCCCTTGGTGATAGTCGCTGTCAGGGTCACCGAGGCATCACTGGAAGAGGCGTCTGGGCGGGTAACCGCTCCCGTTGCGGCATCAATGGCCGTGTTGTCACTGCTCCATGAAATGGCTGTCCCTTCATCGCCAGAGGTCGGCAGGGTTAGGTCCTGCTTTACACTATCTTTGTCTTCCCCTGAGGCAAAGGTAATATCCGTGATATCCAGGGCTGTTTTGGCTGTGGCCACCGCATCGGCATCTGAAAGAACCACCGTAAAAGTGAAGGTTGCCGTTTTCGTGCCGGTGTAGTTGCCGCGGCCGGTAGCTGTTACGGTTATCTGATGTGTACCTGTTGAAGTGTAGGTATTAGGTATGGTGATAGCTCCTGCATTCGTTATGGTAAGGGGATCCGTTATGGAAAGAGTGTAGTCGTTTCCCGCAGTGAGACCGCCATTTACCGCCGCGCTGTGAGAGCCCTCGGTGTTTGTCTCTGCTGTTGTGTTAGCAACGGAAATGGTGAAGCTGCCGAGTGTACTGATGTCTATTGGTACTTCTTTGATCACGGAGAGGACGAAGGTCTTTGTGGCGGTGGCGGCTCCCTTGGTGATAGTTGCTGTCAGGGTCACTGAAGCATCACTGCTGGAAGAGGCACTTGGGCGGGTAACCGTTCCTGTTGCGGCATCAATAGCCGTGTTGTCACTGCTCCATGCAATAGTTGTAGCTTCCTCGCCAGAGGTCGGCAGGGTTAGGTCCTGCTTTACACTATCTTTGTCTTCCCCTGAGGCAAAGGTAATATCCGTGATATCCAGGGCTGTTTTGGCTGCAGCCACCGCATCGGCATCTGAAAGAACCACCGTAAAAGTGAAGGTTGCCGTTTTCGTGCCGGTGTAGTTGCCGCGGCCGGTAGCTGTTACGGTTATCTGATGTGTACCTGTTGAAGTGTAGGTATTAGGTATGGTGATAGCTCCTGTATTCGTGATGGTAAGAGGACTCGTTATGGTCAGGGTATAGTCGCTTCCCGGATTGAGATTTCCATTTACCGTTACGCTGTGAGAACCAGCAGTGTTTGCCTCTACTGTTGCGTCACCCACATCAATGGTGAAGCTGCCAAGTGTTCCGATGTCTGTTGGTACTACTTTGAGCACGGTGAGGTCGAAGGTCTTTGTGTCGGTGGCGGACCCCTTAGTGATAGTCGCTGTCAAAGTCACCGAGGCATCATTGGAAGAGGCGCTTGGGCGGGTAACCGCTCCCGTTCCGGCATCAATGGCCGGGTTGTTACTGCTCCATGAAATGCTTACACCGGGAGCGGTGGCCACAGTGGTTGGCAAGGTCATATCTTGAGTTACGCTAGCTGCGTTATCACTTCCCCCATACGTGATAGCCAGATCAGTCTTGGCTGTCACCACCAACTCTGTATCTGTGGGAGGAACTCCCCCTTCTTTTAGGACCATGAGAGGGAAGGTCTTTGAGTCAGATTCGCTTCCTTTCTTAATGGCTGCTGTCAGTCCCACTATAACATTGCCAGCGCCGCTGGCCGGGCGGGTAACCACTCCTGTTGCGGCATCAATGGCCGTGTTGTCACTGCTCCATGAAATGCTTACGCCGGGAGCGGAGGCCACGGTGGTTGGGAGGGTTATGTCCTGAGTTACGCTGGCCGCGTCATCACTTCCCCCATAAATGACAGCCAGATCATCTTTGGCTGTTGCCACCAACTCTGCGTCTGTGGGTGCTGCCTCAACCTTAAGGGAGAAGGTCTTTGTGTCAGATTCACTTCCTTTTTCAATGGTTGCTGTCAGGGTGACTGAGGCATCACCGGAAGAGGCGCTTGGGCGTGTAACCTTTCCCGTTGCGGCATCAATGGCCGTGTTGTCACTGCTCCATGAAATGCTTACGCCGGAAGCGGTGGCCACGGTGGTTGGGAGGGTTACATCCTGAGTTACGCTGGCTGCGTTATCACTTCCCCCATACGTGATAGCCAGATCCGCCTTGGCTACCGCCACCAACTCTGCATCGGTTAGCTCAGTATTTGGCGATGGACATCCGATTAGAATGGATATTCCCAGAAGAGCAGCGAGAATTCTTTGAACCGTCATACAGGATTCCTCCTTACAATAGACTTCATCGACATCTCAATAGTTTTTGTTAAGGGTCCCTTTAAAAAGCAACTTTTGCATACCATAATCTTAGCAGGTACATTGAATAAAACCATTATACAACGAAAAAGCAATACAAATCTTTTTCCCACACTGAATTTTACCTTTCTTGCCGATAACGAAGACAATTTAGTCCCTATTGTGCATTCAGGACCCACCATCCTCCCTGGAGTCTTAAAGTCCGACAGACTCCTTGCCTCATGGGGACAAAACTGCTATCTTGCCATAGGAGGCAATATGTCGGTAACACCATCCGCAATGAACCCCCTGGGTACCTCAGCCCCTGATTTTGCCCTCCCCGATTGTGAGGGGAAGACTGTATCGCGCAGAGATTTCATAGACCAGCCTCTTCTGGTTGCGTTCATCTGCAATCACTGTCCCTTTGTCCAATACATCGGAGAAAAACTTGGCGAACTCACAGCGAAATATACGGAAAAAGGTCTGGGTGTCGTGCTGATTAATTCTAACAGTTCAATCTCACATCCGGAGGATGGGCCTGACAGGATGCCGGATTTCATCCGCCGATACGGCATTCTCGTGCCCTACCTCCATGATGCCAGCCAGAATACCGCCAAAACCTACAAGGCCACCTGTACTCCCGATTTCTTCCTTTTCGATGCCCAGCATCAACTTGTCTACAGGGGGCAGTTCGATGAGGCCCGCCCCGGCAATAATCAACCAATCACCGGAGCGGATTTGAGTTCGGCCGTTGATGCGATTCTCAACAACACCCCGGTCTCCGAAGACCAGAAACCCAGTGTTGGGTGTAACATCAAATGGGAGGAAGGACAGGAACCGGACTATTTCTCTCACTGAAGATTCCACTGAAACACAGTGAAAGCCTTATCCATGGTTTTTGACCGCAGAGAGAGTGTTCAGGGCAATTAATGAACAAATTGGCGAAGTTATGCCTTCGAGTCGCCGGAAGGGCGAATACAAGCACACCCCCCGCCCTGCTGTCTTCGACAGGGGAGCTTTGTTTCTGTTAGAGCTTCTGGATCTCTTCTTCGCTCAGGCCGGTGGCCTTGATGATGATATCAATGGAAACTCCGGCAGCCTTGAAGTCTTTGACTGTTTGCGTTATGCCTTCTTCTCTACCTTTTTCCCTGCCATCGTTCCAGGATTCATCCAGGCCGCTTAGATAATCCCTTCTCCATTTCTCTTTGGCTTCCAGCCTGTCAAGCATGGCTTGATCGGCAGTGAATGTTGTGTAGAGTTTATGGGCCTCCTGAATATATGGGTTGTCTCCCAATAGCACGGGCATCTCGTCTTCCTTCAAATAACCTTTGGAGTTAGAAATGCATTGATGAAATTCGTCAGCAGGCTGGTGTTTTTCTCATCGCCCAGAAGGGCACGGGCAAACAAGTCAGACAGCGGATCGAATGGTCTGGTTGTTTCCATGACTTTACATTATGGAAGTTCTGGTGTTTATGCAAGGGGGGGGTTTTGGGGGGATAGAGTTAGATGCGATTGTCATGTCTTGAGGATGATTTCTCGCGAACCTCCCAGCAGGCCACCTGATGACCGGGTGCAGCCTCGGCTAAGGGAGGATAAGCCTCCCGGCACCGATCCTTCGCGATGGGACAGCGCGGATGGAAATGGCAGCCCGTCGGTGGATTCTGCGGTGACGGTACATCGCCGACAACAATCTGCTTTCTGGTGTCCCGTCTTGATGGATCAGCGGCGGGAAAGGCCGCCAGCAGGGCCTGGGTGTAGGGATGAAGCGGCGCCGACATGAGGTCGGTCTTTGGCGCCTTTTCGACAATGCGGCCGAGATACATCACCAGTATTCTTTGGGCGAGAAATTTCACCACCGAGAGGTCGTGGGAGATGAACAAATTGGCGAAATTATGCCTTTCCCTGAGGTCCAGGAGGAGATTGAGTATTTGGGCCTGAATGGAAACATCCAGGGCGCTAACGGCCTCATCACAAACGATGAATTCAGGCTCCAGAATCAGAGCGCGGGCAATGCCGATGCGCTGCCGCTGACCACCGGAAAACTGATGCGGATAGCGTCGGCCATAAGCGATATCAATGCCAACTTCCCGCATCACCATTTCGACACGTTCGTTGATTTCCGGCACATCACCTGTCTTGTGAACCCGTAACGGCTGGGCGATGATGTCCTTAATTCTTTTCCGGGGGTTAAGAGACGAGAAGGGATCCTGAAAAATTATCTGCATCGACTTCCGTATCCCTTTGAGTTTCTGCCCGGCGAAGGCCCCCATGTCTTCACCCTTCCAGCGAAGGGTACCGCCATCCGGCTCGTGAAGCCGGAGGAGGGTTTTCCCGAGGGTGGATTTACCGCAGCCGGATTCACCGACAACCCCAACGACTTCACCGGGGCCGATGTCCAGTGACACGTCATCGACGGCTTTGAGCAATTGGGCCGGTCCCCGGTCATCCTTAATAAGGAAGTTCTTCCTGATATTCCTGGCCGACAGCAACGCACTCATGAATTCTTAACCCCCGTGCCGTCCGGGTTGTAGCAGCAGAAAGAGTGGTTCATCCCGGCATCCGATTGCTCAGGGAAGCTTTCGCGGCAGATTTCGTCGGCATTCCCGCATCGATTCGCAAAGGGACATCCCTCTCCCATAGAAAGAAGGTCTGGTACGGAACCGCTGATTGAAGTCAGCCTGACTGCGCCCTGATTCGCCGGAGCTGATGGCTGGCAGCCCAGCAGGCCGACCGTGTACGGATGGCGGGGCCTGGCAAAGAGTTCCCGGACCGGAGCATCTTCCACTTTGCGCCCGGCATACATCACGGCAACCCTGTCGGCCGTTTCGGCCACAACACCCATGTCGTGCGTGATGAGGAGGAGGGCCATGCCAACCCGGTCTTTGAGCTCTCCCAGAAGCTGGAGCACCTGGGCCTGGATTGTCACATCCAGAGCTGTGGTTGGTTCGTCGGCTATCATGAGACCGGGCTCCGGGGATGCCAGGGCCATGGCGATCATGGCCCGCTGCCGCATTCCGCCGGACAGTTGGTGGGGATAGGATTTGGCCCGTTTTCCCGGATCGGAAATTTTGACGAGGTCCAATAGGTCCACGGCCCTCTCATGGGCCTCCTTCCGGCCAATCTTCTCATGGGAGAGGAACACCTCGGCGATCTGAGTTCCGATGGTGAAGACCGGATTCAGGCTCGTCATAGGTTCCTGGAAAATCATACTGATCTTCGATCCTCGGAGAGAGCGCATCTCCTTGTCTGAAAGGGCGAGCAGGTTGGTTTCCCGGAAACGGATCTGCCCGTTTTCAATCACACCCGGAGGCATGGGAATCAGCCGGGTGATGGCGTGGGCGGTCACAGATTTCCCGCAGCCCGATTCGCCCACCAATGCGAGGGTTTCACCCTCTTCAATCCTGAGATTCAGGTTCCGCACAGCCCGGACAACTCCGCGCCGGGTGTGGAAGCTGACGCTGAGATTTTCCATCCCGAGGATTGTTCCCTCAGCCCTGCGATCCGTCATATCTAATCCCTCAGCCGCGGGTCGAGAATATCGCGCAGGCCGTCGCCCAGGAGGTTGAATCCCAGAACCGCCAGAAGAATCGCGATGCCCGGGAGGGTCACAATCCACCAGCCACTGGTGATGAATTGTTTACTGGAGGCAATCATCAAGCCCCATTCGGGCGTTGGAGGCTGGGCGCCAAGACCCAGGAAACTCAAACCCGCAGAGCTCAGAATTGCTTCACCGACACCCAGTGTGGCCTGGACGATGGTGGCCGAAAGTGCATTGGGAAGTATCGTATGAAACATCAATTCCAGGTTGCCCGTTCCCAAAGCCCGCTCGGCCATGACATAGTCCTGCTCCCGTTCAGCCAGTACCGAAGCACGGATAACCCGGGCGTAGCGGGGCATCTGGCTAATGCCGATGGCCACCATGGCGTTAAACAGCGAGGGCCCAAGTATGGCCACAATAACGATGGTGAGGAGTATGTAGGGAAAAGCAAGCATGATGTCGATAATCCGCATGATCACCTTGTCCTGCCAGCCGCCGAAATAACCGGCGATGACACCCAGCGTGATTCCCAGCAGTAAACTTATCCCAACGGAGACAACCCCGATGATGAGGGAGATTCGGCCGCCGTAAATAATGCGGGAAAGCATATCCCTCCCCAGATCGTCGGTGCCGAGAATGTAGGCGCCATTGAACGGCGCCGTCATTCGGGCGGAAATCGTCTGCTCCAGGGGGTCGTGGGGGGCCAGAAGCGGGGCGAAAACGGCCAGAAGCGCGAAGCCGGTAACGATGATGAGACCCGCCATGGCGGCGCGGTTTCGGGTGAGTTGGTGCCAGGATTCAGCCCAGAATCCCGGCTCGGCGGGAATCGTGTTTCGCTCTCTCATATCACAGCCTCACTTCAGCCTGATCCGCGGGTTGATGACCGAATACAGCAGATCGACCGCCAGGTTGATCATCACAAAGAAGAAGCTGATAAAGAGTATTCCTCCCTGGACTGCCGGGAAATCACGGGCGCTGATGGAATGGTAAATCCATTTTCCTATCCCCGGCCAGGCGAAGATGGTTTCGGTAAGGATGGCCCCTGAAAGCAGAAGGCCGAATTGGATTCCGATGACGGTAATCACCGGCAAGAGCGCGTTCCTCAAGGCATAGCGGTATATAACCCGGCCTTCAGGCACACCCGCCGCCCTGGCGGTTTTGACATAGTCCTGTTTGAGAACCTCAAGCATGGAACTCCGGGTTGTCCTGGCGATGATGGCCAGGGGGATGGTTCCCAGAGCGACGGTAGGCAGGATGAGATGTTTCAGAGCGTTGAGAAACACCTGTCCTCCTTCTCCCCGGAGCCAGAGAATCATGCCGTCTAAGAGGTAGAAATGCGTGATGGGGGTGAAATAAAGCCTGACATCCATCCGTCCTCCGGTAGGAAGCCAGTCCAGAGCAATCGAAAACACCATAATAAGAACCAGGGCGAGCCAAAAAACCGGCATCGAAACACCGACAAGGGCGCCGGTCATGGTGGAATAATCCACCCAGGAGTTTCTCTTCCTCGCCGCAGCCACTCCCAACACGATGCCAAGTATTGAAGCGAAGATGGTGGCGGTAATGGCCAGTTCAATCGTGGCCGGAAGCCGTTGACGAAGTTCCTCCGTAACCCTCTGCTGGGTGAGAATGGACTTGCCCAGGTCACCCCGGACGATACGTCCGAGATAGAGGAAGTATTGCTTTCCAAGAGGCTGATCCAGGCCAAGTTCCTCTCTCAACCTGGCCAATTGTTCGGCGCTTGCCCTCTCGCCCAACATGACACGCGCCGGATCGCCGGGTGAGAGGGCGATCATGAAGAAAACCAGCGTAACAACCCCGAGCAGAGTCGGTACCAGCAGTGTCAATCTTTTCAGGGCGAATTTCAGCATAAATTGTCTTCAACCGACTCACTCCCCGAGAGGAGCAAGCCGGTTTGTCATCAAAAAATTATCAAACAGCTTTATTTCTCAAGCCAGACCTGTTTGAATACACGGGTTCCCGTTGGCGAAATAAGAAAATCCCGAACCGTTTTTTTGGCGGGCAGAGTAACAATCGAATGAGCGATGGTCACCCACGGAGCCTCTTCGTGGAAGATTTCCTGGGCCTGCCGGTAAAGGCTGGTACGCTTTGCCGAATCGGCGGTTTCCTTGGCTTCAACCACGAGGTTGTTGAAATCTTCGTTTTCCCAGAAGGCGATATTCATGGCAGGCTTCTCCGCAGCGGGGATGGAAAGAAGGGTGAAGAGAAAATTGTCCGGGTCTCCGTTGTCCCCGGTCCAGCCTAGCATGGCGGCTTGATGTTCGCCATTATCGGTTCTGTCCAGGTACGTGCCCCATTCGTAGGAAATGATTTCCACTTCTACGTTAATCTTTGCCAGTTGAGCCTGCATTATCTCGGCGATCTTACGGGCATCAGGATTGTACGGACGGGCAACGGGCATGGCCCAGATTTCAGTTTCGAACCCATCGGAATAACCCGCTTCCGCCAGAAGATCCCTGGCTGTGTCAACATCGTAAGGATAGGGGGTGATATCATCATTGTAAGACCACATCGTCGGCGGAATGGGATTCTTCGCCGGCTGACCGGCGTTGCCGTAAACCGCATCGATAATTTCATCCCTGTTGATGGCGTAGTTCATGGCTTGACGGACACGCTTGTCGTCATAGGGCTTCTTCTCCGTGTTGAGGGCCAGGTAGCCGACGTTGAGACCGGGCTGCTGGATCAACTGAATATCAGGATTTTCCCTCATCGCTGGAAAATCATCGGCGGCGGGGAAGTCGATAAGATCCACTTCACCTTTTTGGAGCGCCAGCCAGCGTGCCGTCGCGTCCGGGATGACTTTGAGAATGAGTCGATCCAGATAAACCGGCTCCCAGTAGTCTTCGTTTCTCTCCAGGACGATATCCGAATCCTTGGTCCAACTGATGAACTTGAAGGGCCCGGTTCCCACCGGGTTGGAAGAGAAGCCTTCAGGATCGGCCTTGTACGCCGTCGGGGAGACGATGCCGGCAAAGTCCATGGCCAGGTTCGCGATGAACGGCGCTTCAACCTTCAGGAGCTTGAACTCGACGGTATAGTCGTCGATAGGGGTAATGGCACTGATGATGTTGCTCATATCCATGCTGCCCCAGTATTTCCACGGCCCGTATTTGTAATACTCATTGTTCTCATCAAGCTGACGCATGTAGGAAAATACCACAGCGTCCGCGTTGAAAGCCGTGCCATCGTGGAATTTAATGCCTTTCCGAAGATGAAATGTATAGGTGAGGCCATCGGGAGCGACATCCCAACTGGTGGCCAGTGCCGGAACGACTTCTGTCGTGCCTGTCTTGAACTCCACGAGCGTGTCAAAGATTTGATGTGTCGCGTAGAAGGACTCGCCGTCTGTTTCCCGGGCGGGGTCGAGTCCCACCGAGTCGCCGGAACGGGCGAATACAAGCACGCCCCCCATTCTGCTGTCTTCGACAGGGGCGGGAGCTTTGTCACCGTCAGGGGCGGGGCCTTTGTCATTATCGCCGCCACCGAATACCATACTTGCGGACAAAGCGAGAACAGATAATAGCAAGAGTAGTTTTTTCATAGATCTCTCCTTATTCATGTAGTTTAACCTAATCTTGCATGGAGAACACAAAAAGAGCAAGTGAAATTCCGAGATATTTTAATCTGAGCGGTTTTCTGTAGTGGGGCTATCAATGGGGGAGATTTGTTCCTGTTTGAGTTTCTGGATCTCTTCTTCGCTCAGGCCGGTGGTCTTGATGATGAGTTCCATGTCGGCTCCGGCGGCCTTTAAGCGCCTGGCTGTTTGGGCTATGGCTTTTTTTTTCGCCTTCTTTTTTGCCCTTTTCTATTCCGTCATCCCAGGCCTTTTCAAGTTGAGGTCTCATCAGCTCCGTTACATCGGCAACAGGTACCATATTGTTCTCCTTATAATGCCCTTAAGCAGTTTGTCAATAATCTGTTTGGGGAAACCGGACTCCTTGGAGTCTGTCGGACTTACGCCTCACGGCTCGATTTTTGCCCTTTTTCCCTGCTGCTGCGTTGCCAAAATACTCACGTAGCCCAGCTACGCTCCGTTTTTGTCGCCTTGCATCAGGAAAAAATCATCAAAAATCGCCTCGAAGCCTTAAAGTCCGACAGACTCCTTGATTTCAGCCTGGCCGGATAAGCGGTCAATATTCCGACAGAATTCGGATAGAAAGACTCCGTCAGGTCCCGATAATCGGATGGCTTCAATGTTGATGGTGTGAGTTTTGTACATCCCATAGTTGCCGATGAAGTGCCCGGGACATGTCTCGGTGAAATACTTTTTGTATTCTCGGATGAATTTCCTCGTTTACAGGATAGCATGATTTTGGAGTTGCGTTCAGGTCTGTGTCAGGTTGTTTTCTACATGGTGAACATTTTGGGCCGTCTTCGGGCTCGACCCGGGTCTATCGGAACGGCAGCCACTTCAGCCCTGGCGATAGCAATCTCTCAATCGGGTTCCGGCTGGCCCGGCCAGCAAATTGAGAATCGTCCTCCAGCAGGGATCCCTGGGCGGATCTCGACATGCTGACATCATGAAACGGCGAAATAGGGCTTATCTGATGGAGGTAATCGCGATTCATCCCGGATGAAGACTGGTTAGAAAATCGTTGATTCTGTTTAATTCTACCCAAAAGCGGGAGTTTGAAACCGCAAAATTCCAGAACTTTTGCTCCGCTGTTGACATTTTTCCGTTATGGCATATTAGCGCTCAGCTTTTTCTGATTTCATTCTTTGAAACCGGTAGACGGGGGGAGTTATATGGGGATAGTCATTCCATTGAAAAGCCTTCTGTTTTCCGATAGAATAGCGCCATCAAGCAAAGGGAGACGGCGTTTAGCATGGACATGACGGCATGACCTATACAGGCGATAGAAGAAAGGCGGATTTTGAAAGGGCCCGCAAAGCGATTATCCACTGTCGCGATGGACGGAATGAATCGCTGGAGCTGGAGGATCTACATTTCGAGCGGTTTCCAGACGAAATCAATGGACTGACACATCTTAAGCGGTTGATCATTCACAACAATCACCTATTATCCTCTATTGAAAGACTGGGAAACCTCCCGGCATTGGAGGAATTGGGACTGTATGGATGCGGAAACTTCGGCGATTTCGATGCGCTGGGAGGGCTTCAGCGGCTTAAAACTCTGGCCATAACAGGGAACGGCAATCTGAAGAGCTTTTCCGACCTGCGTGCCCTGGGGGATCTGACCGCCATCAGGAAAATCATCTTACGAGGGAACCCCCGACTGAAAAACCTGAACGGGCTTCAGAAACTACAGACCCTGGAGGAACTTGATGTTTCAGGCTGTAAAAACCTCTCCGATCTGAGGGCCCTGGAGGGGTTGACCAGCATCAGGGAAATTAACTTAAGCTACAATCACCGACTGAAAACCCTTAATGTGCTTCAGAAAATGCAGGCACTGGAGAAACTTGATGTTTCAGGCTGTAAAAACCTCTCCGATCTGAGGGCCCTGGAGGGGTTGACCGCCATCAGGAAAATCAGCTTACACGGGAACCCCCGACTGAAAAACCTGAACGGGCTTCAGAAAATGCAGGCCCTGGAGGAACTTGATGCTTCAGACTGTGAAAACCTGTCCGACCTGAGGGCCCTGGAGGGGCTGACCGCCATCAGGAAAATCATCTTACGCGGGAACCCCCGACTGAAAAACCTGAACGGGCTTCAGAAAATGCAGGCCCTGGAGGAAATTGATGTTTCAGGCTGTGAGAACCTCTCCGACCTAAGAGCCCTGGAGGGGTTGTCCAGCATCAGGAAAATTGACTTATACCGCAATCCTCACCTGAAGACCCTGAACGTTCTTCAGAAACTGCAGGGCCTGGAGGAAATTGATGTTTCAGGCTGTGAAAACCTCTCCGACCTGAGGGCCCTAGGGGGGTCTGACCACCATCAGAAAAATCAGATTAAGCAAGAATCCCCGGCAGAAGACCCTGAACCTACTTCAGAAACTGCAGACCCTGGAGGAACTTAATGTTTCAGACTGTGAAAACCTATCCGACCTGAGGGCCCTGGAGGGGTTGACCGCCATCAGGAAAATCATCTTACGCGACAATCCCCGACTGGAAAACCTGAACGGGCTTCAGAAAATGCAGGCACTGGAGGAACTTGATGTTTCAGGCTGTGAAAACTTCTCCGACCTGAGGGCCCTGGAGGGGTTGACCGCCATCAGGAAAATCATCTTACGCGACAATCCCCGACTGGAAAACCTGAACGGGCTTCAGAAAATGCAGGCACTGGAGGAACTTGATGTTTTATTCGGTGAAGACCTGTCCGACCTGAGGGCCCTGGAGGGGCTGACCGCCATCAGGAAAATCATCTTACGCTACAATCCCCACCTGAAGACTCTGAACGGGCTTCAGAAAATGCAGGCACTGGAGGAACTTGATGTTTCAGACTGTGAAAACCTGTCCGACCTGAGGGCCCTGGAGGGGCTGACCGCCATCAGGAAAATCATCTTAAGCGACAATCCCCACCTGAAGACTCTGAACGGGCTTCAGAAAATGCAGGCACTGGAGGAACTTGATGTTTCAGGCTGTGAAAACCTATCCGACCTGAGGGCCCTGGAAGGGCTGACCGCCATCAGGAAAATCAACTCAAAGAGGAATCCCCGACTGGAAAACCTGAACGGGCTTCAGAAAATGCAGGCACTGGAGGAACTTGATGTTTCAGACTGTGAAAACCTGTCCGACCTGAGGGCTTTGGAGGGGCTGACCGCCATCAGGAAAATCAGCTTAGGCGGGAATCCCCACCTGAAGACCCTGAACGTTCTTCAGAAACTGAACACCCTGGAGGAACTTGATGCTTGGAGCTGTAAAAACCTGTCCGACCTGAGGATCCTGGAGGGGCTGACCGCCATCAGGAAAATCAGCTTAGGCGGGAATCCCCACCTGAAGACCCTGAACGTTCTTCAGAAACTGCAGACCCTGGAGGTACTTCATGCTTCAAATTGCAAAAACCTGTCCGACCTGAGGGCCCTGGAGGGGCTGGATTCACTTGTTACAGCGAATTTCCACGGTTGCGGCATACAAGACTTCCCGCGCTTCCTGTTGAAACTCGATGATCTACGCTTGCATGGCAATCCCCTGAGTGACTTCCCTCTGGAGTTGCTTGGAGATAGTTTTTTGGACAACTGCATCCCCGCCGCCAATGACTACTTTGAGGAACTAGCAAAGGGAGAAGTGGAGAACAGGATAAGGAAATGGCTGGTTCTGGGCAACGGGAGAACAGGAAAAACCACACTGCTGAAGGCATTGAATGGCGAAAAGCTGCAGGAAGATGAGGAATCCACCCATGGCATCGTCATTCGCCGCATTAACGTGGAAGGCATCGCCATAAAATTCTGGGACTTTGGCGGACAGGACCTCTACCTGGCCACCCATCATCTGTTTATGAAATCCGTTGATGGCATCCTTCTCTGCTACCGGCGGGACGAGCCTGAAAAACAGGCAGACGGAAAGGGCTGGGAATGGGAAAACAAATCTCTGGCCTACTGGCTGGACATGGCGAAAACCGCTTCCCCCAACGCACGGATTCTGCCCGTGGAGATTGCCCCCGCGCCGTCCAAACAGCCCGATCCCTGGGATCAGGCCAAGCGGATGCTGGATAACGAGACGGCCCTGGACAAGGTGACAGTTCCCAATGCCTTCAATGACAGGACGAATTTGAAATACACCACAGAGGATATCCGTCTCAAATTGCAAAGGGCATCAGAGAGAAGAAAATATCCCCTGCCAAAGGCATGGCCGAAGGTTATTGAGAGACTCAATGAACGCCGAAAGAACGAAAAGCTATTGGACAAAGATCAATTCAAGAAAGAGGCGCAGTGCCCGGCCCCCGACACGCTTCTGCAATACCTGCACGGCAGCGGGGAGCTGTTTTATCAACCGGATCTGTTCAGGGGGCAGATTATCCTGGATCAGCAGTGGATGCTCGACGCCGTCTACGCACTGTTTGACAGAAAGAAAACATGGATCACACTGATAAGGAAAGACAACGGAAAATTCTACGCCTTTATGGCCAAAGAAGTCTGGCCCGATAACACGGAAGACGAGCATAAGCTTTTCCTGACCATGATGGTATCCTGCGCCGCCGCGTTCGAGACAACACCCAAAAACACCCCATTTTACGAAAAAGCGTACATCCTTCCCGAACTCTGCGATGCACGCAACCGCCAGTGGCGCAACATGTTTGATAATTACGACGGTGAAACGAGCACGGTCCAGTTCAGATGCCCGTTTCTGCACCGGGGGGTAGTGAATAACTGGTTGGCCAATGTCGGCTCCACCTGGAGGGATGAGGTATTCTATTTTCGCTGCGGGGAGGGCCTGATGATCAAGGGCAATCTCATCCAGATTAGCTTTAACCTGGGAGGGGGGAATTCGGGCAGCAGGGCACCATAGAAGTTCAGACAAAAAACCAGGGCGGCATGGCCGTTCAGGATTTTCTTGATCCGGTTCTGCAGAGCATTGCGGAAACCCTGGAAAGAGCCGGAATTAAAAACTATACACGGTCCGGCGAAATGACGCGGCCGACGGACAGGCAAGACATTCTCCCCATACCGGCAAAAGGCCGAAAGAAAAAATTGTTTGTGGCCTATAAGAAAGAAGAGGAGGAAATCCTTGATATCGTTATCCAGAGCCTTGATCAGTTGCAGCGGATACCGGGAGCGGTGTTCTTTGAGTATTATGGGGATTGGAAACTGAAAAACGGTGAAAAGTGGGATCCACGGCTGGAGCAGGAAATCCGATCAGCCGATGCCGTGCTGTTTCTTGTAAGCCGCCGCTTCCTGGGTACTGACTATTGTGTGAAGGAAGTAAATGTGGCCAGGGAAACCAGGAAAAAGAAGGAAAAGTCCGGCGAGTACTACGGCATGCATCCTTTGGTGCTGAATGAATGCGAATGGAAAGATCATTTCGGCGACTTGCAGGCAGGCCCCGGCAAGGTTGAAACTCCTTTGCTGTATACCCAGGAAGAACAACTTCGGGATCGAATGATACTTAAATATGTCCGGTCGGTTGTTGAACAGCTGGAACAGGGTGTCCAAGAATCGCCAGTGTCATCCTAACTGTGTTTTTTAGAGGTGCCCCCAAGGTATAAAAGAATAATCAGCATAACTCCCGCGTAAATGATAGCCATTGAAAATCCGGTGAAAATTGTAAAAGCGTTAGCGATATTTCCGGAGAACCATGGCCCGAGAATCCCCCCGATCCCGGCGGAAAAAAAGAGTAAACTATACACAAGGCCAATGGATGCTTTTGTTTTTTCCACAGCCATTGCAGTCGCTGTTGGAAAAATTATAGAGTAGAAAAATCCCGTTATAGAGAGAAGAATTGCCAGGCTGTTATCGAGAAAAATCCCGCCAGCCAAAGTCAGGATAGACAAAATAACGGCGATAATCATGACTCTGAAATATCCAATACGAGTCACAAAGAAACTGCCGAGAAGCCGTCCGCCTGTCATGAAGGCAAAATACAAAGACAGAAACAGGGAACTAAGCTCCAGGGATAACCCTTTTTCTTTCCGCAAAAAATCAACCATCCAGGACGCGATGCTAATCTCGGCGGCGACATAAAACAGCAGCAATAAGGCGATGAGAACAAGCCGCTTTTCGCCCAGAGCAGCTATTCTTTTTTTCAGAGTTTCCTTCTTGTCATCATCAGTTGGGGCAAATGGAATCTTGAGTATCAAGAAATAAATCGGCATAATCAAAACAATTCCGCCGCCGATGAAGTAGACCGACCGCCAACTCATTCCAGAGCTTATGAGTTTGCCCGCGTAGAGAGGCGCGAGCATAGAACCGACACCGTGAAAAAAAGCCAATAGATTCAAAAACTTTCCCTTATCCTGGTGATGGATGCGGGTAATGATTCTGTTGGCACCGACTTCTATTGACCCTAGCCCCAGGCCGATTCCCATGCTGGAGATATACAGCATTATTGGTAAATTCATGGCCCCATAGCTGAAAGCTCCCAGAGCCATTATTACACCGGCAAACACCAGGATGGCCTTCTCTCCCCGGATTTCCGATAGATAGCCGGTCAATAAGGTTGCGATCAAGAAGCCGAGGTAGGCCGAAAACAATATGGCAGACCCTTGCGAATAAGTGAATTGCAAGTCTTCCAGTATCGTTGGAATCACAGGCCCTTTGATGTTATCCACAAAGCCGAACATGAAGAAAGCGGCAAATGCCCCGATTGTAATACTCCCCCTCGCCGATTCCCTTCTACTCATCCTTCCTCCAAACGGTTGATGCCGCTCTTACTTGCAAAGTCAGCGCCGATGATGCTCCGCATTCATTCAATCATAAACTGACCCATCATGCCCGCATCCTCATGAACCAGTAAATGGCAATGATACATGTAGAGGCCGGGGTAGGAATCAAAACGGGCGATAATACGCACTTTGTCGCCAGGCCAGAGAAGAACAGTGTCTTTCCACCCGGAAAGTGACGGCGGGGGCGGGCGGCCATTGATGTCCAGGATGAGAAAACGGACGGCGTGGACATGGAAATTATGAGGCTGGCTTATCATTCCCCCTCCCATCATGCCTCCTCTGTTTTCCCGGCGACCGCCGTCGTCTCCATTTTCGATTTCCCATATCTCCGTGTTCCCCAGCCCCACGCGCAGATCCACCCGGTTCATGTCCATCACCCTGCCGTTGATAGTCATCCGAGCGCCCATGGCGGAGGCCAGAAGAAAATGCCGTGTTCGAGCTGATTGATCTACCGGGATGCTTTCGACCGGTGTCAAAGAAGCGGGTATCTTCCAGGCTCTTCCTGATGCGCCGGAAAGGTGAAAGGTGAGTGCCCGGTAAATCCGCCCGTCATGAGTTTCCGTCACAAGAGTAACCGTGTCGCTGATAGCCTGGGCAAGATCGAGAATCACCTCCACCCTTTCCGAAGGAGAAAGAACGACATGGGTCAGAGGTACAGGCGCGGCAAGGAATCCACCGTCGGAAGCCACTTGATACACCTTCGGCATGCCCTCAAAGTGGAGGCGGAACACAGCGGAATCACCGCCGTTCAGTATTCGAAGGCGCAGAGGTTTCCGGGAGACTTCCATTTCCGGGGAAACGGCACCGTTCACCAATAGAGTATTGCCCTGATACCCATGCATCACATCCCGCATGTTCGGCGAGAAAGAAAAGCGCCCGGATGAATCGAAACGCCGGTCCTGGAGGATGATGGGGAGGTCGTCTATACCATAGTCTTCGGGCAGTCCCAAACGCCCGGAAGTCTCATCATCAACAATGAAGAGACCGGCCAGGCCCTGATAGACCTGCTTCGCGGTCGTTTTGAATAAGTGGGGATGATACCACAAGGTGGCGGCTGGCTGACGAATGGTGAAGGACGGCGACCAGGTCTTACCGGGGGGAATCATCTGATGAACATTGCCATCGGCTTCGGGGGGCACGTCCATGCCGTGCCAATGAACGGTGGTGGGATTCTCAAGACGATTTTCCACCCGGATTTCGACGCGCTCACCCTCGCTCGCCCGGATGGTGGGCCCCAGATAATTCCCATTGTATCCCAGGGTGCGCGTTTTCGCGCCCTTGAAGAAGCTCCGGCTGCCCTCATCCGCCCTGAGATTGAATACCCGGACACCGTCCACCACCTTTGACTCCAGAAGAGGGGGGATGGGTAGTTCCCCAGTCCGGGCCGATACAGAGACCGCAGCAAACATAAACGTAAAGGCTAAAAAAATCAGTGAGAAGCGTGAAGACATTTTCTACTCCTTTCCCAGCGAAAGCCTGTCCCGCTGGGGATTATTTCACATATACCATCCAGGCATAAGGGGAATATGAATAAAGAATGTTTCTATCGTGAATCTCAAAAAAACCGCCGCTGGATCATCCTGACCGAAAGATCTATGCGGTTGGATCCGCAACTTTCCCCATGAAGATAATCAAGCCGGTTTCACTGTCGCGAATAATATAAATGAATGGCCGGTCCGCCACAAATTCGGGTGTGTGAGTTGGTAAGGATGTGACATCGACGACTACGGCCGTTGCGGCGGCGGCCTCTGTTCCGGCTTCGTCGACAGCGATGAAGGACTTATGGAGAATGTTGGCTATGTAAAGGTCTTGAGTTCCATCGATTCCGGAAAAGTCAGCCTTTGAAGCATCGAAAGCATCCGTCATGCCCAATGCCTGAAGGGGCTCCACCAAATAGATTGGCGGGGATTCATAGGTAAATTTGGGGAGGCGGACGGGTGGCAGGCTGGTTTGAGTCAGATTGCCGATGATTTCATTGAGAATTTCGGGAGTCATGGCATTTTCAAAGTTTGTGAACTGACCGGAATCGGGCAGGAAAACAATCATGGCAAGGCGTTCGCCCTCATAGGGAAGTTCCAGAGCCCTTGTCTTGTACGTATCGCTCCAGGCGTAACGCAAGTTGTCCAGGTCCTTGCGGTCTTCCCCCAGCTTCATCAGTGGGACGAGGACTTTTGTTTTATCCAGACGATGGAAACTCTCCTCCGCAGTGGCATTCTTGTCGAAGGTATAGAGCCATCCGGCAAGGAAATAGACCGCATTGGTAAGGACAAGGCGGGTGGCATTGCTAATGCTCCCTTCGGGCAGGAGATTTTTAATCTTTGCGTTTGTAACATCGCTGATGTGCGTATTGATGATGGTTCTACCCTTGTCCGGCTCTGTCTTGAAGTCAAGGAGTTTCATACCGGCACCGTAGTACTTTGCCAGGATGTCGAGATAAGAGTCATTGAATGCCCAGTCCTGCTGACCCCATGCGTCATTGACAATGTTCAGATTGAGACCGGCGGTCGCTTCGGCATGGTCATCCAAACCAAGGTTTATGTCGTTCAGGGCTGCATGAAGGCCGTTGTCGTTGAGTTTATTCTTTCCATCGGTTTGAAGGGCTGAGCGCATCTGGGATGCCGTATCTCCACTCGCGCCGGTGACGGCCATTCCCAATGCGGACACAATGCTGTGAGGGGAGAAGAAGAAATTCTCATCTCCGGCAGTCAGTTCTTTATAGAGGGCGATGGCAAAGGAATTCTCGGCGGATACCAGTTCCTTTATCCGATCACCATCGTTGCTGACAGTCATTCTCGCTGCCGATGAAGACACTGTGTCGAAAGCCGACCCCGGGGTACCTGTGCCGTTATTCGTTCCGTTGCCACTCCCGAAAAGTGAGCAGGATGGGGAAAGAAGAAAGACAGAGAACCCTGCGAGAATCCAGTGGAACAGGTAGGTATTTTTTTTCATCTAGTACCTCCAGGTAATATTCCCATAATGGCCATACTATTGCAATGGTTTTTATTCATGTTTTTAACCGCAGAGGACGCAGAGAGCGCAGAGATTTTTCACTGATACAAGGCGATAAAAGCGGAGTGCAGCTGGGCTGCGTGAGCATTTTGGCAGCGCAGCGGCAGTGGTAAAGATCAAGCCAGAAACGGAATGGGTGTTTTTTAGAGGTGCCCCATATATGAAGTTATGATGCTCAAAGCGGGCACACTGGCGGCCAGAAACGCCGCCGCCTTATTCTGCTTTGTAGCTGAAATCCAGCTTTTCCCCTTCAATTTCCGCCCAATCAATTTTTTTGCAATCCGACCAATTGACATTCCCCCGTCAATCTCCGATACTGCCAATAGACCGCCTGTGCAGTGGAGAGTTCTATCCCGGATACACTGGGCCTGCCTTTGGGCATGGTTTACGGACGGCAGTCGGCGTCCCAGGCGGTCTCTTTTAACGTTTCAATTTTTTCCAAACTCTTCATATTCACCTTGAATGCAGACCGAACAGAAGCGCTGCGGATGCACTCCGTTTTCTGGTGTGTTATAATGGCCGCTGGGGGAGGTTTGGTGGGGGGGAGTGTTCGTGTTTTTAACCGCAGAGGACGCAGAGAGCGCAGAGTGTTCAAGGTAATGGAATACTCACCTGTGTATCTTTTTGAGCACTGGATTTGCTGCAATGCGGCCACACCTTGGCCTGAGGCATAAAAGAGTATCAGCTTTGCATTACTGTCCATCATTACGGCTATCATGATAGTGTCCTGGCAATTGGAGCATTTCTTGAGTTTCTAACATCTCATGACGATGAACGAATTGAAGAACGAATTGATGAAGCTCTTCCGTTGGAAATCAAGCCACACATTATTTCACTGAGTGAAGATGTAAAAGCGAAAGAGAAAGGTATAGCAGCTTTCATACAAAATGCAGTGACTTTAGCCCTGGCTCAAATATCAAGTGAACTGTAGCGATTTGTCAGCATGGTCACTCCTTCCTGCCATTGAACCCAAACCAGCAGTCGGTTACAATAGGCCCCATACGACCTCTCAGGATTTAACAGCATGAATACAGCTAAAAACGTAAAATTAATATTCGAAACCATTTTCATTTTTATCGGCGTTTGTTTTTTATCTGTTTACGTCCATGAACAGGAAATTGAAAACGCTTTTTTTAAATGGTTTCTTTATTCCATACTTGTTCTATTCCAGGGATTCTGGCTTTACCGATTTTTTATTGTAGGACACGAGGCCTCTCATAGAAAATTGTTCACTTCAAGCAAGCTGTTAAATGACGTTGTAGGAAGTATTATACTCTTACCATTAATGACACCGATAAATATTTATCGAAAAATTCATATGTTCCACCATGGTTTTAATAGGAAAGACAACCATACATCGGCATTGGATACGTTTACAACGAAGAATCCAACATTGATAAAAACTGTTTGTTTTTATGTGCTCTGGTATTTAGGTATATTTTTCGGAGGGTTATTCTTGCACTCTTTAATTTCTGTCGTATTGTTTCTTTTTATTCCTCCCAGGGTAGCAAGAAAAATCTCACCGGCATTCAATGGCTGGACGTTAAAAAATCAATTTCAGGCTATACTGCTATTTGCTCTGGGAGTGGGATTACATTTGTTTGTCTACTTTTCATTTGGGCGTGATGTTTACTTATGGACTTTAGGGTATCCGTTACTCTCTTTTGCCTGGATTCTATCGTTATTTATTTACGCATTTCACTACAAAACTACTGTTGGCAATCATGTTAAATATAATGTACGGTCTGTGAATCATACCCCTTTCTTTTCCTGGGTATTAATGAATCTCAACGAACATGCAACGCATCATCAGTACCCGCATATCCCATGGTATGACCTCCCGAAAAAACGCAAGGACTTACCGGAAGAGTTTTCAGAAAAAAACCAAAACACCTGGAGCCTTTTTAAGGCTGTTGTCCAACAGTTAAAAGGCCCCCGAATTATTGATGAGTCGAATGATTAGAAAATCCATTCTTAAAGATGCACAGCATTTTGTGGAAGTCAAAAACCAACTTGTTTTATCTTTAAATGATAAGAATAGCGGAGGATTTTTACTGGGAACAGATGTTGATACCTATACGTTTTACATAAAAAATGGAAAATGTTTGACAGCAGTTGCCAATGATAATGTAGTTGGTTTCGGTATTGTATTGCCTGACAGCATTGTTAGAAACAGCATGTTGTGGGAAAAACGAAGAACTGCAAGCTGGACAATTAATCTGAAGGATTTAGAAGAAAGCAATATCGCCTATTTTGAGCAGCTTGCTTTTTTGAAATCTTATAAAAGGTTATCCATTTCTTTGGCATATCAGTTAGCAAGTACAGCTTTTGGTGAAGGAGCAGATTTCATCCTGACCACAACAGTCGTTAAGCCAGTACAGAATTTAGCAGCTATACCATATATTGAAGCTGTTGGTGGTTTAAAAATTGGAAATATCGATGAAGTTTACCCTGCAGCAGGAAAAATAAATTCTAACATCTATTTAATCAGTAGAGAAAGCTTTTACGAGAGAATAAAACAAGTACCGTTTTACAAAGATTTAAGGTTGAGTGATTGATGAGAGAGACGCTAACTCCTCTACCAGCATCGGTGCTGACACTGTAGAAAAAGGAGGAAAAAATGTGCAAGTACAGCTTTCTAGACGACTATAGCGAGGGGTGTCACCCAGGTATTCTTGAAGCATTGACAGGCACAAATCTGCTGCAGCAGACGGCCTATGGAAGTGATGAGTATTCTGAGCAAGCCAGAAGTTTAATACGCAGACATCTGGGTCGGCCAGATATTCCCATTCATTTTGTTGCGGGCGGCACACTTGCCAACATAATTATTGCTGCGAGCGTTCTCCGATCGCACGAGGCGGTTATAGCCCCGTTTACAGGACATATTGCAGTCAGAGAAACCGGGGCAGTAGAAGCTACGGGACATAAAATTATCACGATAGCCTCCGAGGACGGCAAATTAGGTTCCGGTGATATCGAAAAAGCGATAGCCGACAATGCTCACTTCCCCCATATGGCCAGGCCCCGTCTTGTCTATATTTCTAACGCAACAGAAGCGGGCACCGTTTATACCAGAGCAGAGTTGCAAAGTCTGTCAGAGATTTGCAGGGCAAATGGACTGTTTCTGTTACTGGATGGAGCCAGATTAGGCGTGGCCCTGTCATCAAGAGTCAATGACCTGACCCTGGGAGAAGTTTCAGAATATACGGATATTTTTTGGATTGGCGGCACCAAGGCGGGAGCTTTGCTGGGTGAAGCCATAGTAATTCCTAACGAAAAACTGGCCGATGATTTTTCCTTTCACATAAAACAGCGCGGTGCTCTTCTGGCCAAAGGAAGGCTGCTGGGCATTCAGTTTCGAGAACTATTCTCGGATAACCTCTTTTTTGAACTTACTCGTCATGCAAATGCGATGGCACAGAAACTTTCGGACGCACTGGTTGGGGCAGGCTGTATTCTTAGAACCCCCACAGAAAGCAACCAGATATTTCCAGTCCTGCCAAATAGCGTCATTGAATCCCTGCAAGACAAATTTGAATTCTATATATGGGACAGCATTGATGAACAGAATTCCGTTATTCGGATGGTTACTTCCTGGGCCACGGATGAAGCTCAGGTAGATGCCTTTACTGACTTGATAGGAAAGCTAATGTAATTCTGCGGGAGCACTCCGTTTTCCGATGATGGGCAGGTCTTTCATTAATAAAAATGGCTTTATTCACACCAATCGTGCGTCTTACCCTTGCCGTTATAGGGTACCGCAAGAGAAGCATCAATAAGGCTTGTTCCCAGACTAACGCCGTCGGCCAATACAGTGGCTACAATCCGAAAATACTTGCCCCGCTCCACATCCACAAGATCAATGCGGGCCGCTCCGTGCAGAACATCCTCCGCCATCCGGCGGGCCTCATAAGCCATCTTTTTTTCCTCATCGCACTTCGCCCGTATTTCCGGCGTGTCAATGCCCCGTACCCGGATGCCGATCTCATCGCCAAGAAGGGGGTGTACTCCCGGTATATTCACGAAAAATGTATCACCATCATAAACGCGGATAAGCTTTACTCCCTGAATATCTCCGAATGAGTCGGCGTAAGCTGTTACGGTCAATGCGGCAAACAAGCCGAAGAATATTCTTTTCATCGCTCCTCACTCCTGTTTCTTTGCCATTCTTACTCCTTTTTCAATGTTTTACAATCTCAAGGGCCCTCTAAAAAACACCCATTCCGTTTCTGGCTTGATCTTTACCACTGCTACTTCGTTGCCAAAATGCTCACGCAGCCCAGCTACGCTCCGCTTTTGTGCCTTGTATCGGAGAAAAATCATCAGAAATCGCCTTGGAGCCTTAAGTCCGACAGACTCCTAGTGTTATGTTAATCATGTAATGACGGATACAAACGATTTAGTTTTACCCTTGCCTTTTCATTTGTAAATTGCCAGTTTATCGTTGCTACTTTTGCGTTTCTTGTCTGCTCCCATGCTTTTACTTCACTTTCAACCTTGCTTTGCTCAGGTATATGCCTATTCAGGCATTGATGGTTTAATACATGTAATTCAATTTCTGCCATATTCAACCAGGAACCATGTTTGGGAGTGTATACAAAATCAAAACGTTCTCGTAGTATTCGTGCTTCTTCGGGGTCAAAAGTCTCATAAAAAGCCGATGCGTTGTGGGTTTTAAAATTATCCATTACTATACAGATTCTATCCGCATCGGGATAAGATTTTGAAACCTTTTTCATGAAATGAGCCCAATCTTTTTTGTTTTGGTTTTCGTCACCTCCACTATGCGTGATCCTTTCAGAGGTTCATTAGCCATGAATATATTAACCATGCCATGACGGATATATTCATAATCAACCCTGCGCTCATTCCCCGGTTTTATCGCCTGGGTAGCAACATTTTCGATCAATTGCTTTGGAGACTCATCCATGCAGACAACCGGAATTTTGTTGTTGTAGGGGCGTTTGTAGACATCCAGCACATGCTCCATATTGGCCACAAATTCACTGTTTTGTTTTGGCGGGATTACCCAACCTTTTACTTTCCAGGGTTTAAGTTCGTTTTTTTTAAAGCTCTTCGAACGGAAACATGGGAAATACTCTCGACATAATTTAGTTCCACCAGTTTATCTGCCAATAACCTTAGACTCCATTTAGCGTAGCCTTCTGGTGGTTCACTGCAGCACAGGGCCACAAGCTTTGCTTCCAGGTCGCCATCCATTTTCTTTGTGTAATTTTGCAGTGAAGGATGACGTTCCAATACGCCTTCAAATCCGTCTTCAAAAAACTTCTTTTTAATCCGGTCGATGGTTCGATCTCCGATTCTCAATATTTTACTAATCTCAGCATTGCTAACAAAAGTATCCTGAGAATACTCTCCCTTATCACAATTTAGTAGGACATATGCAGTGCGAAAGGCCTGCGATGTATGCCTCCCTTTATGAATAATTGCTGTCAATTCTTCAACTTCAGTTTTGGAAAGTTTAATCGTATACTTTGCCATAACAACCTCCTGTTCAGGTAAAGTATACAACATGATACCGTCATGTTCAAGTTAACTTAACACTAGTATCCCTTCAAGGCTAAAAATCTACATTGGATATGCCGATCATTAGAATAATGGGAGAGAAAATAATGCGCGAAACAGATTATGTTGTGCGTTTGAACAAAGGAGATATTCTCAAAAGACTTGAATGTATCTAAAATGTCCTCAAGTGCAAGGAAAAAACTCGAAATCTCCAAACCCCCTTGCACCAGGGAGGAATCATGTATCGCAAGGAAAACACAAATCAAAGGAAACTGGAAGATTTTGGACTGCCATTCGGCGGCCGTTTGTATGAAAATAATTGATAGATTGTCCTCAGCAAGCAAATATTGTGGACGAAATTGGGGCATCTTTACGCAAAAAATTTTTCAGATTCACAGCTGGGATATCCGGTCAAAAGCTTTCGTATTGCCTTCGGTTCGTTCGCTATTGATCGTGGAGATATGGCTGTTAAGTGGGCACTGGCGGGGTGTGCTCAATCAATGTTGTATAGACCTTCTCGCGCAATAGTTTTTCTAACAGCCCGCCTTCGCCAACATAACCCACCACAATATCGTCAGAGAGTTCCATAATCAAACGATTTCTTTTTTCTGCTGTGATTCGGCTTATCCGTTTTATGGATGAATCAAACGGTGAAATGACCAGAAGCCGCCCGCTCTGAATAGACTCTTCAATCACTGCATCCCAACGGCTGTAAAGCGTTCTTGCTAAACAGAGAACGATTGGTTGTTTTCCCTTTAACAAGATTTGAAAGACATCTTTTTCAAGTTGCGAATGATTCCCGCAGATAACACAAGTGCCTTCTTTTCGGGCATTCTTTGCCCATTCATAACTCTTTAGAACAGCATTGGCCGGGATTTTCCTGGAACAAAGAAAACCTGTTTTATTCAGAGCTAATAAATCCCTGTTTCCCCTGTAGAACATAGGCTCAGCCCCGCTGTACGCTAAATGATACTTTTAGCTCTCTTAAAAAATCATTACGCCCAATGCATTTAATCTCTTTTTTGCGGCAGTATTCCTTTACGCCGCCATCGTTTGCAACCAGAGTGGCATTATAGGCCAAAGCATAAGCAATAACAAAAGGATCAGCTCCATTTTTGAGACTTTTATTGTCAATCATATTTTGCATGGTGGGGTCTTGCATGATTTTTTGCATCTGTGTGTCGGTTTCCTGCGTAAAGTCTCGTATTATTCCCGTTTTATTTATAGAAGATGATACTGTGGAATTACTTGAAATCTCATCCCACACGACTTTCGGGATAAAAATGGTTTTTTCTTCTATTAGCTCGTTGAGTAAATCCCAAAATGCTTGATACAGGTCAACAGGATGGCTTTTACTAAATTCAATGAAAAAGTTGGAATCCATGCAATAATCATCCATAGATTGCCCCCTTTTCAATGTAGTTAGATAATTTCTCGTGTTTTATCTGGAGAAGTGTACTCATTTCTCTGGTTGAAATATCGTTGTTGCTGTAGGCTGTAATAACCGCTTGAGAAAAAGGTTTTCCATTGAGTAATGACCGCATGAGGAACCATGAGGGCCCCCCGGAATCTTTCTTTTTGTCTTTTTCAGTAATAGGCGCATCGAATTGTCCGGCCTTACCGTAATAAGCATTGAAATCATCATTAAAAAGAATCCCAAGGGTCTTGAGCCGTATGAGCAGTGCCTTCATACTCACCTGAAAATAATCAGCAGCACAGCGGATCCCATCCTCGCTTGAAAAATCACAGATGCTATCCAATATGCCGCTTCGGGGCATTAACAAATCGGCTGTTATGTGATTGCAGAACCGCTCAATTCTATGCCGGTTTTTTGAGGATGCGTCTGAAACGCCGGATTCTCCTATCAAGAGATGAATGATCTCATGAACAAAGGTAAATACTTGTGCTTTTTTTGAATCCTGGCTATTGATAAAAATAAAAGGGGCGTAGGCATCGGCGATGGCAAAGCCTCGAATTTCTTCAACATCAAGCACGGCTTTTCCGTGTGTTCCATAGGTGTGGGATACACTGATTCCATAGTCCTGCGTTAGGGCGATGAAGTCTTTTAATGGATCGCTCGGATTTTTTTTCCCCCAATAGGCAGAAAAGTTTATTTTCAAGGAACGTTCAAAAAATTGCTGAAATTCCTGCAGTTCAGAGATCAGCGACAAGCTCCCAACAAAATCATAGGCATCATATCCTTGTGATTTTCTATAATTGCTCATCCATGCCTGTTTTTCCTGAATGGTTCTCATAAATAGAACTGAATCCCGGCCAAAGGATTCGGAAACGGTTCTGAAGTCCTTCAATGGCTGTATGTTTTGAGGAATATGAGGAAGGTATAAAACAGCAGTATTAATGCCATAGAGTTTCGCCAGAGTTTCGGCCAGGACCCAATCGGGATACTCTTCACCCCGTTCAAGGCGGTTTAGTGTTTCCTCGTTAAAGCTGGCTCTTTTGATTTTGGATACAACCTCTTTCGGTGATAGAGATACAGCCTCTCTTGCCCATTTGAGAACATTTGGATTGATTGTTAATTTTGGTTTCATTTAATCCTTCAGCTCTTTTCCCATACGGTATTTTATATCGTAGTTGATGATGAAATCCAATTCTTCCTCGGTGAAACCATAGTGTTGAGCAAGAACGGTATCTATTTTGTCGATGATTGGTTTTGATTTTTTGGGATAAAATTCATCATAAATAACTTTACCGGTTGATTTATATAAAGTTTCTTTTCGGATTGAATTAGCAATTAGATCCTTTCCAATATTTTTTCCTAACTCGTTAAGATTGCTACCCAGTAAGTTGCTACAGAAAAAAAACGTTATACTTTCCTTCCCACAATGATAGCCATCATAAAATGTATGCCAATACATATAAAAAAACGTACTGTTAAATAATGCAAGAAACTTATATGATTCATTTTTACTTTTAAAGCTGTACACCTTATAATCAGAGGACTTCTTAACCCCTTGCTCATCGTTATAAAAATAAGGAATTTCTAGTAATGCTTTAATGAAATACGATGCTATTCTGTGTATATATATTACAGGGCCTTGTTTTTCTATTTTTTTATCGATTTTTCCCAAGCCGATGTATTTCTTTGTAATCGTACTATGTATATTTTCTGATAATTTTGGAATATGCCCCTCTTGTAATATTTTTTTATCATATTCTATATATTTTATTGATTGAAATAGTGAATATCTTAATACATCATGCCATCTATAAAATTTTGTTGAGTATGTCTTGTTGGCTTTTCCTTTGTTTGAAATTAAGAAGATTGTCCCTTTCATATGATGTATACCAGTAAATAATTTTGCTGGGCGATCATCATAATGACTATAATATAAATTGTAATTTGCTAGAAGTTTTTGCGCTCCAATCATCCTTTTAGTACAAGCTATTGAATTTTGAACAATCATTCCAATGTGTCCACTTTTACATAATAAGAGTCTACATTGCTCAAAAACCATTGCATATAAATTCCCACATTTTTCAGTTTCATAATTTGAAATTTTATACTTCTTCTTAACCTTACTATACTCCACATACGGCGGATTCCCAATAATCACGTCAAATCCGCCATTCGCGACAACAATTTGATAAAACTCGGCAAACCAATGAAAGGGCTGATGGCTTTTGAGCCAATCGTCATATTTTTTTGTTACGGCCCGCATTTTCTGCGGGTCTTCAAACTGGCCGTCTTTTCCATCGATTTCTTCGCATTGCTGAATACCGTAATCGGCACACAAATATCCATTGAGTTTGTGGTTCAATTCGGAGAGTGCTCTGTTCAAGCTTGTTTTGGCTTCTTCAAAGTCTTTACTTCCCTGATCGCTGATTAGCTGGGAGTCCTGAAAACGGCGGTACGCCTGGCTTATTAGCTGGCATTCCTCTTCAATTTTTTCCAGCTTGTTTTTGGCAAACATGCCGTCTTTTTTTTCGATTGATTCTTTGAGTTTTTCTTCGGTAGAATAACCAATCAGGGTGTTGCCTGCTTTTATGTTAAAATCGATATCCGGCAGCGGTTCCAGCCCATAACTCTCTTTGGCAGGATTGGGGTCTACTGTGGCTACCAGCTTTAGAAACAAACGGAGCTTGGCAATTTCGGCGGCCTCTTTCATAATGTCTACACCGTAAAGGTTGTTAAGGATAATGCTTTTGTAGATGTAGTATTTGAGGCTTGGGTGCTTATCCGAATCAATCTCTCTTAGTGTTTCTTCAAAAAATTTATGCTTACCTTCTTCTTCTGTGGTAAACTGCTCCATGCGTGTGATGCATTCTTCATACAGGGGTTCCAGTAAATTCAAGGCGGCAAAAAGGAAAGCTCCCGAACCGCAGGTGGGGTCAAGGACAGTTATTTTCTGGATAGCATGATAAAAATGTCCGATAAATTTTGCATCGGCGGTGTTGGCAATGTAGTCCTGGGCAAACTGACAGATGTCCAGGCTATAGGTAATAAAATCGTTGATTTTTTCAATTTGCCCGGTGTTGATTTTTTTCCGCAGTTCCTGACAACGTTTTCTGCGGGCAATTAATTCCCGCCAGGTTTCCGTTGGCAGTGCTTTTTTTGAAGGGGCTGACCGATTCCAGGGCTTACGCAGCTCCCAGAGATGGGGTTTCTCTGATTCCGCTACAAGCTGTTTTTCCATTTCCGGCTTGAATCCGGCTTTTATTTCTTCCGGTAGATCGCTGAAAATATCGCTCTTTGGGACAGCTTTCTTTACGGCATCAAAGATATAGGCATCGCCGCTTTCCTGGACAAAACCAGTGAATTCCCCTCCTTTTTTGAAAGGTCTAGAGTAATGCCTTTGGGTTTCCTCAAAGAGAAAGGGAATAATGGTATTCCGGCCAATGTAACCTGTAATATCCTCTTTGGTGTAGTAGGCGCCCATATCGGCACGGGCATTGATGTATTTTTCAAAAATATGCCCCAGAACATCGGGGTTAATATCTTTTCCACTGGCTTCAATTCTGGTATCCAAATGCCAGTTCCACTGGTCAAAAAAATAAAAAATTCTAGAAAAAGCCTCATCTGGAATGTTAATCTTTTTGAACTGCTTTTCCAGTTCGTGTATGTCAAACAGTCCTCCGTTCAAATAGGGAACTTTTCCCATATCAATTGATGGTACATCTTCACGCTTTTCTTTTGGTTTTCCCAGGCCGTCATGAAAAAGTCTGAGCAAAAAACTTCTGTAGAAGCCGTAGAAGTTATCTGAACCTGATAAATCCCTGCATTCGTTCAGCTTGTTTTTCAGATAGTTTATATCCTGATCCAGGAATCCCTTTTTCTGAATAAAGTAGCAGAACATCAATCGGTTCAGCATGAGAGAAGCATACCACTGCTTTTTTGAGTTGTTTGGATTGGGGAGATTGTCGTCTATACCATTGATAAATTTCAGAAAATCTCTGTGCTGAATTTTGAATTCATCGTAAAACTTTTTTGTCACTTTATCGGTGTTTTTTGCAAAATTTTCGCTGATTCTTCTTTGTACATCAACGATGGTGATATCCTCTTCTTCCTCCAGGGTAAAAAAAATATTCCGCAGTCGCTGGAATAATATTTCTGTGTCTTGATGCAGATACCAGGGTACTTCATGTATTTGTTTTGGTTTATTGTTTTCCTGAATCTTGAGCTGCCATATTTGGCGGCTGTTATCAGATGCTGTGTAGATAATCAGATGCTCATTATAAAAAGGAGTCAGTTTGTTTTCAATTTTCCGCCGTTCTGCACTTTTTGGAAAAGCATCTGGCGATGAACCACAGTTAAAAACTGTAAACCCTCGTTTTTCAGCAATTCCTTTGAGCTGATAGATTTTTTCATTCAGCGAGATGGGGAGAGCTTTTTCAAACCTGTCCCAGCCAAATTCGTTAAACAATTTTGCAAAGTTAAAACCCCTAATAAGTCTGGCGAAGTCTTTCTTTTTAATGTAGTACTGTTTTTCCACTTTAGCTGCCCCTTAATCCCATAGAGCAAATAATCTGCGGCTCTTTTGATTTTCTTTTTTCATTTATGGAAAGGCACAAACGGCCTTCCTCGTGCAGCGTTTCTACTAATGATGCCAGATTTTCATCACTGATATTGGCTTTCATCTGGCGATTGATGGCGGTTTTGGCGTAATCGGTCAGTGGATTGTCAAAAATAGCCTGAATGGTACTTTTTAGATTGCTGGAAGCCCATAAGGAATCTTGCCCTAAATCAAGAAAGGTTTTGAGCCTCATATAGGTTTTATAACGGACACCGCTTTTTTTCCCAAGCTGTCCTCCAATTTTTGCCTCAGTGCCTTTTATGTGTTCCAGTCCTATTTTTACCAGTTCGTGGTGTTCCTCAAAGCGCTCCAAAGGCGTTTCGTCGGGTTCACATGCCACGGCTTTCAGAATTTGCAATTGCGAACTGGTTATAATAGTTCCATTTTTGTTTACCCAAGCCATTATGTCATTCTCATGAGCCGTTTTTGTATAAACAATAGAACTGTCATCTTTTTGAGCAATAAAATTTTTTGTTGCGTAAACAACACGGGGCAATTCTGAAATCTTTTTTTCCAATGAAGGATTTTCCTCAATGGCATCTTTCCAAATTTGATAAGCAAAAGATGAAAGGTCCACTTCCAAATCATCTTCTTCATCCAGAATCCCAGATTTTTCATTATATAGATCGGCGATGTTTATAGGATCGCCTTCAAAAAAGACTTCATCAGAACCCACTGTCTCTGCATTTTCACTAATGCGCTGACTTAACCGACTGCGCAGGTTAATAATACTTTCAATTCCATCCTCGGGCAGGAACGAATAACAGTAAATTTCCGGGTTCTTTTGTCCAATTCTGTCCACACGTCCCGCCCGCTGAATTAGGCGAATAATCGCCCAGGGGAGGTCGTAGTTTACGACGATATGGGCATCTTGGAGATTTTGTCCTTCACTGAGTACATCGGTTGCAATAAGAACCCGTATTCCCTGTGCAGTTGACAAGCTTGAATCAATCCTTGTTCCTGGACTAAATCGGTATGCCACGGTTTCTGGTTTCTCACAGTTGCCATCAACAGATTTCAGTTGCTCAACACCTTGCGATTTGAGGGTGTTTTCCAGATATTTTGCAGTGTCTGAATATTGGGTAAAAATAAGGATTTTTTCCTTACCATGTTTTTGAGTGACCAAATCATAAAGTGCATTAAGTTTCCTATCTTCCTGCGAATTCCAGCTTTGGGCCAATTCCTGTATTTTCATTAATCGCTTACAATCCTGGTGCAGCTCTTTTTTTAAAGTTTCAGAAAAAAGCTGACTTCTAATCCAATCGTAACGGTCTGTGTCGTGAAGTTTTTTGTAGAACTCTTCGGCTTTTTGCATGTATTCACTAGAATTAGTGCAGAGTGAGTTGAGAGAATCACCTTCCATATCACTGTCTGTATAAAGATATTCGTCAATAATACCCGCTTCCTGTTTTCCTATGGGGAAGGGCTGTTCGTTTTCGATGGCATAGAAAAATAAATAGTTCCTAAGAATGTGGCGGCTAATTGACAGAATAAATGAATGCCCGCTGCTTTCAAGGCGCTTAAAAAGGTTTGTTCTGGCAAAGCCAATAAGCTGCGATCCCGCTCTTCCCAGGTTTTCCTGTATTTGCAATTCTTCTTTTGTGGCAATAAATTCTTTTTTATTTCCCTTATACTTATCCTGTCCCAATCCATAGCGGGGAAGAGATAATTTGTTAATGGAGTCAACAACATTTTTTGAATAGAGCCTGGCATATTGGTCTGTAGTATCTTTGGGGTTGAATTTATACTCAACCTTTTTGGGGAGTCTTTCGGGAAAATAGAAACGGTTTCCATTGTTAAATTCCAGATAGCACCGTCCGTTGGTTTCGTCAGTTTTAGCATAATTTTTCTTGACAAAACTTCTGGTTCTACGTACAAGAAATAGCCGCATAAGTTCCGACCAATCCTCAGAATAGGGGCTATGCTCAAATGCGGCCAGAGAGGTTTCGCTGCTCTGATGTTTGGCATTGTATTGAACAGAGCCGCCAATGGAGTCAATGTATTTTTCAGGACTGATTCCCAGGTTGTAATCCTCATTGAGAAAAAGTTTTAGCTGACTGCTCAAATCAAGGTATGACTTATTATAAGGAGTTGCTGTCACGAGAATGACTTTGCAATCATTTTTTGATATGTATTCTTTAATGACGGCATATCTGCGTCCTTCCCGATTTCTAAGATTGTGGCTTTCATCAATAATTACCAACCTGTACCGGCGTTCATGGGGAAGTTTGTTCTGAGCCTTTGAAATAGGAATAACATTGGCTCTGAGTTGATATTTATGGGCATAATCCTCCCACATATTCTCCAGGTTTTTTGGGCAAAGAATAAGTGTTTCCAGTCCAAAGTCATCTTCAAACATTTTGGCTAGAGCTGTTGCAATAATAGTTTTACCAAGACCCACTACATCCCCGATTAAAACGCCCTCTCTTCGGTTTAAGTGGTGGGCCGCCACTTTCACTGCACTCTGTTGAAAAGGGAGAAGTTCATCACAAAAAACTTTAGGAAGTTGAAACTCTGTAATTCCGGCTCTGGCTTCACTGGAAAGATGATACGCCATTTTAAGGTAGATATGGTAAGGACTCATGAGTTTCTCAGATGCCCAGCTATTCTCGATTATTTGAGCCAATTCTTCTGATATGTCCAAGCTCCAGCGTTTATCCCACCGATCCTGAAACCAGGCAGCCAGTTTTCTGGCGGCGTCCTGTTCTACAACATCGACATTAAGCTCCCCCTGGTCTGATATTCCAGAAAGAGTAAGGTTAGAGCTGCCAACAAAGCCAATTATGGGACTGTTAAAATCATCTTTATAGGCAAGGTAGAGTTTTGCATGAAGAGTATGTTCAAGGTGCAGTTTTACAACAACTTTTTTTTCTCTAAGCTGGACAAGCAGCTTTCTTAAAGCCGCTTCATCCTGATTGGTTGGATTTCCCAAAACCAATTGATCTCGAAACTGTTCGGCTGCTTTGCGTTTTAGTTCGTTGACTTCCCCTTGCCAAATAGTCTCTGCCCGTTCCCCTGAGTAGTAAGATCTTATATCATCATCAATAATACGTTGCATTCCAATTAACAAGCGGCATGCCGGGAATTCATCATTTCCTGATAAGCTTTCTATGTTTTTTGAAATTCTCCGCCATCCGCGCAGATTAAAATACCCAATACAAAAATCAGATCGCCATGATTTTTCAAGTGTTTTATTTAGCCCGGATTCTAAGTATGCATCTATATTATCGTAAATAACAGGCATTTTCTATCTCCCCAGCAGGTGGTCCAATCTCTACCACACCCCCCTTCTTAGTCAAATACGTTAAACCACTACCAATTCAGGGGGATCCCATGAGTATCATTGTACCAAACAATGGGCATTTAGAAAACCTGGCCAAGTGCAACTAGCATCTCGTAAACCCTAAAACTGCGGATAAAGTCTTTTCAGTTTTAACCGAGCATCCCTGGTGGTAAACTGCCAATCGACTTTATTTGCAGAGTTATTTCTATCCAGATTTCACATTTTCGTTTCCTGAACCAGCTGTTCAATGGTTGATATTCGGCGATTGAGACATTGCCGTTTATAGACACTTAATTCTATTTCCGCTGTATTCAGCCAGCTCCCATGCTCTGGTGTATGGTGGATTTCCAGGCGGTTTGCAAGACGATGAGCCTGTTCTGCTGGAAAAGCCTGATACAGGCTGCTGATTGAATGTGTATTCAGATTATCCATCACAAGGATGACTTTCTGAGCATCAGGATACCGCGTATCCAGCATATCCTTGATGAAATTGGCCCAATCGATTTTGGTTCGGCTCTGAGTGATTTCAACATGACGCTTCCCTCCAGGAGGTTCCACTTCCATAAAAATATTGGCCACACCATTCCTGATGTATTCATCATCCATCAAATGCGGATGTCCCGGTTTCGCGGGAATTGGACTGCTGACTTCTCCGATGAGCTGTACACTGGATTCATCCATGCATACGACAGGGATATTTTTATTGTATTCAAGCATATAGATATCAAGAACTTTTTCCATATCAGCGACAAAAGAGGCATTCTGGTCGGGTGGAATCTTCCAATATTTGCTCAGGTGAGGCTGTAATTCGTTTTTTTTAATGTCTTGCATACCGTCATGGTTGATACTGAAGGTGCAGTATTCAGTTCAACAACCTTCTCGGCTAAGAGACGGATTGTCCAGCGCGTTCTTCCTTCCGGCGGTTTTGAACAGGCCAATGCAATCAACTTCGCTTCAAAATCTTCACCGAAACGAACTTCTCCTGGCGGAGTCTCTCTTTGCTTACGCGTAATGGCAGACTCCAATCCTTCCTAGACAAATCGCTTTTTCAGATATTCCAATGAGCGAACTGATTTCCCCAGGGCTTTTGACACTTTCTCAACAGTCCACTGTTCTTCTTCAGCGCAATCCCCTCTATCAAGCAGTAATATAGCTCTGGTCGAAATGACCGTACGAGCGGCTCTCGTCCCTTTTGATGAAATCTCAGTCAGGTACTTCCGCTCTTCATCTGTTAATGTAATTTTGTATTTGACTCCCATGTTCCCCCCTCCTTGATACCCTCATGAATGAGTATAACATGGGTGATAGAACATGCGCAATATTAAAAATTACTGTACACTAGATACAGTCTTCGTAAATCCAAATGTATTGAACCTTCGCGGCGGGATGGGAATCGAAGTTACAGACATTGCGGTGATTGTCCATGAGTTAATTCCTTGGGGTAATGGTCCTGGTTACAAAGACGAGACACAGATTGTGTGCACATTCTCCTTATAGCCAGTATCATTTAACGGCTGTTGATGCGTTCCGGGGATAACTTGTGTTATCACCTCCGGCCCATCAAGTAGGAGGCACCTTGCGAGAAAGCAGGGATGCGCCAGGCCTCTAGTCACTCTGACTGTCGCCGCAGGCGGGGGGCTTGCTCTCCACCGATGATTTCTGATATGGTCTTCATGGCCCTCCGGTATTCTTTATGTTGAAAACAGTGTAGCGGATGGTACCCTTTTTCCATGGTGATCTCAAATGCGGATTACGAAACAATTCAATTTGATGAGTTTTTGAAGAGGCTCACTCCTAGAGTTTTAGGTGTAAACTATGAAAGCAATCGTACTGACAAAATATGGAGGACCGGACTCACTCCAGATAAAAGATATTGACAAACCAATTCCCAAAGAGCATGAGGTATTGATAAAAGTTCATGCCGCAGCCATAAATGACTACGACTGGAGTTTGATGAGGGGCAAACCATATTTGTATCGCCTTATGTTTGGCTTAACGAAGCCAAAGAAAAAAATTCCAGGGATGGAACTGTCCGGAGTCATTGAAGCACTTGGTCATAATGCAAGGAAGTTTAAGACAGGAGACGCGGTGTATGGTGATATTTCTGAATATGGTTTTGGCGCTTTCGCCGAGTATGTCTGCATCGACGAACGGGCCTTAGTTCATAAGCCCGCACAAATGAGCTTTGATGAAGCCGCATCAATTTCACACGCATCAATGCTAGCGGTACAGGGGCTGATTGATGTTGGAAAAATTCAAAAAAATCAAAAAATCCTGATTAACGGAGCTGGGGGAGGTGTGGGTACTTTCGGCCTGAATATCGCCAAATTATATTGCGCGGAAGTTACAGGTGTGGATACTGGGGATAAATTGAGGATGATGTCATCAATAGGTTTTGATCAAGTCATTGATTATAAGAAAAACGACTTTACTAAAAACGGGCAGTGTTATGATCTTATCCTGGACACCAAGACAACTCGATCCCCATTTGACTATATCCGTTCTCTCTCAGCACATGGAAAATATGTCACAGTTGGAGGCAGCTTAAATCGACTTCTCCAGGTGGTCTTGCTAAAACCATGGATTTCAAAATTCTATAAGAAAAGCATGGCTGTTGTTGCATTGAAGCCGAATAAGGACCTGTCGTATATCAATGAACTCTATGAGTCGGGAAAAATCAAACCTGTTATTGATGGCCCCTACAAATTGAGTGAAACCCCTGAATTAATACAGTATTTTGGAGAAGGAAAGCATAGGGGTAAAATAATTATATCGCTGGAAGCATAATTAAAACCTTAGGTCCTAGAATAAGCACTGTTGGGAATTTAATCCCGCGCTCATCAGCAGAGCCTGCAAGTCATAGCTTTAGAGGTTCCCCTATAGGGGGTCGCTTGGTGTCAAAATTATTGGGGCTGTGTCAGAACGAAGGATTCAGTTCGCCGACAAGGCGGAAAACCCGCTTAAGACGAGTTCTGATACAGCTCTACTGACCTGCCTCCTGTTTTCCTCCGTGAAGTGTTCATAGCCCAGAAAATATTGCCAATAAGGGTTTTCTTCAATTTGGCTGACCACTTCCCGATCCGATATCTGGAGTTTTTCCTTGCGATACATGATTTCTCCAGCCTTTGACACATTGAAGCCGCAAAATCTATTATTTCCTCATGTCCAGTATAGAATTCATTGTCGACGGAGACATAAATCAAACTTCCGGCGGTTACTATTACGATAGACAGTTCATTCAGGCCCTGAAAACCCGTGGACACAATGTGACCGTCTCCAGAGCAAGCGATAAAGAGACAGGCCGCGCGGAAACCGACATGTATATTATTGACGAGTTATGTCACCCCGATTTCTTCAGAACAAAGCATTTTAAAAGGCTGCGCGCCGATGTTCCCCTTGTCGCTATGCTTCATCACCTTGCAGCCGATGAAGCACTGCCTTTTTTTGACAGACTAAAGCATTGCATTATGGAGCGAAAATTCTTGAAGGCCATGGATTTTGCCGTATTCAACTCACAGTCCACCGGAGAATCGGCAAGAAACAAGGGCCGCTACAGGGGGCCCTTTGCAGTAGCGATTCCTGGACGCACGAATACCGGCATCAGCAGAAAACCAGGCAGAAATCCCGGTCCGCTCAAACTGCTTTTTTTGGGCAATCTTATACCGCGAAAGGGGATGCACTATGTGTTATCGGCATTATCGGAACTGCCGGATATACCCTTTACCTTCACCATTGCCGGGGATGACACCGTTGAACCGGCCTATACCAGAAGGATAAAAAGACTGGTAAAACGCTGCAGGCTGGAAGACCGGGTGGTCCTGAAGGGGCTTGTGTCAAATGATCAAAAAAAGAAAGTTTTGGAGAACGCCGATCTTATGCTCATGCCTTCCTCGCATGAAGGTTACGGCATAGCCTATATTGAAGCGATGGAGCATGGTGTTATTCCGGTTGCCGGCATATCCGGCGGTGCCAGTGAAATTATCCGGCATGGTGAAAACGGCTTTTTGGTCAATCCCAGGAAACGTCTGGAAATAGTCAGCATCCTTGTTCAGGTTTATGAAAACCCTGACTGGAAAAATCATTTGAGCTGCAATGCACGGCAGAGCTGGCAGGCCCACCCGCTGTGGCAGGAAACCTTTCAGCCGGTCATAACCGCATTGGAGGATCTGCTTTCAAACGGCCTGTGATTATTCCTGATGACTTTGTATAACAAGAAATTCTTCTGAGTCATCAAAACTATGATGCATTTTAGTCTTTTTGGTATGCAGGTAGTCGCGGTTAAAACTGTTCGGTTCCATTGTAATCGGGATTCGGCCCATAATTTTGATTCCCTCCTCCTGCAAGCCCATGAATTTGGCAGGATTGTTGCTTAAAAGTTTGATGGACTTTACGTTGAGCAGTTTAAGTATTCTAGCCGCAAACGTATAATTTCTTGCTTCCGGGGGCAGTCCAAGTTTCTCATTGGCTTCAACGGTGTCCAGTCCCTCCTCCTGCAGCCGGTAAGCGTTGATTTTGTTTACCAGACCAATGCCTCGGCCTTCCTGTCTAAGATAGATAACAAGGCCCTGACCATTCGCCTCAATGAAGCGCAGGGCTGTTTCAAGCTGTTTCCGACAATCACAGCGCAGGGAACCCAGGACATCGCCGGTGTGGCATTCGGAGTGAATGCGGCAGGGCACGTCTTCTCCGTCATGGATATTGCCCTTGATAATGGCGGAATGTTCCTTGCCGAAATCCTGTTCAAGAAAGCCCACAATGGTAAACGTTCCAAATTCTGTCGGCAGTTTCGCCTGGGAAGACATTATAATATTCCGGTGTTGATTATCTGCCGCCTGCAATCTGTTCTCCTTCTCGCCGTATGCCTGCCCATGCCTGTTCATTCTCCCAAACACGGATTTCCATACAGGAAATGCGTTTCATATCCCCATCTTGTATCCGCTGGGCCAGTTCTTTGAATAAATGCCCATAAATAAAATCACATAGATTTTCCAGGCTGACCGGTTTATGATCAAAATACTCATGCGCATTAAGGTTCTTCCCTTCAATATCGGCAAACACCGCATCCCGCAGTTTTTCAAGAAGGCTTATATCCAGCGAGAAACCGCGTTCATCCAGCTGGTCTATGTCCAGAATCCATTCCAGTTTGTAATCATGGGGATGGGGCACTTTTTCCCGTTCCGGGACATCCCCGGCAAGAGAATGGATGGCCGAAAAAAAACCGACAACACTGACTTTATACATAATCAACTGCCAGGGACCAACGCAATCAGGCCATATCTTTCTTTGCTTTCAAGCAATTGGTACGCACGGACCGCCTGACTGAAAGGGAATCGATGGGTCAGCAGGTCCTGTGTTTCTACCTTTGCCGCGAGATCGGCGGCGACCCTTAGCCTTCTTGCCTTGTTCCAGTGGCTGCTCCTTAGGGGTGACATATTGGAAACCTGGCTGCTGATCAATTTTAACCGTTTCCAGTGAAAACTGCTACCCATGTTAAGAGGTATTTCCAGTTCTCCGTACCAGCTTGCCACGGTTACCGTCCCCTCATGTCCGCTGTATTCCATGCAGGTTTGCAGACCCTGCGGCGATCCGCTGGCCTCAATGCACAGATCAAACTGATCTGCTGCAAGCTGCTCAGCATCATAGCAGAAATTGCCATCAGGAAACCAGAGCTTCTTTTTTGGGTCAATATCAAACACCAGGTTGTCTACGCCCATTATTTTTCCAAGGATACGGCTGGTCAGGGTTCCAATGACACCGGCTCCCACAATCAGAACACGGTCGCCCAGGTTTGGCTGACTGTCGTGTATAATCGATATGGCCGTTTCCAGATGAGGTATGAAAAGCGCCTGTTCATCATCCAGATCATCTTTCAGCAAAAAAAGATCTTTTTCATGGGCTAATGCCTGTTCCGTATGGGGCAGGAAGCCCAGGAACCTTGTCCCGGCTTCATTTTCTACAATGTTTATGTATCCATAGGCGAATGGATAGGTAAACTCGCCATCCATGCAGTCTATCGTCGGATCGGATGGTTTGCCAGATAAAAAATTTCCCAGGTAAATCTGTTTTTCCGTTCCCGGACTGATACCCATTATTCTCGATCGGAACAATGTTTTTCTGCCCTGCGGAACCGTCAGCCTGTCTGTCCGTATCTCCACTGTGCCGGGAGCAGTAAAGTAAACCGTTCTGGTCAGTGTGCTTTTTTCATCAGTGTTAAGCAGGTTCCAGCAGACCTCGTTTCCCATAATGGAGATGTCTTCCACCCGGGGGATAATAACATCATCAAGGAATTCTATTCCAAGATTACCAAATGCGGATATTCCCCGGCCGATTATTTTCGCGGCAGTGACAATAACCATATGAGTCCAGAGATTCTCTTTGACGAAGGCGGTCAGCACCGCCGAACCTCCTTCAACCATCAGGCTTTTTATCCCGTATTCCCCCAACTGAGTAAGGACCTGTTTCAGATTGAGCCTGCCATCGCCATCGGCCAAAACCCCATACGCGATAATTTGCATCTGCTCAAGGGCCTTTATCCGATCCCGATAATCCCTGGAATTTTCGCCCGAAAGCAATGCCTTATTGTAGAAGACAAACGTCTTGACGTCTGGCGAACTCTGGGCAATCTGTGAATTCAAGGGAATTCTAAGGGCGGGATCAAGGATGACTCTAAGAGGGTTGCAGTTTTCGCCTATGCGGCAGGTGAGCATGGGATCGTCGGCAATAAGTGTTCCTATGCCTATGAGAATAGCATCGTATTCCCCGCGCATTTTCTGATTAAGATGCAGGCTGCCCTCGTCGCTTATGTACCTTGATTCTCCGGCAAGGGTTGCAATTTGCCCGTCAAGACTTTGTGCGAAAGTCAATGTTATTTTTTCCAGCACAACCCATTATATATTTTAATGACTGCCCAATGCAAGCATCTAATATTCTGATGGCCGCAATTGCCGGATCAGCAGCAATATCCACTCTCTTTGAATGCACAATCCATCCATTTTCCTGCATTATTTATCGGTAATGTAGAAGGCCGCCCCGTCCCTATCGGCCACAAGTACATTCCCGTCCTGCCTGTAAAGAACAGTGCCGCCGTTGTCCATTATCCGTGCCAGGGCAAGGTCAATGTTGGGGACGTAGAAAAAAACGGCCCAATACTCGAAGTCTCCCTTAAGATCGTTGGGCACTTCGTGGATGGTTGCAATATGCTCATGGAGTGAATTGTAGATACCATAGCTATCGGACCCGAGCCTCTCGATTTCCCAGTCGAACAGGGCCGTATAAAAATCAATGGCAATACCAGCATCCGAGACAAACAATTCATTCCACGTATATGCGCCCGGTACCCGCTGTTGCCGGGAGGCTTTCTCCTTACTCTCAATAACGGTAAAACCCGCACCTAAGGGATCGCGAATCAGTGCCGCGGCACCGTACTCGTTCGCATTATCTGTGAATTCAATCCTGGCACCAAGCCGACGCGCATTTCTCACCACCTTCCGCACATCGTCCACCCGGATATAGCTCATCCAGAACGCTGGAAGCGATTGCCGCTTGAATTCAGGCGGCATTGCGTAGATCCCGACTATCGGATAATTCGATAGATAGCCCAGTGAGTATTCGGAATGCGCCGTGAAATTCCATCCAAATACAGCGGAATAGAACGAACGTGCGCTCTCTGCGTTATGGGCGGCGAGATCCGCCCAGAGGAAGTCGTTCTCGGCAGTCAGTTCATTCCCCATGTCTTCCGCAAGCGTAGTTGCCCCGCTCCGGCTGTCTATTCCCCGCGCGAACAGGAATATCGTGCTGAAAACCAGCATCATGCCTGTCAGGGTTAATTGCTTCATGAGCCGAATATATCAGCGGGTAGCAGTAAGCGCAATGTCCACAAGCGCTAGTTCAGAAATTTCACGGATTTCCGTGGAGTCTGTCGGACTTACGCCTCACGGCTCGATTCTTGCCCTTCTCTCCAGAAGCAAGCCTCCTGCTTGCTGCTGGAGGGCCGCCTTCGTTCGCTTCCGCCGCCCTCCATGGCGGCTTTTCTTCGCTATCGCTCAGCGCTCTCTTCGGGAGCCGAGTCTACGACTCGCCTCCCTGCTGCTGCGTTGTCAAAATGCTCACGGAGCCCAGCTACGCTCCGCTTTTGCCGTCTTGCATCAGGGGTAGCAATATTCCTTTTCTAATTGATACCTATAGAGAGTTTTTGAATTAGCTCATATAATAATTGAAACAGCCGGTACACGAGGAAGAGATATGAATTGGCTCAACGAGGTATTTAATGTAAATAAACCGGTAATTGCCATGTGTCACTTGCAGGCGCTTCCCGGAGATCCGGGCTGGAATAAGGAAAAGGGAATCGACTGGGTAATTGAAAAAGCACGGACGGATTTGCATGCATTGCAGAATGGGGGCGTAGACGGGGTGATGTTCTCAAACGAATTCAGCCTGCCGTATCTTACCGAAGTTGAACCGATAACATACACAACCATGGCTAGAATCATCGGCGAACTGAAACAGGAAATTAGGATCCCTTACGGAGTCAATGTTCTATGGGACCCGAAAGCGTCTATAGACCTTGCGGTTGCCGTAGACGGTCTGTTTGTAAGGGAAATCTTTTCCGGGGTCTACGCAAGCGATTTCGGCCTCTGGAACACTAACTGCGGAGAGGTCATTCGCCATCAGTATGAAATCGGCGGAGAAAACATAAAGCTCATGTTCAATATTGTTCCGGAGGCGGCGCAATATCTTGCAGATCGCGACATCGCCGATGTTGCACGATCAACAGTTTTCAATCATCTGCCCGATGCCATCTGCGTTTCAGGCCTCACCGCCGGTGCCGAAACGGACGCATCTACTCTGAAAAAAGTCAAAGATGCGATCCCTGACACTCCGGTATTTGCAAACACAGGGGTACGGCTTTCCAATGTTGAAGAGCAGCTTTCAATAGCAGACGGAACCGTAACAGCCACAACCTTCAAACGAAACGGCGATTTTTATAACGAAGTAGATGAAAAGCGTGTGAAGGACTTCATGGATAAGGTAAAATCCATCAGATAAGAAATCTGCGCAGGGGAGATAATGGACAAGAGATGGAAACGTTTGGGCGAGATACTTATTAACTATTCCACGAAAGTTCAGCCCGGCGAGCGAGTAATGATTGCAATGATTGAGATTGAAACATGGCCGCTTGCGCATGCTGTATACGAAGCAGCAGTCAAAGCTGGCGCCTACCCCCAGATTCAACTCAAATCGGAAACCCTCCGGCGATGCGTTCTGGAATACGGAAATGATCAACAAATTACCTGGGTACCTGAAATTGAAATGTACGGAATGGAGTGGGCCGATGTATATATCGGTCTGCGAGGCGCCCATAATCTTTATGAACTTCAGGACATTCCCGCAGAGAAATTGGCAGCAAACCAAAATGCGATGGGAGTAGTATCATCCGCCCGTTGGGAAAATACAAGGTGGTGTCTAATCAGAGTGCCGAATGAAGCGTTTGCACAACAGGCCCGGACCTCTAATGAAGTGCTGCTCGATATGTTCTTTGATGCATGCTTCATCGACTGGGAATCCGAATCGATCAAATGGGACGGTTGGTGCCGCAAACTCGAACAAGGCCGTACCATCAAAATCACCGGAAAGAACACAGACCTGCAGTTCTCAATTAATGGCCGGAAATGGATAACTTTTGCCGGAACAAACAATCTCCCTGACGGCGAGATCGCAACTGCCCCTGTCTGCCCGACGATCAACGGCAGTATCTTTTTCGAGAATCCCGGAGTGCTCAGCGGCAGACTGATGCATGAACTGGAGCTGACCTGGGAGAACGGCAGACTAACTGATGCCTCATCGTCAACTGAGTGCGAGTTTCTAAATTCTATAGTATCCAGAGATCCAGGATCTTCACTCATAGGTGAATTCGCAATCGGAACAAATCATTCGATTAACCGATTCTGCAACGATATTCTGCTCGACGAGAAGATTTTCGGAACAATCCACATTGCACTCGGACGCGCATATCCGGAATGCGGCGGACTGAACAAATCCGCCATTCACTGGGATATCGTCAAGGATATCAGAAGTGAAGGTGCTGTTTATCTAGACGGAAGGACGATAGTCGAAAACGGGAAGATACTATTGTGACGGAGTTTGTATGACGGATTGTTTTCTTGGAATTGATATAGGAACGGGTTCATCAAAGGGAGTCATCACCGATACCGAAGGTGCAATTCTTGTAGAAGCCTCAGTCCCGCATAGAATGGAAATGCCACAGCCCGGTTTTTACGAAATGGATGCCGATGCGGTTTGGTGGGGAGATTTTTCAACCCTCAGCAGAAAACTAATTGATGAACTGAAGACAAAGCACAGCCTGTCGGCAGAGTATATAAAAGCAGTCTGCGTCAGCACAATCGCCCCCTGCGTACTGCCGGTAGACGAAGCTGGCCAACCTTTGCGGGCCGGAATCATGTACGGCATTGATACCCGCGCATCCGAGGAAATCATAGAAATCGAGGAACTTATCGGAAAAGAACAGCTGTTTCAAATGACGGGGCAGGAACTGTCGTCACAGGCCTGCATCCCGAAAATCCACTGGATACGGAAGTATGAACCTGAAATATGGAATAAAACCTCTATGTTTTTGACCGCAACCGGGTACATCGTCTACAGGCTAACCGGCCGTTACACCCTCGACATATACAATGCAATGAGCTATGCTCCACTGTTCGATATCCGAAAAAAATGCTGGAACGGCACATTCAACGGCACACCGGAAAAACGGTTGCTTAACCTCAACCGTCTTCCGGAATTACTCTGGAGCAGTGATATAGCTGGCGAAATCACATCGACCGCCTCGGAACAGACGGGGCTTGTCGAAGGCACCCCGGTTATAACAGGTACCGCCGATGCTTGCTCAGAGGCCGTAGGTGCGGGAGTCTGCTATCCCGGCGATATGATGATGATGTACGGCAGCAGCAACTTCTTCATCATGCGTACGGAGACGCTGACGCCGCTGAAATCATTCTGGGCATCTAACTTCATTGACGAAGGCAGTTCAGTCCTGACCGGAGGGATGTCCACTGTAGGCTCCCTGTTTAAATGGTTCATAGAAACCTTTCCCGGTCGAACAATTGCTGAATGGGAAGAACTTGCCGCCGAATCCAGACCTGGTGCGGGCGGCATCATTATCCTGCCGTATTTTGCTGGAGAGCGTACACCGCTCAACGCACCCGAGGCAAAAGGCGTCATTTTTGGTTTAAGCCTGCAAGCAAAACCCGGAGACATTTTTCGCGCTCTTCAGGAATCAATAGGCTACGGAATCAAACACAATATCGAAGAAATGAAATCCCAGGGAGTGGAGGCAAAACGCATAATCGCTATCGGAGGAGCTGCTGAAAGCAAATCGCTAATGCAGGTCATCAGCGATATCACCGGCATCAGCCAGTTTATTCCCGATATAACCCTCGGCGCCTGCTACGGAGATGCATTTCTTGCGGCAGTCGGAACCGGACACTTCAAAGATTCGAGCGAAGCCGGAAAATGGGTACGCATTACCGATGAGGTTATTCCGAATAAAACATTATTCAGCTTCTATGAAGCGAGGTATAAAAAATATCGGGAACTCTTTGAATCGACCCGGCATCTTCTGTAAGGCTTGATTTTACAACTCCGACAAATAATCTGCGAAGGACCCTATAAGTATTGCACCCATAACAGCACCGGGGTCCAGCAGTTCCTTCGACTTCTCCTGATAATAAGCCGCCCGACCGTGCTGGGCTATCATACCGACGGTGGCATCCCGCCCCTGCTCGGCTGCAGCCCTGGCTTTAGCCGCCGCCGCCGCAATATCCTCACCGGCTTCAGCCGATGCCTCGAAGGATTCAGCTGCAGGATACAGAGAATCGACAATCGTCTTGTCGCCGGGTTTTGATTTGCCTCGGTCCATCAGCCCTTTCACGAAAGCCGTCCAGAATGCGGCAATATCAGCGATACCGAGTTCAGCGCTGCCTTTTAAAACCTTCCCTCCGCGCATGAATCCTGTAGCCATCAGGGTGCCCATTGTGGACGGGGCGGCTTTCGACATAGCCATTCCGCCTTTCATTAACATACCGCCGATATCATCCTCGGAATAACTTCCGGCAAACTCGGCGAGAGCTGTGAACACTGCGGACATAGTAAGACCGAGATCGCCATCACCCATTTTGCCGTCCAATTCAATCAAATAATTCTTGTTCTCGGCAACAATAGCGCTTATCTTCGCAAGAAAACCTTTTATGTCGCTCAATAACAGTTTATCCATCCCGTTTCCCTGATCTTAAAGCTGAACCTGCTCGAAAAACGGAGTATATGCAGGTTTCGAAAGATATTTTTTTAGCTCATCATCAAGTTTCAGTAATGATATCGATGTACCCGCCATCTCCATTGAAGTAGCGAATTCGCCGACGTAAACATGAAAAACCGAAATACCTTTATTTTTCAGCATCATTCCGACCTTGCGATACATAACATACAGCTCTTCTTTCGGAGTAGCGCCGAGTCCATTCATTAAAACCGCCACCTCATCACCGTTCTCATACGGAAGATCTTCAAGAATGGCATTCAGCATTGTTTCAACAACATCATCAGCCGGCTTGAGAGGGCCTTTCTCAATCCCGGGTTCTCCGTGAATGCCCATCCCGATTTCCATTTCTCCTTCAGCTATCTCGAACGACGGCTTACCTACATCGGGAACAATACAGGGACTGAGCGCAACACCCATGGTTCTTACATTAGAGCAGACCCTGTCGGCGACAGCTTTTACTTCTTCAAGAGATTTCATATCGTCTGCAGCTGCACCGGCAATCTTGTAAACAAAAAAAATGCCTGCAACACCGCGCCGTTTGTGTTCTTCACCCTTTTTTGAAGATGCAACGTCTTCGCCTGCTACCACCTGAAGAACTTTGATATCTTCCATGTCCGCCATTTCCACGGCCATATCGAAATTCATGATGTCGCCGCCGTAGTTGCCGTAGATATACAGAACACCCGCACCCTTGTCTATCTCCCTGGTTACCTCAAACATCTGCTCGGCTGAAGGAGACTGAAATACTCCCCCGACCGAGCACCCGTCGAGCATGCCGTCTCCGACATAGCCCAGAAACAGCGGAAGATGTCCGGAACCGCCGCCAGTAGCAATACCGACTTTGCCGTCCTTGCCGGTTGCGGTACAGACGCAGCGTAAATCGTCATTCACATATTTCAATTTATCGGGATGAGCCGCCATGATTCCTTCAATCATCTCATCAACAAAATTTTCAGGCTTGTTCAAAAATTTCTTCATTTTCATCTCCTTTAATTATTGTTTCCGGACACCACAGTTGATGCCATATATTCAAAAACCTTAACAACGGCTGAAGCGTTTTCGTCGCCGAAACCCATATTCAAACCAACTTTGTTCACTTCGTGCACAATATTCGAAAGAAATACAGGTACATCCAACGATTCGGAAAAATTTCTTATCAATTCGGTATCTTTAACCATAGTTCTCAGATGAAAAGAGACATCAAAGTCTCTGCTGATTACAGAACTGCCGACACCACCCACAACCGGTGATCTGAAATCCGATTCCTGCCATACTTTAACTATTTCCACCGGATCAATACCGGCTTTAGAGGCAAGTACTATTGACTCGCAAACAGCAGCGACCACAGTCGATACAAGATGATTTCCACACAGTTTTGAAGCGTACCCTTTTCCGTGTCCGCCCATATAATGAACAGTTTCGCCGATCACCTGCAGTATTTCCAGAGCTTTCTCATATGTATCCTTTTCTCCTCCGACCATAACCCAGAGTCCCCCGGCATTCGCTTCCGCCTTAGAACCGTGAATCGGCGCATCAAGAAAACCGGCATTCTTCTCTGCGAATACAGCCGCCGCCTCTGCAGCTGTTTCAGGCAGTTGAGTGCTCATATCTATATAAATCTGCCCTTCAGCCGCATTCATATAGAGTCCGTTCTCACCGAGCATTACGTGATCAAAAGCATCCTTATTCCAGACGGCGCTGATAACGAAATCCGTTCCTTCTGCGGCTGCCGCAGGAGAATCGTAGTATACCGCACCTGCATTAACAAGCTCAGCGGCATTTGCTTCCGTTCTGTTATAGCAGTTTAAGTTGTATCCGTTATCGAGCAGAGTTTTACCGACACCGGTAGCAATAATACCGGCACCCATTACTGCAATCTTCTTTGCCATTTCAATTCTCCTCTATCCTGCAGCCTGTGCCGCAGTTTTCATTTCGTTCATTTCCATAATACGCTTGTGCTCATTGTGTTTGTGCAGCACGAAATTGATTACCATTATTGCAAGCAGCGCAAATCCCCAGATAAATTTCCTGAAAAACGGGCTGAAAGACATAATGTTGAGCCCGCTCTGTGTTATCTGGAGTATAACAATGCCCATTATCAACCCCTTTACATTTCCAAAACCGCCGTCGGGATCGGTTCCGCCGAGAACAGCTACAAGTATTGCCTGCAGAAGATAGGCTGTTCCGTAGCCGGGTCTCATAGAGTTGGCCCTTGAGATCATTATCAGCGAGGCCAGACCGGCGAGAACAGCCGTCAGAATATATGTATTGATGAGAACCTTAGTATTGTTCACACCCGAGAATTTTGCAACAGTAGGGTTAGATCCAAGCATATACATATTGAATCCCTGACGCGTTCGATTCAAAAGAACACTGACAAGAAAAGCGATTGCAGCAAAGATTATAAACGGTACGGGAAGCCCAAACACCGTTCCGCTGCCGAGACTCATAAATTCAACCGGAAATCCGATGATGCTGTGGCCACCGGTTATCACAATCGCAAGTCCTATAAACAATCCCTGTGTACCCAGCGTAGCCAGAATCGGGGGCACGCCTATCATTGCAATTAGTAATCCATTAATCAGACCGCATAGAATTGATATTCCGGCGGCTGCAAGCACCGCAAACAGGACGGCAGCCCCTACCGGAGTTGAAGTTTCCACCGAACCGGCAAGAATCAGCGCTGCAATTACTCCGGTAAAATTCGAGATTGATACTACCGAAAGATCAATCCCACCCGTTATCATAGCCATCATCATCGCAAGCGCAAGCAGTCCGAATTCCGGGAACTGAGATGCCATCGACTGCAGATTGATCCCGGTCAAAAATTTACTCGGCATCGCAATAGACAGTACAATAAAAATTGCGGCCATTATTATAAAAAGTGTAAAGTTCTTTGTGTGTTTAATCTTTATTTTCACTTTGACCTCCACTGTCAGGTACTGACAGATACGCCTCTGCGCTCATTAATCTTATTCTGGGCGTAGGTTATCGATACACCGATTATTATGATCAAACCAATGAAAAACTTCTGCCAGTATGATGACAGACCGATCAGCACAAGGTTCTTTTCAAGGATGGTAATCAACGCAACACCGATAAGGGTTCCGGTTATCGTTCCCGTTCCGCCGCTTATTCTGGTTCCTCCGAGAACAACAGCGGCAATAACGCCCAGTTCGGACCCTACGATATAGGTCGGATTGCTGTAGCGTATCAACGACAGATGCATTACGCCCATAACCCCCGCCAGCAGACCGGCGTACATGTATGTGAAGAATTGAATTTTTCTTATATTGTAACCTGTTCTCTTCGCAGCCTCACGATTACCGCCGATTGCATAAATGCCGCGGCCGATCATCGTATATTTTAGAAGAAACCAGGTCAGCAGCACGGCGACAACAAGAATCATAAAAAAAACCGATAATCCGTACTCGGTTCCGTCGGGCCTTGAAAACGTTAAAATATTCATCTTCCCAAAGGTTTTAATACTGCCCGGGATATTTCCCACATTGACGGCTTTCGTTCCGACCCACTCGAGAAGTGTTCCGTGAAAAAGACTGCTGGTACCTAAAGTCGTAATCAAGGTCGGAAGATTGAAAACCGATATGAACACAGCATTTATTGCTCCCAGGGCAAGCCCGACGGCAATCGAAATCAGAAAAGCAACGGCTATATTATCGACGCCGCTTGCAATAAGCAGGTTAATTGCGATGTATTGACCGCAAATAGCAATCGTCGTACACGAGACATCTATACCGCCCGAAAGAAGTACGACAAAAACTCCTATTGCAAGTATTGCCGTCCCCGAACTGCTGCGCAACAGATCAAACATATTTTCCCAGGTCATAAATACCGGATTAATAGTAGTGATCACGATAGAAAACACTATTACTACCAGAAGAAGATAGGTCTCGTTCTTTTTCATCAGAGATGTGATATTCATGCGCCCAACTCCTCTTCATATGATCTCGCCACAATATCAAACAGTTCCTCTGCAGTGGTAGTTGTAGAATCATCAACTTCTTTGATTATCCTGCCGTTCGACATCAGCAGAACACGGTTACAGTTGTCGAGAATTTCCTGAATTTCATCAGAAATCATGATTATTCCCATCCCCTTCTCAGCAAGATCGCGAATAATTTCATGAATCGTATGCTTCGATCCGATATCAATACCGATCGTCGGTCCGTCGAGAATAAATACATCAGGATTGGTGGCAAGCCATTTGGCAAGAACTACCCTCTGCTGATTTCCGCCTGATAAACTGTTCACCGGATTCTCACTGCTTGGGGTTTTAATTTCAAGCTTTTCTATCCAGTTATCGCCCGACTCTTTCCGTTTCCTGGGACTCAGAAGGCCGAACTTAGCAAGAAGTGTTTTTAAAATCGTAATGACGATATTACTGCCTATAGGCTGTTCATCAAAAAGCCCCTGGCCATGCCGCTCTTCTGGCAGCAGGGCGATTCCATGCTTAATTGCATCTTCCGGACTCCTGACGTCGAAAATTTCACCGTGCATCCTTATCGTTCCGCTGTCGGGCCTGTTCAGACCAAAAAGTGCCTGAGCAACCTCGGTGCGCCCCGACCCGATAAGTCCTGTAATTCCGAGAATTTCGCCTTTTTCAAGAGTGAAGCTAATATTATGAAACTGTCTTTCCTTGTTGAGATTTTCAACCTCCAGCAAAAGGGTTTCATTCTTCACTTTCTTATTGTATATGTATGGAGAAGACTCAAGTTCACGTCCGGTCATCAGATAAACAAGCTTGTCGTTATCGAGATCAGATGTAGGATATACACCTATCTGTTTGCCGTCCTTCAAGACAGTGATGTTCTCCGAGATCTCGAAAACCTCGCTCAGTTTGTGACTGACGAACAGGATTGATATCCCCCGTTCTTTCAACTTCATTATTATTGAGAAAAGATAATCAACTTCTTCCTTTGTAATAGCGGAAGTAGCTTCATCCATTATGATTAATTTCGCATTCTGCGTAAGGGCTCTTGAAATGGCGATAATCTGCTTTTTCGCCATAGACAGGTTTTCTACCCGTTCATTTAGATTGATTTCTTCCCCGATTTCATCAAGAGCTTTCTTTGCCTCTTGATGAATTGTTTTCCAGTTTACAGTCTGCTGATTACTCTCGAGCATCTGGTTAATTGAAATATTCTCTGCAACGGTCAAATTCGGAAACAGGGAAAGATCTTGATAAATAATCTGGACGCCGGCACGTATCGATTCTATGGCCTGTATTCCGTGCTCATGAAGCTCTTTTCCTTCTATCTTCACACTGCCGCTGTCGGCTTTATATACTCCGCCGATGATTTTAATCAGGGTGGATTTTCCGGAACCGTTTTCACCTATGAGGCAGTGGATTTCCCCCCTTCCTATGGTAAGATCAACATTATCAAGAGCTTTGACCCCGACGAATGCCTTACTTACACCTCTAGCTTCCAGGAATACCTCAGCCATATCGTCTCCTGTAGAAATGGGTAGTTAAAAAAAGGAAGGAAGGGTGGACCTTCCTTCCCGCAAGATCAGCTTTGTTTAAAGCTTATACTTTCCGCTCGCATCTTTCCAGTCGTCGAGGTTGTCCTTGTCTACATCAACCCATGCCTGTCCGTAGATAACCGGGTGTCCGTGTTCGTTCTTTTTGACGATAATGCTTTCGTATCCGGGAGCACCCATATCAGTACCGTCGGTGATTTCTTCTCCCTTAAGGGTTTTGTAGGCAGCCATTGCCGTTACATAACCTGCATCTGCGGGAACCCAGAAGTGGATCGACTGTGCGGCACCGGATTCGAGGTAGTCGCCCGCTACAGATGGCAGACATGTACCGAATGCGGCAACTTTTCCGATAAGTCCTTTTTCTTCGATTGCAGCGGCGGCACCGGGAGCGGTACTCATAGCCGAGCCCATAAGAGCCTTGATTTCAGGATATGTTTTCAGGAGTTCAAGTGATTTCTCATAGGCAATCTGCTGGTTTTCCTGATCTTCAACTCTGTCGGTAGCCATCTTGAGATTGGGATACTTATCGCTAACCTGTGCAATTTCGCCGTCAACCCACTGATTATGAGTAGGAGAAGTAAGGTGTCCTACGAACGGCTGCCAGACTCCTTCTTCGCCCATCCACTCAGCCATTACATCGGCCATATGGCGTCCGTAAGCTTCATTGTCGAAAGCCTCAACATCAAAGCTGATCTGTTTCTGGTTTGAAGCCTCATGAGTGAAAGTGAGGATTCCTGCATCATTGGCTTTCTTGAAAACGGGAACAAGTGATTCGGGATCATTGGGAACTACGAGAATTGCATCCACACCCTTGGCTACAAGATCGTTTACGAGTGCAACCTGAGCAGCCGGGTCAGCTGTATCAGCACCAATCTGATAGCAGTTTACATCGGGATGCTCGTCATTGAATCTTTCAATACCGAGTCTCATATTGTCAAACCAGGCGACACCTTCAAGTTTGACAACCATTACGATTTCAAGCTGATCATCACTTTGGGCAGAACTCTCCTGCTGTCCGCCTGCGAATACGAATCCGCCGATAACGATTAATACCAGAAGCATTGCTGCGATCTTTTTCATGATCGTCCTCCTAATAATTATTGTTCTCTGCTTTCCCCGGGTTGAGGATTTAGAGACATAAACGATCTTAACGCCACATTTTTTCGGTGTCAAGCAGGATCTAAGTACTTAGAGTCTCTTCAAAAACTCATCAAATTGAATTATTTTGGGTTCCCGTAGAATGTGTGGGTGCGCTAACCCCTTGCCGGAAAGAGCACCCTGAACAGATTGGAACTCGGCCATGAGTTGGATGCAAAATCACCTGGGATGCCAGGGGGATTGAAGAGCTTCTCTGTCAACTGTTTCTTGAGAGTTTAGAGGAGCCGCCGGAAACCCTGATTCTGGATTTTGATGCCACCGACATTCCCATTCACGGCGATCAGCAGCAGCGGTTTTTTCATGGATATTACGATCAGCTACCTTCCGCTCTATGTGTTCTGTGATGATTTTCCCCTGATCGCCCGACTGCGGCCGTCCAGCCTGGATGCCTGTGACGGTACCGAAGAGATTCTGGTCAAGCTGGTTGGCGCGATCAGGGCCAGATTTCCTGATGTCCGTATCATTTTCCGTGGAGATTGATCCGCAGATGGTTAGGGCTGAAAAGCTCTTCGGTAAAAGCAAAGAAGCCGAACGTGTTTTTACCCGTTTTTCCTGGAAGACCGAAAGCAGTTGGAGTCGCAATCGGGATGTCATTGCCAGGGAGTCTGTCAGACTTTAGGGCTTAGAGGCGATTTTTGATGATTTCTTCCTGATGCAAGGCGACAAAAACTTAAGTTACGTGAGTATTTTGGCAACGCAACAGCAGAAAAAAGGGCAAAAATCGAGCCGTGAGGCGTAAGTCCGAGAGGTCCCAGCCCTTCGGCACGGCGAACCGTCGCACAACGGCGGCCCATTATGTGTAATTGCTCCTTAAATCAAAAAGGGTGGCAAACACTGTTGACATTCGAGTAATTACTGTATATACACGTATTATATGGTGAGAGAAGCGAAAATTATTAACATCGGCAACAGCAAGGGGCTTCGCCTTCCCAAAAATATTATTGCAAAATATCATTTTAAAGATGAAGTTGTCATAGAGGAAAAAAGGGAAGGGATTCTGATACACGCGAAAGAAAATCAGAAAATTTCCTGGGATGAAACTTATCAGGCAATAGCAAAGGATGAGGATTGGTCGGATTGGCATGAGGTGTTTCAGGATGATGAATAATGAAGCTTAAAAGATATGAGTTGTATCTTGCCAATTTGGATCCTGCTATGGGGAGCGAAATACGGAAAGCAAAACCCGTGGTCATAGTCTCTGACAATTCCATGAACGAATATCTTGAAACCGTTGTCGTTTGCCCTCTTACCACTCAAATACATGCCGCCTGGAAAAGTCGGATAGCAATCCTATGCCAGGGGAAGGAAGCTGAGATAGTGGTGGATCAAATCAGGACGATTTCAAAAAAACGCCTGATCAAGCGGCTTGATAAGATAACATCGGAAGATTCCAGAAAATTGAGACTTTTGATAACAGAGATGTACGGTGAAACAAGTTAGGAAAACGGAGCTGCTGCACATAACAGCAATGATATGTCGCGCCTCGTCGTTCTCAAAGGTTTGACCCAGGCATTTTACAGGGATTTCTGCCTTCTTTTATCCAAAATGAGCAATTGCTGGTTGTTCATTTCTTCTCCTTGTACAGCTCCGATACCGGGACATAAGGCTCTCCGCGTTCGGCCAATCGTCGAACCTTGCAACGCAACAGCTCATCAAGCTGCTCACGCCCCTCGAGAACTCGGTAGAGGTCGGTTCCATCCATCATTACGAATACTGGTTGCTTCCCCCTGGTAATCGCTGGTACTGCCTGCAAGGAGCCTGTCGGACTTCCGCCTCGAAGTCTTAAAGTCCGACAGACTCCTGCGTTTCTGACAGGGAAATCGCCATCAAGTCTACTCCACTACGATCCGAACCCTGGAGGCATTCTTGCCCTCGTCAGGTCGGCTGCGGAGCGCTCGAAGCACCCCTTAAACTCGGTTATCGCGCATGGGATGCCGCTGCTGATCAGCACATCGTGTAACGCCCCCTCCGTAAGGACGGCCATTTCAAAGCACCTCGGCCAAGTGCGTCAAAAAACGATCGGCAAAGGGAGCCGCACCGCGTACCCTGTTAGGATCGACCCCGGCCAAAATCTTGAACGAATGCGCTCCCTTGTCATACGCTTTCTTTTTTGATTGTTTAGTGGCACCTTCTAGCTTCTTGTAGACATCAGATTTTGAGATTTCCTCTACATTGGGATTGGCGGGAAGCGCATTTTCTTTGAAACCATCTCCAAAAAACCTTGATAGTGCTTCTTTGTCTGCCAAGAACCAATTCTCCATGCACTCTACCATGAAGTGAAGATCTGCCTCCTTTGCTGCCGCCGGCCTATCCCAACCATCTCCAATTCGATTCTTTACATGTTTCCAAGCGGACGAATTTACAGTGATTGGACACTCTGAATCTACAAGCAAGATCGTGACATCATCTGTGGATGCACTGTTCAAGGCTGTGCAAAACTTCTTGTAGGTATTGCTGCGCCCCCCACATGCCACAATTCTAGGCATACTTCCCTTGAACCCTGATTTCTCAAGAAACGCCCTGAAACCACGGCGACATTCGGTCTTGAGAGCCTCATTGTCACCACCCCCTTCGACGAAAAGTCTCTTTAAGGACCGCTCTACCATCGAGTGCCGCCGATATGTCCGCTCATCCACAAGCGTCCCAAACTGTCGTACTCTTTCCACTTATCGATTTCCTCCTGCGACAATCGAGTGAAACTCGTAGAGCCATCTTGTTTCTCGCAGACAAGCACGGACTCAGCGTAATCCGTCATTGCATCAATGAACTGCGTGGAATGGGTCGTGACGATAAGCTGGCAAGACTTGCTTGCTTCCACAAACAAATCGCGCAAGACTGGCAGCGTGTCCGGATGCAATCCTAATTCCGGTTCCTCGATCACTATGAGTGGAGGCGGAGTTGGATCGAGCAAAATCGCGAGAAGAGAGAGAAAACGAAGACTTCCGTCTGATAGGCGGCGTGCGGGGAATGTTCGTTCGTTCTCTGTAAGATAAAGTTGAAGCTGACCACCCTCGGGTACGATTTCCAGATCATCAAAACCTGGAGACAATTCCCCAAGCAGATCAACTATTTTCTTCTTCGTTGCCGGGGTCTTTTTCAGTACAGATAGCCTCGCGGGTAAATTACTAAAATCTTCGGTCAGGTAGTCGGTACGCACATCAGGAGCGCAACTCATGCGTAACGCAGCATTAGGACCAAAGGACCAGGTCCGGTAGATTAGAATCTTCCGAAGTATATCTGCCAACCGAGAAACTTCTGGGTAGGTTTCAGGATCACGGCGCTGCGAGAGGATGGATTGAGTAGGATCGATGTCTTCTCTCCGCAGGTGTCTGTGTGCATCGCTTACATTGAGTACAGGGCGACCGTTGTCAAACGCGAAATAGAAGTATGGTTCTTCATGGCCTGCATAGGGGGTTTCGTTTTCGATTCGTTCGTCGAGAACCACAAACGATCCACCTTCTACGCCGAAAACCAAACGATATCGAATAGCTGGGTACTTTGGTGGAAATTGTGCGATATGCCCTTCATTAAAGACGACTTCAATTGCCGCTTGTTCCGCCCCCTCAGGTCCTTTCCAAAGCCAATCACGCACTCCTCCTCCCTGCCGAATTGGAAAAGGAAGATCACGCGGTACAGCTTGGAGCACAGAAATAGCCTCAATTAGGTTGGATTTTCCAGTCCCGTTAGCGCCAATGATCACATTTAGATTAGTAAGCGGCACTTTGGTTGAATCCGGCCCAAATGAAAGGAAATTCTTGAGCGAAAGACTTTTTAGCAGCGGTGAATTCTCTTTTGTCATATACCTGAATCCACATAAAAGATTTAAAACAATGGTTCAATCTTCTGTGATATAATGAATTAAGACTAAAACCCAATTAACCCAGGAGCTGAGTCTTATGAAGATAGATACTACCACAGAAGCTTTAACCCGTACAGGGGGAATTGTACTGGCGGGAAAAGTATTTAAAGAGATTGGCTTGGGTTTCACATCCGATGCCATACTTTGGGGAGCAGACAAACAAACCATAAAGACAATGACCGAACTGTTTGTACAGGGAAGAAACAGTTTTGAAGAGGTCAACATGGTTCGGAACTGCCCATTTTTCTCAAAAGCTCTCGGCTTAGTATATGAGTCTGTCGGACTTTGAGACTTCGAGGCGATTGATGAGCCGCCGGAAACCCTGATCCTGGATTTTGATGCCGCCGACATTCCCATCCACGGCGAGCAGCAGAAGCGGTTTTTCACGGATATTACGATCAGCTACCTTTTTATCTGTTTGCCGACCGCAGCTCCACCTGGTGGATGAGTTCAAATCAGCTCCGATTGTCCTTCTCGGCAATCGCCTATATTTTCTTTGTCCATCTTCGAAGAACAATTCAGCAGGTCAGCGGCGATGAAACCCGAATCATGTCCTCTACAATCCGATTTATGCAGTTTTATGCTGGTGAGAAATGGGAATTAAAACTTGAAAAAACTTCAAAGAAGGTGATTTTGGAGTTTCTAAGAGTGTTTTGTTGAACTTTGGATAAGAAACAAGGTGCCGACCGACTAATTCCTTCAGCCCCTAAATCGCTCCCTGTGCTTTTCCCCGCCAATATGATATGCTTGGAGCCATGAAGAAGCGCATTGCGAAAGGGATTAGCGATTTCAAAAAATTCATCACTGAAAACGGCTATTTTGTCGACAAAACCCACCTTATCAAGTATCTCATCGACAACCCAAGCGAAGTGCATCTTATAACCCGCCCCCGGCGCTTCGGCAAAACGCTCAATCTCAGCATGATCCACTACTTCTTTGAGGCACCTTTGCCGGGAAGCCATGGCGATGGGCCGTCAAATGGTCCTCTCTTTGATGGATTGGCAATAAGTTCCCGTCCTGAATGCATGGAATACATGGGACAGTATCCGGTGATACATTTGAGTTTCAAGGATGTCAAGGGTGCCGCGCATGATGAATGCATGGGGATTATCAGAAAAATGCTTTCAGCGGAATACCACAGACATGAATACTTGCAAAACCTCAATGTATTGGACGAGGAAGAACAGGCGTTTTTCACAAAGATGCTGCATAAGAAGGGCACGGATCAGGACTGCGCCCAATCCATTGAATATCTCTCCGCCTGGCTTCACCGCGCCTACAGCAAACCGGCCTACATTCTCCTGGACGAGTATGACACCCCGCTTCACGCGGCCTATGTGAATAATTTCTACGATGAAATGATCCGTTTCATCCGCAGCTTCATGGTCCAGACCTTCAAGGACAATCCCCACCTCAAGCAGGCGGTGGTCATCGGCATACTCAAGGTGGCGCAGGAGAGCATTTTCAGCGATTTCAACAATCCGCAAGTATCGACATTGCTCGATTCCGCGATGAAGGACTGCTTTGGCTTTACGGAAGCGGAGGTGGAGGCCATGGCGGAGAGCTTTGGGCAGGCAGAAAAGATGGCTGGCATCCGGGAATGGTACAATGGCTATGTGTTCGGCAGCGATACCACCATCTACAATCCCTGGAGCATCATCAATTATATCGGTTCCCCGGAAGATGGGCTGTGTCCCTACTGGATCAACACCAGCGACAACGCCGTGGTCCGGGAAGTGCTGCGGATGGATAAGCAGGCTCCAAGGGATGTCGTTTCGCGCTTACTGCGGGGAGAAAAGGTCAGGAAAATCGTTTACCGGAATATTTCCTACCCGGAAATCCCCAGGAGGCAGGAAGTGGTCTGGAGCTTCCTGCTTCACGGCGGCTATCTAAAGGCCAGCGGGAAAGAGCAGGTCCGCAGCAATATTACCTACAACCTTTCCATCCCCAATTTGGAAGTGGAAACCGCTTATGCCGATATCATCAAGTTTTGGCTGGAGGATGAGTTGTCGGGGAATGATGATTTTTTCGCCTTTATCCGCGGCATTGAGGAGTTAAATCCCCGAATGATTGAACAGAGTTTGGGGCGGATACTCTTTGTGCTGGCCAGCCATCATGACATGGCCCCTGCCGGGAACTGGGAATCCGGTGAAAAGTTCTACCACGGCCTGCTTTTGGGTCTGCTGGCCTATCTGGGTGCCGAATACATGGTGGAAAGCAACCGGGAATACGGTATGGGACGGGCCGATATTGTCCTGCTGAAACGCAGCTTTGGAACTTCCCCCGGGGAACAGGCCGTTTTGTTCGAGCTGAAGCAGGAATCCGCCGACAAAAACACGCCGCTGGAGCAACTGGCCCAAGAGGCCCATAGCCAGGCGATAAAACGGTATTTGGAAGGCCTCCAGACAAAATACAAGCCCGGAAAATGCCTGGTGCTGGGTGTGGGATTCCGGGGGAAGCAGGTGAAGCTTGTTTCCAGTTTCGGGGAGCTGCATTAAGAAACAACGCAGCGCCTGACTAATTTCTTCTACTACTTCTTTGAGGCATCTCCAACAGGGGTCGACACATTGCTCTACACCGTGGTTTGCACGACGAGCCCATTGTCGACTGTCACAACCTTGTTTGGATTAAACACACTGGAGTCAAGGTGGCCGACATACAAAATGGTATCGACATTCTCTTTGCAGATGTTTATCACGACTTTTAGTATCGCCTGGTCCAAATTCCGATCAATTTCATCCAGGATCAGGATATCCGGCTTAACTGCAAGAGCTCGCTCAATGCCGACAATTATCTTTTCACCGCCAGCCGGATTTCTTCTGCTCCAGCAGGTTGAGCAGAAGCACAGAATGATTGAAAAGCTGTCAGATTTTTTCACCGATAAAAGAGATCAGGATAAAATTACACATAGCCTGGGTGCTCTTCTGAAACAGAGAATCTTCGGAATCTGTCAGAGCTATGAAGATCTCAATGATCATGAACAATTGCGCGAAGATCCACTGCTTCAATATATATGCGGGTGGGATGATAAAACGCCAGTTGCCGGAAAGAGCACCCTGAACAGATTGGAACTCGGCCATGAGTTGGATGAAAAATCACCTGGGATGCCAGGGGGATTGAAGAGTTGCTCTGTCAACTGTTTCTTGAGAGTTTCAAGGAGCCGCCGGAAACCCTGATTCTGGATTTTGATGCCGCCGACATTCCCATCCACGGCGAGCAGCAGAAGAAGATGTTTACTGTGCACGCGTGATATGAAGAATCGGATCAATTGGTGAGAAATAGGGGTTAACGATTGTCCAATACAAGCAAATAGTATTCTGCCAGCCCCAATTGCTGGAGCAGCAGCAATGTTCCGCCCCCAATAATATTGTCAAGAGCAGAATGCTGCACCGGGAGCATGGAGAGGCAATTCAATATGGCCGCCCTTAAGTGCTGGTTCAAGACAGGTTCAGGCATAAGCGATGTAAGGTTGATTTCCTCATGCAGAACCAGACCATTCCTGTTCAATGTTTCAATGAAATCCGACTTTGAAGTGAAGCCATGGGAATGCCAGTGATTCTTAAACCGGTTTATCAGCTTTGTTTCGCGGCGGCTGAAGGGTTTATCCTTCTTGATGAAGTCATCAATGACAACGAGGCGGGAATCCTGTTTCATGACTTTCTTGAGATTGCGGACCAGAAGATTGTGATCGGGATTATGCTGGAGGCTTTCAATGGCGTATATCAGATCGAAAGGTTCTCTGTTTTTATACCACAGAGGATCAAGATAACTCCCAAGCTCAATTTCGGTACCAAATTCCCGTGCAATTGCACACTGGACAGGGCTCAGGCTGATACCGGTGTACCTGGCCTTGTACCTGCGTCTTAAATACCGTATACTGCCCCCGATGCCGCATCCTAGATCGAGTATTCTTTCAGCACCAATATCTCTTATAAACCCAAGAACAAGCGAATTTGAATAATAGGCCGATTCCGTTTCGTCGGCTGCCGCCGGAGGATGGAGCCTTCTGTGAATGGCTCCAGCATGCCTTTTCTTCCCCGTCCCAAGAAAACGGGGGCTGTTGTTGTCGTAGTAATTGGCGACATCGCATTCGATGGTTTTATTGCTGTACATGGGCGGACATTGCACAAGTCTGACGGGTGTAACTAAGCGAATGTATGTTTTTCATGACATAAACTTTCAATGGCTGCCGCGTGTTTCCCTACTCGTTCTTGCTTACACCTTTACAGCGCTGAAACTGGTAGGAAACAGCATGGTTTTTCTCCTGCTGACTACCCTGCTGTTTGCTGTGGTCATTCTATACGGGCTCTGCATTGCATTGCAAGACTCTCAAGTCAGTTTCAGAATTTTCTTCCGCCGCCCGGCTAATTTGCTTACCCTGATCAGGAGTCTATGTGTTATGGGAGGATTGGCCTGCGGGGTGCTGTGGCTGCACAGCAGAAGCAGTATAACCGGCTGGTTCTCGGTGATTCTGATGATCTGGGGATATATGGCCGATGCCATTGACGGATGGCTTGCCCGGCACGAGAAGCAGAAGTCGGCCGCTGCCCAATGGGGGCCCTGGTATGATCGTGAGACTGATTCGATTCTGCTATGCCTGAGCTGTGTGACGGTTGTTCTGTTCGAAGATGTTCCTCTGTATTACATTCTGCCGGGAATCAGCCGCTACGTTTTTGCGCTGATCTTCCAGTTTTTCCCGCTCGAATTTGTTCCATCCAGATGGTTTTACTGGTATTCAAAGACCGTGGCGGCAATCTTTCAGACGGTGACCGTGTTTCTGTGGTGCAGTTTGCTGCTTTCTGGGGATTCTGCGGTTTTCAATAAATTCCTGGCAGTTCAGATAAAGTTTTTTCTCCCGGCCACCCTGCTGCTTGTCTTTTCGAGTTTTTTAATAGAAACAATTTATAGAATAAGATCGTTTTTATCCATTATTCCGCCAGAGTATTGGGCCGGGATATACCGCTCTTTTATTATTTACTTTCATATCCCCCTGCGCTATGCAAGAATGAAAGCTTTTTATGCACAGTTTATCCATCCATCGGATATGGCATTTGATGTTGGTGCCCATCTGGGCAGCAGAACCCGCATATTTCTGGCTCTGGGAGCCAGGGTTGTGAGTTTTGAGCCTCAGCCGGCATGCCGCGGGCTGCTTGAGAATTGGTTTGGGGATCATGAAGGGGTTCAGCTTGAGTTTATTGCCTTAGGGGCTGTAGAGCGGCGTACAGAAATGCTTGTTTCAAAACGTAATCCCACACTTGCCAGTACCGACCAATCATGGGTAAGGGAAATGGGCGAGCGCAGCGAATTTCAGGGAATTGAATGGGATGGCAGGCAGCAGACCGATATGAAAACCCTGGATATGATGATAGCGGTATACGGGAAGCCCGGATTCATTAAGATTGATACTGAGGGCAATGAGAGGGAAGTCCTTAGCGGGCTTTCCGCAGCCGTGGACTGTGTCAGCTTCGAGTTTACGCCGTCTCAGAAAGATCGGGCAAAAGAGTGCATTGAAAAACTTATGCATTTAGGTAAGTATTGTTTCAATTTTTCCCTGGGCGAGTCCATGAAGATGCGTTTGACCACGTTTATCTCCGATACGGCAATGAAAACACGCATTGATTCATGGCCTGCCAAAGGGAAGAGTGGGGATATTTATGCAATCTGTCAAAAATCTGATTAAGCCGCTGACGGCCCTTCTGCTGCTTAATTCAGGCTTTGCTTCCTACCGCCTGCTTCCGGTACTGGAAAATTTTGCGCCTTTGACTTTTCTATTGCCCATGGGAGAGTTAATGATTGTTTTCGTCCTTCTTGCCGGGACTCGATTCCGCGGGGCAAGAATCGCAGCGGCACTTTGTATTCTGTCGTTTCTCGTCTTTTTTCTTATAGGAGAATTGTTCTTTCGAATAATCTATTTGGAACACTTCGACATGGTTTCGGACATGCAGTTGATTCCCAATTTTTTCGTTATGCTTCTCCAGGGAACAAATCTCTCGGCGAATTTTATTCGGACGGCCGCTGTTATTATGACCGTAGCGGTCATAATCCTGTCCGCCTATGGCTTTATGGCCGTTATCAGGACCATCATCAGAAAATCAGCAGACAGCAGGGATGTCCTGTCAAACAGGAAGATAAAAATTGCATTAAGCGCGGCAGCAGTCCTGCTCATGCTTGGGCCTTTCGGCTCCCCGGTTTCCCAGTCCGTAAGAATGATAAGCGGTGGCCGCGTGTCAGAACCCGCCCCAATTTCGTATGACGTTGAAACCGAGGAATTGACCGAGCCCGCTTTACAAGTCCAGGAACCTGAATGGGTTTTTCCGGGTATAAAGGACAGCGATGTTCATTTTGTTGTCATTGAGTCCTACGGAGCCGTCCTGTTTCAAAAAGAGGAATACACGGACATTATGCGCGATGTGTATGAGGAACTGCAAATGCGGCTTAGTAATGAAAACATGCTTGTTCGAAGCGGTTTTGTACGCTCTCCGGCCTTCGGCGGCAGAAGCTGGCTTGCCGATGCCACCCTGCTTGCAGGGGCACAGATTGCCAATCAGAAAATATACGACGAAAGGGTCCGCAGCGGAGAGAAAGCCTATCTATTGACAGAAATGAAAGAAGCGGGCTATTGGAGCTGCTACGTGGCACCGGGTTCAACCCAGGCCAGTGCGGAATGGAAAAATGCCTATCCCTTTGATACCTATCTTCTGCAAGATGATTTTGGTTATCAGGGTCCGAACATATCCTTTGGGGCAATGAGCGATCAATATATGTTTTATGCGTTTGCCTCAAATCATCTGAGGGATGATCGGAAGGAATTCGCCTTTTATCTTCTGGTCAGCTCCCACACTCCCTTTGTCAGGATTCCGGTGTATAAGGAGGACTGGGATTTCAGTCAGCAAGGCCGCGAATACGAAAACGGCTACCTAAGATACTTTGAAAACAACTGGCTCTATGGGAATGAACTTGCCGAAGGCTACCTGGAAGGCATACGTTACAGCCTGACAACAACGATCCAATATTTGACCAATATATTAAACGGCAGAAATTTCATGCTGATAATAGGGGATCATCAGCCAAGAACACCTGTAAGCGGACCCAATGCGGGTTATCCTGTTCTCTTCCATATCATTTTTCCGGCAGAAAGCAGTATTTCTTTCCCGGAAAGCTGGACTTTGAGTTCCAGCCTTGTTCCACCGAAATTGCCGACAGATTACAAGGAACTGCCTGAAATGGCCGCCGTACCGCATCTTATTGAACATATCATCAAATGAACCGATTGATCATTATTGCCGGAAACATGCTGACTTGTTTCGGGAACAGCATGTACGTTGTGGCATTGCTGGTTTTCATTACTGCTGTCCATCCGCATCCATTCAATATCGGCGCAATACAGGCTGCCGCGCATCTGCCCATTCTGCTGTTCGGTGTTTTTGGCGGCATACTGGCCGACAGAACGCAACGACCTGTAATTATAGCCGGGACGGACATGGCCCGAGGCCTTTTTTTATTAACCGCCGCCGCTGTTCTTGCGAATTTTGACGTTGGCAATCCATTGATCGTGTTTCTGCCGCTGGTTTTCCTTAATGCCGTGATGCAGGCCTTCTTTTCTCCGGCGGTCATTAGCTACATATTGGATCAGAAGAGCGAACGGGTTGATCTGCTGAGCCTGCGAGTCGGCACCGGACATTTATCTTCTCTGGCGGGTCAATTGCTTGGTGCGGCACTCTATCCGGCTTTTGGTTTGATTCCCCTGCTGCTTATAAACAGTGCCTGCTTTTTTGCCAGCGGCATATCCGAGGTCTTCTTAAAAGAACTTCCTTTTCGCGCCCGGCGGGAAAAAATCCGCCGTCTATCGCCTGTCCGGAGTTTTTCTGTATTAGCGAAGGATTTTCTTGGGCTTAAGCGCAAGGGTGCCCCGGTGTTTCTGTATCTTGGGATGCAGGCGGTCAACACTCTGGTGCTGCTCAACTTGCCTTTTTTCTTTACCGAACGCCTGGGTCTAAGCGCACAGTTTATCGGTTATGGCCTTGCCGCTCTTTTGGGAGGAAGCATTCTTTCCGGTATGGTTCTGGGCCTGAGCGGACTGGCCGTTAGGGTTGGGAACAGATCAACACAAGCTGCCGCCCTTGTATTCGCCGCTGTCTGCATTGCCGCGGGAGCAATCCGGTTTGACAGCGGCAGGCTGGCCTCTCTGTTTATGCTCCTCTTGTTTCTTGTCGCCGCCGGTGCCTGCCAGGGCTGGATTCATCTTGTTACGGTTCATCTTGTCTACTGGAAAGGGAATGAAGAAAGGGCGGCAGGCAGACAGGGCCTGCTTGAATCCGCAGCCGTTGCCGTTGTCCCATTTGGCTACATGCTGAGTGCCGCTGCGGCGTCCCTGTTTCCGCTGGACACGCCATGGCTGCTATGGATTGCGGCAGGATTGTCGATTGGCATTGTAGGGTTTGAACGGCGCAGGAGGGTGGGGGAGTGATGATATTGATTGAAATTCAGAGTGTTTTTGTCGAACATTCCTCCGGTATGAATCATCTTATCATGGGTTATGCTCCGGGAGGTGCTTTATTATGTTCTGCATTGAAATTGTAAACAACTTTGCAATCATTGACTTTTTAGCGTCTTCAATTTCTTCCGCATTAAGACGATCCCAATTTACCTGATCCTGATTTGTATTGAAGGGTTTTGTCCATTCAGTTATCTTTGACTGTAGGTAGAAATCACCAGAAGAATTTGCCATTTGAACTTTATATTGACATGTATATTTGGTATCTTCTTCATATTTACTTTCATATATATGGTTACTATCTCGATACTGTACCAGGCGGTCAAGAGCATGGCCAATCAGTAACCGGTCGAAGATTCTTGATGACTGGTTTGATATTCTTGTTTTTGAGGACTGACCGTATTTCTTGATAGCTAAGAATGCCTTATCTTTGTCGTATTGAAACCACGCATAGATATAAGCCGCAATTATGACAATGGATTTGTCAACTGTTGCATCATTGTTATGAAATGGTTTAAGCCTTGTATGCATGACATATGATAAGTCATTTTGGGTGAATAAATGTATGTCAAGCATGGATACAATCCCCGGCTGGAATATAAAGTCAGAGAAGTCTAAAAGGAAATTAATGTAGTCGTCATTTAACACGTTGGAGAGACTTGTAAAAATGACCTTTCTAATACGTTCTTCAATACGATCAACAAGAGAAAATCTGAAAAATCCCTTGCTGTAAAACTTGGATATGTACCCATAGAAATCAGCTTCCGGACCATAACGATGATGAAAAATCGTTCTGACATTCTCAATATCACAAACAAGGATTATTTTGTCAAAGCCTAGTCCGATATTATTATCGCAGTATGCGGTTAAAACATTGAGAATTCTGAAAAAATGCTCTGGATCGATTCTGTCCAGATCGTCAATAACTAAAATCTTTTTTTGTTACAAATATTACTAAGGGCTTGAGCAATTATTTCCTTTACTATTTTCATTACTGGAAATAGTATCCAGATAGGTTTTGACTTTGTCAACGTCACTTTCCGGCTTCTTAATATCTGCCAGTATATCTTTGACTGTATTTCCGATCGCTATAACTTTGCCCACTTTGGGCAGGGCTTCAAGTAAATCCCAGATTTTTTTTGATTTAATTACACTCTTTAAAGATTCTTGAAATTCTTTATTGATACTAATAAGCTCCCTGGAGAGCAGTTCTCCGGCAATATCTGCTGTAAGCAATTTGAAAATATCTTCACTGGATGAAATGCTATAGTTTACAGGATAGAGATGGATGGTTTCATATTTATCATTGTGGTCATCAAAGTATCTTTTTAAAAAAGTTGTTTTACCGGAACCGAATTTACCAGAGAATAAAATATTGTGGTTGTCCTCTTTACTCAGATGCTCCTCGAACTCTTCTGCTAGTTTTTTGCAAGGTATGTATTCCATTATATCATCCCGCATAGCCACTCGACAGTTTCTTTAATAACCAGAGGGTACTTTGGAGGGCGTTCGCCGCCTTTACGCCTCTTTTTGGTTGTTATGTACTGTTTCGGCTGGTTAGGATTGTCATCCCTTACTCTCTTGCCATACCAGCGAAGAAGAGTCGCGGTATAAGAGCGATTATAGCTGGTTATCCGTACAAAATGAGTCAGAACCACACTCTTCTCCCTCCTTGAGGCTTTTCTATACTGTACAGCCTCATCTCTTGCTAATTCCCGTCTGGTTTTCATTGTCAACCTCATAACTCGACCTCTTACTTTCAAAGGTCGTTCGAGTAGATTAATTATGAGGCAATTCGGCTACTTGACACTAAGCGCTTGGTATGATACAAGAAATAATCATCCATCTCCAATTAATACTTAGAAGGAGTTTATATGCACAATAGCCAATATGATAAAACACTTCTATCAAGATATTGTCACAAGATTAAATACGATAATGACTCATCTACTATTTCCCTTTACACTGATAGTCAGGCTTCTCTTTTGGATTCAACTGATTTTCTAATTAAAATTACTTCAAAAAATATAAAAAAAAGTGAATGCTATTTACTATTTAAGATATTAAACATTTTTATACAGAAAGCAATACGTGTGAGCAAATTACAGATTTTTATCGATGAGAACTTTGAAAGCTACCCAGCTTCACTTCCCTCTATTTTGTTTTTATTTTGTAACAGTATTAAAAAACCATTAACTATTTATTGTGGGAAGACTGGCGTAGCTTCTCACAAATTGAGGCAGTTGGTTGATTCAGCTTCATTGTACAGTACATCACCTTTTGCCATTAAGCAATACCATTACACTGAAAAAAGCAAGAATGAAATACAGGTAGATTATAGTTGGAGTTCAGATCCAAGGGATGGCGAACAGGCTCGAAATTATAACAAGTATGCAGTAAGTCATCATAGTATTCCATTTATACAACTAAATAAGGAAAGCAAAAAACTCTTATTTGACACTGCTATAAAGGATTTTATTGAAAATCACGATTTGGTTGGACGATTCAAAAATAGGTCCATACTTAATGCTGATGAGATACTAAAAGAAATCAGGACTTACTCAATCTCCAAATATAACCCCGAGGAAAAAAATATTTTCATGGAGCTATATTATTTAGAGTTCTTTTTTAAATTGTTGAAAGAGCTTCATCTTTTAGTCCCCTATATATATCCTGGAAAAGGCAATGAGAAATGTTACTATGAAGAATTTGGGCAATATGCTGTTAACGAGTTATTAGATTGTAAATTATACCAGATTTTTATCTTTTATGCCATTTCGGCGGGCAGAGTTCTTCATCATGCATTCACTTCTATTTTTATGGGGAATAAAAAAACTACTGGACATGTTTCATGGCCAGCGGTAATAGCCAATAAATATTTAGAAAAAAATCCGTCTTTACTGACAGACTATACCGATTATTTTTTTCGCCTACACGATTATACACAGAAAATATCATTAGGTATTGAGGAGCTAGCTTTAAACTGCATAGAACACTCCACTGAAAAGACTGGTATTTTGATAACTAATATCTACAAGTTAGACTCTGTCGATAAATTTAATGATGTTCACGATAGATGGCCTTTCCTTCTTAACGAAGATACTGTTTTAGAAGAAGATGTTCGTTTTTTGGATATTTCACTGGTTGATGCCGGGAAAATTGGTCTCATTGAAAAAACATTGCAATATCTTGACAATAAAGAAAGTTTTCATTTTTTGTCACCTGACGTAAAAAAGAAAAATGCCAAGATATTAAGAGATAAGATTATAGAAAATGAGATTGAAGATGACTTGTCTCAGGAGGAAAAACTTTTATATGATCTTTTTTTTGTCCCCCCCGATGAAGCTTTTTTGCCGAGGCAACGACATTCGGAAACAGCAAGTTATGGTATTCCTGAGTGCACCTCTACGTTGAATAAAATCAATGGAATTCTTGATATTTATACAAACAGATATAACAATCCGACTAAGACAGTGAGATTAACTATACCCCAAAAAGATTCACTGTATACTAATACATTAGAAGATAATTTACATCCTCCATTCGGTACCCTTTATGAAGTGGTTTTTCCATTTAATAGAAAAATACTGAAAAATATAAAGGAAAGAAAAAAATACTTCCCTCAAAAAATGATGAGTCATAAATATGCAGATAAGGACTATTATTACAAACTATTAAAACATGAGTATAAACGATCAAAAGAAAGTGATCTATTAAAAGAGAGGAATTGGGAACAAGGAGCCATTTACCATGACCATAAAGCAATCATTGATTGTATAAAAATCGTAGATGATAAAAACACAAAGAATCCACATAATACATTTCGTTATCTTTATGTCTTGATGCTCAGGTATGTGAGTATGGAAAATGCCAGTGGAAATCTAGTTTTTTACAACTTATCAAATGTGGAGTATCACACATGTATTGATGAATTAAAGTCAATTATCTTAAATAAAAAGAGTGAAAAGATATTAGATAACTTGAACTTGCTAATCTCGACGAGAGACAGATTTGAATCAACAATAATCTCTTTCTCTTCAGAATGTTTGATCTCTTTTGAACAGGATCAATCAATAAAAGATATGACAGACCTAACAGAAGAGGGAAAAAAATATATCAGTAATTCTATTTTTATTGCAGAAAATTTCATTGCAAAAGAAAATAGAAGCTATACTTTTATGCATAACTATTTGCTTTATGAATCCTACATATCTAAGTTTTTAGGTGAGAAACTAGCTAAAAATATAGAAGAGAATGGGTGTAAATGGACTAACACACATGTAAAGTTAGGGGCAAAAATTCATATAACTGATTTTGTAGTAGCACTGAAAATGTTTCAGCAGAATAAATATGCTACCTTGTTTTCTTATTGGCTGGCTAGGGAAATATTTTGTAATTCTGAATATAAGCCTCAATGCAAAAATTACACATTAATTGGCTATGGTAATTATTCCGAACTTCTTGTTACCCGTGTAAAGTGTTTTCTTGAATACTTATCAAATAAAGAAGAACAAGTACCACTAATTGATTTAGATTATGCGATTATCAAGAATAATACCAAGATGCATTTTTCTAATTATTTTAATGCCTTGAGAGAGCGAATACAAAAATCAAAAGAAAATCCGTTAAGAGAGGAATGCATAATCATAATTGTCCCGATTTCTTCAACACTTACAACCTGTCTTGAAATAGAAAATCAATTCTATCAAAAATTGTACTCAGAGGATGACTTTGAACAAATCTGGGATAAAGTGAAAGTAATTTCTCCCTATTACTCGTTGGTTGTTATTGGAGACAAGAAACAAAACACGTTAGAATGGAAAAATAAATATTGGAGTATTGATACCCAAAAGAAGATTACTGTCCTACAGAATAAAATGCAAAATAATTTATTAGTGAATGACTCGAAATTCTCCATCGATAGAAATAATAAGTATTTAATATATTTGAAGTCAACATGGCATGATTTACTTGGCTGTGAGAGATGTTTCCCCAAAAATGATCCTCTTTTAGAAGTGCCACTCTTTTCTACAAATAGAGCTTCCGTAATTCCAGAAATTATTTTTGGAACACCGGAATGGTTACCTTACGAAAGTAATGATTGTAGTTTTAAGGTCTATTTTGGAGACGTTGAAGAAGGTAACCCATTAAATAACCGGGCAGTAATAAATAAATCAATGCTTCGAATAAAACACTATAGCGGACAATACAAGCATTTTCTTTACTACTTTTATTACTCTGATATTATAAAAGACAATAAGGATTCGCTAGAGACTTGGTGTGAGAATATTTCCAATAAAATAAATGACTCTGGTAGTGATGATGATAAAAGAAAGTTACTAATAGCTCCTGACAAAGATGAAAATGGGGTATTTATCCATTTAATTAATCGGTTAGTCTTTGATGACAAAGCCGATGTTGTCAAGTTCGATCCGATTGGTGATCATTATTCAGATCTAAGAAAAATTAACCAAGAAGTTATTGAAGATGCAGATGTATACTACATAGATGTTTTACTTGCAACCGGGAAGACATTCAACAATCTGTTTAGCGCAATTCTTCAAATAGACGAAAAAATTGTTTTTAAGGGATGTTTTACTTTATTAAATAGAATGAGCCCAGAAGACTATTATACGATAAGCAATAGAATCAGAGAAGAAAATATATATTTTTTTACTTCTATTTATGCCCCGGTTATACAGCATCCCGAAGAATATTGTCCTATATGTTTTGAGGAGGATGATACTCAGAGGTTGACCTCTATGGCATCTTTAGATGCTATTAGAAAATATTTTTTTGATCATGAATATATCAATTTAAGAAAAATAAATAAAGATGATCTTATGGTTAATCACTCAGAAATGGGTGATAAATCGTATAGCAGTCAATTATCACAAGTGATGATAATACACAGCATATACAAAATCTTTTCAAAGCAAAGATCCACGGAAAAGCTAACTACTGAGGAAGAGGAAATTCTTAAAAAACTAAATTCTAGAAATAGTAATGAATTTTGTCTTTCTGTAGGTACAGAGGAGCTGTTTAATCCCCCCTCAACTTATAGTTTGAAGATAACATATGAAGAATTTATTGATTTACTTTACAACTATATAACGAATTGTCTAAAGTTAGGAAATACAACTGTACATAATCTAAAGTTTAATACAATCAAGGCTTTTAACCACCATTCATTGATAAGACATAGAGGAATACAAATTGCCGTATTTTACTGGGTGTTGGATGAATTAATTAAATTTAATCAGAGATTTGACAATGCAGTCAATTCTGAAAAAACTATAAACACCATAGTAGATGAAGTAAATTACTTGAGGTATCTAATTAAATATGGCTCCTTAGTTCAAACAACATATTTAATCTCAATTGAGACTTTAACTGTTATATGTAAAATGGAGAATATTATCTATGAGGTACTGAAGGAACTGGAGAAACTGGAGAAACTGGAGAAACTGGAGAAACTGGAGAAACTGGAGAAACTGGAGAAACTGGAGGAACAAGAGGAACTAAGTAAACTAAGGGAACAAAAGAACCGTGGGGATCTGAAACATGAAAAAGAATATGAAAATGAAGAAGTAAGGGTAAAGATAGGGAAATTTCAATTCGCATTGAGTAATTTTGGGATCTTTTCTGCCGCTCATATTAGTCGTTCAGTTCGAAACAATGAAGGCCGTGTCTGTAAACTTGAAGAGAATATACTCGGAATTTTTAAGAAGAAAGATGTGCAAAATATGACAAGAAAAGTCTTCCTGGAAGCCCTTTATCTTGAGAATACATCAATAATTAGGGATAAATTTAGTCTTGAGCAAGAGAGTAAAAATAAGGCAGTTAGTTATTATGATGATTTTATGAAGTTAAGTGGAGAAAATAGAGAATTAATGGGCAAAGTTGAAGAATTATTCAATCACTTGACAGTAGGGACAAAAGTGATTAATTCTGATTTCTCCTGTTGGGAGAACAATTTCCCAAATAAAAAAAAATTAGAAGAATACTTTGCTTCAAACAAATCTCATTCAAATTGGTTTTCTAAGTGGCTTCAAAAAGCTTCAACGGGTGTAATGCAGGATAGAAGGACTGATCCTATAGATTCTATTGCTAGGGATTTAACAGAAGAAATTGCAAATGTTCTTGGGATTAGTACTAAAAAGGGTGGTGGTTTTTTCCTGCTTGATACGAAAGTTGAAGAAAATAAATTTCAACTATTTGGTAACTTTGGAAAAGACATGGATACTGAGAAAGGTTGGGATTTGACGAAATTGTTTGGATATAAATTATTGAACGGAAAAATACTTTTAACAGAAAAAAATGGAATAAAAGAGAATATATACCACTGGACTAGTTTTATTATTCATAAAAAAGAAAACAATTGGGTTGGTCAAGATGGCATTGAAATCCCACTAACTAATACTAATAGTGATATAAAAAATGCTGAAGATATGGGATTTAATCGCATGATATTTTATCGGCTGGCGGAGGAAGTTAAGAGGGAAAAAGATGGTGATAGTAATTGTATGAGGCTGAAAGGAAAAGCTGTATTTTGCTTTTATGATAACAATGAGTTAAATATCCTTGATATTTTAAACCGAATTCGGTTCATCAATGTTTTTCGCAACAAAATTATTGAATACATAAATAAATACTTTTCAGGTGACTTACTAAGGGATTGGTTAGATAAAAAGAAAAGGATTGAAGAATTCTCAAAGGGTTACTATAAAACGGCTCACGGTGCAAAATATAATTTTGATAATTTAAAAAATAGTATTATCCGACTATATAGTGAAAACCCTGATATTTATATACCAACATTGTTGGTTGAATCTGATTTTTATATTGGTCAAGTTTATTATTCTTTGTTAAAAAATAAAGATGATTTTGATGGTTCACCAGGGAAAACTTTACTTGCCCCTGTAATTGATGATTTGATACCAAAAATTTTTGTTTACATATTTCGATATTATAAGAATATATGCATAGACAATCTAGAAATCGAATATGATGATAAGGATAAAGATGTACACTATTTGAATCTAATTAATATTAAATTGGTTATTACTCAACTGATGCTAAATATGGCAAAATATTTTGATAGAGAGAAACTTGTTTCTAGAGTCAGATTTGAAGAAAATTATCTTTATATTGGAAATAGTACCCCAGAGATTACAAATGAGGATAAGGCACGAATAGAGAATATTGTTGAATCGAATATAATTCCATTTGCAAGTATATCTTTATTTACGATTAGACATTTGTTTTGGCAGCTATATAAAAAGGAGATAAGAATGAATATTTCTAGAAATTATTTTGAGATAGGTATACCTATCGTTGAGGAGGAGTGCAAATGAATATATATTTGCTCGATGATGATCCATGTGATTATGAGTATTTAAGAGAAAGATTTTCCAATTATGTTGGGCCTTTTAAATTATTCCCTGACTCTTTTACTCATTTTGACGATAATTCTAGATATGGAAATATTTTTAAATATGGGCTTGAGGCGATAAAAGAATTTATGATGAACGAGGATTTTGTTGGAAATAGCATCAGTATAATCATAATTGATATATCACTTGGGGATCAGCGTGAAGATGAGCTGGGACTTGAAATTATTGAATTACTTAAAAATAAAAAGATAAGTATTCCTATATATGGTATAACTCGCTACTTTCCGTCAAAAAAAGCAAAAGACAAAGTTAAAAATAATGGAGGCAAGGATTTGATATATATGTCAGATTTTTTATTAAATGACAGTGTTTTTGAATACTATAAAAATAAATTTGAAGAGATAAAAAATGTATACAATGGTTAGCAATGTGTGGAAGTTAAAGCTCGAGGGGTCTTCTAATAAACATCGGAAAATATCTCAAGATGGTATAATGAAGATGCTTAAGGATAAACCAGAAAATTTTAGTGTATTTTTTTCTTTTCGGTATGTTGATTTTCTTGGTAAAATAGTATTTAAAAATATTATCTTTGAGTCAATCTTCATAGAGCAATGTAATTTTCATCCAGATGGAGATAAAGAAGCAATATTTGCTATTTCAGAGACAGATATCAACCATGATTTTAGTTTAAGTAATTGCAATATTATGGTATCAGAATTTAAGTTGATGGATTGTACTTTTCATAGGAATATTGTTATTTCTAATAATAAATTTAGTTGTAAAAAAATATTATTTAACAAATCTATTTTCTCTACTGATAATAATTCTGCACAAGAAAAAGAAATTAGTAAAATATCTGGATTTCTTTTTTCAAAAAATAAATTAAATGTTTCAATTGTTAGTTTTTTTGATACAAATTGGATAAATAAAGAGGTTCGTTTTGAGTTTATGAACTTTGGATTTGAAAAATTCCTCTTTAGAAAAGTAAAAAATACTTCGTTTTATTTTAAGGAGATGTCTTTTGAAAAAATAGACCTAAGTATTAAGGAAATATGTGGTGAGAATATACTTGTTTTTATTGGATGTGTTTTTTTCAAAAATACAGCCATCAATACTAATGGTTCTTGTTTTAAAAAACTTCGTTTTGACATCTGTACAATAGACAGTTCATTGGATATAAGAGAAGCAGCTATATCTGATGAAGGCATTTTATCTTTTAGTGAAACAATAAACAAAGGGTATATTATTTTAGATTGGAACAAGTGCAAAAATAATGTCTTGAACCAAGGCAAGGGGGATGCCACTGATTCACTTTCAAGACAACTGGCAATGCTTAGACTAAATTTCCATAATCAAGGACTATACGCCGAAGAGGATGATTGCTTTGCAGAGTATAAATGGCAAAAGGCTTTGGAAGGAAAACACAAGAAGAAATATTTAACTTTTATTTGGAATATGGTTTTTAATTTAGCTGGAAAATATGGAACAAAACCCGGTCGAATTATTATTGCTCTATTTGGATTTATTTTTATTTTTGCGATAATATTTTTTTTCGTATCGGATACTCTAACACTTACCTTGCCGTCAAAATGTTGGCCTAAATTTTTTCAGGCTTTGTATTTTAGTGCTATAACATTTTTAACTATTGGATACGGTGATATATCTCCGACAAATGGTTGGATGGCTTTTTTTGCTGGTTTAGAAGGATTGACAGGTTTTACTATGATGAGCTATCTAACTGTCAGCATTGTTAGAAAAATCATGCGTTAATACCACAAAAACCGTTTTTACGATTTTCTGGTCTATCATTTTCCTAAAGAAGCATATAATATCCCTGAAACAATAAAACTTGGAGTTTCTAAAAATGGTTTTAAAAAAATAGCATCTGTATGATTTCCTTTGGACTTCATGTCGCTTAGTGTCAAGTAAGTTGTCACAATCATCCTGCTTTTTTATATAAAAACTTTCTGGTTCCCCGTGCAGGATTCAGGTAGACAACCATACGCTCTCTCCACATTCGAGGACTCCTTTTCGGGAAACGTTCAGGGTGCTTCTTCCATGCCTCCTGAAGTGTCCGGTTCCTTTTTGGCGAATAGAATAGATTGGATGATGCACCTGTTCGCCGCTGTAGCGGTGTTACATAGCCTATTCCCGAATGCCTATGAATTGTGTTCTACCAGTTGATGAAATATGTCGTCCAACTCCTGGCCTCATCAATAGCGGCAAAGCCCTGCGGATAACCAGCATGGTATTTCAGAGTCTTGAAGAATGACTCTATGAATGGATTGTCATTTTTCACCAAAGGACAGGAATGCGAAAGGAACATACCCATGTTTGCCAGAGTAACGGCAAAGGCCGCTCCCCACATGGGATTCCCATTATCCGCATGGAGCCAGGTTCCCTTGAGGTCCCGTTTCGCTTTAATTCTAAGGAATAACTCTCTGGCATATTTTTCCGACTCAGAATCATGGATGGTCCAGCCAATAATCTCACGGCTCCAAACGTCAATGACAATATAGGCATACCAGAATAGACCATTCACCTGAGAGGGCATCCATGTAATATCCAGAAACACACTTGATCCGGGCCGGTCGCTTTAAGTTTCGGTGGTCTGTAGGACTTTCCAGGCGGCTTTGAGTTCCGCCTGTGAGAGAGGAGTCCCCCGTTCCTTCAACACTCGATAGAATATTCTGGGACTTGCAAGGGAAGTGGCTTCTTCAGCAAGAGCAGCAACAATTTCATAAGGATTGGTATCCACAAACCTTTCCGAGCAGCACACAGCAATGATCGCATCCTTTTCCTGTTCGCTTAGGGCTCTGGGATTTCCCCTTGCCTTCCCTGCGCGCTTATCATCGGTGCATTGAGTCCACCGGTAGTACGTCCTTGTTTGAATTCCCAGAGCATCACAGCATTTGTAGATTGGAGCCCCTAAAGCCACAGCCTCCTTGATATCAGAAACAATCTGTTTCTTCACACTACGATGAGTCACTCGTCCTCGGCCTCCTGAAACAGAAGAGATGTTTTTTTTGAAGTGCTATGATTGTTGACATCTCCGCAAGAGCCTTGTCCTTACGGCTAAGCTCTTTATCCCTCTTTTTCAGCTCCTTGCGAATCTCCCTCATCTCCCGGGACTTATCCCCACCTTTCTGATCAACAAGGGCCCGGAGCTCTTGTTCCCATAGCTCAAGATGTTCAGAGTGCAGACCATTTCGGCGAAGCCATTCACCCATTTCTGCTCCACTAATTCCCTTTGACTCGAGTAGAAGCATTAGCTTCTCCGACGGTATTCTCTCATGACTCGTTGATTCATTTCCCATAACTAAAAGGGTACCGTCTTTTAGCTTTGATTTCCACCCATAGATTGTGGCTGCAGAAACCCCGAATTCCTCTGAGAGATCAGCGGCCTTCCGTTTCTCCGGGCCGATCATCTTTTGCAAGATAGTATTCCTGAATTGAACACTGTAGCGTTGCATGTTGTCACCTCCTAAGTTGACTTAACTTGTGTGACAACTACTTTGGCACAGCGCGTCGATCCTGTACCAAGCGGCCAAGAGCATGGCCAATCAGTAACCGGTCAAAGATTACTGATGACTCGCGTGGTAATCTTGATTTTGAGGATTGACCGTATTCCTCGATAGCTAAGAATGCCTTACCTTTGTCGTATTGAAATAAAGCATAGATATAAGCTGCATTTATGACAATAAATTTGTCAACTGCTACATTATCGTTATAAAATGGTTCAAGTCTTGTATGCAAGATATATGACAAGTCATTTTGGGTGAATAAATGTATGTCAAGCATGGATACAATCCCCGGCTGGAATATAAAGTCAGGGAAGTCTAAAAGGGAGTTAATGTTGTAGCCGGGACCTAACACATTGGAGAGACAGTTCACAATGACCTGTCTAATAGGGCCTATAATCCGATCAACAAGAGAAAATCTAAAAAATCCCTTGCTGTAAAACTTGGATATGTACCCATAAAAATCAGCTTCCGGACCATAACGATGATGAAAAATCGTTCTGACATTCTCAATATCACAAACAAGGATTATTTTGTCAAAGCCTAGTCCGATATTACTATCGCAGTATGCGGTTAAAACATTGAGAATTCTGAAAAGATGCTCTGGATCTATTCTGTCCAGATCGTCAATAACTAAAATCTTTTTTTTGTTACAAATACTACTGAGGGCTTGAGTAATTATTTCTTTTACTGGATCATTACTGGAAATAGTATCCAGATAGGTTTTGACTTTGTCAATGTCGCTTTCCGGCTTCTTAATATCTGCCAGTATGTCTTTGACTGTATTTCCGATCTCTATAACTTTGCCCACTTTGGGCAGGGCTTCAAGGAAATCCCAGAATTTTTCTGATTTAATTACACTTTTTAAAGATTCTTGAAATTTTTTATTGGTACTAATAAACTCCCTGGAGAGCAGTTCTCCGGCAATATCTGCTGTAACCAATTTGAAAATATCTTCATTGGATGAAATGCTGTAGTTGACAGGATAGAGATGGATTGTTTCATATTTATCATTATGGTCATCAAAGTATCTTTTTAAAAAAATTGTTTTACCGGAACCGAATTTACCAGAGAATAAAATATTTTGGTTGTCCTCTTTACTCAGATGCTCCTCGAACTCTTTTGCTAATTCTTCGCAAGGTATGTATTCCATCATTCCTCCTCCCCAAACTGCTTAACCAGTCCCTCAAAACTCATTTGAGGGGAGACCTTGTTTCCGGGAATGATGGCGTAGCGCCAGGGCTTTTCATTGTGCCGGGCGTTGTATTCTGTGGCTTGCCTGCAATATTCCAGGGCTTTGAGGGCCAGAAGGTTGTCGCCGTGGATCAGCATGTTTGGGGATTTTCGGCTGCCTCTGGATTTTTCTGAATCTTCTATCAGGATTCTTGGTTCCAGGCTGGGGCGGTTTTCCTTGCCTATCCAGGTGAGTTCTAAGCGGGGTTTGGGCATTCTTCTCTTCCTTACTATTTATACTTCACTGTCCTCAAATGAGGTCCAATGTACCCAATATAGATTTTTCTGTTCTGTTCATTCGGGTAAAAATGAAATCTTAAACCACCAGTCTTGACATGCAAGTTAAATTCCTGACTACCGCCTTCCGGCAATTGGAAGGTTCTTTGAGTTCCATATTTAGCCATGGTATTAGGAGTTTCTGGTGAAATATTTATGCCGTGGTTCTGATTGGCTCTATGATAACTGAATTTCCCTTTCTGCCAGTTTCGGGCAATATCATTTAAGATTTTGAGTTTCGTTAAAATCTGATTGAAATGAGAAGAATTTCCGGCCTTCTGGATACTTTGCTTGACGGAATCACAGAAAATCAGATCCGGGAGTAATTCTTTTTTCCTCTTCCAGAAACCCCTGAAATCACAGTTAAAGAGAAGAGTAGAAATAAAGTCATGAAAACTATCATTATCTGTTACTTGCTTGTGCTCAGAAATACTTGTTTTTGAAAAATCAATACCAAGAAACGCATTATCAGTTTTCCAAAATTCATCTGCTGTTTGTTCATCCTTCAGATAAGTATCACAATGAATTAGTTGCTCAATAAACAGACTGACAAGCTGTGTATCTTGAGAATAATTCTCAAATAGCCTTGAATAGTTATCAATGCTATAGATTGAATCATGTTTGTAGAATCCATATCCATCTCTTTCAATGGCATTCAGTTCCATCATTCCACATAAAAAATCATCAAATTCGGGGAGATCAACTGCTTCGTTAAGTAGAAAGAACTTACACATTTTTCCGCAGCCTGAATAATTCGGCCATATCTCGCTGGCTTTGATCGAAAAACCCTTTCGGCCAACTGGACAGCTCCCCCGTTTCACTGATTGCAATAGGTTCTACATGGGGCTGACGATCAGACTCTCTATCGGAAAAATAGTTTATGGTTATATCTTTTGAGGCAATCTGTTTCTTCAACACTGCAAGCTGGAAACCATTCAGGACATGATCACTATGCGTTTCAATTATGACTTTGACTCCGGAATTGGCAACTATCGCAAGGAAGCTTCCTATTCTGGACTGAGCTGATGGGTGAAGATGGGCTTCCGGGTTTTCTATAACCATGTATGCATCTTTTTGAGCAATCAAGCCGCTGGCAATGATGGGAAGCACATAGCTGATACCAAATCCCATATTGGGGGCCTGAGTCCTTTCCGAGTTCTCGCCTATCATAATTTGAGCTGTAAGAGTTTTTGGATTATATTCCGCATAAATAGATGTACCGGGGAAAATATAGTCCATCCAGGCATTGACTTGCTGCTCCAGTTTTGCTGATCTGGAATCAGGTGACATCCGCTGCTCATCAACATTAAATCGGTAGGTAAGTTCCGTATCTCCTAGGAGTTGGGCTGTATATTCTCCCTGATACCCTGTGTTGGGGTAGTCATAGAACCTAATTTCCTGCTGCATACGTGGACCGATTCTTTCAGCGTTAAGATAATAGAACTGCTGCTTGAATATTGACATGGTATTATCAGAACTCATGTTTTTAATCTTTTCTGGCGTGAGATAGAGTGAATCCTGTTCTCCTGCATCATAATAAATGCTGAATGTTCCGCTTTTATCTTTAATACCAATTTCAATTCCCGCAGAGGAAGAATCAAAGGGGATTATTGAAGAACTTGTTCCAAGAGAGAGGCAGTAGTTTTTATTCAGCTCTACATTTAAATTGTTAAAATGCTGATTTGACAGGCAGTAACACATTGAGTCTTTATTCCACTCACCGCAATGTTCTATTGTTCTACGCAGGAAAAGAAAAGCCTGAATTGAGGTGCTTTTTCCCCGGCTGTTGGCTCCCGCAAGTACTGTCAGCTTATTCAAGTCAATTGCAATATCATTAAAGCATTTAAAATTTTTGATATTTAACTGTTCCATCTATACCTCCAGGTTGTCTTTAATAATCTGTTCACAGTATTTCAGTGTGTGGAGAAGGTTGGCTCTCCCGTTTGTGCCATAAGATAAGTAGTAATGCAATTCTTCATCTTCTTCTATTTTCTCAGCAAGAGGCCGTACAAGAGCTTTCGGCTGATTGCACTGTTTCACCCTTTCTGGACTGTAATCTGCGAGTAGAATAGACCAGCAAACAAAAAGAGCTTTGTTTATCAGAAGTCTTCTCGCATTAGGTTGTAAGTTATGTTTCTTAATTTTTCTGAATGCGTACTTGCTCCCAAAAAGATACTCTGAATTCATCATTGCGCTTGTGTACAAGTTCAAGTATTTTTCTTTCTCCTCTTTACTTATTCTTCGCATCTCTTCTGTCAAAGCATCCAGGGAGGAATTCATACTGCCATCGTATTGCTGAATATCACCATTCTTCTCTTTTAGTCTATAGAACAGAAGAAACCTGAGTGCCACGTCCTGGTCTTCCATTCTGACAGATTTAATCCCATTGTCAGTAGCAGATAAAAATGATTCGCTTTGAGCCATTTCTTTAAGAAGATTTCGAAGATCAGAGCTTGCAAGGCAATTCCTGATTTCCTTGTTGTTTAAAGGTTTGCCTCCCGTATTGATACGCCTGAAAATATCATATTTCACATTGTAAGGAGAGGATGGGGCAATGACATTCACTGAAAACTGAGTCTGTTTGAACCATCTAAGGTATTTTGCGTCTATTCCTTTTTTCTTACCATCATCGAAAAAATAACGCCCTCCACAGGTCTCTTGAAGGTACTCAAGCTTGGTCAGTGGGAATTGGTTATCCATAAAGTCTTTAATAGTTGTTAATCGCTGTAAGCCATCAATAATTGTAATGCGTCCTTCCATATCTTCAGAAAAATAGAACATGGGAAGGGGGATACGGAGAAGAATTGATTCAATAAGCCTGGATTTTTGAATGCTGTTCCAAACCAGATTTCGCTGAAAATCGGGGAACAAATCAATATCACCATCTTTTATCATTTCATAAATAAGAGTAAGGTTGAATGCTTTAGCATTAACATTTATAGATTCCGGATCAAAGGGATTGTTGTTTTCATCCTCGGTTTCTGTCAATTCAGTTCCTGATTGTTCAGCTTCAATCATGGAAAGAAAAAGGTTGTTCAGCTTGACTTCAAGGGACTGCTTGGATTCTATTATATCCTCATCTTTTTCTTTTATTATTAACTGATTATCAGCGCGTTCTACTGTCATCCATATTTTGTTACTGCTATCCTGGAGGTCGAAGGTTAATGAGTTTTCTTCCTTATCCCGTCTGACGGGGGTTAACGAGATTCTTTCTTTATCTGTTTTTACTTCCAGCATACAGTCTCTCCTAACTGATTAATACGCATTGCAATTATATACTATTCAAGTACTTTCTCAATACACGAATCTCCAGGGGTAAAAGGGTCGGAGCTGTCAGATTTACACAACCGCCTTACTCTTAGTCTGAAAATGAATCGTAATTCCCAGAGATTGCAAGACTTTAAATATCGTTTCAAACCGGGGTTTCGCGTCTTTGGAAAAGGCTTTATACAGGCTTTCCCTTCCCAGTCCGGCACTTTCGGCTATTTTCGTCATGCCCCGGGCTTTTGCCACATCACCAATAGCTTCCAGCAGCAGGCCCGTGTCTCCTTCTTCAAGGATATTGCTCAGGTACTCGGCAATCAGTTCATCATTGTCCAGATAGTCTGATACATCAAAACGTGTTATTTCATTCATACTTAGATCTCCAGTGAATCCAGAATATCTTTGGTTTTTGTATCTTTAAGATTTCTCAGCCATTTATCAAATTGTGGAGGCTTTTCAACAAGAAACATGTTAAAATGTATCTAAATGGATACACGCTGTCAATAGTTTCAAATCATTCTTTAGTGAGTAATCTGTACTTGGAAGGAATATATTCCCTCAACCGGTCCATAAGTTTCATGGCTCCCCGAAACTGTCAGGAAACAGTTGACAGAGAAACTCTTCAATCCCCCTGGCATCCCAGGTGATTTTGCCGTACCGGGTCTTGAGTTTCTCATCCAGTTCATGACCGAGTTCCAATCTGTTCAGGGTGCTCTTCCTGGCAGTTGGGGTTTTATCATCCCGCCCGCATATATATTGAAGCAGTGGATCATCGCGCAATCGTTCATGATCATTAGACCTGGGTCTAAGCGCACAGTTTATCGGTTATGGCCTTGCCGCTCTTCTGGGAGGAAGTATTCTTTCCGGTATGGTTCTGGGTCTGAGCGGACTGGCCGTTAGGGTTGGGAACAGATCAACACAAGCTGCCGCCCTTGTATTCGCCGCTGTCTGCATTGCCGCAGGAGCAATCCGGTTTGACAGCGGCAGGCTGCCCTCTCTGTCCATGCTCCTTTTGTTCCTCGTCGTCGCCGGTGCCTGCCAGGGCTGGATTCATCTTGTTACGGTTCATCTTGTCTACTGGAAAGGGAACGAAGAAAGGGCGGCAGGCAGGCAGGGCCTGCTTGAATCCGCAGCCGTTGCCGTTGTCCCATTTGGCTACATGCTGAGTGCCGCTGCGGCCTCCCTGTTTCCGCTGGACACGCCATGGCTGCTATGGATTGCGGCAGGATTGTCGATTGGCATTGTAGGGTTTGAACGGCGCAGAAGGGTGGGGGAATCTGTCGGGCGCTGAGACTTTGAGGTGTGAAGCGTAAGTCCGACAGACTCCTAGCGATGGTCATTGACAGGTACTCCCGCAAACTCCTTTTCTGATAACTTTCCTCTTCGCTGGTTAAATCGTTCTGCATCGGCGTAGTACAGAGAGACTTATGTCTTAACGGGTTTCCTGAAATTTTCAACGCCGATCAAAGAGTTCCAGGGCAACTTTAAGAAAAAATCTTAAGCATGGGAGCGGTAAAGGCCGGGCCATAGGTAAGGTGTATATGGAGCGGTTTTGGTGGGCGATTAAGTATGACGAGGTGTGTCTTACGGATTGCAATGATGAACGTCCCATTCACTGATGGGGGTTTGACACGGGTTATGTTTTGTGGTATCCTGGACATGTGTTAAACGCTAGAGGAATTTCGAGAAGCAAGCAGCGGAGCCTCTGGTTCTTCGGTTGTAGAAGTGTTGCTGATCAGCCTCAGGACGAGGGGTTAAGTGTATGAAATTCGTGGAGATAAGATTTAGTTATAGGAAATATTTGGAGGGATATCTCTATTGAATAGAAATCTTTATTTTTTGATTTTCTTTGTTCTGATAATCAGTCCTGTACGTGCGCATAAGGATAGATTTGAAGATCCAAGGGATATTACGATTTCATACTCTACAGGAGAGGAAATAAAAATATCCTTTAGTCAGAATGAAATCCAGTCTATTTTAATATCTTTACCCCATAAACTAATAACAGTTCCCGATGCTATAATAAAGAGGATTTCATCAATTCACTACCATACACTTTCATTACTATGGGATGGTACCTATGCTTCAGCTAGTGACGCTCCATATTTTTATTTAAGGTTTGAAGCAGGACAAGACACTTATTATGGAAAATATCCTATTATAGAGTTACACTTTGATCAAAATGGATTTTCAAAAGGTGTATCAAATCAAAAAATAAATGAGGGGACCTGGCAAAGAAGTATCTTCTAACCACTCCAAATACATCCTATAACAGACAATATATGCTCCGCTTCGCTTCGGGCTTCGCCAAATCTACCACTTCGTGCTAGACTTCACATATTGTCGGAACGTTTAATGAACTTGATCGATTGTCTCTTAAAGACATAGAGCCAAAAAGAATCTATCAATATCGGAGATTTGTCTACTTTATGAAAAAAAATGTGTTTGCTATGTTGATGCTCCTTTTATCGGTTGTCTTCGGTCATACAGAAGAGACAACTAAACGAGAGACTTTTGAACCTGGGACTAAAGACGGTGACACATTTGAATATATTGACTGGTTCTACGAGGACTCGGAACTAGTTAGATCTGAATATGTGTTTAAAGACGAACACATCAATGAATACGGAAGAATAAGGCAGATAAATTATTACAATTCAAGCAAACAGATCTGGAAACATGATTCTCAGTTTTCCGAAGAGTATGGCGAGAAATGGGGCATATTGGGGCTTGTTGAGGTATACGACGGAGAGGTACCGGTTCAGTTTGAATATCATTTTACTGATGGATCGGTCATAACGTTCAATGGTAAAGACCTGGATATGATCCAACGTTACTCTCCGAAGCTACTTTTCCCAGACATAGCTTTCTTTCTGAATCACCAGGAGACTGAACCTAGCCATGTATACATGCCAGGCTGGCCGTCATCTTCGATAGTAACCATAGATGTGCATAGTCTAACTATTGCAGATGAGGCTGAAATCAATCACATGAAGGAATGGGCATTACTGAGAAAATTCGGTGATTTTTCGAGCGAGTATGAAAGAAGAATAACCGCAATACAGAATGAGATAACTATCCATCTGTTTCTGCATGAATCTATCACTGAAGAAATAATTACTCATAACAGAATACTGATATTTTCCAACTATATTGGCGGCTCTTTCGGTCAAGATGTCACATTAGTAGCAGGATATATTCCTGTAGAGTAACTATAGAGATAGGATCTTCTACTAAGTCAAGTTCATAAAACAGCCGTTGATCTGCTCCGGTGCTTCGCACCTCCGGGCCTTCGGCCACATTGGTCCTTTGATCCATTCCGAGAAAAGTGTGATACACTTTTCCCAAAAATTAGGCTGGATCAAGCCCACAAGGGGCGCGGACCAACGCCAGATAACGGCGGGCCGTTATAGGCAATAATATTTAAAGGAACTTAAATGAAATTCAAAACCTTTGTTCAGATAGAGTACTCTTTATATTTCTCATTAGTAGGTTTCATAACAACAGCTATATCATCACTACTATTATTCATTTTCTTTTATATGGGATGGGAAACAGAAAAATATCCATATGGTAAAATACAGTTAATACTATACTTCTTTCTAATAATTACTGGCTTATACCTTATTGGACTGGCGAGACGATATTTCAAAATTGATAATATTATGGATAATGGAAAAGCTGATAAAGCCGAAATTATTAAGCATGTTAAAGAAAAAACGACTGCATCAAATTGTACCTGAAAACAACGGAGAGAGGTTTTATTTGTTCCTTACATAGAAGTCGAAATAATCATTTCGTGAAGCAAGAGGGTTCCTGCTTCTGTTGAAGCATAAACATTGGTTATTCCGGCATTTGGAAAGATTTTTTCCAGTTGATTAAAAGTCTTTTCATTGAATCTCTCACCGCCTGAAGTAATTTTTTCTACGGAGGGAAACGCTTCATCACAGGGCAGCAGGAGCCTGTAAAAAGTTGGGGTAGCTGAAATATGCGTTATACTGTTATTTCTAATCTCGTTATAAATTTCGTCAGTATTAAGTCCAAATAGACGAATGATAGAGTTTCCATTCAGCAATGCCTGAAAGAAAACCTGAATTCCAGCCATATGAGTGGGGTTATAGGCAAATCCCCAGATACTCTTTCTATTGTGCTCTGAAATTCTTACAAATCTTGTAATTGATTTAAAATCATGGCTGACCTTTTTGGGAGTACCAGTTGTTCCCGATGTAAACAATGTTATTTTCCAATTCTCAGGGGGAGGACTGAACTTTTCAATTAGTTCCTGTTCGCTGGATATAGTTGAAACTGTGCCCCTGTCAATTGGTCGAGTGAATTCATCGTATTCAAAATGACCGGTAAGATTTACTAATTCAGAGTCAGTAAAGTCCGAATCGAGAAGAATTACTTCTTCGTCTAGCAGCAACGATAGAATTATATGTTTAAAAACGGTGTAACAATCATCAGACTTACAGTAAGGATTGTAGCTGGAGGTATTGTTGAGATCATCAATCAGAGAACCCCATGGAACAAGTCTGTTGTTATCAGTATCTTTGAGAAACGTATTCCTTCCTCACTTGTTTTCCAGTTTATTGAGAATTTCTCCCACGGAGTTTATGATTCCATTTTCAAAAATATCAATGTCATACTCTGCTTCAATTCGCACTGTCAGTTCAGCTAAGTCAAGGGAATCAAATCCAATGTCATTTCTCAGGTGCATCTCAGGAGTTATGGATGTCAATTTCTCTTTTCCCCTGTTTTCAAGGACTGTGTTCATTATTTTTAAAACCTTTTCCTGCATTTTGATATCCACTCAATTGTTTATCCAAATTCGTACAAGAACAAAAAACCAATTAACCTAGACGGTGAGCCCTATGACGATAGATATTACCTCAGAAGCCTTCACCCGTTTAGGGCAGAAACTGTTTTGAAGAGGTCAGCATGGTTCGGAACTGCTCATTTGCAACTGGCTTTTACCTTGAGAATTTGTGATAATGACTTTTTCAACGAGCCCTAATCTACGATCCTCACAATTACCCGTGTTTCTAGCTTGTCTTTGGGTGTATCGGCCGGGTCGTTTTCGTAGTATTCGTAAGTTCTATTGTCCAATGTCCGGTTCTGTTCTTTTGCCAATGCATATATTTTTTTATAGACTTCACCAACTTTTTGATAGGGACCGATATGGACCGCATGGAAATACTCGCCGGACGGCTGTGTTATCGCTTCCACACAACCTTCCCCTTCCATGTTTTCAGGAACATGAAAACCGGACTCGACATCCCATTTCTGGGTGAATACACTGATAAGCATTTTCAATCCGCTTATGCTGACAGTTTTCTCCCAGTCGTCCACCTTGTAACTTGTAAACGGGGCCCCTTCGGGATCGCAGCCCTTGCGCTTCATGTGTTCGACAATCCTGGCATAAGCACTGCCGATAGCCTTGGGGAGTTTCAGCATGCTCACCCTGTTCCGGACGACAAGGGCCTTCTGCTCGTCTCGTTTGACAATCTGAATCTCATTTGCCATGAATAACTCCTTTGATGGAACTGCTTCCTTTGCAAGTAGTCCTATAGTTACGGCCATTGCGGCAAGTGTTGTGCCTTTGAAGCCGCCGCAACTTTCATGAAAATGATCGAAACCCCAGGAGTCTGCCGGACTTAGGCCTCACGGTTCGATTTTGCCCTTCTCTCCAGAAGTAAGCCTCCTGCTTGCTTCTGGAGAGCCGCCTTCGTTCGTTTTCGCCGCCTTGCATCAAAAAAAATCATCAAAAATCGTCTCGAAGTCTTAAAGTCCGACAGACTCCTTAGAGAACTGGTACTTGTCCCATTGCTTATGAAACCACAACCTGTTGGGTTCCCACAAACTCAGTCTCCATATCAGGCACGCCATCTTCCAACAGCATAGATATAACCTCACGCAGGTTTATGTTTAGCTCTTCCAGAGTTTTACCCTGTGAGTGCGCACCAGAAAAACCAGGAACATATCCAACATATAATCCAGTAGCCCTGCAATGCTCAATAACAGCCGTGTAATTCATTCCGTCTTCCTCCTTGATGGTAAAACCGGAAACCTATTACTAACTAAACCAGAGTATGGTGACGTGTCAAGCTATTAGCAGCATCAAAAAATCCCCTCCTGCTGTATCACGTAGAAATGCCACTCCCCTTACCACAGTAGAAGTGTCACCCCTTTCCGGGTTTAAGTGCGTGTGCCGACAGTTTCACAGTCCATCCTTAACCTCTCAAGTACCAGTCATTGCATCTGCGGCTTTATCTCTGGGTATGTCATTTGTGTCCAGCCGCGGCAAGGTGAACTTATGCATTTCCCTGAATCAGCAATACCGACTTCTTTGTCAAAGCATCCAGGGAGGAATTCATACTGCCAGCGTATTGATGAATATTACCCTTACAATTCAAGCTGATGGGCTTTTCCTGACTATCGCTCGGCACTCTCTTTGGTATGCGAGTCCAGGACTCGCATACCCCGCTGCTGGGCTGCCAAAATACTCCCGCAGCCCAGCTACGCTCCGTTCTTGCCTGCCTGTCGGCGGACAGGTCGCCTTGCATCAAAAAGAATCATCAAAAAATAGCCTCAAAGCCTTAAAGTCCGATAGACTCCTGGAAGAACCTGATTGCCTGGGCTAAATCCAGAGCATCGAAAGGGGTTTTTGTGCCAAAATTTTTTTTGCGAAAAAAAATTCTAAATTTCACTTCGTGCCCTTGACAATAGGAGAACCCTGTACTAGCATGCCCTTCTAATGGGCTGTAGAGCCCAGGCAAACTTCCGACCTATTTAAGGAGAATCAAATGAATCGGAATCATTTCAAGACTCTTTCAAGCCAACTTGGAGGAGCCAAACGAAGCAGAAGGGCAAACGGAACGCGCTCGGCGTTCGCGACAGCATCCTTCATTATTGCCGCAAGCCTGCTCGCTGTGCTACTTGTGGCCTGTCCGTCTACCAGCACCGACACGACACCCCCAACGTTTACATTAAGCGAAATTGCGGGAAGAACTGATGTAAAAACGCTTACCATTGTAGCAGATGAGGCCATAACATTGCTCAGTGCTGATGACGCCGTAAACAAGGACAAACTAACGGTTACAAATGATGTTGGTGGTACAGACACAGACGTTCCTGTAACAGGGGCTACTCTGGGTACTGATGGAATGACGGTGACAATCGCTATAGACCCCCCGGTAGACTTCGTAGCTGGCAAAAAGGTCAGCGTGAAGATAGCGGCAGATTTTGCTGCGGATAAGGCGACCACGCCTAACAAGAATCTCGAAGACACCAAAGAGGTTACCGTAACGGAGGACACAACAGCCCCAACGTTTACGTTAGACGCAATCTCACCATCAGATGCTGCAACCACGCTTACCCTTACAGCAAGTGAGCCAATAACATTGCTCGGTATTGATGCAACCGCAAGAAGCGGCCAACTAACGGTCACAAATGACGTTGGTGGTACAAACACAGACGTTCCTGTGGCAGATGCTGCTGTGGATGCTGATGAAGTGACGGTGACAATCACTGTAAATTCGGCAACTACTTTCACAGCTGGCCAAAAGGTTAGCGTGGAGATAAAGGCAGATTTTGCTGAGGATAAGGCGACCACGCCTAACAAGAACGTTGCAACAGCCGATCCCCACTTAGAAGTTACCGTGGCGGACACAAAAGCCCCAACGTTTGACTTAAGCGCAATTACGGCAGGATCGCAGAGCACGCTGACCCTTACAGCAAGTGAGGCCATAACATTGCTCAGTACTGATGCAGCCGCAAACGTAGCCAAACTAACGGTTAAAAATGATGCTGCTGGCACTAGCCCCGTAGCTCTTACTGTAAAAACGGTTGCTTTGGAAAGTAATGAAACAACGGTGACAATTACTCTGGACGCGGCAGCTACTTTCACAGCTGGCCAAGAGGTCAGCGTGGATATAGAGGCAGATTTTGCTAAGGATAAGGCGGCCACGCCTAACAACAATGCCGCAGCTACCGTGAAGACAGAGGTTGCAACTCCAACGCCTACGGTAACCGGTGTCACTCTTGACAAAACTGATCAGACGCTTGATGCGGGTGGAACTGTGACGCTGGTTGCGACCGTGGCAGGAACCAACAATCCAGCGCAAACAGTTACATGGGAAAGCAGTGATACTACCGTAGCGACGGTGGCTGGTGGAGTGGTAAGTGTCTTGTCAACAGCAACGGGAGGTTCCCAGACAACCATAACAGCGACATCAACAGTGGATACTGGACAGTCTGCCTCCATAACGGTTACAGTGAGTGCGGTCACCGTGACTGGTGTCACTCTTGACAAAGCTGATCAGACGCTTGATCCGAGCGGGAGTGTGACGCTGGTTGCGACCGTGGCAGGAGCTAACAATCCAGCGCAAACAGTTACATGGGAAAGCAGTGATACTGCCGTAGCAACGGTGGCTGGTGGAGTGGTAAGTGTCTTGTCAACAGCAACGGGAGGTTCCCAGACAACCATAACAGCGACATCAACAGTGAATACTGGACAGTCTGCCTCCATAACGGTTACAGTGAGTGCGGCCACGGTAAACAGTGTCACGATAACCGGAGGTAATCGGGATTTGAGTATAGCTACCGGAACGCTACAGCTGGCTGCAACCGTGGCAGGAACCAACAATCCAGCGCAAACAGTTACGTGGACTAGCGCTACTCCTGCCGTAGCGACGGTGGATGCGAATGGACTGGTGACAGTCGCGTCGGGAGCATCGGCTGGCGGTACCACAGACATAACAGCGACATCAACAGTGGATACTGGAGTAAGTGGCAGCATAACGGTTACGCTGACGAACTAGAAATATCTGAATTGATGTTCACAGCATTTCGGAAGAACTGCATTAACAGTTCTTCATAGCTAGACCAAGAGCCCTGGTAATCACCGGGGCTCTTTTTTTGTATTCATGTTTATCGGGAATTGATCAATAAACTATCATAAACCTGTAGCAAGGCCAGGAGATGCGAGCAGATGGCCGCCACTGCAATTTTCCTCCATACATCGACTGGAGATTCTTCCTTAGTTTTTATAACCGCAGAGGACGCAGAGAACGCAGAGTGTTCACGGTAAAAGCCAATTACAAGTCCTTAAAAATGAAAACGATGCTTCTGGGGTGTGTCTCTCACGGAGGCACGAAGGGCACGGAGGTGGCGGCTCTGGTGCGGGGGGGCTTTCGCACGGAGCTTAAGATGAACGCAAAGCTGAAGAATCCTCTTTTTTTATAACCGCAGAGGACGCAGAGAGCGCAGAGTGTTCACCGTAAATACTGACCAATCTTTCTACGCTGTATTTCTCTGCGTACCTCTGCGTCCTCTGCGGTTTATCCCTCTTTCATATACTCAAAGAGCCTTATTCATAGGTTTTTAACCGCAGAGGGCGCAGAGTGTTCACGGTAAGTATCGACCAATCCTTCTATGCTACATTTCTCTGCGTACCTCTGCGTCCTCTGCGGTTTATCCCCCTTCCATATACTCAAAAAGCCTTATTCATAAGTTTTTAACCGCAGAAAGCGCAGAGTATTCACAGTAAGTATAGACCAATCCTTCTATGCTGTATTTCTCTGCGTACCTCTGCGTCCTCTGCGGTTTATCCCTCTTTCATATACTCAAAGAGCCTTATTCATGGGTTTTGTAACCGCAAAGAGCGCAGAGTGTTCGCGGTAAGTATCGACCAATCTTTCTATGCTGTATTTCTCTGCGTGCCTCTGCGTCCTCTGCGGTTTATTCCCCTTCCATATACTCAAAGAGCCTTATTCATGGGTTTTTAACCGCAGAGAGCGCAGAGTGTTCACAGTAAATACTGACCAATCTTTCTACGCTGTATTTCTCTGCGTACCTCTGCGTCCTCTGCGGTTTAGTACCGCTTTCAGGAGATTCCACATTCTTTGCGATTAGATGCGATTGCCCTGCCAACCTCGATGCTTTTTCTGGACAAAACAGGAGAAATCTGTCATAATTGTATGAGTATACCTCATAATGAGCTGTAGCACCCAAACAAACTTCCGACTATAGGAGAATCAAATGAATCGGAATCACCTCAAAACTCTCAAACGAAGCAGAAGGGCAAACGGAACGCGCTCGGCGTTCGCGACAGCATCCTTCATTCTTGCAGCAAGCCTGCTCGCCGTGCTGCTCGCGGCCTGTCCGTCTACCAATTCCACCGTCGAGGACGCGCCTCCCGGAGCACCGACTTTAGTCACCGCAACTGCGGACACGGCGGGGAACATCACACTCTCATGGACAGCACCCACCGATACGGGCTACATTGGCGGGGATGGCACGAAGGGAGTTATCACCAAGTATACGGTCTACCACTCTGAATCGACCATTACTGATCTGGCTGCCGCAGGTGTTACGGCAGTCGAGGTCACCGGCGGCACTACGTTGACAAAGGAAGTGACAGGCCTGACCGACGGCACACCGTACTTCTTCAAGATAACAGCAACGAATGCCACCGGGGAAAGTGCGGCCTCAGAAGAGAAAACAGCCACCCCGGTCGATACAACAGCCCCAACGTTTACAGTAATCGCTTGGGAATCAGGAGGGACTAATATAATGTACCTTAAAGCAAATGAGGCCATAACATTGCTCGGTACTGCAGACGAGCAAAAAGCCAAACTAACGGTTATGCATGACGATGGTGGCGCTAACCCCACACATCTTTCTGTATACAGTGTTACTTTGCAAAATGATGGAATGACGGTGAAAATCGAAACAAACATGGTACAATTCATATTAGGCCAAGAGGTCAGCGTGGTTATAGCGGAAGGTTTTGCTGCGGATAAGGCGGCCACGCCTAACAACAATATCGCAGCTACCGTGAAGACAACGGTTGCACTGGATCCTACGGTAACTTCTGTTACGATAAACGAAGGTAATCAGAATCTGGATGCAGGCGGCACGGTACAGCTGAGTGCAACCGTAACAGGAACCAACAATCCATCTCAGATTGTCTCATGGAAGAGTAGCGATACAAACGTAGCGACGGTAAGTACGACTGGACTGGTGACGGTTGTTTCAACAGCGACGGGAGGCCAGACCGCAACCATAACAGCGGAATCAGAAGAGGGTGCTGGAATAACTGGAACCATAACGGTTACAGTGAATTAGAAATATCTGAATTGATTGTTCAGCATTTCGGAAGAACTGCATTAACAGTTCTTCATAGCTAGACCAAGAGCCCTGGTAATCACCGGGGCTCTTTTTTTGTATTCGTTTTTATCGGGAAATTGACCAATAAACTGTCATAAACCTGTAGCAAGGCCAGGAGATGAGAGCAGATGGCCGTCACTGCAATTCTTCTCCATACATCGACTGGAGATTCTTCCTTAGTTTTTTAACCGCAGAGGACGCAGAGAGCGCAGAGTGTTCACGGTAAGTATCGACCAATCCTTCTATGCTACATTTCTCTGCGTACCTCTGCGTCCTCTGCGGTTTATCCCCCCTTTCATATACTCAAAGAGCCTTATTCATGGGTTTTGTAACCGCAGAGAACGCAGAGTGTTCACGGTAGAAGCCAATTACAAGTCCCCTAAAAATGAAAAACAATGATTCTGGGGTGTCTCTCACGGAGGCACGGAGGGCACGGAGGTGGCGGCATCTGGTGCGGGGGGGGGGGGGGGGCTTTCGCCCTTGCATAAATGCCAAAACTCCCGTAATGTAAAATCATGGAAACAACCAGACCATTCGATCCGCTGTCTGACTTGTTTGCCCGTGCCCTTCTGGGCGATGAGAAAAACACCAGCCTGCTGACGAATTTTATCAATGCTTTTTTAACTCAAAAGGAATTAGGCCCGGTCACCAGCGTCGAGATACTCAACCCCTACAACCTGAAAGAATACTTCAGCGACAGGGAAACCATACTGGATGTCAAGGCAAGAGACAACCGCAAGCGCATCATCGACATAGAAATACAGATATCCACCGGCAAGTATTTTGCCAATCGCAGTCTGTTATACTGGGCAAAAAACTATCAGAACCAGTTGCGGAAAACAGAGGCCTACTCCAAACTCAATCCGGTTATTTGCATCAATCTGGTTGGCGAGTCCGTTTTTCCCCAACTGGAGGAGTGTCACACCTGCTTTCATATTACCGAAGTGGGTAATCCAGAGCTGGTGCTGACCGACCATCTGTGCATCATGTTTATGGAGCTGTCGAAGATGGCCTTTCCCGACAGGGACAGCCTGACTTTTGAAAGCGACTTCGAGCGATGGTGCTATTTTTTCAAGTACGAAGGTTACTTAAAGGAGGACGAGATGCGAGTCTTATTGGGAGACAACCCGTATATTCAGGAGGCCCATAAACTCTACACCCAATTCACCGCCGATCAAGCCATGTTGGACAGGCTGGAAGCCAAGGAGAAATGGAGAAGGGATTATCTAAGCGGTTTGGATGAATCCTGGAACGATGGCAGGGAAGAGGGTATAGAAGAAGGCATAATGCAAACAGCCAGGCGATTAAAAGCCGCCGGAGCCGACATGGAACTCATCATCAAGGCCACCGGCCTGAGCGAAGAAGAGATCGAAAAGCTCTGAAGGCACCCCCCCCCACACCGCCATAAGAATGTGCCCCAATAAGGCAGATTTTGCTGCGGACAAGGCAGCCACGCCTAACAACAATATTACAACTCATATACTCAAAGAGCCTTATTCATGGGTTTTTTAACCGCAGAGAGCGCAGAGTGTTCGCGGTAAGTATCGACCAATCTTTCTATGCTGCATTTCTCTGCATACCTCTGCGGTTTATCCCCCTTTCATATACTCAAAGAGCCTTATTCATAAGTTTTTAACCGCAGAGAGCGCAGAGTGTTCACAGTAAGTATGGACCAATCTTTCTATGCTGTATTTCTCTGCGTCCTCTGCGGTTTATCCCTCTTTCATATACTCAAAGAGCCTTATTCATAGGTTTTGTAACCGCAGAAAGCGCAGAGTGTTCACGGTAAGTATCGACCAATCCTTCTATGCTACATTTCTCTGCGTACCTCTGCGTCCTCTGCGGTTTATCCCCCTTCCATATACTCAAAGAGCCTTATTCATGGGTTTTGTAACCGCAGAGAACGCAGAGTGTTCACGGTAGAAGCCAATTACAAGTCCCCTAAAAATGAAAAACAATGATTCTGGGGTGTGTCTCTCACGGAGGCACGGAGGACACGGAGGTGGTGGCTCTGGATTGCAGGGGGGCTTCACACTTCACCCTTCACGCTAAGACATCCCTTGCATAAATGCCAAAACTCCCGTAATGTAAAATCATGGAAACAACCAGACCATTCGATCCGCTGTCTGACTTGTTTGCCCGTGCCCTTCTGGGCGATGAGAAAAACACCAGCCTGCTGACGAATTTTATCAATGCATTTTTAACTCCAAAGGAATTAGGCCCGGTCACCAGCGTCGATATACTCAACCCCTACAACCTGAAAGAATACTTCAGCGACAGGGAAACTATACTGGATGTCAAGGCAAGAGACAGCCGCAATCGCATCATTAACGTTGAGATACAGATCTCCACCGGCAAGTATTTTGCCAATCGAAGTCTGTTATACTGGGCAAAAAACTACCAGAACCAACTGCGTGAATCAGAGGCCTACTCCAGACTCAATCCGGTTATTTGCATCAATCTGGTTGGCGAGCCCCTTTTTCCACAACTGGAGGAGTACCACACCTGCTTTCAACTTACCGAAATGGATCATCCCGAACAGGTCTTGACCGACCATCTGTACATCATGTTCATGGAACTCTCGAAAATGACATTTCCCGATGAAGCCCACCTGGCTATTGGAAGCGACTTTGAACGATGGTGCTATTTTTTTAAGTACGAAGGTTATTTGAAGGAGGACGAGATGCCCGTGCTATTGGGAGACAACCCATATATTCAGGAGGCCCATAAACTCTACACAACATTCACTGCCGATCAAGCCATGCTTGACAGGCTGGAAGCCAAAGAGAAATGGAGAAGGGATTATCTAAGCGGCCTGGATGAATCCTGGAACGATGGCAGGGAAGAGGGTATAATGCAAACAGCCAGGCGATTAAAAGCCGCCGGAGCCGACATGGAACTCATCATCAAGGCCACCGGCCTAAGCGAAGAAGAGATCGAAAAGCTCTGAAGGCACCCCCGCACACCGCCATAAGAATGTGCCCAATAAGGCAGATTTTGCTGTGGACAAGGCGGCCACGCCTAACAACAATATTACAACTCATATACTCAAAGAGCCTTATTCATGGGTTTTGTAACCGCAGAGGACGCAGAGTGTTCGCGTTAGAAGCCAATTACAAGTGCCCTAGAAATCAAAAACAACGATTCTGGGGTGTCTCTCACGGAGGCACGGAGGACACGGAGGTGGTGGCCTGGGTTGCGGGGGGCTTTGGATGAACGCAAAGCTGAAGAATCCTCTCTTTTTATAACCGCAGAGGACGCAGAGAGCGCAGAGTGTTCACGGTAAGTATTGACCAATCTTTCTATGCTGTATTTCTCTGCGTCCTCTGCGGTTTATCCCTCTTTCATATACTCAAAGAGGCTTATTCATGAGTTTTGTAACCGCAGAGAGCGTAGAGTGTTCACGTTAGAAGCCAATTACAAGTCCCCCAAAAATGAAAAACAATGATTCTGGGGTGTGTCTCTCACGGAGGCACGGAGGGCACGGAGGTGGTGGCTCTGGTTATGGGGGGGCTTTCGCACGGGGCCTTGAGATGAGCGCAAAGCTGAAGAATCCTCTTTTCTTTTTATAACCGCAGAGGACGCAGAGAGCGCAGAGTGTTCACGGTAAGTATTGACCAATCTTTCTATGCTTCATTTCTCTGCGTACCTCTGCGTCCTCTGCGGTTTATCCCCCTTTCATATACTCAAAGAGCCTTATTCATGGGTTTTGTAACCGCAGATGACACGGATTTACACGGAGTGCGCTATGGAAGCTCGTAAAGAGGGGAAGTCTACGGATGAACCAAATCCTTCGTCCTGACACAGCCCCGGAAGATTCACAATTCATCAATCATCCGTCAAATCATGCCTCGCAATACAGGGACAAGTCTTTCCCCCGGAAACCAATTCCCAGAACCAACAATTCCTTCGGATGCCATTTCTCCCTGACTCCGCCAAGGTATCCCTCCACCGCCTGGGCATAAGCAGCCTGGGCCAGCACTTCCAGTGAGGTATCAGCATCGGTGTTTCCCTGCTTGAATTCGAACACAAAAGCCTCCTCGGCCTGGGCAGGATCGCTTCCCTTTCTGACCACCACAATGTCCGAGCGGCCTCTCCCATACTCCCGGTTGCTGTCCACGGTATAGGCCGGGCCAAGATAGGCCAGAAGACCCAGTACAAGACCATGGTAGAAGTTTTCCCGCCTATCCTCCTCGTCCCGCGCGCTATCGTAATAACTGGCCAGGCCAAACAGGATTCGCTTCAGGCCGCGTTCAATCAGCCTGGGATTGGCTTCTCTGATGCCGCTGATAAAGTCCGTAAAATCCTCGTTGATGGACAGATCCTCCTTCAGCCAGTTCAGCACCACAGTCTTCCAGGCCGTTTCCAATTCTTTGTTGGGTATGGAGAGCCGCCAGCTGGTTCCCAGTTCTTCCTGGTGCATGTCGGAAGCTTTGAGGTAGCCGCTGTGGAGAAGGAAACTCCATACCACATCCGGATCATTTTCTATCTGGGTGTAGGGAATGTTGGTCAAGAGCGGCTTGCGCACTTCCTCTTTCCGTAGAAGTTTTTCTGTTGTCATTTTCGCATCCCGGCGCTTTAGTTTGATGACTTCCTTGACGAGTCTGTTGTCGCTGGTGCTTATCCAGTGCGGGTGCAGACCGGCTTTGGGACGACTAAGAAAACTGACGATGCTCCAGGGATTGTAGATGACGGTTTCTCCGCCGAAGAGGTAGCCGTTGTACCATTTTTTTATACCATCCATGGTATTTTCCAGACCAAAGTGAGCGGTCATGGTTTCCACCTCGGATTCTGTGAACCCGAATGTGTCTTCAATTTCCGGATCCAGCAATGTGTTCACCCTGGGATTGTTAAAGTCGCTGAATATGCTCTCCTGGGCAATTTTCAATATGCCGATTACCACGGCCTGTTTCAGGTGGGGGTTGTCCTTGAAGGTCTGCACCATGAAGCTGCGGATGAAGGCGATCATCTGGTCGTAGTAGTTATCCACATGGGCCGAATGGAGGGGGGTGTCGTACTCGTCCAGAAGGATGTAGGGTGGTTTGCCGTAGGCGCGGTGGAGCCATGCGGAGAGTTGACGAAGGGCTTCCGCACAGTCCTGTTCAGATCCCTTGCGCCTGAGAATCCAGTTGAACAATGTCAATTCCTCTTCAGCGAGGCAGTCTCTGTCTTTCAAATAATTATGCCTTCTGAATTCATCGGCCAGGCAGGATTGAATGAGACGCATGCTGTTCTCCTGGGAAGGACTTTTCACATTCTTGAAGCTCAAATGAATAACCGGATACTGCCCCATGAACTCGGCGCAGCGCGGATGGGAGGCGATTGCAAGATTCTCAAAAAGGTAAGCATTGGGAGTTGTGAACGATGTGTGGGAATTCTGGTCTTGGGGAGTGGGCAGGGGGGCTTCCAGGAAGTGGCGGATCATGCTCAGATTCAAGGTTTTTCCAAAGCGCCGGGGGCGGGTAATTAAATGGACCTTGCTGGGGTCGTCGATAAGGTGCGCGATAAGATGGGTTTTATCGACAAAATAGCAGTCGTTGTCGATGAATTCTTTGAAATCAGTAATACCTTGAGTCAGTTTCTTTTTCATGATGCTTTTAACATAGCATGGTTTGGCTGTTTCATCTATACGGGGGTGTGGAGGGGGGGGCTCACGGAGGCACGGAGGGCACGGAGGTGGCGGCATCTGGTGCGGGGGGGCTTTCGTACGGGGGCTTGAGATGAACGCAAAGCTGAAGAATCCTCTTTTTTTTATAACCGCAGAGGACGCAGAGAGCGCAAAGTGTTCACGGTAAGTATTGACTAATCTTTCTATCCTGTATTTCTCTGCGTGCCTCTGCGTCCTCTGCGGTTTATCCCTTTTCCATGTATTCAAAGAGCCTTATTCATGGGTTTATTGAATTTGGCTCTCGCATATTGACGTTTAATCGTGACAATAGCATTTCACACCCCAGAAATCCAAAAAATTCGGGGGCTTAAGTCGGCATTATCGGAGCTTATCAATCATAAAAAACCGCCAGTTCCCTGCCCTTAAACCCTGCTCCCAGAACAAGCAGGCGCTCAGGATGCCACTTTTCTCTGACCCCGTCCAGGTATTTTTCTACCGCCTGGGTATGGGCTTCACGGGCTAAATCTTCCAGGGCCTTGCCGTCCTTCGCGTTCCCATGTTTGAACTCCAAAAGGACGGCTTCCTCGGCCTGGGTTGGATTGTTTCCCTTCTTGAGTACCACGATGTCCGGACGGCCCTCACCATATTCCCGGTTGCTCTCAACGATATATGCCGGGCTCAGGCAGGCCAGAAGACCCAGTACCAGGCCGTGGTAGAAGTTCTCCCGTCTGGATTCCTCGTCCTCCCACTCCTCTTTACTCCTGGCCGTATCATGGTAGCTGGTCAAACCGCGAAGGATGCGGGAAAGCCCCCGTTCTATGTGCCGGGGACTGGCTTCCTGTATGCCGGTGACGAAGTCCGTGAAGTGTTCGTTTATCTTGATATCTTCCTTTAGCCAGCGGGAAATAACGGTAATCCAGGCGGTTTCCACCTCCAGGTTGGGAATGGCGAGCCGCCATGTTATGTCCCTGTGTTCCTGCTGCCTTTCGGAGGCCTTCAGGTAGCCGCTGTGAAGAAGAAAGCTCCATACAACATCGGGGTCGCTTTCTACCTGAGGGTAGGGAATGTTGGTCAACAGGGGTTTGCGGACTTCTTCCTTCCGCAGGAGTCTTTCTATGGTCATCTTGGCTTCCCGGCGGTCTAATTGGATGACATCCTTGATTAGCCTGTTGTCGCTGGTGCCTATCCAGTGGGGTTTCAGCCCGGCCCTGGGGCGGCCAAGAAAGCTAACGATGCTCCACGGATTGTAGATGACGGTGTCCCCGCCGAAGAGGTAGCCGTTGTACCATTCTCTTATGCCATCCATCTCGTCTTCCAGTCCAAAGTAGGCGGCCATGGTTTCCACTTCGGATTCTGTGAACCCGAAAGTGTCTTCAATTTCCGGGTCCAGCAATGTACTGACCCTGGGATTGTTAAAGTCGCTGAATATACTTTCCTGAGCAACTTTCAATATGCCGATCACCACGGCCTGTTTCAGGTGGGGGTTGTCCTTGAAGGTCTGCACCATGAAGCTGCGGATAAAGGTGATCATCTGATCGTAGTACTTATCCACATGGGCCGAATGCAGGGGGGTGTCATACTCGTCCAGAAGGATGTAGGGTGGTTTGCCGTGGGCGCGGTGGAGCCAGGCGGAGAGCCACTTGATGGATTTTGCATAGTCCTCGTCTGTACCTTCCTGATTGACTATGCTTGTGAAGAAAATTTCTTCCCGGCTGTTTAAGAATCCTTGTTCGGTTAGATATCCATGCCTGTTGAATTCAATGGCAATGACTTCTCGGACAAGGTTGATTGCTTTGCTGTATGCGTTGTTTTTAACATCCTTAAAGCTCAAATGAATAACCGGATACTGTCCCATGAACTCGCGGCACCGGGGGTGTTCCGTGATGGACATGCCGTCGAAAAGGGAGGCGTTGGGCGGCACATCGCCGCTGCTGCCGCCCGGCAGCGGGGCCTCAAAGAAATAGCGGATCATGCTTAAATTCAGGGTTTTGCCGAAGCGACGGGGACGGGTGATGAGGTGCACTTCGCTGGGGTCATTGATAAGATGTTCTATGAGACGGGTTTTATCGACAAAGTAACAATCATTGTCGATGAATTTCTTGAAATCGGTGATGCCCTGAGTCAGATTCTTTTCCATGCCATACTAAACATAGCATGGTTTGGCTGTTTCATCTATACGGGGGTGTGGAGGGGGGGCTCACGGAGGCACGGAGGGCACGGAGGTGGTGGCTCTGTGGTTGCGGGGGGGCTTTGGATGAACGCAAAGCTGAAGAATCCTTTTTTTATAACCGCAGAGGACGCAGAGAGCGCAGAGTGTTCACGGTAAGTGTTGACCAATCTTTCTATGCTGTATTTCTCTGCGTACCTCTGCGTCCTCTGCGGTTTATCCCCTTTCATATACTCAAAGAGCCTTATTCATGGGTTTATTGAACCTGGCTCACGCATATTGATGTTTAATCGTGACAATAGCATTTCACACCCCAGAAATCCAAAAATTCGGGGGTTTAAGTCGGCATTATCGGAGCTTATCAATCATAAAAAACCGCCAGTTCCCTGCCCCTAAACCCTACCCCCAGAACAAGCAGCCGCTGCGGATGCCATTTGTTCCTTACTCCGTCCATGTACTTCGTTACCGCCTGGGTATGGGCTTCACGGGCTAAATCTTCCAGGGCTTTGCCGTCCTTCGCTGTTCCATGTTTGAATTCCAGCAGAACGGCTTCCTCGGCCTGGGCCGGATTGTTTCCCTTCTTGACCACCACGATGTCCGGGCGGCCCTCACCGTATTCCCGGTTGCTCTCAACGGCATAAGCCGGGCTCAGGCAGGCCAGAAGACCCAGTACCAGGCCGTGATAGAAGTTCTCCCGTCTGGATTCCTCGTCCTCCCACTCCTCTTTACTCCTGGCCGTATCATGGTAGCTGGCCAAGCCGCGAAGAATGCGGGACAGTCCCCGTTCTATGTGCCGGGGACTGGCTTCCTGTATGCCGGTGACGAAGTCCGTGAAGTGTTCGTTTATCTTGATGTCTTCCTTAAGCCAGCGGGAAATAACGGTAATCCAGGCGGTTTCCACCTCCAGGTTGGGAATGGAAAGCCGCCATGTTATGTCCCTGTGTTCTTGCTGCCTCTCGGAGGCCTTCAGGTAGCCGCTGTGAAGAAGAAAGCTCCATACCACATCGGGGTCGCTTTCTACCTGAGGGTAGGGGATGTTGGTCAACAGGGGTTTGCGGACTTCTTCCTTCCGCAGGAGTTTTTCTATGGTCATTTTGGCTTCCCGGCGGTCTAATTGGATGACATCCTTGATCAGCCTGTTGTCGCTGGTGCCTATCCAGTGGGGTTTCAGTCCGGCCCTGGGGCAGCTAAGAAAACTGACTATGCTCCAGGGGTTGTAGATAACGGTGTCCCCGCCGAAGAGGTAGCCGTTGTACCATTCTCTTATGCCCTTCATTTCGTCTTCCAGTCCAAAGTAGGCTGTCATGGCTTCTACCTCGGACTCGGTAAAGCCAAAGCTGTCTTCTATTTCCGGATCCAGCAATGTGCTGACCCTGGGATTGTTGAAGTCGCTGAATATACTCTCCTGAGCAACTTTTAATATGCCGATTACCACGGCCTGTTTCAGGTGGGGGTTGTCCTTGAAGGTCTGCACCATGAAGCTGCGGATGAAGGTGATCATCTGGTCGTAGTACCTGTCCACATGGGCCGAATGCAGGGGCGTGTCATACTCGTCGAGAAGGATGTAGGGTGGTTTGCCGTAGGCGCGGTGGAGCCAGGCGGAGAGGAGAGGAAGGGATTCCGCGCAGTCCTGTTCCGATCCTTCGCGCCTGATAATCCTGTTGAACAATGTCAATTCCTCTTCAGCGAGGCAGCCGCTGTCTTTCAAATAATTATGCCTTCTGAATTCATCGGCCAGGCAGGATTGAATGAGATGCATGCTGTTCTCATGGGAAGGACTTTTTACATTCTTGAAGCTCAAATGAATCACCGGATACTGCCCCATGTATTCGCGGTGCCGGGGGTGTTCCGTGACGGACATGCCGTCGAAAAGGGAGGCATTGGGCGGTGCGTCAGTGTTGCCGCCGTCCGGCAGCGGGGCCTCAAAGAAGTAGCGGATCATGCTTAAGTTCAGGGTTTTGCCGAAGCGACGGGGCCGGGTGATAAGGTGCACTTCGCTGGGGTCATTGATAAGATGTTCTATGAGACGGGTTTTATCGACAAAGTAACAATCATTGTCGATGAATTTCTTGAAATCGGTGATGCCCTGAGTCAGATTCTTTTCCATGCCATACTAAACATAGCATGGTTTGGCTGTTTCATCTATACGGGGGTGTGGAGGGGGGGCTCACGGAGGCACGGAGGGCACGGAGGTGGTGGCTCTGTGGTTGCGGGGGGGCTTTGGATGAACGCAAAGCTGAAGAATCCTTTTTTTATAACCGCAGAGGACGCAGAGAGCGCAGAGTGTTCACGGTAAGTGTTGACCAATCTTTCTATGCTGTATTTCTCTGCGTACCTCTGCGTCCTCTGCGGTTTATCCCCTTTCATATACTCAAAGAGCCTTATTCATGGGTTTATTGAACCTGGCTCACGCATATTGATGTTTAATCGTGACAATAGCATTTCACACCCCAGAAATCCAAAAATTCGGGGGTTTAAGTCGGCATTATCGGAGCTTATCAATCATAAAAAACCGCCAGTTCCCTGCCCCTAAACCCTACCCCCAGAACAAGCAGCCGCTGCGGATGCCATTTGTTCCTTACTCCGTCCATGTACTTCGTTACCGCCTGGGTATGGGCTTCACGGGCTAAATCTTCCAGGGCTTTGCCGTCCTTCGCTGTTCCATGTTTGAATTCCAGCAGAACGGCTTCCTCGGCCTGGGCCGGATTGTTTCCCTTCTTGAGTACCACGATGTCCGGGCGGCCCTCACCATATTCCCGGTTGCTCTCAACGGCATACGCCGGGCTCAGGCAGGCCAGAAGTCCCAGTACCAGACCGTGGTAGAAGTTTTCCCGTCTGGATTCCTCGTCTTCCCCCTCCTCTTTGCTCCTGGCCGTATCATGGTAGCTGGCCAAGCCGCGAAGAATTCGGGACAGTCCCCGTTCTATGTGCCGGGGACTGGCTTCCTGTATGCCGGTGACAAAGTCCGTGAAGTGTTCGTTTATCTTGATGTCTTCCTTAAGCCAGCGGGAAATAACGGTAATCCAGGCGGTTTCCACCTCCAGATTGGGAATGGAGAGCCGCCATGTTATGTCCCTGTGTTCCTGCCGCCTCTCGGAGGCCTTCAGGTAGCCGCTGTGGAGTAAAAAGCTCCATACTACGTCCGGGTCGCTTTCCACCTGAGGGTAGGGAATGTTGGTCAGCAGGGGTTTGCGGACTTCTTCCTTCCGCAGGAGTTTTTCTATGGTCATCTTGGCTTCCCGGCGGTCTAATTGGATGACATCCTTGATCAGCCTGTTGTCGCTGGTGCCTATCCAGTGGGGTGTTAACCCTTCCTCGGGTGAGCGCAGATAGTTGACGATGCTCCATGGATTGTAGATGACGGTGTCCCCGCCGAAGAGGTAGCCGTTGTACCATTCTTTTATGCCCTCCATTGCGTCTTCCAGTCCAAAGTAAGCGGCCATTGCCTCCACTTCCGCTTCGGTGAAACCAAAGCAGTCCTTCATGGCCGAGGAAAGGATGGTGGACACACTGGGATTGTTGAAGTCGCTGAATATACTCTCCTGAGCAACTTTTAATATGCCGATTACCACGGCCTGTTTCAGGTGGGGGTTGTCCTTGAAGGTCTGCACCATGAAGCTGCGGATGAAGGTGATCATCTGGTCGTAGTACCTGTCCACATGGGCCGAATGCAGGGGCGTGTCGTACTCGTCGAGAAGGATGTAGGGTGGTTTGCCGTAGGCGCGGTGGAGCCAGAAGGAGAGGTGTTTGATGGATTGGGTGCAGTCGTTGTTGGTGCTGTTTCGGTTCAATATTCTGGAAAACAGTTCTTTATCGGCCTCGCGCAGCACTCCGCAATTTTGTAAGTATTCATGCCGCTGGTATTCCATAGAGAGCATATCCCTGATTATCTCCATACACTCATTGAATGATGCCCCCTTGGCATCCTTAAAGCTCAAATGAATAACCGGATACTGCCCCATGTATTCGCGGCACCGGGGGTGTTCCGTGACGGACATGCCGTCGAAAAGGGAGGCGTTGGGCGGCAAATCGCCGCTGCTGCCGCCCGGTGGGGGGGCCTCAAAGAAATAGCGGATCATGCTTAAGTTCAGGGTTTTGCCGAAGCGCCGGGGTCGGGTGATAAGGTGCACTTCGCTGGGGTCATTGATAAGATGTTCTATGAGACGGGTTTTATCGACAAAGTAACAATCATTGTCGATGAATTTCTTGAAATCGGTGATGCCCTGAGTCAGATTCTTTTCCATGCCATACTAAACATAGCATGGTTTGGCTGTTTCATCTATACGGGGGTGTGGAGGGGGGGCTCACGGAGGCACGGAGGTGGTGGCTCTGTGGTTGCGGGGGGGCTTTGGATGAACGCAAAGCTGAAGAATCCTTTTTTTATAACCGCAGAGAGCGCAGAGTGTTCACGGTAAGTGTTGACCAATCTTTCTATGCTGTATTTCTCTGCGTACCTCTGCGTCCTCTGCGGTTTATCCCCTTTCATATACTCAAAGAGCCTTATTCATGGGTTTATTGAACCTGGCTCACGCATATTGACGTTTAATCGTGACAATAGCATTTCACACCCCAGAAATCCAAAAATTCGGGGGTTTAAGTCGGCATTATCGGAGCTTATCAATCGTAAAAAACCGCCAGTTCCCTGCCCTTGAACCCCGCCCCCAGAACAAGCAGCCGCTGCGGATGCCATTTGTTCCTTACTCCGTCCATGTACTTCATTACCGCCTGGGTATGGGCTTCACGGGCTAAATCTTCCAGGGCTTTGCCGTCCTTCGCTGTTCCATGTTTGAATTCCAGCAGAACGGCTTCCTCGGCCTGGGCCGGATTGTTTCCCTTCTTGAGTACCACGATGTCCGGGCGGCCCTCACCATATTCCCGGTTGCTCTCAACGGCATAAGCCGGGCTCAGGCAGGCCAGAAGTCCCAGTACCAGACCGTGGTAGAAGTTTTCCCGTCTGGATTCCTCGTCTTCCCCCTCCTCTTTGCTCCTGGCCGTATCATGGTAGCTAGCCAAGCCGCGAAGGATCCGGGACAGTCCCCGTTCTATGTGCCGGGGACTGACTTCCTGGATGCCGGTGACAAAGTCCGTGAAGTGTTCGTTTATTTTGATGTCTTCCTTTAGCCAGCGGGAAATAACGGTAATCCAGGCGGTTTCCACCTCCAGGTTGGGAATGGAAAGCCGCCATGTTATGTCCCTGTGTTCCTGCTGCCTCTCGGAGGCCTTCAGGTAGCCGCTGTGAAGAAGAAAGCTCCATACCACATCGGGGTCGCTTTCCACCTGAGGGTAGGGGATGTTGGTCAGCAGGGGTTTACGGACTTCCTCCTTCCGCAGGAGTTTTTCTATTGTCATTTTGGCTTCCCGGCGGTCTAAATTGATGACATCCTTGATCAGCCTGTTGTCGCTGGTGCCTATCCAGTGGGGTTTCAATCCGGCCCTGGGGCGGCTAAGAAAACTGACTATGCTCCATGGATTGTAGATGACGGTATCACCGCCGAAGAGGTAGCCGTTGTACCATTCTTTTATGCCTTCCATTTCGTCTTCCAGTCCGAAGTAGGCGGTCATGGCCTCTACCTCGGACTCGGTGAACCCAAAGCTGTCTTCAATTTCCGGATCCAGCAATGTACTGACCCTGGGATTGTTAAAATCGCTGAATATGCTTTCCTGGGCAACTTTCAATATGCCAATCACCACGGCCTGTTTCAGATGGGGGTTGTCCTTGAAGGTCTGCACCATGAAGCTGCGGATAAAGGTGATCATCTGATCGTAGTACTTATCCACATGGGCCGAATGGAGGGGGGTGTCATACTCGTCCAGAAGGATGTAGGGTGGTTTGCCGTGGGCGCGGTGGAGCCAGGCGGAGAGGTATTTGATTGATTTCTCGAAATCGTCTTCCCCGGCTTCTTTTTGAAGGATTCTATTGAAAAAGGATTTCTCATTTGCTGACATGCAGTCGCATTCCAGCAAATAAGCATGCCGGATGAATTCATCCGATATGACATCTTTGATTAAATTCAGGTTTTTCTCAAATGTTGATTTTTTCACGTCCTTGAAACTGATGTGGATTACCGGATACTGTCCCATGAACTCGCGGCACCGGGGGTGTTCCGTGATGGACATGCCGTCGAAAAGGGAGGCGTTGGGCGGCACATCGCCGCTACTGCCGCCCGGTGGGGGGGCCTCAAAGAAATAGCGGATCATGCTTAAGTTCAGGGTTTTGCCGAAGCGCCGGGGCCGGGTGATTAAATGAACCTTGCTGGGGTGGTCGATGAGATAGCCGATAAGATGGGTTTTATCGACGAAGTAGCAGTTTTCATCGATAAATTCCTTGAACTCAGTGATGCCTTGTTCCAGCTTTTTCATGATGCTTTTCAGCATAGCATGATTTGACCGCTTTATCTACGCTCAAGCCGCAGGCGCTCGGGCCGCTGGGCCTAAACTTTCTTTTTTTTCGACAAAAAGAAAGTTTAACAAAGAAAAATACGACTCAAGGGGGGGTTCCCCCTTGAGAATCCCCCCTCCTTTCGCTTAGCTGGAAGGGAGTTTCTTACGGAGGCACGGAGGGGACGGAGGTGGGGGGCTCAGGTGTGGGGGGCTTTCGCATGGAGGGCCTTGAGATGAACTCAAAGCTACTTGGGAGCGCGGTTTTCGTCAGCAGTGGGGAAAAGGTGGCATCTCCGCTAAGCGAGGAGGGGTTTATTCAGGAACCCTGGAAAGTAAACCACCAAATTTTGGTGTCTTTCGTGGTAAAGAATTCTCAACCGCAGAGGACGCAGAGAGCGCAGAGTGTTCACGGTAAATATTAACCAATCTCTCGCTTGCTTGAAGGGACATTGTTCTGCCTGGTATAATCAAGGTGATCGGCAGATGACTGTCATTACTGATTGATGACGGGAGTTTTTGCGGAAATGGAGGCGTGGACATGGACTACCCGAAGATCGCCGTTCCAATGGAAGAAAAAAGGAAGCGTCTTGGCGAATTGGACGAAAAGAAATTCCGTGAAGACGTGGTGCGAACTCTGTTTCTTTCCCTGGGGTACAGGAATCCCAGAGAAAACCACGGCCCGGATGAGTTGGGGAAAGACATTCTTTTCATTGAAGAAGACAAACTGAAACAACAAAGGATGATCGCCGTTCAGACCAAGAAGGGTAAGATTAGCATGGCGGTGAACCCGGCTTCCAATGCCGCCAATCTTGTGTGCCAGCTGCGGACCGCCGCCGACACACCCGTGCATGTGCCGGGGGAAAAGGCAAAGCGAAAACCGGACGAGGTGATTCTTTGCGCCAGAGGCACAATCAACAAACGCGCACGCGACTATATCGACCAGGAACTGCAGGGCCATAACATCCGTTTCCTCGATATTGAGGATATGATACCCCTCATCGATGAGCACTGCCCCGAAGTATGGAAGGGCATGACGGCGGATGTCTTTGTATACTATGATGCCATCAAGAAACGGGTTGAAAGTTTCGATCCGGATGATGTTATCACAACCCATGTTACTGACGATTCCTATACATCATTGAAACTCTACAGGCACACAACCGACAGCAAGAAGGGGCAGAAGCTTTCGCTTGATGAACTGACGGAAAAAGAACTGATAAAAAAAGAGGAAGATGTTTTTATTCAGGCCGACGCGGGCACAGGAAAGAGCACTCTGCTGTGGCGCCTGTCATACCTTATCGCCAGAAATCCTGAACCAAAATCCAAAATTCTCCCATTGCTTATACAAGCTAAGGAGATGCACGGACATATCAGCGGCATGAATGATTTTATCGGGTTTTGCGGCGAAGTATCAAAGAGCCTTTCGGGTGAAATTCTCATAAGTAAAGAGATCTTTGAACAGAGCCGTGTCATGCTGCTTGTCGATGCTTTTGATGAAATACCAGAACCGGAAACACGCAAAAAGATTCTCCAGTTTTTGGTGCGGGAATTTAAGCCGCAATATCCCCGTACCAGACTTATATGCGTCTCCCGACCCGGGGAGAACATCAATGATGGCGAGTTTTTCAATCTCTCATACAGCATTGAAGCGTTGAGTGTGAATCAGGCTAAAAAAATTGTTTCCAGAAGCCTCCGGAGCAATAAAAAGCACCTGGCAAGGAGCGATGAAGAACTCCTTCTGCACCATGCCGACAAGACTCTCAGCCGAATAAGGGAGATTCACGGCTTTGAGCTGACTCCACTGCTGGTTACCATATTCGCCTGGACGGCGGAGTATGAAAACCGGGACATTCCCGCCAATGTGACGGAACTGTTCAAGAAATTCACCGAGATAATGCTGGAGCGCTGGGATAAAGAAAAGGGGATGAAATTCCAGTTTCATCATGAGATAAAGGACTTTTTGCTCAGGAAAATAGCCTTTACGATGCACACAGAGGAAAGGACGGACATGCCTGCGGATGATTTCAACGCCATGATTGGCAGGGAGCTTGCGGAGAGGGGACACACGACCAATACCCGGCAATTGTGCGATGAAATCATCCGGCGATCACGGCTGGTTCGGGAGATTGATGGAAAGATTAGCTTCAGCCACCACCTCTTGCAGGAGTTCTTTGCCGGACGCGGCATTGACAATATCAGCAGTGCCGCAAAGCATCTTAAATCGCCGTGGTGGACAAAGTGTTTCGTCTTTTATTTTGGAGACAATCCGGACAGGGCCGATGAACTGTCGAAACTACAGGGAAAAAGAGGAACATCCCTCCCCAAAAACAAGGCCATCGGCCTGTCGCTTCAGGCCTGTTTTCTCTCCCTTAAGGATGTCCGCCTAAAAATCTGGAAGTCCTTGATTGAATCACTTGAACAGCAGATAAACGACGACGATTTGCCCCACACTCTGTTTCCGATTTTCAGCTTTTTGCAGATAAACGAGTACATCAAAGACGCGTTAGCCCTGCATCTTTTGGGCAGCGATTTCAGTCTGGATGAGTTTTGGCCTGAGTGGAGGGCCACTTCCCTGCGGAGGTATCTGGTGCTGACAGCCTTCCGCGAATCGGGGTTGATCGACAAAATTCTGGAGTGGAACAAATCCGATTGGAAGTTTAGCGAAACATACTGCAATCTGGCATTTTATTTCTATATATGGCTTGAAAAAAACAAATGGAAGAACAAAGATGTCAAACCACTTTTGGAGGAGATCGAAAAAAATTGCCGTAAGGATATAGTACTTTTTAGGGAAGAAGTCGAGTCCATAACGGGGGAGAAACGCAAGAATGCGCAAAGTTGACCTGGATGAAATTATTCAAAACGGGGAATCGTCTTCCATCGAATTCAAGAGTGAAAAGATCGGCAATGAGGCCCTGACAAAGGAGATAGGGGCCTTGCTGAATTTCTCGGGAGGGCGGATATTGCTGGGCATTGAGGATGACAGCTCAATCTCCGGTTTATTGACAAGCGGGAAGAAATGGGAAGAAAAGATAATCAATCTTTGTTCTAACAACGTTGAACCCGCCCTGATTCCCCATTGGGAGACTCTGGTTATCGACGGCAAATCCATCGGAATAGTAAGCCTCCCGGACAATGCGCCGGACAAGCCCTACAAGGTAAAGAGCGGTTCCAGATGGATAACCTATATCCGTGTTGGAACGAGCAGCCGGGAGGCCACAAGGGAGCAGGAGGCCCGATTGTATTATGCCTCGCCCCTATGCGGCAGCTTCATTCTGAAGCCGATCATCAATGCCTCAATCGCCGATCTTGATCTGAGAAGGATCTACGATTATTTTTCCACGAACAGGGTAATAAGGGGACGAAAAGTCCCTGCGATCGACAATGCAAAGGAGTGGAAATCCATTCTCTATGATACGGAATTGCTAGCGGATGCCAATGGGGACAGAATGCCGACAATCGCGGCTGTCCTGCTTTTTGGAAAGGATTCCAGACGGCTTGTGAAAAACAGCGGCATATCGGTCTGTGTATTCGACGGAGAGAATAAGTCGACTTCTGTCAGGGAACGGAGAGTCCTGAACGCTCCGCTCATCCCCCTGTATGCCGGCGATGGAACAATGCTGTTTCCGGGGCTTGTAGAACTGGTGCTTGATTTTGTAAAGCGCAATATTGCCATGCGGGAGGAGCGCGGCGGCGGCCAGAGGGTTGAGCGATGGGATTATCCCCTGAATGCGATCCGCGAGGCACTTGTGAATGCGCTGATCCACCGGGATTACACAATCAAAACAGATGTGGAGCTGTCGATATATTCAAATCGCCTGGAAATAATATCCCCGGGAAGATTGCCGAACACCATCACCATAGAGAGGATGAAGTCCGGATGCCGGTCCGCCCGAAATGAACTGCTGCGGGATGTTATGCGTGATTGCGGATATGTGGAAGACATGGGGAGGGGAATCAGCCATACCATTATGCCGGAGATGGAAAAGCACAACGGAACGGAACCGGAATTCAAGGAGGAGGAAACACGGTTTACGCTGATCCTGCGCAAGTAAGCCATGACGCATGTATAAATTCTCCCGCCTTTTTATCCCCCTAAACAGCGAAAATGACTCTGTAACGAGAATAGTCTGATAGCCTGGAAGCCTGTCGGACTTTAAGACTTCAAGGCGACCTGTCTGCCGACAGGCAGGCACCGCAGCAGCAAAAACGAAGGCGACTCGGGAGGGACTTCGCGGCAATTCTTGTCCATACACCGAGTGGAAACTTTTCCTGTATTCAACGCATTATTTATAAGTTTTTTAACCGCAGAGGACGCAGAGAGCGCAGAGTGTTCACGGTAGATATTGACCAATCTTTTTATGCCATATTTCTCTGCGTACCTCTGCGTCCTCTGCGGTTTATCCCTCTTCCATATATTCAAAGCTTTATTCATAAGTTTTTTAACCGCAGAGGACGCAGAGAGCGCAGAGTGTTCACGGTAAGTATTGACCAATCTTTTTATGCCATATTTCTCTCTACGTATCTCTACGCACCTCTGCGTCCCCTGCGGTTTATCCCTTTTCCTTATATTCAAAGCCTTATTCATGGGTTTTTTTACCGCAGAGAGCGCAGAGTGTTCACGGTAGATATTGACCAATCTTTTTATGCCATATTTCTCTCTACGTATCTCTACGCACCTCTGCGTGCCTCTGCGGTTTATCCCCCTTCCTATATTCAAAGCTTTATTCATGGGTTTTTTTACCGCAGAGAGCGCAGAGTGTTCACGGTTAAATATTGACCAATCTTTCCATGCGGTATTTCTCTGCGTACCTCTGCGTCCTCTGCGGTTTATCCCCGCTTTTAGGAGATTCCACATTCTTTGAGTTACTCCGTATTTTTTCAGGGATAGAATTAGATGCGATTGTCCTGCCCATCTCGATGCTTTTCCTGGACAAAACAAAAAAATCATAATAATTGTATGGGTATACTCGTGAATGGGCTGTAGAGTCCAAACAAACTTCCGACTATAGGAGTATCAAATGAATCAGAATCACCTCAAATCTCTCAAACGATGCAGAAGGGCAAACGGAACGCACCATCGCTCGGCGTTCGCAGCAACATCCTTCATACTGACCGCAAGCCTCCTCACCGTACTGCTCGCGTCCTGTCCGTCTCCCACTCCCACCCCCGACGATGTGCCCGACAACGCAGCCCCCGGAGCACCGGATATAACAACCACAACCCCGGGCGATGGGAAAGTCACACTCGTATGGACAGCCCCCAGTAACACGGGCATCACCGGTGGTGACGGAACAACGGGAGTCATCACCAAGTATACGGTCTACCACTCTGAATCGACCATTACTGATCTGACTGCCGCAGGTGTTACGGCAGTCGATGTCACCATCGGCTTGACAGCGGAAGTGAGCCTGACCAACGGTACACAGTACTACTTCAAGGTAACAGCGACGAATGCGACCGGGGAAAGTACGGCTTCAACCGAAACCTCGGCCACCCCGGCAGTGCCGCCAGCGAACGCGGCCCCCGGAGTACCGACTCTAACCTCCACAACCGCAGGCCCCGGGAAAGTCACACTGGAATGGACAGCCCCCGCCAGTACGGGTTTCATCAACGGCGATGGAACAACGGGAGTCATCACCAAATATACGGTCTACTACTCTACATCGACCATTACTGATCGGACTGCCGCGGGTGTTGAGTCCGTCGATGTCACCGGCGCCACTACGTTGACAAAGGAAGTGACAGGCCTGGCTGGCGGCACAGAGTACTACTTCGTGGTAACAGCGTGGAATGCCGCCGGAGAAAGTGAGGCTTCAAACGAAAGTTCAGCCACCACGACAGTGCCACCGGATGCGGCCCCCGGAGCACCAACTAACCTCCAAACCATCGCGGGAAACAAACAAGTTACGGTCTCATGGACAGCACCCACCGACACGGGTTACATTAATGATAATGGCACGGTGGGAGTCATCATAAAATATATTGTGTACTATGATACCGATACTATTGTCCCCGGGAACCTGCCGACTACCAAGGTTGATGTCACTGAATCTGGTGGAACCGTAGCGACGACTGCGGATGTGCCAAACCTGACTGGTGGAACAGAGTACTTCTTCAGGGTAACGGCAACCAACGGCACCGGGGAAGGTGATCCTTCAGACCAGGTATCAAACACCCCGACAGTGCCGCCGAATGCGCCCCCCGGAGCACCGAATATAACCGACGCAGCCACGGACCTGGCGGGAAACATCCAACTCACATGGTCAGAACCCTCCTTTACGGGTTACATTAACGGTGATGCCACGCCGGGAGTCATCACCGGTTACACGGTGTATTATACCGACTCTTCTACTCGGTCTGGTGACAGCTCGTGGGGAAAAAATGATGCGGTCAGCACTGTTCCGATTGCCGATGAAAACTTAAGTACTCGGGACATATTCCTCCCTGAGAATGTTGGCCAAGAGATTTTTTTCAAAATGACGGCGACGAACGCCATTGGGGAAGGTGAACTCTCAGACGAGGCCTCCGCCACTGTGGGAGTGCCGCATAACACACCCCCCGGAGCACCGGCTATAACCGCCACGGTCGTGGGCAACGGGCAAGTTACGCTCTCATGGACAGCCCCCGCCCATAAGGGTTTCAGCAACAGTGATGGAACATATGGACCAATCACCGCTTATACTGTGTATTATCACACCGCTAGTTTTACTGACTCAAGCAAGCCGACTGACAAGGTTGAGGTCTCTGGCGGAACCTTGACGGCGGACGTGACGCCTCTGACCAACGGCACAAAGTACTACTTCCGGGTAACAGCGACGAACGCCACTGGAGAGGGTGCTCTTTCAAACGAGAGTTTAGCCTCCCCGGCGACAGCGACACCGGCGGATGCGGTCCCCGGAGCACCGACGATAACCGCAGCCGCAGGCGACGGGGAAGTTACAATCTCATGGACAGCACTCACCGATACGGGCTTCACTGGCGGTAATGGCACGGTGGGAATCATCACTGCTTATACTGTGTATTATGACACCAGTGGTTTTGATGCCTCGAACTTGCCGACGACCAAAGTTGAGGTCTCTGGAACCGCAGCGACTGCGGTTGTACCGAATCTGCCCAACGCTACCCTGCACTACTTCGGGGTAACAGCGACGAACGCCACCGGAGAGGGTAACCTCTCAAACCAGGAATCAGCCACCCCCGAAGACGAGACAGGCCCAACGTTTACATTAAGTCCAATTTCGGCAGCAACTGGCGCAACCTCGCTTACCATTGCAGCAGATGAGCCCATAAGATTGATCGGTAATCACGGAAACATAGTGATTGTAAATAACTATGGTGATGCTACTAGTCAAACCATAATTAATCCAGAAGGGGTTTCTCTGGGTAGTGATGAAGTGACGGTGACAATCACCATACCCCCGACAAATTTCCTGGCTGGCCACACGGTTTACATGCAAGTAGAGAAAAAATTTGCTCAGGATAAGGCGACCACGCCTAACAAAAATGAATTATGGGACATCACCACTACTGTGGAGTAATAGCACCGAAGCCGCGGGGAGATGGGAATCAATCATCCCCCGTGGAAACAAAGGAAGAAGCCGCCGCCTTAAGCTATGGCTTCCTTTTTTGCAACCCGGCCACCGGCAAGGCAAGCCGTGGGTTGTTGTCTGGGTGCTGCGATACAGTGGAAATGTCCCCTCCTTGTTGATTCGCGCGCCTTTTTTTAGCTGTCTCTTTGATCAATCCTGCAAAGTGCCGTTCATACGGTCCACACGCCTCTGGAAGGCTCCGGGTTTTCCAGACTCATTACCGACCGATCTGCACCAATATTATTGCAATATCCGATGAACGAACTCCCGGAACACGGGAAGCCTGTCCCACACTCACTGGCTGAATAACTTTGAGCTTCTCACGGGCTTCCGATGACAGGCCCGGTACGGTATTCCAGTCTATGCTGTCCGGGATTGTTACATGTTCCAGCTTGCGAAATCGCCTGACATGCCGTTCCTCCCTCTTGAGATAGCCTTCGTACTTCACATCCAATTCAATCTGATGAAGCCAGTCTGTTTGAGTATTGACGGCAATCCTGGGTTCCAGTGATATGAGATGGGACAGGGTAATTTGGGGATCTCGAAGGAGATGCTCAAAGTTTTCTCCTGTCTTTCGTGACTCCAATGAACCCTGAATCACTTCTTCTTCTCTCAGTGTCCGTTTACGGAGAAGTTCCCTGATTTCATCTATACGATCGCATTTAACAGCAAACCGCTCGGCAGCCTGTGAAGAGTTAAGTCCAGCCATCTCACCTTTGAGAAACAAACGCCGGTCAGCATTATCATGACGCAGAGCGATGCGGTGCTCGGCCCGGCTTGTAAACATCCGGTAAGGCTCTTCAGTCCCCTGAGTTACGAGGTCGTCAATAAGTACACCGATGTAGGCTTCACTTCTATCAAGAATAATGGGTCCCATGCCCTGGAGTTGCCGTGCTGCATTGATTCCAGCCATTAAACCCTGGGCGGCGGCCTCCTCATAGCCGCTTGTTCCATTTGTTTGACCTGCAATGTAAAGGTTGTGCAGATGCTTGGATTCCAGTGCCGGTGTGAGTTCGATGGGATTGAGGTAGTCGTATTCCACGGCATAACCCGGACGCAGGATTTCCGCTTCTTCCAGTCCCGGAATGCTGTGAATATACTCTTCCTGAGCATCTTCCGGCAGGCTGGTAGAAAGTCCGTTGAGATACATTTCTTCGGTTTCCAGCCCTTCAGGTTCAATAAAAACATGGTGTCGTGTCCTGTCAGGAAATTTCACAACCTTGTCCTCAATGGATGGGCAGTACCGTGGCCCATTTCCCTCTATCCGCCCGGAGAACAATGGGGAACGGCCCAGGTGGTTTCGAATAATTTCGTGGGTATGCTCATTTGTATAGGTAATGTAGCAAGGCAGGGCTGGCCGATTGAGTTTATTATCGTCAAAGCTGAATGGGAAGACTTCATCATCGCCGAATTGTATTTCCATCCTGTCCAGATTGAGACTGCGGCGATGAATTCGTGCGGGAGTACCCGTCTTTAAGCGGCCAACCCGAAATCCCTTTTTTCTCAACGCATCACCCAGGCCCATGGCCGCCGGTTCACCGATACGGCCATTCTGACCTTCGTATTCACCGATGAATATTTTTCCGTTCATGAAGGTGCCCGTTGTGAGGACAACAACCCTGGCCGTTATACGGTGGCCCCGTTCGGTGAATACGCCTGTGGTCTGGAGACGGCCGGATTGGAGTGAGCTGTCAGCAGGGCCGGTCAGGAGGTCAACAACTGTATCCTGAAAAAGATCCAGGTTGGATTGAAGTTCCAGGGTATGTTTGGCCTTCTGTCTGTAGGCTGGTTTGTCTGCCTGGGCCCGGGGGGCCTGAACGGCTGGTCCCCGGCTGCGGTTGAGAACCCGGAATTGTATCATTGTTTTATCAATGAGCCTCCCCATCTCCCCGCCCAGAGCATCAATTTCTCTCACCATATTCCCCTTGGCCAAACCTCCGACAGCCGGGTTGCAGGACAATTGACCAATAGTGTCAAGGTTTTGAGTGATCAGTATGGTACGGAATCCGATCCGTGAGAGGGCAAGGGAGGCCTCTATCCCCGCATGGCCGCCGCCAACGACCAGGGCATCATAATCCATCGGCTACCGTCAGGAAAATAATGGTTCTTTGGAAATACTCATTCTGGTTCCCCCAGGAAATCATTGTGTGGAATTGTTTCAGCGGATATGCGATAAACGTACTCATTGTACAGGGGATGAGTGGGGCTGTCAACTGTCAATCACGGAGTGCCCAGGGCAATCGCATCTAATTCTGTTACAAAAAAAAATGAAAACACTGGTTTTCGAGGTCAATGGAAATTTTTATCCAGTGTCTCAAAGAATGTGGAATCTCCTCAAAGCGGCATTAAACCGGAGAGAACGCAGAGGTACGCAGAGAGATATAGGGGAGCTCTTAAAACCGCTTAGAGCTGCCCGTGGGCGCATGGACGCACCCACATTTTGGGCAAAACGCCCAAAAATGGAGAAAAAGTCTTACTTTAGTCCGGGTTTTTTCGTCTCTATAGCATAAACAGATTGGTCAACATTTATCTTGAACACTCTGCGCTCTCTGCGTCCTCTGCGGTTAAAAACCCATGAATAAGGCTTTGAAAAACACTCTGGCTAGTGGATTTTAGATGCGATTGCCCTGACGGAGTGTCAGAAAGCTTGTTAGATTCTCTCTGTTTCTGGTAATTGCAGACTCCTAGGTCACCAAAACAGCCGTATTAAAGAGATGTTTTTCTGATTAACAAGCTTTCTGACACCCCGATTGACTTATCTCCATGAATTGGGCACTCTGTACACAGACTTTCTAGGAGTCTGTCGGACTTTAAGGCTTCGAGGCGATTTTTGATGATTTTTTCCTGATGCAAGGCGACAAAAACGGAGCGTAGCTGGGCTACGTGAGTATTTTGGCAACGCAGCAGCAGGGAAAAAGGGCAAAAATCGAGCCGTGAGGCGTAAGTCCGACAGGCTCCTAGGAGTAGGAGTCCCCATGTCATATCTTATCAACGGAATACAGCAGATAGGCATTGGAATTCCCGATGTTGAGGAGGCCTGGCATTGGTACAGCGGCATGTTTGGAATGGATATTCCCATCTTCAGGGAGGCCGCCGAAGCCCCATTGATGACCCCCTACACGGGAGGTGAAGTACAGGCAAGAGATGCGATACTTGCCATAAGTATCAGGGGCGGTTCCGGATTTGAAATATGGCAGTATACCAGCCGGAATACTGTTTTCCCGAAAAAACCACCGCTTGTGGGCGACACAGGCATCTATGCCGCCATTATCAAATGTGAGAATATTCAATCTGCTCATCGTTACTTTCTCCGCCAGGGCTGCAATGTTTTGAACAGCCCTGCTGCCGGATTGGATGGTCAGCTAACATTCTTTCTGAAAGATCCCTGGGGGAACATATTTCAAATCATACAGTCGGAGGAATGGTTCCAGAAGAAAGGCCATCTCACAGGCGGGCCAGTCGGGGCGGTGATCGGAGTTTCTTCCATGGAGAAGTCCCTGATACTATACCGGGACACATTGGGTTTCGGTGTCGTCGACTACGATGAAGAGGGATTTTTTCCTGACTGGAATCCATTGAATGGCGGAGAGAGACGATTTCGCCGTATGCGTCTCTCCCGGGGTCAGCAGTCAACAGGACCATTTGGACCAATCCTTGGATCATGCCGCATTGAGCTTGTCCAGCCCCTGGATCGTCAGCCCGATAAGATTTTTAAGAACCGGTATTGGGGTGATGGAGGCTTCATTCATCTTTGCTTTGATGTTCACGGCATGGATGCATTGGGAGAGAAACTGTCTTCAAATGGATTCTCTTTCACCGTCGATTCCAATACGCCGTTTGATATGGGAGAGGCCGCCGGTCGATTCACCTACATTGAAGATAGTGACGGAACGCTCATAGAGTTTGTGGAAACCTTGAAAATTCCTGTAATGAAAAAGTGGGGGTGGTATATCAATCTTTCCAGACGCCCGTATGGCAAGCCCCTTCCAGGACTCATTCTCAGGGCATTGGGCCTGAGCCGGGTAAAATCCGGCAAGCTTCCTGACACGGCATAAATCACTCAGCAAAGCTCTAACGATCTGGATCGAGCATTACTTCCCCATAACCTGAGTCAGCCATGGAATGGCCACCATGGTACCAATGCTGCTTCCCAGAGAGCTGAGAAAGAAAACCAGCAGAATCCGCGTAATCCTGTTCCGGTACCAGCCTTTCAGAGAAATTATATCGGAATTCAGGTTTTCCATATCCACGATTCGAGGATTTCTGAATAGATATTCAAGAAGTCCTGCAACCATTCCTACGCCAATAGTCGGGTTCAAGGAAGTAAGAGGAGCACCAAGGAAGCTGACTAAAACAGTCAGGGGATGGGCCAGTGCAGCTATCGCTCCCAGAGAGGCAGGAATTCCATTGGAAAGGATCCAGATCGTACTCATTTCCAGTCCCCTTTCCAATCCGGATCGTACAATGCCTGTTACAAATAGACAAATGATAACAGCAGGTAAAATCCAGGGGAGCGCCTTGCCCAGCCATCCTTTCGGTGGTACCACTTCGATATCAGAGGTATCATTGGATAGCTGCCCGTTGAACATCTTCTCAAGAAGTTTACAGATGCCCTGGATATGGGCTGCTCCAACAACGGCAAGAATTCTCTCACCGGGAGCATCAAAGATTTTAGCTGCGAGGAAGTAATCCCTTTCATCTATCAGGACTGTTTTAATCGATGGTAAAAAGGCCGCCAATTCATTCATCATTCCCTGCATCACATCCGTTTCTTTCAGCTTCTCAATTTCTTCTGCTGAGGCCTTCTCGCGAGACAGTACTGATGCGATAAGCGATGAGACAAGTTTTAACTTTGAAAAGAAACCACTTTTGCGCCAGGCTCTGCTCAAAGTGATCTGGACGGAACGATCGGCACAGGTGAATGGAATGCTGTTTTCCCGGCAGATATCGACAGCAGCTTTCATCTCCTCACCGGGCAGTACTCCAGTATCAAAACTCATACGCCGCTGGAATGATGTCAGAGCCAAATTGGCCATCATCATGAAACCCTGTTTCTTACGGAGAACGTTCTTAATATCCGTACTTGACCATTTACGCCCCTTTTCAAGGTTTTTCAACCGTGCATCATCCAATTCAACACAGACATGATCAGGTGATTCCGCAAGTATTGAAGTTTTTACTTCTTCCAGACTCTCCGCTGAAACATGGGCTGTACCAACCAGAACAATTTTTCTGGTTCCAACTTCTATCTTCATCCGTGTATCGGAAACTCTGTCTAATACGAAAGAACTCATATTCAATCTCCCATACCATTGAGGGCTGCCCATGCCAGGTCATATTCCAACCGGCCCTTTAATTCGCTGATTTTTTCGAATACAGCCGTAGAACCGGTATGATTGTTCTCATATTCGTAGATGACTCCCATGTAGTACCACAATCTGTTTCGAAGCACATCATTCACCTCTTTATTCAATGCATTGACAGCGAAAACATCTGATGAACGTTCACTACAGAATCGGACGACTGAATACGCCGTTTCATCCTGCTTGAATCGGCGCAGAGTCTCCGCGAACATGACTCTCGCCTCTGTTCTTTTGCCAGCCCGAAGCAGTGACAGGGCACTCATCAATTGCAGGGAGAATTCGTCAGGATCGTTGGCGGAAGCTTTTTCAAACCACCTGGCCGCTTCAGAATAATGACCTGCCATCCAGGAAAGCTTTCCCATCGAGGCATAGGCCTCAATGTAGTCAGGACGCTTCTCCAGAATTTTCCTGTAGTAGCGGAAAGAACTTGTAAAACGGCGTTGTTCTTCATGTAATCCTGCCAGATATACCATCGCAAGGAAATTGTCCGGATTCATTTCTTCTACAACGGTCAGATCCGATAACGCCCCTTCGAAATCTTTGAAATATGCCAGCCTTATTCTTGCCCTGTCCAGATAATGCCACTCAACATCCGGTTCAAGGGCAATGACCTCATCTAAATCATCTTCGGCATCTTCATAATTGCTCAAACTGACATTCACTCTGGCTCTGTCGACTCTGGCATATATATAAGTTGGGTCTATTTCCAGTGCTTCACTTAGGAGAGTCAATGCTTTCTCTTTTTTGTCATTTTTTGCGTATACCCACGCCAGTCCCACCAATGTTTCCACATTTTCTGGATCCAGTTTCAATGCATGACTGTAATCCTTTTCAGCTTCGGAGAACTGCGAACGTTCTACTGCCAGGTCAGCCCGGAAAACCAGGGCTTCAACCATGTCTGGATCGGCCTTGATTGCGGAATCCAGTGCTTTATTCCTGGCATCCTCATTTCCTCCAGCATCTTCGACAAGAGCTAAATGAAACAGCGCAGTCCCCATTGAAGGATCATTCCTGATCAATGTGTTCAAAATCGTTTTTGAATCATCCAGCTGCCCATTACTGGAAAGAAGCACGGCATAGATCAACTGTGTTTCAGGATCCATCTTTTCCCAATCCTGTTTGTTCAGAGTTTCAAGTAGATCATCTGAATTTTCTATTTCTTCGTAAGGATCTTTCGGGGGTTTTTCTTCGGATGAAGAGGCTCCAGGACTTATATTGTTTATCGCTCCAGACTTTTCAGGTATGGATGTGCAGGATATGGTTATCAGCAGGTAAACACTGACTGAAAGAAGTATGGATTTCCTGTCAGGTAAGAGTAATTGATGCATGTTTTCTCCTTATGAATCATGATAGCCGACGATTCCACAACCGGGCAACCTTGCCCAGCGGAATAGACATCAGTATCATGACTTATAATGAAACGTGTCCTGACAGGTTATCTCCCTTTTGTCTCAGCTTATCTACTACTGGCAGCAGGCTTTTTAATAATTCACTTAACTCAGGTGAAGCATTTCAGTGCAAGTTCCGGCACTCTATCGATTGAGGGTTATACAAGTCGTGGAACGGCCCTCTATTCACCGGAAATCAGACGTATAACTCTCAGTGAAGCCATGGTAAAAATTGACATCACGCAAAGAAATAAAGTCGTGCTAATCACGACTGACGGCATTCGTCATCCACTGGACATCGTTGATTGGAAGCAGGAAGAGAGCATTGTTTATATTGAACTCAGTCATGGTGCAGGTTTCTCCATCCAGACAGGTGATGACGAGCCTGGATTTCGCCTGGACACCATCATACCAGAGACCATTCCGCCGGTCCGTTCCATGGAAATTCCATTTGAAATCAACAGTGATGCGCTCGTAACAAGTTCCCCCGAACAGCCAGGAGTTTTCAGCCTTGCGACTAATGAACTGGCTTATTCGGTTAAACTGCCGGAAAGTTCATCCTGGGATACTTCATCGGAAAAGATTCAATTAGTTGCCAACGGGAGTGATTCTTCCACTCTTGAAATAACGGGATGGAAAAAAAGGGACTACCTGACGGCTGTTCAATGGCGGCAGCAGAATTCATTCCCTTCACAGGATGTTTACCAGCAGGCCGTAGACCGGTGGATTCAAAGGGCTCAAAGAAGCTGGAGTACACGCTTCAATGCAGATCGCCTGACACAATGGGATGCCCCCATGGCTGCGGCTGTATTGGCAGACTCCATACAGCATGGACATTACACAGCCAGTCTTGCTACGGCCCTCAATGCGGCAGAAAGATTTCCTCGTCAAATCAACTGGCTGACAAGCCCTTTTCTGGGCGATATTGTCACTCACAGCCATGCCCATGAGCTGGAAGTCGAAAGAAGTGCCAACGCAGCAGGGGAGGATATCGCTTTGATGAACCTGTTACCGGCACCACAAACCAGCCTGATCTATCTTGTCGATACAAATAATCTGAGTCAGGCAAACAGGATTGTACTCCTTGCTCAGGAAATACAGGGTTCATCATTATCCAGTGAAGAGGTAATTGCCCGGGTGGCACTTCTTCACGAGGCCGGAGAATTGGGTTTAAGGGAATTGCGCCAGGAAGCAATCGATGAATTGATCAATGTTCATCTCCTGCCTCGAATTTACTGGCTGAATAATGGTTTGTGGTTATTAAAAAGTGGTGGTTCCATTGATGTAAAACTCAGTCTTACGGCAGGAGTGCTGCTCCTCAACGATGATGACAACCGGGAAATAGGTCAACAAGTGATTATATCAGCTCTGGACATGGCTGATGAAGATGGTAATTTACCCGAAACCTTGAAAGTAGAAGGCGACGGGAATCTTATACAATCGGGGGCAATTCCTCCGGAAGTCTTCTATCCTGAGATCATTGGTTTCCAGGCATATCCAAGGCATGTATCATTGGCTGAAGAATTAAATCCGGGAGTATGGGCCATCACCGGTGCGGAAGGTTTCACAGTAACGAAATTGAATCAGGAAATAAGGATATTGCTGGAATTTCCTGCAGGTGGTACACACCATATAGCGATCAAGGGTATAAACAAATTTGATTCCCTGTATATGCAGGGAATTGAGTGGTTTCAGGATCCTCAATTTCAACGCTATTATGCGGGCTGGTATTATGAAGATGCAACAAAAACCTGCTATGTCAAAATATCACACAGAACGCAGAAAGAAACCATCCGCCTTCTCTATTGATCGGAATTATGAGAGCCGATTACCCGGCATAGCCAGAGTTCGGTTTTAAGATTGCGTAATTCCCGGGGTGCATCCCGCAGCCATGCCTCCAGATCCACCAGGCTTTTTACTGCATGACGGAGTTCCGTATTGCTGTATCGATGGACACCTTCTTTATAGCTGCGAAGGGCACGCTTCCCCCCTCCAAGTCTCAATTCTTTTGCGGCAAAACCTTCATCCAGTCCCTCGGAAACCTTTTGCTTGAAATTCATGAGGTGTACAACCGGATCCGCGAACAGCATGAGAAATCTATCCATTGTTGCCGGGGAGGAATACATCAGTTTATGATAAGCATCCAGCACTCCATTTAAGTCCCTCCTGCAAAAACGGTCAAAAAGGCTGTAAACAGTTTCTTCGCGGCCATGTTCCAATACCTTATTGATATCCTCTTCAAGTATTAATTCCTCTGGATCAATTGAAAAGCATAAATGATGGCACGCTTCTTTCAATGCATCTGTTGTTCCTTCCGTTATATCCAGGAGAACATCGACCGCACTGCTCTCAATTCTAATGTTCTTTTCTCTGAAAAAGTGCATTACCCAGCCTCGCTTATCGCCTGCAAATGCCTCCCAGAACACCTCAATGCTGTCCCTGGGTAAGGATCCTGCCAGCTTTTCCGGATACTCCCTGGAACCTGGAGATTGATCGGTAGTGAGTATCAGAATTGCGTCTGGAGTTGGGGAATGAATGTATGCGATAATTGCTTTTATGCCATCTGATTTCAGGGCATGAACATCCGAAAACACGACGACTCGCCGGGATGCGAAAAGTGAACCATTCTGTATAACGGAGATAACATCAACGATGGGAGTGTCATAGGGATAAAATTTATGCAATTCCGGCTCTTCCCCGTCCTGAGCAGTCACAGTGCTTAGAATTGAATTGATACGCTCTCTTTTTTTCCCGGTTTCCGGGCCGGGGAAGAAATAGACAGGCTGAGTGGCTGCCGCCATGGCTAAAACTTCCGAATTACCATAATGATACGTCCAAGAATCTGAACCTCCCTCTTATACATTGGTCTGTAAGCAGGATTCTCAGCCTTAAGACATATACGGTTCTTCTCTTTGTAATATCGTTTCAGTGTCACTGCTTCATCCAGCCTCGCAACAATGATTTGACCATTCTCCGCCGTCTCCTGCTTCGCAATGATGGCCAGATCGCCGTCATGAATAGCTGCGCCAACCATACTGTCGCCCTCCACATGGAGGGCAAAGACATTTCTAAACGAACCCACAAGACTGGGAGACAGTGCAATCTCACCATCATAGTTCTCTTCGGCGAATAGTGGGGTACCGGCGGCAACATGACCAAGGACAGGAATGAAGATGCTTTGTTCGCCTGATTCCATTGAGCGATTTACAATTCCTATGGATCGAGGGCAATTCTTCTGCTGGGTGATGAGTTCCTTCCTCTTGAGTGCCTGTACATGGTCGTACGCACCTTTGACGGATATTTTGAAATGTTCGGCAATCTCTCGGATGCTTGGCGAGTATTGTTTTCTTCTATGAAAGCTCTCAATGAAATCGAGTAACTCCATCTGCCTTGTTGTAGGTTTTCTCATTTAACGATCTCAATTCCATATTTTTTTATCTTTTTGTGCAGATTGCTTGTGTAAACACCAAGGGCCTGTGCTGTTTCAGATACTTTGTTGTTATACGCAGCAAGACGCTGTTGAATCAGGGACATTTCAAACTTCTCCCTGGCTTCTGCAAGTTTCATATTCTGATAATCATGATCCAGCAGAACAACTGGATTATGCCTGTCGGCTTCACCAAGATAATACTTCATTACATCTTCAGAGACTTCTGTCGATTCAACAAGAATAGTAATTCTTTCAACGAAATTTTTGAGTTCCCGGATATTTCCAGGCCAGGGATACTCTATAAGAAGTTCCATTGCCTCATTGGTGAAGTGCTTCTGTACATTTTCCTTGCGTTCCAGGGCAAGGCGCTGCTGGTAATATGCGATGAGAGCAGGTATGTCTTCTTTCCGATCCCGTAAAGGAGGCAGTGTAATGGGGATAACGTTGAGCCGAAAGAACAGATCTTCCCGAACAGTTCCTGCTTTTACTTCACCAAGTATGTCCTTGTTTGTCGCCGAAATAACACGGACATCGACTTGAATTGGATTCTCTCCTCCAACAGGTGTGAATGTCATTTCCTGAATCGCACGAAGAACCTTGGCCTGGGCATCCAGAGACATATCAGCTACTTCATCAAGAAAAAGTGTCCCTCCATCGGCTATTTCAAATTTCCCCTTGTGCCTGGCGACAGCACCGGTAAAGGCACCCTTTTCGTGACCAAACAGTTCACTTTCTATCAAATTGTCAGGTATCGCCGCACAGTTCATAACGACGAAATTCTCCCTGTACCGGTGGCTTTTTGCATGAATCATTCGAGCGACCAGTTCCTTGCCGGTTCCATTTTCTCCAAGTATCATTACACGTGAGTCTGATGGAGCACTCTGGCTGATGATGTCCTGAATCTGCCGCATTTCCTGTGTAGAACCGATCATTTCATCAATGAACTGTCCCTGGCGAAGAGACGTGTTCTCCCGGCGAAGAGCTTCCATGCGAACAGCATTTCTCGCAATGGTCAAAACTCGTGCTGTCTGCAGTGGTTTCTCAAGATAATCATAGGCCCCAAGTTTAATAGCCTTTACAGCATTCTCAACATTTGCATGCCCTGAAATCATAACCACTTCAATATCCTGCCACTGAGATTTAATCACCTCCAGTACCTCAAACCCTCCAATTCCCGGCAGACGGAAGTCTAAAAAAACAACATCGACAAGTTCAGTCTTCAGCAGCCTGAGACACTCATTCCCATCTTCAGCGACAAGAACGTCATAACCTGCATTCTGCAGTATCTTCCTCAAGGCATTCTGAATGGCTGGATCGTCATCAACGACAAGGATATGGCTCACGGTTTCATCCTTTCATGTTCTTGAACTTGTTCTCAAAAAGGGACGCAATTTCATTGACAGCACTTTCTTCATCCTCCCCTTCCGCACATATAAGAAGTTTTGTTTTGTAGGTTGCGCCCAGGGTGAGTATGTTCATAATTGATTTTGCATTTACTCGGACGTTTTCCTTTTCTATCCAGATTGAGCTCTCATACTCCTGTGCTGCCTGTACAAGGATGGAAGCTGGACGAGCATGCATACCGGCCCGGTTAAGAATAGTTACGCTACGTGACTTCATCCTTCCCCCATCTGGTTTCCAGTCTTCCAAAACGCTGTTTCCTGGCATTTTCACTTTCCAGGTAGTGCATATAGGCCTTATTAAACTCTCGGGCGGTGTAAACACCCTGTGACTTAAGCCGCTGGTTTCGAACGGCCGCCTCGATTATAATTGGGATATTCCGTCCCGGTTTCACCGGTATGGTGATCATGGGTATATTAACATCAAGCAGCATTGTCGTCACGTCCAAAAGACCAAGGCGGTTATAAAGAGCCGTGCTGTCCCATGTGACAAGCTCAAAAACCATTTCGACAAGTTTCCGGTCACTGACGGCATTAACCCCGTAAACCCTGGCGACATCAATTATTCCCATGCCTCTTATTTCCATATGATGATTGAATTCCCTGCTGGTTCCATATCCCCAGATGCTGTTACCATTCAGACATTTCAGCAGTACCGCATCATCGGCAATAAGCCGGTGTCCCCTATCGAGGAGTTCAAGAGCTGTTTCACTTTTACCAATTCCACTCTCTCCCTGAATAAGTACACCCATTCCCTCAACGGCCACAAGTGCGGCATGGACGGTCTGGCTTGGTGCGAAGACATCATCCAGAGCTCTCAGAAGACGAATAATGAGAGAAGAAGAATCCAGCGGTGTCAGTAGAATTGGGATTCCAGACTCTTCTGATGCTTTTTTGAAGAAATCCGGCGGCTCAATTTTATAGCAAAAAATGAAACATGGGATATTGTATGAGAACAGGCGTTTAAGATTGGGCATGAGTTTCTCAACCGGAACAGAATCAATGTAAGTTGATTCTCCCCGGCCAATTATTTGAATTCTTTCACTTACAAACTGATCGAAAAAACCCGTAAGGGGCATGCCGGGCCTGTTAATCTCTGTAGAGTATATCTCCCTGGACAAACCGCGGCGGCCGCTGCAACACCGGAGATCCATTGCGTTGGGACGCTCAGGTTCAAGGTCAATTAAATCCAGTACTGTAAATTTGCCCATTTATACAATATCAATGTTCTTGAATTTTTTCTTTTTCTTTGGTTGCTTTTGCTTCAATCTTCTCGAATAGTGAGTCAAGAGCCCTGTATATATCACGGTTGGATACCTTTAAGTGACCCATAACCCCCCAGCGAAAATGAATGGTGGATTCCGTCTTGTATTCACCATTTCTTTCTCTGTCCAGAGTTATATGCAAATCCGCTATGTGTTCTTTAACATTGTTCAAACGCTTCATTCTTTTGTCGATATACGCTTTTGTATCATCATCCTGTGTGTATCCATGGATGCTTCTAATTTCTACCGTCACTGCAGCCTCCTGAGTATAGTTAATTCATTATCTTACATAAGAAGATGGAAAATCAAGCTCTTTTCGATATTTGGCAACCGTTCTCCGTGCAAGCCTGATACCTCTCCGTGCGAGAAGATTGCTGATCTTCTGATCGGAAACCTTTTTTTCGCTGTCAATTTCCTTCAGTATTTCCCGAATCATTTCCTTGGCCGCAACCTTGGATACACTGGAACCCGAAGTTCCCGATCCGGATATGGAGTTTGTAAAGAAAAACTTGAGTTCAAAAAGTCCCCATTCAGTCTGAATGCATTTATTGGATGTGATGCGGGAAACAGTGGCTTCGTGGACTCCAATCCTCTCCGCAACATCCTTCAGGGTGAGTGGTTTGAGACCTCTGGGGCCATCAGTAAAGAATTCCTGTTGATATTCAACAATGGCCTGAGCCGCTTTGAGCAATGTTTTGTCCCGTTGGGCCAGACTTCCAATGAAGTGGTGGGCCTTCTGAAAATGCTCGTTGATGTACCGCTCCGCATTCTTGTCAGCAATTTTTCCGTTCTTGATCTTCTCAAAATCATGATCCAATCTCAAAACCGGCAATGCTTCATCATTGAGCACAAGAACATGCTCTCCTTCCTCACATCGTACAATTAAATCCGGAATCAAATACTGTATTGAATCGGCACTGTACAGACGACCCGGGAATGGATTCAGTACGCGAATGTATTCTTCAAGGTCTTCCCATTCATCAAGCGATATTCCAGAAGAAGAACGGACTTCTTCAGAACTTTGTATTTCCATCACCGGCAAAGCTTTATTGATAAATGTTTCGAATAAGCGAGGACTGTCGCCCCGAATACGGGCCTGTACAAGCAGAGATTCGCTCCAGTCTTTGCAGGCACACCCGATAGGATCCAGATTCTGCACCAGACTCAGGGTATATTGAATTTTATCCTTTTCAGTTCCTTTGAGGAAAAGAGAGGGCGGTTCCCGATGGAATCCGTTCTCATCGAGATTATAGATTATCTGCTCTGCCAGGTTCATTGTATCTGTATCAATGTTTATAAGACGCAACTGATTGATGAGATGATCGTAAAGGGTTTCATTCCGGGAAACAGCCCCTTCAAGGAAACTCTGCTTACTGTTGGAATCAATTTCAGAAAGCGGTTGAGAACCCGGATCGGAAGCACCGGAATACAACTCAGAGTCCATTTCCTGATATTCGTCAGTCACGGCCTCAGTCATGGCGGGCACATCGGTTTCACCGGCTTCCTGAACAACTTCCAGAGCCGGATTTTTTTCTACTTCTTCATGAATAGCTTCCTGCAATTCCGCACGCGACATGGACATCAATTTGATCGATTGAATAATCTGGTGGGAAATGATCTGCTTTTGAGTAACTTTATGCGCTATTGAGAGACGCTGGGGCTGTGACGGCAAGAAAACCTCCCGATCCATACTCGTTCAATTCAGAACAGAGACAATGATAGCATAGTTTCGGTGCTGTTCACAGCCCATTGAAATCAATACCTGATGCGGCAGTTCCTATTCACTGTGGTTAAGGGATGACAGATCCCAGGCCGTGTAAGCCTCAGAAAGAGTCTGGACAAAATCGGATGTATATATGGAAGAATGCATCCAGGGAAGAACAACTTCATCTCTGATCCTGGCCCATCGGTCCGGGAGTCTTTGTCGTACGGTCAGATAGTGGTTTTCTGGAAGCATCCCCCGGAGTATTGGAAATCTGTCCAGTAGAATCTTCTGGTTAACTTCAGGGATTGATGACAAACCATTGAGGAATCCGAAAACTGTCAGCCCTTCCAGTTCCCATCGTTCAATCAGTCTTTTTTGTGTTGAAGGTAAAAGAAGCCAGCCTAAAAAATCCTCAGCCCTCTCGGATGATTTCTTCCCTTTGAGAATGCCGCCCCATGTGACAGACTGAACAGGGATGAAACGATCTCCGGAAAAATAACGGATGTCAAAATCACGGATGATATTGCCTGGAATGGTAACCCATGTAGAAAAGTCTGTTCTTGCAAAGTTGATCCATCTCTTGTTGAGCAGTATTTCATCCGGGAGGTAATGATATCGTTCTGAGAACTCAGTCTCCAGTTCAAGACTACCGGCAGATCCGGTTATCCAGTCCCTCAAATTCGTCACAACCTGGAGAAAACCGTCGTTTATATCGGCCGGTTTTTCAAAAACTATCTCAGAATCACCAACTTCCAGCCAGACCATGTCAATATAACTTGCATGATTCCAGCCTGGAGAGAATCCAAGCCGGGTCAGGCGTCCATGCTCATCGTGCCGAACAAAGGATTTTTCCAGCTCACGTATATCCGATTCCCGAATAACAACCGGATCGGGTAATGAATTCATCACATCTTTCCTTCCCATAACAACAGGTAAATTAAAGGAAAGCGGGAAGAAGATTTGCTTCCCCTGGGAGTCTACGGGGCCGGTTAGGGCCGGGTATGTTGAAGCCTGTAACCTGACAGGTGCCAGAAGAGAACTGATTGCTGCCGTGTTGATATCATCGCCAACAACTAAATCAGGTTTGTTTTCCCTGAGCGTTTCCACATCAATGAAGGGGACATGCCGAAGAGTAATCTGAACATCATCATTGAGGCCGGCAAAGATTTCCGCTGCGATTGCCAGCTCCGTTTTGTCCGTCAGAATGTGGATGATATCGACTTCAGGCTGGCAGGATATAAGACAGAGTATAAGAACAATATGGGTTCCCGGTGCAATCCTTTTCGTCATTGTGTTACGGATCAGAGATTTTTGAACCGGTCAATCATTTTCTTGAACTGACCAAGAGCGGTATTGACGGCATCAGGCCCCGTCATATCTACCCCGGCAAGTTTCAATGAGTCCAGGGGGAATTGAGACCCCCCTGATTTGAGAAAATTCAGGTAATCGTTCCGCTCAGATTCACCGCCATTGAGTACACGCTGGGCCAGACTCATCGCGGCCGAGAGACCGGTCGCATATTTGTATACGTAAAATGCACTGTAAAAGTGTGGAATTCTCAAGCATTCCAGATCACTGACTTCTTCAAGATTCATGGCCGGTCCAAAGTAGTCCTCTTGAAGATTGCGGTACAGGGATCTCAATGTATCCGCGGTGAGCGGCTTTCCAGATTCGGCCATGGCATGTGTATCCCTTTCAAACTCGGCAAACATGGTCTGCCTGTAGATGGTAGCGACAACATCGTCAATCTGCTTGCCAATTAGAAATGCCTTGAGCTCATTGTCACTGGTATCATTCAGCATTGCATGAGCCAGAAGCTGTTCATTGAAGGTAGAGGCCACTTCGGCCTCGAATATAGTATAATTATAGTGGGGGAAGGGATTATTCCTCACGCTGTACCATGAGTGCATTGAGTGGCCTCCTTCATGGGCCAGCGTAAAAACATCCCTCAATACATCTTCCTTGAAGTTCATGAGAATGTAGGGATCGCCAGTATAGGATCCTGCACTGAATGCCCCGGAGCGTTTTCCCTTATTCTCATAGCGGTCGGCCCAGCGGCCTGAAAGGCCGGAACGGAGGGTGTCCACATACTGGGTTCCCAGAGGTTTCAAGGCCGCCGTTATGACTTCCACCGCCTCGTTCCAGCTGTGATTCACTTTGACGCCTCCATCCACCAGAGAGACCGCCGTATCCCAATGGCGGAGGTCTCCGGAAACACCCGATCGTTCAGCACGCAATTCGTAGTACTCATGAAGGGTGGGCAGATTGTCTCGAACCGTACTCACCAGATTGTCATACAGAACAACCGGAACATTGTCTCTGTAAAGGGCCTGCTCCCTGGAAGACGAATAGCCGCGGATTTCAGCAATGTACTTATCCAGGTGAACACTCCCGGCATAGAGGTTGGCCAGGGTGTTTTTGTGCCCATCAAAAACTCGGTAGAATTTACGGTAGGCATCCTCACGGAGACTCCTGTCCGTATTGAGCATAAGGGAAGCATAGGTGCTGTGTGTTATGGTGACTTCTTCTTCATCGGAGGTTTTTACCGTACCGAATTCCATGTCGGCATTGGTGAGAGAGCTAAAGGCATTGGAAGCTGTCTGGGCGAATTCAGTTTGTTTGGCGAGAAGGGTTTCTTCTTTTTCGCTCAGTACATGCGGCTTGAGTCTCAGAATCCTGAAAAGAAAGATGCGGAAGTCAGCAAGGAGGTCATTTTTTAAGAAATCATCCATCACATCATCGCTGATCGTCATGATTTCCGGTTTCATCCAGCTGGTTGCTGCTTCAATTCTGGTCGTAACACTCACATATTGGGCATGGAGACCCTGGACCGTTCCGTTTCCAATATCTTCGGAATGTCTCAGCATCACATAGTAGCCAAGCCGTTCTTCAAGCTCTCCCAGAGTTCTCACAATGAATTCCAGAGCCCTGGCAAGGCATTCGGCTGATTTGCCCAGAGTGTTCTGGAATTTCGTTACCTCCGGGATCATTCCTTCCAATTCGGCCAGGCCGGATTGCCATGCCTCATCATCGGCATACAGGGAGGAAAGATCCCATGTATCAGGAATTGGAGCATCTTTTCGTTCAGGGACAGGACTCATAAATCACCTCACTTACATGATAATCCGGTTGAAGATGAGCAGGGCCTCATCACATTCAGGGAATACCTCGACATCCTGACAATGCCGCAGCGGCAAAAAGGATCACACCTGGAAGCGGAATAGATATGTTTGAGGCGTCCGGTAAGCATTGTATTACAACAGTCTTCCTTTACTCAATGGCACAAAGAATTGAATTTGATTTCCAGCCTCATCATTGGAATAGAAGTAATTACCAAGTTTCGTATTGGAAAACATAATGGTAAGGAAAAAATCCATAATTGGTATTGATATATTTTTACCAGGACGTTAAAATCAATGATAGCTGATTTTAGGAGGCGCTATATGAATAATTTACTGGTTTCCATATTGAAGGGAACCCTGGTTGTGATGCTTGTAACGGGTGTAACGCTGGGCAGTTTTGCTGGTGGTGTCACAGAAGAGGATGATGACGCTTATCGGATTATCTTCCTACCCAAGCTGGTTGGGATCCCATGGTTCACTGCAATGGAAAATGGATTTAAAGATTATGCGAAAGAAGTCGGAGATCTGTCAATTTCCGTTGTTGGAGCTCCTGACACGGATCCGGCAGCTCAGGCACGGATTCTTGAAGATGCCATAGCACAGCAGCCGGATGCCATTGTCGTTGTTCCCAATGACACAAAAGTTCTGGAACCCATCATGGCAAAAGGACGTGAAGCCGGCATCCTCATGATATCTCAGGAAGCACCGGGCATTCAGAATGCGGATCTGGATATTGAGTTCCTTATCGCCGAGAAATACGGCAGTGATATGATGGAGCTTTTTGTTCGTGAAGCTGGAACAAAAGGCGGCTATGCCATCATGGTGGGGGGGCTAACGGTTACATCGCACAATCAAAGAGCCGATATGGCCGTCGTGCATCAGGAAAAAACATATCCGGACCTGTATCAGGTAACATCTCGACTGGAAGGATCGGAAAGTGTTGAAGATGCCCAGGATCGAACTCTGGAGCTGATAGCCGCTTACGAAGATCTTGTAGGAGTTATGTACATCGGCAGCCTGGGAGCAATCGGCGGTGCTCAGGCGACGACCTCCCTGAATCGGGATGATATCGCCATTGTCGGCGGATCGGTTCCCAGTCAGGCGAAATCCTATCTTACAGAGGGTACAATTAATGCGAACTACATAAGCAATCCGTACAATATTGGCTGGGACTCCGCCTATCTTGTGCGACATCTTCTCCAGGGCGGCACTCCGGAGAATGCGGGTGATCTGCCGAAGAACGGGCCCATAGCCATCGACGGCTCGGTTGTTACTTTTCATGCACCGGCGGAAGTAACAGCTCAAAACGCTGACTCGTTCGGATTCTAGTATTATAATTGACCCCGGGCTGATTATGAGAGAAGTAATCAAATTTGAGAACATAACAAAACTCTATCCCGGGGTTTGTGCATTAAATGCGGTGGATCTCACCCTGCATTCAGGTGAAGTCCACTGCCTTGTGGGTGAGAATGGTTCCGGTAAATCAACGATTATAAAGATTATATCCGGAGTTATACAGCCGGAAGTCGGCGCAAAGATCTGCGTTGACGGCGAAAATCTGATTTCCTTAACCGCCCGAGAAGCAATGAATCGCGGAATCAGAGTGATTTACCAGGATCTCGCCCTGTTTCCGAATCTCACGGCAAAGGAGAATATAGCCTTCAGTCTGTACCGTGACACTCCCGGTATTCATGTGAACTGGAAAATGATTGAATCACGTGCACGGGAAGCAACAGAGCTTATTGGTTTGAAACTGAATCTGGATAAACCGGTTGCGTCATTATCCATCGCTGAACAGCAGCAGGTTGAAATTGCCCGTGTCATCATGAGCGATCTTAAACTGCTGATTCTTGACGAACCCACAGCCTCATTGACACGAACTGAGGTCGATCTTCTTTTTGACATCATTACCCGATTGAAGTCCAGAGGAATTGCAACTTTGTTCGTCAGTCATAAGCTAAACGAAATATTCGAGATTGCGGAGAGAGTCACTGTTTTCAGGGATGGCAGAAAGATTGGGGTATATCAGCCCTCAGAACTGGATAGGGACAGGCTTGTTTACCTCATGACGGGTGAAAAGGTTCTGGTGAAACCACCGGAGGTTCTCAAGAATCAGGAAGAGCTTCTTGTTGTAGAGGATCTTTCGAAACGGGATAACTATCAGGATATTTCATTCACTCTGCATAAGGGCGAGATTCTGGGCATAACAGGACGATTGGGATCCGGTCGAACAGAACTGGCTCTCAGCCTCTTTGGAATGAATTCTCCGGACGGAGGCAGGGTGCTTCTCGATGGAAGCAATCTCAAACTTACGGCCAATGAAACTGCTGCACAGGCTGGAATAGCCTATGTGCCTGAAAACCGTCTGGAGCAGGGCCTTGTCATGCCTCAGTCCATCCTGTCGAATACAACGGTAACAGTCCTGGAAAGGCTGACCAGCTGGCTGGGACTTCTGGATGAGAAGGCTCAGGTTGAAGAAGCTTCCAGATGGGTTGATGAACTTTCAATCAAGATTCCAGATCTGAATGCACCGGTTCAGACTCTATCGGGAGGTAATCAGCAAAAAGTTGTGCTCTCGAAATGGCTGGCTACCAATCCACGAATCCTTATTCTGGATGAACCAACAGTCGGTATTGATGTACTGGCAAAAAACAGCGTCCATGATTTCATCAAACAACTGGCGGTTGAAGGACTTGGCATTATTATGATTTCAGATGAAGTCCATGAAGTTCTGTCGAACTGCCACAGGGTTCTGGTGATGGATCGGGGACGAATCATCGACGAAGTGATACCGGGGCCAGATGCAGAAAAGGAATTACTTGAGAGGTTTAACCTTGCGTAACGAAACAAGTCGATCCCGGCAGCTGCTGAGAAATCTTTTTCAAAAAAATGAGATCAGTCTCCTTGCGATTCTGGTAATTCTCATTGCCTCTATTTCTCTGGCAGCCCCCAGCTTCTTCACTGCGAGAAACGGTTTTCAGATCCTCAAGAGTTATTCTTATACCGGGATACTGTCCATAGGCTTCCTGTTTGTACTCATCGCTGGCGGCCTTGATATCTCCTTTTTCGCAACAGCAACTGTTGCGCAATATCTCATGGCCCTCCTCATGGCAAATCTCCCGGAAATCTCGCCGATACTGGTTGTCTTCGTTCCATTAGCCACAGGAATAGCTCTGGGGGCAGTCAATGCGTTCATCATCCACAAACTGGGGGCACCCTCCATTATTGTGGCCATAGCAAATCTGAATATCTACTACGGACTTCTTCAGCTTATATCGGGCGGCCGATGGATTTATGACTTCCCAAAGTGGTTTCAGAACACAGGAAGAGAATTCATATTCAGTTTTACAGATTCAAATGGAGCTGAGTACGGTTTATCAATCCTCACCCTCATCTGGATACTGGTTGCAGTACTTGCATTCTTGATTCTCAAGTATCTTCGTCTTGGGCGCCGCCTGTACGCACTGGGCGGGAATCTGGAAGCATGCAGACGTGCGGGATTGAGTATCTTTAAGCTGAGAGTCTTCGCATATTCTTTCCTTGGATTTACAGCCGGGCTTTCTGGAATCGTCCACACACTCAATACTCAAACAGTTGCCCCGAATGCCCTGGTGGGGAAGGAGTTTGATGTTGTCGCTGCCGTTGTACTGGGAGGAGCCAGTATCTTCGGAGGTGCCGGCACAGTCGGAGGAACATTGCTTGGTGTTGCCTTGATTGCCGTCATAACCAATGCCCTGACCATTCTCAAAGTGCAGTCTTTCTGGCATCAGGTATTCATTGGTTCCATTGTTCTTATCAGCATCAGCATCACGGCCACGAGAACTGTACTGGCTAGACGGCGTGAAAGGGTTATCGATGTTCAGTAAACTTGCACGGGGCAGCCGACATTGGCATCTTCGAAATCCCGATATTTCCGTACTGCCATGGCTGTTGGCCGCAACCATCATTGTCATGACTTTGGCAACCGGGGGGAAATTCCTGGGAAGGGACAGTATTTTAAACCTTGCCGTTCAGTTGCCTGAGCTGGGCCTGTTATCCCTGGGAATGATGATTGCCATGATAACAGCCGGTATAAATCTGGCTATTATCAGCTCTGCCAATCTTTCCGCAGTCGTGATGGCCCTTCTTCTGACCCGGCTCCTTCCTCCTGAGGCATCTCAATCGGTGGTTATCATCATGGTTTTATTGACCATTGCTGTTGGACTCCTCTTTTCTGTGTTTCTTGGATTTATAAATGGATGGCTTATTGGATACATGGAAGTTCCGGCCGTTCTGGCCACTCTCGGAACAATGATTCTGTACGAAGGAATTACTCTGGCCATCACGAAGGGATTCGTCATTTCAGGTCTTCCGGAAGAATTCCTGATAATAGGCAATGGCCGATTTCTGGGACTGCCGATACCGCTTTTCGTTTTGATTGGTACTGCCTTTGCAATAACAGTTGTTCTTGGACGGCGTCCATTTGGTAATCATCTGTACTTCATCGGCTCCAATGCGTCCGCCACAGAGTTTTCAGGCGTGAATGTCCGCAGGGAACTGGTGAAAGCCTATATACTGTCCACTTCCCTGGGAGGAGTCGCGGCCATTATCATGCTTGCACGTTTCAATTCGGCCAATGCAAGACAGGGCTCATCCCTTCTGCTCCAGACCGTATTGATCTGTATGCTGGGCGGTGTCAACCCCGATGGCGGATTCGGCAAGGTTTCCGGTTTGATAATGGCCCTTGTTATTCTTCAAATGATCACAAGCGGTTTGAACCTGGTGGGTATCCGGTCATTTGCAACTGTGGCGATCTGGGGTGCCCTGCTGATTGGTGCGATAGCATATCGTCACTGGCAGAATCAGCGTCAGCTTTTATCAAGGAAAACTCTGCCTGACAGCAGAAGATCTGAATAGATTGTCCCAACCGGGACTGATAGGAGAAAAATATGGAGTTTGGAGCTCATGCTTTTGTATGGGAAAAGGAATGGAACAATGCGACTGGTGCCCGTGTTATTTCTGAGGCGGCCCGTCTTGGGCTGAACATCGTTGAGATACCCATGCTGCACCCGGAAACCTTTGACGCATCGAAAACGAAAAAACTCCTGATGGAATCCGGTATCACGGCAGCTTACTCTCTGGGACTGCCCTCTGAGAGGAGTCTTCCGGAGAATCCTGAAGGAGCATTTGAAGAGTTAAAACGTGCGGTCAATTCTGTAAGCGAAGCTGGCGGTGATCGGTTGACGGGTGTGCTTTATGGTACACTTGGAGAGCTGCCGGGAAGGCGTCCCGAAGAATCAGATTATCGTATCATAGCGGATGTTCTTCGAAAAACAGCGGAATATGCCAGGGGAAAAGGGGTAAAACTTGGCATTGAACCGGTAAACCGCTATGAAACTTATTTGATCAATACTTCACAACAAGCTGTTGAACTTATGGACAGAATAGACTCAGATAACATGTTCATCCATCTGGACACATACCATCTGAATATTGAAGAAGAATCCTTCAGCGATGCCATACGCACGGCTGGTAAAAGGTTGGAATACATTCATCTGTCGGAGAGCCATCGCGGAACACCTGGTACCGGTACCGTGGATTGGGATGATGTTTTCTCCGGCCTTGCCGAAATTGGATTCAAAGGTGCGCTGATTATGGAATCTTTTGTCAGTTTGAATGAAGATATTCTGAGAGCAACTTGCATGTGGAGGGATATTGTAAAAGACCCGGAGAAGATGATTACTGACGGTGTTGCGTTTCTGGGGAATAAAGCACGGGAATTTGGTTTAACCTGACGGCATGGTGTCGTAGGTAATCACCCTGACCGCGAGTTCATGGAGTTGGGCTGGATGAGCACGGGCCGATGCAATCAGGGCCGCGCCCCGGGCAGCGGACTCTTTAAACCGCGGCATCATCACTGGAGTATTGAACTGTTTTGCGATTTCCAATTGAAGGGATCGGTTTTTGACAATTGAGTTACCAGATATCACCGTGTAGGCATCACTGGAGGGAGTCATCTCTGGTTCCAGCATCGTTCGCAGCTCTCGAATCATCCCGGCAGAAAAACCCCAATATAATTGCTCAATTGTGAAGTTTTTAAGCGTTATGCCCTCAATTGTCCCGGTTCTGGATGGGTCCAGCCGTGTTCCGGCAAAGCTTGTATCAATAATAAGGCTATTCCTGCTGTCATCTGCTGTTTCAAAACTGTCGATGACATCATAGGGATTGAATCTGGTATCAGGAACAGCACGATTCACAATATCCGCTATAAGATCCGCAAGAACATCGAAGGACTTCCCACCCGATAGACTGGCACCGACAATCAATTTCTCTCCGGTTGGAAATGGACGAATATCCAGCTGCGGATTGATTGGGGAGGTTTTCTTTGATTCCAGGCAGGCGATCTGACCACTTGTGCCAATATTTATAAGAATCGCCCGCTCAGGATCACGAACTGATGCAAGAAAACTGGCCTGATTATCCCCGGTAGCGACAGTAACAGGTATTCTACCGTTATACAAACCGATCATCGTTGTTGATGGCAGCACTTCAGGCAGGTTCAATGATGTTATCTTCTTCCAGATGTCTAACTGGAAGGATTCCGTATCGATATCAAAGAAACCAAGACTGTGCCCCAGTGCAGGATCTGTGACAGGCTGACTCCTGCCGACCAGATTCATGGCGGCATAGTCGGGCATTGTGCAGAACGCTGCGGCAGAATCAGGAACCATCCCATCCCTTTCCAGAGCAAACAGCGTTGCCGCACCATATCCTGGAGGAAGTGTTTTGCCCATTTCCATGGCCATGGCTGAAAGAGGAGACATTCCATCGGCTCCCTGCCTGGTCGATCTCATATCCAGCCAGGTATAGACAGGACTGACTGCACGGCCCAATCCATTGACCAGAATGATTCCGTGCATCTGACCTGTGATTCCGATTCCCTGTATGTCCGGATACTGGCTCACAGCCGAAAATACAAGTTTCAACGCTTCATTGAGAATTTTATCAGGATTCAGTGTATACTCATCTGACAGGTCTTCAATGTTCCGGGATTCGTGCTGTATGTTCGTTTTAAACAGTTCATTTCCATTTTCAATGTCAAGAACAACAAGAGAAAGAGAGGTGGTTCCAATGTCCAATCCAAGAAAAAGCTGCATTAACAGGTAGTAATCCTTTCCAATAGTTATAATTGGATATATAAATGTATATATTGGAAATATAAATCCGTCAATGCTTTTCAAGAAAAGAGGTAAATAATGAGTCCTCAGCATGGGACAAAGAAATATGAATCAATAATCAATTTGATTCGCCATGAAATCAAGAATAAGAAATTCATGCCAGGCAGCCGACTTCCCACAGAACGGGAGTTTGCCAGCCAGTTTGATGTTTCTCGTCCAACGGTGACAAGGGCACTCAACGATCTTGTTGCCGAGGGGCTGATAACCCGCCGCGTTGGATCGGGCAGCTATGTCGCCAGCAATGAGCAAAAAAGCTCTGCCAGAACATTCGGACTGCTGGTTCCCGGACTGGGGAGGGGGGAGATCTTTGAACCCATCTGTGCCAAAATCGCCGAGAAAATAGCCTCGGACCGTTTTTCCCTGTCATGGGGGGCTTCCTCGGCCCACGGCGATAACCGGGAAGAACTCCTTCGAATCGCACGAAATTTCATTGACCTGAAGGTTGACGGAGTTTTTCTGCAGCCAATGGAACTGCACCCGGAAAGAGTGAGCTGCAATACAGATGTTATTAATCTGTTCTCAGAACACAATATACCGATAGTTTTACTTGACGCCGATTACCTTGCCTTCCCGGAACGCAGCCGTTTTGACCTTGTGGGGATTGACAATATTCGCGCTGGTTTTCTTGTCACAAAGCACTTATTGGATCAGGGAGCCACGCGAGTTGATTTCATTGCCCGTCCATTTACGGCCACAACGGCAGTATTGAGGCTGCATGGTTACCGGCTGGCACTTCTTGAACATGGTCTATCACCGAATCCGCAGTGGGAACATTCCATCGATACCAAAGATGTCAGTCGTTGTGGAGAACTGGTGAAATCCGGGGCTGAAGATATCGTCTGTGTCAGTGACGAAACCGCTGCGTATTTATTGGTCTCTCTGGAGAAACTGGGTGTTATCGTGCCGGATCAACTGCGGCTTGTCGGGTTTGATGATTTGAAATACGCGCAGTTGATGAGAGTGCCTCTCAGCAGCATACATCAACCCTGCGACACACTTGGGACTCTGGCTGTCAAAACAATGTATACAAGAATTCAGAATCCTGACCATCCTGGAAGAAAGATGCTGGTTGATGCCGAATTAGTTGTCCGAAAGTCTTCTCAAAGAGCATAACAGTTGATGAGAAAATACTACCCAAAGAACCTTTCTTGAAGGTTTTCAAATCTTACTTCCTTTTTCCCCGTCCAGAAACTACTACTGCCGTCACTTTTAAATTCCAAGCGATTGAATAACTGTGATGCCTGATCGTAACGGACAATTGTTTTGCTTTCATTAATACCATTAACAAGCTTTCGAACACTGTGTAACCGTACAGAGGGAATAGAATTGGCAGGAAAGATATTTAAAGAGATTGGGCTGCCTAAAAATAAAGCATAGAAACAACCATACAGAATTGGTGGTAATTCTATGTGTATGATAATATATATTGAGGTAAATCAGGAGGGGTGGAAAATGTCAAATACACTGGTTCACGGGCAAGAGTGCTTCACACAGCCCAGGCCAGTTTTGAAATGGGCGGGAGGTAAAACTCAAATTCTGGAATATCTTTTAACACGAACACCCAAAAATTATGGCAAATATATAGAACCATTTATTGGAGGAGGGGCTCTTTTTTTCGCACTCAGTCCGGAACAGGCTGTTATTGCAGACTCCAATCCAGAATTAATCAACCTGTATAGTGTTATTGCCAATGAGATCGATTCATTAGTGCATGTACTCAACACGTATAAAAACGAAAAGGAAATATTCTATCAGGAAAGACAAAAAGACTGGACTGAGCTTTCTTCAGTGGAAGCTGCAGCACGAACAGTTTACTTAAATCGCACTTGTTTTAATGGGTTGTATAGGGTAAATAAGAAAGGGCAATTTAATGTTCCTTATGGTGCCTATGCAAATCCTAAGATTTGTGATACGAATAACTTATATGCAGCTTCCAAATTGTTACAGAACAAAATAATTGTTTGTGAAGATTACAAAGATGTTCTTAAGAAGTATGCTCAGCCAAATGATTTTATTTTCCTTGATCCTCCCTACCTCCCCGTCTCAGAATACAGTGATTTTAAACGCTATACAAAAGAACAATTTTACAGTGAAGATCATCAAGAACTCGCCGTGGAAGTAGCTCGGCTGAGTGAAATGGGATGTCATGTGGTTCTTACGAATTCGAATCATCCCCTGGTGCATGATCTTTACAGTCGCTATCAGTTAGATGTGTATCAAACCAGGCGAAATATCAACAGCCAAGCAAGTAAGCGAAAGGGTGAAGATATTATCGTAACAGTTACTCCAGGAAGGCATTTCTATGTTTGTCCGGAACCTGGAGCTCTTTATGGGCAGGTTTCAAAGTATCCATCTACACGATATATGGGGTCAAAGGCAAAACTCATCCCGCATATTCAAAATGTTATCAGACAATTTGAATACGATACAGCAATGGATTTGTTTTCAGGTTCAGGAATAGTGAGCTATATGCTGAAAGCGGAAGGGAAAAAAGTTGTCTCCAATGATTACATGGCTCTCTGTTCAAACTATACAAAAGCTCTCATTGAAAATAACAGTACAGTCTTACCAATGAACAAAGCCGAGTCTCTACTTACATCGGTAGAAAATGATCGTTTTGTTCAAAACACTTTTGCAGGACTATACTTTACAGACGAAGAAAACATATTGATTGATAATATTCGTGCCAATATTCCAAACCTGAGAAATTCTTATGAACGAGCAATAGCCATATCGGCACTTACAAGAGCCTGCTTTAAGAAGCGTCCCAGGGGCATTTTTACATATGTTGGATACAAGCATGATGATGGCAGAAAAGATCTGCGGAAAACCTTTGAAGAACAATTCTTCGATGCTATAAGGGCTTACAATCGAGCTGTTTTTGATAATGCCCAGGCAAACAAATCCCGACGAGGGGATGCCATGACAATTCGGCCGGAGGCAGATCTGGTTTATATGGATCCACCTTATTGCAGTCTCCATTCAGATAATGAATATGTGCGGCGTTATCACTTTGTAGAAGGTATTGCCTGTAACTGGCAGGGTGTTGATATGCAATGCCATACAAAAACGAAAAAATTTAAAAGCTATCCAACTCCTTTTTCCAACAGGAACGGAGTCTATGGCGCTTTTAACCGATTGTTTCGGAAATTCAAAGATTCTATTCAGATAGTATCTTATTCTTCAAATTCACTTCCAACTCTTGATGAAATGGTTAAATTAATGTCTCAATACAAACAGCATGTTGAAGTCATTGACATAGATTACAGGTATTCTTTTGGAACACAATCTCATAAAATTGGTTCAAATAACAACAATGTTAAAGAGTATTTATTCGTGGGATATTAAAGAGTGCAGGATGGCAGGAGTGTTACTCACGTTCATTGGCAGCTTATACATCCAAACTGCACAGGGATATTCTTCTCCGTTAGAATTTACCCTTGATGTTATGACTTCACCTGAATCTTCATGCGGGTGTCCTTGTTTGAATCCCCAGAGCATCACAGCATTTGTCGATTGGAGGCCCTAAGGCCAGAGCCTCCTGAAACAGTATGGAGGTGAATGCCGATGCCGATTTACCGGCTTCCCCAGAGAATACGGTTGAGTAGGACTTCACGGAGATCTCGGGTTTTAGTGAAACTCCTGGAACTCCATTCTTCCAGACCGGCGAGTTCCGCCGCGTAACGGCGTGCGTCCTGGAGACTGCCCGGACGGTCAGCCAGACCAAGTTCCAGGGCCCGGCGCCCAGACCAGGGTATTCCCCCGGCCATGGATTCAACTTCATCAAAGGTCAATCCACGTTTTTCCGAGACGAGGTTCTTGAACAAAGTATCGATGTCCGCCACTCCTGCCTCATAGAGAGAGGCCGTTCTCTCATCGAGGATTCGGCCAGGATGTCCCGCCCCGAACCAGGGTGTCGTGCCCAATCCATCGAAACGAATTCCCAGAAAATCGGCAAGTCCGCGCTGGAAGCTCATTGAAACCGAAAAAACACCAATGGAACCGGTGATAGTCTCCGGTCTTGTCACGATGAGATCCGCTTCAAGGGCAATCCAATATCCGCCGGATGCCGCGATATTTCCCAGGGACGCCACGACCGGGAGGCTGTAATCCTCACGAGTCTCCAGGATACTGCGGCGTATCGCCTCTCCGGCTCTCACATCACCGCCCGGACTGTCGATGCGCAGTACTATAGCTCTGACACCCGGTGCAGACCGGGCGGTTTCAATAACTGAAACCACATCGCTGCTGCCAGCCTGACCGGAGTTTCCCTCGCCATAAACAAGGGTTCCCGCCACCGGGACAACGGCGACGAGGTTCTTCCGTAAACGGCCCGGCCCCAGCCGAGTGATGTAGTCAATGGCATCAACGGTGGCAAAATCCTCGCCGAAGAGGTGGGTGAGTCTCTCCTGGAGCACGCCGCCTGTCTCGATTTCATCAATCAGAGACACGTTTTTCGCCGATGCGGAGGCGTTGCCGTTGGCGGCGATTAGGTATGTATCGTAGTTGGCGATCCACTCTTCAAGAGTCTCCGGCTGGATTTCTCGCTTTTCGGCAACGGCCTGGATCCATTCGCGCCAGAGGTCACCCAAGAGCCGCTCCTCATCTTGTCTTGCGGCTTCGGACATGCCGCTCAGGATGAGGTTTTCAGCGGCGCTTTTGGATTCACCGGAGCGGAAAAGTCTGACATCTCCACCGATTTTTTCTATTCCTTCGGCCAGATAAGCACGCCAGAGACCATAACCCGAGGGAAAAACCTCGCCCAGCCGATCAAGGACGATATGGTCTGCCGCCGATGCGATTCTATACCGGGAAGTATCGTAGGTATCCGCACTGGCAATGATGGGCTTACCCGATGCGGAGAATTCTATGAGCGCATCGGCCAGCTCACCGGCTGCTGCCGGTCCTGCGGAGTAGAGAGTATCCAAACGGAGCCAAATTCCCAGGATGCGTTCATCATCTTTCCCCCTCTCGATGGCCCTGATCAAATCATCGAGGAGGGTTTCCTCCATATATTGACCAATCGACAGACCTTGATAACTCGTAGGAGCCGTGTAGTCATCTGTCAGAGTGCCGACAGGTGAAACCATCAGCACTGTCTCCGTTCTCATGCGAGGCGGTCTGTTTGCAAGAAGAGAAATGATGAACGCAATGACGAGCGACCAGAACACGACACCGAGTACGGCACGGCGTATGATATCCAGGATTCGAAAAACATGGCCGAAACGGCGTTGTGTGCGATATCTCATGGGTTCTCCTTGATGTCGGCGAAACAGGCTTCAATCTCAGTGGTGATGCTTCGGCTACTATACTTCTTTCAGCGGTCCCCGTGTAGTCCGAGACTTCACTCACGGGCATCCCCGCTTCCGCTTTTATCATAAACACCGATCAATTCAGTTTTTCTCATGGGGTTATGATGGGGGAAGTTTGGCCGGGATGTCGAGTCTGTTCCCCGTATTGGGCAACCATGTCACTGATATGCTGAAATCTGAAATACGGAAACCACTTCGCCCCAGGCCTCCTGAATCTCAATGCTGATTGAAGAGGTGAGAACAGGCTTTTTCAGTTTGAGATCGATCCGTGAGTTGTGTATATCGGTGAAGGAAGCAAGCACGTTTTCGCAATCATCTTTGATCAGCAGAGCTCTGGGAAGAAAGGGGCTCACTCGGGAACCATGTCCAAGCTGTACTGATTCCATCGGGTGGTCATGGTCGCTATCCAATGCCAGCATGAGCCGGGATAACTTCTGTTTCCGCTGCCAGCGTAGTTTGATATATTCCGGATTTCCCTCGTGGTATTCTACTGCCCAGCAGTTTGCACCGATAAAGGGACGCTGATATCCCCCATGCAGCCTTTCTGCCGAGTATATTCTCATTGGTGTGGAGAATCGCATGGCCCATAAGGATGCGCCAGGCCTGCGTTCTGGCAGCCAGAATTCCATCGGATCAATCCCCGATCCTTCTGGAGGGCTCTGTTTCGATGATGTCGCAACTTTCGGGTTTGAACTATGCCTGAGCCTGAGGATTCCAGGAAGCTCTGCCCTGCTTTCGTGGATACGAAGTCCTGATACCGGAAGCACCACAACTGTCAGGTATTCGGGGTTTTCAAGAACAGTCTCGAATGCGATGTTCAGCGGTTGTGAGAGACCTCTGGTCACCGGTATAACAGTTTCTTCGATTACGATATCCGGTGAGAAATTACCATAATAGTCGGATCGACGAAGTTGAACTGAAACATTCAAATCTGATTCCGCATCGACTGTAATCTGGAACTCCGGTATCTCACCTTTTTGGAAAGGAAGCAGCACGCCTTCCGGTTCCAGGACTGCATGTGTCTCACCGGAATCCGGCACTTCCTGGAGTACCAGAGTATCGGAAACTTCAAATGCCGCCTCGGCTGCCAGGTCTTCAGAATCTGTCAGTTCCAGGTGTGGGATGAATTGTCCGCTCCGAATCAATCTGTTCTGCAATGTTCTGAGTTCCGGATTTGTTGCCAGATTCTCCGGCAACATGGATTGTTCTTTGCAGATTGCAGCTGCAACAGCGACTGCCTGTCCGTTATGGGCTCCGGTCATCATGACCCTGGTGGACCCGAATGCTATATGGGATGCACTGATCAGCCTGCCGACAAGAAACAAATTTGGGATATCCCGGCTGTAGAGACAGCGGTAAGGAATCTGGTAAACCCCTCTTGAGTGGTATTGGCTGCAGGGAGGTTTATCCGAATAGACTCCGTCAGCAGGGTGAAGGTCTATTGCCCATCCACCGTAGGAAACCGCATCGGCAAATGTTTTCTGCCTGACGATATCTGATTGAGAGAGCATATAGTCTCCTTCAAACCTTCTGCTCTCTCTTTTTCCAGGTATGCTGCCAACCCACTCCAGGGTCAGGTTCCCAGCCTCCGGGAAGTTGCCGGAATTCTTTATATAGTTCCAGATACCATAAACAATTTTGAGAAGTTCCTTCCTGATCAGACTTGTGTCACCTATGGTATCCAGGCGTCCACCGTACTCCAGCCACCAGAAGGAACAACCATGTTCTGTAGCTTTTATACGTTTGAACCCTGGGATCGATGAGATGTCTTTCAGGGCAAAATTCGGGGGTACAAAACTGACAGGTTTCCCGACATCTTTTGAATAGAAGTAGATTGTGCTGCCCAGCAGTTCCCCATAGTCTTCATTCGGTGCCAGGGGTTCTGAGAATTCCTCTGCCTCTTCGGCTCCTATCCTGAAAGAGGCTCCCGCCTGATAGGCGACTGTTCCGTCTCCCGTCGCATCACAGAAAAGCGGTGCATTGATCAGATAGACAATCGATTCCTGGGAGTTGTAGGCTTCCAGGCCCTTGATCTTCCTTCCGTCCATAACAACATTGTGTACTGCGGTATCGAGGAGCAGAGTTATTCGAGGTTCTTCCCATACCTTATCAAGCAGGACCGCATCAAAGAGAAACGGATTACCCTCAGGATTTCGCCAGAGGTTTTCCGTCATGATCTCATCAACAACACCGCCCTCTCTGGCCCAGCGGTTGTTATTCCCCATGTGTGAAGTGGCACCCAGTGCCCACAATCTCACCTCGCTGGATGAATTTCCGCCTAATACTGACCGGTCCTGAGCGAGAATTACTTTCAGGCCTTCCCTTGCTGCAGTAATTGCAGTGCAGGTCCCGGCCAGCCCGCCTCCAGCGATCACCAGATCGCCGGACAGAGTTCTCTGATCTGCATTCCTGGATACTTCAGGCTTTAATCGCACCATTTTCCTGACCCAGGGGGATAGCAGCGGACTTCATAAACGGCAGCGATATCATCACCATTTGTAGCAGCGATACGCAAACGCAGTGATTTTATCGGAGCCGTTAATGATACTTTGTGCCTTACGATGCGGTTGTAATTACCGTCAACTTTCACGATTTCTTTCCAATCTTCTGTGCTGCTCCCGGAGTAAATTGCTTCGATAAGATAGTCCCTGGCTGTCTGTGGATCTTTAAAACCTGGGGGATAGGCATGGTATTCCCGAAGAATCTGCCCGGGAAAGGTTATCTGAATATCTTCCAGATCAACTGGATCTTCCCAGTCAAAGCGAATCCACGCATCTCCATGACCGCCGATGGAGGATGAGCGCCAACATCCGGTATCCCTATAGGGTCTGGTCCATCCGGAAACGACATTATCAACAGGGTAGGGAAACTGAGGCGGATCGATTTTGAAGCTCAGAGTAGCACCCTGCATGAAGGTTCGCAGACGCTCCTCCGTGATTCCGAAATAGGATACGCAGGACGGTATAAAAGTACCGGCCATAATCCAGAGAACCTTATCGGAAGGACCGGCTTCCAACCGGATAAACCGCCTGCCTCTGTTTTCTGCTTTCAGATCAATGCAGTACCAGGCTTCTCCCGGTGCAATCTCCAGTTCTACGGATGTGAGTAACTCTCCGGACTCCACACGGTAGTCCCAGATATGATCCGATTCCCTTATGCGGACTGCAAGGCTGACAGGACTTTCGCTGTCATTTCTGAGCAGCAGAGACACTGATTGAACCTCACCCGATATCGGAATAAGCTGGGCATGAACAGTATCAAGTCTTTCGGTAATACGGGGGTCGACCTGATCTTTCCAGTACCCGATGCCGCCATGGGCCCAGGTATCAGCAGGACCGGCTCCGGCAAGGACGAACTCGGAACTTGATGATATTTTCGCTTTTGGTGCCAGATTTTTTTCATCGGTACCGGGGTGTCCCATCAGGAATGCACCATCTCTCAACAGGCGCTGCTGAACAGATCGGAGATCCTGCAGATCAAGATCCTGGATCCCTGTATTTCTGTCCAGGGCCCGTGCGGCGGCAGTACCGGCGGCTTGACCCATCAGCGCCAGAGTACTCATTACCCGGACAGTTCCGAAAGCGGCATGAGTCAGGCTCAGTGCCCTGCCGGCCAATAGAAGATTATCGACACCCTCCGGACACATCACCCGATACGGAATGGCATAGGGACCGACATAGCTCTCCGCTCCTTTCTGCCCATAGGGACTGTAGGATTCCTTACTGCGTTCCTCAGAGTGCTCAGCAAGAAGTCCTCCAGGTGTGTGGAGATCCAGGAACCAGCCGCCGAAAGCTACTTCGTCATCAAACGGAACTTTGTCCTGGATATCATTTTCCGTCATCAGGTATTTACCGACTATGCGGCGGCTCTCTCGTTTACCCGGTACCTGACCGATCCAGTCCAGAGCCAGATTCCGGCAGTCTTTACTGGTTTTCGGATCATGGTTTTTCATCCAGTCCCAGATACCAAGGAGGTGTCGTGTCAGTTCATGCCTGATAGTTTCGGCATCGTCGATTGTATCCCATGGCTTTGCGATCTCTATCCACCAGAACCCGCCGCGCAGGTCTTTCAGCTTCCTTCCGGAGTCCCAGAAGTAGGAAGGATTATCGTGTTTTACGGCCCATTCAGGGGCGATGAAATCAACAGGATGACCGGTATCCACGATGCGGAAGTGAAGTGAATTCCCCATTTCATCATCACGTCTGCCTGCATCAGGTGCATGGATTTCTCCATGTAGTTTCTTGCTTTCCGATCCGCGCATGGAACTGCAGCCGGCAGCGTCCGCGATAATCCCATCACCGGTCGCATCAATGAAAACACCGGCTTTCAGTTCCAGTTCTGTTTCCGCTCCGAGAATTCGGGCATTTACTGATTCAATAGTCTGGTCATCAGACATCTGCACACCATAGGCCGTCGTATTCAGGTAGAGATCGAGATCTTCTTCGGAAACACAGGTGTCATACTGCACCATATCCCAGACAGAGTTGGTCCATCCGTTCTCGAATATTTCCTGGTGGTTTCTTCGCCTCTCATCTTCAAGTAACTCTGAGATTATCCCTGTTTCTCGTCCGTAATGGTGAAATGCCGCTGCTCCATGGGGAGTCACCCTGATTTCAGAAGAGCTGTTGCCTCCAAGAACGGGCCGTTCCTGGACCAGTGCAGTTTTTTTTCCCAGACGTGCCGCCGCAATCGCTGCACTCACACCGGCAAGGCCGCCGCCGGCGACAACTACGTCATACGTTTTCGTCTTATGTGTCATGTAATTAACCTTTCAGTCCGGTTGATGCGGTACCTTCCACGAATTGCCGCTGGGCAATCAGGAACACCAGCAATATCGGGAGAATCGCGATAATAAGGAATGCCATTACCAGATGGATGTTTATCTCTTCTGCACTGGTTCCCAGAACGGTATACAGTCCCATTGTGATTGTGTAGAGCTTCTGGCTGGGCAGGTAGATCAGGGGTTCGATGAAGTCATTCCATCTCCACTGTGTGGTGAAAATAACCACGGTAGCGATAACGGGTTTTGCCAGAGGCAGAATTATCCTGCTGTATATTACGAACTCGCTGCAGCCGTCCACTTTGGCTGCTTCACTGAGTTCCATCGGTATGCTTCTCAAGTACTGCCGTATCAGAAAAATGCAGAATGGGGATCCGAATGCAGATGGGAGTATCAGCGGCCAGAGTGTGCCTATCACACCCATTTTCTGGAAGATTATGAAACGGGGTATAACCAGAAGAAATAAGGGCATGAACATCGTCGCCAATGTCAGGTTGAAAAGGAATTCCCGTCCTTTGAATGTAAGCCTGGACAGTGCATAACCGGCCAGAGTACTGACCAGCACATTCCCGATAATGGAACCAATAACAACCAGAATGGTATTCAAGAAATAGATGTGTATAGGATACTGACGCACGACCGTCAGAAAGTTCTCAAAGTGAAGCGGCAGCGGGAATAGTGCTCTGGGTTCTTTCAGGAGTTGATCCACGCTTTTCAAAGCTGTTGATATCAGATAGGCAAAAGGGGAGAGGAATACAAGACTGATCAGTATCGTTACGATCAGGGTTATCAGCTTATCTCTGGATCTTGCTTTCATGGGATTACGTCTCATAGTGAACGAATCGTTCACTGGTTCTCATAATCAGGAATGTGATGAGAAAACTGATAATGATAAGAATGGTTGCCAGAGTTGATGCCTCGCCCAGGTTGAATCGCTGGAATGCTTTCTCATACAGGTGCAATGCATAGAATCGGGATGCATTCCCTGGGCCACCCGGGACATTGCCTTCCGGCAGTACCAGTCCGGGAATGAATATCATTAAACCGAAGATCAGATCCATGATCGCACGGAAGAAAATCGTCGGAGAAATCATCGGTATGGTTATCTTCAGGAATTGTCCGAAACGGTTGAGACCGTCAATCTCGGCAGCTTCATAGTAATGGCCGGGAACTGCTTTCAGTGCTCCCAGATAGATTACCATTGATGTTCCGCACTGCCAGATCATCAGCAGTACTGATGTGGGCTTGATCAGTCTGGGATTGGAAAGCCAGAAGGGCCCGGGAATGCCGAACAGTTCCAGGAAGCTGTTGACCAATCCGTTGGGATAGAACAGGAATTTTCCAAGGACCAGTATCGCTATCACCGGAAGTACGGCCGGAATATAGATAATGCTCCGGAAAAGACCCCTGGCCGGTATATCGGATGACAGAAGCCATGCCGTCAGCAGTCCGAGAGCAAAATTCGCCGGTATGAACATCAATGTGAAAACGAAAGTATTGGACAGGCCTTTCCAGAAAAAAGGATCGGTGAACGTTTCCACATAGTTGGCAAAACCGATGAACCGCCCTCCGCCAATAAGGCGGTATTTCATGAAGCTCAATATCACGGTGTACAGAATCGGCCCGTACCAGAAGACGACCAGAGAGAGCAGCCAGGGAGCCAGAAAGAGCAGCACTGTCCTTACCTGTACCTGGGCCGGGCCTTCAATGCGGTTGGACATAGTCTTTACCTCTGTAAAGGAACCCGGGGGTGGATACTCCCGGGCTGCTGTTTTTAATCAGTTGTACAGATCGTCCAGATAGTCCTGGTACTGTGCATGGATGGATGCGTAGATATCTTCGATGGATTCACCGGCTATTCGTCTGTTGGGAACATCCCGGAGCCAGGGTTTCAGGGCATCCTGATGGATGTCCGGTGCAGCAGGTACAATATCGGTATTCATTGAAGCCACAAGGTTGGTCCACATGTCACCCATTGCTGCGAATGCAGGATCTTCATTGACTGCAGAAATGGGGCAGGGACGACCCTGTGCGATACAGAATGCGCCGTTTCCTTCTTCAGCCAGCGTGATGAATTTCAGGAATTCAAAAGCAGCCTGTTTCTGTTTGGAACTGCCGCTGACCGCATATGACCAGCCATTCTTGGCTGTACCACCATGAGGGCCATTGAATCCTGGAACAGGAATAATACCGAATTCCATGTCCTCATTTCCTGATTTCACCTGTCCGATAGTCCAGGAGCCTGAAACATAGAATGCCTGTCCTTCATTAATGAATGCCTGAACCTGGGCAGCACCGGTGTCGGCTCCGGCAACCCGGCTGTTCCATTCCAGAATCGCTTTGTAGCCGCCGAACTTGCCGTAAACGGTATCAACGTATTCTTCGAAGGCTCTGGCTGTAGTCAGAACACCCGGAGAATTAAGGTTGGATCTGGTTCCATCGTCGGAAACAGTAGGTGCACCGGCACCATAGCTGAAAATGATTGTTGCCGGCTGCCCTGCCATCTGGTAGGGATCCCAGGCAATTACATCAAGCTGATCTCCATTGAGTTTCTCTACGAGGGTTTTGCTGACCTCAAGGAAGGAGTTCCAGTCTGTCGGAGCATCCGTAACAGGATCCAGACCGGCTTTTGTCATAAGATCTTTGTTATAGAAGAATAATCCCTGGGCTCCTGCGTTTACATTGGGGAGACTGTAAACACTGCCGTCGTAGTAGCTGCGTTCTGCTTCAGCGGCAACGAGCACATCTTCGATGACGATGTTATCTGCTTTCAGATAATCATCCAGATTGGTTAATGTCGTCTCGGGCATCAGGGCATCGTACCAACCGGAATGTATCTGAACCACGTCAGGTAAAGTGCCGGTACCCGCTGCCTGGACAACTTTTTTCTGCAGCTCATTCGGAGGGGTGAAGGTCGCTTCAATCGTTACATTGGGATTCTTGGCGATATAATCAGCAATCAACTGGTCAATCAGTTCCGTACGCGAACCGCCCCAGAGATGCCAATAGGTCAGTGTTACCGGACCATCCGGATCGGAGGACTCCGCTTTACCGTTAGCAAATAATCCGACAGCCAGTGCCAGCATTGCCAGGACTGTCAGGAGAAAACGTTTCATAAGTAACTCCTTATACTTTTCCCCTATCGGGGATTTTTTTATTAGGGCGATGAAGAGGTCCGCTGGATGAGCGTGGTATTCAGTAAAACCTTTCGAGTATCCCAGCACAGACTCTGCCGCAGGGATACCGAGTTCAAATAAGGTCTGCTGACAGTAGTGAGAGGCGGAACCATCTCGGAGTCTTAAAGTCCGACAGACTCCTGAGATTTACCCTTTTATACGATGCAGGGTACACCAAAAAAAATTATTATGTAATAGAAAAAGCGATAAAAATCTCTTTTTCACATATTTCTCTCATTGAATTCCGCCTTTCTTGCTGATAGCAAACTCAATTTCCTGAGTTCTTATCCCGGATCACCGTGTGATTCTGTGTCGGAAGATAGTTTTTCCTATTACTTACTAATTATTAAAAATTTTCAAAAAAAACTTGACAGATTTTGCAGATGTGCTACAATCCTTATATCGGAAATATAGTTCCGAAAAACGGAAGTTAAAATCGACTGTGAGCCTGCATGAATGATAGGGACATCAAAATTATCAATACGGTGTTTCGAAGCGAGGACGGATTGACAATGACGGACATTGTGGAAAGCTCGGCTTTGCCCCAGACGACCGTGTACCGGACTCTGCAGAAGCTGACCAATCTTCGGGTTCTGGCAAAAAACGGAGATCTGTACGTACTGGGACCGGTCATTGTTCGGTGGATGAATGCCGAGTACAAGCATCAGCGCTATGTCGACTTAATTCATCCGTATCTGATTGGTTTGTCGCAGGAAATTGAGGAGACTGTTCACCTTGTCCAGCGCATCGGGTATTCGGCCTTTTACATAGATAAAGTGGAAGGAAGCGGTTCCTTTGCTTTGAAGTCAAGGATCGGCAACGAACTCAGGCTGTACCAGACCGGTGCGGGGCGGGCGATTTTAATGCTGTTCGGTCCAGATGAACTGGATGCTTATTTCGACCAGGAGGAACTGGCTGCTTCCACAGAGCACACGGTGACCGATACGGCTCTGCTAAAGAAGGAAATTGAGCAGTTTAAAAATCAGGGCTATTCACTGGAAGTCGAACAGGATGAAAAGAATATTCAGTGCATTGGAGTGGCTTTTCGTCTGGGTGGTATCGATCTGGCTATCAGCGTAACAGCAACGCTTCTGGAGACAACGGAAAAACTAAAGTCGTTCAGCGAACCGCTGATACGGACCGTCGAAAAAATTAGAAAGGAGTTTGAAATTCATGGGTAAGTCTTCCGCTGAGGATAAGATTCTAGCAGAAAAGATTGTCGCTGTGACTGTTTTTAAAAGCGAAAAGGAGGTTCGTCCAACCATTGAGGCTTTGCTGAAAGGCGGGGTCAGCACCGTTGAACTGGCCCTGCGCAGTCCGTATTCGGCGGATGCAGTCAAACTGGTTGCTTCTGAATACCCGCAGATGCTTTTGGGAATCGGAACCGTGATTGAACCGGATCAGGTTGATATGGTTTGTGGTCTTGGGGCGGCTTTCGCCGTTGCGCCGGGGCTTAACAGGCGGGTCATGGACAGAGCCGGAAAGGCCGGACTCCCGTTTTTTCCGGGTGTTGCAACTCCGTCGGAGATTGAAACTGCCCTGGAATACGGTGTCAGGCTGCTGAAATTCTTTCCGGCTGAGCCGATGGGGGGATTGAAATACCTGAAAAGCATAAACGCACCTTACGCACATTTGGGGCTAAGGTATATTCCACTTGGCGGAGTGAGTCAGTCCAATTTGGCCGAATACCTGTCCCAGGAGATGATTGGGGCGGTCGGCGGTTCGTGGATTGCTTCCAGAACGCTTATAGAAGCCGGTGATTGGGATCGGATTGAACAAAATGCAGCAAAGGCAGCGGCGGTCGGGAAACGTTTTTGATGGAAAAAACGATTGTCACCTTTGGGGAGATTATGGGTCGGATGGATATGCCGCACCAGATGAAGTACATACAGAATCTACCGGGAATGATCCGCTACTCATTTGCCGGATCGGAGGCCAATGTGGCGGTTTCTAATGCCTATATGGGGCAAAAGGCGCGCTTTGTGACAGCCCTCCCCAAAAATCAGATAGGTGATGCCTGTGTCAATCAACTCCGGGGAATCGGCGTGGACACGCAGTACATTGTCCGCAGACCGGGAAGGCTGGGGCTCTATTACGTGGAAAGCGGTGCCAACCAGCGGCCCAGCCAGGTTATCTACGACCGGGAGTATTCGGCGATCAGTCTGGCCGCTATTGACGAGTTTGATATGGATTGTATTTTTGCCGATGCGGGGTGGTTTCACGTTTCGGGGATTACACCGGCCCTGTCCAGGCAATCTGCCGATAACACAATAGCCTTTTGTGCCGAAGCGCAAAAACGGGGTATTACGGTTTCCTGCGACTTAAACTTTCGTAAAAAACTGTGGAACTGGAATTCGCCGTTGTCGGCGAAAGATCTGGCCGGACAGGTTATGCCGGACGTTTTAAATTATGTGGATGTTTTGATCGCTAACGAAGAGGATTCGGCAGATATTCTGGATATTCACGCCGATTCCACAGACATTAACCAGGGACAAATCGCCCACGAAGGTTATGTGAGCGTTGCAAAGGAAATTATGAAACGCTTCCCCAAAATCAAGACAGTTGCAACAACACTTCGGGAGAGTATTTCGGCCTCGCACAACAATTGGGGAGCCATGCTCTACGACAGGGAAGGCGGCAAAGCGTTTTTTGCTCCGAACGGACCGGACGGAAGTTATCAGCCTTACCAAATCCGAAACATTGTCGACCGGGTCGGCGGAGGAGACTCCTTTGCGGCTGGACTGATTTATGCGCTCACTTCAAGCGAGTATTCCGACCCGCAGAAAGCCCTGCAATTCGCGGCGGCCGCCTCGTGTCTGTGTCACAGTATTAACGGGGATTACAACTTTTCGCTACTTGGTGAGGTGGAACTTCTGATGAAAGGGGATGCTTCGGGGCGGGTTCAGAGGTAGTAAAAGAGTTATCAGGAAACGGCTGTTTTGCTGCTTCTTTATATATATGAAAAAAACTTGTAGAACAAGTTAAAAATTTATCGGAGGTTATTTATGAGAAAGATCGTTGTTTTGTTTGTGATGGGGGCTGTTGCTTTAACGGGGGTATTTGCCAACGGTTCATCGGAGGGTGATACTGTCTCCTACCCGAACGGTCCAGTCACGATTATTTGTCCTTATTCCGCCGGGGGCGGTTCTGACAATGTGAGTCGGGCTCTTGCTGAAGCTGCAAAGGCTGATTTTCCGGATGGGATTGCTGTAGAAAACAGAACCGGCGGTGCTGGAGCTGTTGGCATGTCATACGGAATGAACGCCAAACCGGATGGTCAGGTTGTCACAATGGTAGCTCCTGAGCTTGTTATGCTGCCTCATTCTGGAAATGGCGGTGATCTTGACTACACCCGGTTCATCCCTCTCGCCATTGTCAATTCTGGTTATGCGGCCATTACGGTACCTGCTGATTCTCCTTACAATACTCTGGAAGAATTGATTGCAGCGGCAAAAGCTCAGAAACTTCAGCTCGGTAATTCGGGAGTTGGTTCTATTTGGCATCTGGCCGGGGTTGGTATGGAGCAAGCCGCAGGCGTTGAATTTGTCCATGTTCCTTACGATGGTTCCTCGGCTGCAATCACCTCCCTTCTGGGAGATCATCTTGATGGAGTTTCGGTGTCCTATGCGGAAGTCGCATCTCAAGTTGATGCCGGAGCATTGAAATCACTTGCAGTATTGGCTCCCGAAAGACTTGCTGATGCCCCAGGTGTACCAACAGCCAAAGAGCTTGGATATGATGTTGTTATTGGTACATGGAGAGGTTATTGCGTTCCTGAGGGAACACCGGATACCATTGTTACGTATTTGACCGATTCAATACTTAAGGCTGTCAAAACCGATACCTTTATTGAATTTATGCGCAATACAAACAATGACATCGAAATTATTGAAGCGGATGATTTTGCCTTGAAACTCGAAAGAGAAAATGAGTTTTACGGGAATCTCATAAGCAATCTTTAAGGCGTAATCAGGTCATAGGAATCTGTCGGACTTTAAGACTTCGAGCCGTGAGACGTAAGTCCGACAGGCCAGAGTTTAATGAAGGGTTAAATGAAAAAAATAAATCTGATTTCTTCAGGAATTTTTCTGCTATTAGCACTCTCAACGATGTTTTTTGCATTGCAACTCCCCCCCTCTAAAGAAGGTGTTCCGGGGCCGGGGGCGTGGCCAATGCTGATAGCAGGTATTATGTTGTTAACAGCAGTCGCCCTATGCGTAAAAACATTCTTAAAACCGGATAGGGAAGAAAGGAGTGTTCTGAAGCCCGAGAATTTGCGTGTTTATGTGACAATGCTCACTCTGATAGCGTATTTCATTGTTATGTATTATGTGGGGTTTTGTACGGCAACTTTTCTTGTACTTTTTGTTTTTTTATCCTGGTTTGGTAAACATAAATGGTATACAAATATCGCTACTGCTCTGACTGTTACAATCATAGTTTATTGTATTTTTAAATATGTTTTGAAAGTTCCATTCAGATTTGGTTTTTTACTGTAGGAGTCAATGGTGTATTTGGAAGCACTTCAACTTATTATCCAGCCGTCTGTAATTTTATATATTGTTTTTGGAGTTGCCAGTGGAATTTGTATCGGCTGCCTTCCTGGTCTTACAACCACAATGGGGGTCGCTCTTGTTTTACCGCTGACCTTTGGAATGGAAGCCGTACAGAGTATTCTTCTTTTGCTTGGGGTATATGTTGGAGCAGTTTATGGGGGATCTATTTCGGCCATATTGCTGAATACCCCCGGGACACCGGCTTCTGCGGCAACGGCAATTGACGGTTATCAAATGGCTAAAAACGGAAGTGGCGGGCGGGCACTGGGAATTGCGACATCCAGTTCTTTTATAGGTGGACTAATCAGCGGTATTTACCTCATCTTTGTATCACCTGTACTGGCTAAGTTTGCTCTCAAATTCAGTGCTCCAGAATTTTTTATGCTCGCTGTTTTCGGTCTTTGCATAATCTCTTCAATTTCCGGGAAATCAATGCTAAAGGGTTTGTTAAGCGGCTGTTTTGGCATCCTTATAGCGACAATAGGGATCGACAAAATTACGGGAGTCATGCGGTTTAGTTTTAATTCCATGAATCTTTTTAGCGGAGTCAATTTTATTCCTGTCATGATTGGATTATTTGCATTGAGCCAGGCTTTCATCGGCGTGGAAGAGATGTTTAAAAAATCGGTTGTGACAAAAAAAGTTTCTCATGTCTTTCCCAAAAAATCGGATTGGAAGATTATTTTTAAAAGCGGAACTGTTTACGGTTCTTTAGGAGCCTTTGTTGGATGTATCCCAGGCGTTGGTGCTGACATTGCATCCTTTTTTGCCTATGGACAGGCTAAGAGTTTTTCAAAACGACCGGAAAAATTTGGGACGGGAATACCGGAAGCTATTGCGGCTCCTGAAGCTGCAAATAATGGCGTTACCGGCGGTGCTCTTATACCTATGCTGACTTTGGGAGTGCCCGGTGATGCCGTTGCTGCAATAATGATTGGTGCATTGACTGTCCAGGGACTTCAGCCTGGGCCTTTGCTTTTTCAGAACAATGGAGCAATTGTGTACTCCTTATTTTTTGGATTTCTTATTGCCAATGTATGTATGTTTGTCTTTGGAATAAATAGTGTCAAAATCTTTACAAAAGTGCTTTCCGTTCCGAAAAGTACTCTTGTCCCGATTATTTTTGTCCTTTGCTTTGTCGGTTCTTATGCTCTTAAAAACAATATTTTTGACGTGGGTGTCATGTTGTTTTTTGGCATTATTGGTTATGCTTTTCAAAAAGCGGAAATCTCTGCATCACCAGCCATTTTGGGGTTAATACTTGGGCCAATGGCTGAAAGCAATTTTAGGCGTGCTCTACTTATGTCGGAGGGAGATCCCAGATGTTTTGTGTCTACTGGAATTTCCAAATTTTTTCTTGTCCTAATTCTGATTTCTCTGATACTTCCTTATCTGCAGAAGAAATACTTCGGAAGCCGCAAAAAAGAAAAAAGGGGGACTGATCTCTAATGCGCATAACAAACGTAGCACCTTTTATTTTAAATCAGGACTTAGACGAAAAAGAGCAGTTCGCATTTTCCCAATCCTGGTGCCGGAGCCGGACAATTCTGATTTGCCGGATTGACACAGATGAAGGTATCTCCGGCTGGGGAGAAGCCTTTGGACCGGCAAAAATTCATAAAAGTATTATAGATAATTACTATAAACTCTGGCTTATTGGCAAAGACCCTTTTGACACCCAGGTGATTTGGGACAGTCTCTACAACATGTTCCGGGACAACGGCCAAAAAGGTGTCACGGTTCAATCATTGAGTGCCATCGATATTGCCCTGTGGGACATAAAGGGAAAGGCAACCGGCAAACCGGTGTATCAGCTGATGGGCGGAGCGTTTCGTAATCAACTAACGCCATACGCAACGGGCATGTATAGACGGTATACCGAAAATGAAATCATTGAATCAACAGGAGAAGCTCTCTCTTATGCCGAAAGAGGATTTAAAGCACTTAAAATCAAAATTGGCTTTGGTGCTGAGTACGATTTGAAACTTGTTCAGTCGATACGAAAAACGGTTGGGGAAGAGATCCGAATCATGGTCGATGCCAATCATGCTTACAACGCCGCCGCAGCTATTTCCATTGGCCGGGAATTGGAGCAGATGAATATCAGTTGGTTTGAAGAACCGGTTCCGCCCGAAGATCTTGCCGGTTATCAGGAAGTCAAATCAAAACTGACCGTGCCCATTTCTGGAGGAGAGGCCGAATTCACGCGGTACGGCTTTCAACATCTCATAAATAACCGATGTGTCGATATCGTTCAGCCGGATTGCACGATTACCGGAGGATTTTCGGAACTGAGTAAAATTATAACGCTGTGCAGTCTTGCGAATGTGCAATGTTTTCCGCATATATGGGGAAGCGGTATCGCCCTTGCAGCGGGAATTCAGGCGGCTGTATCTCTCCCGGATTTTCCCCCGTCCCTAGAACCAGCACCGGTTTATCTTGAATACGATCAGACTTCCAATATTTTCCGGAAAGAACTGGCCGAAGGAATCCCGGAGATGAAAAACGGCACTATGAGTATTCCGGTGAAGCCGGGTTTGGGTATAGACATTAACGAAGAGATTATTCGTAAGTACTCGGTTTAAGTTCCCCCCCGGCATTGGTCGAACTGATTGGGATACCGTCCCCCGCTTCACTAAGGGTCAGTTGCCGATAGTGTTCAAGTAAGTTTCTTTGATGGAATTGTATTCGTCACCACCTAAGTCGCGTTTCCACCAGAGGTATGGATTTTGAGGAAAGATGTGTTCAATGAAATGCGACATTTATCTTCAGGCGATTGATATATTTCAGTTGTAGTTGAATATCCCTATCTGGTTCATTTTGCGGATTTATGAGTTTATTGTAATGCTTTGCCAATCCGGCGCAGCACTAACCGGAGTGCCGGTCCGTGTGCTGTTCTCTTCGCAGTAAATGGACGCAATACTCATTAAGACTTTCGCCGTGGCGCATTGCGCCAATGGCGAGCGATTTGTGCAGATCTTTACCGACACGAACAACGAATTTGCCTGAGTATTCCTTTCCGGCCGTTGCCGCTGGAAGAGGATCGCCATCCTCTTCGTATATACGGATCCATTCCTCTACCGCTTGACAAAGCTCTTTATAGACCTCGGCTTCATTGTCCCCGTGAATGCCGCCAAGCATCAGGGTGGGACAGGTGCCAACATAGCACTGATCTTCCTTTGACCATTCAACAATCTTCAGATATTGATCACTCATTTTCATTTCTTTCCAGGGAGAAACGCCCAAACTAGCGGTGGTGCAGCCGTTTGCAGCCAAACTCATGATTTGGCCGCCTCCTTTTGAGATATTTTGACCCTGTCGCTTGCGTCCATGACGATTAAACCAATACCGATAACGAACATACCGAGTAGGTGCTGGATGTGGAACTCTTCCGACAGTATCAAAACGCCAAGAAGATTAGCACTGACTGGTATCAGAAATGTCACGAGTAATACTTTGGTCGCTCCGGAAGTCGAAAGAATTTTGAAATAGATGATGTAGGCGAAAGATGTTGAGAGCAAAGCTATTCCAAGAACCGATCCCCACACGTTGATTGACGGCACAGGAAGAAGCCAGGGTTTGTCCGCGATGGACATTATAGGGATAAGCAGAATAGTCGAGCAGATAAGCTGACCCGCGGCGATAACGACTGAATCGACGCCAAGAGATCGGAAGCGTTTACCCCAAACACCGGCGAAAGCGTAAGAGAGTGCTGCCCCGAGAACAGCGATTATTCCAATGAATTCATTCGACCCATCCCGTAAAGGCGCGAATCCTATAAGAATTGAGACACCGGAAAGCCCCAGGACGACGCCCAAAATTTTCCCAGCATTGATTCTCTCGTCCTTCGTCAATAAATGGGCGACAACCACCCCAAAGAAAGGTGTCGTTGAAATCAGGATTGACGCAAACCCGCCGCTAATAAACTGTTGACCACCTGTAATCATGCAAAAAGGAATAACATTGTTGAGGATCCCCATCACAAGGAAATTGAACCACATCTTCCTGTCTCTTGGAATCCGCCTATTGGTCATAAGAATAAAAACAAATAGTATCGCCGCCCCCATAGAAACCCGCAGAAAAACTATTGTGAAAATAGGCAATTCAGTGAGGGCAACCTCGACGAAGAAAAAAGATCCTCCCCAAAGAAAAGACAAGAGCAGGAGTAATAGCCAGTTATTCATGTTCATTATGGAAATTTCCTTTCTTATACTGCGCAGGCTTAATAAATCTCCGCCAGGGCGGCGCGGCGATCGTCTTCACTGAGTCTAACAGGAAAGCTCTTATTGGTTGAGGCCGTAACAGCCGCATCCAGATCTTCTTTCGACAGACCGTAGGAGGACAATCGCGGCAACGCATCGGCCCAGGATTCACATTTGTCCAACATACGGTCCACATTCGTTTCTCCAGGAAACAGGGCGGTCCCAGCACTCTCAAGGGCCCGCAGGGTATGCCCACCTTCCGGGGAATCACCCAGCAGGCGGACCAGACGCCGGAAAATCGGCCCCAGCAGCAAACCGCAGACAACGCCATGAGGCGCCCTGGATAAAGCTCCCAGGGGACCGGCAAGGCCATGGACCGTACCCAGACCGGCGTTGGCCAGAGCCAGCCCAGAGAAATAAGCCGCCAGCGCGAGTTCACCTCTCAGTTCCAGTTCATCCGCCCCTCCATAGCATTGTTCGGAGAAAAGTCGGCTTCCCCTGCCGAAATGGAGCAGGCCGTCTCTGGCCAGGAGTCTGGTGAGGGGGGTGGCGTCAGTGGAGATGAATGATTCAAGCAGCTGACAAAGCGCGTCCATGCCGCAGGCGAGACTCACCATCGGCGGACAGCCCACGGCCAGAACCGGATCGATGATGGCGGTTCGGGGTATGAAGGCATCGTGCCGGAGAGACCTCTTAAAGCCGCCCTTTCCCCGCCTGCTGATAACGGCGTTCTTGGTGGCTTCGCTTCCGGTACCGGCGGTGGTGGGAGCCGCAATCACCGGAACTGCGGCACCTGTGAGAGATCTTTCCCCCACTCCTTCCAGGTAGTCTTCAACCCTGTGTTCATGCTTGAGCATAGCGGCTGCGGCCTTCCCGGCATCCAGCACCGACCCGCCGCCTATGGCCGCGATGGATTCCGTTTTCTGACTCCGAGCCCTCGCGGTGAGTTCGGCTATCATTTCCGGTGAGGGTTCCCCATCGACGGTTTCCCGCGTGTACACGATTCCCGCGGCTTGGAGGCAATTCTCCAGATTTTTCCAGATGACCGAACCGGCAAGATGCCTGCCGGTCACCACAAGGAGTGGGCCGCGGCCTGGTAGATAGTTAATGAGATTGTTGACCTGACCGGCGCCGAAGACCATCTGCGCATTCCCGAGATGACGAAATGCTTTCATCCCGTCCAGGCCTCTCGGTCAGCGGGATAGAGAGCGCGAGAGCTTGCCTTCTTCATGTTCCCCGCCAGCAGCAGCATGACAGCTTTCCGCCATATACCTGATTGGCCCTCCATCTGAACGCATGGCCCATACTTGCACCCCCAGCCTCGCGTGTCAATTGCGGTTACAAGCGAATGATTTTCCCTGCTGCTGCGCTGCCAAGATACTCACGCAGCCCAGCTACGCTCCGTTTTTGTCGCCTTGCATCAGGAAAAAATCATCAAAATCGCCTCAAAGCCTTAAACTCCGACAGGCTCCCAGGGCGGAAAAACTGTATGGCACTTTGGATTCAAGGTTTGGGGACTGAGCCGAGAGTTGTGAGAGTTAATGGTGTTTACTATGATGATCACCATATGATTCGCAGTATGCTGTCTTACGATGGGATCAAGCATTCACATTGTTCAAGGAGCCTGTCTGACTTACGCCTCACGGCTCGATTTTTGCCCTTCTCTCCAGAAGCAAGCCTCCTGCTTGCTTCTGGAGAGCCGCCTTCGTTCGTTTTCGCCGCCTTGCATCAGAAAAAAATCATCAAAAATCGCCTCGAAGTCTTAAAGTCCGACAGACTCCGAGCGGAGAGTAAGGAGGCGCAAGGATGTCCATTGTTTATGAAATCGGCTTGAGGGCGGATCACTTCAAAGCAGCCGCACAGTTGTACGATGAGGCATTTGGGGAAAAGTTCAGGGTGGCCATCAGGTCTAAGGTGGACCGTATGACCCTCCTGGAAAGAACGTTCGTTAGTAAATTTGCGGTTACTGCGATAGCGGGAACGGATTTGGTGGGTCTCGCCGGTTTTCATATAGGTGAAGGATCCTTGACTGGCGGTATTGGAGTACGGCGGCTTTTCGAGGAGTTGGGTTTAGTTCGAGGGCTTTGGGCCGCCACTGTTTTCAGCCTGTATGAAAGAACTCCGATGGCCGGGCAGCTCGTAATGGACGGTATTGCCGTTCATCAGGACTATCGTGGACGAGGCATAGGCAGCAGGCTGTTAAGTGACGTAGTGAACCACGCACGGGAAAGGGGATTTAGCACAGTCCGACTAGATGTTATCGACACAAATCCGGCTGCACGACGATTGTATGAAAGGAGCGGTTTTGTTCCTGTGCGAACCGATAAATTTCCTTATTTGCGCTGGCTGCTGGGATTCGGAGCTTCAACGGTGATGGAGTTTCGTCTCAAGCATCCCAAATGCAGTATAACGGATAAAGGACACCTCTAAAGAGAGTTCTGAGACTGAGGCTGTAAGTTCAAGTTCAAAACATAGATGAGGAGTTTATACGATGGGAACGAGATTCGACATGATGGCCTGTTTGTTGGAGACTTGAAACAGATGGTGGCCTTCTACAGAGACGTCATCGGCGTGGAAATTGACTGGAATGGTTCATCCAATACAACAGTCTCTTTCATTGTTTTTCAGCAACCTATGCATAATCCCAACGAAGCGAGAGCGGCTTCTTTGATTCACCAAGCTCTTACCGTTTTGAGATTTATCTCTGTCAGTACATGAAATTCTTCCGGCAGCACAAAAGAATGGCAGCAGATGCGGAACAAGCGGAAATCTCACGGAAGAATTTAAGACTATTGAGGCATGGATGTTCCCGGCGTTGTTTTCGAAAAATGAATAAATTTCATCGAATAACGATAAATTATTGTTGACTTTCAATCTCAACCGTATTATATTCCCCGGTAGGAGGAAAGAGTTATGAAATATCTAGGGGAACGATCCCTCTCTTCGGTAATGAGCGTTGTTCTGAACATCGTCTGGTACGTGATTCTGATTGGCGGGGTCATCGCAGGAATCATTTTTTTTCTGATGCTGTTCTTACCGCCCGAAACCCAGGCCTTGATAGCAGACTTCAATGATGATCCAGACTGGCAGGACATGGTGAATTTGCCGCTGATTTTTAAGCTGCTGATGGTACCCTATGCGGTGGTGGCCCTGGTTCTGCTTCTGGTGATCATCCGCAAGTGCCGGAACCTGTTTGAAAACTTTCGGCGAGAGCAGGTCTTCCAAAAAGAGAATGTTACGCTGATTCGGGAAGTGGGGAAGTTCCTGCTGATCTTTTCCATCATCACCTTCCAGCTTGGGGCACTTTTTGTCAGTCTGCTGCTCCTGATGCTCTGCGAGGTCTTCAAAGAAGGAACGGCACTTCAGGAAGAACACGACCTGACGGTCTGAAGGAGTTTTGATGGGAATCATCTTCCGTCTGGACCGGGTGATGGTGGACAGAAAAATTTCCCTCGGCGAACTGGCGGAACGGGTCGGCATAACCAACACCAACTTGTCCATCCTGAAAACCGGCAAGGCCAGAGCATTGCGCATCAACACCCTGGAGGCCATCTGCCGGGAATTGGACTGTCAGCCGGGGGATTTGCTGGAATATGAGAGGGATGAGGAGTAGGGGCTGCAATACTGACTTGACACCACCGTCAGTCTGATAAGCACCTAACCAGCGACAGCTCTCACCATGAATATGCTTCGTATTACGCTTCGACGATATGTGAAGTCTACCAGAGTCTTTAGGAGATAAATAAAAATAATACAACGAAGCGCAGGGGGGGGGATTCTCAAGGGGGTGCCCCCTTGAGTCGTATTTTTCTTTGTTAAACTTTCTTTTTGTCGAAAAAAAAGAAAGTTTAGGCCCAGCGGCCCGAGCGGCCACCCACAAAACCATGCTATGCTAAAGATGTCATGAAAAAGAATCTGACTCAGGGCATCACCGATTTCAAGAAATTCATCGACAATAACTGCTACTTTGTCGATAAAACCCATTTCATCGGCTGCCTTATCGACGACCCCAGCGAAGTGCACCTCATCACCCGCCCCCGCCGCTTCGGCAAAACCCTGAACCTGAGCATGATCCGCTACTTTTTTGAGGCCCCCCCACCGGGCGGCGGCAGCGGCAGTGCGCCGCCCAATGCCTCATTGTTCAACGACATGTCCATATCAAAACACCCCCAATGCCGCGAATACATGGGGCAGTATCCGGTAATACACTTGAGTTTCAAGGATGCCAAGGGTTCTTCGCATACGGAGTGCATGGAGATCATCAAGGATATGCTCTCCGCAGAATATCAGCGACATGAATACTTGCAGGACTGTGAAGTGCTGCGCGAAATTGATAAAGAATTATTTCTCAAAATATCGAATAAAAAAGGCACTGATCAGAACTGCGCACAGTCGATAAAATACCTTTCCTCCTGGCTTAAGCGCGCCTACGGCAAACCGGTCTACATCCTTCTGGACGAGTACGATACCCCGCTGCACGCCGCCTACACCGACAAGTTCTACGATGAGATGATCGCCTTCATCCGCAGCTTCATGGTGCAGAGCTTCAAGGACAACCCCAATTTGAAGCAGGCGGTGGTCATCGGCATACTCAAAGTGGCCCAGGAGAGCATCTTCAGCGACTTCAACAATCCGGCGGTGTCCACCCTGCTCGATCCCGAAATGGAGGACTGTTTCGGCTTCACGGAACCCGAAGTGGAGGCCATGGCGGACTACTATGAGCTTGGGGACAGGATGGACGGCATCAGAGAATGGTACAACGGCTACATTTTCGGCGGGGACACGATCATTTACAATCCCTGGAGCATAGTCAATTACCTCAGGAGGCCATCGGCCGGGCTGCGTCCCTACTGGGTGCACACCAGTGCCAACAGGATGGTGAAGGAAACGCTGCAGCTGAACAAAAGGGACAGCCGGGAAACCATGGAGAGGCTGCTTAAGGGAGAGGAGGTCAGGCGGGAGGTAGCGGTCAACATCGTCTACCCGCAGATACGAACCCGCCCGGATGTGGCATGGAGCTTCCTGCTCCACGGCGGCTATCTGAAGGCCAGCGAAAGGCAGCAGCACGAGATAAGCCAGGACTACCGGCTGGAAATTCCCAACCGAGAGGTACGCTATTCCTACATGACCACAATCAAGGACTGGCTGGAGGAGGATGTAGAGGCAGGCGAGTCCTTTCATTCCTTTATCCGCGGCATCAGGGAAGGGGACGCGACCCTGATAGAGGAGGGTCTTGGGGAGATTCTCCTGGGCCTTGCCAGCTTCCACGATACCGCCTCCCAGGGCGAAAAAGAAGAAAAGAAGCGAGCGGAGGGCTTCTACCACGGACTGGTACTGGGGATGCTGGCCTACCTGAGCGGCGAGTACACGGTGGAGAGCAACCGGGAATGCGGCATGGGCCGCCCCGACATCGTATTGATTCAGCGCGGCTCCGGGCGGCCGGGTCATGTTCTGCTGTTCGAGTTCAAACGGGAGCCTGCCGCCGGAACCACACCGCTCAAGCAGCTGGCACGGGAGGCCTATTCCCAGGCGGAGAAAAAATACCTGGAGGGGGCACAGGAGAAGTGGAACCCGGAAAAGATTATCATCTACGGGGTGGGCTTCCGCGGTAAGGAACTGGCTCTGGAGGCAGGCGGAGGGGCGCTTCGCGCCCAGTTCTGAGTTGACCCGCATACGGCGTAAAAAGCTGCTTTTCACGGAACACAGGGGGGATTCTCAAGGGGGACACCCCCTTGAGTCGTATTTTTCTTTGTTAAACTTTCTTTTTGTCGAAAAAAAAGAAAGTTTAGGCCCAGCGGCCCGAGCGGCCACTCACAAAACCATGCTATGCTAAAGACGTCATGAAAAAGAATCTGACTCAGGGCATCACCGATTACAAGGAATTCATTGACAATAATTGCTACTTTGTCGATAAAACCCATCTCATAGCGCATCTTATCAATGACCCCAGCAAGGTGCATCTCATCACCCGCCCCCGGCGCTTCGGCAAAACCCTGAACCTCAGCATGATCCGCTACTTCTTTGAGGCCTCGCCACTAGGCGGCGGCAGCAGCGATCCACCACCCAATGCGCCTTTGTTCAATGGCATGTCCATATCAAAACATCCCCGATGCCGCGAATACATGGGGCAGTATCCGGTGATACATTTAAGCTTCAAGGACGTGAAAAAATCGAATCATGAAGATTGCATGGCACTTATCAAGGATATGCTTTCCGATGAATTCCGTAGACATCAATACCTGCAGAATTCCGGCATGCTGGATGATGCTGATCAAGAATGTTTTATCAGGATGCTGCAAAGAAAAAGCACTGATCAGGACTGCGAGCAATCCATAAAACTCCTCTCCACCTGGTTGAAGCGCGCCTACAACAAACCGGTCTACATCCTTCTGGACGAGTACGATACCCCGCTGCACGCCGCCTACACCGACAAGTTCTACGATGAGATGATCGCCTTCATCCGCAGCTTCATGGTGCAGAGCTTCAAGGACAACCCCAATTTGAAGCAGGCGGTGGTCATCGGCATACTCAAAGTGGCCCAGGAGAGCATCTTCAGCGACTTCAACAATCCGGCGGTGTCCACCCTGCTCGATCCCGAAATGGAGGACTGTTTCGGCTTCACGGAACCCGAAGTGGAGGCCATGGCGGACTACTATGAGCTTGGGGACAGGATGGACGGCATCAGAGAATGGTACAACGGCTACATTTTCGGCGGGGACACGATCATTTACAATCCCTGGAGCATAGTCAATTACCTCAGGAGGCCATCGGCCGGGCTGCGTCCCTACTGGGTGCACACCAGTGCCAACAGGATGGTGAAGGAAACGCTGCAGCTGAACAAAAGGGACAGCCGGGAAACCATGGAGAGGCTGCTTAAGGGAGAGGAGGTCAGGCGGGAGGTAGCGGTCAACATCGTCTACCCGCAGATACGAACCCGCCCGGATGTGGCGTGGAGTTTCCTGCTCCACGGCGGCTATCTCAAGGCCAGCGAAAGGCGACAGCACGAGATAAGCCAGGACTACCGGCTGGATATCCCCAACCGCGAGGTACGCTATTCCTACATGACCACAATCAAGGACTGGCTGGAGGAGGATGTGGAGGCAGGCGAATCCTTTCATTCTTTCATCCGCGGCATCAGGGAAGGGGACGCGACCCTGATAGCGGAGGGTCTTGGGGAAATTCTCCTGGGCCTTGCCAGCTTCCACGATACCGCCTCCCAGGGCGAAAAAGAAGAAAAGAAGCGAGCGGAGGGCTTCTACCACGGCCTGGTACTGGGGATGCTGGCCTACCTGAGCGGCGAGTACACGGTGGAGAGCAACCGGGAATGCGGCATGGGCCGCCCCGACATCGTATTGATCCAACGCAGCTCCGGGCGGCCGGGTCATGTTCTGCTGTTCGAGTTCAAACGGGAGCCTGCCGCCGGAACCACACCGCTCAAGCAGCTGGCACAGGAGGCCTATTCCCAGGCGGAGCAGAAATACCTGGAGGGGGCGCAGGAGAAGTGGAACCCGGAGAAAACTGTCATCTACGGGGTGGGCTTTCGCGGCAAGGCACTGGCTCTGGAGGCAAGTGAGGGGGCGTTTCGCGCCCAGTTCTGAGGTCGCATACGGCGTTGAAAAATCCGCTTAAAATGTTCATGTAGTGCGCTATGAAAGCTCGTAAGGAGGGGAAGCCCAGGAGCCTGTCGGACTTACGTCTCACGGCTCGATTTTTGCCCTTCTCTTCAGGAGCAAGCCTCCTGCTTGCTTCTGAAGAGCCGCCTTCGTTCGTTTTCGCCGCCTCGTATCAGAAAAAAAATCATCAAAAATCGCCTCGAAGTCTTAAAGTCCAACAGACTCCTTGCCCATTGTGTCACAGCTTGCGGCTGCGGTGCCGGAATGGAATGAGCCGATACGTCCTACCCTCCCACCATTTTTTCCGGTAAATAGGAAATCAGTCCTGGAAACAGGGTTACCGTAATCACCATCAGCAGCAAGATGATGAAGAAGGGAAAAGAAGCCTTCAGAATTGTACTGACCTTTTCGTTAGATATGCCCTGAATGACGAAGATGCTGAATCCCACCGGCGGTGTTATCTGCGCCAGTTCCACCATGAAAACCAGGAAAACGCCGAACCAAAGCGGTTCGAATCCGGCATCCAGCACAACGGGAAGTACAATGGGAAGAGTCATGACGACAATGGAAATGCCGTCCAGTATCATGCCGAGGATGAGGTACATCAGGCCCACCACCAGAATCAGCAGGTAGGGGGAAAGGTTCAGCTCAACAATGTAGGTGCTGATGGCCCGGGCGATCCCCACGAAGCCGACTACCTGGGACAGAAAGGAAGCCGACAGAATGATGAAGCAGATCATGCAGGTTGTTTTGACGGAATTGCTGAGGGCCTCCTTGAAATTGGTCCAGGTCAGGCTTCTGAAAGCCAGGGCCAGAATCAGGGAACCTATAACACCGACAACCCCCGCTTCCGTTGGGGTGGTGATGCCCAGGTAAATACCTCCCAGAACGGCGAAAATCAGCCCCAAAACGGGAACAATATCCCTGAGTGTTGAAAGCTTTTCCTTAAAAGTGTAGCTATCTTCCCCTGATGGTATTGAGGATGGATGGATCAAAGAGACAATTATAATGTAGAGGGAATAAGCTCCGGCAAGAATGAGTCCGGGAACTATCCCGGAGATAAACAATTTCCCAATAGATGTATCGGAAAGAATCCCGTAGATAATCATAATCAAACTGGGGGGGATGAGAAAGCCAAGGGTTCCGGCTCCAGCGAGGGAGCCGATGGTCAGGCTTTTATTGTATCCCCGCCTGGATAATTCAACCAGAGTTATCTTGCCGACGGTGGCCGTTGTGGCGGCACTCGACCCGGATACGGCGGCAAAGAGGGAACAGGCAAATACATTGATGTGAAGGAGGCGGCCCGGGATCCTTGAAAGCCAGGGAAGCAGGCCGTTGAACAGCTTGTCGGATATCGCAGTCCTGTAGAGGAGTTCTCCCATTAAAATGAACAGGGGAAGGGCCATTAGGGACCAGGAATTTGTGGAGTTGTAGATAGAATTAGCCAGCAGGCCCCCGATCTTCTCCCAGACCGATATAATCGGAGGGAGGTTCAGATCGAAGACCAGCATTCCGAAGATTCCGGTACACAGCAGGGAAAATCCTATCCACAGACCGGAAAACAGACACAGGAACATGAAGCCGAATAGGACTATGGACATAAGTAAAGGATCAGAAATCATGAAAGCCTCCTGAGAACACGTGCCGCCATCTGCAAATCGAGCATGAGCAGGCCAATGGGAATCACCAACTGGGACAGGAAGAGGGGAGGTTCTGAAATGGAATCGACCCGTATGCCGAGCCGCCAGGAGTCATATACCATAATAGAGGCATGGTAGAAGGCAAATGTTGTCAGGGCAATAGCCGTCAGGGAGGCCAGGACATCCAGGACAAGCTGCGCCCTCCGTCCCAAAATTGATGTAACCAGAGTAATTCGTATATGCCCTTCCTCCTTCAATGTGTAGGCCAGGCCCAGCAAAACCACACCGATGAAGAAATAGGCACTGTACTCGATGGCAATCAGAATTGATGTGTTAAAAACTGCCCGAGAGACGATTTCCACGGCGATCAGTACGACGATAAGAATTAAAAACAGGGCCGATAGAAAAGCTCCCAGAAGTGAGAACTTTTCTATCATAGCGATGAATTTTTTCATTGTGCATAGGTCGCAAGGATGGATCGTGTTTCCTCATCCGCCTGGCCGGCAAATTCATCCACAATAATTTTAGCGACTTCGTCCATTTCGGCGGAAAAACTATCCCCTGGTTCGGCGGTGGTGAATCCGTTCTCTTTGATGACAGCCAGAGCTTCCCGGGTTGTGGTTTGAGCTTTTTCCCACTGTGTCTTTTCCGTTTCCGCCGCCGCCTTGAGGATGGCTTCCTGCTGATTCCCGGACAGAGCCTCCCAGTAATCGGTATTTATGGTAACCATGTTCAGCGGAAAGGCGTAGTTAATGTTGGTAAAATGATCCAGCACCTCCCAGAACTTGCCGTTTTTGGTCGATTCCGCCGATGTCAGAACCGAATCGATCATACCGGTTCTCAGAGATGAGTAGACCTCTCCCCATGGCAGGGCCACGGGCGCGGCACCCAGTTCTTTAAGGAAATTGGCCCCGTTCTTGTCGTATGTCCGGGTCTTCAGACCGTCGATGTCACTGGATCCGGCAACGGGAATTTTGGTGACCAATCCACTGGGGGGCCAGGGTGCGGCATAGAGAAATTTTTGGTTCCATTTAGCTGCCGCCTTCTCATAGAGGGGTTTGGAATCCTGGTAGAGAGCCCGGGCTTCTTCGAAAGACGCGGCCAGCCGGGGCAGGGAACTGAGCCCGAACAGATGCTCACTGCCTGCGACACCTCCCATGAGGATGTCGCTCATGGGCAACTGACCATCGCCAACGACCTTGAGTAATTCCGGGCCCTTGAAGCCCAGGCTGCCGCCAGCATGCACAGTGATGTCCACAGTGCCGCCGCTATACTCTTTGACGAGGGCCGCAAAAGCCATGGCCCCCTCCGTATGGAAGCTGGTAGCCCCATAGATGGCGTTCATATCCAGCTTCATCGTCTTCTCTTCTCCCAATGCATCGGCATCGGATGTACCGGCAGCCGTCAGAAAACTTCCGACACAAACAAACATGGCCGCAACGATCATCGTTCTTTTATTCATTATGTTTACTCCTTATTCGCAAAACAAAATACTACGGGAAGCTCCAAAAAATCAGGAGAGACCCCCCTTCTCTGAGACACAGAATACTCTTCCGTGATCCGCTTATTGTCCGTCGGTTGGCCGACAATCCCTTCGATGTGCTGTTAAAACCAGATCATAGGCTTCCTCCTGTATCGAAAAAATTTGTTTCCATCAGACTCCGGAGACGATCCGCCTGTTTCCGGTAGATACTATGGGCCTCTTTCAGGCTGATCTCTTCAAATCGGATCCTGGTATCGGGAATACTTTGAGCCAGAACCGGAATATCCGCGGAAATCACTGTGGCAATTTTGGCGTATCCTCCGACTGTCTGCTCGGAAAAAAGGACGATGGCCTGTCCATCTTCGGGAACCTGGATTACCCCGGGGAGTACGGATTCGGAGATAATGCTCTGGGGCCTGCCTCGCCTACGGTGGATGGAAGGGCCCTGAAGGCGGCATCCCATACGGTTGGATTGGGACGTCACAGTGAATACTTCGCGGAGGAAGGCTTTCTTTCCCTTGCCGAAGTAGTCACTCTGGGGGCCGGAAACAACCCGAAGGAGAATTTCGGATCCATAATCTGGAATGTATTCCTTCGGGATAGCTCTGGACTGCTTCAACGGACTGCCCTGTCCCCTTGAAAGTTCATCGTTCCGGGCGAGAATCCGTCCCTCATATCCTCCCATTCGGGCGGCTATATGGGTGGATCGGCTGCCCATGAGGATGGGGACATCGATGCCGCCGGTTATGGCAAGGTAGGTCCGGCATCCGTTTTCTACCTTTCCAAGTTCAATAATCTCTCCCCGGTGAACACGATGCGATTCCCAGGATTTTCGGGGAACGCCGTTTATACGCAATGCCATATTGCCGCCGGTAACAGCCAGATCGAATTCATCCAGAGCTTCCAGACGGCCTCCCATGAAGGTCCATTCCAGAACGGCGGCATCCGGGGGGGTGCCCACCAAAAGATTGGCCAGGATGCCCGCCCAATGGTCCATTATGCCGCAGGGAGGGATCCCAAACTGCCGGAACCCGAAGCGGCCTCGATCCTGAACGGTGGTAAATGGGCCCGGTTCAATGATGCGCAGGACCTTCATCGGACAGCCTCCTTGAGTCGCTGGAACTCGTCGAGGGGAATGGCCTTGAATCTGAGTTTTCCCCCCGCCTTGAGAAGGACAGGCGGGTCCCTGGCTGGATCGAAGAGTTTTATCGGACATTGCCCGATAATCTGCCATCCGCCTGGACTGTCGATAGGATATATCCCCGTCTGGTTGTTGGCAATGCCCACGGAACCCGCCGGTACGCAGGTTCGGGGCGTACTGAGTCTGGGGGTGTGAATCTTTTCAGACAGCCCCCCAAGATAGGGAAATCCCGGGGTGAATCCAATCATGTAAATTGGGTAATCCGGTGCTGTATGGATTTCCACAACCTTTTCGGGCGTCAATCGGTTCACCCTGGCCACATAATCCAGGTCCGGGCCGAGGCTGGAATGGTAGCAGACCGGTAATTCTATGGTTTTCTGCGGCGGGAGTTTTTGGACATCAAGAGTCGCGTGAAGACCCGACAGCTCGGAGATCAGGTCTTCAATTTCAACGGCAAGGGGATCGTAGATAAGGGTCAGTGCGCAGTAGGAGGGAATGATTTCCCTAACTCCCGGAGGTGGACTGTCTTCCAGGCGGACACTCATGGCCCGTATGACGGAGTTCACTTCTGGATCGATGGTCTTCCCCAATTCCATAAGCAGTCCGCTGTCTCCGATTAAGCGGAAAAGAGGTAAATCATGGTTCGCTCTGTTCGGGAACATGCTAAATCTCCTGCGGATGGAACGAAACTCCATACACATGAAATATATTTGACATATTTCCATCATGCATGTCAAGTGTTTTTTGACTTTTTTCGTCGATTCACATAGGAGTCTGTCAGACGTTTATGGGGAAACCCGAATTTTCTCGGCCTCCAGAAGGGCACGGATGCTTTTGACCAGAGCCACGGCTTCTTCGTTATCTCCATGGACACAGAGGGTTTGAACATCCAGTTTGAGCCGCGAGCCGTCTTCAACAATAACGAATCCCCTGGCCATATCCAGGGCGCGCTGTGCCACCTGTCCGGGATCCGTAATGACGGCATTCGGCCGACTCCTGGGCATCAATGTCCCCTGGGCGGTATAAGCCCGGTCGGGGAAGGCCTCAAGGATGACACGCAGTCCCATTTCCTCCGCCATATACCGCATAGCTTCGCCTTTTTTTCCCGCAAGAGTAACGAGGCGGAGGCGGGGATCCAGTTTTTGAACGGCCAGGACGATCGCCCTGGCTGTCTCCGGGGTCTCCAGAGCATCGAGATAAAGGGCTCCATGGGGTTTGACATGCTGAAGTTCAACCTGGTACACCCGGCAGAAAGCCTGGAGGGCACCAATCTGGTAAATAAGGTAGTGCTGAATTTCCTCGGGACTCAGGGCCATTCGGCGGCGGCCAAAGCCCATGAGATCGGGGTATCCCGGGTGGGCACCTACCGCGACACCGCAGGATTTAGCCGCCTGTACCGAGGCATTCATGACAGGGGGATCTCCGGCATGCCAGCCGCAGGCGATGTTGGCCGAGCTGATGTACGGCATAATCTGATTATCCATACCCAATGTGTATCGCCCAAAACTTTCACCCATATCACAGTTCAAATCGATGGTTTTCATAATTCCTCCTCTGGATTTTCACATTACCATGAACTTGATGATGCGATCCCGGAATGTCTGGACATGCTTTTTCAACAGCTCTTTAAGAGCCGGGAGATCTTTAGATTCCAGAGTGGCGATAATTCCCTCATGTTCCTCTATGACCGTGGCATAGTGCTCCTCAAGGACATGATTTTGATTGATCCTGGTACTGTAGGACAGATAGGAAAGGCGCTTGGCCTCTGTTCGCACTTCCTGGATGGCCCGGATTAGAAATTCATTCTGGGATGCCCTGGCGTAATGCATGTGAAAAGTATGGTTGGCCTCCACCATTGTCATTATGTCGTTGGCTTTAATGGCCTCGATCATGGCGGCATTGTCTTCCCTCAGCTTCTGAAGGACCTGGCTGCAATCCTTTGTTACGGAGACTTCCGCCGCTCCGCTTTCAAATATGCTCATGGATTCAAACATGGCCCTGGTATTCTGAAGGGTGATGGGGCGGACGATCATCCCGCGGTTAGGGTGGGATTCCACCAGCTTTTCACCCTGTAGACGGACGAGGGCTTCCCTTATCGGAGTGCGTCCGATGCCCAGGTCCCTTATGAGCTGATTTTCCTCCAGATGCTGGCTGGGTTCATATTCCAGGCAGACAATCCGCCGAGCAATGGCCTTATAGGCGAAGACCGCAAGGGGTTCTCTGGATGACTTCTTCGGCCTGGATGCTGTCTTCATCAAACTCCTCCTCCAGAATCAGGGAAATCCTCGATTTGATTGTGCTTGATCCTGTTATAGCCTGTCTTCATTCTACCTGAACACCCTCTTTTCCGTTCACAGCTATGTCAGGCCGAAATTTGACACAACCCCTTCCTCCGGTCATTAAAAACTAATTCGCCAGAGAGATCAAACAGGTATTGCGTTTTCTCTTCCGTCATTCACGCAGAGATCGCAACGGTGCGCAGAGAAATACGAGATAAAAAGATTGGTCAATAATTACCTTGAACACTCCGCGCTCTCTGCGTCCTCTGCGGTTAAAAACCATGAATAAGACTTTCATCACGTCTCAAAGAATGTGAAATCTCCTAAAAGCGGTACTAAACCGCAGTTTTTTCCCACCCTGGGGAAGATTTTAGGGAGAATAATGCGATTCCACAGAATTCGGGAAACTCCGCCACATTTCTCTGAACCTGTTGAAGAAGGACAAAGTGACTCAGGACGACATTGCGCCAGGCGTAAAAAACTGGACGGATAATGACTATCTGCTTGAAGTTCTTTGTGGATTTTAGATGTGATTGCCCTCCTCATTCTTCGGGACACTATATACAGTTTACTAAACTGTATTATAATAGGCTAAACAAGCCGACCTGAGCGGTCGGCACTCAAACACCCTCCGATTTCTCCGGGATGGTTTATAGGATGCTGACGGTGAAAACCTCAAAGAAACCTTTTAGGTATGCCTGATTATTTTCGTGTTTTCGTTGAAAAAAGAATTGACCATGCCAATTGTATGAAATCAGAACTCGTGGAAACCCTGGGCCTTCAGAATCTTTCAGAAATCAGAACGATCAACATATACGAATTGACCGGCGTTGATTCCCGGCAGATTGATACCATAAAAGCGTTGATCTTCTCTGAGATTCCTTCAGATGTCATATTGGAAGAGGTTCCCGGAGAGAGACATCAGTTCGCTGTCGAATATCTCCCCGGTCAATTCGATCAAAGGGCAGATTCCGCGGCTCAGTGTATACAGCTTATCTATCCTGACTGGTCAGGCAGTGTTAGAAGCAGTCAGTTGTTCATAGTAAAAGGTCATATTACAGATAGCGATTTTGCCCGCATTAAGTTATATTGCATCAATCCCATTGAATCCCGGGAAAAAGACCTCTCGGATAAGTCCATTTTTCACTTAGGCACCGAAGCTGCAGATATTTCTGTTTTGACCGATTTCAACAAGGACAAACCCGATAATCTGCGGCGTTCCATGGAATTGGCCATGTCCATTGAAGATATACGGCATTGTCAGAACTACTTCCGTAAAACAGAAAACCGCGCTCCAACTGAAACAGAAATCCGAGTCCTTGATACCTATTGGTCGGATCACTGCCGTCATACGACATTCGAGACAGAACTCATTGAAATTACACTCCCGGAAGACCGGTTTCGTGAAACTCTTGTACGGACTCTGGAGCATTATAAAAGTCTCCGCTCACGCTGTGGTCGGGAGAACAGGCCTCTGACACTTATGGATATGGCCACCATCTCCGCCAGACGGCAAAGGCTGGAAGGACTTCTTGAGGATCTGGAAGTCTCGGAGGAAATCAATGCCTGCAGTGTGGAAATTGATGTCGATGTCGATGGCAGGGCCGAACCCTGGCTTATGATGTTTAAGAATGAAACGCATAATCATCCAACGGAAATTGAACCTTTTGGAGGAGCTTCCACCTGTTTGGGAGGCGCCATCCGGGATCCCCTGTCCGGACGCTCTTATGTGTACCAGGCGATGAGAATCACAGGCGCATCGGATCCGACAGAAGCCGTGGAGAAGACTCTCCCTGGTAAACTACCGCAGAGATGTATTACCAAAACCGCCGCTCGCGGCTACAGCTCATACGGAAATCAAGTTGGTCTTGCCACAAGTTTTGTTAGGGAAATATATGATCCCGGTTACAAGGCCAAGCGAATGGAGCTTGGAGCCGTTGTGGGCGCTGTGCCAAAATACATGGTAAGAAGAGAGCTCCCCATTGCCGGGGATGCCATTATTCTTATCGGCGGCAGAACCGGGCGCGATGGCTGTGGCGGGGCAACTGGTTCTTCCAAAGAGCACACGCATGAATCTCTTCGGACCTGCAATGCGGAAGTTCAGAAGGGCAATGCTCCCGAAGAAAGAAAAATCCAGCGATTGTTCCGTAATCCGAAAGTGACTCAGCTCATCAAAAAATGCAATGATTTGGGGGCCGGAGGCATTTCCGTCGCCATTGGGGAACTCTGTCCGGGGCTTATCGCTAATCTGGATAGGATGCCTACAAAATATCAGGGATTAAGCGGAACGGATCTGGCCATATCAGAATCTCAGGAGCGAATGGCTGTTTTGGTGAGCATGGAAGATAAAGAGAAGTTGATTCAATTGGCCGAATCAGAAAATCTGGAAGCGAGTCATGTGGCGGATGTCACAAATGACAATCGATTTGTTCTGAAATGGAGAGACCGGAAGATTGTCGATCTTGACCGGGATTTTCTGGACACCAATGGCGTCAGGCCAATGGCCAGCGTATCCCTTCCTGCAATCAACTGGGAAAAGACGCCATTTACTGACGATTCTGAACCGACTCAAGAAACCATGAAACGCATAGTTTCGGGATTGAACGTCTGCTCCCAGAAAGGTCTGGTTGAAATGTTTGATGCGTCCATCGGTGCTGCAACGGTACAGATGCCCTATGGGGGAAAATACCAGCTTAGCGAATCGGAGGCGTCCATACACAAGCTGCCTGTACAGCATGGCAGAACGATGACCTGCAGCCTTTTGGCATACGGTTTTGATCCGGCCATATCAAAGTGGAGTCCCTATCACGGCAGCATTTATGCCGTGATTTCATCTTTGGCGCGTCTGGTTGTCTCCGGCGGAAGATGGAGGAAAGCACGGCTGAGCCTGCAGGAGTATTTCAAACGGCTTGGAAAGGATCCTGAAAACTGGGGTCTTCCCGCTGCCGCTCTTCTGGGGGCTTTGTCTGTGCAGGAAGAACTGGATATACCGGCCATCGGCGGCAAAGACAGCATGTCTGGAACCTTTCATGACCTGCATGTTCCTCCTACATTGATTTCCTTTGCCGTCACAACATCCAGAATCGAACATATTGTATCGTCCGAATTCAAAAATCCGGGCAATACCGTCTATTACCTGAAGGTTGAGATGGATGAATTTCATTTACCACACTGGAATAGGTTGAAACACGGATTTGATCTGGTGGAGGCTCTGATTCATAAAAGAAAAATTAAATCCGCATCAACGGTGAAAGAAGGAGGCATTGCTTCGCAGATATTCAAAATGGCTATTGGAAATGGCATTGGATTTGATTGGAAAGGTAAAAACATACCTCTCTTCGACCGGGGAAAGGGGGATATCCTTTTTGAATCCGATGATGCAAACCTGACCGATGAATACCCTGAACTCCAGGTTCTTGGACAGACCATTGAAGAGAAGGAACTTAGATTCTCCCAATTTACGATAGCTCTTGATGATGCTCTGAGATTCTGGAAGAAACCCCTGGATCATGTCTTCAAGGATGATCCGGACATCCTTAGTGCTGAGAACTGCAATCTTGCTTTGTACAAGAGTCAGACCGTCTGGCAAAGCGGTCTTTTTGCGGGTGTTCCGCAAGTGTTTATTCCGGTTTTTCCCGGTAGCAACTGCGAGTATGATACGGAACGTGCCTTTAAGGATGCCGGTGCCGCAACACTCATCTCTGTATTCTGTAATAGGAATCGTGCCGACATCCTGGCAAGTCTTGATGCCATGGTGCAGGGAATTCAAACATCGCAGATACTCGTGCTGGCCGGAGGTTTTTCGGCAGGAGACGAACCTGATGGTTCGGGAAAATTCATTGCCAATGTTCTTTTGAGCCCGTTGGTGTCAGAGGCCATAGCGACTTTTCTTGACCGTGATGGCCTTATTCTGGGAATCTGTAATGGATTTCAGGCCTTGATTAAATCCGGTCTTCTGCCCTATGGCAGGATAGGTAAACTCAATAGTGATTCACCTACTCTGGCAAAAAATATAAATGACAGACATATTTCCAGAATGGTTACAACCAGGGTTCAGAGTACACACTCCCCCTGGCTTCAGAACATGAACACAGGAGACCTGCATACAATCGCCATTTCCCATGGGGAAGGAAGGTTTAGCGCAAAATCATACATATTGAAGGAATTAGAGAAGAACGGACAGATTGCCTTTCAATACTGTGATGACGAAGGATACAGCAGTATGAACCCTCGGTTTAATCCAAACGGTTCTGATCTTGCTATCGAAGGGATTACATCGCCATGTGGAAAAATCCTTGGGAAAATGGGTCATACGGAACGCTATAGTTCCAATAATTTCATCAACATACCCGGTAAGAAGTATCAGGCTCTTTTTGAGTCGGGTATCAAGTATTTTGAATAGATTGAGATTAAGGAGGTTCATGTGAAATGCGCAATTCTATTTGGAAGCCGATCGGATCTGGAGAAAATGAAAGGTGCCGCTGTTTGTTTGAAAAAATTCGGGGTGCGATACGAAGTTCACATTCTGTCCGCCCATAGAGTTCCGGAAAAACTAACAGAAGAAATTAAGCGAATGGAAGAAGATGGCTGTGAGTTTTTCATCGCTGGAGCGGGACTATCAGCGCATCTTCCCGGTGTTATTGCCTCAAAAACGACTCTGCCGGTAATCGGTGTGCCGCTGGATGCGGCATTCCAGGGTCTGGATGCATTGTTTTCCATTGTACAAATGCCCAGATCCATACCCGTTGCGACTGTCGGTGTCAATAACTCCTACAATGCGGCCATGCTGGGAGTGCAGATACTGGCGCTTAAGTATCCTGAATTGAGAGAAAAACTGATTCATTTTAGGAAAAATATGAAGGAAGATTTTATTGCGGATAATAGCGGGAGGATTGATTTATGAAAGGTGTTACAAGGCAAAAGATGATGTATGAGGGCAAGGCAAAAAAGGTTTATGCAACGAATAACCCGGCCTACGTCATTGTCTGCTATAAGGACGATGCTACAGCCTTCAATGGGGCAAAGAAAGGACAGATAGAATCCAAGGGTGTTTTTAACAATGCCATTACTTCGGTTTTGTTTCGGATGCTGGAAGAACAGGGTATCCGGACTCATTTTGTGGAAAAACTGGATGATCGAAACCAGTTATGCAGGGCCCTCTCCATTATTCCTCTTGAAGTGATTGTCCGCAATGTGATTGCAGGCAGCATGGCCAAAAGACTGGGCATAGAGGAAGGAACCAGAATCCCCAATACCGTCTTTGAAATCTGCTATAAGAATGATGACTTTGGAGATCCTTTAATCAACGACCACCATGCAGTGGCCATGGGTATCAGCACATACGAAGAGCTTAAACAGATCTATGCCATTACCTCGGATATAAACCGTATTATGACTGATTTTTTCAATCGTCAGGGGATTCTCCTTGTTGACTTCAAGCTGGAATTTGGAAAGACCGATGATGGAACTCTCCTGCTGGCGGATGAAATCAGCCCTGATACCTGTCGTTTCTGGGACAAGGAAACAAATCAAAAACTGGATAAAGACAGGTTTAGGAGGGATCTGGGTGATGTTCAGGGAGCCTATAGAGAGATATTGTCCCGAGTAGAACAATGAGCCTGTCGGACTTACGTCTCACGCTCGATTTTTGCCCTTCTCTCCAGAAGCAAGCCTCCTGCTTGCTTCTGGAGAGCCGCCTTCGTTCGTTTTCGCCGCCATCCGTGGCGGCTTTTCCTCGCTATCGCTCGGCACTCTCTTCGGTATGCGAGTCCATAAACTCGCATACCCTACTGCTGCGTTGCCAAAATACTCACGTAGCCCAGCTACGCTTAAGTTTTTGTCGCCTTGCATCAGGAAAAAATCATCAAAAATCGCCTCGAAGTCTTAAAGTCCGACAGACTCCAGGGATGATGCTATAATGTCGTTTAGAGACCTGCCTTCTGATGACAGGCTGCATGAGGAATGCGGTGTTTTTGGTATTTATTCTCTTAGCGAATGTCCAGTTGCCGAAATAACCTTTCTCGGGCTTCTTGGCTTGCAGCACCGAGGGCAGGAAAGTGCCGGAATTACGGTGAGTCGGCAGGGAAAACTGACAACTCGCAAGGGAATGGGTCTTGTTGCCGAAGTTTTTAAGGATGCTGTAATCAAGGAATTGAATGGGGGAAATGCCGCTATCGGTCATACGCGATACTCCACCGCCGGAAGCAGTAATCTTGCCAATGCGCAGCCTCTGGAAGGACACTGCAAACTTGGATCCTTCGCAGTGGCCCACAATGGGAATCTGGTCAATTCTGAAATCATTCGTTCTCTGCTGGAGGATGGCGGCGTTGTATTTCAAACCACCAGCGACACAGAGGTCATTTTGAATATGATTGCCAGAGGAATCCTTCATGGGGTTGAAAAGGCATTGAGAGATGTTAGCAGGGCCGTAAAAGGTTCTTATGCCATCATCTTATTTCTAAATAACAAGATGATTGGAATCAGAGATCCGCATGGTATCCGTCCTCTCTGCCTTGGGAAAATGGATGACGCATGGATACTTTCATCTGAATCCTGTGCATTGAATACCCTGGGTGCCGATTTTGTCCGGGATCTGGAACCAGGAGAAATTGTTGTGATTGATGAGGACGGAGTGCAATCCCTGGGATATGACACATCTTCCAGACTTTCAACCTGTATTTTTGAATACATATACTTTGCCCGGCCCGACAGTCAGATTGACGATATCAGTGTTATGGAAGCCAGAAAACGATGCGGAGCTGAGTACTTCAAGGAAAATCCTATTGATGCGGATATTGTTGTTGCCGTACCGGACTCTGGCATATCAGCAGCTATCGGTTATTCAGAAGCCTCGGGAATTCCCTTTGAAATGGCATTCATCAAAAATCGATACATCGGCAGAAGCTTTATTTATCCCTCACAGGAATTCAGGGAAAAAACCGTCTTGGTCAAACTGAATGTTGTTAAATCGCTGGTAAAAGATAAACGGGTCATCCTCATAGATGATTCCATTGTTCGAGGAACAACCAGCCGTCACCTTGTTGCGCTTATGAGAAAGGCTGGGGCCTCTGAAATTCATCTGGGAATAGTCTCTCCTCCCATCAAGTATCCCTGCTCTTTTGGAATTGATACACCCAATACAGAACAATTGATTGCGGTTGGCAGGGATGTGGACGAGATTTGCAGGGAAATCGGAGCCGATAGCCTGGGGTATATAAGTCTTGATGGTTTGACAAGGGCGTTAAATTCAGAAAAGATGCATTTCTGTAATGGGTGTCTTACGGGAAACTATCCTCTGACGCCCAATAACTGAGTTGAAATGATGCACACATACAAAAATTCCGGTGTTGACAAAGCGGAAGGGTACAAAACCGTTGAGAAAATTAAATCCAGAGCGGCAGAAACGCATAATGACAGAGTTTTAAGCGGATTGGGCGGCTTTGCCTCTCTCTATGCTTTGAAGAAGTATAGGGATCCTGTTTTGGTGTCAGGAACTGATGGTGTCGGGACAAAACTGTCCATTGCTCTTGCTAAAAAATCCTACAATACGATTGGACAGGATTGCTTTGCGATGTGTGCAAACGACATTATATGCCAGGGTGCCAGGCCATTATTCTTTCTTGACTACCTTGCCTGTGGGAAACTGAATTCGGATGTTTCCAGTGAAATTATCTCCGGAATGGTAGAAGCCTGTAAGGAAGCCGACTGTGCCCTGGTTGGCGGCGAAACAGCCGAAATGCCTGGTTTTTACAAGGATGGCGACTATGATATGGCCGGGTTCTGTGTTGGTGTCGTGGAACGGGATAAACTTGTCAGCGGGAACGATGTCCGTGAAGGAGATGTTATTCTGGGACTTTCTTCCAGCGGTGTTCACAGCAATGGCTTTAGCCTTGTTCGTTCACTGCTAAGGGATTTCGATGAAGATTTCCAGGGTGTTCCCGTCTGCAAAGAGCTGCTGAAGCCAACACGGGTCTATGTGAACAGTGTGTTAAAAACACTCGATATGTTTCCTGGCTTAATCACCGGTCTGGCCCATATTACAGGCGGGGGACTCCCGGAGAATCTTCTCCGAACCATTCCCGATGGTCTTTGCGGGGAAGTGCATAAAAATTCCATCTCGATACTCCCCATTTTTAAATGGCTTCAGGCGAAAGGTGTTTCTGAAGAGGAAATGTGGAACACCTTTAATATGGGAATTGGATTCATTGTGATTGTTCGGCCTGATTACAGGGATGCCATCATCAGTCAGATTGAATCGCTTGGTGAAACCGTAAGCCCGCTGGGAAAAATCACCCGAAATAGTAAAAAAATATGTTTAAGATAGTTGTTTTGGTATCGGGTACGGGATCCAATCTTCAAGCTTTGATAAATGCTGTGAGCACTGGGAAACTCAACGCTTGCATCACAACAGTTATTGCCGACAGGTCTGTGTCTGCATTGGAACGGGCGGCCGCATCTGGTATTGCAACCCAAATCATTGACAGGAAAATATGGGGGAAGAAGCTGTCCGGTAAAATTCTTGAAAAGATTCCCGAAGACACGGATCTGATTGTTCTTGCCGGATTTCTTTCCATACTCAATTCCGTGTTTGTCAAAAGGTGGCTGGGAAAGATTATCAATATTCATCCATCCCTGCTTCCGGATTTTGGCGGAAAAGGAATGTATGGGAAAAAAGTTCATGAATCTGTTATCAAATCAGGCCGGACAATGAGCGGGTGTTCTGTTCATTATGTGGATGCGGGTGTGGATACGGGAAAAATCATTATGCAGCGAAAAGTTGCGGTACTTGATAACGACAGCCCGGAGACACTGGGGAAAAGAATTCTGGCAGAAGAGCATCGTCTATTGGTGGATGCTGTTGCCGCGATTATCAATAGGAGGTGATCAAAATGAGAATACTTATAACAGGTAGCGGCGGACGGGAACATGCCCTGATTAAGAAGCTTCTCCAGAATGAGAAAGTGCATAGAATCTATTGCGCTCCCGGGAACGGTGGTACGGCTCTGGAAGACAGGTGTGAAAACATCCCTGTTCTGGCTATCCAGGCGCTTGTCGACTTTGCCCTTAAAAATGAAGTTGACCTCGTTGTTCCTGGTTCTGAGGACATGCTTGTTGCGGGCATTGTCGATGAATTTCGTAGAAATGAAATTCCCATCCTTGGTCCACATAGAAAAGCGGCTCTTTTGGAAGGCAGTAAATGCCTGGCCAAGGACTTTATGCGTCAATACGGTATAAAGTCAGCCGAATATAGAAATTTCCATTCCATTGAAGCAGCTGCACAGTACCTGGAGCACTGTCATTATCCAATTGTTTTGAAGGCGGATGGCCTGGCCATGGGAAAGGGGGTGCTTATCTGCCAGGACAAAGCAGAGGCAACGATAGCTCTAAATCAAATTATGAAAGAACGGCGATTCGGATCGGCCGGCGACAGCATCGTCATTGAAGAGTTTCTGGAAGGGGTGGAGGCGTCCATCCTTTCTTTTTATGACGGCAAGACCATCCTTCCTCTTCTCAGCGCAAAAGATCACAAAAAAATTGGAGAAGGGGAGAGGGGACCTAATACCGGCGGCATGGGAGCGGTGGTTCCTAATCCGCATGTCGATGACGCTGTTATGAAAGATTTCCATAAGGATATTCTCCTTCCCACATTGGAGGGGCTTGAAGCTGAAGGACTTCAATTTTGCGGCGTTATATTTTTTGGGCTGATGATAAATCGCCGGGGAGTGTTTCTTCTGGAGTACAATTTGAGGATGGGAGATCCTGAAACACAGGCCGTATTGGCTCTTTTAGATTCCGATTTACTGGAACTCATAGAAAATACCTTGTCGGCAAAATTGGAGTCAACAGAAATTCGATGGAGAGAAGGAAGCAGCTGCTGTGTTGTGATGGCATCGGGAGCTTATCCTGATGCCTACGAAAAGGGTTTGCCCATTGAGAATATCGCAGAATGTGAAAGTGATGTATGTATTGCAGGGGCCGTATTGAATGGATCGGAACTGCTTACATCAGGAGGCCGTGTGCTAAACGTTACGGCATGCGGCCCTACTCTGCAGGATGCTCGAAAAAAATGTTACAGGGATGTCGCAAAGATACATTTTCCAAACAAGGTATTCCGCAGGGATATCGGTGGTAGTATTTCAGGGTTTTCCGAATAAAAAGCCAGGATTTTATTCCCAAAAGACTTAAATGTCTCTAAGCAGGGAATTATGTATCGCATGGAAAACACAAAGGTAAAAATCTTTTCAATAAAAAAAGATAACAGAAGTGGTGGAACTGTAGCTGGAGTGCGTGGATAATTTGTTCGAGGTGAGTACTTCACCCCATTTTGAGGGAAAAATGAGATACAAAATAAATTTACTAATTACAATTACGATAATACTCAGTTCATGTTCAGACAAACAAGAATACTATGTAGGAAATCGAATTAACAATCATCATGAAATCATCCTGATATATGTTGATGAAGAAACTGAAAAGCAACTTGGTCATTTTCCAATTGATCGAGAATACTATATCCACTTACTGAACTCATTGAAAGAGTTTGATACTGCAGCGATTATTCTGAAATTCTTTTTTGATGAAGAAAAAGAAAATGATGAACTCCTTGCAGAAAAGATAAGTGAATTTGACAATGTTTTCAGTCAAGCTACAACTGATTTAAAACCAATAAACATAGTACCGAAAAATTATCTAAGTCAATTTTATGTTGATTCAAATATCAAGACAAAGGACATAGAGCAAATATTAGTATCTCCAAATAATGAAATAGGTAAAAGCCTACAGGGAGTTGGGCATGTTAATACTGATTTCAATAGAGATATACTCAGGGGGATACCCGCATTATTACCAATGAAAGACAATAAAGCTCTACCCCACCTTTCAATAGCCATCGCAAAATTCCTGAATTTTGATATTGAATATAATGATGACTTTATTGACTTGCAAATAACAGAGCCTAGAAAAACCTATAAATCACTGTCCTTTATTGATGTAATGAATAATTCTACAAATATAAACCTGGATAACTGTATTGTGATTGTCTACGTAGAAAATGAAAAAACAAGAAATATAAGTACTACATATGATAAAAAACTAAATAGTGCGGAACTATTAGCCCCTATTTCTCACCAAGACCTTGAGACAAAGCAGGCTTCCCATGCTAAAATATTTATATGAAAAAAAATAACAAACAAAAAGAAGCCCGCTTTGCTAATACAGAGTGTAAAGCCCATCAGCTCGAATTGCAAGGGATGGAAATCGGAAAATCCCGCAAAATCATTGTAAAGAATGACGGCAAGGTCAACAGTTCCGATGCCGGATTTCTTCTCCTCCAGCAGGTTGAGCAGAAGCACAGAATTATTGAAAAGCTGTCAGATTTTTTCGCCGATAAAAGAGATCAGGAAAAAATTACACATAGCCTGACTACTCTTCTGAAACAGAGAATCTTCGGAATCTGTCAGGGCTATGAAGATCTCAATGATCATGAACGATTGCGCGATGATCCGCTGCTTCAATATATATGCGGGCGGGATGATAAAACGCCAGTTGCCGGAAAAAGCACCCTGAACAGATTGGAACTCGGCCATGAGCTGGATGAAAAAACCAGGGACCGGTACAGCAAAATCACCTGGAATGCCAGGGGGATTGAAGAGCTTCTCTGTCAACTGTTTCTTGAGAGTTTCGAGGAGCCGCCGGAAACCCTGATTCTGGATTTTGATGCCACCGATATTCCCATCCACGGCGAGCAGCAGCAGCGGTTTTTTCACGGATATTACGATCACTACTGCTACCTTCCGCTCTATGTGTTCTGTGATGATTTTCCCCTGATCGCCCGGCTGCGGCCGTCCAGCCTGGATGCCTGTGAGGGTACCGAAGAGATTCTGGTCAAGCTGGTTGGCGCGATCAGGGCCAGATTTCCTGATGTCCGTATCATTTTCCGTGGAGACTCGGGCTTCTGCCGTGAGAGTATCCTGAAGCAGTGTGAGATATTGAAAATCAGATATATCACCGGTATGGCAGGAAATACACGGCTGCTGAAGAAGATTGATCCGCAGATGGTTGAGGCTGAAAAGCTCTTCGGTAAAAGCAAAGAAGCCGAACGTGTTTTTACCCGTTTTTCCTGGAAGACCGAAAGCAGCTGGAGTCGCAATCGGGATGTCATTGCCAGGGTGGAACATCTGCCGGGCAAGAAAAATCCCCGCTTTATTGTGACGGACATTTCTGCTGAAGAAGGGGATGCCCAATCGCTGTATGAAGATGTCTACTGTGCACGCGGCGATATGGAGAATCGCATCAAAGAACAGCAGCTTTATCTGTTTGCCGACCGCACCTCCACCTGGTGGATGAGTTCGAATCAGCTTCGATTGTATTTCTCGACAATCGCCTATATTTTCTTTGTCCATCTTCGAAGAACAATTCTGCAGGTCAGCGGTGATGAAACTCGAAGCATGTCCTCTACAATCCGATTAAGGATGCTTAAAGTTTCGGCCGCTGTAAAGATTACGGTTCGCCGAGTCTGGATCAGTCTTCCTGAGAGTTTTCCCTGGTGGGACATCTGGATACGAACATCCCGGGCCATCTGAGCGGTAATAAAAACAGTTGATAGTTCTCATCTGGATTCCCTGGGAAAGCTGTGCACCGAGGGTTGAAAAAATGCAAAAAAATCAGAAGAAATCGACTTAAATTGGACGGAAATAACAAGGATCAATCAACTGAAAACTTTTTGTTTGATATATTAGCGGAGAGAACAGAAATCCTCCAGGATTTTTATGCCGTTTTATTTTGGTGAGAAATAGGGGTTAGCAGATTCAATAAATGCATTACTTTTAGAATAATTCCATATAACATAAATAGTACCGCAGTGTAAGCCGACTTCGCATTGCCTGCCTGAGTCCATCTGTCAATAAACTTTCCCGGCCATGCACGTGAATTGGCCAGGGAGGCCGTGGGTAAATTCGATGTGGCGGCTGCCGTTGGGGGGGATGGAACTGTCAACGAAGTGGGTTCGTCGCTGGTCAATACCACGACAGCATTGACAATTGTTCCAACAGGTTCCGGCAACGGTCTGGCAAGGTATCCAGGTATTTCGCTTAGGTCCAATCGCGCCCTGCAGGTTATTAACCACATGGAGATGAAAGTTATTGATACGCTTCGGGTTAATGGGCAGGTGTCGTTGAATGTGGCAGGTATTGGTTTTGACGGGCATATCAGTCATTGCTTGCAAAGCTCAAAAACCGTGGCCCGGCGGGATATGTTAAACTGATAAGCAAGGAATATGCGAAATACACATTTTCTGTTTACCGCATTTCGATTGATGGCAAAGCATACGAGTTGTCGGCATTTATGATAACGCTGGCCAATTCTTCGCAATGGGGTAATAGCATACATATTGCGCCAAAGGCAGAAATCGATGATGGATTAATTGATGTCTGCATCATTAAAGAGTTTCCTCTTTACGATGTTTTTTCACTGTTAATCAACATTCTCGACCGAAGTGTAGATCAGCGGCGTTATGATGTGATGACAAAAGCAAAAAGCATCGTTGTTGAAAGCGAGAGTAAGTTAATCGGGCACATTGATGGTGAACCGATTACGCTAGGCAAAAAAGCCGAGATCGGAATAGTTCCACTCTCGTTAAGCGGCATCGTTCCTCCGGGAGAATATGGGACAGCAGGAGGAAATTTTGGCTGACTCCAGGCCGTACACCGGACTCCCACCTTTCTGTCCGCTCTGTCCAGGCAGTGTTTGACAAAGCCTACGAAAGATGTAAGATAATATAAGGATGTCTCCATCCATTCCCTGCGGCACGCCTTTGCCACTCATCTTCCTGAAGAGAGTGTTGATCTTCACTATATCCATGAACTTCTGGAACATACCAGCAGTCCTTTGGGCAGGGCGGGGGATAAGTGTATGCAATTCGTGGAGATAAGATTTGTTATATGACATTTTTTTTGAATAGAATAATATGAATAGAAAAATAGTACTATCAATAGTAATCTCAACGATTTCGGCTATCGCAACAACAGTGTTATTATTCTATATTTTCTTGGAAGGAATAATTACAATATATCCTTTTGTGACAGGACTCAGTGAAACGCCTGAAGGTGTTGGTTTCTCTATTTTTTTTGGCTCTTCAGACTGTTGTGTGGAATCCATAAAAGTATAAAGCTGTCACCATGGAAGAAACAGTAGAAGATTTTTACAAATATTTATTGAAGATAGACGGCCCCTGGAAAGTACTGACAATCACGCGCAAAGACGAAACAGAAGAAGTAATCGTCGAAGTCGGCATCAACAGCAAAGAGGGTCTTCAATGTCCGGTTTGCGGGATCAAAGCGAAACGCTATGATTTTCGAATTCGTCGCTGGAGACATCTGGATTCATGTGAGTACCATACCTTGATTGAGGCAAAAGTCCCAGGAGTGGAATGTACGGAACATGGCATCAAACAAGTGAAAGTTCCATGGGCTGAGGACAGGTCTCGATTCACGGCAAAATTTGAGTCCCGGATTATAGAGTGGCTGGAGGAGGCATCGATTTCCAAAGTAGCCAGACGTTTTGAATTGAGCTGGGACGAGGTGGACGGCATACAATGCAGAGCCGTGAAAAGAGGGCTTGCAAGACGAAAAAAAGTCAATGTGAGAGACATGGGAATTGATGAGACTTCGTTTCAAAAACGGCATGAATATGTCACGGTCCTTCTGGACAAAGAGAAGGACTGTGTTATGGATATTCTTGATGACAGAAAGGCATCAACATTGAATAAGTGGTTTATTGAACAAGAAATATTTGATCTAGAAACCGTAAGAAGTATTTCCATGGATATGTGGGAGCCTTTCATCAGTGCGGTGAAAAAGCACTTCGCCAATGGAGCCGAAATAATCGCTTTCGACAGGTTTCATGTCTCAATGCATCTGGGCAAAGCCCTTGACAGGGTACGATTACAGGAGAATAGGCAATTAATGAATGAAGGCATCCGCACACTGATTCGCTCAAAACATCAATGGCTGAGAAGTTCTTCAAAAACCGACAATAGAAGCTCCCGGCGGAAAGATTTTATGGCACTGACAAAGATGAATCTTAAGACGGCAAGAGCCTGGCGAATTAAAGAAGCCGCTTCACTTCTCTGGGATTATACATATATGGGAGTTGCTGAAAAACAATGGAAAAAACTGCTGTATTGGATGAGCCATTCCAGACTGAAGCCCATCATTGCGGTTTATAAAACTATTAAGAAGAATTTGTGGGGTATTCTTAATGCGATTCGTTTAAAAGCGAATAACAGCATGGTGGAAGCCAAAAATGCGCGTATTCAGAGAATCAAAAAAATAGCTTGTGGATATCGCAATAAAGAGCGGTTCAAAACTGCCATTCTCTTCCATTTGGGAGGACTGGATTTGATGCCTTGTTCCACATGATACCCGGAAGATCCTTTTTTTTTATCTTATTCTATTTATTCCTGTGATATTTTCATTTTCATTTGTATTGATAATGTTTCTTGCAAGGATTTTTTTAAAGGTTAATACAAACAGAATTATTCTCATTATAGCTGGTATTATTGAAATTGTTACCTACACTATATTTATATTTATAAAATTCATTAGTATAAAAGATAATTGGGTTATTGAAGAAATAATAATTACTTTGTCCATATCTATAATTATTATGATAATAACACTAAATATATTTTCTTATCATAAATTCAAAAAAAACGGCATATAACAACAACTATGTGCTGCGCCTTCGGCTTGGGCTTCGCCAAATCGCGCTGTGCCAAAGTAGTTGTCACACAAGTTAAGTCAACGTAGGAGGTGACAACATGCAACGCTACAGTGTTCAATTCAGGAATACTATCTTGCAAAAGATGATCGGCCCGGAGAAACGGAAGGCCGCTGATCTCTCAGAGGAATTCGGGGTTTCTGCGGCCACAATCTATGGGTGGAAATCAAAGCTGAAAGACGCTACCCTTTCAGTTAGGAAAATGAATCAACCAGTCATGAAAGTCTTCCACTCTGAATAAATCAAGAACCTATCATTGCCTGACTGGCAGGGGATTGATTTTAACCTTACCGGTCCGGAGATAACGGATGCCATGGACAGCCGCGGCGGCAGCACTGGTTGTGGTTGTGTAGGGAATCTTCAGCGATACGGCTTCTGTTCTCATATCCTCGTCTCCAATTCGGCTGAACCGGTCGCTGGGCGTGTTGATGAGAAGCTGAATCCGGTTGGAACGCATGTAGTTTGTTGAACTTGGGTTAAGGGCGCAGAGTGGGTTAGAGATCTCCTTGATGCATAGACCGATTCCAGGCCGTACACCGAACTCCCACCTTTCTGTCCACTCTGCCCAGGCGGTGTTTGACAATACCTGCAAAAAATGTAAAATAACAAAGGATGTCTCCATTCATTCCCTGCGCCGCGCCTTTGCCACTCATCTTCTTGAAGAGGGTGTGGATCTTCGCTATATCCAGAACAGGGGTCAGGCAAATTATCAGCCCTTTGGACAGAGCAAGGGGTTAAGTGTATGAAATTCGTGGAGATAAGATTTAGTTATGCGTTATTTTTGACAAGGAGATAAAGCGGTGAAATTGAGAAATGATAAAATGTTTTCCTTAACTTGGTTCAAAATCATCTTATTGGGGTACTTCTCGCTGAGTCTGCAACCCACCCTCTTATCAGGTGATGAAGGTACAGAAAATGACGAAAGCTACAGTATCCTTGTTGAAAAATGTCTTTCTGGTGAGGCAGTTTCTTTTTTTGATCTGCGCATGAAGTATGGGGATACAGAATATTATAATGTTTATGGTTCTGCTATTTCAAAGGAATTGAAAACCTTGAATGAACAGGAAGAATTCATATCTGCTGTAGAGCTAATCAAAGAAAATGTTAGAAATCATTTGGGTGAATTGCAATTTATTTATCATGCAATACCTGCCTTGGTAGCTACCGAAGATGAAAAATTAGATTTTTTTAGATATGTATTTTGGGGATTATTCGATTCAATATCACATTCAGGGGACGGATTAACATCATCAACAGCCTATCCGGTCATTTCTACAAATGAAGAGTATATCTTCATGGGAATGAATAATATTGACTATGTATCGCAGAGCCTTCAAGAGTATGATGGGCATATGTTTGATGTCTTTGAGGTTCATCCAAGCGAAGCCTTTAATGGGGAGCTGATATATTTCAATATAGACAAGATATTTGAAGAATATGATCAAGTGTTTTAAACTAAGGAAAAACAACGCATAACAGCCGTTCATACGCTGCGGGCTTCGCCCTTGGCCTGCGGCACATTTTGTTTTGTCACAAAAATTGCAGTTCGCAATTTTTCCGCCAATCTTGCCTTTGGCAAGAACACAAAACGTCGTATAACGGCAAAACGTTATAGGAAATATTTGGAGGGATATCTCTATTGAATAGAAATCTTTATTTTTTGATTTTCTTTGTTCTGATAATCAGTCCTGTACGTGCTCATAAGGATAGATTTGAAAATCCAAGGGATATTACGATTTCATACTCTACAGGAGAGGAAATAAAAATATCCTTTAGTCAGAATGAAATCCAGTCTATTTTAATATCTTTACCCCATAAACTAATAACAGTTCCCGATGCTATAATAAAGAGGATTTCATCAATTCACTACCATACACTTTCATTACTATGGGATGGTACCTATGCTTCAGCTAGTGACGCTCCATATTTTTATTTAAGGTTTGAAGCAGGACAAGACACTTATTATGGAAAATATCCTATTATAGAGTTACACTTTGATCAAAATGGATTTTCAAAAGGTGAATCAAATCAAAAAATAAATGAGGGGACCTGGCAAAGAAGTATCTTCTAACCACTCCAAATACATCCTATAACAGACAATATATGCTCCGCTTCGCTTCGGGCTTCGCCAAGTCTACCACTTCGTGCTAGACTTCACATATTGTCGGAACGTTTAATGAAAAAGGGAATTCTTCGAATGAGAATAAGATATCTTGTATTCGTACTTGTCATAACCATCGCATCAGTTTCATTTGCAGACAACAAAGATACTTTCGATAGCCTTTATAAAGATGGAAATCTCGACGAAATGAAAGCCCATTTGGATCAATGGATTTCGAAGTATCCAGATGATCCCGAAGTCTATGTGGGGTATTTCAATTACTACCTGGCACTCGGTCGTGACACCGTTACTGGAACGTATCGGTACCCGCCTCCTGACGGGCGTTATATGGAGCTCACAAAGGACGGAGATGATGAGGTCGTCGGCTACATGTACGACCGCATAACTTATGAAGAGAGAAATAAAAACTCTGCAATCGACGTAATCCAGAACGGAATCAAGAAATTTCCGGATCGTCTGGACATGAGATTCGGGTTAATACACACCTTGCAGCAAATCGGTGAGTACGAAAACCAATCGCTGGTACTAAAGAGTGCATTGAGGTATTCGTTGACAAACAACAATAAATGGCTATGGTCTCGAAATCAACCAACGCCTGGTACTCAAGAATTTTTTCTCAGTGTAATACAGGACTACTACTCCGCATGGTTACGAGTCTCATCTCCCGAAAGCCTTTCTGCCTTGTATGAAACTTCAAAACTGCAGATTGAACTCTATCCACAGAATGTTTTTGGATACAACATCATTGCCTACTACTATTCCGCGATCGACAATCATGCCCAGGCGGCACATTATCTATCCTTAGCATATGAACTTGAGCCAAATGACTACATAATAATCAATAATTTGGCGATGGCTGAGATGGCGTCCGCAAACTATGAACGAGCCCTGCGCTTGTTCCTTCGCCTTCGAGATTTCCCCGATTCGATTGACCAGGCTTATGTTGAAGATCGAATTTCTGCTGTCGAAAAGCTCTTGTAGGTCCCTGCTCAGTCAAATAGCATTCACAACGTCTTTTTCATTTAACAGCTGTTGATCTGCTCCGGCCGCCAACTTCGTCGTCGGCCTCCGGACCTTCGGCCGCATTTGCCTCTGTCACAGATTTGCAGAATTGGTTTCGTCGTGGTAGAGTCTTGTTCAGAGAACAGTTGTTACTGGATAATTGGCAAAATCTGGGCCAGCCCTTCGGGGCGGCAAACGTCAGATAACAGCGGGCCGTTAAATGAAATGACGATGTTATTATGAAAGTCTAGAAGATGTTCAGAAGAACGAATGCTACAAGGCCGTGAAATGGTTGAACTGAGAATACATCACTTTTTCGACATAATTCGTGATTACGGAATAGGAAAAGACTTGGTCGAACACCCATATGGGCATTCCTATCACAACGTAGGGAATCTGATATACGAAAATAGAGTATCTAAGATCAGGCTAGTCGTTAAGTCGGATGATATCTGTAGGAACTGCAAAATGTTGAAGTTCGGTAAATGCGTTGACACAATTCAACACCGAGTGGACTTCAATGGGAAAGAAGAATTCAACAATCATATCGATACCAGGATCATGCGATGCATGGGATTTAAAGTCGGGCAGATTATTAGTATTGATGAGATACTCATACAATCCACGAAATACTTAGACTCGATATCCGACATTTACTCCGGGAACGATGAAAGCAACACCATGCAACGAAAAAACAATGTTCTCGGGGGTATTCATAAGAAGATGTTGGAGCTGGGGATTCCCTAGTTCTCCAATTGATTTCTTAGGGAACGGTTCTTCGGCTGTCATTTCATCTAACAGCTGTTGATGCGCTCCGGCGATAACTTGCGTTATTGCCTCCGGCCCTTCGGGCACATTCGCCTCTGTCATAGATCTTGCAGATTCTAGCGGCTGTGGTAGAGTGTTATACGTAAACGGTCGATGCTGGTTAACCGGCAAAAATCGAGCCGTGAGGCGTAAGTCCGACAGACTCCTTTATATCAGAAACAATCTGTTTCTTCACACTACGATGAGTCACTCGTCCTTCCTGAAACAGAAGAGATGTTTTTTTTTGAAGTGCTATGATTGTCGACATCTCTGCAAGAGCCTTGTCCTTACGGTTAAGCTCTTTATCCCTCTTTTTCAGTTCCTTGCGAATCTCCTTCATCTCCCGGGACTTATCCCCACCTTTCTGATCAACAAGGGCCCGGAGTTCTTGTTCCCATAGCCCAGGATGCTCAGAATGCAGACCATTTCGGCGAAGCCATTCACCCATTTCTGCTTCACAAATATTCTTTGACTCGAGTAGAAGCATGAGCTTCTCCGACGGTCTTCTCTCATGACTGGTTGATTCATTTTCCATAACTGAAAGGGTACCGTCTTTGAGCTTTGATTTCCACCCATAGATTGTGGCGGCAGAAACCCCGAATTCCTCTGCGAGATCAGCTGCCTTCCGTTTCTCCGGGCCGATCATCTTTTTCAAGATAGTATTCCTGAATTGAACACTGTACCGCTGCATATTGTCACCTCCTACGTTGACTTAACTTGTGTGACAACTACTTTGGCACAGCGCGGGGAGTAGAATTGCGACTCTCACGATGGCTTGGAAGCTATGTTGTGAGGCGGAGAAGACCTGGAAGAAGATGAAGGGTTACAAGCTGATCCCGAAAGTTATTCAGGGAGTTTTTTGTAAAGATGGAAATTTCATTGGGAAAGCTGCATAAATTGGAGGATTTCGCACTTTTTTCATCCACAACATTTGACAATATCTCTATCCAAAACTATTAATGGTGAAAAAAATAGTTGCTTCTGGAAAAGAGCGATGCAATGCGTGGAAAGTCCGCTTGGAAGAGTCCGAAGATTTCAGGCGGTTTAACTGCTTGGCCTATAGAAGACAAGGCATGAATGAAAATGCCCAGCGCCAAATATGTATAGCCGGTACAATCAAGTAGCCGCCTGCCGTCCATGCCGGGCAAAGCAATAATTTTATTCTTTGCTTTTTTTGGCACATAACGGCTGCCATGAATTGCGCCTTCACAGGCCATAGGTTGAAAAGGCAACTATTCGATGACTCTGCTGAGTTTTAGTTATTTGAATCACTTTTTATTCTATCTTTTGCAGCCAGTAATTCCTTCATTCCTCCAATAGCACCGAAGAAACCAGCTACATCATTAGGCAAATAAATCTTTTGGCTATCTCCAACAGACAGTGATTTTGCGATTTCATTTTGGGATTTTAATATTTCCAATATAACTAAATTATCTACTCCCTTGTCAGAACTAAAAACTTTCCTTATTTCTTCCCAACCAGTTGCATTTGCTTCTTGAACGAGTTTTATTTCCGCTGCCTCACCCTCCGCGATAAGAACTTTTTCCTTTTTGTTTGCTTCAGCTCTCAAGACCTTAGCCTCAGCTTCCCCTTGTGCTGTCAATATATCATGCTGCTTTCTACCTTCAGCCTCTAAAATTGCAGCCTGCTTCTTTCCTTCTGCAATTGTAATGTCCTGCCGTCTTGCGCGCTCAGCCTTCATTTGACGTTCCATATCATCTTTCAAACCAGATGGTGGAATTATATTTTGTATTTCCACTCTCAGAATTTTAGTACCCCATTTATCTGTGGCTTCATCCAGTATGCCCCGTAGTTTTGAATTTATTGATTCCCTTGCTGACAAGCTAGCATCCAAATCCAATTCACCAAATATATTTCTCATTGTTGTTTTTGATAACTCTCGAATGGCAAGGACTAATTCTTTAATTTCATAGCATGCTTTATACGGCTCAATAATTTGATAAAAGATTAAAGTATCAACAGTTAGATTTATACTATCTTGAGTTATTACACTTTGTGATGGGATATCGTACACCTGCTCTCTTAAATCCAGATATACTGGCTTTAAGTTTTCAGGGTTCAAATTAACAGATCTTACAATTCTCATTCTATCCAAAAAGGGAATTGTAAAGCTTAATCCAGAATCCAAGGTTCTATGATACTTACCCAATCTCTCAATTATCACGGCAAAACCTTGAGGGACCTGTTTAACCCCAGTCAAAGATACAGCAACAACAAGAAATGTAACACTTAAAACAATTATCAAACTTACACTCATTTATGACTCCTTTTCTACTACTAATTTTACACCATTAATTTCTTTCACTATTATTCTGGTATCTTTTTTTATGATTTCATTTTTCATAGATACTGCTGTCCAGAGCTCATTATCAACCCTTACTCTGCCAGAGGAATTCATCTCATCAATATCTTCTACAACAAATCCCTTCTTACCAATAATGCTATTAGAATTCGTTTTCAGATTTGAACTTGATTTTGAAAATAATTTAAGAGTAATTCTTCTCCCATATATTGTCAAAACAAAAAGAGAAACGGCATAGGTTAAAACAATACTCCATGTTGGCGCATTCAAATATGCTGGTATTGCTGTTACAAGTGCAGCTATACCAAACCACATTATTACAAATCCAGGTGTAAAAATCTCAAAAATTATTAGCACTATTCCAACAACTACAAAGACCCACCAAAAATTCTCAAACATGTATTCGCCTCATTGTTCTTGTTCAAGATCAGAAATTAACCATAGTCGTCTTGCATGAACTATCTCTTCTTCACATAATATCACCTTCCACCATAAGAGTCAATACATCTCCGTAATTCCATAATTCTTTCTTGTATTTGCACTTATGATATTAACGGGTTCCGAAGATGACAGCCGTTCCCCAACAAGCTTTCCACCCTGATATAGACATGTTTCTCGCCGCTTAGATCCTGCTGGTTCAGGTGCTAAAATCATCTTCCCTGCTTTTTTTCAGTCGGACGATATTGGCAGCAAAGACCCCTTTCAAGTACTATTACGAAAAATCAGGCGATAACCGATTTCATCAGTCTGGAAATATCCCGCTTCCGGCCAATCGATAATGCATTCCTGTTCGTTATCATAGGAGACTCATAGTTGACAGAATACCGTTCAGCCTGTAAAACCTCCGTTGATGAATCCCAACGCATATCTCGTACTTGAAGATGCTGATTATTGGCCTGGATATTCGTTTGGCTGCCCGCCGCCGACGGCAGCCGATCTATCAGCTGCTCCAGGTACCGCGGCCTGCGCAGGGGAAGTCATTTTCAACACCGGTATGACTGGTTATCATGAAATTCTGACAGACCCATCTTATACCGGTCAGATTGTTATGATGACCTATCCTCACATCGGGAATGTCGGGTGCACGGATGACTGGTCGGAAATTGGACCGGAATCAGGCCGTCTCCAGGCAAGGGGCATCAAAGCCTCCGGGCTGGTGCTTCGCTCCGTCTACCACGGCCCCACGCCTGATGGGCGAATCGGAATTGGGGAATTTCTGGCACAGCATGGAGTCTGTGGAATCAGCGAAGTGGATACCCGCGGTCTTACCCTCAAGATTCGAAAGACGGGGAGTCAGAACGGTATGATCCTTGCATCCTCTTCCACAGACGGCCCGACCAAAACTGAACTGCAGGCAGCCTTGAAATATCTGGAAAGGATACCGGATATGAACGGACTTAATCTGATCGGTGAAGCGGGAACGCTGAAAACTGAAACAGTCAACCCGGAAGGCTCGCCTCATGTGGTATTACTGGATTGCGGCGTTAAAAGGGGCATCATAGAGGAACTTGTTGATCGAGGATGCCGAGTGACAATTTTGCCCGCCGACAGCGATGCCGCCAGTGTCCGGGCGGTAAAATCCGATGCCCTACTCTTTTCCAATGGTCCGGGCGACCCCAGCCCCCTGGAATCCCAGGTGAATCTTGCAAAGAATCTTATGGGAGACTTACCCCTTTGGGGCATCTGTCTGGGACACCAAATCCTCGCCAAAGCAGTGGGGGGAAGTACCTACAAGATGCGCTTTGGGCATCACGGTCTGAACCATCCGGTGCGGGATGAAAAAACCAACCGGGTTTTTGTTACAAGCCAGAATCACGGATTCGCGGTGAATGAAGACAGCTTGCCGGAAGGATTTACAGTGCGCTTCCGCAACGCCAACGATGGGAGTGTCGAGGGCTTTGAGAATCAGGAACTTCGCCTGATAAGCATCCAGCATCATCCCGAGGCGAAACCAGGACCATCCGACTCGTCCTGGGTATTCGATTCCTTCATGGAGACTCTGGACTAATAATCATGCCGGCAAGAAAGGATCTTGAAACCATCTTAATCATCGGATCGGGGCCTATTATTATAGGACAGGCCTGTGAATTCGACTATTCCGGTGTCCAGGCCGTCCGGGCTTTGGAGGAAGATGGACATCGGGTTGTGCTGCTCAATCCCAACCCCGCGACGATGATGACAACACCCGGAACCGCTCGAAGTGTCTATGTCGAACCCTTGCGGCCCGAGTATGTTGAAGCCGTCATTCAGCGTGAAAGGCCGAATGCGGTTCTCTCTACCATGGGAGGGCAGACGGCATTGAACCTCACACTGGAACTCTCAGAGCTTGGGATTCTGGATCGATACAATGTTGAGATAATCGGTGCCTCTGTTGAGTCTATCCGCAAAGCAGAGGATAGGCATAGCTTCAAGAAACTGATCGAATCCCTGGGATTGGAATCACCCCGCTCAGCCATTTGCCGCAATGTCTCAACAGCCTGGGCCATGGCCCGGGACATTGGATTTCCATTGATTATCCGTCCCAGTTTTACCCTGGGCGGAATGGGCGGTGCCATTGCCTATCATGAAGAAGAATTGGCATCTATGGTGGAACGAGCCCTTCGGGAAAGCCCAACGGGCGAGGCGCTGGTGGAGGAATCTCTTATAGGCTGGAAGGAGTTTGAACTCGAAGTCATGCGGGATCGGATGGATAATGCGGTAATCGTCTGTTCCATAGAAAATATTGACCCCATGGGTATTCATACGGGTGATTCCATCACCATCGCTCCAGCCCAAACCCTTTCGGATCGTGAGTATCAGAAGATGCGCAGCGCGGCCATCAGGATACTTCGGGCGGTCGGGGTAGACTGCGGCGGCTCCAATGTACAGTTCGCCGTTCAACCCGGAACAAATAGAATGGTCGTCATTGAAATGAATCCCCGCGTGTCCCGTTCGTCCGCATTGGCATCCAAGGCCACGGGATTCCCCATTGCACGGGGGTCAGCTAAGTTGGCTGTAGGCTACACATTAGATGAGATACTCAATGAAATCACGGGCAAGACCGCATTAGCCTTCGAGCCGACACTGGACTACTGCGCGGTCAAAGTTCCTCGATTTGAAATGGAGAAGTTTCCCACCGCTTATAGCGCGCTGGGAAGTCAGATGAAATCCGTTGGTGAATCCCTGGCTCTGGGACGGACGGCCCTTGAAGCGCTCAACAAGGCTTTACGAGCCTCGGAGTTCGGAGTCGACGGCATGGAAGAATTGAAAGTCAGCCGGAATGAAGAGGAGATGATTCTCCAGAACGCCCATCCCCGCCGACTGCAGGCCGCATTCACAGTGCTTAAAAGGAAGGGGGAAAAGGCCCTGCTGCCTGTGTCCAAAAAATCCGGCTTTGACATCTGGTTTCTCAGTCAATTACTTATCCAGGTGGACTTGGAAGCATTCCTGTCCAAGGCCGGTAAAAAACTCGGCACAAGAGATTATCTGGATGCGAAGCGTATGGGACTATCGGATAAGCGCATAGCTTCACTAACCGGAACAAGCGTCCATGCCTTGCAATCCCTGCGCAAAACAAACGGCTTAATGCCCTGCTACCACCTAGTGGACACCTGCGCGGGAGAGTTTGAGGCGGCAACGCCGTATTTCTATTCTACCTGGGGAGAAAAAGACGAGGGAGAGGCTCTCGGAGAAGACAGTGTCGTCATTATCTCTTCGGGGCCGAATCGGATTGGGCAAGGACTGGAATTCGATACATGCTGCACATTGGCATCCATGACATGGCAAAAAATGGGCCGAAAGACAGTGATGATCAACAGCAATCCAGAGACCGTCTCCACTGATTACAACACATCGGATCGACTCTACATGGAGCCGCTCACCAGCGAGCATGTCCTGGATGTTCTCAGCAAGGAGAAGGCACGGCATGTCGCCGTACAATTAGGAGGACAGACATCGCTGAATATGGCAGAAGAACTTGCGGCGACCGGTGCCTGCATTATCGGTACCAGCGTCCAGCAAATCCGCCGGACCGAAAACCGGCAGCTCTTCTCCGAAGCCATCATCCGGCTGGGGCTGCGGCAGCCAAAGAACCGCATCGCTGTCTGCCGGGAGGAAGTGGTGACTCTGGCTCAGGACATTGGTTTCCCTGTACTGCTCCGGCCCTCCTTTGTTCTGGGAGGACGCAGTATGGTGATTGCCTACAGCGAAGAAGATCTCCAGGGATTCATTACGGGAAATATTCCTGTAACGGCAGAAAGTCCGGTCCTGGTGGATCAATTCCTTGAGGATGCCTTTGAATACGACCTTGATTCCGTTGCGGATGGAAAGAATATTTACATCGGCGGCATTCTCCAGCACATCGAAGCAGCGGGCATTCATTCAGGAGATTCGGCAACGGTGTTTCCGCCGTACAAATCGACACCGAATATTTTGGAAGCAATGCGGAAGGCCGCACAAAGCATTGCCCGGGAGTTTGAGATTGTCGGATTACTGAACATCCAATTCGCGGTGAAGGATGGTATTCTCTATGTCATTGAAGTGAATCCCCGGGCATCCCGCACGATTCCATTTCTTTCCAAAGTTTCGGGTGTTGACCTGATTGCCGCTGCAGTCAAGGTTTGGGAGGGAAAATCTCTGGCTGAGCAGGGACTGATCAACAAGGAGAACTACGGTGAGGGGAACTGCCTCACCGGCTGGGCAATAAAAGAGGCCGTTTTCTCGTTTGACCGATTTTCCGGCCTGGACCCGGTTTTGGGACCGGAGATGATGTCCACAGGAGAAGCTATCGGCACTGGTGAAAGCTTCGGCGAAGCCTTTGCGAAATCCCAGGCTGCGGTGGGCAGCATTCTTCCGATTAAGGGGCGGGTATTTGTCTCGGTGCACAAGAGAGACAGGGATAGTATTCTACCCATAGTGAAAGATCTGGTAGAACTTGGTTTTAACATTTGTGCCACCCGTGGAACAGCACAGTACTTATGGGAAAATGGCATATTTGCCGAGGTTATATTGAAAGTGCATGAAGGTCATCCCAATGTTGTAGACTACATGCGCTCCAACCGGATTCAGCTTCTCATCAACACGCCCAGCGGCCGATTCAGCCGAATTGGAGACGAGGATATGAGAACAGAAGCTGTGTCGCTGAAGATTCCCTACACAACCACAACCAGTGCCGCCGCCGCGGCTGTCCATGGCATCCGTTATCTCCGGACCGGTAAGGTTAAAATCAATCCCCTGCCGGTCAGGCAATGATAGGTTCTTGACTTATTCAAAGCGGAAGACTCTCATGACTGGTTGATTCATTTCCCTTAACTGAAAGGGTAGCGTCTTTCAGCTTTGATTTCCACCCATAGATTGTGGCTGCAGAAACCCCGAATTCCTCTGAGAGATCAGCTGCCTTCCGTTTCTCCGGGCCGATCATCTTTTGCATGATAGTATTCCTAACTTGAACACTGCAGCGCTGCATGTTGTCTCCTCCTAAGTGGACTTAACTTGTGTGACAACATCCCATTTGTGGCTTGTATTAGCCGGTTATTTGCCAGTGGAACGATTCTTCTGGCTTATGTTAAAAATAATGAGGATTTTGAACAACAATTGAGAGGGCCATTGTCTGCTCGGTTGTCAGAGTGTTACTGATACAGCCCCAAAGGGCAATTTCCCCGTAGGGCGAAGTGAGCGTAGCGAACGGAGACTTATCGGCTGTTAGGCGAAGTAATTATTTTCAGGATTCAAAGCCTTTATTTTATTTCATAATTTCATTCGTTGATAAAAACTGGAGGAAAGATTCTCGTCCTGTCACAGGTGAGTCTCCGAACCGGGTATATTTATAACTTTCTCTATTCCACCAGTGACAGGTAGGATGACAACTGTGACCTGTCTTATTCTTTGGAAATGATTGTTTATCATAGTAGTCCCAAGATTTACTACTTACAAAGAAGATGTAGTCAGGTTTTATTATAGCAATAACTGATTTTAAAGTATCATTCGCTTTTTGCCTATCTTCTAAATCACAGTCTATACTATCTCCAGTTTTTTGAGAAGGACGCTGAAAAAAATTCATAAACGCAATATAACGAAGCATGTTCTCCTCAACTTGCAGATCATTACTGCTTATGGATCGTATAGCAGTCTCTATATTTTTATAAATACCATGAGGTTTTTCAGGATATATTTTCCCTCCTTCTTCGTATGGATAACCCTCATCATCAATTATTCTTGCCGTTGTAGTCCAGTTTTGCTCTTCCTGAGATAAACTTTTGTATGGAGTTTTATACCAATTTTTTATCATTTCAAGAGAGCTACTTAGCGGCAAATAATGACTTTCCCCTAAAACAAGCAATTTCTTACAGTAATCTCCCCAATACTTACCAACAAAAGGAATCATTTGAGGATGGGTACTATAATGCTCTATTTTAAGTAGCTCATCATTGTATTTTTCTGTCCTGTTCATGAATCATATACTCCTAAATTACACAACATTTGATAATCTCACACTATCATAGCTTCTGTTAAAGTAAAAACGCAAATACTTGATGAGGATAATATAGGAAGTGTCGCCAGCCAATTTTATAGAAGAAAGTTATGCCCCCCTTCGGGCCTGCTCTTTGCAGTTTTTATCGTATGTGACAATCCAACTGCCTTCCTTCACTGTAAATGTTGAACCAACGGCACTTCTAACAACTTTATTTGAACTACCCATCCTTTTGATTTCTTTACAGTTTTCATCGTAAGTTACTATCCAAGAACCTTCAAGTGTAACAAAAAAATCACCTGTCATACCTACAACCTCTTTACGACTACCACCCATTCGTTTTTTTTCTTTTCCTGAATCATCGTAAACGATAATCCAAGAACCGTCTGTTTTGACATCTGAAATTGCCATAATTCTGTCTCCTTTTTCTCAAGATTGACAGATTTGCCTTTGATAGTAAAGGCGATATTTCTGAAAATCAATAAGTTTTTGGCAAATATGGGTCGAGCGAGGGCACGAGCGAGCCAGATATACTGTGTTGTGCGAAGTGTGCCCGGCATGACCAATATCCAGCGGGTGAAAATCCCGACAAAGCCCTGAAAGGAGGGAATTTGTAGACAAAGACAAGGGTGTCCGAAGAAAGATAGACAACGCATTGAGAGTATGCCTGCTGACCAGATGGAGATTGTCTTTCCCAATGAGGAATCTGAAGGAAGTCTAAGTCAAAATATTCGCCTGAACGAGAGTGAACCTTTGAAAGGCAGTTATGGAGGATGAGATACCTTCGGCTATCGAAGTCCCATATCCTTTACGTAACCCCATAATTGTGCAGAAGGCAGGCGGGATATGAAATGGAGATTGGTCTTACCCGGGGAGGGCCTGTGGAATGGAAACTGTGGAACAGCGCCATAAGATTTCCTAAGCCGTGCAGGGATGTAGGGTAATCTTCCACCGGCAGTCAGAAGAACCCATAGTAGCCGTAAAGATTTCTGCCTGTGACGATATGGCAACATATATTGAGGATAAAACAGGAATCAAAGGACAAGGAGGTTAAAGGTGAAGGGGGGAACATGCAGACGTTCTGTTGGAACGATGAGTATCAGATCAGACGAAACCAGCCATTAGGGAGTGTTCCACCCATTCCTGACGTAAACAAGGAAAAGAGATGTGGAACACGCAGAAATATTCGTCTGTGACCGAAGGAGAGAAAATTGGGACAAGGAGAACTGTTCAAAGTGGACAGCATGAGACTTTTTGAGGAATTATGCCGTCCATCGGTATTGAGGCAAGGCTTTAGAGAGGTGAGTAAGAACAGGGGGTCATCAGGCATCGACGCGATCACTGTAGAGGATTACAAAGCCAATCTTGAGCAGGAAATCCGGGAACTCTCAGCGGAGCTGAAAGCCTGGAGCTGCAAACCTCAGCCGGTCAGACGAGTGGAGATCCCGAAACTGGGAGGAGGAGTGAGACTTCTGGGCGTGCCGTGTGTGCGTGACAGAGTGGTCCAGGCATCCATCAAATTTCTGCTCGAACCCATTATCGACCCCACCTTCTCAGACAGCAGTTTTGGCTTTCGTCCTGGACGAAGTCAGAAACAGGCTATTGAAAAGGCTCAGTCGATAGTCAGCAGCGGTAAGGATTTTGTGGTGGATATCGACCTGTCGAAGTTCTTTGATAGGGTCAGCCACGATAGAATCATCAGATAGCTGAGAACGGTCAATAAGATCGACAACCGGATTCTGCGTTTGATCGGCCTGACTCTGCGGAGCGGGGTGATGGTGAATGGACGGAAAGAAAATACCTTTGTCGGAACGACACAGGGTAGTCCATTAAGTCCATTGCTCAGCAATGTGATTCTGGACGAGTTGGACAGGGAACTGGAAAAGCGAGGACTGGAGTTTTGTCGATTTGCTGATGACTGCAGCATATTCGTTAAGTCCCAAAAGGCGGCGGATAGAGTGATGGGAAGTATTTCAACCTTCATTGAAAAGAAACTGAAACTCGTTGTCAACGAGGAGAAGAGCAAAACAGGAAAGGCCGAAGTTATCAAGTTTTTGGGTATGACCATTGTGGCCGGAATGATTACGATTTCGTCGATGTCAATGAGCAGAGCCAATGATAGGCTTTGTGAATTGATACCCAGACGAACGAATCAGTCTATTGAAGCTACAGTGGAAAAGCTGAATATCTGGTACCGGGGCTGGAGTGGATATTACGGTATAACCGAAGATAAGCGCCAGCTTCAAAGGGTAGAAGCCCATGCCAGAAGGCGATTGAGATCCCGAATAGTGTATGAGCACAAGAGGCCCCGGAATCTGAAACGAACCCTGTTAAAAAGGGGAGTATCAGAGTATGGGGCCAATCGTATCATCAACAATATGAGTATCTGGGCGACTTCAAGGAGTCCGGCTATGCACAAAGCTTTTCCCAATCGCTATTTCATTGAAGAACTCGGGCAGTTTATCTATTCAGCCTGAGACTGAAAGAAATATGAACACATGCATGAGGAGCCGTGTACGGACCCGTACGCACGGTTCTGTGAGAGGACGGCATCCCTGCTTTCGCAGGGTGCCTCCTACTTGATGGGCCAAGACCGAAGGTCGCAACGCATAGACGCTGTTAGGTGTAGTACTCGACAGCTTTAGAATAATGCTCAGGAAAGTACACGGATGTACTTTTCTGAAAGGCTTGTAAGAATTGGATTTCTATGTTATATTACATATGTTACATAGGAGATCTTATGGCAAGAGGAAAATCAGGTAGAATCGTACTAGAAATTGATCCTGAATTAAAACGTAATTTATATATGGCCTTAGAGAAGAATCAAAAAACCATGAAAGAGTGGTTTGTAAAAGAAGCTTCCGAACTAATTAGTTATGGAGATCAAAAAGAGCTATTTCCCACAATAAAGCAAATTGATTCTAATTCTAAGGAGTAAAAATGCCTACAAAAGCAACTGTTTACAAAAACCGACCAATTAAAAATTATGACATTACTGATGAGAAACGAAAGTATTATAAAGAACTATCATATGAGTCTATGATTGCAAAGAAAAAAGCAATGGAAGGTTTTTTAGAACCAATGCATGAAGTAAATACTCCTCAGTATAATCCTATGGATTTAATGCCTTATATCACAAACAACACATTAACTTCTTTAAGTCTGTTTAGCGGTGGAGGTGGATTAGATCTCGGTTTTGATCAAGCAGGATTTAATCATATAGGTTCATTTGAGTTAATTCCAATTTGCAGAGAAACTTTCAATATAAATAAGCCTGATTGGAAAGTATTTTGTGGACCTGAAAATGGGGATGTGACAAAAATAGATTGGGGTTCATATAAAGGTAAAGTAAATATAATTCATGGCGGTCCTCCTTGTCAGCCTTTTTCAATTGCTGGACAACAAAAAGGTAAAAATGATGAAAGAAATATGTGGGGAGAATTCAATAGAGCTGTAAATACAATCAAACCTGATGGTTTTGTCGCGGAAAATGTTTTGGGATTGATTTCTCCTAAATTCAAAGGGTTTGTTGATGAATACATACTAAAACCATTATCAGATTATAAAATAAAAATGTTTGAAATGCATACAGCAGATTTTAGTGTTCCTCAAATAAGAAAAAGAGTATTTTTTGTAGGTTTTAGAAATGAAAAGCACTTCTCTAATTTCGAGATTCCAATTCCTACACACAATTGGAATAGATTTAAGAATAATGATTATTTAACAAAAGACTTTTTTAATGAAATGCTACCAATGACTAAAGGCGTTAGGGAAGCATTAGGTCTACCCAATATAGAGTACGATAATTTATCCCCAACATTGAGAAGTGCATTTACCGGGAAGAGGAATACAACATCAATTTTAAATAGCACTGCTGGTCAAAAATCATGGGGTGACTTACAAATTTGGCCCAATGGTGTTCAGGCTGATAGACAAAAAGCATCAGCTTTTCCTGCAAAAAACGGACATTTTAGATTATCAGTACAAGATGTGGCTTTACTACAAGGCTTTCCTGAGTCTTGGAAATTTGGTGGTGCTGTTTATCAGGTTTTAGGTCAGATCGGTAATTCTGTTGCTCCACCTGTTGCATATAATGTCGCCAAAAATGTTCATAAAGCATTTAATTAATTGAATTTAAATACTCTTGAACCATTTCTCGAAGCTTGTTTTTATGATTGTGTGTTATTTCTGTCCAGCCGTCGAAATAACTATATGGTATATGAGATTATTAAGAGTACTTCCTCTCTGTATTAAATAATTAGCACGGTCTTGTAAAATTCTTAACATCCTCTCTGGTGAATACCCATTTTCCATATCTTGCATTTGTATATATTCTGCAATTTTATATTGCTTCTTTTGAATAGACTTTGCATTCTCGAGTGAATATTTTTCTTTTTTCCCGATAATTTCAAACATATCTGAAAGTGATATTTTTTGTGGAATTAAATCAGCAAGTTTGAAATCTGTTGAAATATAATTCTCTTTCTCTTCAATCCAAGTGGCCATTTTTTCCGGTGAACCATACAAATAAAATTCCCGATCTCTGATAAAAGATCCAATTAACCAGTGCTTATTTTTCCATTTTTTTATATGATCGGGGCCAAAATCTCTTACCGTTGTAACAGACCCAGTAGATGTTGTCTTAAGTTCAAAAGGTAGATTTTTACCATCGATTTCAAGAAATGCATCTATACCAGAACGCCCCTCATCGTCAGCCTTATATAGACCAAATAATTCAATCATAGCATTTTCGCGTTCATCATCTTGAAAATAATTGTTTGCCACTTTACTTCCTCATTCTACCAATCATGGTTTTTATATTATTATTCTTCTGAGGCCAAGGATGGCCGAAGACTAAAGATGTAATTTGTCGAGTATTATACCTAACGTCTCAGGCTTTCATGAAGTTGCCAAAGGCAATTTGGGCCGGAAGCCGAAGGCTGGAGCCATGAAAGCCTTGTTATGTTTAGTGCCCGGCGGCTTGGTTGTAATTTCTAAAAACCCATGGACGGATTTTTAGTCTCTTATTCCTGCTATTTAATCCCTTTATATGGTTGTTTTTCAATTATTGCTGCATGAATTTTTTCTTTAAAAAATTGTACCAAATTATCTTTTTTTTCAAGTAACTGAACAATTTCTTCAAGATCAATAAAACAGAGCAGTGTCCCCTTAACCAGAGCTTCTTTTGCTGCTTCAATTGCAGATGGAGTATATTTTGAAGCTGAAATATAAAAACCATGAGCATTCGTTCTATGATATATTCTCACTAAATGAGCATATATATCATCGCTTCCAATTGAGTCTTTTTTCCATTTCATTTCAACTAAAAATATCTGATTGTCAATTTCAACGACACCATCAAGTTGTTCAACAATACCTTCTTTGTTCTCTGAAACTCGTTTAAAATCTTCTTTAATTAAGATTTCATAGATCGAAAAAAGACTATTCAAAACTGATTCTAATTTTTTCCCTCTTTTATGTGGTTCTATGTTTCCAAACAATTTAAAAAAGTCATCTTTAAGTTTGGCTATTTTGTCTTCTTTTACTTTAATCTCATTGATTTTTTTCAAATATTCATCTGTTTTTTTCTTTCGTTCTTTTTCTCTTTCTTGATTCATACGAGTAAATGAATCTTTAACATTTACTACCTTTTGTATTTCAGAAACCAAACCTTTTGCTTTTAAAATGTCATTTTCCCAGCAAGTGCTAAATGCTTCAAATTCTATAATTCTTTTTAGTAGTTCTCTTCTTTCTCTTAGATATTTGTCTGAATCTTCATTGATTCGCTCTAAAATTGTTCTTGTGATAGCATATTTATTTATGGAATCTTTATTAGATGAAAGTTGATCTGAAATATCTGAATATAAACTTTCTGAAACACCCGATCCTTTAAAAAAGAGTAAAACGGATTTCTTTGAACGATTCAATAATGGAATAGTTTGTACTATAAGATCAAATAGATCTGGTGGATATTGAAAAAAATCATTCATCAAAGAAATCTCCCTTTGCCCCCGAGGCCACGGATGGCCGAGAACTACAAATCTCTTAAGCCGGGCATTGAACATAACTAAATCTTATCTCCACGAATTTCATACACTTAACCCCTCGCCCTGTCCAAAGGACTGATAATTTGCCTGACCCCTGTTTTGGATACATGAGTATAGATTTCTGTAGTCTTTGAACTGACATGTCCCAGAAGTTCCTGGATATAGCGAAGATCAACACCCTCTTCAGGAAGATGAGTGGCAAAGGCGTGGCGCAGGGAATGGATGGAGACCTTCTTTGTTATTTCACATTTTTCGCAGGCATTGTCAAACACCGCCTGGGCAGAGCGGACAGAAAGGTGGGAGTCTGGTGTACGGCCTGGAATCAGCCAAAATTTCCTCTTGCTGTCCCATATTCTCCCGGAAACACTCCTTACTGAATCGATCAACACCTTATTGTAGGGGATTGTTACAGCAAGCTGATTGTCGAATCCTTTGATTTCAACATTCACAATGATAACCATACATTATAATCGGTCTATGCATCAAGGAGATCTCTAACCCACTCTGCGCTCTTAACCCAGGTTCAACAAACTACATGCGTTCCAACCGGACTCAGCTTCTCATCAACACGCCCAGCGGCCGGTTCAGCCGAATTGGAGACGAGGATATGAGAACAGAAGCCGTATCGCTGAAGATTTCCTACACAACCACAACCAGTGCCGCCGCCGCGGCTGTCCATGGCATCCGCTATCTCCGTACCGGTAAGGTTAAAATCAATCCCCTGCCAGTCAGGCAATGATAGGTTCTTGATTTATTCAGAGCGGAAGACTTTGTGTGAAAATGTATGTTTGAGGTATTCTTGTTGTAATGCGGCACTATAATGGTCCCTAAGTCGATACAGCTTCATGCCGCTTTTAAGTCAGTCTCCCGTATCAGCTCATTGTGTTCTTTTGCCGCCTACGGCCTTGACTAATCGTTTTATCTTCAATACTATTTGCAGTGCTATGAATAATACAATCACAGCCAATGAACTGAAAACTGGAGGCGTATCCCTTATTGAACGGGTTATCGGTTCGGAAGAGGAAGCGGTAATCACGGTTAGGGGGAAAAAACGCTACGTGGTTATGACCTTTGAAAAGTACAATCATCTGCGTGAATGTGAACTGGATACTGCCCTGGAGGAAACCCGTCGGGATATTGCCGAAGGGCAGTTTATCACCGGAGATGTGGACGAACATATTAAGACATTGAAACAATGAGAGAACTCGTCTATACGGAAAGCTATGTTAGGCGAGCTAAGAAGTTTTTCAGAAAACACCCCGAACTGCTATCTTCCTATGAGAAATGCCTGAAATTGGTACGATTAAATCCAACTCACCCCTCTTTGCGTCTCCATCCCCTGAAAGGCAAATTAAAGGAATTACACTCTATTTCCATCAATATCTCCTACCGGATAACCATAGAGCTTATCCTGGAAAGAGAGCGTATCATCCTTGTGAGCGTGGGGGATTACGGTGATGTGTATTAGGAAGAAAGAGCCGTAAGATGGTATATCAGTCTTGTTCTGTCAAGCGCTATTTACGACAGGCGGAATAATCTGTGCCCGAAGGACCGGAGCGCATTAACAGCTGTTAGCTGCCATTCTCGATTACCATATTCCGAGTTCCTTCTGGTTTTTTATAATCGTCACAACATTTTCGCGAAAATCGCCTATATCAAGCTCTAGAATTTGGTTTAACCAATGCCCGACATATTCTGATTCGGTTTTAATACTTCCGATATACTCAGATACGGCCTCATGTTGTTTGGAGTTAGCCGATAATGACCATATCGCTGTTGATCCAGTCATGAACAAATTCAAGTCTTTTCGATTTTCATATAGAGGAATATTCTTGATAAGGTAGTTCAGGTACTCCCCATCACCGGTTGCGAAGAACATGCTCCAGAATAAATCGTTCTTTGTGGGTGAGGGAGGAAACTGATCAAGATAATCAGACGGTGTCTTGTCCAGACTTCTTTGGATTACATACCGATTGCTGGAAATTCTGTCTATCGAGTTCTTGACTTTTGACCGGACTGTTGAATCATTCTCAAAGAGAGCTATGTAGAAAGCAATTAGCTTATGAGCCCACTTGTCTTCAAGTGATGATTCACTATTGAGGTAATCAATTGTTAGCTCAACTATGTCTGGGAACTGATATTCATAGTAGTACATCATCTTGACGTTGAACGGAATTGGTTCTTCCGAAAACAACGAACCTGTAACGGCGAGTAATATCATTAGCGCTGCTTTTTTCATTCTATCCTCTGAACGGCAGCCAGGAGTCTGTCGGACTTACGCCTCACGGCTCGATTTTTGCCCTTCTCTCCAGAAGCAAGCCTCCTGCTTGCTTCTGGAGAGCCGCCTTCGTTCGTTTTCGCCGCCATCCGTGGCGGCTTTTCCTCGCTATCGCTCGGCACTCTCTCAGGATGCGAGTCCATAGACTCGCATCCCCTGCTGCTGCGTTGCCAGAATGCTCACGCAGCCCAGCTAGCTCCGTTTTTGTCGCCTTGCATCAGTGAAAAATCTCTGCGCCAGATTCCGAAAGCGGGTTTTTAGAGGCGCCCTACTGTGTCTTTTCGAGTAATTCAATGGCCGCGCCCAGTACGGTATCTTCCTCATCGTTTTTCCAGTCAAAATCTTCAATCTGTTCAGGTTCAATGCCAACCTTGAAATACTCTTTTTCTTCGGGCATGAATGTTCGGCTGGATGTTACACGGATTATCCATCCGTTGGGCAATTCCCGGTCGATGATGGTTCCCGCGCATCCCCTTGTCGATTTTCCGATGGTTTTGATGTAGCCATCGGCCTGCCGGAGCATGAGAACGAGCATTTCCCCTCCGCTGCAGGTATTGGTATTGGTCAGAATGACCAGCGGTTTATCCCGGTAATAGGCATTGCCTGCGGGCGAGATAGTTTCTTCCCGGCGTTTATATTCTCCCGACGTGTCCGGGGCTTCGGAAATCATGAACACCTTTTGGGACGATACGAACCGGGAGCTGATGGCCTTGCCTCTGTGCACCGCTCCCCCGGCTGGCGAGCGAACATCAAAGATAAGCTTCTCGACACCGCGGGACTGGAATTGGGTTAACATGCTGTCCGTAATGGCACCGAAGTCCTGCGAATCGCTTAGCCTTTGGCTTCCGCCCACGTTGTCAACAAGGCTATCCACAAAAACATACCCGATTTTCTGGGACGTCTTCACGATGCCGAAAAAAAGAAACTGCTCTCGCTCCAGCCATTCTATATCGTCGATTTCACCCGGCACGTAGTCACTAAAATCGCTCTGCCGCTCATTTTTGAGCAATGTGTCTTCGGCCAGATCGATATCCGGTATCGGAGAGTATTTGGAATAAAGATGGGGGTCTCGAATGCGTAAGTTGATGACTCTGTCCAGAGCGGTTTGCAGAGAATCCCAGGAGCTGTCTATACCGGAGGATTCCTCACTTTGGATTTGAGAGAGGGTTTTTCCATCGAAAGTGTAATCCCAATAAGCGTAGGTTTTGTTCAGATCGTAAAAGAAATAATCATAGTTGCCTTTCGGCGTGTTCTCAAAATCCGATCCGAAGCTGCCGGTGCATGCCGCCGTCATGACCCACAATCCCAGGGAGACGAGCAGACTTAATCCCCTGTGGAGAGGCATTCTGAACCGATTAAAATCGAAACGATACAGCCGCACTGACATTGTTTTGAAACTCCATTCGTTCTCTGGGAACGGAAATATATTCGAAGAGAGCACTGTATTCAAACTTCAGGGCGATAAGCCGGGAAAGCGGCAGTTCGTAGCTGAAGCGGAGAGTGACACTCAGAAGGTTATGGAAGGATGCGAATAAAGGATTGGCAAAGATTGCGCTGAGCATGCCCTCGGTTTCCAGGAGATTCTCCTCCCTCAGGGTATAGCCTGAATAAGGAGGTCTCCACAACACACCAAACACCGGTATGTACAGACTCAAATTGATCTGTCCGCCTTTCTTCGGGGCATAATTCAGGAAGAATGAAGCCCCTAACCCGGTATGAATGGACCAGGCGTAGCGCAGCACATCGACTTCGCCGCTGTCGGGAATCCAACCGCTGCCGTACAGATGAACGCCCGGACCCGCGTACAGGGAAAGGCCTCCGGTATGAAGAAAACGGAAACGCGGGGTGTAGTAAGCTTCCATCAAAAAAGTTAAATCATCCGGTGAGGCATAACCGGGCGTACTCTCATAGGGGGAAAAAAGACGGCCTATCCCGCCGCCCAGTCCCACCTGATGGTTTACAATCCCCTTGGTATGACTGTATTCCAATCGCAATCTTCCAATCACGGGAACTTTGTACAGATAAGCGTAAACCGTATCCGCCATAACGGACGTTGACAGCCCCAAACCCACATCAAGCTCGGAGTGAGTGTCCGGCTCCTTCGGCACAGCCTCTCTATCATCAGGAGACTGCGCGAACAGTGTTCCACTCAGGCAGAAAAGCATTATGGCAGCCGCGCGTTTCGTATTGCTCAAGGATACCTCTAATGAAGAAAGTTCTCTTTCCTGTTCTTCAAAAATATAAAAGCACAAAACTCCCTTTTTTATCAAGGGAGCAAGCAACCGAAGGCAGATGACGCAAAGCGAAAGTGGTCTTACCTACACCATTCGGGCCTGCGATGGGGGTACAGGTGGGAATTAGATAATCCACCCGCTATGCCGAATCATTCTATCCATGTCTTTCATATAACCCAAAAAATCAGGATCGTAACCATAATTCCAAAAATAAATTCCTGATTCCTGTTCACAGGGCGTGATGCCAAACTGCTCAATTTTATTACGCCATATTTGGATAGATTGATTTTGAATTTTTTTATAACTGACTGGAATGTTTTTGCTTATGGACTCTTTTAATTCTTCGTCCACTATTACCGTGATTGTATCGGATAAAATAATTTTGAATGTTTTTTGTACTTGTTGAAAATTATGGTTATTTTCATCTTTTGCTAAACGGGTTACCGTTTTTTCTTTACTTGCCTCTATTCTTCTAATTTCTTCTTTAATTGCTAAAGTTGATAGTTCATCAAGGGGATCTTGTTTTGCTATGAGTTTTTCCCAAAAGTTATCGAATATTTGTATCGAATCCTTAAAGCCAGGATGGTGCAAAATACCTTCATCACTCGACAAGAAGAAATCATAAAGGGTGCTATTTGGATTTAAACCTTCTCTATTAATGCGTCCGGCAGTTTGCAAAAAGCTGGTCATGGAACAACGTTCACGGAAGCCGAAATCAAAATCCAGATCAACGCCAGCTTCTACACAACTGGTTGCCGCCAAGAACCAATCTTTATTCTTCCAATAACTATCTTTTCGTTGACGGCTACTTAATTCATCAATAACTCTTGCACGATCTACCGGTGCTAAAGCGGTCGATAAGTGCAATACTTTACGTTCAGCCAGTGAAATCGATTGGCCAATATCCGGTTGCAGCATCTGTTGTAAGGCCTGGGCTATCACAGCGGCTGATTGCACAGTATTTAAAATAATCAAGCGGCTGCCTTGTATATCAGTTTCTGCTACGGCATTTAATAAGGCGCTTTTATCAATATCCTTCCCGTCATTCAACCGAGCAAACTTTAATCTACTATGCTCTGCAGCTTGGGTTACCTGAAAAAAGTCCTGCTGCAGCAAACTCATCAAACTCACCGCATTATCCCCGCCAACAATTTCTCGGTCTTCCCAATATTTCACCAACGAGCCAGAAGCCAACACCGCATGGCATGACCAGGTAGCCGCCAATTGTTTGATCCAATGCCAAGTCTGGCGCATTAAATGAGGCGACACACAGGCATGTGCTTCATCAATAAAGATCGCTGATCCAGGTAGTTGATGTAATTTACGCAATGGGGTCGGTGATGCACTGGCTAAGGTTTCAAAAAACTGCACCGCAGTTGTTACGATAATCGGTGCCTGCCAGGTTTCTGTATATTGGCGTTTTTCAACACTATCAAATTCTGCACGATGGTGATGCTCAACAATGACGGTATTAGGGTCTTCGCCATCTAACACTAGATAGTCACGTAAACGTTTAGCGGTTTGACTAATCACATTGGTAAAAGGCGCAATAACAAAAATTCTGCGCAAATCATGCTGAATAGCACGCTGTAATAGATTAGCACTTACTGCTGTGGTTTTACCCAAGCCGACTGGTGCGGCACATGTGACAATAGGTTTATGATTGTCATTGTTTAGGCATTGACTAAATAGTTCATCGCGCAACACTTGACGTTCAGGGTCATCGCCTTGCAATGCGTTTATTTTTCGTGTGAGTTGCTGCAAGCGTTCTGACCATTTGGGCTTGACTAAATCATCACACAGCGAGGCGGCTTGCCTGGCATAATAGGCTGCTGCATCGCTATGATCAGCATCGACCAAACAAGAAAGCAACAATCTTATTGTTAATGCCTCGCCTTCTTTTAACGCCGTGATACTTGTTTTGGTCAAATCATCATCGCATGAACTTTCATGCGCTATGCGCAATTGATTGACCAAAGCATCCGTTCTATCGATAAGTTTTTTATGTTCTTCAAGAAACAGGGCTTCAACACTATTTCGCTGATGCCGTTTGCCTCTCAGCAAGTTTATTTCCCCTAAACGCCGCTTTAATAATCCCTCATCTTTGGTGCTCGCCAAACCTGGTGCATGATGGGCGCGTATCAGTAAAGCAGTCAATTGATCCTGCTGTGCCAAGGCAATTGCTACCCCCGCATCCACATGGTCATAGGGTAATTTGCCGGTTTTTTTGCCACTCAGTACGGCCTGATTGCCTGCTTCCAATTTGCCTATGTCGTGAATACGTAACGCACAGTTTAATGATTGCGTATATTTAGCAATCCCCTCAGGCGATAAGTTTGCATACTTGAACATATTTCGCGCATGGCGCAAACCAAGGCGTTCGACGGCTCGAACATGATCCGCATAGCTATGCGGATTATCTTCAGGCCGGTCTTTGGGTGATGAATGTGCTGCATAATTATTTGACATTACACAGGTCAACAATCTGATTAAAACGCTGGCTGGTTGCTTCGTCTAAATCGCTCCGTGTTGGCACCTGATAATCACTTCGTGCACCAGGTTGATCAATATCTTCCTTAACAACAGGCGTTAAGGCATCAATCAGTAAATGGTCAGGGCATGAACCCAGTGGACTTTTGTGCTCTGCAAACCAAACATGCAAGGTATTAACCTGCGGACGAATAGCCGAAGCGGTGTGCTGATATACCAGAGGTGCCAAAAACTTAAAGAGTTCTAAATCCTTAGCATCCGCACCTGTTTTTTGTGCAATCGACGGGTTGATATAAAAAGGAATAGTGTAAATACCATGCCGCACCACGCGAAAAGCCAAAGGCGCCATGCCTCGGTCTTTATCTTCTTGTACACCGGATTTATTGGTCATGGTTAGGCGTTCAATTTCAACAGGTGCTACAGATGTACCGACCCCAACTTGAACTGCACCGGTACGAATAAAATGCGCATAACCACCGTTTTTTTTACGCGTCTTTTCTTCAGTACTCAGATCTTTATCTTTTAGACTTTCAAGAAAAGTGTTACCAAACAATCGGGCATCCCAATAAGTATCTTTAAATTCTTGTTTATCCATGTCAAGGATTGCTTTACGATTCCGCCCCCTGGATTCCAAAATCTTGTATCGGCTTTCATCCAAACTCAATTTTTCTTTGGCGGTTTGAAAAACAAGACCTTCGTTGTCCTCAACCAGATCACGAAATTTACGCTTATAAGAAACAGGCGTAATCAAGCCATGACCGTTAGTGTCTATTGTGCGAGGATCAGATTCCATATCAGGATCGCCATTTGGGTTAGACATCACCACTTCCAAAACGGCCAGGCCAATACAACGGTTAAAAGGTACAGAATGATTTTCCATGATTAATACTCTCCTCGTGAATCATTAGGTTGTTCATTATTGCTATTTTCTGAATTATTATTACTACCCGCAAATGGCCTGCCTGCCATATAGCCCAGCAAAAGTTCAGCTTTATCTGTTGTGGAAGGCGGCTGTATAAGCTGGGGTGCCAACAAATGTAAATCGGCACAATGCTTACGCAGCCATCGATAGGCATATTTGGCATTTTTAACTTTTTTATCTGATATTTTTTCATCTGCCTTTTCGCTTGTTCTTTTTGCCCAGGCTTGGTAAACCGCTGATCTCTGTGCGGTAATTTCCAGTGCTTTTGCTGGGTTTGTCACTGCTGTTGCATAGGCCTGATTACCGATTAAACGGGGCGGAATTTGTCCATTGCATTCGCTGCTGCAATAACCAATATGGATTTCATCCAGGGCGGAAAAAAACTGCCCTAGCTTATAGGCAAGTTCGCTCATATATAACTCCTTCTTACGGCCTGCTTTATGTAGCAACAATCCGATAGCAGTAATAACGTAAAGTGCATCTTGATGATGCTTAATGGGTTTGGTTTGTTTCAGTGCGGCTTTTACCAGCAAATTGGAAAACTGTTTTAGCAAGCGCTGTAATAACCTGGTTGCCAAATTAACATTAGGTATTTCGTACAAAAATAACTGCATTGCCTCAGCAAACGGCAGTCCAGGTACTTCAGGCGTTTTATTGCCAATATCTTGCGTGTAGTGCTTTTTGAACAAAATTGAAAATTGCTTAGGGGAGATTGACTTAGGTTTCGTGAAACGCGGTGTTTTATCGCCTTTCTTGAATAAAGCCAGCTTTATTTCTGGCGTGTTATGGCAAGCTCGTGTCCAATGTTTAGCCCCAGCTTCCAGATTAGCCAGCGATTGTGAGGATGAAAAAATCGCTTTTTGCACACCATCATTGATTTTGCGGATAATCAGAAAATCAACCTGGGCCATCAATGTATTATCTTTGCCTTTGAACGCCTTACAAATTTGTTCTGCCTCCACTTCATAGGCATCTTCGTCATCCAAAGGTTCTGCATTATGGGTTAATAAACGAACGGGTTCCACATCAGGCAGTTGGCGGCAAAAAGTTATCAATAGATCACCTACTCCTGTCTCACCAGGAACCACATCTCTGGTTGTACCTCTTTCTTTTTCATTTAAATAACGTAATGCACTTGCCATTTCATCGGCTAATGCAGCAGAAACAGCCATGCTGGCAGCACCTTCTTTCCCATAGCGTTGATAAGTTGGCGTTTCTTTCTTACGCGAAAACAGTTTTACATCACCTAAATGATCACATTTAACGGCTGGAAAGGTGTCTGTGATGATAGAAGTGTCTTGTTTGCCACTGATCACACAATCGCCTTTGTCTGTTGATTCTTGTTCAAACAAAAAGTCTGAAAGCACCTGCCGCCAATGTATATGCGCTGCTGAACAACTGCCATTTGCTTGCATATCCAGCAATAAGGTCGGCCTGCCACCATCAGGCATATTTCCTTTAGCATCTACTTTGCCATCCGCAAACCAAATAAGTGCAGCCAGTTTCAATTTGTTGTTATCTGCATTACGTTGGCAATAATCCAGTAATTTTTCATCCAATTTAACTAGTAAGTTGTTAGTACTTAGAAAGGTATCCAATAATTGTTTTATGACATATGCATCAGCTTTCAATCCTTGGTATAACTTGGCTCTTTTTTCCTTTAATTTGCTTCTGTAAGAAGGCCATTTTTGGGTTTTGGAAATATCCAGAGGATATTTTTTTCTGATTTGCGCTAGTGCTTTCAACCAACTGTCAGACGATGGTTTTTTATTGGCTGCTTTCCAATCTTGATAAGCTCTTACTCCGCCAGGGCGTAGAGGGAATTCCAATTTCACTGCCGGGAATTGATTTTTATTGCCGTCACCCTGGCTCCAATATTTTTTATTTCTATCTCCCGACAAATAATCAAGTTCTGCAATTTCCACAGCATTGGTTGAGCTGTTAACTGATAAAACCACCCGCAAAAGATTTTTTTACCCGGTTCATGCAATTGTTTATGGATAGGTTTTAATGAGGTTCCATCCAGTTCCGCAATCCCATTGCGAATAAGTGCTAACTCATTCAGCATAACGAAATTCCCCTTCTTTTATCCATGCATCCTCACCCTGCTGGAAATGTGGTGCATATTGACCATTTAAAGGAGAATCAAACATGCCTTTCAATACAGATACCAAATTGATATTTATTTTTTTATCAACTTCGGTACCTTCCCTAAATTCACCCCAGTAGCCGGGTACGCACTCACTCCAACCTAAACAAGGCGTATGATAGCACTGCCCCTTATGCAAGCGCCGTTCAAAAATTCCCTGCAAAGTATGGCAGGGATTATCACCACGCTTCATCGGCTTCCCAGAACCATTTTCTATTTTGGCATATAGACGGTAACAAGGGTTAGCCACCATTAAAGCAGGAAATTGGTAGTTATTACCATTGTTAACCAGAGTCGTTTCTCTCAATGGCCCGCCATAATTGGTCATGTACTTTTGATAATGGATTTCACCATGACTTTGCTGATTAACAGGCTTGCACACTTCAACATGAGTTGGGTTAACCCAAGCCCGACCATCTTTTAAAAAAGCGATTGATTCAAATAGCCCTTTAACTGCTGACCATGTGGGTATGGGATAAGAAGTTGGGCTTGAACCAGTATCAGGCCTGGCCCACATCGCCAGAATTCCTGAAATCTCCATTGAAATTTGATATTTACACATATTCCTGTCTCGTTAAGTGACGGAACTCATTCAAAAACCCTCTATAAGGTATCAGTTAGAGCAAGAAATGTCGCTGCCCCTGATGCTACTTTGGCCAAGTTTTCGTTAAAAATAAAGCTTTTGTCAAGCCTTTTATATGAAAAAAGCCATTTTTCTCTGTTTTAGATATACTTCTTCCTATTACTTCAATGCCGCTTCTTTGTTCAGGGCTGGCAGAATGTAATATTGAAGTATCTTTTGTGCGTTAAGACAAAGAACTCCACACATCAACTGAAAAAACACCTTCTCATGCCCTCTGGCAGCAAAGTCTCTCCGCAACAAATCGGGAGTTGATTCCTTCTGCCGGGTCCGATACAGTTGTTTTGATATAAACTCTTTTAGTGCGGCATTTTAAATCGTTTTCACTAAATAAGGCGGGCCACTTTGCTGCGACCGAACCCCTTCTTCTTTAGTTCCTCATGCACACGGGGAGGATCTGTCCTATAGGAGTTTTCCTGTTGGACATGCCTTATGGTGTCAATCATTTCCCTTTTCTCGTGTCTTCTCGTCAGGGCATTCCATGCGGATCCATCGGTACTAGTCGTGTATGCTTGCATCAACTACTTGGGGCATCTTCACAACTCTAAACAACCTCCTCTGGTCTATACAATTAACATAACACATGTCTCAATCCACACCCCCGCACGGGGGGCGACCTATGGCATTGGCAACTACCAGCCCAGCGTAGAAGTTTCAATCCACACCCCCGCACGGGGGGCGACAGAAAATCAGGTGCTATCACCTGATAAAATGAGGTTTCAATCCACACCCCCGCACGGGGGGCGACTGCGTAATAGGACGTCTCTATCCAGACCCCGAAGTTTCAATCCACACCCCCGCACGGGGGGCGACTCTCTATCCAGACCCCGAAAGACCCTGTCCCCCGTTTCAATCCACACCCCCGCACGGGGGGCGACACTCTAAACGAGACATTACGGGGGATTTTGTTGTTGTTTCAATCCACACCCCCGCACGGGGGGCGACTCCAAAGGCGGTTACTCTGGAAGATGATGAAATGACGTTTCAATCCACACCCCCGCACGGGGGGCGACTTGCCTGCTGCCAGACTATTTCAGCTGCCGGAATTGTTTCAATCCACACCCCCGCACGGGGGGCGACATCAGGGGACAGTACCTGATCCTCTTTTTCTTTCCGTTTCAATCCACACCCCCGCACGGGGGGCGACTGCGATCAGTTAATCGGGCTGGCCAAGCTGGCGGTTTCAATCCACACCCCCGCACGGGGGGCGACCTACGGCCTTGGCAACTACCAGCCAGGTATAGACGTTTCAATCCACACCCCCGCACGGGGGGCGACAACGTATATGGACGTATCCGTGGTGGAAATAAATGTTTCAATCCACACCCCCGCACGGGGGGCGACCAAGACAGGCTAACCGACTTCACCAAATTGATCGTTTCAATCCACACCCCCGCACGGGGGGCGACGAAAGGCTTGCGAATATTACAATTAGATTTCTTGGTTTCAATCCACACCCCCGCACGGGGGGCGACAGCATATCCATACGAAAGTATTGACCCACGATTGTTTCAATCCACACCCCCGCACGGGGGGCGACATCACGGAAGTACCATGTTATCTCCTTATTTTGTGTTTCAATCCACACCCCCGCACGGGGGGCGACGAAGTCATAATGTCAGCGTGTACCTGATTGGGGGGTTTCAATCCACACCCCCGCACGGGGGGCGACGTGATACTGAAATTCCACCGAATGATTTTTAATCGTTTCAATCCACACCCCCGCACGGGGGGCGACTTTATACCAGAGTATATTAAGGAGGCAATTAAGGTTTCAATCCACACCCCCGCACGGGGGGCGACATTCTGCCAATAATATTTTTCACCAGATACTTCTTGTTTCAATCCACACCCCCGCACGGGGGGCGACATTAACTACGCTTATTATATGATGGGAGGGGTAGTTTCAATCCACACCCCCGCACGGGGGGCGACATTAACTACGCTTATTATATGATGGGAGGGGTAGTTTCAATCCACACCCCCGCACGGGGGGCGACGGGAGTACCCTGCAGCGTTTAAGTATCAGGGACGGTTTCAATCCACACCCCCGCACGGGGGGCGACGAGGTCTACGGACCTGTCTATAAGGATAACAAAAGGTTTCAATCCACACCCCCGCACGGGGGGCGACTTCGATAGTCCCGTCTTTATGGATTATATAATGGGTTTCAATCCACACCCCCGCACGGGGGGCGACATCCGGTATTTCCTTCTGGAGTGCGTCTTGAAATTGTTTCAATCCACACCCCCGCACGGGGGGCGACGGTCAGGCAAGCTGGTGGGTGACCACGAACACGCGTTTCAATCCACACCCCCGCACGGGGGGCGACGTGTGAGCAGCAGTGTAACTTTCATAAAAATGGTTTCAATCCACACCCCCGCACGGGGGGCGACGTCTACATGATGGTGTTTATACATATTCTACTGAGTTTCAATCCACACCCCCGCACGGGGGGCGACGTTGTCGTCTTAATGATATCACTTATTTCCATTGTTTCAATCCACACCCCCGCACGGGGGGCGACCAGTTAAGTCGGATTATGATGATTGGATGGCTGAGTTTCAATCCACACCCCCGCACGGGGGGCGACTGCCGTCGATTTTTAATAACACCCGTACATGATTTAGTTTCAATCCACACCCCCGCACGGGGGGCGACATCTCTTTCCTCATTTCGTCCCATTCTTCCGACGTTTCAATCCACACCCCCGCACGGGGGGCGACGTGTAGTGATGTTCATTATCTTGTGCTAACAGATGTTTCAATCCACACCCCCGCACGGGGGGCGACCTCACCAGCTCTGACGGTATCACCTGGACGCAAAGGTTTCAATCCACACCCCCGCACGGGGGGCGACCTCACCAGCTCTGACGGTATCACCTGGACGCAAAGTTTCAATCCACACCCCCGCACGGGGGGCGACAAAACTGTAACACTAAAAATTGTCCCTTTCTTCTTTGTTTCAATCCACACCCCCGCACGGGGGGCGACTGATGCCTACGAGTCGCTGCGCGCGCCAAGGTCAAGTTTCAATCCACACCCCCGCACGGGGGGCGACTTAACATGTCTGTCGGCCGAAAACTCCAGATACAAGTTTCAATCCACACCCCCGCACGGGGGGCGACCAGGCCACCCGGGTCGTCAATACCCGATCAAAAAGTTTCAATCCACACCCCCGCACGGGGGGCGACGTGATCTTAAAGCTGGTCAGGCAAGCTTGTGCTTGTTTCAATCCACACCCCCGCACGGGGGGCGACGAAATAGCCCTTGAAGGGCAAAGGAGATTACTATGTTTCAATCCACACCCCCGCACGGGGGGCGACCTGAGCAATCGCCCGCCGAAACACTTCCCTCAGATGTTTCAATCCACACCCCCGCACGGGGGGCGACGGGCACAATTAGCAACCCCTTGCGCCAATATTTCAGTTTCAATCCACACCCCCGCACGGGGGGCGACATCCAAAGCGGCAAAGCCCAGCTCAACATCGTCAAGTTTCAATCCACACCCCCGCACGGGGGGCGACCAGAAAAAGCAATGATATCCTCGCAACTTTCGATGTTTCAATCCACACCCCCGCACGGGGGGCGACTAGGGCAGCTAATATCTGAGGACATTGACCATAGATGTTTCAATCCACACCCCCGCACGGGGGGCGACCTTCTTATACTGTCACGGTGCGGCGGATAACCGAAGTTTCAATCCACACCCCCGCACGGGGGGCGACGGGTACAATTAGATATATTTAGGGGGGATTTATGGGTTTCAATCCACACCCCCGCACGGGGGGCGACGCTAATCGAGGGGAGGACATGATTTAGCGCTTCAAGTTTCAATCCACACCCCCGCACGGGGGGCGACTAGGGGGGGGGACCGGCCCCTCGATGGGCCGGGGTTTCAATCCACACCCCCGCACGGGGGGCGACTTCCCGAATGCCATGACGACCAGATAGATTTTACCGTTTCAATCCACACCCCCGCACGGGGGGCGACATATCTGGACTTGTGGAAAATGTAGTGGAAATGAGAGTTTCAATCCACACCCCCGCACGGGGGGCGACTTGTGTGTATGAGTCGGTCAAACAGGCGGCTATCAGTTTCAATCCACACCCCCGCACGGGGGGCGACCTGAGCAATCGCCCGACGAAACACCTCCCTCGGATGTTTCAATCCACACCCCCGCACGGGGGGCGACTAAAGGTTTTGGTTCCAAATCCAGGGAACTCGGTGTTTCAATCCACACCCCCGCACGGGGGGCGACCTCCTGGCGCAAGTATTTCACGCTTTCGGACATGGTTTCAATCCACACCCCCGCACGGGGGGCGACATTCGTAAATCCGACACAACAATAAAGACATCCTGTTTCAATCCACACCCCCGCACGGGGGGCGACGGCATGGGATTGTTACGCATTGCATCTGATCCAGGTTTCAATCCACACCCCCGCACGGGGGGCGACGACGAATCTGAGGATGTGTTATCCAATGATCTGGTTTCAATCCACACCCCCGCACGGGGGGCGACTGAGCAATCGCCCGCCGAAACACTTCCCTCGGATGTTTCAATCCACACCCCCGCACGGGGGGCGACTATATTGCGCCTGATTAATCCCGCGATTATCAAGGTTTCAATCCACACCCCCGCACGGGGGGCGACAGTCTAACAGTCAGCTCCCTGTCCTCCTGACTGGGTTTCAATCCACACCCCCGCACGGGGGGCGACACCTTCTTATTAAGTCCTTTACAGATAATTGTCAATATCCCTGATTTTGCGAACCCTGGCTACAGACATCCTAAAATAAACATGGCCAACAAAGAAAAAATATTATTTCATTATTGAATAAAGAAATAACAAAACAGCGAACCTACCCGGCCTGCTCCACCAACTTGATGTTCGCAATTCAAACTATCAACGTATCTGCTTCCAGATTTGGGCTTTTTTTGGTTCCATGGTGTTCAACTTTTTTTCCCAATTCTTACCCAGGAAATAGAATCTGAGTGAGTCTTCATCCTTGTTATACAATCCTAGAAGTTCTGTACGCAATTTCGTCCATTGGGCGGGATCAACAAGGCATTCAAAAACCGAATTCTGAACACGCTGGCCATAATCCAGGCAGGTTTTTGCGATACGGTTTAGCCGACGACTTCCCGCCCTATTGACGGTTGATACATCATAGCTCACCAGAACAAGCATTCAAGGACCCCATATAAACGGTGGATACGCTTCCAAATCGCCCCGAATATGCCGCGATAAAAGCTGGGCCTGTAGATGAGGGAGAAGGCCTACCTTGCATTTTTCTCCAAGGTACGGATGAGTAATCATTTCCTGCTTACGCTTCTGCCATGTTTCTAAAACTGTTTTACGTGCCGTATCACTCATGGAGACCGCTCCGTTTGTGAAACAGACAAAATCATTACGCTGTATCTGACGGCGATTGATAAGAGAAAGAACTAATCGATCCGCCAGAAAAGGACGGAATTCTTCCATTAAATCAAGCGCCAGAGACGGTCTTCCCGGGCGATCAGCATGAAGAAAGCCAACGGATGGATCCAAACCGACACCTTCCAATGCAGATCGACAGTCATGGGTAAGAAGAGTATAGGCGAAAGACATCAGGGCATTGACGGGGTCCAGTGGCGGATGCCGGGTTCGCCCAGTGAATTCGAAACCCCCTCCATTGACTGTAATCAAATCGGAAAAAACCGAAAAATAACATGACGCGGCCTCCCCCTCGTAACCTCGCAGTTGACTCATGGACATAGATTTTACTTCAAGTTGTTTCAGATATATTTTAAATCGCTTCCGAGCAGCCTTAAGCGCATCCGCTTCAATCTTATTCCCGTGATCGCGCAATGCCCGGCTCAAAACAGTCCGGCAATTCGCCTGCTTTCCGATAAGAAAATGCCGCGCTATATTCACCGCGGAGTCCTCAGAATCAGCCATGCGGTACTGCTGCCTCCTAAGCAGAACATTGCCGGAAACAGGTCCTTGAATCCGAGCCAGAAATTTCCCATTCTCGGACAGAAAACTCACCGCTACATTGTTTTCCGCGCAATGATACATAAGAAACGGACTCATAGAAACCGCGCCAAAACAAACAATTCCATCCAAAGTGTGAATGGGGAGCCTGAGAATATCTTTTCGCTCAAGACTCACAACAACAGACTCCCTCTCCTTACGCAGATACACATTCTGGGTGGTAACATACAAGGTATTCAGCAGCTTTTTCACGAATCGTCCTGAAGTAATTTCCGTATATAGGAATCAACGGAGAGGTGCTTCTTTGGCATACACACTTCCAGCAGAGAACAGGATTCGCATTTTTTCCGTTCATATCTCGCCGGAGGTGTTGCTTTTGCCTCCATGAGCTGATGTAGACTTCTTGCTGTTTTCTCCGTTTCCTCCCTCAATTCCTGTGTAAACTCGACAACTTGACGGCGTCGAGGCTGTCCATAGAAAATCGCCCCTTCAGGAATATCGATACCCATCATTTCCTCAAGACAGAGAGCCTGGGCACAAAGCTGAATCCAGTCACAGTGGGTAAACTTGGGACGACCCCGCTTGTACTCCACGGGACAGCATTTTCCGTCCTGATAAAACTCAATAGAATCGGCCTGACCCACCAGTCCCAGACTTGAAGAACTGATACGCACCGCATACTCCCTTCTTATTCCATCGCGGGTTTCATTTTCCGGCCGGTCAACCCTCTCATGCAGAATTCGCCCCTCGGCGGTGAATTGGTTTTCGGTCCACTGCTGTTCCAGATGGATCAACGCGCACTGCCGGGGACAATAGACAAAATGCTGAAGCGCCGATAGGGGAAGAAAATCCGTTGACACACTCAAATCTTCTCAATAATATCGACACCACTGGGCGCTGATTCTTTATCGACAGTCACCTTATAATCGGTGAAGGAACGGGCCGGAAGATCCCCGTTGATTTTCTCTACCTTGATCAAAGAAAAAAGTTTATGGGATGGCCCGCTCCCCAACTCGGAGTTATGTTTGAAGACAATCAATTTCTGTATCGCCATCTCCCCCCGGGAGGCGGAATGATCATGATCAAACATATTCGCCAATGCCGTCCACAACAACTCAAGATCCTCTTCGGAGAACCCGGTCTGCCTGGCAAAAGGCGCGGAAACAAAGCCATGTCCCCGGTACAGGCCGTAGGGAATGTAGGTCTTTCTTCCCATCATACGATTATCACCGTCCTGTGATTCGGCCTCTTTGGCGGTCTCCACAGCCATGCGGGTGATGCTGGCTTCCAGAGGCACAATGGGATCGACGCTTTGGGAAAACGCAATCTGCACCGGACCGCGGACCTGGCCACAGTTATTTTCTTTTGTACTCATCACTGCGCCAAAAGTACGGACATCAAAAAAATTCTGACACATCCACTGGCGGCCCTGACTCACTTTGTCCTGTTTTTCCTTGACATCTTTCACCGCTTCATAGGCAGGTTTTCGCCGTTCCGTCAGAATGGATTTTTCCTTGACATAGATGCAATAGGGCGACTGATCGCCCTTGACGATTTCAACATAGTTTCTTATTTTCCGCTTAACGCAGACATCGGTAACAATCCCGTATCCGGTTTCCGGATCAATCCGCGGAAGATTTCCTCCATCGGGATCTCCGTTGGGATTCCCGTTCTTTACATCAAACAGAATGACAAACTCATAACGATTTTGAATTAATTCAGCCATTATCCTCTCCTTGTTGGTCTTTTTTTGCATAGATAGCATTTTTTTGCTGGTAGTAGGCTATGGAAAACATCCCCTGCTCCTTCAAGCCCATGTGGGTGGGAAAATCCTCAAGATGCTCCATGATCTCAGATATTCTTCTGTCCGAGACATATCCATAATCAGCCTTTTCAATATGGTGCTGACTCAAACGCAACAGCCTGGGAAACACACTGGCCGGGGTGGCCGAAGCGGCACTAAAAAACCGGTCTTTAATAGTGGAGTTGATCTTTCCCAGGGCATCAAGCTGAGCCTTCTCCAATACCGCGAACAGACGACCAAGCAGATAGGCCGTCTCTCTTCTTTCTACATCCAACGACATAGGTAACTCCTTCTTATAATTTCGTTTCAACACGGCCTTCAATATTGAAGCCCGCAAATAATTGACATAGTGATCCGCCCTGATGCGCCCCAGTACGCCCTGATAAAGATTTTGGGGATAGAAACCGCCGGTTAAAATGGAACGCGTCAGGGCACCTCCCAAAACAGGGGAAATGTCCTTGGTTTCCCGGGCAGTTTCCTTTAGAAGATGCCATATCCCCGGATAGGGAATATCTTTATCAGAACTTCGTTCCATGGCCAGACAGTCAAAATGATCCACCAATCGATTCATCAGTTCCGCAACAGAGCAGACATGCCAGAACCGCAGAGCCAAACGCGCCTTGTTAAGCGATAAGCCCAGAATGTAGAATTTAATCGCCCCGTCATCCTCCAACTCATTTGGAAGGCTTCCCTTTTGAGCGGCCTCCAAGAACTTCTTAATCCCATCGGCTCCGACCTCATCGTCGACGGCAGGATTCATAACCGCTCCAAACAGCCCCTCCATCGGAGAAACCCTTTCGGCCCAGAACACGGTTGTCGCATCTCCAATTCTTATTCGGCGTTTATTCTTGGCACGAAGCAGATATTTTAAGGCCGCAGAGCTCTTGAATTCCGCCGCAACGGATATGGGAGCGTTTTCACCCCTTTTTTTGCCGTAGGATTCATAGGCTCTCTCGTTAAACGAAACCAGAGAAGCCCCGCTGCCGAAGGGAAACTGTGCGTATTGTGACTGTAGATCATGGATACACCCATCGGTGAAACTGACCCCTCGCTTATACTCCTGCTTCTCCAGATATTTCTTCCAGAGCTTACGAACTTCCGGGTGCTCATGAACGAAATTTCGGTTTCCCTGAAGCCGGAATGCCACCCATTTGCCATGAGTACCGCATATTTCATCCCACAGGGGTAATTCTGCCGAGTCAGCCGGATTCCATTGGCTTAAAAACTGTTTAACAGCCAAAACACCGGGGTCAGTGGATTTTTCGCATACTTCCTCTATCAATCCTCTAAAGGAGTCATGATGCTTTTCCGTCCGCCCCCTCCCCCACATGCCGAAAACATACGATGCCTTGTCAACCATGAAATTAGGGGTTGTGGCGGCGGCAATAGTGCGAACATTGACCTGGTTGGTGTAGGGCACCTCAGAAAGCCGAAAATTGTAGTTCGCGCCATCCTTTATACGCAGATCCTCAGGCTCTCCTACCAGATGCCCTTTCTGATCAATGGTGATGGCAAATCCAATGTCCTCCATACTAAAACCCGGCGGGGGAACCTCTTCTCCCAAACGGTCATACAGCCCTATCAGGGATTGAAAAATCATGGATGCGCCTCCCCACTACGAAAATCGATTACCCCGTCCTCCATCAACGCCCGAAAAAACCGGGGAGTCATCCCATCGTCAAAATCTATGTCATGCAGCATGTAACCCAAATCCCTGCTGCCGGAAAAACAGGACGGGGGAATATCCTTGCATAGCTGAAAATGAACCGGAAACTCCCGGCATCCGAAATAGGGCCTATGATAGCATTGCCCCTTAGCCGCCCGCCGCTTAAACATATCCAGATGCTTTCCCTCGTTGGTATCTTCCCGATCTGTCAGGTCAAAATGAGCCTCGATAACATAGTCCACATCCCTCAGTATAAGCGAAGCCCTCTGTTGACGATCATCCTCAATATAGCAGCCAGCCATCTTGTCTCCCTTGATATGTTTGCCGTCCACCGTCATTCGGCTGGACAACTCGTTGCGTCGGATATTTTCGAACCGGATAGGTTTGAGCACATGAACGCGGTCGATAACCCAGTGGATGGCGGGCTTCCAGTAGATGGCATCCAGTATCCCCCGGGCCGCCGACGGGGTTATCACATCGTAGGAAACCCGTTCCACCTTCATTTCTGGACGGGTAAACAGGGCGTAATCGCCCCAAACTCTCAGTTTAATTCCATAACTCATTCGCACCTCCAATCTCAAAAAATTTTTCCTTGGGCACACCTCCGTTATACAAAAAAAACTAGATTTTCAAAACCTCCAATCTCTAAACCGAAGTTTTTGGCGAAGAAGTTAGTAATTCTCTATCAAAAAAAGATTTACAAATAAATTCTGTGTTGTTTACTGCTTACACCTCCCTATTCGCATGGGATTGTACTGTACGTTTAGCAACTCAAATACCTTTGTATGAAAAGGATTTAACTCACTTCCCTGCGAGTAGCAGGGGGCGTTATCCACGGCAGGTCGAATGTCGATGATGGCTACAGCCGAAAGAGAATCAATAAGGGATCGAAAGCTCATCACGGGATATCCTTCTTCGTTAACTTTATGTTCTGCTTTGTGATTGCCATGAGGTGAACGCAAAGCCTTCCTCACCGGTGAGCTTTGCCTGCTTCTGTCTTGATACTCATCCATAAACAGCAGAGGTTTGAGTTTTTCCCTCATAGCAAACTCTACGTAATAGGCAAGCAAGCACAGATAAAAGTGCCCTTTAACCCGACTTGCAAGACGATGATGAATGGGACGGGCCTGTAGTCCGGCTATTTTCAAGCAGCGAAACACTTCCTCCACTCGTTGAAGATTTTTGTAGTTCTCCACACATTCTGGTGTTTGCATTCTATCGCTTTCCACATTGGTACGCAGGATATAAATACCGTCACAGGCCTCTTCCTGTCCGATGGATTCTTCGTTTCGAGAAAACAAAAAGTCATCGTCCCTGATCTCTACATTGAAATGCTTGCCCATTTTATACTTTCCAATAATTCGGCCATAGCGTTCGGCAATCTTCACTTTGCCCCGTAAAGCTCTTTTTTCCCTTCTTGCGGCTTTCTGGATGGCACTTAACTTATCTTCAGCTGCACTCAACAGTTCCCGCCGTTTGTTCCTGCGTTCCTGAGCAAGATAAGGATTGCGGCACACGATAAGCCGTTCTCCGGGAAAGTCTTCGCTGTGTATTTCCCATAAATCCGTTTCATCAAAGAGTTCCGGGGTAATACTCTGGGTAGTAACCAGTTTCTTGACCGCTGGAGCACTCAAGGCTCCAAGCCATCTTACCCAATCCCCATTGTCAAGCATCTCTTCTTTAATGTTTTTGGCTGTAACCATTCCCCGATCACCGACAAACACTATTGCTTTGCCCAGCTTCCTTAACTTTTCAAGCTGCTCTGCTGCGGTAGTGCTGTCACTTCTATTGCCCTTAAATACTTGAGCTCCAACCGGAACGCCGTATCGATTTGTCATGACACCTAACTCTATTTGCCGTTTACCCCTTTTCCCGTCCCGGCTATATCCGTATTCGGCAAGTGAACAGTGAGAACCTTCATACCAAAAGGAACTCAAGTCGTACAGCAAGATCGTATCATCCTTGAGATGACGGTTTCTTAATCGCTGTTCAATACTTCCCCACTGCTCTTCCAGATTATCAAGTGCTCCGTAAAGATCAGCAGGCTTGACTTCTCCCAGACCAAGAATGCGGTTCAAAGAGCTATGTGTATTCTTTTCATCAAGAGCATAAGCGGTCGCAAGCTTTGATGCAGGATGAATAATCCTCTGGGCGATCATCGCCTTAATCAGCATCAGGTTTCTAGGAGACACGCCTTTAAGAAGACTCTCTATGTTGAGTTGTTTCATGGTTTGAATGATGGCCAAAGAGTGTCCGTGAGCGTAGGATCGTTCAATCGTGAACATTTTATCCGGAGAGATAATTCTTGCCCCCTTAAGCAGAGCATGAAATCCTTCTCTAATCTCAGCCGGCCAATCAGTGAGATTGGCTATTGTTGTAGTCGTGGGTTTTCCATTGACGCGGGTTGATTTTCGAAGGAGCCAACAGCCTGGAGAGTTTCTATTTTTGATATACTGGATATACATGTGCTGCATTATAGCATGTATTATTTATATGTCAAGCTATTAGCAATAGAAAAATTCATATTACATGCGTACATTTTCCTGTTTTTTTAGCGGTATATTCTTGTAACTTTTTTCAGAAAAAGAAATTAACTGGATTTTGCGCCAAAAACTTCGGTCTAAAAAAATTTGCCCTTGGGCATGCCCCGTAGTGCCAATGTTGCCAGATCGAGCTACTTCAAGGCCCCGCTACCGCTTCGACCACCTTCTGTATCTCCCTCGTGTTCCTGCCGGGCAGTTCATCCGCCACGCATATAATCCGCTCACCTGCTAAATTCACGCGAAAAACGCCTCCCCCTGAGGAGCCCGGCACTCCAGCCCCGTCTGATCAGAATACAGTTGCGGATCCCTTAGCACACGTATTCCTTCCTGGGGATTTTCCAGCCATTCCTGGATTTCCTGCATTTGATAGGGATAGATCTGCACCGTATACTGCTGAAGCTTTCTAAGTATCCCCCCATTCTTTTCGCTGTAGTTCAGAGAGTCCACCAGGCGGGAAGCCTCTGGGTCCAGGGCGATAATGACAGGATTAGTCGCGTTCTTAATCATCTGAAACTCGGCAATTTCCTTAAATGGTATCTTCCCCATGACCGCCTGGCTGCATTTTCGGCCTATATCATCGCCATCCATCCTCTGTTCATTCTTCCAGAAATAATCCTCAAAGTAGGCCCTCACGCAGTCCGGGCTGGTCAATTCTCCCGCATAGGACTCAAACAGTTTTTCCGCCGATTGCGCGGCCTGGCGGAAGAATGACGTACTATGTTTCTCGGAAAGACGAAAAACATAGACTGGTTGGGCGGTATCGCTCTTCCCATTGCGGTTGCATCGACCGGCAGCCTGGGCAATGCTGTCGATTCCCGCGACCTGCCGGTAAACACAGGGAAAATCCACATCCACTCCGGCTTCAATGAGCTGGGTGCTGACAACCCGGCAGGGCTTTCCCTCACCAAGCCGTTGACGGATCTCATTGAGTTTCTTCGTTCTATGTTTGGGATACATGAGGGCACTGAGGTGGAAGTCATCGTCAGAATCCGGGAGGGCGTTGAATATATCAAGGGCGTGTTTCCGGGTGTTGACAATGCAAAGCACCTGTTCGTGTTCCGCGATACGGCTGGCAACGGTTTCTTCATCAAGTTCCCCAATGAATTCTTCCCTGGTTCTTTTGAGCTGACTAAAAAGATCGGGAACATCCCGAACAATCTCTCGGACATTTTTGAGACCGGAGGGAAAATCCTCAGAATATTCCACCGCCGGTTGGGTAGCCGTGCAGAGCACAGAGGTTACCCCATAGTTTAGGGAGAGTTCCTTGATAACTTCAAGACAGGGCTTGAGTTTTTCAACCGGAATGGCCTGTACCTCATCAAAAATGACGATACTCTGGGCGATGTTGTGGAGTTTTCGACAGCGGGAGGGCTTGTTAGCGTAAAATGAATCAAAGAATTGAACGTTGGTTGTCACCACAATGGGAGCTTCCCAATTCTCCGATGCCAGGCGCGTTTTCCACTGCGCGTCATCCTGAACAAAGTTGCAGTGGTGTTCCAAAACCGCGTCTTCCCCTAAATGCTCTCTGAACACCCGGGCATTCAGCTCGATGATGCTTGTAAAGGGGATTATGTATATAATACGTGTTTTGTGATATTTCTTCGCGTGATTCAGGGCAAAAGCCAGAGATGCCAGGGTTTTGCCTCCGCCTGTTGGAACAGTCAGAGAGAAAATCCCTGGTTCCTTTTGGGCTGCGTCGATGCAATCTTGCAAAACGACTTCACGCTGCCGGTTAACAGGAGACTTTGGATCGGTCTGACTCCTTAAACGGTTAAAGGAATCCCAAAAGCGGTCATGCAGTTCTTTAAGGAGGGGGAACCCGCCGCGCCCATTGGCCCGATCCACATCCATAAACCTTTCGGTATCCAGCCAATCCGCATCGACCAGACAGGAGAATATCATTCGGGTGAAAAATTGAAGCTGATACCCGCTTCTGTCGGCATCGCTCAAGTCAAATGGGGGCTTCTCTGGAAACTCCGGCTTAGGTATGGGCATTGATATCGAATCACCGCTGTTCTCCAGTCTGCTTTTAAGACCTGTCCCCGCGGATTTCCCGTGGTAGTCAGGCATTCCCCCATGATGCCCGGCAATGACATAGGCGAGAAGCATTCCCACGTCACTGGAACGTTGGTAAAGAAATCGTGCGCCCACATCGGCATGGGTGGGATGCCCTGCGTAGTCCCCTGCAAACTCATCGTCGATGCCATTGACCTTTCTTAAATAGGCCTGCCAGAGCCGTGTGGCCTTTCCCAGATCATGAAACTCTCCGGCGATCTTCGCCCAATCTTTCGCCTCAAATGTGCTTGCGAATCCCGACGCAATCCCGGCGACTTCCTTTAGGTGATCTTCCAGCAGATGCCATTGATCCGTTCCAATATTTTCTTTGCTATGGGCATAATAATTGGCCATCAGAAACTTTCTCCTCTGATTCCTGTTTTATCTGCTTTTAGGTACTCATGTTCCCTTCAATCATAGCCCCCTCCCTCAGCAGCTATTATAACACATCAGAAAACGGAGTGCATCCGCCAACTGCTCAAGGCGGGCACACTGGCGGCAAGAAATGCCGCCGTATTGTTCTGCAGTGCCACTTTGTCCCTGCCAAGGTTTTCCTGAAGAGTTCGGGCCTCTTTGTAGATGAAATCCAGCTTTTCCCCCTTCAATTTCCGTCCAATCAATGTTTTTGCAATCGATCAATTGACATTCCCCCGTCAATCTCCGATACTGGCAATAGGCCGCCTGTGCAGTGGAGAGTTCTATCCCGGATACACTGGGCCTGCCTTTGGGCATGGTTTACGGACGGCAGTCGGCGTCCCAGGCGGTCTATTTTAACAATTCAAAGTGCATTATAACACATCAGAAAACAGAGTGCATCCGCAACCAGTATATTGCCTGAAAAAGCGACAACCGGACGATGAAGAATCAGCTGAACACGATGCTTGCATTCGGAGAATTCGGGTATTAGACTTGACAGTGGACACACGATGAGTTTGTGCCGATCGCCCAGGAGATCGACACGTTGTTTGAGGTGATGGGATGACTGAAAAAGGATTAGACACCGACTATTCCGGGCGCCCGGTGCGGGGGGTTACCAAGGAGGAGATTGCCGCGGCGGACACCAGCGGGCTGCCGGTCTACGACTTGGTGGTGGTGCTGGATGACGGCCGGGAAGCGGCGCGGATAGCCGGGAAGCTGTATCCGATAGATGAAGAAGGTGTTCCCGACTATGAAAACCCGATTGATGAATCGTAAGGCCCGGGGAGGTCGGAGAACAGAAGAGCCGCCTGGAAACGGGCGGCTTTGCTGCGCGCAATTACGACGAGTATGTACCTGGGAATCAGAAAACATAACACATCAGAAAACGGAGTGCATCCGCAACCACTCGAATCAATACAGCAGGACCTTGCAAAGTTATACCGAAAATACGCAAAGGATGGAAAGCTCTATTGGACGGAGATGAACCGGTATAAACGGCTGCAGGCCCTGGAGGCAAGCATCAAGGATATGCTTGGCAAGAACCTCCGGGATGTTGATGCATACATTGAAAAACAGACTATCGCTGTTTTTAAGGACTCTTTTAACCGCCATGCCTGGGCAATTGATCAGGATGCCGGGTTTGCTTTCGTGTGGGGGGCCGTGCCGGATAAGACCGTTGCGTCAATTGTCAAATCTCCGCTTTCGAAGCTCTCTGACTCCAAGGATCTGGCAACTGACAGGGCGGTCAAGGTCAATAAGGTGCGTAACGAAATTACGCTGTCTCTTGTGAGGGGCGAGTCCTACCAGAAGATGAGTCAGCGGATTGGGGATGTGCTGGGATTTAGGGAGAATGGCCGTTACGCGGGCAGGGGTGCTGCGTATAAATCCGCGAGGATCGCACGGACGGAAGGTCAGCGTGCTGCCGTTGAGGGCCAACAGGCGGCGTATGCGAAGGCTGAGGGGCTCGGTATTGAACTGGAGTATGTATGGGATGCCGCGTTGGATAAGCGCACCAGGGCCGCTCATGGGGAACTCGATGGGCAGAAGCGCGGGGAGGACGGCTTCTTCAATACACCGGTGGGTAAGGTGGCGGCGCCGCTGCAGTCGGGTGTCGCCAGCTTTGATATTCATTGCCGGTGCAGTCTGCGTGCCCAAATACCCGGGTATCCGCCGCAAATGCGGTATGTGCGGGGTGATGGAAAGCGGCCCTGGATAGGGTATGATGCATGGAAAAAGGCAAAGGAAGCCGGAGGTGATCCATTTTTCAGCTTAAAGGGTAGGGAAAAATGGCGGGATGGTTTGGATTCCTAATAGTATTAATAAAGAGCATATCGAGTATAGACAAAATATTGCCGCCGCATCGGTGCTGGCCAATGATGGATATATGGTGCAGTTTATTGGCCCCACCAGCAATGTTAAGGGGCAAAAAACAGCAGATGTGCTTATTGATGGGGTAAAGTGGGAGATTAAAACTATAACGGCTCCAAATAAGAATACTGTAAAAAGATCCATCCGAACTGCGGCAAAGCAAGCAGATAATATAATTCTGAATATAAAATCAGAGATAAAAGAAGTTGAACTCAAAGATGCTGTATCTGACAGAATCCGTCAGAATACAAGTATTCGTGAGGTTGCCGTTATTAGAAAAGATAGAACAGTTACTAGATATTCCAGGGCAGCGATACTGAAGTGGAAGAAGTAAAAAAAATGGCTGGGAGTACACCCCAGCCGGGCGGCAGAGGGTTATCCGCTCCTAAGAACTTCGTAGCCCCCCCCTCCTCTTTGAATATATCCTCCTTTTAGAAGAACGTCAACCAGATTTCAACAAAATGACAAAACTTCTCTAGTTTTGTCCATAGCAATCCTTCTACCCTCTAAAAAATCAACTGGGGTGTGCTTTTGAGCAAACCAGGGGAGGAGAAATGTTCAAAATTCTGTTGGCACCAGAGTCCGGCGCTGCAGGCGCTGCAGGCGGCACCGGAGGCGAAGGGAGCCAGGGTGGTAATACGGGGCCTCAAGGCGGCGGCGAAGGGCTGAAGCCGGAGGAACTGAAAGCACAGCTGAAGGCGAAAGAGGAAGAGCTTGTAAAGCTCAAAGAGCAAGAGAAGCTGCTCAATGCTCCAAAACCTGACGAGCTGGCTAAACAGCTTGAGTCAAAGGAAGAGGAGCTGAAAAAGCTCAAGGCCGACCGCGACGGGCAGGCCAGGCGGGTATCCGCCATCGAAAAAGAAATGGCGGAATTGCGTAAACAGCATATGTCTGAAGAGGAGCGCAAGAAGGCGGAAGAGGCTGAACGTGCGGAAAAACAGAAGCGCGCGGAATCTGAGCGTATGGAAAAGTTCCTCGGTGAATGTCTGGGTTTAGCGGCTGAGCGCTGTGGAATCAAGGAAGAAGACAGGTTCATTCTGGCCGGAAAGGATCAGGATGAAATATTTAAGAAGGGCAAGAGGATCGCTGAGTTAATCGCTGAGGCGGAGAAGCGCGGTTATGAAAAAGCGTCCAGGGATGCGGTGAAGGGTTCTGCGCCTATCTCGGCGGCGGGTGCCGCGGGTAAGGCGGCACCTGGAAAGACGGTGGAAGACTCTCTGAATCTTGCGACACAGGCGGTTCTTGAGGGATAAGGAGGACGTACCGACATCTCGTCCTCCTTCAAATAGCCTTCGTACTTAAAAAAATAGCACCACCGTTCAAACAGCAAGCGACCCGTAAATGCCTATCAGCCGGATTATGCCTCGCTATACAGGGACAGTTCCTTCCCGCGGAAACCAATCCCCAGAACCAACAATTCCTTCGGATGCCATTTCTCCCTAACCCCCTCAAGGTATCCCTCCACGGCCTGGGCATAAGCGGCCTGGGCCAGCACTTCCAGTGAGGTATCAGCGGCACTGTTTCCCTGCTTAAACTCAAACACAAAAGCCTCTTCGGCCTGAGCAGGATCGCTTCCCTTCCTGACCACCACAATGTCCGAGCGGCCTCTTCCGTACTCCCGGTTGCTGTCCACGGCATAGGCCGAACCAAGATAGGCCAGAAGACCCAGCACCAGGCCGTGGTAGAAGTTTTCCCGTCTCTCCTCCTCGTCCCGTGCGCTATCGTAATAACTGGCCAGGCCGAAGAGGATTCGCTTCAGGCCGCGTTCAATCAATTGGGGATTGGCTTCTCTGATGCCGTTAACAAAGTCCGTAAAATCCTCGTTGACGGAGAGATCCTCCTTCAGCCAGCTCCGCACAACGGTTTTCCAGGCCGTCTCCAATTCTTTGTTGGGAATGGAAAGTCTCCAGCTGGTCCCCAGTTCTTCCTGGTGCATTTCGGAGGCCTTGAGATAGCCGCTGTGGAGAAGAAAACTCCATACCACATCCGGATCGTTTTCTATCTGGGTGTAGGGAATGTTGGTTAAGAGCGGCTTGCGCACCTCCTCTTTCCGCAGAAGTTTTTCTGTTGTCATCTTCGCATCCCGGCGCTTTAGTTTGATGACTTCCTTGACGAGTCTGTTGTCGCTGGTGCTTATCCAATGCGGTTTCAGTCCTTCCTCGTGGGAGCTTAAGTAATTGACGATGCTCCAGGGATTGTAGATGACGGTCTCCCCGCCGAAGATGTATCCGTTGTACCATTCCTTGATTCCGTCCATTTTGTCTTCCAGACCGAAGTACGAGGTCATTTTTTCAACTTCCGCCTCGGTAAATCCAAAGCAGTCCTTCATGGCCGGGGAAAGGATGGTGGACACTCTGGGATTGTTGAAGTCGCTGAAGATGCTCTCCTGGGCGATTTTCAATATGCCGATAAGCACAGCCTGTTTCAGGTGGGGGTTGTCCTTGAAGGTTTGCACCATGAAGCTGCGGATGAAGGCGATCATCTTGTCGTAGTACTTGTCCACATGGGCCGAATGCAGGGGTGTGTCGTACTCGTCCAGAAGGATGTAGGGCGGTTTGCCATAGGCGCGGTGAAGCCAGGCGGAGAGCCATTTAATGGATTTTGCATAGTCTTCGTCTGTACCTTCCTGATTGACTATGCTTGTGAAGAAAACTTCTTCCCTGCTGTTTAAGATTCCTTGTTCGGCTAGATATCCATGCCTGTCGAACTCAATGGCGATAACTTCTTTTACAAGGTTGATTGTTTTGGTGTATGCGTTGTTTTTTGCATTTTTGAAGCTTAAATGAATAACCGGGTACTGTCCCATGAACTCGGCACAGCGCGGGTGGGAGGCGATTGCAAGATCCTCAAAAAGGTAGGCGTGGTGAGTGCTGGATTGACCGGAGGGCAAAGTGTTGAAGCGCAAGGTTTCAGGCGGGGGGAAAGCGGTGTTTTCGGGGGCAAAAAAAGGATTGCCGGTATGGGACGGCAGGGGAGCTTCCAGGAAGTAGCGGATCATGCTTAAGTTCAGGGTTTTGCCGAAGCGGCGGGGGCGGGTTATAAGATGGACTTCGTCGGGATTCTCAATAAGGTAACAGATAAGATGGGTTTTATCGACAAAATAGCAGCCCAGGTCGATAAATTTTTTGAAGTCCGATATGCCCAGTTGCAAGGTTTGCATAATTTTGCATTATAGCGGAATGCTATGGGGAATGGAAGCCTTGAGTAATCTCCGTGAACTCGTTCCGTGAGAGATTATGCCTCGCTATACAGGGACAGTTCCTTCCCCCGGAAACCAATCCCCAGAACCATTAATTCCTTCGGATGCCATTTCTCCCTGACACCCTCAAGGTATCCCTCCACCGCCTGGGCATAAGCGTCCTGGGCCAAGGCCTCCAGTGATGTATCCGCGGCCGTATTTCCCTGCTTAAACTCGAACACAAAAGCCTCTTCGGCCTGGGCAGGATCGCTTCCCTTCCTGACCACCACAATGTCCGAGCGGCCTCTCCCATACTCCCGGTTGCTGTCTACGGCATAGGCCGAACCAAGATAGGCCAGAAGACCCAGTACCAGACCGTGGTAGAAGTTTTCCCGTCTCTCCTCCTCGTCCCGTACGCTATCGTAATAACTGGCCAGGCCGAAGAGGATTCTCTTCAGGCCGCGTTCAATCAGCCCGGGATTGGCTTCTCTGATGCCGCTGACAAAGTCCGTAAAATCCTCGTTAACGGACAGATCCTCCTTCAGCCAGTTAAGCACCACGGTCTCCCAGGCCGTCTCCACTTCTAGGTTGGGAATGGAGAGTCTCCATGTTATATGCGTGTGTTCCTGCTGCCTTTCGGAGGCCTTGAGGTAGCCGCTGTGGAGAAGAAAACTCCATACAACATCCGGATCGTTTTCTATCTGGGTGTAGGGAATGTTGGTTAATAGCGGCTTGCGCACCTCCTCCTTCCGCAGGAGTTTTTCCGTTGTCATTATCGCATCCCGGCGCTTTAATTTGATGACTTCCTTGACAAGTCTGTTGTCGCTGGTGCTTATCCAGTGCGGTTTCAATCCTTCATCGGGGGAGCTTAAGTAATTGACGATGCTCCAGGGATTGTAGATGACGGTGTCCCCGCCAAAGATGTAGCCGTTGTACCATTCCTTGATTCCGTCCATTTTGCTTTCCAGACCGAAGTATGAGGTCATTTTTTCAAGTTCCGCCTCGGTAAATCCAAAGCAGTCTTTCATGGCCGAGGAAAGGATGGTGGAGACTCTGGGATTGTTGAAGTCGCTGAAGATGCTCTCCTGGGCAATTTTCAGTATGCCGATGAGCACAGCCTGCTTCAGGTGGGGGTTGTCTTTGAAGGTTTGCACCATAAAGCTGCGGATAAAGGCGATCATCTGGTCGTAGTACTTGTCTACATGGGCCGAGTGCAGGGGGGTGTCGTACTCGTCCAGAAGGATGTAGGGCGGTTTGCCGTAGGCGCGGTGGAGCCAGGCGGAGAGCCATTTAATAGATTTTGCATAGTCTTCATCTGTACCTTCCTGGTTGACTATGCTAGTGAAGAAAACTTCTTCCCTGCTGTTTAAGCATCCTTGTTCGGCTAGATATCCATGCCTGTCGAATTCAATGGCGATAACCTCTTTTACGAGGTTGATTGTTTTGGTGTATGAGTTATTTTTTGCATTCTTGAAGCTCAAGTGAATAACCGGATACTGCCCCATGAACTCGGTACAGTGCGGATGGGAGGCGATGAAACGGTCTTTGAACAAATAGGCATTGGATGGAATAGCTCGGCGTAGGCGAAACCGGGCAAGCCATTTTGGCCCTTTTGGCGGAGATGGGGCCTCCAGGAAATAGCGAATCATGCTTAAGTTCAAGGTTTTGCCGAAGCGGCGGGGACGGGTGATTAAATGAACCTTGTCGGGATTGTTGATAAGATAGGCGATCAAATGGGTCTTATCGACAAAATAGCAGCCTACGTCGATGAATTCTTTGAAGTCCGATATACCCAGTTGCAAGGTTTGCATAGTATTGCATTATAGCGGAATGCTATGGGGAATGGAAGCAAGAGCGGAAATTCGATAAGGGTAACTTAAGATGGACTGGAAAACATATCTTACAAAGATATATCGCTGCGATTTTTGATTGATTCCCGGATTACACTGTTCAAGGAGTCTGTCGGACTTATGTCTCACGGCTCGATTTTTGCCCTTTTTTCCTGCTGCTGCGTTGCCAAAATACTCACGTAGCCCAGCTACGCTCCGTTTTTGTCGCCTTGCATCAGGAAAAAATCATCAAAAATCGCCTCGAAGTCTCAAAGTCCGACAGACTCCAAGGATTCGCAATGTCAATGATCGTTCGGATTTCATCAGGATAATCGAAAAGAGTGGTCAAATTCTCCCGGTTCCTCAGTTCCTCTTTCATCAGGGCCAGCTTCGTGCAGATGAGCCTCATCCGAGTCGAGAGGCTCCCCGTAGAGCAGGGTGACGCCAGGTTTCCCGGCCGTGGTTTTCCCTGAACGACCGGGTCCTCAAACCGGGTTATGGAGGTGAAGGGAGTCGAACCCACGACCTCGTGAATGCCATTCACGCGCTCTAGCCAACTGAGCTACACCCCCGAAAGTTCATTCAAATTATCAAAGTTCCTGAAAAAGGTCAACCTGTTAATCCACTGAAGCCGATTACACTATGACTGAAATTCCAGTTTCAGGAATAACTTGTGCCGCAGAAGAGAGCTTTTTGTGTTCTTTTTTCAGGCGAAAAAAAGTATCTAGCAGGGACAGGACTCGAACCTGCGACCTCCGGGTTATGAGCCCGACGAGCTGCCAACTGCTCTACCCTGCGTTGAATATGCTGACGAAGATACTTCAGTGCGAACATTATGTCAACACCTTTTCGTCACTTCCAGTATTACGGTTTTGATGGAGAATGACGATCAATATGGCCCATCCGACAATAAGAATAGCTCCTGCCAGAATCGAAGGGAGGCGATTCTCCTTGAGTACCCAATTATACGCACCATGAGTAACAACGGCGGCAAGGAAGAACACTTCTCCTGCATTACATAGGGGAGGTTTTCTTTCCCGGGCACAGGCAATTCCCAGAAAACTCCCTGTGAGGATATGAAGCGGCAATGCGGTAAAGTTTCGAAGCAGGGCAGCATTCAAAGCTGATTCAGAGCCAATTACATAGATGATGTTCTCAACCAGGGCAAAGCCAGAAGCAGCAGCCATGCCGAATAATGCTCCATCAAAAACACTGATTGAGCCTCTATACCGCTTAAGAAGAAGTGCTATACCTCCAAATTTAACAAACTCTTCAACGAAAGCAATTCCCAGGAAGGCTGTTGCCGGGATGATAAACGGCGAAGGTAAAAGGCGGCAGAGAGGAATGACGATAAGTTCAATCAAAACAGCCGCAATGGGCAGCATGAGACCAATGATGAACAGCTTCAGAACAAGATTTCTCGATTGTTTCCGATGGATGAAATGATATTGAATTCTGTAAGCAAATATAAGGCAGAATGAGACTGCGGCTAAAACGGCAGCGCCCCCCTGAAAGACGCTCATTTTTCTGCCTGCAGTTTATCGATAATAGACAGGAGACGCCTGTTGTTTTCGCGGGTGCCGAATGTGTACCTCATCATTTCCGGCAATCCAAATGATTTCAAATCCCGGACAGCAATTCCACCCAGGGCAACAGAATCCCAGATATGGGAGACCTCCCGGCCCAAACCGAGGCAGATGAAATTGGCCTCGGTGGGATAGTAGAATATATCACGTCGGTTCAATTCCCCGGTAAGAAAAGCCTTTTCCTTATGGATAAGACTCAGGGTCTGGCATCGATGGTCTTCGTCTTCAAGGGCAGCCAATGCGGCAATCTGACCAAGGCTGTTAACATTGAAAGGCATGGAAGCCCGTTCTGCTCCGGAGGTCAGAATGGAATCTCCAACACCATAACCTACCCGTATTCCTGCCAGGCCGTAAAGTTTGGAAAAAGTGCGGACAACTACAATGTTTTTATACTGTTTCAGCAACAATTTTGAATCTGGAAAATCCCCGGCTTCCACAAAATCGGCATAGGCCTCATCGATTATAACAATGGCACTTTCCGGCAAATTATCCATGAATCTGGAAATTGCATTGTGGCTCAGATAGGTGCCGGTGGGATTGTTGGGATTGCAGATGAACACCAACCGGGTATTCTCATCCACACAATCTGCCATGCCGTCCAGATCGTATTTCCCATACCTCAAATCAATTTCCCTCATTTCTCCCCCGAAGAGTGCAACAGCGTAGCGGTACTGGCTGAAAGTTTGCCTGGTGCCAACAGCATTCTCTCCCGGTGACAGCCAGGCGGCTGCCATAAGAGAAATCACCTCATCACTCCCATTTCCGATTACAAGGTTTGCCGGTGAGGTTTCCCAAAGATGGGCAATGCTCTGCCGCAGCTGCGTGGATGCTCCATCGGGATAACGATTGATTTGATTCAGAGATGATTGGATGGCATGGATTGCCTTTTTAGACGGACCAAGAGGATTTTCATTGGAGGATAGTTTGACAGCCCCATGAGAAGTCTTTCCAGGAACATAGGCTTCCATGGATGCAATGTTCGGCTTAAGCTTCATACAGATATCTCACTTAGTAACATTTTCAGCAGTAGAAATTTGATAGGAGAAATATAGACCAGCCAGGCTGTTGGCTGCATCCCCTCCTTCAGTTGGAAAACCCTGCAACCCACGAACAAGCGGAAGTATATCCGCAGGAGGGTTCAGGCCGTCAAGGAACTCCTTATTCAAATCCCAGATCTTTTTGTACTGCCCCTCCTTCCATAACAAGGCCAACTCTTCCCCATGATCGAGTAAAAACCTGGTGTCCCTTGATTCCTCCAGCAGCAGTTCCAATCCCTTACCATAACTCATTGCTTCATCTCTATATAAAATACCCAGTGGAGGAATCATACCAAACTGTTGAGACAGAAGTGTAAAACAAGTTTGCTGACTTCGTTCACCTGTATCTGCAATCTTCTGTGAAAAAAGATCGTCAATGTACAATCGGTGGGGGTCAAGAGGAAAAAGCCCGATCATGTAATTCAACCTTTCCTGAATACTTCTGGACTTCTTCCATCGCTGTTGAATTGCTCCAAGATGCCTGGTTGATCTCAATCGCCCGAGACTCTTTGCGGCTATGGATTGTATGTATTGATCATCATCATCAAGCAGAATTTCCAGAGCAGAAATCGATCTGTCGTCAAAATAGGCCCCAAGAGCGAAAACAGCCTTGTCACGGTAAAAAGATTCCTTATTCAGAGCTTCTTCACAAAGAAACTCCAGGAGTTCCGGACGAGGAGTGAAGAAGAGAGTTTCAATGAGGTCACCTTTTTCAACCGAGAGGGGTTCGGAGAGAATTTTGATTATTTCCGAAGATGCGACAGGGGCATTGCTGTGGCCCATAGTATGGATCAGGGTTTTCCTTTTTACCGGGTTTGCTGTAGTTTCCAGGTTGGCTATAGTTTGCCACATTTTCAAATTGTCCACCCGGGTAATAATCCTTGCAGCGTCTTTTAGACTCATGCTTCCTGGTTCCGAAATCTTCAAGGCCAGTAAAGATTGAATCACAGATCCAATACAGGCAGGCACGAAAACCAGACCGAAATCATTAATCGGCAATATGGTAGAGATTGTAGGGGATAGATCGGCCAGGTAACCGGCACTGAAACCAAGTATGATGGCCAGCAGGGAGGTAACAAAGGTTTCCATTGAATTAAATCCGACGGCATTGTCATCAGGAGTGATGCTCATCAGCATCTGATTGACTGCCAGATGCGATGAGTTCAAGAAGAACAAAGTACTGAAACCAAAAATGATGAAGAACTCAGATGAAAGAGAGGTGGGAAGAATTGCCCAGCAGAAGAATAGAATTGCTGCTGGTATGGTGACAAAAATGAGTATGGGCCGACTTCCTGCCCTCTTGACTATGGGCCTGAGCGATAAACTCGATAGCAAGGCTGCCAGTGAGAGGGAGATGGTGAAGAGAAAGATTGAGGCTGATGAAAAACCAGCAGAACGGCGTAGAAAAGGAATGGACATTGAAAAAAGTATCAACTGCCCCAGGGCGATCCAGCGAAGAAAAAGGATGCGGCGATGCTGGGGATTTTTAATACTTTCTGCCAGTATAACAAAAAGATTCTTCCCCTTTTTATACTCCACCCGGGTTCGATTGGGGATTCTCTTGAATGATAGGGCAGACAGAGTATTGGAAATAAGTCCAAGTCCCTGAAGAATGAGCAATCCATTAAGATCCGAGAGGAATCTCAGAGACAGTATTCCATAGCTCACAAGACGTGAAACTATTTGTGTACTCTGAAATGATGAACTAGCACGGAATATCCCTTCTCCCAGTGTACGATTGGATAACAAGCGTTTTTGAACAGTCGTAACCATGGAGATACCGGTTGTTCTTGAGACGCAGAAAAGTGCGTACAGACTCATGATTAGAATGACAGCGTTCCGGCCTTCAATATAAAACAGTGCAATGTAAGGAACACTGGCGAGACCCCGGATCATCCACGCCCAGAATCCCACCGTTACAATATTCCTATCCCTGAACAGGCGGGGAATAATCAGCAGAATGATTCCGGAGATGTGCATCATACCTGAAATGAATCCTAGCTCAATATTCCGGGCCCCAAAATGCATGGCCAGCAGTATCACTGTCGATTCCCCTAGAAATGTTATACTCAGACCATTCATCGCTGTGAAACGGAGATAAAGTCGTCCGCCTGTTCTGCGTTCTGAGCGAGAAAGATAAATCGTACGTGAAGTTTTTTTGCTCAATTTCGTAACCTTTTCTGCATTTCGTGGTTTTACTTCTAAAAAACTATGAAGGCTTGGGGTTTCCTCCTTTCCCCTGATGCCTGTCCTGGAAACTATTATAGTTTGCACCGCTTTTCAGCTTTTCGCTGGGAAGCGGTGTATTTTTTTTCAGCGGATCATTAATCCATGGCCCGCATATCCGGGTCGTCAGCAGGATTGGCCGTTTTCATGAAGTCATGCTCTTTTCGGATGTGAGCCAGGTATTCTTCAACTGTCCAGGTTAAACCTGTTTCGGTAACCATTGCAAAAGCAGGATCAGAATCCTTCGGCAGTACCTGTTTGAAACAACGCATGAGAATAACAGCACTTCGTTTGTCTGCCCCGGAAATCAATGCTCCCTGGCGATTTCCTGTCCTGGGTGTTCCTCCAGGCCACTGTTTTGATAACACGGCTTCAATGGCCTCGGAAGTATTCTGCGCTGCAACCAGTTCGGTAACAGGAGCAACGCTGACAACTGAGGCGTCTTCACCAGTTTCCGCATACATGGACAGAGCGGCTTCAGCCTCGGTCCTGGTGAAGCAGTCCAGCAGTAATACTATTTCTCGTTTTTCACTCATGGATTCATTGTAATGGCGACGTGGAGCAATGAAAATATACATACCCGATAAATTGAAGGATAACAGCAGCCAGGCTTTGAACCTGAAATCAGATGGATTCATCTCGCTGAAGGGCAGCCGGAAGAATTGAGTGAATCGGTTCACGTTGTCTAAAGCCAGTTATAATGCTAGATTTGTAAAGACCCCAGGGAGGTAGCTGCATGCAGGATCAGTACACAATTAAAAGCCGGGAAGCTCTGGAATCTGCCGGGAAACTGGCTGAAGCCGCAGGACATGCCCAGCTGGATGTGGAACATATTCTTGCTGCTTTGATTGTCCAGGAGGATGGAATCGTACCCCATCTTCTTGCCAGACTGGGAATTGAACCCGGACAACTGGACGCTGAGCTGCAGTCTGTCTTCAAGGCCAAACCTCGTACTTATGGAGATACTGTTCAAGTAAGCCTGACAACGGCAGCGGCGAAAGTACTCAAAACCGCTGAAAAGGAAGCAGATAATTTCAAAGATGAGTATATTTCCGTTGAGCATATTCTTCTGGCAATAGCAGGATCGAATACCCCGGCAGGCCAGATTCTCAAGAAACATGGCGGTGAGAAAAAATCACTGCTCAATGCCCTCAAAGAGATCAGGGGAAGCCGTCGGGTAACCGATCAGGACCCGGAGAGCAAATTCAGAGCTCTGGAAAAATACACAGTGGATCTCACTCGCCAGGCCCGTCAGGGGAAACTCGATCCGGTGATAGGCCGGGATACCGAGGTGCGTAGAGTGATGCAGGTACTCAGCAGGCGGACAAAGAACAATCCGGTTCTTATTGGTGAACCGGGAACGGGAAAAACAGCCATCATTGAAGGCCTGGCCGGACGCATCGTTGATGGGGATGTGCCGGACTCACTTCGCGGTAAAAGGCTTCTTGCCCTGGACATGGGTTCTCTGGTTGCCGGTGCGAAGTTCAGGGGGGAATTTGAGGAACGTCTCAAAGGAGTGATTCAGGATGTCACCTCCTCTGAGGGCAGCATTATTCTATTCATTGATGAACTCCATACGGTGATGGGTGCCGGTGCGGTGGAAGGCGGAACAGATGCGTCCAATCTCCTTAAACCTGCTCTGGCACGGGGTGATCTGCACACCATAGGGGCCACCACTCTTGATGAATACCGCAAGCACATTGAAAAGGATGCGGCATTTGAACGGCGCTTTCAACAGGTAATGGTTACGGAATCTACAGTGGAGGACACGGTCGCTATCCTGCGCGGCCTGCGTGAGAGGTATGAAGTTCATCATGGTGTGCGTATTCGGGATGAAGCCCTGATCGCTGCCGCCGCCCTTTCCAATAGATACATCACCAACCGCTTCCTGCCGGATAAGGCATTGGATCTGGTGGATGAAGCAGCCAGTCATGTAAAAATGGAAATCGAAAGCCAGCCGGTGGAACTCGACTCCCTTGATCGAAAAGTTCTTCAGATGATGATTGAAAAGCAATCTTTGGACAGGGAAAGCGATCCTGCATCACTGGAAAGATTGAAAACCCTGAGCCAGGAACTGGCAGACCTGAGTGCCGAACGGGATGCATTGAAAACTCAATGGGAAAATGAAAAAGGAGCTATTGAGGAAATAAGGGAAATTAAGCAGACAATTGAAGAGTTGAATGACCAGGCATCCATAGCAAAAAGGGATGGCAATCTTGCCTTAGCCGCAGAAATTCTTCATGGAAAGCTCCCAACAGCCCAGGGGATCCTTGATGAAAAGACAGGTCATTTGAAAAAACTTCAGGGCGAGAAAAGTCTACTCAGGGAAGAAATTGGTGAGGAAGATATTGCTCAGATAGTTTCTGCCTGGACAGGCATCCCGATATCAAAAATGATGACCTCGGAGAAGGAGAAGTACCTTACACTGGAAACCATTCTCATGAAACGGGTGGTGGGGCAGGATGCTGCTGTGCAGGCTGTTGCCAATGCGGTTCGCCGAAATAGAAGTGGTTTATCAGATCCCGGAAGACCTCTGGGATCGTTTATATTTCTGGGTCCCACCGGTGTCGGGAAAACGGAACTGGCCAGAACTCTGGCTGCCTTCCTGTTTGATGATGAAAAGGCCCTCACCCGCATCGACATGAGTGAGTACATGGAGAAATTCGCTGTTTCCCGTCTGGTGGGAGCCCCGCCGGGATATGTGGGCTATGAAGAAGGAGGGCAGTTGACAGAAGTTGTTCGCCGCAGACCCTATTCCGTGATTTTGTTTGATGAAATAGAGAAAGCACATCCAGATGTTTTCGACCTTCTCCTCCAACTCCTCGATGATGGCCGCCTGACGGACAGTCAGGGAAAGGTTGTTGATTTCCGACATTCACTCATCATCATGACCAGCAATCTCGGTTCTGATATAATTCTTGAAAAGGGAATTAATGAGGAAACCAGAACCATACTGGATGAACGCCTAAAGATGGTATTCAAACCTGAATTCCTTAACCGGGTAGATGAAACCATTGTGTTTGAGTCCCTCGGTAAGAAACAAATCCGGTCAATTCTGGACATCCTTCTGGGTAAGCTGGCATCCAGGATAGAGGAAAAACGCATGAGTATTGTTTTTACTGATAATGCGAAGGATCTCATTGCCAGGCGGGGCTATGATCCCGCCTATGGAGCCCGCCCCCTGAGGAGGGCTATCCGGGATCTGGTTGAAAATCCTCTGGCAAAAATGTTGTTGTCCGGTAAATTTATTGAGGGGAACAGAATAAAAGTGGATTCTGATTCCAGGGGTTTGCGTTTTGAACATTGATATAAGGAGTATCACCTATGAATCGGCTTCCTGAGAATCTACTCATTATTCAGGCCCATCCTGACGATGCGGAGGCCTGGAGTGCCGGTACCCTGTCCCTGCTGGCTGACAGGGGATGGAGAATTTTCATTGCAACCATGACGGCTGGCGGACTTGGCGGAATAAGTATGAACGAGCAGGAAACCATCAGGGTAAGACTGGCTGAGGCAGAGAAGGCCGCTGCTGTTATCGGTGCTGATTACCATTGTTTTAACCGCCGGGATGGGTTTTTATTCGATGCCATGGATATTCGTATTGAAGTGGTTTCCCTGATGCGCAAAGTGAGGGCTGGAGTCGTTATTACTCATCCGCCTTTTGACTACCATCAGGATCACCGTACCACCTGCCGTATTGTGGATGCGTCCGCCATGATTTCAACCCTTCCCAATGTTCCATCGGACGAAGAGCCATTGAAGTTCACCCCCCTCCTCTACCATGGGATGCCTATGGGTTTTACAGATCCTCTGGGAGGACCGGTTCCTGAGCCCCATTTCTTTGTTGATATTTCAGGCAAACCCATGGATACAAAGATGACAATGCTCTCTCAGCACGAATCCCAGCAGGAATTAATGAAGAAAATGCAGGGGATGGATAATTTTTTTGATGAAATGAGGAAGTTCAGTGCTGAACTTGGCTCCATGGTCAATGTAGAATATGCGGAATGCTACTGGCAGCATCTGGGGGGAGGGTTCCAGAAAAATCCCTTACTCCAGGAAGAACTCAGTCAATATATTCGTTACAGGAGACACAATGAATAGAATAGATGATCGATATACACAATTCGCTCTTTGCCATGAAATGCTGGAAACACCGGATGTTATGCGTCAGTTTGAAGCTTCTTCGGTGGATCATTTAGCAGAACTCGTATCCGGTTATTTGTCGATTATGATTACAGGTGAAGGTTCAAGCCGGATATTTCCGGCCAAAAGGGCTATTGCGGAAGCATTGCAGAACTCGGGCCCCCTTGTTCCTTTGACCGAAGGAGCCGCCCAGGCCATGGAGTATAATCTGGAAGGTTACGGTCTGCTCGGAGCCTCCAACTCAGGACGGACGCGGGAATTGATCAGCCTGTATAAAAAACTTCGACTGAAGGGGCATTCCGGGCTTGCCAGTATAATGTCCCATCCTGGAACACCTCTGGAAGCGGCTTCTGATGCCGCTTACATTCTTAACTGTGGAGCAGAAAATGCTGTCGCCGCAACGAAAAGTGTTGTCGAGCAGGCCATGGTCTGGCAGGCAGTTATAACGAAATTGAATAATCGAGAATTCCCAGACACAGCATTCGGAGCGGATGGAGTGGCAGAGGCATTGCATCTGACAATTCCTGATGAACTGAGCAGAACTGTTGCAGGAGCAAAAACAATTTATTTTGCCGGTCGCAATGATGGTGTAGCCGAGGAGCTTACACTGAAAACCAACGAAATTGTCAGGAAACCGTCCGACTACCTGGAAGGCACTTACGTTTCTCATGGTATTGAAGAGATTATGAGCGAAAATGATGTACTTGTTTTGATCGATCCATTTTCAGAGGAAGAGGCAAAAATAAAAGACTGCCTGGCCGATGGTGTGGGTTTACCTGTCATTGCTATCGCGGACAGGGATACACTCTTTCCCACTCTTCAGGTTCCTGCTCACGGAACCTGGAAGGAGTATGTGTATCTGGCCGCAGGGTGGAATTTGCTTGTCGAAGCAGGACTGGTTGCAGGAGTAAATCTGGATAAGACGGTCAGGGCAAGAAAAGTGGGTAATGAGTACAATGTGGAAAACTGATTGAGTGCGTCAGAAAACATTGCATACAGGTATTTCTTTCAGCCAGTTTTGATATTGAATAATGAGGGAATTATACACGGGGCATCTCTGGCCAAAATCTAACTCTTATGTCATTCTGACAGGGTGACTTTACCGATTCGCCGCGTACTTCTAAACAGCCTCTTCGTATCAGCTATAATTGGTGTATTGGCTGTTGTTTTCGTATGGTACGATCTGATTAAGCTGGATTTGATTTCTTCTTTTTCCCCACCGACAACAAAAGTATGGTGGGGAATCACTCGAGCATATACTGAAAAAGACCTGGCAGGAGCTCTGTTCACAATAACAGTCTATCTTCTTCTAAGTTTGTTTGGTGAAATTGGATTCAGAAAAGGATTCGGTTTCCATCACTCATCAGAACTCTTTTTTCTTCGACTGTTCCTCCTTCTTCTTCCATTGCAGGCCGCCCGGTTAGTATTGCCGTTCAATACTGACATGGGAATTGCATCCACAAGAATCGCATGGTTTGGCCGGTTTGCCGGTATCACCGCCCTGTTGAATATAGGCCTTTACTCTTCCAATATGCCTCTTCGACAATCCGGTTATGTCCTTGGTATGGGAGCATTGACTTCCCTTGCTATCGCTGTATTGATTCCGCTGGATATCACACAACCCATGGGAAACCTTCTCTACAGGACCAGTATCGATAAAACCCTGACACTTTCATGTTTATCATTGGAGTTCCTTGCAATAGTATCAATGGCTGGTACAAGTATCAATCGAATGAATAACAGGTACTATCCACTGGTATTATTCCTGCTGTTCATAATTATTGGCAGTGACCTGAGCTTCTTCGGAGATATTACCCTGGCCATTATTGGCACCATATTGATGACAGTCGGAGTGATTGGTTTTTCCTGGATGATGCACAAAATCTATCAATGGTTATAAACTAAATACAGAATGAATCCTGTTCCCGCAGGAATTATAATATTGTCAAAGTCCTTGATGGGAATAAGCTCCAGCAAAGTGGCAACTGCAGCTGTTAGCAAAGCAGGCAATACTGAATGTAGGTAGAGATAGGAGCTGATGAATACAGCTGTAAAACATGCCAGAGAACCGACAAAAGTTTTGTTACCTGGCCATGGAATACTGTGCCGACCCCAGAGCTTTCCAACAAGACTTGCCACACCATCCCCAAAAGCAAGTGCGTAAACAGCCAGTCTCGCAGAAGGATCAGGGTAGAAGAGCATAGCTGTCAAAGCACCAAGCCCCAATGTTATCGGACCCCATAAAAATCCCTGTTCAGTTGACCGGGAAGCTATTGCCGTAATTCGGCTGATCAAGCCATATTCAACACCAATAATACGAGCTGTTTCATTCATAAGATAAAAGAGAATACCTGTACAAAGTAAGGTGACTGTAAGATATGAATTCCAATCTGCCAGGGCTGGAACAAAAACAATTGTTACATGGATGGATTTACGAAAGGCTTCTTTCAGCAAGACCTCTCCAGTTACAGCTGTTCTCAAAACTTGCTGCTCACTATAAATCCTTATATCCTTTTTCTGCCGCTTTGAGAATTTTCTTCCTGAGAAATCGACTTTCCTTCTTGAGGGCTTCAATTTCCATCTGTTGTGATCGAATCGTTTCAATTAAGTCACCCTGTGATAAAGCACCACTATGGAGCAGTTCTTCCAGTGAAGATACCTTTGCGGAGAAATCAGATTCTGCTTCCAATTCTGCTGCTCTAAATCTATCATCGGCTTCCAGGTCCGTTAATGGACCGGTTTTATCTTCTTTCATCTCAAGAATTTTGTCTGCAATACGAAATATGGCCTGGGAGAGGATGGAATGTGGTTTGTAAACCAGAATCGGCAATCTGGAACGTTGCGCTGCATCCTGCATCTTGTCCCTGTATATCACACCCAGACTGTCCATGGTAACGCCCAGATATTCCCGCGATGATATACGCAATCTTTGACTGCGGGAGATGTCTCCAGGGTCATCCAGCATGTTCATAATCAGCCTTGGTCTGAAATGTGAGATTTTCTCCCTGTAGTTTTCATACGCCTCAGCATCCATTTGCTTTATCAAATCAAGAAGTTGATTCAGATAAACCCGCTGTAAAGATGTTCCATCCTTACGGAGTTTTTCCATATATGCGTGAACAGGAGACTGTTTACTGTATGTTCCTGTTAAGACTCTGAAGATTGCATTTTTTAGGAATAGGTAGGCATTGAGTGTGGCCGTATAGGTTGGGGTTGAGATAAGCATACCGCAACCCGAGAGCAGGAATAAATCAATTGTATTGAAACTCGTTCCAGCACCCAGATCAAGGATAAGGAAGTCAGCATCCAGACTGTTCAATGATCGTAAGAGTCGCTTTTTAGTCGAGGCCGTTATATTGGCAACACCTGGAAGTTCTGCTTCACCAGGGATGAACTTCAGATTTTTCCAGGAAGTGGGATAATGTATGGATTCAATGGAGGTCTTACTGTTGTTAAGGAAGGTTCCAATGCCTTTTGTTCCTGCCTTCTCACCAAGAACAAGGTGTAGGTTGGAACCACCCAGGTCAAGGTCGGCAAGAACAGTATTTTTATCCTTCTGTGCAAGTGCAATGGCTAAATTGGCAGAGATCAAGGATTTCCCTACCCCTCCCTTACCACTGGCAACCGCAATAATCTGCATTCAATCCCCCGATTCTGGAAACACAGGTTCAGTGCCAGAAGAACCCATGGAAGCCATCAGGCTGACAGGTTGTCAACTCAAATTTTTTACAGCATAAGGCTGTATCAGGCATGGGTCAAGCAATTACTTGTTGACAAGCACACAAGTGCCGTTGAAAATCACGGTATGTATAAAAAACAAGAAAGAATTGTCTGGATTCTTTTAACTTCCAGTTTACTGCTCCTGCTTCTCGTTGTTTTATTATCACCTGTAGCCTCAGCCAAATCATTTCCCCGAAATCAAAACCAGAAGTTCATCAGAGAATTGGAAACAGCTCTGCATGCAATCCAATCCTATTATGCCGATGAAGTGGAAGCGGAGACACTTTTTAATGGTGCCATGAATGGTATGTTCGCCTCCTTGAATGATCCATATTCCCTGTACCTGGATGATGAATACCTCCGGATGATGCAGGATACGACTGAGGGATCCTATGGCGGCGTGGGTCTCTATATCAGCCGGGATCATTACGATCCGGAGAATCCTCATGGACGATTACCCTATGTCAAAGTTATTGCACCTATTGAGGATACTCCCAGTTGGAAATCTGGACTCAAGGCTGGAGATTATATCTATGCGATAGAAAATGAATCGGCGGAAGGATTCTCGACTCAGGATGTTTCTGACCGTCTGAGGGGAGTACTTGGAAGTGAAGTAACGGTTACCATTCTGCGGGGAAAAAATATCAAGTTTGATGTAACTCTAACCCGGGAGATCATTGAAATACCAACGGTGAAATCAACTGTCATTGATAATGAAATCGGTTATCTGAGAGTTATTGAATTCACCCCTTATACGGCACAGAATGTTGCAAGTACCCTGAAGGATTTCATTACTCTCGGACTTGGCCGACTTGTCATCGATGTTCGGTCCAATCCTGGCGGATTGCTGGAATCAGTTATCGAAATTGCCGACCTGTTCCTATCGAACGGTGTTGTGGTCAGTACAAAGTACCGCCAGAAGGAATTCAATCAGGTTCATCGAGCAAAGGCGGGAAAAATTGTCCCCCGGGATATGGAAATAGTTGTACTCATCAACAAAGGCTCTGCCTCAGCATCGGAAATACTGACCGGTGCTCTCAAAGATAATGGACGGGCAACCATAATTGGTGAAACAACTTTTGGAAAGGGCTCAATTCAGCAGCTCATTCAACTTCAATCTGATGAAGCGGCGATTAAGCTTACTACCGGACGGTATTATACACCAGCGGGAAACAACATCGATAAAGTGGGTATTACTCCAGATATTGTTGTTAAGGAACCAGAGCTTACAGACGAAGAAATCGAATCTCTTACCATAATTCTCCAGGAGAATCGTATTGGAGAATTCATTGACAGGAATCCAAATCCATCAGCCAGAGTTGTCAATACACTGATTGGAGATCTGCATTCAGAAGGACTTGTTCTCAGCGAAAGAAGCATTCGGCGGATGATAAAACAGGAGAATAATTCCAGACTCAATTCTCCTCCAGTTGTTGATCTGGATTATGATAGAGTGTTGATTCGAGCTGTAGAGTTTCTGAGAACCAAGAAATAATGGGATCTACAGTAAAACGCATTTACTTTCTTGGGTTACCAATTGATATCGTCAATGAAGAAAACCTTCAGGAAGTCATTGAAAGAATTTATAACCGAAATGATTGTCGTCAAATCATCCTCCTTGATTTCCACGAATTCATGAAATCCAGACACGATTCAGAACGCAAAGAAGCCTTATTGCAGGCCGCATTGATAATTCCAACTTCGTCGCTGATTGTAAATGCTGTTCATTATCTTAACAAAGTTTCATCGCCGCTATACCGACCGTATTCATTTATCATACGCCTGCTAGGTATCCTGGAAAAGAAAACAAAATCTGTTTACTTACTGGGTTTGGATATGAACGGAGTACGTGCGGTTGAATCAACACTTCGTTCAACATTCCCAGGGATCCGGGTTGTCGGACGTTATGCTGCAAACTTCAGAAAGAAGCGGAAAAAGGATGTATTGACCGCAATCAAGAAATCCTCTCCAACTTTGCTTCTTACTGGTGATGGCTTAAAAGGCAGGCATCTATGGTTCAGTCGACACAGGCAATATCTTGCAGGAGGATTGGCAATCTGGGAGAAAAACTGCTTCGGTGTTTTTTCTGGTAGAAGACAAAAGCCAAACGATTCAGAGGGTGCTCGGCTTGTCGCTGGATTCTTCAATACTCTCATCAGACCATGGAGAATACTGCGTCTATTTCGATATTTGTACTTCTTCATTATCCTCCTTGCAGCCAGTATCCGAAAAGCCTGATTCAATACTGGCTTTTTTCATGTACAACAGGTATACTCCCAGTCCATGTTGAATCAAATGTTACTGAGTTCACTTCTGAACTTCCGTCTTATCAGTATCTATCTGGGGATTCTCTGTTGTCTTGGATTTGTGATTCTGCTGGACATTGTTTTGTTCTTCAAACTTTCCCTGTTAATCGGCCCCTGGATGACCGTTACGATTCTCGCCGTCATTACAGCTGCAGGTGTATTTTTGACCTATAGACTGGTTGAAAATCGCAGTATTCGGCTGACAAAATCTATTCATGAGGGAAGATTCGATGCAAAAATGTTCAATGATTACATGATAATACTCCTTGCCGGTCTATTCTTCATACCACCCGGGATAGTCAACAAATTTTTTGGGATTGTTTTGCTATTGCCTCCAGTTACAAGATGGATGAGCAATATACTGATACGGGTCGCCGGCAGCAACTGGATTGAACTTTACGAGTATTTGCGTCTTAACTCAATTATGGCTTCAGAGATTGATCTGGACCCTTACCCAGTGTCAGAAGGCCTGTAAAACCCCCTTCAACCCATCCCGGGAGTCCAATTTCACCCTACACCTTCACATACAGCGGATCATAGCGGGCAGATTCCACTTTTCTGTTTCCTGACCAGCTGTTCAATGGTTGGTATTCGGCGATTGAGGCATAGCCGTTTATAGACACTTAATTCTATTTCCGCTGTATTCAGTCAGCTTCCATGCTCTGGTGTATAGTGGATCTCCAGGCGGTTTGCAAGACGATGAGCCTGTTCTGCCACTTCAGATCTGGTGTTATCAACTATGATGTCTGCTGCTTTTGCCGGGTCAAATTCACGATAGCATTCCTCGTCATTTCGTCTCCAAATCCCTCGCCATGCCTCATCTTGTGGATTGTGATAAACTTCACGATCTCTTTTCATTCCGCGTGACATCGCAGTCTCAATGGGACATTCCAACCAGATGGATAGGGAAAAACAGTCAAGCAATGCAGGGCGGAATAGTCCCACCCCCTCGACTATGATGCCCTTTGCTGATGGCAGCTCCCGCATTTCCAGGATTTCATTTGCCTCCCAGTCGTAGTGTCCGTATCGAACGGGTTTCTTTGTGAAAAAGGGCAGCAAGACCTCTGTTTTGAATCGGTTGAAGTCGATCAAGTTCCAAAATCTGTAGCTATCACGAGTCCTGTCGGTAATGAAGGAGTCAATGCCGATAACAGGTATGCCGATTGCGTTCCCCAGAGCTGATGCAAATGTTGTCTTCCCCGCACCGCCAAATCCGGAAATCGCGACGATGTAAGGTATTGGCAGTAATGCGATTCTGTCTTTGAGCGTCTCCGGTATATTCATCTTCTCTTCCCAAGGTCGCAAATCAGCAGCACGGGATTCCGCATGCGCTGGATTTGTCCTGTTTCACCATCTCTATTGACCTCTCGTTACAGTGCCATCACTTGTCGGAGGAAATCAATGCCGCCTCCTTATCAATGTTGGATTTTGGAGAGAGAATCCGATCACTTCTTGTTTCTGATGAGCTGAATCGTAAGGCGTAGTGTGCGGAGTAGGAGAGATCCTTTGTCAAAGCGAACGTGACATGCCAGTGTTTTGGCCGTTGAGACTGTTTCTTTCCCAGAATACGCCGTTGGCGTAGCCTTGAATGCCAGGGTCTTCCCGGGCCTGCAACAGGCGTTTCTGCGTCCAGCAACAGTATTTCTGGTTCAATTCGACACCGCAGAACCGTCGGTTGAGCTTCTGCGCAACAACTGCCGTTGTTCCGCTTCCAAGGAAGGGATCAAAGACCATGTCCCCCGGGCGTGAGCTGGCAAGGACTAGCCTGGCGATGAGCTTTTCCGGTTTTTGGGTCGGGTGATCTGTGTTCTCGGGCATGGACCAGAAAGGGATGGTAATGTCTGACCAGAGATTCGATGGATGGGTCAGCCGATAGTTTCCATTTTTGCCTTCCTCCCAATCCTTAGGGCTTCCATCGTCAGAGCGATAGGGGGCAATCACTCGCCGTTTCAGCTTCACATCGTCAACATTGAAGCAGTAATCATCCGTCCGAGTGCAGAACCAGATATCTTCTGTATTGTTCTTCCAGTTGCTTTTTGCTCCCCGTCCCTTTTCTCGCTCCCAGGTGATTCTGTTCCGTACATGAAAATGCCTGTCTAAGAGTGGAAAGATCAGAGTAGATGTCTTCCAGTCGCTGCAGACATAGATTGATGCTGAGGGACTCAGAATGGGGATGAGCTTCTCCAGTAGATCAGAAAACCACTTGCCATAGGCCTCTGTCTCGCGCTCTCTGAATACGTGGCCATTGTAGTTCTTCGTAAGATTGTAGGGAGGGTCCAGAATAAGGAGATCGGCAAAGCCATGCGGCAGGAAGGACACTACATCCCACAGATTCTGGTTGATAATGCGGTCCGCAATTTCTTCAGGTTCTACGGCGGTGGACAGGATGACCAGCCGCCTGGACAGTGTCGCCTGCTCGGCTTCGGAGCAGGTCAGTGTTCGATTTCGAGGTGCTCGTTTCTTCATGCTTCCTTTTCGTTTAATCGCGGAGATTCGGCCGCCGGGAACACAATACTCTACCTTTTTCACATCGTGCCGCTTTATGATTATCAGAGTCAATACATCTCCCAATAACCCTTTTGTAGTGTCAAGAAGCTTGTTCGATAAAACGATTGCTTTCATTAGAGAATTAATATGTTATAGAATAAGTATTTACAATGATCTTCGCCGACAAAGCTTCTCACCGTTCCAGAAAGTGATTCGCAGAATCGCAGTCATCAATTACTGTTAAACGACTATACCAGACAAGGGTATACGTGTCTGGCTGGATTTTGATGAAGCCAGGCTGCAACAAGCTTTCTGACACAACATAATTCCTTCTTGTATTTACTCTTATTGTATAATGTAAACAGCTTCCAATGATGAAAGCAGTTCCAGATATAAACGTTATTTATGACTCGGCCCTTGCCGTCCATTTCTATCGACAAGATCAAATATGCCTAATATCATGATAGAAGATCCTGGGATAAGGAAGAGCAATGAAAAAAAGTATGCGATACGTTCTGTCGGTACTGGCGGTGCTGACGCTGGCCGCCTGCAAGACGAGTCCGGAGGATTCCAGCGTGGACGGCACTGCTCAGGCCGCCGATTTGGACACAATGAGGCAGAAATCCTACCTGGAACTGCTGCTCCAGGGGGCGGCTGTGCCGTTTGTGAGCCTGCTGGACGATGGAGCCGTGGAGTCTGTCGGACTTACGCCTCACGGCTCGATTTTTGCCCTTTTTTCCCGCTGCCGCGTTGTCAAAATGCTCACGGAGCCCAGCTACGCTCCGCTTTTGCCGCCTTGTATCGGAAAAAAATCATCAAAAATCGCCTCGAAGTCTTAAAGTCCGACAGACTCCGTGGATATTGAATGGAGCGATGAGGACGGGGCGGGCTATCTGCATCATGCCGTCTGGAACAATCAGAGCGAGATTGCCGCCGCGCTGGTTCATGCCGGTGCGGATGTGAACCTGCCGCGTAAGGATGGATACCGGCCGCTGCACTGGGCCGCCTACCGGGGCAGCGATGAACTATGCGGACTGCTTCTGGAGGCGGGGGCCGATGTGGACGCATTGGGAAGCGGCACCACCGCCCTCTACTGGGCCGTTGCGCACAGGCATACGGATACCGTGAACCTGCTTCTGGGCTGGGGAGCCGACGCGGCCCTTGCCGATTCCGGCTTTCCCAGCGCGCTTAGCTGGGCGGCGGAGGAGCTTGACCCCAGACTGCCGGACTACTATCTCCTCTATGGATCGACCGCCTTGGCTGCGGTTTTGGACAGCCCGGAGGCCTTTGAACGGGGTAAACCCGATTTGCCGCCCCGTGCCAAAGCGGAACTATCTTTTACCGGCACCGCCGCCTACCGCAGCCGTGCGCTTATTAGCGTGGAAGCCTCCAATATCGGCACAGGAATACCTGGAACTGGCCCTGCTGGACGGACGGGTGGAGTTTGATGCGTCTCATCTGCTGGAACTGGGCCGCAATGACTATCTGTCCCGTCAGGTGGCCGAGGCATTCTACGCCAACGGCATGTCCTTTTCAAGGAATCAGATACAGGAACTGGGCGCCCTGGACATCTTTAGCCTTCCCGAAGTTCTCTACACCTACACCATAGACGATGGTGATTCGGCCACCTCCACCGGCAACGGCGACGGCATGATTCAGATCCGCGAGGGAGTGGACTTCCATTTCATTATCAAAAACGCCTCCCGTTACGATATAGAGGATGTACGGGTTGTGCTGGAACAAAGCGCCTCCGCCATAGACCTGTACAGTCAGCCCAAGAATCTCACCGTGTTCAAAATGGACGACACCATAAGCATGGATGCCACCATAGGCGTGAAGTCGTCATTCAAGGGCAGTACGCTGCCCATGCGGGTATTGGTTAGCAGTCCCCAGTTTGGCACCATGCTGGATGAAAAAATCGATGTGCCGGTGGGACAGACGGTGGGATCGCCGGTGCTGGCTTTGAACAAGCAGGTTTCGGCCAGGGACAGTATTATTGTGCGCAGCGGCGCATCGGAGAAATCGCCGCGCATCGCTTCTTTGGCCAGGGGGGCGGTGTTCACCGCCGTGGGCGAACTGAACGGCTGGTACAAGGTGGGCGTGTACGGGCGAAGCGGCTGGATTCAAAAGGCCGAAACCCATGACTACAACCAGCCGACGGAATCGACTTTTCTCGTGGAAAATCTGCGGGAAAGCACCCAGGGGCTGGTGGACGACAGCAAGGATGCCGGGGTTTACGGCGAACTGACCTTTGTGAACGCCAAGCCGGTGTTGATTATCGTATCGCCCCGAGGCGGGGAAGATGTGTACAACGCCGCCGAGATGGATATTCAGGCGGTGGACCGCAGTTTCGGTATAAGTAAGATTGATGTGCGGATCAACGGGGCTCCTCTGGCGGATGCCGCGGCGCGGGGGCTGCGCCGTCTGGGGGGCGTGGCCAGCCGGGAACTGCGCAAAACCATTCCTCTCATCTTAAAGAAGGGAAAAAATGAGGTGGAGGTGACCGCCTACAACTCCCGCAATGTGGCCTCGGAGACCCAGGTTCTGCATCTGAACTCGCTGGGGATAAAGAATCCGCCCTCCATGTATGTGCTGTCGGTGGGGGTTAGCCGCTATGCCAGGGAGGATCAAAATCTGCAATACGCCAGAAGCGATGCCGAGAAGATCGCCGCACTCTTCCGAAAGCAGGGCGGGGCCGACATCTATAAAGATGTGAAGATCAAAACCCTCTACGACGAGGAGGCCACCCGCTCCAACATAAAGGACGGCGTGAACTACTTTCTCTCCGAAGCCCGCAAGGACGATGTGGCGGTGTTCTACTTTGCCGGTCATGGTACCACCGATGCCCGGAACGAGTACTATCTGATGGGTCATGACGGCGATATGGAGCGGCCCAGTTCCCTGGGCTACAAGAACCGCGATCTGGAGGAGGATTTGCAGAGTTCCGTGTATGCCGAGAAGGTGCTGGTTATGCTGGATTCCTGCCGCAGCGGTCAGGCCACTGGACGGCGGGGGGCTGCCGACATTGACGCGGTGGTGAACCAGCTGGTTCTGGCCAGCGGCTACAATGTTATCAGCGCGGCGCGGGGGAATGAGGCGGCCTGGGAGCGCTCGGATTGGGGCGGGGGAGCTTTTACCTATGCGATTGTCCGGTCGCTGGAAGGGGGACTGGCCGATGCTAATCGGGATGGATTTGTCAGTGTGAATGAGCTGGAGGACAGTGTTTACCGGCAGGTGCTGGAGCTGACTTCTGGGGAGCAGCATCCTACTTTTGGTACGGGGGATAGGAGTAATGAGCCTTATTCGTTTTATCAGGTGAAGTAGTATCCAACTGAGGATAAACCGCAGAGTTTGCAGGTACTGCAGAGAGATGTGGGGAATGAACCGCAGAGGACGCAGAGATACGCAGAGGAATGTGGGGGATGAACTGTAGAGTTTGCGGGGTACGGCAGAGAAATGTGGGGAATGAACCGCAGAGGACGCAGAGATACGCAGAGGAATATGGGGGATGAACCGCAGAGTTTGCGGGGTATAGCAGAGAAATGTGGGGGATGAACCGCAGAGTTTGCGGGGTACTGCAGAGAAATGTGGGGGATGAACCGCAGAGTTTGCGGGGTACGGCAGAGATATGTGAGATAAAGAGGTTGGTGAATAATTGCCTTGAACACTTTACGGTAAAAAAACTAGCAGGGGGTATAAACCGCAGAGATTGCAGAGATACGCAGAGAAATGTAGGGGATGAACCGCAGAGTTGCGGGGTACGGCAGAGAAATGTGGGGAGTGAACCGCAGAGGACGCAGAGATACGCAGAGGAATATGGGGGATGAACTGCTGAGTTTATGGAGTACGGCAGAGAAATATGAGATAAAGAGCTTGGTGAATAATTGCCTTGAACACTTTACGGTAAAAAAACTAGCAGGGGGTATAAACCGCAGAGATTGCAGAGATACGCAGAGGAATGTGGGGGATGAACCGCAGAGTTGCGGGGTACGGCAGAGAAATGTAGGGGATGAACCGCAGAGGACACAGAGAGAAGTGGGGGATGAACCGCAGAGTTTGCGGGGTATAGCAGAGAAATGTGGGGAATGACCCGCAGAGGACGCAGAGATACGCAGAGAAATGTGGGGAATGGACCGCAGAGGGCGCAGAGTTACGCAGAGGAATATGGGATAAAGAGATTAGTAAATAATTGCCTTGAACACTTTACGGTAAAAAACTAGCAGGGGGTATAAACCGCAGAGATACGCAGAGAAATATAGGATAAAAGATTGGTGATTATTTACTCTGAATCCTCTGCGCTCTCTGCGGTTAAAAAACCAAGAATAAGGTAAGAACCGCAGAGTTTGCGGAGTACTACAGAGAATTGTGGGGAATGAACCGCAGAGGACGCAGAGTACCACAGAGGAATATGGGATAAAGAGATTAGTAAATAATTGCCTTGAACACTTTACGGTAAAAAACTAGCAGGGGGTATAAACCGCAAAGATCGCAGAGATACGCAGAGAAATATAGGATAAAAGTTTGGTGATTATTTACTCTGAACCCTCTGCGGTAAAAAAAACTAGCGAGGAGATACACAGAGAGATATAGGATCTAAAGTTTGATCAATAATTACTCTGAACCCTCTGCGCTCTCTGCGTCCTCTGCGGTTAAAAAACCAAGAATAAGGTAAAAACCGCGATCTTGCGGAGTATAGCAGAAAAAAACAGGCTAAAAAGTTGGTGAATATTTACCAATGAGCCCTCTGCGCTCTCTGCGTCCTCTGCGGTTAAAAAAATGGAATAAAGGATTGGTGAGCAATTACCTTGAACCCTCTGCGGTTAAAGAACATGAAGGAGGGTGTAAACTGCGGAGATACGCGGAGAAAGATGGAAGTAGATGAAGTTACTGAAAAAATAATTGGATGTGCTATTGAGGTACACAAAGAACTTGGTTGTGGATTCCTTGAAAGTGTATATCAGTCTGCATTGGCAAAAGAAATGGAAATAGCTGGGCTTTCCTTTAAAAAAGAACATGAAATGCCGCTTGAGTATAAGGGATTAAAATTGGCAGTTGGTTTCCGATGTGATTTTTTTGTAGAGGATAAAGTAATCATTGAGTGTAAAGCTGTGAAAGAACTTACCAAAATCGATGAAGCTCAATTACTGAATTATCTAAAAATAAAAAGATTGCAAGTCGGCTTGATCATTAATTTCAACACGTTAAAACTCCAACATGGAATAAAAAGATTGGTGAACAATTACCTTGAACCCTCTGCGGTAAAAAACCATGAATAAGGTAAAAACCGCAGAGATTGCAAGGATACGCAGCGAGATATAGGGGATGAACCGCAGAGGACGCAGAGTAACGCAGAGAAAAATAGGGTAAAAGAGTGGTGAATAGTTACCATGAATCTTCTGGAGTAAAAAACCATGAATAAGGTAAAACCGCAGGGATCGCGGAGATATGCAGCGAAATATGGGGAATGAACCGCAGAGAACGCAGAGAAATATAGGATAAAAAGTCTGCTGAGTAATTACCGTGAACAACCCTCTGCGCTCTCTGCGTCCTCTGCGGTTAAAAACCATGAAAGGGGATAAAACCGCAGGGATCGCGGAGATACGCAGAGAAATATAGGATAAAAGTTTGGTGAGTAATCACCTTGAACAACCCTCTGCGCTCTCTGCATCCTCTGGGGTTAAAAAAACATGAGGAGGGATGAAACCGCAGGGATCGCGGAGATACGCAGAGAAATATAAGATAAAAAGTTTACTGAGTAATTACCGTGAACAACCCTTTGCGCTCTCTGCGTCCTCTGCGGTTAAAAACCATGAAGGGGGATAAAACCGCAGGGATCGCGGAGATACGTAGAGAAATATAGGATAAGAGTTTGCTGAGTAATTACCGTGACAACCCGCTGCGCTCTCTGCGTCCTCTGCGGTTAAAAAACCTGGATAAGATAATTCTTGAGTTGAAATCAGTGAAAAGTTTGTAATCAGTTCATGCTAAACAATTATATCTTAAATTCTCTGGTGTCGTGAACTCCGTGCCTCCGTGAGAGGTTTTCTGCGGTGGAGTTGCCAAGTGCAGGGGGCTTTCGCTTAAGTAGGTTTTGGAGGGAATGGATGATTCCCTGATCAACCAGGCCCATTATTTTGTTGAGTCCCCAACAATGGTACATTTCTGAACTCCTATTGCCAATTTGTACAGTTATCTGTATTATCATCCTCATGATAAATAGAGCAATAGAGAAAGAACTATCTCTTCTTACACGGGAATTTCCCATTATTGCGATATTAGGCCCCAGGCAATCCGGGAAAACTACACTGGCCAAAAAACTGTTCAACAGCTTCGCCTACGTATCCCTTGAAGACCTCGACAACCGGGAATTCGCGGTCAATGACCCACGAGGATTTCTGGAAAAATACCAGCGCAGCATTATACTTGATGAAATACAAAGAGTTCCGTCATTGATTTCCTACCTGCAGACCCATGCCGATCAGACAAGTGAAACCGGTCAATTCGTCATCACGGGTTCTCATAATTACCTATTGATGGAACGGATAAGCCAATCCCTGGCCGGGCGGATTGGCATTTCTATCCTGCTCCCCTTTAGTGCCGAAGAACTACGCCCTCTGGAGCGAAATCTGGAAACACTCCTGTTCAAAGGCTCCTACCCCCGTATATACGACAAACACATCAGGGCGCAGTCATTCTACAAGAATTACATATCGACATATATTGAAAAAGATCTACGGTTAATCAAAAACATCACAAAACTGGATGTCTTCCTTAAGTTTATGAAGTTATTGGCTGGGAGAACCGGACAGATATTGAATTTAGCTCCGCTGTCCAATGAATGCGGGGTCTCGCATAATACCATCAAAGACTGGCTGTCGGTATTAGAATCCAGTTTTTTGATCTACAAGCTCCGCCCGTACCATCGAAACTACAATAAAAGATTGGTCAAAAACCCAAAAATATACTTTACGGATACCGGGTTATTATGCCACTTACTTGGAATACGCAGGAAAGAAGAACTTGATTTTCACTACCTGAAAGGCGGAATCTTCGAGAACTTCATCATCATGGAATTCGTCAAAGCAAACTACAATACCGGCGAACCCTACAACCTGCACTTTTGGCGCGACAACCATCAGAAGGAACTTGACTTGATTGTAGACTTCGGATGGAAAAGTCATGGCATAGAAATCAAATCCGCCAAAACCATACAGGAAAAACACTTTGACAATTTAAGATACTGGAGCAATTTAACCGGAGAAAGTAGCGAAAGCATGTATCTTATCTACGCCGGAATCAACAGCATGGTACGCAATGGATTCAACGTAGCCGGATGGCCCCATGCTGTCAGAAGGGAGGAAAAAACTTGAAAATCAACCCTCCGCGTTCTCTGCGTACCTCTGCGGTTTTTTTACCTTATTCATGGTTTTTAACCGCAGAGGACGCAGAGAGCGCAGAGTGATCAAAGTCATTATTTATCTCACAACGATAACGAAGAGTTGACAAACTTCTACTATTGAAGAAAACTCCATGTTTCTCTGCGTATCTCCGCGGTTTTACCTTATTCATGGTTTTTTCGGCAGAGAGAGCATAATAATTATTCGCCAATCTTTTACCCTATTTTTCTCTGCGCTACTCTGCGTCCTCTGCGGTTTTATCCCCCTTTATGGTTTTTTAACCGCAGAGGACGCAGAGAGCGCAGAGTGATCAAAGTCATTATTTATCTCACAACGATAACGAAGAGTTGACAAACTTCTACTATTGAAGAAAACTCCATGTTTCTCTGCGTATCTCCGCGGTTTTACCTTATTCATGGTTTTTTACGGCAGAGAGAGCATAATAATTATTCGCCAATCTTTTACCCTATTTTTCTCTGCGCTACTCTGCGTCCTCTGCGGTTTTATCCCCCTTTATGGTTTTTTAACCGCAGAGGACGCAGAGAGCGCAGAGTGATCAAAGTCATTATTTATCTCACAACGATAACGAAGAGTTGACAAACTTCTACTGTTGAAGAAAACTCCATGTTTCTCTGCGTATCTCCGCGGTTTTACCTTATTCATGGTTTTTTACGGCAGAGAGAGCATAATAATTATTCGCCAATCTTTTACCCTATTTTTCTCTGCGTTACTCTGCGGTTCATTCCCCATATTTCTCTGCGTTACTCTGCGTCCTCTGCGGTTTTATCCCCCTTCATGGTTTTTTAACCGCAGAGGACGCAGAGAGCGCAGAGTGATCAAGGTCATTACTCACCGCACAACGCTTTTTGAGATAGAATGAGATGCGATTGCCCTGCTGGGGACATAGGCTGCTCTTCTATCTTGACAGGGTTTTTTAGTATTATAATGGGGTCTAGTACGGGAATTTGGATAGGAAAGGAGAAAAACCGTGAGGATGATTGCAGTGCTTATACTGGCGGTGTGCGCGATAACTCCACTTACCGCCCAGGAGCTGCCTCCCGATCTGCAGGCCGGGGCGGATATGGCATCGGGGGAGCAGAGCGAGAGACTGCTGGAACTGATGAAGAACTACCGGGCTGTTATGGAGGCCGAGTTGGAGGAATTGCGGGGGGAAGAGGCCGACTTGAAGGGCAAGCTGGACACTGTGAACAGGCGTATCCGGGCGCATAAGGCCTGGGCCTGGATTACTATTCCCCTGGGCGTAGCAGCTATAGGTACCGGTGTGTATACCTTTGTTTCCGCTAATGAGGCCTATCAGAATTACCAGTCCGCCCTTCTTAGCAATGACACGGAGAGCTATCGCGGGCAGGCGGAACTCTACGATGCTTTGACCTATTCCCTGTGGGGAGGGGGACTGGCTCTGGCTGGGGCGGGAAGCATATCCGCCCTGACGACGCCCAACCGTGAGAAGCTCGCCGCCCAGTACAGCGATCTTCTGGAAGAAATCAAGCGGTTGGAGGAGCATCTGCAATGAAGGGCTGGGTATTATTTCGGGTTTTAGGGGCTCTTTTGTTGGTGCTCGGGGTTGTGTTGACCCTGGGTGGCTGCCGGGTGTGGGATAATCCTGCTGATCCTGATGGTGTTAATTATCAGGGGTATCATACGGTGGAGAGTGTGGACGATGTGGAGGCGCATACACCGACCGATGGCGGAAGTCTTGTGTTTCAGCGTTTCATTATTAGCGAAGCACGGGGGGCGGAAGCCTACCACCTGCAGATAGCCTCTTCTGTGGATTTTGGGAATACGCTTTACGATGGGAACAGCCATGCTGCCAACATTATGCTGACCGATGCGCCGCTTTCCCTGAACACCGTTTACTACTGGCGGGGCCGGGCAAAGCAAGGCGGCCAGTGGGGAAAGTGGACAGATGGGTGGAAATTCACCATGACCACAATCAGCGGCCTGAATCCCGCCGATGGGAGTTCCACTACGGATACCACACCGACCTTCAGGTGGAACGCGGTGCTCGGAGCGGCGGGATATGAACTGCGTATAGCCGACAGCCCGGCGGGGCTAAACAGCGCGCCATTGATCAGTGAAACAGACCCGTCCCACACGCCAGCATCGGCATTGACGAACTTGCAGACCCATTACTGGCAGGTGCGGGCAAAGGATGGGGATGGACAGTTTGGGTTCTGGAGTAATGTGCACAACCTGGAGGTGGAATGGGGGGCTGTCAGCGGCTTGAATCCTGCCGATGGCAGTACCACTGAGGATACAACCCCGACGCTGAGCTGGGATGCGGTACCGGGTGCGGCAGGCTATGAGGTGCGAATAGCCGACAGCCTGGCGGGGCTGAACAGCGCACCATCGGCTAGTGAAACAGACCCGTCCCACACGCCAGCATCGGCATTGACGAACTTGCAGACCCATTACTGGCAGGTGCGTGCAAAGGATGGGGATGGACAGTCTGGGGCCTGGAGTGGGGTTGCATCCATTCAGGTAGTGGTTTATTCCATTGGTGATACCGGCCCCGCTGGAGGAATCGTCTTCTACGACAAGGGGAGTTATTCCGATGGCTGGCGATATCTGGAGGCGGCCCCATCGGATCAGGGTGATGTCGGATGGGGAGAATATGGAACTACAGTGGGTGGAACATCCACGGCCATAGGGAGCGGCAAAAGCAATACGGAGAAGATTGTCAACAAGTTGGGATCGGGCAACTACGCGGCCCGGCTTTGTTATGACTTTGAACTTGGCGGCTATGATGACTGGTTTCTCCCTTCCAAAGATGAGTTGAATGAGTTATATAAACAAAAGGATACTGTTGGAGGTTTCGCGTCTTACTCCTACTGGTCGTCTTCAGAGTTCAGTTCCAGCGACGCGTGGGGGCAGTACTTCAGCGATGGCAGCCAGTACGGCAGCGGCGGCAAGTACGGCGGCGGATATGTCCGTGCGGTGAGGGCTTTTTAACTATTTATCTATTTAACCATTGCCTTAGCGGCAGCGCAGGCTGCCGCTAAGGCACGATTTTTTTTGAAATTATGGCGTTATATTATCGTTTGCCGGTGTATCAGGACACCTACAAGTTAGTGCTGAAAATATTTGAAGTCACAAAGGATTTTCCCAGGGAATACAAGTATACTCTGGGCCAGGATATGAAGCGGGATGGAATAGAACTGGTGCGGAGCATTTACCGGGCCAACAAGGCTATCCCCTATTTCTCACCAACATAAAATTGCATAAAAATCCTGGAGAATTTCTGTTCTCTCCGCTAATATATCAAACAAAAAGTTTCCAGTTGATTGATCCTTGTTATTTCCGTCCAATTTAAGTCGATTTCTTCTGATTTTTTTTGCATTTTTTCAACCCTCGGTGCACAGCTTCCCCAGGGAATCCAGATGAGAACTATCAACTGTTTTTATTACCGCTCAGATGGCCCGGGATGTTCGTATCCAGATGTCCCACCAGGGAAAACTCTCCGGAAGACTGATCCAGACTCGGCGAACCGTAATCTTTACAGCGGCCGAAACTTTAAGCATCCTTAATCGGATTGTAGAGGACATGCTTCGAGTTTCATCACCGCTGACCTGCAGAATTGTTCTTCGAAGATGGACAAAGAAAATATAGGCGATTGTCGAGAAATACAATCGAAGCTGATTCGAACTCATCCACCAGGTGGAGGTGCGGTCGGCAAACAGATAAAGCTGCTGTTCTTTGATGCGATTCTCCATATCGCCGCGTGCACAGTAGACATCTTCATACAGCGATTGGGCATCCCCTTCTTCAGCAGAAATGTCCGTCACAATAAAGCGGGGATTTTTCTTGCCCGGCAGATGTTCCACCCTGGCAATGACATCCCGATTGCGACTCCAACTGCTTTCGGTCTTCCAGGAAAAACGGGTAAAAACACGTTCGGCTTCTTTGCTTTTACCGAAGAGCTTTTCAGCCCTGACCATCTGCGGATCAATCTTCTTCAGCAGCCTCGTATTTCCTGCCATACCGGTGATATATCTGACTTTCAATATCTCACACTGTTTCAGGATACTCTCACGGCAGAAGCCCGAGTCTCCACGAAAAATGATACGAACATCAGGAAATTTGGCCCTGATCGCGCCAACCAGCTTGACCAGAATCTCTTCGGTACCCTCACAGGCATCCAGGCTGGACGGCCGCAGCCGGGCGATCAGGGGAAAATCATCACAGAACACGTAGAGCGGAAGGTAGCAGTAGTGATCGTAATATCCGTGAAAAAACCGCTGCTGCTGCTCGCCGTGGATGGGAATGTCGGTGGCATCAAAATCCAGAATCAGGGTTTCCGGCGGCTCCTCGAAACTCTCAAGAAACAGTTGACAGAGAAGCTCTTCAATCCCCCTGGCATCCCAGGTGATTTTGCTGTACCGGTCCCTGGTTTTTTCATCCAGCTCATGACCGAGTTCCAATCTGTTCAGGGTGCTCTTTCCGGCAACTGGCGTTTTATCATCCCGCCCACATATATATTGAAGCAGTGGATCTTCGCGCAATTGTTCATGATCATTGAGATCTTCATAGCCCTGACAGATTCCGAAGATTCTCTGTTTCAGAAGAGTAGCCAGGCTATGTGTAATTTTTTCCTGATCTCTTTTATCGGTGAAAAAATCTGACAGCTTTTCAATAATTCTGTGCTTCTGCTCAACCTGCTGGAGGAGAAGAAATCCGGCATCGGAACTGTTGACCTTGCCGTCATTCTTTACAATAATTTTGCGGGATTTTCCGATTTCCATCCCTTGCAATTCGAGCTGATGGGCTTTACACTCTGTATTAGCAAAGCGGGCTTCTTTTTGTTTGTTATTTTTTTTCATGTAAATATTTTAGCATGGGAAGCCTGCTTTGTCTCAAGGTCTTGGTGAGAAATAGGGGCTATGGATAAAAAGGAGCATCTGGAGGAATTTCTGGATAATTTTGAGATACTGAAATTGGAGGTACGTCTGCCGGAATCCATGGGGCAATGGCTTCATGGAGCGAGCAAGGCTTAGGTAAAAAGCGGCAAAGAGACCGCCGTCTTGTTTGGCGGCGGTAAAGGAGCATAAGGGGAGCGGGCGTTCCTGCTTATCATGACATCTTTGCTATAACCGTTGGAGGTTTCGCGTCTAACAACTACTGGTCGTCTTCAGAGAACAGTTCCAACAACGCGTGGAAACAGAACTTCAACAATGGCAGCCAGAACGGCAACAACAAGAACAACGATAAACATGTCCGTGCAGTGAGGGTTTTTGCCTGAGTCAGCGGGAGGAGGATGTTTTTATTCTCCAGAGACTACAGGTCAGGTAATTCTCTGGCTTTTATTGTGGAACGGCCGGTGAGACGGGAAATCTTCGCCGTCGCATCGTGCATTACCTCATCATCAATAAAATAAAAAATTTACAAGTTGGTTTGAACATTAGTTTCAACACGTTAAAAGTCAAACATGGAGTAAAAGTTTGATGAATAATTACCTTAAATCCTCTGCGCTCTCTGCGTCCTCTGCGGTTAAAAACCATGAATAAGGTAAAAAACCGCAGAGATCGCGGAGATACGCAGAGAAATATGGGGTAAAAAGATTGGTGAGTAATTACCTTCATCTGATGGAATAGGGTTACTGTATAAGGAATAATTGATGAAATCCTTTCGTGATTTTTGTGTGGTTCGTGGTTCATAAAAAGAGGTAGGAAGCCAATTGAGAGGATTTTTTGCCACGAAAGGCACGAAAATTTGGTGGTTTTCTTTCCAGGGTTCCTGATTAACCCCCTCTACCAAGTCAATCGTATCTCATCCTGTTCCCGATAAAATGAGGATAATGGTTCTGGGGGGAATGAGCTTTTTGGGATGTTTCTCACGGAGGCACGGAGGGCACGGAGGTGATGGCCCGAATGTCGAGGGGCTTTCGCAGGGGGGCTTGGGGAGGTTTGGAGAGGGGTGTTTCTCACGGAGGCACGGAGGGCACGGAGGTGGTGGCTCGAATGTAGGGGGCTTTCGCAGGGGGCTTGGGGAGGCTTGTTTCTGTTAGAGCTTTTTGAGCTCTTCTTCGCTTAGGCCGGTGGCCTTGATGATGATATCAATAGAAACTCCGGCGGCTTTTAAGCGCCTGGCTGTTTGGGTTTTTTCCTCATTTCGGCCTTCTTCCATTCCGTCATCCCAGGCCTTTTCAAGTTGAGGCCTCATCAGTTCGGTTACATCGGCAACAGGTACCATATTGTCCTCCTTACCCTCAAAGATTGATAGTCTCATTATAATGCCCTTAAGCAGTTTGTCAATAATCTGTTTAGGGAAACCGGACTCCTTGATTTCGGTCTGGTCGGATAAGCGGTCGATATTCCGACAGAATTCGGATAGAAATATGCCGTCAGGCCCCGATAATTGGATGGTTTCAATGTTGATGATGTGAATTCTGTACATCCCATAGTTGCCGATGAAGTGGCCGGGACATGTCTCGGTGAAATACTCTTTGTGTTCCCGGATGAATTTCCTCGGGGTTCTGGAGCAGATGAGTGTGATGGTTGTGTTGCTGTAGTTGGCTTTGGGGTTTTCTCGCAGATAGAGGTTTGTGTATATGGAGAGGTCGTAAATGTCCTGTGTTCTTACGGCATCGCCGTATGATTTGTAGCTGACCAGATTGTACGGAGCGAAGTAGTGGAATATGTCGAATTCTACACTGGCGGTGTTTTGTTTGATAAGGAGGACATCCAGCCTCTTGGGGCTTTTAAGCATTTCATGTTCCGTTTCAACCAGGTATCCGCAAGAGCTAAAAAACTCCCTTGCCTGTCTCTTGAAGAAGGTGTCCAGGGAGATTTGGACTTTTGGTAATGATTTGGGCAGGGGTATCATGTGTTAAAGTAGCATGATTTTTGGGAAGTGTTTAGGGCTGTGCATAGGGTCATCAGGGCAATCGCATCTAATTCTATCCCAGAGAAAATAAAAACACTGATTTTTAGGGATCGAATGGAGTTTTCTTCAATAATAGGAGCTTGTCAACTTTTTGTTATCGTTGTGAGGTGAATAATTATCTTGAACACTCTGCGCTCTCTGCGGTTAAAAAACCATGAATAGGGTAAAACCGCAGAGAGCGCGGAGATACGCAGAGAAATATGGGATAAAAGATTGGTGAGTAATTACCTTCATCTGATGGAATAGGGTTACTGTATAAGGAATAATTGATGAAATTCTTTCGTGCTTTTCGTGTGGTTCGTGGTTGATAAAAAAGGCAGGAAGCCAATTGAGAGGATTTCTTACCACGAAAGGCACGAAAAACACGAAAATTTGCTGGTTTCCTTTCCAGGGTTCCCGGTAAAATGAGAATAATGGTTCTGGGGGATCAAAATGAGTTTTTTTTGGTGTTTCTCACGGAGGCACGGAGGGCACGGAGGTGGGGCTGTCGGATGCAGGGGGCTTGGGGGCTTTCGCTTGGGGAGGCTTGTTTCTGTTAGAGCTTTTTGAGCTCTTCTTCGCTTAGGCCGGTGGCCTTGATGATGATGTCAAGGGAGACTCCGGCGGCCTTGAAGTCTTTGACTGTTTGGGTTATGCCTTTCTCTATGCCTTTTTCCATGCCATCGTTCCAGGATTCATCCAGACCGCTTAGATAATCCCTTCTCCATTTCTCTTTGGCTTCCAGCCTGTCAAGCATGGCTTGATCGGCGGTGAATGTGGTGTAGAGTTTATGGGCCTCCTGAATATACGGGTTGTCTCCCAATAGCACTCGCATCTCGTCCTCCTTTAAGTAACCTTCGTACTTGAAAAAATAGCACCATCGCTCAAAGTCGCTCCTAAAAGTCAAGTTGTCTTTGTTGGGAAAGGTCATCTTCGACAGCTCCATAAACATGATGCACAGATGATCCGTCAACACCAGCTCTGGATTGTCCTTTTCCGTAATGTGAAAGCAGGTGTAATACTCCTCCAACTGCGGAAAAATGGGTGTGCCAACCAGATTGATGCAAATAACCGGATTGAGCATGGTGTACACATCGGATTTCTTCAATTGGCTCTGGTAGTTCTTTGCCCAGTAGAGCAGACTGCGATTGGCAAAATACTCGCCGGTGGAAATTTGTATTTCTATGTCGATAATGCGCTTGTGACTGTCTCTTGCCTTGACATCCAGTATGGTTTCCTTGTCGTTGAAGTACTCTTTCAGGTTGTAGGGGTTAAGTATCTCGACGCTGATAACCGGACTTAATCCCTTTGGGGTTAAAAACGCATTGATGAAATTCGCCAGCAGGCTGGTGTTTTTTTTATCGCCCAGAAGGGCACGGGCAAACAAGTCAGACAGCGGATCGAACGGTCTGGTTGATTCCATGGATTTACATTACGGGAGTTTTGGTGTTTGTGCAAGGGATATTTCTCACGGAGGACACGGGGGCGTTTCTCATAGAGGCACCTGCCTCAAGTCGGGGCTTCGGCAGGCAGGCGGAGGGAGGGTTGCTTGAGTCGGTGCATGATAGGGTTCTTTCTTTCTTTGAAATGCAGAGAGATATCCCTGTGAGATATAAGGGAAGCCCTGGATAAGCTCCGTGAACTCCGTGCCTCCGTGAGAGGTTTTCTGTAATGGGCTATCAGGGGAGAGAAGTTTCTTTACTATGAAAGGCGCGAAAATTTGGTGGTTTCCTTTTCAGGGTTCCTGGTAAAATGAGAATAATGATTCCGGGGAATCGAAATGAGTTTTTTGGGTGTTTCTCACGGAAGCACGGAGGGCACGGAGGTGGGGCTGTCGGATGCAGGGGGACTTGCGGAGTTATGGGGGCTTGGGGAGGTTTGGAGAGGGGTGTTTCTCCCGGAGGTGGGGAAATATCTAGAGATATCCCTGTTATGTGTAAGGGAAGTATTGAATTATCTCCGTGTGCTCCGTGCCTCCGTGAGAGGTTTTCTGTGGTGGAGCGGCCAAGTGCAGGGGGGCTTTCGCCTGGGGAGATTTGTTTCGGTTAGAGCTTCTGGATCTTTTCTTCGCTTAGGCCGGTGGCCTTGATGATGATATCAATGGAGACTCCGGCGGCTTTTAAGCGCCTGGCTGTTTGGGTTATGGCTTTTTTTTCGCCTTTTTTTTCGCCTTCTTCCATTCCGTCATCCCAGGCCTTTTCAAGTTGAGGCCTCATCAGTTCCGTTACATCGGCAACAGGTACCATATTGTCCTCCTTACCCTCAAAGATTGATAGTCTCATTATAATGCCCTTAAGCAGTTTGTCAATAATCTGTTTGGGGAAACCGGACTCCTTGATTTCGGTCTGGTCGGATAAGCGGTCGATATCCCGGCAGAATTCGGATAAAAACACTCCGTCAGGTCCCGATAATTGGATGGTTTCAATGTTGATGATGTGAATTTTGTACATTCCATAGTTGCCGATGAAGTGGCCGGGACATGTTTCGGTGAAATACTCTTTGTGTTCCCGGATGAATTTCCTCGGGGTTCTGGAGCATATGAGTGTGATGGTTGTGTTGCTGTAGTTGGCTCTGGGGTTTTCTCGCAGGTAGAGGTTTGTGTATATGGAGAGGTCGTAAATGTCCTGTGTTCTTACGGCATCGCCGTATGATTTGTAGCTGACCAGATTGTACGGAGCGAAGTAGTGGAATATGTCGAATTCTACACTGGCGGTGTTTTGTTTGATAAGGAGGACATCCAGCCTCTTGGGGCTTTTAAGCATTTCATGTTCCGTTTCAACCAGGTATCCGCAAGAGCCGAAAAACTCCCTTGCCTGTTTCTTGAAGAAGGTGTCCAGGGAGATTTGGACTTTTGGTACTGATTTGGGCAGGGGTATCATGTATTAGAGTAGCATGTTTTTTGGGAAGTGTTTAGGGCTGTGCATAGGGACACTGTATAAGGAATAATTGATGAAATCCTTTCGTGCTTTTTGTGTGGTTCGTGGTTTATAAAAAAGGCAGGAAGCAAATTGAGAGGATTTCTTACCACGAAAGGCACGAAAAACACGAAAGACACGAAACTTTGCTGGTTTCCTTTCCAGTGGTCCTGATTAACCCGCCCCACCAGGGCAATCGTATCTCATTCTGTTCCCGGTAAAATGAGAATAATGGTTCTGGGGGATCGAAATGAGTTTTTTTTGGTGTTTCTCACGGAGGCACGGAGGGCACGGAGGTGGGGAACTCAAAATGCAGGGGGGCTTGCGGAGTTATGGGAGCTTGGGGGAGATTTGTTTCTGTTAGAGCTTTTGGATCTTTTCTTCGCTCAGGCCGGTGGCCTTGATGATGATGTCAAGGGAGACTCCGGCGGCTTTTAAGCGCCTGGCTGTTTGGGTTATGGCTTTTCTTTCGCCTTCTTCCATTCCGTCATCCCAGGCCTTTTCAAGTTGAGGCCTCATCAGTTCGGTTACATCGGCAACAGGTACCATATTGTCCTCCTTACCCTCAAAGATTGATAGTCTCATTATAATGCCCTTAAGCAGTTTGTCAATAATCTGTTTAGGGAAACCGGACTCCTTGATTTCGGTCTGGTCGGATAAGCGGTCGATATTCCGACAGAATTCGGATAGAAATATGCCGTCAGGCCCCGATAATTGGATGGTTTCAATGTTGATGATGTGAATTCTGTACATCCCATAGTTGCCGATGAAGTGGCCGGGACATGTCTCGGTGAAATACTCTTTGTGTTCCCGGATGAATTTCCTCGGGGTTCTGGAGCAGATGAGTGTGATGGTTGTGTTGCTGTAGTTGGCTTTGGGGTTTTCTCGCAGATAGAGGTTTGTGTATATGGAGAGGTCGTAAATGTCCTGTGTTCTTACGGCATCGCCGTATGATTTGTAGCTGACCAGATTGTACGGAGCGAAGTAGTGGAATATGTCGAATTCTACACTGGCGGTGTTTTGTTTGATAAGGAGGACATCCAGCCTCTTGGGGCTTTTAAGCATTTCATGTTCCGTTTCAACCAGGTATCCGCAAGAGCTAAAAAACTCCCTTGCCTGTCTCTTGAAGAAGGTGTCCAGGGAGATTTGGACTTTTGGTAATGATTTGGGCAGGGGTATCATGTGTTAAAGTAGCATGATTTTTGGGAAGTGTTTAGGGCTGTGCATAGGGACACTGTACAGGGAATAATTGATGAAATCCTTTCGTGCTTTTCGTGTGGTTCGTGGTTTATAAAAAAGACAGGAAGCCAATTGAGAGGATTTCTTACCACGAAAGGCACGAAAAACACGAAAGACACGAAACTTTGCTGGTTTCCTTTCCAGTGGTCCTGATTAACCCGCCCCACCAGGGCAATCGTATCTCATTCTGTTCCCGGTAAAATGAGAATAATGGTTCTGGGGGGAATGAGCTTTTTGGGATGTTTCTCACGGAGGCACGGAGGGCACGGAGGAGAGGACTCGAATGTCAAGAGGCTTTCGCAGGGGGGCCTTGGGGAGGTTTGTTTCTGTTAGAGCTTTTTGAGCTCTTCTTCGCTCAGGCCGGTGGCCTTGATGATGAGTTTCATGTCGGCTCCGGCGGCTTTTAAGCGCCTGGCTGTTTGGGTTTTTTCCTCATTTCGGCCTTCTTTTTTGCCTTCTTCCATTCCGTCATCCCAGGCCTTTTCAAGTTGAGGCCTCATCAGTTCCGTTACATCGGCAACAGGTACCATATTGTCCTCCTTACCCTCAAAGATAGATAGTCTCATTATAATGCCCTTAAGCAGTTTGTCAATAATCTGTTTAGGGAAACCGGACTCCTTGATTTCGGTCTGGTCGGATAAGCGGTCGATATCCCGGCAGAATTCGGATAGAAACACTCCGTCAGGTCCCGATAATTGGATGGTTTCAATGTTGATGATGTGAATTTTGTACATTCCATAGTTGCCGATGAAGTGGCCGGGACATGTCTCGGTGAAATACTCTTTGTGTTCCCGGATGAATTTCCTCGGGGTTCTGGAGCAGATGAGTGTGATGGTTGTGTTGCTGTAGTTGGCTCTGGAGTTTTCTCGCAGGTAGAGGTTTGTGTATATGGAGAGGTCGTAAATGTCCTGTGTTCTTACGGCATCGCCGTATGATTTGTAGCTGACCAGATTGTACGGAGCGAAGTAGTGGAATATGTCGAATTCTACACTGGCGGTGTTTTGTTGGATAAGGAGGACATCCAGCCTCTTGGGGCTTTTAAGCATTTCATGTTCCGTTTCAACCAGGTATCCGCAAGAGCTAAAAAACTCCCTTGCCTGTCTCTTGAAGAAGGTGTCCAGGGAGATTTGGACTTTTGGTACTGATTTGGGCAGGGGTATCATGTGTTAAAGTAGCATGATTTTTGGGAAGTGTTTAGGGCTGTGCATAGGGTCATCAGGGCAATCGCATCTAATTCTATCCCAGAGAAAATAAAAACACTGATTTTTGGGGATCGAATGGAGTTTTCTTCAATAATAGGAGCTTGTCAACTTTTTGTTATCGTTGTGAGGTGAATAATTATCTTGAACACTCTGCGCTCTCTGCGGTTAAAAAACCATGAATAGGGTAAAACCGCAGAGATCGCGGAGATACGCAGAGAAATATGGGATAAAAGATTGGTGAGTAATTACCTTCATCTGATGGAATAGGGTTACTGTAAAGGGAATAATTGATGAAATCCTTTCGTGATTTTTGTGTGGTTCGTGGTTTATAAAAAAGGCAGGAAGCCAATTGAAGGATTTCTTACCACGAAAGGCACGAAAAACACGAAAATTTGCTGGTTTTCTTTTCAGGGTTCCTGATAAAATATCCACCAGGGCAATCGTATCTCATTAGAGAACAGTTCCAACACCTTAAAATCCAAACATGGCATAAGAAGTTTGATGAATAATTACCTTAAACCCTCTGCGTTCTCTGCGTCCTCTGCGGTTAAAAACCATGAATAAGTTAAAAACCACAGAGATCGCGGAGATACGCAGAGAAATATGGGACAAAAAGATTGGTGAGTAATTGCCTTCATCTGGTAAAATAGGATTACTGTACAAGAAGTAATTGATGAAATCCTTTCGTGCTTTTTGTGTGGTTTGTGGCTTGGAGAGGGGTGTTTCTCACGAAGGTGGGGGAATATATAGCGAAATATCCCTGTGCAGGGGGCTTTCGCTTGGGGGAAATTTGTTTCTGTTAGAGCTTTCGGATCTCTTCTTCGCTCAGGTCGGTGGCCTTGATGATGATGTCAAGGGAAACTCCGGCGGCCTTCAAGCGCTTAGGAGTCTGTCGGACTTACGCCTCACGGCTCGATTTTTGCCCTTCTCTCCAGAAGCAAGCCTCCTGCTTGCTTCTGGAGAGCCGCCTTCGTTCGTTTTCGCCGCCATCCGTGGCGGCTTTTCCTCGCTATCGCTCGGCACTCTCTCAGGATGCGAGTCCATAGACTCGCATACCCTGCTGCTGCGTTGCCAAAATACTCACGTAGCCCAGCTATGCTCCGTTTTTGTCGCCTTGCATCAGGAAGAAATCATCAAAAATCGCCTCGAAGTCTTAAAGTCCGACAGACTCCTTGTATCCGTGATAATCCTTCAGGTTGAAGGGATTGAGAATGACCAGGCTGCTCACCGCCGGGAAGTCGAAATCTTTAAGAACGGCGTTGACGAAGCCGCGGCAATTGTTTTCGCTGCCCTTGCTTTCCAGCAGATAGCGCATGAAGAAGTCGTTCATTGGATTGATATACTTGTTCATGACCAGAGGAAGTATATCAGTGGCGGGGAGCGTTGTCAATGAGTGAAGTGTCTCTCACGGAGGGTAGAATTCGTCTTAAGGGGCGGTGATGAGATATCGGATAAACCAGGATCACATAATTGCTGTACTGTTGACTGTCAACAATTATCAGATTATAATGACCTTCGACGGAGAGTCCAAACAGGCTCCTGGGAGCATGTAAAGCAAGGAGATACGGTGATGAGTCAAGAGATGCGGGCCCTTTCCTACAACGGAACCCCGGAAATTCAACTGGAAAGCCCCCCCATACCCATACCGGGGGAAAATCAGAGTCTACTGCGTGTCCTACGGGCGGGTATATGCGGCACGGATATTTCCATCCTGAGCGGAAAGCATCCCAGAGCAAAGCCCGGCCTCATTCCGGGGCACGAACTGGCCGCCGAAGTTGTCGAAACCAGGGGGGAGGCGGTCAATTTCGGCCCCGGCGATCAAGTAAGCCTGGAGCCGATCATTAGCTGTGGAACCTGCGTGGCCTGCCGGTCGGGAGTCCCCCACGTTTGTCAAAATCTCCAACTGTATGGGATTGATCTTCCGGGGGGAATGGCCGATTTCATGGTGGCGGATAACAGAAAGATTGTCCCCGCGGCAGAGGGCATGGCACCGGAACTCGTGGTGCTCACCGAGCCCTTAGCCATTGCCGTCCATGCGGCCCGGCTTGGCGCGCCAAAATTCCGGGACAGGATCTGTGTTATCGGGGGCGGCCCTATCGGCATCCTCGTGGGAATCCTGACGCAGCGGGTAAGCGGGCGTCAGATTATCATAAGTGAGCCCAACAAGAAGCGGCAAAAACAGGCAGAGTCCCTTGGTTTCGATGTCGTTGATCCATCCAGTCAGCCCCTGGAGGAATACATCTCCGCCGTATCCGAAGGCCGCGGCATGGATGTGGTATTCGAGTGCGCGGGAAGCCAACCGGCCATTCTTTCGTCAACAAAGATTCTCCGTCCCCGCGGCACCCTTGTTCAGGTGTCCATCCCCAAGGAGGCAAGGACCTTCAACATGGTCGATTTAACCTTTAAGGAACTTATTGTCCGCGGGGTAAGGGTGTACGAGCCTTTTGACTTTGAATATGCCATGGAATTCCTTAGAAGCGAATTCCGACTCTTCGACATCTTCAAGTCGGAAGCCTTCGCCTTGAGCAGCGCGCGGGAAGCGTTCGCGGCGGCAAGGTCAGGAGAAGAGGGGCTGCGCGTTATCTTTGATCTTGAGAAAAAGGAGTAATCTTGTATGAAGGCAAAGCTGTTTTCCCTTGAGGGGAAGAACGCCCTTGTGACCGGATCGACCCAGGGAATCGGCCGCGCTCTGGCGGAAGGTTTGATGGCTGCCGGAGCGCGGGTTGTCCTCAACGGCCGATCAGAAGAGAAAGTGGAGGCCGTGGCCGCCGAATGCCGAAAGAAGGGCTGGCGTGTCGAATCGGCCGTCTTTGATGTTACCGATCCAATCTCCATCGCATCGGGTATCCAGGCTGCTGCTAAGGGAATAGGTCCCATCGACATCCTCGTGAATAACGCCGGGGGAACAATCCGGGGAAAGTTCACGGATATGTCACTGGAACAGTGGCAGCAGGTGATGCGTCTCAATCTGGACAGCGTTTTTCTCGTGTCAAAGGCGGTGGTCCCGGAAATGATCGAGCGGCAGGCGGGAAAGGTGATCAATATATGCTCCCTCATGAGTTCCATCGCCCGAAAGGAGAACGCGAACTACGCCGCCAGCAAGGGCGGGGTGGCCATGCTCACAAAGGAGCTCGCGGTGGAACTCGGGGCGCAAAATATTCAGGTGAACGGCATCGCGCCGGGTTATTTTTCGACTCCCCTAACCAAAGCACTCCAGGAGGATGAGAAATTTGACTCATGGTATAGAGGGCGGACTCCCATGGCGCGTTGGGGAAATGTTCAGGAGCTTTCAGGGGCCGCGGTCTTCCTTGCCAGTGAAGCCAGCAGCTTTGTTACGGGGCAGATTCTTTACGTGGACGGCGGCCTGACTGCCGCAATCTGAAATGGGGTGTGCATAGCGCGGAGTCGGTACATTTGAGTACATACCTGATTCCAATGTCCTGGGCAATTCTCCATGAATTCTGAGAACGTCATTCCATTTCTATCGAGCAGTTCGTACGAGTATTCTTTTGAAAGGTCTAAATACTCCGTGTTCTCAGCCCCACTTTCCCACCGAAGCAACAGTTCTGTAGGGCTCAAGAATTCGGGGGAGTACGGCCCTGGAAAAGGAGCAAGTAGTTCGTTGCCAACTAACGGAAAGTTATTTGCGAAAGTATATACACTTAAAGAAAGCACAAATAACACGAGAAGGAACTTTCTCACTGAGGTTCCTTTCAGGAATTGATTTTTGCATTTTTTATCAAACTATACTTATCTCCACGAATTTCATACACTTAATCTCTTGCCCTGAGACTGCATCAGTAACACTTATACAGCCGAAGAACCAGAGGCTCAGTTGCTTGCTTTTCGAAATCTCCCCTGATGTTCAAGTCCAGAATTCATCCATTGACAAATGTCCGGCTAATACAAGCCGTCGAGATAGACCAAAATGTTAAGCACTTAAGTCAGAACCCGCCTGTCTGCGTGAGGTAACGCACAGGCAGGCACAAATCCTTCGTCTTGACTTAAGTCCCTACCTGGAGAATCAGGCATTGATCCCCGTTCATCCTGTCGATACTTTACCCACCGAAAAACATAAGCGGTGTCAATCCCTCAATCGATGAAGATGCCCTGAAGCTCTCGCTCAGTGTTGAAGACTTCAGGCAAGCCGTTAAGACATAAGTCTCTCTGTACTACGTCGATGCAGAACGATTTAACCAGCGAGGAGGAGGTTTTCAGGAAAGAAGCGTGCAAGAGTAGCAGTCAATGACCGCCGTCAGGTAGACGAATCTGTGCTCCATACGGATATAGGTAATGGCGGTACTCCATACCTGATTGGGACGCTCAATTTCTACCCATAGATTGTGGTTGCAGAAACCCCGAATTCCTTGAGAGATCAGCCGCCTTCCGTTTCTCCGGGCCGATCATCTTTTGCAAGATAGAATTCCTGAATTGAACACTGTACCGCTGCATGTTGTCATCTCCTACGTTGGCTGACTTAACTTGTGTGACAACTACTTTGGCACAGCGCGCGAAACCAGTAAGTCGGTTTGACAGGCTGGAACACATAAACGCTGTTGTACGATGTAGAAAAAACTAGAGCCAGCCCTTTTTTTCTTTTATAAGAAGATACACATGACAAAACACGTGTACCCATATAATACTATTTAGCATGTGAATTACATTGAAATACTTTATAGCAAGGACGCCTTCTTGAATAGCAGTAAATATAAAAAAGAGAAACAAAAGAAACCAACAAATCGACCATATTTTTCTATCGGAGTTAATTATTCGAATTTTGATACTTCCAGGGAAGTTGATCCCTGCATAAATGATACCCGCAATCGCAATAAATGCCAGGAATGGAAAAACAACTAACTCCTGAAAAATAGGTATTCCTATTGAATCTGCATGAGGGGGATAAGCACCGGCTTCTTGATTCCAAACATAGTATGAAATCGTGAAAAAGGGCTGGCATAGGATGAAGACTATCCCATATATTAAATACGATTTTTTTGTATTAAAGAATAATTTCATTTGTTTTTTCTATTTCGTATAACGTTTCGCCATTATGCGAAGCTGGCCTGGGCCCCTTGTGGGCTTTACACCAATTGGGGAAAATCTACCATGCTTTTTCCAATGGTGTCAAAGGGGCAATCTGGCCGAAGGCCAGGGAGCGTAGGCGACAGAGTGTGTATTCGCTGATATCCTTAGTGCCCGGTTGGCTCGGTTGAATACTTTTAAAGTACATGGAGGTGCTTTTAAATCCGCTTAAAAAACTACAGTACTCTCCACACGCATTAAAGTCCAGAGTACAGATGACTAAATAGAAGTTCTATGCCATTCTTTGAATTAAAGAAAACATTCTGCATTTTCGAAAAATAGTATGTGTTCATATATAAGTAACTATCTGCACCCTCAGTATTTGCTTGAGTTAAGAAATCGGAAGAAGAACTTTGGGATGTTAATACATGGTAAGAATAACTATCTGAAATCGATGAATCCTTTATGTACAAATTGTAAGCAACTCCTAAAAATGAATAACTCCCCTTCCAAATATAGCCGTTTGAACCGTGAGTATTTGCCTGAGTTAAGAAATCAGTTGATGAACTAGAAGTACTTAATAATTGATATGAAAAATTATTGTTCTTTGAAGAATCCTTTATGTACAAATTGTAAGCAACTCCTAAAAATGAATAACTCCCCTTCCAAATATAGCCGGTTGAACCGTGAGTATTTGCCTGAGTTAAGAAATCAGTTGATGAACTAGAAGTACTTAATAATTGATATGAAAAATTATTGTTCTTTGAAGAATCCTTTATGTACAAATTGTAAGCAACTCCTGAAAATGAATAACTCCCCTTCCAAATATAGCCGTTTAAACCCTGAGTATTTGCCTGGGTAAGAAAATCAGAAGTTGTACTTGTTGTGGATAACAATAGATACGAAAAGTTGTTTCCTTTAGTACCATCTTTGACATAAATACTGTACGTTGTTCCAGAAAACATATAATCGCCCTTCCAAATATAGCCAGAAGAACCTTGATTATTTGCTTGTGTCAAAAATCAGTAGGAGGGGAAGCTACGGGAATAAAACGATATACAAAATTTGATGTGGATGCTGAACCATTGAAATCATCCGGTTGTTCAGAAGGATCATCCGGTTGGTCAGAAGGCATTTCACAAGAGAATACTAAAGTAAAAATAAAGAATACTAATAGTGCTTTTTTCATTTCTATTTTCTCCTATTTCTCGCGGCTACGGATGGCCGAGGAGTAAAAACTTCTTAAGCCGGGCGTTGAATAGAATTAAATCTTATCTCCACAAATTTCACACACCCCCCGCCCTGACGCTGATCAGCAACACTTCTACAGCCGAGGAGCCAGAAGCTCAGTTGCTTTCTTCTCGAAATTCCCCCTGATGTTCAACACAAGTTCAAGATATCACAAAACATAACCGGTGTCAAGCCCTCAATCAATGAATGGGGATGTTCTTCATTGTAATCCGTGAGACCCCACCTCGACATACTTGATCGCCCGCCAAAACCGCTCCATATACACCTTACCTATGGCCCGGCCTTTACCACCCCATGCTTAAGCTTTTTTCTTAAAGATGCCCTGGAACTCTTCACTCAGCATTGAAGACTCCAGGCAACCCGTTAAGACATAAGGCCCTCTGCACTACATCAATACAGAACGATTTAACCAGCGAAGAGGAGTCCCCCAGGAAAGGAGTTTGCGGGAGTAGCAGTCAATGACCACCGTTAGGTGAAACGACTAATCTCCAGTAGCCAGTTTCTCCCCTACCCCCCCACCGTCCGTCTCCCAGCCGCCCCATTCACCCATTCCCAGACCCAAAACCCCCTCCCTGGACAAAACACTCAACACCCGATTAGTATTTTGAGGATTTTTTAACTTTTAGCCAAAAAATTTCATTCCAGTTGTTGATAACTGACAATCAAATGTTGACAATATCCTATTATATTAAGAAGGTGTTCCATGAAAAACACTTTTTTTTATTACTGGCGTTCACCATCGACCGATGGCTTTCGCCGGGGGAGAGGGTGAACAGGAAAACAAACCAATCTCCATTTCGGTTGTCACTACCTATCCGGAAGGGGACGAGTCCTATGTCACCGTCATGGCCTTCAAGAACAAAGTGGAAGAACTTGGCCAGGGTCAGATTGAAGTCAAGGTATTCCACTCCGGATCGATGGGAGGGGAAAAGGACATCGTACAGGCTGTTAAACCTGACTCCGCTCAGGTTGTCACCTGCGTGCCATGGAAGTCTATGAAAGAGGTGTCCGTCAGTTGGCGGCGAACGTGCCCATCAACAAGCCCAAAGATGCTGCGGGCCTGAAACTTCGGGTTTCCCAGATTCCATCCTGGGTGAAGATGTTCCAGCAGATTGGGTTCCTGCCGACCCCTGTCGCCCTCCCCGAAGCTTTTGTGGAAGCGGCCCGGCCCGCTCTTGAGGAACTGTTTGTCACCGAATGGTCGGTAACCAGTTGAGGTAATGTCTTACGCACGCTGAGAATTATGCGAACAGGAGAAAAATAATGAGATCAAAATGGAGTTTGAACACAGCTACGGAAGAAGTGAGCAGCTCTTCGGACAGATTGAAATGAAGGCGATGCTGGATGCCGGTTATGACCGGGACTATTCTGCGGGCATCACCGCTACCTCGTCCACGGTGGCCCCCATCGTTCCGCCGAGCATTCCCCCGGTCATCTTTGGGATCGTCAGCGGAACATCGATCGGCCGCCTGCTGTTCGGAGGGATTCTTCCGGGAATCATTATCGGGCTGAGCCTCATGCTGGTTGTTGTGCTTCTTTTGGTCACATTTCTTCCTAATCTTTTGATGAACAAGTAAGGCAGACAGGACTGAAAATATGGAAAGAACGATTAAAGATGTGAGGGTGGGTCATTACCGCATTCCTCTGGAGCTTCCTCTTGTCGATGCGGAACACGGTGAACAGACCCATTTTGAGATACTGACCGCGACGGTGGAACTGGAAAACGGTCTGATGGGAACCGGTTACACCTACACCGGCGGATTCGGCGGCAGGGCCATCCGGGCGATGATTCAGGACGATATCATCCCGGTGATTCTGGGGAAGGATGCGGCGGCCGTGGAAAATCTGACCGAAGAAATGACGGTCCGGGTCAACTATGTCGGTCGGGGAGGTATTTCCTCCTTCGCGATCTCAGCGGTGGATATTGCCCTCTGGGATCTCCGGTGCCGGGCGGCGGGATTGCCTCTGTGGCGGATGATCGGGGGTCAACACAGGGAGGTAAACTGCTATTACGGGGGTATTGATCTTGGGTTCACCCAGGAAGAGCTTCTGTCCAGCCTTCAAGCTCAGCTTGAGGCAGGGCATAGGGCGGTGAAAATCAAGGTCGGCAAAAAAAACCTGGAGGAAGATCTTCAGAGGGTGCGTGCTGTCCGTGAGATGATTGGCCCGGAAAGAGATTTCATGATCGATGCCAATGCGTCCTGGGATATTCCAACGGTGCTGAAGGCCGCGCCGGAGCTGCAAAGACAGAACATCTACTGGCTGGAAGAACCGCTGAATCCCCGTCATTTTGACGGATACAGGGAACTGAACCGCCGCTGTGCACTATCACTCGCCATGGGAGAGAATCTTCATTCTGAAAACCAGCACCGTCTGGCCATGCAGTACGGGCGGATAGCCTACCCCACCCCCGATGCGTCCAACGTCGGCGGCATCACCGGCTGGCTGAGGGTGGCCGCTCTGGCCAAATGTTTTCACCTTCCGGTCTGTACCCACGGCATGCAGGAACTCCATGTGAGTCTTCTGGCCGCCATGCCCCACGCGGGATACATGGAAATCCATTCTTTTTTCATCGATCAATACACGCAATATCCGGTAAGGGTGGAAGACGGCATCGCCCGGGCACCGGATTCCCCGGGCATCGGCGTTGAATTCGATTGGGAGAAACTGGATGAATTCCAGGTGGAGAAAGACGCATGAACCGATATTCCATCTATGTCACCGATTTCGACTACGCTTCGCTCAAAGAAGAGGAAGCGGTAATCTCCACGATTGACGCGGCCCTCATCCCCCTTCAATGCCGTACTGAATCGGAGCTTATCGCCCAGGCAAAGGATGCGGACGCGCTCATCGTTCAATATGCGCCGATCACCGAAGGGGTTTTTCAGGCATTGAAGAAGCTCAAAGTCATTGCCCGATACGGTGTCGGTGTCGATTCCATCGATCTTGATTCGGCTGCACGGCATGGGGTGGTGGTTGCCAATGTCCCCGACTACGGGGTCGCGGAGGTTTCCGACCACACGCTTACCCTGCTTTTGAACGTTCTGAGAAAGGTGTCCTTTCTGAACAGTCAGGTAAAGAACGGTATCTGGGATGTGAAAAAAGCGGTTCCCCTGCGGCGTCTGTCCACCCTCACCCTTGGTTTGACCGGATGCGGCCGCATCGGCGCGGAGACGGCGCGGAAGGCAAGGGCTTTCGGCTTCCGCGTGATAGCCGCCGATCCCTTCATGGACCCTGATCTCATCGCTCAGCAGGACATCGAACACGTCGATTTTGACACCCTTCTATCCCAATCCGATGCAATAAGCCTCCATGCTCCCCTGACGGAGGATACTTACCACCTGTTTAATCGGGAAAGCTTCCGGAAAATGAAAAAAGGCTCGGTTCTCATCAATACCGCCCGGGGTGGACTTGTGGATCAGAATGCGCTGGTCGAGGCTCTGGAAAACGGGCAGCTGGCCGGTGCAGGAATCGATGTTTGCGAGGTTGAACCCCTTGAAAAGGATAGTCCGTTGAGAAAGTTTCCGCATGTTGTTCTGACACCCCATGCGGCCTGGTATTCGGAGGAGGCCAAAACTGATCTAAAACGGAGGGCCGCTGAGGAAGTGGTCAGGGTTTTGCGGGGTGAAGAGGCCTTGCATCCGGTGTTCAAAATCCCTGCCAGTGGAGGAAAAAATCATGGATAAACTAAAAATCCGTCCATCATCCGAGTGCCGTTGGGATGCCGCCGCCATGGGGGAAATCATGCTCCGCTTCGATCCCGGAGAAGGAAGGGTAAGGACGGCCCGTTCCTTCAATGTATGGGAAGGAGGCGGTGAGTACAATGTCATGAGAGGATTGAAACGCTGTTTCGGTCAGCGCAGCACTGTCATCACGGGGATTCCTGAAAACGAACTGGGATATCTTCTGGAGGACCTCCTTTTTCAGGGAGGAGTGGATATCTCCAGGGCAAAATGGTATCCCTATGATGGGATGGGTCTTTCCGCCAGGCAGGGCTTGAACTTCGTGGAGAGGGGATTTGGCATAAGGGGGGCCAAAGGAGTATCTGACCGGGGACATACGGCCGCCTCCGCCCTGAAGCCCGGAGACGTGGATTGGAGAAGCCTTTTCGGGAACGAGGGGGTACGCTGGTTCCACTGCGGTGGTATTTTTGCCGCTCTCTCGGATACCACCGCCGAGATAAGCATTGAAGCGATGAAGGCCGCCAAAGCAGCGGGAACCATCGTGAGCTACGATCTTAACTATCGGCCCTCTCTGTGGCAGTTTAGGGGAGGACAGCCCCGGGCCCAGGAGGTCAATCGCCGGATAGCCCCGCTGGTGGATGTTATGCTGGGCAACGAAGAGGACTTCTCCGCCGCCCTGGGTATACCCGTCGATGAGGGGGATGTGAACAATCTGAAGATTGAAAGCTATCGCCGGATGATGAAACGGGCGGTTGATGCCTATCCGAATTTCAAGGCGGTGGCGGCCACTCTGCGGGAAGTCAGGACGGCCACCTTAAATGATTGGAGAGCATTATTGTACTGTGAAGGGGCATTTCATGAATCCATGGGATGGGAAAACCTTGAAATCCTCGACCGGGTGGGCGGCGGCGATTCCTTTGCTTCCGGCTTGATCTACGGTTTTCTGACGGGGAGGCCGCCCCAGGACTGTGTGAACTACGGGGCCGCCCACGGTGCCCTGGCCATGACAACCTCCGGGGACACTTCCACAGCCTCCCTCGCGGAGGTGGAAAAGCTTGTGTCCGGAGGGGGAGCTCGGGTGGACCGCTAGCGGAGATATTTTAGCCCCTATTTGCGCATTTAGGTTTCACCTTCTGTGAAACCATTTTGAGGATTTTCAAATTTATGGAGCTATGTATGCGGTACAGGATGGCTATGCCTTGCGTTTAGGGGCGATGCTTATGCTGTGTGAATACCTGCGGGAAAACTCAATGGTCCAAAACGACACTCAAAAAGCTGCAATGTATGCAAACAAGTCCGACGCATACAGCAAAAACTGGATACAATAATGCAGACCGGAATCTGTATGGATTCAGTTTTCGCTAAAATGCGGCATTAGGCATGACTGCTTCTGGCTTGATCTTTACCACTGCTGCTGCGCTGCCAAAATGCTCACGCAGCTTAAGCTAGCTTGAGCTTTTGTCGCCTTGTATTAGTAAAAAATCTCTGCGCCAGATTCCGCAAGCGGGTTTTTTAGAGGCGCCTTATACATTTACCAGTCCAACTCATTTTCGAGTTGTTGACATTTGTCTTTGAAATATTTTTTGGCCCTTTCCAAGACTCGATAAAGAGAAGCGCTATCCCTGATATCCTAATAGTCTGGGGATGAAAAGTACTATATCTGGGAACAGTATTAGAAGAATCAAAAAACCAATCAGTGATAATAAGAACGGCCATATTTCTTTTACTATCTCACCAAGGGGTATCTTCATAATAGAGTTTATTACCAAAATGATAACTCCGTACGGTGGTGTGATGAGTCCAATCATACAATTAATGACGATAACCACTCCAAAATAGACTATATCGATTCCTAAATTCTCGACGGTTGGAAGGAAGAGGGGGATTATGACCAGTATAATGACCGAGGCATCCAACAGGCACCCCAAGGCGAGTACCAGTACGTTGATCATAAGCATAAACAGGAACGGATGTATATGAATACTTTCAAACATGCCGAAAAGCATGCCGGGAATGTTCTGACTTACGACCACGTAGTTCATTATCAGTGAGCTCCCCACAATGAAGCCCGCCGCAGCGGAGGCTCTTGCTGTATCTGACATCGCCTTCACAAATTTCTTAAAAGTCAATCCGCGGTATATCACTATATCAATTAAAAGCGCGTACAGCGCCGCAATGGCTGCGGCTTCTGTCGCGGTCATTACTCCACCGTATATCCCGTACAACAGAATTACGGGAAGCATAAGGGAAGGAAATGCGACAGCGGTTTTCTTCGGCAGCTCTCTTAAGGGAGCCACTTTCTCTACTGCGAAATTCTTTTTTCGGGCGATAGAGGCATTAATCATCATCAACACAATCGCCATAATGATGCCGGGAAGAATGCCTCCCAAAAAGAGATACCCTATTGACGCGTTAGAAACAAGCGCATAAAGCACCATGGGAATTGAAGGGGGAACAATTGGACCTATTGTCGAAGAGGCAGCAGTTATTGCGGCGGCATATCCTCTACTGTACTTATTTTCCTTGGTCATCATCGGGACAATGATTTTCCCGACGCCGGCAACATCCGCAACGGCCGAACCAGACATACCGGAGAAGATGAGGGAAAGGACAATATTAACGTGTCCAAGGCCGCCCTTGAAGCGCCCAACTAGCGCAAGGCAGAAATCCAATAACTTATCTGTTACTCTTGAGGCATTCATAAGATTGGCTGACAAGATGAACAGCGGGACCGCGAGCAATAGATAATTGGTGAAGAGGGAATTGAGAAGCTGTTCCGCAACAATCGCCAAATCCTGTCCCGATACAAGCAGAAAGCCGATAGTCGCGAAAATTATTGAAATAGAGATGGGCAACTCCAGCAATACGAGCAGAAGCAGCAATATTATGAAAACAATAAGTTCTGTGCCCATGGTGGTATTAACTCAATCTCCGTGCCTACTCGTACCCTTGTCCTGCGGGAGGTTCGGAACGAGTATGATCTTCCGTGTCTTCCACATAAAACAACTCACGCACATATCCAAGAACCAAATACCCATATCTTAGAATGAGGGAGATCAGGAATATCTTATAAACAGAAAAAATATTGTTCATCGGGATGCCGATGACATCGCTGTATCTGATTTTTAGGAAATCCACATAATCCCACACTGGCGCGATCATAAAAAAACCGCCGAAGAAAATAACTGAGCAGGCGAATGCCTTCAGCGAGAGGCGTATTTTCTTGTGAAACGCCCTGTACATATAGACAAGAGAAACGTGGTCATCGTTTTCTAAAAATATACCCGCTCCAAGAAAAACTACCCAGAGCCATAGAATAAGAGAAAATTCAACAATCCATCCAAAAGATATGCCTAAGGTGTATCGCAAAATGACGTTGATACAAAACGCAAGGAAAATAACAAGCAGCATTGCTGCGCCGATGTAGTTCGCAATCAATTTTGTAACTTTTATGGTGGTGTGGAACCCTTTTGCTATTTTCCGCTGCATTTTGAATCCTAAAAAGCGGCCTCAGCCTACATAGGCTGAACTACTTTGTGTTGTTGATTTTTTCCAGTAATCCTTCAGGCCATTGCTGAGAGAATTCTGAATTCAAATACTCCTGCTGCACATGTGTGCGAAATGCGTCCACATCTGGGGAATAGACCTTTAAGCCCTGCTCCTCTAAGAATGTGACCTGCTCTTTTTCCAACTCGGACTGTTTTCTCCATACGGAGTCGGTGACCATGTCCGCGGCGTCTTGAAGTTTCTGCCGTTGTTCGGGCGTAAGTTTATTCCAGAGATCAACAGAAATACCCAAATAGTTCAAGTCCACTAAATGTCCTGTCAAGATAACCTGGTTAGTTACTTCATAAAACTTCTTATCGATTGTAGTCGGAATTGGATTATCCTGTCCATCCACGGCTCCGCTTTGGAGTGCCGTATAAACCTCTGCGAAGGCAATGGGTGTAGGATTGGCTCCCAGCGCCTTTCCGAGGAATTGCCACGCGTTTGAACCGGGCATACGCAGCTTTACATCCTTTAAGTCGGCGGGAGTGTTGATTACCTTGTCTCCCCTCAAGTTTAAGTTCCGTCTGCCGAGATAGACAACACTCAGGAGCTTTAGTTTCAGTTTTTCCTCAGTCATTTTCTTGAACTCATCCATGTAGTCGGCATTGAATACGGCAATTTGATGCTGGGCGTCTCTATGCACATAGCCAGTTGCAAAGATAGAGAATTCAGGAATAAACTGTGCAATCTCCTGTGCGGAAGTAAGCACCATTTCCAGGTTTCCGCGAGCCAACGCGTCGAGCTCTGTTCCTTGCTTGAAGAGGGTGGAATTCCAATACGTTTCAAACTTTCCGAATTCATTGACGGCTCCCCCCACATATTCCTTAACCGCCAGTGAGCGCACTTCAGTCCCTGAAGCCGAAGTTGCCAATCGGATGACAACCTCCTCCTCAGCAGAAGCTCCAGCCTCTTTTTCACCGCCTCCGCCCGCGAACAGTGCGGCAGAAACAGATGTTAACAGCAAAGCAATTACAAATTTCTTCATTTGTGACCTCCAAATATTTTTGCTTTTATCACTCTACAACATATATTTTTTTTGTCAATAGCGAAAATATAATATTTTTTGGAAAATATCATAAAAAAATACTTTTAACCGATATAAATGTTTTTCTCTGTTGGGTTTCCAAGAGTGAGGGATGGGAGAAAAATATAATTCCATACACGATTTGAAATATCATTCCATGTATTTCATTGCATTTTTTCGAGATTATATGATAGCATTGCAATCCATGAAGGGACTTCGGGAGAAGAAGCAGGGTTGATAAATGAGCAAAGAAAGCAGATCTGTCGGCACTATCGCCTACCATACCATCTTGCACGATGTAATTCACGGCACATTGAAGGCGGGGCAAAAGCTGAAGCTAACCGAATTAAAAAATGGTTACAACGTCAGCATATCCACAATTCGTGAAGTGCTTAACAGATTGACCAACGACGGATTCATTGTCGCGGAAGAGCAAAAAGGATTTTGTGTGGCACCTCTCACAAAAAAGCATTTGGATGAACTTATCTATCTACGGTATTTGCTTGAGGCGGACATGATGAAACTATCTCTCAAAGAGGGCGATCTTAACTGGGAGAGCCAAATAATAGCGGCTCACTATCGATTGCACAAATATGAAGAGAAGTTTATGAATAATAGGGACTACAATTCCTACGATTTGTGTATCGCTGACTTTGAGTTTCACAAGGCAATCGTGTCTGCCTCTAACTCTACAGAGCTTATGTCTCTTCACGAAATCATCTATACGAAGTATTTGCGCTATCAAATAAACGCTTTGGGATTTCGGGGAGTTGTCGCGGCAGAGGAGCACAAAGCACTTCTGCAGTACTGCCTGGAGCGTAATGCTTCCGGCGCATCAAAGGTTCTCAAAGAACATATCTACAAGGCTTCTCAGTTGTTCACCGAATAATAGGGAGTTTGTGCTCGTAGAAGAACGGTTCTCTTTTTTTCGTAATACATAGGTGACAATCTGAAATTATCCACACTTCCGTATAGAGATCTAAAATATCATATATTTTTAATAATTTATGATATTGCCCTTGACATATAATAAATTTTAGTTTTACATACACTTCGAGAGAAGCAGGATGAAGAGTGAAGATCGTCTTAAGGTAGAAAAGTGGTGGGAGAATTCAATCATAGACATGAAACCCGGGAGTATCAGTTTCCGCGGTTCGCCCATTGAGGATTTGATGGAGGCAAAATCATTTTCCCAAATGATGCTGCTTGTGATCCTGGGAAAAAATCTTACTCCCGAAGAGGCAAAGCTCTTTGATGTAGCAATGGTAATGTCTGTAGATCACGGTCCGCAGGCTCCATCCATAGCCATTGCCAGAATGTCATCTACTTGTGGAATAAGCATTAACAATGTGCTTGCAAGTGCCATCAACGTATTGGGAGACAACCATGGGGGAGCAGGGCAAGGGTGTGCAGAGCTTTTCTACGCGATAGCGCGCGAAATGAACACAGGAACACCCATGCAAAGAAGTGTCGCGGATGGCCTTGCGGCACAGAGAGCGAAGCATGGAAAGACAATTCCGGGTTATGGTCATCGATTTCACAAAAATTCAGATCCGCGCGCGCTGAAGACGGTTGAGATAGTTGAGAGCTGCGTGCGTGACGGACACATTAGCGGTGTGTTCAAGGATATTGCTTTGGAAGTACAGCGGCAAATCAGTCAAGGCAAATCAATGCCCATTCCCATGAATGTAGATGGTGCTGCTGCCATTATTTTCTGTGAATTGGGAATACCCGCTCCGCTTTGCCGTGGACTCTTTTGTTTGGCTCGCGGGGTGGGGATCCTCGCGCATGCGTGGGAAGAGATGCAAAGCGGCACGAAAAACAAAGGACCTATTCCAAGGGACTTTATACCATATTACAAGCAGAGTGGAGTAAAAGATGATCACCAGTAAATTTTCTTTAGCCCATTTAAGTTTGATCGATGAAACGATATTTAACCTGATAAAGATCGCTCATCAAGCCAGCTATGAATATGTTAGTCCTCGTTTGCGTTCGGTTACTCAAGAGGAAGAGAAGTACAGGCTTGTGGGAGATAAACATGCGATTACCGAGTGTCAAAAAATTTTGGCCGACAGCCGTGTGAAGGTGCTTGATGTAGAGTTACTTGTGATAGAGGACGACACTGATATACGTACAGAATTTTTTCCAATACTCGATACCGCGGCTCAAATAGGTGCGAAGTATGCTATTGCCCAAGTTCACAGTACAAATTTGAATGTCAGCCTGGATAAGTTTCGGCAGATATGTGAATTCGCCTCACAGTATAACATATCCGTAGTAGTGGAAATGATTCCGTGGTCATCCCTGGCGGATGTTCAGACCACAAATAAATTTGTAAGAGACGCGCAGTGTGAGAACTCCGGCATATTGCTGGATCTATTGCATCTCTATAGAACCAGGACCGATCCGAATGAATTGAAAGCAATAGATCAAAAGCATCTGCATTTTGTTCACTTGTGCGATGCGAAGGGCAAAGGGATAAAGAGTTTCAAGGGGCAAAAGCATATCGCGCGTGAGGCAAGATATCCTGCTGGCCGAGGTGATATAGCGATACTCAATTACCTGGACAATATCAGTTGCGAAATATTTTCGCTTGAGATTCCAAACAAAAGACTGCATCGCCATTTGGGGTCTCTACGGTTTGCCGAGTACATTCTACAAGACACAAAAAATTATCTCATACTGGAAGAGTGTTGGCGTGTGAGATCAAAATACCGCAGCGTACCAGATAGGTTGATATAACACAGAAGTACTTACAATTCAGGAGGAAAAGTGCAGACAGTAAAAAACGGCAAAAAATACATCCTTAGCCCCGAGCAGAAGGATCTGGTGGAGGAAAAGATAGCCAGGGCAAAAAAGGCTATGGAAGAAATCGCCCACTGGAATCAATCGCAGGTGGACAGGGTATGCCAAGCCATTGCGTGGTATTCCGCAAATGAGGATACCTTTACCCGCCTGGCCCGATTAGGTGTGGATGAAAGCGGCATAGGGGATAGAAATGGACGTCCTGCCAAGCGGTTCAAAATACATGGTGTGTTGAGAGACGCGCTCAGACAGAAGAGCGTGGGCAAGGTGGAAGAAGATGTACGGAAAGGCATTGCAAAGTACGCAAAACCAGCAGGGGTAATTGCCTCTTTGATTCCTATGACCAATCCCGCGTTAACCCCTCCCGTTACCGCTCTCTACGCCGCGAAGGCGAAAGACGCAGTCATTTTCTCTCCACATCCGAGAACGAAAAAAACGACTGCTCAAATGGTGGAAGTATTGCGTTCCGCATGTATTGCCGCTGGCGCGCCAGCAGATCTCTTCCAAGTGATAGAGAAACCGTCTATTCCTATTACGAAAGAATTGATGGCGCAATGTGATTTAACACTTGCAACTGGCGGAAGACCGATGGTGCAATCCGCTTACAGCTCTGGAAAACCCGCGTATGGTGTAGGAGCGGGAAACTCCACAATGGTCATTGACGATACCGCGGACATTGCCATTGCCGCAAGAAACACGAGAATAAGCAAAACTTCCGATTTCGGTTCTGGTTGTTCGGCAGATGGAAACATCGTTATTGATAGATCTATCTATGATGATATGGTTGCGGCCTTGAAAAATGAGGGGGGATATCTCTGCTCTGATGAAGAGAAGCAGTTGGTGCAAAAAGCGATGTGGAATGAAGAGGGCAGCAGAACATTTGAAACCATAGCCTGCCCCCCTCAGCAAATCGCGGAGCACGCGGGTTTTAATATTCCGAGGGACGTTCAGTTTCTGATGGTGGAGAATCAGGGCAAAATCGGAAAAGAGCACAAGTTCTCTACCGAAAAACTCACTACGCTTATGGCGCTCTATCATTTTGAAAATTTTGCGGGAGCGCTTGAGATTGTGCAAAAAATCTACGATGCCGCGGGGAAGGGGCATTCATGCGGCATATATTCACACAATCAGAAGAATATAGATGCCCTTGCGAACGCCGCTCCTGTAAGTCGTATGATGGTAAGGCAGCCGCAATCAAAGGCAAATGCGGGGGCATGGAACAACGGTATGCCGATGACCTCCTCTCTGGGTTGCGGAATATGGGGTGGAAACATCACTAATGAAAATGTAAGCCTGAAACACTATTTACAGTACACATGGGTTAGCGTCCCTATTGAAGAAGATCGGCCTGATGAAAAAGAGCTGTTTGGTGAGTTCTACAACAAAAAAATTGAAGGCAGCTCTAAAAACGTTTAGAGCTGCCCGTGGGTGCATGGACGCACCCGCATTTTGGGACGAAAAGCCTTACTTTAGTCCGGGTTTTTCGTCTCTAAAAAATCCACGGTGGGATTTTTTTTTAGAGACGCTCTGATAATAAAAAGGGGAAATAGGTGCAAGAGAGAAAAAACACAGTAGCACAGCTTTTAGTGAAGTATCTTGAAGAGCGAAAGGTGCGGCATGTATTTGGTTTATGCGGGCACACCAACATCGCGGTGTTATCCGCACTCCATGATTCTTCCATAGAATTCATAACAGTCCGGCACGAACAGATCGCGGCACATGCGGCAGATGCCTACGCAAGAGTAAGCAGTAGGGCGGCCGTTTTTCTGTCTCATCTCACTCCGGGGCTCTCAAACGGCACTACAGGGGTACTGAATGCCGCTCTTGACTGTATTCCGATGGTGGTAATCGCGGGGGATATCCCCACCCACTACTACGGAAAACATGCTCACCAAGAGGTGAACCTCCATGCCGACGCCTCTCAGTATGAGATATACAAGCCATTTGTAAAACGCGCATGGCGTGTAGAGAGTGCGGAGCTGTTTCCCGAAATCATAGAAAAGGCATTCCTGTTAGCCGAGAGCGGACAGCAGGGTCCAGTACTCGTCAATGTTCCGATGAATGTTTTCTCCACAGAGATTAACCCACAGCTCTTTGAACGTTTGACGGGAGCAAAACAGCTATCAAAACCGTGCATATCCTATGAAATAGCAGAAGAGATTGTAGAGACCCTTGCCCGGGCAAAGTGTCCTGTCATTTATGCTGGCGGCGGCGTCCTTTTGGCAAAGGCATCGCATGAGTTGGAAGAATTTGTGAACCATACAAATACTCCCGTCGCCTACAGCTTGATGGGCAAAGGGTGTATTCCGGATACTCATCCCTTTGCCATGGGGATGACTGGATTTTGGGGAACCTCTTTAGTGAATCAATCATGCCTCAACGCGGATTATGTATTTGCCTTAGGCACTAGATTTAAGGAGGCGGATTGTAGTTCATGGGAAAACGGATACACCTTCAATATTCCCTATTCCACGAAACTCATTCACATAGATATAGAGGCAAGTGAAATAGGGAGAAACTATCCCGCGCATATCGGTGCCATTGGAGACTTGAAACTATCTTTGACCTTGATCAATAAGATATTCAAGGAGAGATATCCATCGGGACTGAAAAATGAAGCGGCGGCAGAAAGAATAGAGAACTTCAAGCGCGAGTTTAAGCAAAGTATACAAGCAGAGACGGAGAGTGCCAGCTTTCCCATGATGCCGGAGCGTATTCTCGCGGATACAAGGGCGGTTCTTCCGGACGACGCGATAATAACTACCGATGTTGGCTGGAACAAAAATGGGATAGGACAGCAGTTTGACATCCTTACCCCAAACAGCATATTGACGCCGGGAGGATGCGCTACCATGGGCTTTGGTCCTCCGGCGGCAATTGGTGCAAAGTTGGCAGCTCCATCAAAGCTTGTTGTATCGATGGTTGGAGATGGCGGGTTCGGACAAAATCCTGCGGTATTATCTACTGCGCGCGAACTGGATATTCAGGTGATCTGGATTGTTATGAACAACAATGCCTTTGGGACCATCGCCGGCTTGCAGAAGGCCCACTATGGAATAACGTACGGTACCCTGTTTGAGCATGCACAGACAAACAGGCGTTCTGATACAAACTATGCTGATATCGCAAAAGCCTACGGTATTGAGGGAATAAGAATAACAGAGGCAAGTGAATTTAAGACGGCGTTGATCAATGCGCTGGCGAGCGAAAAATCCACAGTCATTGATGTTCCTATGAAGAATAACCCCACACCTACAACCGGGCATTGGAATATTCTGGATATTTACTCACCCGATGAGAAAGTGTCTCATTCTACAACGGATTGAATTCACTTATGGATATGAAGCCGTGACAATGCACACAGATTCTAAAAAAGGAAAACAATGAAGGAAACGAAAATTGCCGTAGTTGGGGCAGGTCTTATTGGGGTTCGTCATATAGAAAGTGCAATGAAGGCTATTTCCGTTGATGTAGCGGCAGTGGTAGATGTTTCTGAAAAAGGCAAGCAAACGGCAGAAAGGTATGACATTCCCTTTTTCAACGACATAGAAAAAATGATAGATACTGTAAGCCCGGACGGAGTAATTATTGCGACACCCAACGAGCTTCACATAACACATGCCATGCCCTGTGTACGGAAGGGAATACCCGTGCTGGTTGAAAAACCCCTGGCAACCAACATCCAGGAGACCCGGAATTTTATTGCTCTGGCAGACAAAAATCACGTTCCAGTACTAACAGGGTACTTTAGAAGATTTAACAACGTAGTGCAAGCGACAAAAGAACAGATAGAAAATGGACGCATAGGAAAGATCGTGTCGGTACACACTCATTTCTGGCTTCATAAAGATGAAAGCTACTTTGAAAATCAATGGCGGCGACTATCTGGGGCGGGTCCCATCAACATAAACCTATCGCACGATATTGATCTGCTGCTATACTTCATAGGCGATATTGACTATCTCCACGCGTATGCCAGCAATGCCACAAGGAGCTTTGAGGTGGAAGACACCGCCGTAATAATCGCGAAATTCAAAAATTCCGCACTCTGCACCATCAATATGTCCGATACCATTCCCTCTCCGTGGAGTTGGGAATTAACCGCGGGTGATAATCCCAGTTATCCCAAAACGGATCAGCTCTATTGTATGATTGGGGGAACTGATGGCTCTATAGAGCTTCCCAACAACCGTCTGTGGCACTATACCGACGAACGTCATTGGTATAAACCAATCAGCTCTGAAATATTTATGAAAAAAATTCAAGATCCACTCATTGCACAGTTGGAGCATTTTGCTGCGGTAATAAGAGGGGAAGCATCTCCCATAGTCTCGGGATTGAATGGATTGAAGGTAATGGAAGTAATTGAGGCACTTAAACTATCCGTCGAAACTGGCAATACGGTTCACATAAAAAGCGTCTGGGAGAATCCAGCATAACATTGCTTGACAAAAAATGGAACAAATGCAGGCCCGACGGTTCTTGTAAGGGATATCCCGCAGCTTTTGTGTCTCGATATTCTGTGACTACTTGTTGATGAAAAAAAGTGCTTGGGATGACTTTTTGCCCGAATATATAGTAAAATGATGTAAACGCACGAAAGAGTAAGTATGAAAAAGATCGTCATACTTTTTGACTTCGGATTTAGGCCTCACGGCTCGATTTTTGCCCTTCCCCCCTCCAGAAGCAAGCCTCCTGCATGCTTCTTCCGGGCCGCCTACGTTCGCTTCCGCCGCCCTCCATGGCGGCTTTTCTTCGCTATCGCTTAGACACTCTCTTATAGGTATGCGACTTTTTTAGGCGCCGTATGCGGGCCAAAGATGAGTTCTGGCTTAAGCCCCGGATGGGAAAACCTTGAGATCCTCGACCGGGTGGGCGGCGGCGATTCCTTTGCCTCCGGCTTGATCTATGGTTTTCTGACGGGGAGGCCGCCCCAGGACTGTGTGAACTACGGGGCCGCCCATGGTGCTCTGGCGATGACAACTTCCGGGGACACTTCCACGGCTTCCCTTGCGGAGGTGGAAAAGCTTGTGTCCGGAGGGGGGGCGCGGGTGGACCGCTAGCGGCCTTGGCGGAGAGAACGTCGCATAATAGCGGAACGCTATGTGTAAAAAGAGCATACTAATACTCCAGTTCTCCTTGTCCTGACGACCATAACATGATACACTGAAAGCCGCCTTTTGGAGAAATCATGGCACTGGAACTCTTACCGAGTAAAATACGTGATAAATTCGAGGTTTACGAGTGGAAACACGCTTGCGCCATCCTTAGCCCCTATTTCTCACCAACATAAAATTGCATAAAAATCCTGGAGAATTTCTGTTCTCTCCGCTAATATATCAAACAAAAAGTTTCCAGTTGATTGATCCTTGTTATTTCCGTCCAATTTAAGTCGATTTCTTCTGATTTTTTTTGCATTTTTTCAACCCTCGGTGCACAGCTTCCCCAGGGAATCCAGATGAGAACTATCAACTGTTTTTATTACCGCTCAGATGGCCCGGGATGTTCGTATCCAGATGTCCCACCAGGGAAAACTCTCCGGAAGACTGATCCAGACTCGGCGAACCGTAATCTTTACAGCGGCCGAAACTTTAAGCATCCTTAATCGGATTGTAGAGGACATGCTTCGAGTTTCATCACCGCTGACCTGCAGAATTGTTCTTCGAAGATGGACAAAGAAAATATAGGCGATTGTCGAGAAATACAATCGAAGCTGATTCGAACTCATCCACCAGGTGGAGGTGCGGTCGGCAAACAGATAAAGCTGCTGTTCTTTGATGCGATTCTCCATATCGCCGCGTGCACAGTAGACATCTTCATACAGCGATTGGGCATCCCCTTCTTCAGCAGAAATGTCCGTCACAATAAAGCGGGGATTTTTCTTGCCCGGCAGATGTTCCACCCTGGCAATGACATCCCGATTGCGACTCCAACTGCTTTCGGTCTTCCAGGAAAAACGGGTAAAAACACGTTCGGCTTCTTTGCTTTTACCGAAGAGCTTTTCAGCCTCAACCATCTGCGGATCAATCTTCTTCAGCAGCCTCGTATTTCCTGCCATACCGGTGATATATCTGACTTTCAATATCTCACACTGTTTCAGGATACTCTCACGGCAGAAGCCCGAGTCTCCACGAAAAATGATACGAACATCAGGAAATTTGGCCCTGATCGCGCGAACCAGCTTGACCAGAATCTCTTCGGTACCCTCACAGGCATCCAGGCTGGACGGCCGCAGCCGGGCGATCAGGGGAAAATCATCACAGAACACGTAGAGCGGAAGGTAGCAGTAGTGATCGTAATATCCGTGAAAAAACCGCTGCTGCTGCTCGCCGTGGATGGGAATGTCGGTGGCATCAAAATCCAGAATCAGGGTTTCCGGCGGCTCCTCGAAACTCTCAAGAAACAGTTGACAGAGAAGCTCTTCAATCCCCCTGGCATCCCAGGTGATTTTGCTGTACCGGTCCCTGGTTTTTTCATCCAGCTCATGACCGAGTTCCAATCTGTTCAGGGTGCTCTTTCCGGCAACTGGCGTTTTATCATCCCGCCCTCATATATATTGAAGCAGTGGATCTTCGCGCAATTGTTCATGATCATTGAGATCTTCATAGCCCTGACAGATTCCGAAGATTCTCTGTTTCAGAAGAGTAGCCAGGCTATGTGTAATTTTTTCCTGATCTCTTTTATCGGTGAAAAAATCTGACAGCTTTTCAATAATTCTGTGCTTCTGCTCAACCTGCTGGAGGAGAAGAAATCCGGCATCGGAACTGTTGACCTTGCCGTCATTCTTTACAATAATTTTGCGGGATTTTCCGATTTCCATCCCTTGCAATTCGAGCTGATGGGCTTTACACTCTGTATTAGCAAAGCGGGCTTCTTTTTGTTTGTTATTTTTTTTCATGTAAATATTTTAGCATGGGAAGCCTGCTTTGTCTCAAGGTCTTGGTGAGAAATAGGGGTTAGAGTCTGTCGGACTTACGCCTCACGGCTCGATTTTTGCCCTTTTTACCTGCTGCTGTGTTGCCAAAATACTCACGTAGCCCAGCTACGCTCCGTTTTTGTCGCCTTGCATCAGGAAAAAATCATCAAAAATCGCCTCGAAGTCTTAAAGTCCGACAGACTCCTTAAACAGGATTTTCCCAATGATGTGGAAAGATGTGATTGATGTTCTATCGAATTTTCAGTCAAAAAAATCCTGGATTACCACTCCAGGGGGAAGAAAATCAAAAATTTCTGAATCAATCGACAGCTTTTTGTACTCAAAGGGGTGGGCCGAAAAAGAATTCAAAACAGAAGTCGTGGTCGATGAGCATAAAATGGAGTCTCCCACGCATAAAATAGATTGCTATAAAAATAGAGTTGCTTTAGAGATTGAATGGAATAACAAAGATCCATTTTATGACAGAGATTTAAATAATTTCCGTTTATTATTTGATTTAAGGGCGATAAGTGTTGGTGTCATAATAACAAGAAGTGACGAATTGCAGAATATTTTTGATGCGTTAGGCCGAGGTTCTTCTTACGGTGCTTCGACAACTCACATGAGCAGATTACTTCCCAGGATTGAAGGCGGAAGCGGCGCTGGCTGTCCGATTTTGGTAATTGGAATCACGAAAAAAACTTATGAGGAGGAATCCGATGCTTAATCCATGCGATGACCTATTGGCCCATGTCAATGGGAAAAAATACTCGTGTATTTTGGCAGATCCGCCGTGGCAATTCAATAACCGTACCGGGAAAATGGCTCCAGAACATAAACGATTGAATCGATACTCAACCATGAAATTGGATGATATTTGCAGTTTGCCCGTAAAAGAGATAACCGAAGAAACGGCGCACCTTTATTTGTGGGTGCCGAACGCACTGCTGCCAGATGGATTAGAAGTGTTGTCTCGCTGGGGATTTTCCTATAAATCGAATCTCATTTGGTATAAAATAAGGAAAGACGGCGGGCCTGACAGGCGGGGTGTCGGCTTTTATTTCCGCAATGTAACGGAGATACTGCTCTTTGGTGTAAAAGGAAAAAATGCAAGGACGCTGCAGCCTGGAAGATCACAGGAAAATATGATTTCTACCCAGAAACGTGAGCACAGCAGAAAACCTGACGAGCAATATGAGCTAATAGAAAAATGCAGTTGGGGCCCATTTTTGGAACTGTTTGCAAGAGGCCCTGTGCCGGGATGGGATGTCTGGGGGAATCAATCCGAAAAGTATTCGCCGACATGGTCAACCTACTCAAATCATTCACAGGCTGAAAAGAAGGAAGGAGCAAAGCAGTTACAATTATTCCAGAAAGCTACAAATTACGGTTGAATAATGAATGAGACTTCTCAAATCTAGGAGTCTGTCAGACTTTGAGGCGATTTTTGATGATTTCTTCCTGATGCAAGGCGACAAAAACGGAGAGTAGCTGGGCCTAAGTGAGTATTTTGGCAATGTAGCAGCAGGTAAAAAGGGCAAAAATCGAGCCGTGAGGCGTAAGTCCGACAGACTCCTAACACACAGTCCCGGCATCAGCGCTTTTTGGCCCCTGCCGCGAATGCTTTTTGCAGAAGAATGAAAATGAAGAGAAGCGTTCCGATGAAGATCGGTGTCCAGTAGACATTCAGCTTTCCCTGGAAGGTGATAAATGTCTGTATCGTTCCCCGGATGCCCACACCGATAAGTGTCCCGAAAATAGAGCCGAATCCTCCGGAGAGCAAGGTTCCTCCGATCACCACGGATGCGATGGCCTGCAATTCCAGCCCGATGGCCGCAAGTCCGTAACCGGAAAGGGTAAAGAACACATAAGCCAGGGAACCAATGCCGGAGCAGAATCCGCTGAACGTATAGATTAGAATCTTGGTCCGGGCCACGGGAAGTCCCATAAGGTACGCGGAAGATTCGTTCCCCCCTATTGCATAAACGGCCCGACCGAATCGGGTGTGTTTCAGTAAAACCCACGTGACGATGACCATGAAAATGAACATCATGGCCGGAACCGTGAACCGGGCACCGCCGCCGAATCGCAAACCGGCTTGAGAAATAACATGATACAGTTTCCCGTCAATGGGTATGGACGAAAGACTCAGTACATAACCGATACCACGAGCCAGGAACATTCCGGACAAAGTAACAATGAACGGAGGTGCTTGAAAATACTGAACCATACATCCCATCAGAAACCCCATCCCCGTTGCGAACAGCATGGCCGCTGGTACCGCCACCGCCGGGCCTATGCCCGCCCGGTCCAGAATCGCAATGATCATGGCACCTGTGGAGATAACCGCCCCCACGGAGAGATCAATGCCTCCGGAAATAATCACCACAGTCATGCCAACGGCTGCCAGGCCAAGAAACGCATTGTTGGTCAGAAGATTGAACAGAACGCGCAAGGTAAAGAAGTTGCGGAAAAAAACGCCGCCGAGAATGAAGAACGCAGCGAAAACAGCGGCGGGCGCGATGGTTGTTAGATTGCGTCTGAAAAAGGATGATTCTTTTATGGGTGCAGGATTGTCGATTGTAGGGGAGGATTTGCCTTCATCTGTCGGGATACTGGATGGAACGGAGTTGCTCATCGGTTTTCTACCTTTCGTTTAAATTGGAGATTCTTGACTTTTGGAGACTGCAAGATGAGAACGGCAATAACCACAATAGCCTGCAGAACCAGTGTGTACTGAACCGGAACCGCGCGGGTTAGCAGGGTGGTGATCAGAAGTTGAATAATGAGTGCACCAACGACTGTTCCGCCGAGGTTCAAGCGTCCGCCGGTCATAATGGTTCCGCCGATTACCACCGCCAGGATGGCATCCAGTTCAACCCAGAGCCCAATGAACGCCGCATCTGCGCTTTGCACATCGGCTGTGAAAATAACCCCGGCCAGGGCGGCGCAGACACCGCTGATAACATAAGCCAGAATTTTTACAAGCGTTGTATTCGTTCCCGCGTAGTAGCTGGCCGTGGAGTTTCCCCCAGTCGCCTGTATGAAAAGGCCAAGAGGCGTGCGCCGGGTTGCTGTGCCCAGGAGGACAAAAACAAGAATGGCGAGAAGCAGGGGAATGGGAAGTCCCCAAAGGCTGCCCGTCCCCAATGTCTGATACACCGAATGCTTGAAATTCAGCACATACCCCCCCGTGAACAGCATGGCCATGCCTCGACCGGTAACCATCAGGATTAGCGTCGCTACTATGGGTTGAATTTTCACTATTGACACCAGGACACCGTTAAACAGACCGCAAAGAGCACCGGCTGAAAGCGCAACTATGATAACAAGGGCAAGAGATGCGGTGGAAATGCCCGTGTCCTGAAGATATGTAATATCACCGCCTCGAATAACCAGAACGGCCAGCGATCCGGCAATCGCTGCGATAGATCCCACAGAAACGTCAATCCCTCCCGTAGCGATGACCAGGGTCATGCCCAGCGCAATAATGATTCGGGGTGAGGCTCTTTTCAGCATGTCCATAAGACTGCCCACCAAACGTCCATCGTGAATGGAAATTTCAAAAAAGCCCCGGGTAAAAATAAGGTTGAAAAGCAAAATAATGCCCAGTGCCGCCAGCGGCCATTGAATGGATCGAATCCCGGCATGCATTCTTCCCGGCCATTCGCTCTTCTTTATCTTATCGCTCATTGTCTGAATGTCCTCCGGCAATAGCCTGTGTGATGCTCTGGTCGTCAATTTGATTCTGGTTCAGCACCCGGGAAATTTCAAAATCGTGTATCACAAGAACTCTGTTGGAGCATCGGGATATTTCTTCAATTTCCGAGGAGATGAACATGACGGCCATCCCTTTGGCGCTCAGTTCAATAAGCAGTTTTTGAATTTCCGTCTTGGCCCCCACATCAATTCCCCGTGTCGGCTCGTCCAGAATGAGAAACTTCGGATTCGCGGCCAGCCATCGGGCAATAATCACCTTTTGCTGATTTCCTCCACTGAGGTTTTTAATGGCCTGATCTGCAGAAGGAGTCTTGATGCCCAGAAGCTTGATATATCGATCCGCAATTTCCCTCTGTTCTTTTATGGGAATGGGACGAAGCCAGCCTCGGCGGTTCTGCAGAGCCAGGATAATGTTCTCCCGGACACTGAGGTCTGCGATGATACCCTGCTCTTTCCGGTCTTCCGGGCTCAGGGCGACACCATTTTTTAAAGCCTTCCGAGGCGTGTTAATTTTTTGTTTCGATCCGTCAATAGTTACCGAACCCAGATTCGCAGAATCAATGCCGAAAAGCAGGTTGGCAATTTCTGTCCGCCCTGATCCGAGCAATCCGGCACATCCGAGAACCTCCCCGGCACGGATTTCAATGTCAAAAGGCTTGATTCCGTCTTTCTTTCCGAAGCCTTCCGTCTTAACAACAGTCCGATGTTCCCGTTCGCTGGATACTTCGTCAGACTCGAGCCGTTCGGCGGTGACTTCTGAGAGTTTATCGATTTCTTTTCCCAGAAGTTTGGAGATGAGCTCCACCTTGGGAAGTTTCTCCGTGGGCCATGTTCCCACATAATTACCGTTTCGCAGAACAGTAATGGTATCGGTAATTCGATATACCTGATCCAGAAAGTGCGTCACGAAAATAATAGAATGACCCTCTTCCCGGAGTCGTTCCATCTGTGTAAACAGCCGCTCGGTTTCCTGGATATTGAGGCTGGATGTGGGTTCATCCAGGATGAGGATGCGGGCATTGAGTTCGAGTGCACGGGCAATGGCCACCATCTGCTGAATGGCCACGGGATAAACGCCCAGATGTTCCGTGACATCAAGAGCAAGATCGAATTTTGCAAGGATGGTCCGTGCCTGGGTGTTGATGGTTCTCCAGTCGATGCGTCCAGATTTCAAGGGATGACGGCCTAGAAAAATATTCTCAGCTACCGAAAGGTTGGGAACCAGATTCACTTCCTGATACACGGGGCTAATTCCCGCTTCCTGGGCTTGCAGGGGTGAATGACATTCAAAAGGTTCGCCCTGATAGGTAATCACTCCGCTATCTTTTCGGTACACACCGGTGAGTACTTTGATGAGCGTGGATTTCCCGGCTCCGTTCTCACCCATGAGTGCGTGGATTTCACCCTCCCTAAGGGTGAAATCCACATTCGTAAGAGCCTTTACACCGGGGAAGTGTTTGGTAATGCCTTTAATGTCCAAAATAATGTTGTTCAAATTTCTCTCCTCCGGTGTACTTTGATGCTTCTAATTAATTAGTACTTTCTTTCGTCTAGCACTGCCTGAGTCACATCATCGCGGCGAAAGGCGTTATCGAGCTGCACAATCCAATCGGGGAGTTCCTCACCCTTCCATGCGGACTCCAGGGCATCGTAGGCTTTGGGTCCCAGCAGGGGGCTGCATTCCACACAGATGTTCAGTTCCCCATCTCTCATGGCGACAAAGGCATCACGTACTCCATCAATAGATGCGACATAGATATCTTCGCCTGGGGTGAGTCCGTACTCCTTGATGGCCTGAATGGCTCCGATGGCCATGTCATCGTTGTGCGCATAGACAACATCAATGTTATCTCCATCTGACTGGAGAAATGCCTCCATAACCTGTTTTCCCTGAGTCCGATTGAACTCTCCGGTTTGGGACAGGGTAATGTTGATGTTCGGGTATTTGTTAATGACATTTTCAAAACCCTTCTTGCGGTCGATGGTGGGATCCGCTCCCGGCTGACCCTGAAGCTCCGCAACGTTCAGAGGACCTTCGCCCAGATCTTCAATCATCATCTGGGCGATCCTTTCACCTTCTTCTACGAAGTCCGATCCTATAAAGGTTACAACAAGATCCTTGGGCGCTTCTACGTCCCGATCCACCAGTACCACTGGAATTCCGGCATCCCTGGCTTCGCGTAAAACAGGCTCCCATCCGGTGCTGGTTTTGGGCGCGAGAATGATCCCGTCCACACCCTGGGCTATGAAATCCCTCACTGCGGCAATCTGATTAGCCTGAACGGCCTGTCCATCAGAGTACTTCAGTTCATAGCCGCGCGCAGCGGCCTCCGACTTGATGGACTCGGTTTCGGCCAGGCGCCAGGGATTCTGGTTGTCTACCTGGGAAAACCCAACCACCTTCGTGCCATCGGAGCTATCTCCGCTTCCGTTGGCAAAGACCACGGACGAGAGTAGTGCTACCGCAAGAAAAACGACAAAAATTTTCTTCATGGAAAACTCCTTTGTAAAATATGGCTGCATTATAGAAAAGAATTGCAAAGTTGTCAACAATTAGTTGTCAACAAATATTTATTTTTTATTGACAGCTGTCGTGTATGCCCTGTAGAATGGCACCATTAACAGTTGTCCGGAAGGATCCGGGAGCAACGAATGCCAGGAGGATAAGTTAGAATGAGTGAAAACTACAGCTACGGGATGTTCATTGACGGCAAAGAGGTTGAGGCCTCTTCAGGCAAGCGGTTAGATGTTCTGAACCCCGCCGATGAAACCGTTTTGGGCAGTGTTCCCCGCGGTTCTGCCGAAGACGCAGAGAAGGCGATGGACTCGTCTGAAAAGGCCTTTCATTCTTGGAGAAAGGTTCCAGCCGCCCGGCGCGCAGACCTGTTGATGGACCTGGCCGACGCATTGCATGAAAACCGCGAACGAATTGGCCTTCTTCTCTGCCTGGAACATGGAAAACCCCAGAGAGAAGCCCTTGAGGAAATTGCCGGAACACTGGGATATTTGCGAATGGCGGCCATGGGTGCCCGACGTATTGAAGGGGATATCCTCCCTTCTGACTTTCCAGAGGAGCAGGTCTGGATTCAGAAGGTTCCCTACGGGGTAACAGTTGGCCTGGTCGCCTGGAATTTTCCTGTAGCTCTGGCCGGACGTAAACTCGGACCGGCGCTGGCGGCGGGTAACACCATGATAGTGAAGCCGCCTACGGATGTTCCCATGGCTGTGGTGGAATTTGCGAAGCTGGCTGTTGATGTGGGTATTCCGCCGGGTGTGTTCAATGTGGTAACCGGAACCGGATCGGAAGTGGGACGCGACCTTGTTCGTCATCCTAAGACCCGACTGGTTACGCATACCGGGAGTACCGTTGCCGGACAGCAGATTATTGGAGATTCGGCGGACTGGGTGACCGACCTTATTCTGGAACTGGGGGGAAATGCGCCCTTCATCGTTATGGAGGATGCCGATATCGACCGGGCCGTGGATGCGGCCCTGACAGCCCGTTTCTATAACTGCGGACAGGTGTGTACCTGCAATGAGCGGATGTACCTCCATGAAGACATCTACGATACGTTTATGGGTAAGTTTCTGCCGAAGGTAAAGGCTTTGACGCTGGGAGATCAACTTTCAAATCCCGACATGGGTCCAAAAGTGAATAAATCTGAGCTGGAACACGTTGAATCGCTGGTGGATTCCGCGGTTAAAGCCGGGGCGAAGGTGGAAACCGGTGGAGGCCGCCCGTCCGGGGAGAAATTCTCCGCAGGATACTGGTTTGAACCCACCGTTGTTACCGGTGTCACCAATGACATGCCCCTGGTGAAAGATGAAATTTTTGGCCCCGTTGTACCGGTTCTGCCGTTCAAAACATTTGATCAGGTTCTGGAGTATTCCAATGACTGTGAATTTGGTTTGTCTGCGTATCTCTGGACAAAGGACATGCGGCGGGTTATGCGGACTATCGACGATCTGGAATTCGGGGAGGTATACGTGAACCGGGGCATAGGAGAACTGCCTCAGTCTTACCACACGGGAATGAAAAAAAGTGGTCTGGCCGGGGAAGACGGGAAGTACGGATTGGAGAACTATCTCCACAAAAAAGCCTACTACGTAAATTTTAGTTGAGGGGAAAATTAGGGCAACTTGCCCAGGAGGAAGAATATGAAGTTAAAGGATAAAGTCGCCATCGTAACCGGGGGAGGAGCCGGCATAGGCCGGGGGATATCGCTCCGCTATGGCCAGGAAGGTGCCAGGGTTGTCGTCGCCGATCTGAGTGAAGAGAATGCGAAGAAAGTGGCCGGAGAAATTGAGGCTGCGGGGGGCAAGGCGCTTGCTCTGAAATGCAATGTGGCGATAAGGAGTGAGATCAAGTCAGTTGTAAGGGAAACGGTCGAGACACTTGGCGGTATTGACATCCTGGTGAACAACGCCGGTATGGGGAAAATCATTCCCTTTATGGACACGACGTATGAAGATTTCAAACTCATGTTTGACATCAATTGCGCAGGACTCATGTTTTTCAGTCAAGAAGTCGGCAAGGTCATGATAGAACAGGGCCGGGGTGGAAAGATAATCAACATGGCTTCCCAGGCCGGACGCCGGGGCGAGTCTCTGGTTATGGCGTATTGTGCTACCAAAGCGGCGGTTATCAGCATGAATCAATCCATCGCGTTGGCCTTCGCAGAACATAAGATCAATGTGAATGCACTTGCTCCAGGAATTGTAGATACACCGTTCTGGGAAAAAGTGGACGAGCAGTTTGCAAAAATTCTCGGATGGGAAAAAGGTGAGCCGAAACGTAAATTCACGGAAGGTATTCCTCTGGGCCGCATTGAACAGCCAGATGACCTGGCAGGTGCCGCAGTGTTTTTTGCCTCTTCCGATTCGGATTACATTACCCAGCAGTGTCTGAATGTGGACGGCGGCAACTGGCCAAGCTGAGGGATTGTATTGACTCTTATGAAGTAAGGGGCACCTAAGGTGATACATGTGAAAAAAGAGATTGTTTATGAAAGACGACTGTGGCTAATTTCTGATTTTGAACAAAACAATGAGACGAATACATGTGTGAAAACTTATGGTGGCTCTTTGCAGCTGTTGATGAAGAATTCTCGGTCAATAAAAACAGAGGTGTGATGTGACATATGAGGTTGCGTTTCCGGTCAAAAATGAGCTGGGGGAAGGCCCGGTCTGGGATCAGAAGACAAATTGTCTTATCTGGTGTGATATAATCGGTCAAACCCTGTTTATCGGTGACGGACAGACAGGGCTGATAAAAACAGTCGGCTTTGGCGAGCCGGTGTCAGCGGTATTCCTGACAGACACAGATCAGCTGCTGGTAGCCGGGGCAAGCGGGCTGTACAGTCTGTACCCTGAGATCGGCGGATATGAGCTGGTGATGCCGATAGAACAGGATAAGGCGAACACACGGGCCAATGACAGCCGTGTGGCCCCAGGTGAGGCGATCTGGTTTGGGACGATGGGCCGCAAGTTGGAACCGGCGGCAGGGGCAGTCTATCATATCCACGGCGGGCAGTGTGAACGCCTGTTTGCGGATGTATCTATCCCCAATGCCACCTGTTTTTCACCAGATGGCCGAACCGCCTATTTCTGTGATACGCCAGAACAGAAAATTATGCAGGTAGCCATTGATCCAGAGACCGGCTGGCCGACAGATAAGCCGTGCTTATTTACGGACCTATCCGCAGACGGGCTGAACCCGGACGGGGCGGTGATTGATGAGGCAGGGTGTCTCTGGAATGCTCAATGGGGGGCCGGTCGTGTGGCCTGTTATGATCCTGACGGGATGTTTGTGCGCGCGATCAGCCTGCCGGCTGCACAAGTCACCTGTCCGGCCTTCGGCGGAGATGATCTGAAGACATTGTATGTTACCTCAGCCCATGAGGGGCTGAGTGCGCACCAGCGAGATGAACAGCCTTTGGCCGGGGCGGTGTTTGCGGTGCAGATGGATGTGGCCGGCCTGCCTGAACGCCGAGTAATAGGAAAAGCTATCATTCCGACATAGAATCAAACGATGATCTGGGATAAGAACTAAGGAAGCTGAGCTTGCAAGACGGTGAATCGACCCGGCTGCTCTGGCTCTGGGAGCCGCAAATCTCCACAGGGAGGCTTTCACACGGAGGCCTTGGGGAGATTTGTTTTTGTTAGAGTTTTCGGATCTCTTCTTCGCTCAGGCCGGTGGCCTTGATGATGAGTTCCATGTCGGCTCCGGCGGCCTTTAATCGCCTGGCTGTTTGGTTTATGCCTTCTTCTCTGCCGTCCTCAAAGCCTTCGTCCCTGATTGTCGCCTGATCATGCAGCCATTTCTGCCTGCCCTCGTAGGCCTCCATCAATTCAGGATCGCTTAAGAATTTATTGTATTTTTTATGGGCTTCCTGTAACACGGGATCCTCCTTTAGGGCACCTCTAAAAAACACCCATTCCGTTTCTGGCTTGATCTTTACCACTGCTGCTGCGTTGCCAAAATGCTCACGTAGCCCAGCTACGCTCCGCTTTTGTCGCCTTGTATCAGTGAAAAATTTCTACGCCAGATTCCGAAAGCGGGTTTTTTAGAGGTGCCCTTTATTATTTCCCATAGTTCCGTTTCCGGCACTTTGCCTTCCGATTTCAAATAGGCCAGCCATCCACGCAGTCTCGCGCCTAAACCCTGCAGGTGGTCTTCCAACTTGGGAGCTTCCAGACAATGAACAATAATATCCTTCGAAAAAACGCAGTCTGGATTTCTCAGCTCCTTGAGCATGAAACAACTGTGCACCTGCTCCAACTCTGGCCACAAAACAAAATCCAACAGGTTAATGCTGATCACCGGTGAAAGTTCACCGTATCCATGGCCCTCCTCCAGAGGGGAGGTGTAGGCCTTGCCCCAGTAAAACAGTGTTTTCTTATCGAAATCCCTTAACTGGCTCGTCTGAATCTCTATGTTGAACACCCTGCCGTCGTCGGATTGCGCCCGGCAGTCTATAACACTTTCCTTGTATCCGTGATAATCCTTCAGGTTGAAAGGATTGAGAATGACCAGGCTGCTCACCGCCGGGAAATCAAAGTCCTTAAGAACGGCGTTGACAAAGCCGCGGCAATCGTTTTCGCTACCCTTGCTTCCCAGCAGATAGCGCATGAAGAAGTCGTTCATTGGATTGATATACTTGTTCATGACCAGAGTAAGTATATCAGTGGCAGGGAGTGTTGTCAATGAGTGTCTCTCACGGAGGCTTCGGCGACAGGCTACCAGGTGCATAAGGTTTTCTGTGATGGAGCTTCAAATACAGGGGGGACGCACGGGAGGGGTGGGAGATTAATTTCTGTTAGAGCTTCTGGATCTCTTCTTCGCTCAGGCCGGTGGCCTTGATGATGATGTCAAGGGAAACTCCGGCGATCTTTAAGCCTTTGGCTGTTTGCATTATGCCTTCTTCCTTACCTTCTTCTCGGCCTTTTTCCCTGCCATTGTTCCAGGATTCATCCAGACCGCTAAGGTAATCCCGTCTCCATTTCTCCCTGGCCTCCAGCCGATCAAGCATGGCTTGATCGGCGGTGAATGTGGTGTAGAGTTTATGGGCCTCCTGAATATGCGAGTTGTCTCCCAATAGCACTGTCATCTCCTCCTCCTTTAAGTAACCTTCGTACTTGAAAAAATAGCACCATCGCTCAAAGTCGCTCTCAAAAGTCAATTTGTCCTTGTTGGGAAAGTTCATCTTCGACAGCTCCATGAACATGATGCACAGATGATCCGTCAACACCAACTCCGGATTATCCTTTTCCGTAATGTGAAAGCAGGTGTAATACTCCTCCAACTGTGGAAAAAGGGGTGTGCCAACCAGATTGAGGCAAATAACCGGATTGAGCATGGTGTACACATCCGATTTCTTCAATTGGCTCTGGTAGTTCTTTGCCCAGTAGAGCAGACTGCGATTGGCAAAATACTCGCCGGTGGAAATCTGTATTTCTATGTCGATGATGCGCTTGTGGCTGTCTCTTGCCTTGACATCCGGTTTCCTTGTCGTTGAAGTACTCTTTCAGGTTGTAGGGGTTAGTATATCGACGCTGATGACCGGACTTAATCCCTTTGGGGTTAAAAACGCGTTGATGAAATTCGTCAGCAGGCTGGTGTTTTTCTCATCGCCCAGAAGGGCACGGGCAAACAAGTCAGACAGCGGATCAAATGGTCTGGTTGTTTCCATGATTCTACATTACGGGAGTTTTGGTATTTATGCAAGGGATATTTCTCACGGAGGATACGGGGGAATTTCAAATGCAGGAGGCCTTGGGGAGATTTGTTTTTGTTAGAGTTTTCGGATCTCTTCTTCGCTCAGGCCGGTGGCCTTGATGATGAGTTCCATGTCGGCGCCAGCGGCCTTGAAGTTTTTGACTGTTTGCATTTAAGGAATAACGGATGAAATCTTTTCGTGCTTTTCGTGTGGTTCGTGGTTCATAAAAAGAGGCAGGAAGCAGATTGAGAGGATTTCTTACCACGAAAGGCACGAAAGACACAAAATTTGGTGGTTTTCTTTCCAGGGTTCCCGGTAAAATGAGGATAATGGTTCTGGGGGATCGAAATGAGTTTTTTGGGGTGTTTCTCACGGAGGCACGGAGGACATGGAGGTGGGGGCTCAAATGCCGGGGAGGCTGCGGGGGGAGATTTGTTTCTGTTAGAGCTTCTGGATCTCTTCTTTGCTCAAGCCGGTGGCCTTGATGATGAGTTCCATGTCGGCTCCGGCGGCCTTGAAGCCTTTGACTGTTTGCATTATGCCGTCCTCAAAGCCTTCGTCCCTGATTGTCGCCTGATCATGCAGCCATTTCTGCCTGCCCTCGTAGGCCTCCATCAATTCAGGATCGCTTAAGAATTTATTGTATCTTTTATGGGCTTCCTGTAACACGGGATCCTCCTTTATTATTTCCCACAGTTCTGTCTCCGGCACTTTGCCTTCCGATTTCAAATAGGCCAGCCATCCACGCAGTCTCGCGCCTAAACCCTGCAGGTGGTCTTCCAACTTGGGAGCTTCCAGACAATGAACAATGATGTCCTTCGAAAAAACGCAGTCCGGGTTTCTCAGCTCCTTGAGCATGAAACAACTGTGCACCTGCTCCAACTCCGGCCACAAAACAAAGTCCAACAGGTTAATACTGATCACCGGTGAAAGTTCACCGTATCCATGGCCCTCCTCCAGAGGGGAGGTGTAGGCCTTGGCCCAGTAAAACAGTGTTTTCTTATCGAAATCCCTTAACTGGCTTGTCTGAATCTCTATGTTGAACACCCTGCCATCGTCGGATTGCGCCCGGCAGTCTATAACACTTTCCTTGTATCCGTGATAATCCTTCAGGTTGAAAGGATTGAGAATGACCAGGCTGCTCACCGCCGGGAAATCAAAATCCTTAAGAACGGCGTTGACGAAGCCGCGGCAATCGTTTTCGCTGCCCTTGCTTCCCAGCAGATAGCGCATGAAAAAGTCGTTCATTGGATTGATATACTTGCTCATGACCAGAGAAAGTATATCAGTGGCGGGGAGTGTTGTCAATGAGTGTCTCTCACGGAGGCTTCGGCGACAGGCTACCAGGTGCATAAGGTTTTCTGTGATGAAGTTTCAAATACAGGGGGGCGCACGGGAGGGGTCGGGGGAGATTTGTTTCTGTTAGAGCTTCTGGATCTCTTCTTCACTCAGGCCGGTGACCTTGATGATGAGCTCCATGTCGGCTCCGGTGGCCTTGAAGCCTTTGACTGTTTGCGTTATGCCTTCTTCCCAGGCCTTTTCCAATTATAGCTGACCAGGTTGAATGGAGTGAAATAGTTGAAGATATCAAATTTCAGGCTGGCGGTGTTTTGTTTGATAAGGATGACACCCAGTGGAGGAAGGTAATTCTGAAATACTTATATAGTGTCAGAAAGCTTGTTGTAATGAGGTATCCTCAAAGTATCCCCAGACTTCCGAGCTGGGCAAAAGTATCCTCCGTTGAAGTATGAAAAATGAAAGTTCCTCCGGAATCCTCCCACTTGTTCTTGAGTCTCAGCCTGTCATCAATGAGGAGATGCAGACGGTCGGAAAGACTATTTTCTTCCAGCCAGGTCCATGCAAGGTCAGCTTTTTTGCTGGATAGGCCAGTAATGACCGGAACCGACTCACCAAGTTCCCTTGCACACCAGTCTCTTTTCTGCTGTCCAGCCCAATTTCCCCATGGAACACCCGTCAGTATAACTGGATTGAAAACGCGGAGAGCATTCCAGAGTTTTTTACCATCGCTCATCCAGTCAAGATGAGCATAAAATTCCGGAGTTCGTGCAAGAATCGGCCACATTTGTTGAGGAGACTGTTGTTCGGGAGTCAGGCCGGTTGCTTGAATAACACCTGAGTTAAAATCGACCAGAACACCGTCAAGGTCAACAAATAACTGTATATCGGAGGGACTCATTGCAACCCTTCTATTATGCGGGGTTCAGTATTATTCCACCGTATCCAGTGACCGCTGTTGGGCAGACAGGGCCGGGTAAGAACACCTGATATGCGGGCAAATTCTTCATGCTGAATGATGTGAGTATTTTCACCCAGGTATACCTCTCCCCCTCCGGGGCACCAGGTAAACAGAGACAATTGATTGGCAAAAGTCCCCGATGGCGTGAACAGTGAAGCTTCCCTGCCAGTGAGAGCGGCCGATTTTCTTTTCAGTTCAAGACTTGTAGGGTCTTCCCGGAGAACATTGCCCCCTGTTATTGCGTTGGCCATAGCCTTGCGCATGGAAGTGGAAGGTTGGGTAACCGTATCCGATCGAAGGTCAATCATCGCTTTTATTCTATATTAAATTGCTTAAATATGCTACTGCTGAGTATGTACTCTTATTCCTGGACAATGTACGCTGAGTATAGAGGTCTATATTGCAGTGAAAATTAAACTGAGTAAATTTATTATATTGACAGTTGTGCTGGCAGTTCTGCTGGCCGCATTGGCAGTGGGTCTTTTTGTCCGAAGGCAGGATGAAGAAGTCCTGAAGGGGCCCATTACCATTGCATCCAAAATTGATACAGAAGGTGCTCTTCTGGGAAATGTCATGCGTTTGATTCTGGAGAATGCGGGTTTCAAGGTGATTGACAAGACAGAACTTGGTCCCACCGATGTGGTGAGGCGGGCTCTGGAGACAGGTGAAGTGGATATGTATCCTGAGTATACCGGCAATGGAAACTGGTTCTTCATGCCCAACGATTATGGAGACGACTGGAAGGACAGGAAGGGTGCTCTGGATGCGGTTCGCGAATTGGATCGAGCAGCCTTTGATATCATATGGCTTGAACCTGCTCCGGCAAACAATACCTGGGCCATAGCCATCAGGGGTGATCTGGCCGACAGAGAGGATCTAAAAACCCTGAGTGATTTTGCCGCTTATGTGAATTCTGGGGGATACGTGAAACTGGCCGGTTCGGAAGAATTTGTAAGCCGCCCGGATTCCCTGCCGGCATTTCAGGAAGCATACGGATTTGAACTGACACAGGATCAACTTCTGGTTCTTTCCGGCGGGAATACAGCCATGACCGAGCAGACAGCCGCTCGCGGTACGGACGGTGTTAATGCCGCCATGGCCTATGGAACCGATGGACCGCTGGCCGCCCTTGGTCTACTTGTTCTGGAAGATAACATGGGAGTTCAGCCGGTTTACGAACCAGCACCCCGTGTTCGAGCTGCCGTCCTGTCTGAGTACCCAGAACTGGCCGCTCTCCTCAATCCCGTATTCACAACGATGGATCTGGTCACCCTTCAAACATTGAATGCCAGAATTGCTGTTGAAGGGATACCTGCCGCTGATGTGGCCAGTGGATGGCTGAAGGAAAAAGGTTTTATTAACTGACCTCGTTACAGAAGCGTCATATTGATCCCCTCCCCATCATCTCTCTGCTTGTGGGATCTGTATCATTTTTTACCCCCTTCGCCGCCCTGAAGGAAAATCGGGTTGTCGAAGGTGTTCTGATGAACGGAACAGTTCTGGCGGGTCCAATGCTACTGACTCTCGGGATGTTGACGGTGGCAGCTGTTATACTGGCTGCAGCACGCACGGAAAAATCCAGCGAAACACAGAACTGGCAGAAGATGGTCTACCTTATTGCAGGATTGATGTGTTTCTGGTTAAGCAGTGCTCTGCTTGTGAGAGCAGGTACCTTTCTGAATGCCGGTGTTGCCCCAAGAGTAAGTCCTGCTCTGGGCTTTTGGGGACTGCCTGTTGCAGGATACATCCTTATAGATCATGCAAAACTGAAACGCGGTAAAGGGAGGCATATTACTCTGGCCCTTGTGCTGCTGCTGCCGATCCTGTTGATTTTCGCCGGAGGCCGGGGGGCTTCTGTTTCAGTCTTCCAGGAATTTACAGCCCGCCGCAGCCGTTTTCTGGAGGAGTGCCTGGTTCACTTCAAACTTTTTTCACTTGCCATTTTTTTCGCAGGTATTATAGGAATTCCCCTCGGTATACTGGCGTCTGTCCATCGGCGATTGGCTGGACCACTCATTGCATTCGTTGACGGGGCTCAGACGATACCATCCATGGCCTTGTTTGGTCTTCTGATGACCCCCCTTGCAGCTCTTTCCCAGGCCTGGCCGCTTCTGAAAACAATGGGAATCAGCGGAGTTGGTGCTGCACCGGCCTTGATAGCCCTGACTCTATATGCCATGCTCCCCGTGGTGAGGAATACGATAGCCGGCCTTGACTGGGTTTCCGAGGCTGTATTGGATGTAGGAAGAGGTATGGGAATGCCGACCCGGCAACTTTTTTTGAGAGTCCGATGGCCAATCGCCCTTCCCCATGTTCTGGCCGGACTGAGAACGGCCTCGGTACAGGCGGTGGGAAATACGGCCGTTGCGGCCCTCATTGGAGCTGGCGGTTTGGGAATCATGATCTTCCAGGGCCTTGGACAGGCTGCACCGGACCTGATACTTCTGGGCGTGATACCGCTCATATTCCTGGCTGTTGCTATGGATAGAATGTGGGAATGGCTTATCAGTAAGTGGGTTTCTCCGGGTCTGAGACTCGACGGTGGATAATATGAGATTGGAATGGAAAGAAGTAAGCAAGAAGTATGGCAGGAAGAAAGCAGTTGACAGATTGAGTCTCACAACAAAAGAAGGTGAGCTTCTAGTACTCATTGGTCCATCAGGATGTGGGAAAACCACCTGCCTCAAGATGATAAACCGTCTTGTAGAGCCTGATGAGGGAAGTGTTCTGGTGAATGGAGAGAATATAGCCAATATTCCAGCCGCCGAACACCGCCGACGCATAGGGTACAGCATTCAGCAGGTGGGACTTTTCCCACACATGAATGTGGCCGCCAACATTGCAGTTGTTCCGAAATTACTGAACTGGGATAGGGGGAAAATCGAACGGAGAACTATGGAACTTCTGGATCTGGTTGGCCTGCCTCCAAAACAATATGCTGAGGCCTGGCCGACTCGACTCTCCGGCGGTGAGGCTCAGCGGGTTGGTGTGGCACGGGCATTGGCGGCCGATCCACCGGTTCTCTTGATGGATGAACCCTTCGGAGCAGTCGATCCTCTCACCCGTGAAATCCTCCAGCGCGAATTTCTTCGCATACAATCCGAAGTCGGCAAGACTGTCGTATTCGTCACCCATGATCTGGATGAGGCCATCCGTCTTGGAGATAGAATCGCCGTGATGAACAAGGGGAGGCTTGTTTCAGTGGCCGTCCCCGAGGAGCTGCTTCTGGATCAAAATCCATTTGTACGGGATTTTACTGGTGACGACAGGGCACTCAGACGTCTGGCACGAATCAGTGTGGGAGATGTTACAACAGATGTCCACCATCAATTCGCAGCGGCATCTTCAAGGTCAACAATCCGCAGTGATGCATCCCTCAAGGATGCCCTTGCTCTCATGCTGGAAGAAGGTCTCTCAACGCTTGATGTTGTCAATTCTTCCCGTACCATTATAGGAAAATTAACCATGGAAGATCTTATCAGTAATGCCGGTGTGTCGGAGGCATCGTGACTTCAAGGCGATTCTTTCTGGGACCCATAATCGGTATAATTGCCATGACAGTTCTCTGTATTCCAACCTTCCTGGATCCCCTGCTCCATGTACTGTTTCCCGAAGTTGATGAATGGGTATTTCCCCGGGCAGCACTCTTCACCCTGACCATTCAACATCTGTCATTGTCTCTTATCGCAGCAGGGATCGCCACTGTTATCGGGGTATCCTGTGCGATATTCATCACACGGAGCTATGGCAGGGAATTTCTTCCATTGATCCGGGATGCCTCCTCACTGGCACAAACCATTCCTCCGGCAGCGGTGCTTGCTCTGGCCATCCCTTTTCTGGGATTCGGATCTAAACCAGTACTTCTGGCATTGGTTCTGTACAGCATTCTTCCTGTACTCAATAACACATTAACGGCTATTGAAGGACTTCCTGAACCCGTTCTGGTAGCGGCCAGAGGCATGGGTATGAGTCCTGCACAGGTTCTTTTCCGTGTTGAACTCCCCCTGGCCATGCCAATGATTGGAAATGGGGTAAGAACCAGTACCGTTATCAATATCGGTACGGCCACGATTGCAGCCCTGGCCGGGGCTGGAGGATTGGGTTCGCCCATCGTGGCTGGTTTGATCAGGGATAATCCGGCCTGGGTATTCCAGGGTGCTGCTGCTTCTGCCTTACTGGCTCTTGTCGTGAACTCAATGCTTCTGAGGGTGGAAGTGAAACTTGGGCCAAATGCATGATGCTCTCAGTGTCAGAAAGCCTGTTATTGCCTGATTCCATTTGAATTCGGTTAGATGAGAATCCTCGCCCGGTATAGTATTTAATACTCACTGATAGTTGTGATTCAGCGAATTACTTATCCGGGACGATGAGAAGCCCATCCGGTAGAATACTTTGTAAATGTTGTTCCATAATATATTAATTCTTTTGATGGAAGCGTTTGTTTCATCCAACAGGCTTCCTGACACTGCAAAATCGAAACACTCGGACAGATCTTATGAAGGTCATGTGACCCTATTGATCTCGACCATGGAACTTCGAAACCGTTTTACAGTGAGCAGAAATCAGGAGGGTTGCCTCAGCTGAATTGTTACTGACGGATTCAGAACACAGTTAATCGGATACCGGCAATTCAAATCCCTCCGCATCTCAATGCCGAAAACACATGAGCACTGTATCGGGCTGGATCCTCAAAATACTTCTCCGTTACCTGCTTCACCATCACCTCATAGTCCTCAATCAATTCAGGTAGTACCGTGAAGCCATCACAGTTGAGAATGGCATGTGCCTTATTCTCCAGAGCATGGCAATGGTGATCAATGAGTTCCTTAATCCTTCCAATTTGTGCCGCATTGGTTATGGAGAGTTTCTGAAAATTGACGAAAAACTGGTTGTTCTCTTTTCTGTATGAAAATCTATCTTCCAGAGGAAGAGCGGAACCTCTTTCCCGTAAATCCAGCGGGGCCTCCAGGAAAATGCGTCTTTCCATCAATTTGGGCGGCTGTGAGATGATGGGTTCAAAGTCCATTTGTGCCACAATATCTTTCTCAACATCGATCCCCGGTGCAACTTCCAGCAATTCCATACCATTTTCCGTCAGATGAAATACGCACCGTTCCGTTACATAATAAACAGGCTGTTTGGCCTGAAGTGCCACCTTGCCGCTAAAGGTTACATGTTCAACCTGTTTAACAAATTTTTTGGTTCGACCTTCCTGGAGGATGGACAATTTCCCATCAGTAACAGATATTTTCAGTCCTCCCGCCGTAAAGCATCCGGTGAAAACAACCTTTTTTGCATTCTGACTTATGTTGATAAATCCTCCGCACCCTGCCAGTTTCGGACCGAATTTACTCACATTGAGATTTCCCTGCATATCCGCCTGGGCCAGACCCAGAAAGCATACATCTAATCCACCGCCATCATAAAAATCGAATTGGTAGGGTTGATCGACAACGGCTTCTGTGTTTGTTGCTGCTCCAAAACTCAAACCTCCAGCTGGTATACCTCCTATGACTCCCGGTTCCGCCGTCAGTGTCAAAGAGTCAAGAATATGTCCTTCCGCAGCCGCATTGGCTATGCCCTCGGGCATTCCTATTCCCAGATTAACTATGGCATTGGGAGCCAGCTCAAAGGCTGAGCGGCGGGCAATGATCTTTCTTGCATCGAGAGGCATCGACTCAATTGATGATAGTGGCCTTCGGATTTCACAGCTGAACGCTGGATCATATTTAACACCGAAAGTTTGCCAGTGGTTTTCCATATCTTCGACTTTGACGACACAGTCAACCAGAATCCCCGGGATTTTCACCTGTCGAGCGTTCAGGGTTTGGGCATCCGCGATTCTTTCCACCTGAACAATGACAAACCCGCCTGAATTTCTCACCGCCGAAGCAATGGCTAATGCCTCGGTTGTGAGGGCCTCTTTTTCCATGGTAACATTGCCATTGATATCGGCTGTCGTTCCTCTGAGGAAGGCAATATCGATTGGAAAAGGCTTATAGGCCAGATAGTCTCTGCCGTCGAACTGAATCACTTCCACCAAATCTTCGATGGTTTTGGAATTGATCTTTCCACCTCCGAGACGAGGATCGGCGAAAGAACCCAATCCGACATGAGTAATGGTCCGTGGTCTATGAGAAGCAATATCCCTGAACATGTGAGAAATGACACCCTGTGGAAAATTGTATGCTTCAATTTTATTCGCTATGGCCAGTTTTTGCAGTTCGGGAGCTAAGCCCCAATGCCCGCCTACGACTCTTTTAATCAAACCTTCCTGACCCAGATGATTGAGCCCTCGAGTCTTGCCGTCTCCCTGTCCCGCAGCATATACCAATGTTAGATTTTTTGGTTGGCCGGTCGCCATAAAGCGTTGTTCCAGGGCTATGGCTAATTCTTCAGCGAAGCCTATGCCGACAAACCCACTGGTAGCAATTACATCGTTGTCCTTTATGAGTTTGACGGCCTGTTCTTTTGTAACGATTTTCCCTTTTTGTTCATTTGAAATAGATAAGAAAGGGTTAGTTCTGTTATTGTTCATATATCATCCCCTATAGATTGTATTTCTCACAGTTCTGTTGAATTTCAAACCCGGATAAGAACAAAGGATGGAAGAATCCTCCGTTCTTATCGGTTCTTTAAATGACGGGAGAAACTCCTCTCCGCATTGTTTAAAGATTAAAAAGTGGTTTGATTTCCTCTGGCATATCGTCTCCTGCCGCTGTAGTTGTAAAAAACGAGACCAATACGGTTACGGCATAGGCCGCGCTTATGGAGAGCAGGTAATAAGGAAAAGGAAGCTTGAAGATTCCCCCCCTCTGTAATAATACCAGGCCGACATTCAGTATAATGGCAACAGTCAAACCACAGAGGATCCCTTCCTTTGAGGTGCGCTTCCAGAGCAATCCCAATGTGAAAGTAGGCAGAGTAACCGAGACAAAGAATCCCCATCCCAGAGTACCTAAAATGGCGACCATCTCACCGCCAAGATATCCAAAGGCAACAGCTAATGCTGTAACGACTATGGTCAGGATACGGCCCACGTTTACCTGCTTATCGGGTTGTATCTTATGACCAAAAGCTTCAAAAAGATCACGGGTTACTGAACCGGTTCCCAGCGAAATAAAGAAACTGGCAGTGGACATAATAGCGGCCAGAAGGGCTGCCATAACAAATGCCTGAATACCTACATTCATTTTGCTTAAGAACAGGAAGGCCGCTTTGTCCGCATCCTGAAGAGGCTCACTGCCGCCACTGGCGACAATGTACAACGCACCATAACCGACCAACAGCCAGACCAATGAAGCAACGGCATAGGTAAGACCGCTGAGAATACCAGCCTTCTTCAGGCCCTTTGGATCCTTCAGTGAGTACATTTTGCTGAGCATCTGAGGCTGCCCCATCATACCGACGAAGAACACCACAACATACGTGATAATGGAATGTATCGGTACTGCGCCAATTCCGTCAACGAATTTAGGGCCGAACCCTTCGGCTTTTTGTATGACCGGCATGGCATTACCGCCAGTCAGGATGAAGAAGCCGATGACGACACCCAGGACACCCAGGATCATGATGAATCCCTGAAACGCATCGGTCAGTATACTACCGGCCATACCGCTGGTTGTCATATAAATCAGTGTTGTACCAAACAGGATGAGTACAGCAGTATTCTCATTAACACCCAGCATTTGTGTTACAAGTTTCGCCCCGCCTTTTACCTGCGATGACAGATAGGCAATGGCTGCCAGTAACAGCCCGATTGCCAGCAGCGCACGTACGGCCTCGCTTTTGAACCTGAATCGGGCGATGTCCGGGAGGGTTGCCACACTGGTTATCTCAGCCATACCGCGCATTCGCTTACCCATCACCCAGTAGGCATAGGTAAACGCTGTTCCAGCGGCGATTGTAATCCAGATTGATGAGAAACCCAGTTTATACACAAGTCCAGGGCCTCCGATAAATCCAAATGCACTCATAATTGCCGCAGCAGATGCCAGGGCGATTGTCCAGGGTCCAAAGCTCTTGGTTCCTCCAAAGAACTGCTCAGCCGTTTTTGCTTTTTTTGCCGCATACAGTCCAATAGCAATGGATATCACGATGAATATAGCTGAAAATGAAATTGTAAAAACATTGGGTTCAATTAGTTGTTCAACATTCTGCACGATTTAACTCTCCTTCCCTGCTTTGATCTGCTGCACCTCTTCAATAAAGGTATCCCAGGTTTTTTTCGGTAAACAATGGGTGTCGAAGTACAGGCTGTAACTGAGCATTACAGTCCCAAACCCACCGATCCAGAAAAACAGTAACGACCAGAATTGCCCGGGATGAAATCCGAGAATGAATGAAGATGTTTCTCCCCGCGTTGTATAAGCCATCAAAAATGCCATCACCCAGAAGACAGCACTTAGAACAATGGGATAAAAAAGCGGAATCTTTTTCCCCATTTCGTTGTTGACCGTTGTACCGAGAACGAAGATTATCATCATCAGGATCGAAGCGGATATGAGGCCGGCTAAACTCAGCAAATCATTCCCGATCCAACTCACGATAACCAGTCCCCCCCATAAAAAAGCCGAAAGCACAACGAGGACATCTCGTGCTTTATCAGAAATTTGGAACATGCGTCCCTCCTATATAGTTAATACTATTGTTCTAGCAAGAACTGTGCCAGGTTTTTACTGTCATGTGGGTGGCTACAAGGGGTTTGAATGTTGATTTATTCGATATACTATGAACAGCGAAGCATGTAGACGCTTCAAAGTGTACGCATTGTTGACAATATAAGTCTGCTGCAACACCCATTTTCGGGCAATGTAGGGATTACCAGGATCTATTTCAGGATTCAAGCTGAAAATCGACCGCAGTTTGCCTGGATGTGTAAACTATATTGACATGTGAAATTTGTTGACAGCTCGATAATGTCTGATTAACAGTGTTTTTCCCTGATAACATGGCTAATCCATAATCCAGTCATTGTCTCGAAACATGTACCCATCATCATGTTCCCTCTTAACCGGAATGCCTCAATCTACTGGAGAACATCATCCGTTTGCCCATGTCAGACAGTTGATATCTTGTAGCGTTCAATTTTTTTGTAAAGTCCCGTTCGGCTGATGCCCAATACTCTGGAGACTTTGTTTTTATTGCCATTGAATTCTCTCAGTTTCGAGCTGATTACTTCTTTTTCCATCTTTCCAATCAGCTCTGACAATGATTGATCGGGAAGGGGTGTCAGGGTTTCTGATGTTGCGCTGTACAGTTGTTTGGGAAGGTGTTGCGGCTGGATGAGTGTGTCATCATCCAGAAGGAGAATTGCACGTTCGATAACATTCTCTAATTCCCGGATATTGCCAGGCCAATGATAGCTCCTGAAGCATTCCATGGTTTCTTCCGAGAAACCAACTGTATAAATGTCTAGCTGTGATGAGATTTTTTGCCGTATGTATTCTGCGATTTCGTCAATATCTTCAATACGTTCTCTCAGTGGCTGCAGGTGAATAGTGAAAACATTGAGACGGTAGTACAGGTCTTCCCTGAATTTTTTTTCAAGCATGAGTTTATCCAATTTCTTGTTTGTTGCACTTATGAGCCTGATGTCAATTTTCTTAGTTTTCTGACTTCCCAGCGGATTTATTTCTTTCTCCTGAATAACTCGAAGGAGTTTTACCTGCATATCCAGAGGCATATCTCCGATTTCATCTAAAAACAAAGTGCCGCCGTTTGCAAGTTCAAACTTGCCAAGCTTACCGAACCTGGAGGCACCTGTAAACGCACCCTGCACATAACCAAACAATTCAGACTCAATCAGATCCTTTGGTATCACAGAACAGTTAATCTTGACTAATGGGCCTGAATATCGTTTGCTGGTATTGTGAATAGCGTTGACGAACAGTTCCTTTCCTGTTCCACTTTCACCTGTCAATAAAATACTGGAATCGCTGTTTGCTGCCTTTCTTGCAAGAATTATATTATGCTGTAGTTTTTTGTTTTTACCGAGTATACTGGAGAAAGTAGCATCAGGCTTTTTATCCTGAACTAACTCATTTTTGTATATTTGCACTTGTTTCTCAAGAGTTTCGATTTTTTTACTCAGTTCGTAGAAATCAGTAATATCCTTAAACATTACTTTCCCTACCGCTCCGATAATTTCTCCATCCTTCTTGATGGGAATACGCGTGGCAATCATTTTGTTGCCCTTTATCCTTTGAATATCCCCTATCTCCTTTTTCCCTGTTTTGACGACTATGTGCATACGTGTATTATCAATAACCTCTGTAACATGCTTCCCTACAGCTTCCTCATCGCCCAGAAACTCCTTGTAGGACTTGCTGAGCATTGTAATAATTCCATTTTTGTCCACCACCGTGTACCAGTCATCAGTACAGTCAAATACCGTGTTCAGTACGTCGATGTACAGTTTGCCCTCTGAGTATTGACGGTAAACATTCAAGAGCTCCGTAACATCCTGAATCAAAAAAATATAGGCAGCGGGTATGTCGTTGTCAGTGGATAAAATACCTGTAACTCTGAACTCTCTTTCTTCTATTTTTACGCTCTGGCCGACAAATTCTTCCTGTCTGCCGATTAACAGATTCTTTCTGATCTGGACAATCAGCTGGTATAAAGAACTGATCCTCTCCTTTTTTGGTCTATCTGTCAGCAGGTTGTTAATCTCAGAATTGTAGTAGATTATTTTGTCCATTGCATTCAGAACCACAACACCGGTACTCATACTGCTCACAATAGTCTGGTATATTTTTTTACTGAGATGCACTTTTTGTCCTCCCGGGGATCAAGGGGTGTTGTCTATCCTGGACTGAAGGCTTCACCATGTCAGTATGAAGCCCAGTAATCATTTACTAGCATTGTTACCTTTCATGTATCAGGGGCTTATTCTCTTCATTCCGTCTGGTATCGTCACCGGTGATATGCATTTCCTGTAATCCTGGCCAGGTACCGCAAAGCTGCAGATGATTCCCCTGGAGCCTGCCGGACTTACGCCTCACGGCTCGATTTTTGCCCTTCTCTCCAGAAGCAAGCCTCCTGCTTGCTTCTTCCGAGCCGCCTTCGTTCGTTTTCGCCGCCATCCGTGGCGGCTTTTCCTCGCTATCGCTCGGCACTCTCTCAGGATGCGAGTTTATAGACTCGCATCCCCTGCAGCTGCGTTGCCAAAATACTCACGTAGCCCAGCTACGCTCCGCTTTTGCCGCCTTGTATCGGAAAAAAAATCATCAAAAATCGCCTCGAAGCCTTAAAGTCCGACAGACTCCTTGAATAGTGTGGGCCGTTTGATTGTCAGTCATTCGGAGGCATCATTCCCTTCAGCATTCAGAAGTGCCAGTCCGATTCCCAAAAAAACCTGATGCTCAAGCCTGTGCCGTATCCGATGACCGGCAATCCATAGGCATTTTCCAAACGGCCCTTTCAATACGAACATTGAACCCGCGACCATATGGTTCAAATCCATTTCAGGCAGAGTATTAAGCGATTAAAATCAATACATATTCTCAGTAACTGTATCAAAAGGCGAGGATTTTTACAAGGAGTTTTTACTTTTTTAGTGATTACCCGGTGTCAGAAAGCTTGTAGATGCCTGTTTGCATTGACCTGGGTAAGGAGAAGTTTTTACTCAATATAGTTGTTCTTCGGATTTTTCCCAAAGAAATGGGGATACCGATAGAATCAGGACTATCAGCATTGGGGATGCAAAATGGTTTTTTACTTTCTAACACTGTGCGCAGACAGGAGGAAACCTTTTCGTCAGTTTTCTAAATCTGTTTTTCGGCACCTGAAATGTGATATCAACTATGATTGGATTGAAAAAACATCGCTGCTTCTCATTCCATGAGTCTCTCTTCCTTCAAACTCACGGGTTGATATAAAAGCATCTTTAAGGGCCTTTGATAGTTTTTCATAGATTTTCTCTGATATCGAAATTCCATTTACTTCTGTACCGCTTTTTTCAAGATGAGCTGCGAAATTGATAACATCCGAAACAATTCTACCTGTATCATTGGAAAACTTCACATCCCCCATATCCATTCCAATTCTCAAATCTATATGCTCTTCTATTGGTACTTGTGAAGATCTGTTAAAAATAGGCATTGTTAATAATACTTCAAGACAGCATGCGACCGCCCGTTCCGGTCCTTTTTCATTTCTGAAGGCTATCAGACCTCCATCGCCTGCCCATGACCATACTCTGCCGTTGTAGATTTCCAGTTTCTGTTTTAAGTGATTTGAGAACCGAAAATAGACTTTTTCCATAACAGATGGTTTATATTTTTTGACCAGTTCAGAGTTTTTACAAATATCAACCGATGCAATTACAATGGGATACAGCTTTCCTTCCCGCAAGGTTCCCCAGTTTGGCAATAAGGTTTTGTCTCTGTCATAGGATACTATTTTTCTTTTATTGAAATCAAAAAATCTACCGGTACGGGATAATCGATACAGGAAGTTTTCCAATCCCTGTACTGTAACCGTCTTTCCATTTAAAGAAGTGCCGTCTGCTTCCAGGATGAAGACTATAAGATCATCAAGCTTGTTCTTGTCCTCACATTCAGTAATCAATCTCCTTGCGGCAGTTGAAACAGAGATTGACATATACTCTTCCATCTTCTCCAGTTTGTGGGTGCTGTATTTCTTGAAGATGTATTTTCCCAACAACTCAATGTCATTGAAAGAAAAGCTCTTCGTTACTAGTTCTGTGAGGTCTTTGGTCAGTGTTAAATCAAGCATTCATATCTCCTGTTAATTTCTAAAGTGTGCTCCGAATTGAGTAATCGGTTGGATGCTGAGATTCCCATAAATCGACCGCTACATCTCAAGAGGAGGATTACACCGGTATCTCGTCATGCCGTATTATTAACATCAGTGTCCTATTTGTCAATAAGGAGTTCATCAACCGTATTTTCAGGTAATGTATAAGGGAAGTAAACAGGACTATGTCCGCCATTGTCCATGATGCAGGAAGCATGGAATCTGCCGGACTTACGCCTCACGGTTCGATTTTTGCCTTTTTTTTCGCTACCGCGTTGCCAGAATACTCACGTAGCCCAGTTACGCTTAAGTTTTTGTCGCCTTGCATCAGGAAAAAACTATCAAAAATCACCTCGAAGCCTTAAAGTCCGGCAGACTCTATAAATGCGGTTCAGGGCGCAATATTCCTCTATTTTTTATAGGGTATAAGTTTAGTATCTTTTTCTTCGTTCATCCCCCAGATAAACACGGTGACACCTGTATCCTCTTTGACTGCACGGACGAACAGTCGATACTGATCATCGGCACCAGCCTCAAGTTCAAACAAGGCCTCTTCATCGGTTGTAACAAAGTATTCGAGAGTATAGCCCTGGTCTTCCATAAGTGCATCCTTATAGGTTTCAAGAAGCCCTATCTTTCCAAGATACCTGATTTCATTGGGGGTAATAGTATAGCCCAGGATCCCGGGGTCACTCTCTACGGCCCAATCTCCTTGAAGCCATTCGGGTAAGAAGTTGCCTTCATTCGGAGCAAGTCCTCCTTCTCTGGTGTTTTTCGTTTCAGTGATATTGCCTGAAAGCAGGGGTTCTCCTGCTGCAAGTTTATCCAGAGTCTTACATGAACTCAGAAAGAAGACAGGTATTACTGTCGATAAAAGCACACACAAAGTAAGAATAACATTGTTTTTGGGTCTCAATTTGATTCTTCCTTAAGATATTTTTTGTTTAATACAATTCAGTGAAAGGTTATGTCAAGCAACAGTGTTCATCATCATCTACCAGGGCTGCCCATGAAGTCAATGTCTGGATGGTAATGTGCTGATCATCGATGAAGGCTTTCTGACACTTTGTCGCAGAAAACAAGAGTCGTGGAGAGGGCAATACAGCCAGCTGCCGCTTGTTTATGATTATGAAAATGGGCTTCTCGCCAGTCATGGAATGCCTGCCCTGTCGTCCACAAGTTTGCGGCATGAATCTCATCACACTATCCCGGCCCGAAATGTATCAATTCCAGTACCTCGAAGCAAAAAACTGGTTCTTGATTACACAGATTGTATCGCATAGAAGTATTCGGAATGGTTCAAACCTGCACAGCACTTGCCGGGAATCCCCGGCTGAGATATATTGTAAGGTAAATCGTATGTTGGAACTTTGAATATGTCAGATTTAATTTCTCCCGAATCCCGAGTTTTTCACATAGCATGTGAATGCTATGTAATTTATCTTGGCAGCAGTCAAGGGGATGTTCGTCCCTTCCTCAGAATTGGTAACTCAAGAAATCTAACAGATGAAATTCATGAAGTTGTTTCAACAACGGTCATCACAGATGATCATGTCGGCAATCCACTGCTCGAAATCCTCAATGTTCCAAAGGTTCGGGGACGATATCTGGGTGATACCGCCGTTGTCGAAACCATGAAGCAGTTTTTTTCCAGTTTTGACTTGCCTACTGATGAACTTGCTGATTACAGGGCAGTTGCTGATGGCGAGAAACGTCATATGCTGTGGTTCTATTCCAGTGGGAACATCCACCTTCGTTACGATGATCAGGTGGTCTTTGATTTATATAAACAGGAGAAAAAAGACAGGCATTTCACCCGCCTATTTGAAGAAGCAAAGTCTGAGTTCCTGAAAAATCCTTTTCGATATACTAAACAGGACTTCTCTGGTTCCGGTATATATGTAACTGGTAATAATGCATTCTGGTTTGAAGCCGGTGAACTCCTGTCTTTGGCCATGCATCCAGGTTTCGTTGCAAGAATCATGAGTCAGGGTGTTGACCCGGATCTCATAAGCAGCAGTGGGTATAATCTGGCGGATGATGAGTTGGATTCCGCTGATGCCGCTGTCTTCATCGGGTTGCTGAAACGGATCAGACAACGCCGCAGGAAATTGCGTATTATCACAACTAATCCAGAATTACAGCGGAAAATAAGATTGCTTTTCCCTGCTGGAAATGGTACGCCAGCCAGCCTGGACGTCATGGATGTCTCCGGGAAACAAAGGGCTTCTTTTCAAGAATCTCTGATAAGTTCCAGGAATAATTGCTGGCTGGTTAACCAGACAGGGAAGCCGACAGTTTGCTTCGGAGGCAGGATCGAAAGAGGATTGTCGGTGGATTCTGCCCGGGGACAGATTCGTTACAAAACGGATGAAACCGATGTGCTTATTTCCATTCCGGATGGTTACCCCCTGCAGTTTATTATTCAAAATCCCACAGGCCTCCACCTCATCGACAAATATGCTTCCCATGTATTGAACTGTATCAGCAGAAATCTCCAGATTGAAGAAACTCAGGTTGTTAAAGCATTGGATAATTATCTCCAGGTGTTTCATCAGGACATTGTTGCCGGAAAATCTAAAGTCAGTACGAGTTTGCAGCAGGCGTATCTGAATCTGCAGGATGTTTTGGAAAATGGAGAACTGACAAAAGCGGGGTCCTCCTGGTTTTTCCTCTCCAACTTCAGTGTTATATTGACACTGATTTGCGATTCATTGACTGAGGCCAGCGATCTCTCAAGGAATGGCCAGGAAACAGGAATGGCTGTCAAAGCGATGCTGAAACGCCTGCCTGCACCAGACTCAGTATATCCATTTTTTGGAGATCTTTATCTGGGAGATAAACCAATACTGCTTTGGAGAAGCATAAAACGCAGTATTTCCCAGGCAGAAGTCGCTGCTGCATTAGAAGTTCGCAGAGAAATCCATCAGATTGCCAACTATGATGAACAATCCTGGCAGGAAGATAGAAATCGACTCCTTAAATTGATCAGAAGCCTCAAGCAGGATGGGGATGGAGAACTTACGCCTGAGCAGTTAGCCTTGCTGTCTGATTCTGATAAGGAGTCCGCACCAGTGCCCATGGAGAGAACTGGTTCTGAAAGGAGAATTGTACAGAAAAGAACACCTCTTACCGCGAAAGGCCGATTTGATAAAAGGAATCAAACAGCGGCCAGTAAAACAATAGAGTCAAGGCCTGTCACCAATAATAGAAGAACCTCTCAGGATGTGCCCCGGGAAGCTGAAGATGAAGTAAGCACCATTCAACCAGGGAGACCGGTGAAAAAACGTCGGTCTCCAAAGTTGTGGCTGTTGGCTGCGATTGTTCCTTTACTCCTTGCGGGGGCAGTTGTTCTGGATTTTACTGGAAATGCACCATGGGGAAGAATTCTCAGATCCCGGGTTCCATCCTCAATTTTGACCAGTGCAGAGGATTTGAAGACATCTGGATCGGCATCAAGTGATGCCGAAGTAGAAGGTAAAGGATCCGACTCTGTATCCAGTACCGATGAAGATCTGGCAGGTGACCAGAAGTCCGCAGAAGCGAGTTCCCAGGAATTAGCAGACAGCAGCAATGCCGCAGGTGCCGCAGACAATCCCTCAGGTGGTATTGATGCGGGGATTGCAGAAACAGGGGCTCCCGCTGACGATCCCTCAGGTAATACGGACGCAGGGAGTGCAGAGGCAAAAAATGATGAATCAGTCTCTGTAATTCAGAGTTCGGGTTCAATGATAGAAAATGAATCCTTGAACTCGGAGAAAAACCTCGAGGAATTTCTTGAAGTTGATCAACGCGTGAGTATTACAGCGGCTGATATCCATCTGGCTGCTAACGATATTGCCGTCTTGAATGGATTCAAAGATCTGGATTATCGAGTGTATGCTGGACAGGATCCTGATTGGATTTATCCTGGAAATGAATTAATTTTGCCTGGAGAAAGAAGTTATACCATACGCCGAGGTGATACCATCTGGTTTCTTGCTGCCAGGGAAATTAGAATACAGGTTGAAAATGATTTAAAAGCACTTGATGAATCGGTTATAATTCTCGATAATAGGGATTACAATGATATCGACAGAAGCAATGCTGCTGATGTGTTGAGGCGCATCGCCCGATATAGTCGAGCGGCAGCATTGCGAAATATTGCTGATATGGCCTTGACAACGAGAGGGATGTAAAGTACATTTACAAGAACCATTTTCTCTATCTTGACTTGTTCAGTATTTCTCGTCGATACTATTTGTTAAGAAGTTAGACAACTGGAATGGTCTAGCAGAATCAATAACTTAAGGAGTTTTTAAATGCCCGGTGAATTGCCAAAGAGCCCCAATGTTTTCCATCCGACTAAGCCTTCAGCAGTCGGTTCAAGGAATTCTCTTGCCCAGGATGGACGTGATCAGAAAACAGAATACGATCAAATTATCAATGAAGAAGTTGACAAGGTTCTCAAAGTCGTTCAAACCAAGCTTCCACAGGAAGTTCTGCATGAATTGGACGTTATGGGTGGGTTGAAAGAAAAAGTCTACAACTATTACAACCAGAACTATCAGAATATGTTCAACAGGTACATTGTCACCACTGAAGATGAAATGGTGAAAAAGGTCCGACAGTTCGTCGATAAGGAGGAAACAAAAAACCTTGCCAGGTATTCTCCAAAGGAGATGTCGGAACTTCTTGACCAGGTTGGCGGAGCGGATAAGTTTAATACTGGTGAAATTGAGAAATCAATAATCAACATGTACGGACATTTGCAGGGACATATCCAGCGGGGTATGAATGACCTTGAGAATGAAACCAACTCACTGCTGCGGCAAAAAGCAGATGTCGGGGCATTTATCCGAGGTGAGAATGCGTATTCAGTTGTAAAATGCTCCTTTAAGGACAATCCTCTTAAGTCCCGAACAGTGACAGATGTCAAATTATCGATTAACATTCTGGAGTCAGAATTAATCAGCCCGATTTTTCATTATCAAACAACAGTAGAGAATATCATCAAAGATCAGATATCCAAGACTGTAACGGATATGATTGATCATGAAATTGAAGATTTGCAGGATCAATTGGTCGATGAGGGTAAGGAAGAGCTTTCAGATACTGAGCTCATGTTTGAAAGAATTAAACATGTGCCGGATTTCACGGATGATGATAAAGAATCGGAAGATTCACGAAGATATATGTTCATGGCTAAAAATCTGGTCGACAAGATTGAGGGGCTTCGAGCAGAGATTGATCCTGAGGAATTTGATCCTCTCAATATTCGGGAGAATATCAAGAGGATTATCGACATAGAGAACATCAGGAATCGGGGCTTTAATACTGCGATTAACAATCTGACATCGATCCTGGATACATCCAAGATGGGTTATCAGTATATTGAGAACCTTAAAAACTGCCGAGAGCTTGTTATTCGGGAGTATGAGGATAATGAAACTTCCCGGCTGCCGGATGAGCGCTATCAAATGCTTCTGAAATTCTATGATCATGGTCAGCTGGAAAGCCTTCGCAGGGCTTATACCAGGCAGATTGAGGAATTCCGCAGCGAAATTCTTCATGTGTATAACATTTCTATTGCAATCTACCAGGATAATAAGAAAGGTCTGGGTTTTATTAATGATTTTGATGATATCGTTAAAAAAACTGTAGGCAGAGTCAGAAAGATTCATGAAGCTTCCGGTGATCCACTGTACGAAGAGCATGAAAAGGTTTGGAATGAGCTTCTTAAAATCAAAGCTGAAGATACGGATGTTGAGCGATTGAATCAGACTTATCTGTATGAGAAGAGTCTTCTTAAGAAAATGCTGCGTAAATCTCGGGAAAGAGCTGAGATGGCCTTTGGATATGAAAATCCAAAACTGAGGGTTGAACTGGAGAAGCGGATTGATTTCCTTGAATCTGAATTCAATGAATTCGACTATGGTATTAATCCATTTCATGTACAGCCCGGATTGCTTCTTGATGTGGATATCACCAGCATTAAACGTAAGCGCTATGTATTGAATTCTATGGCGAATGTATTGAATGAATTCCTTAACGGTGTATCGAAAGGGTTCCAGGATGCCGCCTTTGCTTCATTCAAACGGCGACGTTCCACTGTCCGCAGCGATATTGACCAGAGTTTTGCAGCTACAGATGAGCCCGTCATTCCCACCCCCTCCAGTACTGCTCAAGGAGCTGACACTGGAGAGTCTTCTGAGGTGAGCGGCAAGGCTGATGTTACTCCAGCTCGCTCTCGGAGTAAGAAGCGGAAAGTTAATCTTGATGAATTAAGTGAGATGTAGTTGTTTATGCCTGTGTTCGTGCGAAGTAGTAAATTAAACCTGCTGGCTACCCGAGCTGGCTATAATATGGCGTTGCGTCATTTTCGCGTGACGCAGGATATGGCATCAGGCATTGCAGAGGGATACAATCTGGCTGATTTGTTCAGGGAGGCTCTTAAAGAGGAACGAGTTTCTGAATCTCAAATTCTGCCAGTTGTTAATCTGCTTCTGGTTGGGAAATATGGCTATGCATACAGATCAGAAAATCTGACATTTCAAGTTGACAGCATTGATAAGCTCAGCAAAACAGTGAACGGCTGGACGAATATCCAGGTTGTATTTGTCCGTACGGATAATAATGGCGGTATTCATATTCTGAATCCAGAGTCCCCGGATGAATGGAAAGAGCTTCTTCCGTTCCCTGTGGATACACATCTTGTGTGTTATGTCGGTTCCCTTGAAAAAGTAGATGATGTCCAGCTAAAAAATGCAGAATCAGATGTCTTCACACTGCTCAGTAATGGTCGTGTTAAGAGTAATCCCGCCTATAAATCGTCCAAATCGCTCAAATGCTTTCTGGATGGAACGGAGGAAACTGAACAGCCTGCTGTCAGCAGGGCTGTTGAATCAACTTCTGCTGCGCCGCCGCCAGTCCCTGGCGGTGCCCGAAAAAAACTCACCCCAAAGGTGGGTGTCAATGTAACCAATGAACTTTTTCACAATGGGAATGTGGAATCCTGGAAGCGCATAATTGAAAGCTATAGAGTGAAGTATCCGCAGCTGGATGTGCTGATATGGTATGAAGGTGAACGGATCAATGACATAAATGCACTTTTCAAATGGGGCAAGGTGAAACATGGTGTCCCCATTATGTTCAGTGTAGCTGGCGATAATCCCGCAGAGATTTCCAAGCTTAAGAAATACTTGTTTGAAGGAGCCAGCCCTCGTTTTGAGGCTTTTTTGCATGGCGGTCCCGGGAATGTGCTTAAGCTTTTCTAGTGTTTGTTTCCAGCCAGTATCTTTTGGGCTGTACCAAAAGGAATAATCATAAAAAAATACTTGAAGATAGGGAGTTCTATGAAAAAAATATTTTCATTCAGTGTCAATGAATATACAAACGATGAGAATATCGTCCAATATTTTGGATTCCGTGGAAGAAATCTTATGGATCTTGCCGCATTGGAAGTTCCCATACTTCCAGGATTAATCCTTACCGAGCCATTGTTAGCCGATGAAGAAGATCACCCGGAAACTTATGAATCACAGTATTCGGATGCCCTGAATAAGATGGGCAATATCCTGGAGAAGCATTGGAATGCTGAGAATCCACTGCTGGTGAAGCTGGTCGTCAGCCCCATGTTGAACATGGTGTATACATTTTCAAGTATACACAATATTGGTTTGTGTGACTCTACTATCGAAAGTTTCGCTACCATTGTTGGCGAAGAATTTGCCTGGCATGAGTATTGGGGTGTCATGAAACACATTCTCATGCTGGAGCTTCTGACGTCCATAGAGGCGTCACGGACGAAGAAACTTGAGTCAGTGCTGAAGGGAATGCAGTCATCCAAATCGGCTTCGGAATACAGAAAAGATCTCGATAAAACCCGGGAGTTATATCCTGCTGAGATATTCAGCAATGCCTTTGATCAGTTTCAGTTCATCAAGAAACTCTTTCGACGGTATTTTGCTGAAAGTGAAACTCTTGGTGATTCAGCAATTCTTGTACAGGCCATGACATTTGGAAACTATGGTGACAATAGTTTCTTTGGAACTTTTGCAACACGCGATCCCATGAGTGGAAAGGACACGCTGACAGGTGAATTCATTCAGAATGAATTTGATACGACGAAGAGCAGCGGCAAACCTATCGCAAAACTCAATAAGATATATCTTACCGAGTTGGAGAAGATTGCAAAGCAATTGGAAACGAATTACAAAGAAATCCGCATGGTCAAATTCAACATTGAAGACGGCAAGTTGTGGATCATTGATCAATCAAGTGTCCCTGGGAAATCAATTGTAGCGGAGATCCGAACATTGCTGGATCTCCTTGCAGAGGGAGTCATTGATGATAAGCATGCCATTAATGCTATCCAGCCCAGTCAAATTTCAGAAATACTTCATCCTGTGATCGATAAGAAGTCTGCTGTGAATATCCCTTCTGTTACAGAGGGAATATCCGGTGCCATGGGTGCTGCAGTCGGGAAGATCTACTTTTCTACAGATGCATTGATGGATGCGGCTGGATTTGCTGAGCGGCAAGGACTGAAAGAGAGTTTTATTCTGGCCATGGATGCAACCTATGCAGAAGATGTTAAAGCGATTGAGGCATCGGTAGGGGTTATCAGTGTTGAAGGAGGATATGCTTCTCATGCCCCGGTGGTCGCGCGGTCTCTGGGAAAAGTTGCCATGGTTAATCCTGGAATAGAATTCGTTAAGAATGAAATGAGAATTGGTAAGCATGTTGTAAAAGAAGGTGACTATGTCAGTCTTGAGGTCCCGGCAGCGGAAGACCCGACCATCTATTTCGGCAAGCTTGATCTTCTTGAACCCGACATTGACAGCAGCGGCCTTATTGAGTTTCTCAATATTGCTCAAAAGTACATATCTGATTTTGATGTCCATGCCAATGCGGATCAGAAACAGGAAGCAGAACTGGCATTGAAGTTCCTGGCAGACGGCATAGGTCTATGTCGCACAGAGCATATGTTCTTTCATGAAAAACGGATTCCAATCTTTAGATCCTTGATTGTGGCAGCAGAGAAATCGGAGAGAAAGAAAATACTGAGTAAGCTTAAAACCATGCAGATTGCGGACTTCTATGAGTTATTTGAGGTTATGGAAAGCAAACCGGTCACTATAAGGCTGCTGGATGCTCCCCTCCACGAGTTTCTCCCCCATAATGATGCGGCGATGACGGAATTCATTGAGTTTTATCGCAAAGATCATCCTGACGTGGATGAAGAAATCATCAGGTATCGGTGTTACATGAGCAATGAGACGAATCCAATGCTTGGACACAGGGGTATCCGGATGGCTTTTACTTATCCAGATATTTACTTGATGCAGGTGGAGGCTATTTTTGAAGCTGCCTTTAAGCTGCGGAAAAATAAGGGTATAGTATGCAATCCAGAAATCATGATTCCCATCGTTATGACTCCCCGAGAAGTTAAAGCGATGCGTTATGGGAAAAAAATTGAAGGTTTTGAAATTGTTGGTATTCGTCAGATAGAGGAGAATCTCAGGAAGAAACTGGGAGTAGAAGCAATTCCCTACCGTGTTGGAACAATGATTGAATTACCTTCGGCAGCATTGCTGGCGGATCAACTTGCATTGTATGCTGATTTTTTCAGCTTTGGAACAAACGACTTAACTCAAACCTGCCTTGGACTAAGCCGGGATGACTTCAATTCCTTCTTCACTGATTACAATGAGTACGATTTACTTGAAAAGAATCCATTCAAAATATTACAGGATCCAGTGAAGGAATTGGTCAGCATAGCCGTTGAAAGAGGACGTTTAATAAGTCCGGATATAAATTGTGGTCTTTGCGGTGAACATGGTGCAGAACCAGAGAACATCTATTTCAGTATGGATGTGGGTTTGAATTATGTAAGCTGTTCTCCATATGGAATTCCAGCAGCCAAGATCGCCATTGCACAGAAGAGCATTAAGGATGCAGAAAAGGAAGATGCCTGAGAGTTCAGGATCCATCTGTTAGCAAACCAACCGTAAAGTTCCAGCCGCCTGTAGAGATCGGGTATACATCGACGCTGTAACCGTGACTGCTGACCACCATTGTGCTTCTCCTGTCATGTTAACAGCTAAACAATTTGACAGGCTCCTGGTATTGTATTATATTAACAACAGAATCATGAGGATCATTCAGTTGGAGCGGCCGAACGTACAGGCCCTGGGTGGTTATGCTGTGTCCTTCGGATGGAAATAGTTATGAATTCTGAAACATCCCGGTAATCAAAATGAAATCAGGGTTCTATGACTCAGGGAAATACTGACTGCCATGGAGTAAACTGCTTATGAGTAGAAAGATTAAGAAACTTGTATCAGCAGGATTAGTTTTGTGCATTATTGGGATGCCGGTGATTGCAGGCCCTCAGCCGGATGTGGTTATGGAATCCTCCGATACGGTTGTTTCCAGGAGAGAGCAGTATTCAGCTATTAATTTTGTTGGCGATCATCAGTTAAATGAACAGGATCTATGGGTTCTTGGGTACTACACGCATTATGATGCTCATGGAAGAAAGTCATACTATTCGGACATCCCCGATTACATTCAAACAAACAGGGTTCGCAACAGAATTAAGGATAATATCAATTACACCGATGTCAAACCCTGGGAAGGAACTCTTGGCGGGAAGCATTGGATTAACGGTTTCACAGATTTGATCGACCCCGTAAAGCAGGATTTTATTGCCCGGGATCATTTTCAATTCAATTATGACTATATCAATGCCGTTCTGGTTCAGAGAGAAATGACGTTCAAGGAATACCTCAGTACAACACTCTATTGGGGCCATTATATTCCAGTAGCATTACCTCCGATGAATGATCGATAAAACTGCATGGGTTCAGGACACAGGCAACAGTATTCAGGGTGCGGAAGAAACATAACTCCCCACTATCGGTTGAAATACTTGCCATTCAAAATAAAGATCTGATCCTTTTCCGGTAAGATTCAGAGTTTTATACTATTCTTTTCCAGTCCTGATTATATCGTCGGGCTGGGCGGATTTGAACCGCCGACCCCATGTCCCCCAGACATGTACGCTGAACCCCTGCGCTACAGCCCGATACCATTTAAGGCCTGATGAGTGTAATTAATTCCCTGCTGGTATGTCAATGTCATTTGCTTGGGAGTCTGTCGGATTTACGCCTCACGGCTCGATTTTTGCCCTTTTCTCCCGCTGCTGCGTTGCCAAAATACTCACGTAGCCCAGCTACGCTCCGTTTTTGTCGCCTTGCATCAGGAAAAAATCATCAAAAATCGCCTCGAAGCCTTAAAGTCCGACAGGCTCCTGGAGAAAAGCGAAACTGGTGAAGAATGAGAATAATCCCGAATTGGCGTGAGGATAGCAAGAATCTAACGCCGCCGCATTACTACAAGTTGAAGTGGTTCCGCTATTTCTTCCAGACCGGTGAAAGACTCAGCACTATTGATAATTCTTGCCAGAGTATTTTTGGCAGAAGACTCATGAGAATCAGTCAGTATGTCTGCTATTGAAGTTGTTCCCCAGTTATCACCATCTGTACTCTTTATACTTGTGAGAGAATGACTGTAAATGGCAGCTATATCTCCGCTGTTCATTGCTACTTCCAGAGTCTGCAAGTCTGATGTATCAAAATTCACTCCCCCCATCTTTGGGTTAATTCTTACGTACCCAAGATCTTTGAGTGATAAAACCTGGCTGGATTGTTTACGTTTCAACAAAAATCCTGGCCTGTGGAGGGGCAGCAGAGTGATTGCATCACTGCTGATCATACCCGTGATACCTGTGATATTGTTCCTGGCTATCTGTGCTGCAGAAAGAGCCTTTTCATGAACATGCCGTGTGATCTGGTCAAGATTCAAAGTGCCTTTATCAAGATTGATCAGTTCTCTACGTACCACATGAGTATGTATCATGGATTCCAGATCATTATTACTGGATTCCAGGAGGAAGAAATATTGACAGGCCTGTCTATCTTTCCTGAAGATGTCATCAAATACGGTTATCTGAATTGTTGATGATACATGTGTAACTGAAATATCCCACTTCAAGAGTGATGGAATTGATTCTGGCTGCTTTATTGATTTCATGCTTCGTGAAAGTATGTCTTTCTGGTAATTCGTAAGGAATTTGAATCTATTTGGCCGTGAGAAAAATCTTCCTGTGATGGCTTTCAGGCTGAATTGCTTCTTACTCAAAAAATGATCCGGCATCAAATACAATCTCCAGAAGTGGTATTCCGGTGTTCTTTTAGCAGATAAATCGGAAATCTGCATTGATTCTTCTATCAATATCAATTAATATGCATGCTATTGTATGATTTAATCATACAAAAAGCAAGGATTTGACAATCTGTTCCATGATAATAACTAAAATTTGGAATGAACCCGACCACTTCCATTACTTGCATCAAGGCCGGTAAGAGCAGTCTATTTCCGAGCGATTGTTACGCCTTTAAACAATTGAGGATTGAATATTAATATGACTTTTAAAGAATTTGGATTCGATGAGCGAATCCAGAAAGGAATTGATGAGGCTGGTTTCGTAGAACCCATGCCTGTACAGGCAGAGTGCTTCAAGTTTCTAATCAATGAGCATAGGGATGTTTATGCTCAATCACAAACTGGAACGGGTAAAACCGCAGCTTTCTGTCTTGGTATTTTCCAGCTTATCACGAGCGAAGAATCATTTAAGAATGAAAAATCTCTGATCATTGTTCCAACCCGGGAATTAGCTGTTCAAATTGAGCGTGAATGCAATCTCCTCGGGAAATACCTGAATTTGCGCATAGGGGCTGTATTTGGTGGTATGGGGTTCAAATCTCAGGAAGCCATGCTAAAAAAGGGATTGGATATACTTATTGGTACTCCAGGCCGTCTGATAGACTTTGGCAATAGAAAGGTAATAAATTTCAAAGAGTATGGGTTTCTGGTGATTGATGAAGCTGACCGGCTTTTCGACATGGGTTTTCTACCAGACCTCAAAAGCATTATTGGGAGAATGAGGCCTTCCACGGAACGACGTACACTGCTTTTTAGTGCAACTCTCAATTCCAAGGTAGGAAATCTCGCATGGGAATACATGAGTAATCCCGGTGAAATCATTATTGAACCTGAAAAAACAACAGTCGATACAGTTACCCAGGAAATCTATCATGTCAGCAAGAACGAGAAGATGCAGTTGCTTCTTGGTATAATGAAAAAGAATAATCCCGAAAATGCTGTAATATTTACTAATACCAGACATAGTGCATGGGAAGTTGCCAAGCGGTTGAAGGTGAATGGGTACGAGGTAACATCACTCATGGGAGATTTGCCTCAGAAGCAGAGAATGAAAATTGTTGATGGCGTAAAAAAAGGTCATCACAGATTTCTTGTTTCCACGGACGTTGCCTCCCGGGGTCTGCACATTGATGAACTTGAAATGGTTATCAACTACGATCTGCCTCTTGATGCAGAAAGCTACATTCACAGAATAGGCCGTACAGCTCGCGCAGGGAAAAAAGGAAAAACAATTACCATGGCCTGTGAAGAGTATATTTATGGTTTGGGACCCATTGAAAAACTTCTGGGCAAAAAAATTCCTGTTAAGTGGGCGGATGAATCCCTGTACTTGAAGGATGAAAGTGCGAACACACATTATACTCGAAGAGATCGTTACAGGGGAATGGACGGCAATTCAAAAAAAACTGGAAATCAGTCTCCACGTAAACAACCTCGGAAGGGCATGAAATTCCTGGACCCTGGTGCATCACGTGTGCAATCGGCTGTTTCTTCAGTAGCCGGTGGAAAACTGGAAGACCTTATGCTTGAAACAAGATCAACAGATAATCAAGAGCAAAGACCGCAAAGGGATCGTGGAAAACAAAAATCTCAATCCTCACCTCGAAAATCAAGTAAAGACAGAAAACCGAGAACAGAGAATAAGCAGAGGAAAGCACCACCCGGGGCGACTATACCCGAAGCTGGCGGCAAGCGCATTGATTCCAATACAAGCATTGATAAACGCCTGGAATACTACCGAAAGAAATATGGAGACAATTTCAGTCTGGATTCCAATGAATCTTCCAATCAGAAGAAAAAAGGCTTATTAGGCCGTCTTCTAGGAAAATGAAGCACGATAACTGCTGCCTGCCTTCCTGTATTCCCGTTTTCCCTGCGATAGGAAAAGAAATCATTGTTATTGCATGCCGTGCATAATCGACTGCGATGAATTTGATTCCCGGGTATTCCCGATTCCTGGAGAACATGGGCATTGACTTTTTCAAGGCTTAGATTCCATACACTGCTATCCTCTTCGCCAGGACGGAGAAATTTTCCTTCATCACCGAATTTATCCCTGAACATGGATGCTACTTCCTTTCCTACTGTATAGCAGCAGGAATCAATACCCGGACCGGAAACCGCTGTTAAATCTGTTCGATTGCTTCCATGAATCACCATCTTCTCAACCAGAATTCCCGCAATCCCGGCCAGTGTTCCCCTCCAGCCTGCATGGGCAATTCCGGCAATATGCCGTACTGGGTCGTAGATCAGTATTGGATGGCAATCGGCCAGCAGCACACCTGTGATATAGCTGTATCTATCGATCAAGATGGCATCACAGGAGTTGTAGGGAGGCTTCTCATCTTCAGACAGCGTGGCAATTCTCACACCATGAACCTGGTTCCCCACGGCCCAGGAAGCCTGTGGAAATCCCAATGCACTGGCAACAAGATTCCGATTGTGCTCGTAGTGACAGTCATCAGAATTTTGTCCAAGATTGAGGGTTGCCATGGGTGGAGGACTATACCCTCCGGTTCTGGTGGTTAATCTGGCCGTAAGGCAGTGTTCCCACGGGTCAAAAGCATTCCACTTATAGAAGCAAATTCTTCCCTGTTGATCTTTACTCATTCCATCCATGCTATATACTTATACTGGAGGAGAAAATGAAGCAAGCAAAAGCAGTCATTATGCTGTCAGATGGTTTCGAGGAAGTTGAAGCAATAACACCAATCGATTATCTTCGCAGAGCAGGTGTTGAGGTAATTCTTGCGGGAGTGGGCACTAAAACCCCTGTCGGGGCACATAATCTTAAAGTTGTTGCGGATGTTGAAGTGAAGGATCTTCGGGAAAAGCTGGATGCCGTAATTCTGCCCGGAGGCATGCCGGGTGCAGAAAATCTTTCACAGTCGAGCACGGTTGAGAATTTATGCAGGTCAGTTATGCAGGAAGGAGGTCTGGTTGCTGCAATTTGTGCGGCTTCGGCTGTGGCCCTTGGACAATTTGGGCTACTGGCAAACCGAAGCTTTACATGCTATCCGGGGTATGAAAAACAGGTGAATGATGGTTCTTTTTCAACTGACCGGGTTGTGACTGATGGGAATCTTATTACAAGTCGGAGTCCCGGGTGTGCGGGGGAATTCTCAATTGAACTGATCCGTTATCTTGTTGATGACGCCGCAGCTGATCAAGTTGCCAGGAATGTTCTTCTTCTGAGATAGTCCCGAAATAGCTGTGATGAGCTTGCGGAGTGCATATCGCGGCTTTTACAGGCTTCCTGTCACCTGAGTCCCCTTCAATACACCTGTTTAATCAGGAGTTTGGGGCAGAATGGTTTTCAAGTCCGGATTCTCTGCAAGCTCTGCCTTGAAGACTTCATCCCGTGCTTTGTTTCGGTAACCAGGATTCTGAAAGGAGTAGTTAAAACTTGAGTGCACATCGTAGCAGTTGTTCATTAGGGCATGAGTATCCTCGGTCATAACTAACTCTTCATCAGTGGGTACCACGAATACTTTGACCGGTGAATCATCGGTTGAGATACAGGTTTCCGCATTGCGTGTTCGTGACATCAGATTCTTTTTCTTATCAATTTTGATTCCCATGGATGAAAGCCCATGAAGGGCTTTCCATCTGTATGTGGGATTCATCTCACCAACACCTGCCGTAAAAACGACGGCATCAAGGCGGCTGAGGGCAGCATAGTATGAACCAATGTATTTCTTGATCCGATAACACTCCATGTTGAGAGTTGTTTTACAGCGTTCATTTCCAGCTTCGGCTTGAGTGAATATGTCGCGTCTGTCGATGAACTTCTCAGAAACGCCGAGAACTCCACTTTTCTTGTTGAGTATATTATCCATTTCATCGGGATTCATACCCGTTGTTTTCATCATGTGAATAACGATAGCAGGGTCGATATCTCCGGATCGTGTCCCCATCATCAATCCTTCCAGAGGAGTCATGCCCATTGATGTGTCATAACTCAATCCGTTTTTCACGGCACATATTGATGAGCCATTTCCAATGTGAGCAATGATAAGATTTGTATCAAAGGGATCCTTTCCCAGAAGTGCCGCTGCCCGCTTTGCAGTATAAATATAACTGGTGCCATGAAAACCATACCGTCTGACTTTGTGATCCCTGTACCATTGATAGGGCAGGGCATACATGAAACTTGTTTCGGGCATGGTCTGGTGCCAGGCCGTATCCAATACTGCACAGTGGGGGATGTTGGGAAGTATTTCCCTGGCGGCTCGAATTCCCATGATATTGGCTGGATTGTGAAGAGGAGCCAGAGAAGAACAGACCTCAAGGTCAGCCAGTACCTCATCATCGATCAGAGCGGACTTTGTAAAAGTCTCGCCGCCGTGTACAACACGGTGACCAACTGCTCTGATAACACTTATATCTGTCATGCATCCGTATTCTGGATCAATCAGAGTTCTTATAATCCATTCAAATGCTGCTTTGTGATTTGGGCAGGGCTGTTCATCTTCCAGTTTTTCCCTGCCGGGAGTGAGATGTTCCAATGTTGATTGACTCTGCCCAATACGTTCGATGATACCGACGCTGAGTATGCTTCTGCGATCCCAGTCATAAACCTGATATTTTGCTGACGAACTGCCGCTGTTGAGTGTAAGAATCAGCATTGAAACCCTCCGAGTTGACGTTAAGGCACCACTGCATCGAAAAAGTCACTTCCTAAGAGTCTGTCGGATTTTAAGGCTTCGAGGCGATTTTTGATGATTTTTTCCTGATGCAAGGCGACAAAAACGGAGCGTAGCTGGGCTACGTGAGTATTTTGGCAACGCAGCAGCAGGGAAAAAGGGCAAAAATCGAGCCGTGAGACGTAAATCCGACAGGCTCCTAAATTCTGAGAATGATATTCAGAGATACCCTTGAGTATTTTACTTATTTTTTTTTCATTTTCAAGAGAAGTAAGGCAGCATTGAACAGGTTATAAATAATATGAACCAGGTTCGATATGTGTTTATTGTATTGATTCTTCTTCCATCCGAAGTTTCCGGCAGGGAAAATTTCAGCATCGATTCTTCAATGGCTTACGATGGCGGCAATCGATGGCAGGGGTATGGAATTATGAATTTCAGACATTTCTCCATAGGAGCTGCAGGACAGATGGATCCGGATTCCGAATTCCAGGGTATGATTGGGATCAATTCCGCTCTTCTTACTCTGGGACATCTCAGTGATGCCGGCCTGGCAGCGGAAGTACGCAATCCGGGATATGATGCACTTGCCCGCTTAACAGAGAGAACATTTTACCATGCCGATTTACGGTCTTTCTCAGATTCCCGTATAGGTATTGTTTTTTCTCCCTGGCAGGGTCGGGCAGGAGTGGGGTGGGAACGGCGGCCCAATCTGGATACGAGTCTATTCTGGGCAACACCTGTCAGTACAGATTTATGGGATATGGATCTTCTCTGGACAGCAGGTCTGTTGAATTCGGCGGAAGTGGAAGATGATTGGTATCCAGATGAAGTTCATTCCTCCGGTGGTGCCTTTACGACTTACGCCATGAAGAATCGCTTAGAGAAGGGTATCTGGACTGGCAGCCTGACCAGTATTGTTTCAGCCGGGGTGAATATAAGGCCCGGTTTCCTCATAGCTGCTGCCATGGGTTTGTCGACAGGACCCTGGAAAACGAGAGCAAGAGGAACATGGGCAACAGAATACTTCCGCAATGCGGAGGGGCAACTTCCCGGGATTCCAGTTGGTGTTGCCTGGGATGGAAGACTGAGTCCCAAAACAGGTCTCCTGCTTGCCGCAGCATTTCAACTCCCTTTGTGGACATATCATCGTTCATCGACCGCCGATGATGAGGCATGCAGAATAGCCATTGGCTGGAGGTTTTCATCGATTGAATTTCTCAGTGATATTGAATGGAATGGTCTGACACATAAACCTGTTCCAACGAAGTTGACGAATACAATGGCCTGGGAGCCTGGTGACACTGCAATTGAGTTAAAATGGTACTGGGATTTTGTCAGAAACTGGAAGATTTCACTCAGATGGGAATGGGGTGTCGGTAAAACCTTTTCCATAGCTGCAGCCATGAGTATCCACAGGGAATCCGTTCTGCTTCTTGATGGACATATCAGCCTGACCATGCGCTATACCCGGGGAAAACTCATACTTAAAGGAACAGTTGCTGACATTCCACGGGATTGGAACGCAGGACCTTCAAGTTCTGGAGACCTGGATATTGAGCTTCGATGGATTCATGACTTCGTCCGAGCCGGTCAATGACAGAGCCCAGGCAACAGCTTCGCGAACTGAATTGATAGTATACCCATTTCCCAATGTCTCACCCGATTTTTCTCCTGCTGCAAGCCAATTCTCCAGTCCCGAATCAACAGCAGTCTTTATACGGCGTCGTAGATGGGGAACGGTGCGGATTTCACCAGCCAGGGTCAACTCTCCGAAAACTGCAAGTTTTTCAGGTAATGCCCTCTCTCCCCGGGCGGAAGCCAGGGCAAGTGCAAGAGCTAAATCTGCGCCAGTATCGTTGATTTTCAATCCCCCGGCAACGTTGATATAAATATCCTGATCCGAAAGCCGCAGACTTGCATGGCGTTCGAGTACTGCAGCGACACGGCTGACACGAGCCGCATCAATCCTGTCGGAGTACACCCGGCCTCCCGATACTTTTGAAGGCACCACCAATGCCTGTATCTCCACCAGAAGGATGCGGGAACCCTCGTATACAGCCGTAACGGAGCTTCCAATCGGTGGACCTGCCTGTCTGTGTTCAAGGAAGAGATCAGAAGGATCGTTTATAGGTTCCAGTCCGCTGGTATTCATGCGGAAGAATCCCGCCTCATCAACCGATCCCATGCGATTTTTCGAGGCCCGAAGAATCCGGAGATCACCTGAAGAATGATCAAAATACAGTACGGTATCCACCAGATGCTCAATCACCTTGGGACCGGCAATGATGCCTTCCTTGGTGACATGGGCGATGAGAAATAATGGGATATTGTTGGATTTAGCCCAGGTTGTGAGTCGGTAACCTGCTATTTTGAGCTGGTTCGGGGTTCCCGGGATGGAACCGGTATCAACTGATACCAGGGTTTGTATGGAATCCACGACGACATAGGCTGGTACGTTCTGATTCAGGGTGTCCATAAGGGAGTCAAGATCAGTCTGGCAAAGAATGGTCAGTGTATTCTGCCTGAGTTTCAGCCTGTCAGCACGGGTTTTTAGCTGCTCTTTAGATTCTTCACCCGATACATAGAGTCCTGTTCCCGGCAAAGCAGCCGCCACCTGAAGCATCAATGTCGATTTGCCAATCCCCGGCTCTCCTCCGAGAAGAACGGAAGTTCCCGGAGATAGACCGCCGCCAAGAACCCGGTCGAGTTCTTCGATTTTTGTTGGATAGCGTTCCGGAGGAGCCGGATCTATCGTTGACAAAAGTTTTGGTTCAGAATCTTCAATGTTTTTAAGTGCTGTTGATTTTCGCCGATTCTGCTGTGAATCAGGCCTTAGCTTTACGCTTTTAAAGGTATTCCATTCCCCACAGGAGGGACAGTGTCCAAGCCATTTAGCTTCGTGATGACCACAGGATGTGCATAGGTAAGAATTGGTTTTGCTCCCGGCCACTCAGTCCTCAATGAAGCTCACCAGTTCTAATTGAAAGATAAGCCAACTGTTGGGACCTATTGGACCAAAACCAGACTCACCATACGCTGTTTCCGGCGGGAGAACCACTTTGCGTATTTCACCGGCTTTCATGCTCATTACCATCTCAATCCAACCGGGAATCATGCTGTCTACACCCATGGTGAAATCAAATGTTTGATCACGAATTCTTGAATCATCGAATACTGTTCCATCAAGAAGGGAGCCAATGTAGTGCATGGAAACCCTGTCTCCGCTGGAGGGAGCAGGTCCCTCTCCTTCTGTAAGGACTGAGTAATATATACCGGAGCGCGATTTTTTGCGTCCCTCTCCTAGACTGTGAACAATTTCGGCAAGGGCAGGATCAATGGCTTCGAGATTGTTGACTTCGGTTGTGCGCCCTTTCAGTAAAAGCCTGTCAAAGGAGTCCTGAGTGATTGGAAATGCTCTGGCTTCCGAACCAGTTTTTAAGATTTCTATAGATTGAATTATGTCTCCGGCTTTAAGTCTCTTCAAAGTGGATTCACCTGAAACAATTTCTCCAAAGCTTGTATATTTAGAATCAAGAAATTCATCTCCATGGATTGTGATGAAGAAGCGACTCGCCGATGACTCAGTTGATAGGCCATCCATCACCAGTACTCCAGGAGATGACGCAGATATCCTGCCGGTCATTTCCCTGGGCAGTGATTCACCATGTTCTCCAATAAAAACGGCATAATCCCTGACGATACTGTCAATCGGCATGCCATCATAATAAGGCACACCTTTATTCCTGGCTGAGTTATTTAAAACGCCCTGAGCAAGTCCGGCAAAACTTGTAACTGTTAATGGTGTGTTATTGTAATCCAGTTTGAAAACCATTGTACCCTTCACAGTTGTTATATGGGCATACAAACCCGGCCCAGGATCTTCCCGGGTTCCTGAAGCCCAGATCCCGGCAGTTGAGAAGCAGAGCAGAACCAGACCAGGCAGGCGGAGTTTCATTTTATTCGTCCTGGAAATCAATGAGTTCCACATCGAATACCAGCCATGAATCAGCCGGTATGGGGCCAATTCCCCGGCTGCCATAGCCCATTTCAGGAGGGAGTATTATTATGCGCCGCTCTCCTTTTTTCATTTGAAGCAGGGAAACATCCCAGCCAGGAATCACCTGTCCTTTCCCAACAATGAATTGGAAGGGATCATCTCTGTCTCTTGAACTGTCAAACCTGGTCCCATCCATCAGTGTTCCGGTGTAATGAACCGTAATCCTGGAGCCGGGATTCGGAAGAGGGCCAGCACCTTCGGTACGAATCAGATTATAAATCCCTGTTGTTTCATCAAACAAAGCACCAGGCCAGCGGTTGGCAATTTCATTCAATATGTCTTTCATTTTTTCCTCCCGGATGGCCTGTGCCTGTTGTTCAAGATTTTTCTCCAGTGTTTTAAATGTGTCCGAATCGGCTTTGTAGTTCGATGCCTTCGTACCTATTCTCATGATTTTGATTTCCTTCATGATGTCATCCTGCTCAATTGCATTGACAATCTCCTGGCCCTGTTTCACCTGACCGAATATTGTATGTCTGGCATTGAGCCAGTCTGTAACAACATGGGTTATAAAAAACTGACTTCCATTGGTATTGGGGCCGGAATTGGCCATGGCCAGTATTCCCGGTTTATCGAAAATCAGGCCATTATCCGTTTCATCTCTGAAACTGTAGCCAGGTCCGCCAGAACCAGTTCCCTGAGGATCTCCCCCCTGAATCATGAAGTTCTCAATCACGCGGTGAAATTTCAATCCATTGTAGAAGGGTCCGTTCTTGTTCGTAAAATCCAGTGAACCTTCCGCAAGACCAACAAAGTTCATTACTGTCAGAGGTGATTTATCGGGGAACAGTTCAATAATTATATCACCCCTGGCTGTAATAATACTGGCATACAGCCCATCTTCAAGGTTGTAGGGGTTGGGGTTACATGATATCGAAGTCATCGCAAACACTGTCAGTATCAGGAAAAATGTGTATTTCCATAAAATCCTGTGGCTCATCAAACCTCCTGAAAAGATATTATTCAATGGCGGCCAGTATAACGAAGAAAATGCAGCCTGTCGACCCATTGGAGAACTTTTCAGCATCCTGTCTGCCGGGTCATTATAACCCCTTCGATGTTATTCAATTCTGACAGAACTGATTCACTGATTGCCGGAGTTGAGAGATCAATTATATTGTACGCTATACCGTTGCGGTGCTTATTGACCATCTCTTCAATGTTGAGATTTTGATGGGCAAGTATTTCCAGAATTTGACTCAACATGTTCGGTACATTGAGATTGGCAACAAGGAGACGGGTTCCTCCGGTATTATCAAGGGAACAGTCAGGAAAATTGACCGAGTTCACAATGATTCCATTTTCAAGGAAGTTTTTGAGTTGCCCTGCCGCCATGACGGCACAGTTTTCTTCAGCCTCCATCGTTGAAGCTCCAAGGTGGGGCAGACTCATCACTCCCTCAATACCCATGAGTTCCGGTGTGGGAAAATCTGTGATGTAACGGTTGATAATCCCTTTATTCAGAGATGACTCAACAGCCTGCCTGTCAACTAAGCCATCCCGTGAGAAATTAAGTATGCGCAGTCCTTTCTTTGCCCTTCCAAGATTCTCCATATTCACCAGACCCTCTGTATCCGGTGTCAGAGGTACATGGAGGGTAATGTAATCACAACTGGACATAAGTTGATTGAGGCTTTCTGTCCGCTTTACTTTTCTCGACAATCCCCATGCTGCATCAATAGAAATAAATGGATCATATCCGTAAGTGGTCATTCCCAATTCCACGACTGTATTGGCAACGAGAACCCCAATTGCTCCCAGGCCAATGATTCCAATACTCTTGCCGGATATTTCATTGCCTGCGAATGCTGATTTATTCTTTTCAACCTGCTTTTCAAGTTCTGAATGTGGTTTCTGGTTCTCAAGCCAGTTCATCCCTTCATGGATACGCCGTGACGACAGAAGCAGGCCGGCAATCACCAGTTCTTTTACACTGTTGGCATTTGCACCGGGAGTATTGAAAACGACGATTCCATGTTCAGTGCAAAAATCTACAGGGATGTTGTTTACTCCCGCACCAGCACGGGCGATGGCTTTGACGGAATCACCAATCATTTCTTCAAAAAGATTGCAGCTTCTCAACAGTATGGCATCGGGTGCCGCTATGGAACTGTCTATGCTGTAATTGCTCCTCTCAAGGATGCTTAACCCGGCCGGTGATATTTTGTCGAAAGTCTTAATTGAAAACATAAATACCTGTGAGAGTGCAATAATTTCAAGTAACGGTCAACAAGCAACAGGCAGGAACACGGAACATGGTCTGTCAATCCTGAACAATTCTTAATCGAAGATCATCAAGCTGTTCAGTATCTACAGCGGATGGACTGTCATCCATGGGGCTGATTCCCTGGGTGTTTTTCGGAAAGGCAATAACTTCTCTCAATGAATTCACCTGAGCCATAAGCATAACCAGACGATCAAAACCGACGGCAAAGCCAGCATGGGGAGGAGCCCCATACTTCAAGGCTTCCAGGAGGAATCCAAATCGCTGCTCTGCGTCTTCCCTGGGGAATCCCACAAGGTCGAAGACTCGAGATTGTACGTCGGGATTGTGTATCCTGACAGAACCGGAACCCAGCTCGTTGCCATTGAGGACCAGGTCGTATAAATTACCGATGACTTCACCGGGATTTTCTTCCATTGTGTCCAGATACTGTTCCTGGGGCATTGTAAACATGTGGTGAACCGGCTTCCATGAATCCTTTTCCGTATCCCTCTCGAACAGTGGGAAATCCACAATCCAGCAGAACCTGAATGTATCGGGTTTAATAAGTCCCCGATCCCTGCCCAGTTTCATTCGCACAGCTCCCAGAGATTCCACAGATATTTTCCAATCGGCCCCCATCAGAAGTATAAGATCCCCTGGCCCGGCATCCAGATCACTGCAGATGGCTGTTGACTGTTCCCTGTAGAACTTCGAAACACCACCATCCAGACCATCGCCGGTTACCTTCATCCAGGCCAATCCTCCGGCCCCTTTTTTCCGTGCTTCATCTTCCAGTTCAGCAATCTTTTTCCGGGAGTAGCTGGCGGCGGCATTTTTTACAACCATGGCTTTGACTGCCCCCCCGGATTCCAGAACTGATTTGAAAACGCCAAAGTTCGATTCTGGAACGAAGGGGGTAAAATCCTGGAACTTCATTCCATAGCGGAGATCAGGCTTGTCAGTTCCATAATCATCCATGGATTGTTTCCAGGTTAATCGCGGGAAGGGACGGGGTAAATCAATATCCAGAACTTTCTTGAATGTTCGTGACATCAGTCCTTCCAGAAGTTCCAAGACATCATCCCGGCTGACAAAACTCATTTCAAGGTCAATCTGGGTGAATTCCGGCTGCCTGTCTCCCCGGGCATCTTCATCCCGGTAGCAGCGGGCAAATTGATAGTATCTATCTGAACCTCCAGCCATAAGAACCTGTTTGTAGAGTTGAGGAGATTGAGGAAGAGCATAGAAATGTCCGGTATTCAAACGTGATGGTACCAGATAATCACGAGCACCTTCCGGGGTGGATTTGATGAGGGTGGGCGTTTCCACTTCCCAGAACCCCTGCTCCGTCAGAAATTTTCTTGCTTCCCACGTGGTTTCGTGACGCAGTTTCAGGCGTTTTTGCATTGCTTCAGTCCTGAGATCAAGGGATCTGTACTTCATACGGAGATTTTCATTGACCTCTTCCTCACCGTCTACCATGAACGGGAGAGCAGGGCAGGTGTTTAACACCTCCAGGGAATTGATGACAAGTTCAATTTCACCCGTTACAATGCTTCTGTTAACCATTCCTTCCGGACGGGTCTGGACAATCCCTGTTACGGCAATGCAGTATTCCATTTTCAACTCGGCGGCCATATCCTGCAGCTTCCGGGGAGCGTTGTTATCTATAACCGCTTGAGTCATGCCATAGCGGTCTCTGATGTCGAAGAAATGCACACCGCCATGATTCCTGCTGCGGTGAATCCAGCCATTCAATGTTACGGTTTGACCTGTGTTCTTTACTGTTAATTCACCACATGTTGCCGTTCGTTTATTCTTTAGCATGGAGAGAAATCTACCATGATTCACAGGGATTGAGAATGGGGAACTGTCACTATTTTCCAATCATTTCCTGCTCCAGTTCCATCGTTTACTGACGAGATTGAACACTGGAATAAACAGGCCAACGAGCAGGACTGCAAATCCAATCCAGAAGATATTGTGGCCCGTTGCAATCTGGAAAAACAGGGTGGCAACACTCCAGGCAAGGATTGTGAGATAAGTAATCGCCAGCCAGCCGTAACCGATCCCAATTTCCCGGACAATGGCTCCAAATGCAGCGACGCAGGGGAAGTATATGAGTACAAAAAGCAGGTAGGCGAAGGCACGTGTCCAGTCGTTATCAAACGACAACCTCAACTGATCAAAAACAGCTGATTCCCTGGAGATTTCTTCCATTCCCAGCAGATCGGCTGGAAGGGCGATAAGACGTCCAAGGCCGCCGACGATACTTTTAAAAGCGTTAACAACAGCAGTGACCAGGGAGAAATCAACTTCTTCCGCTGCAGCCATCTGACCGTAAAGGCCGGTTATGGTGCCGACTATGGCTTCCTTGGCAAATAGACCGGTAACCAGACCAATGGTGGCCGGCCAGTTCTTTCTGTCAATACCCATCGGTTCAAAGACAGGTGTAGCAGCCGTACTCACAGCTCCCAGAACTGAGTTTTTGCTGTCTTCATTTCCGAAACTGCCATCCACTCCAAGCGAGTTGAAAAAGGATAAAATGAGTACCGCAACAACGATCACTTTGCCGGCCCGGAAAATGAAGACTCTCAGTCGGTCCCATGTCCTGCTCATTATCGTTTTAAACTGTGGTATGTGGTATGGAGGCAACTCCATAACAAAATGAGATACTTCACCTCGAAAAAGAGTCCTTTTAAGGATCTGTCCGGTGAGTATGGCCAGAAAAAATCCCGTAAGGTAAATGGAAAAGATCATCAGGCTGGCACGGGAACCAAAAAAAGCCGCTCCAAACAGGGCATAAACGGGCAGCCGGGCTCCGCAGGACATGAATGGTGCCATGAAGATGGTGAGGTATTTATCCTTCTTGTTCTCCAGAGTTCGTGTGGCCATGACAGCCGGCACAGTACACCCAAACCCTACAAGCATGGGGACAAATGCCTTTCCAGGCAGTCCTATTCTCTGCATGAACCGGTCCATTACAAAGGCAGCCCTTGCCAGATACCCGGAATCTTCCAGTATTGAAAGCATCAGAAACATAAAAAAAACAATGGGAATGAATGTGGCCACTGTTTGAATTCCAGCCCCGACACCTCCTGCAAGGAGGGTAACCAGCCACTGTGGAGAACCAATTGAACTCAATACCAGACTGAATCCATCCACAAACACGGCTCCGAAGAGAATGTCGAAGAAATCAATGAATGCACCGCCGATATTGGTGACAGTCCAGAAGAGCAGGAACATGATCATAAGAAAAACGGGAACACCTGCCCACTTATTGAGAACAATTCGGTCGATTTTATCCGTAGCCGCTGTTATGCCTTTTGTTTTCCCCACGACACCCTTGAGAATGGAGATAATACAGGCAAATTTTGTTTCAGCAATCACCACATCCGGGAAATCACCGTTCTTTTCTCTGACAGTTTCTATGCCAGTCCGAATCTCCTGTGGGGAAATGACACCCGTACTGATAACTCTGGCGGTTGTTTCCTCATCTTCCTCAAGGAGCATTATTGCTGTCTGCCTGGAAATTGACGTTGATCTGGAAGACCATTGGGAGAGAATGGTTTCAATGCTTTCGGGATACGTCACCCTGGATTTCATCGGTTTCAGTTCAATCAGGCATTGTTTTATGAGCCGACGGACATCCCGGGTGTCAACGCTATTAAGGGTGTTGATTAAAATAGTCGGAATGGAAAGCGCCCGGGCAAGAGCCTCAGCATCCACAAGCATACCTTTTTTCTCAGCCAGATCCTTCATGCCAAGGACAAGTATCATTGATTTTCCCATTTCCATCAGGGTGAGTGTTAGAAACAGATTTCTTTCAAGGTTTGATGCGTCCACTATATTGATGACCAGATCTGTTTCGTCGGAAAGAACATGATTACGGGCAATCATCTCATCTTCACTGCCGATATTCAAAGAGTAAATGCCTGGTAAATCAATTACCTCAATGTTTTCCGATCCAAGAAGCATGCCTGATTTTTTCTCTACGGTAACACCCGGCCAGTTACCAATGCGTTGATTGCTGCCGGTAAGGCTGTTAAACAGAGTTGATTTCCCGCAGTTGGGATTTCCAACAACAGCAATGGAATACTGACTCATTGCCTGTCCAGGGGTTGAGATTTCATTGGATTCACCCTTTCTATCTGCAGTATATCGGCTTCACTTCTGCGCAGGGTCAGTTTGTATCCCATGATCTCGATTTCTACGGGATCACCCATTGGCGCAATTCTGGTCAATGTGAACACAGTTCCCCTGGTCAGCCCCATCGACAGAAGCTTGCGCCGATAACTGTTTTCGGTTAAATCGTAGCCAACGATTCTCGCCTGTTCCCCAATCTGGATTTCCTTGAAATCAGGTAAAGACATCTTCAGAAATCCTGCTTCTGGAATCCGGCGAAGAGTTTTCCGCCTGCCGCAGGGAGGACCGCGGCTGCGTTTTTTCGAATGCCGGAATTGTGCAAAAGATCAAGTCGGGCCCTGAGCGGGAGGGGTCACCCTCTGGAGATTTCTGTAAGATTCGAGAATGCAGCATCATCGGACAACAACCATTTTGGCCAGACTGTAGCCCAGCATCACCTGGTGTCCCATTACGGAAAGTATCATGGGATTTCGACCATCTTTGCGGACAATTCTTATCGGTATTCCCGGTACAATCCCCAGGTTTATAAGTCTATTTCTTACAGCATGCCCGCCACCTATGCTGACGATAACAGCTTTGCATCCATTTTTTACTTCAAGTAGACCCATGCTCCTCTCCTCCAGAATCTGCGTCAATCGCATGATCGGACCGGCAGCATTGCCAGGGCAACAAACTTCGGTAAGACAAATATAATATGTTAATGCGAATTATGTCAAGTATTCAGCGACACTCGATACTTGCAGGCCATCAGGTCCGGGCGATAGGAGATTTTATTCTTTCGTAAACCCTCATTGCCCATGTCCTGCTCCTGATTCATGTAGCGGTAGTTCGGGCAGTAACAGTTGGCAAAGTGGCTGAAAAGAAACTGATATGCACCTTTAAATGAGATATCTGCCTTGGCAAAATGGATTGTATACGTTTCGTCATTGAGAGGTTCTCCCAGTAGAAAGCCCACAGGTTTGCCTTCGGAGAACACTATGAAGCCTGTAAGATTGAGTTCATTTCGCATGTCGAGGGCTTCAAAGCATTGACTGTAGTCACTGGTGGATAACTCCTGGGGTGAAGTCTGCTGCCAGAGATCAAGGACAGTTCTGGCCTCATTGAGTACATCATCGGTAATTGGTGTAACCAGAATGTCATTGTTGCGTTCAAACTGGTTAAGCAGATTTCTCTTCTTGTGCATTTTTTTCCCGGGGTAGGTTTTGAATTTGTCCGTGTAATAAAGGTAGTCGGAATCATCTGGATTGTACTCAAAGTGATATTCTTCCTCATCAAAGCATTCCAGCCATTCTTCAGGAACCGGGAAGATGCAGTCCCATTCACCGGTGGAAAGCAATGAATTGAGTTCTTTCAAATCACACTTGCCTGAAACTTTTGGCCTGGTCATGGGCATTATGTAACGTTTTTTATCGTAGCTCAGGCCTGAAATAAAAGAAGTACCGGAATCGGTTTTGATCACTTCGTAGTGATGGGTGTTTCTAAAAAGGTACAGGTTTGGAAAGGAATACTCAGAGAGATGCATGCCGAGAGCATCAAGCTGTTCGTTGATTTCTTCACGGTGGCTGTAAGTCAGGGGTGTTCTGGTCATATTAAGGTATAGCATATTCATTTTTTCCTATCCAGGCAATTTCTTTTCTACTACTCGCCAAATTCATGCTGGTCTGGTATTGTTAAAAATAGGATGAATGATGAATAGAATTTACATGGATAATAATGCAACAACGATAGTTGATCCAGGAGTGCTGCAGGCCATGGAACCATATTGGCTCCAGTTGTATGGTAATCCGAACTCCCTCCATGAATTTGGTACAGAGACACATCCCGGAATGCATTGGGCCCTGGACCAGATATACAACTGTATTGGTGCTGAAGATGAAGATGATGTGGTGATCAATGGATGTGCTACGGAAGGGAACAACACAGTTCTGAAAGGCGTCTGGTTTGACGAAATTCTCAACGGGAATAAAACACGCATCGTTACAACTCAATTGGAACATCCCTGTGTTGCCCATAGTGCTGATTGGCTGGAATCACTGGGTGTGGAAGTCGTCCGGCTGGCACCCGATAGTGATGGATTGATAACTCCCGAGATTCTGGCGAAGGATTTTGATCCCTCTAAAACAGCACTTGTGAGTATTATGTGGGCCAATAACGAAACGGGTTTGATAAATCCAGTGAAAGAACTGGCCGAATTCTGTCATGAAAGGGGTGTGCTCTTCCATACTGATGCCGTACAGGCCATTGGTAAGATTCCGGTCAATCTTCGCGAGGTGTCGGCTGACTTCCTTACTTTTTCCGGACATAAGTTTCATGGACCCAAGGGTGTCGGAGGACTCTTTATCAGAAAGAACAGACAACTCACACCCCTGCTGCATGGTGGAACGCAAATGGGCGGACACCGTGCAGGAACAGTGAATGTTGCCTTCCTCGTCGGTTTGGGAAAGGCGATGGAACTCGCCGCGGGTGCCCTTAATTACCAGGATACCATGACCCGTGAATTGAGGGATCGACTGGAAGACGGTATTCTTTCCATACCTCAGACCAAAGTGACAGGGAGTCGGAGGCATAGAACTCCCAACACCATATTGGCAAGTTTCAAGGGGATTGAAGGGGAAGCATTTATATGGGATCTGGATCGGCTTGGCATTGCAGCCAGCACCGGGAGTGCCTGTTCATCGGAAACACTGGAGGCTGATGCAACTTTCAAGGCGATGGAACTTGATGATGATTTAACTCATACAGCTGTGCGGTTCAGTTTGTCCCGATATACAACGGAAGAGGAGATTGATACAGTTCTGGAGGCCGTACACACAACGGTGGAGCGGCTCCGTTCAATTTCGAGTACTTATTAGAAGTGCTGTCAGGAGGAATAGAAATGTCAAAAAGTGATTTAACAGGCGGATCTTTGTGGACAAATTATTCAGATAAGGTTGCCGACCGGATGAACAATCCACAATACATGGGAACAATTACCGAAGAGGAAGCACAGGCAGCCGGAAGCAAACTGATCGTTGCGGATCATGGGGCGGAATCCTGTGGAGATGCCGTCAGGCTTTACTGGTCTGTTGAACCGGATACAGGCAGAATACTCAATGCCCGTTTTAAGAGTTTCGGCTGCGGCACGGCCATTGCTTCCAGCGATATGATGGCAGAGCTCTGCATAGGTAAAACGGTGGATGAGGCACTGAAAATTACGAACATTGATGTGGAGCAGGCCCTCCGGGATGAACCGGACACCCCCGCAGTCCCCCCCCAGAAAATGCATTGTTCGGTAATGGCCTACGGTGTGATAAAAGCCGCTGCTGCCGCCTGGAAAGGGGTTCCCATTGCTGTTATTGAGGATGCTGAAATTGTTTGTGAATGTGCACGGGTGACACTGTCGTCCATCCGGGAAATCATCCGCTTGAACAATCTGCAAAGCATTGATGAGATTACAAACTACACAAAGGCTGGAGCATTCTGTAAATCCTGCATCAAGCCTGGAGGACATGAAAAGCGTAAATGGTATCTTACGGACATCCTTGCTGAAACCAGGGATGAAATGGAGAAGGAATCAGCCGCCTGGGAGGATCTTCCCTTCATGGAAATGAGTTCTTTCAAACAGTTCAAGGTTATTGAAAGAGTTCTGGATGCCGAGATAAGGCCATCCCTGCACCAGGATGGAGGTGATATCGATGTTGAGGATTTCGCTGTAGAGAATGGAATTCCCAGAGTCACTATTGCCTATCGGGGAGCCTGTCTTGGCTGTACGAGTTCTTCCATGGGTACACTGGGATTCATCGAGAGCATTCTCAAAAGCAAACTTCACCCTGATTTCCATGTTGAGGTTGAGTCCCCCTCCATCGTTCATTAATCAGATGCTCGTCTGTTTTGGTTGAAAACGGACGGAAGAGATGCGGTTTCTAAATGTCTTAAGAATATCATAGCGTCCCTCAGGCAACTCAATTACCGTGCCCGGCTCCGGTATTTTACCGAGTTTTTCAAGCAGGTACCCCCCCAGGGTGTGAGTACGGCTGTCATGTTCCAGTTCCAGCCCGAGTACATCGCTGATATCGTAAAAATCGGTATCTCCCTGGATGATCCAGTACCCATCTCCGTCCGTGCTGATGGGGTCGGCGGCATGGGTTTCCCCCTCGTCATACAGGTCTCCAAAGATTTCTTCAATCACATCTTCACGGGTAACAACCCCGTCCAGGCCTCCGTATTCATCAAGAACAACAGCTAGGTGAACAGATTCCTTTTTCAACTGGAAGAAAAACTCATGAGCCTTCATGGTTCCCGGAACAAGTTTGGGTGGAGATGCTATGTGCTTAACGGAACTGCTCGGGTTATTTTTGACAGCTGCGGCTGCATCGGTAAAGGATACAATACCGGAAACATGTTCTGAATCACCTCTCAGCACAGGTGCATGGGAATAACCGGTTTTCATGAATCCATCCAGAGCTTGTTCAACACTGGTTTCTTCATTGACAGTGAAGAGATCGGTCCGATGAGTCATGATGGCTTCTACAGGTGTATCATTAATCCTGAACACGTTGCGAACCATTTTTTCTTCATACGATTCTACAATTCCCTCATGCCCGGCAGCCTTCACATGGTGCAGCAGCATCTCCAGGGAGAGGGATTTCCTGGCTTGACCAGCAAACAAATGGGTAATGCTTCGGCTGATGGCTCCAATAAGCCAGATGATTGGCCTGAGAAGCCAGGCAAGAATTATTATGCTTCCGGCACTTCTCAGACACAGTTTCTCATTAATCGCAAGGGCAATTTGTTTTGGTGATACTTCACAGAAAACAAGGACAATGAACGTGAGAACGCCCGTTGTAACCGCAACAAAGGTGTTTCCGATGAATTCAATCGTAATCGCTGTGGTAAGGGCTGAAGCTCCCAGATTTGCCAGGTTGTTTCCAATGAGCAAAGTTGTTAGAAGAATTTCCGGCCTTTCAGTGAGTTTTTTGACCATCAATCCCCGGCGTCCATAGTTTTCTGCCAGTGCATTGATCTGCCACTGGGATAGTGATGTGTAGGCTGTTTCCAGTGATGAAAACAGGCTGGATAGAAGCAGGAGTACGGCAAGTGATACGGCGGGCCAGATAATCATCAGAAAAGTAGTTGATCGACCATGCAATCATCCTAATACCACGTTTACAATGTTTGCAAGGACTCTGAGTCACTAAAATAAAAAAAGACTTGCCAGCCATCTTCAACCTTTGGTATCTTACTTTCCGAAAGATAAGATTTAGAGGTACAAATGGCCAGGAAAAAATTCAAGACAGAGGTGAGTCAGCTTCTCAACCTTCTCGTACATTCCCTTTATTCTCACAGTGAAATATTTCTGAGAGAACTCATTTCCAATTCTTCAGATGCATTAGACAAGTTGAAGTATCTTTCTTTGACCGATGAAGATTTGAAACAGCTCAAATTCGAACCATGTATTCATATCCGGATCAATGGTGCCGGTGAGAATACACTGGTTATTGAGGATAATGGCATTGGTATGGACAAAGATGACCTTGCCGATTCACTGGGAACCATAGCCCGTTCCGGTACAAAGAGCTTCCTGGAAACTCTTTCCGGCGATGCAAAAAAGGATTCAAACCTCATCGGTAAATTCGGAGTTGGTTTTTATTCCTGCTTCATGGTGGCCGATGAAGTGGAAGTCATCTCCCGCAGGGCCGGTGAGGAACATTCCTGGAAATGGGTAAGCGATGGGAAATCCGGCTATTCGGTGGAAGAATCCGAGCGTGCGAATCAGGGTACTACGGTTATACTTCACTTCAACGAGACAGGAAAAGAGTTCAAATCTCAATGGCAGATACGAAACATCATTAAGAAATACTCAGACCACATAGTTTTCCCGATTCATCTCCACTGGGAAGAAACAACAGTCAGTGATGACAAGAAAAAAACAGAGATGAAAGATGAACAGGTCAATGCGGCCAGTGCCCTCTGGAAGCGTTCCAAGAATGACATCAAGGATGAAGAGTATAATGAATTCTATAAAACCATAGGACATGATACCGAGGATCCCATGCTTAAAATTCATACAAGTGCCGAAGGGACTCTGGAGTACACAACCTTGTTTTTCATTCCCAAAACGGCTCCCTCTGATATGTATCAGGCCAACTATCGGCCCGGTGTGAAGCTGTATGTTAAACGTGTATTCATCACTGATGACGAAAAAGAGCTCATGCCGGTGTGGCTGCGTTTCATTCGGGGTATTATTGACTCTGAAGATTTGCCTCTGAACGTCAGCCGGGAAATCCTTCAACAGAATAAGATTATGAATAAAATCCGTGAGTCTTCGGTAAAAAAACTCCTCTCAGAGTTCAAGAAGCTCTCAGAAAACGAGGAAACTTATGCCGACTTCATTGCCCAGTATAACAGACCCCTGAAGGAAGGCCTGTATTCGGACTGGGCACACCGGGATGATCTTCTTGAACTTGTACGGTACAAATCTACTGCGGTTGAAGGGTGGACAAGTCTGGCGGCCTATAAGGCGCGAATGCCGGAAAGCCAGAAATCGATTTATTTCTTAACAGGTGAAAACGAGGCCTCTTTGAGAAAATCGCCATTACTCACAGCCTACAAAGATAAGGGTTATGAAGTTCTTATCATGGATGATGAGGTCGATGAAATTGTTACGCCGGCGATAGGGCCGCTTGAGGAAAAAGAATTTAAAGCAATTAACCGATCCGGGGCCCTGGATGAACTTAAAACAGATGAGGATAAGAAAAAAGAAAAAGATGCCCGGCCCATCATCGATAAGATCAAAAAAGTTCTTGGCGATTCAGTGAAAGATGTGATTTCTTCTCCACGTCTCACAGATGCACCGAGTTGCCTGGTTACCGACGATGGAGACCCTACCGCACACATGAGGCAGATGCTCAAGTCCATGGGTCAGACGGATATTCCCGAGGCTACGTTCATCCTTGAAATAAACCCCAATCATCCTGTAGTGAAGGGTATCGGTGATACCCCGGATAAGGAGTTGAGTGATGATATTGCCCATCTTCTTTATGAGGAAGCACTTCTGGTCGAAGGAGTTGTTCTGAAAGATCCGGTGGGTTTTGCCTCCAGAGTCAACAGAGTAACGGCCAGGGCATTGGGTTCATAAGCGAAGCATGACTCTTCAGGGACCCCTCCTGTTCAACTCCTGCCCTGGAAGATACAGTTTTCCTGAAGCGGCCTGACTCCGATTCCCGATGAAAATACCCTGTTTTTGTTTCCATCCAGGGTCAGTATTTTTTGGAAATTCCACACCTGCCTCACTTGACGCAGCTCTACGGCACAGTATAATTGAGAGATGATTCACCCATCACTTTTATTGGATGGACGGGGAACAGAAGGATGCGAGCGGCAGCATGGAATGCCGACAAGGCCGGAGATTCCGGCAGGACCACAAACACGGAAACAGACCTGTGGTCTTTATAAGGAGAAGTAAATGAAGCGCTTACTACCATTTATCGTTCTATTGGTATCAGCCTCCATGCTGATGGCAAAAGGAAATCAGGAAAACATGGATGATCCTATTAAGCTCGGAGGCGTCTGGCCCCTGGCCGATATTACCGGCGAACAGGCTACCAAAGCAGCTGAGATGGCCGTTGAGGAGATCAATGCTGCCGGCGGCATTTTGGGACGCCCGCTGGAACTCATTGTAATAGACAGTGAATTCAAACCTGACAAGGGTGCTGCCGCCCTTGAACGCCTTGCGACTGTTGACCAGGTTGATGTTTTCATCGGTGGAATGGCTTCCGGGGTTCACCTCGGGCAGATCCCCACCTTGAAGAAGTACAAAAAACTCACCCTGTGGACCGGTGCTGCCAGCCATAAGGCTGAAGAAGCTGTCGGATCCGATGCCCCCTGGTACTTCCACCTTCATCCCTGGGACTACAACCAGGGTCAGAGTTACGTGGATGGATGGAAGGCTCTGGGAGAGAAATACAGCTATATAAAAACCGAGAAATGGTTTATGGCATACGAAGATGGCCCCTTTGGTTCTGCCTCCTTTGACGCATCCAAAGAGCTTTATTCGGGTATTGGAACCTTTGATGGAGATTCATTCACCTCTGCCAGCGGCGGTGGTGGTGACTATACTGCTGTTCTTGAATCCGCCAAGGCTGCCAACCCGGATATCTTTCTCTGGGCTGGATACGGTGCAGACGCCCTGCCCATTATGGAACAGGCCAAGGCTATGGATTTTGCTCCACCTCTTTTCGTTGGTGCCCCTCCAGGATGGCCGGCTGATTTCGGAGACTCTGATCTGGCAGACGGTGTTACCCTCTACGGTATGTGGGCTCCCTCACTCAACGAAGTTTCTGATGTGAGCAAAGCTTTTTCTGCCGCCTATATTGCCGCATACGGAAGCAATCCCGCAACCTATTTTGCCCCTCTGGGTTATTCTGCGGTTTACATAGTTGCCCAGGCCATTGAAGCCGCCGGTACTCTGGAAACCGAGGCCCTCATTACTGCGATGGAAGCCATGGAATACGATTCTCCTCTGGGAGAAACTATCACCTTTTCTCCTTCCAGAATCATCCAGCATCAGGGCATCCGTGGTCAGAAAATCCTTCAGTGGCAGAATGGCCAACAGGAAGTCATCTGGCCATTTGAATACCAGACGGCCGAACCCATTCATCCATTTCCGGACTGGAAACAGCGCTGATCGAATTTGATTCGGGCGGGACAATGCCCGCCCTTTGTACTCAAAGAGTGAGTTGATATGAAAAGATGGATGATGTTTACCGGGGGAGCCATTGCCCTGATCCTGCTGATACTGCTCTATATGTGGAAACCCACCGTTATCATCTATGGAACACAGAGGGCGGGGCTCTATGCCTCCATTGCCATCCCCATGGGTCTGGTTCTTGGGATTGTCCACATCGTCAATCTGGCCCATGGGGAATTCATGATGGTTTCATGCTATCTTACCTATTTTCTGGCCTCCCAACTGGGTATGGATCCCCTGCTGGCCGCGATTCCGGCCTCCCTGGTTCTTTTCGTTGTGGGGGTACTGATCTTCAAGTTAACAATCAGCCGCACCCTGAAGGCTCCGGAACTCAATCAGCTTATTCTTACCTTCGGTATTGCCATTGTTTTGATACAGGGAATAAACCTGATCGCCACCAGCCAGCCGCGAAAGCTCAGTCTGGATTATGTTACGGCATCGGCCCGGATTGGAGAGGAGTATTTCGGAACGTATGACTTCATCTTCGTTGCTCTGGCAGCGGTCATACTTCTGGGACTTCTCTGGTTTCTGAAGAGAACAAAAATCGGCCGGGCTGCGGTAGCTACGGGTCAGAATCCCATCGGGGCCCAGCTTATGGGAATCAATGTGAATCGCACCTACATGCTGGTTTTTGGTATTTCTGCCGCACTGGTGGGTTTCGTTGGAGGATTCTTCCTGACCAAGCAGTCAATTTTCCCCGGTGTAGGAGGCCCCTTTACAATGAAAAGCTTCGCCCTTGTGGCCATGGCAGGGATAGGCAATCTCCCGGCCATCCTCTTTGCGGCCCTGGGCCTGGGTATAGCCGAGGCATTCATATCATCCTTCAAGGGGTATGGCAACTGGAGCCATATTGTTTTCTTTGCCATCATCATCGGAGTGATTCTCTTCCGGTCCTATCAGAGAGATCGAGCATGAGAAATACATCGGTAGTCAAATGGGCCTGCCTGCTCCTGATACTACTGGCCGCCATTCTCTTTCCTCTTTATGCGGGAGCCTATCCCCAGTCCATCATCCGGACAGTCTTCATCTACCTGGCACTGGCATTGAGCTGGGACATCCTGCTTCGTTCGGGACAACTGTCCTTTGGTCTGGCTGGATTTTTTGGACTGGGAGCCTATGCGTCCGTTCTTTCATCCGTCTCTCTTCAAATGAACGGACTGACAAGCATCTTATTCGCAGGGATTGTTACGGGTATGACAGCCTTCCTTATTGGAAGGATCATTCTCAAACTCCGGGGGATGTACTTCGCCATTGCAACCCTGGCATTGGGGGAAATATTCAGAATAATCATTCGAAACTGGAAGAGCTTTACCGGTGGACCGGAGGGAAAACTTCTCTCCTCAGTCATCTTCGAAGGAGAACCCTGGCCATCCTACCTGCTCACATTGGGACTTGTCTTCCTGGTGATCTCCGTTTCCCAGTACGTTGAAAAAGGTCGGCTTCACTTTGCCATGACGGCAATACGAAACAACGAGATTGTAGCCATGAGCCGGGGCATCAATGTTCCTGGTACATTGAATCGGGTGTTCACTATCAGTTCCGCCCTCATGGGCATGGCTGGTGCCGTATACGCCCAGATCTATGGTTTCGTTACCCCGGATAACAGCTTCTCAAGTGATTTTACCCTGTTGCCCCTGGCCATGGCCCTACTTGGGGGGATCTATGGGACATGGGGGCCCGTAGTTGGTTCTCTGATTCTCGGGTTCATTGCTGAATACCTGAAACTCATCATTCCCTATGGGCATCTCATTGTTTACGGCATAATCATCATTCTGGTAATCCTCTACATGCCCCGGGGAATCGTCGGTCTGTCGGCTGAAATCGCATCGGGCCGCCGCCGAAGCAGAAAAGATCCCCTGGAAGCAGAGTCTGCTGTATGAAAGGACTGAAAACAACTGGACTGACCAGGAAATTCGGCGGTTTGACTGCTGTCGACAATGTGGACTTTCATCTGAAACCCGGCCAGATTACCGGTATCATCGGCCCCAATGGTGCTGGGAAAACGACCCTCATCCACCTCATATCCGGGGTATATCTACCAACGAGCGGTACTGTGGAACTGGATGACAGGAACATCACCTCCCTGCCTTCCTACGAACGAAGCCGCCTGGGATTGGGCCGAACCTTCCAGATCATTCATCCTCTTGAAAATCTGAATCTCATAGAGAATGTGATGGTAGGTTATCTCTTTGCCAGGGGGGCAGGGAAGAAGGAGGCCCGGGTCAAGGCGGAAAATCTCTGTGCCAGTCTTGGTCTGGACGACCTGGAAAGACCTGTGGACGAATTGACGGTCCTTGAAGTGAAAAAGATGGAAATTGCCCAGGCCCTGTCCACCGAGCCAACCATTCTCTTTCTGGATGAGGTGATGGCCGGACTCACCAGTGAGGAATCTCTGGCACTGATTGATTTCATCAAGGACGTTGCTTCCAGACAAAACCTTGGAATTGGAGTGGTTGAACATGTGATGGGTGTCATAAAGGAACTGACCCACAATGTTATAGTTCTGGATGCCGGGACAGTCATTGCCCGGGGAGCCTATGAAGAAGTGGCTAAAAACAGGCAGGTTATTGATGCCTACCTTGGAAAGGAAACCTGATGCTGAAGATAGACGGATTGAACTGCTCCTACGGACATATTCAAGTCGTTCGCAACTTGAGTCTGAGTGTCGGGAATGAATCAGTCGGTCTCTTCGGTCCCAACGGAGCAGGCAAAACAACGCTCATCAATGCCCTGATGGGTTTCATCAAGCCAACCGCTGGAACCATCAGCTTCGGCGGAAGGAACATCACTGGAATAGAACCCCACGAAACCGCACGGATGGGAATTGCCCTGGTGCCCCAGGAGAGGGAGCTTTTTCCCCGAATGACGGTCCGGAACAACCTGGAAATGGGCTGTCTGTACATTCCCGGCAAGGCCGAGGGAATGGAGGAACGGATGGAGTCCGTGTTCCTTTCCTTTCCAATTCTGAAAGAGAGACAATCCCAACTGGCAGGAACCATGAGCGGAGGTCAACAAAGACAGTTGGCCATTGGGAGGGCTTTGATGGCGGATCCGAAACTTCTGATTCTGGATGAACCTTCCCTTGGCCTTCAGCCAAGCATTGTTGATGAGCTTTTCGGTATCCTGAGAGAAATGAAAAATGACATCGCCATTCTGGTAACCGAACAGAATGTCCGGGAATCCCTCAGAGCGGTGGATCGGGGATATGTACTTGAAAATGGTGAAATTGCCATTGCCGGCAGTGCCGAAGAATTGAAAGTTAACCCCCATATCGTAAAGGTCTATCTGGGGTTGTAATGATGAGTTTTTCGACAGATATTGGAATTGCCGGATGGGGAATTTACACTCCCTCCACCTTCATGGATGCTTCCATGATCGCCAGAAATTCAGGAATCCCCGAGGAAGTGATCCGGGAAAAGTTCGGTGTGGAGAGGAAGCCCGTCCCCGGTCCCCATGACACCACGGCATCCATGGGACTGGCTGCGGCCAGAGAGGCCATTGATATGGCCGGTGTGGATCCGGCGGACATCGACATCATCATCTGGAATGGAGCCCAGCATAAGGACTATCCCTGTTGGCTGGCAGGATTGAACATTGCCGATGAACTGGGAGCCAGAAAAGCCTGGTCCTTCGACATGGAGGCCATGTGCGGTTCCATGATGGCTGGAATGGAAATTGCCCGTTCCCTGATGCTGGTTAATGATGGATACAGGTGCGTTCTGCTGGTGAGCGGTTACCGAAACGGAGATCTTATCAACTACAAAGTTCCTGAGACGAGCTTCATGTTCGACATTGGGGCCGGAGGAGCCGCCCTGCTCCTGAAAAAGGGTTTTGAGAGGAATGTAATTCAGGGAACGGCCTTCAGGGGGGATGGCTCCTTCAGCCGGTTGTGCACCATCAAAGTTGGAGGGTCGAAGAAATGGCCAATGGAAAGTGAAGATATAAAGGCAATGTATTTTACTATTGACGATCCGGTCGAATTTAAAAACAAGCTGGGAGAATGCACTCTGCCGAATTTCTTCGGAGTAATTGATGAAAGCCTTGCTGCAGCGGGAAAGAATCGAGGGGATATCGATTATCTGGCCATCCTCCATTTCAAAAAGTCCTCCCATGATTTCGTGATGAAGGAGTTGAGACTCAGGGAAGACCAGACAACCTATCTCAAAATGTACGGACATATCGGTCAGAACGATCAGGTTATATCTCTGGTAGAAGGGCTGAAAGCTGGTAGAATAAAGAATGGAGACACCGTTGTAATGGTGGGTGCCGGATTGGGTTTTGTATGGGCCGCCGCAACAGTACAATGGGGTTGAAAATATGAAGTTAAGGAGAATGTGATGAATTTGAATGGAAAGATCTGTATCGTTACCGGGGGAGCTCGGGGAATTGGCCGGGAAATCGTTGATCGTTTTTCTGCCGCCGGAGCAGGGAAAGTCTACGCCTGTGATGTCAATATCGAGGCTTTGAAGGGAACTGCCGGGAACATCGTTCCCTGTGTTCTGGATGTGACGGATGTTGATGGTATTGCAAAGTTCACTCAGGAAGTACTCACCGCCGATGGTGCGGTTGATGTTCTGGTCAACAATGCTGGAATCACCCGGGATGGTCTGATTCAAAACACCAGCGATGAGGATTGGGACCTTGTGGTTTCCATCAATCTCAAGGGTGTATTCAACATGACCCGGGCCATCGGTCCAAAGATGACGGAAGCTGGATCGGGATCCATCATCAATATGGCTTCTGTGGTTGGTGTTGACGGAAACATCGGTCAAACAAATTATTCGGCCACCAAAGCAGGTGTCATTGGTATGACGAAAACCTGGGCCAGGGAATTTGCACGCAAGGGAGCTCGGGTTCGGGTAAATGCCCTGGCTCCGGGATTCATTGCCACTCCGATGACGGAAAAAGTTCCTCAGAAAGTACTGGATATAATGGTGGGCAATACGGCTCTTGGCCGGATGGGTACCCCCGAAGATATAGCTGCGGCCGCACTGTTCTTTGCTTCGGATGCCTCTTCATTCATCACCGGGCAGGTCTTAAAGGTGGATGGCGGGCTGAAGCTTTAGATAGACTCGCTGCCTGCTGTCGTCACTGGATATTCGTCTGGTCGGAAAGAGGCTAACAAGGAGCTGCAAATGAGTTGGAAATCCCGGTACTGGGAGAAAAAACTGACCATGGATGAAGCGATGGTACGCCTGCCGAAAAAAGGTGTGGTCATCATGTCCATGGCCTCCATGGAAACTCAGGGCTTCATGTCCAGGGTCCACGAGTATGCGGATCACTTCGAGTTCTTGAGAATCATCAGCTGTCTCAACCTGACCGGCTATCCCTTCTGTGAGGATCCGAAGTATGAAGGTCTTTTTCTCAACGAAAACTGGTTCTATGGCCCATCCAACCGAATGGCAGCTGAAAAGGGTTATGATCTGGTTACCTTTATTCCCAACAACCTTCATCAGGCGGGAGTGAATAAAATCAAGGCTCTCAAGGATGAAGGAGTTCATATCACCTTCTGGGGGCCCTCCACACCCATGCAGGAGAAGACAGGTTACTTCAATATTGGACTCTCCAATGTGTATGAAATGGATGTGATTGAAGCGGCGGACACTGTGGTGATGGAGGTCAATGACCAGGTTCCCTGGATCCATGGAGACACCCAGGTTCACATCAGTCAGGTGGATTTTGCAGTGGAACACAGTCAGCAGCTCCCGACCATTCCACTGGCACAGCCTGGAAAAATTGAAAACCAGATTGCTTCCCACATTGCTGACCTGGTTCCCAACGGGGCAACCTTGCAGATAGGCATAGGCAAAATACCCAACGCCGTTGCCCTGCTCCTCAAGGACAAGAAGGATCTGGGTGTTCACACGGAGATGTTCGCCGAGAGCATGATTGATCTTTTTGAAGGCGGCAGTATAACCAACAGGAACAAAGAGCTCTGGCCTGGGAAATTCATCTGCACCTTCGCCCTGGGTTCCCAGCGGATGTACGACTGGATGGACAACAATCCCGGAGTATTCATTCTCCGGGGCAGTTATGTGAACAAACCGGAAGTCATTGCGAAAAACAATCGGATGATCAGCATTAACACCGCCATGTCCATCGATCTCACCGGACAGGTGAGTTCTGAAGCCATTGGACCAATTCAGTACTCGGGAACCGGTGGTCAACTGGATACTCATCGGGGAGCTCAGATTTCTGATGGAGGGAAGGGCATCATCGCTCTGAAATCCACGGCAAAAAAAGGAATGGTTTCCACCATTGTTCCTGTTCTGACATCGGGAAGCATGATCAGTATTCCTCGACAGGATCTGGACTGGGTGGCCACAGAGTACGGAGCCGTACAGCTTCGGGGACGAACTGTAACCGAGAGGGCACACAAACTGATTTCCATCGCCCATCCGGATTTTCGGGATCAACTCGAAGCTGAGGCTAAAAAAATCGGATACATGCATTAGGAGGTTTCTATGCAAAAAGTTTATGTTGTTGCCGCTAAACGTTCGGCTATTGGATCTTTTGGCGGGAGTTTAAAGGACACCCCGGCCCCGGACATCGCTGCCGTGGTTATCAGGGCGGCCCTGGCGGATGCCGGAATCAAGCCGGACATGGTGGATTACACTGTACTTGGCCACGTGATACAGGGGGCTGTGGGCATGGGACCCGGCAGACAGGCCTCTATGAAAGCTGGAATTCCCGAAACGAAACCAGGTTATACCCTGAATATCCTCTGCTCAAGCGGTATGAAATCAGTGATGACGGCCCGTGCCAGTATCCTGGCCGGAGAGGCCGACATTATTGTGGCTGGAGGCATGGAAAACATGAGTGCGGCACCCTTCACACTTCCGCCTTCCACTCGATGGGGAAACAAACTCGGAGGATTTGAGGCCTCCGATTCCATGATTGCTGATTCACTGACTGATGTATTCAACGGCTATCACATGGGTGTAACCGCTGAAAATGTGGCCGAGAAGCATACAATCTCCCGAAGGGCCCAGGATGTCTTTGCATTGGGGAGTCAAAAAAAAGCGTCAGCCGCAGTTGATGCCGGAAAGTTTTCTGATGAAATTGTTCCCGTGGAAGTACAGCAGCGCCGTAAAACCTCAGTTTTTTCCGAAGATGAACATCTTCGTCCGGATACCTCTGAAGAAACTCTCGCCAAACTGCGGCCTGCCTTCAAGAAAGACGGCACTGTAACGGCAGGAAACTCCTCGGGAATCAATGATGGTGCGGCCATTCTTATCATCGCATCCGAATCCGCTGTTCAGAAATTAGGTCTCAATCCTATGGCGGAAATTGAAGCGGCAGCCCAGGCTGGAATCGCTCCGGAAATCATGGGTCTTGGACCGGTTCCGGCCATCGCAAAACTCACCAATTCCACAGGGCTCAAACTCTCATCATTCGGTCTTATCGAACTTAACGAAGCTTTCGCAGCCCAGGCTCTGGGAGTGATTAAGGAACTGACCATTGAACATGGAGAGGGGGAAGAGGCAATTCTCGAGCGGTGCAACGTGAATGGAGGGGCGATTGCTCTGGGGCATCCTCTGGGTGCTTCTGGTGCCAGAATCATAGTAACGCTTCTCCATGAGATGATGAAAAGAGGAGAGGATCACGGCCTGGCCGCCCTCTGTGCTGGAGGTGGTATGGGCACCGCAGTGGCTTTGAAAAGAGTCTGATGGAAGAATTTGAAATTCATGTCAGCGGCGGACAGATTCACTGCCTTGCCAGTGGAGATGAGGGGGCACCATTGCTCCTGTACATTCACGGCAATTTGGCCTGCAGTCTCTGGTTTCGCCAGGTGATGCATGTGCCGGGATATCGTACAGTGGCCCCCGATCTGCCGAACTTCGGCCAGTCGTATTCCTCCGGAGACTTCTCCATTGCTGGATATGCCACAATTCTGGAGGAGTTCACAGCAGCCTTAAATATAACAGCCGGGACACCGCCCCTTATCGTTGTCGGCCACAGCCTGGGTGGAGTAACAGCCATGGAACTGGCCTCCCGTAACCTCTTACGCATGGAAAAACTCGTTCTTGTCGCTCCGGGACCCATTGAAGGTTTGAAGACGCCTCGAGAGCGTTACCCTGTCATTGAAGCCTACAGGGAGGACAGAGAGTTGCTGAAGGATGCCATGTCCAGAGTGATGCCCACATTGAACAATGCCGAACGACTGGATGAACTGGTTACAGCCGGAACGAAGATGCATCATGACGCCTTTATCGGGCATATTGTAGAACTTGAGAAAGCAGACTTTCGAGAGCGACTCGGCCGTCTTGAATACCCAACCCTCATCCTCCGTGGAGAGCAGGATGTTCTGATAACCCGGGATATGTGCGAAAGGACAGCATCTCATCTGGGAGCCGATTATGTTGAACTTTCCGGGACAGGGCATTCCCCAATGGTGGAAAATCCCCGGCAATTTCTGCAGAATCTTGAAAATTTCTTGAATTGACAGGATGGCAGCGGACACACGAAAAAAACTACTGAATACTGCCCTCATCCTGTTTAGTGACAACTGGTACGAAACCGTTTCCGTGGCTGAAATCTGCCGTAGGGCTGAGTTATCCAATGGTATTTTTTACAGGTATTTTAAGAACAAAGAGGAACTTTTTAAGGAAATCAACTGGGAGTTTCTGGACAGAATGGCCGACGAGTTATCGGTGACAGGACGTTTCGGCGAACTGGAATCTGACTTGAAAGATTTCATTTCCATCACAGTGGGTCTGGCGCGAAACTATAGCCGTGAGGTTTCGGTATTCCGGGAAGGTCAGTATCACTACCTGGAATTGGAGGAAAAACTCCAGAGCCTCTATATGAAAACCCTGAGCAGGGTCTTTCGACGTCCATTAAATGAGGCTGAATATCTCTATGCCGTTTCAGGAACCCGCTTTCTGGCAACCCGGGGGATCTATGATTCTATTGAAGTAGACGAGGCCTGCCTGGCAAAACTCATCCTTCACGGTGTTTTCGAAGATGGAACAGTGCCGGAGAATCCAGATCCTGGCCCTTCAGATGCTCCTCTTGACTTCAAAGATGCTCCTCCCTCCAAGGTGAAACTGGCTGAAGCCGGAATGGAACTCTTTGGAGAACGAGGATTCCATGCCGTGGGAGTATCGGAGATCTGCCTCAAGGCAGGATTGTCAGTGGGAACATTCTATCAGTATTTCATTACAAAGGACCGCTTCCTTGATTATCTGGTTCAGGTGATCAGTCATTCAATCCGCTATTTTTTAAAGAAGAAACTCGGCTCCACACCAGATCGTCTTTTTCATGAGGTTATGGGGATGGGTTATTTCGCCCGATACTTCATGGCCCGGCAGGAGTTCTATTCCATTGTGAGGCAGTCTGAGTTTGTTTCAGAAAGACAGAATTACTATAATCGCTTTGAAATTGGTTACAGAAAAAATCTTTCCCTGGGAGATCTTCGGACAGCGGGCACCACGGCCAACTTCCTGATGGGCCTTTCCCACTATCTTGGTATTGAATTCATCTTCTCCCGGAGAGTGCATGAGCTTTCCTCCCTTCTCACTACCCTCGGGGGATATTTGAAGAATGGGCTGTCTGCCGACAGGCAGTGAACGGCTGGTCATCATTGAAGCCGGTTCTGCCGTCAATCATCGGATACATTGAGTTCCTCATCCGGTCATTCTTAATCCCATTTGAAAAGGAGGCTCGCAGTTAGAAGAAATGCCAGTGTCATACTACCCAGAACCAATATATTGGGCATTATGGCCAGCAATCCCTCCCCTTCAAGCATGATGCTCCGGGATGCTTCGATATAATGAGTCAGGGGAATGATGCGGGATATCTTCTGCAGGATTTCCGGAGTTCCCTCCAGTGAAAAGAATACTCCTGAGAATATCATCATGGGGAATATCACCACATTCATGATGCCGCTCGTAAGCTCTTCACTCTTAAAACGCGCTGCAAAGAGCAATCCCAGAGCTATCATGCAGATGATTGCCAGGGATGTTACAAGAATAAGATTCAGATACGATCCCTGCATCATGAATTTCAAAAAGAGATTTGTCCCGCAGTACACAAGGATGGAAGTAAATATGACGATGATGTAACGGGATGCTATCTGGGCTGAAATGAAGTTGAAGGGAGTGACGGGAGTGGCTTTGAGCCGTTTTAATACACCGTTTTTTCGGTAGCGGACGATCACAAAACCGACTCCGAACAGACAGGAGAACATCATATTCATACCAATAACTCCGGGGACCAGCCAGTCGACATAGCGTATTGCCCTACCGGAAACCTGCTGTTTCTTTAAAACTCTCTGAGTGCCTGGATCGGGGATACGGATGAGAGCATTCAACACCTCCGTCCTGGGGGATTGTTCGTTGATGAAATACTCATTCGTGGAAAAATCTATCAACATATCAATTTGATGAAATCGAAGACGTTCAAGAATCTCGTCTTTGGGAAGAAAATTCTTTTCCAGTGTGTAATCAATGAAATCAATTGATTGTATCTGAAGAAACGCCATCTCTTCGGGGGCAGGAATATCACCGATTACTCCGACCTTGAACATTGTATCCTTATCGTCTGAAAAGGCAAACGAAAAACCTGTTATCATTATGATCGGAAAAATAAGATTCCAGAAGAATGTTCCCCGGTCGCGAACAAATTCCATCGATCGGGCTTTGACCATTGCCATGAATTGTTTCACGATTATCTCCTATGATCTCAGGGAGGAACCTGTAAGCTTTATAAATAAATCTTCCAGGTCGGGTTTGTGAATTGAAAGGCCATCAGTCTGATACCCCCCATTGATCAATTTCTTCAGAGTATCCTCAAGATTGTTCGTCTGAATTTCAATTGTATCTCCGATAACATTGTACCCTGATAACTCGGCCGGATCTTTGCCAGCCCGGGGAAGTTTCACAAGGACTCCTTCAAAATGCTTGTCAAGCAGTTTGTCTGGAGTATCGCATTCAAGTATCCTGCCGTGATCCATTATGGCGATTCTATCACAGAGGATTCCCGCCTCTTCCATATAGTGAGTGGTCAGCAGAATGGTTTTGTTTTCAGCTTTGATCTTATTGATCAATTTCCAGAAATTCCTCCTTGCTGCCGGGTCAAGACCGGTTGTCGGTTCATCAAGGAAGATGATTTCAGGCTGGGGGATAATAGCAAGGCCAAGAAGCATCCGCTGCCTCTGTCCGCCGGAGAGTTTCCGGTTATCCCGTGTAAGGATGTCGGACAGGGAACACAACTCGATTGTCTCATCCATCGAACGAGGATGGGGATAAAAAGCAGAAAAAAGATCCAGCGTTTCTTTTACTGTTATGTATTCTGGAAGTGCAGTTGATTGAAACTGTATCCCAACGTTCTTTTTGAACTGCTTATCGATGGGGTTTCCCCGAAAAAGGATATCACCCTCATCCGGCTTCAATATACCTTCCATCATTTCTATTGTTGTTGTTTTTCCCGCACCATTCGGTCCGAGAAGTCCGAAACAGCTTCCCTCTTCAATGTCAATATCTATACCGTCAACAGCGGTGATCTGACCGTAGCTTTTGTAGAGTTGTTTAACAGTCATTATGTTTGACATAGGCTACTATAGCATTTCAAGGGATCGAGAACAACAGAGATAGGTATGGAGATCAGGTTTAATGCTCTCATCCTGCGATTGAGAAGCCTGCTTCTCGATAAGGAAATTTTGAGTTCTTCTTGACAAACCTGTTTTTTATTTATATCATAAGTATTTATACTATTTGAAAATGAGAAATGTCCGGCGGGATATCAAAATGCAGGAAAAGATTTTAAAAATAATGAACACAGTCCTCGAAAACAGGGGAAAAGAGAAGTTGACATCAATAACCCCTGAGATGCACCTGAGAAATGACATTGGATTTGATTCCCTTGATTTAGCTGAACTGACAGTGCGAATTGAAGCAGAGTATGACATTGACATTTTTGAAAATGGAATCATAAACTCCGTGGGAGAAATTCTCAATAGACTGGAAAACAAGTGAGGAAGGAATACGTTTCTCAAAGATACTGATAACAACAGACTTGTTACATGGGGTTCTCTGATTGATGATCTCAACAGTACCTCCACATACAATCCCTATTGTAAGTCTGATGATTATTACACCGTTTTTAAACATATAATTCTATCGTTGCTGATAGACGAAGAAGTAATTCTTCTTGATTCGGACTTTACTGACTCTGAATTAATAAATCTTACCGGTCATTCTGAATACGATGAATTCACTAAACCAATTGACAGGGGCACAGTTTCAACTATATCCAGCGAACAGGAACTAATTGAAAAGTTCAGTCCTCCCCCTGAGAATTGGAAAATAACATTGTTTACATCGGGAACAACTGGTACTCCCAAAAAGGTCAGCCATGATTTTAAATCAATTACAAGATTTGTAAGAATTTCAGAGCACAATAGAAAGAGTATCTGGGGATTTGCCTATAACCCCACTCATATGGCTGGAATTCAGGTTTTCTTTCAGGCATTGCTGAATGGAAACTCTATCATTCGTCTATTTGGATTTAACACTGACGAGATTTATAACGAGATTAGAAATAACAGTATAACGCATATTTCGGCTACCCCAACTTTTTACAGGCTCCTGCTGCCCTGTGATGAAGCGTTTCCCTCTGTAGAAAAAATCACTTCAGGCGGTGAGAGATTCAATGAAAAGACTTTTAATCAACTGAAAAAGATCTTTCCAAATGCCGGAATAACCAATGTTTATGCTTCAACAGAAGCAGGAACCCTTCTTGCTTCACGAAATGACATTTTCAGTGTTCGAACTGAGTATGAACATTTGATCAGAATCAGGGACAATGAACTTCTAGTTCACAATTCTTTAATGGGAAACTCCGACACCAATATTGAAGAATGGTACAATACTGGTGACCTGATTGAAATTGTTTCCCGAAAGCCACTGAAATTTCGTTTTGTGAGCCGCAAAAACGAGATGATAAATGTTGGTGGTTATAAGGTTAATCCGCTTGAAGTTGAAGAAGCAATATTAGCATTGTCAGATATTAGAAATGTACGGGTGTATTCAAAAAAGAACTCCATACTTGGGAATATTATCTGCTGTGAAGTTGTTGTAGACAGCAACCAGATAACGGAATCCTCTATACGCATATATCTACAATCCAAAATCCAGGAATTCAAAATCCCAAGAGTTATCCAGATTGTAGAAGAACTTTCAACAACAAGGACAGGTAAGTTAAAAAGGAATTGAGCATGAATATACTATTAACAGGTGCTTCCAGAGGCCTGGGGTTAAAAACAACAGAATCTTTATTAAGCAAAGGCTGGGCAATCTATGCCATAAGCCGCAGTAAAACCGAAACTCTTAAAAAACTATCACTCCAATATCCTGAGAATCTCAAATGGCTGCAGTATGATTTAAACGACGGAGAAAATTTAAAACAATCCGTATTCAAAAACTGGATTGGTTTTGACACGCCAATTCATGGATTTGTCAATAATGCAGCATTGGCATACGATGATATAATCACAAATATTAATCTGGTTTCACTTGAAAAAATGTATCGAGTAAATGTATTCTCTCCCATGATGCTGACAAAACTCGTTATAAGACAGATGCTGCTTCACAGTACTAAGGGGAGTATTGTGCATATTTCATCAATCAGTGTTCACACAGGTTATAAAGGTTTATCCATGTATGCTTCTACAAAAGGTGCACTGGAGGCTTTTTCAAAAAATACAGCCCGTGAATGGGGGGAAAGGGGAATTCGCTCCAATTGTTTGGTGGCAGGTTTTATGGAAACTGAAATGAGTTCAGCACTTTCTGACAATCAGAAAAGCCGCATTTATCAAAGAACATCGATGAAACAGCCAGTAGATGTCAATTCGGCCGCTGACACAATCAGGTTTTTACTATCCGATGAAGCAAAATCAATTACAGGACAGAATGTTCATGTTGATAATGGAACGATTTAATAAATAAACCATGGAAAATATATCCTTCTGCACAAATAAAGATTTTGTCAAATTACAAAAGTTTATCCATGAGAAATGGAAGAAGAACCATATTCTGGCTGTGGACAAAAGAATAATGGATTTCCAGCATAAATCTAAGAATGGCTACAACTTTGTAATTTCCAAAAATGGTAGTAATGAAATAACAGGTGTTCTCGGTTTCATTCCCACATCCAGGTTTGATGAGAATTTAAGAAGCACAGCAGACATCTGGCTGGCAATCTGGAAGGTCGATGAAGAGAGGGCAGAACCAGGAATTGGTTTTGCTTTACTGAAATGGCTGGAAATGAAAATGCAGCCACAGAGTATTGGATCAATAGGGATTAATGCAGAGGTCAAGAGGATCTATGATATTCTTGGTTATGATACAGGTGTTTTAAAGCAATATTTTATTCTTAATCCAGGAATTAAAGACTATAGAATTGCCAATTTCAAAAAAAAGCAAACACTTGTTTCCAGACGACCTTCCACCTCTTTTGTTAAAGAAATCACGATTGAGGATGTAGAGCAGTTAAATTTCTCATTCAACCCGGTTAAAAGCAGGAAATATATTGAAAACCGTTATCTAAATCATCCCTGCTATAAGTACATGCTATTAGGTGCATACAATAAGAATACATTGAAACTTGTTTTTGTTGTTAGAAAAATTGTTATTAATGAAAGTTCATGTATTCGAATTGTAGATATACAGGGTGAGCTGACAGATGTAAATTCAATTTATGAATCAATTATTTCAATTTTGCAGAGTCATGATTCAGAGTATATGGATTGTCTGAATTATGGGCTGCCTGAAAAACTGTTTTCAAGCTGGGGTTTCAACTTGCGAAATTCAGAAACTATCATCCCAAATTACTTTGAACCTTTTCTCCAGGAGAATGTTGATATTCTTGTCGCCTGCAAATCGAAATCTCCAAACTATGTAGTTTTTAAGGGAGATAGTGATCAGGATAGACCAAGCATAATAAGAAGAAAATGAAAAGAAAAGTAACGATCGTAATGTTTCACTATGTTAGAGATTTGGCTCATAGCCGGTATCCAGACATAAAAGGATTGGATATACATCTTTTTTATGAGCAGATAGAATACTTAAAGAAAAACTATCATTTCATTGAAATGGAAATGCTTATTGATTCCATCGATAATGGTTATTCTTTGCCGGAAAAGTCGGTCTTATTGACTTTTGATGATGCTTATTCAGATCATTTCAAATATGTTTTCCCATTTTTGGATAAACATAGGATTCAAGGTTCTTTTTTTCCTCCAGCCAGAGCAATTACCGAGCATGTAGCCTTGGACGTCAATAAGATCCATTTTATTCTTGCTTCAGAAAAGGACAAATCAAAAATCATCTCTGAAATCAAAAATGAATTAGTTAAGTATGAAAAAGATTATAAGCTGGAAAACTTTTCGTTCTATTACGATAAACTTGCTCAATCCAATCGTTTTGATTCAGCGGATGTTATATTCATAAAGCGTTTATTACAGAATGAACTTGAAAAATCCCTGAGAAAAATTATAACGAATAACCTGTTTGAAAGAATAGTTGGAATTGATGAGGATGCATTCAGTAGAGAATTATACATGGACATTGAACAAATACAGTGCATGAAAAGAAATGGTATGCATATTGGCAGTCATGGATACGACCATTACTGGTTGGGTTCTTTAGACCGCCAGAAACAAAAAGTAGAAATTGAAAAGGCACTTGAGTTTTTAACCCTTATTGGAAGTGATACAAAGAATTGGACAATGTGCTATCCTTATGGTGATTACAACGAATCAACAATTGAACTGTTAAAAGCATATAACTGTAAACTTGCTCTGACAACAGAAGTTGATATTGCTGATTTAGGAAAAGTTAATAAGTACACCTTGCCGCGTCTGGACACAAATGACATACCCAGAGATAAAGCAGCAGCTACAAATGATTGGTACTTGAGAGGTTAATGGTGGACTGTGAAACTGGCGGCACACCTCCTGCATTCGGCTTCTGACGCATGGGGGGCGGTTTTTAAGTTTTTTGGGGTGCCTCAACGTATATTGTATTTTCAAAACACAGCGGAATCCTGGGATGAGGAAGAGCTCAATTAGGAAACAAGCTGCCCGGCCTATCAGTCAAATTATTCCTCGCTATACAGAGACAATTCCTTCCCCCGAAAACCAATCCCCAGAACCAACAATTCCTTCGGATGCCATTTTTCCCTGACCCCCTCAAGGTATCCCTCCACCGCCTGGGCATAAGCGCCCTGGGCCAGCACTTCCAGTGCGGTATCCGCGGCCGTATTTCCCTGCTTGAATTCAAACACAAAAGCCTCTTCGGCCTGAGCAGGATCGCTCCCCTTCCTGACCACCACAATGTCCGAGCGGCCTCTCCCGTACTCCCGGTTGCTGTCCACGGCATAGGCCGAACCAAGATAGGCCAGAAGCCCCAGTACCAGGCCATGGTAGAAGTTTTCCCGTCTGTCCTCCACGTCCCATGCGCTATCGTAATAGCTGGCCAGGCCGAAGAGAATTCGCTTCAGGCCGCGTTCAATCAGCCTGGGATTGGCTTCTCTGATGCCGCTGACAAAGTCCGTAAAATCCTCGTTTACAGAGAGATCCTCCTTCAGCCAGTTAAGCACCACAGTTTTCCAGGCCGTCTCCACTTCTTTGTTGGGTATGGAAAGCCGCCAGCTGGTTCCCAGTTCTTCCTGGTGCATTTCGGAGGCCTTGAGGTAGCCGCTGTGGAGAAGGAAACTCCATACCACATCCGGATCGTTTTCTATCTGGGTGTAGGGAATGTTGGTTAAGAGCGGCTTTCGCACCTCCTCCTTCCGCAGGAGTTTTTCGGTTGTCATTTTCGCATCCCGGCGCTTCAATTTGATGACTTCCTTGACGAGTCTGTTGTCGCTGGTGCTTATCCAATGCGGTTTCAATCCTTCATCGGGGGAGCTTAAGTAATTGACGATGCTCCAGGGATTGTAGATGACGGTTTCCCCGCCGAAGATGTATCCGTTGTACCATTCCTTGATTCTGTCCATTTTGCTTTCCAGACCGAAGTATGAAGCCATTTTTTCAACTTCCGCCTCGGTAAATCCAAAGCAGTCCTTCATGGCCGGGGAAAGGATGGTGGAGACTCTGGGATTGTTGAAGTCGCTGAATATGCTCTCCTGGGCAATTTTCAGTATGCCGATAAGCACAGCCTGCTTCAGGTGGGGGTTGTCCTTGAAGGTTTGCACCATGAAGCTGCGGATGAAGGCGATCATCTGATCGTAGTACTTATCCACATGGGCCGAATGCAGGGGTGTGTCGTATTCGTCCAGAAGGATGTATGGAGGTTTGCCGTAGGCGCGGTGGAGCCAGGCGGAGAGGTATTTGATGGACTGGGTATAGTCCCCGTCCGTCCCTTTTCTATTCTGGATTTTCCTATAGTATTCTATCTTCAATTCATCGAAAAATTCCCTGTCAAGAAGATAGTCATGTCTCTCGAATTCATCTGCGATGACGGACTTCATTAAATCCATGCTTTCTTCTTTGCTTGCACTCTTCACATTCTTGAAGCTCAAATGAATAACCGGGTACTGTCCCATGAACTCGGCACAGCGCGGATGGGAGGCGATTGCAAGATCCTCAAAAAGGTAGGCGTGGTGAGTGCTGAATTGGCCGGAGGGCAAAGTGTTGAAGCGCAAGGTTTCAGGCGGCGGGGAAGCGGTGTTTTCGGGGGCAAAAAGGGGATTGCCGGTATGGGATGGCAGGGGAGCTTCCAGGAAGTAGCGGATCATGCTTAAGTTCAAGGTTTTGCCGAAGCGGCGGGGACGGGTAATTAAATGAACCTTGTCGGGATTGTTGATAAGATAGCCGATTAAATGGGTCTTATCGACAAAATAGCAGCCTTCGTCGATAAACTCCTTGAAGTCCGATATGCCCAGTTGCAAGGTTCGCATAATTTTGCATTATAGCGGAATGCTATGGGGGATGGAAGCCTTGAATAATCTCCGTGACCTCCGTGCCTCCGTGAGAGATTTTTTGTATTATTAATGAGATATGGGATTCTTTTGGAAGGGGAGTTTCTCACGGAGGCACGGAGAACACGGAGGTGGGGAACTCAAATGAAAAACAGTTATTAACACATCTCAACTCTCTGGTGTGAAATTGAGGTTTTTATCAATTCTGGTGAGGAATTGCTGAAAAATGGTATTAGGGGGGTAATAAATAGAAGCCTTGAGTAATCTCCGTGAACTCGTTCCGTGAGAGATTATGCCTCGCAATACAGAGATAAATCCTTCCCCCGGAAACCAATCCCCAGAACCAACAATTCCTTCGGATGCCATTTCTCCCTAACCCCGTCAAGGTATTCCTCCACCGCCTGGGCATAAGCGGTCTGGGCCAGCACTTCCAGTGAGGTATCAGCAGAGGTGTTTCCCTGCTTGAACTCGAGCACAAAAGCCTCTTCGGCCTGAGCGGGATCGCTTCCCTTCCTGACCACCACAATGTCCGAGCGGCCCCTCCCATACTCCCGGTTGCTGTCCACGGCATAGGCCGAACCAAGATAGGCCAGAAGACCCAGTACCAGGCCATGGTAGAAGTTTTCCCGTCTGTCCTCCTCGTCCCATGCGCTATCGTAATAGCTGGCCAGGCCGAAGAGAATTCGCTTCAGGCCGCGTTCAATCAGCCTGGGATTGGCTTCTCTGATGCCGCTGACAAAGTCCGTAAAATCATCGTTTACAGAGAGATCCTCCTTCAGCCAGCTCCGCACTACGGTCTCCCAGGCCGTCTCCAATTCTTTGTTGGGAATGGAGAGTCTCCAGCTAGTTCCCAGTTCTTCCTGGTGCATTTCGGAGGCCTTGAGATAGCCGCTGTGGAGAAGAAAACTCCATACCACATCCGGATCATTTTCTATCTGGGTGTAGGGAATGTTGGTTAAGAGCGGCTTGCGCACCTCCTCTTTCCGCAGAAGTTTTTCTGTTGTCATCTTCGCATCCCGGCGCTTTAGTTTTATGACTTCCTTGACGAGTCTGTTGTCGCTGGTGCTTATCCAGTGCGGTTTCAATCCTTCATCGGGGGAGCTTAAGTAATTGACGATGCTCCAGGGATTGTAGATGACGGTTTCTCCGCCGAAGATGTAGCCGTTGTACCATTTCTTGATTCCGTCCATTTTGTCTTCCAGACCGAAGTATGAGGTCATTTTTTCAAGTTCCGCTTCGGTAAATCCAAAGCAGTCCTTCATGGCCGGGGAAAGGATGGTGGAGACTCTGGGATTGTTGAAGTCGCTGAATATGCTCTCCTGGGCAATTTTCAGTATGCCGATAAGCACAGCCTGCTTCAGGTGGGGGTTGTCCTTGAAGGTTTGCACCATGAAGCTGCGGATGAAGGCGATCATCTGGTCGTAGTACTTATCCACATGGGCCGAATGGAGGGGGGTGTCGTATTCGTCCAGAAGGATGTATGGCGGTTTGCCGTAGGCGCGGTGGAGCCAGGCGGAGAGGTATTCAATGGATTGGGCACAGTCCTGATCCGTGCCGTTTCTGTTCAATATTCTGGAGAATAATTTTTTATCGGCTTCGTGCAGCATTCCGCAACCCTGTAGATATCCATGCCGCTGGTATTCTGCGGAAAGCATTTTCCTGATAATTTCCATGCACTCATTGAATGAAGTACTCTTGGCATCCTTAAAGCTCAAATGAATAACCGGGTACTGCCCCATGAACTCGGCACAGCGCGGATGGGAGGCGATGAAACGGTCTTTGAACAAATAGGCATTGGATGGAACAGCCTGGCGCAAGCGAAGCCGGGAAAGCCATTTTGGCCCCTTTCGTTCTTTTGGCGGTGATGGAGCCTCCAGGAAATAGCGAATCATGCTTAAGTTCAGAGTTTTACCGAAGCGGCGGGGACGGGTGATTAAATGAACCTTGTCGGGATTGCTGATAAGATAGGCGATTAAATGGGTCTTATCGACAAAATAGCCGCCTTCGTCGATGAATTCCTTGAAATCCGATATGCCCAGCTGCAAGGTTTGCATGATTTTGCATTATAGCGGAATGGTATAAGGAATGGAAGCAATAAGGGAAATTCGACAGGAGTTATGCAAGATGGATTGGAAAATATTATACCAGGCAGGCAGTTCAAAAGATCGTAGCTATACACAGTATAATCCCCGCTCTGCTCTATGAGTCTGTCGGACTTACGCCTCACGGCTCGATTTTTGCCCTTTTTTCCTGCTGCTGCGTTGTCAAAATACTCCCGTAGCCCACGCTCCGCTTTTGGCGCCTTGTATCAGGAAAAAATCATCAAAAATCGCCTTGCAGCTTTAAATTCCGACGGACTCCTGGTGCATACGTTTCTACTGGAGTTTCGGGGGCAGTATCCTTCTGATGTAAGCTGGGTTTTGCTCCATCTTTCAGATGCTTGCTCGTTTTTTGGCTCAAAACCGGAAATTTTATTTCGGTGTTTTTTGGAGATCTATTATCGGTGCTGACATCAGGATTTATTCTTACCCGGCCACCATACAAAGCGCAGCAGAAGAAGGAATGCGGACAGACCAAAAATGTCGCTTACAAGGTTGGGGTAGATAAACAATACTGCCGCTATGCCCACAATTATGCGCAGCCAGACAGGCAGTGTTCTTCGCCAATAGCCTTCGACAGCCGTCGATAGCATAAACACACCAACAAAGGCACCGATAATGGTCCAGATTATGGACAGGTCTATATTGATCAACAACAGCTGCGGCGCAAAGGCAAAGAGGAAGGGGACAATAAACCCTGCCAGGGACAGTTTCATTGCAATGAAGCCGGTACGTGTGGGATTGCCTCCGCTAATTCCCGCACCGGCAAAGGCGGCCAGAGCAACGGGTGGGGTAATGTTGGCAAAGATACCGAAATAGAAGACAAACATGTGGGCGACAAAAATGGCATTCTCCGTGCTGCCCATTATCTGGGAGAAAAAACTGGTACCAAGCAAAATGGGAGCTGCCATTGTACTTGTTATTATATAGGTGGGAATGCTGGGCAATCCCATTCCTAGAACGATTGAAGTCAGCATCGTCAGGATCAGGGTAATGAACAACTGTAAGGCCGGTATCGTAATTCGCTGTCCCGCTTTTATGACAAAGTTTGCCAGATTAAGCGCAATACCCGTCTGGGTGGAGATCCCCACCACAATACCGACACAGGCACAGGCCAGGGCAACTCCTGTAGTGGCTCTGACACCGTCGTTAATGGCGGACACAACGGTGGTCAGGCTGGTTGATTCTTTTCGGTTGTACCTGAACAGAATATTGAGCAGAACCGAAACAGCAATAAGCACCGCCAAAGTGGGAAAAGCAAAGGGCAGTGGGAAGCTTCCGGTATCGAGAAATGCGGCGATACTGGGAAAAAAGACAAGCAATGTGACGGCTGCGCTAACAAACTTCAAAAATCGGGAAGAAGCGGTAATCAGAACGATACTGACTATGGACCAGAAGGCTGCAAAAATCGGTGTTCGTCCACTGAAGAGCAGCCAGACAAGAACCAAAACGGGAAACAGCAGATAACCCCGTAAACGCATTACCTCGCGCAGTCCGGGAAGTTGATCCCTGGACAATCCGGAAAGCCCGCGGCGTTTGGCACGGAGATGAACCTGTATCAGAACACCGAAGTAATACAGTAGAGCCGGAATTATGCCGGCAAGGACAATTTGCAGATAAGGTATACCCAGATTTTCTGCCATAATGAATGCCGCGGCACCCATTATGGGCGGCAGAATCTGACCGCCAACGCTGGCACTGGCCTCAACAGCCCCGGCGAAGTCTTTGTTATAACCGACCTTCTTCATCAGGGGGATGGTGAATGTGCCGGTTGTGACAACATTGGCTACGGCAGCTCCGTTTATACTGCCCATCAGACCGCTTGCAATGGTGGCCACTTTTGCCGGTCCGCCATCGCTTGCACCACTTATGGCCATAGAAAAGTCTTGAAATAAAACCCCCGTTCCGGTTTTCAGTAAGAAGCTGCCGAAAAGAATGAAAAGAATAATGTAGCTTGCGGAAACACCGATGGCGGTGGAAAGCAGACCTTCCGTCACATAGACAAGGTGGACGATGATGGATTTTGTTGATGCCAGAATAATGGGAGGGGTTAAGTTGGGATATATCCTGAGTTTGGCCCATATTCCATAAGTCAAAAATCCAAGGGCCAGCAGGGGCAGACTCCATCCGAGGGCGCGGCGTGTTGCCTCAATGACGAGCAGCAGAGCTGCTATGCCAAGAAAAAAATCCAATTGTTGAATAATTCCCCCCGTGCGGGCTATGCGGTCATAGGCTATAAGCATGTAGACACCGATAGCAAGCGAGAGAATAGCTAGAATTATGCCGGGAAAAGGGATGTTTTTTTTCTTCAACCTTCCCGGATAGACAAGAAATGCAATGGTCAGCAGGCTGTAGAGATGGAGACTGCGTTGGCGAAAGTCCACAAGAGGTCCTGCGAAGGATGTGTAGAGATGGAAAAGACCAAGCAGGACTGCCAGTGTCGATACCACCAGGCCTATATAACGAGTCAGTCTCTGCGGTTCATGTTTGTCGCCGGATATGTCCGGGTCGAATGGGGGCGATAGGTTTTTATCTTCCACTATACCGTCCTTATTCTTCATCGCATTTTTCTCTTCCCTTTTGAACATGTGTCCGTGACGGTGAACCAATACTGTCCTTCGGGTAGTACATAGGTCTGATTTGCTATGCTCAGCCTGTGATTGGTCTCATTATTGGAGCGAAGGACCAGGGGATCAACCTGACGGTTTAGGCCGCTCATAGTAACCCACCCATCCTGAGTTGCTGTCTCCGGGGCATTGTCCGGTACGCCTGCTCCAAATGTACGAAACCGAGTTGACTCAATGTGAATAGTCCTGTCGATACCAATGACAAACTGTTCCCGCCATTCTTCCTTTTCTACGGAATGCAGCCAGGAAATCTCAAAGTCCTGTGGTAAGGAAACCGTAATTGTCAGAAAGAGTTCATCATTCCGGCTTAGCGCAAGGCATGTATCGGATTCTCCCATCCCGCCCGGGCTAAGGATGGGAGTTATTCCGAAATACAGTACATTTAAGATAAAAAGGAATCTAGGAGTCTGTCGGATTTTAAGGCTTCGAGGCGATTTTTGATGATTTTTTCCTGATGCAAGGCGACAAAAACGGAGCGTAGCTGGGCTACGTGAGTATTTTGGCAACGCAGCAGCAGGGAAAAAGGGCAAAAATCGAGCCGTGAGACGTAAATCCGACAGGCTCCTACTTAAGTCCCGGTTTCCCATCAACGGGAAGTGTAAAATTCCTGTGCCCCCGAATGGAGATCCACCACGAGACCGCTGTCCATTTCTTCACGATCAAATTGACGCAGTGCGCCGATGGTAACCAGATCACTTCCAAGATAGTCATAGAAACGGCTGGTCAGTTCCTGTACGAGATCGTCGGGAAGTTCCGCACTGGTAATAAGAAGATTCCGTATGGCGACTGTCTCCAGCGGTTTGTCAAGACTGTACTGGGCTGCAACGCCGGCAGGGATTGTGTATTCCTCATAAAATGGATAGGACGCAATGAGATTGGAGGCAATTTGACCCGAAACAGGAACAAAGACGACATCCATGCTCTGCATGACATTGACAATACTGGAATTGGGAACACCCGATGTAAAGAATGCCGCATCCAGTGTTCCATTCTGCATGGCCTGTACACTGTCCGCATATCCCGTGTTGGTTACCTGTCCAAGATCATCATAACTGAGGCCGGTCGCTTCGAGTACCTTGTTGGCACTTTGCTCCACTCCGGAACCGACCTTGCCGACACCTATCCTCTTGCCCCGCATATCCTCTACAGAAGTTATTCCGCTGGCAGCAGTGGCAATAATCTGGACAACATTGGGGTACATACCCGCTATGGCACGAATATCGATGGGTTTGTTTTCAAAGCGTCCCCGGCCATTGAATGCGTCGTAGGCGACATCGCTCATGACTATTGCGATTTGGTTTAACCCGGAATCGATATTGTTGATGTTCATAACCGAGGCTCCGGTTGATTCAACCGTTAGCGAGTCAACGAGCTGGCTCTCCTCAAACACGGTTTTGAGCGCTCCGCCTATGGGGTAATAGGTTCCGGATGTCCCTCCGGTACCGATAATCAACTGCCAGGATTCTTCTTTGGTAGTTCCGGCTTCTTCGGTAGTTCCGGCTTCTTCGGGTTGGCCTGCTGCCAGAAGAATCGATGCCGGTAAAAGGAACAATCCTATAATCAGAACCTGGATTCTGTAATGCTGTGACATAATTTCCTCCTTATAAGAAATTGAGTTTTCAAGGCTGCATTTTAGTATTGATTATGAGATTTGTCAAGTATAAGAGAACATGGCTGGCAATTTGCAAATGAACGAATGATTGTGATACATGAAGCAAATCGCTACAATACAGGGAAGTCTTCAGATGACAGGTTCAAGTAAAATGAACATTGGTTCATAACTTCACAGAGTAAGGAGGAGAATCATGAAAGCGATTGTATGCACAAAATACGGAAAACCGGATGTTCTTCAACTCCAGGAGGTGGAAAAACCTGTTCCCAGGGATAATGAAGTACTCATCAGAATTCATGCGGCAGCCGCCACAACAGCGGGCCTCATCGGTCGAAAAGGAAGGCCTTTTTTTGTCAGATTCTTCATGGGTCTCACAAAACCCATCAAAAACATATTGGGGCAGGAGCTGTCTGGAGAAATTGAAGCCGTTGGTAAAGATGTGAGATTGTTCAGCAAGGGTGACCTTGTATTTGGAATGACTGGAAGTTCTATGGGTGCCCATGCTGAATTCAAGTGTATGCCGGAAGATGGGGCACTGGCCGTGAAACCTGAGAACATGACTCATGAGGAATCCGCCGCTGTTGTTGAAGGTGGATTGACAGCACTGCATTTTCTTCGAAATAAGGCCAATATTAAAAGTAAACAAAGAGTTCTTATTAATGGTGCTTCCGGATCAGTCGGTACGGCTTCAATACAGGTTGCCAGGTATTTCGGGACAGAAGTTACCGGTGTATGTAGTACGGCTAATTTAGAATTAGTGAAATCCTTAGGAGCCAATATGGTAATTGATTACACTGAAACCGATTTCACCAGAAACAACCAGACCTATGATATTATTTTTGACACGACAGGCAAAGAACCGTTTTCCCGTTGTAAAGGGTCGTTGAAGCAGGAGGGGGTCTATCTTAATTCCGGCAGGTTATCCACTATTCTGTCAATGTTATGGACTTCAAAGTTCAGTAGGAAAAAGGCTATTCTTGCGGCCACATATGCGAGACCGGCAAAAGAAATTATCAAGGATCTGGTTTTCCTCAAGAAGATGATTGAAGAAAAAAAGATACAATCGGTTATAGACCGATGCTATCCGCTGGAAGAAACTGCCGAAGCTCACAGGTATGTTGAAACCGGACGAAAAAAAGGAAATGTCGTCATAAATCAGCTTTGATCTCTCCTGCTGGAGAAGTTCGAACTTCAAGGTTCAGCACACAGCCCGTTCCAAAGAAGTTCTCCATGTATTGAACATAATCGTTGAATCGAGGTGTCGGTATGAAGGCCTGTATTGTTCCCGCAAATCCGCCGCCATGAACCCTGGATGCACCCTGACCATCCAGAAAAAGATCTGTCAGGGCCAGGGCAAGAGTGAGAGCCTGGTTTTCAGGATTTCGGGACGAATAAATGTTTTGCAGGAATCGAAAAGATGAGTCTCCAGAAAGTTGAACGCCTGCAAGGTAGGAGTCAATATCCCTCTGTTTCAAAGAATCTGCCATGGCATCGACTCTTTTATTTTCAGTATAGAAATGGAGTGCCCGGAGGATTGCCCTGTCCCCTGTATTCTCTCGCAGGCGGGGTATGGCTTTGTAGAATTCTTCTTCGACAGTATCACGAAGAACCTCTGCATTGAGTTCCGCTGCTACAGCCTGCATTTCCATGGGAACAGCGGCGTAATCCGGCGTAAGGTTGGCATGGTCAGCTTTTGAATCCACTATAGCCAGGGTGTATCCTGTTTCGGTGAAACAGGCATTCAGGGGTTCCACCAGTGGATGAAGTGCGTCAACGAAATCAATACTGACAACACCTCCAACAGCACAGGCAATTTGATCCATCAGGCCGCTGGGCTTGTCAAAATAGTTGTTTTCAGCTTCCTGCCCTATGATGGCCAGTTCCACAGGACTGAATCGTCCTTTATTGTAAACCTCGCTGTATATGGATCCAACCAGGATCTCAAGAGCGGCCGATGAGCTTAATCCTGAACCTTTGAGAACCCGCGAGGTCGTAGACGCTGTGAAACCGCCAACTTTCCCCCCTCTCTTAACAATGGAAGCAGCAATTCCTCGTATGAGGGAATCGGTTTTTCCACTTTCGGTTTTAGCTTTATCGAGACAGTTCAGATCAACATGTACGGGCGGATATCCTTCTGAGAGAATGTTTACCCTGTCATCATTGGTCTCAGTTATTGCGGCTATGGTATCCAATTGAATGCTGGCAGCGAGAACTCGTCCCCGGTTGTGGTCGGTGTGGTTGCCGGCAAGCTCAGTCCTTCCAGGGGCTGAAAAAAATCTCGGCGATAGTTGCCCGGTATTATTACGATGAATCTCAATCAAAGAGAGCCAGCGTTCCCGATGAAAGGATAGATCTTCACCGGGGTATAAGGTCGAAAAGATTTCATTATAACGACCATTTTCAATGTCCTGGGCGGGATTCAGGGCATTCAAGTTAGAACCAGAGTTATTATCAGGTATCCGACAGCGATAGCGAACAGGCCGCCATAGGTTACATTGTTTGCCTTGAAAACTGCTTTTTTAATCTGATTTTTTTCTACTGTTTTTATCATTTTCTTCGTAATTATGTATTCGGAATACTTTGAGAGAAAGAAAGCGGGAATCAGGTTCACAATGATAGCTGCAGGAAGCATCCAGTAGTAATCCGGGGGGAGCATCCAGGCAGACTGAAGGGCAATAGATCCGACAAAATACATCAGTCCTTCTGACTGAATGGCCGCACCGCCAGTCGTAATCATCTCCAGTATCAGTAAAACAGCCCAGGCCAGTGGTACACCGATGAGAGTCGAAGCCAGATTGGAAACAACTGTACTTACAAGTATTGGTTTTTTTTCTATATTAATAATGGATTTGATTATAAAATACTCTGTGATTATTATTGGCAGCAGAAGTACTGCGAAACCTGGATATGTCAGTGCTATAACCGGTATGCCAACATTCCCGAAGCAATACGCAGGAACCAGAAGTAAAAAAGCACAATGTAAGTATTTAACCCTCATTCTACCAATTATACTTGATGCTCCATCATGGATCAAGGTACGAGTTTTCCGGTAAATTCAATAAACGAATAGAGCAGAACTCACAGCCAGACCGGCCCCGGAAGCCATGATCAGAACTTCGTCGCCCCGGTTTATTCGTTTCTTTTTTACCGCCTCATGAAAGGCCATTGGAATGCAGGCCGAACCAGTGTAACCATAGCGATCCATTACACAGGTCGTTTTCTCCATGGGCTGGTCAATGATTTCCATTACCTTCACTATGACTTCACGGTTGATCTGAGTGAAGAGGTAATGGTCTGCTTCATTTTGTTTCTTCCCGGCTTTGGTCATCAAGGACTCCATTACCATGGGCCAGAGCTCAACGTTTCGATTGCCGGGAAGGCGTTGGAGGAGTTGGAGGCCATATTCCCCGGCGTTGATTCTCTCCACAGTCACTGGCTGGCGAGTGCCTCCAGAATACACTCCAACATAGTCCCATTGGGTGCCGTCAGTATACATCTGTGTGGCTGTAAGGCGGCTGTTTTCATCGTCTGGACCAATGAGCCACGCACCTGCCCCGTCTGCAAAAATGGAATAGCCGAACGCATCCCCCGGCCGGAAGTAGGCAGGCATGTTATATACTCCAATAACCAGTGCGTAACCGATGGACGGATCTGCCAGAAGTGCATTGGAAGCTGACTGAAGGGATGTAACAAAACTGGAGCAACTGGCTGACACATCAAAGGATCCGGCAAGGGTTCCCCCTTTTTGAATTCGTCCTTGAACTATCATGGCCGTGGATGGGGAGATGAACTCCGGAGTGTCCGTTGCTATTACAAAGAGTCCCACTTTCTTCTCGTCCACATTGGCATCTTTCAGAGCGGCCCAGGCGGCTTTCTCAGCAAAATCGGCCGTGGTTTCCTCAATCCCGGAAAGATGAGCTATGTGCCGGTGTACTATCCCGAGTTTGTCTGAGATCTTTTTACCATCAAAATCAATCCCGGCTTTTTGCATGACATCATCATGGCTCAGCGGTGGTCCAGGGACGTAAATCCCGGTGCCCAGTATTTTCATATTCGACTCCTTTTTCGGCGAGCACTAAAAAACGATCATGATGGATGGTAGTCTGGAACCACCCATCATTCCGTTTTAGTTTTTTAATAAACGGACCACCTGATTCGCGGTCATCCTTTCTCCTGAGCCCCCGTATGCATTTCATCTATTTCCTTCAGCCGTGAAGGTCCCAAAGGGGAGATATCCCCAATCTGTGCTGCCATCAAGGTCATTTCCGCGGCAGATTCAAGCACTTCCATTCGGTCAAAAGCCTGTAGAAGGGTTTTACCAACGGTGATGATGCCGTGATTCTCCAATAATACCGCTACAGCCCCTTGGGCAAGGGCGGCGGCAGCACTGTTTCCCAAAGCGGTCGTTCCCATCAATTCATAGGCTGCGAAGGCCGGTTCTCCCAACAGGTATCTGGCTTCGGCAATGAGGTCTGTGCGGATATGATGGGATTGGGCTGCCGTAAAGAAAGTGGCATGTTTTGGGTGGGCGTGAACAACGGCATTGATGTCCGCGCGGGATGAAAGGATTATTTCATGCATCGACGTTTCAATACTTGGTTTGAGTTTTGGGGTAAGATTTTCGCCGGAAAAGACCATTACGGCGACATTTCGGGCCGTTATCAACGCCTTATCCAGGCCTGAAGGGGTGATGATGAACCTATTCTTGTCGACCCGCAGGCTGATGTTTCCGCCTGAGCAGGTGGTTAGATTTTGATAATAGAGCCGCCGCATTGCCGCAGCAGCATCTTTACGCTCCCTTCCATACAGCATCAATCAATCATATACAGATGAATCACTCATGCCAAGTTATTGCCAACGTATGAAATTTACCGTGTTTAATTTATTTGACAGTTTGAGGCATCGGGGGATAGTATTAGTACCAGGATGAATACGATTGGAAAGGCCATTCTGGAAACTCAAGGTGTTTCAAAGCGTTTCGGGACTGTTCAGGCCAATCAGAATATCAGCATCAAACTCTTTGAGGGAGAAATCATCAGCATCCTGGGTGAGAACGGTGCCGGAAAATCCACGTTGATGAACATTCTTTACGGATTATACCACCCCGATCAGGGCCGTGTGCTGCTATACGGCAAGGAGGCGAAGTTCACTTCTCCCCGGGAAGCCATTTCCAATGGCCTGAGCATGGTTCATCAGCATTTTATGCTTGTGGAAACGCTCACAACAACCCAGAACATTATCCTGGGAGCTGAGCCCTTAACACGAATAGGCATCGATTATAAAAAAGCCCGTCAGGAAATCAGGGAATTGTCCCGGCGCTATCATCTGGACATTGATCCCGATAGTCTGGTTGGAGACCTGACCGTGGGCCTGCAGCAAAGGGTTGAAGTATTGAAGGCCCTGTACAGAAAGGCCCGCATCCTCATCCTTGATGAACCGACTGCTGTGCTCACGCCCCAGGAGATAGAAGGTTTTTTCAATGTTGTCAGAAACCTCCGCGATCAGGGAGTCTCCATCATCGTCATAACGCATAAACTGGAAGAAATCAGGGCCATTTCAGAGCGGGTTTATATTCTGAGGAAGGGCCGTATTACCGGTGAGTTCCCCACTGCGGAAATCAGTTCCGCGGAACTGGCCAGGCACATGGTTGGCCGGGAAGTCCTGCTTCAATTTGAAAGAACGACACACGAGGTTCTTGATAAGCGGTGTTTTGAAATAAACGGCCTTGAGGTTATGGATAACCGCGGACTTCCCGCGGTCAGCGGCGTGTCGCTCCATGTCAGGCCGGGTGAAATTGTCGGCATTGCCGGGGTGGCCGGGAATGGACAGGAAGAACTGGCCGAGTCTGTGGTAGGAACCCGCCGAATTCGATCTGGTACCGTTTGTTTGAATGGAGAACCCATCAACAAATGGAGTGTTATGAGCCGTATAAACAGAGGCATAGGTTACGTTCCGGCCAACCGGCAGAAGGACGGCCTGATTCTGCCGTTTTCCATATCGGAGAATGTTCTTCTCGGCAATCAATACAGGGAATCCCTGGTCAAGCATGGCCATATCAATCGGCAGGCTGTTCAAGACAAGGCGGTCGATCTTATTGAGCGGTTCGATATCGTTACAAGCGGCCCCCGGCTGAGGGCAGAAAGCCTCTCCGGCGGAAATCAGCAAAAAGTTATACTGGCAAGGGAATTCGACAGGGAACCGAAGTTCCTCCTCATTTCCCAGCCGACAAGGGGACTTGATGTCGGCGCGATAGAGTATATTCATGGACAGCTGATCGCCATGCGGGATCGTGACATCGGCATTCTTCTTCTATCACTTGAGCTTGAGGAAATCTTCAACCTGTCGGATCGTATTCTGGTGATGTTTGAGGGCCGAATCCACAAGGAATTCAAAAGGGAAGAAGCAAGCCGAAAAGAGGTGGGTTATTATATGACCGGCGGGGAGGGAAGTGAAGCGGTTTATGCCTAAGGCGTTGAGAATTACGGCGAGTCTCCTTGCCGTCATCGGTACTGTGCTGTACATGGGGAGCAGGCATATCGGTCTGGTTTTCCTTGCTGCCGCGGTTTGCCTGTGGCTTTTTAACCAATATCTGGAACATGGCCGGACCGCTCTTGCTGGCTCGTTTTCAAGAGGAGTCACGGCTGTCCGCTACCCATTGGCCGGGGTTCTGCTTGCTTTTTTTGTCGGCGGGATACTCCTGCTCATCACTGGCTACCGTCCGCTGGCATCCTTCGGAGCCATGATATACGGCGGGCTCGTTAAGAACTGGCATGTTTCCATACTCAACGCGACGCCCTTGATATTCACGGGCCTCTCCATATCGTTCGCGTTCAAATGCGGTTTGTTCAACATAGGTGCTGAGGGTCAATATTACATCGGCGCAATGGCCACCACATGGCTTGGTATCAGGCTGAATTGGCCCCCGCTTGCTGTTATTCCTTTAATCTATTTTCTTGCCGCTATGGCCGGTGCCGCGTACAACGCCGTCCCCGCGATCCTCAAAGTGAAAACAGGTGCCCATGAGGTGGTAACAACCATGATGCTGGCCTACGTGGCACGCACACTTTCTTCCATGTTTATCCGGTTCAACGGCGGCGATCCGGCACTTTCTACTCACGCGTACATTACCGATCCCGTGCGGGAATCAACCTGGCTGATGAAATTCAAAACATTCATGCCGGAAACCAACTACCGCCTGCACATCGGAATTCTCATCGCCATTGTCACGGCAGTCCTGGTACAGCACATACTCTACCGAACGCGTCTTGGTTTTGAAATCCGGGCGGTCGGTTTGAATCCCGATGCTGCCCGGACACAGGGAATACGTGTAGGGTATATCATCATGATCACCCTGCTGATATCCGGCGGACTTGCCGCCTTTGCGGGCACCACCCAGGTTCTGGGTCTGGATCACAAGATGTTCGAGAATCTGAATGCCGGATACGGATGGAACGGAATTGCCGTTGCCCTGCTCGCCGGAACATCGGCCATCGGGGTTGTTTTCTGCGCCCTTCTTTGGGGTGCCATCGATGCCGGTGGACAGTACATGGCAAGAACCATTCAAACACCCACATCCATTATCGAGATTATCAAAGGTTTGATACTCTTCCTGATTCTTGCCCGGCATGTCTTCTCCTGTTTCAGGAGGAAGGGATGACAGGCTTCTTTGATCTGTTTAATGCGGATTTCCTCCATGCGGCTACCCGGCTGTCCACCCCGATTATTCTGGCCTCAATAGGTGCCGCCATCTGCGAGCGGTCCGGAATCATCAACATAGCCATGGAGGGGATGATGCTGATGGGCGCGTTCTTTGCCGCCTGGGCCGCATGGATAACCGCCGACCCCTGGATAGGAGTCCTGGCCGGCATGGCGGCTGGCGGATTGCTTGCCATGTTCCATGCATGGGCAACAATTTCCCTGCATCTTAACCATGTGGTTTCCGGCGCGGTTATCAATATCCTGGGATTCGGCATAACCCGATACCTGATGGTACTGTTCTATGGTCATCCCGGCACATCGGAAGTTATACCGCATTCACTATCAGAATACAGGTTTGCCCTGCCTCTGCTGAGCAAGATTCCTCTATTGGGACAAGTGCTGTTCAATCAAACGCCCATTGTATACATGATGTATGCAGTTGTGCTGTTATTCATATGGGTTATGAAAAAAACACGGTTAGGCTTACATATCAACGCGGCCGGTGAACATCCCATAGCTCTGGAAACCCTTGGTATTTCGGTAAAAAAGGTTCGGTACTATGCCGTGGTTCTGAGCGGAATCCTTTGCGGTCTGGCCGGAGCCTATCTTTCTATTGAAAACAGCTACAGCTTCACCGAAGGCATGACAGGAGGGAGAGGTTTCATTGCTCTTGGCGCGAACATTGCTGGCGGCTGGACCATCATCGGCAGCCTTGTGGCCTCGTATTTTTTCGGATTGGTGGATGCCCTGGCCTTACGGATACAGGTACTGGGAATATTCAGGGTACCAACAGAAATATTCCTTATATTCCCGTATGTTGCCGCACTGCTGGCAGTTGCCGGGCTGGTTCATAAATCCAGGGCACCAAAAGCACTTGGAAATGATTTCCAAATCGAGAAATCTGATCCGATCTTTGACAAGAATTAAATCCGGCGTTGTCCGGTAAGGGGGGTGTATGAAAAAAATACATACAGTTTTTACGGTTATACTTCTTGCTGCTTCCGCAGCAATGGTATTTGCAGCAGGTGAGACAGAACCTGGAGGGGGGAAACTCATCGTCGGTATGGCCACGGACGCCAATGGGCTTGGAGATGGTTCCTTCAACGACGGTGTCTATGCCGGACTGAAGAAGGCTGAGGATGAAGGATTGATTGAGATCCGATTGATTGAACCGGCCGCGATGACCGATTTTGTTCCGAATCTGTCAGGGCTGGCTGATGATGGAGCAAAACTCATTTTTGCCGTAGGCTTTTTGTTCCACGATGCTCTTCTTGAGGTAGCGCCAAACTATCCTGAAGCGATGTTCGCGGGAATTGACCTTTTCTACGATCCGGCTACAGTTCCTTCCAACGTCCTTGGAATCAACTGGAAAGAGCATGAATCCGGCTATCTGGCCGGTATTGTCGCCGGGTTGATGACGAAGGACTACGCCGATAGTTCGGACAAGCTCAACGACGAAAACGTCATTGGTGCCGTTCTTGGCATGGATATTCCGCCTGTAGAACGGTATTTTGTTGGATTCGCCGAAGGGGCCAGGTCGGTAAATCCCGATGTTGAAGTGCTCTCCGCGGTTACTGGAACCTTTACCGATCAGGCGAAGGGGAAGGAAGCCGCCATCGCGCTTGCTGAACAGGATGCTGACATTGTGATACAAATCGCCGGCTTGACCGGCATGGGTATCTTCACGGCAGCACAGGAAAAGAATATTCTGGCGATTGGTGCGGACATCGACCAGAATTCGGTGGCTCCCGATTACGTTATTACTTCGGCATTGAAGGGAACACAACAGGCCGCGTACCTGACCATCAAGAGTTTTATCGATGGCAGTTTTCAGGGCGGCACCAACAGCGTTTTTGGTCTTGCTGAAGATGCCGTTGATATTGCTCCCTTCCATAAATTTGATTCAGTCGTACCCAGCACCGTAAAGGATGCCGTCAAAAAAGCAAAGAAAGACATTCTTTCGGGCGAGGTTATTGTTCCTCAAAGCAGATCTGAAGCCAACATGTAATCAAGATAGTCCCGCCGCCTTCTCCGGCGGCGGACGCTTAGGTTTTTAATGAAAATGTACCGTAATTTGGAAAATGCAAGTAATTTAATCACAGACCGCTGCGGTCAAAGCCCGGATATCGCGTTGGTATTGGGTTCCGGCTTGAGTTCCCTGGCCGAAGAACTGGAAGATTCCATCACCATACCCTACGAAGAACTGCCTGGATTCCCCGTCTCTACAGCGCCGGGTCATGTTTCCCGTCTGTTGATTGGCAGGCTTGGAGGACACCGTGTGATGGTTATGATGGGCCGGTTCCATTACTACGAAGGATATGATATGGCCGATATTGTCTATTCAATACGGTTGCTCAAAATTCTGGGCTGTCCGCGGCTTCTTCTAACCAACGCATCGGGAGGCATCAACAGGTCTTTTTCCCCCGGCGATCTCATGCTGATCACCGATCATATCAATCTGACCGGACAAAATCCCCTGATAGGCGAAAATGATGAACGATTTGGCCCAAGATTTCCCGATATGAGTTATTGCTGGTCGGAGGATCTGCGTCAGATGATCAGAACCGCGGCGGCAAACAAGGATGTTGAAATCAAGGAAGGTGTGTACACATGGTTTACAGGTCCGTCCTTTGAAACCCCCGCCGAAATTCGCATGGCCGCGATAATGGGGGGAGACACGGCAGGCATGTCGACCGTACCCGAGGCCATCGCGGCGGCCCATTGCGGAATCCAGACGGCAGGCATCTCCTGTATCAGCAATTTAGCGGCCGGAATCCTGGATCAGCCGATTACTTCAGAAGAGGTGATTGAGACAGGAAAAAAGGTGACGCCCAAATTTGCCGCGCTCATCCGCGAATTCCTCAGGATACTTCCAGTTGACCCCTCCGGCAAAGGATTCGGCTCTTGAAAACACTCATTCGTGATACTCTGCTGGATGGTCAAATTCAAGACATCCTGATTGAAGGTTCAAGGATTCACAGTGTGGGGCATAAACTCACCCCGGACGAAGAGGATCTCAAGATAATAGATGGACGGGAAACGGCCGCCCTCCCATCTCTGGTGAACGCCCATACCCATTCTCCCATGGTACTTCTTCGGGGGGCCGGTGATGATATGCCTTTGATGGACTGGCTGACGAAGCGTATGTGGCCCCTTGAAAACAGCTTTACGGAAGAAGATTTTTACTGGGGGAATCGGCTGGCCATCGCCGAGATGATCCGCGGCGGTACGGGCTTTTTCAACGAGATGTATTTCAAGCCCCGAATCGCCTTGAAGGCCCTGGAAGATATTCCCCTGAAAAGCATGATTCATTATCCGATTATTGATGGAATAAATCCCGATGATGGGAGAAAGATGTGGAAGGACTGTGAGGTCTTTTTCAAGGAATCCCGCCCGCCTGCTGGTGTCCAGCTCGGTGTGGCATTGCATTCGGTGTATGCTGATAGCAGGGAGTCCATCGAATGGACACGCGACTTCAGCAGGGATTTAAATCTTGATGTCCACATTCATTTGTCGGAAAGCCGGAAGGAAGTTGAAGATTGCCGTATACAGAATGAGGGGAGATCGCCGGTACAGTATTTAAGAGACCTGGGTCTGCTGAGTGATAGACTCCTGGCCGCCCATACCGTTCATCTCGACGATGATGATGTAGATATTCTGGCCGACCATGGTGTAACGGTTATCCATAACCCCATATCCAACATGAAGCTTGGAAACGGAGTATTTCCCTATCAAAGATTGAAAGAAAAAAATGTGCGAATACTCCTTGGCACCGATGGTGCAGGTTCCAACAACAATCTTGATATGCTGGAAGAGATGAAATTCGCGGCATTGCTGCAGAAGTCGGCAACAGGTGATCCTTCCATCCTTCCTGCCCATGAAATTTTGAAAATTGCCACTGAGGCAGGGGCGGAGCGTTTCGGCACCGGAGGCGGTTTTATTCGTCCCGGTATGGAAGCCGACATCATGCTTGTCGATACAGGCGAAGCCCAGATGACGCCTCTCTGGAACCTCAGCTCATCTCTTGTCTACTCGGCGGCGGCTGGGGATGTCAAAACATTGCTGGTATCAGGCAAAGTATTGATGGAAAATAAAAAGATACCCGGTTTTGACGAAATCCGCGGTCAGTGTGTAAAACTTCAGCAGAGGCTCAGGGAGAAGCACGATATTTCATAAAGTATATGGCAAAGAAACAGAAACTAGATGAGAAAATGGAAGTCCTGTCGGTGTATTGGGAGAATGAAAATCTCTTCTTCCTGGATCAAACGCTGCTGCCCCTTGAGGTGGTGCGGGAGGAACAGACATCGGTTGAGGATGTCTGGAATTCCATCAAACGGCTGAAGGTTCGGGGTGCTCCGGCCATTGGAATAGCCGGAGCCTATGGCCTTTACATCGGTGCCCTTAAATTCGGGAATCTTCCCGCTGGCCAGTTTCTAAAAAGGCTGAAACAACTGGCGGCCTATCTGGGCAGTTCGCGGCCTACGGCGGTCAATTTGTCATGGGCTTTGAATCGCATGGTGAGAACGGCCATATCCGCCTTTGAAAGTGGGGCGAATACGGTAGGGATAGTCAATTTACTCAAGAATGAGGCCGAGGCCATCCACCGCCAGGACAGGGATCTTTGCCGAGCCATAGGAGAGGCCGGCAGACCTCTTGTAAAAGACGGCATGGGTATTCAAACTCATTGCAACGCTGGCAGCCTTGCCACATCCATTCTTGGTACCGCAACCGCCCCCCTGTACCTTGCTCATCAGGAGGGCCTGTCGTTTAGAGTCTATGCCGGTGAAACCCGGCCATTGCTGCAGGGGGCAAGGCTTACCAGTTGGGAACTCCAGCGGGCCGGGATGGATGTAACATTGATCTGCGACAGTATGGCGGCAAGTTTGATGGCATCCGGAAAGGTGGATCTTGTTCTCGTGGGTACGGACAGAATTGCCGCCAACGGCGATGTCGCGAATAAAATTGGTACATACGGACTGGCCCTGTTGGCAAAGCATTTCGATATTCCGTTTTATGTGGCCTGCCCTTTTTCCACCGTTGATTTGGCGACTCCTTCCGGTGCCGCCATTCCCATAGAAGAAAGAGATGCCGATGAAGTCAGCAATTTTGGAGCAAAAAGAACCGGGCCTGCCGGAGTCAGGGTATGGAATCCGGCCTTTGATGTAACACCGGGAGAACTGGTTACCGGCATAATTTGTGAAAAAGGGATATTGAAAGCTCCTTTTGCAGAGGCCCTGCAATCCCTGGCCGACCAGGAGTCTGTCGGGTTTTAAGGTTGATAAGAATTCTAATATAATCCCATTAGGAGGAGAGGATATGTCAGCAAGATTTATTCATTTTGATCGCCAGACACCCATGTTGTTTCCGCCGGATCTGAAGGATTGGGTGTCAGAAGACAGTATTGTTCATTTTATAATTGATGCAGTGGATACATTGAATTTAATGGTTTCAAAACCAATACCCGAGGCAGCGGCAAAGCTCAGTATTCCTCCACAATGATGCTCTGCCTATTGATCTACAGTTACGCGACAGGCGTGTTTTCTTCCCGAAAGATTGAGCAGTCTACCTGGAACAATGTGGAAGCTCGATATATCTGCGGCGGAAACCTGCATCCCGACCATGATACGATCTGTACGTTCAGAAAAGAAAATGGCTCCCTGTCAGAATGTGTGGGTGCTCTAAAGCTCCGAGACAAAAAATCTTATGGTTTTAGAACCTTCAATGTTCTGCAAATCGCTTTGTTTCATGACTTAGCTAAGCTTCCGATTCCTCCCCCTGCCCACACATTCTGACAGGTAGTCCTATTTTCATAAGGCTCACCTCCTGGGTTAATTGGTTTTTCAGTCATAAACCATTATATCACAAGAGTTTGAACCTTTTTTATACGGATTCAGGTAGAACATAGAGAAATGGTTTTCCCATGTAAAGAGCTTGACAAAAGTTTCATTTTCAATGAGGATTTGGTTGAGTTAGTATGAGGAGAACTCATGAGGAATATCAAATATATATTAGTTATAATTCTCCTGACAACGAGTTATAGTCTTGTATATGCAAGTGGAGTAATGGGTTACTCTGACTCTCAACATGACTTGGAAGTATTTAAAATGAGATATTCAGAGATAAAAAGTAATCCAGGTAGTATTCCAATTGAGCAATTCGGGAATTATGCTGCAGGACTTGAAGATTTAGAACTTTTTAAAGCTAGGCATGAAGAAATATCAAACTCTCCTGGAGAAATTCCGAGTTACATGTTTGGTGTCTTTGCAGGATGTGCATATTATAGCTTGAGCGAATTTAAAACCAGGTACATAGAAATAATGGAAGATCCAGGTAACATACCTCGTACTCAATTTGGCCTATATGCCGCTGGCCCACATGATTTAACCACTTTTAAAAATATATATGATGAGATTGAACGTAATCCGGGGTTAATTCCTGAAAGTCATTATGGAGCATATGCGAGTGGACTAGATGAGTTAAGCGTATATAAGGCTAAATATTCAGAAATAGCAGATAATCCGGGTGAAATACCTCGTGCTCATTGGTAAAAAGTTATATAATTCGGCTCCCTGTCAGAATGTGTGGGTGCTCTAAAGCTCCGAGACAAAATAAGAGAAAACAAAAAGCACCGAAATCTGTTAAACTAAATCTCGCAAAACAAAGCTAACAGAGGGAATTCGGTGCTAATCAAAACATTACTGAACAAAGTCTATCACTTCAAGGGGTTCGTGTACGAAAAAGTACGGTTTGTGGATGGAGCCTCTGGTACACTGCTTGTTGAAGTTGTCCCGAGGAAGAATAGCAAGCCAGTGTGTCCCTATGTCATCAAAAGATGCCCGGTTATGACAAGCTGCAAATACGCCGTTATGAGTTTATACCCATCCGCTTAGTGTCAAGCAAGTTGTCACGATCATCCTACTTTTTTATATAAAAACTTTCTGGTTTCCCGTGAAGGATTCAGGTAGACAACCATACGCTCCCTCCACATCCGGGGACCCCTTTTCGGAAAACGTTCAGGGTGCTTCTTCCATGCCTCCTGAAGTGTCCGGTTTCTTCTGGCGAATAGATTGGATGATGCACCTGTTCGCCGCTGTACCGGTGTGACATAACCGATTCCCGAATGCCTATGAATTGTGTTATACCAGTTGATGAAATCTGCCGTCCAACTCCTGGCCTCATCAATAGTGGCAAAGCGCCGTGGGTAACCAGCATGGTATTTCAGAGTCCTGAAGAATGACTCTATGAATGGATTGTCATTCTTCACCAAGGGCCGGGAGTGCGAAAGGAACATACCCATGTTTGCCAGAGTAACAGCAAAGGTTGCTCCCCGCATGGGATTTCCATTGTCCGCATGGAGCCAGGTTCCCTTGAGATCTCGTTTCGCTTTAATTCTAAGGAATAACTCCCTGGCATATTTTTCCGACTCAGAATCATGAATGGTCCAGCCAACAATCTCACGGCTCCAAACGTCAATGACAGCATAGGCATACCAGAATAGACCATTCACCTGAGAGGGCATCCATGTAATATCCCAGAAATACACTTGATCCGGGCCGGTCGCTTTAAGTTCCGGCGGTCTGTAGGACTTTCTCGGCGGCTTTGAACTTCGCCTGTGAGAGAGGAGTCCCCGCTGTTTCAACACTCGATAGAATGTTCTGGGACTTGCAAGGTAAGTGTCTTCTTCAGCAAGAATTGCAACAATTTCATAAGGATTGGTATCCACAAACCTTTCCGAGCAGCAAACAGCAATGATCGCATCCTTTTTCTGTTCGCTTAGGGCCTTTGGATTCACCCTTGCCTTCCCTGCGCGCTTATCATCGGTGCATTGAGTCCACCGGTAGTACGTTCTTGTTTGAATTCCCAGAGCATCACAGCATTTGTAGATTGGAGCCCCTAAAGCCACAGCCTCCTTGATATCAGAAACAATCTGCTTTTCCACACGACGATGGGTCACTCGTCCTCGGCCTCCTGAAACAGAAGAGATGTTTTTTTTTGAAGTGCTATAATTGTTGACATCTCCGCAAGAGCCTTGTCCTTACGGTTAAGCTCTTTATCCCTCTTTTTCAGCTCCTTGCGAATCTCCTTCATCTCCCGGGACTTATCCCCACCTTTCTGATCAACAAGGACCCGGAGCTCTTGTTCCCATAGCCCAAGATGCTCAGAATGCAGACCATTTCGGCGAAGCCATTCACCCATTTCTGCTTCACAAATATTCTTTGACTCGAGTAGAAGCATTAGCTTCTCCGACGGTATTCTCTCATGACTGGTTGATTCATTTTCCATAACTGAAAGGGTACCGTCTTTTAGCTTTGATTTCCACCCATAGATTGTGGCGGCAGAAACCCCGAATTCCTCTGAGAGATCAGCTGCCTTCCGTTTCTCCGGGCCGATCATCTTTTGCAAGATAGTATTCCTGAATTGAACACTGTAGCGCTGCATGTTGTCACCTCCTACGTTGACTTAACTTGTGTGACAACTACTCTGGCACAGCGCGACCGCAGCGAAGCGGAGCATATATTGTCTGTTAGACGATTTTCTTTGAATGAACAGGCTGACTTTTCTCATACAATACTTCAGGATCTAAATCTGCTCCATTTGCCCACTCTATAGTATCAAAACTTACATGAACTGTTTTAAACATTGAATTATCTATTAATTCTGAAAAGATACCAGTATCTAAATATGGAGTAGTATCAAATATTCTATTCTCATTATTTTCAAATACTAATTCAAGCTGATAATCATCTAAAGGTTTAACATCAATTACACCTAAATACATAAAAACTACCTCAAAGGATCTATTTTAAATGGTTTTTCACCATCCTGAGCTAACTCCCAGTCAGCTAACAACTCTTCTTTATGAAGTTCTGCCCAAGCAACAATTAGTTTTACTTGTCTGCTTGGAATATCACCCTCTGTCATTTCACAACTGTTAATATCAAATGATGCTTTTGTCCCCTGATAATAAGCATGAAAATGAGGAGGATTATGCTCTGATTTTCCCAAATACATTCTAATTACAATTCCAAAAAACATTGATAACGTTGGCATAAGTCCATTATCAACTTTTATGGATTCTTTGTCCACTACAAATTGAGAATGATACTAATTCAAAGAATTTCGTCTAACGTTCTGCATTTACACGAGGTTTTCTGCTCCGCTCTGGCGCGGCTTTTGCTTTGCAAAAGGCGTGACAGGTTCCCGGCGGATTGGCGCGGAATTTGCGTATGCAAAGTCCGTGACAAAAGAAAATCTCTCCCGAAGAGGTGGAGCGACCAACGGGAGCGGAAGTGTAAATGCTGTTAGGCGATGTTTTTGTAACACACCTAATCCTTTTTCTCTGAAGCATCAATTTTATCAATAGTATGCTTAACACTTCCATATATTGCAAAACCCAAGGTTCGATATTGCATCTCTTTATCCAGATAAAGTTGAGGCCACGTTGAGTCAATAGCCAATAGCCATTTAATATCTCCTTTACCTATCTCATCTGAATTCGTAAATGGTATCACTAAAGAAGAAGCTGTCTTTTCAAAAAATGATGATTCGAATATTTTTTTAACGAGATATTGTCAAATGTTGTGGATGAAAAAAGTGCGAAATCCTCCAATTTATGCAACTTCCTCAATGAAATTTCCATCTTTACAAACAACTTCCTGAATAACTTTTGGGATCAGTTTATAATCCTTCATCTTCTTCCAGGTCTTCTCCGCCTCACAACTTGGCTTCCAAACCATCGTGAGAGTCGCAATTCTACTCCCGCAACCTTTGGTTCGCTTTGTCCTGAGTCGGACCGTCGCGAATGTTGATTCAATCGGATTTGTCGTGCGGATATGAATCCAGTGAATACCAGGAAAAGAATAAAATCGAAACAGATCATCCTGATCCTTCCTTAAGGCATTCGGTCGCTTTGGGGTACTTGGCCCCATACACAGAGATAAAATGTTTATAGGCCTTCCGGGCGTTTTCTTCCGTATCAGCCATATACATATCATGGATCAGTGACTTGGCTCCAGGCTGCACAGATTTAGGCATCTTATCCAGAATATTGGCCATCTTGTGGACCCAGCATCGCTGTCGCTTTGTCTGTGGGAAAACCTCAGTCAAAGCCTTCCAGAATCCAGGAGCCCCATCGCCAATCGCCAGCTTGGGGGCCTCGTGCAAACCCCTATGACAAATTGAAAGCAGCATCTCCTTCCAGCTAAGTGCCGACTCTCTATAACCCGATTCAACGGCAATAAGCTCCTTGTTTTCGTTCTCATCCGCCCCGACGATGACCAAAATACAGCATCGGTCATCTTCCAGACGGGCATTGAAATGAATACCATCCACCCAGATGTAGGCATATTTCTTGCCGCTCAAACCCCGGTGGCTCCAGGTGTTAAACTCATCTTCCCAGCTTTTCTTCAGACGGATGATATTGGCAGCGGAGAGCCCTTTTGCTCCTTCCCCAGGTATGGATGCCAGGACATCCTGAAAACCGCTTGTCGAGACTCCTTTCAAGTACAATACAGGGAGCAGGTTATCGATACTGGGAATCTTTCTCAAATACCGGGGAAGAATCGCACTGGTAAATGGGTTTTTCCTCTCCGGATCGATTTTCCGATCATCAACTCTCGGTGCTTTGATTGTCATGGGGCCGATTCCCGTGACAATATTACGCTGGGGATGATAGCCATTCCGTACAACCAGACGATGGCCGTTTTCATCGGTCTGAGAATGTTTCATGAGGTATTCTTCGATTTCATTCTCTAGGAGTCTGTCGGACTTTGAGACTTCGAGGCGATTTTTGATGATTTTTTTTCGATACAAGGCGGCAAAAGCGGAGCGTAGCTGGGCTACGTGAGCATTTTGGCAACGCCGTAGCGGGAAAAAAGGGCAAAAATCGAGCCGTGAGGCGTAAGTCCGACAGGCTCCCAGCGCCTGTTTCAACATTCTCCGTGCACCTTCCCGTAGAACCTTTTCCAGTATGGACCAGTTTTCACACTCTTCCTGGAAAGTCATTTCCGTGGTAGTCTCTTTACCCATAGGGCATCTCCTTCTTGTATTGGTTGATTAGCATTTATTCTACAGAAGGATTTGCCCTTTTTTTCGTCCTTTCCACAACTTTTGATTATATCTCGCTGCTGATGATGCTCGGATGAAATTAAAACCCCTCTATCCGCTGTTTAAGCCTTGAAGGGGTACTTGATTGATTCTGCTTAAAAAGGGCATTTTCAGCCAGTATTTGCTCGCTGTTTTTTTGATTTTCTTCTTATTTTCATAGTAGTCGATGGGAAAAAATCCAGTGGGTAAGATCGGCTGTGGAATGAATCCCTCCGTATCCATTCTATACTTTGAAGATCATTGAACAATAGAATTCCAGGACGGCCTTCTGTTCTGCTATACTGAAAACATGACTCCTGCATCGGCTCTTCTTGCCACCGACCTGGATGGTACACTGGCTGTCAATGGTCGGATCGGTCAACATAATCGTAAAGCTGCCGAACAACTCAAGTCACTGGGTATTCCAATCCTGGTAGTTACCGGGCGAAACTTTGAATCTCTCGGCCGGGTTGAGGGCTTGTGGGACATTGCCGATACCGTTCTGTTTTCTTCGGGGGCTGGACTCTGGGAACACAAGGATTCCATTCCTATAGAAAAGGGGAGGCTTTCCGCCGAAGAGGTGAATGAGATTTGCAGTATACTTGATGCCTGCAAAGAGGATTACTGCATCCTTAATCCCATACCGAAGAATCATTATTTTCGGTATACACGGCATAGATCTCCAGCAAAAAACCCGGATTTTGATACCAGAATGACAATTTACAGGCAATGGTTGAGACCCGATATGGAAGGAGATGCTTCACAGATATTGGTTATACGGCCGGTGAATCAGCGGATTCCTGTACAGCTTCTCGAACGACTTTCGAAATGGTCGGTATTTCATGGTTCGTCTCCACTGGATCACAGGTCAACCTGGATAGAAATATTTCCAGCGGGTATCAATAAGGGTCAGGCCCTTGCCCGGTATTGCAGGGAGAATGACATTCCCGATCATCGTGTGCTGGCCCTGGGCAATGACCACAATGATGAATCAATGCTGGCCTGGGCAGGATATGGGTATGTTGTGGCCAGTGCTCCGGCTGAGATGAGAGCCATGTATACGACTCTACCCCCAGCTGAGGATAATGGATTCGCATCGGCTGTTCAGGAAGCGCTGCAGCTCTTTGTTTATTGACGGACCCTGGAAACAAGGAGGTTGGTATAACCCAGGGATTCTAATCGAGCTGAAAGTACTTCCAGGTCATCTTCTTCTATATTCTCCATCAACAAACGAGTGATACCTCTGTTGTTGAGAACAGCGGTTGGTTTCAAACCGGCTTCTTCCAGATGCTGCCGGTGACGTCTGGCATTATCCAGGTTCCCCCAGGCTCCGATCTGAACATTATACCGGATTTCCGGGAAACCTGCTTCTGTCGTTGTAATGAGTACTCGGGCGGTTCCATCCCGGATCATGTCAAGTTCCCTGGCGGCACTGTATGTCAAATCAATTATTCTATCCTCAACAAAGGGTCCTCGATCATTAACCCTCACCCTGACGATTTTCTGATTCTTGAGATTTTTAACATCGAGGATTGTTCCAAACGGCAGAGTTTTATGGGCACAGGTATACCCATAGGTATCGTATGGTTCTCCACTGGCAGTCAGCCGACCTTGAAAAATACCTCCGTACCAGGATGCAATACCGGTTTCCTCCCATGTCGATGCAATGAGCGGAATATCAACAGAAATCAATGTAAAAACAATCAATAGAGGAGATAAAAAGCTTCTCATATACTGAACATCGGCAGGCTTGTAAATGACCATTAAGGGAGATCGGCGTGAGTGACAGGCCTTGAAACAAGTTTGTCCTCTTCCCTTTCAATTCTAATCGCAAAGTCACATCGATCTATCTCCAGGGCTATTTCGGCATCCCCGGGATAGTTCCCGTCAGCAAAACGCCTGTAGGACTGATACGTATTGCCCTGACGAATCAATGTTTTTATAGCTTTCGTATCAGGACTGCGTCCTTCCAGACGGCTTCGCAGGTAGTAAGCACACAGTTCATCCTCATCAGCCCGGTACTTTCCCGCAACTCCCATCGCAACAATGGACACGATACCGGATTTTTGCCGTAAAACCTCCTGAATCGTCGCTTCGGCTGTCAGAAACGAACCAGCGTATATCTGTTCGGCATGAACAGAGGACAGTACAATACCCTGAGTTCCCGAACTGGATCGATGTATACATGGCTTCCCGGAGAATTTTGAAGGATTCTCGATGAAGTGACGGGGCGAATTGTCATAATCAAATTCCCCGGGCATTATACCATCGACCTCACCCATAATGTATTCCGCAACACCCATCGTACGCCATTTAACCGCTTGCTGAACATCTTCTGTCAGGAATATTTTTTCTACACCATGTTGAAAAGCGATAGCTTCTGTCGTAAAGGCTCGAAAAACATCAATAATGATAACGGTTCCCCGAGCCAGTTCAGCGCCGTCTTCCAAACTCAGAATTCTAATTTCCATCGTCTGACCGCTTCATGCTCCGCTGTACTTCATAAGTGATCATCGACACATCGAAACCCGACAAAAAGAAGTATCTGGTCTGCGGGGCAGGGGTGCTGGAACATGTAGAACAGAGAATCTGTGTGCTGTGAAAAGTATTGACATGGATGATATCCATATATATCGTCATACCATGCAAAAAGCTGTAAAGAGGCGGGTCAGCCTTTTGGTTCTTACTGCAATCCTTTTTATAATTGCCGCCGTACTGGGAACTTCCCTTGGTTTGATGCTGGCCATTAACAAAAACACAATGCACCTTGAAGAGCTGATTGCATCCCGATCCGCCATCCCGTCTCGTGTTCTTGATATCAATGGTGAACTGATTACTGAGTTTTTTTCTGATGAGAAAAGGGATATTATACCTCTCACATCACTGCCGGAAAATCAATTATATGCCCTGCTTACCAGAGAGGATGCCCTGTTTTTTAAGCACACAGGCTTCTCCGTTGTGGGTTTGCTGCGAGCTGTTTACCAAACATCCCGATACTTATTGACCGGAAAAGGCTCCCTCCAGGGAGCCAGTACCATCACCATGCAGCTGGCCGGTACGCGCCATGCCGACAGAACGGAGATTTCCTTGAAAAGAAAACTCAAAGAACTCTGGTGGGCTTACCAGATGGAACGTCGATTTACAAAGCAGGAGATACTTGAACAGTATCTCAATACCGTATACTTTGGTCATAATACTTACGGAGTTGAGGCGGCCAGCCAATTCTTCTTCGGTCATTCTGCAAATGAAAACACACCGGCGGAATCTGTTATGCTGGTCATACAACTTGCTGGTTCAGGGCTGTATTCTCCAATAATCAAGCCAGAAGCAGCTCGATCCCGTCAGAGGGAAATCCTCAATCAGATGGTGGATTCAGGTTATACGACCGCTGAAGAAGCCGATGAATCATTTCAGACCTACTGGGCAAATTTCGACTGGTCCCGATCTTCTACTGATTCACCCTACTTCAGCCGTTTAGCCAGTGATAAGGCACCGTATTTCAGTGAATTCATCCGATCTGAAATTGAGAAGTACCTCTTTGGCCAGCAGGATATATATAGAGATGGGTATGTCATTCATACTACATTGAATCTCGACATACAAAAAGCCGCTGAGAAAGAGATATCAGAAGGGCTTAATCAATGGAATACCATCTATAGAAATGACAGGAGTGCTAAAACCGCTTATGCGATGAGGAATCTGGTTGGAATCATTGATATGCTTTCTCTGACCTTCAATATTCCCAGTATCCGTGTAGCAAGCAAGCAGTCCAACAGGCAGGCAAAAAAATACCTGGAAAACGAGTTGAACCCGCTTATGGATATCATGTCCATGACCTTTGGAGTCAGCAACCTGAAATCCCTGGTCAACATAACGTATAACAACGCCAGAACCCATTCGCAGATGAACAACGTTGAAACAGCCCTTATCACATTGGATAACAGAAGCGGACATATTCTGGCTATGATAGGCGGCAGTGAGTTCAATCGTAAAAATCAATTCAACAGGGCCATGAATGCCAAAGTCATGCCTGGTTCGGCGTTTAAGCCCCTGTACTACTCTGCGGCAGTGAGTTCTGGAAAATTTACCCCGGCCACCCTGATATATGATGGTCCTGAGCGTTTTATCAGTCCTGATGGAACCCCTTATGAACCAAGTAATTATTTTGGCCGATGGCATGGACATGTACGGCTTCGGGATGCTCTGGCAAAGTCCCTCAATATCCCGGCACTGAAAGTTCTGGAATCTATTGGATTTGATTCTGCAATCAAACGTTCTGCTGACTTGCTGGGCATAACAGATCCCCAGGAGATTGGAAGAACTTTTGACCGAGTTTATCCATTGGGACTTGGCACTCTGAGTGTTACCCCTGTGAGCCTGGCAAGAGCCTATGCCACCATGGCTAATCGCGGGCGTGCGGTCACTCCTTTTGCAATTCGCTACATTGAAGATCGTGACGGCAATGTTATCATCAATCCAGAACGCGATCTTCGGCAGGATCAGGAACATGAAAACCTTCAGGTTCTTTCGCCACAGGCCGCCTGGCTGATGACGAATCTGCTCCAGTCGACTGTTAGAAACGGGACTCTCTCCTATGCCAGGAGGAGTGTTGATGGATTCGACAACATGCCCATTGCCGGTAAAACCGGTACAACCCAGAATTGGACCGATGCCTGGACAATAGGCTACAGTCCCTATTACACAACGGCTGTATGGATAGGTTTTGATAAGCGTGGTAATTCGCTGGGCCAGAACCAGACAGGAGCCACATCAACAGGGCCAGTGTGGGCAAGGTATATGAAAACCATTCATGAAGGATTGCCCCGAATTGACTTCCCAAGGCCTGAGTCCGGTATTGTGGATGTTAGAATTGATAGACGAACAGGAATGCTTCCAACAGAAGATACACCTGAGGAGTTCTTTCTGCATGAGGTTTTCATTGCGGGAACTCAACCAAGGTCAACCAGCGCAAGAATGACATTTGAACAGGAAAGGGAAGAGTTACAGGCCATCAGAGTGGCCGTTGATTCGTCCAGTCTGAATCTGGAAGATCAGCACTTGTCCGAGAAAACCACTCAGGATCTCCTGGAAGAACTTGGTATTGATCCCCTGTATCTCAGCAATGATTTGGGTGAGTCTGGCAGGGAATCATCATCCGATATTGAGTCCGAAGAGTTGATATCCAGTCTTCTGGATTGATTGAGGCTCTGAGGACTCCAGTCCATCTGCAAAGATGGAGTTCCTGACAGTTTATATGATTCCCATCTGTTATTCCCAGGGGGGTCCAAAAAGTCCTCAAGAAATTGACGAAGGGATTTTCAGAGGAGCTCTCTCAGCCGCTTTTCGAAATCTCCTGCTGCTCAGTGAGAATTCCCCGGATTCGTCTGACTCCCCGTGAGATGGATTGCTCCTTGACAATTTTGAAAACTCCCAATTCACCAATTGATTTAACATGAGGCCCCCCACAGACTTCCATTGAGAAATCTCCGATACGATAAACCTTCACCTGTTCATCGTATTTCCCTTCAAAGAGTGCTCGAGCATTCAAATCACGAGCTTCCTGCAGAGTCATGGTATCCATTGTCACACTGAGGTTCTCGGAAATTTTTTTATTGACCAGCGTTTCTACTCTGGCCTTTTCTTCAGAAGTCATGGGCTGGGGATGGACAAAGTCGAAACGAAGGCGTTCTGTCGTGATGTTTGATCCTTTTTGAGCCACATGGTCACCCAGGGTGGCTCTCAGAGCTTCATGGAGCAGATGGGTGGCCGTATGATACCGGGTAGACATAACTGAATTGTCAGCCAGACCACCCTTAAATGTTTTATCTGCCCCTTTTCTGGATGTTTTCTGGTGCATTTTGAAGGCTCTCTCAAATCCATCCCTGTCCACTGTCATACCGTGTTCAGCGGCCAGTTCCTCGGTGAGTTCTATGGGGAAACCGTACGTATCATAGAGATGGAAGGCGGCCTGTCCGGGAATAATCCTGTCGGGATTATTCTGCAGTTCCGGGAGAAGTTTATCAAACTCCCTGTGTCCATGCTCCAGTGTTTTGCGGAACTGTGTTTCCTCCAGGGCTAATTCACTGATAATGATGTCCCGTCTGTCCGTGAGTTCATCGTAAATCTCTGCGTAAATCTCCAGAACAGAATCGGCAAGGATGCCAAGAAAATTATCCTGTATACCAAGCTTCAGCCCATGGCGAACGGCCCGGCGGATCAAACGCCGAAGTATGTAGCCCTGTCCCAGGTTGGATGGTTTAACACCATTGTCATCTCCAAGTATCATGACAGACGTTTTTATATGATCAGCAATTATGCGGAAGGAGGTGATTGTATCATTATTTTCCTGATACGACCGTCCACTGACATCGGCAATAGCATCAAGTAAAGATATGAAAATCTCGGTTTCGTAGACATTCTTCTGCCCAAGAAGCATGGTCAGTGTCCGTTCGACACCCATTCCAGTATCAACACAGGGCTTGGGCAGAAGTTTATAGCTGCCATCTGCCTGTTTGTCATATTGAATGAACACATCGTTCCATACCTCAAAGTATTTCCCACAGGAACAACCGGGGCGGCAATCAGGACCACAGGCTTCAATGCAGGTATCGTAAAACATTTCTGAATCAGGTCCGCATGGGCCAGTCTGTCCTGCCGGCCCCCACCAGTTATCCTCTTTGGGCAGGGCATGGATTCGTTCAGCAGGAATTCCAAGATTGATCCAGGTATCATAGCATTCCTGGTCGAATGGTGCATTTTCGTCGCCCTCGAAAACAGTAACGGAGATTCTGTTCACATCCAGACCCAGATACTCTGGTGATGTGAGAAATTCAAGGCTCCAGGTGAGGGCTTCCTTTTTGAAATAGTCACGTAAGGACCAATTGCCCAGCATTTCGAAAAATGTCAGATGAGAGGCATCTCCTACGGATTCAATATCGCCGGTGCGAATACACTTCTGCACATCGACCAGTCTGTTACCGGCCGGATGTTCCTGGCCGAGAAGATAGGGAACCAGGGGATGCATGCCAGCCGTTGTAAAAAGTACAGTTGGATCGTTTTCAGGTATGAGCGACTTACCTGAAATTTCCACATGATTCTTGGAAATGAAGAAATCTATGTACTTACGGCGTAATTCGTGAGCAGTCATTCTGTCTATTATTTGAGAATTTTCAGATTTGTCAATCAATGAATTCTTCGTCACCCCTATCAATCAAGTATTTTCCCTCTTCCTCTCCCTGACGCATTTTTTTAAGAAATTCCTGACTGATTCCATCGACTTCCTTTTCAGGAACAGGGCCGGACAGATCGGTTTCATCGTCCACCAATAAGCGGCGTCTCACACTGAGGGCACCCATCATTCTGTCTTTGATATCCTGAGTTTGTCCTTTGAGCATTCTGGCAATGTCTCTGTCTGTAAATTCCCGTACCAGATCCTGGAGATCTGTATCCCGCATGTCCAGAATCAGATCCATTGTATACAATTTACTCTTGATCTGTTCAGCAAGTTTACAATCAGCCTGATTGAGTTCCTCTAAGAGACGTTTCTCATCATCTTTATTCATACATCGAAGAATGTCGACCAATACTGATTGACCATCAACAGCTTCACTATCGTCAGTTCCAATCACCCTCAGCTTTTCTCTGAGAGTCTCTTCTACCGTTAAAACAACTTCCCGGGATACCTGTTCTGTCCGTGCCATTCGAAGAATGATTTCAACTCGTTCTTTATCCGGCAAAGATCTGAGTAAGCGGGATGCCATCAGTGGCTCGATATAGGCAGATACCAGAGCCAGAGTTCTCGGGTTTTCCTTCTGAAGCAAACCAATCAGCTGAGAAGCAGTAAGATCGTTCAGGAAGTAGAATGGTTTTTTCTGGTCGTCGGGCAGCGATTTTTCAAGAAGTTTCTCAGCTCTGGCATCCCCGAAAGCTCTCGACAGTATACTCCTGGCAGCATCAACACCCCCTGTAACCTTTTTAACCTCAATATCACCAAAATACTGACCGACTTCATTGATGATGGTTTTCGCCTCGCTGGTATCGACTCGGCGAATCTTGATTATTTGACTGGTAATCTCTTCAATTTCTTCCGGTTTCAGTCTGGCAATGATTTTTGCAGCTTCATCTGCGCCTGACAGTATCAGGAACTTGGCTGCTTTATTGCTGATTTCTTCTCTTGTAACTTTGATAAGATTTTCAGTCCCCGGTTCGGTATTTTTCTGGAGACTGGAAGCAAGTTTGTAGAGATCCATGGAACTTTTAATCGCACTCATATCCTAATTTAACATGAAATTGCAGGATCAGTAAACTTTGCCGATAATAAGAAAGATGAAACATACAGGAATCTCATGCGCCTTGTTTTTGTTCCTTACAGCGGCATTGTTCGGTCAAAACTCTTATTCAGTTTCTGATATCGATGTAAAAAGCAATGGATCGGAAGTAATACTCACCTGGCGTGATCATTCTGAGAGTTCAGGAGTCAAATATAAAATTATTCGTCATCATGATAGAATATCGCAGAGTAATCAATCAAAAGCCAGAGTTCTCAAAGTGATTTCACCCGGTATAGAGACCTATACTGATAATCCTCCAGGTGGAAGGGAGTGGTGGTATGCTGTAATCTCTGTGATTGACAGCAAGCCCTTCAACACATTTCAGGAATGGCGAAATTACTTCCCTCTTCCAGTCGTTGTTCAATCAAGAAGTGATATGAATACTGACATCGCCGAATTTCTGAATTTTGAAGTAAAACAGAAGGATTCAGGTGTTGAAATAAAATATACAGTCGATAAAGAGGATCGGGAGATTATTGTCTTTCGCAGTCTTCGGTTCATCAGCAAACCGGAAATCCTTGATCATGCAGGAATCATTGGCCGATCAACGGATACATCTGTTACTTACATCGACAAGCCAGTTCCGGGAGTTCCATTCTACTATGCGGCAGTTGATGCGGAACTCTTTGATTACGCCTATGCACAAATGCTGGACTATGCCGCATTATCTCCAGCCATCGTTACTACCTATGATGAAGACGGGAACCCCCCGGCACTTCGTTCAACTCCTCTGCCGCAGCTCAGGCTTTCAGGAAAAATGCCGGATGGATCATTCATACCTGAAGTCAGTGTATCCATGCCGCCGCACCAGCCAGTCAGTACTGAAACAGAGTACATCATCCAGTCAATTATCAAATCAATCAAGATGGATGCGCCAGAGTTATTGATTCCTCATGTGTTGCCTGTCGATCATGGTTCCTCTCAAAACAGGAGACAGGAAGCATTGCGAAAAATTGTTTTAGAAGGCTCATTTGCTCAGAAGGATTGGGAAAAGTCATCAGAAGAGTTGTTCTCACTCTCATCTTCCAATGGGATAGATATGAAGATGAGAAGTAGAATTCATTACTATCTGGGACAGACATACTATTACAGGAAAGATTTCCGCAAAGCCATATCCTCTTTTTCCCTGGCATCAGCAGATTACTATAACGAATCCCGGAGATGGATAATATCAATCTACGAAAGAATGAACTTCACTTCTTAGACCGTATTATCTGCAGAGAGATCTTGAATATCTGCGGAGTGACGGGCGAAAGCTCAAATTCTTTTATTGGCATGAAAAAACTCCCCTGATAACCGTGGTAGAACTCTCCGTCATCACGAAAATCGGCAAACACCGGCTTTCTTAATAACCTGGATGGCTCGGAAAGATTGAATTGTAATAATACAGTTCTTTCTTCATCCAGAATGATCCAGCTTTTTACATCGGAATCCAAACCACTGTCTTCAGAGGCTTCCTGACCAGGATAATCCATGTTAAGAAAAACTTTCCGTAAATCGGGATCGCTTGCAAGAGCCAGGTTTATTTCGGAACCCCATGAAAACTTCAGCGTCTTATGAGTTAAGTTGGTAAATCTGTATTCAACTTCCATTGAATTTCGGTGGAAGAGATATGTTTTGTCAAGCTGTAATGCATTACCGATATTATTCGCCGGTCCTATAGCACGAAGCATTATTCTTGATTGATCCCTGACTAATTCTTCCTTTGTATATTGTATATAGGGGAAGGGGCTTTCCTGCCGAATGAATTCATCTCCAGATGAATAAATATGATCAATAAAGGCATGGCGAGGGTAGGTATCATAACCTTTGCTGACAATTATCGGCGAATGATAGTTCTCCCTGTATCTTGAAAAAGTTGCCAGGTAATTATGAGCCATGGGCAGGTAGTCCAATTCAAATAAAACACCACCTGTCTTATGAACATAGGCATTTAAATTACTGCCATGGTACAGGAATTCCAATTCGCCATCCATATCGAAATCCATCGAAGTCAGTGCGGCTTTGAAGACCCCTCTTTCCCGGGTGATTTTCTCAGCTTCAATTAATGCACTGTATGCATGATACCGTAAATGACTCCTGTAAATGCCACCTGAAGGACCATGCCAATACGCATAATGCTCCTGACCTCGCCATAATGCCTCTTTTGCGTTTTTTTTGCGTTCCTTATCCCCCCGTATCTGGTTGGAGAGAGCGACAATGTGGATCATCTTGGCGTAGAGGAGATTGCTTTCACGATACTTTGTAAAAAACTTTCGATAGGACTCAAGTACTCGATAATCTGTTGATGTTTGATTCTGAGGCTTGCTCAATGAACCTTCCGCATCTGTTGAGGACCAGGTCATCAATGAGTTGTATGATGGGCCGGACATGTAAACTCTTTCCATGATTCTGCTGGAATCACGGAGATACTGTCTGGGATGAATACATTCAAGCCATGAATGAGAATCGGCAATAGCCTTGAAAAACCGTTCAAGCCATTTATTATCATAACAAATCCCGAAACTGCTTCCACTTCCAAATCTCTGACCATCAAGAATCAGTGTAACAACAGATTCCTTCTCATCTACTGAATTGAGCTCATATAGAGATTCAATTATTCGTTCTGGCGGTACTTTCAGGAATTCATCTGTCAGCCTATCCATGACGGGAAAAAGTACAATTGTTTTTCCCTGATCTTCCGCAATAACCGGTGGTTGAATCTTTCTCTGACACCATGGAAAAGCTCGTTCGGTAAGAAAGGCATAATCCATACCGGTTGAGCGCAGGGATGAAGCAAGATATGACTCCCACACCTGACCGGAGACCCAGCTTCCCATTGAGCGTTTACTGAATTTCTGCCTTAAATAAGTAGTCATCAACTCAATTTGACTGGTTCGATCGGATGATGGGATTAATGAAAGCATTGGCTCCCAATACGCTCCGCTGAGGATTTCAATTGACTTATTGCTCATTAATTCTGCAAGAACATCTATGAATTCCGGATGATGTTTATTGATCCATTCCAGCAATGACCCGGAGTAAAAAAGTGTAGTACAGATATCTGAATGATTGTATATTGTTGTAAGGAATGGCTTCAAAGCCCTGGCATAGGTCTTCTCATAAAAGTCATGGGGTTCAGCAGCAGGGACTGCATTTTGTGTACCGAAAATTAGTTTCACCTTACTCATCCAAGTATTCCATGATTCATCGCCATTCCCCCCCCATGGCAATAAACTGCAACTCATCCCCTCAGTTATTGATTCTAATTATACATTTTGACGGACAGGCTTCCGCAGCTTCATCACTCCCGGCCGTACCGTTTTTTTCATAAGTCAGGCTTGCAAGATTGTCTGTAAAGGAGAAGCCTGCATCAGGGGCTTTTCGCTCACAGATACGACAACCGATGCATCCAAGACGACACAGAGATCTGGTTGTCTTTGCCGTATCCAATGAATTACAGGCAACAAACCACTGCGCATCTGCCGGGATCATCTTCATAACCCCTGATGGACATATTGTAACACAATTTCTACAGGCTATGCAACGAGATTGATCAACATCGACCAACCCATTATCCAGGTATGATATGGCATCGGCGGGACAGGATTTTACACAACTGCCCAGACCAAGACAACCATACTTACATCCCTTATCCCCTTCAAAATGGACCTTGACAGCTTCGCAATCAGCATATCCATGATAGAGAAAATCTCGAACAGCGATGCCATCCCCCCCCTGACAGGCCAGATGTGCCACCATGCGTTTTGAATTCTCCACTGATTCAATTCCCAGTATTTGAGAAAGTGCATTTGAAACTTCGGGACCACCAGGGCAGCATCTCCCGGGTTCCGTATCTCTCTCTTCTGCCAGAGCTGCCGCATATGCCTCACAGCCTGAATATCCGCAGCCCCCGCAGTTTAATCCCGGTAAAACAGAGATAAGTTTTTCCAGGACAGGACTTCTACTGACACTGAATTTTCTGGAAGCAACTGCAAGCCCGACTCCAAGTAAAGACGCAAAAATTGATGTAGAGAGGATTGCGCTCAATATCCGGAGAAGACTATCCACCCTAACCTCCAATCATATTGACCAACAGAGCACGGTCGAAAGCCATAAAAGCCAGTGCCATCAAACCGCCGGAGATAAAAGCTATGGGAGTGCCTCTAAGATATTGGGGAACTTTCTCCGTATCCAGTCGTTCACGAATAGCGGACATGAGAAAAAGAGCAAGAAAAAATCCTACACCAGCTGAAAATCCGGCGGAGAGACTCTCAATGGCATTGTATTCTTCCCGGACACTGATCAGTGCAATACCCAACACACCACAGTTTGTGGTGATTAGAGGTAAGTAAATCCCCAGGGCCTGGTATAGTGGCGGAGAAGTCTTTCGTACAACGATTTCAACAAGTTGAACCAGCGATGCAATGACAAGAATAAAAATTACAGTCTGTAGATATTCAATGCTCAAAGGCTTTAAAACAAAATTATGGAAGGCCCATGTAATCAGTGTGGCAGTGGACATGACGAATATTACAGCAAAGCCCATGCCTGCAGCATTTTCTGTTTTATTGGAGACTCCTATAAATGGACATAATCCAAGGAACTGAGTCAGCACAAGGTTGCTGACAAAGACATAAGTAAAAATGATTCCAATGTATGTCATCCCTGTCTTTCCTCACCCTGTCTGTCATTACCCTTTGACGGGGAAGGATTTCTCCCCAACCATCGAAAGAATGCTTGTAGAAATCCGACAACTATAAGCGCTCCAGCCGGATAGCCAAAAACACGGGCAGGAAAGTTGGACAAACCGGGAATGTGAAACGATTTTCCGTCAGGAAGGATTGTAATCGTTCCAGCCCCCAGAATCTCCCGGATCAGTGCGATCAGTGTTAAACCGAACGCAAATCCCGAACCCATGATAACCGCATCAATAATAGAGGATTTGATGGTGTTTTTTCGTGCAAAGGCTTCTGCTCTTCCCAGAATAATACAGTTTACCACAATGAGGGGAATGAAAATCCCAAGAGATTTTGAAAGCTCCGGCTGATAGGCCTGCAGAAGCATATCAATCAGTGAAACGAAGGTTGCAATTATAACAATATAAGCAGGAATATGAATGTCATCAGGAATATGCTTTCTCAGACTGCTTATGACCGTATTTGAACCCAGCAGTACTAAAAATGTTGCAATACTCATGCCCAGTGCATTGCTCACTGTTGTTGACACCGCCAGCGATGGACACAGTCCCAATCCCATCATCAATATGGGATTTTCAAGTATAAGACCACCAGATAGTTTCTTCATTGAGCCCCCCATTCTTTAACCAGATCCGATCCCTGAGCTATGGTCCGGGCAATTCCTGAAAAAGTGATAGTTGCTCCGGATACCATATCAACATGTTCTTCCAGCTGGTTCTTGGTTCGCGGGATGGGAATTGCACCCCCTTTACCGATGAATATATTCATATAGTCTGCCGTCTCGGCCTTTTTCCCAATCCCGACTGTTTCATTATTGTTCAGGAGTCTTGCGGCTTTTACACTTCCATCTCTGTCATAAGCGGTCATAATCGTCATCTCCCCCCCATAGCCTATACCTGTAAGTTCCAATATCCAACCCTTATCGGGATTAACAGGCCATCTGCTGATCACATTTTTAACCTGAATATCTTCCCTGTCCCCTGGAGTGTAATCACCAGATAAAAGATTGAGCATCGTCTGGATTTCCATCTGCCGTAAACTGGCAATGGCCGGTTCGGTAAAGTAATTGGCAACGGAAAGCAATAAGGCTGCAATACCGCCTATAATTCCAAGTTTAATAGATTTACTGACCAGAGGACTCATGAGTCCACCCCGTATCGATTGGGAACAACATACTTATCGATGAGGGGCGTAAGGATATTCATAAAAATGATGGCAAGACTCGCTCCCTCTGGCAAACTCCCATAACTCCGAATAAGAAACGTGAGGAGACCGCACCCTGCAGCGAATATTACCCTGCCCTTGAAAATCAATGGGGAGGTTACAAGATCGCTCGCCATAAAAAAGGCACCAAGCATCACCCCTCCGCTGAGGAGATGAAATAAGGCATCCCCGGTAAAAAGCCCACTCCCGTACTGAGTACCGTCAAACATCCATATGAGCAGTGCAAAAGTAGTGAGATAGACCAGAGGTATTTCCCAATTGACAATACGGAGCATTATGAGGAGAGTCCCTCCAAGAATCAGAAGCAATGCTGACATCTCTCCCAGAGAGCCGGGAATATGGCCAAGGAAAAGGTCAAGATAAGTTATTGGAGTTCCAATTGATTTCAAAACATCCAGGGGGCCGCTGATACCAGTTGTCAATTCGTTAAGAGCCACTTTGACACTTCCCAGCGGAGTGGCCCCACTCAAGGCATCCAGACCACCGGCTCGTCCAGGCAATGTCCACTGAGTCATGGATGAATCCCATGAGAAAAAAACAAAAACCCTTCCTGCAAGAGCAGGATTCATCCAATTGGCCCCCAAACCGCCAAAACTCCACTTTACTACGGCTATGGCAAACATGGAGGCAATGATCGGCATGAATAATGGCACATGAGGAGGCATGTTGAAGCCAACCAGAACCCCGGTCACAAGTGCACTCAAGTCTCTCAGTGTATTCTCCCTCTTGAAAAAACGGTTCATCAAGTACTCAGTAAGCACAGCCGCACCAGAAGAAACAAGTATCACAATGACAGACCGCAATCCAAACAGAACAATGCTCCAGACACCAGCCGGGACAAGGGCTATCAGTACCCAGGCCATTATCGCAGTCGTTGATCCCCGAGAATGAATCTGCGGTGAACTTGATACTATGAGTCTGGAATCCATTCTATCTCTTCTTCCTGGTACTTAATCGCCGCTGCCGTCCGCGTGCTGCCCGAAAAGCAGAAACAAGAGGTATATGGGCTGGACAGACATAGGCACATGCACCGCATAAAATACAATCGGCAAGACCGAAATTCGCGGCTTCCTCAAGTCGCTGGCTGTCAGTATTCTTATACAGAAACGTTGGAGAAAGCCCCATGGGACAGGCCTCAATGCATTTCCCACAGGATAAACAGGCTGTTTGAGCATAGTACTTCACTTCTTCAGCCGTGAGAGCCAGTATACCGTTTGTTCCCTTGGTAACCGGAGTATTGAGATCGGTGAACGCAAACCCCATCATGGGTCCACCGCAGATGAGCTTGATTGGGTTATTGACAAGTCCACCGCATTCATCGATGAGATCTTTGACAGGAGTTCCAATACGGGTAAAGAAGTTCCCCGGGTTTTTGATCCCCCCTCCCGCAACGGTCAACACCCTGCTGATTACAGGTTCATCATTCCGAACAGCTCTGCAAATTGAAATCAGAGTGCCTACATTGGCATTTATAACGCCCACTTCAATGGGCAATTTTCCTGAAGGTACCTCAATTCCAAGCAGGGATTCGATTAGATTCTTCTCGGCTCCTTGTGGATACTTTGTCTTGAGAGGAACAACTTCGATATCATGATCCCTGCTTGCATCCGTGAAAACTTTCAGAGCATCCATTTTATCGGCTTCTATTCCCACCACAATGCGGCCTGGATCCAGAATTTTACGAGCAATACCAAGGCCTTCAATAAGATCGTCCATATGCTCAAGCATCACTCTGTAATCAGCTGTAAGATAGGGCTCGCATTCAGAAGCATTCACAAGAAAAGCTTCCACTTTGCGACTTTTGGGGATGGTAAATTTAACATGAGCAGGAAAGGTTGCACCTCCCTGTCCTACGACACCTTTATTTTTGAGAATCTCCAGGATTTCATTACGGGCAAGACTCGCCCAATTCCTCGTTACATTATCTCCGTTGAATAATGAGAACTCACCGCCAAGTTCAATTACAACGGCCTGAGTTTTCACACCGCTGGGCAGGTAAATTGTTCGGATTTCTTTAACTTCTCCCGGGATAGGAGAATGAATTGCCGCAGACATGAATCCTGTCGGCTCACCAATGATCTGGGTTTCCTGTACTCTGTCACCAACGGAAACAAGAAGCCTGGATGGGCTTCCTACATGCTGGGAGAGGGGAACGATGGCTGTTGCCGGGAAGGGTGCATTTTTAATTGCTTTACCAGCAGTGATATTTCTCGATACGGAAGGATGTATACCACCACGACTGAATGATCGCAATTTACTCATGCTGCCTCAGCTTTCTTATTGATATTTCTAATCAGGAGAAATCTGTTTCCAAGTTTCAGCAGCCCCTCATACCGGAAACTGGAGAAATTCAAAGTGCAAAGCAGCATCAGCACGATCAGTACCTGGAGAAGGAATGGAGGCATCGTGATTGCATCCATTGGCTGAACAGCATGAATTATCCGGGATGGACCACTATGGGTAGAATATAGAGTTCCAATGCCCTGAGAAAAAGCCTGGAGTATTGTCTGGCGATACCACCGGGCATCATAATTCACGACCGAAATTGGCTGGGAGATGATTTTCCTGCCTTCCTGGCGGTATTGATTCTTCTGGAGTCTGGTTCCCGGAATGGGCAATTTGAATTGTGCGCCATTCATCAATCCCTCCTGATAGGCAATGGATGAAATAAGATCTGAGATATCAGGCAGGTTGTCAGGTTTGGTTCCGGTATTCAGGGCATGAAGGGCCGATATGGATTCATAGTTACCGGAAGGATTGTAGGCAGCAGGCACAGGTTCATGACTTCTGGATTGATACACCATTATTGTAAATGGAAGAATCAACACAACTGAGAGATTGTTTATAATCGTGGTTCTCCACCTTTTTGGTAAGCGGGGAGGGTCTGGCCGCTGTGTCAAAAATACTGGTTCAAACAGTTGGTGATCTCTTCTTTTATAGCGCTGAGTGATTCCGGGAGTCGATTTTTCATGATCTGGCACGGCGTCCTGAGATCTGTGTAATCCAAATGACAGGATTTCAGTGCCGGATGCGGCAATGATCAAAACCAAAAAAACCCACAGAGGGAACTGAACCCAGGCTGTATAAATCACAATCAGGCTGCCAGTCACAGAAATGACAGCCGATAATCGGCCAAAAACATATCGACACACTGCGAAACTGCATAAAGAAAGGCAGATGAAAACGGAGGTTAAACCACTGACAAGGACGATTAAACCCATGGGAAGAGATGAAGTGAGAAAGGCTGCGGGATTGCATGGCAGCATGCAGCCAAGCCCCCCAATGAGGAATAGAAATAACCACAAAACAAGGAAATTGCGGCGTCTTACATCATCCAGCAGAACTGTGTTTTCAAGTATGGGTGATTCTCTGATGATCTTCCGATACGTGGTAATGCTTCGGGAGGCCGGGAGATAGATGATGTAGGAATCACCGGAAAGGAAAAGATTCTCAACATTTTGCAGAAAGGGATCCCGGCGGGGATCCCCCTTAACCAGTACATTGTCAATCTGATTAACTGTTATGGATTGCATATCGGGAATGGCCATGTATTGGATAGTCGTTGTGGAAGGGGCTTTGAAATTGTCGATGTCATGCATTTCCAGTGTTTCAATAACCTTTTTTTCATCGACTTCTGATGGCACACGCAAGATATACCATCCCGGCCAATACTGGGATCTTTGGGAATGACTGTGGAGTACCACTCCTGTACACACTGTTATGATTATAACAATAGAGAGTAATGAAAGCCTGATCATGCTTTTTTTGTGCTTGATAGTTGGGAATCTCACTGCTGGCACATCGGTATTCTTACCAGGGGATGGAACCTTGTCAAGCAATGCGTCAGAATATGGAGAGGTCAGAAATGGGCAATGACATAAGGATTCGCCGTCGAGCACACCTTTGGGACAGACTGAAAACCCTTATGGGAGGAATTCGTGTCTATGCCTTAGTTGGTAAGAGCGGTACAGGCAAGAGTTTTCGGGCCAAGCTCATCGCTGAGAAATTCAAAATTGACTACATCATTGACGATGGATTGATGATTCACGAGAACAATATTGTCGCAGGCAAGTCGGCAAAACGTGAAAAAGTATATATGAGTGCGATTCGAACAGCTCTCTTTGATGATCCCCTGCACAGACATGAAATGATTAAAGCTATTCAATCAAGGAAGATAAAAAAAATTCTCCTGCTTGGTACATCAGAGCGCATGATTGCCCGAACAGCGGAACGCCTTCAACTTCCACCTCCAGTAAGAGTCATCCAAATTGAAGAAATATCCACGACAGAAGACATTGAAAAGGCCCTGCGTTCACGAAATGAAGAAGGCAAACATGTAATCCCTGTACCCTTGATACAGGTGGAAAGAGATTATCCACAGCTCCTTTCAAAATCCATCAGAATACTCTTCAAGATGGGCAGAGGATTCGGCAGTCACAGGAAAACCTCTCAAAAGATCTATGAAAAGGCAGTTGTGCAACCGTCCTTTCATAATGAGTCAAGAGGAAAAATCTCTATAAGTGAGCAGGCAATAGGGCAGTTGATCGCTCACTGTGCGGATGAATTCAATGAAGAACTCACAGTCAAAAAGATAAGGATTCGTCCTCATAAAGGTGTTTACAATGTGCGTGCTGAGATCGAAATACCTTATGACAATGAACTGACTGGCAGCCTCCACGCACTGCAAAAATACACCGTAAACCGGATTGAAAAGTTTACAGGTATAATGATTGGGGAATTGGATCTGGTTGTTGCGGGGGTTACCAGGCGAGGTAAGGAATGGGTGTCAGACGAGCATGAAAACCCCGAGATCCAGAATTAGAATTAATTGGGTTTGTCGGCAGGATATCCCTTCCGATGACGCCCCCTGTAACGCTGCCGCCCTCCAGCACGGGAGTCGGAATGCCGGGGACGTTTCCTGGGCAGCTTCAGATTTCGCTCGGTAAACATCAGACGAACGGCTTCCTCCACATCCCTGTTTGGCTGAATTACAGGTCGAAGCAGCATCTTGAGGGCCTGAACAACTTCAGAAAACTGAGGCGGTGAATTATCATTTTCTACAAAAGCATCGGCAGACACCAGGATCTCTTCTGTTAAGAATCGGATCATGGTCCCCCGGCTGATTTCATTCTGTATCAGTTTCTGATCCAGTTTTGCAAGGCTGAGGAAGAAGTTTTCCTTCAGTAATCTGGATCGTCCTGTATTGCGGCGAAATGCCATGTCAAAATGAGGAAGCATGTACTGGATCAGTTTATATCGATCCATCAGCCTGAAGATAATTTCAGCATTTCTACTTTTTATAATTTTATACAGTTCTTCAGAAAGCCGTGAGTTTGAAGCCATTGATAAAAGTGAAGACTGCTGCTTTATTCTCCTGCCCACTGAGGGCGCAATTCGAAATCCGGACATGGCAGCATACTTTACGGCTCTGAGCATGCGTACTGGATCATCAGTAAAAGATGTTTCTAAGGGAAGGACGCTTTTCACCACTTTGTTTCGGATATCCTTGACTCCTCCTACGAAATCTATCACAGTCTCCTCTTCTGTATCGAAATAAAGAGCATTCAGAGTGAAATCTCGCCGCATGACATCTTCATTGAGTGTTCCATAGATATGGCTGTGACTGGCTGATTCCAGAGATCGGAAAGTAGCCACTTCATGGACTTTACCACCTGGATAATAAACATGAATCAGACGGAATCGTTTACCGATAATTCGGGAATTTCTGAATAGCCGCCTCACTCGATCGGGGGGAGCATCAGTTGCAATATCAAAATCCTTGGGTTCATGTTTCAACAGTAGATCTCTAATGGCTCCGCCCACGATGTAGGCTTCATGACCCTGGGATTTCAGGCGATTGCATATCTTCCTGGCATCAATTTCTATGGCGTTTTTTGAGATTCCATGATCGGGCTGTTCATATATAAGAGCCTTGATACTGGTGTTATCGCCGTTTAGATGGAAGTATCTGGTACGCATGATGAATTGAGATCTCTTAAGTTATCATATAAGCAAAGAGTAATACACTCAATGCCTGAAAAAACGCAGGGCAATCGTATTACTTTGCCCAGAATTTTCTTTCCTGGCGGCATTCCGGGTTCATGGTCCCGTCTTCTTTCAGAGGATAGTCATTTCAACCCGAAATTGGCACAAGAGATTCATCCAGGAAGTTCAGCCAGTTCTCTCCGATGATTTTTTTTACATCATCATCACGGAACCCATGTTTAAGAAGTGCTTGAAAAATGTTCTCCATTCCTTTCTCATCGCAAAACCATGGAAGTGGTTTGGGCCATCCTATGTTCGCAGAAGAGCCTTCGCCATATTCCAATTCATTTGACCATCTGCCGCGACGCATCCAATCAAGCACCTCTTGCGGTTGATTGGCACATAGATCGCTGCCTATTGCGAGTCCATCCACCCCGCCTATCAATTCGGCAGTTTTGGCAATCATGCCGCAGAATTGTTCAATCGTGCATGACTCTCCATCTGGCAGGTGAAATGGATAGAGGCTAAACCCAAGAATCCCTTTTCTACTGATGAGCGCCTGAATGACTTCCCTGGATTTATTTCGTTTCGAAGTATGTACGAACAACGGGTTCGCATGGCTGATGCAAATAGGTCTTGAAGAAATATCAATGGCTTGCAGGGTTGACTGCTGGGCACTATGAGACATATCGACAATCATTCCTGCTCGATTCATCTCCTTGATGACCTGCCTCCCAAATCTGGTAATGCCTGTATCGTTCTCTTCAAAACAACCAGTTGCGAGCAAACTTTGATTGTTGTAAGTGAGTTGCATGATGAGAAGTCCTAATTGCCTGAATACTTTAATGAGCCCAATATCATCTTCTATGCTGGAACAGTTTTGAGCACCGAAAAAAACACCTACTTTTTTTTCCTTTTTGGCATTCAAAATATCGTTGGCACTTTTGATGTGGATAATCGAATGGGCATATTCCTCGAAGAAGCGGTTCCATCGAATGAAATTCCTTATTGTGTCTTTCGCCAACTCATGATAGACAAGTGTCACATGTACTGCGGTAATGCCGCTTTCTGTTAAGTACCTGAAGTACTCTTCATCCCATTTGCAGTATTGTAAACCATCAATAACAATAGATTCGTGATACGTCATGAAGGTTTCTGATACGTAGTTTTCACAATTGTATAAAACTCTTTCGCATATTGCCCCTGCTCTCTTGGGCCATAACTTGATTCTTTTCTACCTCCGAAGGGCACGTGATAATCGGTGCCGGCTGTTGGAAGGTTGACCATTACACATCCCGATTGCGCCTGTTTTTTAAACAATGTAGCCTTTTTTAGGCTCTGTGTAACGATACCAGAGGTGAGACCAAATCGTGTATCGTTTGCGAGTGAAACGGCATGCTCGAAGTCATTCGCCTTTATCACACAGGCGAGAGGAGCAAAAATCTCTTCTTGATTTGCCTCCCACTCATTTTTCGTGTCGATGAAGAGAGTCGGTGCCATATAGTAACCTTCATGTTCGAGCGAAAGCAGGCTGCCGCCGCATGCTAAAACTCCGCCGTGATCTTTGATCTTTTTCACCCAATTCATATTCGATTCCAATTGTTCATGGCTTGCCACAGGTCCCATAAAAATACCCTCTTGTAGTGCATGTCCTACTTTGAGTGTTTTTACAGCCTCTATCATTTTTTCTACGAATTCATCATATATCTTTTTTACAACGATGATTCTCGAAGATGCTGTGCATTTCTGCCCTGTGCCGGAAAATGCTCCGGTAATTGCCGATGATACGGCTGTTTCCATATCTGCATCGTCCGCAATGACGAGAGCATTCTTGCTTCCCATTTCCAATTGACATTTGATGAAGTTTTTCGATGTTGCCTGGGCAATTCTTCTTCCAGTCGAAACTGACCCCGTAAACGTGACACCATCGATATCTTCATTATTTATCAAGGCATCACCTGCAACCGATCCTTTTCCCAAAACGAGATTGAACACTCCTGCAGAGAGGTTTTGCCTGTCTATGATTTCGGTCAATGCGACTGCGCTTGCAGGAGTAAGATTTGCGGGTTTCCAAACGACGCAATTCCCGAATGCTAAAGCGGGCGCAATTTTCCATGCAGCTGTTGCCATAGGAAAATTCCATGGTGAAATGATCCCCACTACTCCAAGTGCTTCTCTCGTTATCTCAACATCAATATCGGGTCGTACAGATTGGGCAGTCTCGCCCATTTGCCGTAACACTTCGCCTGCAAAATAGTCGAAAAACTGTCCCGAACGAAACACCTCTCCCTTGCCTTCGGCGAAGCTCTTTCCCTCTTCCAAACTCAGTATTTTCCCAAGTTCTTCAGATCGATTCATCAGCTCTCTACCAATATTCTTCAAAATGTTTTGTCTCTGCTCTAGTGGAGTTTTTGACCAATTTTTGTGCGCTTCTTTGGCTGACGAAATTGCCTCATTCACCTGCGCTGCATTCGCTTGTGAAAACTCATCTAACTTATCTGAAATATCAGAGGGGTTGATGTTGGAAATAGACTGATCGCCCTGCTTCCATTTCCCATTGATATAACTATGTTGTATTCTCATAAAACCCCCATAATTTTGATTTTGTCCTGATACATTTATGCTTCGGTATGTGCATACACAACAAACTCAACAAGCATCCCTTCTCTTGCCAAAGAACTCACAACAAAGGCTGCCCTGTTGGGATAGGGAGGGTTGAAATAGGTTGCATAGATTGCATTCACCCGCTGCAAGTATGATCTGTCTGTGACATATATAAGCACTTGCAAAACATTATCCAATGTGGTATTTGCACACTCAAGGGTGTGCTTCAAATTCTCAAAGCACTGTGTCGTCTGCTCGTCAATACCACCATTTATTAAGTCACCGTTGGCATCAATAGGTATTTGCGCTGTGTAGAGCGTGTTTTCAGAAACAATCGCCCATTCCAATGGTGCTTTCGATTGAAATAGATTTGTCTTAATAGCCTTTTTCACGTTTATTTTGCCCTCACTTGAATGTTATGTTACATAAAGAGATTGCCGGTTTCAATGTTTTTCCCGCACAAAAAAGATTATATATCATTTTTGCGAGGCTCTATGAGTCTGTCGGACTTTAAGGCTTCGAGGCGATTTTTGATGATTTTTTTCCGATACAAGGCGGCAAAAGCGGAGCGTAGCTGGGCTACGTGAGCATTTTGGCAACGCGGTAGCGGGAAAAAAGGGCAAAAATCGAGCCGTGAGGCGTAAGTCCGACAGACTCTTATGCCCCTGCGCCCTTTCTTGAATCTATTGTTGCTTCTACGAGCAAACCCTTATAAAGGGAGGTAAATTCTTTCAGTGTATCACCTTCAACCATCACTCCCTTTTTCATAGAGCGCAACGCGCGATTTTGAAGCTCCCTTGAAGAGTATAATGCGTGATGTCTTTTCTTATGCGATAAACTCTTTGAACTCAGCAGCATTGTCAATTCATTATTTGAATTGGAGGGCGCACACGTGGTGATATTCGCCCATGGATTGTCGGGGGAAAAAATAGCGCATACACACTTATTACCTTCATTCCACCTGGTCATCGTGTGCACATTTTCAAGAGACATTGACATTAAAAAACCTATGATGGACCATTCATGAGTGCAGTGCTTGAAAATGATTTTGAACTCCTTATTCAAAGTCACCTGACTGAGAGCGTAATCAATTACCATCGGAGCGAAGTACAGGAGGCTTTGATTTTGCAAGTCAACAACAACCCTGTCTTCTTGAAACTCTACCTGCCTTGATCTTAGTCTCTTCGGCAGATTCTTTGATGCCTCAACAAATAGAGAGATTCCGTCAAAATCAATTTTATGCATATTCATTAAACACTTCGCAGTATTTTCAGCCTCTCCAACTTCACTCTTCAAAGCCAAAAAGGCTTTCGATGATATTGTGTAAATCTCATTGAGGGATATTCTTTTTCTATTGATTGGCTGCGTGGTAACCTCCTCTTTATCCAGGAGGGGAAAGAGCCAATCATCCTTATCCAATTCATCTATCAATGGAGCATTCTGAAAAAAAGTAACCTGCACCCATTTGTCAGATCGTGGGTCAAACTTCGTCGCTCCAAGAAAAGATAGTTTTCCTCTGAGGAGATACATCGGGAAGAAGTTTTTATCCAATATATTGGTCTGTATCTCCCCAAGCGGACAGGCAGACATAGTATAAATGCGTCTCGCAATACTTGAAAACTGAGGATGCATGAGTAAAAACTCGCTCAACAGCATACAAGGATCCAAACCCTTGATAGCCGAATATAGATAGCGTGCCTGCCGAGCCACATCAAGAGGCAACTCCTTTTCAGCACCGTCGTCTTCGTTTCTTAAACCAAGCCTCGGTTCTTCTTTCTCTTCGGAGATATACCAGAAATAAAAATTCGCATCTGGTTTCTCAAAATCAATATTAATTGCCCATTGGTACTTTGCTTTGATGATGTGCAATAAATCGGCGATCGTTACATTATCGAGAGTAAGCTCGTTTTCATCGCTGTTCATCTTTCGTTCGTATGGTTCCACAATTTCTGGATATATTTCAAGCAAACAGGATAAAAAGGTTTCTTGCGCCTCATAGCTCAACTTTTTATTTGAGCGAATGATGTTCTTCCATATATTGTCGTCCTTCACAATGCTTTGAATATGCTGAATAACATCTTGAATTTCTTTCGATGCGATTCGATTTAGCTTTTTCTGCTTTTCATCTATTGTCACTACAGTTTTTAGATGCTTGCTTGCTCTATCGAGTAGGGTAAGCATCTTTGCGATATGCTTCGACGATGGAACTTCCGCCATGATTTCATTCAATGCGCATTCTCTTTGATACAACCAATTATCAACAATTTTTGGATGTCTCAATAAGAAAAGTGTCATTCCAAGACCTGTGGCATTTCCGACACCCAAAAATCTTGAAAGGGTATCATTGAACTTCACGGCTTTTTCGGGATTTTTTTGCTTCGCCAAAAAGTTAATCCAATCAATACTAAATGAGCGCAAGATGTATACGACACACATTTGTGTGAGAAATGGAATATTGAAATCTTCGTTATCCTGAAGTCCATCATAGTCAAGCATTCCAAACTTCCCATTTCCATAGACAGCAGTCGTTCGTATTATATAACCCACCTTTTCCAACATGGCGATATTCGGCTGTCTGCCCGATGAGAGGGCTTCTATGATATGATCAAAGAGGCGAACGCTCTTATTTGCCCTGCTAATTGTTAATACTTTTTCGTTGTATCTTCCTTTCTCTTGTAAAGGTACATTCTGCCATAGGTCAATTAATAGTTCGTCTGAAACTTTTCCTTGCACCAGCGCACAGGCGACATCCCATTTATCGGCGATAACCCTGTCATTACGCTCACTATCTTCAAGTTCATTGCTAAATATGACTAGATGATAAAGCCGCTTCGGTGTGTTAACAGAATATATAACATTGCCGAAGCCCTTTTCGTCTAAATCCCATTTTTCCAGAGAGATTTTCCAGGAATTCTTATTTGCGTTTTTGATAAATATTCTTGCAAAACTAAATCTGCTCTGGTGCATTGCACCTATGCGCTCGATTTTCATGACATCATTTGGCGAGCGTAATAGGGACTTCATAATTTATTTTATTTCTTGTTCTTCGGACATCTTTTTTGCGATCTTCGGCGCATCCCACAATGACGGCAGCAATATCAAGGATACTGGAACTGCCGTGATGACAATGAAGGATTGCAATGCCGAAATACCGCTTGAACCAATTGAAATGAGTATGATGGCTACGATTCCCATTGCAACACCCCATACGGCACGCATCATTGGAGGAGGCTTCGTCGATGAAGAGCTAATGACGCTCATCGTGTATGTAATAGAATCGCCTGTTGTGACAATGAATGTAATCGTAAGAATCAGGAACAACACCGATATCAAGGTCGACAATGGCAGGGTACTGGTAATTGCCAACAGGGCACCCGGAAGATTGAACCCTTCAAACCCCTTGCTTACCGCTCCTGCGCTTGTAATTTCATGGGCAATGCCGCTTCCGCCAACAATGGTGAACCAAAACATCGTTACCAGAGGAGCGATGATGCTAATAGTCAATATCATCTGACGAATACTTCTGCCTCGTGAAATGCGAGCGATGAAGATCGCCATGACAGGACCATAGCCCAGAAACCAGCCCCAGAAAAATACCGTCCACCAACCAAGCCAACCCGTATCGCTCCGAAAGGCAGCCATTTCAAAAAAGTTAGAAATAAGGTTGCCGACACCTTGCAAATAAGCATCGACGATAAATCCTGTTCTCCCAAATATCAAAATATAGAGCATCAGGAGCACTGCCAGGCTGACATTGTATTTACTCAAAATTCGTATGCCTTTATAGATACCCGTTAAAGCTGATGTGACATATACGGAAGTGGCAACGGCGATGACAAGGAGTTGAGTAATAAATGCATCTGGGACATTGAAGAGGTCATTCAAAATGTAGCTCACTTGAAGCCCTAAAAATCCAATGGGTCCAATGGTTCCTGCTGCAACTGCAATGAGACAACAAGCATCGATGACTGAACCAATAGGTCCGTGAATTTTTTCTTTGAAGAGTGGATAAAGCAATGTTCTCGGTTTCAATGGGAGGCCTTTGTCATAATGCAAATAGGAAAGTACTATCGTCGTAAGGGATCCTAAAATTGCCCACGCCAAAAAACCCCAATGCATAAAAGACTGAGAGAGGGCATTGATTCCTATTTGAAATGGATTGTCACTCGCAGCAAATGTTGGAGGTGGACTCACAAAATGAGCAATGGGTTCTGCAGCAGCCCAAAAAACGCCTCCGCCCGCAAGCAAGGTACACATTATAATCGCTATCCATGAAGGAGTGATAAACTCAGGCTTCTCTAATCCTCCCAGCTTTGAACTTCCGTTTCTGCTGATTGCGATCCCCAGGCCTATGAGAAATGTTGCTAAAAGCAGCACCTGCCAATATGCGCCGAAGTACTTAATCGACCACGCAAAACCTGTGTTTACTGCATTTCCTAATGCTTCACTGTTAATGAAATAAAAAATGACAAATAACAACATAAAACCGACGCTGATAATCAAAGACAACTTATCGGTATTTGTAGATTCATGCGTATCATTGCCTGTGTCCATACATTTCTCCTCGTTTGATTTGTAAGCTGATTGATATGATAATATATCATGGAAAAAAATACAAGTGTTGAATTGTTCATTCTAAGAACAACACCCATTTTAAGCCGAATTTTTTAGCTAAAAAAGCTAGTAATTCGCTATCAAAAAAAGATTTACAAGTAAATTCTATGTTATTTACTGTTTACATGGGATTGTACTGTATTTTTAGCTCTTCAGGTTGTTTTGTGATTGCCATGAGGTGAACGCAAGGCCTTCCTGACAGGTGAACTTTGCCTCTTCCTGTCCGATGGATTCTTCGTTACGGGAAACAAAAAGTCATCGTCCCTAATCTCTACTTGAAGTGTTTGTCCACTATATACTTTTCAATAATTCGCCCATATCGTTCGGCAATTTTCACTTTGTTCCGTAAAGCTTTTTTCCCTTCTTGCGGCTTTCTGGATGGCCCATAATTTATTTTCAGTTGCATTCAACAGTTCCAGTCGTTTGTCCTGAGAAAGATAAGGATTGCCCTGTGAAACAGCAATTTCAACAGCCGGAAAACTCGCAATGTCATCCTTCACACATGATCTCCTGAGAAGGAGAAATAAAAAATCAATGACAAAACCGGATTTGAATGATATACTTCTGGTTATATGTTGCCAGCTTCGCACCATTGCTTACGAACCAGACTTCGACTGCTGGTCCTTTTGAGCATATTAACCACATCAACATGCTTGATAGACCTCTCCGCACAATACATCCCGGGATCCCAATGGAAGCAAAGAGAAACGGAGCATTTTCACATTATTTACCCGGACACGCTTTCCGATGATGCCGCTGCCCTGTCAATGGTTCTGGATGAAGTCCTCAAGTCCGTCTCCAGTGATATACCCCCAAAGCACCGCAAGAAGAAATGGCCTCTTGTTCTTACAGATCTCAGTGCAGCAGCCAACGGTTATGTCAGCCTGATGCCGCGGAGAAGTGTCTGGTATTCCACTCCCGGAGAAGAATTTACAGCCGTTTCAGACTGGTGGATGCTCCTGGCACGGCATGAAGGCCTCCACCTTGCTCACTTTGATGCTGCCGACCAGGGCTTTACCAGATTTTTGCGGGTTCTGTTTGGTGACCTTGGCTGGGGAGCCGGTATTGTTCTGGGGCATCCCCATTGGCTGCTTGAGGGGGATTCCACCTACATGGAGACAGAACTGTCCCGTGAAGGCCGGGGGCGGGATCCCCTGTTCACCCAGGAGATGGCCCTCATTGCTGCCGACGATCCTGAGATCAGCTATCACAAAATAGCCAATAAATCCTTCAAGGAGCATCATCCCAGTGCCTACCACCTTGGCTATGAACTCTCTGCGTGGATTCGTCAGAAATACGGAGATGAAGCAATCAGCACGATCTACAGGTATTCAGCCAGAATTGGACTCCCAGCCCTGGCTATTGACATAGGGATGGTAAAGGCGACAGGCAAGCATCCCAGGGAAATCTTCAAGGAAATGTTCCAGAGCCTCGCCGCTGAAACCCGTAAGCTTAAAGAATCAACTTCTTTTACACCAGCCGAAACAGTCAGTCAGCCAAACACAGGCTTCACCCGTTACGATACTCTTCTTGTTGACCCGGGAAGTCCTGAGGGTGATGTCGTCTTTGCCCGCCGCATAACATTGAAGGATCCTCCGAAACTGGTTCGCCTGTCCTCCGACGGCACTGAAGACGAGTGGATGCGTTTTCCTTCAAAGGGACGGATAAGCATGATACCATACCGGTCCGGCTACCGGCTGGCATGGAACTCTCTCAGATTCAATCCCCGCAATTCAGACATCAGTGTCAGTGATATCACCGTTGTTGATTTGAGCAAAAAGGGCCGAATCCTCAAACGAACTTATCCGGTTACCGGTTCCCGATATCTCTACCCTGGACTTTCTCCTGATGGTCAATTAATTGCAGCAGCGGAAACAGGCCGTGGAAATAAAAATCGACTCGTCATTCTGGATGCGGGAAGTGGAACCATTCTAAAAGAACTTTCCCTTGAGCAGTCAAGTGCGGCCTTCCCATCATGGTCACCTTCTGGAGATAGGATTGTCTTCACCGTCCGCAGTAACTCCGGCAGGCGTATTGCCGAGTGGGAGATTGATACACCTCAACTGCACTGGCTCACACCCCTGTCCTGGGAAACCGTTAAAAATCCAGTGTATTCGGCTGATGGCCGGGAGGTTATCTATTCGAGTAATGCCGGCGGAATTGAATCCCTGTGGTCGGTCTCCATCGAAACTCAGGAAGTCTATCATGTTGCTCAGCGATGGTATTCTGCATCATTACCAGTACCATCTTCCAATGGACAGTGGATTTACTTTGTTGAATACTCATCCAGTAAGGGAGAACGCATTGCAAGAGTTCAATACTCAAGACGGAGTTCATCCATACGTCCACCCAATGACATCTCTGAGGATCCAGCCCCAACAGTCCCGGACCTGGCCCTTCGCAGTCCTGAGAATAGTGCCGAAGTGATTGCCAGAGGCAATACAGAGCATCCAGAAACCCCCTATAGATTGACCTCCCATGCTTTCAATATCCATTCATGGGGTATCTCCGTTGATAAAAATAATCCCTCAAATCTCCTGCTCGGTGTGAAGTCCAGTGACATTCTTAAAACCTTTGAATGGGAACTCGGTGCATCATACGATACCGCTGAGATTTCTCCGGGAGCCTACCTGTCACTGCTTTACACAGGAATCAGGCCTGTTTTTTACCTCTTCAATACCTGGAAATACCGCAATATAAACACCAGTAATCCAAGTCACTATATCTCCTCAAGGATCGGGGCCTTCTATGCTGCTAATCTCGCCAGAAATGGACTCTGGGAACATATTCTCATATTCAATGTTTCCGGGGGCTTCATATGGTTTGGACAAGACCCAGTATATCCTCTACTCACTTACACAACGGAGTGGTTCCGCTATTTAACCGGATCAAAGCAGGCCTTTAAGCCTGATTTTGGATGGAAGGTGAAAGGCACTTATTCCCATATTCCACTGCATTCTTACAAGGCAGAATCTCTGACAGGAGAACTGATACTCCACCTCCCTGGCGGTTTTCGCAATACCTTCCTGCAATTACGCTTTGGTTTAGAACGTATGACAGCCAATTTCACGTCACGATTGGGTGGGGCACGAGGATATGCCAGCCAATATGCAGGCCTAACTCTTCTTGGCAGCGTTGATTATGAGTTCTCTCTCATCAATCTCGACCAGCCGCTTGGTGCTCTGGTCTACATTCAGCGTTTGCGCCTTGGCCTACATTCGGATTTTAAGTGGACTGGAGACTCCAATGCACTTGTAACCAACGGTCCGCTCGTCCCTCAGTGGTCAACGGGCATTGCTCTGAACATTGACTTATCGTCATTCAACAGCTTTTCAGGAACAAGTCTTGGATTGGACCTCAACTGGCTGTGGCAAACCCGGTCTCTGGCATTTGATATAACACTTCAGGGATTGCCTCTTTACTGATCGATCCATAATATGGAATGAAAATGTCTGATATAATACAACCCAGAGTTCTCAAGGGATTTAGAGATTTTCTGCCTGATGCTGAGATCCCCAGGCAGGAGCTTATAGGACTCCTGCAGAAGCATTTCACTTCCTTCGGTTATACTCCAATCGATACTCCCGCACTGGAATATACTGAGATTTTGCTCTCCAAGAGCGGCGGCGAAACAGACAAACAGACTTATCGGTTCACGGACCATGGAGGCAGGGATGTCGCCCTCCGTTTTGATTTGACAGTTCCCTTCGCCCGCTATGTTGCCAGCCATAGATCCGATCTGGTCATGCCCTTCAAGCGCTATCACATAGGTAAGGTCTGGCGGGGAGAAAACACACAACGGGGCCGATACAGGGAATTCATCCAATGCGACTTCGACATCGTGGGAACAGACAGCCCATCAGCAGACCTGGAAATTATGTTGATGATGGCCGATGGAATTCATGCCGCAGGTGCTGGAACTGCCCATATCCGGTTCAGCCACAGGGGACTGTTCAATAAACTTTTAGTCAGACTGGGCTTAAAGAACGAATGTACTGAAATACTCCGCATCGTTGACAAGATGGCAAAAATCGGGCGGAATGAAGTGAGAATTCTGCTGACAGATCTCATGAACTCCAGGGATATTGATATCCTTCTGGACTTCATCACACCGACAGGAAGCAACCGGGAAACTCTTGAGAAAATGGCTGCTTTATCCAGTACTGAAAACGATCAGGACCATAGTAGAATGCTCACCATATTAAACGCAGTGGATGAGCTTCAAATGCAGCACATCCTTACCCTGGACCCATCCATCACCCGGGGCCTTGATTACTACACCGGCATCGTATTTGAAACCTTCCTCAACGAATTACCCGGCCTTGGTTCGGTCTGTTCTGGTGGTCGGTACAACAATCTCACAGGACTCTTCATGAAAGAACCTCTTGGTGGAGTTGGGGCTTCCATTGGTCTGGACAGGCTTATGGCCGGGATGGATGAATTGGGAAAACTAAAAAAACGCACCTCTGTTACGGATGTTCTGATTCTAATGCTGGATGAATCCCTTCTTGCCAGGTATCAGAGCTATGCACGAGATTTCAGAGCGGCCGGTCTTTCTGCTGAAGTTTATCCCGAAGCTAAGAAAATCACCGCTCAGTTCAAATATGCCGAAGCCAAAGGCATCCCCCTTGCCATAATTGCAGGCCCTGATGAAGCAGAAGGGAACACTATGAACCTCAAGGATCTGCATAATAGGGTGAGTTTCAATGGACTGAGTTTGATGGATGCTGCCGGGAAAGCAATTGAGCTTCTACGCCAGACTCCCTAGGAGCCTGTCGGACTTACGCCTCACGGCTCGATTTCTGCCCTTTTTTCCCGCTACTGCGTTGTCAAAATGCTCACGTAGCCCAGCTACGCTCCGCTTTTGCCGCCTTGTATCGGAAAAAAATCATCAGAAATCGCCTCGAAGTCTCAAAGTCCGACAGACTCCTGGTTAGTGAACCGCCGCAACACCCTTCCTGCGTTCCAGAAATCTATACTTGATGCTCAGCATTGAAGGCACAACTATAAGTGTCGTCACCGTTGCAAATGCCAGTCCATAGAGCATTGTCCACGCAAATGACTTCCAGAATTCGGAGGATTCGCTTCCGACAACGATTTTGAATGAACGGACATCAAAGCTCACGCCCACCGCCATTGGAACCAGGGCCAGAATAGTTGTAAGAGCCGTCAGTATGACCGGACGGAGACGTGTTTTGCCAGCAAGAACCACGGCTTCACGCCATGATGTTTCTCTGCGTATAAGCTTATGGGTGTAATCGACCAGGACTATACAGTTATTGACCGCCACTCCTGCAAGTGCAATGGAGCCGATCCCGGACATGATGATGGTGAAATTCTGATTTGAAATGACACCCCCGAAAGCGAAACCCCACATGACTCCGCCAAGACTCAGAAAAACAGCGTAGATAACAATGAATGCATCCGCCAGGGAGTTAAACTGTGCGATTAAAACGATAAAAATCAAAAAAACAGCCACAACAAATGCCTGGATTAGAAATGTAGTGGATTCGCTGCGGACATCGGATCCCGCTCCTGAGCCAATGGAGTACCCAGGGGGAAGCTCCGATTTCAGGGCTGTTACTTCCGCATCAATTGCTGCCAGGATATTGCTTCGTTCTTTGTTCCCGGGATGAAAATTAGCCGAAACACTGACTGCTCTATTGAGATTACGCCGTTTAATAACACTGACGCTTGATTGAGGATTGATTTCTGCAATAAGACTGAGGGGAACAAGCCGTCCATCGGGTGCAGCAATTTTTATGTTGCGGAGCATTTGAAGCGAATCCCTTGTTTTGTCCCTGTACCTGAGTGATATATCATATTCCTCATCGTCGTATCGGAACACACCTATCTTTGAACCGGTAATCGCTGTCCTTACAGTACTGGCAACCGATGCGGTACTCAACCCGTAATGTGCTGCCAGCTGCCGGTCTATATTCACAAGGATTTCGGGGAGATTTGCCTCGTAGTCATTCTCGATGATCTTGAATGCTGCTTCATGGGGCAGAAGGACATCCATCATCCGACCAGTAATATCACCTATAGTCTTATAATCATCGCCTTGAATTTCGTACGAGACATCATCTCCCGAGGATGGCCCTGAATCGCTTGACCTGACCTGGAAAACGGCTCCGGTCACCAATTTGTTCATTGATGTCTGAATACGCTTCAATGCTGTTGCTCCAGGAATTTCACGCTCTGCGAATGGGGTGAAATTGATAGTGACTTCACCCTGATGACTTTCAACATCACCACTACCCGATTGACCTGCCGTTCCCGTGAAATTCTCCAGCGACATTTCGATTTCAGGTATAGCCTCCTCCACCTGGCGAACAATCCTATTTGTTCTTTCAACAGGAGTACCCTGAGGCGTCTCCAGATCAATGCGTACACGTTCCGGGTCAATTTCAGGGAAGAAAATAACCTCAGCGGAAAACATCCCATATGTTACAAAACCTGCTATTACAATACCGGTAATAATCAAAACAGTCCTTCCGCCATGGGCGGTTGCCCGTGTGAGTACCCGGGTATACCAGTTCTCAATACGGGCAAAGACGGCCCCTCCCTCTATACCTTTCTTACTGACCTTCAAAAAACTTGCACAGTAGGTTGGGTTGATGGTCAGCGCAACAAGGAGGGATGATGCCAGCACAACAATGACTGTTTTTGGGAGATAACTCATAAACTCGCCCATTATCCCCGGCATGAAACTTATCGGAAAAAAGGCGAGAAGTGTTGTAAGGGTACTTGCAGCAATGGGGGCGGCAACCTCTCCAGTTCCATCTATTGCAGCTTGAATGCGGGTTTTGCCCATTGTCTGGTGACGATAGATGTTCTCGACGATCACTATTCCATTGTCAACCAGCATCCCAAGGGCCAGGATCAGACTGAACAGGACAATCATGTTCAGGGTGATCCCCATTATCTGAAGGACGAAAAATGAAAGAAGCATTGAAAATGGAATTGCCATGGATACAAAAAGACTGTTACGAAATCCCAGGAAGAAAATAGTGACGATAAGTACAAAGAGAAACCCTGAGAACATATTATTCTCAAGATCAGCGAGCATTTCACGGATGGATTGACTGGCATCATACGTAACAATAACCTTTGTCCCAACTGGTAATGTCGGTTCCATTTCTGCAAGTTTTGTCCGTGCAGTATCCACCAGGTCAAGGATGTTGGAGCCAATACGTTTCTTCACTCCCAGGGTGATTGCAGCTTCACCGTTTAGACGTGAGCGGGTCTTTCGTTTGGCCTCCTGGAATGTAACCTGGGCAATTTTGTTCAATGGAACACTGACCCCATTTCTGCCCTCCACCATGATGTCGCCAAATCGATATGCTTCGGTTATTTCTCCTGTTACTGCTATCGAATAGTTTCTTTCCTGATTATCGAGAACTCCGCCGGGGATGGTGACATGTTCATTCCTGACAGCATTTCTTACGTTATCAATAGAAATTCCATACGAGGCCATCTTGTACGGATCGAGTTCGATGGCCAGTTCCCGGTCAGGTTTACCGGCTATGGTCACTTCAAGAACACCGGGTAAATGTTTGAGCTCATCTTTGATATGCTCTGCGGCTGAACTGATCACCCCAACATCGCTGGAGTGGGAAATAACCACCGTGAGCACTGGCCAGTCGGAAATACTGACTTCCCTGACATTGGGTTCTTCGGCATCACTCGGAAGAGATGCCTTTGCAATATCCACCCTGTCCTTGGTGCGGCGAAGTGCCTCCTCCGTGCTCACTTCGGAAGAAAACTCTGCTGTGATGAATGAGAAATTCTGACGACTTTCGCTGGTCAGTGCTGTCAGTCCATCAATACCATCCAGTTCGTTTTCAATGGGTTCTGTGATGAGTGATTCAATATCACTTGCCGACACTCCTGTGTAAACCGTAGAAATATAGATGTAGGGGATTTTAATATCCGGTGTTGATTCCCGGGGAAGAGTGACATAGGAAATAACTCCGAGAATTACAATTAATACTGAAAGTGAAAATATCGCCATATGCTTATTAATAAAAAGCCGTATCATACGTTCCATACAAAAATCCTTTTTAATTGCTGACCACAACCGACGCACCATCGGCAAGGCGGTTTAATCCCTCGGTTACGATCTGATCACCGTCAGAAAGCCCCGCTGTAATAACCGTTTCGGTATTGCTGGTAACTCCGGTGTATACCTGAACCTCATGGGCAGTTCCATCACGGACAACGAAGACATAAGTAGCATTCTCCCGTATTATCAAAACCCGGGATGGCACAGTAATTGAATTCTGCAGTTGGCGAAGTGCCAGGCGTACCTGTGCTGTCTGTCCCGACAGAATCATATTATCAGGATTATTGAGTACCACATGCACTTCGTAGCTCAGCGATTGATCAGAACGTGCGCGGGCAAATCCGGTGGGAGTGCCGGAAAAGACCTGATCCGGGAAGGACAGAAATACAACTTCGGCTTTTTCAAGTTTCCGAACTCCTGTGATATCCGTTTCAGGAACATTGACCGTAATCCTGATACGGCTGAGATCTGCAACATCAAATGTCGGGTCGCCACTTTCAAGTTCGATATGGGGTTCAATGTAGCGGCGTACAACAATTCCGGAAATTGGTGTTATTGCGAACGATGCCTCCCGGAAACGTTCAGCATCCAGTAATGCCGTACGTGCCTGCATCCATGCGATATGGGCCTGATCGACCTTAATCTGGAATGAGTTTCCCTGTTCGAGGAAACTCTTCTCCCGCTCATAGGTATTTTCGGCGAGGTTTTCGTTAAGAATGGCCGTCTGGTGCATCACCCTTGCCTGCTCAGGATCAATTTCAGCCAGGGACTGCCCCTTTGCGACGGAGTCACCTTCGGCTGCAAAGACGCTCTCTACACGACCCTTGCCGCCAGCAGTTAAACTCACCTCTGCTATGCCGCGGGCCTCACCGATATACTCCCCGTATTCCACAAAAGTATCGGGAGTTACTGTCATTACACTGACTGCATAGACTCGCTCAGAGCTTCCTTCCTCCGATAATCCTGTATCGTTTGAGCGATTACACCCGGTCAACCCTGCTATTAGAATAATGCCCATATAGGTCAGAGCTATATATTTCTTCATGATTCCTTACTCCTTGGAGCCTGTCGGACTTACACCTCACGGCTCGATTTTTGCCCTTTTTTCCCGCTACCGCGTTGCCAGAATACTCACGTAGCCCAGCTACGCTCCGCTTTTGCCGCCTTGAATTCCGCTGCGATTCCAACAGCATTTATGCTACTGATGATACATCAGACATTCGTATTGTTCTACTGTAATAGTACAGTAGTTTCATTTTATTGAATCAAGATGCCAGATAATATATTTCCAGTCAAGTAGTCTCAGGGTTAAACTGTCATGACCTAAAAAACAAAGAATGGATGTATACGGCGGCTGGATAGTTCAATTCTTTCTATACTGCGGTTAGAATGCTCACAGCCGACGCAGCGTTCCCGACGACTTTCCGAAAGGCATTGAGAACTGTATCTTCGGCATGATCCAGCAAAAACGGTACACCCGCTTCACCGGCTCTGGAAACAGAGGTATCAAGAGGCAGACGCCCAAGGAAGCCAACTTCCATCTCTCTGGCTACTGCCTCACCTCCTCCCGATCCGAATACAGGGCCAGTCATATTCTCAACAACTCCCAATATGGGAACATCAAGCTTCCTGAAAGCATCAATTCCCCGGCGTGTGTCATCAACAGAAACAGTTTGCGGAGTTGTGACAACAACAGCCCCAGTGATGGGAAGCTGTTGAGCAAGACTCAACTGGGCATCCCCGGTACCCGGAGGAAGATCAACAACGAGATAGTCCAATTCCCCCCAGGCAACCTGGGTTAAAAGCTGATTGATTGCACCGTTAATCATGGGGCCCCGCCAGACAAGGGCCTGATCCCGAGGGATTAGAAATCCCATGCTCATTATTTTCAACCCATGCTTCTCGACGGGGATGATCATCTCTCCGTTTTGACGGGGCGGTTCATCAATTCTCAGCAGAGCAGGGATGTTTGGTCCGTAGATATCAGCATCAAGCAGGCCAACCGATGCACCAGAGGCAGCAAGGGACACGGCAAGATTGACGGCAACTGTGGATTTACCAACTCCACCCTTACCGGCTCCAACAGCTATAACATTCTTAAAGGGGCAGTTCTGCTTATCAGCCAGCCTGGTATCACTTCGGACTCTGGATCCGAAAGTCAAATTGATTTTACCAATACCTGGAATGTCACGGTGCAGGGCATCAAGACAATCCATACGAATCTTATCCTTCAGGGGGCAGGCCGGTGTCGTGAGGATGACGGAGAATGATACCTCATTGCCCGATATTTTTAGATCCTCTATGAACCCAAGAGATACAAGATCTTTATGTAGATCAGGATCTTCTACGGTAGCCAGAGCGGCCAATACTTGTTTTTTCGTAATAGTTGCATTCATGGTTCTTCGAGTATAATGGTTTTCAGGAACTTGAATACACTGGCAGACTTAATTCATGAGTTATTACTTGAAAAATGTAGCGCATATACAATTGATGGATAAATTTACGGATGAGTATTCAGTCGTTCAATAATGCTGAACGCAACCGCAGCCTGTTCATTCCTCGAAAGAGTTTTCTCCATTTCCTCAACAGTCCGGCGAACTTTCTCACCACTGGCATCATCCGAAGCAATGATGCTGCGTGTGCGGCGCATTTGAGCCTGATTGATGCAGTAAACAGACTCACCGCCGGTGAGTTGTTCCTGGATGTCCAGTACACTCATCGTCAAGCCTGAAAACTACCGCCGCAGCCGCAGGTTTTAACGGCATTGGGATTGATGAAACGGAATCCGGATTTCACCAGGTCATCTTCATAGTCGATGGTTATGCCTTCAAGGTATTGCCGACTTGACTGGTCAGTCACTACTTTGATCTCTTCATCATTGTAAAGCAGCACATCCAGAGGAGTTGCATTGTCATCAATTACGGCCTGATACGACATTCCGGAACAGCCGCCATCTCCCACGTACAGGCGAAGGAAGTTGGATTGGCTAACTTCCAGCTTTTTGAGTTGTATTCGTGCTTTATCTGTGATATTGAGCAATTCAGTCATTATTATCCTCCAACGGGTATATTGAACGCCTGCCTCAAAAGAGGCTTTTCAGACAGGACTGCGGGATGAGTACTGCTGGCAAAGACAAGTTTCGAAACAGGTTTCATACAATATATAACTTTTTCGGAATTATATCAAGCTCCTGTATTGAGGTGTTTTTCGGGTGAAACTGTAATTACTGAGAATACTATGTTAATTCGCAGGCATCCATTGTATCTTGAGAAATGCGGAGGTCATTTTGCTAAAAAGATATATCAGGGACATTTTCGCCATTCGATCGACGATGGCACTTCTATCCCTCTCCTTGTTTTCCATTTCGCTAACACTGATTCGTGTCATAGTGACGAACAGCTCAATGTTTCTATTCCTTTGGTGGAATCTCTTTCTGGCCATCATCCCATGGTCAATTGCGACTCTGGTGAAAGTTCGACAGTTCCGAAGCAGATGGATTCTCACGATTCTACTCATTTGCTGGGTCGTATTATTTCCCAATGCACCATATATTCTGACGGATCTGGTACATCTGTGCGGCAATCCTGGAGTCCCGCTATGGTTTGATATGATACTCATCCTCAGTTTTGGGTTTACCGGGATGTTTTATGGGTTTGTGAGCCTTCACCTGCTTGAGACTCGATTTTTTGCAGCTTTCTCCCGAATTTGGTCGACTTTGGTGCCGGTAGTACTCATTTATATCGCATGTTTCGGTGTCTACCTTGGAAGATTCCTGCGGTGGAACAGCTGGAATCTGGTGGATAAAATGAGTCAGGTTCTAACCGACATCGTAATTCGGGTGGCAGATCCGCTTACCCATCGTGAAACCTGGGAGTTCACTTTGCTGTTTGGTACATTTTTGAGTTTGGCATATTGGAGTTTCAAGATGTTTGCCCGGGAGAGTTCCAATTCTCACAGTTCAACGGACTGAAGCATTCTGGTGAATCCAGGACTGACTCTCGAAAAAACAAAATGAAATACGGCATAAAGTCCCGGAGCAAACAACCTTTTACAGTTTTATAGGCTCCCAGGAGTCTGTCGGATTTTAAGGCTTCGAGCCGTGAGGCGTAAATCCGACAGACTCCTAAAAGCGAAAAACCAGTTCCATATTGACGCCCATCTGCTGATCATCTCCGGCCTGTCTTCCAACTTCCTGGGAGTAAATTGCCGCATTCAATTCGACGATCCACAGATCAAGTCCAAATCCTGCGGTTAAATACCCTGAAGAGAAGCCGCCGCGAAGAGAGAGAATGTCAAAAAACTTAACTTCAGTTCCAAGATGTAGAATGGACCAGAAACTCTTCTCAACAAAATCAGCGACTTCATCTGCGTTAATCAACGGGATTTTAAACTCCGCATGAGCCTTGAATGCCAGAAACTTGTTCAACCTGCCAAAATCAGGCTGCACCCCAATACCTATATTGAGAGTCATTGGTGAGATATATGGTATACCTGAGTAATTTTTCCCCGTAAAAGGGTTTAAGCTGCCAGTAATTAAGTTGGTGGTTTTGTATTGATATCGGGTATGGGCAATATCCCGCAAAGAGAATCCCATTGAAAGAAATCGCCACTTGGCAAGTACTCCAGCATCAAAACCAATTGCCCATCCTGTCAATGTATCACTGTTGGCCAGAAGATCCTCCGGTGAGAATCCTTCACCACCTAATTGGTCCAGTACCGTATTGAACCCCAGGTCTTTTATTTTAAGACGCCACATAGGTCGAACATCAGCTCCAATCGCCAGATCAACAGGACCAAAGTGAAACTTGTGTGCATATCCTCCAACAAGTGATACGGTTAGAGTCATACTGCCATTGACGGAAGTAATATAACGAGTTCCAGGAAACATTCCATCAAGATAAGCAATAAGACCAAAGCCGAGACCATGGCCGACATAGCCTCCACCGGCTTGCACTGCGGCTCCCAGACCATTGTTCTTCAATTGATCAAACAACACGGGTATCATAGATTGAGTATTCGAAAAAGCTGACGGATCTCCCAGCAATGTAAAGGGATTTGCAGTTATTATGGGTTGAAGTCCCAATATGGTCACTTCTCCCCTCTCCTGATACACAGTTCTTTCAGTTGCTTCTTCCTCAAGGACAACTATTGTATCACCCTGAATCGTTGTATAAATCTGATTTGTGTGGCTCCTGGACTTCATTTTTTTACGATTGTGGTTGAAGGCAAAGCCAGCAGGGTTTGTCATCAGACTGTTAAAACCACTGGCAATTGCCGTGTAGGAACCTCCCTGAGCCATAATTTCAGGACTTGTCCAGGCAAATGGCCGATCAAACCTGTAACGCGGTTCGGCATCTAAAGAATTAAATCCGAGCACTAAAAGAAATAAAGGCAGTATCGTTTTCTTCACAGAATTAACCAACCAGTTTTTCCAGAACAGTATCGAGTCCCAGGCCACGATCGACTATTTTGTCGACTCCCTGTTCCTCCAGAATGGCTTCAGTCAGTTCCTTCATTTCGGGATCTGTACCAAGACCAGCTGGTTTCTCATACTTAGGAATGGTCACTTCTGCAACTAAGGCATCAGTTAAGGCAAGTTTACGCAGCTCATCGTCATCGGTGGTACCAGGATAGTCATCTTTTATTTCTTGAGTTACTATAATATTGGATGTGATATATGAGACAACACCCGAATACAGTGCATCAAAGGCTGTTTCTGATTCAGGGTAATCAGTACTTTCCGGCGGGAGGTAGTTTCCATCTTTGTCTGTATTAATATCCTGATACAACCTTAGATACTCAGCACTGTTCACCATAGCATCAATCTGCATTCTAACACTTTCTTTTTTCTCATTCTCTGTCAGACCATCTTCAATGACTATAATCTTTTTTAATAGATCCGCTGTTGAGCTCAATACAGATTCACCTTGAGCAACGTCCTCGATCAAATCATTCGTTTTTGCCAGTGATTCATCTGCTTCACTGGCGGCAAATTCAACCTGTGACAGAGCAAGGAGTGATTGTTTTTCGTCATCGGTGATAGTTTCACCAGCGTTAAGTTTGTCAACAATGTCATCCTTTTCAGCCTCCAGTATTCCCAGGATTTTTTCAGCCAGTTCCGGGGATTGACCCAGATAATCCAGGAAACGCCCATCCGTTACTTCATCCATGATTGCTTCGGTTGTCGTCAGTTCATTCTCCGAGGGTGGTTTATATGGATCCAACGCACTAAACAGATTACCTGTAAAAATGTTGCCCTTACAGGAAATTCCCAATAAGATGAGCATAAGAACAGTTGTTATTTTAATATATTTCATATTAACCCCCTGTCTTCCTAAGTATAAAGTATATTAGAAAATATCCTGCTGTCAAGTAGAATCCTGAAAAACCAATACTTGAAAACTTCTGATCCTGTCAGCAATCTTCACCCTGCTGCCAATAGGCAAATTTCACTCCCTCCGAGGAGTCTGTCGGACTTACGCCTCACGGCTCGATTTTTGCCCTTTTTTCCCCGCTACCGCGTTGCCAAAATACTCACGTAGCCCAGCTACGCTTAAGTTTTTGTTGCCTTGCATCAGGAAAAATCATCAAAAATCGCCTCGAAGCCTTAAAGTCCGACAGACTCCGAGGTGTTCGTTAGAGGATGCTTTCCGGTATAACAAATGGCCTCAGGGGCCAGGCAGAAGGATCTTCCGTATCCCCACGGGCATCCCTGTCCGCAATGCGAATGAGATAGAATATAAGTTTTCCAGACCATTCCGTAAGGGACATGGCCTGTACTGTAAGATCGTCATGATTGAGTGAAAGACTCTCTGCATTTCGGGAAGAAAGGTTATCTCCAAATTCTCGAATTAGATTAACTCCTGGTATCAAATCCTCTTCACCATCGGCCCAGAGATCCCAGAAGGCATGAAAAGCCGGATTCTTCAATTTGTACAAATCCGTGTTGGGAGAGGTGGGGGTGCCAAGTATGTCATTCATTTTCAATGGAGATTTTATCTCTCGATCAAGGTATAGACCTGCACAAGCGGCCATTCCCTCCATCACTGCCCTTAAACCTGATAGAATGCTGAGGAGTGAGACTGTTGCCGCGGGGATGGGTTTCCAGCTGTCAACAGCCGGGATGTGGGGCTGATAATCAGCGCCGTCAGGAACTTCAATTTTTTGATGATGGTCAAACAAAGCTGCCCGCAATGCGCGATGCCGTTCAGTAAGACGCCCAATCAATATCGCCATACGGCGGTAGCGGTCTGCAACTTTCCCGCCAAAAACAGCATGTCTGGCACCGATAACAGCAGCATCACCTATGGCCCTGTCACATTTCAAACAACCTGCACATGGACTCAGGTACAGGTGATGCTTCAGGTTGTACATTACCATCGTGTACCCTTTTTCACTGTCAATATCGATGGTATTTCGCGGATAATCCGGTTCTTCAATGTCGGAGGTTCCCAGACGTTCAGATATCAGTTCTTTGAGTTCCTTAATGTTGCTGTTCCATTTATGACTTTCACTTCTTTTCTCCAGAGAGATTAAACGGCCGCCAGCCTCCTTCAACAGGTTTTCTTCCAGAGCTGGTGCCGTACCGGAGATTGCAGCCAGAGATTCAATTCTACCCAGTTCAGCCTCATCTTCATCCGGATTCAGTAAAGTTGCTTTGTGAAATAGATCAAAAGCCTCCCTGTCCCGCCCCAGACCATAGAGGAGACGGCCATGGGCTGTAAGAATCTGAGATTTGAAATGATTATCATCCACAACACTGTTAGCAGCTTTTTTGTAGGCTTCCCGGGACTTGACCGTTAATGGCCTGTCATACCAGCATCGGCTGCTGCCTTCATACTCAAGCAATGATAGTATATTGACCTGCAGATTACCCAGGTTGAACCAGTGGTAGGGAGCACATGCCGGTACAGCAAGAGTGTCCCGGGCATTATGCTCCAGTAAATACAAACCATACTCAAGGATTTTGATATTCCTGAGGGCTATGCCGGCATCGGCAATGAGCGCAATCTTATCGAACAACTGATCAGGACGGCTTGCTTTGACATTGGCGATGCGAGAAAATGCATCTTTAAAACCTCCCCGGTCCAACATGTTCCGGGCCTCCCTGTGGGCTTCTTTGAATGTACTCACACTCATATTATAGTAAGGAGTCACCATCTTGGATTACCCCTGAACATTGTATATTCTTGGATCAGAGATGAAATACTGTCTTTTTTACTTAGTTTTTCTGCTACTCAGTGGAATATGCTTCCCTGCTGAATTGGAGAACTCAATGATTCATCCCAATTTTGATCTCTCAATTTCAGAACTTGAGAGTTTGATTCCGGCTTTAACATTTGGAACAAAGCAGAGTGCTCAGCGATTTCTATCCCTTGCCCACCAGATGCTGAAGACCTCCCCGGAATATCTGATTCTTATTGACAAAACTCACCCCCTGCCCCTTGATTATCAACCGGACAATCTCAAAATCCTCAGTCCCGATTCTTTCTTTGTAAATAAAAATGGTATGAAGCTCGACTCCCAGGCCTGTCAATCCCTGTTTTCCATGACGAAAAAGGCATTGGAATCCGGTATTCAGCTCCACGTTTCATCGGCATATCGTTCCAGTGAATACCAGAAAAAAACTCATGAAGCTTATGTAAAACGGTTTGGATACACAAGAGCCGTCAGGTTTTCCGCTCCACCAGGATACAGCCAGCATCAGCTTGGAACATCTGTTGACTTTGGGAGTATAACAAACGAATTCGCAGAAACACCTGCCGGTCAATGGTTGATGCAAAATGCAAAAGACTATGGATGGAGTCTTTCCTACCCAGAAGAAACCACTCATTATCCAACGGGCTATCAATGGGAAAGCTGGCACTGGCGATGGATAGGAGTTGATGCTGCTGCAATGCAGAATGAGTTTTTTGACAATTCACAGCAGAAATTGTTGGAATTCTGGAATCAATACAGCCATGCCCTCGGAACGGTGCATTCAGCGAAAAGCCTCATCAGCCTGGAGCCTCAACAACCTGCCGATGGATTTCTTCGCCATTCACCCTGAGATAGAGAACCGTACCGATTGGAAAGACATAGGGAAAGGAAACAGGTCCGCCAACATAGGGCATGGAAAAAAACATTCTCTCTTCATTGCCAGGTTCCAGAACAAATACCTCAAGAAGAACCGGCACTGGATACACTGGCAATTCGTATGAAAACAGGCCGTATTGAGAGTCTTCAGGGATGTAATCCGGGATACTGTAATACAATGTGACCATACTTCCCGGATTCAGCTTTGTACCTTCCACCGGGTACTGCCTTCTCACTCGTGGAGCAGATCCCACTGGCGGAACATTGTCCGGAATGAATCGAAAACTGAATGGAAGAGAGGCCAGGGAATCCAATGTACCGTTACTATTCCAATCAATCCAGCCTGGCAGTGTCAGCTGTCTGTCGCTATTTCCACGACTGACAATCAGTATCAGTTCCCGCGGCTCTCCTAATGGAGTTCCTGCTTCAGGAGATTGAGAAAGTACAATCCCCTGAGGAGCACTGTTATAGACGTAAGTTACAGGTTCCCTGATATACAAAAGAGGTTCATAGGTTGAGAACAAAGTAGTCAATCTCCCCCTTACCTCATCCAGATCTTTGCCAACATAGTTTTCGACGTTGTCAATGACAGCCCCTTTGCTTACGGTAACCGTTATCCGGCGACCTGCTTTGACATAGAGACCTGCTTCCGGGTTCTGGTCAATAATCAGCCCCTTGTCATCGGGAGTTCCGGTATATTTCAGCTGCAGCCGGGGGTAGAGTTCTCTTTCCTGGAGCATCACCATGGCTTCGGTTAGTTCCAGGCTGACAATATTCGGTACGATTGTCCGTTCAGCCCCACGAACCGCAAAGAAAAATGCTATAATAAAGAAGAACAGCATTATGAACAGTGCAATGCCGATGATGAGAATGGATTGTCGAAAAAACGATGCACTTTTTTGATCATCAGTGCTGTCAGACATGGCATCATCAGCAGCGTCAGGAGAACCTGGAATGAATTTTGGCAGTTTGTCCCGCAATCGTTCAGATCTTTTCATTTCCATCCCCCCACAGCATACCAGTCTTGTTTTTCACACCATTAAGAAATGCGTTGAACTCCATCGGTTTTCTTGACTCTGCCTGTAATCGTGTCACTCCAAGAATTCCATTACCCGTCTGTACCAGGATACCATGACTCTTATCCACACTCAAGACTGTACCGGGTGTGGGAGAATCGTCTCTGCCTCCTGTGAATCCAACATTGGACTCCAGTATGGCCAAACTTCGGCCGGAGAATTTTGTTCGTGCTTTTGGCCAGGGATAATACGCTCGAACCATGCGCTCAATATCGACGGCGTTTTGTTTCCAGTCAATACGGCCGGAATCCTTTGTAATCAAATGGCAATATGTGGCTGATTCATGCTTTTGTGCATAACCCACAACAGTGCCGGATTGAATACTTTTGAGAACCGTCAACAGTTCATCTCCAGCCTGTCGGGCTACTTTTTCTTCCAATGAACCTGTTGTTTCTGACGGACTCAATCTGAGGGGCGTCTGCCGAAGTATGTCACCTGAATCCATTTTCAATGCCAATCTCTGAACGGTCAGGGCTGTCTCATCATCCCCAGCCAGTATGGCGGCCGTCAGGGGGGAGGGCCCGCGAAATCGAGGCAGAGCCGAGGGGTGCATGTTGATACCTCCCATTGGAAAAATATCCAGAAACTTCGGTCCGAAGATTTTTCCATACGCAAATACAACCAGTAGATCAGGTTTGAGTTTCAATACAGCATTCCTTGCCTCTTCATCCACTCTGACAGGCTGGAGAATGGGCAAACCAAGTTCTTTCGCTGCAGTTTTGACAGCAGGAGGCGTAAGTCTGCGTCCTCGCCCGGAGGTTTTATCCGGGGCAGTAAGAACTCCTGCCACTGTGAATTGACTTGCTATGGATCGCAGTGAAGGGACGGCGATATATGGAGAGCCTGCAAAAAGTATTCTCATTCAGGCACTTATCTGGCTGTCAAGGATTTTTTTCTTCTTACTGCGGCTCAAATGATCAATGAAGAGAATCCCATTGAGGTGATCAAGTTCATGTTGAATGACCGTTGACAAAAGGCCGCCTGCTCCCATGGTGAACGGACGTCCCCGGAGATTCCAGGCCTGAACCTGAATCTCCGCCGGGCGTTTTACGGTGGCATATTGACCGGGAATACTCAAGCATCCTTCCTCATATCGCGATAATTCCGAACTGGTGGCCGTTATTTCTGGATTGATGAAAACGAGGGGCTCCTCATCACCTGGTTTAACAACGAATATGCGCTGCAACAGTCCAACCTGCGGTCCGGCCAAACCTATACCATTCCCCCTTATCATCGTATCAATCATTTGCCGGGCAAGAACAGCGGTCTCAGTATCAATTTTCTGAATGGGTGCGGCAACCTGCCGCAGAATATGCAGCTGATTCTCAACCCTGATAGTGTATATCTCCATACATCCTGAATATAATACAATTAAAATGTTTTGTCATGGGAACAGCTCCGGGGCGTTTCTATAACAAATCTACCGGATCCATGTCAATCTCCAGCCTCAAGCCATCCATCTTCCTGACGCTGGCGACCGCCGACGCTACGGCTGCATGAGTCTGGTCAAAGAACTGGCTTCTGAGAATTACATGCCGCCGATAGTGGCCATTAATCATACCCAGCGGGCATTCGGCTGGCCCCATTAACTCCCAGCTTTTCGTGCCCTGAGAAAGATTCTCCGCCAGCTTATCCAGGTATTTCCTTACATTTTCCTCCTTTTTGCCCCTTACAACCAATCGAAAGAGACGACTGTAGGGAGGAAAGCCCAGCATGGCTCTCTGACTTAATTCATACTCATAGAATTCAATAATTCTGTTTTCAGCAGCGAATTTCACCGGAAAGGACTCAGGACGGTTGGTTTGTATTATAACTTCTCCGTCAGGGCGAAAACGTCCTGCTCGGCCGGCAACCTGAACAATGAGGGAAAATGTCCGTTCAGCAGAGCGGAAATCCGGCAGATTCAATGCTGTGTCTGCGGCAAGAATGACTGACAGCTTGACACCAGGTGCATTGAGCCCTTTGGCCACCATCTGAGTACCCAGAAGAATGTCAATTTTCCCAGTTCTAAAATCTTTCAGTATCGATGCCAGAACTCCCTTCCTCCCCGTTGTATCACGATCAAGGCGGGCAATACGTTTTTCAGGATACAGAGATTGTATTTCGTCTTCGATTTTCTCCGTACCAAAGCCATGGGCCCTTATCTGCCGGGAATTGCAGTTGGAACAGATTGATGGAGGCAGTTTTGTATAACCGCAGTAATGGCACATCATTGTATTTCGATTCTTGTGATAGGTGAGGGGGACGCTGCATTGATGGCATAGAATCTCCTCTCCGCAGTCCGGGCATTGATAATGATAGGAAAACCCTCTCCTGTTCAGAAAAAGGAGGGCTTGACGGCCTTCGTTCAACACACGGGTAAGAGCCATGTGCACATCCCGCGATAAAACTCCGCTGACTTTTTGCATATTGACAACAGAAATTTTAGGTAAATCTCCACCTGCTGGCCGACCTTTCAACTCCAGTTTCTGCAATCGGCCGTTATTCATCAGAGACCAGGCCTCCACCGAAGGAGTTGCGCTCCCCATAACCAGAGTAGCTCCGGACAGCCGACACCGCCTCATTGCCAGCTGCCGGGCGTGATAACGAGGCGTCTTTGAGGATTTATAAGAACCCTCATGTTCCTCATCAATTACAATCAATCCAAGATTATCGACGGGTGCAAATACAGCACTTCTGGCTCCAAGAACAAACAAGGCCTCACCATTCTGGATTTTCCGCCACTGAGTTAAACGCTGAGATTGGGTAAGACTGGAATGTAGCACGGCAAGATTATCTGGAAACCGTTTTACCAGTCCCTCCGCCAGATGATGACTCAGAGCAATTTCCGGCACAAGGTAGATAACCCCCCTGCCCTGTGAAATCATTCTTTCAGCAACACGAAGAAACACTTCGGTTTTACCTGACCCTGTTCCGCCATAGAGATAAAACCACTGATCAGTACTCTTTTGAACAGCATCCAGAGCTCTGGACTGCCCGGAGGTAAGTTCATCAATACGGACTGCCTGATATCCGTCATCATCCAACAATCCCCGGCCTTCCCTCTGTCCGCCAGGAAGCATGCAGGCCAGAGATTCGCCAAGACTGCAAAGGGTAAGTGCTGACATCCACCGGGCCAGAGACAGGGTATCCTTACCGAAAAGAGACTGAGAATCCACAACTTTTTCAATACTCTTAACCTTTTTCAATTTCTGCGGAGGTTTATCATGACTCCCCACAACCCAGCCAATGAGACGGCGGGAACCCAACTCTGCCTTTACGCGGCAGCCAACAGAAACCTCCTGTTCGGACAGGTAGGTGTAACTCTGCTGAACAGGAATATTAAAGACCAGTTCCAGGTAGAACATTCCAGGCCGCCTTGAATCGCAGTAATGCTTCCCATACCGGCCTTCTTAAGCGTTCGGGATGAGCCAGAACTTCTTCAGGCGTCCACAGAACAAGGGCTGGAATTACTCCCCAGCGCCAGTTTTTGGTAACAAGGGCAGGAAAATCCCGCGGATTACCGGAAAGGGCTCCACAGGCCGCATCTCCCAGAGCCAGTACGGCAGTGGGAGCCACCGCCCGGTATTGCCTCCGCAGGAAATCGTTGCAGGCCTCCACTTCACTGGATTCAGGCGGTCTTCCGCCAGGTGTTCGGCATTTCACAGCCGGTGTAATGAAGATGTCCTGCTCCAGATTAAGTTCCAGGGCTGTAAGCCATTTTGCCAGATACTCATTTCCCTGTATCGACATGGGCATTGAGTCCTCCCGGGCATCATCAACAGGCGGTGGGGTTACCACCATAAGCCTTGCTCCGGCAGTTCCCCTGCCTGGAACAGTACACCTTCTCAGCAAGTACAGGTTACAGTTCTCACAGGTACAGATTTCCCGGTTGATGACCTGCAGTTCTGCTGCATCTGCCCGGCCATTTTCTACAGGAACAGAGGGGATAAATCCCGATGAATCCTTCAATGAAATCGATCCGGGGCTTCTGTTAAGAAATGCCGAATCCCTTCCCTGATTTTCGGGGATAACTATTGTGTCATTCGCCTCTCTTGATCGATACCTGCCAGTCAGCCAGTTTTCAGCATCTTTCAGTATGCAGGCATATCTATTGAAGGCCCCATTCCTGTCCATATTCCACCCTGGTAAGGAATAATCCTCTGGCCGGAGCTGTGGGTCCAGCCGTATTTCTATCTCCAGATTCAAGTATGCCCTTTATTGTACATTTATCACCACCCCGTAATGCTGTATCTATCATAGTTCCCAGCAAAGAACGCACCATTTTCCATAGAAAAGCATTGCCGCCGATACGGAACAGGGTTTGGGGGCCATCAGACAGAAACACCGCATGATATATCTCCCGGTTTTTATTGGGAGAAGAATCTCCTGCTGCTGCGAATGCGGTGAAATCATGCCTGCCGCAGATAATACTTGCCATACTGTTAAGAATAACCAGGGAAGGGATACGGGGAAGCAGCCAGGTAAAGCGTGTAAGATGGGCGGGAAAGGCACGTCCTTCAGCCATTCTGTATTCATAGACTCGGGCCAGGGCATTTCTTCTTGGATGAAAAGACCTGTCCACACGTTGACTTCTCAAAATCTGGATATCACGGGGAAGCCGGGAATTCAATGCATCTCGAAACTGCCAGTCAGGGATTGTATCTTTCTCCGTAAGAAAGTTCCCCATCTGACCTGTTGCATGAACACCGGCATCTGTTCTTCCAGCCCCCGTCAGTGAAATTGAAAACCCATGTAAATCTTCAAGAGCTTTTTCTATTGTTCCCTGCACGCTGGGTTGACCTTCTTGAATCTGCCATCCAGCATACTGAGTACCATCATAGGAGATAACAAGTGCGATGTTGCGGAGCATTTACAGATGCTTCAACTCTTCTTTTATTGATTTATGCAGTTCTCTTCCAAGGTCGAGAAAAGCTGAAGGTTTAGCCTTCGATGTCTCACCTATTCCCACGATACGCGAAACAGCTGTTCTGGCAAGATTCAAACAGTTTGCCCGCTTGTCACTATCCGTCTGGTCTCCATATTTCAACTGCAGCACACCAACAAGGTAGTAGACGCCATCATAACCATAATTATTATCCAGATCAGGACCAAGGTGGGGTATTTCTTCCCAGTTTTCGGATTTATTATCTTGATTTCTCAATGCTTCGCCGTATGAAAACACAGCCTTCCGGTAGAAAATCCTGGTCAGATAATCATACTTTGCATCAGGCTCCAGTTCATGCAGTTCATCTGACAGCCAGGCAGCCCGGAGAAAGCAGAGTCCCTGAAGAATTGAAGGTGAGATTGATTTAGGGAAAGAATCATAGCAGGCCGCTGCCAGCACGTAGGATGAGATGCCATCTTTCAAGGTTCTGTTCCGGCTGAAATCAACATCTTCAAACAAAGGCCGTATAAGGTTTTTTCTTGCACTCAGACCCCTGTCCAGTTCTTCTACAATATCCGGACTCAATGCTTCAAAATGCCGTGGAAATGAGGCAAACCAACACCGGGGACATACTGTTATGGGGTATAAAAGCGGATAGACTGCACCAAACTTCTTAGTTGGGTTATATTTCCGATGTAGTTCATCCGTAAGCTCACCAGCATTCATCCGACCGCCGCCAGTGAGAAGCTCTTCCTTATAGTTCTCAGTTTTACAGACAGGACAAATTGTTGGATTTTTTTTCCTGAACGATACTTTAGTATTGTCCATTAACTGCCTCCAGTATTACTTGTGCAGCAGCCAGATTCTCCTCATGAGTTAGAGATACATGCACGTTATCGACGCCCAGCCGCTCAATTCCAGCCCGTGCGCTGCCTTTCAGGACGAGAATCGGGCGGTTAAACTGCTCATTCACTACACGAATATCACGTAATCGCAATCCAGTAAATCCTGTTCCAAGGGCTTTTGCAAATGCCTCCTTTGCGGCAAATCTTGCTGCCAGAGAGGCCGGTGCATCGGCTCCCCGGGAATACACAGCCTTCAATTCATCTTCATGAAAGTAGCGTTCACAAAGCGGCGGCACATCCAGCCATCCGGCAATCCTTGAAACTGTTACAACGTCCAATCCAATTCCCACGATCATTGATCATTCCCTTCTGCTGCATCAATTGCTGGTGCATAATCCGGCAGTCCTGCTGTTCCAAAGGGCTGCGCAGTATCTGAAATCTGCCTGGTATTCTGAGGCGTCGTCAATGCCGGGACATTTTCCTCAGAAACATCCGGCCGGGTCTGTACCACTTGAATTTCAACCTCACGGGGGACAAGCGTCAGAACAGCCAGACCGGGAGGAATATCCATCGCAAGAGGAAGTGTATATGACCCGGGACTGCTGATACGGGAACCATCAAGAAAAAAGGTCATATCCTGAGGTCTTACTCCCTCCACAGCCAACTGGTTTCCCTGCAGAGTTAAGCGCACGCGGGGGAGTTCTTCTGTAATTCTCAGACCATCAGGAAGGTCGAAAACAATCAATTCCTGGTCCTCAATTGTCCGAATTATTACAACTTCATCAATAACTCCGCGAAATTCAACGATTCTACCACCGGGCAGTTCAATTTGAGGAGAGGGGCTGACTATACGAGTCGTTACAGTGAAATTCTTAAGACGGCCTGAAAGATCGATCATCTCGGTGGTGAGTTCCGTTAAATTGGCCATCTGACTTTGAGGTCCCACAACCGTTACAGATGAAGGTGATATAAAAGACTGAGTCAGGCTGTAGCCCAGAGCCGGGATACCAGACAACTCTGGCCGAACAACCAGTGAGCGCATGACTTGCTTCTCAATGGTAAGAGATAATTCCCTTGGCCGAGAACGCAGTTCCAATGCTTCTGGCTGGAGGGCTGTTCCCTTCTTACGAATTTCGATAAGGCGCTGATACTCCCCTTCCTCCGAATAGGGGAGAAGATTGATGAAAGCCTCAATATCATCTGGAAGGACACCTTTCACATCGTTCTCATTACCCCTCAGAGTGATATTGATGCTCCGCGGATAATCAGAACTGACAATCAATCCCCTGGGTGTTATCACTTCAAGGGGAATGGTGATTTCACGTTCGGTTTGAGTATTAACACGGAACAGAAGATATAGAAGGATTGCCAATCCGGCACAGATTATTTTGCTTGACCATCGATGAAGGACAAAACGGCGAAGAATTGACATTCTCATTTCTTATCATCCTTCACTCTATCCGTCAAATTCATGCCCAGCAATGAATTCAAACGCTGCCGGATTTCATCACTTCCCAGGTTGTAGAAAATATTGCCATCATAAGCAAGTGACAGGGCACCACTTTCTTCGGATACCACCAGAATCAGGGCATCAGTTTCTTCGGCCATTCCTAATGCGGCACGATGACGGGTTCCAAAGGAACTCCTTATATCGGACTGATTTGATAATGGCAGAAAACAACTTGCTGCCGTAACACGGCCTCCCTGTATAATCATAGCTCCATCATGTAAGGGTCCATCATGACCAAAGACCGTAAGAATCAAATACGATGATAAATCGGCATTCAACAGGGTTCCGGTATCGATGATTCCCTTTAATCCTACCTTCCTTCCAAATACAACAAGAGCTCCTCGTTTTCTATCAGCCAGTAATTCAGCAGCATTGAGAACCGCATCAATCTGTAATGGCTTCTGCCGTACCTTTCCTTTGAATAACTCCCTCTGACCAATTCTGGAAACAATGTTGCGTAATTCCGGCTGAAAAACAATGGCAACACCGATAAAAAGTCCCGGAGCTATTAGTTCAAGAATCCACAGCAGGGCAGACAATTGAAACCCCCAGGCTACGGCATAGATAAAAGCCAGGATGACAGCACCGCGCAGGAGTTGAATTGCCCGCGTTTCCTCCAGTAATATGTATAATCTGTAAAGGAGGTAGGCCAGAAGAAAAATATCCAGTACTGGCAACAAGAAGTTGTTGAAAAAAGGGAGATCTATGAGGAACTGCATGCCAGTGCCTCCCAAACATTGATGAGATCTCTGGTTTCTTTCACATCATGAACCCTTACGAAATCAACCCCCTGAGCGAGGCACCATCCATGAGCAGCCAGAGTACCGGCCAGTCTGTCGGCATCATTTCCAAGAATGGTTCCAAGGAAGGACTTCCTGCTCAATCCCACCAGAATTGGAAATGCGTCAACCCTTATATCCGGGAGTTTACGGAGTAAGGTCATATTGTCTTCAAACCTCTTGCCAAACCCAATACCTGGATCGAGAATGATGCAGTCTTCCCTGATTCCCCTGGACATCCCATAGTCGACAGCTTTGAGAAAAAAATCTCTGACTTCCAGAACAACATCATCATAGTAGGGATGATCCTGCATCGTCGCAGGAGAACCCTGCATGTGCATGAGAACGACCTTCACGCCCCGTTCCGCTGCCAGTTCAGTCATCCCGGGATCAGACCGCAACGCTGAAATATCATTGATTATAGTCGCACCGGCATTCAATGCCGCTTCAGCCACAACAGAGCTTTGAGTATCAATGGAGATTTCTGCGGATGAACAATCTCGAATTGAGTGAATTGATGGTATTACACGGGAAATCTGTTCCTCCGCATCAACACTGACGGCACCCGGTCTTGTAGATTCACCACCAATATCAATGATATCCACGCCCTCCTCAATCATCTTTTTGGCAGTTTTAAGAATCTCTGAATGCTCCATTGATCTGCTGCCTGCATAAAAAGAGTCTGGAGTGCAGTTTATAATACCCATAATTCCCGGGCGGCGAAAAGCAACCATGACTCATCGTGCCATAATGTCATGTTTCTTCCTATCCCTTAACCAGTGTCAGAAAGCTTGTTAATGCAGCAAAAAACTCCTGTCAGGCTCGTTATAACATAGTAAGAAAACAATTTATAAAGGAGTTTGACCATGTTATTCCCCCACTGCCCCAACCCGAAATGTATCCATTTCAGTGCCCCGAAGCAAAAAAACTGGTTTTCGATACATAGTTCCTACCACACAGAAGCATTTGGAACAGTCCAGCGCTACATTTGCAATGACTGCAAAAGAACCTTTTCCTCCCAGACTTTTTCAATCGATTACTATGCGAAAAAAGTCATCGACTACGAGGAACTTTTCCAACATCTGGTGACCTCTTCCGGTGTGAATGACATCAGCCGTCATCTGGAGGTTTCTTCCGATACGGTACAGAACCGATGCGAAAGATTGGCCCGTTCCGCCATGGCAATCCATGCCCGGCTGTTGAAAAAACTCCCCATGAGGGAATCCATGGCCGCCGATGGACTGGAGTCCTTTTCCTTCTCTCAATACTATCCCAACCACATCAACATCTTTGCCGGAAGTGAGTCCGAGTTCATCTATGAGACCGGGTTTGCCAATCTCAGGAGGAAAGGAAGAATGACTTCCCGTCAGAAATTGATCCGAAAAAAGCTGGAGGCCCGGGGCAGGGCGGATCCCGGGGCCATTGAGAAATCGGTGAGAAGTCTGACAGAAGATTTGATTCAATTCCTTATGAAGAAAAAGGTTGTGCATAAGCTTCTCTTCACGGATATGCACAGGGCATACACCCGGGCCTTTGCGAAAACCGAGCATTTTCTCCACTTCTTCATCCGGGTCATGACATCTTCAAGGTCGGCCAGAACCATGGATAACCCGATGTTTCCTATTAACTACATTGACCGTCAGATCAGAAAAGATATTTCAGATCATGTCAGGGAGACGGTCAAGTTTGCCAAATCTCCCGCTGCGATGATGATACGATTTGTTCTTTATCGTCACTACCACAACTGCATGATTCCATGGCGGGTGAAGGAGGCCCGGAAGAAGAAGGACACAACTCATGCTGAGAAGGCCGGGATCACCAGGAAGAAACTTCGCAAGGCAGTGAACAGGTACTGGTTGAAGAGGGCCTTTTTGAGCAAGGTCAATCTGGGTGTGGCAGAGAAGAAAACCTGGCTGTGTGAGTGGCGTAATCCGGGAGTGGAATCCGGCCGTTATGATCCGCTGTATGTGAAGGTTTAGGAGGAGATTGGACTCCCGGAATGGGTTGAAGGAGGTTTTACAGGCTTTCTGACACTCTTATGGGGATAAAACTTCTTCCAACTACTGACGTCCCATTGAAAAAAGAATGCCTGGTCAAGTATCCTTACTACTAACGATTGGGAGAAACCGCTATGAAAAGCACAGATTTGGAACGAAGAAATCGTGAGATAAAAAAGTCCAGAAAAAAGATGATGGTTCTCGAACGTAAAAGTCAACGGGATTCTCGAACGGCAGGCGACTTCATCAACCTTCTTGATGAAGCCTTCTTTTATGATGCTGAAAAGATCTACAACATAAATATGAGTGAGAATATTCTGGTACTTCTTGAAGAGTTGAAAGAAGATATTCCACAGAAGCAATGGGGCCCTGTCATACGCAAGGCTGTCAAGAAAACAAAAGTGAAGATGAAAGATGAAGCGGTCAATATGCTGGCCGAACTTGCCGGAATTAATCTGGATAACTGAAGGGTGAGAGCAGCTTCAATTCAGCAGGAATGCATGACTTCATGCAGAAAAACCTGTCCAGAAGACTTTCACAAAGTTCATATCTATGATTCTATTTCTCTGCTACAATCAACGTTGATCGGGAATTGAGAACGACTGATTCCCGGAAGGAGTGAATATGCAGCCCTTAAAACTTGGTGTCCTCGGAGTTTCCGGCCATTATGGTCTTCGCATGCACAAATCAATTACAGATTCATATCTGATAGACCCCATCTCCCTTGGTTCCCGTACGCTTGTACGTGCTCAGAAAGCTGCTGAGAAATGGGGATTCAAGAGGGCTTACGGTTCCTATCAGGAAGTTATTGATGACCCGGATGTGGAAGCCGTATACATTCCTCTCCCAAACAGTGTCCACGCTGAGTGGATCAGGAGATGTGTTGATGCTGGAAAGGCTGTACTCTGCGAAAAACCCATAACGATGAATGCTGTCGAAGCTGCTGACGCTTTTGAATACGCTGAAAAGAAAGGTGTTCTGGCCATGGAGGCCTTTATGTACCGCTTCCACCCCCAGTGGGTAAAAGCTCGAGAAGTACTGAATGCGGGAGAAATCGGTGAGATTATGTCCATTCATACAATTTTTAGTTTTTCAAACAATGATCCCCGGAACATTCGTAATCAAAGGGATCTTGGCGGCGGCGCTCTTTATGACATTGGCTGTTATGCCATCTCTTCAGCACGATTTCTCCTGAACCAGGAACCAGATCGGGTTCTCGCAGATATTAAGTACGATGCTGTAACCAATGTTGACACCCTCTGTTCGGCTATAATGGATTTTGGCAGTTCAAAGACTGTATTTACTGTTTCTACAAGAATGACTCCTCGTCAGAAGGTTTCAGTGTTCGGAAGCAGGGGTTCCCTGGAGGTTATACGGCCATTTAATGCTCACCCCGACGTTCCGCTTCTTCTTGCTATCGATGATGGCAGTAGTCAGAGGGAGGTGCACTGTGGTCCGGCAGATCAGTACAGGCTGATGCTTGAAGACTTCACTGAATCATTCCGGAACGGTGGTACTGCTTCGATTCCCGGTTCCGACAGTATTGCAAATATGAAGATCATTGACGCTGCATTCCGCTCTGGAGGCAGCGGGGAATGGGAAGAGATCTAGGAGTCTGTCGGACTTACGCCTCACGGCTCGATTTTTGCCCTTTTTCCCTGCTGCTGCGTTGCCAAAATACTCACGTAGCCCAGCTACGCTTAAGTTTTTGTCGCCTTGCATCAGGAAAAAATCATCAAAAATCGCCTCGAAGCCTTAAAGTCCGACAGACTCCTAGTCTCCTGTTTGAGAGATTGACAGTTACCGGCATTGAATGCCGCCGACTCAAACTTAATTCGTGAGCACTCGTTCGTGTCCGGAAGATACATCCCTGTCCAGTTCTTTGAATCTGTCTACTGTGTGAAACAAGTGACCATAGTACTGTCTTTCAGCTGCGTTCATCATGGAGGATTTGAGTGACTGTAGTTTTTGCCGTTCTTTCTTCGCTATTCTATGGCTGTGCTGATTTTACTGGAGGATTGGCAGCACGGCGAAGTCCCATTCTTTCTGTTGTAATCTGGTCCCAGTTCATGGGTGCTGTAACGGTTCTGGCTGTTCAGCCACTTCTGGGGTCGTTTCATTTGTCTCTGGATTCCTGGATCTGGGGAATGGCCGCGGGTATGGCAGGATCGGCAGGTATTGGATTTCTTTACCATGGATTATCGACAGGATTGGCGGCCATTGTTTCTCCGGTTTCTGCTGTAATCGGAACCATTTTACCGGTTCTGTTTGGAGTTTTCGTCGGGGAACGTCCTGATTTATTGGATTGGATGGGAGTGGGACTGGCTGTCCCTGCTACAGTACTGCTTGCCATGGAAAGAGACTACTCTGGTCATTCTGTAAAAGACTCCCTGTGCAGCGGATTCATTTCCGGGCTGGGTTTTGGAGGGTTTTTCATTCTTATTTCCCGGAGCGGAGACGATTCCGGTCTTCTGCCGCTCCTCGCGGCTCGAACAGCCGGAGTGCCAGCTCTTCTATTACTGGCATTAGTTCGCCGTCAACCTTTGATACTTGCTTCGGGAACAAGGATTGCGACTCTGGGGGCAGGTATTCTCGACATGGGGGCTAATATTCTCTTCCTGCTTGCAACACGATCAGGGCTGCTCATCGTTGCATCAACACTTGTTGCTCTTTACCCGGCTCCAACAGTTTTGCTTCAAAAAATTGTATTCCACGAGAATATGGGAGTGTTGAGACTGGCTGGATTTATTATGGCGATTACGGGTATTGTCTGTATTGCCGCCAGGTAGCCGCGCACCAGATTGTTAGCCTTAGCGAGTGTCAGAAAGCTTGTTGAATTCCCACTGTTCCGGGTAATTGCAGGGTTCTAAGTCATCAAAACAGTCGTACTAAAGAAATGTTTTTCCATTTAACAAGCTTTCTGACACTCTGTAAACCATAACAGATCAATACATGATTGGGTCGATAGAGGACATTCCAATTTTTATCATAAGTTTTATTGATGGGATTTGTTTTATCCATTACTCTGCTTGGGAAAGGCAGAGTGATTCAGCAGAAGTTGAATTGTAAAAAGACAGGTTCGAAGGAGTAGATATGGCTTCAAGAATAAGCAGTTTGGGTGGATACATCCATGAATATCAGAAAAGCATTGCTGACCCGGAATCATTCTGGGCTGCTATAGCAGAGGATTTTCACTGGAGGAAGAAATGGGATGAAGTCCTGAAATGGGATTTTGAAAAGCCTGAAGTGGAATGGTTTAAGAATGGAAAACTCAACATCACTGAGAACATCTTTGAACGCAACCTCTTCACACTTGGGAAACAGACTGCCATTATCTGGGAACCCAATGATCCCGGGGAAGAAGGCCGCAGGCTTACATACAAAGAATTATTTGACGAAGTCTGCCGATTTTCAAATGGATTGTTGAAGCAGGGTGTCAGGAAGGGAGACCGGGTTGTACTCTACATGCCAATGGTGCCGGAGTCTGCAATTGCCATGCTGGCCTGTGCAAGGATTGGAGCTGTTCATTCCGTTGTCTTTGCGGGATTTTCCGCCAAAGCTCTGGCCGATAGAATCAACGATGCGAACGCAAGCACAGTCATCACCAGTGATGGAGGATACAGAGGAAGCAAAATACTGGAGATCAAAAAGATTGTCGATGAAGCCCTTGAGACAACACCCTGTGTGAAACGCTGCATTGTATTGAAGCGAACTGGCTGTTCGATCACCATGAAGACCGGAAGGGATGTCTGGTGGGATGAAGTTATTGCCGGTGTCTCAAGTGAAAATGAGGCAGAGGTGATGGATAGCGAGGATCTGCTGTTCATCCTTTATACAAGTGGCTCAACAGGTAAACCAAAGGGAGTTGTTCATACAACGGGCGGCTACATGGTCTACAGTCAATATACATTCAGAAACGTCTTCCAGTACAATTCCGGAGATATTTTCTGGTGTACGGCTGATATCGGCTGGATTACAGGGCACAGCTACATTATCTATGGGCCGCTGCTTTCAGGGGCAACCACCCTGATGTTTGAGGGGGTACCAACCTTTCCCGATGCAGGCCGATTCTGGGAAGTTGTGGAGAAATACGGGGTCAATCAGTTTTATACAGCACCCACCGCTATCAGGGCATTGCAGGCCCGGGGTCTGGAATATGTCCAGAGAAGTAATCTGAGCTCCCTGAGAGTTATCGGAACCGTTGGTGAACCCATCAATGAAGAAGCATGGCATTGGTATCACGATCATGTGGGTAAGAACAAATGTCCCATCGTCGATACCTGGTGGCAAACTGAAACAGGGGGTGTTATGATTTCTCCCCTGCCTGGAATTACACCCACAAAACCCACCTGTGCAACAATGCCGCTTCCAGGAATCCAGCCCCTGCTGGTGGATGATGCCGGAAACGAACTAAAGGGTAACGGCGTGGAAGGAAACCTCTGCATCAAGTATCCATGGCCCGGTATATTGCGTACAACCTATGGCGACCATGAGAGATGCCGTAAGACATATTTCTCCTCGTATAAGAATTTGTATTTTACAGGCGATGGATGCAGACGTGATGAAGACGGTTATTACCGCATACTGGGCCGGGTGGATGATGTAATCAATGTTTCCGGTCACCGTCTGGGTACGGCTGAAATTGAGAATGCGATCAATGAGCATCCCCTGGTCAATGAATCTGCGGTCGTTGGTTATCCTCATGAGATTAAGGGACAGGGCATCTATGCCTTTGTTGTCTATGAAAGTGATGCGGAGAGCCATGATGTCGAGAAGATGAAGGAATCGGTTGTTTCAACAATTAACAAGATCATTGGGCCCCTGGCGCGCCCGGATATTATACTGGTTGTCGATGGATTACCCAAAACACGGTCTGGAAAAATCATGCGGAGAATCTTAAGGAAAGTGGCCGAAAAAGATGTGTCCGATCTTGGCGATATAAGTACATTGTTGAATCCCGAAATAGTGGAATCAATTATCTCGGCAGCAGGAATTGCAATGGCCAGTCCACCTTAAAACCTGAGGAGTCTTATGAAATACCGTTTATTCAGCCTGTTTATCAGTCTGATTTTGCTGACCTCCTGCGGCCCCGGCGAAAATGCCCGTCCCGAAGTAGAAAATGCCTCCCCGGTGGAGGATGTATCCAATCGAACGGTTCCTCCCAATCCCGTGGAGAAATTGAACGCTGACGGCGTTGTTGTTACCCATGCCATATCACAGAGAAGTGAGCCAAAGTACCCGCCGGATTTTACTCATTTTGAATATGTTAATCCCGAAGCTCCCAAAGGCGGAACTATTGTGATGGCCGGTACCGGCACCTTCGGCAGCTTCAACCGTTATGCCCAGCGGGGAGAGTCGGCACCCAGTTCTTCCCTGTTTTATGACACCTTAACAACAATGAGCCTGGATGAAGTGGAAGTGTACTATGGGCTTATTGCGGAAAAGATGGAATATCCTCCGGATTACTCCTGGATAACTTTTCATATTCGACAGGAAGCCAGACATCAGGATGGTCAGTCTATTACGGCTGATGATGTGGTTTTCTCATTCAATAAATTCATGGACGAAGGAGTCCCCCAGTTCAAAACCTACTACGCCAATATTTCATCCGTCGAGGCACTGGATGAATTACGAGTGAAATTCACACTCACCAGCGGTGACAAAGAAATGCTCATCTCCCTTGGACAGCTGATAATTCTGTCTCCCCGCTACTGGGAAGGAAGAGATTTGTCCGAGCCGCTCAGGGAACCGCCTTCAGGCAGCGGAGCCTACATCGTGTCCGATTATGCCATGGGTCAGTATGTTGTGTATGAACGGCTCAAGGATTACTGGGCGATGAATATACCAGCCATCAAAGGAACACAGAACTTTGATTATATTCGTTATGACATGTATCGTGATGACGTGGTCAAACTCGAGGCATTGAAAGCAGGTAAGATTGACCTTCGGGTGGAAGGCGTCTCCAAGCAATGGGCCACCCAATACACCGGGCCCAATTTCGATGCGGGGTATATCAAAAAAGAAGAGTTGTCTGATGAATCCCCCCCCACCATCCGGCGATACATTTTCAATATTCAAAAAGAGCAGCTGCAGGACAGGCAGGTTCGTGAAGCTCTGGGGCTGATGATGGACTTTGAGTGGCTGAACAAAAATCTCTTCTACAGCCAATACACACGAACCCGCAGCTACTTCCAGAACACTCCCTTTGAAGCCATGGGCACCCCATCACCGGAAGAAGTGGAAATCCTCTCACCGATTCGGAATGCGATTCCCCCCAGGGTGTTTACACAGGAATACCAGCCTCCCAAAACGGATGGATCAGGCAATATCCGCAGTCACATAGCCCGGGCCCTGGATTTACTGGCCGATGCGGGCTGGATAATAAAAGATCAGAAAATGGTGAATGCTGAGACTGATGAGCCCCTTGCATTGGAATTCCTTGTGTACAGTCCCTCCAACGAACGCATTGCAGTAACTTATCAGGAAAACCTTAAAAAGATTGGTGTGGATCTCCAACTCCGTCTTGTGGATACAACTCAGTATCTCAATCGTCTGCATAATCTGGATTACGATATGATTACATTCCCGTTCTCGGGGGAATTCTTTCCTGACTCCAGTCTGAAACTCAGATGGCATTCCGATTATATTGACAGCACTTACAATCACTCCGGTGTAACAGATTCCGCAGTGGATTATCTGGTTGAAGGCATTGTTGAACATCAAAATGATAACGCTGCACTTGTCCATTGGGGCAGAGCCTTTGATCGAGTGCTGCAGTGGAATCACTACGGCATATTTCAATGGTATTCCTCCACCACCAGAGTTGCCTTCTGGGATATGTTTGACAGGCCCGCCGTAAAACCCCGGTACAGCAATGGACTCTCCACCTGGTGGATAGATGAGGAAAAAGAAGCTCGTCTTCCATCACGATAACAGGAAGCTGATTTGGGATCGTACATCCTTCGTCGGCTGCTGTTAATAGTTCCCACTCTCTGGGCTGTTATTACAATCAATTTCTTCATCGTCCAGGTTGCCCCGGGCGGACCTGTGGAACAGGCCATCGCAAAGGCCCAGGGAATAACATCCAACATGGCCATGGAACGCATATCCGGCATCGGGCAGAATGAATCCGGCACGGCAGACAGCGAAACCCAGCCCATGAGTCAATACCGGGGTGCACGGGGACTTGACCCGGAGATCATCGCAGCCATTGAAAAGCAGTACGGTTTTGATAAGCCTCTGCACATCCGTTACTTTCAAATGCTTCGGGATTACATCAGCTTTGATTTCGGAGACAGCCTTTTCAAAGCACAGTCAGTGATCAGACTCATACTTGAACGCATGCCGGTATCCATTTCCCTGGGGCTATGGACAACTCTTCTTGTCTATCTGATTTCAATTCCCCTGGGCATATACAAGGCTGTCAGGGACGGATCGCCGTTTGACCGCTGGAGCAGTGCCATCGTCATCTTCGGGAATGCCATACCATCATTTCTGTTTGCCATCCTTCTCATTGTTTTCTTTGCCGGCGGATCGTTCCTCTCCATTTTTCCACTCAGAGGACTGGTCTCCTCCAACTGGAAAGATTTGAGCTTCGGGATGAAAATTCTTGATTACTTCCGGCATCTGGTTCTTCCACTCTCTGCCATGCTCATTGGCGGATTCGCATCCCTTACCCTGCTCACCAAGAACTCATTTATGAATGAAATCGGCAAGCAGTATGTCATGACCGCACGATCCAAGGGGTTAACCGAGCACGGGATATTGATTGGACATGTGTTTCGAAATGCCATGCTCATCATCATTGCAGGATTTCCCGGGGCCTTCATCTCCATGCTGTTTACTTCATCTGTCATTATCGAAACTATATTCTCACTCAATGGAATAGGACTTCTTGGATTTGAAGCGGTGATGCAGAGGGATTACCCGGTGATGTTCGGTACCCTGTACATCTCGACACTGCTGGGCCTGGTCATGGGCCTTGTTTCCGATCTCATGTACACGGTTGTGGATCCCAGAATCGATTTTGAGAGGAGGTCCATTTAGAATGAATGCACTCATGGCCGAACGTCTCAGGCGATTCAAACGGAACAAACTTGGATCTGTTTCAGCCAGAATTTTCGGAATTCTGTTTTTTATCACTCTGTTTGCCGAATTTCTGGCCAATGAGAACCCCATCCTTCTCAGGTATCAGGGGCGGTTTTATCTGCCCATCTTTATTGACTATCCTGAAACTACTTTTGGCGGAGTCTTTGAGACTTCTGCTGACTATCGTGATCCTTTTGTTGCCAGCCTTATCAATTCTCATGGGTGGATGATCTGGCCGCCCATCCGGTTCAGCTACAATACAATCAACTACAACCTGCCCAGTCCGGCTCCATCTCCTCCAACAGCTGAAAACCTCCTGGGCACTGACGACAGAGGCCGGGATGTACTTGCCCAAACCATTTACAGTTTCCGTCTCTCCGTCATTTTTGGACTGACCCTCACTATATTTTCAGCCATAGCCGGTGTATCAGTGGGGGCTGTCATGGGATACTATGGGGGAAAAATAGACATTCTGGGCCAGCGTTTTATTGAAGTGTGGGGGAGTTTGCCCACACTCTTCATCCTCATCATATTATCGAGTGTGGTACAGCCCAATTTCTGGTGGCTGCTGGGCATACTCCTTCTTTTCAGCTGGATGGGATTCGTCGGTGTCGTCAGGGCTGAATTTCTCCGGGTACGAAACTTTGAGTATGTTCTGGCGGCCAAAGCGATGGGTCTCTCTGACAGCAGAATTATCTATTTTCACATACTTCCCAATGCCATGGCCGCCACACTTACCTTTGCCCCTTTTACCCTGAGCAGAGCCATTACTTCCATAACGGCTCTTGATTTTCTTGGTTTCGGCCTGCCTCCGGGGTCACCATCCCTTGGAGGCCTTCTGGCCCAGGCCAAGGCGAATCTTCAGGCACCATGGCTTGGTATATCGACCTTCATCGTACTGGCCCTTATTCTTTCCCTGCTTGTATTCACCGGTGAAGCGGTACGGGATGCATTCGATCCCCGGAAGGCATCCTGATGAATTCTGAAAAAACTGATCTACTGGAGATCCGCGATCTTCGTGCTGGATTTCGCAAGGATGATAGAATAAACGAAGTTATCCATGGCGTTAACCTGAATCTTGCTTCCGGCAAAACCCTGGCCCTGGTGGGTGAGAGTGGAAGCGGCAAAACCGTAACAGCTCTGTCCGTTCTCCGGCTGTATCCAGAAGAATTAGTTGGGTATACTGGCGGCAGCATCAACTTTGACGGTACCTCAATACTGGATGCCAGTGAATCCCATCTGCGATCTCTTCGAGGTTCGGCCATTGGAACAATCTTCCAGGAGCCCCTCACATCCCTCAACCCCCTTCATACAATGAAAAAACAGTTGACCGAGCCTCTGGCTCTCCACCAGAATCTTGATTCGGCCCAGGCCACACCCATTGCACTGGACTGGCTGAAACACGTTGGTTTGAGAGATGCGGAAAAACGTCTCAATGCCTATCCCCATCAACTCTCCGGAGGAGAACGCCAGCGTGTCATGATTGCTCTGGCCATGATAAACCATCCGAAACTTCTCATCGCCGATGAACCAACCACGGCACTGGATGTAACCATCCAGGCGGAAGTGCTCCTGCTGATCAAAAAACTACAGAAGGAAACGGGTATGGCCATTCTCTTTATTACTCATGATTTAGGCATTGTGAAAAGATTTGCGGAACGGATGGCGGTGATGAAGGATGGGTACATCGTGGAAGAAGGGCTGACGGAAGATCTATTTTCTTCCCCTGCCCATGAGTACACAAAAACTCTATTGGAAACCGAACCCGGAGAACAATCTCCTGAATCCGATGAAAAAGCATCTTCTCTGATGGAGTTCCGGAATCTCAAAGTTCATTTCCCAATCCAGCGAGGCTTTTTCCGCCGTACCATCGGCTTTGTGAAGGCCGTTGATTGTGTGAGTGCCCATGTCCAGCAGGGGCAAACCCTGGGTGTGGTTGGCGAGAGCGGGTCGGGAAAAACAACTCTGGGCAAGGCCCTTCTCAGGCTTGAAAACAGTGAAGGAAGTATCATCTTTGACGGCTCGGCCATATCGGATCTGGATCCTGGAGCCCTACGACCCCTCCGGCGGCACATCCAGATTATCTTCCAGGATCCCTATGGTTCCTTGAGTCCAAGAATGACAGCGGAGAGCATTATCGGCGAGGGATTGGGAATTCACAGAATTGGCGATAAATCAGACAGGGAGGCCATGATTATCAAAGCCATGGAAGAAGTTGGTCTGGATCCTGAACTCCGTAATCGCTACCCCAATCAGTTTTCCGGCGGTCAGCGGCAGCGTATTGCCCTGGCTCGAGCTCTGGTTCTGGAACCACAGCTTCTTATACTGGATGAACCAACTTCCTCCCTGGATAGAACCGTACAATTCCAGGTGATGGCTCTGCTCAGGGAACTCCAGGAAAGTAAAGGACTTACCTACATATTTATAAGCCATGACATGGCTGTTGTCCGCAGCCTCTGCCATACCGTTGCTGTGATGAAAGATGGCAAAATTGTGGAAACTGGTTCTGCAAGCCGCATTTTTACCAGTCCACAGCATCCCTACACGCAAAAACTCCTCCGTACGGCATTTTTCCCGGTGCTTGATACTTGATCAATGCATGATTCAGCACTAGTATTCCTCCATGACTTTTACAGCTGTTTTACCCCGTATTCTTGGAATACTGGCCGTACTTACCCTGGCGGCAGCATTGAGTTCTGCCCGGGCACAACCCGAATCAGAACAGAAATCCGATCTGGCTGATTATGCCGATCTCATTATAAATGACCCGGATGTACGCTATGGAACTCTGGACAATGGCCTTACCTACTATGTCTGTTCCAACGACAAACCCTCCGGTACAGCCGAACTTCGGCTGGTTATAAAAGCAGGGTCGGTTTTAGAGGATGAGACTCAGTTGGGACTTGCTCATCTGCTGGAACACATGCTTTTTAACGGAACCGAGAAATATCCCGCCAACGAGTTGATTGATTTTCTTGAGTCTCTTGGTATGGAGTTCGGTCCTGATCTCAATGCCTACACATCCTTTGATAATACTGTCTATAGACTGTCCGTACCGACTGAAGATGAGGAAGTATTCACCCGTGGATTGGATGTACTCAAAGAATGGGCCTTCCATGCAACGCTTGATGAAGAAGAGCTTGAAAAAGAACGGGCTGTTGTTTACGAAGAATGGAGGGGAAGCCGTGGTGCGTATTCGAGGATAAGTAATCAGATATTTCCCATCCTGTTTAAGGGTTCCAGACATGCCGAACGATTGCCGATTGGAGACATGGATGTGGTGCTCAATGCCTCATTGTCAGACCTGAAACGTTATTACAGGGATTGGTACAGACCTGATTTGATGGCCGTCATCGCTGTCGGTGATTTTGATGCCGATGAAACAGTCGAAAAAATACAAAATCTCTTCAATCGTCAGCCGGGTACACCCAATCCCCGGCCAAGACCGATCTACCCAATAGCCCGCCACGAGGAAACACTCATAAAAGTGATTCATGACGATGAGGAAACAGAGACCAACGTCACCCTGCATGTGAAGCATGATCCCATCCCCGCAATCAATCGAATAGACTTTAAGGAGAATCTGATAGAAGAACTCTTTTACTCAATGCTGCAGCAGAGATTGGAGGAAGTGAGCAGGAATGAGAATCCTCCCTTCCTTCGCGGCTGGGCATTTGCATATCCTTACACAGCAGATACGACATTTTCTTCGATGAGTGCCTCTGTTAATGAGGATGGGGTAATGGAAGGGTTTCAGGGACTTCTTATGGAAGTAGAACGTGTACGAAAATATGGCTTCCTCCCTTCTGAACTGGAGAGAGCAAAAACAAACATGTTCAGCATGACTGAAAACTTCTGGAAGAAGCGTAACGATCGTGAATCAGCCTTTCGTGTGAACAGTTACATTGAAGCATTCACGTATGGAGATCCCTATCCCTCCATTGATTGGCAATGGAAATCCGTACAGGATTTCCTGCCCCTGATTACTCTGGAAGAAGTTGGTGAAAGGACCAGAGTACTCCTGAATCCCTCAAACCGGGTCGTCTATGTAACAGGACCATCAACAGAGGCTGTTACCAGTATTCAGGAGGAAGACCTTCGTCAGATTCTCCAGGACGTTGAATCCATGGAATTGGCGGCCTGGACTGAAAAAACCGTTTCCGGCCCCCTGGTGGAGAATCCACCGAAATCCGGCCGCATTATTTCACGAGGCACCATTCCGGGAACAGACATTGTGACTCTTATACTCTCGAATAACGCCAGAGTTTTGTACAAAGTCACTGATTTTGTACAGGATGAAATCCTGTTTGAATCCATCAGTGTCGGCGGTTCTTCTCTGGTTGAAGATGACCTATACATCTCATCACAGTTTGTTTCAGATGCCGTTGAGGAGGGCGGACTTGGAAACCATTCACCGTCGGATCTTCATAGAATCCTCACCGGTAAGGATGTCTCACTCCAGGTCGGTTTATACAGGGAATTCGAGGGAATGCAGGGATATTCTACTGAAGAAGACCTGGAGTCTCTCTTCCAACTCATCTATCTGGCGCATACTTCTCCCCGCCTGGATGAAGTTGCATGGAAAAATTTGATGAACCGGGTGACGGATTCCATCAAAAACCGTGAGCTTTCTCCCCGAATACTGTATTACGATGAGCTGTGGACAACATTGCACAATAATCATTTCCGTATCAAACCCCTCAGCCTTGAAGATTTGTCTGATGCGGATTTGAATGAGGTTCTTACCATCTATAATGAACGGTTTAATGCTGGCGGAGATTTCACCTATATTTTTGTTGGAGACTTTGAACCTGACATTCTGGAATCCTACATTGTTAACTGGCTGGCTGATCTGCCGATTCAGGAACCCGCTGAATCCTGGGAGGACAGAAACGTGCGGTTTTTTACCGAATCAGGGGAAAAAACACTGGAAGCCGGTACTGAACCTTTGAGTATTGTAAGCCAGAGTTGGAGTGGAGCCTGGAATGGTGAATTCTCAGAGTGGTATCGTATGAGTTCACTTACAACGGCATTGGAAATGCATTTGACCAGAATTATCCGGGAGGAGTACGGCGGTACTTATTCGATAGGAGTAACTCTGAATGCGAAAACCATACCGGCGAAGCAGTATAATTACATGATTTCCTATTCCTGTGATCCGGAGAGAGTGGATGAGTTATCGAACAGGGTCAAAGAGGTCATTGAAGACTGGCAGATGCGGCCGCCTGAATCTAAACTTGCGGAAGATATAACAGCAATGCAGCGTAGAAACTACAAGGAGAATCTTGCGAGGAATACCTGGTGGATGAATCAAATAGTCTTCGGTATTCGTTCAGAAGTTGATCCCCAGGAGTTGGTTCGCAGCCGGGTAGAACTCTATGACAGTTTAACCTCTGAAGTTCTTATGGAAACAGCGGCGAAGTATTTCAATGATGAGATCTATTTCCATTTTGTGTTGTATCCTGTCGATGAAAAGCAGGGCGGCGGTAAATAATTCCATCGTCCACCCGCAGCTCTCAGTGTGACGAGGCGCAGGAAGATATCTCTGCTGGAAGGCTGCTAAAAAGCAATATCGAACCCCTTGTAATCGTGAACAGCAGCAGCATTGACGCCCTCAACACTTCGCACAACAGCCCCAGGAGGGCCTTTCCTCAGCAGGGATTCAAATTGCTCCAATTTGACCTTCAATGCTTCAGCCCATATTTCAACCGATCCATCCCTGTTATTTCTTACCCAGCCATTTATTCCAAGGGTATGAGCATGCCGTCTTACGAACCATCGAAACCCAACTCCCTGTACCCGGCCTGTAACAATGTATTTTCTTGCTTCCACTCCGAAACTGCTCCTAAAGAAGGGCAAGGCTGAACCAGGGCACATAGGTTATAAGTAATACACCAGCAAACAGCACCAGAAGGAAGGGAACAACCTGTCTGTACACCGCTGTCATGGGTATATTAAATGTGTAGCTTGCCAGAAACAGATTCATTCCCACAGGCGGTGTGAGATAGCCAAGCTGGAGATTGGCCAGGAAAATGATTCCCAGTTGTACGGGGTGGACACCATATAGCTCTCCGAGAGGTACAATGAGTGGTGCGATCACGAGAATGGCAGAGTATATATCCATCAGCGTACCGGTAATCAGCAGCACAATATTGAGCAGGATGAGAAAAACGAATCTGGATGAGATATTGTCCCTGAAAAACCCGGTCAGCAGAGTTGGAACCTGTGCGTCTACAATGAAGTAACTCAGGCCCTTGGCTGCGGCCAGTATAACAAGCACCCCTCCAATAACCGGTACACCCCGGCGGAGAACCCGTGTAATCAACCCATGGGTAAACTCCCGGGTCGCTGCAAGAAGAATTATCGTGTAGACAACGGCCAGGGAAGAGGTTTCTACCACGTTGGTTAAACCGCTGAAGTAACAAACCAGTAAAACAACGGGTAGCAATAAATCTCCGGCAGCTCCCTTCACTGCAAGCCTGAACTCCCGCATTTCAAATCTAACCCGCTCCGGTTTATTTCGTATCGCCCGGAAGACTCCCATTCCGGAAATAACCAGTACAAGAAGCAAACCTGGAAGTAATCCTCCAAGAAACATGTCCAGTATGCTGATCTGGGCCGTTACACCATACATGATAATGGGCAGGGCTGGTGGAAAGAGCAGGCCGACACTGCCGGAAGATGTTATCAATCCCTGCGAAAAGTCCTTTCCGTACTGTTTACTTTCTATGAGAACTGAAGCAAGTAAGCCTCCGAGAGCTAGAATAGTCACACCTGATGCCCCGGTAAATGTTGTAAAGTACGCACAGGCGATAACAGCCACTACGGATAAACCACCCGGCAGCCAGCCCAATGCGGCCCTGAAAAAATAAACCAGGCGTTTACCAGAGGAGCTTTCAGAAAGCAAATACCCGGCAATGGTGAACAGCGGAATGGCAGGAATCATGTTTCCTGTCAGCAGGTTGTAGGCTTCGTTCGGCAGGGATTCCAATGCTCCCCAATTTCCTGAGAAGAGAAGAAGTGCCGTACCGCCCAGCATCAGATAGATGGGCAGGCCATGAAGTCCCATAAATACTAACAGGACGATCAGAGGCCATCGTAACCATGCGAATACTTTGTACCAGGCATCGGTTGCATCAAAGAGGGCAAATGGAAGATCCGTAAAGACCACCCCCAGGAGATTGACTACAGCGGGCAGGGAAAGAACAAGACCCAGCAACAATCCTCCTGGGACCAGCCAGAGAGATGGTTTCTGGTAGGGACGAAACAGTGAGTAAACAGCCATCACAAGATATCCAAGCGGCAGGATGATGAGAATCAATCTTATTGGAAGAACTCCAACACTGTCACCGGGAGCAAATCCAAGAACGAGAAAAGATGCCGAAGCAACGGCGAAAGCCATGTTAATCGCTGCTGCACTGATGTTGCGAACTGAAATGATAATAAGACCATATCGCTTCTTTGTTTCATCAACCGAAGAGAGGGAAAGATGGGTGCCTTCCCGAGAGGCTGTAATCCCTCCCATCCAGGCAACCCATACAACAACGTGTTGAAGAAAACCTGAGGACCACACCAAACCCGATCCTGTGAGCCTGCGCAAAACAATCTCTACAACGGGTACAACGGCCAGGGCAAAGAGAAAAATGCCGCCGATCAGGTCTTCTGCCAGAGCAATTCTGTCATTCCATTTCAGTTTTTCCGGCATGCTCAATTCCTCATGCCATCCAATACTGACTGAAGGTCCTCATAGACACTGAAGGGAATCGACTTGTTATCACCTGTCATCAATAGATGACCCTCAAACATCTTGTCGGTCCACTGGCTGACTTCTTCCGGGCTGATACTTATGCGTTTCAGGCCATTCTCTTCCATGATTCGGAGAGCTTCACTATTGAGGCGTAGAGATTCGTTATGAAATTCCCGGGTCATTCTAAAGACGGAGGCTTTGATTTCTGCGTGAAACTCCCTGGGGATTCGTTTCCAGGATCGCTGGGAAAGAACAACACCCCCCACAACCGGGGCCACCCGGTATTCTGTCGCATAGGGTGCCAGAGCAAACCATTGAAAAGCGGCTGCTGCAATCGGTGGAGCATAGAAAGCGTCAACTAAACCACTCTGCAGGGATACCATTATTTCCCCCAGAGACACAGGTGCGACATGGAATCCCAGTGTTTTGAATGCAACGGCCATTTCTGTTTCTGTGTTGTCAATGGCCAGAGTGTATTTTTGAAGATCTGCCGGGATTTTCAGCGGTTCAGGACCGAACATATAGGCCCAGCCAGTCTTGGACCAGGTCATCAATTCAAATCCTTCCTCCCTGAATCTCTCATCGAATTGTTCTACCCAGTTATCCAGGACATAATCAAGTTCCTTTTCCGTCTGTATGAGTCCCGGCAGGGTAACAACAAAGGTTTCCGGGACCATGGATTTTAATCCAAAAGCTGTGAATATGCCGGCGTCAAGTTGGCCAAAACGCATTTTGCGGATCATATCAGCTTCACTGCCGGCGATGTTGCCAGGATATATGCGAAGACGTACTTTCCCATTGCTGATAGTCCGCCATTCATCGGCCATGCGGAGCAAATCGGTGTGCCATGTGGAACCTTCCGGCAGCGGGCTGGCCAGTTTTATTGTAACGGCCCGCATTGCCATTGGGGTGATGGTTAGCAATACAAGGACAAAACCTGCTTTTCGCAGATACTGGGAAAGCTTTTCTGTGTATTTATTGATCATTGATTACCTCAAATCTTCAAGACTTTCGATGAAATCGTTGTACACCTTTTCATCAATCCATTTATTATCACCCACCAGAAGGGAATGCCCCTCTGTAAAAACTTGATGCCAGTCCTCAAGTTCCGCCTCAGTCAGTTCTGTAACTGTAAGATTGTGCTTTTGCATCACTTTCATTGCTTCTTTGTTCAACCGATTGGATTCATGTTGAAAATCAAGGGCAACTTTTTGTATGGCTTTCAGGAATTCTTCATGGAACTGGCCGGGTATACGCTGCCAGGTTTTTTCGCTGATAACGATGCCGCCCATCACTGGTGCAAGCCTGAAACTCAGCATGTAGGGGATTTGAGAGAACCACTGGTATGCTGCGGCCGCAAGAGGAGGGCCGTAGGCAGCGGTTGCCATTCCGCTCTGCAATGCCACCATTACCTCTCCAAGGGCCATGGGTACAACATTGAAATCCAATGCCTTGAAATTTGCCGCCAGTTCCTCATCTGTATTGCTGACTGATAATCTTTCTTTCTGCAATTGATCAGGTGTCCGTATTTGATCGGCAGTAAAAAAATAGGCCCAGCCTGTTTTCGACCACACAAGTACTCGAAATCCTTTCGAGATGAAGCTTTCATTGAACCGTGGAGCAAATTCAGCTACGGCATAATCCAGTTCATCTTCAGATTGAAGAATTCCCGGCAGAGTCATTACAAAAGAATTGGGGACAATGCTCTTCATTCCAAATGTGGTCAGTACAGCAATATCGACCTGACCAAAGCGCATTTTGCGTATCATATCCCCCTCACTTCCGGCAACACTACCGGGATAAATGCGCATACGTATTTTTCCGCCGGAGATTTTCTGCCACTGACCGGCCAGGCGTTTCAGGCTGGTATCCCAGGCCGATCCTTCAGGAAAGGGGCTGGCCAGTTTCAGTGTTAAACTGGCTGTCGGTGAGGTGAAAAAAACAATCAATGAAGCTGTCATGATGAATCTGCGAAGTGATGTTTTCATTAGAAATCTACCAGGAAAAAACTTTCAATATTATCCAGAAGCCACCGGGCTTTCTCCTGGTAAAGAATAGTCATCAGCCGTGTGTCAGGGCTGGCCTCAGGATCAATAGTCAGGGCTTTGGCTAAGTAATCTCTGAAGCCTTCAGCATCCTGCTCTTTAATCGTTACAGCAGTGGCCATTGTTATGTGAGGGGAGGGACTTGTATCCTCGTACAGGGAAAGAGCTCTGTAATAATGGAAAAAAGCCCGTTTCAGGGGCTCTTCGCTGACACCATTGCTTCTGTAATACTCATCCATGAAGACAGCAGCAGATGGACTTCTCTCCCTCATGGCGGATATCATGGCGGATGGCAATGCCATCTGAACCTGTATCATGGCATCATGAAGCCCGGGATTGGCTTCTTCCAGCTCCAGAGACCTGTACAGAAGCAGGATGGCCCTGTCAAGAGTTGTTGCGAGTTCCAGGTCAAAGGGGTCGGTACTGGCCATGCCCAGCCAGGCCAATCCAGCCCAGAACGCTGTCGATGCATCTGTCTGTTCAAGCTTCATGATGGCACTATCGTATTCACCACTATCCAGTGAATCCATGAAGCCATCATGATTCATCTCCAATGCCTGCAGAAGGTAGTCACGGCCCCGGCGGAAGAGTTTTTTTGCCCGTTTACGGGCGATATCTGCTTCGTTCCACTGCTCATCATCCAGCATATCTGCCGGCATCTGTACGAAGGCTCCAGAGTACATGGTGAAGTTTCGACCTGCTGCAGCCGCCAGATCGGCATTCTCCGGATCATAAGCCAGAAGAATCTCATACAGCTTCAAGGCCAGGGGGAGGGACTCTGCTATAAGCTGCGGATCATCATCCGATGTAAAGGCACTGCCTCCTTCGCTGGAGGACAGCATATCCGCTACAGAGCGAATGGCTGATTTTTTTATCGAAGCACATGAAGCGAGTACCAGCGATATCGAAAACAATGCGAGAAACATCTTTTTTATTCTCATGGGTCTATTATTGTTGATTTCAGATATAAGGACAAGTTCCTGGCAATGGATCGATGTGCGGTGGGCATTCCAAAGTCATCTAAATCTTTAACATTGATCCATTGTCCTGCTGGAGTCGGCGGCGTTGCTTCTCCACAGTTTGAATTCGGATTCTTAAGGTAAATCGTCGGCTGCAGTTTATCTCTGTATCGTGTATATGAATGAATCTGTGTGCTCAGGCATTCTGCGGGGACCCACTCTTCCGGCCGGGACAGTTCTGCCGTTTCAGGGAAGCCCCAGAGACCGGCGGCAATACCCGATGAACGGATCCTTATCCAGACCTCCCCGCCCTGCATGGCAAGGGCCAGATTCGTGGTTTTATTGATTCTTGTCGGTCGGTGCCGTACTGGAATTGCTTCCTGTAGATTCAGCGAGTTCGCTTCACAGCGCTGGGCGAAAGGGCATTGGTCGCATTTTGGTTTTCCCGGCAGGCATACTTTTTGACCAAATTGCATCAGAGAGGCATTGAATTTACCAGAATGATGGTTCGGCATGTTCTGCTCGGCTGCATTCCGAAATATCCGTTCCAGGTTTCGATCCCATTTTTCCGAGGCCGTCAATCTCTGAACGATGCGGCGTCCATTGGCCTCTATCGTGAGGATCTTTTTGCCAAAGGCAAAAGATGCTACTGCCGATGCAATGTATTCGCCTATTCCCGGCAGTTCTCTGAGTTCTGATACCGATTCAGGTATTCGGCTGCCATACTTCTGTTTGATTTCCCGGGCGGCTGAATGGAGATTTCCAGCCCTTGAGTAATACCCCAATCCCTCCCATTCCCGAAAGACTTCATCTCTCGAAGCTTGAGCAAGAGTCTCAATTGCAGGGAATCGATCCATCCACCGCTTGTACCGCGGCAGGACAGCCGCAACAGTCGTCTGCTGCAGCATGACTTCGGAAATCCATACGGCATAGGGGTCTGGTGCCGTGCCTGTTTCCGCTGACCAGGGATAGTTCGTGCCATAGCCGTCAAACCATTTGAGAAGGAGGCGAATATCACGGATGGAAGGGAATACTTCAGCCATTTTCATTCAGCCTGAAAACAAAATCGATAAACCAGGTTACAACAAGCTTTCTGTCACCAGGAATTCTTAACCACGAAGTTAACCAGACGGTCAGGAACAGTGACTGTTTTAACCACATTTTTACCTGACAGCCAGACTTTGATTTTTTCATCGGCCGCTGCAAGTTTCTCCAATTCGGTCCCGGATGTTCCCGCAGCCGCAACGATTCGGGATCTCACCCTGCCGTTAACCTGGAGTACCACTTCTTTCTCATCATCAACAGTGCAGGATTCATCCCAGTTCGGATAGTTCTCGTGCGCCAGAGTGTTTTTATGACCGAGCATACGCCACATCTCCTCACCAAGGTGGGGGGCATACGGAGCAAGTATGAGAACAAAGGGTTCCCACAGCTTTCTCCGGCAGGTTTTTTCGCTGTAAATCTCATTGATGAAGATCATCATCTGGGCAATGGCGGTGTTGAAGTTAAGCGAAGCTGTATCTGTTCCAACTTTCTTCAGGGTTTTGTTCAGGATTTTCGTTTGTGACAAAGACAGTTCGTCATCAGTCATGGGTCGGGTGGCCACATCCCACACTCTGTTAAGAAAACGATGAATACCGACCAGGCCTTGAGTCTGCCAGGGCATGGATACTTCCAGAGGGCCCATAAACATTTCGTACATCCTCATGGAATCGGCCCCAAATCGACTGATAATGTCATCGGGATTGATTACATTTTTCAACGTCTTGGACATCTTGGCGACAACCTGTTGTAAGACTTCCCCCGTAGACGTCTCCGTGTATGAACCACCATTGATGGTTACTTCATCCAGAGGAAGCAGGGTCTTATCCTTGCGCATGTAGGCAAAGGAGGTGATCATTCCTTGATTGATGAGACGCTGGAATGGTTCCGATGTCGAGACAAATCCCAATTCATGAAGAACCTTATGCCAGAATCGGGCATAGAGCAGGTGGAGCACCGCATGTTCCGCACCCCCAACATAAAGGTCAACAGGCATCCAGTACTTTTCCTTATCCGGATCAACAAAGTTTTTCTCGTTGTGCGGATCAATGTAACGGAGATAGTACCAGCAGGAACCAGCCCATTGGGGCATCGTATTGGTTTCCCGTTTTGCCGCTCCGCCGCATACCGGACAAAGACAGTTCACCCACTCATCGATCGTTGCCAGGGGACTCTCTCCCGTACCGGAAGGTTCATATTTTTTCACTTCAGGCAGTCTGAGAGGAAGTTCATCTTCGGGGACGGGTACAATGCCATCGTCAGGACAATGAATAAGGGGAATGGGTTCGCCCCAGTATCGCTGTCGGCTGAAGATCCAATCCCTGAGTTTGTAATTAATTGTACGAAACCCCTTCCCGTCTTCTTCAAGTCTCTCAATAATTGTATCAATGGCTTCCTCTTTACCCATGCCGTTCAGGTAGTCAGAATTGATATGGGGTCCGTCCCCGACAAAGGCCTCTTTTGTTATATCTCCCCCCTGGAGTACCTCGATAATGGGAAGATTGAACTCTCTGGCAAACTCCCAATCCCTTTGATCATGTCCTGGAACAGCCATAATGGCCCCGGTTCCATAGGAAATAAGAATGTAATCAGAAATCCAGATAGGGATATTCAAGCCATTGACAGGATTCACGGCGAAGGCTCCGGTAAACACACCGGTTTTTTCTCTGGCTAGATCGGTGCGTTCCAGGTCACTCTTGCGATTTGCCTTCTCAATGTAGGATTCAACGGAACTTTTCTGATCGGCGGTACAAATCTTTCTCACCAGGGGGTGTTCCGGTGCCAATACCATGTAAGTTGCTCCGAAAAGGGTATCCGGCCGTGTGGTATAGACGTCAAGCTGTCCCTGGTCTGCTGCTTTTCCTGCAAGCAGGAATGTAACATTGGCTCCTTCAGATCGGCCGATCCAGTTGCGCTGCATGGATTTTATTGATTCCGGCCAATCAAGATCATCAAGATCGTTGAGCAGTTCTTCTGCATACGATGTAATCTTTAAAACCCACTGCCGGATCCTGCGCCGTTCAACAGTACTGCTGCAGCGTTCACATTTACCATCCTTCACTTCTTCATTGGCAAGGCCTGTTTTGCAGCTGGAACACCAGTTGATGGGCATATCACTTTCATACGCCAATCCCTTTTTATACAGTTGAAGAAATATCCACTGAGTCCACCGATAGTATTCCTGAGTATGGGTTTGAACTTCCCTGTCCCAGTCATAACTGAAGCCCAGACTCTTGATCTGCTGTGTAAAATGCCTGATATTGTTTTCGGTGGAACTCTGGGGAGGAGTTCCAGTTCTAATTGCATAGTTTTCGGCAGGAAGTCCAAAGGAATCATATCCCATGGGATGAAGCACATTGAATCCCTTCATTCGCAGATAACGGCAGTAAATGTCTGTAGCGGTATATCCTTCAGGATGCCCTACATGCAATCCTGCTCCAGATGGGTAGGGGAACATATCCAGAACGTAGCATCGCTTATCTTTGGGAATAGATGCGTCTTCTGTTACCTTGAAGGTTTTGTTCGTGTCCCAGTATTTTTGCCATCTGGGTTCTATATCTTTAAATGGATAGCTGCTCATGGGAGATATGGTAGCGTCTAAGCGGGCTGAACGGGAAGATCTCTTGAATAAAAATGATAACATTTCTATAGTATTAAAGGATGTAAACAATGAAAAACACTATTCTGATCCTGTTATTGACATATCTTTTTGCTGTCAGTATAAATGCGCAGACACATAACTCTATTCCAATGGAAGAAGAAAGCCTTTACAGGCTGCTTGAAATTGCTGAGATATCAGGAATGATTGACCCTCTCCCAGCGGCAAGGCCTCTGCCCCGATCCCGGATAAAGAGAGCACTTCAGCAATTAGGAGACTTCAGAGATGAATTCTCGGCTGGACAAAAATCAGTGCTGGATGATTACGTGGATCGTTTTGGCAAAGACAAAGAGGAACCTTTTCTTAAGGATGGGGATCTTCGAATTGAGCATGATGTATTTCCATTGAACTGGCAGTTTTATGCCGAACACCAATCAAACGTTGATGTTAATGATACAAGTCAGTTTGGTATTCAAAACAGTGTTAAAGGTATTTTCAGTGGTGATATGGGCAAATATCTTTCCTATGGATTTGACCTGCAGTTCCAATTAAACAGGATCCACATTGATGATAATGCTCCCTACCCCTATGCCTGGGCACCGTATACTTATTCCAAGAATTGGGATGGAAGTGTCCGACATTTGTCGGACCCATCGCCTCAATATCTCATGCCGGGAAAATTGTCCATGGGATGGGCAATGCATACCGAACTGGTCTTATCGGCATGGGAGAATCGAGTAGGCTTTAGATTTGGCCGAATGCGGCGGGACTGGGGATTGGGAGAAGGAAATCTTTTCCTTGATAAGCAAGCTCGTCCATTCATGGGGCTGGAGGGAACTGTTTCTCCCTGGAAATGGTTAAGCATGACGTTTCTGTTTGGCAGTTTGGAATCTGCTCCAAGTTTTCGGAACAGCCCCTTTGTATCAAATAAATATCCATCGGTTGAGGGTGGTGATAACTATACGGTGGGTCCCAGGGAAGTATCAAAAGTCCAGCAGAATATGCTGAGTCTCTTTCAATTGGAAATCAGGCCAGCCCGGTGGTTGTACATAAGTCTCTACGATGGCATTGTATACCTGAGACGCTTTGAATTGGGATACATGTTTCCTTTCATGTCCAGACTTCTCACACAGGGGAATGTGGGGGATTTTGACAATGTTGTTTTTGGTGGTACAATAGCGTTAAGCTGGCCGGGAATTTTTCGGACTTACGGAACTGTTCTGGTTGATGAATGGAAGCCAGGCTTCCAGTTGTCCGATCTGCGAAATCAGATGGCTGTTCAGGCAGGAATCAAGGTCGCTGTTCCTATGGGAATCTGGTCTCTATTCACCTTTCAGTATACAAAAATTGAACCATTTACATACACACACTATGCTACCGGCGGAACACCATGGTATTACTCAGATCCGGATGATCCCACCCTGGAAATGGAAACAGGCTATCAGAATCATGGCGAAAATCTCGGTTCATACCTTGAACCCAATTCAGATGAATTTCTTATAGCCTTTCATATACAGCCATCCCCTGCCTGGACAGCCGGTTTCTCATACCGGCTGATTCGCCATGGCGGTTCGGATGTCAACGGGAGTACCTATGACGCCTGGGGATATGATGCTGTTGGCGGTCCGGACGGTGATCCCAATGGTGCGTATTATCCATCCGGCACCAAAAATTTCCTTAAAGACGGCACCTATGAGTGGTTTCACATTTTTTCTCTTGGCGGCTCAGTGGACCTGCGGGGATTGTTTGCTCCTGTCCAGTTATCACTACAATACAATTTTGTGTATGAGTATGACTCTCACTATGGCAACAAGAACAACTTCACCGCAGTCGCCGGTTCAGAAATGTTCCGTCACCTGTTAACCATCAATGTGAAACTATGGCCCAAATAGGGAAATAGAACCAGTTTTAAATGACTTCGTGAGCCAGCAGGCGGCGGCGCGGCCGGAAATAGGTTCGAGGAGAGTATTCCCCCATGTCGGATACTTTTGTCATGTAGATGCAGGCATAGTTTTCAACTTGATCGGCATATCGGCTCTCTTCACTTCCAGCCCGGAAAATTTCTCCCCACCAGGGATTATAATGCTTCTTAAGTTCGTCAAGCAGCCTGGAAATCTGATTGTTCAGCCTGTCCAGTTCTTCCCCATGGTCTGGAGATACGGGGGCCTTTCGCCCAGAGCGGCGTTTCATCTCAGCTCTATCCGATTCTTTTTCCAGAAGGGATTTTTTACTCATAAGCCTGTCAATTTCCGCCTGGAGTTTCTGTGTTGACCGGTTGGCTTCAATCTCCTTTTCCATGCCTCCCAGAATGAGACCGGTGCGCCAGTCGCAGCGTTTTTTTATGGACACCACATCGCCATAGATATGGTCGCCAAGATAGAGTATTTCATTACCCTCTACACCCAGACCCTCCTGAACATCACCGAACCAGCCGCCCTGCCATATCCCTGTTGAAACGGGACCTTCGTGATTGGACATGGCACCACTTGCCGGGTCAACACGGAGAAATCGATTGTGTTCTTTGAAGAATTGGGGTTTATCTGCCAGTGTGATAACCAGGTCAAACACGTCCTGCCAGTTTTTATGCTTCTTCCAATAAGGATTGAGGCTGTAATCCAGAAGCATGTTTGTATAGTGGTAATCCGAATTCGTAATGATGATGAGTTTTTTCCCATACTCTTTCAGCATTTCGAGCATTGCTGCTGTTTCAGGATTACTGACAACATATTTATCAAAGTCCTTCTTGAGTATGTCCTTGAGAATGCCATCCTTGTGAAGAGAATCGATACACTGGTTTATGTCGGCATCAATGCAGCGGAAATCAGGCAGTTTTGCACCGTCCTTTTTCAATTGGACAATCTGTGAAAACAGAACGCCCTGAGATATGGCAAAGGCCGTGTCAAGGCTTTGAAAGTCCTGATCCTTGAGATCGATAACCCTTTCCCGGTACAGAGCTTGATGCTCCCGATAGTCAATTTGTTCAAGACCGTGAAAGGCCAACTTCACTTTACCGAAGCGGCTGAGTTTGAGGAGATTACCGTAACGTCGGTCGATAACCAATCCAACGATGGCCCATTCCTTTTCAAATTTAAGTTTTGTGACAGATTCCGGATAGCCATATTTCTCAACCAGCCGCCTGATAGCAAGGGAATGCACAAGTCCTTCAAAATCATCTGTATCATAGGCAGCAAGAGTGTAATCCATATCAAATCCTACAACCTTTATCTTTTTGAAATTCAACAATCTGTTAACGTATACAGGCATAGGTCAATAATGGGCTGTCAGTAGATTTTCGAGATGATTGAGGTCGATGAGGCGGATCTGCCTCAAGCAGGTGTGTTTCAGGAGGTATCAGCGCGACCAGCCTATCCCAAGGCCTGCACTGAGCTGCATCTGGTATAGATTGGTTGCTCTTTCTGATCCAGAATAAGAATTGCCGAATGAATATGTTAATGGATTCCAGGCCCCCATTACGCCTGCATTTATAACGAAATTGCCAAACTTGATATAGAAATTTGCTCCCAAACCAAGCCCGCCTGTTAAGTAATAATAGTTTGCAGTTTCGCGGACGCCGGAGTAGTAGGAGTACCACTGATTTTGAATTTGTATGAGATTGAAATCACCAAAGATTCCCCCGCCAAGAACGAGTCCAATAGGTCCAAAATTGAAATCGTGGCCAACGCCCAGAATGACGTTGATTCCTCCAGCTTGTAGATAATCATACTCTATCAATGAGAATTCAGTTCCATATGCTTCCCAACTCAATCCATAGTAGCCATTGAGTTGGAAATAGAAGTTATTATCATAGATGCCCACTACAGTCAATCCCATGCTTGATAAACTGTACTCATCCACTCCAAGCCAGCCGGTATAGCGGCTATAGCTCACGTTCAGCAATTCAGTCTTTGCCGGCAATGTAACCGCAGCGGCGACCATAATGAAAATCAGTAACAAGATTTTTTTCATCATTGATTCCTCTTCTTTGTGTATTATAGCTATTATATCATAAGTTTGTCAGGTTGAATTCACTTTTATTTGCATTTTTACAGAAAACATCTACTTCGGGACGACTCTGAAGGCTGAGAATGGCTGTTCTCAAATGTGTATAAAAAACTGCCGCAGGGGTAAATTGAAGCTGCGGATGTCTGTTCCATGTTGTTTTTCTTTTTCTGACAACGTGTTACAAATCGACTGGAAGTATTCCTAAGTTGGATGCTGACTGAGAATGCTGCACCTTGCCGCAGTATTCTGTGAATAACCTGTGGAAAAACTTACAAAACTTGAAATAACAAGGAAATAGATGCTGTTCAGAATTTCCAGTGAAATCAATCAACAATACACTCTTACTGTAACTGATATCTATTTCTTTTTATTACAAAGAAATAGAATCGGATTTGGAAATCCGCCTTAACTCTCAGGAGTATTGAAATGATTGGGTATTCCGCAATCTTTAAACCCTCTGGTTGTGGATAAGTTGTGCACATCTCTTCTCTTACAGCTGATCTTCTTCAATCCGTTCAATACGGGCACCCAGGGATCGAAGCCTCGTGATAAGGTCTTCATAGCCGCGTTCAATCTGATAAACGTTTCGGATAATACTGGTACCCCTTGCGGCCATTGCGGCAATGAGCATGGCCATACCTGCACGAACATCCGGAGAGGTAAGCACCGCTGCCCGCAGCCGTCTTGGGCCTGTTACAACCGCTCTGTGAGGGTCACAGAGAATTATTCCAGCTCCCATGGCAATGAGTTTATCCACGAAGAACATTCTTGATTCAAACATCTTTTCATGAACAAGGACTGTTCCTTCAACTTGAGTGGCCACTACGGTAATAATGCTTGTTAAATCCGGCGGAAATCCCGGCCATGGAGCATCATCTATCCGGGGAATCATGCCGCCCATATCCTGAACAACTTTCATCTCCTGGTCCGATCCAACCATAACAGTTGAACCATCTGTTTTCCATGAGATGCCCAGCTTTCCAAATACATGCCTGCACATACGGAGGTTTTCAGGTCCAGCGTCTTCAATAACGATGTTTCCTCCTGTTGCTGCAGCAAGACCGATCAGTGAACCAACTTCCATGTAATCCGAGCCAATCCGGAAACGGCATCCACCAAGAGCCTTGACGCCGTTAATTCTGATGATGTTTGATCCGATGCCTGTAATTCGCCCGCCCATGGCATTGAGAAGCCGACAGAGATCCTGAACATGGGGTTCACTTGCCGCATTATGTATTATTGTTTCCCCTTCGGCCCGCACAGCCGCCATAACAGCATTTTCGGTTGCTGTAACCGATGCTTCATCAAGAAAAACATCCTGACCCACCAGTTTATTCGCCGTGAGAACGAATTGACCATTCATCTCAACCGAAGCCCCCAATGCTTTGAATGCAAGAAAATGGGTGTCTAAACGCCGTCTGCCAATAACATCTCCACCAGGAGGCGGCAGCGTAACGCTGCCAAAGCGACCGAGCATAGCTCCGGCAAAGAGGATTGAAGCCCGGAGTTTCAAAGCCGCTTCTTCAGAGATTACGGCTTCGTTCACCGTATCACAACAGATCTCCCACTCACCGGGATTCCGTTTCTCCACTCTGGCTCCAAGGTCATTTAAAACATCAGTTATCACCTTGATATCCTCGATATCCGGAACGTTCTCAAGGTAAACTGTTTCATTGGTAAGAAGCGTCGCGACAAGGCAGGGAAGTGCGGAATTCTTATTACCGGATGCCTTTATTCGCCCGCTGACAGGGAATCCTCCTTCTACAACATATCTGGACATTCTGTGACCTTACAATTCCAATCCGTATGTATCAATGGGTGTTTTCCTGTTCTGGACAATTGCCATCAAGATACCATATTGTACCAGGTGAAGACCTTCGCTATGATAACCGGCAGGATTAAGAATGAGTTTTATCAGCACACGCAATACAGATGAGCCGAGAAGTTTCACAGATGCGATATTCAATGGATTAGCACCGGATGGAGGCCTGTACCAATTCCAGGAAATACCGGAGTTATCATCGTTCTTTGCCTCATTGGACAGCAGTATTTCATTTAACGAGCTGTCGATAGAACTGACTACCCGTCTGCTTGAACCGGAAATAAACCGGAGAACGGCAGAGGATATCATCGATGGTGCATTCAGTTTCGGTCCTGTTCTTCGGCAGATTGATGAAACGATATTCATGCTGGAACTTTTCCATGGACCCAGTTGTGCATTCAAAGACTTCGGGGCAATGTTTCTGGGTTCCGCAATGGATCGGCTTCTTGATGATCGGAACAGGAGGGCCATCATTCTTACGGCCACCAGTGGAGATACCGGAAGTGCTGTCGCACAGGCTTTTCACAATAAGGAATCCATTGATGTTGTGATCCTCTATCCCTCCAACAGAGTGAGCCTCCTTCAGGAAAAACAATTAACCACTCTGGGAGGCAATATTACAGCGCTGGAAATTGATGGGAGTTTCGACGATTGTCAGCGGATGACGAAGGCAGCCTTTACCAATCCCAAATTGGGAAACCTGCCTCTGAGTTCAGCCAATTCCATCAACCTTGGCCGATTAATACCTCAGTCTTTCTATTACATCTGGGCATGGACACAGATGAGAGGCAAAGGTGACTTTGCCTTCGTCGTGCCAAGCGGTAATTTCGGTAACATTACAGCCGGTCTCTATGCACAGTCATGGGGACTTCCAGTTAAGCATTTCATTGCGGCCACAAATGCCAATGATGTCATACCGTCCTATCTTCAAACTGGAAACTATCTACCCAGGCCGTCAATCCCCACACTTTCCAATGCCATGGATGTTGGTGATCCAAGTAATTACGAGCGGCTGGATTATCTTTATCGCAGTGATGTTGAAATCTTTCGAGACCATGTTGAGGCCTGGGCCGTCGATGATAAGACCACAAAAAGCATTATGAAACGGGTTTACAGGGAACATCGGTATCTCTGCTGCCCCCATACAGCCGTAGGATACCGGGCCGCAGAACTCTATAGGGAGAAGCATCCCGGTATTGATACCATAATACTGTCAACAGCTCATCCAGGGAAATTTGTCCAGGCCGTTAAGGATGCTGTCGGTGAAGAACCCCAACTGCCTGAGGCCCTCTCCAGCCTTGCCTGCAAAGATAAGAATTCCATAGTGATGGGCAATAAAGATGAAGATCTGGAGAGTTTTCTGCTGGAAAAGTATTCTTCCGGGCACCTCTGAGAAATCCATCAGAGTTCTTGAGTTCGCCTTGATTTCCCAGGCTGTTTTTCAGGAAATTCTAACGGCGGTTTCGGTTTTTCTTGTTCCGTGCTTTTCCTGCGATTATTTTAACCCGTTTATACAGTCCGTCTCCTTCACTCCTGGTTACAACATCTTCCCGGTTTTCGATAGTTGTGTGGATCAGTTTCCGTTCAAATGGGTTCATTGGTTCCAGTAAACGATTCGAACCGGTTCTAATAACTTCATCAGCCGCACGATGGGCCGTTCTGATCAGAGCCTCTTCCTGCCGGGCTCTGTACCCCTCCGTATCGATCACTATACGCCATGGGTTTACGTCTTTAACCAGACGGAAAAAAAACACATTGACCAGAACTTGAAGTGCATCCAGATTCTTTCCTTTTTTCCCGATTATAATGTTCGAGAAATTTGATGTTACCTCCAGAATTACCTTCGCACCGTCCATTTTCTTGAACCTGACCTTGCTTTCATAACCCATTCGCTTAAGGATTCCCTCAGCAAATTCACTTGACTTCTCAAGGAACTGATCTGGAGGAGGATCAAGAGTTTCATCCATGCGGGCATCTGTCGATGAATCACTTTCTGGAAGTGTTTTACTTCCGGAAATGGGATTCGGTATTGAAGTTAACAGTTTGACACGTATCCTTACTTTGCTTCGGCCGAAGAAGCCTCCACTTTTTTCTATGACTTCAACATCAAAACTCTCACTTCCAAGCTCTGCTGCCGCTCGTTTGACAGCTTCCTGTTCGGTTCGTCCTTCAAATTCCATGGTCTTCATTTAATTGCTCCTGCTGTTTTGAGCTTTTTGAAATAGTTGGTGACCAGTTGCTGGCCAATCGTTATAAAATTCATTGCCGTCCAGTATAAAAGCAAGCCTGACGGCATGTTGTACAGAATGAAGAAAAACATAATCGGCATTCCCAATGTGAGCATTTTCTGCTGCATGGCAGATTGTCCGCCTGTTGGCCCCTGCTGTGTCACCCGGGTCATCAGGAGCTGTCCACCAAGATACAGTATGGGCAGAATACGGATCGCAGGAATACTCACAACAAAAAGGTTCAGAGGTTTTCCAAATTCTTTCCATATAAATTCCGGTGCGGATAAATCAGTAATCCAGCCTTCTATAAAGACAGCTCCTCTCAGAGGGAAATACCTGTTTAACAAGCCATATAGAGCAATGAAGATTGGAAATTGAAACAACATTGGAAGGCAGCCTCCCATGGGATTAACCCCTTCTGTTTTGTAAAGCTCAGCTGTTTTTTCATTGCGCTTCTGTGCATCATCTTTATAGCGCTCCTGAATCTCCTTCAGTTTGGGCTGTATCCCCTGCATTCTGCTTGTAGATTCATAGCTCTTATGAGTAAATGGATAGAGGATGGCCTTCACCAATATCGTCAGCAGTATGATGGCAACACCATAGTTTGGTACTAATTTATAGAAGATTTCCAACAGGAATCGAAGAATACTCTCAAGCCATCCCAACCATGAACTTGTCCGGGGAGCAAATTGAAAATCCATTCCTGATAAACCGAAGGCGTTATCTTCTGCTTTCTGATACCTTGATAATGATTCCTTCCTCAACGGACCCAGATAGATCCGGAATGTATCTTCAATGATGCTCTGTCTCCTGGCCGGTTTGGAAATCTGAATACGCGATGGCTGATCGTGCCCGTCTACAGGTCTGCCATCCCATGTAATGGTTGATCCTCCTGATCCAGGATTGATTATCACGGCGAAGTATTTTCCAATAACTCCTGCCCAGGTAACAGTATCGCTTATTTCAACAAGTTTATTCCTGTTCTTATGGGTTTTACGCTTGATTTTACCGCTGCGGGGATCAGGTCCCCAGCTTACAAAATCTCTCACCTCGTAACGTCCATCCAGTTTTTCGAACTCCGGGCCGATTTGCGGACCATAAGTAAGTGTATAAGCGGCCTGATCTGTATCAAGCAGGGGAACGGCCCGGCCATCGGGGGTTTTTAACGTGATGATGAGTTCAATCAGGTATTCATCTGGGATCATTCGATAACTCTTAACAAGTGTGAATGTACGGCCATCATTTTGAAATTGTCTTGTAAACTCATGAATGATCTGTTTGCCGCGCTGTATGCGTTTATGGTCGAATACCTCGGTTATATACGGTGCATCCGGGCCGCCGAAGGCCAGATTGAAAGTTCCAACATCTGTATTCCCATCAAGAATCATGGAAATTGGTTTGTTATCATCATATTCCGTAATGAGATCTATATCTGTTGCAATACCCCCGACCGTACTGAAGGTAATGCTGAATAAATTTGTTTCTTCGGTAATCGATTTTTTTTCGAAATCCTGATCGGGCACAGACCGGGAGAGTGATTCCACTTCACGGATAGGTTCTGTCTCTTCAACAACCTGTTCAACTGATTCAGGCAGAATCTCATCGACAGGCGGTGCATTTTTCTCATTGATGCTGTTTGTTATAAACATCCCTGCTGTAATGATCATTGTTGTCAAAATAATTGCAAGGACTGTATTCTTATCCATTTATCCTCCAGGTTGATTATGGTACAGGATCATATCCCCCAGGGTTTCCGGGACGGCATCGTACGATACGGCTGATCATCAGTCCCAGACCCTTGAGTATTCCATGTTTTTTCAAAGCTTCAACTGCGTAGGATGAACAGGTTGGTGTAAATCGACAACTTCGGGGGAAAAGTGGTGATATAACAATCTGATAAACTTTCACAGGAACTATCAGTGGCCATGCCAGCCAATCAGCGGCTTTTCTTAGCAAAACTGATGCCCTGAGCCAACTCCAGGAACTGTTGATAGCGTTCATGGTATCTGTATCTCCCAGGATATAAAACAATGATAATATCATTGCCTGCGGGAAAGAGTTGCTTATTCTTCCGGTAAATCTCTCTAAGAATACGGCGAGAATAATTACGTTCTATCGAATTCCCATATTTCCTTACTGGAATAACCACGAAACGGTTATGGCCTAACTCGTTTCGTTTAACAATTATTCTCGCCCCTCGGCATCCGGATTCGGCATCCGGTTTATCAAACACCCGGGCAAACTCTTTCTTTGTTCTCAGCCTTTCTACTTTAGTAAGGCTTTTTTTCATCCGTTACCGAAAGCTTTTTCCGACCCTTACTGCGCCGACGAGATAGTATTAATCGGCCGGATCTTGTTTTCATCCGGGCTCTGAAGCCGAATCTACGATTTCTTCTGGTCTTACTTGGTTGATAAGTACGTTTCATAATTCATTTCTCTCCGGAGAAGATCAAGGTTGCTGAAGGGCACCTGAAAAACAAAGATAATATATACACAAGTACAAATTACGTCAAGATGCCGGATTCACAGATCTGACATTTGGATTACGATCCTTGATATCTTCAGTTCAGGATATCGTGATCGAATTGTTTTGTATATTTGACTTTCCATCATTCTTATTCGTTGAGTCCATCCTGGATGATCTGATTCAAGGATCAGGATTCCATTCACAATGTCTTTTGGTATGACATGAAATGAAGCTTCCTCTCCAACTATTTGTTTCCAGCCAGTATTCAGTCTGTTGTATTCCTGTGCTTCTGTCGGTATCAGCCTGTCGAACAGCTTTGAAAGAGCATCACCGGCCTGAGTAAAGGGATCATCATTGCTCATGTAAACCTCCGTTTTTAACTTCGTATGTTAATGAATCATCACCACTTCGGTTCATTTCATTTCCTGGTAGAAATGTATAGAAGATCTGTTCTGCCTCAGGTAGATTATCACGAAACCGGCGGCGACTGTTCGGGTCAAGTTCCAGCAGTACATCATCAAGCAGGAGTATGGGTTTTTGCCCTGTCTTTTCAAAAAACAGGCGAGCTTGAGCGACTCTCAGTACAAGTGAGAGAAGGCGTCGCTGACCTGTTGATGCACCTGTGCTGAAATCCCGACCTTCTGCCATGAATACAAATCTATCTCGCTGAGGGCCAACGCTTGTTGTTCCCTGTGCAAGATCTAACTCAAGTTTTTCCTTGAGAACTGTGGAAACAGTCTCACTGGTTGGATTTCTACCCCATGAAGGTACGTAGGTTAGTGTTACTGGAACATCCAGATTGGAAACTTTTCTGTACAGTATTGAAAACACATCGCTGAATTCCTTTGTCAGTGAATCACGCTGTTCTACAACAGCAAGCCCGGCAGACACAAGCTGCTCAGTATAGTGGTTCAACAATCCCCTGTTCCGATTCTTAAGCAGGTAATTTCTTTCCTTCAGCGTTTTCTTATATCGCCGCATTTGATCAACATAGCAGGAATCATGAAGACTCAGAGTTTGATCCATGAACCATCGGCGTTTTTCAGGAGATCCTCCGGACAGAAGAAAATCTTCATAGACGAAAACAATGGTGGGAGCTCTTTGCAGCAGTATTTTTCTATCTCTGACTGTTTTGCCATGCAGCTGGATGGACTTGATTCCATTTTTTATTGAAATTCCAAGGCTGCCATCCGGTTCTTCCGGCCTATCTGTAGAGGCCGATAAGGCCATTTCTCTGCGGCCCCATGTAATCAAGTCCCTGTCGTGACGGGTGCGAAACGAAGAACCATAACTCAATAGATACAAGGATTCGAGTATATTTGTTTTCCCCTGACCATTATTACCAACGAAGTGAATGTCATGAGCATTCAGCTGTATTGTACAGTCATCAAGATTGCGAAACCCGTAAAACCGTACGGACTGGAAACCCAATTCTAATCCTTCTGAATCGGCATGATGACATGAAAAAATGACTTCTCCGGCTCCGAAACCAGTATAACTGCTTTCCTGGGATCAGAAAACTTTAAGACCACTTCTTCTTCTTCAATAGCTTTTAGCGGATCTGAAAGATAGACATGATTCAAACTGAATGTAGTTTCAGGCCCTTCATACCTGCATGGCGTTTTTTCTTCAGCCTTACCAATATCACTTTCAACAGAATGAAGACTCATCGTGTTATTGCTCACTGTTAGATGGATTTTCTTTGAATTCTTTTCCGCAAGCAGCGATACACGCTTGAGTGCATCAAGAAGTTCCATTCTGCTTACCTGTATGAGGGAGTCATTGTTTTCGGGAATAACACGTTCATAGTTTGGGAACTGACCTTCAATGAGATTGCTTGTAACCCGTTGATTATCAAAACGAATAAAAAGGGTTTTATCGGCTATGGCAATTATCAAATCACCCTCACCAGAGGCCAGTTTACGGACAAGATTGAGTATTTTAGGAGGAATGATGATCCCATCAAAATCCGGAAAATCATTCCCGAGTTCATTGGAGATATAGCTTAGGCGCCTTCCATCCGTAGCAACCATCACCAGCCGGTCTTCTTTTTTCTCCATGTATATACCATTCATGTAAAACCTGGTTTCATCATCGCTGACGGCAAATACTGTATTCTCAATCATATTGATGAAAACCTTTTGTGGGACAGGAAAAAAGGCACCATCACCTGCATCAAGTATTTCAGGAAACTTGTCGGCTGAAATACTGTGAAGCTGAAAGCTTATATCCGAGCCGCTGTTAATTGTAAGATTTTCATCTTCATTTTGAATGAATTGCACATCACCACTCGGTAAAGCTTTGAGTATGTTTAGGAATTTCCCGCAGAATACGGTCGTAGAACCTGGAGAATCAATCAATACCGGGATTCGTGTTTCAAAGCTTACTTTTAAATCTGTTGCCTTTATTGTAAGAGCATCCCCATCAGCTTCAAGTAAGACATTCGCCAGTATCGACGAAGCATTGCGTGTTACAATTATATCCTGTGCAACATAGATCTCTTTCAGGATGATTTCCTTATCACAAATAAACTGCATCTAGAGCCTCCAACGTGTTGATTGATAATAAAAGGAATGCGAAGACGGTTACAAGTGTCTGAATTGCATTCGTCCAGATTAAATCATGGAATGCATTCTCGATAAAATGGATGGTTAAAGCATTACCTCATTCGTCAATCTGATTCCGTGATAAAAACCATTGATACAATGCCCGGAACATCTTTGCTTCCTGTACGGTCATGCAGACAGTTCGGAGATAATTAAGGATACATCTCCAGTTCTTCCCTCATAATAATCAGGGCAGCCATCATCTTTGGAAACCCGGCCGTAGTAGCGGTAAGAAGGATGGCCTGCTCAACTTCACCGGCCGTACAGCCGGATTCTATGGCCTTCTCAATGTGACGCCGCAGGGCATAATCGTATTGACAGGCCGCTGCAATACCAACTTTTATCAGGGCACAGGATCGGGCATCCAATGGCCCGGATTCTTCGCTGAGAGCCTTACCAAATTCTTCATAAGCTCTATGGGCTTTTGGATACTTCTTAATGAAGTAGTTCCAATTTTCCTTCCTTGCATTCATACTGATTTTCCTGATCCATAGGATATAGAGAATTCTGTGGTCTGTCCAGGGGTAAAAGCTCAGGTCCACAGAATAAAGTCAGACAGGCTCCTTATCTGAGTTAACCGGTACTTGTCGAGTCGGCGGCTATTGCTGTTACCAGTGTTTCGATGAGTTTGTGAGGATCTCCGATCACCGATTCATCCTTAACCATTCCATCTTCACCCAGGGCCTCCCAGATTTTTGTTATACCTAACGGAGTTTCCAGAACCCTCAAACCGAGATATTCCATCACCGGGAGGAGCTGCGCCATTGATAGTGACGCCCCCTCCGCACCATAGCCCACCAAAGCGGCCGGTTTACCCTTCCATTCCTGAAACAAATAATCCAGGGCATTTTTAAGCACGGGAGAGAGGCCGTGATTGTATTCGGGTGTAATGAAGACGAATGCATCAGCCGATGAGACGCGGCGGGCCCATGCCTTTGAGTGCTCGTGCTTCGGCTCCATGCCCATCCTCGGGGGAACCGGTTCGTTCATGAAGGGCAGATTCACCTCCGCCAGATCCACAAGCTCGAAATCAGCGTGAGCCTTGAACTTTTTGGTATAGGTCATAAACCAGTCTGCCACCGCCTTACCGGCGCGGCCTTCTCTCACTGTTCCCAGAATCACTAATACTTTCTTCGCCATGATGTACTCCTTTGTCATCATATAATCAATATTGACTTGCCTGCGGCCTGAAAGCCAAAGACAGATTTTTCATAACAGTGGACGCTTCGCTACTCCATCCGCAGCTTGTCGAGGTAGTCCGAAAGCTGCTCCAACTCCATGTCCGATAGGCGGTTCTCCAGATCGCGGTGAAAGGATGTCACCACTAACCTGGCGTGTTGGAAGGTCCGGCGGCCGCTGACAGTCATGGCGATGTCTACCTTTCGGCGATTTTTGGGGCAGTTGTTTCTGGTTATCCACTCACGGTCTACAAGCCTGTCGACGATGCGAGAGACATTGCTCTCCCTCTGAATCATTCTTTCCTTGATGAAGGTAAGGCTGACAGGGCCGCCTCTCGCGGCATAGACAATAGCGAGAACATTGTACTGAGGTTCCGTGAGTCCACAGGAGTCGAGTGTTCGATTGATCTTGCTGGTTAGCCAGTAACCAGTGAACATGATGTTCACAACAGCTTTGATTTGAGTCGTTTTGAAATCTTCGGTTCCCAAGTCCGTTTGTATACTCACGGCCATCCCTGTACATACAATAGATGTATATACAATACATGTAGGTGAATCAATAGTCAAGAGAAAAAATCAGGATCCCTGTAAGAATGTGTGGGTGATCTAAAGCTTCGAGACAAAATAAGAGAAAACAAAAAGCACCGAAATCTGTTAAACTATATCTCTCAAAACAAAGCTAACAGAGGGAATTCTGTGCCAATCAAAGCATTACTGAACAAGGCCTATCACTTCACGGGGTTCGTGTACGAAAAAGTACGGTTTGTGGATGGAGCCTCTGGTACACTGCTTGTTGAAGTTGTTCCAAAGAGGCGTGCAAACTGTTCAATTTCTGGGATTGTGGAGGAGCCATCCAATACTGACAGCCCAGAGGTAAATCCTCAAGTCCACAGAATAAATTCAGACAGTTTTCGAGAAGCCTAGCGGCTGCTTCGGCTGAACAATCGGTTGAGGTATCTATAAAACTGACTGGTCATTGTATTAAAGTCCCCTGTAACAATGAGCAATACATCGTACAGCAGCAGGGCGATGGGGAAGGTCAATACCAGAACAATAATATGGTCTGAATGAACAAGGTGATTGACAAAATATAGACCGCACCCCAGCAAAGCAGCAATGGATGGGTATCTGAGTTGTTTGACACGGTACGGATGTATCTGAAAATGCTTCCTAACGATAAGAATTTTCACTGCATTGACAGTGGTTAGGCTGATGCCTGTCGCCAGTGCTGCCCCTTCAATTTTCATCCATGGAATAAAAATCAAATTTGTTAGAATGCTCAGGACGAGCAGTCCACCGTTCATCGCTGCTTCTATACGATAATGCTTTGATAAGGATAGTATAGTGGATCCAAGTCCGCTGAAGAGTAAGGCGAACTGCCCGACAAGAAGTATCAGGAGAACCTGTCTTCCAGCCAGGTACTCCTCCCCCATGAAGCCGAGAATCTCCTTCGAGAAAATAACGATGAATACAAACAGGAAACTTCCAAGGTATAACTGTTTTCCTACATTCTCCTGGTACAACACCTTGAGTTCATAGTACCGGGATTCATGCAGGTATGATGAAACGATGGATGTCGATGTTCGCGCGAGAATGGAGTTAATCAACGCGATTGCCGAGGCCACTGCCGCTGAAATCGTATACAGACCAACTCCGGTGAAACCAACAAAATAGCGTATCATTACTTTGTCAAGAGTCACGATCAGAACGGCTGAGGTGGCATTCAGCATAACGAAGAACCCGAATCTCAAATACTCCTGCAAGTCTGCGGCCGTAATTTTTTGTATTCTTCGTTTGAATATCTCCGGACGAAGTCGGATGGTCATCAATACTATGAGGATGATTTTGGTAAAAGCAAACAGGAGGATGTATAACTCTACGCCGACACTCATAACTGAAAGAACGTAGAGAACAGCGATGTCGAGAGAATTGGAAATGATCTTCTGATAGATATTCGTATGAACTGATTGACCGGTGGCCATTGCGGCGGCATCAAGTATGCTGGCGATTGAGATAAGGACGGCAATAACGGAGACCAGAATGGGATTCTGGATGTATCTGGACATTCCGGTTGTAAAAAAAACTGTAATGGCGAAGAAATAGACGAGGATTTGAAAGATCAGTATGAACCTGAGCAGCGGTTTTTTCTGCTCCGAAGGATAGTAGCGAAGTACGATCCGCGGTATACCCAGATTGAGGAAATTGCTGACGATGATGCCCACGCTTAAGACATAGCTGAAAACACCCACCTCGGCCGGTGAGAACACTCGTGCCCGGAGAAAGACTATAAAGAAGCTGATCGCAGCGCCAGTGTATGAAACAACTGTATTTAGGATTTCGTCTCTTTTCATGCAGTAATCGCCAGCCCCGCTCGGAAATCAGTATGGGGCACCTCTGAACAGACTCCAGGATTTTTTACCCGATCCCTTCGTCGACTTCCAGATGCTGTTTCTCAGAGGACCTCTGTGATATAAACTACGGCCCTATCGATTCGTACACAACCCCAGGCCCAGGCTCTGCTGAGTATAATCCGATAATCATCTACACAGCGGGAACGAGATTCAATATACTGACGGCAATGATGAATGTGGAGGGAAAACCACTGGAATTCGGATTATTCGTCACATTCGACGATAGTATGACAGAAAACTACTCTGGATTTATACAGCAGCATAAACTTCCAGTATTCAGTTACTCACTTCCCAACTACAGCGGCGGGCCTGTATCGACTCTGGTCTGCCGAATCCAATCCCGGCAGCGAGTCAGGGAAAAAACCCTGGAACTCATTGAGCATATTGAAAGAAATGGATGGAAATCTGTCTACTTTGCGACATCGGAGGGATACATCAGTGCCAATGCCATTCCCATACTCAGGAAACGTTTACCCGAAGTCACCTGCATATCCCTGCAGCATGGTTTGTTCTATTTGAGGAGTCGGCCGATACGGGCATTCATTGTGTGGTTCATCAATACCTGTTCCAGTTTTCTGCTGGGGATAAAAATCATCGGACATGGCTTCGGGGGGATTAAAACGGACTGCTACTATGTCTACAGCAAACCGTATCGGGAGTACCTGATTAAACATCGGGGATGGTCAGAAGACAGAGTCATCGTCGATATGGGATTTCTGAAACCTGAATACACAGGGGTATCGGAGTCCGGTATGATTGAAGCTGAGGCGGTATTCTTCCTGCAGCCGCTTGCGCATATCGGTTTGTGCCGTCCAGAAACCGAATTAAGAATCTTCCAGAACGTTGTGAACTATCTGGCTGGCGAGTATTCCGAATTACTGATCAAGGATCATCCGAGGTCAACACATTCAAAATCCGGTATAAAACTCCCGGCCAATGCCCGGTTCTTTGAGGAATCGCGCATACCAAAATGTCAATTCGCCTACAGTTTCTTTTCGACAGCTTTGCTGGAAGCCGAACTCATCGGAACCAGGTCCACAGCAATCTTTTTGAAGATTGTCGGTATTCATTCCGCCTGGTACAAGACATTTTCCCATGTTATCTCATACGAAGAAGTTATCTTACCGGCATTGAAACGGAACTCAATTCAAGCGTTATGAAAGTATGCTTCATTGGTCTTGGATCGATTGGTCTCCGCCACATGACTGATTTTCAGGCGATTGCGGAAGAACTTGGGATTGAACCGGTGGTTCATGCGCTAAGGACCGGATATAACTCGGATATTTCCAGTTCATTTCCTTCTTTAAAACGAGTCGTTCATCAATTCTCGGATCTTGACCGCTTCTATGATGCCGTATTTATAACAAATCCAACTCACCTCCACGAGGAAACGCTCCGTGAAGTTGTAAGTCTCAGTCAGCACATTTTCGTTGAAAAACCGGTTTTCCATCATTCAAATGTCGACATGGCCTCCCTCAACATTCCTCCTTCCTCCGAGATTTACGTTGCAGCACCTCTTCGTTTTACAGGTGTGTATCGGAAGATCAAATCCATGGTCACCTCGGAACGGGTTCTAAGTGCTCGGGCGATTTCATCCAGTTACCTGCCGGATTGGAGACCTACTGATTACCGGCAATCATACAGTGCGTCGGCGTGCTGCGGCGGTGGTGTGCATCTTGATCTCATTCACGAATGGGATTATATAATTGACCTCTTCGGGTTCCCTTCAGAGTGCTGTAAACTTGGCGGGAAAGTGTCAGATTTAGAAATACAATCCAACGATATCGCGCTTTACATTGCCCGGAGTAATGACACTTTTCTGGAAATTCATCTGGACTACTTTGGCCGCAGTCCATGTCGAAAACTTGAAATCATAACACCGGATCGACTCATCACCGCCGATTTCATCGGGCATTCGATTCGATTTTCTGATTCATCTCCGGCAATCATCCTGAACGAGGACAGCAATACCATGTACCTTCGGGAAATGAAGGCTTTTCTCCGGATGGTGCTGTCTGGAGGCGAAAATTTGAATACAATTACCCAGGCTATGAAGGTTTTACGGGTGGCGGAAATGAATATGGCTGACAACAATGGTGATGCACGGTGAAAATTATATGCACGATCTGTGCCCGCGGCGGGTCCAAAGGTGTTCAAAGCAAGAATTCCCGCATGATTGCCGGATATCCTCTGATTGTCCACAGCATCAGACAGGCTCTGGATTCCGAACTCTTTGAACATGTTGTTATAAGCACGGACTCAGACGAAATATCGGAGATCTCACGTCAATACGGAGGGGAGGTTTTCTTCCGGCGTCCCGGGGAACTTGCAGAAGACAGTTCTCCGAAGCTTCCGGTAATCCGCCACGCATTCCTGGAAGCAGAAAAACACTACGGCTGCCGATACGAGTATATAGTCGATCTGGATGCCACATCGCCTCTACGATCCATCACCGATATTCAAACCTGTGCCGACCTGATCCAATCGGGGAATTGCAGCAATGTCATTACAGCAGCACCCTCCCATCGATCACCATATTTCAATCTCATCGAGAAGAATGCCGCAGGGCATTGGGCACCTTCAAAATCCATGGGGCGGATGTTAACACGGCGGCAGGAATCACCTCCCTGCTTCGATATGAACGCTTCAATCTACGCCTGGACCAGGGAATCACTGCTGAATGAATCTGAGATTTTCCTGCCGGGAACCCAACTTCATGTTATGCCCAGGGAACGGTCATTTGACATCGATTCTCCATTAGATTTTCGTATAGTTGAATTGCTCATGAGAGAGGAGATGGATAATGCTTGATGACAAAGTCGTTGTTATCACCGGCGGTGCCGGTTTGTTAGGTAAGGAGTTCGCTCGGAGTGTGATTCTCCACGGAGGACGGGCTGTCATTACAGACCTGGACGAGGAGAGAGGGCGCCTGACGGCTTCGGAGCTGTCGGGGGGAAGTGAAAACGAAGTTCTTTTTCTGCCGATGGATATTACTTCGGCGAAGTCGATCCGCTTCACCATAAATGAAATTCAAAAAATCTGCGGGAAAATCGACGGTGTGGTAAGCAGCGCGTATCCTCGGAATGCGGCTTTTGGCCGAAAGTTTTTCGATGTGAAACTTGAGGACTTCAACGACAATGTATCCCGGCATCTGGGCGGATATTTCAATACCGCGCAGGAGTTCTCCCGTTTCTTCATTGAACAGGGGCACGGAAACATTGTTATGATCGGATCTATATACGGTGTCGCGGCCCCCCGTTTTGGAATCTATACGGATACGGAAATGACGATGCCGGTAGAGTATTCGGTAATAAAATCTGGTGTTATTCATCTTTGCCGATACATGGCCAGATTCCTTGCCGGAAAGAACATCAGAGTGAACTGCCTGAGCCCAGGCGGGATCCGCGATAATCAACCTGCAAGTTTCATTGAAGCCTATCGGGATGAATGCCTGCAAAAGGGGATGCTGGATCCCACTGACTTAACAGGCACATTGGCGTTTCTCCTGTCGGATAACAGTCACTACATCAATGGGCAGAATCTCGTGGTTGATGATGGGTTTACTTTGTAGCGGATCTAAGGATAAAATCTCATTTTCAGGATGACATAATTGAAGAAGATTGAAATACTTACGCTGTATACTCGGGATATGGCCATCGACGATGCCGGAGGTTCACGAACTCTGGTGCAGCTTCTTAATTACCTGGTTAAAACGGGTGAGTTTCGCTGCTATACCACTTTCCGCATCACATCCGGTGCTGATAATCGGATTAATCAACTGCCGGAAATCGGCTTATCTGTTCGGGCGATAAATCAATTCATTCTAAACAAGGACATTGATATTCTCCTCGTGCCGGAAGGTTATGCATTGAGCGTTACTGCTTCCCGGGCCGTACAGGGTACGCCCTGTCGAGTCATCAGTGCCTTCCACACTAAACCAGGCTATGAAAAGATCAGACTGTTCCAGAAAATACTTGAATCTATTCTGTACAATCCTGTTAAGGTGAAGAGAATTCGAGCCCTGTTTCTGCTTCTGGTCTATCCATTGAGCTACATGATCTACACACGCCGGATAATGTACAAACTGCGGGCAGCATACAATAAATCCGACTGTATGGTTTTGCTTTCGGAAAGGTTTTATGAAGATTATAAAAATGAGTATCGCATCAAAGATACTTCAAAACTCAAAGCAATTACAAATGGACTGTCATTTCCTTCTTATGCGAGTCAGAAGGATGTCGAGAACAAGAAGAAAGTGTTGCTGGTTGTCTCAAGATTGGATGAGTATCAAAAACGATTATCCTATGTAATCAAAATCTGGTCGAGACTCCATCGGGATTATCCCGACTGGGAGTTGAAAATTGCCGGAACCGGCAGGAGCATGGTTCCTTATCAAAGACTGTCATCCCGTTTGGGCAATGAACGGATTGTCTTTCTGTCCCATCAACCGAATCCTGAGAAATACTATAGGGAAGCTTCGATTTTTCTGATGACATCCGCGTACGAAGGCATGGGGATGACTCTTACCGAGGCTCAACAATTCGGATGCGTTCCCATCGTGATGGACAGCTTTGCCTCTGTTCATGATGTCATTGAGAATGGTGTCGATGGCGTTATCTCGCCGGATGGTGATGTGAATACATATGAAGAAAAAATTCGGATGCTGATTGATAATCCGGCCATGAGGCGGAAGATGGCCGCTAACGGCATTCAAAGCTGCAAGAAGTTCAGTCAGGATATCGTACTGGAAAAATGGGTAACGTTATTCAAAGATATTCTCAGGAGTACCTCTGAGAAATAGATCTGAAGTGTCAGGAAGCTTGTTGTAACCTGGTCAGGGTTTAAGAAAGAATATGAAAAGATATCTGATTAATTCAGTCTTATTGATGATGACATTAACTGTAGGTATAGTTTATGGAATTGCTATTCATAAAAATGAAATATTTCCATATGGAATTATCAAAACAGTATACCATAAACTAACTCATAAATCAGGTCAGGGCAGGGCCTACGGTCCCTGGTCCATTGGCATATATGAAGGTTTCACTCCATTTGATCTGGCCAGCCCGGAAAACATTTCAAATCCAGTTCTAACAGGGAAAGATGTTGTAGATGTAAGAGCCAGTTTTGTTGCGGATCCGTTCATGCTTATTGAAAATGGAAAATACACTATGTTTTTTGAAGTGTTGAACCGTAAAACCAATCAAGGTGATATTGGCTATGCAGAAAGCACAGATGGGAAGGAATGGGAATACAGAAAGATCGTCATTGATGAAACCTTCCATTTGTCATATCCATATGTTTTCGAGTGGGATGATAGTTATTATCTAATCCCAGAAAGCCATCAGGACTTATCAGTAAGACTATACAAAGCAGTAACGTTTCCAGAAAAATGGGAGTATGTCGGAAATCTATTGACCGGGTATCGTTATGTGGATCCTTCAATATTTCGGCATAACGATAAGTTTTGGTTGTTTGTAACGACTCCAGAAAATGATGTCTTGAATCTTTATTACTCGAGCGGTTTATTGGGAGAATGGAAACCTCATCCAATGAATCCCATAATAAGATTTAATATGAATATCGCAAGACCGGGGGGGAGAGTTATTACTTATAATGACCGGCTGTATAGGGTGACGCAGGATGATTTTCCGAAATATGGCATCCAGGTTTTTGCGTTTGAAATAGCTGAGCTGACTGAGAAGTCATATGTGGAAAAAATCGCTTCAGAAAAACCGTTAGTAACCATGACAGGTAGAGGATGGAATGCAGCAGGTATGCATCATGTGGATTTGCATAAAGTTGGAGATAAGTGGATGGCAGTAGTGGATGGGCGTAAGAAATAAGCCTGGTGATATAATGAATTAAGACTAAAAACCCAATTAACCCAGAAGGTGAGCCTTATGAAGATAAATACTACCACAGAAACTTTAGCCCGTACAGGATAGAAATTCCCCAAGCTAAAGAAAAAATCATTCATCCTGCCCCAGCAATCCAGAACTATCCCTCAATCCAAGTTAAGATCTATAGTAAAACTCCCTGAGGGGTGTATGAAGAATATCATCAGACTGCTCAAACCAAGGTTGATCTGTCCGGAAGAATCGGCTCCTGCTTCACCAATATTCGCCACAAACCCCAGATCCCCTTAACCCACATCATCATCTCCATCTTCCTGATGCCCATTGTCGGCCTGCGCAGCTTCCTGGCTTTCGATAACAAAAGCCGTCGAAGTGCATTCAAAACATGAGGCAGAAGATGGCCGCTAACGGCATTCAAAGCTGCAAGAAGTTCAGTCAGGACATCGTACTGGAAAAATGGGTAACGTTATTCAAAGATATTCTCAGGAGTACTTCGGCGAAATAGATTTACAGTGTCAGGAAGCTTGTTGTAACCTGAAGGTAAATTGTAAATGCTTTTAAGCAATCTTGCTGCCTACTTTTGAAAAAGCAGATGCAAGGTAAATGCGGAGAATTGCTCAAAACCCTTGCACCTGGGTAATAGCAGAAATCAAAATTCCCTTGCGGTTTCTCCAATCATTGCATTCTGACTTACCTGTATGGAAGGGCCCCTGACTTGAAACAGGTTCCTGCTCCCAGCCGGAGAAATCGGTTGCTTCAACATCAAACCCCTCAATACGGCCCCAAAAACCGCTCCCCGTTAAAGTGAATCAAATGCGAAGGGCTATCCGCTACCCAAGCCTCAGTTTCCCAGGCTATTTCTCCCTGATACCGCCCCATTACCGAGCGATCCGGGAAGGCTGTGACATAGACCAATCCCGGTCTGGCCGATAAAAACAGTTCCGCCAGTTCAGAATGCCGTTTGCCGTTCACCGGGCCATGACTGGTGACAGCCTCGGCCAGAATCAGCCAGTCACGGTTTTCACAATAGAGAATGACATCCGGCATTTTCCCGTGGCTGTCGGTTGCTATCCCCAGATTTTCAGCTAAGGGTTCATCAAAATAACCCCATTTACTACTTGTATCTCCGACATACACGAGTTTTCCACCGGGAATAAACCGTGGAGCAAATTGGGTAATGATATCCCGGATCAGCTCACTGTGTTTGCCGGGGCTGAGGGTTATTTCCTTGTCACATGCAACCCTGACAGGGATTTGTTTCTGTTCCCGCTCCATAGCGTATTGGTCAGCCAGAGTTGTTCGCTTGGATAAGTACTTGGCCAAGTTTTCGTTCCACTGTTCGGTTTCAAATGAACGCAGCAGAGTCAAAACATTTCTCTCTATCTGATAAACCACATTAGGACTGTTAACCGGCCGGTTTGGTTCATCCGGGTTGTATATGGCTATCCCTGAGTCAACAAATTGATGCATGGAGAAGCGGCGGAAGGTTTCCCGTGAATTAGGGGCGTATTCTTTGCTGTAATGATCTTTGGCCCAGTCCATGATCGGCGTGATGCCCATAAGCGGGTTCTCTGCCTGACTCCATTTCTTGTTCTGTTCCAGGTTAAGTAAAGCTAAAAGACAGAGGGCTGTCCGCTCATTGTGCTGGCCCTTGGGAAGCCCCAATGCTTTGATGATGTGAAGAGCTTCTCCTATATGGCTGTTTTTATTGTGCTCTGCCATCGCTCTATTTCCCGCAATTTTTTTTCTGTGGAATCATCGTTATATTCGGCCTGGTTTTTTGCCCACTCGCCCAGACTCTTTAGTACAATACTGGACGGAAAACGCATGGAGCGAAGGTCTGTGGCATTAACCTGTGTATGACCGCTGAACAGCCGGAACTCTTCATCAACTGTTTTTGTGTTTAGAAAAGCGGCCAGTCCCCAGGCCAGAGATTCATCCAGTCCCTGTTTATTCTGGTGAAAAACATTCAGGTGATTCTCAAAAGCCAGGTATTCGTAATCAGCAAAACTACCGGGTGTAACCACACTGGCGACGATTCGGCGTTTTTCCTCTTTGGAAGAGAACCGGCGTACAACGACATAGAATCCTTTGGGGAAAAATCCTTTCCAGGTTTTCCTGTTATTCATAATGGCGTTCGGCTTTTTCCCCTCTACAGGCCAGGTGGTCCGCATGGCTTTGAAATGGCAGGAGTACAGGAGCGGAACGGTCGCTTCCTCCGGGAGGGACTTTAGGTACTCTTTCAATCTGAAATCCACAATAGGGCCTGTTGATACCTGTAGTTCAATGGATTCCAGGGGGTGGCGCTGATAAGTAAAGGCGGGTGCTTGATCCTTTTGTGCCGGGAGTGGGATGTGGATAAAAATCTCCTTGTCCTCTGGGGATATTATCTGATCAAAAGGGAGAATTCTTGATTCATGATCAGAGTAGCAGTTATCACTGGAGGTGGAAATTGTCACTTCTTCCTGTAAGCCGCTCCGTTCCAGCAGGATAATGATGTTTTCCTGAAGTACTCCATCCTCCTTAAACGCTTTGTTTCGGGAATCAAAGAGATGTATATGGCGAATGGCTGATTTCTTCAAAAGAAGTTCTCGAAAGGGCCGGTAATATGGGCCGTTGCAGAAACTGCGGGGGATAATGGCCGCAAGCTGACCGCCCTCTTCCATCAGCATCAAGGCCAGAGCCACAAACCCTGTGTAAAGGTTTCCAGTTTCGATTCCAGCAGAGCGCAGCCAGCGGCGATGGGGCGAAGAGGCGAGTATCTTTCTATAGGGGGGATTCATAATACAGTGGGTGTATTTTTTGATCGGCTCCGTCCAGAGCCCTCCTTCGGTATCAAGTTTCTGGGATACCGATTCAATAAAGTCCTCTTGATGGATATTATAGGACAGGGAGAAAGAAGAGACCCTTTTCTGGATAGACTCCATATTCTGCCGGAGGTTTTCCTGCATGGTTGGGTCTATTTCCCAGCTATCGGCTTCCAGAAACTCAAGGTTCTTCCACTTTGACACCTCGGTGACAAAAGCCGAGGTGAGGCTCCCGATTCCGGCACCAGGATCAAGTAGGCGCAGTTCTGGGAGAGTGGATTCAGGAAAGAGAGAGGCCATAAACAGTGCTGTTGCTGATGGGGTCATATACTGCCCCAGTTTCCCCCGTGTTTCTGAATCCAGGATGGCGTTCACTGAGCAGCGGAGGGCTTCTGTGTTTTGTGTGATCTTCTCTGTATGCATGTGAATCTGACTATTCACCTGCCCTCCCTATAATGCTGATTATATCATTTTCCTCTGTTAGCGAACAAGGAAACGGGCTCTTTTATCAAAGGGCACCTCTAAAGAACACCCATTCCGTTTCTGGATTGATCTTTACCACTGCTGCTGCGTTGCCAAAATGCTCCCGCCGCCCAGCTGCACTCCGCTTTTGTCGCCTTGTATCAGTGAAGAGTCTCTGTGCCAGATTCCGAAAGCGGGTTTTTTAGAGGCGCCTTTAGAGATATCCCGGAACTTCCTGCCTGTCACAGGATTCTCACGGCTTTTCTGTATTCCTCCCACTGACCGATGTCTATGTAATTGTATTCTCCCAAGGGGTAAGCACTCACCACCTGGTTATCCTTCATCAACGCTTCAATGAGATGGGTCATATGGAAAATGCCTTCGGGGGGAATAAATTTCAGTGCTTTCCTGTTTATGACATAGACACCGGTATTGACCGGGAACGAGTACTCGGGCTTCTCACGCAGAGCGATAATTCTTCCGTCTTCGGTGTATTCGACAATGCCGTAAGGAATTTGATAATGCTGATACGATGAAAGGACAGTCACCAACGCCTGGTTTTCAATGTGCTTCTTAAGAACGTTCCCGTAGTCAGCTTTTACTATAACGTCACAATTGGACAAAATGAAATTCTCAGGGAAGTCTTCTGGGAGCAGTTTTAAGCTGCCGGCAGTCCCTTCGAACTCTTTTTCCCATACATAGTGAACCTTGTAGTCACGTTCAATACTGTCAAAATAGGCTTCAATCATCTTGCCTTTATAGTTGAGAATGAAAAAGAAGTCCTTGATGGAATAGGATCGGAATTGTTCAATTATAATCTCCATTATCGTTTTCTCTCTGATTGGCACAAGAGGCTTGGGCAGCACATTGGTGAAGGGGGCCATGCGAGTGCCCTTTCCTCCGGCCATGATTATCACCGGCAAGTCCAGCTTCTGCCGTTCGGGCTGATATTTCTCGCCGAAGAAAGTCTCCCATTCCAGGACAGAGACAAACAGTCCATTCCCGTCCGTGATGGGGAGTACACCGAGCCGTTTATCCAGAAAGGAAGACCGAATCGATTCCTCGGATTCGTCTGTGCCTATTGATACCGGAGAAGCATTAAAGAGGCCATCTATAGACTCATCCAGAGTCTTTCCCGCAAGCAATGCCCTGCGAATATCACCGTCCGAGACGGAACCAATGAGTCTTCCGTCATTGTCGACGACAAATGCAACACCACAGGCCGCTTTGTCCAGTTTTTTCAGACAGGTTTTTATATCAATCGATGAAACGACTGTGTATTTCTCCTGATCATTCATGTTGTCTTCAAATCCCAAAATGTTTTCCTCAATAACTCCCGGTCAAATTTCACCGATTGGAGGATTTCAAGAATCCTCGATGATGCATTTCCTTCTCCATAGGGGTTTTCTTGACCCCCCGGTGCTCCGGCAAGAGCTGTCCCTATGGCCTGGGCAATTCTCTCAGCGTTCCAATCCACATCGATGATTGATGGTGCCCGCAGCCGTCCTTTCTGCCGATCACCCACGTTCACCGTTGGTATTCCGAAACTTGGTACTTCAATGATGCCGCTGGAAGAGTTCCCGACAACGGCCCTGGCGATGCGGAGAATCGATGCATAACGCCGGTTCCCAAGGCTGGGAATAAAATAGGCATTCTCTCGCATTCGGCAGTATTCCTTGAAACGCTGATTGATGATTTTTCCCTCAGAATCAGCATTGGCTGCGGTAAACACGATCATGGTCTCTGGCCGTTTACTCAATCCTTCAATAAGGATCTGAGAGTGCGGGTCTGCCATACCCGGCCTCAGGGTTTCAGGGTGCAGTGTCACCAGCAGGAGGGGGTCGGCCAGTGCCATGCCAAGATCTTCTGAGAGTTCCGATCGGGACATCGGTTTGATTCCAAGAAGATTTTCTACACCTGGAGAACCCACGACGAAAGTCCGGTCAGGATCCTCACCCATTTGAATCACCCGCTGCCGATACTCTTCGGCTGCAGTCAGATGAATGTGACTCAGCTTTGAAATCGCGTGCCGGAAGCCTTCGTCATAGGATCCTTCGGTAACCTCTCCCCCATGGAGGTGGACGATGGGAATTCGGCAGAGTGATGCGGCAATGGCCGATGCCATAATTTCGTATCGGTCCCCAGGAAGGATGACCGCATCCGGTTGAATCCGACTGAAAACACCGGCCATTCGGTACAAAGCCCGACTGGCGGTTACAGCAGTGGCCGGTTCCTCTCCCCTGTCGGCTAAGCACGGTACTTCATCCGCTACAATGAAATCATCTTCGTAAATCTGGTTTTTGGTTAAGCCATGCTGTTCTGAAAGATGAGTTCCGGTGACGATTAAACGATAGTCAATTCCATCGGCACGGCTGAGTGATCTGAGCATGGGTACCAACAGACCATAATCGGCCCGGGTGGAAGTGACAACGGCAAAGACCTTACTCATTCAGAGTATCCCTCGGAGAGATTCTCGCCTGCCTGCTGCAGGCGGTCGATTCCAGGGGGGGAAAGGCCGAGCACAACTGGGTTATGCAGGATTTTATCGGTGATCATCGATGAGTTCGTCCTTGATGTAGTTTCGTTCGGCGGCCCGTCCGATGACCTGGTGCCATCTCATTGGCGAGATGCCTGTTCCCGGACGTTTCGCGGTGATGTTGGATTCATCCAGAATCTCTCCCCGCGTTATATTGCGGGCGGCCACAATGCTTTTGCGGACAATCGGCAGGTTTTTGAGTTCGGATTCGGTTGGTTTTTTTGCGGCGGATCCCAGAGCGATTTCAATATTGCGAATCGCCTGAACCATCGCCGTCAGTTCGCTGGGCGTCAAACTCGCCGAGTGGTCCGGGCCTCTGGCATTCCGATCCATGGTGAAATGCTTCTCAATGACCGAGGCTCCAAGGGCCGCCGCGGCGATGGGGACTTCAATACCTCTTGTATGGTCTGAGTATCCAATCGGAGTACCGAATTCACGTGAGAGGGCTGCCATGCAGCGGAGGTTCACATCACCCATATCCGTTGGATAGTCAGTATTGCAATGCAATAGCGTCAGTCTTGTGTGAATCGATTCCGAAGGTTCAAGGATGTCGACGGCTGAACGGATCTCACTCATGGTGGACATTCCGGTTGAGAGGATCATCGGATTGTTGTAGGAGGCGATTTCCTGGAGCAGCGGCAGATTGGTGATTTCACCGGAGGGAATCTTCCATAGATCGACACCGATTGATTTCAGAAATCGGGCTGATTCGATATCAAAAGGTGATGAGCAGAATTGGATACCAATTTCCCGACAATGCTCCGCGAGCTTTTCCTTTTCCTTCCGTGTGAGGGTCAGTTTTCTGAGCATGTCAAGCTGACTTTCGTTATCATCTTCGCCTGTAATCTGATATTCAGCTCTGGGCGCCGATTCTGCGGCGAGTATTTCAGGATCGAAAGTCTGGAATTTCACGATGTCGGCACCGGCGTCCCTGGCCGCCAGGCACATATCCATCGCTTCTCTTATCGATCCATTGTGATTGACACCGGCTTCAGCAATGATCAGGGTACTCGTCATGCTACTCTCTTTGCCGGGTTGCCTGTATAGGTTCCGGGAACGGTGATGGACTTAACGACCACGGCTCCCATACCAACGGTGGTCCCCTGAACAACTTCGATACCATTGCGCAGGAGGGCTCCCGAGCCGATAAAGCATCCTTCTCCTACCCGACATTCCCCGTTGACCACGGCGGACGTGGCCACATGGACATGAGACCCGATTCTGGCGCCGTGCTCAATGATTGCTCCTGTGTTCACAATAACGTTGAGACCTGTTTCCGCTCCAGCATTGATCCTTGCACCGGGCATAAGAATTGTTCCTTCGCCAAGCACAGCACTCTCCGCGATTGAAGCGGACGGATCAACCAGAACCGGGAACCTGCCGCCTTCTGACTGATACAGTGTGAAGAGATGCTCACGGCGGCGATTATTTCCCCGGAGCATTCCTGAAGCCACGTGGAAAACAGCCCCGCATTTCACCCATTTGTCCCGGTCCGCGTCAGTGCCGACAACGAAGACACCATCGACTGATTCTCCGATGGGGATATCCCGATCAAGGATTCCGATAGGATGAAATTTTCCCCCTCTCCGTATTACGTTTAAGCAGGAAAGGGCGTGACCTCCGCCGCCGATTAAAACGATGTCCTCCGTTACCGGCATGAAATCCCACTTGGAAGATTCACCAGGCGGCGGCGGATATTCAGCGAGTCTCCGAGATCCGCAGATCGCGGACAATCGGCGAACATGGGAAGATTCATCATCAATTCCCATGCCGGACGGGTCATTATTTTGCGGTCATTGCTGAATGCAAGAAAATCATCACGCTCACGCGGTCCACTGGTCAACACCGAATTCAGCCAGAAATTACTCCGGCAATTCTCCGGTTCATCGATGAATGTCCAGGGTGTGGCGCTGAAGTATTTCCGGTATTCATCGGCGAGAGATCTTTTCTCTGCCAGAATTGTGGAGATCTCTTCCATCTGAGCACAGCCCAGGGCCGCATTGATGTTGGGCATTCGATAATTGAAACCCGGTTGATCGTGTATAAAATCCCACCGATGGGGAACTTTTGCCGTGGTGGTGATGTACTTCGCCGTCCGGCCAAACTCTTCGTCTATTGTGATAATAGCCCCGCCGCCGCCAGTGGTGATGGTTTTATTGCCGTTAAAACTCAGAATCCCGCATCGGCCGGTTAACCCGGCATGTTTTCCAGCGCGGTAGCTTCCAAGAGATTCGGCGGCATCCTCTATCAGGGGAATACTCCACTCGCGGCATATCCTGGCTATTTCCTCAGTATTGGCTGGATGGCCGAAAGTGTGCATTGGAACACAGGCGGCGATTCTTTTTCCTGAGGCTTTGTGAGTCGTTTCTTTTTCATGATCACATTCATTCTCAAGGAAGTTCTGTAAATCAACCGGATCCATTCCAAGGGTGCGGGGATCAATGTCGACGAAAGCCGGAGAGGCACCGATCTGAGCAATAGCATTGCAAGAGGCGACGAAAGCAAGGGGCTGCGTTATAACCAGGTCGCCGTAACGGACATCCACGATATGAAGAGCCACGTGAAGGGCCGCGGTACCGTTCATTACTGCCACAACGGATGCGGCACCCGTGTATTCTTTCAACTCGTGTTCAAAGAGATCGACAAATTCCCCAACACTGGACACGAAAGAGCTGTCGATACAGCGCTGCAGGTATTCCTTTTCGCGGCCGCGAAAGACAGGGGCGTGGAGGGGAATGAAGTCTCCAGCGGGATTGATACGGCGTATAAAGTCTACAATGTCCTGAAAAAAATTCACTGGCAAACCTACATCTTCTCGTCGAGGAATTTGCCGGTTTCCTTATGGCGGAGTTCCGGCAGAAGGGATTGGAATAATTCGATAAATTGCTGCCTCTTCCAGGACTTGCTGCGCCGAATCGCTTCAATTTGGGTTCGGAATTCTTTTAATGCTTCCGTTGGCCGTGTATGACTTGCAACAACGACTCCGAGCGATTTGAAGCGTTCCAGGTCCACGGATTCTCCGCTCATGTAGAATTCTTCATAACTCTTTTCACCGGTCGTGTCTGAACTTGAAAAAACGCAGGGCCATTCTCCAGGGTGGTTCCCGGAAGCAAAGTAGTTCCGGGCCTGGTCTTCAGACTCGCAGAGAAATGGCTTATATCCCCTCGATTCAAGGAAGTTTCTGGCAATAGAGGGAAATGTAACCAGATTGAGTTTTTCGCTTAATTTGGGAAAGAAAATCTCGTTACATCGGCCAAGTATTGTCGAGAACAGACAAAGAGTTCCAGCCTCTTGCGAAGTGAGAAAGTAACGGCGGACATCGTTGGGGGCTGCAAGAGGTTGACGTTTTTCCAGCCTCTTCTCGAATCCCTGGAGAAGGCTCCCGTCTGAGAAGGCAACGTTGGCAAAACGGGCCATGGAGACGTCAATGCTATCGCTGCGGTCCATTAAGAATATTTCCATGATACGCTTTGACGCACCCATCATATTGGCAGGATTGGATGCTTTGTCCGTGGAGACACAGAAGTATTTTTTCACCCCGGCTTCTACGGCCAACTCCATCACTTTGACAGTGTTGAGGATGTTCGTGTCCACCATGCGCATCAGTGTGTAGGGATCTTTTTCGCTCCGGACATGCTTCAATGCGGATAGATTGAGAACGAAGTCATATCCACCCTCCGCTCGCAGCATGTGCTCAAAATTCACGGAACCGCAGTCCAGCGCGAATGTCCGGAAGTCACCAGAAATATATCCGGAAGAACTTCGGATATCCCTGACGAGTTCAACGAGATTGTTCTCGCTGAGATCAACGATGTGAAGAACCCGGGGATTTCGCCGAAAGATTTCTTTCGTGACAGCCTGTCCGATTGAACCCCCGCCTCCAATGACGAGGAAACGCGATGACTCGATTACGTTTTTCAGGTCCGGCTCATGTTTGTTCAGATCCTCAGACATCAGAGGCTCTGTGCGGCCGACAATACTCAATACATCCATTTAGATGGATTATAGATGAAACATAGGATTGCGAGTAGTCTGAAACCGGAGAGGGGCAGGGCAATCGCATCTAAAATCCACTAGCCAGAGTGTTCTTCAAAGCCTTATTCATGGGTTTTTAACCGCAGAGGACGCAGAGAGCGCAGAGTGTTCAAGATAAATGTTGACCAATCTGTTTATGCTATAGAGACGAAAAAACCCGGACTAAAGTAAGACTTTTCTCCATTTTTGGGCGTTTTGCCCAAAATGTGGGTGCGTCCATGCGCCCACGGGCAGCTCTAAGCGGTTTTAAGAGCTGCCCTATATCTCTCTGCGTACCTCTGCGTTCTCTGCGGTTTAATGCCGCTTTGAGGAGATTCCACATTCTTTGAGACACTGGATAAAAATTTCCATTGACCTCGAAAATCAGTGTTTTTCATTTTTTTTGGGACAGAATTAGATGCAATTACCCTGAGGAGAGGGGGGGGGAGCGTTCCTGATTTTATCTGGAAATCATGCAGCACATAGGCCGTACTCCCATTGAGTTCCGGCAGAATGCCCTGGAAGATCTCCGCTCAGCGGATGCCAGGCTCCCGGGAGTCTGGCGGATTTTAAGGCTTCGAGCCGATTTTTGATGATTTTTTTCTGATGCAAGGCGACAGGCTCTTAGTCCCGGGCGGCCGTAAACTTCCTGTATTCTTCATCATTCATACAGCCTTGAAGCTCCAATGGATCCGATATCTCAATCGAATAAATAAACGTTCCATAGGGATCACTGTTGAGCAAGTCCGGTTCCTCTTCAAGGCTGTCATTGATGTCCAGTACAGTTCCTGAAACCGGGGCATATATGGCTTCGGCTACTTTCACCGATTCAATGTTCACCACTTCATCACCTTTGCTTACTTTGATCCCCACCTGTGGAACTTCAACATAGACGATGTCTCCAAGAGCATCCTGAGCATAGTCCGTGATTCCTGTAACAGCGATTTTACCCTTTAGTTGAATCCATTCATGAGATTCGGTGTACTTCAACCCTTCTTTTACTTCCACAGCATCCTCCACATGTCTATCTTCGTCAGTGTGAGGCAATCTTGTTCCTCACGCCTGTAAAAGGTCTATAACAATACATCCTTTTTTCGCTTCCTGCGAATACTAATCAATACAATATCATCAACCCTTACAACCTGTTGTATGGAAGTTCTCAGTTACGGGGCGATTCTTTTCCTGTCCCGGGGAAACAGTGTCGCTTCTTTTATGTTGTTCAGGCCAAGTATTTTCTGTGTTATTCTTTCCAGGCCCAGAGCAAAGCCTCCGTGAGGAGGACAGCCGAATTTGAAAATATCCATGTAGCTCCCAAGTTCTGATTCCGTCATACCATATCGGGGCAATGTTTCGATCAGCATGGGGTATTCATTGATGCGGCGTCCGCCTGTTGTTATTTCCAGACCTCGGAACAATAGATCGAAACTCATAGTTTTCTTACCCAGAGGGTAGGTGTAAAAGGGCCTTTTTCGCCGGGGAAATTCATTGATAAACACCATGGCGATTCCATACTTTTTTTCTGCCCATTCACAGAGGATGCGTTCGGCTTCCGGGTTAATATCCAATGCTTTGCGTCCGGTCTCAGATTTTACAATCTCCTTTGCCTCATCGTGGGGAATGATGGGTATGTTCTTACAGGCTTCAGGAGCAGGAACGTCGCTATTCCACTGGTTTAATTCCCTTGAATTCTCTTCCCTTACAGTTTTGAACAGGTATGCCATGAAGCGGCGTTCAATTTCAATCAAGGGCTTCTCCGACTCAATGAAGCCCATCTCGATATCAAGAGAAACATACTCGTTAATATGCCTGGGTGTTTCATGTTTTTCTGCTCGATATGCATGCCCAATTTCAAAGACCCTCTCGAAGCCAGCGGAAACCATGGCCTGTTTGTAGAGTTGAGGTGATTGGGCCAGGTAGGCTGTTCGGCCGAAATAATCCATGGAGAAAAGGTTTGTACCGCCTTCTGAACCTCCTCCGATGATTTTACTTGATTTGATTTCAGTGAAGTCTTCCTTGCGGAAGAAGTCGCCAAAAGCCTTGATGCAGGTTGCCTGAATACGAAAAATGGACAGAAGTTTGGGGATCCTCAAACTGATCATTCGGTTATCGAGAATTGCTTCAAGTCCCAGGGAATCCGGGTTCTGATTCACCTGCAGGGGTAGATCAGCGGCGGATTCGGCCAGAGTATCATAGGATTCAAGGATTACCTCAGCTCCGCCAGTGGCCTTTTCATTGCTTGAAACCCTGCCATGAACTCGAATAACCGATTCAACGGGAAGGTTAAACCGGCCATTGGTAACCACCTGCATCTGTCCGGTTCTATCCCGAAGCACAATGAACTGCACTCCGCCGAGATTTCGCACACGGTGCACCCAGCCGGAAAGTTCAATGCTTTCTCCAATTTTTGCATAGGCGTCAGCGATCAAAACTCTTTTATTACCCACTCATACCTTCCAACAAACATCTCTGAATGCTTCGTAGTTTTCGATGGCAGTTTTTTGAGATGTCCCATTCTTTCAGGCATATTACCAGTTTTTCGGAAGAGTTAGAACGGCCTACAGGCTCCTGTCCAGGATTTTTCCTGATATTTCCGGGGAAGCCTTGCCTTCGGACAATTTCATTATTTGACCCATCAGCCAGCCGCGCTGTCTGTTGTCTCCATCACGTATTGCCTGAACCACTTCAGGATGGTTTTCAATTACCCTGTCAACTATCAGGGAAATGCTGTCAGGATCCACGATCTGAGCCCAATTTTCTGCCTTCACTATAGAAGAGGGGGATTCATCCTGTTGGAAAACCTTCTCCAGAACTTTCTTGGCAATCTTGCCGCTGATGGTTCCATCGGCAATCAGGGAAAGCAGCTCATGAAATCTGCCGGGAGTAAGAGGACATGCATCTATTTCCAAGTTGTCCCGATTGAGAATTTTCCGCACATCTGATGAGAGCCAGGCTGCTGTGTTCCTGGGAGAAGAACCCAATGCCACTGTTTCCTCAAACAGCTTTGCACAGGCGGCATCGTCATGGATGAATTCTCCCTGTTCAAGGCTGAGGCCGTAAGTCCCGATAAGCCGCTTTTTGAGGGCCAGAGGAAGTTCTACCAGATTGTTCTGGATGCGTGCCAGAAATTCAGGATCCGGAATGAAGGGAGGCAAATCGGGTTCCGGGAAGTAGCGGTAGTCATTGGCTTCCTCCTTCCGGCGCATAGTCTCAGTTGTATCTCTGTTTTCATTCCACAGTCGGGTTTCCTGAACCAGAGTGCCGCCCGCATCCAGAATGCCCGCCTGTCTTTCCTTCTCATGGTTTAAGGCCAGTCGAACGAAGCGGGGAGAGTTCATGTTCTTCAGCTCAATCTTGGTACCCAGTCCTTTTCCAGGATGATTAATGGATATATTTGCATCACACTTCATGGATCCTTCATCCATATTTCCGTCGCTTACACCAAGGTAGCGAACCAGCCGCTGGAAATTTCTCAGGAAGGCTTCAGTTTCTTCTCCGCTTTTGAGATCTGGTTCGGTAACGATTTCAAGCAGTGGATATCCCGCACGGTTAAAATCAAGCAGGGTTGCATCTCCTGCATGGATCATTTTACCTGCATCTTCTTCAAGATGGACATCATGGATGCGGATCTCTTTCTCCCCTGTTTCTCCGAAATCGACGGTAACACGTCCCCCAACTCCTATGGGATCTTCAAACTGGGAAATCTGGTAGTTCTTGGGCATGTCTGGATAGAAGTAGTTTTTTCGGGCAAAGGAAGTTTTTTTTGCCGTGCGGCAGTTCAAGGCTGTGGCCACAAGATAAGCAAATTCCAGGGCCTTCCCGTTGGTCTGTGGCAGTGCGCCAGGATATCCAAGACAGACAGGACAAACGTTGGTATTGGGTTCATCGCCATACCTTGCCGCACAGCTGCAGAACATCTTGGATCGAGTTTTCAGGTGTATGTGGATTTCCAGCCCGATGAAGATTTCATACTGCTGCTTCATGACAGGCTCCCGATATCCAGAAAACGATCCGGGGCGGGCAGGGGAAAATGCCGGGCGAAGATTTCGGCTGTCTGAAACAGTCTCTCTTCAGCAAAAACCGGTGCCATAAACTGTACGCCTGTGGGCAAACCTTTTTCCACGCCCATGGGAACCGCAAGGGAGGGGATGCCGACAAGATTGGCCAGACAGGTGAAGATATCGGCAATACGCTGCTGATAATCGTCCATACCCGACTTGCCTCTGTCGAAGGCCTGTGTAGGAAATACCGGCATAAGCAGAAGGTCAAAATTTTTGTACACGTCGGCGAGTTCCCGGCGGATCAGTGTTCGTATTTTTTGGGCTTTTCCGTAATACTGATCCTGGAAGCCTGATCGAAGGACATAGGTCCCCAGCAGGATGCGGAGCTTCACTTCCGGCCCGAAACTTTCGTGGCGAGCTTTTTTCATCAGTTCCAGAGGGTTTTCAGCGAAATCCGGTGCTGTTCCGTATCGCATACCATTGAAGCGTGCAAGATTGGCACTGGCTTCAGCGGTTGCAATTGTGTAGTAGGATGGCAGAACATATTCAAGAGTCGGTAAATTGATGTTGGTCAGTTGACAGCCTTCTTCAGCAAGAACCTCACCGGCGGTGATGTATGATTTGTAAACCGCCTCATCCAGGGAGCCCCTGTCAACATTGAGAACGGCTGCCTTCTTTGTTCCTGCGGGCATTGCCCTGGCAGCAACACTGCTTTGATCCCGCTCGTCCAGAGCACGTACAATGTTAAAGCTTTCCCTTAAGAGGGGAAGATTTCGGGTCATGAGACCAATCACTTCCAGAGATGAAGCGTATGCAGTCAGCCCGTAACGGGATATGGAACCATAGGTTGGTTTAAGACCGTATATTCCGCAGAAATTCGCAGGTTGACGAACAGATCCCCCTGTATCCGAACCAAGGGCTAATGGAACAAGGCCCGCTGCAACTGCCGCCGCACTTCCTCCACTGGATCCACCTGCCACCTTTGCCTGGTTCCATGGATTAACAGTTTCACCCAGAGCCGAGTTTTCATTGGAAGAACCCATTCCAAACTCATCAAGATTGGTTTTACCGACAACCCTTCCTCCGGATTTTTCCAGTTTCTCAACGGCGGTTGCCGAATAGGGGGCGATGAAGTTTTCAAGGATCTTTGATCCGCAGGTAAGGGATCTTCCACTGACAGCTATATTATCCTTCACAGCAATGGGCACACCCTTCAATGGACCACTGATGCCCTCTTTATTTCCGGGATAGTCAGGATTAAAACTTAGAAAGCATCCCAGCGTGGAATCAATCTTCCTGACTTCTTCTTCGTATTTCCGTGCACTGTCGGCATTCTGTAATATCCTGGACCACTGTTCTAAATACTGAGTCATAAGTATCGCCTAGAGTACGTTGGGAATCAGGAAGAAGTTATCTTCTTCTTCGGGAGCCGCTTCAATCAACTGTTCTGTATTCTCGAATGGTTGATTTATATCCGGACGTATACGATTCTCGGAAACGAGTGCATGAGTTGTAGGTTCAAGATCATCCACCTCAGCCTGTGACATCGTAAGAAAAAGCTCCCGCATTTTCTCCGCATCCTCTGCAAGGAGTTCGGCTTCGGCTTCATCAAGCTCCAATCCGGCAAGTTCTGCTGTTATTATCCATTCATCATTTTCTTTGAGCATGAGATTTTATACATACAGCCCTGACGGGTGTCAAGAACTCGCATGAACTCTTGAGCTGCAGAAACTCTTCGGTTATACTTCCTAAATGCAGTTTCCTCCGCCCAATGCCAGAAAGGTTTACATCTACTCTGTTTCACCTCCATGGGGACACATGGATGCTCTGGGTCATATAAACAATACACAATACTTCGGCTATTGTGAGGAAGCCCGCATAAAATGGCTGGGAGAAATCGGTTATCTCGGAGCAATAGACGGGCAGTCAGAAACCGGCCCGGTTATCATTAATGCATCCTGCACATTTCTCAAGCAGATAGTATACCCATGCACTCTTCTCGTGCATTTGTATGTTGGTGACCCCGGAACAAGCAGCTTAATGACCTGGTATGAAATCAAGGGAACTGATAACACTCTGTATGCAACTGGAGACTCCAAAATGGTCTGGATCAATTACAGGGCAGAAAAATCAACACCGCTGCCGGATTATTTACGGGAAGCAATAACGCATGGGGAATGCGGTCACTCATCCGTACACCCGTCGTTATTGACGGATTGAATCCATGGCCCCAAAAAGTATCATCTCTACAAATGCCTCCAGATCTGTTATCTGAGATCGGGGGACTCGAAAACCGATGGCCCCTTCATGGCCGCCGCCATTTTCGATTTTAAATCGATCAAGGATTCTGCGAAGATCCAGCCCGGAGAAATCGAGATTTCTCCGCATCCGAAGCTGTATTAAATCGGATTCAGCTTTGTAATCATAGAATGCAACCAGAGAAAAAGAACCATTGTCTTCAGCCAGAATGTTTGATGTGTACTTTGCCACTTCTGTAACAGTCTTTTTTTCAAACTGCTCAAATAAGTCATCAGAGATGCTTTCATTAAGGGCGACGTACGAGATGCCATTCCTGTTCTGAATATTCCTGGAAAAGATTTCATAGCATTCCTTTGCATCTTCTGTCAGTAAACCTTGTTGATCAGCAATATCCTGAGATGAAGATATTCGGCGTTTGTCATTACTCTCAGAGGGATTGATAAGAGACTGATTGAGAAGTTTTTCAAAGGTCACATAATGTCGTTTTTCAATGCGATTGCTGATGGACTTTCCCATATGTGTATCACTCATTATTCCCGTGACAACGGCCATGAGCAAATCCTGAGTAAACAATTTTCCTATACTCATCTGCTTCAACAGTCTCCATTTCTTTGACAATCGAAGTGAAAGATGAGCAATTAATTCACATGTTGAAGCAACAGCATCAACCAGACAGTAGTCCTTGTTTCCAATATAAGTTCCATCTGCGTCTATGTGATGATCGATTTCCATCGACACAGTACCCTTTTTCTTTGTGAGAGACTGAACCTCATCTCTGAATTCCAGCATTGAGGGCTTTGGTGTATCAAGAATAACAATGGTATCATAGTGGTCTTCAAGCTCCTCAGGAGTTTCTATCAGTTGTATATTCTTGGACTGGCAAAGATCGACCAGGTGGATGAAGTCATTCTTATGCTCTTCATTGATGATGACAGACGTTTTCTTTGAAAATTTGGCCAGGATGAGACTGAATGCAACACAGGAGGCTATACAGTCTGGATCTGGATTCCTGTGCCCGGTAATCAGAAAATTATTTCTGGAACAGATTGCATTAATAAATGAATCAAGCAGGGCATTCTTAACCCAGTTGTTTGGAAGTTTTCTTTTCATCCGGAGCGTGCTTTCGCCAAAGAGCGATACCTGTCCTCGTCCTGCCTCTTTTGCTTCGTAAAGTGCCCTGTCTGCTTTATCAAGTAAGTCTCGGGTTGTTTTTGCATGCAAGGGGCATTGAGCTATTCCGATACTTCCACTGATAACCTTGAATGAGCCATTCAGTTTATCCAGTATATCGATTTTTTTAAGCAATCCTTCTACTTTCAAGCATCGTTCCACAGCTGTTTTACCATCTTTACCCGGCAGAATAAACGCAAATTCATCTCCGCCGTAACGAACAAGAATATCATATTCATCGAAAACACTGCGGAAGACTGGTATAATGGCAAGGAGAACTTCGTCACCAACGGCTTCACCATACACTTTGTTCAAAGTCCCGAATCTATCAAGATCCATCATAACCAGGGACAGAGGCACATTATTCTTCTTTGATACGGCCACCGCTTTCTCAAGAGATTCATCAAAGAAACGCCGGTTGTAAAGACCGGTGAAATCATCCGTGACAGCCCTGATTCTGGACTCCTCTCCCCATTTCACCAAATCGGATAAGAAGCCGTCCGTGTTCTGTAAACGTGTTGTCGCTGTATTGAGCATCTGCTGCATTACTTTGATCGCAGTTTTCGGTTCCTCCTCCATAATGGCATGGAAAGCTGTTTCATCCAGGGAAAGTAAAGAACACTTCCCAATTGCCCGGCATGTCGCGGAACGGACATCCTTCTCAAAGATTGACATCTCCCCAAAGAAACTGCCTTCTCCGATTTGTGACACTTCAATATCTTCGCCATCACTGACGCTGACTGTTATGGCCACTTTTCCGGACTGGACAATGTACATCAAACTACCAGGATCGCCTTCATGAAAAAGAACCTCACCTGCAGGTACATCATGATGTTCCATCTTGTTATAAATTCGAGAGACTTCATCCGGGGTTAAGGTTGTAAATACATCCAGGCTATTGAGGGCGTCAATTGTCATGAGATACGCCTGGTCTCTGGAGATAGAATGAGATTGCCTCCTCGAGAGCGTCCCTCTATTATGAGTGCATGGGATGTTTCAACGAGTTCCGTCATATCTCTGCTGTTATCCGGGTATAAAGACAGTCCAAAACTTACTGAAAGAGAGAAATCAATGCCAGGAAGAATCAATGAAAGATCGAGTGATTTCAAGAGTGTAAGGGTGCTTTCGGCCAGTTCCCGTAAAGATTTCCGTGTGGCTCCAGGGAGTATTATCACATTTTCATTTCCTGCGTAGCGAAAAAGCAAATCCTGATCTGGAACATTTTTTCGAAGAACCCCGGCAATGAATTCAAGAACTTTGTCACCTGCCTCATGTCCGTACTCATCGTTTATTTTTTTGAAGTTATCTGGTTTGTAGAAAAGAAGTCCAACTGTGGATTCACTTTTCATAAGTTTACCAAGAGTTTCTTCGAAAAAAACTTTATTATACAAACCAGTTAATTTGTCAACATAGACCTGGCGTTTGAGTTCCTGAACCAGAAGAGAATTGCTTTTGACAAAGGTATTTGCCTTGCGAATTCTGGATGATATGCGGACCAAAAAACCATGGAGAAGCCGGGCACTTATAGTTGGCCATTTCTCCATGATTTCTGAGAGAGTTGTCTTTTCGTCAGGAAATCCCAGCAGCTGAGTTTCACCCACAGCTATGGCACTGGCCGTTCGTTTTTCGGCCGTAAAAAATTCAAGATCACCAAAGCTGTCACCGGCCAAAAAACGGGCAATATCTGTTTGATGCCCTAAATCCTCACCTGTTCTGATGGTGACTTCTCCTTCAGCAACGATGAAAAACTGATTTGAAGGGTCGCCGATATGAAATATTTTCTCCCCATCTTTGAACTTCATCTGATCACTTAGAGAGAGGATGATATCCATATCATCTGAAGTAAGGCTGGAAAACATCACCGTAGATTCCAGCAATGTCTTATATTTTGAATCCACAGGATATAATGACTCAACAGCAGATGCTTTGACAAGACGATCATTACCGGGTTTTAAGTTTTTTTGACCTGCCTGAAGCTAAAGATGATTCAGCATTGCTTTTACAAGTGCAGATTTATGCGCGGATATGTAGTTTTGCAGCCGTTCATGAGAACTTCTGGGCTGTGAATCCGCACCAGCAAGCTCTATAACGCCCTCAAAGCGTCGATACCAGAGATAATGCGGCTCCAGGGGTTCTGATTGTGAGAACCGTCTGAGCTTCTGATCAAGCTCTTCTGCCAATTGAGTATGGTTTGCAGAACCTGTATGAAAATGAACGGTTCCACCTTCCCCAACCATTAAAACCATCCGGCGAAACCCTGATCCCATGGCATCATCGCTGCGAAATCCCTTCAACTGAACATCCAGTGATCCAAGACGTAACTCCCACCCCTCCATGCGTCTTGCCTGCCTGAAGGCAACAATATCATTTCGTATTTTCCGAATCCTTTCCGGGTCATTGCGGGAGTTCTTAATGGAGTTTCGCCATTCGCGAAGCACAGATTCATAGCGTTTCATCAATCCTGCACGGGCAACGAAGCGATCGGTATCCGACAGGAGGACCCATATTTTTGTGAATCGTTCCGTCAGTCGGGATTGTATTCTGTCAAACAGGGTGAGTTACTCCTCCCATTCCTTCCCGGATCAGGCCGTTATGCTTCAGATTGATCCTCCGTCAGGTTGATTTTTCGGGCAAGCACCATCATCAGGGCTGTTATAACAAACAGTCCAATGGCCCCGATCAGCAAGGCGTAGTCTTCTGATTGAAGACTTACCCAGAGCCAGAGCCAGGCCCCCGCCAGAACCGGAAGCATCACCCAGCCCAGAGTTCGTTTCTTTGTAAGGTTTCCTGCATGGAAGACAAGCAGCAATGTTACTGCTGTAGAGGCGGTCAGATAGGCAGGATCGAAACCCCAGTGTTCCGAGAGGGCCAGCAACAATACGAAGAAGACTATATTCGCCGCTCCAGCAAGAAAATACTGGAGTGGATGAAATTTAACTTTACTGGAGAATTCAGCGAACAGGAATACCGCAAAGGGAATCAATAGAAATAATATACCATACCGTACTGATCGGAGGGCTTGACGATAGGAATCCACAGTTTCAAGGAGTTCAATCCTTATCAAATGATCCCTGAGATTTGCCTGTGTATCATCATCGGAGTTCCAGTACGGTTGAATGGAGCGGCTCACTTCGGGAATCCTCCACTGTGCCTGGAACCCATCGCTGTCCCAGGATCTGGTATCTGGAAGTCTTGCACCCTGAAACGATGGAGAAGGCCAGTTCCCCTCAAGTAATAACTCAGAATCCCGCCCAAGGGGTAGAAAGGAAACACTGTCACCGCCGTCAATCTCCATCGTCCAGGAAAACTCAACGGATTGCCTGTCAGTCGGCAATGAAAGCCCGGTTACAGCAAGCCCCGATTCAATGAACGAGTTTCCAACTTCCGGTTTGAATGGATATTGGCCGGTCTCCCATATGAAATCAGTCGTATTTCGTATTCCGAACATGTCTCTGATTCCGGTAACCATTCGAACTTCATCGTTAAGAACGATGACGTCCTGGGGAAATGCCTCCGGGGATGGCAGGGTGACCGTTCCGGCGAGTTCCAGTTTTGTTTTGTATACCGGGATTCTGTAAATCCCGCGGGACAGGTACTCAGCTGTCATAATTCCATCAGCAAGAAAGGTGTCCGGCAGTACATATAGTTCGTTCTGAGTGGTACGTGTTATACCCAGATAATCAATTTTGGCAGATGTATAGGGAATAATGAACAGGGGACCGATGAATTCCAGTCTTCCCCCGACCCCATTAATCACTTCTTCTGCCGTAGCCGATGCCCGATGATTCCTGTCCTTCATCAAATCAGCAACCATATTCAGGGGGATGAGAAACAGCAGTACCATCACCATGATCAGAAGAATCCTGACGACAGACGATGAACCTGCTCCTTTAAGAAATGTACCCATAAAAATCTTCTCCTTAAGAATGATATGCGTTAAGTATAGTTTAAGAACCGGGCAAAGAAATGGCAGAAACAAGGCAGGAAAATGTTTTCCTTTCTGTCAATTCTGTGAAAATATTCAGACAAATACTATATAATGATGATTATGAAGCATATAGCAGTAGTAGATGATGAAAGCACCATTCGGGACAATCTTGGCTATGCACTGACGAAGGAAGGATATCAGGTAACAACATATCCAAATGGACAGGCTGCCTGGGATGCATACCGGAAGAATCCTCCCGATTTGTATGTCCTGGACATTTTGATGCCTCGCATGGACGGGCTGGAATTCTGCCGGTTACTCAGAAGTACAGATACGCGAACGCCTGTCATTTTTCTTTCTTCCAGAGATGAGGAGTTGGATCGGATAATGGGTCTTGAAACAGGGGGAGATGACTACATTGGAAAACCATTCAGTATCCGGGAGTTGATTGCCCGGATCAAAGCTGTTTTCCGACGAGCCGAAAGTGAAACTTCTGACGACGCTCCCCTTGAACTGGGATCTCTTTCCCTGTTCCCGGGAAGCTACAAGGCTTTCTGGAATGGTCAGGAACTGGTTTTTACCCTGAGTGAATACCGTCTGCTCCGGGAACTGGCCGGTTCACCGGGAATAGTGTGCACCAGATCCTCATTGTACAATGCCGCCTTCCCTGAGGATCAGTTCATCAATGAACGAGCGGTGGACAGCCATATAAAGAGAATTCGCCGGAAACTTGAAAATGCAGGTGCCGATAAAACTATCCTGGAGACGATTTACGGTCTGGGCTACCGTTTTGGAATTGCAGAGTGAAGGGCCTGACAGCAAGACTGTTGATTTTCAACCTTCTTCTTGCCGTCTTTCCAGTGGGAGCAATTCTCTTCCTTGGGACTTATGAAGAACAGCTTCTGGACAGTCAGGAACGTGCCATGGTTCAGCAGGGCAGGCTTCTGGCTTCAGCCGTGGCGGGTGAAAATCTTGCGGCTGATGCGAGGGCCGTACTCAATCGATTAGGCGACCGCAACGATGCTCGATTAAGGGTGGTGGACAAAGATGGATATCTGCTGGCTGATTCGGCCATATCCGAAGATCAAAATGGGGAATTGCCTGAAATCAACTCCCGAAACCAGGAAGCAGTTGAAGAGGAGGACACAACTGAAACCTCCTATCCCGAAGAGAGTGTCATCTATCAGATTGGTGCTCTGCCAGCTCGAATCTTTCGCCAGGTGGCGGGTTATGTGCGTCCTCCCCAGGTACCGCGGGTTGAAACTGATTTCTACATTGGAAGAGCTGTTCTGGATGGGCCGGAAATCAAGGCTGCTCTGGATGGCCGATATGGTGCTGCGACACGAATTTCCGAAGGACAGATATCGGTTACTCTGTATTCGGCCATTCCCATTATATGGGAAGATGAAGTCATCGGAGCTGTTCAGGTTTCCCGCTCCACGTTCGTGATTCTCAATGATCTCTACAGGCTTCGCCTGGATATCATGAACATCTTTCTTTTCGGAGTGGGTGGGGCCATCATTCTTTCAATACTTCTGGCCCGAACCGTTACGGTACCAGTCGGGCGGCTGCGTGATCAGGCAGAGAGTCTTCTGGATGACCGGGGAAAGCTTCTGGCAAAATTCAATCCCCTTTCGGGTAAGGATGAAGTAGCCGACCTTTCCAGGGCCCTGTACAAGCTTTCCTCCCGCCTCCAGGAGAGAACAAATCATCTGGAAGATTTCATAGCCGATCTGGTTCATGAGACAAAAAATCCAGTCGCCGGTATTCTCAGTGCGGCTGAACTGGCTGAGCATTCCGCTACAGGCGAATCCAACCGCTTTCTTACGGTAATCAACAGGGAGGCCAGACGTATTCAACGTCTGCTGGATGACCTTCGGGAACTTATCAGCGTCGATGTACGGCTCGATGAAGGCAACCATGCCCCCCTTAACCTTAGTGAACTGGTGAAAACCCTCGTTGAAGCATATTCCCGGCATGATGAAAATGATGTCTCCATAGAATACATAAATGTGTCTGAGAATCCAGTGTATATCAATGCTAATCCGGACCGTCTTACTCAGGCCATTCTCAATCTGGTTGACAACGCCGTATCCTATTCCCCAGCCGATGGAGTTGTAGAAGTGAGAATTGAAGGGGATGACAAAAAAGTGAGCTTATCCGTATCCGATGAGGGGCCAGGTATTCCGGAACACGAGTTACAGAAAATTTTCAAACGCTGGTATACAGATAGACCTGAGGAGAATGCAGCCAGTCATACAGGGCTTGGTCTGGCCATAGTCCAGGGAATTGCAACGGGTTATGGCGGACGTGTATCTGCCCGAAATTCTCCCTCAGGCGGAGCTGTCTTCACCATGGAATTTCCTGGGAATTCATCATGAGTGCGAACATAGCTCTCCACCCATCGTGGCTGTCCTATCTTTCAGGTGAATTTGAAAAAAACTACATGAAAAAACTTAAAAGTTTTCTTCTGCAGGAGAAGAAGGCCGGGAAGGAAATATACCCGCCCGGAGATAAAATATTCTCCGCACTCAATAACACCCCGTTTGATGAAGTCAAGGCGGTTATCCTTGGTCAGGATCCCTACCATGGACGCGGACAGGCCAATGGCCTCTCCTTCTCTGTACAGCCGGGAATCAGGATTCCCCCATCTCTGGCCAATATTTACACAGAACTTTCAACTGATCTTGGAATACCTCCAGCTTCCCATGGCTGTTTAATTCCCTGGGCAAGGCAGGGTGTCTTACTTCTTAATTCCGTCCTTACAGTGGAAAAAGACAGGGCTGCATCTCATAAGGCATGCGGCTGGGAGGAATTCACCGATGAAATAATTCGAATTGTGGATGCTGAAAAAAAATCGGCGGTCTTCATCCTCTGGGGATCGTATGCCCAGGCGAAAGGGGTATTCATTGACCGCTCCAGGCATCTGGTAATATCCTCCTCCCACCCCTCGCCATTTTCTGCAGCCCGGGGATTTTTCGGCAGCCGACCATTTTCAAGGGCAAATCAATGGCTGGAAGAGAAGGGATTGAATGCTATTGACTGGGCACTGCCCCGGGAAGCTGCATTGGAGCACTGACTTCCAGCCGGCACAGTCCCTATCTTTGATAGAGTGGTCGTGGTGTGTAGGTTGTATGAAGCAATTCATGGCTCTTGTGAGACAGGGGCTCCCCAAGGAAATCTTTATAAATCTGCTTGATCTCAGGATTCTGATGGGAGCATCGAAACACGCACCTTTCATCATCTGTGTAGATACCCGCCACTCTCTGCTCACGGATCTTTTCGTCTGTGAAATAAGGCTGACCGCCCCCACCAATACAGCCGCCCTTACAGGCCATCACCTCGATGAAGTGATAAGGCGGTTCCTCGTCATTTTCCCTTGCCTGGCGAATCTCATTCATGATTTGTCTGACGTTCGTCATCCCATGGGCAACCGCAACCTTCAAAGTAACATCTCCAACGGGAACTTCTCCAGTCCGCACACCTTCCATGCCGCGGACAGCATGGATATTGATGTCTTTAAGCTCTTCACCTGTTACAAGAGCATGAGCCGTCCGCAGGGCTGCTTCCATTACACCACCGGTAACACCAAATATTGTACCCGCTCCAGTATACGTTCCAATTGGACTGTCAGCTTTTTCCTCATTGAGATTCAGGAAATCAATGCCTGCCCGTTTGATGAGCCGGGCCAGTTCCCGGGTTGTGAGTACAAGATCCACATCCTTATACCCTGAGGACTGCATGTTATCACTCCTCCCAATTTCATATTTCTTGGCTGTACAGGGCATGATGGCCACTGAGTAGATGGTTGCCGGGTCAACCTTCATTTTATCAGCATAGTAAGTTTTTGTTATGGATCCCTGCATCATCATGGGACTTTTGGCTGTAGAAAAATGGGGAATCATATCGGAGAAGTATTTTTCCATGTAGTCAGTCCAGGCAGGACAGCAGGAGGTAATCTGGGGTAATGGGCCCTTATTCTTTTCCGTGATGCGTTGAACCAGCTCTGTTCCTTCTTCCACTATAGTTAAATCGGCGCCGAAGTTTGTGTCGAAAACAGCGTTGGCACCCAACATTCTCATGGCAGCGTACAACTGTCCGGTCATAATGGTACCGGGCTTCTCACCGAAGGCTTCGCCGATTGCCACACGGGTTGCCGGAGCGATCTGCACAACAACATGCCGGGATTCATCCTGAACAGCATCAAGGAAATCATCGGTTTCATCTTTCTCGTAAATGGCTCCAACAGGACAGTGGGCCGAACACTGACCACATCGTATACAGGGACTTTCACTCAGCAGGGCACCACCCACAGGCTGAATCACAGTATTATAGCCCCGGTTGGTGAACTCCAGTGCCCAGACATCCTGCATCTGCTGACATACAAGGGCACAGCGACCACAATTAATGCATTTTCGGGGGTCAAGAACTATCGATGCTGTGGAAGCATCGACTGGAAGTTCTTTGAGTTCTTTTCGATACTCTGATTCCCGGATACAGAAATCTTCAGAAATATCCTGAAGTTCGCAGGAACCATTGCGGGCACAGGTAAGACATTCATTAGGATGGTTGGAGTGTATCAATTTCAAAACTGTTTTTCTTACTTCCATGAGTTCAGGGTCGTGAGTGATGTAATCCTGTCCCTCAACAACAGTGGTGGCACAGGCACGTATCATTTTCGGGGAACCAGCCTCTTTGACGACACAGAGCCCACAGGCTGCCCATGGTTCAAGATCCGGATGGTAGCACAATGTGGGAATGTTGATCTGAAAGGCCTTTGCAGCATCCAGAATGCTTGTGCCAGCTTCTACCTGGTGGGCTTTACCATTAATTTTTATATTGACCATTGACATGAGATTCTCTCCTTATTATGCAACCTGTACCGCACCAAACTTACAGACCTCGAAACAGATCCCACATTTGATGCACTTACTTTGATCTATTACATGGGGAGTTTTCCGCTCACCGGTTATACAGGGGACCGGACATTTGCGGGCACAAACAGTGCAGCCTATGCATTTCTGGGGATCAATCGTGTACGAAACAAGAGCCTTGCACTTGCCCGCACGGCATTTCTTCTCTGTAATATGTTCCAGGTATTCATGCTCGAAGTATTTGAGTGTGGACAGTACAGGGTTGGCAGCCGTTTGTCCCAGGCCGCACAGGGAGGATTTTTGCGTGGCCAAACCAATGCTTTTCAACTTTTCAATGTCTTCCGTCCTGCCCATTCCCTTGCTGATTTTGTCCAGAATCTGGAGCATTCGCCTTGTCCCGATCCGGCAGGGGGCACATTTTCCGCAGGATTCATCCACACAGAATGTCATGTAGAACTTGGCAACATCAATGATACAATCATCTTCGTCCATGACGATCATTCCACCCGATCCCATCATCGATCCGATGGATTTCAAGGTATCAAAATCTATGGCAGTATCAAGGTAGTCTGTGGTGATAACTCCGCCGGAGGGTCCGCCTGTTTGAACAGCTTTGAACTTCTTGCCGTTCTGGATACCGCCGCCGACATCATAGATGATTTCTCGCAGAGTCGTTCCCATGGGAACTTCAACCAGACTGGAGTTCTGAATTTTCCCGGTCAGGGCAAATACCTTGGTTCCGGGAGAGCCCTCAGAACCAATGTTTTTAAACCATGCTCCACCTTTTTCAATGATGAGGGGAATGTTGGCAAAAGTTTCAACATTGTTGATGACAGTTGGTTTTTGAAAGAGACCTTTTACAGCCGGGAAGGGAGGCTTGGGGGTGGGCATTCCACGATTACCTTCCGTAGAGGCCAGCAATGCCGTTTCTTCACCACAAACAAAGGCTCCGGCACCGAACCGCAGTTCTATGTCAAAGCTGAATCCGCTTCCAAGGATGTTTTTTCCCAGAAGTCCATATTCTCTGGCCTGCCCCAGGGCAATTTCCAGCCGCTTAATGGCCAGTGGATATTCTGCACGGATGTAAATCACTCCATGGTCCGCCTGGACAGCCTTCGCCGCAATGGTCATGGCCTCAAGTATCGAATGGGGATCGCTTTCCAGAACAGATCTGTCCATATAGGCCCCCGGATCACCTTCGTCAGCGTTACAGACTATGTATTTCGTATCGGATTCAACTTCAGCCGAAAACTTCCATTTCAGCCAGGTTGGAAATCCAGCACCGCCTCTCCCGCGAAGACCGGATATTTTCAACTCCTCGATAACCTGATCACCGGATAACTGGAAGAGAGCTTTCTCCAGTCCGACATACCCCTGACGGGCAATGTATTCATCAATACTCTCAGGATCAATCACACCACAGTTGCGAAGAACCAGACGCTTTTGCTTTTGATAGTCTCTAACATTTTCGTCAGATTTTGTCTCTTCATTTCCCTTGTAGTGCAGCCTGTTGACTATTTTACCCTTCAACAGATGTTCATTGACAATAACTTCCGCATCTTCAGGTTTCACACCAACGTAGATTGCTTCTTCAGGAAAAACTCTGACGATAGTCGCCTTTTGACAAAGGCCGAAACATCCGGATTTCACAACCTGCACTTCATCGCTGATGCCAGCAACTTCAATGGCGGCTCTTAGACTACGGTAGATGTCTTCACCGGATTGACATCCGTTATCACCGCATACAAGACAGAATCGCTTAACGGGCATGGGCTACTCCTTCTGGATATCCTGGGCAGGATAACCGTATACATGTTCGTTGACAAGTTTACCTCCCAGGAGGTGAGTTGCCACAATTTTCTTAGAGATTTCCGAGTTCACCTTCCCATAAAGGGTATCCGGCATCCCGGCCATTTTGATCTCAACTGTTGGTTCGGCGTAGCAGAGTCCCATACATCCCGTCTGCTTAACAACCACATTGTTCATTTTCTGAGTTTCAGCTTCACTGAGAAACACATTGAGGACCTCTCTGGCTCCGGCGGCGATCCCACAGGTTCCCATACCAACAATGATGTAGATGCTCCTGTCATCAATTCCCTGTCGACTGATCACTTCTTTCTGCTCCTTTCGAAGCTTTTGAAGGGATTTTAGATTTAATTCACTCATCAATTCAGACTCCTTCCCGTATCATAAACAAGCGGTATCAATGTGTACCACATTAATCGTTGAACCTGGCCAGTATTTCCGGCAGTTTGTCCGTGGTAAGTTTTCCAAAGACCTCATCACCAATCATGAGTGCCGGGGCCAAACCGCAGCAGCCTACACAGCGAACTGCTTCTACGGAGAACTGCCCGTCAGGAGTGACTCCTCCCGCACCAATACTCAAAAGAGTTTCCAATTCTGAGATTAAATCTTCAGCTCCCTTGAGGTAGCAGGCTGTCCCCATACAAACCTGAACATTGTACTTTCCGGGTTTTTCAAGCTTGAAGAAATGGTAAAAAGTTATAACACCATATATCTTTGCCAGGGGGATATCGAGTATTTTTGCCACTTCAAAAGCAATGGACCGCGGAACATAGCTGTACACTTGCTGAACTTTGTGCAGGATCATGATGAGATTTCCCGGCTTCTCTTTCCATTCCTCAATATAGGCAAGCAAATCATCAGTTAAAGTCAAAGTTTCTTCATCTGCTGCAGTTACCATGGAGCCTCCTCGAATACAGTTTTACGACTCAATAACGAACCTTGATACCAGAGTATAATGCTATTTGAAGATCACATCAACCGTAAGAGACCAGAATCTGCCTGAGGAGGTTTCTGATGGCAATTATACGGTGTCAGAAAGCTTGTTGGATGAAGTAATTGTTTCTGTTAAAAGAATTAATATATTAATGGACAGTATTTACAGGACATCTTGCCGGAGAGGCTTCTCATCATTCCAGATGAGTAATTCACCGAATCACAACTATCAATGAGCATTGAATTGCTATATTGAGCAAGAATCCTCATCTAATCGGATTTAAATGAAACCAGGTCATAACAAGCTTTCTGACACAGCATAAATGCTCCATAATCCAGTCTATAGTCAAAATGCTTGACGCAACAGGGGCTCTCCATGCTAAACATTACTATATGAGATACAGATTTTCATTAATTACAGGAGCCGCTTTGTTCTTAATATCCTGTGCCGGTATCCCTCATTCAATAACGGAAGCCCGGTACATTGAGGACTCCTTCGGTTTCTGTCATGCCGGATGGAAGGGAAGTGCCGAGAAAGAATTTATTGCATCCTTCGGAGCCGATATGGTTCGGCAGGATATCTCCTGGAACCGTATAGAGAAGCAGCCCGGTGACTTTGATTTCAGTTTCTTTGATGCGCAGATGAAGGCCGCCGATGATGCGGGGGTTGCAATGCTGGGGCTTCTGGTCTACGACACTCCCTGGCTGCACGATAATCCTGAGGGAAAAAGACAAATAGACCCGGAAGACATGCACTACTGGCTGGCCTATGTCGAAGCAGTTGCCGAACGATATGGAGACCGTGTTGCGGCCTTTGAGGTATGGAATGAACCCAATTACAATACATTCTGGACAGGTACTGATGAGGACTTTTTCAAGTTGACCGCAGAAACGGTGAAGACACTCAACCGTGTTGCTCCGGATACAACCGTAATCGTTGGAGCGATTGTTCTGCATTACTTAAAAAATGGCCTGACATATCTGCGGGAATTCCTCGCTTCCGGAGCCGCAGATGGAGCTGATGCTATTTCCGTGCATTCTTACGGTCTAAGCCATATTGTGAACGCCCGAAGACTGGCTAAGGCGCAGAGTATCATGGACAGTTACGGCTTCACCGGAGAGCTCTGGATTACGGAAATGGGTATTCCGACAGACGGGATATATCCCCATGTCGTCGATCCGGTGAAACAGGGAGCTCATGTGGCTAAATGGATTACATCGGCATATGCCGCGGGAGCCGATCGCATCGTGTGGTACTGCATGTATGATGCTTATAAAAAAGGAGATGCACCACCGGGAACGTCTTCTGAACGTTTCTTTGGTGTCGCATACGAAGATTCCGAATTGAAAAGCGGCGGTAAGGTTATACAGCGGCTGGCTCCAGAACTTACCGGTTCCTACTGGTCTCCAGATCTTATAAAGCTTGGCGAGGGAAAGAGATTGCCGGCAGCAATCTATTCCTTTGATGTGGGTGATTCCCAGGCCATCGCCGTTGCCTGGTCCAAAGTAGGAAGTATAACCGTAACCCTGGACGGGTTTCCTCAAGGGGCCGTTGTTTATGACACATTGACGGATAAAGAATGGTTCTGGGAAGCTGGCGACGACCTGATACTCACTCCCAATCCCCTGATAATTAAAGGACATTTCTAAGGCATCGTCTTTTTACCGTCTCATCAGAGCCCGTCGGACTTACGCCTCACGGCTCGATTTTTGCCCTTTTTTCCCGCTACCGTGCTGGCAAAATACTCGCGCAGCCAGCTACGCTTCGTTGTTGTCGCCTTGCATCAGGAAGAAATCATCAAAATCGCCTTGAAGCCTTAAAGTCCGACAGACACCCAGGGGGAAATTTCAAAAAGTAAACAACGGAACCCTGGTTCTTCGGTTGTTGAAGTGTTACTGATACAGCCCCTGAGGATGGTCTGAGGCGTTCTCAGAGCAAAAAGCCCCGGAGGGGACACCTCCAGGGCTTCCTGTAAACCAGCCAGGGCATCGGTTCGCACCAGATTTTTCTTGCTCCCCCGGACAGACTCGAACTGCCGACCTAGTGGTTAACAGCCACCCGCTCTACCAACTGAGCTACAGGGGAATAATGACTGAATGAAAACCTATCGAAATCTATCACTTGTGTCAATAAAAAAGATCGGTCTTCTCAAATTTGTTATGGACTCCAGGTGATGCATCTCTCCTTCCCCGGGTATTACAGATTAATAGTTATTCAATAAGAATTATTGACTATATGCCGGATTGGGAGTATACTATAGGATGTATTTGAAAAACAGCATTTAGAAATTGATGAAGAGATCTTTCCTGCCTGCTACAGGCAGATTGATACAGGGCGGCCTGTCTGCATACAGTGAATGACAGGGAATGTGATGCACAGCAGGGCTGTGTGATCATATTGGCAACGCCGCAGCGACGGAAAAGATTGAATCAAGAACGAATGCTTTTTCAGGTGCCCATATCAAGTAATTCAGGAGATTTCCATGAAACGATTTTTAGTACTGGCTTCGCTGATTCTGGTCGGTATTATTGCTTTTGCACAAACTCAAAAAAAAGATATTGCCCTGGTATATCCTTCGAATAATGCCAAGTTTTCCAGCCGGGCAAGAGGCGCAATCATGAGGGCCGTAAAAAGGAACAACGACATTACTGTCACAGATCTTGAAGTCAAAGATGTATCATCAGATATTCTGAAGAAGTATGATGCCATTGTACTCATGCTGGATACGGAGGATCTTAAGAAGAAAAATGTAGTGGAATTGATCAACGCAAACAAAGACACTGCCATGGGAAAAGACAATATGATTGTCTGGGAAGTTGACAGGAAGATATCGACGAAAGCAAAAGTTGATTTCGATGCGGATGTCATAAGCTCGGCAACGGTAAAAAAAGTCGCTTCCCCAATTGTTAACAATCATATAGTACCATTCATTCTTGAATAGCTGAATCTGACCATGAATAAGTTGATTGCCTTAAGTCTTCTGTGCGCAGGGTGGGTTATTTTTCCTGTTCTTACCCTCTATACCTACTATCAAACATCCTTTCAACCTCCACTGAGGCTGATGATTCCACTTATGCCTGGTGTGTTCCTGTATTTTCATCTGTTAACGCAGATTGTGACCGGATCGAGAGTGCGTGCAATGGACAGGGCTTTCGGACAGCCATTTACCATTCGTCTGCACATTTTTTCAGCCATGTTGACCTTTTCCTTACTTGCGTGGCATTTTCTGACTCGATTCGACTGGTATGAAATCGGTACTCTTTCCACATTGCTGGGGTTGATCTCAGGATTTCTGCTCGTATACCTCATGCTGCTGGCCTCTACAAAATGGGTGAAGACACCACTGTCCATCGGAAGAAAAGGAAATTACAATCGGCTGCGCCTACTCCACAACGCCATGCCGCCGCTTTGTGTCGTCCTCTGGGTTCATACTATTATTTCTGAAGCACATGAGAGTAATCCCGTTGGAACAGGTATTGTAACCGCTTATCTGATCACTGCCCTGGCAATATTTATCAATCATAAAAAACAATCATCTCCCAAAAAGGGAGTACAGGGTTGTATCCAGAATATTGTTCGCCACGAGGAAGCCCACATCATCAATTTGAAAATAGGTCAATTAAATCGACCATTTCAGTTTCAGAATGGTCAGTATGGATATATGCGGATTCTGGGTTCCGATATGCCGGCGGAAGAGCATCCATTTTCGTTTTCCTCCAGAGTTTCTTCCGGTGGAAATTTCAAGGTCAGTATCAAGGCTGTTGGCGATTATACGGAAAAACTCTACAGGCAGTGCACCGTGGGTACTCCGGTCAGTATCAGCGGCCCCTATGGACGATTCATCTTCAAACCCGGGGGGGCCAATCGCAATCTGTTTATTGCTGGAGGTGTTGGAATAACACCTTTCCTGAGCATTATCGATGGTTTAATTGACCAGGGATTGCAGGAATCGGTTCATCTTCTGTGGTTGTGTTCAAAAGAAGCCGATTTCTTTGCCCGAAGTATAATTGAACAGGCCATGGAAAAACTGCAGCTGTTCGAGGCAGAATTCATCATTGATCGTCGGGGGGAGAATATCAGCACAGACAGCTTCAAGTCTCCCGGCAGCCATTCAGACAGCTGCGAGCTCTACACATGTGCACCGCCGCCCTTGATGAAAAAAGTCATTCGCTGTGCAAAAATGGCCGGTATCCGCTCCCGGCACATTCATCACGAAGCGTTTTCCTTTTGATCCGCACTTTCCTTTGATTTCAGCCGTTGAGTGAGGTTTATCCATCATTATCCATACGGGCTGCTGAGTCACGGAGATCCAGCGTTTCGTAAGACTGCCGGACAACTCAGAGATCAAATCAAAGACGCTTATTGATACAGGCCACCTTGTAAAAATACATAAACCCTGCCATACTTTGATTATGAATGTTACGTCAAAAGTTCGCTATGCTCTGAGAGCCATGATAAAAATTGCTCTGTGGACAGAGGATAGACCCCTGTCAGTGAAACGAATAACCCAGTCTGAGTGTATTTCACCCATATTTCTCGAACAGATACTGAACAAGCTGAAAAGGTATGGATTGGTAAAATCAATTCGAGGTGCCGGCGGTGGTTTTCTGCTTAAACGAGCCCCCGGTGAAATAACAGTCGGTGACATTCTTACTGCAATTGAAGAAGACATACAACTGACTCCCTGCTGTGTGGATGATCAGACTTCTTACGTTGATTGCTCGCATACGGATAATTGTCGAGTATCGTTTTTCTGGAAGGATATGAATGCCCGGATCATGGATCTTTTTGAGTCATATACACTGGAGCGGATAATTAAAGAGTATAACATAAACTGATGCCTGATATCCGGGAAGAAGTTGATTTGATTCGGGAAGTTTTCACCTATACGGAGCGATTCCGGGGGTCAACTTTTATAATCAAGATTGCAAACGAGATTTTTGATCATCCCGACTTCCCTCAGCATGCCGGGGATTTAGCCCTTCTCCATAAGGCTGGAATTCATATCGTCATAATTCCTGATGCCCGAAATCGAATTGATGAGGTCCTCAATCGTTACGGCGTGAAACAACGTTTTGAAAACGGCATAAGGGTCAGTGATCCGGATTCCATCGATCTGATAAAAATGGCCGCCTTCGACATGGCGCATCGGATAATGACCGCTTTGTCAGGACATGGAATTACGGCTGTGACCGGAAATTGGATCAGGTCAAGATCCATGGGCGTAATCGATGGAATCGACTACCTTCGAACAGGAACAGTTGATCAGGTTCGAATAGAGGCCGTTGTTCGGACTCTTAATCAGGGAGCAGTTGCAATATTCCCCTGTGTGGGGCACAATGATATCGGAACTCCGTTCAATCTTTCATCCGAAGAACTCACCGTGTCAGTCGCTGCCGCATTGCACGCAAAGAAAATATTCCATCTTGGAACTCAACCCATAATGCGAACACCAGACTGGAAGGTTCCGGTCAACTTCAAAGTCCTTGATGATGGACGGATTTTTAGAGTAACCCCTTCCTCCCTGAGGGAAATCCTTTCCCTGAATCCAGACTGCCCAGATCAGGCTGTACTTAAAAGTGCAATTGAAGCAAGTGAAGCCGGGGTTGATAGAATCCATATTCTCGACGGCCGACAACCCGGAGTTCTTCTCAAGGAGATATTCTCTAATCTGGGTGCGGGAACCATGGTTTTTGCCAGCGATTACGAACGTATAAGAAAAATGACACGGGCAGATGTCCCCGGGGTTCTTGACATTATAGGCCCCCTGGTAAGCCAGGGGGTACTTGTGGAACGAACCCGGGAAGATCTGGAGAAGTTGAGGGATGATTACTGGGTGTATGCCATGGATGGTGTTGTTCACGGATGCGCGGCCCTTCATCCTCGGGGCGGCAACTGTGCCGAGATTGCCGCTGTCGCTGTCGATCCGCATTACGCGCAGCTTGGAATTGGTTCCAGACTGATATCACACCTTACAGAGCAGGCTGTTGAAGAGGGAATCACCTGTCTGTTTGTACTGACAACCCGCACGGCGGACTGGTTTCTGACTCTTGGTTTCAGAGAGGCATCGATGGATGATCTTCCACCGGAAAAACTGGCTGTGTATGATACGGAACGGAATTCCCGGATATTGGTTAAGAATCTTCTGTGAAATGGGAGCCTGTCCGTGGGAGCGAAACCGGAGGAAAACAAGGCCACTGAATAACAGTGTCTCTCAGAGTTATATGAGTTTCGAGGGATTGACCATATACATCCTGGCTTCTATCGTATAGAACTACTTATTTCTGGAGTTCAAATGGATATCGATGAGAATGATGCATTCGATGACAGTGTTGATCCCTATGATTTGAACAATGATTTTGAGTACGATGATGGGATTAACGGGTTACCTTCAGATGAGTTAGAAGAAGATGAAGACAACTGGGACAATGTTCTGAACGACTCAATTCCTCAGAAGAAGAATGATGTTTCAGAAGAAGAAATGGCTGACTATGACAGAATTGATAACTGATGGAGATTCTTCTGTCCTGAGTAGTTATTCTACATAGCGTCCCCGGAAGTCCTTGCCGAGGATAAGGGTAACATCGACAGTTTCATCCCGGTTTTCTTCCACTCTGGAATAGATTAGTTCGCACCGAATGAGCTCTGCAACCCGTTGCGCGGCTTCAGGGTTCCCGCGCCGATCCAGAACAATGGTCCGTTCATAATCATCTCTGTCCGCATTGGTCACTGATACGGCTCTGAACCCATAGCTTTCAAATACCTGGGCTGTTCGAGAGGCCAGGCCATTAACCGTTGTTCCATTTTGAATCTCAACTCGCACTGTGAGTAAGTCTTCGCCGAAATTGTCATCCCGGGCAAGGGTATCTGTTATACGCTTAACAGTTTCCTTGATGAGCTTCCCATCATAGTATGGGAACAGGATCGTTGTATCTTCAAGAATTCTCTTGTTACCCAGTATTCCCTGAAATACAAGTCTGTCAGTGTAGATTTCGGAAATCGTTCTGAAAAAAGATTTCAGCCCCTGCTGTTCAAAATCAACGTGAATTAATGGAAGAATGAATGGAAAGACCGAATCATGCAGCAATTGATGGACGTTCTCACCAATACCTCGAAGAAGTGACTGAATGATTCGATGTTCACGGTCGGTGCGCTCATCAATGTGCTCATCGGATGGTAGATATTCCACATAGGAACGGGCCTTTGCGCCGTCAAATTTTACTCCTCCAGGAGGAAATAAATAACGTTTTCCATCCACCACAGCATCAACAGCTTTTGGGGTAAACAGATTCAGACCGCCAAGATAGTCCACAAAATGTTCAAAATCATTCAGATGAAAGCGAATGGTGAAGTCGACAGGTCTGTTTAACAGCTCGCTGACAGCCTGTGTGTATGGGGCAATATTGTCTGGATCATATATCAACTCCAATCGGCCAACTTTATCGATAGCCGAAAGCAGCATCCCGGTTTCCTTTGGCAGGGCAATGAGAGCGCCGTTGAGACTGTGAGGGTTGAAAATCAATACTTCGGTTAGTAGCGGTTTACTTCCATCATCAATAGTGATTAAAAATGTAATCGGTTCATCCCGTTTCAAAGCCTCCGTGAATACATCAATTCTGAGCGCAATTATTGCCCAGACAACCAGTGCGGCAATAAGTATCATGATGAGAGTGATGTACCAGAGGGAGTTATGGTGACTTCTAGCTGCTGTATTCCCGGGGAGTGCCATAAAGATTCTTTTTGTTGATGTATTCAATAACCGTTCTGGGAAGTAATGAATCGACCGCTTTTCCTCTGGCGATGAGTTGTCTCACCTGAGTGGATGACAATGGCCATAGCGCATTATTGATTTCCCTGTGAGGGTAGGGGAAAACATGGGTATTCCCTTCCTGTATCCTCCGTCCCAGCAGAAGTTCAGTTGATTCAGCCAGGGAAGCAGCATCCTTCCACAGCGGGAATTTCTTTACCAGATCGTCACCGATAATGAATCCGGGTTTCTCCGATACAAGACCAATTCTCTGCAGCTCTCTAAGAGAATCAATACTGTATGATGGCCCTGGTCGATTCAGTTCTCCTTCCCATATCATTGCCCATGGAATTCCCTCGAGGGTGAGTCTGAGTATTTTCAATCTGTGCTCAGCAGAAAGATTCATTCCACTATCAGTCGTTTTAAACGGCGATCTGTTTGCCGGAACAAATATTATCCTTTGATAGCCGATTTTCACAGCTTCATGGGCAAGGGCAATATGCCCGCAATGAACGGGATTGAATGAACCTCCGAAAATTGCGGTCTTCACTTCAGTAAAGCATCCACAAGAATGTCCAGACCATCCCTTGAATAAACTGAGATACCGAATACAGTGTCGTTGGAAAAGCTGTTTTTCAGGGCTGCGAACTTCTTTCCATCTCCATCCAGGTCTGTTTTTGTTCCGACTATGATTCGTTTTTTTGACATCATTGTAGAATCGTATGATTCAATCTCTTCTATTAGAGAATGAATTGCCGCAGCAGGATCCGGCTCTCCCAGGTCAGTGAGAAATGCCAGGGATTCAGTTCGGCTGACATGGCGGAGGAACTGAAAGCCCAGGCCAATACCTTCAGATGCCCCTTTTATGAGACCAGGTATATCGGCAATGACAATTTCTCTGCTGCCGCGCCCAAGTACGCCAAGGTGAGGAATCCTTGTTGTAAAGGGATATGCGCCCACTTTTGATCTGGCAGCTGTTACAGCGTTGATCAGAGATGACTTACCGGAATTTGGAAGTCCCACAAGACCCACATCGGCAATAAGGGCCAGTTCCAGGGCCAGTTTTCTTGAATCTCCAGGGCGGCCGTCTTGAGCATAACTCGGGCTTTGATTGCGGGAACTCTTGAAATGCCAGTTACCCCGTCCTCCCTGTCCCCCCTGGAGGCAGATCCACTGTTCTCCTGCCATCTTTGAGGAAAAATCGTGAAGATGCTCACCCGTTACAGCATCGATGATACGTGTTCCAGGCGGTATTTTGATCAGAACATCATCTCCATTCCTGCCATGCATCCGACGACTGCGGCCATTATCTCCCCGCCTGGCTTTTAATACGGTTCTTCCTCGTAAATGGGAAAGTGTGGAGAGATTGCATTGTGTGACGAATATGACATCTCCACCCCTTCCTCCGTCCCCGCCATCGGGTCCGCCGCGCGGGACATATTTCTCACGGCGAAAGGATGTACTCCCAGAACCACCATCGCCCGAGAGAACAGTAAATTGAACCTCATCGACGAATGAAGACATAAAAATGAATCACGGAGTAATGATGGAAACCCGTTTCTTACCTTTTCCAAAGTGGTAAAGAACAGTACCGGATATTTTTGCGAATAACGTGAAATCCTTACCACATCCGACATTTTCTCCCGGATGAATCTTTGTGCCGCGTTGACGGATAAGGATGGTACCGGCTTTCACCACCTCTCCGCCAAAACGTTTGACACCAAGCCTCTTGGCATTGGAATCCCTGCCATTCCGGGAGGACCCCCCCCCTTTTTTATGAGCCATTATTTTTCTCCTCTATGCTGAGCGACAGGGCTGAAGGATACTCTTCATCAATGTCGGCCAGAGCTCGAAGCAGTGTATCAGTTACACCTTTGAGCCACTCTGTCATGTCTTTGGGATGCCATTGTATCGCCAGGGAAAGGATCCCTGGTTCCGGTGCATCACCATTGACTTTCCACCCCGGTTGAGCTGTTACTAAACGAGCTACAGACCGGACCATGAGGCTGACTGCTGCACAGGCAAGGTTTTTCCCCTTCGGGGCACCTGCCACATGTCCTTTAATGTTCAGGCGGGACAATGTACCAGCTTCATTCAGGACTACGGCAATATCAACCAAGTCTACTCCTGTCGGCTGATTTTATTCACCTGCAGCATGGTATACTGCTGTCTGTGACCTTGAGTCCGGTGATAACCCTTACGCCGTTTAAACTTAACAACTTTGATCTTTGGTTCCTTAACCGCCGTACCGACAGTTGCAGTAACTTTCGCTCCCGTGACATAGGGCTGTCCAAACTTCGGCCCCCTGTCCTCCGAGAGCATCAGTACCCTGTCAAACTCAATCGTTGTTCCAGTCTTTTCTTCAAGCCGATCTACTTTGATTCGCCTATTTTCTTCTACTTTGTATTGTTTACCCTTTATTTCTACTAAAGCATACATGTGCTGATCCCTGTATCTGAAATATCATACTGCTTGATGCAGCATTTCTTATATCATTCCTTCATGATTGGAGTCAAGTATAAAAATCTGAATTCATACGAAAAAACCAGTGTCAGAAAGCCTGTAAAACTCCCTTTAACCCGGTTAGGATTCCAATTTCAATTGATGGATTTCGGGCTGGAGCAGTGAGGGAATAGCATTGTCAATCTCCGTATAAATTGTTTTCTTACTATGCTGTAATGAGCTTTACATGGGTTTTTACCGAATTAACAAGCTTTCTGACACTCAGTTCATGACTCCGGTTCAATGCTGAAAAGTTTACATGAATTCAGCCACAAACTCTCAGAGACCTCTTCTTCGTCTTCTCCTCTCAATTCTGCAATAAAAGCTGCAGTGGAAGGCAGGTAAGCTGGTCTGTTACGCTTTCCACGGTAATCAGCCGGTACCATGAATGGACTCTCGCTTTCTATAACAATTCGATCCAGGGGGAGTTTTCTGACGGTTTCATGGAGGTTGCGTGCATTTCTATATGTGAGATTCCCGGCGAATGAGAAATACAGGTTTTCATGGGCCTTCACCATGCCTTCGGCAAATTCGAAGTCTTCTGAGAAGCAATGTAGAACTCCGCCTTTAGAAGGTAATTTCGATTTGAGTATCTCTTTGATGTCATGACCGGCATTGCGATTGTGAATTATAACAGGGAGATCGTAGTTTTCAGCCAGCTCAAGTTGGGCGATGAACAACTCCACCTGTGCACTCTTACTGCCGAACTTTCGAAAATAGTCCAATCCGGTTTCACCGATGGCAACGATTCTGTCTTTTCTGACACCATCCGCTATTTTTCTCTGCCAATCAATACCTGGATGTTGAACTTCAGATGGAGAAACACCGATACTGAAAACAGTATTAGTTGATGTAACCAGATTCTGGTGTACTTCAAAGAAATCATTCAGGTTGTTTGTTATACTGACAATTCGTTTAACATTTGCCTGCTTGGCTTCCTGTATTATTATTAATTGCTCAATTGGGTCTTCATGAATCAAACCAATGTGGGCATGGGTGTCAAAATATCGCATGAGTTTACTCGCTTGCATGGGGTTCTTGTTGAGAATACTTAAATGAATGTAATCCTGGATGACAGTATTTGTCAATATAAAAACGTTGAATTAAACTCTTGCTGTTTGACAGGAATAGTGATAGTCTGGTAGAAATCAGGAGATTGTGTGCCCGGAACGAAATCTGGTAAAATAGTAAAGACTCATGAAAAACATCCAGGATATGTTGGTTTTTTGGTAGCTTAATGAAATTCCTCCGTCAGAAATTCACCATTATACTCGTACCGCATTCTGAGAAAAAACCTCTGCATATCCAGATAAGCCTGCCGATTCTATTCTTTTGCGGAGTAGTTTTCTTCGGGTTTATGGCTGGTTTTTTCTGGTTCTCCCTGGATTTTTCCGGCAGGGAGACTCTTATCGCTACCCGTTCCAGAGATTTGGCGGTAACCGAAGCAAGTCTGGATATCATACGGGATGAAGTAGGCTATTTAATTGCTTCGGCGGATAAATTCCGGAAGAACTTAAGTCAGACAATAGACATTCTTGATATTGATGAAACAACTGCCGATCCTGCGGCAGCCGGAAGCGGAGGAGATTTAGCATCGCTCTTTGCCATAGAACAAACGGATGGAAGTACCATGGTGGAAGTGGGTGATTTACAGGATTTGCGTACTGCCCTGGAGCAATCAGCCGATGATCTTGGAAATATAGGCATGGTGCTTTCCAGGCAGAAAGAGCTTTTATCCGACATACCTACAATCTGGCCGCTCAAGGATGTCCGGGGCTGGGTTACGCAGATATTCGGTCCTTCCATCAATCCTTTTGGACACCATTGGTACCTTCATCGAGGACTTGATTTAGCCTTTGGCTATGGGGTTCCCATAATTGCTACGGCTGATGGAAAAGTTGTAAAGAAGGATTATGATGCTCACGGATTTGGGTATTACATTGATATTCAGCACAAGTATGGCTTTAAAACACGATTTGCTCATTTGCAGAGGCAGATGGTTGAGGTTGGTCAAAGGATTACTCAGGGGGAAATCATCGGAACAATGGGAAATTCCGGGAGATCAACGGGTCCTCATCTGCACTATGAAGTTATGATTGGTACTCAACTGGTTGACCCCATTAAATTTCTCCACATGTCGAATTCCGATGAGAGTTTAGGCGATTTATCGACGAATCTTAAGCGTCACCGATAGGTAATGAGTGATGAGGAATTCGGGAAGAGATCAGATTCTTATCAATTCCATTATCGGTGAGGGTTCTCATTTCCGGGGAGACCTGGATCTTCAGGGGCTTCTTCGGATTGATGGTGATTTTGAAGGAAAGATCAGAACTGATGGCCGGGTTCTTGTCGGAAAGTCCGGTAGAGCCATGTGCCTTATCGAAGCCGATATGATTGTGGTTGGAGGTATAGTCAAAGGAAATCTTGGCGCTAAATCAAAAATCGTCCTGTTATCCACAAGTATCGTTATAGGAAATATCCAATCACCCAGCATCATAATTGAGGATGGTGTGATCCTGCATGGCCATTGCACAATCTCTGAGGATGAGAGCATTATAGCGACGGCAAAGAATGACGATTCTAAACTTTTTTCTATTGATTGGGAGGATAGGATTACCCATACTTCAGCCATGTCTTAGAATTCTTTCCTGGGAGGAGGTTTATGGATATTGAGAGACTGAATCAAATTGGAAGAAATCTTGAGTCTCTGGAAGGAAGGAAAAAACGTAAAGGGGTAAAACCAGGAAGGAAATCAGCATCAAGTTTCAGGAGTACACTGCACAGAGTATCGGAGGCGAGTACAGGTTCTATTGAAGCGACGGGCATAAACCTTCCGGAGCTGGATGGAACTGAAACTCTGGAAGGATTACTGGACGAGATTCATGAAACAGGTGAGGCACTGCTGAGGGATTCAGTTATGGGGCCCTTAAAGGAATATAAAAGGTCAATTCGAAGCTTTCTCCGGTACATTCTTGATCAAAGTATTGAAGTTGAAGATACAGTTGGAATACGGAACCCCACAACATTGCAGCAAAAAAAGTATGTTGTAATCAGGATTATAGATAACAAACTGGAAAACCTTGCAAAACATGTTCTCAGTAATCAAGCCGATCAATTGGAGATATTGAGAAGAATAAATGAGATTCATGGACTCATTGTTGATCTTGCAGGTTGAGGAATTGATGACTGAATGAGAAAACACATGTATTCAGATGATAGGCATCGGCCTGATCATAACTCTGATCCAGGCATTAAGACGATCCCTGAAGATCTCTGGCGTATGCGAGTCGTATCCATCAATGAGTTTGAGTACTGTGCCGCACCGAAAGATATTGTTCTTTCCCGTGGAGACTTCGTTATTGCCAATACCCGCTATGGCATTGATTTAGCACGGATCCTCGGTCCCATCACCAATACTGAAGATGCTTCCATGAAGCCAATACGTAAAATTGAGCGTCTGGCCAATGATCAGGATTTTTCCCGAAGAGAAAAACTAGCTGTTGAAGAAGAGAATGCGTATGAAATCTGCCAGGAACGTATCACTCGATTTGGTCTGCCTATGAAACTCATTGCAGCCCATTTTGTTTTGAACGAACAGAGAATTGTTTTTTTCTTCAATGCAGAGAATCGAATTGATTTCAGAGAATTAGTTCAGGAACTTGCTAATCTTTTCAAAATGCGAATAGAGCTCAGGCAGATTGGTATCCGGGATAGTTCTCGTGTTATCGGCGGATTGGCCGTTTGTGGGCGGATTTGCTGCTGCCATGGGGTAACCGACCGTCTGGGTCCCGTTACGATTAAAATGGCGAAGGAACAGCATCTTTCACTTAATTCTCACAAAATATCAGGAGCATGTGGACGTTTGCTGTGTTGTCTGGCATTTGAAAAGGACAGTTATAATGAAAACGGACGGAAGAATCCTTCCTCAAAACAGCTTTGAGAACACAGAAAAACTTGGGGAAAACAGGTTAGAGTGAATAACTCTTGTTGACATGTTTCTGACACTCTTGATAGTATCTTTTGTAGTCAATTGAAGATTCAAGGAGTATTCCATGGCAGGAGCCAATAAAAACGCACGTGTTGCTATAGGAACTCAAAAATTTGTCTGTCCTTGTGGCGGTGAGGTGAAAATGCGGTTTGTTTTTACAAATGGCCGGATGAAGCATTTTGCAAGTTGTGAGAAGTGTAAGCGGGAAGAACGACGACCCCGAGACTTCGATTAGGTGATTTAAGAGAATTCAAATGATAATAAGGGGATTGACATTGCCCCGACAACGGGAGTAGAAAATGCCTGATACTAAAGGTGCTGCCAAAAGGTGTAGACAGAGTCTCAAAATACGAGCTCGTAATCGATCAGTTCGCAGTCAGGTCAGAACCAGTGTTAAAAGTTTTGAGTCAGTTGTTGAGAAGAAGGACAGGGCAGGGGCAGAAATCAAGTATAGAGATTTTGTGAAGTTGATAGATACAGCTGCTCGGAAGGGATTGTACCACCCGAATACCTCGGCAAGAAAGAAGTCTAGAATGTATAAACGTCTGGCATCACTGGGATAATGGAAAAGAGCCTGTCTCGAGGAAGAGTATTCGAGCAGAAAGCCTAAAGATCTCCGGAGTACAAGTCAGGTTGGATACTTGTTAATAACGGTATGGCTCTGGTGCACGAGTTTCTGGACAGGTCCTTGACAGAGGTCAATAAGGAGGATTTCAATGGCCAATAATGATGCTCGCTCAAAGAAAACCAAGGCTGAGATTATAGAGAATATCTATGAGAAATCAGGAATTCAGCGAAAAGAAATCCACAGGGTTATAGATTCTTTTTTCGAGGAAGTTAAAGATGGCCTTTCTGAAGACAGAATTGTTGAATTGCGAGGGTTGGGAACATTTGAGATCCGTACCAGAAAGGGTAGAGAAAAAGCAAGGAATCCCAGGAATGGGGCCATAGTTCATGTTAAGACACATGGAGTTCCGGTCTTTCGTCCTGGCAAGGATCTTAAGAAAATGGCATGGGATCTCAGGAATTAATGGATAAAAAGACCATCCTCATTATTGATGATGAGCAAATCAATCTGGATCTCTTTGATGCAATGCTTTCCCGCCTGGGTTTCCACATCCTGACAGCGTCTTGTGGTGAAGAGGGTCTGGATATGATTAAAAAGTATATTCCAGACTTGATAGTTTTAGACAATATCATGCCGCGCCTGACTGGTTGGGAACTGACCAAAATGCTCAAAGAGGATGAAGCCTTTGCTGCGTTTAAGGATATTCCAATAATTATGTTCTCCGCCATGGATGCAGTGAAGGATAAGATTGAAGGTTATGAGCTTGGTATTGATGACTACATAATTAAGCCGTTCAACTTCTCGGAAGTTCTCGCTCGTATTCGTGCTGTACTCCGCAGCCATGAACTTTCCAGACAGGTTCTACTTAGAGAGAAACGATTAGCCCTCACAGATTCTCTCAATAAGTCTCTAGTCTTTTTTACGGAACACTTGAAGCAGCCGGTTATTGATTTGATTGATTCGGCAAAGAACCTTGATGTCGCTGATCCAGGGGCGGTTGAGTCATTTAAACAGCAGGTTCTGGTTGAAACTGAACATACTCTGGCTGCCCTGGGGGGCCTGGAAGACGAAGTTAAGGAATTGCAGGAGTCTACAGGAGGTGTGGAGAAAGCTGAATTATCCCTTAGTGAATTGGATGATCGGTTCCGCGAGCATTTCCACAGTTTGCATAATGGGGAGACATCCTCCCCATGATAAGTGATACAAAGAGCGAAGTATTGCGGCTGTTTTCTCAAGGACGGGACCTGTACAGGAAACGTGATTTCATCAATGCACTGAGCTATTTCAATTCAGCTTGTGAACTTGATCCGGAAGATGGTCCTTCTCAGGTGTTCTGTGAGCGTTGTAAACTCTTTCTTGATGATCCTCCACCAGGAGATTGGGATGGTGTATTCGAGATGACAACAAAATGACTTATGCCTGGCACGCGTGAACAGTTTTCACGCAGAATCAAAACGGTTTTCGGTCGTGAAACGAAATTCAACGGTAAACTGTTTTTCACTGAATCTCTGAAAATTTCCGGAACATTTAATGGGGTTGTTGAATCTCAGGGATTCCTTCTGGTCGATACAGATGCGGTGGTGACGGCCAATATCAGGGCAGGTACATTGGTTGTATGCGGGAAGATTAAAGGCAATGTTCAGGTTGAAAAGAGATTGGAAATTCTCAGCGGAGGTCAAATAATCGGCGATATCAGTTGTCCCAATCTCATCATTGCTGATGGTACGAGTATCCAGGGGCAGTGTGAGATGCTGGAGGATCCAAACAGTATTGATATTTTCTCAATGCCTGCCGATAGGTTGAAGAAATCTGTGAATCGTGTCGAATAAAACTGTGCGATATGTAAGACTCTTTCGAAATAGAGATTCTTCACAGGCTGTTGAGGAATCTCATGTCTTGACACATAGTGGATTACTGATATATATTGCATTGAGAGTAACATTGTTGAGTCACAGCCAGGTTTTTTTAGTACCGCCTCCCAGTGCAGGTATCACTGAGAGTTGAAAACCACATCAAATAACCATGCGAATTGAATTAATTTCCTGTTGGAGAGGAAAATCAAATCTATATTACACAATATATAAGGATTGAAATGTGTCTGAAAGCTCAATGAAGCAATACGAACTTGACTTCAATAATCAGGATACTGAGACAGAAGTCAAAAGTGAATTGAAAAAAAGAAAGAAGACTATTGTTGTCAAAGCTAATGGTGAAACACCGGTCAATGAAGAAACAGCCAATCCAGAGGAAAATAATCCCGCTGATGAATCTGTTTCTGATGTTTCCATGCCATCGGATCCCGGTGAATCTGAGAGCATTGGGGATTCACAATCTGTCGAATCTGAAACAGATCCCGAGGATGAAAATTCCACCGGTGAAGACTCTTCTCTGGATGATACTGAAGTCAGTAAAGTCTCCCCTGGGAATGGTGGATTTCGAGGCAGAAGAAAGGGAAAAAAGACTAATAATCGTATGATCATGGGACCGAAGCACGATCCTGATGCCCCCAAAATCCGTATTAATGATTTATCCAAAATGTCCATGCCTGATATACGATTGCTGGCTGCCGATCTGGGACTCAAAAAGGAAAATACAATTTCCCTGAAGAAACAGGAAATCATATTCCAGGTTTTGAAAGCACACATTGATAAGGGCGGCGTTATTTACGCCTATGGTTCATTGGAAATTTTGCCTGACGGCTATGGATTTCTGCGATCTCCCCAGAATTCGTACTTGCCGGGTACAGATGATGTGTATATCTCTCCAAGCCAGATTCGGCTCTTCAACCTCAGAACAGGTGATACGGTTTACGGTCAAATCAGATCCCCTAAGGAAGGGGAACGGTTCTTTGCAATGCTCCGGGTTGTTAACGTCAATTTCAGTGATCCAGCGGAGGCTCAGAGCCGTGTTTCTTTTGAGAATCTTACGCCATTATATCCAACACAGCGTTTGAATATGGAAACAGAAGCTGGTGACCCATCAACTCGTATAATCAATCTCTTCTGTCCAATCGGAAAGGGGCAGCGTGGTCTCATTGTATCCCCACCGAAATCAGGTAAAACTATCATCCTTCAGAAAATTGCCAATGCAATCACGGAAAATCATCCTGAAGTGTATCTCATTGTATTGCTTATTGATGAGCGGCCGGAGGAAGTGACTGATATGCAGCGCAGTGTTCAGGGGGAGGTTGTTGCTTCTACTTTTGATGAACAGGCCACAAGGCATGTTCAGGTGGCGGAAATGGTTATCGAAAAGGCTCGACGTCTGGTAGAACACAAAAAAGATGTTGTGATTCTCCTTGACTCAATCACCCGACTGGCAAGAGCTTACAACCAGACGGTACCGACGAGTGGGAAAATCCTTTCAGGCGGTGTAGACTCCAATGCACTGCATAAGCCAAAGAGGTTTTTCGGGGCGGCACGCAATATCGAGAATGGCGGAAGCCTCACCGTTGTAGCGACTGCTCTCATTGAAACGGGAAGCCGCATGGATGAGGTGATTTTTGAAGAGTTCAAGGGAACGGGAAATATGGAACTTTCCCTGGATCGCCGACTGGCAGACAAGCGAGTTTATCCAGCATTCAATGTTAAGAAATCCAGTACAAGAAAAGAAGATTTACTCCTTGAATCTGAAGAACTCAACAAAATGTGGATTCTTCGCAAGGTGATGAGTCCCATGGATGATCTGGAGACAACTGAGATGATCGTTGACAAGATGTGCAAAACCAGGAATAATGAGGCCTTCCTGAAGGGAATGAATACCTCAAGTTCCCGGGAACTTTAGGAGTAGAATATATGAAAGATGGTATCCATCCAGAATACAGAACAGCGAAGGTAAGTTGTGCCTGCGGGAATTCATTTGAAACTTTTTCTACAGTTGGAGATATGCAAATTGAGATATGTTCCAGTTGTCATCCCTTTTTCACAGGCAAGCAGAAACTTGTAGATACTGCTGGACGTGTTGAGAGATTCAATAGAAAATATGGAATCAAGTCGTAGGACTTGATCGTGTATTCTGATCAGCCAGGTATCGTGATAAACTCGAATATAGAATAAGGTGGCGGATTCTTTTGATTGATCAAATTACCGCTCATCATAAAGAAGAATACGGTATTGAGCCCGAAGTTATCGCAAGTGCTCCAGGTGGAATTGAATTACTGGGGGAACATGGTGAATTTGGCCGGGGCCATGTACTTTCTTTTGCTGTTGACCGGCGTTTTTATGTGTCAGTATCCAGGCGGAAAGATAATTCCCTGTGTTTCTTCTCTGCGAATCTCAAAGAACGGAAAAAGATCACCATCAATGGCCTGAGATTCAAGCGGGAAGATCGCTGGGCAAATTACTCCAAGGGTGTGATTGATGAATTGATTCGCATGGGTTTCAGGTTCAAAGGAATCAATATTACCCTGCTCAGTGAGATCCCCATGGGTATCGGTCTGGCTTCATCAACGGCTATGACAGTGGCCACGGTTTGTGCATTGAATCCTCTTTTTGATTTCAGGCTGAATGATGGTCAGATAATTGGAACAGCAAGGTCAGTTGAGAATAAATTCATGGGACTTCATCAAGGAGTCTGTTCTCCGATGACTGCTCATTTCTCCAGGAAGAACCAACTGAATCTGATTGATTTGAGATCTCTCGATGTTGAATACATTCCATTCCCAACAGAATCGTTAAGCATCATTATAACTGATTCCCGAGTGACTGAAACTATGAGTGATGATGAAAAAGACGAAATAAATACGGCATGCCGTGAGTGCTCTGCCGCATTGGGATTAACCAGGTTCGGAAGTCTTTTCCAGAGTTTGAAGCATGATGATCTTACCAGCACAATTGAAGGGCTCAGTGAACGTCACAGGAGAGTTGTTCTTCACTTCGTTACTGAAAATGAGAGAATCCAGGAATTCAGGAATGCACTGACAAACAATATGAACGAAGCAGCAGGGCGAATTCTTTTTCGTTCCCATGAGAGTCTCAGGGATTATCTGGAGATTTCATGCCCAGAGTTGGATTGGCTGGCAAAACGCGGCATTGAAACCGAAGGTGTTTACGGCTCAAGAATGATTGGCTCTGGATATGGCGGCTGTACGATTTCATTGATAGATGAAAGGATGCGGGACAGATATGAGGAATGTCTGGAGGAGTATGATAGAATCTTTGGGTTCAAGGCAAGTGTTTTTTCCCTTGGGATTGGAGAAGGTTCCCGTGTCCATCTTCCCGGTGAATCCCCGAAATGAAAGCCTGATATTCTACAGTATGTAAGCCAGATACAGCTTAACAACTGGTCTAACTACAATGTAAACTGATATATTGAACAGGTATGGGGGGACAATGTGAATGCCCGGGAAAAAGGCAAATCGCTTTACCATGGACACTCCTATTCCAGGGCTCTGAAGCTGTTTCTGGAAGAAGAGACTGATCCGGGTGAAGACTCTGAGCTGGCGTACTACATGGGTTTATGCTATGTCAGGCTTCAGATTACTGAGGAAGCGGTTGGACTTTTTGAACAAGTTCTCAGGAATGATGTTAATCTGGCACGCCAGTATCAAGTTCGCATGCTTCTGGCATGGATTCTTGTAGAACATAATGAAATTGAACAGGCACTGCAGTATCTCAATGATATTATCGATCTCGGAATGAATTCTCCACAGGTATGGTCTGCTCTTGGGTATTGTCAGTGGCGGCTGGAACTCAAAGATTCTGCGTTTGAGAGCTATAAAAAGGCTGTGAAGCTGGATATTGATAATTCTAATGCAGTTAATGGATTAGGTTATATACTTGCAGATTCCGGGAAAGATCTGGATCTTGCATTGAAACTCTGCCGAAAAGCAGTAGAGATGAATCCCGATAATCTTTCATATAAAGATTCCCTGGGTTGGGCATTATTCCGTGTCGGAAAAAACTCTGAAGCTGTAAGATATCTCACAGAGGCAATATCGGAACGCCCTGACGACGAAATCATCAGGAATCATCTGGAAGCGGTCAGGATAAATGATAAGAAGAAAGTCCACAATTAATCAGCTTTTTCTCTTGATTTTTTTTGCTGCAGCGATTCAGGCCCAGGAAATAAGCTATGAGGCAATGAAATCTCTTGATGAATGGCGATGGGGGGTTATTGCCTATAATGATGGATTCCCGGGAAAATCACTTCTTGCAATGGAGAGAGCCCTTTCCCTGAATCCAACGGATCCAGCCATAAAGGAGTGGCTTGGAAGAGCTTATTGGAAATCAGGTATGGAGAATGCTGCTCTTACAGTCTGGGAGGAACTGATTGAAGAAGGAAGTACTTCAGCCTATATCGGTCATCGAGCAGAGCAGTTGAGGAATCGCCTTTCTGGAGATAATGAGTTTCCATCTGAAGATGAATGGATTCCTCTTGCCACTTTTCAGGGCGGAAATGAGCTGAAATCATTATTCAAACTTTCATCCTCTGTTCAGAGCCTGAAAGACAAATCCGGCTCTCTGGTAATCAGTTCGTATACCGGTGGACAGGTGGTGATTCTCGACGCTAATGGTGCACTGAGAGATCGTTTTACGGGGGGCCTGGAAGGTCTGGATCGGCCGTATGATGTTCTTCCCATCGGTGATGGCAGGCTTTTAATCAGCGAGTACCAGGCAGATCGCATATCACTGATGTACACCACAGGTTTGAACAAAGGCAGCAGAGTTGAATCATGGGGGGAGTCTGGTGTGGGTGCCGATCAGTTCCTGGGGCCCCAGTACATGGCTTTATCTCCCGATGGCCTTTACGTCTATATAAGCGATTGGGGCAATAAACGTGTGGCCAAATGGCGTCTGGATGGTACTCATATCTTGAATATTGAAGCCAGGAGCAGCTTTGCCGGGTTTCAGGGACCATCGGGTATTGTGTGCATGGAGGATAGAGTCTATGTCGCTGATTCTCTGGCTGCACGGATTGATGTCTTTGATACTTCCGGCAATCACCTTGGACCGCTGGTCACTGAGGGATTAAAAAGTCCTGAGGGTCTTACAGTGCATGGTCAATCCATTCTGATTGCTGATGGCGGAGATATATTCAAAGTCAATCCTGTATCCGGAGAGCTTTCACTGGAGACTTCTCTCAGCGGAGGTTCTCATCGCATTACCACACTGTCTTTCGATGACAATGGCAATCTTGCGGTGTGTGATTTTGGCTCAAACCGGGTGACACTTCTCACATCTCTCTCAACTCTCTATGGCGGTCTGGATGTTACACTGAACAGAGTTCGAGCAGATGCCTATCCCGATATTTTTGTAGATTTCACGGTACAGGATAGATTCGGGAATCCTGTGACAGGTCTCAATGCAGGTAACTTCCTTGTATTCGAGGGAGACAACCTCGTTGGAACACCCATACTTGACTGGCAGTCCTTTAAAAGCTCTTCTGTTTCCATTGTTGCAGTTGTTGATTCGTCCGGCAATTCGAAATCGGTGGATTATCTGTTGAACAGTATTGAGGATATGATGAGTTCTGCTGTTACCGGTGATGAGTTTTCCCTGGTTGCGGCTGCGGAAACACCTGTTCTACATGAAATACCGGCAGGTTCAGTGTATGAGGCTGTCTTCTCTGAAATCGCCCTCACATCATCCGGTGCACGGAGTGTTCCCTGGGATGAAGCTCTCAGGCTTGCCGTTAATCAGCTCGCACCGGAAAGAAAAAGGAAGTCAGTCATCGCTTTTATTTCCAACCCGCCAGCCGCTACTGCATTTGATACATACGGGTTGGTTGAGACAGCACGGATCATGGCCAATAACGGTATCATCTTTAATGCTGTGTATGAGAGTAACAGCGTTGTCAGCTGGGAGCTTGATTATATTGTAAAGGAAACAGGCGGTGAATCAAGTTTCCTCTTTCAGCCTGAAGGAAGTGCCGCTATAGTTAAAAAATTAAGGGATACTGGTATCGGGCGTTATACTGTCGCCTGGAAAAGCTCTCAGTCAAGTGGCTATGGACGACGCTACCTTCCAGTCTCAATTCAGGTTGATTACATCGGCAAGAGTGGACGAGGTGAATCAGGGATGTTTTCGCCTCTGCGATAGGGGGCCAATTATTTTGCCGCATATCGCAAAAAATATTGATTGTTTTCCTTGAAATTTGTACTATCATATCAGTATGAATGATAGTTTCCGGGATAATGGGGAGGGTGATCTACTTGAAGATGTCCGGGATGATGTAAAGAGACCGGATATGTGGCGTGTTATCCTCCTGAATGATGATTATACCACAAGGGATTTCGTTGTTGAGGTACTTGTTTCGATATTCCATAAGTCTCCCATTGATGCTACCAGGATCATGATGGAAGTTCATAAAAATGGCCGGGGAATAGTTGGCTTGTATCCTTACGACATAGGTCAAACAAAGGTTGCTCAGGTAGAAATGCTTGCACGTAAACGAGAGTTTCCCCTCAAAAGCATTATAGAAAGGGCATAGAATTGAAACCAACTCTGGAAGTGAATGGTATTTTCGAAGACGCTTATACAACTGCGAAAAGAATGAATCATGAGTATCTAACCCCCGAACATCTTTTGTTCGTTGCTCTTGAGTATGATAGGCCCCGGAAAATTATTGAGTCCTGTGATGCCAGCCCCAGGGAGATACAGGAAGAAATCAAGGATTTCTTTCTCAAGAACATACAACTTGTAAAAGATGCTGATCCCATTCCTACAGCCGGATGGGAGTCCGTTATCAGCAGGGCAGTTGTCCACTCAACTGTTGCGGAAAAAGAGGAAATCACCTCGGCCGATTTACTGGTATCTCTCTTCGATCTGGAAGAATCCTATACTTCATACTTTCTCAGAAAATCAGGCGTTACCCGGATCAGGCTGCTGGAAGTTGTTTCTCACCCTGAAGAAGAAGATGATGAGAAAAATAACAACTCTCAGGATGAACACAGCCTGGATGTTGATGAAGAAGACCATGGAAGGTCATCCAGGCAGAAGAAAACAGGTTTCCTTGAGAAATATGCCGTTGATCTTACAGCCAGAGCTGAAGCAGGAGAATTAGAAATACTGACAGGCCGTGAAGATATAATTGAGCGAACCCTGCAGGTGTTGAGTCGGCGCTTGAAGAATAATCCAGTCCATGTAGGTGAACCGGGTGTTGGTAAAACGGCTGTTACGGAAGGATTGGCCAATCTGATAGCGAATAATGAAGCTCCGGGATTTCTTCAGAATTCCAGGATATGGTCTCTGGATATGGGAGCATTGCTGGCGGGGACTCGCTATCGGGGAGACTTTGAAGAAAGGATAAAAAAAATCCTCATTGAGCTGGAAGAACGCGGCAATGTGATTCTCTTCATCGATGAAATTCACACTGTTATCGGAGCAGGAGCCACCTCCGGGGGGAGTATGGATGCATCAAATCTTCTTAAACCAGCTTTGATGACAGGAAAAATTCGATGCATCGGTTCAACGACCCATAAGGAATTCAGCAAGTTTTTTGAAAAGGATCATGCTCTGGCAAGGAGATTTCAAAGAATTGAGGTTCCCCCCACAACTCCAGATGAAACTTATCGAATACTTCTTGGTTTGAGAGGGGTTTATGAAACCCATCATGGAGTTTCGTATGATGATGAGGCTCTCAGAGCTGCCATAGATCTTTCCGATCAGTTTATCAATGAGAAATACCTTCCCGATAAGGCAATTGATATAATTGATGAGGCAGGGGCCTGGAAACGCCTCCAGGAGGATGTAGCCGAACCGCCGAAGAAGGATCTGGATGAAAGCAATTATGATTCCAATTCTCAAATGCCGACTGATGCGTCGAACAGTCAGGAACTGGTCGAAGTGAATGTTGACTCCACCGATCTGCAGGTGCAGACTCCCCATGGGCATCTGCCAGTGGTCAGCGTTAAAGACATTGAAAAAGTTATAGCGAAAATTGCCCGTATCCCGGAGAAATCAATCAATGCCAGTGAAACCGACAAACTCATGCACCTGACCGATGCCCTGAAAACCAGAATCTTTGGTCAAATTGAAGCAGTGGAAGATGTCACAACAGCCATTAAGCGCTCCAGAGCGGGATTCCGCAAACCAGACAAGCCAGTGGCCAGTTTTCTTTTTGTGGGACCCACAGGTGTTGGAAAAACCGAGTTGGCCCGGAGTCTTGCTGAGGAATTGGGGATTACTCTGCACCGCTTTGATATGAGTGAGTATCAGGAAAAGCATACAATCAGCCGACTGATAGGTTCTCCTCCAGGCTATGTTGGCTATGATGATGGAGGAATGCTTACAGAAGCCATTCGCAAAACTCCTCACGCAGTGTTGCTGCTTGATGAGATTGAAAAAGCACATCCTGATATTTTCAATGTTCTTCTTCAAATGATGGACTATGCAACCCTGACAGATAACACGGGCCGTCAGGCTGATTTCAGAAATGTCATCATTATTATGACCTCCAATGCCGGTGCCCGGGAAATTGGAAAACCGAAAATTGGATTTGGTGGAGGAGAGGTAAATTCCGGAGCTATGGATGATGCTGTCGCAAAAGTGTTTTCCCCTGAGTTTCGAAACAGACTCGATAAAGTTGTTAAGTTTGGACATTTGAGCATGGAAATTGTTGAGAGTATTGTCCATAAGGAAATTAATCTATTCCGTGAAATGCTGAAACCAAAGAATGTCGAGCTTGCAGTCACTGATGCGGCTGTCCGCTGGATTGCCGAGAAGGGGTATTCCCCTGAGTATGGAGCCCGCAACATCATGCGCCTGGTGGAGGAAAAAATTAAGGGATTCTTTGTTGATGAGGTACTTTTCGGTTCCCTTACTTCAGGCGGCAGGGCGGTCGCTGATCTGGAGAATGATGAAATCGTTATCCACACACAGGTAAATGCTGCTTGAATTGGGGGGCTTTTTCCCTGATCCACTCAGCGTTCAGAGCGAAATTGTTGCGATAGGAGGTGATCTTTCACCTGCCACCCTGCTTGAAGCCTACAGGAATGGTATCTTCCCCTGGTATAATGATGGACAACCTGTCATCTGGTGGTCGCTGTTTAACAGAGCTGTTTTGATTCCTTCGAAGATAAGAATATCGAGAAGACTTGAAAGGAGTATCAGGAAAAGCTCGTATGAATTAACTCTGGACTGTGATTTTGAGAAGGTGATTCTGAGCTGCCGGGAAGTCTACAGACCAGATCAGGATGGAACCTGGATAACAAATGATATGGTGGATGCGTACTGCAAACTTCATGAGCTGGGATATGCCCATTCGGTGGAATCCTGGAACGACGATGGCAAACTTGCTGGTGGGTTATACGGGGTGTCGCTTGGAGGGTGTTTCTGCGGTGAATCAATGTTTCATCGGGAAACAGATGCATCGAAAATTGCCTTTACTGCTCTTGTTGGATTTCTCCAGGATGCAGGTTTCGGCCTGATTGACTGCCAGCAGCCAACACCTCATCTTGCTTCTTTTGGTGCTTCAATCATGTCGAGAGAAGTTTTTCTGGGCGTTCTTCAAAATGCACTGCAGGAAAGAACAGTGATCGGCTCCTGGGCCTCTTTATTTCCAGACTTTCCTGAATCCATCTTGTGGAACACACTTCGTCAGGTATCGCATTGAGGAAAATAATGAAGGATATCATCCTGGCTGTCATCCTGTTCTCCGGTGTGACTCAACTTTTGAGTGCCCAAACAGCAGTCGATGAAGAAGCTGGTTCTGAACTGGATCGATTGTTGGAACAGGCCTTGAATCTTGCCGCTGATGGGGACTGGAACGGAGCATTGTCTGCACTGGATCAGGCAGAATTAATAGACCCGGATGATGTAAGAATTCAATCCTACAGGACTTCCATCAATGACCTGAAAGCCCTGGATGAGGGGCGAGAACTCCCGGTAGAGAATGAATCTCCCGATAAAGATCGTGATGACCAGGATACTCCCAAGTTTGTCATTGAGAGAGATGAGCAGGGAATCCGCCGTGATCCTGGTCAGTTTCGAGATCAATTCCGTGGAGATTTAAACCTATCTTTATTTGTCAATGATCCTGTTATCAGCAGGATAAGGAACACCTGGTCGTCTTTTGATGTGTTTATTGGTTCTGCGTTGGGGGTGGATCTACGCTATTGGCTGCCGGTTCTCGGGCGAAGTCCAGGGTTCAATTTCCGCAGTTCGGGTTACTCATGGATGCCTTCTGAACCCACACTGTTATTTAACACGCTTGATCTGGGAATAAACCTCAGGGGATTTCTGGCGGAAAGTCAATCATCACGGCTGGAAATCGGCCTTGATTTTGGAGCTTCTCTGCACTCAAGCAAGAATCTTGAAACTCACACTGTCGGTAATAATTTCGGATTGTACCTTGGCCTCTGGATTGCGGATCCTCTTCTGTATCATCTCTTTGAGGTTTCTGGATTGGAGAATCTGGTTTTCAGTGCCGGGATTCGTGTTCATAGTACCGTTGGGGTGCAATTGATTGAAAGTGTTCACTATAAAGTCGATATCGCCTGGCGTTTTAAGAATATTCATACAGGAGCAAGACTTGACTGGTGGGGGTTTAATGAAGCAAACGAACAGCGGACTCTTTTAGCTTTCATTCTCTTTTTTGGTGTGCATCTTTAGCATGGAAGAGGGATGCGGCTCCTGATACAGGATGTACTGCCTGGTTTCATTCCCATTCAGAATGAATCTGTACTGAAATCCCCTCTTCAGCTTCAAAAGATGAGGCAATGGCGGGCGTGACAATTATGTTTTTCTGCCTGGTAATGAATACGGCCTCAATGTTTTCCAGATCCATTACAATTTCCAATCCAGCCTGCAGACCCAGAGCGAAAATGGCTGTTGAAAGAGCATCGCCATCCATGGAATAAGGACTGATTATTGTGACTGAGGCAAGCATGTTTTCCACCGGATAACCGGTTTTTGTATCCAGAATGTGATGATAGCGAATTCCATCAATTTCGAAATACCGTTCATACACACCCGAAGTAATGATGGAGCCTTCTTTCAGGGTCAATAAACCAAGGTAACTGCCCCTGTCGTTAAAGGGATCCTGCAAACCAATGACAAAGTTTGTGCCGCCGGGTTTACCTCCAGCCAGCCTTACATTTCCTCCAAGATCGATGATGAAGTGTTCAGCTCCATTGTCGATGAGGTAGCGGGCAATTTCATCTGCTATCCAGCCCTTTGTAATTCCCCCTAAATCAAGTTTCATTCCTGGTTTATTAAAACCTGCTTCCTCAGTTTCAGAATTGATATGAATTTCTCTGAAGTTGACCAGGGGAAGGACCTTGTTTAATTCTTGAGTATCGGGTATCTGAGGATTTTCTCTGCCGAATCCCCAGAGATCAACCAGAGGCCCAATTGAGGGATCAAAGGCTCCCCCTGAAAGCTCTGCGTATCGAACAGCTGCACCCAGAATCTGAATTACATTGTCTCCAATCTTGACCAGAGTTCCCGCATCCGCATTGTTTATTTCTGAGACCTCACTCTCGGAATGATAGCGGCTCAGTTCTCTTTCTAAGGCGGCAATTCTGTCGAATGCATCTGTTAAGAGTTTCTCATCCCTGTAATCGTAGATTTTTATTGTTGTAACTGTATCAAGAAGAAATTGACTTTGCTCAATGTAGTTCCCGGAGACGCTTTGTCTGGTGCAGGAAATACTCATTATGAGGAGTATCATGACGGCGATATTTCCAGGGTGGAGGTAGTTATGCGGTGATCCTGGGGGATAGAGCATTTCATATTTTTGACATCGACGGCAGGATGGTCAAGATGCGTAAACAGCTCTGTGATTTTTGAACTTGCATATATTCACAGGATGAGGTAATATGGGAAGTCGAATCAGAGTAGACAAATAGATGATGCAATATGGGAGCAGGAATTGAACCTGAATGATCTTAAGTCTCAATCTCCAGTCGCTGCTGAATACCTTGCACAGATTTTCTTTATTGAAAGGGATAATGGCTCAGTCCCGAATGCCATTCTGGCCGATCGACTCAAAGTTTCTCGCCCAGCAGTCACTCAGGCTGTTAAACGGTTGAAGAAGCTCAATCTTGTGAGTCAGAAAAAGTATGATGTTATCTGCCTGACACAATCCGGCCGGAAGATTGCTGAAATCATTGTTCATCGTCATGTGCTCCTGGAACACCTGCTGTCGAATGTACTTGGCTATCCCTGGGACAAATGTGATGATGAGGCTTCATCATTGCAGACAGTCGTCTCTGATGACTTCATCGAGCATCTTGAGAAACAATTGGGCAGTCCTCAAACCTGCCCCCATGGCAATCCCCTGCCCGGTTCTCCCCTGGAAAAGAGATACCTGAATGCCCCAAAATTGATAGATGCTGCCGATGGCTCAGATATCTGCATCTTAAGAATCACCGAGGAAGGTGAGCTCTTTCCCGGATTACTGCCGTTTTGTTTTGAAAAGGGAATACAGCCAGGGAAGGTTTTAACAGGAGTGGAGCATTCTCAGGAATATATCCTCTGCCGGGATGGTTCTGAGAGAATTGAGATTCCCCGAGAATTTGGAATCCATCTCTGTTGGGAGTCTGTTTCGTAATACTGTTCCATAGTATGTTAATCTTTCTAATGAGAGCAATTATTCCAATCAACAGGCTTCCTGACACAGTAATTTTCTTCCCGAACATGGGTCTCTATCAACAGGTTATGGTGAGTAATGAAATGCATCTGGAGATATCGTGGCATGGATCGTCCGTAAGACCACAGCTTTTTCGGCTGAAAAGAGGGGCCCGATCAACAGACGATAGATTGTACCTTCTTCATTCCTTTTATAGCTCAATGGGTACTCTGGTGAGTTCATTTTTATTCGGTCAATCGTATCTTTCATTACATTGATGTCATTGTATGCACCGATTTGCACATAGTACTTGTTTGTGCCTGGAGCAACTTGATTCAATCCATGCTTTTCTCCCCATTCATCAAACAGCATTGTATCGTCCGTAACTGGTGCTTTGTCGACGATGATTGCCGTGTCAACCAGTGGGTCTGTCAGTGGGTCTGTCAGTGGGTCTGTCAGTGGGTCTGTCAGGGGATCTGTATCAGACAGTAAACTATCGTCTATGAATGATTCATTGTCATCCGGTCCATCATCATCCCATTCCGAAGTTTCTACGGGATCGGGTGGACTGAGTTCTGCTGCAGTCAGGAAAAACTCTTTGTTCTCAATATCATCATCGTCCAGAATCGTTGAGTTATCTTTCACGAGGAAGGGCTCCTCATTATCAGAATAGAGACTGTCATCATCAATCAGGGGTTCAGTCTCTTCGCCTGCATTGCTATCATCAGTCAGGAATAATTCATCCTCTGCAATGATGGGACTGCCGTCTGTGAAAAGTGGGTGTGATTCAAATGTCTCATCATCCATAACAGGCGGATCGTCCTCATCGGTTTCCGGTTCCGAAATTTCCGGTTCATCGTTTTCTGACAGATCGAATACAGGAACCGGGTTTGGATCAATATCTGAGATATCATCATAGGGGGGAACACTTGCGACAGGAGGGAGCAGGGTTTTGTCTTCTGTCGTGTCTTCAGAAGAAAACTCGGCATATTCTCCTGCAATTTCATCTCTGTATTCGTCAACCGGTTCTTCGGCCAATTCGCCTTCAAATCCCTCATGGACATCCAGGAGGGAAGAAGGATAGGAGTCCATATCAGAATCAGTTTTATCGGGTTCATCTAATGCGGCATCAACCAGTTCATCTTCAACGAATGGAGGTTCCACTGGAATATCACTGACTGATTCATCGCTTGTGTCTTCAGCAACGTCGATGTGTTCCTCATCCGAAGAATCCTCTACAGGCTCAACTAACTGAACCTGGGGGGGATCCTCATCCACATCAGCGGCTGCCGGAGGGGTGGACTCGATTCCCAGCATGTACGATTCGGCCGTGGGGTTTATGTCGGGATCCCGACTGGTAAGATAATCGTAACTCTGAAATGGTAACGGCCTGGATACCTGAGTATTGGATATCGGCGCGACCAGTACAGGAAACGGCCGATCTTTTGGTAAGCCGATTGCCGCCGCCGCCGATTCTTCAATCAGTATGTGCATGGCTGACAGGGTGTGCCGACTGACAACTTCAACTTCAACGCTCGCCTCACTTCCAAGTTTTGTTACCTGCAGCATGGTTCCCGGAGGAAAGGAATTGGACATAACACGCATGTTTGTGGACACGCCAGGAAATTTGGAGCCATTTCCAACAATGGCTTCCAATGTGATTTCACTTCCTGTACTGATGGAAGTGCCAGTCATTATAAGAAGGAAGACCGTGAGAATTTTTTTCATGTCTACTACCTCCGATTCAATGAACGGTAATAGCGTCAGTTACGGCTCTACCCAGAATTTGACCCAATGCATACCAACGCTTTTCGAAATTATAACTATCGTCAACTTGAGATATGTTTTCATGGTTTTCTATCAGTCGTCTTGAGTTACTGGTTCTGTACAGATTCCAAACTGTCCCCGACTCATCCGGGATCAACTCCAGAAGATAGTCAGAATCAAGCTTTCCGGACATCGATATAAGGTTTTCAGTTGTCATGCTCTCCCCATCTGCCTTCGGGTGATTGTAGATGTTAAAGAATACATGACCATCATCGAACAATGTTTCCATAATGCCTGATTCCATTGAAGAGACTTTTACCATTTCATTTCTATCCATTGATTTCAGAGGCATCCGGATATGAGTTGCTATTAATAATGACTCCGACCATACCGTCAGAACGCTGCCAGTCAGCAAAAAGAGACTGATAGTAAGTATCTTGAAATTGCTCATATCATTAGTTTCGGATACTCCGGGAATAAAATGAGAACAGGTTTACACTTCCCCTGACACCAATTCAATGCTACATTGTCGGAATGGTCAAGGGCAATCGAATCTATATTGTCGGTGCAGGACAATACGCACAATCTATAGCCCGGGAAATCCAGGAAAACAGCTTCAACAGTCATGTTGTCGCCTTTCTGGATGATGACAGGGAAACAATCGGTACAATGATCGATAATATCCCCGTTTTTGGGCCAATTGATTCTTGTGTGGGGATTCTTGACAGCGGTCAGGATGCGGAAGTATTGATAGCCCTGCCTTCCGAGTCAAGAAAAAGGCTCTCTGAGGTTCATCGAATTCTAAGGGAGGCGAATTTTCAGCGCATCAGAATACTTCCTCCGATCAGCCAGATTGTTTCCGCGGCTCCACACATTGTTCAGGCAAGGGACATGGATCCCCAGGATTTATTGGGCCGTGAACCTGTTCTTATTGATCTGAAGGAAAGCTTATCCTATGTCCGGGGGAGGCGGGTTCTTGTAACAGGTGCAGGCGGGAGTATTGGAAGTGAACTCTCACGCCAGCTTCTCTATGGCGGAGCTGAACGCCTCTACCTTCTTGGACATGGTGAAAACAGTATCTGGAACATTCAGCGGGAAATCAAACGCCTCCAGGATGCCGGGGTTGGAGAAAAAGCAACAATTATTCCAGTTATTGGAGAACTTCAGGATAAGCATTACGTCAATTTTCTGCTCGGGCGATTGAAAGCGGATATTGTTTTTCACGGAGCAGCCCACAAGCATGTTCCCATGATGGAGCACAATCCAATTGAAGTGATGAAGAACAATGTAATGGGAACACGAAATCTTGTTGAAGCAGCCATCAATGCGGGTACGGAACGATTCGTACTTATTTCCACCGATAAGGCTGTGGAACCATCTTCCGTTTACGGCGTCAGTAAACGAATTGCAGAGATGATTGTTCTATCCAAGAGGGAGGCTGGCCGTGAGTTTACAGTTGTCCGTTTTGGGAATGTTCTTGGCTCACGGGGAAGCATTATGCCCCTCTTCAAGAATCAGATTTTTTCCGGCGGTCCTGTTACCGTAACCCATCCCGATGCCCGCAGGTGGTTCATGACCATCCCTGAGGCGATCAGTCTGGTTCTGAAGACAGCGGGTCTGGCAGCCGATGGAGGTCTATACCTCCTGGACATGGGTGAACCTGTGCGGATTGTTGACTTTGCCAGGCAGATGATAGAGTTTTACGGATATGATGAAGACACTATTCCCATCATTTTTACAGGTATGCGGCCTGGCGAGAAGAAGATGGAATGCCTCTGGTCGATTGATGAGAGTCCGAAGAAAACAGAATACCCGCGTATAGTCAAGGTTCACTTTCCGGCCAGTGCTCATATAAATGTTGATCAGATTCTTGAATCTCTTGAACCCATTGTCTTTCTTCATGAGGATAAAAAGGGAGTATTCCGCAACCGTCATGAACTTCGTCGGCTTATCAACCAGTATTTTTCAACTGTCAGGGCCCCTGAAAATGAGCCGGAATACTAGGAGTCTGTCGGACTTACGCCTCACGGCTCGATTTTTGCCCTTTTTCCCTGCTGCTGCGTTGCCAAAATACTCACGTATCCCAGCTACGCTCCGTTTTTGTCGCCTTGCATCAGGAAAAAATCATCGAAAATCGCCTCGAAGTCTTAAAGTCCGACAGACTCCTGGGAGCCTGTCGGACTTACGCCTCACGGCTCGATTTTTGCCCTTTTTCCCTGCTGCTGCGTTGCCAAAATACTCACGCAGCCCAGCTGCGCTCCGTTTTTGTCGCCTTGCATCAGGAAAAAATCATCAAAAATCGCCTCGAAGTCTTAAAGTCCGACAGACTCCTGGGCTGTCCATCCCCTTCTTCAAACCCCATCTTGGACGGAAAGAAATCTCTGCTGCCAGGCGAGTCATCAAAAGCGGCTGGTTAACGACTGGCTCAGAGACGGCACTATTTGAAGAAGAGTTTTCTTTATTCCTCAAAGGTGATAATCCTCGGCAGCCGCTGTGGGCTGCTGCCGTAAATTCTGCCACAGCAGGACTTCATCTGGCTTTGAAGGCCCTGGGAATTGGTCCCGGGGACAGGGTGGCCGTTCCCTCCCTGACTTTTACCTCAACGGCAGCCGTTATACGATATCTTGGAGCAGAGCCTGTTTTCATCGATTCTCACCCTGGAAACGGCAACATGGATCCTGAGGCTCTGAACAAAGTCAGTCAGGGCCTGAAAGCTGTCATACCTGTTCATCTGGCTGGTTGTCCATGCGATATCAATGCCATTCGAGACGCTGTATCCGCTTCTACCAGCATTGTCGAAGATGCTGCTCATGCTTTTCCCTCCTGTACTGATGAAGGCTTTGCCGGTACTCTGGGCGATATGGGTGTGTTTTCATTCTACGCTACAAAAACAATGACAACAGGTGAGGGAGGAATGATTGTCAGCCGTGATGAGAAATACCATGAGCGTATAAAAAGCATGAGAATCCACGGAATAGACCGTACCGTATGGAATCGATATACCGATCATGCAGGGGCCCGGTCCTGGGAGTATGATGTTGTGGAACCAGGCTACAAGTACAATCTGACGGATCTGGCCGCGGCCATCGGCCGGGTTCAACTGGCGAAAAGCAGCCATCTTCTCAATTTGCGGAGAAACCTTGCCAGTGTATACAGCGAGGAACTTAAGGGTATTGATGACCTTGAACTTCCCGAGGATGTTAAAGGTCATTCATGGCATCTCTACATGCTGAAATTAAGGACGGGGGCACTGAGAGATTCTCTGGCTCAACGGCTCTATCAGGAAGGAATCGGAACCTCTGTCCATTTCATCCCCCTCCATCGTATGACGTATTGGAAGGAAAGCTGTCGATTGAATGCCGACCATTATCCTGCGGCCGAAGATTTGGGAAATCGACTGCTTTCGATTCCACTCTGGCCCGGACTGAAAAGGCGGGAGCAAAACCGTATTATAAGAATTATAAAGGATGAGCTGCATGGTTGAGGCTGGTGAATTCAGGGACAGGTTTTCCGGTCAGTTCAAAAGACCCGGTGATTATGCACCGAAAAAGGTGTTGGAAGGGCGAACCCTGTACTCGTCGAAAAAAACAGGGCGAATCACTGGAATGAAACTTCCCCCCCGGCCCCCCGGCCTTCATTATGTCACTTCAGAGAGTCTTCCCGGTGCAAAACAATTCACAGTCGGCGGATGTGCTCTGCCTGTGCTGGCTTCAGACAGAATCCTGTGGCCGGGGCAGCCCATTTTGACCGCTGTTGGGGAAAACCTGGATGTCATCGATGAGTGGTTGTCAAATATCGTGCTGGATATCAACGAAGATGACAATCCTCTGGCTGTGGAAAAGGAATTTATACGAAACAAAGGGGAAGCATCGGATATAATCAAGAAGGCGGATCATGTCGTTGAGGAAACCTTTTTGATACCCTTGAAAGAAAGGGAAATGAAGTATGAAAGTGTTACCTGCCTGGCCGATGGGAATTCCCTACACCTATATCTTGAAGCCTCCTGGCTGGCATTCATTCGAAAACAAATTAAACAAATACTGCAGCTGCCGAATAAATCTGTAAAAGTATCAGCCTTCAAACCTGGTTCCAGCCAGAGAATTCATGACAATCTTTATTATCCTGCATTCTCGGCCATCACTGCGGCATTTCTCTCATTGAAAACCAGGCAGTCAGTTCATCTCAACATAACACCTGAGGCGATTCCGCATGGGCCGGTCATTCCAGGCGCCGCATTCAATCTCCGAAAAGCTGTAGGATCGAATGGCCGTATCCTTGCAATTGAAGGTGATGTTTCAATTGAAGCCGGAGCGCTGCTCCCCTTCGAATCAGAGCTTATCGATCGGATAATTCTGGGGATCTTCAGTTTATACCCCTGCCCTCATTACCATATAAAGGGATGTATCCATTATAACTCTCTACCGCCTGCAGGTTTTGGCCCGGCGGCAGGACTTGAACTTGGATATCTGGCCGGAGAATTGCTGGCATCTCACATGCCGGAAAACTCCCGTTTACTACCCTCGGAATGGAAACGCAGAATTCTTCCCGAACCTCATCAAACCATGGGGGGAGGTATTTCTCTGCCGAAGGATTTTTCGGTTCCAGAACTCCTTGAAGAACTGCTTCCTCCATCTGATTTTGAGCGTAAATTCTCCTCCAGTAATCAAAACCGTCTCAATTATGAGAAACTGAGACTGGCTCCAGAATACATCAGAGGTGTCGGATTAACCTGCGCAGGCTTTGGCAATGGTTTAATAAACTCTTTTGGGGAGACACAGGCGGCTGCCCTGTCTATTACACTTGATATGGACGGAAAACTGCGGATACGTATGCCGTCTGAAGCCCCTGGCCCTCTCCGTGAGGCATGGACAGCCATGGCGGTCCATGCCCTTGGAATCGATGAAAAGGACGTGGAATTTGATTATCACTTTGAAACCAGCAGAAAAACATGTGATCCCGCCATCCTTGGAAGTCATGTGTCTGTTTACACCCGTCAGCTTGAACAGGCATTTTCGAATCTCTCCAAACGCCGTTTCAGGGAAGCATTACCCATCACCATAGACCGGGTCAATCGGAGAAGCAGCAAGACCCGGGACTGGAAGGAAATGACCGGTTCTCCCTGTGATTTCTATTCATGGGGTGCAGGAATCGTGGAAGTCGTATTGTCCACTGTAACTTCAAGTCTGGAATCAGTCCAGGTCTGGCTTAGCATCGATGGCGGGCGGCTTATATTGCCGGATAATGCACTTGCTGCTGTTGAAAACTCAGTCGAGGAAGCCTTATTATGGTGTACAGGCTTGAGAAAAGGAGCGCTTATACCCGGAATCAATGTTCAGTTCTACAAAAACAGTGTGAAACGGCCATCCAGAGATGTCTCTTCACTTCCCTGGCTTCTGGTTCCGGCCGCATTCATTCAGGCTGTAAGGCAGGCTTCCGGAAACAAAATCAACAGTCTGCCGGTTGTGCCGGAACTCATACAGCAGGGAAAGTCATGATAGTTTCCTTCCATCTCAATGGACGCTCCGTCAGCAAAGATGTTGATCCTCATCGGCTGTGTATTGAAGTGCTGACTGATGAATACAACTGTTATTCCCTGCGATCCCAATGCCGTCGTATGCAGTGGGGTTCCTGTTTCATACTGGTTGACAACCGACCAAATCTTGCCTGCATTCGCCCGATCTTTGATTTACAGTCCAGGGATGTCTGGACGATAGAAGGAATTGCAGCCCGGGAAGGCTTTAATGACATTCTTGCCGGATTCAAGGAAAGCAATGCCCTGCTGTGCAGCAATTGTGCCCCGGCACGAGCTATTGCGACAGAATCCCTGCTGCGGCACACCCTCCATCCCTCCACGGAAGAGATCCTGGAGGCATTGACATCCACTGCATGTGATTGTACAGCAACTCCGCGGATTCTCCGTGCGATGAGACTTTCCGCAGAGAAACGCAAGAGGAGATTAAGTGCAGGCTGATAGAAAAACTCCCCTTCTGAGCTTTCCTCAAACGATCAGTGAAGCTCTGGGAATGGCCGCCAGAAACCCCGATGCGGAATACTGGGCTGGAGGTACAACGTTTCATTCAAGGAAGGCTCCGGAAGCATTGATTGTGCTTTCAGGCATTGAAGAGCTGCACCGGGCAATCCGTACCGAACATTCCCTTGAAATTGGAGCCATGACAACACTGGATCGACTCGCAGAGATTGGGCATAAGCTTCCTATTCCCATATTACAGGATGCCATCGGCAGAATAGCGGTGCTGCCCATCCGTTCTCAAGCCACCATCGGGGGACATCTCGCCCAGAAAGGGAAGTCAGGTGACCTTCTCCCCTTACTGAGAATTCTGGATGCCAAAGTTGAAATCCGGTCTCAGCGGAAAATATTTCATCGTATTGAATCAAGTCCGAGGAGTCAGAAAATTCCTCTGGCAGGTATTCATCACATCACCAGCAATCTGCATCGTGAAGGGCTTATCACCCGAATCAGTATTCCAACCAGTCCATGGAACATTGGAAAATATGTAAAAATCCAGCCCGGTACCGATGAAGAAAGGTTTTTTATCTTCTGTGCCCTTGCCCGTGTTGACAATGGCATCGTCACAGAGTTTCGAATGGCCGTATTCAACGAAGAAATCGGCATCCAGTATGATCTGGAACTGGAAGCGGCCATGGTGGGACGCACCCTTCCCTTCACCGATAAGGATAGACAGAACCTCAATGAGGCATTGAACCGAATGAGTCTCTTTCAGGATCGTTTTCCCTATGACAGGAAGACCACTCTGGAACTTGTTCAAGGATTCTTCTCCAGAGCTTCTCAATAATGGGTGACAGACTTTCATTCCTTGCTTATCATTGTATGGGGAGGGTTCCATGAGCGGATTTGTCCACCTTCACAATCATTCGGATTACTCATTGCTGGATGGAGCATGCCGCATCAGGGATTATGCTCAAAGAGCCTCGGAACTGGGTATGCAACATGTTGCTCTTACCGACCATGGCAACATGTCTGGAGCCATACATTTTGAAAGGGAATGTCGGGCAAAGGGACTGAATCCTGTGATCGGATGTGAAGTGTACGTTGCTGTCGGAAGCCGATTCGCCAGACCGGGCAGCGGTCCGAAGAATCATCACCTTGTACTGTACGCAAAGAACGAAGAGGGATACCGCAACCTCATGCTGCTCACTTCAAAAGGGTTCCTGGAGGGTTTTTTTTACCGTCCGCGCATTGATGATGAACTGCTTGAATTGCACCATGAAGGATTGATGGCGTCGGCTGCCTGTCTCAGCGGAGAGATACCCCGGGCTGTATTCAATGGCGACTGGGAAAAAGCAAAGTCCAGATCCCTGTATTATCGAGACCTCTTCGGGGAGGGAAATTTCTGGCTGGAAGTGATGAACCATGGAATAGAAGAGGAGGAAATTGTACGAAAGGGTATGCGCCGTCTCAGCCAGGAAACGGACATTCCCATAATTGCCACCAACGATGTTCACTTTCTAAACCGGGATCATGCCAATGCCCACGATGTTTTCATCTGTATCGCTACGGGAAAGAAACAAAGTGAAGAAAAACGTTTAAAGGCAGAGAATCCAGAATTCTACTTCAAAACAGAGGAGGAGATGAGGGATCTTTTCCCGGATTTTCCCGATGCGATTGAGAATACAGTGAAACTGGCTGAGAAATGTGATCTCACAATTCCAAAACCAGGTCCCCTGCTTCCTCACTATGATATACCGAAGGAATACTCCAGTCCGGAATCCTGTCTCAGGCACCTCGCTGAAACTGGTCTTAAGGAGCGCTATCCGGAAATCCATGCAGAGAACAGGAATTCCGATGAGTGGAAAAAAATAAAAGATAGACTGGATTATGAACTCAAGGTGATTATCGATATGGGATATTCCGGTTACTTCCTCATCGTCTGGGATTTCATTGACTGGGCCAGAAAGCATGACATCCCTGTTGGACCGGGGCGTGGTTCCGGAGCTGGAAGTATTGTTGCCTATTCCCTGAGAATCACAGATATCGATCCGCTGAAATACGGACTCCTCTTTGAACGATTCCTCAATCCTGAACGAATCAGCATGCCGGACTTTGACATTGATTTCTGCTTTGAACGGCGAAACGAAGTTATCGAATATGTTCACAGCAAATACGGCAGAGACAATGTCGCAGGAATCTGCACCTTTGGAACCCTGAAAACCAGAGCCGTTCTTAAAGATGTGGCCCGGGTACTTGATATCCCATTTAATGAAGCCAATGCTATTTCCAAACTCGTTCCTCCAATCCCTGCCGAGTACAATGTACCTGGAGGCGAGAAGAAAAAAATGTCCGTCAGTTGGGCACTGGATCTAGCACCTGAGCTGAAAAAATACAGGGAACGAGGCGGCGTCTATGAAGAACTTTTCAAAATCTCTTCAATCCTGGAAGGTATGAACAGGCATGTCTCCACCCACGCCTGCGGTCAGGTTATCGGGCAGTCGATCCTGACGGACTATGTCCCCATTCATAAGGATTCTAAAACAGGGGATGTAAACTCCGCTTATACAATGGATATCATTGAGCAGTGCGGCCTGGTTAAAATGGATTTCCTTGGATTGAAAACACTGACTTTGCTCAAGAATTGTGAACTGCTTATTCGGAAGAAGATACCGGATTTTGATCTCGATCAGATTCCGGAAAACGATGAAAAAACGTTCACCATGCTGAGCAAGGGGCATAGCGAGGCCATTTTTCAGTTTGAAAGCCAGGGAATGCAGCGAGTTCTAAGAGATGCCAAACCATCGAGTATAGAAGACCTTATTGCTTTGAATGCCCTCTATCGGCCAGGTCCCTTGAAGAACATCCCCCGATACACTGCTGCCAAGCGAAACCGCAATACGATTGTCTACCCTCATCCCGACCTGAAACAGATCCTTGAACCTACTTACGGAGTTATTGTTTACCAGGAACAGGTGATGAAGGTTGCACAGATCATTGCTGGTTTCAGTCTTGGAAAAGCAGACATCCTCCGCAATGCGATGAGTAAGAAGAAAAAAGAAGAAATGCCAAAACTGAAATCAGAGTTCCTTGAAGGTGCTGTAAAAAAAGGCTATTCAGTTGAACTGGCCAGGCGCATATTTGAGATACTTGAACCATTCGCAGACTATGGATTCAACAAGTCCCATGCTGCCGCCTATTCAATAATTGCCTACAAAACAGCGTACTGCAAGATCAACTTTCCCGCTGAATTCTGGGCTGCCAACCTTACAAATGAGATAAACGATGCGGATTCTTTAAAACTGTATCTGAATTATGCGAGAGCTGACGGCATCAAACTTCTGGCACCCGATGTGAATCGGTCAGAAGTGATTTTCACTGTATCCAATGATCAGATAATCTATGGATTAAAAGGCATTAAGGGCATGGGTGAAGCATCGGTTAGAGCCATTATTGAGGCCAGAGAGACGAAAGGCAGATTTTTAAGCCTGGCCGACTTCCTTGAGAAAGTGGATTCGAAAGCACTCAACCGAAAAGTACTGGAGGCCAGCATCCTCTCTGGATTATTTGATCCCATCGAAAAGCACAATAGAGCAACCCTGCTTCACAATGTCGATAGAATGCTGGAAATAGTGTCGAGAAAAAGAAAAAACGATCAGCTGGGACAGGGATCCCTCTTTGATGATATGGATGATAATATGGAAGCGAGTTTTCAATATGAAAAAGTTGAGGCATGGTCTTCCAGTGAACTTCTTGCCCGGGAAAAAGAGACACTGGGACTCTATGTCTCCGGGCATCCTCTGGATCCATACCGGAAGGTCTGGGAAAAGGCCGTTAATCTGAATCTCAGCCGATTTGATTCAGCACTGAATTCAAAGACTTATACAATCCTGGGGCTGCTGCGAAATGTCCGCTTTTCGTACACACGAAGAAAACAAAAAATGGCTGCAGCAGAGCTTGATGATTACAATGGAACTGTAAAACTTGTTGTTTTCAGCAAAACACTGAAAGACTATGAGTCTCTTCTGGTAGAGGATACCGTTGTCGGCATTATTGGTTGTGTGGATAATAACAGCAGTAATCCCAGTATAAAGGTAGCCGAAGTAATGAAGCCTGAAAAACTCAAAGCGGCCGATTTTCCCGATATACATGTAGAACTGGCCGATATGAGCTGCAGTGAGGAAACCCTGATTGATTTTCGGACGTTCATACAGGATTTTCCGGGTCCGGGACAGTTATACCTGCATGTACCGGAGAACGGCGGGCGGAGAATAGTTAAGGCATCGAAACATCTCACACTGGCTGTGGACGACTCAAGCCTTGAGCAGATTCAGAATAACAGTGCTGTTGCCGCAGCATGGAAGGAGTAATTCAGAGTGGATTTTTTTCAATTATCCATGCGCATTCTAAGTGCATTTCTCATGTTGTACTTTCTATTGATCATGATCCGTGTCGTTTTGAGCTGGATACCTGACAGTTCCGGAGGAACAATGCCGATTCGGGCCTTCATCAACAGGATGACGGATCCCTACATGAGCCGATTCAAGGGAATATCCTGGCTAAGATTCGGCATGTTTGATTTCTCCCCCGTGCTGGGACTCGCATTGCTGAGTTTCCTCCTCTACATAACGCAGCGGCTTTCCGCTGGCGGATTACCCGGTGCGGGTGAACTGATCGTCATAGCTGTCCAGTTGATCTGGGGATTGATTGCCTTTCTTGCTACCCTGCTTGGTATCATAATGATAATCCGCCTTGTTTTTTTATATATAAAGAAAGAACACTCAAACTGGACAACCCGATTGGATACCTTCCTGTTTCCGCAGGTTTCAAAGATTGTCGGTCTATTTACAAAACGCACTGTTACTTACCCAATCGCCCTGGCTGTCAGTGCTGTGAGTTTGATTGGAGCCAGAATTCTAATTGATCAACTCTTAAACCGGTTTGTTTATCCGCTGCTGATGCAGCTCTGACAAGAAATTGTTTTCCGGAGAATTAACCTTTCCAGTATCTGATCTTGAAGGCATTGGATCGGCATCTGTCCAGAGTCTCGGTAAACTGGGTATCTTCAATATTGCCCAGCTCATCCGGCATTATCCAGTCCGCTACATTGATCGAATCACTCCTGTATCTCTGGCTCAGTCTTCCACTCAGAAACCTGCTGTGACTGTTGCCGAGGTGATTTCCCATGATATGTTCCACTGGAAAAATGGACTGGCACTTAAGATTCTCATTAGAGATGAATCAGAAACAGCATCAATGCTTTGTTACGGAAGGAATTATCTGGCAAGAAAACTACCTCCCGGCACAATGATCCGAGTTACAGGGCCATTTATGCGTAACAAATATGGTGAGATTCAATCCGGATCATTTGTTTTTGAAGATCTTGCAATGAAGGCTCTCTCGAAGGAATTCAACCTGATTCAGCCCGTCTATCGACTTGGGGGCAATCTGACTCAGGGACTCATGAGAAAGGTTTTAAAATCTGTCATAGCACGATACGCATTCAATCTCCGTAATGAACTCCCGCCGGAAATAATCCATGCGAAAAAATTCAAGGGCAAAGCTGAATACGTCAGGGATGTCCACTTTCCGGCAACGATGGAGGAAGCGTCCCGCGCCCGCAATGCTCTTATCTATGAAGAGCTGTTTCATCTTCAAATAGCTGTTGCCAGGCGGCACATTTCATCGAATGATTTCCCGTCCACTCCCCGCCCCTGGAATGAGGATTTGCCTGACAGGTTCAGGAAAACCCTTCCCTTTTCTCTTACCACCGATCAGGAAAATGCAATAAAAGACATTATCGAGGACTTCAAACGTCCTGGCCCCATGCTCCGGCTGCTTCAGGGTGAAGTTGGCTCAGGGAAAACACTGGTGGCTTTCACTGCCAGTCTGGGTGTTATCGGAGAAGGCCGTCAGGCGGCATTCATGGCACCAACGGAACTGTTGGCCAGACAGCATGCCGACAATGCTGCCCGCCTCATGCAGCCGCTGGGCGTGCGATCCGCATTTCTGGCAGGAGAGCTTAACGCTTCTTCAAGGCGTTCCCTCACTGATGCTCTGGCTGCCGGGGAAATTGATCTAGTTATCGGTACGCATGCCCTTTTCAGTTCTGGAGTTGTATTCAAGGACCTGGCTCTGGTCATCATTGACGAGCAGCAGCGATTCGGCGTCGGACAGCGCCGTGCCCTGGCGGAGAAGGGTCAATCTCCAGATATACTGGCCATGTCGGCCACACCCATTCCCCGAACACTGACCCTGACCGCCTTCGGTGATATGGATGTGAGCAGTATTAGAACCATGCCCGGAGGCAGATTCCCCATAGAAACCCATTTAGCCCGGATTGGGAATGAAACGAAGGTGTATGAATTTGTCCGCCGGGAACTTGCTGCCGGAAATCGTGCCTATTTTGTGTATCCACTGATTGAAGAATCGGAGAAAACGAATCTCAAGGATGCGGAAAACATGTTCGATCACTTAAAAACACAGATTTTTCCTGAATTCAAGGGAGCTATCATACATTCCCGTATCGATGAAGATGAAAAAAAAGGAATTATGACTGATTTCCGGGACGGGCTTCTGGATTATATTGCGGCAACCAGTGTTGTGGAGGTGGGTGTGGATGTTGCTGAGGCGACATGTATGGTTGTTGAGCATGCGGAATGCTTCGGCCTTTCGGCACTCCACCAGCTTCGGGGCAGGGTAGGGCGGGGAAACAGGCCGTCCTACTGCTTCCTTGTGTACAGCGAACCGCTTACTATGGAGGGCAAGGCCAGATTGATGACGATGAAGAAGATCAGCGATGGTTTCATCCTTGCTGAGGAAGATCTCAAGATCCGCGGACCCGGCGACATGGCTGGTGTGCGGCAATCGGGTTTTCTACGATTGGCCATTGCTGATCCAGTTCGGGATCTGCAAGTCCTTCTGGATGCCCGGAAAGATGCCCGGGCCGTTCTCAGGGAGGATCCGGAACTCAAGGAGGAGAGACATGGAGATTTCAGAGAACTCTTTGAGAAATATCCCCCATTCGATGAAAACCTGTTGAGTACCCTTTGAGAATTACGGGCGGCCGTTATAGAGGAAGAATTGCAGCCTGTCCTTCGGGTATAATTCGTCCCGCCATGGATCGAATGCGGGAGTCCCTGTTTTCCATACTGGGGGATATTCATGGTCTTTCATTTCTGGATTTATTTGCCGGATCGGGAATCATGGCCCTTGAGGCACTGAGCCGGGGTGCGAAAAAAGCCCTTCTTGTAGAAAAAGATGGAAAAAAACGATCAGTGATACTAAAAAATCTTGAAATCGCCGCTGAAGATTCGCGCCAGGCACGGAGTATGCTAAGAATACAGTCAGTCGAGAGTTTTCTCAGGGAGGGCATGGAAAGGTTTGATCTGGTGTTTTTAGATCCCCCCTTTGCAATGAAGAAGAAGGAGAGGCTTCTGGAACTGGCAGAAAAGGCCGACCAACCGGCAAAAGGAGGAGTCCTCGTTCTCCATTATCCCTTTAAGGATACACTTCCTTGCCGCTTCACTGAGTTGGAATTCTGTGATAAGAGACGATATGGGCAATCGCGGCTGATTTTCTACACCCGGAATGATTAAACAGCCATCCTGATCACCGCCTTTTTTGTTGACAGAATAAAAGGCGTTTTGTAGCATTGGCTTCAAAGTTCATAAGAGTGAGAACTTGAAAATTCATGAATCTTAAGGAGAAAATATGAAAAAGACATTGTATCGAATAGCGATTGCATCCCTCGTTGTGATATCAATTGTTGCATTGACAGGCTGTCCAACAGGGACGGCGCCATCAACGGCACCATCCATTGTATCAGTAGGGAAGGGAACCAAAGAGAGAGAGGTCAAAGTAGTCTGGACAGCCCCAACGTCATTTGATGGAATCAGCGGCTACCTCATTTTTTATGACGATACTGAAGGTTTTTCTATAGAAACACCAACCATAGGCATGGAGCTCGTAGAAGATGGTTCTGCGACAAAAGCAACTTTTGACGTAGCAAACTTTAAGACCGGTGTAAAGTATTTCTTTAAAATCAGGGCAGCCAGTGCATCCGGTGGAAGTGATATTTCAGAAGAGGCGAGCGGATACCCTTATCAAACTGATGCCGCTCCAGGAGCGATTGCGGAAAAAGCAACAGTTGCTGCCGGTGATAATGCTGCTAATGAAGTAAAGGTTACATTTAAGCATCTTACTGAGGGTTTTGGTGCTTCTGGTGGTGACATGTTAGAAGCGGATGCGATTACCTCCTATAAGATAATTGCTGTTACTTCAGCTTCTGTAGCTACTAATGAACCGGCAAATACTGCTGCGGCACTGCAATGGTCAAATCGAATCATTGAGGACGGTGTAACACCAACTGCTGATGCTGCAGAAACAACGGCAACTATTGATGGTTTGGCCCCTGGTACAGCTTATAAAATCTATGTGGTAGCAGTCAGTGTTGCTGGAAATGGTGCACTCTCACCGATATCGGATGAGATTACTACTGCTCAGTAGAGTTAGTAGTTTGTAACCCCTTCTTTCTCGTCCGTATAAGTCGAGAAGGAAGAGTAAAAGAGAAATTAAAACCAGTCAGAACTGTCTGACTGGTTTTTTTGATGTACCGTGCCTTACCAGGTCAGAATTCTTTGCACAGGCAAAGAATGTGTGAAAATCCAAGAAGTCATGTTATGAGAAGACGAATGTGAAAAATGCATTGTACCGGATAGCATGATATACTGCTCTACTCGTGGTGACATCATTTTGTGCATTGATGCTGATTCCGGTTCTTACGGTGGAAAACTCTGACGCCGGATGGCCGCTGTTTCCATTTCACAGGTCTTGAATCACAGCCTATGATTTCTATAGAAAAATATTTCTTTAATACGGCTGTTTTGATGACTTAGAACCTTGAAAAATGGGAATTCAACAAGCTTGCTGACACTCCGTGAATCATTTTACTTGCACCCCCTTCCTCCTTTCAATAGAATGGAAAATAAAAGTTCCGGGGGTATGACAATGAATACACTCAAGGTGAATAGCAAAGAATACGATTACTACAGCATTGACGCATTTGCCGATTCGCAGGGAATCAGCATCAGCCATCTGCCTGTTTCGCTCAAAATTCTTCTTGAAAACCTCCTTCGCAATCATGAATCTCCAGCGGTGAGTATGGATGATGCCCGAGCCGTGGCCAGTTGGGATGCGAAAAAAAAATCCAACCGGGGCATTGCCTGGCATCCGGCCCGGGTAGTCATGCAGGACTTTACCGGTGTACCGGCCCTGGTTGATCTGGCGGCCATGCGGGATGCACTGGCTGAAACCGGCGGTGATGTAACGAAGATCAATCCACTGGTACCGGTGGATCTGGTTATCGATCATTCCGTGATGGTGGATAATTTCAGTACGCCCGATGCGTTTGAACTCAATGTTAAGCTGGAATTTGAACGCAATCAGGAACGCTATCGGTTTCTGAAGTGGGGTCAGGGAGCATTTGATAATTTCCGTGTTGTTCCTCCTGGAACCGGGATAATCCATCAGGTGAACCTGGAATATCTGGCCAGAGTTGTGTGGACCAGAGATGTGAACGGCGGGAATCCCCTTGCCTGCCCGGATACTGTTGTTGGAACAGACAGTCATACGACGATGATCAATGGTCTTGGAGTGCTCGGCTGGGGAGTCGGCGGCATAGAGGCCGAAGCAGCCATGCTTGGACAGCCAATTACCATGCTCATCCCCCAGGTAACAGGTGTTTGTCTGGAAGGAATACTGAATCCGGGCTGCACGGCCACTGACCTGGTACTGACTCTTGTGCAAATGCTTCGGGCCAGAGGCGTTGTGGGTAAGTTTGTTGAGTTCTACGGTGCCGGGCTCAGTTCCCTCAGTCTGGCGGACAGGGCCACTATCAGCAACATGGCCCCTGAATACGGAGCAACCTGCGGATTGTTTCCCATTGATGATGAACTGATTGCCTACATGCACCTCACCGGCCGTGATAAACAGCAGATTGACCTGATTGAATCCTATGCGAAAACTCAGGGTCTGTGGCGTAACGACGAGGCCCCTGCCCGGTACAGCGATATGCTCGTTCTGGATCTGGGAGAGGTGGTTCCTTCCCTGGCCGGGCCCAGGCGTCCCCAGGATCGTGTTGATCTTCACAAAATATCGGAGAATTTCACCCAGTCCCTGGATACCGTATATAATATAAAAGGAGATGAGTTAAAAACCGCCATTCCTGTTGCTGGTATGGATCATCATCTTACCCATGGGGATGTGGCGATTGCTGCCATTACAAGCTGTACAAATACCTCCAACCCGGCTGTTTTGATTGCGGCCGGGTTACTGGCCCGGAAGGCTTCTTCCAGAGGGCTGAAAAGTAAACCCTGGGTAAAAACTTCCTTTGCACCGGGCAGCCGGGTTGTAACAGCCTACCTTGATGCGGCCGGGCTTACCCGATCTCTTGAATCTCAGGGATTTCATCTGGTTGGGTATGGCTGCACAACATGCATAGGAAACTCAGGGCCGCTGCCGCCTGAGATAAAAGAAGCCATCCAGGCCGGAAATCTTGTTACAGCCAACGTACTGTCCGGGAACCGTAATTTTGAGGGAAGGGTGAGCCCTGATTCAAAGGCAAGCTATTTAGCCTCCCCGCCTCTGGTGGTGGCCTATGCGCTGGCCGGCACGGTATTGATTGATTTCAAGAAGGATCCTCTGGGTGTGGATGAGGAAGGCCAGCCGGTCTATCTGAAGGATGTATGGCCCACATCGGAAGAAATTAACTCAGTGCTTGATCAGTACGTCACTTCGAAACTCTACAGGGAAGCCTGTTCGGATGTATTCAAGGGTACAGACCGCTGGCAGAAACTCAAGGCCCCTTCCGGAAGTCAGTATGACTGGGAGGAAGACAGTACCTACATACGCCGTCCCCCATTTTTTGAGAATTTTGAAAACGACCGGGATATTCAGTCAATTGCCGATGCACGGTGTCTGGCCATACTGCCTGATTCCACCACAACGGATCATATTTCACCGGCCGGCAGTATTCCCGCGGACGGACCGGCAGGGAAGTATTTAGTATCTCACGGTGTACGTCCGGCAGATTTTAATTCCTTCGGGAGCCGCCGGGGCAATCATGAAGTGATGATGCGGGGTACTTTTGCCAACATAAGAATAAAAAATGCCATGCTGAAGGGAATTGAAGGGGGATATTCCAGAAATCCCAAAGGTGATACGGTCAGTATTTTTGATGCTGCCGATGCGTGGATGAAGGAGGGCTTTCCTCTAATCATATTGGCAGGGAAGGAGTACGGTACCGGCTCCTCCAGGGACTGGGCCGGGAAGGGGCCCATGCTCCAGGGAGTCGGGGCTGTGATCGCTGAGAGTTACGAACGTATTCACCGTTCCAATCTTGTGGGGATGGGTATTCTCCCCCTTGAATTTGATGATGGAGGTTCCGTGGCTTCCCATGGACTGGATGGCTCTGAATCCTACACCATCTCCGGTCTTGGTGAATTGAAAACCGGAAGCAAAATGGTGGTGAGGGCAGTGAGAAGCGATGAAACGGTGCTGGATATTCCTGTTATCTGCCGCATAGATACGGCGGTGGAGATGGAGTATTGGAGAAGTGGAGGCATCCTTAACTACGTTCTGAAAGGTTTGAAGGAGGAATGATGCGATTTGATTATGATGTTGTGATTGTGGGAGCAGGCGGAGCCGGTTTATATGCGGCTCTGGAAGCATCCGGTGTCAGCAAAACGGCGGTGATTACCAAGCTGTATCCCCAGCGAAGCCATACGGGTGCTGCTCAGGGAGGTATAGGGGCCGCTCTTGGTAATATGGAAGAAGACAGTCCTGAATGGCATGCCTTTGACACGGTGAAGGGGGGCGATTATCTGGTTGACCAGAATGCTGCCGTCATCCTGGCCGAAGAAGCGGTACGGGCGGTTTACGATCTTGAAAATCGCGGGCTTCCTTTCAGTAGAACGCCGGAAGGTAAGATTGAACAGCGGCGGTTCGGGGGGCATACAAAGGAATTCGGGGCCGCAGCTGTGATGAGATCCTGCTGCGCAGCCGATAGAACCGGAAACATGATACTCCAGACCCTCTACCAGCAGTGCATCAAAAATGATGTGGCTTTTCATAATGAGTGGCAGGTGGTGGATACTGTTATGGATGGTACAAAGCTGACCGGTCTCATCGTATTTGAGTTCTCCACAGGCGAACTGCATCTGGTGTGTGCCAGGGCCGTTCTTTTTGCCACCGGCGGATTTGGACGCATGTTCAAGGTGACCTCAAATGCCATTGCCAACACGGGTGATGGACCGGCCGTACTGGCACGGGCCGGTGTTCCCCTCATGGATATGGAATTCTTTCAGTTCCATCCCACAGGCATACGGAAGATGGGGATTCTTATTACGGAGGGTGTCCGTGGAGAAGGGGGGATCCTTTACAATCGTCATGGTGAACGCTTCATGGAGAAGTATGCGCCCACCCTGCTGGATCTGGCCCCCCGCGACATGGTAAGCCGGGCCATTATGACGGAAATTGCCAAAGGTAATGGTATTGAAGGCAAGGGTAGAATTGATGACTGGGTTCATCTTGATGCCAGCCATCTGGGCCGGGATGTTGTGGAAGCCAAGATTCCTGATATTGCGGACTTCTGCCGAACTTATCTGGGCATTGATCCCGTCCATGAACCCATGCCTGTTCAGCCAACTGCCCACTATGCCATGGGCGGCATCCCCACCGATGTGGATGGCCGTGTTACGGATGGAACAACCGTCTGGGATGGTTTGTTTGCTGCCGGTGAATGCGCCTGTGTTTCGGTGCATGGTGCCAATCGCCTGGGAACGAATAGTCTTGTAGAACTCATCGTCTATGGCCGTCGATCGGGTCAGTCCATGGGTCAGTATGTCAAAGGTGCTTCCCAGCCCAATCCAGGTCAGAGTGGGGACGATAAGTTGGCCATGTGGAAGGATAAAATTAAAAAACTGAAAAAGGGAGGTAGAAGTCCCGGAGATACCTACAAAGCCATGGAAGAAAGCATGATGGCCAATGTTGGTGTGTACCGCAGGGGAAGGGATATGCAGAAAGCCGTTTCAGATATAACGAATCTGAGAGCCTCCTGCGGAGAAATTGGAGTCCAGGATAAGGATGTCAATTTCAATGCCGAGGTTCTTACAATTCTGGAACTTGAGAATTTACTGGACCTGTCCCTCCATACGGCATCGGCGGCATTGGCCCGCACTGAAAGCCGTGGAGCCCATTCCCGGGAAGACTACCCGGACAGGGATGATGATAACTGGCTGAAGCATTCCTTGAGTAAAATGGAAAATGACAAGATAATTCTGGGTTCGAAACCTGTCGATATCAGCCGATGGGAACCGAAGCCGAGAGTCTATTAGAGAGGTTGTAAATGAAAGTAACTCTGGATGTAAAACGATTTGATTCTGAGACTGATTCTAAAGCCCGGCGAGTACGCTATGATGTGGATTTGAAACCCACTGACCGAATACTGGATGCGTTGATGTATATATCACGCAATGTTGATGGAACTCTGGGATTCCGAAAATCCTGCGCTCATGGAATATGCGGTTCGGATGCCATGAGAATTAACGGTAAGGAACGATTGGCGTGTAAAACACTCATTCGGGATGCGGCTGAAAAAGATGGGGATGTCATTACTCTGGATCCCCTGAGAAACATGCCGGTTCAAAAGGATCTCATGGTGGATCAATCCATGTTTCTTGCTAAATTCCGAAGTGTCAAGCCCTATCTTATTCCAAAAGAGGCGCCGCCTCCCCGGGGTGAGTTTTACCAGTCTCCTGAGGATAGAGCCCTTATTGACGAGGCCACCAAATGCATCAATTGCGGTTCCTGCTATTCGGCCTGTCCCGTTGTTGAACAAAAACCTGACTTCCTCGGACCGGCGGCCCTGGTGGCTGCTGCCCGATTTGTCTTTGACAGCCGGGACAGGGGATGGGCAGAACGCCTGAAAATTGTGGATGCTGACAAAGCTGTCTGGTCCTGTGATAATCACTTTGACTGCACAAAGGTTTGTCCCAGAGATATAAAGATTACGAAACTTATAAATCTAACCAAGCGGACAATCAAAAAATACAAAGAAGGAAATTTATGAAAATCCACGAGCATCAGGCCAGAGATTTATTCAGGGAATATGGGATCCCCGTCAATGATTATCGACTTGTCACCAGCCCATCCCAGGCCCGTGAGGCTGCAAAGGGATGGAAACAAACCGTTGTAAAGGCCCAGGTTCTTGCCGGGGGCCGGGGCAGGGCCGGTGGTGTGAAACTGGCCGATACAGCCTCGGAAGTGGAAGAAAAGGCCGAAAGAATTCTTGGTCTGAGTATTAAAGGGTATCCGGTAGAAAGAATTCTTGTGTGTGATTCGGCTACCATAGAAAAAGAACATTATCTGGGCATGGTATTGGACAGGGCCCGGCAGGGAATTACTCTGATGCTCACCGATCAGGGGGGTGTGGAAATTGAAGAACTGGCCGCCTCTGATCCCGATGCCATTCACAGGATGACTCTCCATCCCCACCAGCCGCTGGATGAACCGGAGCTGGATGCATTTTTAGCGAAATCCATTCCCGATAGGAAGCAGCGGTCCCAGGCATTGAAGGCTGCTGCAGCACTTTTTACCCTGTTTAAGGAGAAAGATGCTTCTCTTGCGGAAATAAATCCTTATGCCTTAACGCCGGACGGACGAATGCTGGCCCTGGATGGAAAAATTAATTTTGATGATAATGCCCTGTTCAGACACCCGGAAATTGAGGCTTTGCGGAATCCTGAGGAAGACAGTGCCGATGAGGTGGAGGCCAGGGAAAAAAATCTCAGTTTTGTCAGTATGGATGGTGACATCGGCTGCATCGTTAACGGTGCCGGATTGGCCATGGCTACCATGGATCTCATCAAGCATTATGGCGGCGAAGCGGCCAATTTTCTGGATGTGGGAGGCAGTTCCAATCCGCAGAAAGTAGCAGATGCGCTGAATATTATCCTGAGGAATCCCGGAGTTAAGGCGATTCTCATCAACATATTTGGCGGCATTACCCGATGTGACGACATTGCCAATGGTCTTATAATGGCCCGGAATCAACTTGAAATAAGGGTTCCCCTGGTTGTTCGGCTCGTGGGAACCAATCAGGAAGCCGGGAAGGATATACTTAAAAAAGCCGGTTATTCTGCCGGTGTAGATCTGGACAGGGCTGTTAAAGACGTTATTGCCGTGGCGAGGGGTTAGGATGAGCATATTATTGGATGAGAATACACGATTAATCGTTCAGGGTGTAACAGGAAGAGATGGTTCTTTTCATGCCGGAAGAATGAAGGCGGATGGAACCAGTGTTGTGGGGGGGGTGACTCCCGGCAAGGGCGGTTCTGATGTGGACGGAATACCTGTTTTTGATACTGTTGAACAGGCTCGAAAAGCAACATCGGCCAATGCCAGTGTAATATTCGTACCGGCAAAGTTCGCCGCAGATGCCATGAAGGAGGCTTCAAATGCAGGCATCTCCCTCATTATCTGCATTACCGAGGGAGTTCCCGTACTGGACATGCTGGAGATATATCATCTTGTCCGTGATCGTAATCAAGTTCTGATAGGGCCGAACTGTCCGGGTTTAATCAGCCCGGGGAAATCTAAAATCGGCATCATGCCGGCCTTCATTCACAGGCCGGGAAAAACAGGTGTTATCAGCCGTTCTGGAACTCTTACCTATGAGGTTGTTCATGCCCTTACCGGTGCGGGAATGGGTCAGTCTACATGTATTGGAGTCGGGGGCGATCCCATCATTGGAACGGGCTACCTGGATCTTCTGGAGAGATTTGAGTCCGATCCTGGAACGGATGCCGTTGTATTGATTGGAGAAATTGGGGGTAATGCCGAAGAACAGGCTGCCGAGTTCATTGCCTCCCGCATGAAAAAACCGGTCGTTGCATTTATCTCAGGGCGCTCTGCCCCGGAGGGGAAACGCATGGGACATGCCGGTGCCATTGTTTCCGGAGGACAGGGAACCGCTGAGGCAAAAGTCGAGGCTTTTGGAAAAGCCGGTGTACCTGTAGCAGACACCCCGGGCCAAATCCCCGGATTAATTCGTGGAATACTGGCGGAAAGATAATTCGTATAATATAATAATGTAGAACAATACTGGTGCTCCAAGGAGGAATTGAAAATGGCTGAAACAACATACGCACAGGGATTGGAAGGGGTGATCGCAGGTGAAAGCCGTATCTGCAAGGTGGACGGAGAAAAGGGTCAACTCTACTATTATGGATATGGAATCACAGATCTGGCAGAGTATGCCACTTTTGAGGAAACAACCTATCTTCTTCTCTATGGACAGTTACCCAATTCCAGTCAGCTTAAGAGCTTCAGTACGGAACTTCGGGAAGGCCGGGAACTCAAGCCCGAGATATTACAGCTGATTAAAACTTTTCCAAAGACAGCTCATCCAATGGAATTGCTTCAATCGGTCATCAACTTCCTTTCGGGCTATATTGACCATAAGATTGAACATTCGGCAACGTGTAATTGCCGTCAAACCCTCCACCAGATTGCCCAGATTCCCGGTGTTGTGGCCGCCTGGCACCGATTCCGGAATGGCCTGGAATATGTTCCACCCAGGAAGGATCTTTCTCATGGAGCAAACTTTCTCTGGCAGTTGAGCAATAAAGAGCCGGATCATGAAGATGGTAAAATCATGGACACCTGCCTTACTCTTCACGCCGAGCATTCTTTTAATGCTTCAACATTTACGGCCAGAGTTGTTGCATCCACCCTTTCCACCTGTTACTGTGCCATTTCAGCCGCTATCGGAAGCCTTTACGGGAGTCTGCATGGCGGCGCAAATGAAAAGGTTATGATGATGGTGGATGAAATTGGAAGCGTCGATAATGTGAAACCCTGGCTAAAAAAGGCATTTCAGGAAAAACGAAAAGTTATGGGAATGGGACACCGTGTCTATAAGGCAAAAGACCCCAGGGCCATCCTTATGGAGGAGTATCTTCAGACTTTGTCCCGGAAGAGCAACGATTTTCGGAATATCAATATTCTCAAAATGGTTGAAAAGGTGTTCAGGGAGGAGATGGAAGAGAAGGGAAAACCCATTTATCCAAACGTGGACTTTTTCTCAGGAGCTGTGTACAGTCAGCTTGGAATCCCTTCCAACCTTTTCACTCCTATTTTTGCTATTGCAAGAATTTCCGGCTGGCTGGCTCACATTCTTGAACAGCGGAGCAATAACAGGCTCTACAGGCCCAAGGCCCTATACACCGGAGAAGTTGACAGGCCGTGGGTCGGGATTGAGGACAGGAACTGATTGAGAGGGTTGGCAGTGGAGCCTGCCCGGTTTTTGATTGGTTGATTTGAGAATTTCAGGGGATTTCCGGAATTTGTGTGGTAAATCCCGGTGTCAGGAAGCTTGTTACATTCCCTCTGTTTCTGGTGATTGTAAGGTTCTAAGTCATCAAAACAGTCATTTAAAGAAATTCTTTTCTGATTTAACAAGCTTTCTGACACTTCGTAGGGTTCAGTAAACATTCATTTGGAGGGGATTCTCAGCAATTTCTTCTCTCCCTCAGAGATATCTCCAGGATAAATTGAAGGTCGATGAGGCGAGGGAGCGATAAGAACAGCCCGGTTGAAAAGGATCTCGAATATTTTTCTGTAATCCTTTTCGTCGCCGCGATACACCATGTATGGTCCTCTCATTGCCCAATACTCAGAGTCTTCACCACGATCAATGCAAGTACTCCCTCCCAGAGCTGAGCAGGAACGGGTAAGTGCGGCCAGTATCAGAGGAGACACAGGATCATTCAAAGGCAGTTGATCATCAAATTCACCTGTGTAAAGCACAGTCTGAGCTTCAATGATTCCAGGCACAGGTAGAATGGGGAAGAGAATGCTGCTTCCAGGGTGGTTGGGAAGCAGGGGACGTCCCCAGATTGGGTCCGCTATGGTACGGGTCTCCACTGGAAGATCCAGGGGGTCGATGGGATGCTTTTTCCGGGAAGACAGTGCTGCGGCCCTTTCCATGTTTCGGAAGATACGGACGGTTTTATAACCGGGAAATAATTTGAGCAATGCCGCTGCCAGACGTTTATCCCAGCGATTGGGGTAGGGGGCGTATAATCCGCGGTTGATTTCGTTTTTCAACCTGAGTGAAACTCCTCCAGGCCGATGGCCGATCAGGGCCCGTCCTCCATCGGCCCAGCAATCAAGCCATCGGCTGCCCTCAGCGGTGTAGAGTCTGGCACCGCGAGCACGGTTGATAATGGGAAGACGGGCGATCAGGGAGGCTTCTTCAGTATTCAGTGGACCGTACATATCCCAATATCTCCATTTTGTGAGACGTGAATTCCGGTATCAATGTCGCTCGTCTGCCAGATTCAAATACAACATGAATCACAGTGTTTCCAGTGTTTGAGAGACATTTTTGTACCACGCCCGCACCGTATTCGTCGTGGTAAATCTGAGTTCCAGGTCTCCACAGGGCTGAGTCTTCGGCATTTCCGGCCTGACCCTCCTGCTTAATGAAATCCCCTGGAAGTTCCTTCAGGAATCGCGATGGAGTGGAAATCCGATTACGTCCCCATATCATTCTTGAGCGACAGGAGGTAAAAGCTAAATTCTGACGAGCCCGTGTAATTGCTACATAGAATAAACGCCTTTCCTCTTCGGTTTCATCATCATTGAATCCTTCATCACCCCGAGGAAAAAGATCTTCCTCCAGACCGGTAACAATTACTCTGTCGAACTCCAGTCCTTTTGTATTATGTATGGTAATCAAAGTAACTCTGTCTGTATCATTATCTTCTTCTTCCAGGGCTACTTGATCAAGTTCTATAATTTCAAGGAAGGCTGTAAGTCCTTCCTGACTTGCCGGATAGTCGGCGGCAGCATTCACCAATTCGTCAATGTTATCTATTCGGCGGGTATTTTCTATCTGATCTACCTCACGGTAATAGGTAATCAGCCCTGAAAACGATGCCAGATCCTTTACCATCAAGCCCAGATTTTCAAATTGAGGTTCCTGAGTTTGCCCTCCCCTGTATCGGTTGGCCATTTCTTTGAGGAATACTGAGGCTCTGGCTGCTTTGCCCTTCAGTATATTCTGCGTACAGGCCTCCAGAATATCGCCGGAGAATTGCCTGACTGCCAGGGTAATGAGTTTATTCAGACTGGATTTCCCAAGGCCGCGGGATGGTTTGTTTGCAATACGCCTGAATGCTACTTCATCCTGGGGATTGGACAGCCAGGCCATATAGGCCAGAACATCTTTCACTTCTTCCCGCTGATAGAAACTCAGTGTTCCAACGATTCGGTATGGGATGTCCCGGCGGCGAAATACCGTCTCGAAGATACGGGACTGGGCATTTGTTCGGTAAAGAATCGCTGTTCCTCCGAAGTTTCCATCAGTATTCACCAGATCGGCACACCATTCGGCTTCGGCTTCCTGGTCGCTCAGAAAGGCCAGAATGGCTTTCTCACCGGTTGTGCCGTCAGTCCAGAGAGTTTTTCCAAGGCGTCCAGCATTGTTGGATACAACAGCAGAAGCAATATTCAGGATGGTTTTTGTTGACCGGTAATTCTGCTCCAGCTTCATCACCTGCGTACCGGAAAACATATGGGAGAATTTCAGAATGTTCCCTACTTCGGCCCCACGAAAACTGTAGATGGACTGGTCGTCGTCCCCAACAACGCTGAGCCAGGTCTCAGGTCCGGTTAATTCTTTGAGCAACTGGTACTGTGCCACATTGGTATCCTGGTATTCATCAACCAGAATGGCCTGAAATCTCCGTCTTAAACGATCACGTATTTCTGAATTCTTTTTCAAAAGAAGATTGGGGAGGTAGATAAGGTCTCCGAAATCCACATTACCTATACTTCGTAAACGCTCTTCATAGAGGCGGTAAATATGGGGAAAGTCTGGATTGTGAGAAAACTCCGACAGATCGTCATCTGGACCCAATCCATCATCCTTCGCCCGGGCTATGCGGTGAGTCCATAGACGCAGTTCCCGACGGGAAATTCCATCAACGATCTGGGAAAGCAGACTGACCTGATCATTGTCGTCATAAATCGTGAAGTCGGATGATAAACCGGCAGCACCGGCATATCGCCTCAGGATCCAGGCCCCGAAGGAGTGAAAGGTTTTTATCATAACCTTCCGGGCATCAGGTACCAGGCTTGTTACCCGCTCCTGCATTTCCCTTGCGGCCTTGTTGGTAAAAGTCACCGCCAGAATGGATGACGCATCGAATTTTTTTTCGGCCACCATCCAGGCGATTCGCGATGTAATAACCCGTGTTTTACCCGATCCGGCTCCGGCCAGTATTAAGAGAGGGGCCTCTCCATGTGTTACGGCTCTGGCCTGCATGCTGTTGAGTCCATCCAGCCAGGGAGGAGGTTGTTTATTCAATCAAATCTCCCTGGAGATCAAAACCTGTCCGCCCTGTTATTTTCACCCTGACAACATCCCCTGAAAGGAATTTCCTTGAGTTTCCTCGCCGATGTACAACCACCGATCCGTCCACCTCCGGAGCCTGGAAAAAACTTCTTCCCAGCATGCAGTTCTCCTCTTGAATCGTTTCTTCGATAAGAACGTCTAACTGATGTTTCTCCCATTGATCAAGACGCTTTCCCGTTATGTTTGATTGGCGATTTTCAATAATTTCTCGGCGTTTCTTTGATATGGGAATTGCCAGTCGTGCTGCCAGAGCATTTTTGTCTTCAGCCGCAGCTGTTCCTTCTTCTCTTGACCAGGCAAACACTCCAAGCCAATCCAGTGCAGCCATATCTTGAAATCTTTCAAGTTCTTCAAACTCCCGGTGTCCTTCTCCTGGATGTCCCACCAGGAAGGTGGAACGAATCACGGAGTTGGGAAGTCGATTCCGTATCTCGCTGATCAAATCAAGATGGGTCTGAGCATTTCCCTTCCTGCCCATCTTTTGAAGAACAGGAGCTGATGCATGCTGGAATGGAATGTCCAGGTAGGGAAGTATTCTGGGGTCAGTTTCCATAAGACTGAGCAGTTCCATGGGAAAGTCGTCGGGGTGGAGGTAGAGGAGACGAATCCAGAAGTCATTTCTATCCGTACTGTCAAGGATCCGTTTAAGAAGTTCTATCAGCCCCCTGCCATGCCGGGCTCCTCTATCCTGACCAAAAGCCAGAAGATCCTGGGCAATCAGATTCAGTTCAAAAGCTCCCTTCTTGAGAAGGCTGCTGGCTTCGGAAACCACTTCGTCCATGGGTCGGCTGACAAGTGGACCTTTTATAAGAGGTATGGCACAGAAGCGGCAGTTATGATTACATCCGTCTGAAATCTTGATGTATATGGAGCGGTTGAATCCAAAAAAATCTTTCCTTTCCAGTGTTTCATCTTTCCCGTCGGGTACAAAGATGGGCTTTTCACCTGCCATCACCTTCCCTGCCATTTCGCTGACTCTGAAAGGATTTCGATTTCCAAATACTCCATCCAGTTCCGGGATGAGTTCCGGGAGTTCCCTGGACCATCTCTGGGCAAGGCAGCCTGCTGCGATAACTCGTTTGTTCGGGTATTCATTTTTTGTCCTGAGAAGAGTGTCGATAGATTCTTCCTGAGCACTTCTAATGAAGCTGCAGCTGTTGACGATGATGAGATCAGCTTCTTTCGGATTACCGGGCGTGTAAACCCAACCCTGGCGTTTGAGTGAAGCAATCATTACCTCGGCATCAACCTGGTTTTTTGCACAACCAAGGTTCTCAACATAGAATTTTGACATCGGCAACTCTCCTTTTCAATCCTTGCCGTTTTCTAAAGAACTCATTCCGACATCGGGCAGCAGTGAATTGCCGGGGATAGCCCATTTATCCGGGTTCGTGAGTATTTCATCAATACTTCAGGGGAAGAAGTTCAAACCGGAAATAGAATTGGAAGAGTTCTTTATGCAGTGTAGCTGAAATCAGCTGTTCTGACAAAGGATAAATTCCACAGGACAAAAATTTCCAGGGTGTTGGGGATTGTCAGATTTCAGCGTGCCTGAAGGTTTTTGATATGAAACGGCTATACTGATCAGGTTTCCTCACCAGAGGAAGTTTTGAGTGAAAACTCCCTCTTTACAAGCTTTCGGACACTAATCCATTCATGAGTGACCGGAAGCCTGGGAGCCTGTCGGACTTACGCCTCACGGCTCGATTTTTGCCTTTTTTTCCCGCTACCGCGTTGCCAAAATGCCCACGTAGCCCAGCTACGCTCCGCTTTTGGCGCCTTCTATCAGAAAGAAATCATCAAAAATCACCTCGAAGTCTTAAAGTCCGACAGGCTCCTGGAGAACAAAATGAGACAACGTTCTGCTCAATGACTCCGCTACATTATCTCCCCGATCTTCCGATAGAATTCCATTCGCTTTCTGGCATTAGCTTCAGCAAGTTCAAACAGTGTTTGAGCTTCCACTGGATTTGTTCTTCGAAGCGTTGAGTAACGCCGTTCATTATGGATAAAATCCTGGAAGTCCAATGTCGGTTCTTTATTCTCCCACTGAAATCGCTTGCCATCATCATTTCTGGGATCAAAACGGAACAACGGCCAGTAATTGGCTTCAACAGCCCGCTTCATTTCTACCTGACTCTTACTCATATCAATACCATGGTTGATACAGGGCGAATAGGCGAAAACAATGGATGGACCGGGGTAAGCTTCTGCCTCCATCATGGCTTTCTGAGCCTGGGCTCTGTTGGCCCCCAGGGAGATGGAGGCTACATAAACATAACCGTAGCTCATGCACATAAACGGCATATTCTTCTTGGTGAGTTTCATACCACTGTTGGCAAACTTGGCGACAGATCCAATGGGAGTGGCTTTTGATGCCTGACCCCCAGTATTGGAATACACTTCAGTGTCAAGCACAAGTATGTTGACGTTTTTATTCATGGCAATTACATGATCTACACCGGCATATCCGATGTCATAGGCCCAGCCATCACCACCGATAATCCAGATTGATTTATCGATGAAGTAATCCTGTAATTCTATGATTTTGGCAAGAACATCGCTGGCCTCGGCATTGCTGGCGGATTTCAATGCCTCCGGTAGGCGAGCTTGCACAGTCAGCTGATGCTCCTTGGCTTCCTGATCCGTATTATTGAAAATCTCCAGAGCTTTCTTGAGGCTTCGAGTGAGTTTGTCCGTCGTTCCAATTTCCAGAATTCGATTTATTTTTACCTTCAGCAGGTGACGGTTGCTGTCAACCGCAAGACGCATTCCAAAGCCGTACTCGGCATTGTCTTCAAAGAGACTATTTCCCCATGCCGGTCCCCGTCCTTCCTTATTGGTACAGTATGGGACAGTGGGGAATGTACCGCCGTAGATGGAAGAGCAGCCAGTGGCGTTCGCGGCTATCATCCGGTCACCAGCGATTTGACTCATCATCATTACATAGGGAGTTTCACCACAGCCTGCGCAGGCACCGGAAAACTCAAAGAGAGGCTGCTTGAATTGCAAACCCTTCACACTGGTTTCAGGGGATCCATCAAGGACATCTTCAGGGAGAGATGTGAAAAAAGCTTCATTTTCATGCTCACCAGATTCACGTTCCGTTTCTATGGGACTCCACTCAAGGGCTTTGTTTTTGGCCGGGCAGGTCACCAGACAAACACCACATGCCTGGCAATCTTCAATGTAGATCTGGATCCTGTACTGGAGGTTTTTATCATTCTTTGTTTTTGATTTCAGAGTTTGGAAGGATTCAGGTGCTCCATCCAGGTGTCCCGGGGCAATCTGCTTGGCACGGATAGCCGCATGGGGACAGGACTGGGCGCATTGATTGCATTGAATACAGTTCTCACTCAGCCACCTTGGAACCCGCGGGGCAACACCACGTTTTTCCAATCGAGTTGTTCCAATCGGAATTGTTCCATCGAAAGACATTTGACTCACCGGAATATTATCACCTTTGAGTGACATTGTGGGGAGAATTATGTTGCGGGCAAAGTCTCCAGCATCCTGAGGAATGAGTTCCGGAGCTATATGGGATTGAGAGGCAGGTTTTGATGGAATTGGGACTAAACTTAGTCCAGAACTGCTTTTATCCACAGCATTCCAATTCATTTTAACAATATCTTCACCCTTGTTGGCAAATGACTTCCTGATAACATTCTTCATCAGATCAATGGCTTCTTTTTCGGGAAGCACACCGGAGATTTTGAAGAAGCATGCCTGCATGACCGTATTGATACGGCTGCCAAGTCCTACTTCACGAGCTATTTTCAATGCATCGATAACATAGAACTTGATATTTCTATCCCTGACTATCTTCTGTTCTTCTTTGACGAGGCTGAAAAATGCCTCTTTCGGGGGTACTTTTGTATTCAGTAGAAATGTAGCCCCTTCTTTCAGGGGCGAGAGCATGTCATATCGACCAATATAAGCAGGGTTATGACAGGCGACGAAGTCGGCTTCTTCTATCAGCCAGGGCATGTTTACCTGACTCTTGCCGAAACGGAGATGACTTGTTGTTATACCGCCAGACTTCTTCGAATCGTATACAAAGTAGGCCTGTGCATTCATGTCCGTATTGTCTCCAATGATTTTGATAGAGTTCTTGTTGGCACCAACTGTGCCGTCAGAACCCAGACCCCAGAACATGCAGCTCACCACATCATCAGGTTCAACCTGAAGTTTTTCATTGATATCCAGGGACAGATTCGTTACATCATCGTTGATACCCACAGTGAAATTATGAGAACATTTGCCGTCAAGATGATCGTAGACAGCCTTCACCATCGATGGAGTAAATTCTTTTGATGAAAGACCATACCGTCCTCCGATAACAGTGATATCTCTTCCAGCCAATGCAACTGCAACATCCATGTAGAGAGGTTCGCCAATGGAGCCTGGTTCCTTTGTGCGATCAAGTACAGCCACCTTCTTGACAGTATCGGGCATGGCTTCCAAAAAGTGCTCGACACTGAAAGGCCGGTACAAACGGACTTTGATAGTACCAACCTTTTCCCCACGGCTGTTCAGTGTCTTGACGGCATGATCTATGGTATCACAGGCTGAACCCATTGCGATAATGATCTTTTCAGCTTTCGGGTCACCAACGTAGTCAAAAAGGTGGTATTGGCGACCAATTTCCTTTGCCGCTTTGTCCATGTATTCCTGGATGACACCGGGAAGAGCATCGTAGTACTTATTGACAGTTTCACGTCCCTGAAAGTAGACATCGGGGTTTTGTGCCGCTACTTTGACAACAGGTTTTTCCGGCCGCATGGCTCTGTCCCGAAACCTTTCGATGTATTGAGGTTCAATGAGGTTTCTAATTGTTTCAAAACTAATCTCTTCTATTTTTTGAACTTCATGACTGGTGCGAAAACCATCAAAAAAATTCAGGAACGGCACCTGACCTTTCAGTGTCGAGAGATGACTCACCAGAGCCAGATCCATGGTTTCCTGTATACTGCTGGCAGCAATCAGGGCAAAGCCTGTATTCCGAGTTCCCATAACATCAGAATGGTCACCAAAGATTGAAAGAGACTGGGCGGCCAAAGATCGAGCTGATACATGGAAAACAGTCGGAAGCATTTCACCGGCAATCTTGTGCATGTTTGGAATCATCAGGAGAAGTCCCTGACTTGCAGTGTACGTTGTTGTCATGGCACCAGCGGAAAGAGCTCCATGCACTGCACCGGCAGCTCCTGCTTCACTCTGCATCTCAATGACATCAACGGGTTTTCCAAAAACATTTTTTAACCCGGAACTTGCCCACGCATCCGTATACTCCCCCATGGGTGATGAGGGTGTAATTGGATAAATTGCAGCGACTTCGCTGAATGCATAGGCCACATGAGCGGCAGCGGTATTACCATCAATAGTGATCATTTTCCTTTTCGACATAGAATATCCTTCATAAGAGATATATTTCTGAACTTGCTGAATCATATACCCCAAAGCTTTAAGATTCAACCACTGAAGAAAGAATGTTTGTTCAACAAAAACTTCTTTCAAGTTCGTCTTGATCCAGGTTCATCATTATAAATACCTGGTTTCCCCTGAGACGGCAATCACTCGTGAGTACGATGAGAAGTCTTTCTAGGAGTCTGTCGGATTTTAAGGCTTCGAGGCGATTTTTGATGATTTCTTCCTGATGCAAGGCGACAAAAACGGAGCGTAGCTGGGCTACGTGAGTATTTTGGCAACGCAGCAGCAGGAAAAAAGGGCAAAAATCGAACCGTGAGACGTAAATCCGACAGGCTCCTGACACAGCATAATCGCCACATTCCATCCTGTATTGGGTGCAGGAAACCACATCCTTCCTTCCAGTACTTATTAGCTCTACCGAGACTTCACCCTGAATTTGTCAGGTGTTATCATGTATTCAATGAGATATATGAAATCAGCCATATTATTCCTCCTTATGGGACTTTTTAAGCTCTTTGCACTGGAAGAAGATGTAAAACCACTTGCTGTAGATTTCACCGGTAAGCTTGGCTGGGCATTCCAGGATGCTGTCAATAACATCGGGAATCCAGAGAATGTTTTTGTCCATAGGGGAAAAACTCCAGACGAAGACAATGTTGTTTTTTATTACTCTGACCATCAGTATTTGTTCTGGTTTCAGGATAGAGTGTGGCAAATCCGAGTGGACGAACGCTGGAGCGGTGAAATCGACGGTGTGAGTATGGGTATGAGCCGGAAAGCGATTGAGGAACTCTGGGGTCCCCCTGTTAATTCTCTGGATAAGTATCTGACATGGACTCTTCCTGATATCGGATTTCCATCCCGTATAAGATTGTATTTTCGTGAGAACGTGCTGATTGATATATATGTTTACAGGAGCGACTGGTGAGCAGATTGTGCCTGAGTTTGACAGGCTCTGAAATTGACCTGATGGTCAGTCAGGTCATGGCCAACCAGCAATTTGTTGACCTGGTGGAGTTTCGCGTCGATCTTCTTGCCCCTCATGAACGACAGGCTGCTGACGATTTCCCAATCCGATTGGCTGAAAGATTGGGCCGGAGCATTCCCATCATTCTATCTATTCGAACATTGGAGAATGGGGGGATGTGGGGACACTGTGATGAGACGGAATCGGAACGACTTGAGTTGATGGTCAGCCTGCTCCTTACATGCAGCTTTTCGTATGTTGAAATGGAAACAGTTTCGGACCGGATCATCCATGCTGCAAACAGATCCGGGACACGGGTAGTACGATCCCGTACTGATTTAACCGGGGATCTCCTGGATCAGCCTGTGGCAGATTTGATGCAATGCATAAAGGTGTTGAAGCAGGATGGTGCTATCCCCAGGCTGGCTGTGACTTGCAGGCATAGTCAGCACCTCTATAAATTAGCCTCTCTGGCTCAGGAGTTGAAAGATGTTTCTGAAAAAATTCTTCTGGGGCTGGGGGAATATGGTGTGCCGACTCGAATTCTGGCTGAGAAATTTGGCTCTTCATGGACTTATTCCCATGACAGTAGAATTGACAGCCTGCCTCCCTCATCTCCAGAAAGCCTGAACCCTGAATCTCTTTGCAATCTATACCGTTTTAAGGACATTGATCAGTCTACCCCTCTTTACGCAGTCACAGGTAATCCTGTTGCCCATAGTCAGTCACCTCGAATACACAACAGCTGGCTGCAGAAACATCATCTACCAGGAACCTATCTTCCAGTTCTGTCAAATGATCTGGGTTCTTTCCTGGAAACCTGTCTGATTCTGGGTATTTCAGGCCTATCTGTAACAATACCGCACAAAGAAACAGCACTGATACTTGCTGACAGGGCAGATAATCTGGCTATGCGGCTGAAAGCTGCCAACACGCTTGTTTACACTGCGAATAGTTGGTATGCCTGCAACACAGACATTACCGGGTTCATTCAAACTCTGGTCAAAGCTCTGAATCTGGAGAACAAACAGAATCTTGAAGGCAAGAAAATCCTTGTCATAGGGGCAGGTGGTACAGGCAGGGCTGTAGCCCACGGTCTGGCCTACCTTGGAGCCCATCTGGTAATCCTGAATCGAACTCCGGAGAAAGCGGCCGTATTGGCGGCAGAAACAGGGGGACTGTACGGCTCGTTAGAACCAGAATCCAGAAGCTTGCTCAGTGATGTAGAAATTGCCATCCAGACAACTTCTGTCGGAATGGCACCCAATACTGAACAGGATCCTTTACCATGGTGGGACCCATCATCCTGCAGTCTTGTTTATGATGTCATCTATGACCCTGTTGAAACTGTTCTGCTCAGAAGAGCTGCTTCACTTGGGGTTGCCGCTGTTAATGGGGGGGGACTGCTGAAAGCTCAAGCTATTCAACAGATCAAACTGTTCACAGGTGCGGATCCTGATGGTTTGTGACCAGAACGTCAAAATCATGTAAAACCCTCCTCAACCTGTCTTGAGGTTTTGCCGCTCTCAGTTTCTTTCTGGTGACCCCAGGAACCTGTCGGACTTACGCCTCACGGCTTGATCTTCCCCCCCTCTCCACAAGCAAACTTTCAGTTGTATTGGCAGGAAACTGATTCCCCGCATGGTAGCTGGATCGAACCATGGGACCGGCAACAACTTTGCTGAATCCAATATCTTCTGCCTTCTCTGTGAGCAAATCAAATTCCTCAGGATGCCAGTATTTTTTTACTGGAAGATGGTGGCGGGTCGGTTGAAGGTACTGTCCCATATTCACAATGCTGCAGCCGGTTTCGTGAATGTCTCTCAGGGTTGTCAGTATTTCATCCATCTCCTCTCCCAGCCCCAGCATGATGCTGCTTTTCAGGAGGATCTTCTTATTCAGCCTGCGGGCTGTGCGCAAAAAATCCAGGGAACGGTTGTAATCACTTCGGGCACGTACCAGGGGAGTCAGGCGTCGGACAGTTTCAATATTGTGACCCAGAATTTCAGGTTGAGATTCAATGAGAATTTCAATTGATTCAGCATTACCCATCATGTCGGAGGAAAGGTATTCTACTGTTGTTTCCGGCAGTCGATGATGGATGGCTTTGCCGGCAGCAGCAAGGTAACGGGCCCCGCCGTCAGGAAGATCATCCCTGCTTACCATGGTAAGCACGGCGTGAGCAATGTTCAGTTTCTCGATTGAAGATGCAATGCGGTCAGGTTCCGATTCATCGGGAGCCTCAGGTTTCCCTGTTTTTACTGCACAGAAACGGCAATTGCGGGTACAGGTATTGCCGAGTATCATGAAAGTGGCTGTTCGATGATGACTCCAGCACTCATGAAGATTGGGGCATCTGGCCTCTTCACATACGGTGGTAAGTCCTCTTTCCCGTAAATCCCTGCGAATTGTGGAGGTATCTTCAGTGGTATTCAGTTTGATTTTTATCCAGTCAGGTTTACGGAGATGAGTTGTCATTAGTAGAGTATAGTATTGTTCACTATGCTGAGAATACCTGAATATGGTACTACTGATAGAATTATCTCATGATACGGGCTGAAAAATGAAATACCATATAGTGCCATTTGGCTGCCAGATGAATAAGTCGGATACCGAGAGAATACGAACCGTACTCAGCGGTATGGGATACACGGAAGCTGTCCAGGAAGATGATGACGATATTGTTCTCAGGGGAATCGTTGCCTGTTCGGTGCGTCAGAAGGCCATAGACCGTGTTTATGGGAAAATACATAAATGGAATAAAACCAGAGATACAAAATCCCTGATAACCTTTCTTTCCGGTTGTGTGCTTCCCGCCGATAAGAAAAAGTTCCTCAAGCTGTTTGATCTTGTTTTTCCTGTCGATCAATTGCCCGCACTGCCTGAAATGATACGTCAGTATGGTGTTCCCACACCATCGGGCATTCCGGGGGGCAGCCTGCAGCGTGAAGCACAGGATCGCCAGCGGATTGAAGAATTCTGGAACGTGAAACCCAGCTACTCATCGCGAATTGAAGCTTATGTACCGATCCAGAACGGCTGCAATAAATTCTGCTCCTTCTGTGCTGTTCCCTACACTCGGGGCAGGGAGATTTCCCGTCCTTCAGAAGACATCTTATCCGAGGTGCAATCTCTGGTGGCCGGAAACTGCAAATCCATTACCCTGCTGGGACAGAACGTCAACTCCTATGGTCTGGATCGCCTGAATGATGAACTTACTTTCCCTCAACTGATGAGAAAAATCGGTGAGTTTGGTCAGCAAAGCAGCCGGGACTTCTGGGTTTTTTTTACTTCTCCTCATCCCCGGGACATTACCCGGGAACTCCTGGAGGTTATGGCCCGATATCCTGTTCTGGCCGAATGGATCCATCTCCCCCTCCAGTCCGGCGACGATGAAGTTCTGCGGAAAATGAACAGAAACCATACAATGGAACGGTACCGGGCAGTGGTGAATGATATCCGTAGAATTCTCCCTGATTCCACTCTGTTCACAGACATCATCGTGGGCTTCACCGATGAGAATGAAGAGCAGTTTCAGGCTACGGCCAGTGCCATGCGGGAATTTCAATACGATATGGCCTACATCGCCCGTTACAGCCTGCGGCCGGGGGCAAAAAGTGCCGACTGGGAAGACAATGTAAGCCGTGAGGAAAAGGAACGCCGCTTCCACATTCTCAGCAGTCTCCTCACTGATATTGCAGAACCAGTCAGTAAAGCCAGAGTTGGAAAAGTTTTTCGGGTTCTGGTTACTGAGAAAAACCGCAGGCCGGGATTCTATTCCGGGTATACAGAGGGCCGCATCCCCGTGCGTCTCAAAGCCGAGGGCGCAGCCACAGGCGAATTTGCGCAGGTAAAGATTACAGGTGCCCGCCCTCTGAGCATGGAAGGAGTTGTCGTTCGGGAGGAAACACTCTGATGTCGGCACTTCATTCATCAGAACTTACAGGGGTGCAGAAGCATTCGGCCAGACCTCGGCGCGTGAGCTTCAAAACTCTGGGCTGTAAACTCAACCAGGCTGAAACAGAGTCCATCGCCACTGGATTCAAATCTCTGGGCTGGGAAATTGCCGATTACAGAGAGTCCGTGGATGCCGTTATCATCAATACCTGCACGGTAACCAATACTGCTGACAGGAAGAGCCGATCGGAAATGTCTCATGCTTTACGGCATGGCTCTGATGAAACTCTTATTGTGATGACTGGCTGCTATGCGAACGGACACAGGGAAGAACTTGAGGCGGACGGCCGCACGTATGTTGTGGGCAATGAGAATAAAAGCAGCATTCCTCAATTGGTGGATGCATATTTCAAAAGAGAAATACAATCTGATTTCCAGGAAGGCGGGAGAACTCCCTTTGCCTATCCAGTTGCAAAACGGGTTTTTCGGACTCGAGCCATGGTGAAGGTGCAGGATGGCTGCGATCATTTTTGTACTTTCTGCATCATTCCATTTGTCCGCGGTCGAGGTATAAGCCGCTCACTGGAGGAAACGGTTCAGGCTGTTGAGGAGGCGGCTGCTTCCGGATACAGAGAAATTGTTCTAACAGGTGTTAACATGAGCCGATGGCAGGAGGGCGAAGAGGGGTTTACCAGTCTGGTGGAGGCCTGCCTTCATGCTCAGGGAAACTTCCGTTTGCGATTGGGATCCATAGAACCGGATCGCCTTGATAATGGCCTGCTGGATCTCATGGCACATCCGAAAATGACCCCGCACATGCATCTGTGTCTCCAATCCGGGGCGGAAAGGATACTGAAAGCTATGAAACGGCCATACACAGCCGCCTGGTTCGAGAGCATTGCCGGGGAGCTTCGACGCCGTATCAAATCATTCAATCTTACAACGGATGTTATTGTTGGATTTCCAGGTGAGACGGATAATGATTTTGCCGATACGGCCAGCATGTGTGAGAGGCTGGGTTTTGGTCATATCCATACATTTCCGTATTCAAGACGGACAGGAACCCGTGCTGACAGAATGCCCGATCAGATCCCTGAAAGGGTGAAGAAGGAGAGGAGCCGACTCATTCGGGATATTTCAAGGAGGGGAAAAAGAGTTTTCCGGGAGTCCATGATTGGATCCATGCAGGAAATTCTGGTTGAGCGGACTGAATGGGATCGGGAACAACTTGTTGCCCGTGGTCTGTCGGCTAATTATGTTCCAGTTCGATTCGAGGTACCGGGGAAAAAATCACCCGATGAGGTGCAGAACCGGCTGTTTTCCGTTCGGGTAAAATCCATCAATCAGGGGGACGATCCCGATCTTGCTGGATTGTGCTCTCAAGAATTGTGCTGATCGAATTTACTTATCATGGAAATTGGCCGCCACCTGTTTCATTGCTACCGCCTGCCCCGAACTATCTTCCAGACCTTTTTGCACCATGGCGGTCACTCCGGTGGACAATCCATAGAGATTTATGAATCCCTCTGCATCAGCATGATCATATCCGGTCTCCCCAAAACTGGCCAAATCTTCCAGGTACAGGGCGTATGGTGATTGACGGCCGGTAACAGAGACATTTCCTTTGTACAGGGACACTCTTACCGATCCGGTTGTGTAGGCTGTCACGGATTCCATATAGGTTTCCAGTCCTATGCGTGCCGTTGTGAACCATTTTCCTGCATACACTAAATCTGAATAGTACTGGGCAAGTTTCTGCTTGATGTTCAGGGCATCAAAGTTGATTGTAAATCTTTCCAGATCCCTGAGGGCCGTATGAAGAATTGTTCCTCCCGGTGTTTCATAGATGCCGCGGCTTTTCATCCCAATCATTCTGGTTTCCACGATATCGGCACGGCCTATTCCATTGGCGGCTCCCAGAGTGTTGAGTTCAGCCAGCAGGGGCAGGGCGTTCATTTTTTTGCCGTTCAGTCCAACAGGAATACCTTTTTCGAATTCGATAGTGATTTCCTCGGTTTTGTCCGGTGCTTCCAGGGGACTTTTTGACAGGCGGAACATTTCCTCGTCCGGTGCCTGCCAGGGGTTTTCCAACTGCCCCCCCTCATGACTCATATGCCACATGTTCCAGTCACGGCTGTAGATGTTTTTTGCCGAAATTGTACCGAGATCAAGTTTTTTTTCTTCGGCATAGGCAATGGCCTGCTCACGGCTGTGTATGTCCCAGAGCCGCCAGGGAGCAATAACCTTAAGATGGGGGGCCAGGGCCTTATATGTCAACTCAAAGCGTACCTGGTCGTTTCCTTTGCCTGTACAGCCGTGGGCCAGGGCATCACAGCCTTCGGCCAGGGCTGTTTCAACCTGTTTTCCTGCTTGAAGGGGCCGTGCAATAGCCGTTCCAAGAAGGTACTGGCCTTCGTAGACGGCCCCGGCTCTTGCCATTGGATACAGGTACTCACTCACAAATTCTTCCTGGCAGTCAATAAGGAAGTACTTCGAGGCTCCCGAGGCGTAGGCCTTTTTCTTTACAGCATCCCAATCTTCCTTCTGACCCACATTTGTGCATACTGCAATGATGTCCGGATTGTTATAATTCTCCTTCAACCATGGCATTATTATAGACGTATCCAGTCCACCTGAATAAGCCAGACATATCTTTTTGACTTTGCTGCTGTTTTTCATAAATCTTCCTTTTCCAATGAGAGGTCCTGCATAACCTCTACCAGTGTTGAAACCCCATACTCCATCTCCTCATCGGAAATAATAAGCGGAGGGGCTAATCGCAGTACATCCACTCCGGTTTTCAGGATGATGATTCCCCGGTCCCTCATTGCGCTGATCACTCTCAGGCACCAGGCACTATCATACTTTTTTTGATTCAATTTGATACCCCTGAGAAGACCGGCTCCTCTCACTTCTCCGGGCGCATGACACTGACTGAGAAGATCGGCCATACGTTTCCCCTTGCGTTTCACCTCGCTGAGAAATAGGGGATCCGATACGGTTTCCCATACCTTCAGAGCCACTCTGGTTGTAACCGGGCCGCCGCCAAAGGTACTGGCATGATGCCCCGGCTTCAACAGTGAATTAACCTTCTCCGGGATAATGGTGGCCGACAGGGGAAGCCCTCCGGCAAATGCCTTGGCCAAAGTGATAATATCCGGCTCCAATCCCATTATTTCACTGGCGAACAATGTTCCGCAGCGGCCGATACCGGATTGAACTTCATCTGCAATCAGTAAAATATTATATCTTCGGCAAAGTGAGTTCAATTCTTCTGTGAATTCAGATGAGAGTTTATCGAGTCCGCCTTCTCCCTGAATGGGTTCAACAATAACTCCTGCCACCTTCTCGTCCAGGGTTTCTCTCAAAGCGGCTGCATCGTTGAACGGCAGTATCTCACAGCCGGGGATCAATGGGGCAAATGGTTCTCTATACGCCTGATTGGCTGTAAGACTGAGAGATCCCATGCTGCGGCCATGAAAAGCATTCTCGAATGAAATGAATCGATGATGACCGGACCCTTTGTGGGCAAGTGCATACAGACGGGCATATTTCAATGCGGCTTCATTGGCCTCAGTCCCTGAGTTGCCAAAATTCACAGCCGTGAATGTTGTCTGAAAACCCCTGGAATTGCTTAAATCAAGAACTCTTTCCGCCAGATCCAGTTGTGGTCTTGTTGTGTAAAGATTGGACACATGAACAAGCTTCTTCATCTGTTCATAAGCAATCTTGGCGAAATCAATCCGTCCATAACCAAGGGAATTAACCGCTATACCGGAACCCATATCAAGGTACTCCCTGCCAGATTCATCGTACAGCCGACATCCTTCTCCGTGATCAAAAACCAGTAATCTCTCTCCATACTGATCAGGCAGGGGATGATTGATGACTTCGGCTCCCAATGCTGTATTCCTGCTGTGGTAATTCTTATCGGATCGTTGTTCCATATTCTCCTTCCAGTATCCTGGATAAGCAGCCGTTTCCATCATAGGCTGCAATTATTACAGTGCCGACTCCGGCTTTGAGAGCTGCAACAGAGGATCTCAGTTTAGGAATCATTCCTCCAGTCACGACTCCGTCTTCAATAAGCTTTTCCGATTCTTTTGGTGTAATCTTTTTAATAACACGGCCATCCCGAAGAACTCCCGGTACATCTGACATGAAAATCAGATGTGAGGCTCTGAGGGCAATGGCCATCGACAGGGCTGCTTCATCTGCATTGATATTCAAAGCATGGCTGTCAGCATCCATGGCCGGCGGGGCGAGGATGGGAAAGTAATTCTCCTTCCACAGGAGTTTGATCGGTTCAATGGAAACCTCCGTTACATGCCCGGTGAGGTTTTTTCCCCCATCGGGGGCAACGCTCCTGCCGGTCAGGATACCGGCATCAGCTCCGCACATGCCCCAGGCCGGAATACCCCGTGCATGAAAGAGACGAACCAGTTTTTTGTTGACCAGTCCTGACAGGGCCATGTCGACCAGGGGCATTTCCTGGGAAGTTGTCTGTCGAAGACCCTGGATGAAATTTGGAGTCAGATTAAACTTCTCCTGGAGAGCACTGATGCTTTTTCCGCCGCCATGAATGAGAAGTGTTTTCTCACCGTCCCTGTGCCTTGAGGCTAATTCATCGGCCAGAAAAGATATGAGGCGGTTATCATCGGCTATGCGGCCTCCTGTTTTGAGAACCTTCATACCTCACCCATCAGAGGTAAACCATCCGTTTCTGGTAATCCAAAGCGAACATTCATATTTTGCACAGCCTGACCGGAAGCGCCCTTCATCAGATTGTCAATGGTACTGAAGATGTAAAGCATCTTACCTCCTTTTGGGCTGTCCACAATACGCCATCCAATATCACATCGATTGGAACCGACAACATTCCTTGTATCCGGTATTTCATGGCGGATCAGTTGAACAAAAGGGGAATCCCTATAGAAGGATTCCAGTGTGTGGGTGATATCCTCTTCACTGGAAGACTCCAGGGGAGATGTGCAAATGGTTGCTTCCATGCCCCGCCTCATGGGTACAAGGTGGGGGGTAAAGAACAATGGGTATTGGTAGTCATACTCCTCCAGGGCTTGCTGCATTTCCGGTACATGCCGATGAGTTCGTCCAGGATTATAGGCCACAGCACTCTCAGCACGTTCTACAAACATGGTTTTTTCGCCGGGTTTTTTACCGGCTCCGGATATTCCGCTCAGGGCATTGACCACTATATGACCGGCTATGTGCCCTGCCTGTACAAGGGGAATCAGCGGAAGCAGGACACAGGTGGGATAGCAGCCGGGGACAGCAATGATGTCTGCTTCCGCAATCTTCCTGGGATTCACCTCCGTCAGACCGTAAACAGCATTGTCCCGCCAGGATGGGAATGGGGCAGGACACCCGTAAGCCGATTCGTGGTTCATGGAATTCTTCAGGCGGAAGTCTGCCGAAAGGTCAAACACCACGGCCTTACCAAAAAAGGGTTCACAGAAAAGGGCTGAATCTCCCGCCGGGAGTGCTGAGAATACCGCATCAGGTTTTCTCAACAGGGCTTCCCTGCGAGTGACAAAGCATCCATCTTCAGGGAGTTTTGAAGAAAAATGCACTCCAAATCCCGGATCAAGTCTGCTAACCTTCTCCCCGGCGGCTGAAGTTGATACAGGAAGTATGGAATGCACGGCGGGATGTTCCATGAGTAATCTCATAAGCACACGGCCAGTGTAACCGGTTGCTCCCATGACTGCTGCTAACAATTTCAAACCTCCAGGATCAGTTCTAAAGCATATTTTTTTCAGGCCTTACAGACAAGACTTTCAAGCCGTATAATCATCATATGTCCTTTCCTGTTCATATAATCCGCAAAGAAGTCACGGGATCCACCATGGATGATGCACGGGAAGCCATACGAAATGGCTACGGTCATGGAACCGTGTGTCTGGCTGAAACACAGAATGCCGGCAGGGGCAGATTACAGGGACGTCAATGGGAGAATGGAGTCTCATCCCTTCTGTATACAGTTCTTCTTGATAAAAAATCTTCAGTTACCCAATACCCTCTGACTCAAGTTCTTGCCCTCGCACTCTGCATGCATCTTGAAAAATCCTACAGCCTCAGTCCTCAGATAAAATGGCCCAACGATGTTCTGCTGTCCGGGTACAAGATTGCCGGCATCCTTATTGAGGTGGAAAAGAATTACTTTCTGGCTGGAATGGGATTGAATCTCGAATTGGGCAGTTTCTCGGCCGGGCTGCGTTCCCCGGCGAAAGGAATATCTGAAATTCTTGGTTACAGGGTGGACGCAGAGGAAGAGCTGAAGGGCATTCTTGGCGAATTTCACCAGCTTCTGGAACACCCTGCCCCTCTCAGCGAAGTGATACATCGACTGGCGTATAAGAACAGGAAGGTGAAAATTATCCTGGGTGATGCTGCGGGAAAACAGATTTGTTGTGGGCATGTTGCTGGTTTGAATAATGATGGAGCCCTGTTGTTGAATACTGGAAATGATTCTTTATTTCCAGTGTATAGTGGAGATTTCGATTTCTCTTGATGAATTTTCATGTTTTTTGTATGTTCTATCCGGGAAGAATGCTATCGATTGGCATAGTACACCCATAATCTAATTTTATACCTAATAAATAGGGGGAGTTATCAGTAATGCCCAAGCAGTTGATATTCAACGAGGAGGCTCGGAGAAGCCTGCTCAGCGGTGTTCAGAAGTTGTCAGACGCCGTCAAGGTCACCCTTGGCCCCAAGGGTCGGAATGTACTTCTGGACAAGAAATTTGGTGCACCAACCGTTACCAAGGATGGTGTTTCCGTTGCTCGTGAAGTCGAGCTGGAAACCCCATTTGAAAACATGGGAGCTCAACTTTTAAAAGAAGTGGCAACCAGAACTAATGATGTAGCTGGAGATGGAACAACAACCGCCACAGTTCTGGCATATTCAATAGTTAAAGAGGGACTCAAGTCTGTTGCAGCAGGAATTAATCCAATGGGGATTAAGAGAGGTATCGATAAGGCCGTCGAAGTATCCGTTGCAGATATTCGAAAGAACAAGAAAGAAATCAAAGACAAGGAAGAGATTTCTCAGGTAGCGGCAATTTCGGCCAATAATGACAAGGAAATTGGTGAAGAGATCGCCAATGCCATGGAAAAAGTTGGCAAGGATGGTGTCATCACAGTTGAGGAATCAAAAACTATCGATACAACCACGGAATTTGTCGAAGGGATGCAGTTCGACCGTGGATATCAGTCACCGTACTTCGCTACTAATCGGGACAATATGACAACGGTTATGGAAAATCCCTATATTCTGATCTTTGATAAAAAAATCAGCAATATGAAGGATCTCCTACCCATCCTTGAGAAAGTTGCACAGGCCGGTAAGCCCATCCTGATTATTGCCGAAGAAGTTGAAGGCGAAGCCCTGGCAACTCTGGTTGTCAATACTATTCGCGGTGCCCTCAATGTCTGTGCCGTCAAAGCCCCGGGATTTGGGGACCGGCGCAAAGCCATGCTGGAAGACATAGCCGTTCTGACTGGTGGTCAGGTGATTTCCGAAGAAGTCGGTTTGAAGCTTGAAAACACCGATATGGATCAGCTTGGACGAGCCAATACCATCAAGGTTGAAAAAGAAAATACAACTATTATCAATGGTGGCGGCAAGGAAGCTGATATCAAGGGCCGTATCTCTCAAATCAAGGCACAAATTGAAGATACTACCTCTGACTACGACAGGGAGAAGCTACAGGAGCGTCTGGCGAAACTGGCTGGTGGTGTTGCTGTTATCAATGTTGGCGCTGCAACGGAAGTTGAGTTGAAAGAGAAGAAGCACCGGGTTGAAGATGCATTATCTGCTACTCGTGCTGCCGTGGAAGAGGGTATTGTCGCCGGTGGAGGTTTAACCTTGATTCAGGCAAGCAATGCACTGGATAAAATCGATTTGACTGACTATGCGGAAGATGAGAAAATTGGATTTGCCATTGTTAAGCGTGCATTGGAAGAACCGATTCGACAGATTGCAGAAAATGCTGGTGTCGATGGTTCTATTATTGCTGATAAGGCAAAACGAGAGAAACGAGGAATAGGTTTCGATGCCAATACCCTTGATTGGGCCGACCTTGTCTCCGCCGGTATCATTGATCCGGCCAAGGTTACCCGCAGTGCACTGCAGAATGCGGCTTCCATTGCAAGTCTTCTTCTTACTACTGAATGTGCCGTTACAGATATTCCTGAAAAAGAACCTCCAGCACCTCCACCTCCAGGCGGCGGTATGGGAGGAATGGGCGGAATGATGTAGTTTCATCACACTGATCCATATTAATAACACGGCAGATAAAGCATTTCCAGCTGTATCTGCTGTGTCAGGGCTTAATTGACTGGCAGGAGGAATGCTTGAAAAGAGATGAATATGTCTTTGCTATTGGTTTTGATGGCAATCATGCCATTGTCGATAAGCGGTCTCGTTCCAGATACAGGCAGTTGAGCATACAGGAATTGACTGAGAAGGGTTTGTTTCAAGTTGCATACAGAAGTGCCGTATTTGATCAGGATCGCAGGGGCTCAGAATTAGTTCTGGAGAAGTTCAATTCCATTTCACCAGTAAAATATGATGAAATTGAAGATCTCAGCAGGGTGTTTGGAGTGCAGCCGCCATCAGACAGTATAATCGGCGTTCGTGTGATTTGACTAAGAACCCGGATAATTGATTGACGAATCCTGTTGTGTTATGTTATGGTTTCTCGATATTCAATATAATCCAAGTTGCGTCTGGATGTGTAAACTCGGACGTATCATTGTTAAGGCAGGCAAATAAATGTTAAATATTTCATTACTCCTGGGTGCTGCATCGGGCAGCTCTGGTGGATCATCGCAGGGCAGCATGGTTCAAATCGGCATGATAGTCGCAGTTTTTGCGGTCTTCTGGCTTCTCATTATTCGTCCCCAGCGAAAGAAGCAGAAAGAAACAAAGAACATGCTCGCAGCTATAAAAAAGGGTGATCGGGTAACGAGTATCGGAGGTATAAAAGGAGTAGTGAAAAACATCACAGATAAAACTGTTGTTGTCGAGGTGGATCACAAGGGAGCCACACTTGAGTTTGTCAAAACAGCAATTGGTTCTGTTGATGTCAGTAGTACAACTCAGGAAACTGCTCCTTCAAGCAAGGCCTCCATTGAAGAGAAAAAGACTGATAAAACGTCTGAAGATGTGAAATAACGCATATCGGAGATGTAATACATGACCAAATTGATGCGTCTGTTTCTAATCCTGATCTGTGTGGGATTGGGGATGGTTTTTCTTTATCCAACAATTGAGTGGTACTTTTTAATCGACCGGGAAACCAAATCTCTGGCAAACAGTACGCGGGAAGAAATCAGACTCTGGGCTGAGAATGATGCTGCTGAAACTGTAGCTGAAATCAAAGAACTTGGAAGTAATTCGGTGAAGTTGGAAGAGCCTTTACCCGTTGAGTACAATTTCTTACTCACTATGGCGAAGGAGCATTATCGTCAAAAAGATGAAAGCGTACCAAAAGACTGGACCCTTGCCGCAGTGCTCAATGGTTTCCGTGACTACGATGAAATTCAAACATCCATTGAAAACTATAATCGCCAGAAAATTCTGGATCTGAAAAACACTAAGAATCGCATTCTTGCTCTGGGATTGGATCTGTCCGGTGGACTGAGTGTTGTTCTGGAGCCGGATTTCACTTCCCTTGAAAACGAATCCACTGAGGTATTGTCAGCAGATGATAGATCGGCAGCTCTGGAATCCGCTCTGGAAGTTATCAATAATAGAATTGATACTTTTGGGGTTACCGAACCCCAGATCCGCAGACAACTTGATGATTCCATCCTTATAGAAATTCCTGGTGAAGCCGATCCCGGCCGGATCAATTCCTTCCTGATGGGACGGGGTTCCCTGAGTTTCCGTATTGTTGATGACGAAGGGACTCAAGCCGTCAGGGATTATGTGGCCACGGGCGGAAAAATCGTTGATGGCCGACCAGTTGAAAATGATACTCTGGCCGAAGGACTTGTGGTAATGGGATACTATACCAAGGACAATTATGGTATTGATCGCTTCATTGATTGGATTGTGGTGCCTGATACTCCAGGGCTGGATGGTACTCATATCCGGGAGGCCAGACCAGAAACTGACCCCAATACCCTGAGGCCTACGGTTACTTTCCGACTCGATGCGGAGGGAGCAACTCTTTTTCAGAATCTCACATCGGAAAATGTACAGAAGTCAATGGCCGTTGTACTTGACGACAAAGTAAAGGCGTATGCGAGGATTTCGGAAACAATAGCTGGCGGTAGCGTGAGTGTGACAGGTTTCGATTATGATCAGGCCAACGATCTTGCCGTTGTTCTCCGTACAGGTTCCCTGCCAGTACAACTGGGGGTACGAAACCTGCAATCTGTTGGTGCCTCCCTGGGAGCAGATACCATTCAATCTGGAATTCGGGCCATTCTTATTGGTTTCGCAGCTGTATTCATCTTCATGATTGTCTGGTACAAAGGGGCAGGAATCATAGCCGATACAGCCCTGGCCATAAACCTTTTTCTGCTTACCTCATTACTCTCAAGTTTCAATTTCACACTTACAATGACCAGCATTGCGGGTCTTATCCTTACAGTTGGCATGTCCGTGGATGCCAATGTCATCATTTTCGAGAGAATCAAGGAAGAATTAAGGCTGGGTAAAAGCCGTTCAGTCGCAGTGGATACCGGTTTTAAGAAGGCTTTCTGGACAGTTATGGATGCGCAGATAACAACCCTCATAGCAGCTCTCTTTCTTTCACAGCTTGCGAAAGGACCGATTCAAGGTTTTGCTGTTACCCTGGCCTGGGGAATCGGTTGTTCCCTATTTACAGCACTATTTGTTTCCCGTTTCTTTTTCGATGTTGGAACTGAAAGGTTTAAACGTCAGAAGATCAGCATTGCATGGGGACTTAAATGAGAGAATTCAATATAACGAAGTATCGTGTCCCGGCTCTTATAGCTTCCGGGCTGGTTATAGTTTCATTCTGGATTTACACACTCTATTTTTCTGGCGGATTCAATTTTGGCATTGATTTTCAGGCCGGTGTAAACTATACCGTGGATATATTATCATCGTCCGATGAAGAAATGATCCGGGAAGAATTATCCGACTTCAAGCCGCAGGTTCAAACTGTTGGGAACGAAGGCAGGCGTTATAATATCAGAGTCCCGGATGATGGTTCCATGGCTGATTTCCAGCGTACAACTTCGACAGAGATTACAAAACTTCTCAACAACCGTTTTAGCGGTGTATCCATTGTCAGTGAAGAATACATTGGTTCAAGTTTTGCGAGTAGTCTGGCTGCGCAGACTATCTGGGTTACTTTGATCGCTCTGGGCCTGATCCTCCTCTATGTCTGGATACGATTCAAACTGAATTATGCTGTATCAGCAATCGCAGCCGTATTCCATGATGTGTTGTTTTTACTGGGATTTATTGGTGCCCTGCAGCTGGAGTTTTCAACGGCAACTATTGCGGCAGTACTCACAATCATCGGTTACTCATTGAACGATACAATCGTCATTTTTGATAGAATCAGGGAGAATTCCCGAATCGTAAAAGATATGAGTTTCAAAAGGATTATCAATTTTTCCGTATCTCAATCCTTGAGCCGTACCTTAATCACATCCATAACAACTCTATTAGCCGTACTGGCAATCTATATCTTTGCAACCGGTACGATTCGTACTTTTGCAGTGAGTCTTGTTATCGGGGTGATTGTTGGAACGTACTCCTCAATTTTTGTTGCCTCGCCTATACTTCTAGCCTGGCACGATAGAGGTGTGAAGAGGGTGAAGGCAACTCTGGCCGATCCGAGTCCTGCTGTATCTTCCGGCATAAAAGGATCACCGGTGAAATCAGACAGACAAATTTCAGAACCGGTTAAGCGGCAAACCGCAGAGGAAATTGCCGAGGCTACTGATAAACGTGCCAGGGCAAAGGCCAGGAAAAAGAAGAAGAAAAACAAGCATTGATGAAGAGAGTTCTTCTTGTGATCAGCGTTCATGTATTAACAGCTTCTGCTGTTTGTGCTGATTCTAGGGATATTTTTTGGAAATATACGACTGACCGATATAATCGACCCATACTGAAAGATAAAATTGAGGTACCCGGTGGTGTCAGTCCTTATGATTACCTTGCCTGGAAAAAAGGATATGAAAGCTGGATGATTCGCCGGGAGGGCCACGTTGTCTTCCTGGCTGAACAGTCTTCCAAAGGTGAAGTATTAATTCTTGGTTTCCATAAAATTGGGCATGAAACCAATTTTTCTCTTACCCCGGAACGTTTTCGAAAACTGTTGAAGTATATCAATAACAATGGCTGGTATCTGATAGCCGATCATCAGTATCTTTCCAGAGATTTTTCCCGGGTGCCGACAGGGTTGAAACCCATAGTGATGGGGGCCGATGATGCTTCGTACGGCATAATGATATATCAGACTCATGGAAAAAGGCTGACAGGAAGGGTAAAACGAGTTTTTGGCAGGCCGGTACTCAATCGGAACTCCATGGTGGCAATTCTCGAGAAGTACGCAAAAAAAGAGAATAACAGAATCAACTTCACTTTTTACGTGTCCTTTGATGCCATCCCGTTTCGACAGCTGGGTGATCATGAGAATCCCGGATTTCCTTATCCCGGAATTCCTGTCGTTGAAGAGAAGATCCGGTATCTGGACAAGAATTTTATTCTTGGGTTACACACCCTGAGTCATAAACCTGTTAGTGATACAGGACTGGAATTCTTCATCCATGATGCCTTACTTGGTTGGGAACTCATCGATGAATATGCTGGTGGAGAAGCCCGGAGTGTACAAACTATCGCCTATCCCTACGGAATATCAGAAACTGTAAGATCAGAATTGAAGGCAACAGCCGCATCTTTGACCCGCAATGATCGCCAGCTCATTGGAGGATTTGATTTCAATAACAAAACAGCACAGCCTCCAGGTCTGCTGGATGAGGTTTACAGTGTACCGCGTCTCAACGTGGATAATAGAAACTGGAAAAATATTCTGCATACACTTGAAAATGCAGATGCTGTGATTGCCCGCCGAGTTGTAATCTGGGAGACTGACAGAAAAAAATTACCTCCAGGCCGCTGGTCCGCAGGTGCTGCACCCTCCGATGAGTATTGGATTCTGGTGAAGAAACGGGTCAATCAAATCCCTGTGGAGAGAATGACAGAAGGGACGCTCAAAGAGAGAGTTATGAATTAGAAGTATACAAACAGATTCAGGGGATTGGCGAAGAAGTTTTCGCCTGCCTGAACATTCTGACATACCGCAGCAGGGAAAAAGATTGAGTTAAAAACTGATTGTCTTTGAGAAGTGCCATAATTGATTTGAAACACCAGACCTACTTGACAAAAATCCCGGTAAATTGTAGTTTGAAGCCGTACTGAGAAGAGCGAGGAAATGTTATGGCTGTACCCAAATATAAGACTTCCAAGGCACGAAGCCGCCGTCGGCAATCAATCAATATGAGAATTGCTGTACCCAGCCTGGTGTCTTGTGCTAATTGTGGTAGTTGGATAATGTTACACCGAGTGTGCCATAAATGTGGCTTTTATAAAGGAAAGCAGATAATCAAATCTGAAAACATGGATTGATTATTTTCAAAGGAGAATAAAATATATGAGTAACGAGCTTTTTACAAAGTTGCAAGACCTCATTGCGGACAAGCTTGAGATTGAGAAGGATAAGATAACGCTGGAATCTCGATTTCGTGAAGATTTAGGAGCTGACAGCCTTGATACCTATGAATTGCTTTACGCAATCGACTCGGAACTTGGTGTTTCTGTTCCAGACGAAAAAGCCACAGAATTTGAGAAAGTGGGAGATGCGTTAGCCTTTATTGAGGAGCAACTTAACGCAAAGTAGATGTGTTTTCATTTGCCGCGGGTTCTGATGTGTCGACATTTAGAACCCCAAAGGTAACATCGGTACGTCAGAGAGAGTTACTTCAATTCCAAAAAAAAATCGGATTGAAATTCAAAAGAATTGAACTGCTGGATCTCGCATTCTGTCACCGTTCGTTTGTCAATGAAACAAGCGAGGAGATAGACAACAATGAGCGCCTTGAGTTTCTTGGTGACTCCGTTCTTGGGTTAGTTGTCGCTGATTACCTGTTTCGGCTTCTAATCAGCAGGCCGGAGGGGGATCTGGCACGGATTAAATCTCATGTGGTTAGTGAAGATTCATTGGTCACAGTCGCTTTGCAAATCGGCATAGATTCCATCGTTCGAGTTGGCAGGGGCGAGGAGCTGTCTGGAGGACGTCAGAAAAAAGCCCTTCTTTCTGACAGCATGGAAGCTTTGATTGGTGCATGGTATCTGGATGCCGGTTACAGTAAAGCATCAAAATTTGTACTTCGCTGCTTCAAGAATTTGATTGAATCCGTAATTGAAGACAGGCATAAGAAAAACTACAAGACACTGCTGCAGGAATTCGCTCAGAAACGCTATCATTCCTGCCCAAAATACATCCTCGATAAAAAAACAGGCCCCGATCATCAACAGACATTCTGGATAACAGTACTTGTCAACGAGGTGTCTTATGGGCCTGGTTCCGGTACCAGCAAGAAATCTGCTGAACAGAAAGTTGCTCAGATGGCCTGGGAGCATTTAGCTGGTCATGGAAAGGACAATTAATCCGTCAGCCACCTCCTGGCCATATCCATAAGAAGATGCCTTTTATTTCTCTCTGTATCCTCCATGACACAGGTTAACAGGTAGTTGAGTAACCTTCCGATTATGGGTGAGGGGGGTAAATCCAACTCTTCCATAAGGATGTGCCCATCGATATCCAGATCCTGTATTGTTAACGGGTCTTTGCGTGCACGGATTATTTGAATTCGGCCATGTAACTCTTCAAGAAGCTCAATCTGATGCGATGAATCGTTTTTAAGATTTCCGGCCACGGTTTTATGAAGGAGGAGGAGATCGTCCAATATATCTGTGCCAATCTGCCTGATAAAGCACCGCACGTCTGAGTCAGGCCAACTGCTTTCATACCGCAGTTCATGATAACTGATCAGTCTGCTGATTTTGTCGATGTCCGCATTTGATGCTTTGAAGCGTTTGAGAATCTTTGCGGCAGTGGCTTTATTCTCCTCGGCAGATTTTTCTTCATTGTAGAAGAGCAAAGCCGCGCGGACATGGAATCTCTGAGAAGGGATGGTATCGAATATGGCCAAGCTTTTTTTAAAAAAGGACGGCAGGTAAGAATTGTCAGCGTGGAATTCAGGAAACAAGGCTTTGAGCAGTCCTGTTTTAATAAATAACTGGAATGCTGCTGACGGTGTGGGAGTTGTCAGAATCTTTTTCAGTTCATCCCATACACGTTCTACTGATAGGCTTCTGATGCTGTCAGGATTGATTGCCTGCAGAGTCTCAGAAGCAATCGTAAAACCCAGCTGGGCGGACAACCGACATGCACGGATTATACGCAGAGCATCCTCATCAAAGCGCCTGGCAGGATCACCTATGGCTCGAATCACTCTCTGTTCCAGATCATTTCTACCGTTGTGGAGATCAAGAATCCTGTGATTAATCAAATCCCAGGCTATTGCATTGATAGTGAAGTCTCTCCTGGCCAGATCGGCGATGATACTTTTTGAAAAGGCTACTTTGTCTGGTCTGCGGCCATCACTGTAATGACCATCGCTGCGAAAAGTGGTTGTTTCAAATTGATGGGAACCCATAATTATGGTAATCGTTCCATGCTTGATTCCTGTAGGTATTGTTCGATGGAACAGTTTTGCTGTTTCTTCTGGTTCAGCATCGGTAGCCAGGTCGAAATCATTGGTTTCTCGGCCCAATAATCCACTCCGTACGGCTCCTCCTACCAGCCAGCACTGGTAGCCTGATCTGCGGAAAATTCGGGAGACTTTTTTGAGATCGTGGGGTATTGGAGCAGGAGATTTTTCCATATACAGGAAACTAACAATGCTCATTCAATCGGTCAAGTCAGTTCCCACAGGAGTGATCATAATGTAAAAAACCCCGATCTTTCGATCGGGGCTATCATCCATGAATTCTTATAATTGTCGCTCGGATTTTTACTGCAACAGTTGGAGAACCAGTTGGGTCTGTTGATTTGCCTGAGCAAGCATAGCCGTGGAAGCCTGATTCAGAATCTGAGATCTTGTCAGCTCTACGGTTGAATCAGCCATATTTTGATCCCGGATATGGGATTCGGATGCCTGTAGATTCTCTGCACCAATATCAAGACTCTTCACGGCCAGTTCCATACGATTCTGATACGCACCAAGATCAGCCCGCTGCTTGTTGATTTTCTTAAGTGCGGAGTCCAGTACAGCGATGTTTCGATTTGCCAGTTCAGGTGTGGATAGGGATATAATCGATCCTGATCCCACCTGCTTGACACCCAGGCTGCCCGCAGTCATTGTTCCAATGTAGATCCGTTCCCTCTGATCCATGTTTGCACCAATATGCACCCACATTGAAGCTGTAATCGAGTTGAATCCAATACCTCGGGCGAAACGGCCAGTCAGCATATTCATGCCGTTGAATTGAGCATGAGAAGCAATGCGGTCGATCTCATCGACGAGCTGGGATACCTCCACTTGAATCTGCATGCGATCCTCAGAACTGTAAATACCGTTTGATGCTTGAACTGCCAGTTCTCTGATTCTTTGAAGGAGATCCGAAGATCCCTGGAGATAGCCTTCAGTGGTCTGAATGAAAGAAATCCCATCGGCAGCATTCCGGCTTGCCTGATGGAGTCCTCTGATTTGTGACCGCATCTTTTCGGATACAGCCAAACCGGACGCATCATCTCCGGCACGGTTAATACGATAACCGGATGAGAGCTTTTCCATACTTTGCTTTATGCCAAAATTATGAATTTTGTTCTGGCGGGAAGCAAAAAGAGCACTCATATTATGATTGATGATCATGACATCCTCCTTGATGTTTAATCAACCTGAAATTACGTGGACATCCTTATCCACTATTTTGACTATCGGTATGTTTTGAAGGGTTTTTAGTTTAATATTGGTATACGAAGGAATGCTTCAATGAAGCGGCGTATGAATCTTGCAAAAAGAATTCTTGTTGATGCAAGGTTGCAGCAATGGGAAAATCCAGCCAGAATCGGAAAAAATGCTTTCAATCATACCAGAAGGTAATTCAGTGGAGGAAATATTGTATGCCTGCAGGAATTTTATTCACGGGAGGCAGCGGCCCTTCACAGGGGCAAATTGCGGGAATAATTCGGAAAGGTGACATAATCTGTGCTGCGGATTCTGGACTGGAAGCTGCAATAGCCTGTGGAATAAAACCTGAAGCGGTTGTTGGTGATATGGATTCACTTTCCAATCTGGAATTGTTAGGGAATTTCTCTCAAGAGAATATCGAGAAAAGTTCTGTGGATAAAGATGTTACGGACACGGAAATTGGTATAGCCTGGCTGCGGCGAAGAGGGTGTGATTCAATTATCATTATTGGCGGCGGCGAAGGGCGTCTGGATCATACACTGGCTCTGGTAAAAATACTGGAAGACAGTGAGTCATCAGATATACTATGGTTCACTGAACGAGAAGTTGTTTGTGTTGTTGAGGACAGGCTGAGTTTCATTGGGAAACCAGATGGGATCCTGTCAGTTTACCCAATTGGCAGGGGCCCATGGAAGGCTGATAGTCAGGGGCTGCGATGGGAACTGAATCATGTCAACTGGGCTGACGGTTTAATGAGCCTCAGTAATAGAATGGTCTCATCCAGAGTCAGAATTGAAGTAAAATCTGGTCGGTTTTTACTCATCAGATCTCTCTGGAATTACAGGGATCAATTCTTGAGAAGGATCAAAGAATGATTCGAGATTGTTCTGTATGGAGAAATAATCCAGTAGTATTGGATGAGCTGTGAGTACCTCTCCATATCGGGACATTCTACTCAAAGTTTCATCCAGATTATCATCTCTGCGCAGTCTGGCATCTTCAATTTCTGCCAGTACGGCCTGGCGTTCCTTGATATGCTTGAGCATGAGTCGTTTAGTTTCATCATAGAGATCTTTGTCCGGGAAATACCAGTTAACAATGCTGACATTGATGACACCCATTTTATCATCTATTGTGTTCAAGTAGGTTTTTAGCTGCTTTTCTACAGCATCGATATCTAAAGAAATGATTTTCGCATTGACAAACTGTATCAATTCACGTTCTATACGTGATTCATATTCGGGGTACAGATCTTCCAGAGAATCAACAACCAGTCCTTCGGATACCAGTGTCGGTATAGTCTCCGGAATTATCCTGTAGTTGACTCTTGCATGGATTTTCCAGTCAAACTCAGCACCTTCACCAGCAAGCTTGCTGAAAAGTTTGCCCGATGGGAGTGAGCCTGTTTTTTTGATTTCAATAGTCTGCATGGTGGATTTTAATATATGAAGAGTAAGATTCGTCGGCAATAAAGCTTCCCAACGCCAGGAGAATTCTCCATTTCTTACAATTTCATGATCCCATCCACTGGTTTTAGTATAAATAACACCATATTCGCCGGCGTCCAGGCTGAATTGAACCCAGCCGAAGTAAAATGTTCCTCCAGAGATTATAATAATCAGGAGGAATATAATAAGAAACTGAGCTTTGAGATTTTTCCTGCGAGGCGTTTTTTCCAACTTGTTCTGTTTTCTCATTAATCCAGCCTCCTCACACCGGTATCAAGCATTCTAATAATGAGAGATCATTTATCACCATGTCCGGTTCAAAGTTTTCCCCAATTTCGGCTTCTCTGAGTTTAAGGGAACGCCTGTCCCCGGCAAAAAGACAGGTTCGGCATCCAGATTTCGATGCTGTCAGTACATCATTAAGCATATCATTCCCTACAAAGAGAACTTCCTCAGATGATATCCCCATAGTTTTAAGTGAATTCAATGGTTTAGTGAAGATGTCCGGGGATGGTTTTGCTTTCCTCAACTGGTAAGACCACTCGCATAGTTCGGGGAGGAATCCTATCTGGCTCAATGAGCTGTCTGCTAAAGCTTCCATGAGAATAGGGGTGTAGAATTGAGCATTAGATACAATGCCCAGTTTGAAATGATTCTGACTGAGTTTTTTGTTGATATCCGGGAATCCAGGCATTGGCCATACGGGATTGACCACTGTTTCATATCTCAAGGCAAGAGTATCAATATCCCCCTGTTCCGGTTCGCAGTCGAGGAGTCCTTTTTCCCGGAGAATATCGAGTACTTCAGACCAGATTTCGCGTATATCGACTTCTGGAAAATCTGTACCCCTGAGTCTGGATTGATGATGATGCTTTCCGATCACCTCTTTGAGCATGGCCGGTACAATGTTTTCCATTTCGTTGGATGAGGATGGATATCCCGATTCATGAAGAATTCGGGACAGCTTTTCCGTATTTGACCATGGTTCCAATGTACCGATATCACCACTTCCGGATATAAGAAGTGTTCCATAGACATCAAAGAGAACCGCACGTATGTCAGCAGGAATATACAGCTTATTGCACAGATCTGTAGACAGAGGGTGCAGGGGTGTGAGACTGTTTACAATAGAGTTGACAGTGGATTCATTCATTGACTCTATTGTAACTCAGGATTATGGACGATGATAGACTTATGAATTCCAGCCGCTTCAGATTTCGAGAAATCTGGCTGCCGAAACTATGCGGCCGTACTACTTTTTTGCTGATGGGTACTTCTCTCTTCATCCTGTATTTCTATCTGTTGGGCAACATGCAGGGATTCACTGATAGAACCTTAATCATCCTTTTCGACATCGAATTCCGCATACTCTCTCTTACAGCTGTTGCAGGATTTCTATCGGCTATAACCACACTGGCCACTCTGCCAATCAGTAGAAAACTGGAGTTATTACCCATTATCCTTTCATTGCTTGCAACCGTTTTGAGTCTCATCCTCTACCTGGGAATTGCCCTGCTGCAGGCCTTCCTGGATGGCTATGCCGTGAGCTGAGTTTTGATTATGGATGCTTCCTTCCGATTGTCTTTTAGATAGCCTAGATTGACATAGGCTTCAGCATTGATTATGGCAGCTCCGGCAGCACCGCGAATAGTGTTATGCCCCATCACGACCATTTTAACATCCCCAATAGGACATTTTCGAATCCTTCCAACACAGATGGACATTCCTCCAGCCAGATTGCTGTCCCAAATTGGTTGAGGCCTGTCTTCTTCTTCGAAAATGATCAAAGGGGAGGGTGGTGAAGACGGGAGTTTTTTTGCCTGGGGTTTGCCTTCCCATTCCAACAAAGTTTTTTTCACTTCTTCTATTGATCGGGGAGGATTTTTAAGTTTTATACTCAAAGTTGCGGTATGACTGTCAAGTACAGGTACTCTGTTGCATTGGGCACTCACAATGAAATCTGCCGGATCGATGCGGTCGTTATTCATCGTACCAAGAATTTTCTGTCCTTCTTCTTCTACTTTTGGTTCTTCATTGCCAATATAGGGAACTATATTGCCCAGAATATCATAGGCAGATACTCCTGGATAACCTGCTCCACTGATCGCCTGCATTGAGGTAGCATTAACCCACTGAATACCAAAAGCATCTTTCAGCGGAGCCAATGCCATGATCATCGGCATAACGACGCAGTTGGAATTGGTGATAATAGCACCGGAATAATTCTGTTTCTTTGTCAGCTCGAAATGATCAGGATTTATCTCTGGAATAATCAGGGGAACATCGTGATCCATGCGATGGTTACTTGTGTTGGAAACAACTACATGACCTTTTTCTGCATATTCTCTCTCCAGCAATCCGACAGCGGATGATTCTATGCCTGAAAACAGAATTCTGCTCTTGAGTTCCGTGCCGGAATTGAGAACAGTTTTGCGGACAAGGTAGTCCGGGATGGGCACTGTTTGTTTCCATTGGCAAACTTCGGCATAAGGTTTTCCTGCCGAACGATGAGAGGCCACTAATTCTGTGATTTTGAACCAGGGGTGATTTTGCAGAAGCAAGATAAATTTCTGTCCAACCGTTCCGGTTGCTCCCAATATGGCAACGGGAATCTTATGTTCCATTGTAGTACATCCTGTGAATATTATTAGGAGAGAACCTAGTCCTAAAAGATATTTAAGGTCAAGGCTTTGTATTGCTTCTATGGGTAAAAAGGAAATAATATCATCCGTAGAGTGAGATATGAGCGAATGTACCTTTCTTTGAGTCCTGTTTATTGCATTAGGCAGAGGATTGTTACAGACTTCAACCCACCTTGCATCCAGATAGGATTTATTCGCTGTTTTCAGGAAGCGAGTTTTTAAGAGGCACCCGGGAATCATGCTTTGAGTTTGGAGAAGTCTCTATGCCAGCCGACAATAATCCTGTGAAACGAGATCTTTCAGACCTTTTAACTTTAGAAGGAGGTCTTGGTAACTATCTCGAATCCTGTGAATTCCGCCCCGAACAGATATCCATGCTCAAGAGTGTCAGTCAGTCGTTTGACGAGTCCCGGCCACTGATTATTGAAGCCGGTACCGGAGTTGGTAAATCCCTTGCCTACCTTTTACCAGCACTTGAATGGGCTGCTAACAATGAGGGACGGGTGGTTATTTCTACGGCTACCATTGCATTGCAGCAGCAGTTGATGGATAAAGATATTCCTCTGGCGAAGAAGCTCACAGGCAGGGATGTAAAAACAGTTCTGGTTGTTGGCAGGGGAAACTATCTCTGCCTGAAGCGTCTGAATGAGGCAGGAGCAGGCGATGATTTCCCTGAAATGGAAAATGAGCTGACAGAATTGCGTCAGTGGGCCGATGAAACGAGCAGTGGTGAATTCTCTGAGCTTGCATTTCAACCAGGCAAAGGAATCCGGGAGCGGGTTTGCTGTGAAACAGATTCATGTCCGGGAATGCTGTGTCCATATTATGAGCCGTGTTTTTTCATGAGGGCCAGAAGACAGGCGGCCAGTGCATCCATTCTGGTATCCAATCACCATCTTCTATTTGCGGATCAAGCTGCACGGCGAAACGGAGGAAGTCAGGATGAAACAGCGGTCTTACCAGCCTGTCAATGCATAATCTTTGACGAAGCCCATCACATTGAGAATGGGGCAACAGCACTGTTTACGGCCGTGATTTCTTCCTCTTCATTGAAACGTCTTTTTAATCGGCTGTATCGTAAAAAAGGACGGCATATCAGTGGTCTGCTTAAAAGCATTGCCATGAAAAAACCGCAGTTAAATGAGTTCTTGACAGGAGTAATCCCAAAGCTTGTGAATAAGGCCCAGGCAGCAGCGGAAATCCTTGATATCAGTGCTCCTGCATTATTTGCTGATTCATCACCCCTGCACCTGACCGATGAACCTGGAACCCTTGAGAAAATTAAACTACTTGAACCTATGAGAAATCTCCGGGAAGCTCTGATTAAACTGACCAATGATCTCAAAGATGGAATCAATGGATTAAAAAGCGACAATCCCGATATTGAGCTTCAGGGTTTGTCAATAGAAGTAGAGCAGGCTGTTGGAGGTCTTGAAGAAGCCGCAGATATTATTGATACGTTTCTCAATAGAACGAAACATCCAGAGCAGGTATTCTGGCTGGAATTGCACCGAACGACGGATGGAATTGAGCAGCTTCATTCAAAACGGGCCCCCCTGTCGGTGGCCAGTATTGTGAGAGAAGCAATCTGGGAATCCTATGGAACGGTTATTACCGTATCGGCTACTTTGAGTTTGGGAGGTAGTTTCAAGCATTGGCGATCCCGTATTGGGGCCGATTCAGATTCATTTAACCCACTGGAAGGTATTTATCATTCGCCATTTGATTTCTCATCCCGTGTGATGCTTGGCGTACCGGATGATTCCCCGTTCCCCGGTGAAAAAAATGTCTGGGAGACATATCTTGTTGAGACAATAGCAAGCATTCTGGATCTGACAGGGGGACATGCACTGATACTCTTTACCTCGTTTGAAACTCTGAGAGTGACAATTAAAGGTGTTCGTGCCTGCCTGGGGAGTGGGGGTCTCCGGCTTCTTGCTCAGGGAGATGAAAGCAGGAGTCGGCTTCTTAAACGGTTCCGGGAGGATTCGTCCAGTGTGCTGTTTGCCACTGATTCGTTCTGGGAAGGAGTTGATATTCCCGGTGATTCTCTTCGAATGGTTATCATTACACGTTTGCCGTTCAAATCCCCGTCCGAACCAGTATCCCGGGCACGACGGGATGCCATTACTGCTTCCGGTGGGAATGCCTTCCTGGAATTCACCATTCCTGCTGCCATCACCCGATTCCGTCAGGGGTTCGGGCGTCTCATGCGACGGACAGATGATTATGGTGCCGTCTTCGTTCTTGATTCCCGTATAATTCATAAGGCTTATGGGAAGTTGTTTCTTGATGCCCTGCCGCCGGTGTTTAAATCCATTAAATCAACTCAATCGGTTCTGGGAGATCTGGAGTATTTCTGGTTTAACAACTCCAACACACAGCAGTAGCAGGAATTAATCTGATGCGGCTTTTCCTGCTATCGCCCGGCACTCTCTTCGGTATGCGAGTCCACTGGTCGTTATGATCCGCTGTATGGGAAGGTTCAGGATGAGATTGGACTCCCGGGATGGGTTGAAGAGGGTTTTACAGGCTTTCTGACACTACAAAAAAAAGCAAAGGCCGGCCCGAAGGCCAGCCACCCATAAATGGGATCAGATACCCGGCATAGTGAACTGGGAGGGGTACTACCCCGGTTACCCGACATGATGATTCTCGGCACTTTGAGGCATTAAACTTAGAAAAACATGAAAAATAACAGGAATAAATCTACAAAAACACTAGTTTCCCAGGCCATAGGGATTCCCACTTTCATTTTCATACTCAGCAATTTTGATCTCGAATAGTAATTCAATGCGGACTCGCCCCCCGGGTCGAATAGAAAAGCTCTTCGATAGCTCATAATCGCCCAGTATACTCGTTATAATATGATCCCCTGGTTCCACTTCCAGTGTAATGATGCTGTTGTCTACTTCAATTCCATTGTCATCGGACAGAATTTCATTATCATCCAGAAAAATCTGCGCTCCATCCAATGTTTTTATGGTCAGTTCAGGAGGTCTGTAATCAAGCGTTACAGGGATATCAATTTCTTCTCCTGGTTCAACGATGACTGTTTTTTCAACCAGGGGGGCATGAGTGCTGCTTACAATAATCTTATGTATACCTGTTTCCAATGCAGTTTTCTCATTCTGAGAAACTTCATTCCCATCGATAGTGATTAAAATCGTTTCCTCAGGCGAACCGGATAAGTTGGCGATACTGACAGACACCAATCCTTCATTTCTCCATAGTGGAGAAGCCTGTATTGTGAAATCCTGATTGTATACCATATCCGGTATACCCTTCACTACTGGCAGAATGGTAAATAGCAGGGGGAAATCCTCAGGAGTTACTGCGACCGGAAGAAGTTGAGTAAGAGCATCTCCACTGACGGAATGATGCGTATTAAACGGGATTCGAAGATACATGGATTCTCTGGTAGTCAACAATCTCATATATACCCGGATCCCATTGTATGATCGCACATCCATGCCTGGTTCTGGAGTAATGCTCCTGTATATCATAAGGGCAAAACTATTCTGGTAGTCCTGCAGTCTTCTCGGAATATCAATCTCAAGTTCCATACCTTCCTGATGATCCGGTATGGATACAGCATTTATCACCACTATATCCTCAAGATTGAAGGCAATTGCATCACTATTCCCATCAATGAACCCGACAGTTGTTCCATTGATACTTTCGGCAGCAAGATTCTGTATGCAAAAACAGGATAATGAAATAATAATGAATACGGCTGTCATTTTCTTTCGTTTTCGCTTCATCATCTCCTCAATGCGGTAACCCGCAAAGGATTTATTGGACGTTCATTTCGACGTATCTCAAAATGCAGATGAGAGCCTGTTGAAATCCCGGAATTGCCAGATAGAGCCACAACTGAACCTGCATTCACTCTCTGCCCCTGAGTTACCAGAACTTCTTTGAGATGGGCATATACCGTTTGATAACCTCCATCATGATTGATGATAAGATAAAGGCCATAAATCTCCAACGTACCTATATCAGAAACTACTCCATTTCGAGCACAAAGTACAGGAGTTCCTATCTCAACTCTGAGGTCTATGCCTGGATGGAAACTTATTTTACCAGTAATTGGGCTGTTTCTGTACCCATAATGGGATGTAATCACTGCGATTTTGTCCAGAGGTGTAGAAAAAAGATTGCCAAGAAACCGAATACGCTCTTCAGGGGTAAATTTTTCTCCAGGGAAGAACTTAAATGTTTTTGTTATTCCATCTGCAGTTGTAATGACAAGATTGGAGCTTTCCAGGTTTTGCCGGGTTTCAATCATGTTTTTATCCCACTCCATGTCCGACAATTCCTGAATAAACAACCCGGGTAGATTTGAAACCAGGATTTCGGTTTCAGCGGCAAAAAGAGCCGGGGAATCCCAACTGTTCAGTGTAGACAGGGTCTCATATGGAAGATTGAAATCTGCTGCGACTGTAAAAAGACTTTCCGTGGCATCAGGCTTATATCGAAACAGGACTATTGGAGGGGGATCTTCCATTCCTGAGTACCAATTAGAAACATCCTGCTGCTGCTGCAGGAAAACAAGATCTTGAGATTTATTCTTTTCTCTAATAAGAGGGTAATCTCCAAAAAGACTGTATACAGCCAGCAATGTTGTTAGAGCTGTGAGGAAGGCTCTTCTCATCATTGAAATGGCTCCAGAAGACTGTCATCCAAACACATTCCCTGCGGACCATGGCCTAAAACTCGATCAGGGCGGCTTGTACCATGGAAATCAGAACCTCCTGTGATGAATAAATCATGAGTTTGAGCAAGTTCCAATAACCGTTTAACATCATTTTTCGAGTTTCCGGAATGAAGCGCCTCAATTCCATCAAGCCCCATGCTTTTCCACTCAGCTAATTGCATATTCAAACGACCCCAGGAAATCCACAATGATTTAGGATGAGCAACAACAGCTTGCCCGCCGGATTGGTGGATTACCTGAACAGACTCTGCCATGGAGGGAAGAGAATTTCGGACATAATAAGGCCGACCGACACCCAGCCATTTTCTGAATGCGTCTGGAACATCTCTGGCTTTACCTGCGGCAATCAACCAGCGAGCAAAATGCAGCCTCCCAATCACATCACCATGAAATTGGCTGTACAGGGCATCCAGGGAAATATCCAGGTCATCATTCTGCATACATTGAATCATTTTCTGGTTTCTAGTTACACGATGCCGACGTATTTCCATAAGAAATTTCTCGATATGGACGATTTTATCTTTCTTCAGGTTGAGACCAAGGAGATGGCATTCTCCAAGTTCAAACTGTACGTTGATTTCAACTCCGGGAATAAATCTGATTCCTTTCATGTCAGATCGAACCTGGGCTTCATTGATACCCGCAATGGTATCATGGTCAGTGAGAGCAATAGCAGAAAGCCCGGTTTCATCTGCAAGGTCTATTAACTCGCTGGGTGACAATTCACCATCGCTTTCTGTTGAATGGGTATGAAGATCTACCATAGAATCATATCATATATTGTGTTTGTAGATATTGACAGTGCTTGACATATCTCGTATTCTTCCAGAATTGGTTGTACAGGAGAATATCTAATTGCCGAAACCAATTACATATCATGCAAATGCCATAATACACTTCGCTGAAGACAAAGCTGATGGGATATCCATACTCAAGCAGGGAAAGGTTGAGTTGACCAGTATAGATCTTCAAACCGGCGAAGAAATTAGCGAGGCCGTGGAAGCTGGAGAGTTCTTTGGAGTAAAGGCAGCACTGGCTGGTAATCTTCACGATGATACAGCCAGAGCACTGACAGAATGTACTGTTCTGCAATTCACCGTACCTGAGTTTGAAGAACTGATATCAGGAAACCCAAGAATTCTGATGAAAATGCTCAGGGTTTTCTCGAATCAACTCCGGCGGATTCACCACCAGGTGCAGAGCAGCCTTTCCACAGAGGATACAGAAATAAACCCCGAAGCCGGACTCATTTCTGTCGGTGAGTATTATAAAAATGAAGGCCTGTATTCACAGGCCGTGTTTGCATTTCAAAGATATATGAAGCATTGGCCAACTGGATCATATGCTCCACAGGCCAAGTTAAAGGCGGATGAAGCACAAACACTATTGGAACAATCCCTTAATAATCCCAATAGCCAGAAGATAGCTCCCCAAAATGACCCGCCAACAGGTTATTCCGCATTATCATTTCATGCTATTGATTCTCAATATAAGCTCAAGCAGTATAAAATTGCACTCAAAGGTTTTTTGACCCTGTTAGAAAACAAAGCTGCTGCAGAAAATGAAGCCTATGTGGAATTACGGATTGGCTGTTGTTTGTATTTCCTTGGAAAATACAATGATGCAATAAAACAGCTTTCGGCAACTCTGCATAAATACCCGAATCTTACTCATACAGGTGAAGCAATTTGTTATATTGGATTCAGCTACGAAGCTCTTGCACAGAAGAGTAAGGCATTGGAATTCTACCAGACAGCCTACAAACATCTCCCGAAATCAGACAGCCTGTATCGCCAGATGCTGACGAAAATCAGTGCTCTCAAAGGAAAGAAATTATGAATCTGGATCTTTCTTTATTCGAGCGGTTCGCCAAAAACTATAGTGCCGGTAGTATTATTTTCTGCGAATACGAACCTGGCGATGCGTTTTACCTTATAAATTCAGGTCAGGTAAAGATTGTTAAAATCTTCGGGAAAATTGAAAAACTCATTGACGTGCTTCATCCAGGTGAATTTTTCGGTGAAATGGCACTTCTGGAGAATGCTCCCCGGAGTGCTTCAATCATTGCCGTTGAGGATAGCAGGATTCTGGAGTTCAATCAGAATAACTTTGAGATGCTCATGACCAGTAATCCCCAACTGGCTCTTAAACTACTGCGTCTTTTTTCTACAAGGATTTACGATCAGAAAAGACAGTTCTCCATACTCACATTAGAAGATGATTCCGCCAAGGTAGCGGATGTGTTTGTAATGCTGGACGAAAAAACTGAACTTGAAGAAGAAGTATCAAATTCGGGGGAACGTGAGTTCAATTGTTCTGTTGCAGATATTGCCCACTGGGCAGGTATAACTCCCATCCGATGTAGAGAAATCATCAATCACTATCAGGAGAAAAACAGAATAAGTATGACTCAAACAAGCATTATCGTTACCAACATCCATGACTTCAGACGCCTTGTAAAAACTCAGAGAAATGCTCAAAATAAGAACTAGCTGTACGAATCCATTGCTTAATTCAAAGTAGAGTTTCAGTATACTCCGATGAATTCCTTACTTGACCGTGCCAGTTTGATCAGTACAGTTTATCCAGATTGCCAAAGTAGCTCAGCTGGTAGAGCAACGCATTCGTAATGCGTAGGTCTGGGGTTCGAATCCCCACTTTGGCTTCCATAGATCTCAACCTGCCCGCAAAGTGAGTATCAGATACCGGGAAGGAATAATTTGCTTTTTAACCTGAGAAAGAAAACTGGCTGAGAAGATCTTTCCGAGAAGGCCGATTCAGAGAAGGAAGCCTGGGTGTGCAGATGGCGTATTCCAAAAGTGCATTTTGGCCGCCATGCTGCGTTACAAAATACTCACGCAGCCCAGTTGCGCTCTGTTTTTGTTATATGAGGACTTTTTGACCTCCTCCATCATTATATCGAATTGAAAATGTGCTTGCTGAAAGATCAGCATCAAGAATGGCAGTATGATCATTTTGAGTCCAGGTTAGTGCAAGGTGGGAAGAGTTTCTCCTTTCAATAGACAATTGACTATGAGAACTGAATGCTGGAAATGTATTTCTGAATTGAAGCATTTTCAGTTGATTCTGTATGAGTGACCGATTTAAGCGGCTGTTTATTTCCTCTACCGAAAGATTTGTACGGTTAATCTCTTTGTGGCCAAGTTCTGATGCTGCATTGTAATCATTGGTCCCTGCAAACAAATCAAGATACCAGACTTCAGGGATACCCGGCATGAATATCTGTATTGCCCTGGCCAACTGCATTTTCTGCTCATTCTCTCCCAGAGCACTTAAAAATGCTGCATTGACTTGATAATAGGAAATTTTTTTCCCATCCAGATCAAATAGATTTTTAATGAATCCACCTCTGCTGGTGATAGTGTTTATCAATTGATCTATCCGTTCATCAGGTAATAAACCGTCAACATCGAGCACAGGGATTCCGTCATGGCAGCCCAGCATGTTAACCGTTCGATACTGGTTATCCCGAATTTCCTCTATCCAGGAAATAAGAGTTTCTGAATGGGCATTCTCCAAAGCATCAATAAGCAATGCCGGGAAGAAGAAGTCATAAAAAAGATACCCTTTCTCTGCAAGTTCTCGATGCACTCCTTCCGACCATTTCGAATGAATCTCCGGCAGCAAAGTAAGCTCGTATCGGGATGCAATTCTCTGTATTCTTTGCAAATACTCCCAGGTACCAGGCTTATTGAAAAAATTTGTCTCTCCAACTCTTTTGTGTAAATAGGCAAAGGCATCCAGGCGCAGGATTCTGGCACCGAAAGATGAAAGCTTTTCTATAGTATTCTCATAATAACTCCAGGTTTTTTTTGATTCTGCATTCAAATCCACCTGTCCAAGAATTTCCCCGGGATGGTCTTCATCTTTTTTCTGGTAGAATGTATTCCAGTAATAGTGGGGTGTGCCGTTCGGCCAGTGAGTTTCAAGAATGGGCAATTCCGGTTTTCTCATAAACAGCCTTGAAAGGTATTCTTTATCGGGAATAACATACCCCTGAGAACCAGTATTTCCATGGCCCTTCCAGAATTCATTCCAGTCTATAAACATCTCACAGAAAGGCGACTGTTCACCTCTATTGAGAATATCCTGGAACTCAGGAGACTGTACTGACAGATGATTGAGAACTATATCCAGTTTGAGCTCAATTCCAAGCCGACGCAGGGAATCAAGGCTGCCAGGAGAGACCAGAGAATCATCCAGGTCATAGGAGATTATCGAGAATCCACGATCCAGATCGGACTGAAACATGGATGGCAGGAGGTAGAAATACTTGAAGACATTCTTGAATTCAGGCCGTTCCAACAGTTTTACTGTGGCGGAAAGATTTCCGCCGCAGCTGTCAGGATAAGCATTGAACATCACTCCATCAGTGTTCATTTCTTAGGAATTCTTCAAAATCTCCAGGTGATATGAACTGGCCATCCTTTGTAATTATAACTCTGGCCAATGGCGCCTGCCGATTGATTAATTCCTGCTCCAGGGAAAGAAGAAGAATCGTAAAAAGACTGTCTGTATTGGAATCCCGACCTCGAAGTTTACGGTGTTCGGCTGTTTCATGCTGAGTACTGTAAAGAAAGATGGGGAAATCTATCCCGTTTAAGAACCCACTCATCCCATGAGTCCATTCTACTATCAGGACTTGAATCGATGAGAAATCAACCAGTTCGAATTTTGTTTCTTCCGGTGTAAGACCGATTCGTTTGAGAGGAATTTCAGCCGCACCAGACTTGAATTCATTTATAATCCAGTTCACTGTTGTAAAATCAATTTCCTCATGGGTCCCAAGATAGCGTTTGAGCTCTTCACATCCTTCGGTTTGATATATACTCTTACCGGAAATCTGTTGACTGTCTTCAAGAAGGGCATCTTCTCCTGACCTTATGAGACTCTGGATTTCATCATTCCAGTCATCACAAAAATCCTCATGCTTTATCATGGCGGACAGGCCAGCGTTTCGAAACCGGTTCAGTCGTTCTGCATCATTCATCGGGGAACAGCGGACAGGATAGTTATCACCTGAAAGCAGATAGGTGGGATAGCCTTCTTTCTTGCATCTGTATGAGAGGATGGAACCTATTTCGGATTTTCCAGAGCCTGATCCTCCAAAAATGGACACACATATCTTACTCTCTGAAGACTCTTTGAGGAAATCATGCAGGATGGGAAATAATCTCCGGGCCCGAAGTAAGTGAGATTCATCTATCAGGATTTTATCGCCTGGCATGTCCCCTGGCACAAGATCGGCTGCTTTGATTTCATCGATATTCATAGATTCATTCAACATTCAGACATATAGGGTAAATTCCCGGCGACTCTTTTGATGTCACTCATGGATTCGGTTAAAATTGCGGTGGAATCCCAGCTCCCATCCAAAAGTGCCTGCCTGTAGAATTCGGGCATGGCTGCATCCAGAATGAGTCCGGCTGTTTCAATTCTCATGCCTTCAAGATCGATGGAAATCACTGTTTCCGGGCGTTCTTCCACAATCCTCTGAAGCTGCTCTACATCCGGGAGCGGGAGCATGACGGCTGGAATCCCCAGAGAGGAACAGTTCCCGGCAAATATCTCTGCAAACGACTGCCCGATAATTCCAGAAATACCATAGTCTTTCAAAGCCTGAGGTGCATGTTCCCGTGATGAACCACATCCAAAATTAGCATTAACCAGGAGTATTGGATTTCCAGCCCATCGGGCATCATCAAAGGAATGTCCTTTGTGTTGACCCAGGCCGTCCACACGTTCATCGTAAAATGCATACTTTCCAAGGCCGCTGAAGGTAACACATTTCATAAACCGTGCAGGGATAATTCTATCGGTATCAATATCATTTCCCCTCACGGCGATCCCCTTCCCTTCAATTTTCTTAATCGTCTGAATCATTTCAAAGTTCCTTCCTTCCTCACATCAACGATTTTGCCGTTGAGTGCAGCGGCGGCTGCCATCCGGGGACTGACCAGTAAAGTTCGTCCGACTGGAGAACCCTGGCGGCCTATGAAGTTACGGTTTGATGTGCTGGCTGAAAGCTGACGACCGCTGAGTTTGTCAGGATTCATGGCCAGGCACATGGAGCAGCCTGCCAGACGCCACTGAAAACCAGCTTCTGTAAAAACTGTATTCAGCCCTTCTTCTTCTGCTGCTTTGGCGACAGCCTGACTTCCCGGAACAACAAGAGCCTTAACATTTTTCACAACTTTTCGGCCCCTTACCACTTCTGCTGCCTCACGGAGATCCGTTAAACGCCCGTTCGTGCAGGAACCAATGAAAACAACATCTATCTTTTTTCCCAACATGGATTCTCCCGGAGAGAATCCCATGTGTTCATAGGCCCTGGCCGCTGTTTCCCTCTCATCTTCCGGCAGATCCTCAACCTCCGGCAAAGTATCCTCCACTGACACAACCTGTCCGGGATTGATTCCCCAGGTTACCATGGGTTTTATGTCACGGGCCTGAAAAACGACTTCATCATCGTAGAACGCATCCTCATCCGATTTCATTTCTTCACCAAATGCCTTCATCTTCTCAAATTCGCTGCTGCTCAGACGTTCTTTGAGCCAGGAATAGGTGACTGAATCAGGATTCACATATCCAACACGGGCCCCGCCTTCAATGCTCATATTGCAAAGCGTCATCCTTTCTTCCATTTTCAGGGTCCTGACAGCCTCTCCGGTATATTCATAGGCATATCCGAGTCCGCCATTCACTCCCAGACGGCCTATAATGGCCAGGATAAGATCCTTGGCACCAACTCCCGGTTCAAGATGACCGTTTACCTGTATTTTCCTTACCCTGAGACGGGAAAGGGCCATGGTCTGGGTGGCAAGAATATCCCGCACCTGACTTGTGCCGACACCGAAGGCGATTGCTCCAAATGCCCCATGAGTGGCTGTGTGGGAATCACCGCAGGCTATGGTCATACCCGGCTGGGTGAGTCCCTGTTCAGGCCCAACCACATGAACAACTCCCTGCTTACCTGAATCAGGACCAAAGTAAGTAATATCATGTTTTCTGGTATTACTCTCCAGGGTCTGTATCAATTCTTCAGCCAGGGGATCGCTGAAGGGCCGATGAATACTCTCCGTTGGTATTATATGATCAACCGTTGCAAATGTTCGTTCAGGATACTGAACCTTCAATCCTCTCTCTTCCAACATCCCAAATGCCTGGGGAGACGTTACCTCATGGATGAGATGCATTCCGATAAACAGTTGATCCTGTCCTGAGGACAGGGTTTTCACCCTGTGCCGCTCCCATACTTTTTCTAATAGATTCCTACCCGGCATGTTTACCTCCTGTTCAATCCTTCCAGGGAAAAATCATCCCTTTCAGAGTTCTTCTGCCAATTTTTTCCCTCTCTTCCACAAGCAATTCATACCAGGGGATGGACTGCCTGGCCGCTTCCGGATTCTCCTCCAACCAATCGTATTTATGCATCAGTAGCCGCAATGATACATTGAGATACAATTGTATACCGGCTGGACCAAATGCCGCAAAAGATGTTAACGGCCACAGGATGACCTGCAGTGGAATCATTATCAATCCGGTAAACAGGGTTAGTGCAATATTGTCGATCATAATCAAAACACATTTCTTCAATGATTTCCAGAATCCTCCGCTTAAACGATTTCTTACAGCAAAGATCCAGATAGCGGCCAGGTAGATACCCAGGTTCACCCAGAGAAGCAATGACCATGCAGCAACAGCAAAAATACTCTTGATGGAAATGTAATAATTCGTTCCCAGAAAAGAGAGGATGAAGAAACCTGTCATTATCAGGGAATATCCAAAATTGACCATTGCATTTTTCTTGACAGCTTTTACCACATCCACCCAGAGTACGTTTTTGTATTCACTCACATTGAACATGATGAAAGAAATCGCCCCCATCGCAATGAAAAGAATTGGAATAATAACTATAAAAAATAGACCGCCTGTTAGCATTTGAAACCGGGATATTTCGAACATTGGCCAGAAACCAAGAATCATTAGAAGAAGGAAGGCAAAGTTGCAGAGAACCATCTTCCAAAGATTGTCCCATGCATCAAAAAAAGACTTCTTAACAGTCAGCCAGAACATACCTCAGACCCCCCTTGATTTTCCATGGGCCTGCCAGTATTTGGCCAGATAAACCATAGGTGTATCAGCAACAGCGACCAGCCATTTCAAAACACAGGTTGTGATAACAATCTCCCAGAACTCTTCCACTGGAACAAGCCCGGCAAATGCAATCACACTGAAAATTGCGGAATCAATGAATTGACTCAGTATGGTAGACAGGTTATTGCGAACCCATATCCACTTCCATCCAGGCAGTCGTTTCTTCAACAACGAATACATCCAGATATCATGGCTCTGACTTACCCCATAGGCGATGAAACTGGCCAGTGTAATTCGGGGAAAAAACTTAAAAAGGTTCAGCATACTTGTGTGGGCGATATCAATTGGTGAAGGCTTAAACTGCAGGGCTAAATTCATCATTACGGTTAGAATAATCAGGGAAAAAAAACCAACGCAAACAGCTTTACCGGCATCTTGCTTTCCATGATTCTCAGACAGTATATCCGTGGCAAGAAAACTGGTTGCATAGACAATATTGCCCAGTGAAGCTGTTAATCCGAAAAGATCAACTGTCTTGATTACCTGTAAATTGGCGATAATCACCGCAATGGGCAGCCAGGCATAAAGTCCAACACGACCGAAAAAACGGTATACAGCGAGAATACCGGCAAAATTCAAGCCAAGCATTATTAACCATAACCACTCATTACTCATTGCAGAACCTTCCCATCCAGTCTAAAGACAGGACTCCATCGGCTCACATTCTCCAGAGTGAAGCTTCTTACCCTGTACCATCGGGGAACACCTTCCTTGAATGGAATCTCTATACTGCTTCCACTCATCGTCCAGTTCTGCAGAATGGTGTTGAAGCTTTCTGTATCCGACTCCTGCAGTTCATAACCATCCGTATTTTCAGCTTTATTCCATGATAAGAGAACATGTCCGAGTGGTCGGAGTACGGGCTTACCAAATTGAGGTCTGGTGAGAAAGTCTGTATTCTCCATGTTTTCGACAGCAACAGGGGTTGCTGAATTCTGGGCATTGGAAGCACATGCTGAAAGGATGCAGGCGACTAATAAAAAAGTTATAGATTCTTTCATATTATAAATAAGAGATAATAGTAGCTTTCTTCAACACTGAATAGACCTGAACTAGAAATCATGCTGACTGAAACCCGTTTCCCCAGCCCGTATTCAGTCTTTCAAACACGGTCAGCAGCGAGTTTTATACCGGCTCTCACCGCTCAAATTCTACCTGACCAAGTCCATCAATTTCAATCTGTTCATTGCTGACATAGCCTGTATATCGAATAGAACCAAGTCCCTCAAGTACTCCCTCAAGGACTCCACCATCCATGTTGAGTTCAATCTCTCCCGTACCATTCAAATACACGTTAGCATTATCAGTTATCATTCCATTAAGCTCAATGTCCCCGATTCCATCCAGGGTCACTTCAAGAAAACGCACTGAAGAATTCTCCGCTTTGATTTTGCCGATACCAACAAGCCCAATTTTAATGGATTCCTCTTCAAAATCTTCCATACTGACATTGCTCGTACCTTCAACCATCAGGGATTGCAGTGAAGGCATGGTAATGATGGCATCAAAACCCTGCCTGAATAGATGTACTCCTCTTCTGGATACAGTCGTCATAATGAGTTCATCATCCTTCTTTTCTATTTCAATGTAATTCTTCATTGCTGCTGGATACGATATATTAATCGAGAAATCATCGGACTTCTCAATATCCACATCCCATCCATCAATAAATATTCCCGTAAATCCTTCGTAATCAAGATTCATTGTTTCCTGATGGCCCATTTCTTCCATATCATACTCAGGCTCAATCAGAAGGGAACGACCCACAAGAATCAATATCAGGATTGTTACTACTAATACGGCCAATCCGACTAACAATAGTTTTCTACTGGTTTTCATTTTCCTTTTCCTTATTTTCATAGTAGGAAACAATGTCCATGATTCCGAAACCAAGCTTTTCCATGGTGGAGAATATCCTGGGCAGTTCTTTTTCAATGAACTGTTTTTTCATCATTTCCTCAATCACCTGCAATGCACCAGGTGTAACAATGTAACCAAAGCCTCGATGGTTCTCGATGATTCCATCACTGACAAGGGTTTGATAACTTCGGAGTACTGTGTTGGGATTCACTCCCATATTCACGGCCATTTCTCGTACTGAGGGGATTTTTCCTCCCACTGGCCATTCGCCGGTAAGAATGCGCTCCCGACTCTGATCGGCTATCTGGAGATATATGCATTTTACACTGTCAAATTCCATCACTACTCTGTGTTTCTTTGACACAAATCCAGGCCGTCACCCAGCAGAAGATGGGAAATACTCCAAGAAAGAGAATTTTCAAAATTCGAGTCAGAGAATAAAAATAATGCCAGCTTTCCACCTCGCTCATCTCATTGAATACCGAAAGATTTGAGAATGTGAATAAGTTATGAAATGACTGATGAAATACAATTCTGAATATAAAGACGGCAATAAGACCAAGAATAATTGTAAGAACGACAACAGAAAAAGCGGTTTTTACGGCATGGGCTTTTTTGAACCAGGCCGCTCCCAGGAAGAAAACAGATTGAACTGCAATGAGATATTTCCAATTCGTCAAAACTTCCAGTGAGAAGGGATTGAACATATTAAATGATAACCCAAAGACAAGGGTGCGAACGGTCTCAGATATCAGTGCGGCTATAGTCACAACAATGACAGCAAACAGAGGCACAACAAATGAAACACCTACAAGCCGAACAATGGTCTTCTCAAGAGCAGACGCCGGCAGAAGAAGGAAGTCATCATTTTTGGTTTTATTGTGGAGATCGAGGAATGCCATACTGGCTGTAATAATTGCTGCAGCAAACAGAGGGAGTTCCAGGTATGACATATAATTCAACGAGGATTTAAATATAGCTTTGACAATGGCGAGAAGCAGAATGAGTCCATTGATAGCACCGGCACTGATCAGTGCCATTCTCCAGTTCGTATAGATAGAAATTTTCGCAAGAAAGCCGATTCGTCTGAGGCTCAATATCTGATTCATACAGTCTCTCCTTTTTCAGTTAAAAAACTGTTGATTATATCGGATTTGGCCATAATGGCATTGAAAAGAACTTCCAGATCTATTGAAGTACCATTTTCATCCGCACCAGCCCAAACCGACAGGTGAGCAGCAATAACCGATTGAGAAAAAATAAGTCCTTCAGCATTTTCCTCCGGAGGAGAACTTGTTCGGGTCATATGCATTCGATTTTCAACATCGCTCAGTGCATGGGAGAAAAGAATTTTCCCATTACTAAGTATGATGATGGAATCAAGCAGGGCATCAACATCCCGCACCTGATGAGTGGAAACGATGAAGAGCCGATCTTCTGTAAGGGCTTCAGCAACGAGCTTTCGAAATACAACCTTGGATGGAATATCCAGACCGTTCGTTGGTTCATCCATTATGAATAACTCACACCCGGAGGCCAGACCAAAAGACATAAGAAACTTTTTCTTCTGTCCATAAGAAAGGTTGTTCAGTTTCTTATTCCGAGGAATCTCGAACTCGTTCAGATACCTCTCAAACTGATCATGATCAAACTCTGGGTAGAATACGGAACGGGACATAGCATATTCACGATCAGTAATAGAAGGAGCATTTAACTCTTCTGGCAAAACTATGATTTTTGAAAGTAAACCAGGAGTTCTCCTGCCTGGATCTTCTCCCAACACCCTTATCCGGCCTCCCTTCGGAAACAACAGACCTGAAATCAGTCTGAGTAGTGAAGTTTTTCCCGCACCGTTGAGGCCAAGTAATCCGTAAATACGGCCTTTATTGATATTGAGATTCAATCCTTCGAATAATGATCCTCTGTTGTAACCAAAAGACATGTCCTGCATTGTTATCACTCATAATACCTCCTGAATAATGATACAACTATACTACTGTACTAAGACAATAATGTCAAGCCCTATTTAAAATCTCTGAGTGTCCGGAAGCTTGTAAAGATAGAATGGAGACAGATTTTACAGGGATAACATATTATATGTGAAGCAGTTACATGGCTTTCGATGGGTATGAGTTTTCAGCGATCAAAATGATTTTTTCATCAAATCACAATCAAAAACAGTATAAGAGCAACTATACGAATAAAAACTTCACCTTACTCAGAGTCTGTCGGACTTACGCCTCACGGCTCGATTTTTGCCCTTCTCTCCAGAAGCAAGCCTCCTGCTTGCTTCTGGAGAGCCGCCTTCGTTCGTTTTCGCCGCCATCCGTGGCGGCTTTTCCTCGCTATCACTCGGCACTCTCTCAGGATGCGAGTCCATAGACTCGCATCCCCTGCTGCTGCGTTGCCAAAATACTCACGTAGCCCAGCTACGCTTGAGTTTTTGTCGCCTTGCATCAGGCAAAAATCATCAAAAATCGCCTCGAAGTCTTAAAGTCCGACAGACTCCTCAGGTACAGTGCAGGCAGACATCTACAGGCTTCCTGACACTGGGAATCTGTCTGCTCCTGCAAAAAAGATATCTAAGGCATTTCCTTATTTTCGATTTTTTCACATATCATCAGAAGAGCATTGTCCAGTGATAAATCAGTTTTCTCGCCAGTTCTCACGCGAATACTCACTTTGTTTTCCTGTTGTTCCCGCTCCCCGACAACCAGCATGTATGGAATTTTTTGAGTTTGATGGTATCGAATTTTAGCGTTCAATCTGTCTTTTCCAAGATCGGCATCAACCCTGATACCCCTGCTGCCAAGCTTCGTCTTAACCTCAACAGCATAATCATTAAATGCAGGAGCAACAGGTATAATCACAGCCTGCACTGGGGACAGCCAAACAGGAAAAGCGCCTCCATAATTCTCTATCATTACACCGAAGAATCGTTCAAGACTGCCTAAAAGTGCACGATGAATCATGTACGGACGCTGTTCGCTGCCATCCGCATCAGTAAACGTCATATCGAAGCGGTCTGGAAGATTGAAATCAAACTGAATAGTTGTCAGCTGCCATTGCCGACCCAGGGCATCTTTAACTTTGAGATCAATTTTAGGGCCGTAAAATGCACCGCCGCCTTCGTCAATATGGTATTCCACCCCTTCGGATTCAATGGCTTTTTTAAGAGAAAGCTGTGCATTGTCCCATCGGGCAAGGCTTCCCACGGCTTTTTCCGGTTTGGTGGCAAGATAGGCCGATATTTCCTGGAATCCAAAAGATCGGAGCATATAAAGGCTGAAGCGTAAGACTTCCTGTATCTCATCCTGCATCTGGGTCGGAGTACAGATGAGGTGGGCGTCATCCTGGGTGAACCCCCGCACACGAAGCAGGCCATGGAGAGTCCCGGAACGCTCATATCTGTACACAGTACCCAATTCTGCCCATCGGTAAGGTAAATCCCGATACGAATGCTTCCCGTTGTTATAAATCATGACATGGAAGGGGCAGTTCATGGGTTTTGTGTAGTAGTTGGCCCTGTCCATCACCATGTGGGGATACATACCTTCGGCATAAAACTCCAGATGCCCCGAAGTTTCCCACAGCCAGCTTTTTCCTACATGGGGAGTGAATATCATCTCATAGCCGTTTTTATAGTGTTCCTGCCGCCAGAAATCTTCTACAGCAACGCGGATACGGCCTCCTTTCGGATGCCAGTACACCAATCCGGGTCCGGCCTTTTCCTGAAGACTGAACAAGTCGAGTTCCCTGCCCAGACGCCGATGGTCACGTTTTTCTACTTCTTCAAGGTAGTTGAGATGGACTCTCAGCTGTTTTTTTTCATTCCAGGCCGTACCATAGATACGCTGCAGCATGGGCCTTTTTTCATCGCCGCGCCAGTAGGCACCGGCGATACTCAGGAGCTTGAAACCCTGTGGGTTGAGCCTGCCTGTTGATTCCACATGAGGCCCCCGGCAGAGGTCAACAAAATCTCCCATATGATAGAGGGAAATCTCTTCATTCTCGGGAAGATCGTTAATAAGTTCTATCTTGTAATCCTGACCCTGGAAGAAATCCAGGGCCTTTGACCGGGAAATCACTTCCTTTTCAAATGGTACATCGGCCTGAACAACCTCTGTCATGTATTGCTCAATAACGGGAAGATCATCCGGCTTCAGCTGACGCGGCAGGTCAAAATCATAGTAAAAACCATCATCAATAGGGGGGCCGATTGCAATTTTTGCATCTGGAAACATTTTCAGTACTCCAGATGCCATAACATGAGCCATGGAGTGGCGCATTCTTTGAAGCTTGTCCATTTTGTCTATCCTTTTATTCTAACTCAGGGAATACCATAGTATTACGAATCCATATTGTGATGAAGAGGATCCAGGGTCAATGAAAACTGAATACTCAAAGCTCCTCGCACAAAGTTTACACCACCAGCATCATAATTCGTCTTCTTGTAGGCATCCAACCTGGGGTAGTAGTAAATTGTATGAGAGCGAATAGCACTCTTCCAGGCAATTTCTCCCCGAAGTGTGAGGGAAATTCTTTCCGTGAAATGGATTCCCACATCAATCGTCCCATCAATCCAGGGAAAACCGATTCCAGTATTCATATATTTAAGTCCATTTCCACCATCACGTAACTTATGGAAATCCATGGCATAAGCCAGTGAAGGACCAATTCGGGCAGCTAACTCGATAAACCATCTTTTATTCTGGACTCGCATTTTGAAAACAGCAAGCAGACTGTGATAAAAGATCTCGTAGTCAATGGCATTGGCTCCTATGCTGCCTGGAACATGCTCAGGATCCCGAAAAACATGTTTGGATGAAGAATCAAAAGGAATTGGATAAGTCTCAAATCCGGTGGAATAGATGGAGTTTTCCAGTGTATCAGTCCATGCCCAGGTATCAAGGTGATAGGCCAGTCCGAGATGAAATGAAATCGGGCCCTTATCCATAACCCTTAAATCGGCAGAGGCATCCAGGGAGAAACCCCATCTGAGTTCAATATCACTCAATGACCAATGGCTCCAGTCCCTGTCAGTGAAGAGCCAGTCATAATCGTTCATTTTTCCTGCATGCCAGCCAGGTATCGCTGTATTAAAATCAAGTTCAATTCCCAAAGCTCTACCACTCTCCCAGCGAGTGTCCAGACCCATCATAAGGATATTCTTCAGTTCCCAGGTCAGAAGACTGTAATACTCATTGCTTGTAGGATATTGGAGTGTAGGAGGGTAATAGACAATTTCATGTACTTCTCCCCAATGGAGGCCCACATTGGGAGACAGAGTCCAACCTCGTTGAGCAGGCAGGGCCTGGAGATGAAGTACGGCTGCATGCAAGAGAACGATGACAACTGAATAACGTCGCATAAGGTAGTAATTTAATCTCTCAAATAAGAAATATCAATGATAAAATTACAGTTCTTACTTATGGGCACCTGAAGCACTGCGGATGTAAATCGCCTGCTGATCCAGTTTCAAAAAGCCGTGTCTGGAAATTTTCGGTGTTCTGTAAAACAACGAATACTCAATTTCTACCGGATTATGAGGTATATGCAGTGTCAGAAAGTCTGGAGTCTGTTGGACTTTGAGACTTCGAGGCGATTTTTGATGATTTTTTCCTGATGCAAGGCGACAAAAACTCAAGTGTAGCCGGGCTGCGTGAGTATTCTGGCAACGCAGCAGCGGGAAAAAAGGACAGAAATCGAGGCGTGAGGCGTAAGTCCGACAGACTCCCTGTTAAATGAACCGGGTGTTTCTATCACCGGATTATATCTGATAGGATAAGAGATTACATATTCTCTGCCGACAGGATCTCTTATCATTAGGAAACATCGGGTTATCCATGGTTCTGGCCGACCTTGAAGAGACCATGACCTGATGAAGAAGTGGAGAAAATGCTCGGTTTTCGCAAAGGCCGGGGTGTATGCCTTATGCACAACACTGTCAATGTCTGAAAGGTGGTCCAATCCTGTTAATTCTTTTCTTTGAAACTGGCATCTTAGGCAGGGATTCTTCAAGTTCCTTAACCAGATCTTCCAGTGTATTAAGATTCAGGGGAAGAAGGTAGGCAATGATTTCTGTACGTGTTCTGGATTCGCTGGTCATTGCTTCCATATTCCTCTTCGAAGTTTTTCTGCTGCTGATGTTTGTGATTTCTGGTACAATGGTTTCTTTCAGGAGTTGTATGTAAACTTTCAGGGATTTGAGACCCTCTTGAATAACCGGAATGTCGGCTTGAACAGGTTCACTTATCGATATGCAGGCGCGAATATCATAGAACTGTCCGGTTGTCATGGGGAAGTCACCTAAAAAGGTCGTGAACCAATTCTGGTCAAAGTAGCTTGAATAAAGCTCCCCGATCCGGCCAATTATCTCGCTGATTCTATCTGGCAATAAATGATTCTGATTTAATCTATGCCAATTGTTGGGTGATTTCATTATATATTACATAGCTTCCTTGTTCAATGTATCATAATCCTTCACTATATAGCTAATTATACATCAGTTTCAAAAGCCTTGTCCATAACAGTTTTTAGAAAACTGAAGTGTGCCATTGGCAGAAGCCTTTTCTCATCTTTTCTGTTATCATGCAGAGACTTTTCCCGCAGCCGCATTTCGTTCTGGATTTCAGGTTTCTGCAAGCAGATTGTAGTGTCAGGAAGCTTGTAGATGTCTGTTTGCGCTGTACCTGGGTAAGGAGGAGTTTTTGTTTGATATAGTTGTTCCTACACTGTTTACGGGTAAGATTTGATAAAAAATCATTTTAAGTGTTAGAAGATCATGCCAATCGAAAACCATTGTAATTTCTTTATTCATAATATATTATCCTTGTAGAAATTGTCGCCGTTTCATCTCTACAAGCTTTCGGACACTGGGGGCAGCATCAAGAGAGGGCGTGACATTTTGTTTATTCTTCATTATACTATAGTTTGATGGGGAACTCTGAAAGCACCCATTGCGGTTCCGGCTTGTTTTTTTGCTATGTCGACGTGGTACTCGTGGAAACTGGATGCCTGGGCAGACAGGAGTTGAGCTTTCTATAAACCCTGTTTGAGGTGTTGCTTTGAAGAGAATAATGGTAAACCCGGTATTGATTGGGATGCTCAGCATCATTATGGCGGCTTCCTGTGCTGTGAAACAGGATGTTTACATTGAGAAGTCAGGCAATGGAAGGGTAAGCTTCGATATTCAGCTTGCTGATTATCTGACTGAGGTGATTGCCCAGGTCATGATGCTTCTGGAACCCGGAGACAGTGTACCAGAAAATCAGTTGTCATTCTTTGACCTGGAGGCTATTGAAAATGATTTCCGGCAGCGTGAGGGAATCACCCTTGTCAGCCTGGAAGCTCCGGCACAGAACAGGATAACAGGACAGTTCACTTTCCTGGATCCGAGCATACTGCTTCAGAGTATTGAAGCGGGTTCCGCCGGGAGTCAGATAGTCCAGATGAAGAATGATGGGCGTATTTCTAAATTAACGGTGAGGCTCAACCGCAAAACCATCACAGCCCTGCTTGATGAAAACCCATCCTTCAATAACGCACTTGTCGAGACGTTTGGACCAGCGAGCACAGAAGGACTGACAGAAGAGGAATATCTCGACATGATGGAATTCGCTCTGGGCGAGGTGAGTCGTGCAGGAATCCAATCCTCTTCGCTGGATCTGACAATCCGGGTAGAAGGGCAGATCATTGACCAGAAAGGCGGCCATGTAGTCAACAAGAATACAGTGAAATACAGAATTCCCTTACTGCCAGTATTGATGCTTACGGAACCACTGGAGTACTCCGTGAGTTATCAATAGAATGAGATAAATTTTGAGTATCAGGAAATTTATCCGATTCGTTCTCAGAAACTCGAAACTCATTATAGTCCTGACGATATTGGTCACTGTATTTATGGGCTGGAAAGCAGCAGATATAGGTATCGATACCGATGTGAACAATCTGACACCCAGACAAAATGATCGGATAGACAAAATACGAACGGAACTGGGAATTGAGAAAGAAATCACTAATTTTGTCTTTATCAGTATTTATGGCAATGATTTGTATAATCTCAAGGTCCTCCAGGAATTCCAAAACACAATTGATGCCATACTGGATATACCAGAAATCATAGTTGCCCTGTCACCATTCAATTTCATTTCATTTGATGCGGAAGGCCGCCGGATCATTCCCGCAACAGTTTCTCCGACTGGAAGGGCACCATTGAATCTTGAAGAATTGGAGATTTTTGAAAAACGTGTCAGGAGCAACTCACTGTCGAGAAATCTGGTTGTTTCCGACAATGGCCGAATTTTAACTGCTGCATTTATAAGTAGAACGGTGGTGGATTCTGCCTCATTCATGATTTCTTTCGATGCGGCTATCAAACCTCTCAAAGAGGTGGTCAGGGTGTACCATACAGGTGAGATCCCGTTTCAAGAACGAGTGGCGTTTTACTTGTTGAGAGATTTTTCCAGATTGATGATTCTAGCTCTGATTACCATGCTTACTATCTTCTGGCTTAGTTTCCGCTCACTGAGAGCTGTCATTCTACCTGTTATGGTCACAGTCGTTGGAACAATCTGGACTCTGGGTGTTATGTCCATGATTGGTTTCAAGATCACCGTTCTCACTGTTATTGTCCCGGCACTGGTTCTTACGATTGGCAGTTCTTATACGATTCATATCCTCAATGAGTATTACCGGATTGAAAAATCTGGAGAAACTGAAAAAATGCAATGGCTGACTGATGCTGTTGAACACGTTATCCGCACTGTTATAATAGCCGCACTCACTACAATGATCAGTTTTTTGAGTTTGTTGACAACAACTATTCGTCCCCTCCGGGAGTTTGGGTTATCTATAAGCCTTGGAATTTTCTTTTGTGCCATACTGGCGCTTTCTTTTCTGCCATCTGTTTTTTACATCCTTAAAACACCCCCGGCAATCCATCGCAAACGTATTAAAGATGGTCCAATAATCAGCATTGTCACCCGGTTCGGCCAGTGGGCATCTCGATATCGATACATCCTGCTTGCTTCATTCATCCTGCTGTTTGTGTTTTTCCTGTCAGGTTACCCCCACATCCTTCACCAGTCGGATTACTTTTCTTATTTTCCCTCAGATGATCCCCTTATTATCGGGAGTCAATTCATCAACGAACACAGCGGCGGCTCCCAGACATTCAATATAACACTGACGGCGGCAAATGGTGAGAAGAATTTTTTCCTCAATCCGAAAATTCTGAGTTTAACAGACAGATTTGAAACAGTTCTCAGCGAACATCCCTCTGTAACCAGCAAGCGGTCATTTATTGGAATTCTCAAAGCAATGAATGAAGCTGTGAATGGGGAGGAGACTGTTCCGGAATCCAGGGGATTAATACTTTTACTCTACCGTTATTTCAGTATGATCCCGCGAGATAAAATAATCTTTGGTCAGGATTCCTCCATTATTAACGATGATGCATCCCAGATAACTGTTTATCTCAAATTGGCTGAAACAGATACATACAGCATGATCAATGAAAACGATGTTCGGAAGTTTCAGGACTTTGTCAACGATGAATCAGCCGTTTATTTTGATGATTCAGTTGAAATTAATGTGTGGGGCAATACACTTCTAATTATGGAATCATCCCGGACGATTAAACGTGATCAACTGAGATCTACTTTGATTTCCATCACTCTGGGCATGATTGTGACCTGGATCTTTTTCCGATCGTTTGTATTCAGCTTGATTGCCCTGGTACCCTTGCTCAGTGGTATCTTCTTTTATTTCATTACGCTCTATTTGACCAGAATTCCCCTGGATCTGACAACTATTCTGGTAACGAATGTAACGGTGGGCGTCGGACTGGATGATGCCGTTCATTTCATTTTGCAGTATAGGAAGCAAAGACTTCTACAACCGTATGATTCCGCTCTCTCATCAAGTTTGCACATTACGGGCCGTCCCATTGTGCTAACCACATTTTCTCTGGTCGCCGGACTTCTGGTTCTATGTTTTGCCAGCTTCAAGCCAGTTGTATTCTTTGGATTTCTTATTGCTGGAACACTTTTTTCAACAATGACAGGAACAGTGATTTTCATACCTGCAGCCATCACTTTCTATGAGAGGATTCGTAATCGGTGATTATCAGAAAAATGAAACACGGCATGAAAACCAGGTCAGGAAACAATTCAAGCCTGATTTCGTCTTGCAATAGCCGATTATTGCTGGTATTCTGGGAAGAGTCATGGATGTTGAGATCGGTGAAGTCGTAAACCGAAAAGATAATAAGGAATTTATTCGTCTCCCCTACGATGTGTATTGGAGCCATTGTTTCCGATACAGTAACTGGGTCCCTCCCCTCAATATGGATCTACGCCAGGTTATGAATAAGAAGAATCCCATGTATGACCATACCGAAGGGCAATTCTGGCTTGCCAGGGAAAATGGGAAGGTTCTTGGCCGCATCGCCGCATTTATTGATCAGAATTATGTTGAATATCAAAAGACTCAGACCGGTTTCTTTGGTTACTATGAATGCCTTGACCGTCCGGATGTCAGCGAAGCGTTATTCAGAACAGCAGAAGAATGGTTGAGATCCAGGGGCATGGAGAAGGTTATGGGGCCTGTCAATGGTTCCACCAATTTCCAGGTTGGGAACCAGATTAATAATTTTGAAGAATTGCCAGTTATCGATATGCCCTACTCGGCGCCGTATTATGGTCAGCAGATTGAAAATGCCGGTTATACCAGGGCACAGGATCTATACTCCTATCGGAGGAATGTAAGAGAGGCGCCTGTCAGTGACAGAATCCGGCGGATTTCTGAACTGGCAGCGAAACGCAATGGTATTACTATCAGGACGGCCAGCATTAAAAACTGGGATGCCGAAGTTGCAGTTGTAAAGGAAATCTGGGAAAGAGGTTGGCATAACAACTGGGGATTTACTCCCTGGTATGACCCTGAATTCAAGAAAATGGCAAAAGGCATAAAGATAATGATGAACCCAAAGCTTACTTATATCGCTGAGATAGATGGCGAAGCTGTTGGGTTTTGTTTCCCCATACCAGATATAAATTTCGCTTTACAGAAGCTTGAGGGGAAGCTTTTCCCTTTCGGAATCTTCAAACTGCTGGCAGCGAAGAAAAAGGCCAAAATACTTCGTGTTGCTGCTTTTGGCGTGTTACCGGAATATCAGGGCAAGGGAATTGATGGACTGATGATGACTAAACTCAATGATGATGGACTGAGTACCAATATGGACATTGGTGAGTTCAGCTGGATTCTTGAAACTAACTATCCTTTGAGAAATCTATTGGAAAAGTGGGGTTGTGTGCATTATAAAATCCATCGAGTGTATGATAAGACTCTTTGATGATTTAATGTACTTGAAATATTTTTCTGATCCAGGGTACTTTGCATACTCAAGAATCAGATGGAGAAGCAATGAAAACAATATTTCTCTTTCCAGGCCAGGGGGCTCAGTATCCTGGTATGGGGCAAGATTTATATAATGCCGATCTGAATGTGCGTCAATTATTCGATGAAGCATCGGACATCAACGGTCGTGATTGGGCAAAGATCCTGTTTGATAGCAGTGCAGAGGAACTCAAAGCGACCGATGTCGCTCAGGTTGCCATAATTCTTGTGAGTATGGCAGCATCCATGGCTCTGGAAGCTCGTGGTATTACAGCTTCTGCCTGTGCGGGATTCAGTCTTGGAGAATACACAGCTCTTTACCAGGCTGGAGTGTTGACCCGGGGGGATCTTCTGCGAGTTGTTGATAAAAGAGGCAAACTGCTTGAAAGAATCAGTCGAACCAAAGATACACCGGATGGTCCTGTGGGAATGAGTGCCGTACTGGGTCTGGATAGAGAAAAAATTGCCATGGCCATTAATGGAATTGATGACGTTTATATCGCACTCCACAGTTCGCCGAATCAATCCGTCCTTTCCGGTACGGCTGCTGGATTGAGTAAGGCTGAGGAAAAATTGGAAGAGGCTGGTGCGATGAAACAGGTGAAACTCATGGTCTCCGGTCCTTTTCATTCCCCATTGCTTGAAGATGCGAAACCGGAGTTTTCTGAATTCCTTGATGGTATCGTCTTTTCAGATCCGAAGATCCCCATATATGTCAATACTACAGCGGCAACTGCCAGCAGAGGTGATGAATTGAGACAGACATGTCTGGACCAGCTTGACCATTGTGTCCGATGGGTTGACAGTCAAAAAGCATTGATGGATCTTAACCCGGATCAGGTTCTCGAAGTGGGACCTGGAACAGTTCTTACCGGGTTGTGGAAAAACATGAGAAGTAAACTTCGGGCAAGACCTGCGGGAAAACTGGATGCTATCGAAGGTTTACTATGAATAAACGTATAGTCATTACCGGTATGGGTACGATCAACCCTCTTGCCGATACACTGGACGGCTACTATGAAGCTCTCATTGCTGGAAAGTCCGGAATGAAACAATGGACATCAATTGACCTGAGCAATGTTGAGTGTAAGATCGGAGGGGATCTTGGCGATTACGATACAAAAGCTGCATTGGAGCAATTTCAGGATTTTTTAGGCAGGGATCGCTTCAAAACAGTGAAGAAGCTTTTTCGATATACAACTTTTTCCGCACGTATGGCAATTCTTACAACTCTGGCTGCCTGGAAAGACGCAGGCTTGAAGATTGATGAAGGAAATCCCGTCGATACCGGGGTGATGGTTGCCGGACATAATTTCAATTCCAATTACATGTTTGAGGTAACAAAACAGTTCCAGGAAGAGCCTGAGTGGATTGATGCACTGGCGGGAGTGGAGGCGATAGATCCCAATATCCCCGGAATTGTTGCGGAAGTATTGGGCGCAAAGGGGCCCTCGTTTACCATTGGAGGAGCCTGTGCAAGCGGTAATTTAGCACTCAGGGAAGGACTGCGAGACATCCTCAGCGGTGAATCAGTCCGGTCCGTTGTATGCGGTCCTCCTTTTGATGTTTCTCCCGCTGATATCCAGGCTTCAGCAATCATCAATGCTGTGGTCATTCGTCCGGACTATCAAAACAGGCCCACCGAAGCGTCCAGGCCATTTGATTCAGATCGATGTGGTTTCCTCTACTCCCATGGTTCAGCTACGCTCATTCTTGAAAGCCTTGATACCGCACTGGAAAGGAATGCTCCTATCTATGGGGAGTTACTGGGGGTGAAAGCGGGATCCAATGCCAATCACCTTCCCATGCCCGGTGCAGAAAACCAGGCCAGAGTTATGAAAGATCTGCTATCCATGACAGGAGTCGAACCCTGGGAGGTTGACTATGTCAATTGCCATGCAACGGGAACCCCGTCCGGTGATTTACAGGAAGTTCTGGCCATTCAGGAGACATTTGGAGAACATGCCGGGAATCTTAGAATCAATGCCCCGAAATCCATGCTGGGACATACCTGCTGGGGCAGTCCACTGGTGGAAACCATTGGCGGATTACTGCAAATGAAGCATGGACGTCTTCATCCCACAATCAATATTGACAGGCTGGATCCGGAAATCAAGCTCAATGTTATAACAGAAGCAGAGGACTATCACATCAGTATGATGCTCAAAAATTCCTTTGGTTTCGGAGGTATCAACTGTTGCTCACTTATTAAACGATATGAGGAGGGATCATGAATTGCTTTGTTACTGGCGGTTCCAGAGGTATCGGCCAGGCAATTGTTCTCAAGTTCATTGAGGAAGGCTATGGATGTGCCTTCAGCTATGCCAGCAATATCGAAGCTGCGGCCAAAACCATCGAATCAGCTAAAAAAATCAACTCGAATGCAAAAATCCAATCCTATCAATTGGACCAGGGATACCCGGAACAGGTTGAATCTGTCGTGGAAGAGGCTCTGAACGACTTCGGAGAAATTGGAGTTCTGGTCAATAATGCAGCGATTAATCGGAATAATGCCGTTGCCTTCATGAGTAATGATGAATGGAATGATGTAATCCGCACCAACTTAACGGGCCCTTTTTACATGATCCGACAGTTCCTCATGTCCATGGTTGGAGCAAGATATGGCCGCATAATTAACATCTCATCGCTTGCCCAGGATGGTTCAAGCGGTCAGGTAAGTTACTCTGTCAGCAAGGGCGGCCTGGTGACTCTGTCGAAAACAGTAGCCCGGGAATATGGTGCCAAGGGAATCACTTCCAATGTCGTTACGGTTGGATATGTGGAAACGGATATGACAGAGGAGCATCTGGCACAGAAACTGAAAAAGATATGGATGGAGTACTGTCCCATCAAAAGGATAGGGGAAGCGGAGGAAATAGCGGATGCGGTGTATTATCTTACAACAGAAAAAGCTGGTTTTATCAATGGAGAGAACCTATGTGTTGCCGGAGGATTAACCTATATTCCATAGGAATCCCGATAGGATCAGGAATGAAATTATGAGGAAATTATATGAATAGAGTGGGAATCGAGAAATTGAATATCTATGGATGCAGCATGTTCGTTGAACAGCGGCAAATAGCTCTAGCCCGGAACAAGGATCCTAAAACCGTTATTGGTGATTATCTTATCGACACCCGATCTTTGAATCCTGTATGGGAGGATACGGTTACCATGGGTGCCAATGCGGCAAAGACGCTGATGAATGATGTTGACCCGGATAGTATTGGCATGCTCATTGTGGGAACGGAAGGTTCAGTCGACTTTGGGAAACCAATTTCCACGAATATTATCGGAGCGCTGGGTTTAAATCAGAATATAAGGAATTATGAAGTCAAACATGCCTGCTACAGCGGTCTGGCTGCTCTGGATACGGGAGTCAACTGGGTTGCATCAGGACTGAATCAAGGCCGTAAAGCTTTGATCATAGCCTCTGACTTCTCCCGGGAGCATCTGAAAAAAAAGGAAGAATTTGTTCTTGGCGGCGTTGCGGCTGCTCTTCTGATCAGCGAAGTGCCGAAAATTGTTGAGTTTGAACCATACCGCAAAGGGACATGGTCTACTGATATCTATGATACCTGGCGTCCAAGTGCCACCGGTGAAGTAGGGAATAATGAGGTGAGTTTGTATTCATACCTGGATGCCCTGGAAGGAGCCTGGGATGATTATGTCTCACGAACAGGGACCGAAGTTGACTTTGATGCCGATCATCAATGGTTATGTTATCATACCCCCTTTCCTGGTATGGCATTCCAGGCTCACCGAACACTCTGTAATATTAACAGTCTGCGTAAGAAAGCTGAGGTGCAGGAAGACTTTCAGAAAAGAGTATTTCCTGCGTTGAAGTATTCTCGGCGGCTTGGTTCCACATACGGCTCCAGCAACTTTGTAGGGACGGCCAGCCTGCTTTCTGGAGAAGCCCCTGTACGGGCCGGGGATCGTATTGGTTACTATGCGTATGGATCGGGTGCCATAGGGGAATTCTGGAGTGGCCGGGTTCTTGACGGCGGTATTGAGCAAGTCAGGACCATGGATATTGATGGACAATTGGATCGCCGCCGTGAAGCCAGTGTTCAGGAATACGAAGAGGTTGATGTCAAACGCAAGGACAGTATTGAGAAGGAAAATTATATACCGGATCGCGATTTCCCTGCTGGATTATGGGACAGTAACTATCAGGGGAAAGGACTGCTGACACTGAATAAAGTGGATGGATACGTCCGTCACTACGGCTGGAGCTGAACTTTTGCCAGTAAAGACTATAATCGATTCTGGTGCGGGCATAATAACGATGACAGATTCCACTGGAGGTAATCGTCTCAATGCCAGTTTGATTGAAGGTATCCGGAGTGCTGTACGGGATTTTTCTACCGATGATTCTGTCCGGTTTATTCTACTCCGGTCCAACGGACCGGTTTTCAGTCTCGGCATGGATCTTGATGCCTTTAATTCTGAGAACATCAGTGATTCAGCAGTCAGGTTTCGTGACAGTGTTACAGCCTATTCCTGTCTTCTTGAGGAAATACACAAATGTTCCAAAACTACAACAGCTCTTATTCGGGGTGCTGTGAAAGCTGGCGGAGTGGGACTGGCAGCGGCCTGTGATGTTGTTATAGCCTCTGATTCTGCAAGTTTTGAGCTGAGTGAACTCTATCTTGGTCTCATTCCAGCCAATGTGATGCCCTATATTCTGTCCATGCGGATGCCGGTTAAGAGGGCGGCTTATCTGGTTCAAACGGCTGCATGCATTGATGCTCAAACTGCTCTATCCTGGGGCTTGGTTGATGAGGTGCATTCTGACTATAATCTGAAAAAGGCTGTGAATAAACTTGGCCGACGGCTTATGCGTCTTTCACCGGCGGCTACAGGCAGGCAAAAAGCTTTTATGCAGAAATTGAGATATTTAACCCTTGAGGAACAGAGGAATCTTGCAGTGGAAGAACTTGTGAATATAGCGGTCAGTCCTGATACATTGGAAGCAATAAAAGGTTTTTCCAGTGGAGAACTGCCCGGTTGGTTTGAATCATATCGCCCCACTGTTCCCCTTTGTGAACCATTTCAAGGAGATGATCAATGAGTGGTGTCATTACCTTCACAGTGGATCCTAATGGTGTTGGGTGGTTTAAATTGAATGATGAGAAGGGAAAAAATGTTTTCTCTGAAACATTCATTGCTGATTTTGTGCGAACTATGGATGAAGTGGAAGCTTTGAGAGAACCTCCACGCGTTATGGTTCTTTGCGGACTTCATGATGTTTTTTGTGCCGGTGCCGATAAAAATACTCTGATGGCCCTTACCGAGGGAAAAATTCTCGTGAAAGATCTTATTCTGTCGGAAAGACTGTTGAATGCCGAATTCCCAATTATTGCGGCCATGGAGGGTCATGCTCTGGGAGGCGGCTTAGCCCTGGCCTGCTGTTCAGACATCGTTATCGCGGCGAAAGAAAGCCGTTACGGAGCCGTTTTCATGTCGATGGGATTTACCCCCGGGATGGGAATCACTACTCTGCTGGCCGACATGGTTGGTCCTTTCGTGGCGAATGAAATGATGTTCACGGCGAAACGTTTCAAGGGAATTGAGCTTGAACGTATGAATACAAACATCAACCGATTTGTTACAAAAATGCGGGTTATAAATGTTGCTAAAGATCTCGCACGGCAGATAGCTGAAAAAAATCCAGCTTCCATTCGACTGTTAAAATACACCCTGAGTGCACGAAAGAGGCAACTGCTTAATGAAGCCAGGAAACAGGAGGATCTGATGCATCGTATCAGCTTTGGTTACTCTGAAACCAGGAAAATCATTGATGAGTTTTATGCGAATTAGGAGTTTGGCTGAATGACTTCCATTGATCTAAGCGGGAAAACGGCTCTCATAACTGGTGGAACCAGCGGTATCGGTCTTGCAGCAGGACTGGAACTTGGTGCTGCCGGTGTGCGTTCTGTTCTTACTCATCGCTGGGGCTCTACTCCCGAAGATGAAGTCTTGAAACTCTTCAGGTCGAAAGGTGCCCCATCCCCACTCATCCTGGAAGCCGATGTCTCCCGGGAAGAAGATACGGTCACCGTGATGGAGATGATAGGGAAAGAGCATGATGGGATAGATATTTTTGTCTCCAATGTCGGATTCGCCCTGAAGGCGGAAACCCTGGAGGATTACAGGAAGAAATCCCTGTATAAATCCTTTGATTACAGTTCCTGGCCTCTGATAGACTATGTCCGTCAGGCGAAAAAGAAATTTGGCAGGTATCCTGAGACTGTTGTTGGAATTTCTTCAAACGGGCCGGACAACTATTATCGAGGCTATGACTATGTAGCGGCTTCCAAGGCATTATTGGAGTTTTTTACACGATATTTAGCCGTACACCTCTATGATGATGGCTGCCGTGTGAATACAATACGGTTTGGAACTGTTCGTACACCTTCATTTACGGCTATATTTGGAGAGGAGTATTTTGAGTGGCTGAAGGAAAACAAAGGTATTGGTGAAGATGCTATCCTAACACCCACTGAATGTGGTAAAGTTATACTGGCACTGTGCAGCGGATTGATGTCCGCAATAAATGGCCAAATAATCAACGCTGACCTTGGATTGCCATTCCGGGACAATGCGATGATGGAATATATTACTAAACGATCCATGGATGATACCAGGATCGGCTTACAGGAGAAAGAACTATGACAAAACCAGAAGTCATCGATATCATCAAAAAAATCATTGAGGAAAACCTTGATGATATTAAAGCTGATGAAATTGATCCACAGAATTCAATGAAAGATTATGGGGCGAACAGCCTTGATATGATCGAAGTGGTTTCCTGCTCCATGCGTGAACTGGGCATCAAAGTTCCAAGAGCTGAGCTTGCTGAGCTCACTAATATCGACACCCTTGCAGATAAGTTCCTGGAATACCTTGATAAAAACCAGTCCACGTAGAAATACTATTATTCATCCAGGATAAGATCGGACAGTGGTTGGTGGGGTTATTCGGCTGGTCATCTGAAAGATTTGTTATAGGAGAATCCTAAATGTCCAATGACGATATTCTGAATTTCAGTCTGGCTGATTTTTTCTTTAATGATAGTACAGACATCCTGGCTCCTCCCTCGGATTTTGAAAAATGGATGAATCATCCCGCGGTTAAGCAGGGGTTTAGTTTCTTTGAACAGGAATTGCTGGAAGCTCCCAGGGTTTCCACGCTGATTCGCAGTAATCTTGATGGCAGGGAACGGCGGATAATCAACCTGACTTCATACAACTATCTGGGATTGTCAACTCATCCAGAGGTAATACAGGCTGCGAAAGATGCTCTGGATAAGTATGGCCTTGGGTCTTCAGGAGCTCCACTGCTGTCAGGTACCCTGGATATTCATGTCGAGTTAGCCCGTAAGCTGGCGAAGTTTAAGCAGAAAGATGATTGTCTCCTGTTTTCCAGTGGCCTCGGGGCCAATGTTGGAGCAATTCAGGGAATAATCCGCAAGGGTGACTACCTGATAATGGATGAAAAATGCCATAAAAGCCTTATCGATGGCGGTACACTGTCTGGGGCCAGGATGCTGTTCTTCGCGCATAATGATCTGGATAGCCTTGAAAAGATGCTTGAGAAAGCTGGAAATAAGCGCACTCTTGTTGTTGTGGAAGGTGTTTATTCCATGGATGGGGATCTCCCAAAGCTGCCTGAGATCCTGGAACTTTGCGAGAAATTTGGTGCCGGGTCCTATATAGATGAAGCACATTCCACACTTATGTTCGGTGAAAATGGACGTGGTGTGGCAGAGCATTTTGGTGTAGAAGACCGTATCGGAGTTTCCTTTGGAACTCTCAGTAAGTCCTTTGGCGGAGTTGGAGGATTTGTGTGTGCTAACAAAGGACTGATTCGTTATCTCAAAGGGTATGCATCCCCGTGGAATTTTTCATGCGCCCCATCACCGGCTGTCACTGGCGGATTGCTGAAAGCACTGGAAATTGCCACCAGGGATTCAACTCTCCGGGATAAACTCTGGGAAAATGTGGTCTACTTGAAAGGTTGTCTGGATAAATTGGGCCTGGATTCAGGTAACAGTGAATCTCAGGTTATACCTGTCATCATTGGTTCTGATGGTGCAAAACTCATGAGATATGCTGCCGCCATGCAGAAGCGGGGATTATTCCTGCAGCCGGTGGATTTTCCCGCAGTACCAGCTCATGCACGACGTTTTCGCATATCGGTATCATCTCAGCTTACCAAACCCCAGATGGATGAAACGCTCAATATCATTGAAGATGTGATTGTAAAAGGTATTGAGTAATACCATGGGCGGATCACACATCAGAAGCAGAAGAATTTCGTCAGGGGTGTTCTGTGGATAGCGAAGACAATCTGCTGAAGCATCATCGCCGTGTTCCCCTGTGCAATCCTGAAGCCTTACCATGCAGAATTGACTACGGTCTATCCGATATAAAATGTATACTTCCTCACCGGGAGCCATTTCTTCTTGTCGAATATCTCACGGGAATTGATCTGGAGAACAGGATTATCTCAGGTGAGTATCATCTATCGCCGGAACTCCCACTCTTCCAGGGACATTTTCCAGACTATCCAGTCTATCCCGGTACTTTACAGGTGGAGGCCATCGGTCAAACAGGCCTGTGTCTTGTTCATTTCATGGAGAACAATGCCACCAGTATTGGCCATGATGCAACACCCCCCAATATCCGGGCAACCCGTATCAAAGGTGTCTATTTCAGAAGTGAAGTAAAACCGGGCGATACAATGACTCTGCTTGCCCGTGTGGTTGAATATGATGCCTATTTTGGTACTCTTCTGGGGCAGGTTCTTGTGAGTGGGAAAGTCGCCACAGCCGCACTTCTGGAAGTAACAGTATTGGATTAACAATCGCATAAAAAAGTATTGCCGTTTCTTATATTCATAACTATCTTGTTTGTATCAAGACTTGGAGACAAACATTTGTGGATGTTAAAGAGGAGATTCTGAGATTTCAACACATCCAGGTGAATCGGTATTTATCATCACGGCCCCAGAAACGCTTCTCTGGCCGCTGCGAATTTGATGCTGTGATGGGCATGATTACTGATGCATGGGTTGAGCTGTGTTATTCCAGTCAATGGAAATGCTTAAGCCGTCAGGGACGGGATACCTTATACTGGGGTACTACCATTGTGTTCCCGGGTTTTGTCGCTGATAATCCAAATTCATACGTACCATTTGACTTTGTCAACGACTTGAGAATCGGGTTACCATGTCTCAATTTCGAGTCATCAACCCATGACATGGGTTATTATGACTCAATTAGTGAGCCGTGTAGTTGAAATGGGTAGAAATGGCCCAATTTAAAGGATTCCCGCTACTCTCAAAGTACAACAGAGACGTTACTCCGTAAAATAGTTCAGATGAAAAAAATATAAGTTATTATAGAATAATAAAATATATAGAACAGCTTCAAATTTGGCCCGTTTCTTGCTTGTTTGCAGGCAGGAGATGATAATGCAGTTGAAAAAAGATAATGATCTATCTCTGTATTTCAAGGAGATCAATGAAGTTCCTCTGCTTACACGGGAGCAGGAGGACATAATCGCTCGTGCAGCCGCATCCGGCAGCAAAGATGCTCAATTAAAGCTTATTGAGGCGAATTTGAGATTTGTTGTCAGTACAGCGAAGAAATTTCAAAATCAAGGTTTACCTCTGGAAGATCTTATCAGTGAAGGAAATATTGGATTAATGAATGCCATCAGCCGATACGATCCTGATAAGGGATATCACTTCATCTCGTATGCTGTCTGGTGGATTCGCCAGGCCATTCTCAAAGCTATTTATGAGAAATCCCGAATGATTCGGCTCCCAATGAATCGAGCCAATGAGCTTGTACAGATTAAAAACACCAAGAAAGCATATTTGTCCGAATATGGGAATCAACCTTCCGATGCTTTCATCGCCAATATTACCGGGATTAAGGAAGAAGACGTAAAGGTTCTTCAGGCAATCAGCAGAGATCTGGTTTCCCTTGAGACACCAGTTTATGATAAAGAGGATACATCCAACCTTGGTGATTTCATTGAAGATGTTCTGTCCGCTGCTCCTGAGGAGCAGGCCATCAGGAAAATGCTGACTAAAGAGATTGATGATGTGCTTGGAACACTGTCTGAAAAAGAGGCAAAAGTCATCAGATACCGTTTTGGGCTGGGTGATACCCGCTCTCTTTCATTGAAAGAGATTGGTGATATATTGGGACTTACCAAGGAACGGATCAGACAGATTGAGAAGAAAGCTTTGAATCGTCTGCGTCATCCTTCAAGATCTCATTCGCTGAGGGCATACACAGCGGCATAGCCGAGCAGGCAGCAGCGCTTCCGGCCGGACTCAATTCTTCGGTATCATTGAACGAAGGGGTATTGTTCCGGGTAAGGGGCTTTTCTTTATGCTCATTCCTCTTTATAGCGTGAAAGAACAACACAGGCGTTCATTCCGCCGAATCCGAAGGCATTGGAAAGGATGTGATCAATGTGAGAACCATCCATGTTTTCTGAAACGATGTTGAGGTTTATATCGGGATCCGGATTATCATAGTTCACAGTTGCATGGACAGTATTCTCATTGAAAACCATGAGTGCTGCAATGGCTTCTACAGCACTGGCACCACCAAGAAGATGACCAACCATTGATTTGGTGCTGTGAACAGGAATTTCAGAGCTTCTTTCTTTAAATACTTTTTGAATCCCCAGGGCTTCCAGTGAATCGCCGATTGGCGTAGAAGTTCCATGAGCGTTAATAAGCCCGATATCGGAAGTTTGCAGCCCGGCCATTTCCAGAGCTGAGTGGATCGCCCGAGTTGAACCCTCGGCTTCCGGGTGGGGGGCAACCAGATCACTTGCATCACTGGTAAATCCATATCCTGTCAGTTCGCCGTAGATTCTGGCACCTCGGGATCTGGCATGTTCCAGTTCTTCCAGGCAGAGGACGCCAGCACCGTCACCCAGTACACAGCCATCCCTGTCAACATCAAAGGGACGACTGGCCTTTTGAGGCTCATCATTTCGAGTCGATAAAGCCGATATATTTCCAAATGCAATAATTCCCGGGTGGTTGACTGCTGATTCTGTACCACCGGCAAAGATTATGTCAGCCATACCTGCCTTGATCAGCATGGAGGCGACTCCGAATGTATGATTTCCCGAGGCACAGGCTGAATTTATTGAGAAAATGGGTCCTTTGAGTCCTGCTTCTTTAGCAAAATAACTTGTAGCTGTGCTTGGAATTGCACTGATCAGATAGAATGGTGAAACTTCGTATAGATTACCGTCATGTACACGGTCCAGGTTTATCTGGTGGGCACGAATACCCCCGGAGCCCGTTCCTATTACGACACCGCATCTAAAGGCCATATCTTCGGCAGTTATCCCGGAATCACGGAGAGCCTGCATGCCTGCCACCTGCGCATAAATTATGTTGCGGTCCAGCCTCTTAATCATCTTAGGCTGTTTGAAGTAGGATCTCAGATTATCGGGGAAATCAACCTCACCGCCGATATGTATATGATATTTGTCAAGATTAACATGCTGGATTCGACGGATACCCGATCGACCGGCCTTCAGACCTTCCCAGTAGCTTTCAACATCGTTGGCAATCGGATTAATTGTTCCCAATCCTGTAATAACGACACGCTTCTCTATTTTTTTATGGTACATGATATTCCTTTTTACCTGTTTATAACCTGTACATCATGTCCCTATCTGATACTTTGGTCAAGTTCCTGGAATGAGTCATGCACTTGTTTCTGGAGTCTATTTGTGCAATCTTATCAATTGGAGGAAACATGATGAGCAGGATAAAATCAGCACTGGAGCTTGCTCTGGAGCGCACAGATGATGTGAAGATTGATAAGGAGGCTCTTCGCAGGAATGACTCAATCAGTATTGGAAAGAACCTTGCCGGACGTTATCTGGATTCACCCGGGGAGAATCCTTTTGAGAGCGAACTGAAAAAACTAAAAGGCAGTGAACTCTCCTGGGTAAGGGAGGGTATTTTGACCACTTTCCTGGCCAATATCAGCCTTCCTGCTTCCGAAACAACCTTATCTCCTTTCAAGGCAGTCGCTGATGGCTTAAAGGCTCTGGCAGGGAAATCCTCTGGAAGCAAAAAACTTGATCATCTGATCAATCATTTTCAGAAGCTTTTCAGACAATATCTGGAATCTCTCAACCAGTTGGAAAATAACCTTCGTTCTCAGTGGGAACCTCATCTCAGGCAGAAAGAGGATTTGCTGAGAAAACAAACAGGACAATCATTCAAGCTGACACCGGAACAGGATCCCGATTTTACGAAGGCGTATTTAGAACAGATTGCCAGCATTAATGCTCAATACAATGAAGTTGTTACTCAGGGTAAACAGGAGATCAGAATGATCTTCCAGCTTCCTGATAAGTTATGAGTGAGTTATTTGCTGCTTCAGTTTCAAAATCAAGTGAACCTTTGCCTCACCCGGTTGTGGTGCGGCTGTTGCAGGCGTATCTCTAACAAGCCTGCCGGGAACGTAACTCCAGGAACATTTCCTGCGATAAGCCTACATGGAAGGGAACTGTGGACTCAGATAGTTGTCCAGAAGAGATCCCGATTGCCAAAACGCCGATGCTGTACTGCCTCCAGAATATCTTCTGTGTTGACATCTTGACGTCCTTCCAGGTCTGCCATGGTTCGGGCGATCCGTAAGACACCATGGGCGGCCCGTGAAGAAAAACCAAGCTTCCGTACCGCTTCGGTGAAAAAGAGGGATGTTGACTCATCCAGCTGTACAAATTTTTTGAACTCTCCCGGGGGTATGTCGGCGTTTATTCTCCACCGGCAGTTTCTGTACCGGTGATACTGTCGACTCCTGGCTCCTTCCACCCTGGCTCTCACCGTTTGAGAATCCTCTCCAGGCGGATCGAGAAGGGTTTGAGGGTCAACAGGTGAAACAGGTACCCGGAGATCAATTCTATCCATCAGGGCTCCGCCTATCTTTCGCCAGTAGCGGCTTATTTCGGGAGGGGTACAGATGCAGCAGGAAACTTCTTCACGGCCAAGATTGCCGCATGGACAGGGATTCATGGCCATGACGAGTTGGAATTCTGCCGGATACCACCACTGTCTTCCAGCTCGTGCCATATCCACACGGCCTGATTCAAGCGGCTCTCTCAGGGATTGCAAAACCCGGCTGCCGAATTCAGGAGCCTCATCCAGAAAAAGAATGCCTCCATGGGCCAGGGATGCTTCGCCGGGTTTCCCGGCTGCTCCGCCCACCAATCCCTCACTGGTGGAGGTATGATGGGGTTCCCGAAAAGGGGGACGCTGGATGAGTCCCTGTTTCTCATTCAAGTTTCCGGCTTGAGACCAGATTCGTGTTACTTCAATTGATTTCACGACATCAAGGTTGGGAAGCAATCCAGGCAGTGTTCGTATGCCCATCGTTTTACCGCTGCCCGGAGGTCCAAAAACAATGAGATGATGACCTCCGGAGGCACATAGTTCCAGGACTCTCTTCAGTATAGGTTGACCATGTAACTCCGATATATCCTGGCACAGTGTGGAATCGGTTGGCTCAGTTGTGTATTGTTGACTGGAAACAGACTTCCGGGATTCCATCAGTACTTGCTGGAGTTCTGTGAGATGAGCAATCCCTGAGGAATACTGATTGGCCAGTGTTCTGGCTTCTGGAAGATTGATTTTTGGAACAATGAATTTCTTGATACCGCTGCTTCTGCCTGCGGCCACTGCTGGCAGGATTCCATGCACCGGACGAACTGAACCATCAAGCATCAGTTCCCCAATGCAGAGGATGGGCTGCTTACCTGTGTAATGTAGTTGATTGGACACGATCAGGATGCCCAGAGCTATGGGCAAATCATAGGAGGCCCCTTCTTTCTTCAGGTCAGCAGGTGAAAGATTGACGAGAATTCTGTCCATTGGGAAATTGAATCCGCTTCGATTGACTGCGATGCGAACCCTTTCGCGGGATTCTCGAACAGCTCCATCGGGCAGGCCAACGATGTCCAGACCAGGAATCCCTCTTCGGATGTCTACTTCCACCGAAACAAGCTGGCCTGCGTAACCGGAAGCTGCATATGCGTAGATTTCCATGTTCATTCACCTCTTTGATTCTCAAGACGATCTCCAGTCAGTGTTTTATTGATTTCTGAGTATTTATCATCATTTTTCCAGGAGCCTGTCGGATTTTAAGACTTCGAGGCGATTTTTGATGATTTTTCCCTGATGCAAGGCGACAAAAACTCAAGTGTAGCTGGGCTGCGTGAGTATTTTGGCAACGCGGTAGCAGGAAAAAGGGCGAAAATCGAGCCGTGAGACGTAAATCCGACAGACTCCCAGGGGAATCAGTAATAATATCGTAGTGTCAGAAAGCCTGTAGAACCTCTTTCAACCCATTCAGGGATTCCAGTTTTTTCTTCATCCTGTGCTTCATTGGAAGAAATTTTCAGGTGGCGGCTGATGTCATTCACACTGAAAAGGTCACCATCTGTGTAAAAGTTTCATCGTAGTCGATGACTTTTTTCGCATGGTAATCAATGGAAAAGTCTGGGCGGGAAAAGGTCTTTTACAATCATTGCAGATGTAATGTTGGACTGTTCCAGGGCTTTTGTGTTGTATGAACTGTGCATCGGAAACAAGTTTTTTTGCTTCGGAGCCCTGAAATTGATACATTTCGGGTTGGGGCAGTGAGGAAATGACACAGTAAATCTCCTTATAAATTGTTCTCTTACTATGCTATAACGAGCCTGGCATAGGGTTTTATTGAATTAACAAGCTTTCTGACACTGGATATTTCTCGTCGGCAATGACGAAAGATCAAAAGGAATCAAAAAAAATCAAGAAAAATCAAGAAAAATCTTGACATTTCGCAAAAAAGTATGAAACATACTTTCAAGAGGATCTTATGTTAGGTGTTGAAAGAATTCGCTATATACATGCCAGGATTGATCGGGATTCAGCAGTCAAAGTTGACGAACTTGCAAGAGAATTGCAGGTAAGTGCAATCACGATTAGGAGGGATCTTAAAACTCTGGAAGAGCAGGGAAAGCTTACGCGAACTTATGGAGGTGCAGTCAGTACTGATAATCGCATTATAAGCAATGAAGAGAACTATGATGATAAGAAGATCCACACACATGGAGCCAAAACAGCCATGGCACGCCGCTGTCTTGAACTTATCTCCAATGGTACATCTCTCATCCTTGATGCGGGAACATCAACCTTTGAGGTTGCCCGTCTTCTTGGTACGAAAAAAAATATCACGGCTATAACAAGCGATCTTCGTATTGCATCGGAGTTGTACCAAATCGGGTGCCATGCCTTTGTTGCTGGAGGGGAAATACAGAATAGCACAGGAGCTCTCCTGGGGCCTTACACGGAGCAGTTTTTTTCCGAGATGAATGTGGACGTTGGAATAATCGGAGTGGCGGGTATTTCCTCTGAAGGAATCCTTTACACTCCCACAATGGGTAAGGCTAAAATCAAACAGGAGATAATGCGGGTATCAAGTGTCCGGGTTCTTCTTGCTGATTCGGTGAAGTTTAATATTTCCAGTTTCTGGAGAATCAGCTCTCTTGATGCATTTGACCACATAATCACTGATATTGATTACTCTGAGGAGGAATGGGAAAAGCGTGGAGTAGATCCGGATAAGGTGTGCCATGTTGTTCCAGATTCTGTGAAATGAGGATCAGAATTTCCTCATGTTAATGAAACATACCGCATTTTCAGCGGTTGAATTTTTTAGGAGGTCGAATATGACGGCAAAACGGGCACTGCTGCTTGCAGTTGGATTTCTGCTTTTAGCAGGAATAGTATTGGCTAACGGTCAGAAGGAAGGAAGCGAAGGAGGGGTGAAGACGATTCGTGTTTCCCATACCCTGGCTCCCGAGAGTCACTATCATCAGGGACTGATGCATTGGAAGGAATTGGTTGAATCTCGGTCAAATGGATCTGTAAAAGTAGAGGTTTTTCATAGTGCACAACTTGGCAGTGAGAGGGATGTTGTAGAGGGAGTTTCGCTTGGTACGATAGAAGCAACGCTTACATCGACCGGGCCTCTTCCTAATTTTACCAATGCTTTTATGGTTTTTGATTTACCATTCATCGTACAGGATAGACAAAAAGCCTACACATGGATGGATGGCCCCAATGGTAAGAAGATTCTATCGAGTCTTGAGTCCTCTGGAATCAAGGGGCTTGGTATCTGGGAAAATGGATTTCGTAATCTCACCAATTCCAGGAGGTTTGTTGAATCCCCTAAAGATATGGATGGCCTCAAAATTCGCTTGATGGAAAACCCGATCCATGTTTCAACGTTTGAAACTCTCGGTGCCCGGGCAGTTCCCATGCCGTTCGGAGAACTCTTTACCGCTCTCCAGCAGAGTACTGTGGATGGTCAGGAGAATCCATTGGTGATCATCGATACAAGTAAGTTCTATGAAGTTCAGGATTATCTCTCTCTGACCGGTCATTTTTACTCACCAGCGGTATTACTGATAAATCTTGATTTCTGGAACAACACACTGACTGAAGAAGAACGGCAGATTGTTACTCAGGCAGAAGCAGAATCACGGAAGTGGCAGCGTAATTTCAGTATGAAAGGAGAACAGGATCTCCGTAAAAAACTCCAGGAAAGAGGGATGCAGATTGCTGATGTAGATGCAACTGAATGGTTTGAAATGGTTCAGCCAGTCTATCAGCAGTTTGCCGATAAAATTGACCAGGAAATGGTAAGAAGTTTTATTGCTGCACAGCAGTGATTAGACGGTCCGTTCGTTCAGGGCGGACCAATTTCAGGGAGATGTTATGTTGAAGTATTTTGATCGTTTTGAAGAAAACACGATTCTTGTGCTGTTTCCGGCAATGGTTATCATTGTTTTCATTGCTACTGTTGCTCGTTATCTGGATCTCTTCCCGATGTTCTGGGGAGAAGAATTAGCGCGTTATATCATGGTTTACCTGGCATATACAGGAGTAGGGCTGGCCATGAAAACCGGTTCACACATCAGTGTTGGATTTCTTGTGGAACGTGTCAGAAATGCCCGGTTACGCTACATTCTGGATATCATCAGTCTCTTACTGCTTCTGTTTTTTGCTGCTTCCATTGTGGTATACATGATCCAGATCATTCAGAATTTGATAGCCATGAAGCAGACATCTCCTGCATTATTCATCCCGATCTGGATTATGTATGCTGCGGTGCCTTATGGGATGGTTCTTTTGAGTATCCGCACAATTCAGGGATTTATTTCAGCAAGACGATCGCTGAAAATGAAGGTGAACTGATATGGGTCTGGCAATGTTCGGTTCCCTTATCGGATTGATCTTCATCAATGTACCGGTGGCAATATCAATTGGTCTTGCAGCCATGTTTGGTGTAATGGTGAGTTCGCTGCCAATGGAACCCATTGTAGTGGCTCAAAGGATGTTCACCGCTGTAGACTCGTTTCCTTTCATGGCAATTCCCTTTTTCATGCTTGCAGGCGGAATAATGGGGAAGGGTGGTATTTCAAAGCGGCTGATTAACCTTGCTTCCGCCCTCATCGGCAATATACGCGGCAGTCTTGGGCTTGTTACAATTGTTGCAAGTGCATTTTTTGGCGCTATCAGCGGTTCCAACCCTGCAACAGTTGCTGCCATTGGCGGGATAATGGTTCCAGCAATGGTGGGAAAGGGTTATCCAGCCGCATTTGCGGCTTCTGTCACTGCTGCTGGCGGAACTCTGGGTGTTATCATACCTCCATCAATACCCATGATTACTTTCGGTGTTGTTGCAGGTGTTTCAATTGGAGACATGTTTATTGCCGGTATAGTTCCCGGCATACTTTTGACACTGTTTCTTTCGATTCTGGTTATAATGCAGGCTCGGAAGCTTGGCATACCAGCCGAAGAACGTTCTTCAATGAAAAATGTGGGAACCGCTCTTAAGGAGTCAATCCTTGCCATCATGATGCCGTTGATTATTCTTGGCGGGATATATGGAGGTATTTTCACACCCACTGAAGCGGGGGCGGTTGCCGTTGTTTACAGTCTGATTGTATCCATCTGTGTTTATCGTGAAATGCGGCTGAAGGAGCTTCGGGAAGTCATTATCAAAGCTGGTATAAGCAGTGCTGTTGTATTCTTCGTCATTGCCACCAGTCAGTCTTTTTCATGGTTGATAACAGTCGCACGAATATCGGAACAGATTACATCAGCCATGCTCAGCCTATCCCAGAATCCATTTTTGATCGTAACTCTCACCAATGTTCTGCTTCTCTTCCTGGGCGTGTTTCTTGAAACGCAGGCAATCATCCTTCTCATCGCACCGATTCTCCTGCCGCTTCTGTCCAACATCGGAATGGATCCAATACTTACAGGCACAATAATTGTGGTGAATACGTCTGTTGGTATGATCACCCCTCCAATGGCGGTTAATCTCTTTGTTGCAGCGGGATTGGTCAAAGAGTATGGGGTTACAATGGAGAAAATAGCAGTTCGTATCGTTCCGTTTCTCCTGGCAGAAATCGTAGGGATTTTGATGGTAAGCAATATTCCAGCCATAAGTCTTGGTCTACTCAGGCTTATTCGCGGCGGTTGATATGGAGCAGCCGACAGCTACTTCGCCGCTGGCCATTGCACTTTCAGATGACCTCACAGGCACTCTTGGTTTATCCACGATGATTGCCAATGAAAACATTCCTGTCCGTGCATTGGTTAGTTTTGACAGGAACTACGATCCATCTGAGGATAGAGGAAGGGTGGTGGTGGTAAACACCAATTCACGAGGTCTTTCTGAAGCAGAATCAAGGAAGGCGGTGAGTTCAGTTATTAATAGCTTTCCAGAAGCAGCAAGAATTGTGAAAAGATTTGATACTACTTTGAGAGGACATCTTGGTGCGGAGTTATCAGCGATTATGGCAGAGCGGCCTCAGGCGGCGGCAATTATAGTCCCATCATATCCTGCAAGCGGTCGACTGTGTATCGGTGGATATCAAATGGTCAATGGTATTCCTGTTGATCGAACCGAGGTGGGATCTGACCCGGGTTGGCCCATTTCGAATAGCTTTGTGCCGGGTTACTTTGAATGTGATGGAACCAGAGTGAACCACATTTCCCTGGAAGAGGTGAATGCGGGATTTGAAGTATTGAATACCCGGCTGCAGGAATTGGTACATCCTGGAACAATGGTGCTTGTCGATGCCTGCAGCGATGGAGACATCGCCATGATAGCTCGGGCCACCGCACTGATTGATCAGGAATTGATACTGGTCAGTCCCGGTGCATTTATCAGTATAGCTCTTGGAATGCGGCACAGGCATGAAGAACATCGTATTGTGGTTGCGGTGATTGGGAGTACCACGGAACAAACCCGGCGGCAGGTGTCTGCTCTGGAAGAAAAGTACACTGTCAGCTATCTCAATCTACCCGTATCGGCGATTGTTGATAATTCCACGAATGAAGTGGTAAAAGGTTTTCTTGATAAGTGGGATCCCGACCGCACAGAAGTTCTGGTTGTTAGAACTAACGAACAACGGGCCAGTACAGACTTGCAGCAGCGAATCACTCATGCACTGGCAAGAACAAGTCAGATTATAATAGATCAGATTAACGTTGGGATAGCAGGTTTGATATTGTCTGGGGGTGAAACAGCTATGGCGGTGCTTGACAGATCAGGTACAAGCAGCATACGGCCTGAGGTGGAACTGGATACTCTTGTGATGGGAGGAACAATGCTCAACGGTACCATGTCAGGGACGAAGATTGTTACAAAAGGAGGATTGGTAGGTGGCCCTTCCATTCTGCTGAAAACAATGGCCTGGTTTTACAGGAGGATAGGAAATGCAGAATAATGAACGCATACTTGCCATCTCACTTGGCGATCCCGCAGGAGTGGGCCCGGAGATTGTTCTTAAGAGCTTTCTAATGGAGGATTTCCGAGACTATGGAACACCGATTGTCTGCGGTGATTATGCCGTAATAGACACCGTTAGATCAGCTCTGGATATACCTGTATCTCCTGTCAGGGTAACAGGTGTAGGTGAAGCTTCTTCATTGAAACGAGTTTCTGATGGAATGCCTACAGTTCCGATCCTGGATCAAAAAATCATAACGAACATATCTGATCTGAAAGTGGGAACCGTTACAGATCTTGCAGGCAGGGCAGCAGTAGCCTATATCCAGGCAGCCGTCGATCTTTGCAATTCCGGTGAAGCTCATGGGATGGCCACTGCACCTATTAACAAGGAAGCGCTCAGGGAGGCGAAACTGAATTACATAGGACATACTGAAATGATTTCAGAGATGTCTAACAAGAAGACAGGTATCACGATGTTTCAAGTTGATAAATTGAAGATTTTCTTTCACAGTCGCCATGTCAGTCTTCGCAGTGCCATCGATCTTGTTGAAAAGGATAAGATTCTCGATTCAATTGAAACCGTCCGGAACTGCCTTGTTTCTATAGGTTTATCGGAACCTCATCTGGCTGTTGCAGGCCTGAATCCGCATTCCTCTGATGGTGGTTTGTTTGGCGATGAAGAGGCAAAACAAATCAAACCGGCGATTGAGGCTGCTGTTGAACTGGGGATCAATACCGTAGGACCGGTTCCGGCAGACAGTGTTTTTCACCAGGCTGCAGAAGGACGCTATGATGCAGTTCTCTCTCTTTATCATGATCAGGGTCATATTGCATCGAAATGTTATGATTTCTTTCGCGTGGTGAGTGTTACTTTTGGATATCCCTTCATTCGAACAAGTGTCGATCATGGAACAGCCCTTGACATTGCCTGGAAGGGTATTGCGAACCCGCTCAGTATGAAGGAAGCCATTGTTGCAGGATTCAAGCATTCTTCCCTGTACAAACCGATCTACGAGTGATAGCGGAACTGTGCCTGTCATCATCATGATTCCAAATATACTACTTATCGATGCCCTGTCATTTCTTTCGTTTACAAGTGTCAGAAAGCTTGTAAGATAAAACAATTACTTCCATCAGCGAATTAATATCCGATAGGGCAAGCAATTACAATGCACCCTGTCGGTTATGCTGTCTTGCCATCGGCATATCTTTGAAACCCTTCAGCGAGTTTTTGTCATTTCGGCACTAAAAGGGGGATCCGCACCCTGTCTGGTACAGCTTATACTGGAGGCTTTCACAGCAAAATTCAGCACTTCCTGAGCTATTTCCTTTGTGAGAATGGAGGCCGTCTGTGCCGAGAGGAAGTGAAGCTGATGGAGTCGGCTCAGAAGAGCGGCATGGAAAGTATCGCCAGCACCAATGCTGTCCTTCACAATGACTCTGTACTCGGGTGTTTCCACCCGAAAATTGGGGGAAAGGAGAATTGCCCCATCCTTCCCCCGGGTCATTACAACGATTCCGGAAGTTCTGGAAAGCCATGCGAGAGCACTGTCAAGTGGCCGCCGATTGGGATAAAGCCATTCAAGATCTGCACTGCTCACCTTCACAATGGTAGAAATGCGGGCCAGTTTTTCCACTTCGGCGATGAAGGTCTCTCTCCTGCCCACCATGGCAGGACGGATGTTGGGATCATAGGAAAGGGCCCGTTTGCCTCTTTCTCGATGAACCAGGGACTTGATAGTAGAAGCCTGGGGTTCCAGAAGCAGAGAAATGGATCCGAATTCCAGACAATGAACATTGTCGGCCAGAAACCTGGGAATGTCAGGGAGAGAGAGATTCCGATCAGCACTGTTTTCGGTGTAGAAAGCATAACGAGGTTCTTTACCAGATTCAGTACTAACAAAGGCCAGAGAGGAAGGGTGACTGGATCGTTGAATAAAGGAAGTGTCTACTCCCTCATTAACAAGACGATTGAAAAGAATATCTCCGAATAAATCCCTGGATATTTTTCCAAGGAAACCGGCAGGAATTCCAAGACGGGCTGCTGCAATTGCAAAGTTATAGGGAGACCCTCCAGGACAGGGAGCGTACAATAAGTTTTCCCCGTCTCTGGGAACGAAATCAATAAGAGATTCACCACAACTAAGAATCATGTTTTCCCTCCTTTCGAAGAATTGTTTGATCTGGGTAATGTAATTGTATTTAGTGATTTCGTACAGTGAAGGTTTTGAACTTCCAGAATTCCCGGCAGTGTAAATGTTTCACAGTGTCAGAAAGCCTGTAAAACCCCCTTCAGCCCATCCCGGGAGTCCAATCTCATCCTGAACCTTCACATACAACGGATCATAATGGCCAGATTCCACTCCCGGATTACGCCACTCACACAACCAGATTTTCTTCTCTGCCGCACCCGGATTGACCTTGCTCAAAAAGACCCTCTTCAACCAGTACCTGCTCTCTGCCTTGCGAAGTTTCTTCCAGGTGATCCCGGCTTCTCAGCATGAGTTGTGTCCTTCTTCTTTCGGATCTCCTTCACCCGCCATGGAGTCTGTCGGACTTACGCCTCACGGCTCGATTTTGCCCTTTTTTCCCGCTACCGCGTTGTCAAAATGCTCACAGAGCCCAGCTACGCTCCGCTTTTGCCGCCTTGTATCGGAAAAAAATCATCAAAAATCGCCTCAAAGTCTTGAAGTCCGACAGACTCCATGGAATCATGCAGTTGTAAGGTTTTTTGAAGTCATTGCAGATGCAGCGCTGGACTGTTCCAGATGCTTCTATGTGGTACGAACTGTGTATCGAAATTCAGTTTTTTTGCTTCGGAGCACTGAAATGGATACATTTCGGGTTGGGACAGTGAAGGAATACCACGGTCAAACTCCTTTATAAATTGTTTTCTTACTATGTTATAACGAGCCTGACAGGGGTTTTTGCTGCATTAACAAGCTTTCTGACACTGGGAGAATGTCCTGAGAGCTATTCAATCCAGGGATAGTAGAACTCCTCACCAGGCAGCTTTCCTCCGATGGATGCAGGATCAAAGGACTCAAGAACTCGGAAATAGTCTTCAAACGAAGTTAAAGCAGCAGCTGCCGGTACAAATCTCAAATTCATCCGGGGGATGGCAGCAGCAAAGGTGTCGGAATTCAGCTGTGGAGACAGGACAACGGCGGCCTGACCAGCCTTTTCCGGTTGGTTTCTGGCATCTTTGACAGCGGTCGCACAGGCATTGATGAGCTGTCTGGTAAACTCTCTGTTGGCGTTTGCGAACTCCCTGTCAACGACCAGAGAGGCCTGGGGATAGGATGATCCATAGCGGTCAGCCCATTCCGCCTGAATATCTATCAGTATACGGGTGTCTGGTTTCTTTGCCAGGACGGTTGTCAACATGGGTTCGGGCATCATTGAGACGGTACTCCTGCCGGTGAGAAATGCCGGGGCCAGTTCAGCAGCCGACGATGCGTATTGGATGGTCAGGTCCTGCTCTGGATCAATGCCGTTCAGGTTTGATAGATGACGAAACGTGATGTCCGGGGTAAGCCCTCGCCCGAATGAATGCACAGTTTGTCCTTTCAAGTCTTCCCAACTCTCTATGTCCAGAGATGTTACGATGTAGAGAATGCCCCATATAACAGGCCCGACAGCTTGAATACTGGTATTCTTGTTTGAGAGGATTGCGGCCAGATTACTGGGAATAACAGCAAAGTCGGCCTCACCGGAAATAATCTTCGCGGCCAGAAGATCGGCGGCAGTGATAATGGATATTTGAACATCGTATCCGGCGGCGATGGACTCAAGGTCAAGGAGGGCTACGGTGGCTATCGTGGCTCCATTGGGAACAATGAAACGAACCTGAGTGTTGTTTTCAGAGTTCGGCTCCTCTACTCCTCGGGAGTCAAGGGATGCTGGAAGGGCCAGTGATAGAATCAGGAAGAATGCAATGATGTGATTTCTGCCCGATTCCTTCTGTGACTGTGAAGCTGTAAATGTATTCATTAAGTGCCTCTTGCTATAGAATCATAGCATTAGCCATGTATCCTGTATACTTGGAGTCTGTCGGACTTCCGCCTCACGGCTCGATTTTTGCCCTTTTTCCCTGCTGCGGCGTTGCCAAAATACTCGCGTAGCCCAGCTACGCTTAAGTTTTTGTCGCCTTGCATCAGGAAAAAATCATCAAAAATCGCCTCGAAGTCTTAGAGTCCGACAGACTCCTTGAGAACCGGTTAAAAAGCCCAATATGCGGGTTGTGAACTGGAGTGATCAGGAGTATACGGGTATCTTAATCGAAAGGAATTTCATGAGTCGTCAGGTCAAAGCACCAGCTCTCGTACTGAAAATGAATCCTGTTGGTGAAAATCACCGGGGGCTGTTTATGCTGGTGGCTGGTGAGGGACTTTTGAGAGCCCTGGCATTTGGTGCTCAGGGGAGACGAAACTCATTACGGGCCACGGCCGTTCCATATAATACAGGTCTTGCGAATCTTCACTTTGATGGCGCCAGAGACAGATGGCGTTTGACTGCCTTTGATCCAGAGGGGAGTACTGATGGTCTCAGGGAAGACCTGAACAGGTTTTATACGGCAACAGCATGGGCTGAAATACTGCTTAAAAGTCATGGAAGTGGGGGCGACTCAGTTCAATTGTATCATTTGGCTGCCAATAGCCTTTCTCTTTTATCAAGAATTTCCGGGAAGGATGTACGGAAACTTAATACAGGCTTTCTATGGCACTTCTTATCAATTGAAGGAGTTAAGCCGGATGCAATGAGATGTGGCCGCTGCGGCAAAATTCTTCCTGTCGATATGAACGGTGATTCAGCCCTGTTCTGGCCAGATGGTTTGCTTGTCGGACCGGAATGTGCTGAATCAAAGGGACGGAAGATTTCTGACGGAGCTCGGGCCTGGCTTCAGCGTATATCGGGAAGCATTGAAGATTCGTTAAGGATTGAATTAGAGTACAGCAACCTTCCAGCGGTTGAGGAGTGGGTTGTCTGTATCGTTCAGAGACTTCTTGAATATCAGCTCAAGGTAATTTCTCAATACCCCCGAGGGTTTCGTTCCCTGATTGGATGAATAGTGGAAAAGGATGAGACCTGCTCTCTGTCCTGAAACAGGATGCAAGACGGTTTATACAGTTTAGAGAATGATTTATGAATCAGTATACCATCATATTTACCCAATGCTTTTCACATCGTCCGGCAGGTATACAATATTGCTCTTCAGAGGTACCCTGTGTAATCATGAATATCGAATTCCGGAGGAATACAGATGAATGATTCTTTGCGAGCGGTTGATATCATAGCGGCTAAACGGGATGGACAGGCTCTCAAAGCAGAACAAATTGTTTCATTTATTTCCGGCTATGCCAGGGGAGATATACCCGATTACCAGGCTGCAGCCTGGTGTATGGCTGTTTTTCTAAGGGGCATGACACCTGAAGAAACAGGGTACCTTACCCAGGCCATGATAGACTCAGGAGAGGTTATCAACTTTTCTTCACGCAGGGGACCATTGGTTGATAAGCATTCCACAGGCGGTGTGGGAGATAAAATCTCTCTGGTTCTTGCACCTGTTGCTGCGGCCTGTGGTGTAAAAGTTCCTATGATGAGCGGCCGTGCTCTTGGACACACTGGTGGAACACTGGACAAACTTGATTCTATTCCCGGTTATACAACAGTACTTCCGCCTCAGCAGTTTGTGGAATGTGTTGACAAAGTTGGTTATGCAATGACCGGTCAAAGCGAAGAAATCGTTCCGGCCGATAAAAAACTGTATGCCCTTCGGGATGTCATTGCGGCTGTGGAATCAATTCCTTTGATTACAGGAAGCATTCTCTCCAAGAAATTTGCAGAGGGTGCTGATGCTCTGGTTATGGATGTGAAGTGTGGTAGGGGAGCATTTATGAAAACGAGAGAAGATGCCAGAGCTCTGGCAAAATCCCTTGTTCTTACCGGCAGGAAGCTTAATCGCCAGGTAATTGCAGTGCTCACCGATATGTCAGAACCTCTTGGCCGGAAAGTCGGCAACTTCCTGGAGGTAGAAGAAGCAGTTGATTGCCTCGGAGGCAATGGCCCGGCAGATGTAATGGAAGTCACTTACAGACTGACAGCATGGATGCTTGTTGCTGCCGGATTGCAGAAGAGTATTTCGGAGGCTGAAAGTCTCTGTAAAAATGTAATTTCTGATGGAACAGCGATGAGGAAATTCCGTGAAAACATAAAATTTCAGGGAGGAAGACTGGATGAAATGGATGCCATGTTGGGAAGTGCCAGGGCAAGGTTTTCACGGGATATCAGCGCAAAGAACTCGGGGTACATATCCGGCATGGATGCCCTTGCCGTTGGAACAGCCAGTGTTGCATTGGGAGTTGGTCGGGATACTGCTGCCGATCCTGTAGACCCTTTGGCCGGAATAGAAATAGTAAAAAAAACAGGAGAGAGCGTCCATGCTGGTGAAACCGTAATGCGGTTATGGGCCAATGAAGAAAAACGGCTGGATACGGCAGAAGATCATCTGGGATCCTTCATGCAGATAGATTCAAAAACTCATACTCTGCGAGATACTCTTATCATTGAGGAGATATCTCATTGAAAAAATGGATAAAACCGCCGGTTGATTCTGACAGGGTGCGGGCTGTAGCAGAGTTATACAATCTGGATCTACTGACTGCTGCAATTCTTACTCGCCGAAACATGTCTGAACCCGAGCAAATTGGTTTTTTTCTGGAAGATGATGAGCGGTTTCTTCACAATCCCTTTTTATTTCCCCAGATGGAGAGAGCAGTTGAACGGGTATTATCCGCCGTGGAAGCAGGTGAGAAGGTTCTGGTTTGCGGGGATAAGGATGCCGATGGCATCACAAGTACAGTTCTCATGATCCAGGCACTTCGTTCGGTGGGTATTGAACCGGAATGGCGTGTGCCTGTTGGAGAGGAAACATATGGTTTAAGTATTGAAGTTCTGGAGGCAAAGGCCGTAGAGAATATCACACTTGTAATAACGGTGGACTGTGGTATCACCGAGTTTGCAGAAATTGAACTGGCGAATCATCTTGGTATGGATGTACTGGTATTTGATCACCACATGCCCAGAGGAAATGAGATTCCCGCTGCATATGCCATAGTCAACCCCAGGATACCGGGAGATTATCCCTTCAATGGACTGTGCGCCGCTGGTGTTGTCTCAAAGTTTCAGTGGGCACTGTGCTTTGCAGGAACAGAGCTCTGGTGTGAAGAATTCTGTCTTATTCATGTCAGCGTAGATAATAGAACAAACCCTGACAACAACGGTTTTGAGTCATCAATTGTTTTTGAAGCCCTTAAAATGCGCAACCTGGTTGAGATCCAGCGCCTTCATGTCTCTCAGGATGAAGGTGAAGCTGGAAGGAACGAAGCACTGCGTTTCATTGATGGACAGCTGTTATTTACTTATGGGAAAGCCAATCAGGTGCCTTTGATTTCAAATTTTTTTGGAACAGATGATGTTCATGTCATCGATATTGAACCCGATTTAACTTCTACATTTCCCAGTCTCAAAGGTCATTCAGTAGAAAAATTGGAAGGACGAAGCCGTTTAGCTCAATACTTCCCAGGTCAGAAAGGTATACTATCCACCCTGGGCAACCTCCTTATAACTCTGTATACCAGAAGATTTTCTGAATCTTTCAATATGTGGCGGAGAGACCTGGATCTGGTTGCCATCGCTACTCTTGCCGATCTTATGCCCCTGCTTGATGAAAATCGTATTCTCGTTGGCCTGGGAATCAATCGTCTCAATGCCATAGATGGAATTAAAGAGAGAAGAACCGCATTGCGGGAACTGTTGATTCAGCAGGAGTTTCATGAAGGACGAATCGACAGTGTTGAAATAGCCTGGCAGTTATGTCCTCTCATCAATGCTTCCGGTCGGATGGGGCGGGCTGATGTGGCTGTTGAATTCCTGCTCTCCAATGATACTTCGAGAATCACCGCATTATCCAGTGAGTTAATCGGCTTCAATAAGAAGAGACGTGCTTTGGGAAACCAGATCTGGGAGAGTATTCTTCCAGCCGCATATCAATCCAGGGATGAATTCAGTGGGCGAATGGCCATTGTTGCCGATAATGAGATACCCAGGGGTATAACGGGCATCCTGGCCAGCCGTCTCCAAAAAACCCTGGGTGTTACATCTGTTGTTATTTCTCGGAGAATGGAAAATGCTTCGGGATCAATTCGCAGTAATGCTGGTATCAATGCCCTTATCTGGCTGGAAGCCATGTCATCGCTGTTTGACAGTTATGGAGGTCATCCCCAGGCTGGCGGATTCCAGATCGACAGAAGTAAAGTGGATGAATTAACCACAAAATGCAAGGAGTGGATAGCTGAAACACCCCTATCATCGGCGCAGGAGGAACCCGTTATCATTGATGCAGAGCTGTCTCATGGAGAATTCATAAAAATGGGTTCTCAGGGACTTGAATCCCTGCTGGATCGCCTTGAGCCCTACGGCAAAGAGTTCCAGCCCCTTACTTTTCTTACGAGATCTGTACCTGTTCAAAGTGCAAACCTTGTTGGGAAAGAAAAAAGCAATCATCTCAAGCTTGTTGTCTCTTTGGGAAAGGAGAAATGGCCTGCCCTCTGGTGGGATGGAGCCGACCACTATGGTAGAGACATCCATATTGGTAAGGATATAGATCTTGTATATACAATTGACAAAGACCGTTGGCGGGGAGAAATCTCCCGCCGACTAACCATATTGGAGGCAGCACCTTGCTCAAGTTGAATATCACCGCCCTTCTCTTCCTTACCGCAGGGTATTTGCTGGGTGCAGTCGAGCCCGTACTTATTGTACCAGACTATGCTGATCCAGGAAATGCCATACAGGTTTCAGTGCATGGAGTATTACTCGACGATGTGTCTGTGTCACTGTTTAATGGTCAGGGGAAGGCTGTCAGCAGAGCTTCAGGATTCGTGTGGACAGGACCTGATGGCTCAGGGGTGAATGTAGCCTTGCTCGGAATTCCTTCGGATCTGCCTCAGGGACGTTACACAATTGCCCTTCATGCCAGGGATGGTCAGGCTCAGTGGAACCTGGAGGATACCATCACGGTTCGCAGTTCTTCATATCCTGAGAACATCATCCGTTTGAATGAAACGATGAATACTCTGTATACTGAAAACTCAGAGCGGAAAAAGAAGGAAGCCAGAGCATTGTGGGGTGTGCTGACTCAGTTTAATTCCAATGAGATTCATCATACCGGAGCATTTCTGAAGCCTGTTATCAAAGGAACGGTAACTTCTGATTTTGGGGAACGGCGTCTGTATCAAAAACTTGATGGTTCTGAGAATGCGTCTATCCACGCAGGTCAGGATCTCTGGGAAAAACCCGGGACCAGCATTCTGGCTGCTGGTAAGGGGCGTGTTGTGATGGCTGTCGAACGGTATCTTACAGGTAATACGGTCATTCTCGAACATCTTCCCGGAGTGTATACCCTCTATTACCACCTGGATACAATTAAAGCGAGTTTGGGTCAGATTGTTGAGGCGGGGGATGAAATTGGAACTCTGGGTGCAACCGGGTTTGCGACCGGCGAGCATCTTCATTGGGAGCTCAGGACAAGTACAACAGCAATCCAGCCATCTCAATATCTTGATCGTCCCCTTATTGACATTGAATCCCTGTATCCCTAGACTGTTCCAGGAGTCTGTCGGATTTACGTCTCACGGATCGATTTTTGCCCTTTTTCCCTGCTGCGGCGTTGCCAGAATACCCACGTAGCCCAGCTACGCTTAAGTTTTTGTCGCCTTGCATCAGGAAGAAATTATCGAAAATCGCCTCGAAGCCTTAAAATCCGACAGACTCCTGGCATTTTTTGATTCAGGTTATTGAATTGAAATTCATAGAAAGGGGAGGTGATTCAAATCGCCTATATAAGAGTTAATGAAGATGAGCCCTTGGAAAAAGCTGTCAAACGATTCAAGCGCATGGTGGAAAAAGAAGGGATAATCCGGGAATTCAAACGACGGGAGTATTTTGAGAAACCATCGACGATCAAAAATAGAAAGAAGAAGGCTTTGGTAAGAAAACAAATGAAAAAACTCCGAAAAGTAACACCTCAGGGCCGTTAGGTTTCTTTCGAAAAATGATTGTCTTTTTTGGTGTACTCGGTACTGTTGCGGTATTCACTTTAATAGTAGCGAGACACCTTAAACAGCACTTTCACCGTTTGAATGTTGAGCAGGAGCTCATAAGACTTCTTGAAAAGAACGAATATCAATTTACAATTATTGATGTCCGGGATCCAATTGACTTCAAAACTGAACATGTTCCAGCTTCCTTAAACAATCCCTACCCACTTCCTCAGAGATTCTTTCCGGCCGAAAACCTGTTTGAAAAAATCTTTGTATTTGGTCCAAATCAGCGAACAGTGCAGAGATCTGCGAAACAACTGGGAGAAAATGGATATTATAATGTAACATACTACGGTGCTTATCATCACTGGAGAGGTCCGATCATCAAGGATACGCTATGAAAAAAGACTTCAGTTTCCCGGGATTTGAAACTATTTCCATAGATTCACTCGCCGAATATCAGGCTGACGGTATTCATCTCCGGCATATCCAGACAGGTGCGGAAATATACAAAGTCAACGTCGACGATGAAGAAAATCTTTTCGCATTCATCTTCCGCACTCCACCTTTTGACCATACAGGTGTCCCTCATATAATGGAGCATGCCGTTCTATGCGGATCGCAGCGATACCCCCTAAAGGATCCCTTCCTGGTTCTTCTCAAGGGCAGTACTCACACATTCCTCAATGCCATGACTTACCCGGATAAAACGGTTTACCCCGCATCAAGTACTGTCAAGGCTGATTTTTTCAATCTCTTACGTGTCTATGGAGATGCTGTTTTCTTTCCAAATCTTAAAAAGGAAGCCTTTGAGCAGGAGGGGCATAGACTGGAAATTGAAAAAAATGGCTGGTTGGTACGTTCCGGCATTGTTCTTAATGAAATGAAGGGCAGCTACTCATCTCCTGAATCTGTAGCGGAGGATTTAACTGTGAGGTCGATTCTTCCTGATACACCTTATAGATGGGATTCCGGCGGTGCTCCGAAACACATCCCTGAACTCACTTATGAAAGCTTTATTAACTTCCATGAAACTTATTACCAACCCTCAAATTCACGAATATTTCTATATGGAAATCACAATCTGGAAGAGGTGTTGACCGTATTGGACTCCGAATACCTCAGTAAATTCCAGTACCGGAAGATTGCATCACAGATCTCCATGCAGAGTCCCTGGCCTGAACCGAAGCGTATGACCGGGTATTGGCCCTGTAGTCCCGATGAGAGAGTTCAGGGTAAATCCATAGTCAGCCAGAATTGGCTCTGGGGTGATACGACAGATTTGAAACAGTTTCTTGACGCACAGGTTCTATCGTATATCCTGCTGGGTCACAGCGGTTCTCCTCTACAACAGGCCCTGATTGACAGTGCCCTGGGAGAAGATCTTTCTCCCATCAGCGGTTTAGATACCAGTCTTCGACAGATGATTTTCACAGTTGCTCTCAGGGGAACCGATCCGGGAAAGGATGTCGAGATAGAGAAAGTCATCTTTGATTCCCTGGAGAAATCTTCTCGTAAACTGGATGATGATCTTGTCGAAGGAGCTTTGAGGAGCGTCGAATTCCGTTTTCGGGAAATCAGCGGCAGTATGCCCTTCGGACTTCGCTTAATGCAGCGGGCTGTCAGAGGCTGGCTGCATGATAAGCCTCCTGGGGAAAGCATGTCCTTTGAGCGGCCAATGAAGAATCTCCGGGAAAATCAGGGAAAAAGCTATTTTGAAGAATTGATAAGAAAATCTCTTATCGATAACTCGCATCGTACAACGGTTGTGCTCAGCCCATCTCCAGGTTTGAATGAACGCCGTGAAGAGGAAGATAGAATCCACTTGAGAGAGGTATATGGAAAACTCAGCCCCGAAGATCTAAAGACCCTGGAACTATCCAGTGAGAACCTGAAATCTTTTCAGGAAACTCCGGACAAACCTGAAGATCTTGCTCGAATCCCTTTTCTTTCTCCGGAAGACCTCCCCAAAAAAGTGGCTGAAATCCCTTTAGAATCTGGAACACACGATTTGATAGATTGGTACAGTCATGAAACTCTGACCAGTGGTATTTCCTACCTGGAAATGGCCTTTGACCTTGAGGGCCTGAGCCCGGAACTGCAAACCTGGATGCCTTTATTCGGGTTTGCTCTGACTGATGTAGGGTTGCCGGGTTTACCGCACAACGAAGTGTCACGCATACTGGCAATGCGGATCGGTGGTCTGAATTGCTCGCTGGAGGCCTCACCAATCCACAAGAGTAACGGAAACAGGATCAGCCTCCGATTGTTTCTTCATCTGAAAGCCCTTTCCAGCCAGTGGGATGAAGCCCTTGGTATCACGATGGAAATCCTTCATTCTGCAGATTTTGATAATTTGAAGAGAGTTGATGATCTGTTAATAGAACTCCGTAATGATTATCGCTCTGCCATCATTCCCTCTGGCAATGCATTTGCGTCAATGCGGGCAAGTGCAAAGCATTCAATAAGCTCTTCATGGGAGGATTTATGGTATGGCATCAGTCAATATCAGTTTCTTCAATCAATCGCTCAGAATAAGGAGCGAGCCAGTATTGCTTCCAGGGCCTTGAAGAGGATTAGGGAATCCATCCTGCAGCAGACCAATCTTTCCCTCGCTGTTACATCTGATTTTGACGCCGATTCAACAATTCTTAACAGGACATTGGAAAGAGTATCCTCCCTGCCTGTTGGATCACTCGCACCTTCCAGAATGCCGCCACTTTTTCGCCATGAAACTGTTGCCGAATCGATATCAACCAGCTCGGCAGTTTCTTATTCAGCCCTGAGCCTGCCAGCTCCCCGCACTGGATCTCCAGAACATGCCATGGCCGTTCTCCTGGCTCATGTTTTAAAGACTGGCTACCTCTGGGAGAATATACGGATGAAGGGCGGGGCCTATGGCACTTCTGCTTCTGTATCGGGACTTGAAGGAACCTTTACTTTTTCAACTTACAGGGATCCCCTTATTATACCCAGTCTCACAGCCTTCCGTGAATCATTGGAATGGGCGGCCGGGAACCTCGACGATGATACAGTAAAAATGGCAATAATTGGTTCAACAGGCCGGGAACTTAAACCTTTTAAGCCAAAAGAGAGGGGGGTGATAGCCTTTAAGCGTAAACTCTATGGCATAACGGATGAATTGAGGCAGTTGAACAGAGATACACAATTAAACGCAACGGCAGAGGATGTGAGAAAAGCCGCAGAAGCCCTCCTTGATTCGTGGGGCAGCCGTTCAATTTCGGTTATTGCTGGAGATGAGGATTTACAGGAAGCCAGTAAGGTCAATCAGGCATTAAACGAATCAAAAATCACCCTGGAAATCCCCTTACCATCCTAAGCGCCTCTTAAGAAGAAGGCCGGGATACGATGCGGCCAGAGTGATGGGACCATACAGTGCCCAGAACGCACTGACATCCTGATAAACTTCACCGCTTAACCGCAAATAAACGGATGAAATCAGTCCAATTGCATTGATTGTCCAGATCCAGGCTATAACAGATTCCTGGTATTTCCACCTTGAGGCAAAGAGGGGTATCACGCATAAGAGGACTGTGGGTAAGGTTGACCAGAAATTGATGTTTCCATAGCCGGCATTATGATTGGTGAAGAACATGAAAAAACCGATCGCTGCTCCTGGCAAGCCAACGATTAACACGATGGGCAGTTGAATGAGCCCCCCCCATTTCAAGTTTGAGGCCTGGAACCAGACGATTGACATGAACAAGCTTACGCATAATAACAACGGCCATAGTTTCGTGGGTTTATCAGGTACTGGCGGACGGATTGCTTTTTTGAGAATTGTTTTTTCATCGGACAATGTTCGGATTACTCCATCCTGGCCTGTGTATTCCAACCTGGTTGCATAGTCTGCGACTGCAAAGGGCAGGAACATCAATTCCCATCCATTGATAGTTTTGTCGGTATAAGGACCAAGAAGATAATGAAACATAATCTCTGCTGGTAATGATTGATAGGACAGAGTTCGTGCATAATATCGGAAACTTTTGTCTTTAAGAGAGATCGTTTGATCTTTTAGTTGATTGTCAAGAACTTCGTTCAGTATATCCCGTATGATTGTCGAACAGTTATTTGTGAAATAATTATAGAGATATACCCGGTTTTCCGGTAATACCCACCACCGAAGTTTTTTGTCAAGCATTTCCAGTTCTTCATGACCCAGATTGAGGTTATACATTGTTAAATCCATGTTCTTCAACATGGATTGGGCAATGAATCTGTCCGTTGGTGAAACAACGGCCAGGTACGGCATGTATCCTTTTATGAAGTCTTCGTAGAAATTTTCCGAATAAAAAGAAAAATTTCCAAAGTCATAGAATAAATCTTCACCTGTATCGTTGTTCTTCAATGCTAAACCTATGTGTCCCCAATAGGTGTATAGAGGATCGCCAGGCCCGGCAATGATCATTCTTGCACTTATATTTCCTGCCCATCCTGAGGCGATGGAGGATCCAAGCAGAACAGCTGAAAGCATTATTCGTACATGTATTTTCATCAATCATCCTGAATTTCAGTAAAGTTAGTCCAATTCCAGTGCAATGAGGAGGACACAATCAACTGCAGCAAGTATACTATAATCAATATACACAATAGAAGGAGTCATTATGGCTGAAAACGAAAATCTGGTTGTTGCTTCCAAGGTAAAAGCTTATATCAAGACGACAGCTGATATGAAGTGCTCTGCAACCGTTATAGAAGCACTCTCCAATGCGGTTCGTGAAATGTGCGACAAAGCGATTGACAATGCAAAAAGTGCAAAACGGAAAACTGTACAGGACAAAGATTTCTAATTCATGGTACCTCTTCTGGAAACTTGTTTTCGGAATCTGCTGAAATGAAGAGTTCAGGATGGAGCCGAAATGAATACTTCCAGGAGTAACCATCATTCTATAATTCGGGATTGGCAGGCAGTCCCGGATTATTTCTCAATGTAATACTGTATCAGAACTCTTTCAAAATATGCCGCAGAACACCCGCTCTCCAGTTCCTGGTCTGGTCTTTCCTGCTGCGGCATGGCCAACATGCTTACCCTGTATCAATCGACCTGCAGCAGGCAGGTGAAAATCTCTCCGTCAGTTTCTTGAGACTGTTTTCCAGATGACCTCATAAGTTCGTGCAGTTTATTCATGATTAAGCCGCCATTTTCTCAATTCCAACAGGGAAATCTTTGTGGATATCTACGCTAAGGTACCGAATCTGTTCTATTACTCCCACTCCAAAGAGATTCTGATCCGAATAAGTGCAATTTCCTGCCGCAGATTTTCAGGCAGATCCATTTCTGCAAGGCGATCAAGAATTTTGTTTCGTTCCTCATTTTTCCCTGAGTCTTTGAAGCTGTAGTTCAATGCAAAAAGTGTTCTATAATCACCTGGATTGATACGCATGGATTTCTGAAGAAAGGTAAGTCCTTCTTCATGAGATCCCTCCATACTCTTCAGTATTCCCAGATTACGGAAAGCCGAAAAATTTTCAGGCTTCACTTCAATTGCCTTCATCAGACTTTTTCGAGCCTGATCCAGATTCCCGGTCCTCAGCTGAGCACAGCCCAGGGCTTCCCAGGCATAGGTATTCGTTTCATCATTCTTTATATAAAACTCTAATGCTCTGATAGCTTTGTGGTTTTCCCCAGTTTCAGTATATGCAATCCCTATATCGCATATTGCCCGCAAGTCATCAGGATATTCGGAAATTATTTCTGAAAGGATTGCTTTGGCCGATTGAAAGGCTCCTTCCCTCATCAGGTGTTCAGCGTGTTCAAGTGTGGGCATGACTCCTCCTGAGTACAATATCGGTTGGAGCCCGCTCATCATGAAATCAATTCCCGGTGTCAGAAAGCCTGTAAGACCTCCCGAGGTAGGTTGGAATTCTGGATATGATGAATTTTCAGATTTTATACGAAAGATCGGTCGTCAATGTGAATGGATCGCTCATTCAAGCAGATTTCAATTATGAAGCAATTCGAATAGTTGACCCAGGATGCCGTTGAGTATAGGATAGGTTTTACGGAATGTAGCCCAGCGGCCAGGGCACCTGCTTTGGGAGCAGGAGATCGGAGGTTCGAGTCCTCTCATTCCGAGAAATGAGTTTTAGTTTGTCAGGGCTGCTACTGCAGCTCCAATCAGGGGAGCATCATTAACTCGTACTGTTTCATAATACTTGTTCTTATTGGAGAGGCATGGCCGGAGATGACTTTCCACCCGCTGCTGAAACCTGTAATACCAGTAATACGTTGTTCCATCAATGGTGAGACAACTTGCTTCCAGCGGACCACTTCCGCTGGGGCCTTTCAGGATGGACGCTGCTATATTTGCTGCTGACAGTTTTGCAGCACGCTCCAGCAAAGCATCGAAAAGAAACCACAACCGTTGTCGGTCGGATTCATTGGCATGAGTTTTCATTATTCTGGCAATGGCATTGTCCCTGGTATCAGCAGGATTATGGCAGTAATTATCAGCGTCCTTTGTTGAAAACATGCCGATTTCGGTCAGTGAATGAACAGCCCTGGTGGAAAACAGCCCTTTACTGCCAGCAAGTTTTGCACTTTGAGTAGCAAGAGCTCCAAAGTAGCCGCCTGATAGCATTTTTTCAAGTAGATATGCATTGGTATCAGATGTTGTTCTACCCAGCATTAAATCGGCCTCACCCCTGTTTGGGTATGCGTAATTTCCAGTTTCACAGTTGATAATCTGTTTCCCGGAAGGATTAAGACCAGGGACTTTCCTTATGGCTGAGTTTGATTCCACATAGCAGGTATTGGTACCTGTTCCAAGGATGAATCCTGCATATCCTCCCCAGGGACGGGTTGGATTGGAGAGTTTACCGGTGAGTAGAGTCGCTACGGTATCATTAAGAATAACAATGTCTGGTACATCCTGTATTCCTCTGTTGCGGAGGGCATCTTTGAGATCTGAGCCAATCATACGGCCAACAACATCAGGAGCTTTGATTTCTTTTGACCAATGAAGCAATCGGCCATCCCTGTCTGGAAATATTTCTGTAGAATAGGAAAAACAGAATCCTATACTTGAATCTCCTGAGATGAGTGGTTCTACCAATGCTGCAAGAGTATCAAAGAATTCCTCCCTACCTACTGTGGAATCCCTGGAACCAGGCATGGGATGCTTTGAATAATCATCGATAACTGGTTTTTTCCCTTCTTTGAATGTTACAAGTGCTACGCGCAGATTCGTTCCACCAGCATCCAGAACTACTGTTGGTTTTTCCAGGGGAATATCGGTATCAGTTTCAATGTATGTGGGGAGCATTTTCAGAGAAGATGGTTTCCCATTGAGACCAAGAGCCATCTCTTCCAGCATATGGTCAACAGTATTCTCCATATTCACCGTATCAGGATGCATATGGACTTCCTGGAGGAATTTTTCGACAGCGTTTCTGTGATTATTCATCCTCTCAGTATGACCTTCGAAGGCTGTGAATGCAAGCTGAATCCAACATTGCAATGGCATAATTTTACCTGATTTGATCTTTCACCCGGGAGATTTTCATTCAATTTGTATAGTGTCGGAAAGCTTGTTATAGCCTGGTTTCATTTGAATTCGGTTAGATGAGGATCCTTGCCCAATATAGTCGTTCAATACTCATTGATAGCTGTGATTCAGCGAATTACTCATCTGGAATGATGAAAAGACTCTCCGGCAGGATGTTTTGTAAATTCTGTTCCACAATGTATTAATTCTTTTGATGAAAGCACTTGTTTCATTCAACAGGCTTCCTGACACTGTATTGGTTTACAAAAAAGATCCTGTGTGCCTGACAAAATAATGTCCTGAATATAGAATCGCTGCATGCGTATCAGCGTTCTCGCCGTTGGAAAGATCAAAGATAAATGGCTCATCGAAGGTGTCAATGAATACAGAAAGCGACTTCAACGCTTTGGACGTGTTGATATCATTGAGATATCCATGGAGAGAATTCCGTCGAACTACTCTCCAGGGGAACTCAATCAGGCTCTTGTAAAGGAGGGACATCGCCTTCTGGCGAATTGGCCTGAAAGAACTCAGGGTATTGCCCTTTCACCACATGGAGAATGCATGAAATCTGAAGAATTAGCTGCTTTCATGGATAGAAAAGCCAATCAAGGTCAACATCACATAACCTTTTTCATTGGTGGTTCCAATGGACTCTCCCCGGAGGTTTATAACCGGTGCCATCAGATTGTTTCTTTTGGATCCGTAACATTTCCCCATCAGCTCTTCAGGGTTATTCTACTGGAACAGCTATACAGAGCTGAAAAAATAAGGTTTGGAGAAACCTATCATAAGTAGGGTAAATTGTCGAGTTAACTGTCCACTTCTCGGAGGTTTCCCCTCTACCATTCACACAGAAAACACTATCCCCTCACAGCCTGTGAAAAACCATAAAATGATGAAAAGACAGCAATTCTTAACCCAAATTCAGTATTCTAAGTTTCCTCTGAGACAGTCATGAGTCTTTTTTTCACTATTGATTTTGTAGTTTGACCGTTGGGTTAGGGGACAGGTGTCCGCTAAGCTGCAAAGATACAGTATCTACGCGGACACACGTCAGTCTGGAACATATCAATTTCCCCGTTTGACCCTGCCCGAACCACTTTTTTCAATACTTTCCTCACTCACGGTGCCGTACCATTCTATTTCTCCGCTTCCGTTCAACGTTCCTTCCAGGCGGCCCCCGTCCATTGTTAATGAAATATCGCCGGAACCGACAAGATCAACACGCGCATTGACCGCCAGAAGATCCTTAAAATTGACCGTTCCGCTGCCATTCATGCCCACATCTATCTGCTGAACCCGGCTATTGGAAGCCCTTACACTGCCGGACCCATCGACACGAACTTCCATATTGTCTGCTGTAAATTCCTCCAGGCGGAGATCCCCGGAGCCATTCAAATCCATGTTTAGCTGCCGAACCCGGCAGTCAGCAGCCGATATGCTGCCAGAACCGCTAAGAAGAATTTCCATCCTGTTCTCATCGAAACCTTCCATATCGATATTTCCCGAACCATTCAATGCTGCGGAGCCAAGGCCTGGCATTGTCACATAGGCCTTGAGCTTATCATTGCTGAACAATTTCCGAATTTTATGCGGCTTCAATTCAAAAATAAGCTTTCCCTGCGTGACACGAATATCAAGGTATTCCTCAAAATGCGAGGAATATTGAAGTTCCACACTGTAGTCTTCAGAGTGCTGTATGTCGATATTCCATAAGGAATTCGCCAGCACAGTGTCGAAATCCGAAAGATCCAGTGTCTTTTTGGTTATATTTTCATACTTTATCGTAACTTCCGGCTTGCCCATGCTTGTTAAAACGATGCCGGTAAATACGAATAGGCCAGACATCGTCAATACTGAGAATTTTCTTTTTTTCATGTTGTACCTCCTTGTTTTTAACTGATCGCTGAAGTGGGCCCTTTTGTCAAGACATTCTGACTCTTCCGGGTATCATGTGGGACAGGGCATCCTCCCCAAAATGGAGGAGAATAGCAGTTTTGAACCGTTCTTTATTGCGATATTCACAGGTATTTTTTGATTCTTACAATAGTCTGAAGAGCCATATTTTCTATCGACGGTCTTCTTTGTTTAACAGTTGTTGATGCGCTGCGGCGTTAAGCAATGCTTATTGCCTCCGGGGGACGTTCAAATTTCTCTTTGCTATGGCTCTTGCAGATACGTCCTGGTTCAGATTGTGATACTATCAAATGCGAACGAGTTGTTGCTGAAGAAGAGCAAGAGCGCATGCCAACCGGCTGCGCCGGACATGAAACTTCACATAACGGCTGATCGCTAAATGCAAGACTGCCAATAAAACGTCAACTATGAGATAATTTGGGTTCTGTTCTGGAGAAATGTATGAACTTCCAGGAAATATCTGAGAATCTTCAAGAAAAAATGACTGCACTAACTTCCGATTTATTAGATAACACTCTTAAAATTGGCGATGTTTTTACACCTATTGAATGGGGTCGCTTTGCAATAAGAGAGTTCGACCTTTTTGAACCCTGGCTAAACGGCAAGACAGTTTTCGACCCTACAATGGGAGAAGGCTCTCTTCTTGAATCATTTGTTGCTGAAGGATTTGAACGCGGATACGAAATAAATTATCTCCCCATTTACAATCTGTATGGATGCGAGAAAAACAAAGAATACCATCAATCTGCAATTCAGAAATTCAAGAATTGCTATGGAATAGACCTTAGCGATAATTTCGCTCTTTCTGATCTCATGCTGTACGAAGATCGTCGTTATGACATTATCCTTGGAAATCCTCCCTGGCAAAATTTTGTAGACCTGCCGGAAAACTATAAAGAAGAACTGAAGGACTACTATCATAGATACGGTTTGATAAATAACGCACAAAGTCTCTTGCTTGGTGGCGCGAGGATTGACATTGCAGCACTTGTAATTAACAAGTCTGTTCTGGATTGTCTGGAAGAAGGTGGTGATGCAGTATTCTTTACACCCTTATCAATATTCCTAAATGATGGAGCAAATGAAGAATTTCGTACATACTCGATTTCCGGAGTCGACTACCAGATTAAGAAAATAATTGACTTCAATAAATCTGAGATATTCCAGAACGTATCAACGCGGTACGGTTTATTTGGCCTCAGGAGAAACAAAAAAACGGTTTTTCCAATAAGATACTCTGTGCTTGAGGACGAGAATTGGAAGGATTACTTCTCGAAACCTCTCCTTGGGCCCAAATCGCCTCTTAGTATACTATCTGATTCCAAAGGGTTTCAAAATCAGATCCGTAAGATCAGTGCTGCTAAAGAGTCTTCTCCTAGACAGGGTATTAATACGTGCGGTGCGAATGACGTCTTCTTTTTCTCATCGTACACAAAGGTTGATGAGTCAACTTGTATCGTAAACGATGAATATAAATTGCCGGAGAAGTATGTATACCCTCTAATCACCAAGGAGAACTTCAAGGATGGTGATTTCAAGCCAGTAAAATGGGTCTTGCTCCCATACAACAGAAATGGGAAACCGTTGAGTGAGAATGAAATCTGCCAGGTACCTGATCTATTTGATTACTTATCTCGGTTTAAGAAGAAACTATCGAATCGAAAAGGGGCAATGATAAATTCATCAATCCGCAAAGGAATCTGGTGGGCTTTACTTGGTGTCGGCCCCTATAACTTCTTTTCGGTAAAGATTGTATGGCAGGCATATGGGAAGCAAAGATTCCATCCTGTTATCTTCAGTGGAGAATGGCAGGCTAACCAATCTTTGCAGGCTTTCATACCATGTCGGTCACAAGAGCAGGCTGCAGCGATCCATAGTGAATTGTCTGAGAAATGGGTCGAAGACTACTTGTTGTCTTTGAGAATGGAAGGCACGATGAATTGGGCTCAGCCAGGGAAGATTAAAAAACTTCTTACCTTACATGAAACCCAGACGGAGCTATTTTAGGGCACATTCGCCTCTGTCATAGATCTTGCGGATTCTTGCGGCTGAGGTATAGTGTTGTATGCAAACAAAAAATGCTGATCAATCGGTAAAATCTACGCCAGGCCTACGGCATGGGAACGTCGCATAACAGCGGACCGTTATAGTCAATAAAACCAAATCATTCTCATTAAGATATTCAGTAGATAAGAGAAATATGGCGAGTAGAATAACGGGCAGTTAATGATACGATTCATCACCTGTCATAAGTAGGTAGAATCAACATGTCCAATACCCTGTTTAAGGTATTCATCTTTTCTACGCAGATAATGCATGGAGTTTTCAAGGATGCTGGCGGTGTCTCTTTTTCCCAGAGGTTTTATCACCTTTGCTGGTGAACCCAGCAAAAGCATTCCATCGGGAACACTCATTGAGCCGGTTACCAGGGATCCCGCTCCAATCAGACAGTTACGGCCTATCTTTGCCCCTGTGAGGATAACAGTACCCATGCCAATCATGGTTCCGCTGCCAATTTCACAGCCATGAATCACAGAGTTATGACCTATTGTCACGTTTTCCCCAATGATGACAGGAAATCCTTCATCAGTATGTACAGTACAGCAGTCCTGCACATTGCTTCCTTTTCCCACTCTAACAGGTTCCAGGTCACCTCTCAAGGTGGCATTGAACCATACGCTTGTGTTCTCGGCCAAACTCACATGCCCGATGATATCGGCACTTGGAGCAACAAAAATTTTTTCGCTGTCAAATTCTGGAGTATGGTTGTTAAAAGTATAAATCATATAACATACTAACGTAAAATCTGTTGTACTGTCTTGTCGGCAGCAAGGCTGCCAGGTGTTTGCCCGGCCTTGTCCCGCCGATTTGTATTTGCTTTGGCATGAAGTAAAGCCTGAACAGCCTCAATACTGCCAGCAAAAGCCGCATAATGAAGAGCACTTCGCCCTGTGTTATCGATAGCATCAGGATATGCTCCAGCTTGAAGAAGGTCAACAAGAATCGGCCAATAGCCCAATCGTGCGGCTATTAAAACTACCGAATACCCTCGATTATCCTTGATGTCTGGATCAGCTCCGGATTTTAACCGTGATTTGACAAGATATGCCTGGCCGTTAAAAACAGCAGTGAGCAAATTACCGGGGGGAGTTTTTGAGACAGGGGTGGTTTTGTTCTGTGTACTGGCAAATCCCAGAGTAAGGTGAGCACCGATGAAGCGGTAACTGAGTTTCTTTTCAGATTCATTTTGCTCGATAAGTACGGCCAGGGCCCGTTCCTCAAAGGGACTTAAAACCGCTGCAGCAAGTCTGGTGCGGTCTGGTGGGGATTTATCCCGGCTGGAGTAGACTGTCTTTTTATCTCCTCTTGAAGAAGAAATCTCCACAGCATAATGACCGCTGGCTGGAGATGGCGGATTCATTTTGAATGCGTACTTCACACCGCCGGTAATGAACTCTGCTTCCCTGGTATCTGTTATCCGGCTGGACTCAATTCCGTAAGATTTCAAAATTGTCCGAATCTCGGACGAACGAGCTTTCCAGAATTGGTTGATGGTTTTCGGCCCTGACCATGATACTGATCGGGATTCAAAAAGGATATCATCTGTTACGGTATCAATTATTACGACCTGGATTTTTTCTTCTCGGCCAATAAGAGCTCCCCAGCGGCCTTCCGAAGACCATCCCAGAGGATACAGGTGCAGGCCGGTACTGGCTGCTCCCAACACTTCTTTTGGTACAGGCGATACTGCAGGGGTTTGTGCATTGACAGCCGCTGAAGCAGAGATGCAAATCCAGATCAGTAAATTGATACGGCTGTATCGGAGCCATTTCCCTGTTGCCGTAATCATGCAGATATTGTCCACAATATTCATGCCTCTTTCCAGTAGCAGAATGGGCTGAAAAAAGAGAATGCCTGTACAGTTCCATCTTAAATCAGAACTCTGGTGATAAATCTCTCCACAGTCCAGTTTTCAGTGTGGTAGTTTCAATAGTTATGATACTCTGGAGTGCAGGTTGAATCGTCAGCTATTATGCATAAGAAGATCATAAGGATGGAAATTGTGCAAACCACATTGCTGAACATAGATCAAATCTCTCTGGTTCGGAGCGGTCAAACAATTCTCAACAAACTCAGTCTTACTGTAGCAGAACAGGAACTGGTGGAGATACACGGTGCGAACGGTACAGGTAAATCCTCTCTCCTCCTGGCTGTTCTTGGTCTTTTACCCATTGCATCCGGCAGCATTGAGATTAACGGATACAGGGTTGGCAGCTCGGACTGGCGAAAAATCCGTAGAACTGCTGCATGGGTGCCACAGGAGGGAGTACTTCATCGATTTCCAATTTCTGCGCAGGAAGTCGTTGCGACAGGATTGGCCAGCCGCCGCATGAGCTGCCAACAGAAGAAGAGAACCATTGAACAGGCCCTGTCTATATCCGGTACAGCCCACCTCGACACACATTGTTTTCACCACCTCTCGGCTGGGCAGAGGCAAAAAGTTCTCTTAGCCAGATGCCTGGTACAGGGAGCAAGCCTGCTTCTTCTGGATGAGCCGACAGCTTTTCTGGATAAAGAATCCCGAATCCATTTTGTGGATCTGTTACAGAGTTTGGTGAAATCGGGTCTTTCCATCATCATTGTTACTCATACCGGAAATATGTTCCCGGACTGGAGAGAATACCACCTCGAGGGAGGAAGACTGTGCTGTACCTGCTGAGCTATCCGCCAATTATCAGGGGTTTTATCGTTTTATTAACCCTGTCAGCCCTTCTTCCTGTCACAGGGGTCTGGGTTTTACGTTTGAATCTTCTGCCGTACAGGTTCATGCTCATGCATGGCAGTCTTCTGGGCGGAGCCATTGCCCTTGCCTTCAGTCTGTCACAACTCCCGGTATTGATAATTACTGTTTTCATCCTCATCGCTCTTGCCGATTTAATGGCAAATCAAGGTCGTCTGGATGCAGGCCAGGTTACCATTTTCCTGATGACCGCCAGTCTGGGAGGAGCCATGGCCCTCATCTACGGTGCAAAGGTATCCGCTCAGAATACCCTGAGCCTTCTATGGGGTAGTCTCTTTGCGATTTCTTCAATTGAGGCTGTTTCCATCATTTTGTTCTGCACTGGACTGGCTGTTTTTTCTCGTGTTTTTCACCTGCAGATACAGGCCGTTATCTTTGACAGGGATGCCGCCTTCACCGCCGGGGTTAATGACACATGGATGATGAGGATTCTTCTTGTTCTAATTGGCTTAATCATAGCCCTTGCTATGAAGATTATTGGTGCGCTGCTCCTGGATGCCCTTCTTTTAGTTCCAGTGATTATCGGTTCCATAGGAACACGGAGCCTGGCAGGACTCTATAAACGTTCTGTTTTCACAGGGATCGGTTTAGGACTGACAGGGTTTGTCACTTCACTGGCAACTGATCTACCGGCAGGAGCAACAACTGCCCTGGCGGGAGCTCTGGTTCTTGGAATTACCTTGATTATCAAGCGTTAGGATCAAATCTGTCTTCATATGGAATCAGCATGTACTGGAATCTCAGTTTTTTTTATGACTTTGTGCAGGACAAATGAAGAAAGAATCCTGTTAACTCCAGGCAGACCGGTTAGTCGATGGTGTATTCGTTTATAATCGTCATTGTCTGTGCACAGGATTTTCAGCATATAATCGTATTGACCAGACATTAAATAGCATTCCATCACTTCTTCTATTTTTTTAACAGCATCCTCAAAGGCCTGGAGTCTTTCCTGCTGCTGGCTTTCCAGTGTTATGCGCACGAAAACTGTGTCATGAATACCGGCCACAGCAGGTTTAAGCAGTAGAGCAAACTGGTCGATTATACCACTTGCCTCAATGAGTTTTACCCTTCGAAGACATGCTGATTCTGACAGGTGTACTTTTCGGGCAAGTTCAACATTTGATAAGTGACAATTCTGTTGAAGTGCCGATAATATGGCCTTATCGATTTCATCCAAATGATACTTATGTGTTTTCTGCATGCATTTCCCTGGAGACAGAAATCATCTTTCAAAATGATAGTTTTTCCTGCTAAAAGATGCAATATTATTTCATATAAAAAAGGTTAGATTTATGGTATAAATGGCATCAGTGGTAGTTAGAGACCACAAAGAGAGGTTGGTCCATGATCGTTGGCATTTTGAAGGAAATCAAATCTGAAGAGAACAGAGTCAGTATGACCCCGATCGGCACTGAGATAATGGCGCATAATGGTCATCAAGTACTGGTCGAGAAATCTGCCGGTAAGGGCAGTGGATTCCCCGATGAGATGTACACTGCTACAGGAGCAGAAATCATTGATACTCCTGCAGAGATTTATGCAAAGTCCGATATGGTTATGCATGTGAAAGAGCCGCAGCCTGGGGAATATGAATGGATCCGTGAAAATCAAATGGTGTTTACTTACTTTCACTTTGCTGCCGCTGAGAAGTTAACCAGAGCTATGATGGATCGCAAAGCTGTTTGCATTGCCTACGAAACCATTGTGGACAAAGAAGGGACTTTGCCGTTACTGACTCCCATGAGTGAAGTCGCAGGTAGAATGGCTGTCCAACAGGCAGCTAAGTATCTGGAAAGAGCTCAAGGCGGGCGAGGTCTGCTTCTTGGAGGAGTACCGGGAGTGGACAGTGCTACAGTTCTCGTGCTTGGAGGTGGTGTCGTTGGCTCACATGCCGCTCAAATGGCTTGTGGTTTAGGGGCAAAAGTCTATTTGCTGGACACATCGTTACCAAGACTGAGATCTCTGTCCGATACAATGCCGAAGAATTGTTTCCCTGTGATGTCTTCTCCATCAAAGGTGAGGGAACTGGCGGAGAAAGCTGATGCGGTTATCGGAGCTGTTCTGCTTCACGGAGCCAGGGCACCGAAACTCATTACCCGGCCAATTCTGCGAACAATGAAACCCGGAGCGGTGATTGTCGATGTTGCTATTGACCAGGGGGGGTGTTTTGAAACATCCCGGCCAACCACCCACCTTGATCCAGTTTTTGAAGAAGAAGGAGTTATCCACTACTGTGTCGCCAACATGCCTGGTGCCGTTCCGCTCACATCGACCATGGCACTTACCAATGCGACATTGCCGTATGCAGTTGCATTGGCCAACAAGGGCTGGAAACAATGTGCTAAAGATGATCCTGGTGTTCTTGAGGGTCTCAATGTGATACAGGGGAAAGTGACGTATTCAGGTGTCGCAGATGCATTCGGACTCGAATACACACCAGCTGTCGAGCTGATATAGTGTGTTTCTATATCGTTGTGCAAACATTGCGTTTTATATATTATTAGATTTTAAGTAAGCTTACAGCTTACAAATGGAGGATTAAGTATGGATAGATTGGATGCGATTATCGGGAAGATTGGTTCCTTCGCATGGGGGCCGCCCATGTTGATTTTACTGGTTGGAACTGGTTTTTGGCTCACTTTCGCTCTACGAGGCCTGCAGTTCACAAAGCTGGGGTATGCACTGAATCTTGCTCTTTTCAAGCGAAAAAAAGACAGTGACAAAGAGGGTGATATTACTCACTTTCAGGCATTGATGACAGCTCTTGCAGCAACAGTTGGTACTGGTAACATAGCCGGTGTTGCTACGGCAGTAGCCATAGGGGGACCAGGAGCCATGTTCTGGATGTGGATGACCGGTCTTGTTGGTATGGCTACAAAGTATGGGGAAGCAGTTCTTGCTGTTAAATACCGGGAGACTGATGAGCACGGTGAAATGAGTGGCGGCCCTATGTATTACATCTCAAAGGGTCTTAACATGCCGTGGCTGGGGACTGTCTTTGCAGTGTTTGCTGCAGTGGCTGCATTTGGAATTGGCAATATGGTTCAGTCTAATTCAGTTGCAGATGCCATTGAAGCAACGTTCAATGTCCCTCCATATATTACAGGCATTGTTTTAACGATTTTTACTGCTCTGGTCATTGTGGGTGGTATCAAATCCATCGGAAGAGTGACCGCATTCTTTGTACCAATCATGATAGTTTTCTACATGGGTGCATCTCTTTTTATTATACTGAGCAATATTGGTGGAATACCTGCCGCATTTGGTCTTATATTTAAAAGTGCATTTACTCCCACATCGGCTGCAGGTGGTTTTACGGGTGCCGCAGTGATGCTGACCATCCGCATGGGTGTCGCTCGTGGTGTTTTCTCCAACGAGTCAGGTCTTGGCAGTTCTCCTATTGCAGCAGCAGCAGCTAAGACGAAATTACCCTTCACTCAGGCAATGGTATCCATGACTCAAACTTTTATTGATACCCTGATTGTCTGTACCATGACAGGTCTGGTCCTTATTCTTACAGGGGCCTGGTCCAATGGTCAGAATGGTGCGGAGCTTACAACAACTGCCTTCAATCTGGGAATGAAAGGTGGTGGATATATTGTTACTATTGGTATGACTCTTTTTGCCTCTTCCACTTTAATCGGCTGGTGCTATTATGGTGAGAAATCAATAGGCTATCTCTTTGGCATCAAAGCTGTTGTACCCTACAGAGTCGTTTTCATCCTCTTCGTTGGTATTGGTGCTGTCGCAAAACTCAGCTTTGTATGGAGTATTTCTGATACTCTCAACGGGTTGATGGCAGTTCCAAATCTCATAGCTCTGATTTTTCTGACGCCAGTTATTGTCAAGGAAACGAAAGTATATCTGGACAACCAGAATGAACTTTAATTCAACAGGATACAAATAGTTATAGTACCGGTATTATAACTACTTGAAAAAGAAGAAGCCCTGATACAGGGGCTTCTTCTTCCACACAATTCAGGAAAAATCATGCGATCATTCACAAAACGCATTATTACCCGGAATCTTGTTCATAATTACAACCTATTGAAAGAAAAGGCTGGTGGAGTCCTGACCGTACCGGTTGTGAAAGCCGATGCCTATGGTCATTCCACAACAATTGTGGTACAGGCACTGGTGGATGAAGGTGTTGATTACTTTGCAGTCGCTTATTCAGGTGAAGCTCTCATGCTTGGAGAGGAGTTTCCGCACATTCGAATACTGATGATGGGAATCCCTGAGATATTTCACATCAAGAAATTAATTCAGGCCGGAATAACAATGGCTGTGAGCGACTGGCAAACATTGGAATTGATAGTTGAAATGTCCAGACAACTCAACATGAGTCCAAAGATCCATTTGAAAATCGATACAGGAATGATTCGCCTTGGATTTCGGTATGAGCTTTGTCAGGAAATAGCTGAAAAATGTCTCCGTGTGCAGCAGGTTCAGTTTGAAGGTATCATGACTCATTTTGCCTGTGCAGATTCTCCAGAGCATCCTCTTAATGCTTTGCAGATTCAGCGTTTCAAGAAATGTCTTGACGTATTCAAGCAGAATGGAATCACATTCAAATACCAGCACATGTGCAATTCAGCCGGTGTTCTGAATTTTCCTGAGGCTCATTACAACATGGTACGGATTGGAATTTCTCTCTACGGATACACTCCCGGTTCGGATACAGAATTTGACAGCCGATTCAAACCTGTTATGGAAATCGACGGAAAGGTAAGTCTTGTCAAACCTGTTAAAAAAGGTGAGGGGGTGAGCTATGGCTCGACGTGGAATGCCCCGGAGGATGGTTATGTAATCGTTATACCCATAGGGTATGGAGATGGTTATCCACGCCTGCTGTCTAATGGCGGTGGAAAAATGATTATTGGAGGGCGAAGTTACCCGATATGTGGGAGGGTTTGCATGGATCAGTTGATGGTTTTCAGTCTGGAGGATACTGTCAGGGCAGGTGATAGGGTTTTAGTTCTAAACTCAGACCGCAATCTGCAAATAACGGCGGATGATTATGCTGATGCAGCAGGAACTATTTCTTACGAAATTCTCTGTGATTTTCTGCCCCGTTTACCAACAATGAGCGTCCAGGAGTCTGTCGGACTTTAAGGCTTCGAGGCGATTTTTGATGATTTTTTCCTGATGCAAGGCGACGAAAACGGAGCGTAGCTGGGCTACGTGAGTATTTTGGCAACGCAGCCGCAGGGGAGGCGAGTCGTAGACTCGGCTCCCGAAGAGAGCGCTGAGCGATAGCGAAGAAAAGCCGCCATGGAGGGCGGCGAAAGCGAACGAAGGCGGCTCTCCAGGAGCAAGCAGGAGGCTTGCTCCTGGAGAGAAAGGACAAAAATTTTACTATGGTGAGCTTAATACGGATTGTTGCTGCATTGACAAGCTTTCTGACACAGGGTATTGAATGGCTGAGCGAAAACTGTTACTTCCCGGATTGTTTATTCCACTGATTCTGGCTTCACCAAATTTCAGCCTGTGGCAACTCACTATAATTAACACAAGAATACTCATCTTATTGCCTGCTCTTGGACTTCTTGTCTGGATGACTTTGACCGGAGATCGGAGCAGCCGCCGGAATATGGGCTGGCGAGTCCCAGAATTGCAGGATGTTATTGCTATACCAGTGTTCACCTTGCTGACACTGTCTCTTGGAGCTCTATTCCCCGGGCTGGAAAGTAGTGATCCATCAGATTTCATCTCGAACAGCTTTGTGCTGATGATACTTCTCTCCATCCTTTCTGCTGTGATTGAGGAACTCTATTTTCGTTCATGGCTCATTGCAACACTTATTGAGTCTGGATTGAACAAAGTATATTCGGGTGTTTTTTCAGTTCTTCTATTTGCTTCTTTCCATTTGTGGCAGGGATGGTGGTCTGTGTTATTCGCCTGTATTGCAGGTGCTCTTTATTCTTTTTACTTCTATCATAGACGTTGTATTGCAACAGTGATAATGTCTCATGTGATGCATAATACTCTTTCATTAATACTTGTCTGGTATATCATGTGATGGTTAGAGCTGTGAAAAATCAATTGAAAGGGTTCATATCTGTTCTCTTGCTTGCTGCCTGCTTTACTAAGGGCTCAGTTGTCCCCGGAGAGGAGGAACTGATAGATCTGGGCTTTCGTCCCATTGAGAACAACTCTCAGGTTCCGGATATTCTACTGACGGATATTGGTGGTAATACCCAATTAATGAGTGAACATCAGGGTCGAGTCATCCTTCTCAATTTCTGGGCGAGTTGGTGTCCACCCTGTCGTGCAGAAATTCCCGACTTCAATATTCTGGCAGGCAAGTTGCAGGGGAATGAATTCTCCATGATAGCAGTCAATGTCGGTGAAGATTCTCAGACTGTTACATCCTTTATGAAATTATATGATGTAGAATTCCCTGTTTTTCTGGACGAAAGTAGTGAGATCGCTCAGACGATGGGTGTTGTAAATCTGCCGACTACAGTACTTATTGACCGAAATGGTCAGGGCATTGCATCTGTTGTTGGTGCGCTGGAATGGAGTTCAAATGAAATACTGCAAATGATGGAAAAATGGACCCGCATGTGATGTTTAGATTACGGCATTGCGGTGTCAGGAAGCTTGAAGATGACTCACAGCACAATTATTTGAATACTCGACGGGTTGAATAGGAAGGAGAGGTAATAAGAAAACTCACGCAGAGCGGGCCGGGTCAGATCCCTGAAAGGGGAGATTCTCCAGATCAACATTACCACCGGAGATGATTATTCCAACCTTTTTACCATGAAAAAGTTGTGGACTTTTTAATACTGCTGCCGGAGCTACAGCCGAAGAAGGTTCAACAACAATTTTCATCCTTTCCCAGATAAATCTCATGGCAGCAATTATTTCCTCTTCTTCAACAAGAATGATCTCTTCCACCAGGTTTTGAATAATTGGGAAATTTGATTTGCCAAGCTGGGTTTTAAGTCCATCAGCAATAGTCACAGGGTTGATTGATGGGAGAATTCTGCCAGCCTTCAATGACCTGAAAGCATCGTCGGCTCCGGATGGTTCCCCGGCGAATACAGTAATTTGAGGATTTATACCTCTGGCTGCCAGGGCTGTTCCGGCCAGTAAACCTCCACCGCCCACAGGAGCTATGACAGCTTCCAGTGCTGGATTCTCCTGAAGCAGTTCCAGGCAGGCGGTACTGTTTCCATCAATTACATCTTTTTGATCTGAAGGATGAAGGAATACCATTCCTGTTTCTTTCTGTTCCTTTTCTGTAGTTGAAATTCGAGACTCCATCGTTGGTTCACACTTAATGATTGTGGCTCCGTAACTGACTACAGCAGATTTCTTTGTGGCCGGGGCATTGCCTGGCATTACCACAGTGGCAGGAATTCCCATATTCCGGGAAGACAGAGCAACGGCCTGGGCAAAGTTTCCGGAAGAATGGGTAATGACGCCTCTTCTTTTTTCGTCATCTGTGAGAGAAAGAACAGCATTCATGGCCCCCCTCATCTTAAAAGCGCCCATTCGCTGGAAGTTCTCACACTTGAAATAGGCCCTGCAGCCTGCCGCTTCATCAAAAGATGAAGAGGTGAGAACAGGCGTGTTGTGGACAAAGGGTGCAAGTCGTCTCTGAATGGCTTTCAGCTCTTCAATATCAGTAAACATTCGGTATTCCTTTTTCAGTCCAGGAGTCTGTCGGATTTTAAGGCTTTGAGGCGTGAGGCGTGAATCCGACAGGCTCCTGGTATTAGATCATTTATTGCTGAACTTCATCAAGTGAAATGAATGGATTGAATATCTGTGCAGGAAGCAAAAATTTCAGACATTCGTTATGGTTCATGCAGTGTCAGAAAGCTTGTAGATGTCTGCTTGCATTGTACCTGGGTAAGGTGAAGTCTTCCATCTGGTATAGTTGTTCTTATACTGTTCGCAGTTATGATTTGATAAAAGTCACTCAGGATTTTTTCAGGTAGAAAACAGCATTATGACTGACTCAATCTGGAAGCAAGAAGTATGGCCTCTACCATACTTTGCTCCTTAGCGATTCCTTTTCCTGCGATATCAAAAGCTGTTCCATGATCAACAGATGTTCTAATTACCGGCATCCCAACAGTAATATTCACTCCATTATCAAAGGCAACCATTTTAAACGGGATATGTCCCTGGTCATGATACATGGCCACAACAATATCATAATCTCCGTTCAATGCCTTAAGGAACACCGTATCTGGTGGAATCGGTCCAGACACATTAATACCTTTATCCTGAAAATTCAGTACAGCAGGTTTTATTATACGAACCTCTTCGTCACCAAACAGTCCATTCTCTCCTGCATGAGGATTTAAGCCTGCTACGGCTATACGAGGATTTTCTTTCCCGGATATTTTTGCCATACTGTCATGAGCCAGTTGAATGCAACACTCAATCCTTTCCTTGCTGATGTTCTTAACGGCCTGTGATAGTGAAACATGAGTGGTTGCATGAATGACCGAAAGATCTGGCGAATAGAGAAGCATGGCATAATTTGAAGAACTGGTTTTATGGGCAAATATCTCTGTGTGGCCGGAGTATTTATAACCAGCATCCTGTAAAGCCTCTTTGTTTATGGGTGCAGTAACAATTGCAGATATCTTTTTTTGCGCAGCTGAATCAATTGCCTTGCTGATATATTGAAAAGCTGATTTTCCTGACTCTCCGCTGCCCTTACCAGGTTTAATACTATCCCTGGATACAATTCCCAAGTCTAACACTGTCAATGTCTCTTTGTCAAACTTATACTCATCAGGAAAAGATATTCCTTTTATATTGAAACCCGATATTTTTGTGAGTTTTTTGTAATACTCCATTACGGTCAGATCGCCAATAACAATCAACGGTAATGAGCGAATACTATCTTTCAGGAAGCTTTTTAAGATGACTTCCGGGCCAACACCGGAAGGATCCCCTTGAGTAACGGCGATTAAATTCATACTTTTTGAAGCAGACCCATATTCAATAGTTTTAGAACAGTCGCAACATCTTTTTCTGATCCAAACCCACCGGCTTTCGTAATTACCGGGAAACCATCATACTTTTTGTGATGGAAAAAACCATATGGGATCCCGGGTAATACTTCCCCTTTTAGTTCCATTCCGCTTGCTGAAATTGCTTCTACCATTTTGATTACCGTATCACCGCCGGATAAGAGAAGACTACCGATGTCAGTAATATGCTTCTCCAGATAAGCGACGAAAAATTCTCCAAGCCGTCTCGTTATCGCATTGCTCAGTTCAAGTGAGCTTAGACCTATTTTCCTGCCATAATCATCTGCAGATCCCCTTTCATCATGATTACTCATGGTTCTGATTATGACAGGCTGATTCAACTTTTTTGCTTCTTCTACATGTGAGAAACACATTTTTAAACCATCATCAGATAGTAAATCTGGAATATAAACGGCTGCGTCTACCAGAGACATAGTGTTTTTTGCATATTCCACCTGTTTCCTGGTTACCTGGCTGGCACTTGCAATAATAGATATATGCTGTTTTTTTTCAAACCAACCGTAAAGCAGGCTGAAGTACTCCGCTAATCCAGCAGTTCCTGCTGCCATGACGGGTGAATCCAGCAGTTCTATGGCTTTGGCCGTTACGATCAAGTCTTCCTCTGACTCTCCGTCAACAACCACAAAGGTTGTTTCTTTCTGAACTTCCTGCTCAAGTATCTTTTTTAATTTGTGCGGATCCCTGAAGCTTTCTTCATGTGATGATTTATCAATAACACAGCTTGTTTTTGTATTGTCTTTATTCAGAATTTTTGGGATATGGGAATCCTTTACTGGAGTCACAGGGTCATTTCTGACCTCCGTCTCTTCCAGCCTTACTCCATTAACATAGACCGTACCCTGTCTGGTAACCCTGCCCTGTGAGGGCAGAGCTGCTGCAACAATGGCTGTTTTTAGATTCAGGCCATCCAGGCATCCCAGAATTTCCGGGCCCGGATTTCCCCTGAAAGTTGAGTCCACCTTTTTATAGACAGGAGTATCAGATTTCTGTCTGATGCTCCTGCACAGTTTATATACCCTGTCATATGCTTCATTTTGAGCGATAAAGCGGCTTTCTGAATCAAACACCAGTGCCTGATAGTCAATCAATTCGTCAGCAAGATGCAAGTTAGTAGTAACCAGTGTTTTAATTCCCAATTTTCCTAACTTGGCACCTGTATCATTTGCGCCAGTAAAATCATCAGCAACCAGAGCAAGCTTCATTCAGCTATGCCGTTTAAAGATTTTTTGGCCTGCCGTTTTCGGACAATCGTTGTCAAAATTGGAGTACAGATTGCTGTTGTAATGGTTGCAGCTGCAACTTGAGCTGTTGCAACAGAAGCAATTGCCGACATGGTTGGATCTGCCAATGCGACTGCCGCAGGTGTCCCCACCGCATTACCGGCAGTACTGGACGCTGAAGCTCCGGCAACACCTGTTCCTCCTGTTACCTTATCTGCCAGGACGTTAAAGAAACCTCCAATAAAGGTAGTCATTAAGCCCAGGATAATCCCTGGAACACCAGCTTTTAATATAGTTGCAAAATCAAGACCGGCTCCAAGAGCAAAGGCAAAAAAAGGAATCAGTACCGGACCACCTTTTGTCAGGAAATCTTTCATTTTGTCATCAAGATTACCAAGCAGCATCCCCACCAGAATAGGAACGATTACAGCAACAAGAGTCATAAAGGGGATTGATGCCAGACCTGCCGATCCCAGGGCTATCATTGTTAAGAAAGGACCGTCATTAATCGAAATAACTGAGATTGCTCCGATATCTGTTTCATCACCAAATTCTCCAACCAGAGCAGCATATAGTCCGCCGTTGGTATTGGTCATTGCAGCGATAATAGCAAGAGCTGATAAACCGAACAGCCCATTTTTTGTAACTTTGGCTATCAATATGCCGATAAGAAAACCTATTAAAAACTTGGTGAAGGTAATGGCTCCGCCGCGCACTAAAGCCTTTGGTGCAGCCCTGAAGCTTAGTCCTGCACCCATACAGAGCAGGAAGGCTCCTATTAAAGCTCCTGCACCCTTTTTAAAAAGTGCGGTTGTAAAGCCTCCAATTTCCAGTGCTTCAGGGAAAAACGTATTAATTAACGCCCCAATTAGAAGAGGAACAACCATCATGCCACCAGGAATCTTATCAATACTTCCTTTGATATTCATAGAACACTCCTCATTTTAAAATTTCATAATCATCGCAGCTTCTTACAAAAACAATGCCACGATTATACTGTGTCTCATGAAACAGATAGAGTCAATGGAAATTTTTAGAAATTCTCCAAGCTAAAAAATCATCCACCCCAATGAAATGCGGATGTTCCGGGTCCGACAATCTCCATGAGTTTTCCAAAGCTGCTCACCACATCGTATCTCACATTGTCCGGATTTATCTTGCGGTTGATTTCATCAAAGAACTTGCGGGCGCATTCAATCTTTGTTTTTTCGATTTCCCGGAATTCCAAGCTGGACATGGAACCTTTGGTTTCGGCAACAAAGTAAACATGCTTAATGGAAGCTTCTTTAAAGGAGATAGCCCAGTCGGGATTGTAGTTTCCAACCGGCGTGGGTATGGAAAATCCTTTAGGTAACTTGGCGTACACAACCACTTCCGAACTGGTATCAAGCTCCTGAACAAAGGTGCGTTCAGTATCTGAATCGGTTACGACGTAATCATAAATGTGACGTTTAAGCGGGTCTCCGGCTTTGCTGAAATCCTGTTTGCTTTGCCCGTTGGTGAAGATATCAATGTCATGAGTTTCGGATACAGCATCGTAACTCAGGTGCTCGGTGATACATGCGGCTTTCTGTTCCTGAATTAGGCGCGCGGCTTCAGAGATGAAGCTCTCCGGGTTGGTATTAAACTGGGCAAATACCGGCTTTCCCAGTCCTAATAAAATCTCAGTAACAGTTCGTCTGGTTAACTGCACGTTTTCAGCTATCTTGCCGATCAGGTCGTATTTCACTGCTGAGTGAATTGAGTGGGCAGTGTATTCGGTAGAGGTTTCCTTTATATCAAAACTATCCCCTGACTTCATCAGATCATAGCTAATGCCATCAGCTTGCTCACCTCGCTGCACGGTGTATTGAAGCGGCATAACCCGCAGTTCCTTATTGAACGTCTGAATGCATTTCCCTACCAGCTCAGTACTATCAAAATGCACACTGTAAGCCGCTTTTCGATTGATCCGATTCCAGAGTTCTTTGAACTCTTTCTTTTCAAAATTGACGTTTAGAGGATTTGTCTTTGCTCCGCGATCATTTTCAACCTCCGGTAGCTTGGCATCACTGTAGACGCTATCAATCAGTTGGAAGACCTGTTCCTTGAACGGTAATAAATCTTCCGGCAAATCAGAAAGTTCTCCATTTTTAAGCTCATCATGGTACTTCTGAACAATGTTTCTCTCACGATCAACATAACCATTTTGTATCAGATAGAATTCAATTCCTTCTGCCATGTCCTCCGTCACTTCAATTGTGCCGTCGGCTGTCTGCAGAACCTTTCCCGTGAAGTATTTTACATCCGCAACTCGTGGACGCTCAGAGAGTGATTCACTGATATCGCGTTGCAAAGCGGTCACAAAGTCCTTGTAGCTTTCACTGGCCACGACTGTCAGTACATTTGTCTGATGAACAGTTGCCGGATCATCCTGACGATCCCCAAACTGATTAACGGCGATACGCAACCCACGACCGACTTCCTGTCGGCGTGAAATGGTACTATCACTGTGTTTCAAGGTGCAGATAACGAACACATTCGGGTTGTCCCAACCTTCACGGAGAGCAGAGTGGGAGAAGATAAAGCGGGTTGGTTCATCGAATGAGAGAAGACGCTCTTTGTCTTTAAGAATCAGGTCGTAGGCATCGGCATCATCCGCTTCAGTCGATTTTTTGCCGGTGGCCGGATCGACCATGCGTTTGCTTTTCTTGTCTATGGAAAAATAACCGTTGTGAGTTTGATCTACAGGAATGCTGTCCAGATGCTTTTTGTAGCCTTCGTGCATAAACATATCCTGCTTCAGCTCATTCCAGGCATCCTTGTATTCCTCTTCAAATATTTGGGCATATTCGCCGCCTTCTTCTCCGGCATCGGTATAAATCCGATACCTGGCGACTTCATCGATAAAGAAAAGAGTCAGTACTTTAATGCCCTGATAATAGAGGACCTGTTCCTTTTCAAAATGGGCTTTTATGGCTTCGCGTATCTGGATGCGCCGGAGAGCTGTTTCATTCACATCACCGGTTGCTTCTCCGGCCTGCAGCCCGAGGCCATTGGTGAATTCAACGGTATCAGTAATGGCATTGATATCCGCAATCACAAAGCCCTTGTATTGATCCAGATCGTCGGATAGGTCGTAGAGATTGTCGCCTTTTTTCAGCTTGCGGATTATTCTCTTGATTCCGCTGTTCTGCTTGACCTCAATTTCTATTCGGGCCACCGGCATCTGCTTCGACACTTCAATGGATTCAAGATAGAGATAGGCGTTGGTGCCGGAGAGCCCTTTTACGGAGATACCCCGGACAGCTATCTTTTTAACCAGCTTCTGATTGTAGGCATCCAGTGCATCCAGCCTGTGAACCTTGTTATGCTGGGTTTTATGTGTAGCCGAATAACGCAGGATAAATAGCGGATTAAATTCCTTGAGTGAGTCCAGCGTCTTTGCGCCTTCCATCTTCTGCGGTTCGTCGAGAATCAGAATCGGGCGATTCGCCTTAATCACATCAATGGGGCGGCGGCTTTGGAAGTCATCCAACTCTTCATAGATTCGACGGTTATCTTTGCCCCGGGCATTAAACGCCTGAACGTTGATAACCATAACGTTGATTCCGGCATCTGAAGAAAAGCTCTCAAGGTTGTGAAGCTGTTTGGAGTTATAGATGAAAAACCTGGCTTTCTTGGCGTAAGTTTCCTGAAAGTGTTCTGCTGTAATCTCCAATGATTTATAAACACCTTCCCGGATGGCGATACTGGGCACCACGATAATAAACTTTGTCCAGCCGAAGCGCTTGTTCATCTCAAAGATGGTTTTTATGTAGCAGTAAGTCTTTCCGGTTCCGGTCTCCATCTCCACGTCAAGGTTTAACGATGACACCTTGGTTTTGATAAGGCTGGCTGATTGCGGCAGATTCTGAAGACGCTGGGCTTTCTGAATATTTTCAAGAAGTTGCTGTTCGGTGAGAAAAATATCGCCATTTCTAAAGCCGGATTCATGAAAATCATATCCCATACTCAGTTGATCTTCAGCCAAATAAGTTTTCTCCGTCTTTGATACACCCGGGTCAATCCGATAACTGATATCGGGTGTATTTGGCTGGCCCTTAAAGCAATCGACTACCGATTCAACGGCTCGTGTCTGGTAGGGCTGTTTTTTAAATTTTAACTTCATACAATGCCACCATTTATAACCACTGAACAAACAGAATGATTTTTTAACCACGGAAGGTACGAAAAACATGAGCGTGTCTTGGCCGAAATCAACGAAGGTCGCCTTTGAATTAAACTGATTCCAGTCAAACAACGGTCAAATAAAAAATCAAAGGATAAATATCTACTATTCAAAGAGTTAAATTTTAATAACAGGAGGAGTTTCGTTGCTTCAGTCAAACAACAGTCAAAGAAAGCCACAATACTTAAATATCTCATAAACAATGCTTTACATGGAGATGAGGTCCTTGAGTACTCATTCTCAGTCAAATAGCCGTCAAATAAAAGTATCATTGAGTCCACCATGGTACGTATTTCATAAATTTCCGCGAAGCTTGGCTGCCATAGGGCACGATAGCATTAGCATCTATTGCATCTTTAATAACCCTGGAAGCCATTGAGCTGTTTTTTTCTTCAATGCCAAAACGCTCACGCAGTGTACTATTCGTCATGTAATCTCGTTGTACATATCGCAAACAAGCATGAAGGTAGCAGGCTCGAATTCTATCCTGCTTGTCCATATTTCTGAATTCTCTATGAGCAAATAACACAACGCGTATATGTTCTTGTGTCTGTTCAAAAATAGGTGCTGGCAATTGGTAGCGTTCTGTTTCGGAAACAACTTTATCGATACCACTGCCACGTTCTTCACACACACCGACACGTCGCATAAAAGAGGCTATGGCTTCATTGCGGGATCTCGGTGGACTATCCAGGAATCGTTCTGTGTTAACCAAGGGCAACCCAGGATTGGTAATTTCCATTCGGCTTGAAAATATTTCCACCATAGGGGCAGTGCCTGTGATGTGGAAGTCTTGGTGAATAATAGCATTGGCAAGCAACTCACGGATTGCCAGTTCAGGAAACATGGAAACTTCTTTGCGCAGCGATTGGCCGATTACTTCGTTACTTGGAAGCAGATTCTGTATATATTCAATCAAACCTTCAAAACCAACAGCTAACCCTTTAACACCTTCTTGTTCTCGAATCGTTTCAACTCGAGTTTCACCTTTATATAGGATAACACGAATGGCTTTACGACGAAGACTATTGAAATCACTGAGTTTGCGTGCAAAAAGAACGGCTCCCAGATTATTGATGTTCCATTTACCAGCCAATCCTTTACAAATCATCGCTTCAGACTCAAGAGCATCCAAAATACCCTGATGCTTTTCGGGCAAAGGAAGTGAAAGCAAGTCAAAATAGGCGGGATAATCTAATAACTTCAGAACCTGTTCCGAAGAAATATTTTCTAAAGCGATCTCTTTTTCGAAAGGAACACGATCAAATATCCGCCAAAGTTCCCGCTCTTTTTCTGGGTAGTCTTTTAACTTTTTCTTATAGGACCCTATACGAAGATATTCGATATTCTTGAATTGAACAGGGTGTTGAAAAGCTGCTCCGATCTCTAGTAAAACTACGACATTATCATCGAAAGGAATTGTGTAAAATCTGAAATTGATTTTTGGAGTTAAGAGGCGCAGTAACCAGCTTTCCAACTCCTCACCGCCAATTTCTTCTGATGCTGGAGAAAATGTAGTCCCAACCACATCGTGATTGCTGTCTTCTACACCCCAAAGCATATAGGCATTGGCTTTGCCGTTAAGCGCCGCACCATTTGCCAAAGCTGAAATATATTCACCAATTTGTTCAGGTTTGGCATTATTCTGTTTGAACTCAGCCCATTCGCACTCATTCGGCAAACTGCGCAACTCTTTTAGTAAATCGATTAGGGTGTTTTTATCCTTCATTTTAAAAGCTTTCCTCAAATTGTTTTCACATCCGTATGCGGACTCATTAGTTTGAATATCTGCTCTACATTTATTTTGGCACTGTCGTCCTTAAAGCCGGAGTCCCGGAAGACAACACGCAACGGCTGCCGCCCGGCGAGTTCTTTGCAAAAATTCTCGGTGATCCTGCCGCTTTTTTCGAAACAGGCCGCCAGTGCATTGCCATCCACGAAGAATACTTCGTATTTTTGAAAGGATGAATCTTTGCTTTCGTCTTTTTCATCCTTCTTAACTTTGATGATTTCGCGAGAAATCGGCAAAGTTAAATCAACTCCCCAGTCCAATAATACCTGGAAGAGCAGGTCTTCGGAACTGCGGTCGTCTTTGATGTTATCGGTAGAAAATGGGAGTTCTTTTTGTTCAACGGCATCCGGTGTATAGTACACATCGGCCATATTGGAGGAGTCGACCTTGAGGATGCGGAAACCAATATCCAATGGAGAATTGACAGTTGATAATTGAGAATGGTTTTCACCTTTCATTGTCAATTGTTTCCCGGCACGGCGGATACGTTCCTTGCTGATTTCGGCGATGGTTTTATAGCCTGCTTTGAATGCCTCGGATTTTTCATCACAGGCTTCGGCGAGCTGAACCATGATGAACTTACGCTTGCCTCCGTCTTCGGCATTGAGCTGCATCACTGCATGGGTGGTTGTGGCGGAGCCAGCGAAGAAGTCTAGGATGATGTCTTTATCATTTGTTCCAATAATAGCCAAGTCTTTAAGGAATGGTACTGGTTTAGGGCCATTAAACAATTTGCACTCAAGCAATACTTTAAGGTGGGTTGTTGCCGTACTTGTACTATACTCAGGTTTGTAAAAAAATGATTTTGGTTTTTTGCTTGGTAAATCACCAATTTGAGGTCGTTGTTTTTTGTAAAACTGCCAACCGTTTGATGTCTTCTTTAAGATAAGATTGTGTTTGTTTTGATTCAAATTGTTTTTACTCCAGTACCAACTTAGTTCCTCACCATTGGGGCTGATTGGCAAAACTTTTGTATGAGCACTATCTTTAGGCTTATCGTCATCTGTTGCATAGTATTCCAATTTACTCTCATCTAAGAAAATTGGGTACCATAAGTTTGGTCTCTTTTCTCTCGGTGCATTTACACCGGTAGCCCTTAAATTATCCGCTTCTTTATAAGGCCCATATTCATCAGAAAACCATGCTTTGTTAAATTCCTCATCATCAATCGGAAAATGATTAAAACTACAGAGTATTTTGTTTTTTGAGGCGATAACAACATATTCATGAGTCTCAGCGAAACCAAAGGAATCTTGGTTTCCTTTTAAGTTCATTACTACAGGAAAACTTCCAAGAAAATTTTCGGAGCCAAAGATTTCTGTGACAACTTTTTCAATATTCCCAATTTCATTTTCATCAATACTAATAAAAATCACTCCATCATCTTTGAGCAGGTTTCTGGCCAATTTAAGCCGTGGATACATCATGCTCAGCCAGTCTGAATGGAAGCGGCCATTGGAGTCAGTATTGGCAATGAGACGGTTACCTTCTTCATCTTTTTGCCTGGAATCCAGCAAGTATTCTTCCGTGGATTTTGCAAAGTTGTCAGCGTAGATAAAATCCTTACCAGTGTTATACGGCGGATCGATATAGATCATCTTTACTTTGCCGAGATAGGTTTCCTGTAGAAGTTTCAGGGCATCGAGATTATCCCCTTCAATAAAGAGGTTTTCGGTGGTGTCGAAATCCACACTCTTTTCGCGGCAAGGGCGGAGCGTCTTGGCAATGGGCGCATTGGCCGTAAGCAGTGCTTTCCGTTTGCCGGGCCAGTTCAGGTGGTAGCGCTCCTGTGGCCCTTCAACAATGTCGTTGGACAACTCTTGTTTGAGCAAATCCCAATCAATGGTTCTTTTCAAAACCATCTTTTCGCGTTCATTCGCGTCTTTCGCGGTTTCTTCTTTTTCAGTAACGCAGTTTGGGAACAGCTCCGCCAGCTTTGCGATATTTTCTTCTGCAAAGTTAGGGCTGTGCATTTTTAATTTTTCCATTTTTGTGTCTCCTTAACCGCGAAATGCGCGAAAATCGCGAAAGTTTGTATTAGCAATTCGTATAATTTCAATTTTTGGGTGGCTGCCAAAGTTGACGAGCAGTCCTAATTCAAGCCCGGTGGCTTTGAGGTAGTTTAAGAGTTGCGCCTTATGTTCAGATGTCAGTTCTTTTACTGCTTTTATCTCAACAACGATTTTGTCGTAGCAGATAAAATCCGGTTTATAGGTCTGATTCAGCTTTTCACCTTTATAATTAAGCTGAAGCTCTACTTGCGGTTGAAACGGAATGTCTCGTTTAGACAACTCCTTATCCAGACATTCTTGATAGACAGCCTCCAGGAAGCCACAACCCATCTCTTTATACACATCAAAGATAGCTCCCTGAATGGCATAGGATTCCTCAGGAAACAAAACCTTTCCGTGTGTTTCGCGCTTTTCGCGGTTCATCTTCTCATTCCTTCTATCAGGAAGCCACACCCCATCTCTCTTTATACACATCAAAGACATCCCCCTGAATAACACAGCATTCATCAAAAAACAAAACCTTTTCGCGTATTTCGCGCTTTTCGCGGTTCATCTTCTCAATCCTTCTATCAGGAAGCCACACCCCATCTCTTTATACAAAAAAAACATCCCCCTGAATAACACAGCATTCATCAAAAAACAAAACCTTTTCGCGTATTTCGCGCTTTTCGCGGTTCATCTTCTCATTTCTTCTATCTCAGCCTTCAACACATTCAATGTGCGGTTCAGTTCCACTCGTCGATTAAACTGCTTCTCCCTCTTTATCCGGCTCTCCACCTTTTCAGCTTCGCGTTCTTTGATACGCAGCAGGTCAACTCTTGCGGCCAAGTCGCCCAGCTTCTCCCCTTGCCGGAAAGAAAGAGGACTGAGACTTGTCAAAAACGACTGATAAAGAGCGCCCATATTGAGCAGCACCGGAAGTTCGGATGCCGGACCATCTTCCTTCATCCAGTCGGAGAGGAAATAACTGCTGACCACCCGCTTTTTTTTGTCAACCTCGCTGGGCCGTTTGTAACTGGCGGCATATTTGGTTTTACCGCCATATTTCAATTCAAACAGAATGGGAGAAGGTATTGCCTTGTCTATTGTGTGCAGAACTTCCTGCGACAGTTCCCCGGTCCTTAATAGTATGGAGAAAACCTGAATCTCCTGGACGCCATCACTGGCTGGAAGGTTAATCGTTGTCGGAGAGAGTTTGTGTGACCAGATGATCTTTTCAACCTCCTTGACGAACAGCTCCTTTACCTTGCTGCTCGGCGCGGCGTGATCGTAGATTTTACTTTTGGCAAGCATCCTTCCCAATGCAGCTGCCTTTGGGAAGTTGTATAGCGAACTCATGTTGTATCCTCCTTGACGACCAAGAAGGAAATCAGTTCAAAATCATCCAGTCCATGAATAGTGTCTACCAATGCCGTTGTATTCGTTCCTAAAAACAGACTGTCGATATCCTTGTCTTCTTTGATCTCAATCATCGTTCGGATTGCCTGGCCGAGAAGTTCTGAATATTTCAGCATATTTCTTCCGTCGTTGGTCTCACGATTAAAGGTAGAGCATAAATCAGTAAAAGGCACTTCCTTCCCCTTGCAGCTTGTTCGTACCAAGTCCAAAAGTTGTTTGACCTGTGTGTGGTCAGTAATGACCTGACCATCGTCGTTGATGTAGATGAGATAATACGGATGCAGCCGGTTATGCTGATTGATGTTGACGCCCGAATTTCTATTCCGGAGTGTAAATATCACTCCCGGTTGTAACCCTATATTCTCATTGGCTGCGACGATAGCGTGGAGTCCATTAGGTAAATGATCTAAGTCACTGTTGCTCTTGATATAGTTGATTAGGTCCATGCGGAAGTCATTGAGTCCGAGGTCAGTTATGTTTACACCAGTTTTCAGGTCTTCAAGATCGATCACTTCATCCTGAAGACGGCGGAGCTGTTCTTTTCGATAGCTGACATCATTGGACTGGCCCGAAAGTACATTGTCGTCTCCGGTGGCCGTAACATCGTCAATGACCATCCTGTTCTCCACCCGCTCTTTCAGATTGATGTATTCATCCAGAGAAATATCAGGCCAGTAGTTAACCAGTTGGATGGATTCGTTTGGGGAGCCGATACGGTCGATACGCCCAAATCGTTGAATAATACGGACAGGGTTCCAGTGAATGTCGTAGTTGATTAGATAATCGCAATCCTGTAGATTCTGCCCTTCAGAAATACAGTCCGTACCTATAAGTAAGTCAATTTCACTGTGCTCTTCAGGAAGAGTCAGTGCTTTTTCTTTCGATATCGGGGAGAAAAGGGTGAGGATAGACTGAAAGCCATATCCCCGTTTTTTGTTCAATTGGCTCAGTGTGGTTTTAGGAATATCTTTTCCGGTAATTTTTCCAGCGTGTATTCCAATTTTTAATAGTTCATCACAGAGGTTGTCGTAAAGGTAGCTCGCAGTATCTGCGAAAGCCGTAAAGATAATGATCTTTTTATTTCCAGAGTTTATGGGTTGTTTGATTTTGTTTTTAATGTGAGATTTAAGGTGTTGGAGCTTGGTGTCATCTTCAGGAGATATTTTTTCCATTTCCTCATGGAGTAATTCAACCAGAGTCTGGTCTTCTTCTAAGTCTCTTTTCCATGATTCTAAATCAATGTCAGCAAGGTCTATTTCGATTTTAGAATTTGCTTGTGTTTCCAAAACACCATCCGTGTCTTCATCTTCCCAATCGTCACTAATCACAGAAGATAATTGAATCTTATTGAGTTCATCAATTTCAGATAGTTTTTCTTTAATTTTTTCTTTCATTGTATTAAGTGTTATACGGAAAGAATTTACTGAGCTTTCTAATCTTTTGAGTAGATTAGTAGCCATGAGTTTTTTTATACCGTTTGCTTGAGCTTGCAAAAACTGACTATCATATTTTTTACCTTCGTTAAGGTTTTCATATTTTGATTTTCTACTTTCAAAAACATATAACATAGGAATATAAACAGATTGCTTTATTTCCATTAGATGTTCATAAATTTCATTAAAACTCATGACGTCCTTACGGGAAGTCAGTGGGCAGCGGAAAGATATGGGTTTGCGTCTTACAGGAAACTTGCCGATATACGCAGTATCATAGAAAGTTTCTATGTGTTTTCTGGACCGGGCAATGGTTACGCTATCAAGCAGCTCAAAAAAATCAAAATCAAGAGCATCCAGTATTGCTCTGGCTGTGCGTTTATCTGCTGGCAGCTTTGCCCATGAATTAAATACAGTCTGTGCGTGCCGGAAAATTTCTTCAACTTTTTTTCCGGTCCTTAATTTACTACTCAGTTTTTCTGACTCGCCCTCGTATGTCAATGCCAATTGGTTTCTAAGGTCATTGAATCTGTTATTGACCGGTGTTGCAGAAAGCATTAAGACTTTTGTTTTAACCCCATCTCTAATGACAGAATTCATCAGTTTTTGGTATCGGGTTTCCTTATCCTTGTAAGCATCGTTGTTTCTGAAATTGTGTGACTCATCAATGACCACGAGATCATAATTGCCCCAGTTAATTCTGTCCAGCGGTGTTCCAAAAGATTCCCCACTTGTGCGCTGTAAATCCGTGTGGCAAAGAACCTCATAATTCAAACGGTCTTTAACCAGAATATTTGTTTTTAGGTTTTGGTTATAGTTCAACCAGTTGTCAGCAAGTTTTTTCGGGGATAAAACCAGTACTGAGCGATTGCGTAGTTCGTAGTATTTAATCACTGCAAGTGCAGTAAAGGTTTTACCGAGCCCGACACTGTCTGCAAGAATGCATCCGTTAAAGTTCTCAAGCTTATTTATAATCCCGGTTACTGCATCCTTTTGGAAGTTAAACAGCTTATTCCAGACAACACTGTTTTTGTATCCAGTCAAATCATTTGGAAGGAGATCTTCATTCAGGTCCTCAAGGAACTCGTTGAAGATGTTATAGAGCATTAGAAAATAGATTTTTTCGGGAGGATTCTCCTGATAAACGGATTCGATATGTGTGCAAATGGCATCTGTCACATCTTTTAGTTTTGAAGAATCTTTCCATATCTGATTAAAAAGATTCAGCCATGTCTGCGTTGAAGGAGCATCGTCAAATTTGCTTATAAAATTCGAGACGGCATTACCTTGCTGGTAGCCAAGATCGACTGCTGTAAAGCCATGAAGCGGCATATATACAGCAGCAGCATCGCCTTTATTTAAACATGCAAATTGCTGCATCGGTGCTTTTATGGAATTTGATCGAAAGCAGGCTTTGCGTCTAATCCAGCCAGCGCATTCTTTGGCAATGGCACGTTGCGTCAGTTTGTTTTTAAGCTGTATTTCAAACTCGCTGCCATAGAGATTTCGCTCACGCTGCTGCTTCGGAATATGAAATTCCCGACGCTCTTTGGATACCTTGTCGGTCACTTCATTAGGAACAAACGTCGGAGCCGTAAAGATAAACTCAAGCGAATCAATTTTTTCGAGCTCTTTTTTAAGGGCTTCAAATGCATAGATAGAAAAGCATGAGGCTGCAATTTTCAGTTTTGCACCTGGCTTAAGAGTCTCCTTCAGGTCATTTCCCCAAAGGTTATTTATATTGTCCAGGATTTTCATCTTGTCGCCCGTTTATCCTTCCATCATATCGCTTTACTTTCCCTTGCCGGATTCATCTGAAGAATCAGCGCCGCCATTGCGCACCCATTGATCAACTGCGTCTTTTTTGCATTTCCAAAGACGGCCAATCTTATGAGCGGGCATATCTTTTTCGTTTATCCACTTATAAACGGTATCCCTCTTGATCCCGAGATAGTCTCCAATTTCATCTACAGACAACCAGCGATCAGTAAAGGATGAAGTCTGAGGGATGAAGCTTGAGTCTTTGGTGTTCTTATCTGTCATTGTTTCAATCTCTTTTTTGGGTGCTTGGAAACTCTTGTAAAAATTGCCGGAAGCTGCTTGGTTTCATCCAGCAATTTGGTCATATCATGCAATGATACAATTTCACTCACCTGTGATTCAATAGTTGTATATAATTAGGCAAACATTCTGACCATGCCCAAAGCAAATACTTTCGTCCGTATTTTCAGTTATACTTCATCATTCATAATTTAAACAAATCCAGCTACATTAGGTTAAACATGGTTAAAGCTACATAGATGAAATAAAAAGATCAAGATTTCATAAGAAAAATGGACAATTAACTTGACAGCTTAGCTTATCCCTATCAGGCTGTCCTCTTATCTTGCCACAAAATGCGTGTCGTCTTTCATAAATTGGGGAGATAGGGTCGGACAATCGTATCTAATTCTATTCCAACAAGAATGAAAAACAGTCGTTTTGAGAGATTGATTCGCCGCTCATTTGATAAATCGGAAGGAAAATCGGCTATACATATCCCACCTCATTGGATACCGCTCCATCCGAAGGGCAGAAATGTAAAAATTTAGAAATATTTGTAAAAATTTCCTTGACGTTTTCTTGTCTCCCTGGTTAGATTAGACTTACGAGGATGGTTTTTATGACTTCCATAGAAAAAGTGATAGACGAATTCCTTAGCCTTAACGAGTTGGGAAAGACCGATTCTAAAAATCTGAACAAGCTGGTCCGCCTGCTTGAAGACGGAAAGGTGGAAACCGAACGGGCTGTGCAGGAAATCTATGCCAACGCGAAGAACCCCGGCGGCAGTTTCCGGAACTTTCTCAGGCGGGTTAGAGAAGCCATTAAAACGGCCGCCGGTAATCAGGAAGACAGAGGTTTGAAGGATGTGCTGGAATCCCTAAAGATAATCACCCATCAGAAAACCGCTTCCAATCCCGGATGCATAAGCATTGAGGCCCCTTCCGAACCGATTGGCAACTTACTGGATGCCAACCGGCAGTATAACAGCGAACAATTCGTTTTCAATGACGTTTCGAATGTGGACGACAAACCCCTGGGCAAGAATGACTTGAAATTGTTTCTCAGCTATGCCTATGAGGACAACAGATTAGTCAGGGATCTTACTCGGATACTGGAGGAGCGAAGCAAGGGTACCAAAAGGCCCATCCGTATTTGGCGAATGCCTCATCTGCTGCCGGGCCGGGATTTTGCGGTACAGATTAGGGAGAAGATGGCTGAAGCCGATTTTGGCCTGGCCTGCCTATCCCAGGCCTTCCTCGACAGCCGATTCATTGCAGAAGAGGAATTCCCTTATCTGCTTCAGAACGACAAGCTCCTTGTGGCCGGACTGGATTCCAAGTGGGATGGTCGCGTAAAAACACCTTCAGAATTTTTTGCTCTTATGAAAAGGGGGTTCAAAGGAAAGATTCCCGGCTGGAAAAAAAATACCAGAAAAATAGTGACGATCCACACGTACTATCAGCAGGGACTTGATCCCGATGCTTTTTGGGGAAAATGCGAATCCGACAATTTCCAGGAACGATTTGTCGATGGTTTGATTAAGAATATTCAGGAAGTCATGGTACAGAGAGAAGAGCGTGAAAAAACCCGGAACAAAGAATTAGAAAAATGCAAAGATAAGAACAACCCAGATTACTCTCCCGAAAAATTTGTAAGTTCCGAGGCACAACGCACTTTGATGTTAAGCCCAACGGAAAAAGTCTTTCTGGCAGAACAAAAACGACGCCACAGAGAGGATGGCAATGAGGAAAGGCAGTCAAGGCCATCCAGGGAACTGGTTCCCGACATGCTGAGCTGGGCAAAAGATGGCAAGGAACCCGTTTACACAATACTGGGCGACTACGGCATGGGCAAAACCTTCAATTGCCGTATTTTTGCCCAGCATCTGGTGGAAGCACGCAAAAACGATTCTTCCCTGCCGATTCCCCTGTACATGGATTTACGCGAGGTACAGACCTTTGTTGAAGAGATAAAAGACGGCATAGTCACGAAACGCCTTCCCCTTCTAAACGAAATGATTGCAATGGTGCTGCGAAAGCATGAGGTTCGGGCCGTGCCGAAAAAGGTTATTGAAGATGTCAGACAGGGACGGGTTCTTCCCATATTTGACGGCCTGGATGAAAAGCTAGTCTACTATACCGACGACAGGCAGGACCGTTTTCTAGGCGAACTGATGAAGGTGTTTCCGTCCGAGAAAACGCGGGATGAGTCAAAGGTAAAGACGGTAATTTCCTGCCGGAGTCATCACTTTGAAACGATTTACAAGCAGGCCGGTTTCCTGCGAGGCCTTTATCGCTCCGATGCTGAACAGGGGGACTACCGGGCCATGGAAATACTGCTCCTTTCGGATGGAAAGATGCGGCAGCTCCTGGAGAAGAAACTGGGGAAGGAGGGGGCATTACGGGTGTGGAATTACATAGACGGCGAGGAATACCTGGCCGCCCTGGGACGCCGTCCCCTCCTGCTGAGTAAACTGCCCGATTTGCTTCCGTCCATCCAGTCCATACAGTCGGAGGGTATTCCCGTCAATGCCGCCGTGTTCTATGAAGCCCTTATCGCTGATGTAATGGATCGCGATCGTAAACATGTTCTTAAGCCCCGCCATAAGCACCGTTTGCTCCAGGATATGGCCCTGTATTTTTGGAAGAACAGTGAACAGCGCATGAACATAGACAATTTGAACGACTGGTACCAGACATGGCTGCGCAGAGACAGGAATATGTTTGCCCAGTATGAGACGGAGGGCAGCGAACAGCTCGAAAAGGATCTGCGCAATTCCACCCTGCTGCTCCGATTCGGCGAGGATGAATTCGGTTTTACCCACAGCTCCATGCAGGAGTATTTCCTGGCCCGGAAACTGCTCTCACAGTGGATACAGGATGGTTATTCCCTGGCCAAACCCGTTTCCCGCCTGACGGAAAAGTTCATTGGAGAGGCCCTTGTTCTACTGAAGGACGGCGAGCGGAAAAAACTGCATGCACAGCTTGCGGCCTATGCCGCCCGGCCGGAAAAGAGTGCCCATTCACCGCATCAGGATGCCCTGCTGCTCCGAATTATCCGATCCGCGGCGGAGGAGGGCCAGCCTTTTGAAGCATTTGAAAAGGTTCATGTCTTCGGTGCCGATATGTCCGGCGAAAAGCTTCGGGGCATCGGTGCCCGGAAACTGGTACTAACCCGCTGTCAAATGCTTCTCTGCCGCTGGCAGGAATGCCGCATTGATGAGCTGGAGTTGAACGAAACGAACATCAATCAATCGGTATGGGAAGAATGCCGGGTTACGAGAACAGAAGGGAAGCAGGATGCTCAAAGGCTGACCTGTGTCAATGCGAAGGGGCCGATTCCCGGACTTTTTGCAAAAAGGGGAAGCCGGATATATCCGGGTCGCCCTATGGCACCTGTCTCGCCCCTGCCCTACGCGAAGAATCATATAACATGGGGCCATAGAGGTAGAATTTATAGTATAGCATTCAGCCCCGATGGCCGCCGCCTGGCCTCCGGCTCCGATGACAAAACGCTGAGACTGTGGAGCGCGCAAGGAGAATGCGAAGCCGTCCTGAAAGGGCATTCCGATAGGGTTAGAAGTGTGGCATTCAGCCCAGATGGACACCGCCTGGCCTCCGGCTCCGATGACAAAACGCTGAGACTGTGGAGCGCGCAAGGAGAATGCGAAGCCGTCCTGAAAGGGCATTCCGATAGGGTTTGTAATGTGGCATTCAGCCCCGATGGCCGCCGCCTGGCCTCCGGCTCCTTTGACGGTACGCTGCGACTGTGGAGTGCGGAAGGCGAATGCGAAGTCGTCCTGGAAGGGCATTCCAATTGGGTATGGAGTGTGGGATTCAGCCCTGATGGCCACCGCCTAGCCTCCGGCTCCTCTGACGGAACGGTGAGACTGTGGAGCGCGGAAGGAGAATGCGAAGCCGTCCTGGAAGGGCATTCCGACTGGGTTATGAGTGTGGCATTCAGCCCCGATGGCCGCCTCCTGGCCTCCGGTACCTCTGACGGAACGGTGAGACTGTGGAGCGCGGAAGGAGAATGCGAAGGTGTCCTGGAAGGGCATAGAGGTGGAGTCTCTAGTGTGGGATTCAGCCCCGATGGACGCCTCATGGTCTCCGGCTCCGATGACGCTTCGGTGAGACTGTGGAGCGCGGAAGGAGAATGCGAAGGTGTCCTGGAAGGGCATAGAGGTGGAGTCTCTAGTGTGGGATTCAGCCCCGATGGCCGCCGTCTGGCCTCCGGCTCCGATGATGGAACGGTGAGACTGTGGAGCGTGGAAGGAGAATGCAAAGCCGTCCTGGAAGGGACTTCCGCTAGTGTTTGGAGTGTGGGATTCAGCCCCGATGGACGCCTGGCTTCCGGCTCCGATGATGGAACGGTGAGACTGTGGAACTCAGAAGGCGAATGCAAAACCGTCCTGGAAGGGCATTCCGCCAGGGTTTTGAGTGTGGGATTCAGTCCCGATGGCCGCCTCCTGGCCTCCGGTTCCAATGACTGTACACTGAGACTGTGGAGCGCAGAAGGTGAATGCAAAGCCGTCCTGGAAGGACATTCCAATAAAGTCAATAGTGTGGCATTCAGCCCTGATGGTCGCCGCCTGGTCTCCGGCTCCTTTGACGGTACGCTGAGACTATGGAGCGTAGAAGGAGAATGCGAAGCCGTCCTGGAAGGACATTCTGTTTTGGTTTTTAGTGTGGCATTCAGCCCCGATGGCCGCCGCCTGGCCTCCGGCTCCTCTGACAAAACGCTGAGACTGTGGAGCGCGGAAGGAGATTGCCTGGCCGTCCTGGAAGGGCATGCCTCTAGTGTTTTGAGTGTGGCATTCAGCCCTGATGGCCGCCGCCTGGCCTCGGGCTCCTCTGACAAAACGCTGAGACTGTGGAGCGCGGAAGGAGATTGCGAAGCCGTCCTGGAAGGGCATGCCAGTTGGGTTTGGAGTGTGGCATTCAGCCCTGATGGCCGTCGACTGGCTTCCGGCTCCGCTGACGGAACGGTGAGACTGTGGAGTGCGAGAGGTGAATGCGAAGGCGTCCTGGAAGGGTATGCCGACTGGGTTGGGAGTGTGGCATTCAGCCCTGATGGCCGCCTCCTGGCCTCCGGCTCCGATGATGGTACGCAGATTATCTGGGCCCTGGACCGGTCCCTTCCCTCCTGTATTATGAGCACAAATCCTGACGGGCAGTGGTGGTCGCTGGAAATAGATGAAAACGGCCGTTACACCCGGTTACGGGGTACCGAACTGGCCTGGCAGCGGGTGTGGCTGCGGCATAAAGACGGTGCCGCTTCCCTGGATGCCGTTAAAGGGTTCCAGTTTGTACCGTCACGGCATTGCCTGACGGGGGGAACTGGAAATAACGGGTTCAGTTAAAAAGGAAGCATCATCAGGGTAAGACTATCTACCCGTTCCGCAATTCTCTGAATGGTAAGGAAAATGTCCAGACCTCCGAATGGCGGGCGAAGAGATGGTATATAAAAAAGGTATGCTTTCAGCAGCTCCGGCTATTACTGACGCAATAACAGAATATCTACAAGTTTATTCTTTTTGTTCCCTAAAACTCGGCGTTATAATTGACCATCCATTGAACACCGAATTTGTCCTTCAGGGAGCCGAAGTAATCGCCCCAGAACTGGTCCTCTATAGGCATCTCAATCTCGGCTCCTTCAGAGAGCTTCTGAAAGATTCGGTCGGCCTCTTCCTTTGAATCCGGGTGCAAAGAAACAGAGATATTATTGCCCTCTTTGTAGCTCTGTCCCAGCGATTCCAGGACGTCGGAGGCCATCAGCAGAATGTCCTTGCCCAATGGCAGGGAAATATGCATGACTTTTTCCGCATCTTCCTTCGATATCTCAACACCTTCCATGGGCGGCATATCCTTAAACTTTAACACAGATGGCTCGCCCCCAAAGATGGACTTATAAAAAGTAAAAGCCTCTTCGGCGCTGCCGGGGAAATTGAGATAGGGATTAACCTTCATAAATCAGACTCCTTGTTCCGTATATTTTTTGAAGTTGTCCAGGATCGCCTGCCAGCCAGCTTTTTGCATGTCTTCCGATACCTGTTTGTCGGGATCAAATCTGACGACGACTGTTGTTTCGGCTCCAACGCCGGAGAAAGAAGCCTCCACCTTTCGCCCGTCTGCGAGGCTTGATTTGAGCGACTTGCAGGCGACGACATCTTCAAAGGTCCCGGTATAATCAAAGCCCCTGCTCTCGTCCTTTGCTTCCATCCGGTATGAAAATGTTCCGCCGGGTCCAAGCTCGTTTTCGGCCTGCGGCGTGTGCCAGTCTTCGCTTGCATTGTTCCAGGAGTCTGTCGGACTTTAAGGCTTCGAGGCGATTTTTGATGATTTTTTTCCGATACAAGGCGGCAAAAGCGGAGCGTAGCTGGGCTACGTGAGCATTTTGGCAACGCGGTAGCGGGAAAAAAGGGCAAAAATCGAGCCGTGAGACGTAAGTTCGACAGGCTCCCAGTGCTTGACATGCTTCGGCTCGGTGTAAAAGTCCCACACCTTTTTCAACAGGTGCTCTGACTTTAGTCTGAATGGTAATCCTAGCCACGCCCCATATTAGCTTATACTCCGAATACTTGCAATACCTTCTGGAAACTAGTTGATAAAAGGCTGGAATTGGCTGATTGGGCAGCCATGGTGGTTTGGGGAAAATCGAATTCCTTGATATAGTATTTTTCGTTTAGTATATTCAGTCCATGAATATAAATCCCATAGCCATTGACTTAGGTGCCGCCCATACCGGCGTGTACAGTGCGCACTACCCCGCCGGAAGTGATGCCAGGAATATTGAAAGATCAGGAACCGTGTACAATCTGGAAAAAAATGCTTACACCCTGCTTATGGTGGGCCGTACCGCCACACGGCATCAGCGCCGGGGAATGGACCGGCGGCAAATGGCCAAACGGCTCTTCCGGCTTATCTGGGAGAAGCACCTTTGCCTTCCCTGGAATGCGGATGTTTCCCAAAGCATCGGATTTCTGCTGAACCGCCGGGGATTCAGTGTTCTTACCGAGGAATACGACAAGTCCGTGCTCTCCTGCTTTCCTGCGGAAGTGTGGTCGAAACTCCCCAGTGACTTCAAGAACATGGTGGATGCCGAAGAAGGGGGACGCATAGATTTGGACCGGGTATTGCAAGAACTTGCGGGCAACCAGGAAAAATGCGGCGAAGCCCTGGAAGCACTATGCAAAGAGGTCAAAAAGGCCAAAGAGGGTAAAGATGACTTGCAGTATTACGGCAGAACAAAGCTCCTTAAAGAGTATTGCCAACTGGTATTGGATAATGCCTCCGGAGTTGATCTGAATAAAAAAGGCAAAACTCTGCAGCAGCTTTCCCGCTGGATTATCGACAGGTGGATTGAATCCGGTGTTCAGGGACTGGAGGGAGTACCGAATGATGCCAAATCAATGAATATGACCGAGTACGCAGCCGAAAACCAGGACCGGATACAGCGGATACGGGACACAGTGCCGGACTACACGGCCAAAACAAAGTCCCGCAAGGATTCAATGTGGGATTTCGATGAATCTTCGTGCGATATGGACAAACTCAATCTGAGCGACCCCGACGAAAAGGAGTACGACAAGTCGCACATCCACCACCTGACCTACGCACTCTATAAGGTTCATGGTGAGCTGGTATCGGGCGGACGGCACCGCAAAAAGTACTTTGATGAGGTGCTGGAAGTTCTTAGCCGCAAGGATCATACCCATGGGTATCTCAAGCGGTTTTGCAGCAGCCTGCAAGGGGGAAAGTACTCGGGAACAAGCCCGGAAAAACTGACCAACTTGATTGGCCACATAAGCAATTTGGAACTAAAGCCGCTGAGGAAGTATTTCGATAACAAAGCACACCGAGGCGGTGATTTCTGGGATGAAGCCAGACTGACAAACTGCTTTGACAAGTGGCTGCTGCGGGAATGGAGGGTTAATCCGGATACCGACCGGGAAAAACAGCCCGGAAAGCCGCAGGATTACAAGGCCCTCAAAGAACGCTGGACGAAGCACAGCGGCGGGATTGTCGATTTCTGGATGACCGAAGCGCCCATCAGCACAATTCCCCCCTATCAGGATAACAACAACCGCCGCCCGCCGCGCTGTCAAAGCCTGATACTCCATTCCGGGTTTCTTGACCAAAAATACCCCCGGTGGAAAGAGTGGCTCTCCCTTTTGGAAGAGGCGGCAGTGGAGTATCTGGGAAACTTCCGGGATAGACTGGAAAAGCTGCAAAGCAGCAAGGGCAAGCCATATTATACCGGAGAATTTTCCGGCGAGTTGCGCACGGACTCCCAGAAAAGAAATATGGCTGACCTGGATGCCAGAGTGCTACACTTTATATTGGATCGGAGCAAGGCCTCCGACCCCCTGAAGCTCAATGAAATCTACAGCCGCACAAAGAAAATACGCCAGGAAAAATCAGCTAAAGATGTACGGAAAGAACTGGCCGAAGCCATAGAAGAAAGCCGCCTCCCGGATTTACTGAAAACCAAGCCTGACTTTAACCGCGATGATATTTTTCCCAACGGCGAATTTCTCCACTTTGTCTGCCGGTATTACAAAATGCGGCAGCGGGCCAGGGATGGGCGGATTTTTATCCATCCCGAATACAAACACAACGGTAAAAGGGGTTATGAAAGAACCACCCGCTTCGATAACACTGGCAAACTGCTGATCTACTGCAACCACAAACCCCGGCAAAAACGCTACCAGATGTTTCATGACTTGGCCGGTGTTCTGCAGGTGAACCCGGATTTCCTGAAAGATAAAATCGGATCCAGCAGCGATGATGAGCTGCTGGAGTGGATCAAGGATTTCAAAATGAAAGACCATTGCAAAAAATGCGCCGAGGCTCAAAAGGATCACAAGGGGTATCTGGGAGTTCGTATTGCCATGGGTAAGGATAAGAAGCTAACGGCCCTCCGCGATAACTCAATCAAATTCAGTAAAAAAATTGGAGAAAAACTGTTTGGAAAGTCGGAAGAAACCGAAGCCAGAGTAAAAAAGTTTGAATCGGTTTTTTCCTTTGCCCAGATATACAACATTGTTTTTACGGGCCGAACGGGAAACTCCAATACCTGCCCGGTTTGCAGCATGGATAACAGCTATAGAATGGAGAGCATCGAGCAGCAGGACGACATGGGAGCCAAAGCTCAGCGTCTTCCGGCCATTCCCACCCGCTTGATAGATGGGGGCGTTATGCGGATGACCAGAATCCTGACCAAACAGATAGCCGAAGATCAATGGCCCCGCATCCAAAAGTCTCTGGCACAGGGAACCCGTGTTCGGGTTCCCATTATCACCGAATCCAACCGCTTTGAATTTGAACCATCCCTGCGAACGATTAAGGGGGATAAAGCCAAAAAAAAATCTAGCAAAAAAGACGCAGGAAAAGCACCCACGATAGAAGACAAGGAAAAAAGAATCCAGGCTGCGGGAGGGGGAATATGCCCCTACACGGGGAGCCTCGCTGGAAACGATGGCGAACTGGACCACATTATTCCCCGATCATCCAGATACGGCACCCTCAATGATGAGGCCAATCTCATCTATGCCAGCAAGAAGGGAAACAACGACAAGCTGGAGCGATTCTACACCCTTTCAAACCTTCATACTCATTACAAGCAGAAAATCTTTGACACCGCCGACGATGGGGTGATAGAAAAAAAGATTGTCGAAACAATCTGGGATGCGGACAGAGGGCAGTTTAAGTTTGGACGATATAAGAACTTTGTCAATTTGGAGGAGGAGCAGCAAAAGGCCTTTCGCCATGCCCTGTTTCTGGGCAATGAGCATCCTCTCAAGAAGGCGGTACTCCAGGCCATAGACAACAGAAGCCGGGCATTGGTAAACGGCACCCAGCGCTACTTCGCCGAGATTTTGGCCAATGCGTTTTATAAAAAAGCCCTTTCCCTGGGCAGGCAAGAACTGATTGATTTTGACTACTTTGGCGTGGAGGCGGTGAGCAACTCCAAGGGAGACGGCATAAAGGACCTTAGAAAACTATATGAATTCATGGACGATGAAATAGAGAAGTATGCCAAGGCACCGGAGCAGAAACAAGAATCCTACTCCCATCTTCTGGATGCCCAGATGGCCTTTCTGCTGACAGCGGACCGCCACAAGAGGGAGGGCAGTCTTCAACTTGTTTTTTCTGAAGACAGAGGCCTTTTTCCCGTCAACAGGAAAACCGGCGAAGTCTCCCGCGAAAACCTGTTTACCGATACTCTGGTTCGTGCGGATTCTGCTGATTTTTCAGTCATCGCTCTAAGTCGAAGAAAGCCGAGGGAAGAGTTCACCCGACACAGGGCCTACACCAGAGACACCATGTACGGCGACCATTACCTGCCTGTTCTGATGAAAAAGGAAAAAGATGGAAAGATTAGCGTCAAGGCCGGTTTCGACTGGACAAATTCCGGTCAGTGGAAATCTCCCAAGATAGATTTCCTCAACCGGCTGCTGCCCCTTTTGAAACAGCGCGTACACTATCCGGAAACACCCCCTCCATTCAAGTCGCTGGGTGAGCTATATGACTGGCTGGTCAATATCCCCAAAATCAAAACCGGCGGCTGTATAACCCTGACCATCGATAAACTGAAGCTGCATAAGTACTGGATGGAAAAACACAATACAAAAACGGGAGTCCCCTTTGATGGCTTTGCTAAATTCTGCTATTCCGGCCTGGGTTATCGCACAGAGAAGCGTAAACTTACTCTGCAAGAAGAAAAAAAGGAAAAGAAAAAAAACCTCTTTGCTACAATAGCCAATAAAAAAAACTTCCAGACTAAATTTCCATCCAATGGAACAGCCATCACCATCCCCCAGCGTCAAAGCTGGATAAATCTTAAAAAAGAATGGGAAAAACATCGTGACGATAAAGACTTTGGCACCTTTCTGCGAAGCTACTTCCGCGTAAATAGTAAAAAACACCCCCATCAGAAGGTCCGCAAGGTGTTTTCCCTGCCGATTTTGACATCCGAAGGTAAGTACATGCTTCGACGGCAGACCTGGGAGGGAAAAACCATCTTTCAGATTGTCAACGATTCGGACTCCCGTTCTGTTGATAACAAGATTGGAATACCCGTCTTCACTGCCGATGGTAAATTGGGTACGCAAATGTCTTCCTGGGGCATATCCGGTAGTTTTGTCAAACTTTCCGATGATAAATTTCAGGCAGGGGAAGCTATTGACCCTGAAAAATGGTATGAACTTGATGCCGCCAAAAAACCACTTCCCGAGGGCATAGCGAGAATCTTTTTTCTAATTCCCAACAATACCCGTCCGATGATAAAACTCGAACTTGCCAAAGATAACACGGAATTTGATTTGATCAAACTTTTCAGGGAAGACCCCTTGTGTAAGAGACGGTTTGACGGGGATAAAAAGAAAAATGAGGATGCCTGGCAAAAGGAAACCAAAGAATATCTGGCCGGACAAACCCTGCCTCCCTACAAAGGGGCTGGTGGAAGTCAATTGAAGGAACTCTTTCACAACCGGATTATGCCCGATGAAACATCTGGTGATCAGTGAATACGGCTCCTTCGTCGGCGTAAGAAACGGGCTGCTCTCGGTACGGAACGCGGACAGGCAGGAAAAACACTATCCCCTCAATCGGCTGAGCACCCTAAGCATCGCCCGCCGGGGAATAAGCTTTTCATCCGATCTGATAGAGGTCTTTAGCGCCCGAGGGATTAAGCTTTTTTTCCTGGATTTTAAGGGAACATCCCAGGCGGTACTGATTGGAAATAACCGTCATGGCGTTGCGGCCGCCCGTCTTCACCAGTACAGATACTGCGATGGTGACAGGCTGCCCCTTGCCCGAACTATCATAACGGCCAAAATCAAAAACCAGCGGGCGGTGTTGAACTATCTGTCCAAGTACCACAAAAACCCCGAACTGCTCAACGCCTCGGAGGGCTTGAAGGAGTGCATCCTGAAAGCCGGAAATTGTCCAACTCCCGAAGCCCTTCTTGGCCTGGAGGGAAGCAGTGCCCGAAGCTATTTTGAAGCCTTGAACAAAGCCGGGTTGTTTTCATCGTCATTTCGCTGCCGGGAGGGGCGGGGCAGTCAGGAAATCAACAACAGTATGCTCAATCTGGGGTACGCTGTTTTAAGCAGTACTATTCTGGGGGCGGTTGAAAACGCCGGCCTGGAACCCTATCTGGGCATACTCCATGCGGTCCGGCCCGGAAAAATGTCTTTGGTGCTGGATATTATGGAGGAATACCGGGCCTGGGTGGTGGATCGGGCGGTGATAAAGCTGCGTTCTCAAAGCGAAGGGGCTGGGAGTTTGACCCCCAGGCTGAAGCAGACTCTTATTCAGGAGATACAGCGTACCTGCAGCAAGAAATATCCCTACAGAAAAAAACAGGTAAAGCTGGAGCACATTATCCAGCGGCAGGTTTACCGTCTAAGCGGCCATTTCTGCGGGGACAAAAAATACCGGCCCTATCTGTTCAAATGGTGATGGTATGGGATTGATTCTCAGACAGGAATACCTTGTCTGCTACGATATAGAAGATAACAAGATACGGAAGAAGGTTTACAATGAACTGGCGAAAAATGGGCTTAAACCCATGCAGAAATCGGTGTTCTGGGGATATCTGACACAGGCGGAACTCAATGGAATACGCCGTTTCATCAGTCACCTGGTCAAAAAAGAGGATAAAACCCTGATTACCCGGACGAATTTTAACGGCCGCGGCTTCAGCTATTTGATTGGGCATAAGAAGAAGGATTTCGAGGACTGGAAGGAGAACTGTGTTATCTAGCATTCCCGCCAATTATATCCGCCAATGGCATTACTGCCCCAGAATTGTCTACTACATGGAGCTGACATCCTTTACTCCGGTCTATCCGATATGGGTGAATCAGGGAGAGAGGTTTCATCAGGATGAAATAAAACTATGGCAGCGCAGAAATCTATCCCGCTTTGGCCTGGAGCAGGGGAAGGTTTACTTTGATTACCATCTGACTTCCAAAAGATTCAATCTCCACGGCATTGCCGATATGCTTGTGGAAACAGAGGAGCAGGTGTATCCTGTGGAGTTCAAGCTGGCTTCAACTTACCGAAAAAAGGGAGGAATTCTGCAGCTGGCCGCCTATGGTTTGATGGCGGAAGAGGTTTTCCGCAAGAATTGTCCCTATGGTTTTCTGGCGGAGGGCAAAAAATCATTACATAAAATAGTGTTTACACAGAGTATGAAAAATGATGTACTTAGCAGTATTAGAGAGATTCAAACCATGGTAAGAAAAGGAATTAAACCGGATTCTCCCGCTTCAATCAATCAGTGTACGAATTGTGAATACCTTAACCGCTGTAATGACAGGGAATAAAACACAGACGTGCCAGGCAGAGCCTGGCAGAGGTGCCGATCAAAATACTTTTGGGTGATTACAGAATCACGTAATTGGTTTCTCAAAAATAATCTTTTTTTCGCAAAAAGTCAACTATTTTACGTAAATATCAGCTTTTCGATAAAATCAGAGGCAAGTCCCGCCGCAACCTTTTTCTGTAAAAAGAGTTGCGGCGGGCTTACAGCATCATACACCAATTACATGATTACTGAAACGTAAACTTTCCTGGAACTGACCTGCCCCGCATATCTCTTACAGCATCATACACCAATTACATGATTACTGAAACTACTGACCAGCACTTCATTATCCCCCTCCGGTATCCTTACAGCATCATACACCAATTACATGATTACTGAAACGCAAAAATGGCAAATTAAGTCAATGTCCCCCCTTTAAAGCTTACAGCATCATACACCAATTACATGATTACTGAAACGATATCCCCTTCAACGTAATTTGAAGATTGTCTGAACTTACAGCATCATACACCAATTACATGATTACTGAAACTAGACCGTGTGAGCAATAATCTCATAGAGCATTGAGCTTACAGCATCATACACCAATTACATGATTACTGAAACTGATAATAGAACCCCTTCATTATTTCCTTCTTGACTTACAGCATCATACACCAATTACATGATTACTGAAACGTATTTCCAGGCGGGGTTCTGGTCCTGGGGGTCTGCCTTACAGCATCATACACCAATTACATGATTACTGAAACATTGCCGTCGGCTTTCTTTTTGCCGCCGCCATCAACTTACAGCATCATACACCAATTACATGATTACTGAAACGTGTGTAGGGTGAATTGTAACATTAACTGTCCGCAATAAGGAGGGTAAAAAAGCCCCATGAAACTCATGTATACTACTTAAAACAAACAAAACAGGAGTTAATATGGGGCAAGAGTACAATAACACGAGCAGTAGAAGGGGGAAACACTTCAACTGGGAAGAACGGCTTATTCTGGAAAGAATGATTCGCAAAAAAGGGAAAAACAGGATAAGAATCAAACAGATGGCGAGCATCCTGGATCGCTGTGAAAGAAGCATACGAAGAGAACTCAACCGAGGGGCCGTCAGGCTTCGCAATAGTGACTTATCTGAATATCAGACCTATAGCGCAGATATTGCCCAGGGGAAGGCTCGTAGGGAGCTTGAAGCAAAGGGGCCCGAATTGAAGCCTGGAGCCGATTACAAACTTGTCAAGGAAATCAGAAAGCTCCTTGCAAAGAAATACAGCCCTGACGCGGTCATCATGCACTATAAGAAGCTCTCATGGCCAACGGACACAAGAATCAGCACAAGAACCCTCTACCGGTATATTCATGAAGGTCTGCTGGGGGATGCCAGGAAGTACCTGCTCCGGGGCAAAAGAAGGCATAAGAAGGGCTCAAAAGGCTATAAGAGGCACAACAGAGCAAAGTCAGCCATGAAGAGTATTTCAACCCGACCGGATTATATTGAAAAACGGGAAGAATTTGGTCATTGGGAAATAGATAGCATTGTCGGAGCTGAAGGCAAGGGCAAACAAACTCTGATGACTCTCCTTGAGCGATACGGAACATAAAATAGCCTGGTAAAAACGTTGGATAAGTTAGAGAAAAAACTGGGCAGTCGGCAGTTTCGGAAGGTGTTTAAGTCAATCACATGCGACAACGGCAGTGAATTTATGGACAGCCAGAAGATGGAACGCTCCTGCCTAACCCGGGGCAAGAGATCAACTATTTACGACGCGCACCCATACTCATCGTGGGAGCGGGGAAGCAATGAAAATGCCAATGGCGTGGTACGGCGATTCATACCTAAAGGTAGTGATATAGGGTGCTACAGCAAGAAGGAGATCAGGGAGATACAGGATTGGGTCAACAACTACCCACGGCGGATACTGGGTGGACGATCGGCCAATGAGGCCATAGGGATTCATTTGACGGCTTGAAAGACAGGCCATCATGAGTTTCATGAAAAAAGTGGACAGTTAACTTGACAGGTTACCCCGGTACTACGCAAAAGAATTCAGACTTACAGCATCATACACCAATTACATGATTACTGAAACGTTGCCATCAGCTTTCTTTTTGCCGCCGTGATCAAGCTTACAGCATCATACACCAATTACATGATTACTGAAACACATTTAGATTTTTTGACTTCTTTGGCGATGAAACTTACAGCATCATACACCAATTACATGATTACTGAAACCAGGTAGTCAATAGCTCGAATTGCCTCATAATTAATCTACTCGAAAGCACGTGGTTGCCTCATAACTAAAATCTACTTGAACGACCTTTGAGGTAAGAGGTCGAGTTATGAGGTTGACAATGAAAACCAGACGGGAATTAGCAAGAGATGAGGCTGTACGGTATAGAAAAGCCTCACGGAAGGAGAAAAGTGTGATTCTGACTCATTTTGTACGGATAACCAGCTATAATCGCTCTTATGCCGCGACTCTTCTTCGCTGGTATGGCACGAGAGTAAGGGATGACAGTCCTAACCAGCCGAAGCAGTACACAACAGCCAAAAAGAGGCGTAAAGGCGGCGGACGCCCTCCAAAGTACCCTTTGGTTATTAAAGAAACTGTCGAGTGGCTATGGAGTCTATTCGGGCATAAATGCGGCAAACTGCTGGTTCCCCTCATCAGAGAGAACTTCAAGAGTCTGGAAAACAGACTTCCGATTAGTAAACTCAGCGGGGAAGAATGCCGCTTATTGCGCCAAATCAGTCCGGCAACGGTGGATCGGATGCTCCAAGGGCATCCCGATAAACAGCAAATCAAGGGGACAAGCTATACCCGTTCCAACTCATCGCTGATCAGTCAGATTCCCATCAGAACCTTTGGGGAGTGGCAAAATGTTCTTCCCGGAGAATTTCAGCTGGATTGCGTCGGTCACGATGGAGGTCTTGTGAGAGGGCAATGCTGCTTTACGCTGACCGCCACCGATGTATACTCTTAGTTGGTGTGAGCGTAGGGCTCTGCTCAATAGAGCTCATAAATGGGTGATTGAAGCTCTTAAAGAGATGAGAGAGGAGTGTCCTCTACCCTTCACTCAGATTCATCCTGATAATGGTTCTGAATTCATTAACCATGCTCTTATCGCCTATTGTGGAAACAGTCATTTAGACTTTACGCGCGGTCGACCGGGAAAGAAGAATGATAACTGCTATGTGGAGCAGAAGAATTTTGACGCGGTGCGTAAACTCATCGGCTATGCCCGCTATACAACTCCTGAAGCCCTCTTCCTGCTCAATGAAATCTATCGGATTCAAGGACTGCTTCAGAATTACATTTACCCGACCTATAAGCTGGTGGAGAAGAAACGGCGGGGGGCAAGGTGCAGCAAGAAGTATGATCAGCCGAAGTGTGCCGCTGTGCGGCTGCTGGAGAGTCCCGCTGTTGGAGAGAGTATAAAAGCGGCCATCAGGGAGCAGCGTGAAAGAATCGACCCGGTTGCTCTGGCTCTGGAAGTGGCAAATCTTCAGAAGAAGCTAATAAAAAATGCTGACAGACTGGATCAGCCATACCCTAAAGTGAAGGAGAGAGTCCAATGATGATGGCCTCTGCCAGGAGTAGAATTTAATTATGAGGCAACTATTCCTGTTCGAGTAGATTTTATATTGACGCAACTAATACCTTCCAGAAACTCATTGATAAAGGGCTGGAATCCACTGATTGGGTAACCATGAATTTTCTTACGGAAACTCAAGTTCTGATATAATGTTTTTCTCGTCAAAATGGAAATACTGGCGAGCTCTGAACCTGTAGACGCCTTGTATCGAAAAAAATCATCAAAAATCGCCTCGAAGTCTTAAAGTCTGACAGACTCTTAGTCCGTAATCCGCAGTATTTTTGCACTGTAGCTATGGCCCGACAGGAGTTCCAGTAGTTCACCATAAGTGTAGTTGGCAGCATCGTCGGGATTGACGGTCGATTCGGTGACATTTTGTACTGCGTTGATAAAGTCCAGCGGCTTGGCGGATTCAATGGCCAGAATCATGTCGGTAGATGATATCCCCTTTCCGATTCTGGAGGCAATCAGTCCATCGTAAAGACTTGTGTCTGGATATTCCACAGTTTCCCCGGCCTGGACAGGATGATTTTTAAGCAGGGCCAGAACGATTCCGGCGGCATCCATAGTAACAGTACTCAGGTAGCCGTTGGCGAGGGGAGTGTACTGCACAAGATAATGTTGGCCGTCTTTAAGGGTGTCCGGCGGCAGATTGGGGAGGCTCAATCCATTTTTAAGACCGGGAACAATGATGAACCGTTCGGGCTCCAGATTGACCATGAAGTTCTCGGCAAATTCACTACGGCTTACCGGTATGTTCTGTCCATTTATGCTCAGCCGGTACATACCGTTCCGGTAGTCCAGTATGAAGTCGGCGGATTTGCCCTTGTTACTCAAAAAGACCGACAGGGGCAAGCGGGATTTTATGCTGCTCTGACTGACTTCGGGACTACCGGCTGCATCCCGGATAGATTTCGATGAAGCCGCATCCAGGGTACGCACGCGCAGCGGCTTGTTGTTGTAACGCCAGGCGGCAAAGTGCTGATTGCCCTGTTGAGCAGAGCGCAGCGGCTCCGCACCCAGAATTTCCACGTCGGTGCTCTGGCTGAGCTGATTGTTCAGGCTGAATTCCTGTTCGGCACCAGTTATGCTGATCTGGCTTTCCAGTTTGGACTGAATACGGGTTTGCATCTGTATGGCCATGTCTTCCAGTGCACGGGCGGCAGCTTCTTTCTGACTCTGACCGCTGCCGTAGCCGTAGGTATAGCCTTCCTCCTGGGGGAGATTCATGTACCAATCGGGTGCTCCCGTGCTGCCGCTGCTCTCCGATTCTGGGGTAGAAGCACAGGATGTGAATACAATGATCGTAAGCAGAAACAGGCTATGCTTTATTGACCAATAAGCGTGTCGTATTTCACATGCCTTCCAATCCATACCCAATTATACCAGCTTTGTTTGGAGTATCAATACGAATTGCCTCATAATCAATCGACTTGAACCATGGCGGTTTCCTCAGAATAAAATCCAGTTGAACTACCTTTCGCATGGGGGGATGTCCCTCACGGAGGCACCAGGCCGAGGCTTCGGCAGGAGGGGAGAACTCAAATACAGGGAACTTTCGCACAGGGGGGGTAAGGGAGATTTGTTTCTGTTAGAGCTTTCGGATTTCTTCTTCGCTCAAGCCGGTGGCCTTGATGATGAGTTCCATGTCGGCTCCGGCGGCCTTGAAGTCTTTGACTGTTTGCGTTATGCCTTCTTTTTTGCCTTCTTCAAAGCCTTCGTCCCTGATTGTCGCCTGATCATGGAGCCACTTCTGCCTGCCCTCGTAGGCCTCCATCAATTCAGGATCGCTTAAGAATTTAAAGTCTTTCATTGGATTGATATACTTGCTCATGACCAGAGTAAGGATATCATTGACGGGGAGTGTTGTCAATGAGTGTCTCTCACGGAGGCAAGGAGTGGGGGGGGGGTGAGTCGGTATATGAGAGAGGAAGGGTCAAGACATAGGTTTTTAGCCTGGTATGGTAACCTGTGGAGGTATTGCAGGCTCCAGGGGTCATGTATAAGCAAGACGCTCTTTGCGTGGTTTCAGAAGCCACCGGCCATCCGATCTGCACCGTGAACAAGTGGTTCATCCATTCGCCAGAAGGTTACCGGGTGATCCCTGCGGTCACAAAGATTTTGATCAGCACGAAAATTCTGAATATGGATGAAGGCACAGCTCCGGTCGAACAGCAGGGCACAGTACCTGCGAAACCACCCAAAAGGCAACCTGGAGGGCTAGCCGGCGGCTTGAAAGTCTTTTAAGCAAACCTTACAATCTATTATGCTTCGTCTCACACTTCTTAGACACGCTAAAAGCTCACCAGTTAGTGATTCAGGTTTGGACATGCAGCGCCCGTTAAACGATCAAGGACGGCAGGATGCGGCCCTCATGGGAACGGTGTGTTCCGAGAATATCCCGCCGCCGGAAATTCTGCTCGTTTCGATGGCTGATAGAGCTTTGCAAACGGTGGATATCTTCTTGAATCATTGGCCATCGGCGAAACCTTCCATCATTCACGACGAAGGACTCTATCTCGCGGGGCGGGACGAATTGTGCCAATGTGTCCAGGATCATGGAGAGGGGGAAACGCATATAATGATTTGCGCCCATCAGCCAGGAATCGGAAAACTGGCTTCCTGGCTTTGCCTGGAATTAACGCATGATGTCCCCACCATGGCGGTTATTTCCATACTCCTTGAGGGGGAATTGAGCGGTCAGGGTACAGGTAAGCTGGACTTCTACGGATATCCTAAGGGGTATCGATAGGGGTAATTCTCTTCAATGAACACCCTGCCGGTTTCCTGGGCTTGAACTCCCGTGAGTTGATACCGTATTTCTTCAGACGCCATGATACCTGCCGGGGTGTAAGACCCATGGCCCGGGCCGTGCGTGATATTGCCGTTTTGCCGCCGGAGTTCTTCCTCCAGCATAATCAAACGTTTTGCGAAAGATTCTTCCGCTACCTGGGTTCCGCTTTCTTTTGGGTCGTCAAGAACCCTGGCGAACAAGCGGCATAGCTCTCTGGCACTCACCCGAGGGTCGGGATCTCCGGCAATAATGCGCCAGCTTTCGGCGGCGGTGGAAAAGCGGTCAATTCGTTCACTTGCTCCAGCCATGTTTTTGCATCATCACACAATTGACCGGGGCTTGCAAATCTTTTTTTCCGGCGTGATGATGTCTTTGTGAAAATTGGGGTTCTTTTGTCTGGGGGAGTTGATAGTTCGGCGGCTCTCGTGTCGCTGAAAACCGAGCATCCGGATGCGGACATTACCGCGTACTATCTGAAAATCTGGTTGGAAGATGAATTGGCGGCCTTGAGTTCCTGCCCCTGGGACGAGGATTTGCGGTATGCCGAAAAGGTGTGCGCGCTCGCCCAGGTTCCACTGAAAATCATCAGCCTTCAGCGGGAGTACTGGGACCAGGTGGCGGCCCTGACCGTGTCGGAGCTGAAAGCCGGACGAACCCCCAGTCCTGATATATACTGTAACCGGCGGATCAAGTTCGGGGCCTTTCTCTACAGGGTAGGGGATTCGCTGGACAAGGTGGCCTCCGGACACTATGCCCTCGGTGGTCAGGATCCCGGCGGTCTGTATTGGATTAGGCGCTCACCCGACCCGGTCAAAGATCAAACCTATTTCCTCTCTCACCTCACCCAGGCCCAGGCCGCTATCGCCCTTTTTCCCATTGGCCAAATGACCAAGGTGGAGGTTCGGGCGCTTGCCGAGGAATGGAACTTGCCCAACAAGTCCCGAAAAGACAGTCAAGGCATCTGTTTTCTGGGAAAAATCAAGTACACGGAATTTATCAGGCACTATCTCGGCGAAAAAAAAGGACCCATCGTCGAGGCCCGGACGGGTCGTGTTCTTGGCTCCCATCGGGGCACCTGGTTTTACACCACGGGTCAGCGAACCGGCCTGGGCCTCTCCGGGGGGCCCTGGTACGTGGTCAGTCGAAACAGGGAGGATAACGTTGTGACCGTTGCTCATACTCTGGGCGCGATTGAAGCGGCGGTTAATCAGTTCATCGTGGTTAACCCAAACTGGATTTCCGGTGAGCCGGATCTTCCCGCTGAGGTGACAATGAAGCTTCGTCACGGCCCCAGGCTCATTAGCGGACGCATCGCTCCCCTCTCTCCGGCGGCGGACGGCAAGACGCGGCTTCGCGTTCAGATGGATGAAAGCGACCGGGGAATCGCGCCGGGACAGTTTGCCGTTTTTTACGATGACGAACTGTGCCTGGGAGGGGCGATGATAGATGAATTCGGGGGCGATTGAGAGCTTATCTCATAGAGGGCCTGGCCGAGAAAGATTTGGCTCTGTAACGATTCATTCGGGTAGCGAGAATTTTAATTTCCCGGCCGCGAGAAAAAAGGTCAATCAAAAACAACGATGTGAAAACATATTCTTAGGTTCGCACGGTGGGGAAATTACTCTTTTCCGTAGGGCATCGCAAGACCGACAGGGGCAAGCGGGATTTTATGCTGTTCTGGATAGCCATGTCTTTCAGTGCACGGGTGGCAGCTTCTTTCTGGCTCTGACCGCTGCCGTAGCCGTAGCCTTCCTCCTGAGGGAGATTCATGTACCAATCCATACCCAATTATACCAGCTTTGTTTGAAGTATCAATACGAGTTGCCTCATAATCAATCGACTTGAACCATGGTGGTTTCCTTAAAATAGAATCCAGTTGAACTACCCTTCGTATGGGGGCTGAGGGGGGAACTCAAATACAGGAGAGCTTTCGCACAGGGGGTTTAAGGGATGCTTGCTTCTGTTAGAGCTTCCGGATCTCTTCTTCGCTCAGTCCTGTGGCCTTGATGATGAGTTCTATGCCGACTCCGGCGGCCTTGAAGCCTTTGACTGTTTGTGCTATGCCTTCTTTTTTGCCTTCTTTTTTGCCTTCTTTTTTGCCTTCTTTTTTGCCTTCTTCTCTGCCGTCTTCAAAGCCTTCGTCCCTGATTGTCGCCTGATCATGCAGCCATTTCTGCCTGCCCTCGTAGGCCTCCATCAATTCAGGATCGCTTAAGAATTTATTGTATTTTTTATGGGCTTCCTGTAACACGGGATCCTCCTTTATTATTTCCCACAGTTCCGTCTCCGGCACTTTGCCTTCCGATTTCAAGTAGGCCAGCCATCCACGCAGACTCGCGCCTAAACCCTGCAGGTGGCCTTCCAACTTGGGAGCTTCCAGACAATGAACAATGATGTCATTTGAAAAAACACAGTCCGGGTTTCTCAGATCCTTGAGCATGAAACAACTGTGCACCTGCTCCAACTCTGGCCACAAAACAAAGTCCAACAGGTTAATACTAATCACCGGCGAAAGTTCACCGTATCCATGGCCCTCCTCCAGAGGGGAGGTGTAGGCCTTGGCCCAGTAAAACAGTGTTTTTTTATCGAAATCTCTTAACTGGCTCGTCTGAATCTCTATGTTGAACACCCTGCCGTCGTCGGATTGCGCCCGGCAGTCTATAACACTTTCCTTGTATCCGTGATAATCCTTCAGGTTGAAAGGATTGAGAATGACCAGGCTGCTCACCGCCGGGAAATCAATGTCCTTAAGAACGGCGTTGACGAAGCCGCGGCAATTGTTTTCGCTGCCCTTGCTTCCCAGCAGATAGCGCATGAAAAAGTCGTTCATTGGATTGATATACTTGCTCATGACCAGAGTAAGTATATCAGTGGCAGGGAGTGTTGTCAATGAGTTTTTTTGGGGGAATTTCTCACGGAAAGCACGGAGTAGGGGGTACTTGAGTCGGTGTATGAGAAGGCCCTTGCTATGCAGCTTAATGAGAGTGAGCTTTTTTTGAAATGCAGAGGGCACCTCTAAAAAACACCCATCCCGTTTCTGGCTTGATCTTTACTCCCTAAAAAGTCAAGCCACCTGATTTCTATTCAAAAATTTCGTGGGTATAGCCCCAACATTGTCATGAAGACATCAAAACATGACGAATGCGGGCAAAATCGCTGGAGATTTACCTCCTATTTGTGGGTTTGCGAGATTCCCCGGACAGAACTCTTCCCTGAAATAGATTGAGAGCTGTTGTTTTAGTTGTGCTCTACGACGACTGAAAGATTTCCTTGAATATCGGATACCAGGGATCATGTTCTCATAAGCGAAGAATCCATTGGTTTGCATGGCAGACAAATTTACCCGGAATGCAAATGAGATCATCTATCACTTTCCTTAGGTCGCTTTCGGGTACCTTTATGCTTGGAGCCTGTCGGATTTACGTCTCACGGCTCGATTTTTGCCCTTCTCTCCAGAAGCAAGCCTCCTGCTTGCTTCTGGAGAGCCGCCTTCGTTCGTTTTCGCCGCCATCCGTGGCGGCTTTTCCTCGCTATCGCTCGGCACTTTCTCAGGATGCGAGTCCATAGACTCGCATACCCTGCTGCTGCGTTGCCAAAATACTCACGTAGCCCAGCTACGCTCCGTTTTTGTCGCCTTGCATCAGGAAAAAATCATCAAAAATCACCTCGAAGCCTTAAAATCCGACAGACTCCTTGTATGGTGTCGGATGTGAAATCCAAGCCAATTTCTTTAAATGTTTTTCTGTCAGTGCGATTCCCCCTGTACGGGTTCAGGTTTCAGTAGTAGTATCTATTTTCATAAGGCTCACTTGCTGGATTAAGTGGGTTTTAATATAATGGGTACCTCTAAAAAATCCATCCGTGGATTTTTTAGAGAAGAAAAACCCAGAATGAATCCGGCTTTTTCTGCATTTTCGAGGCATTTCGCCCCAAAAATATGGGTGCGTTTATACATTCACGGACATCATAAGATTTAGCCTTTATTTTTATACGGGTTCAGGCACTTTTTAAATAGAAGGAGATTATATATGAAATTGATGAAAACAAAAAACCTGGTTGTAGCCCTACTGTTGCTTAGTAGCTGTTTAACAGCAGGAAGATCAAAAGAGGATGCATTAATTAAAGCTGTTGTGGCTGGTGATACTCTCGCAGTACAAAACTACTTAAACGAAGGAGTTGATCCATACAGTGTAGACAGTTATGGTTCATCAATACTCCATATAGCATCTAAAGCGGGTAATATAGAGATGATAGATCTTATCTTATCCTACGGTTCTGATAACATCAGTAGCATTGATCTTAATAAGTTAACCCCGCTTCACTACGCAGTATTAAATAACCAGAAAGAGTGCTCTAATCTTCTACTTGATAATGGAGCTAGCCTTAGACCTGTTGGAACCTATTCAGTATTTTTTGGTGCCCTATCTTCTAAAAACAGTGATGCTGTAAAATACCTGCTAGAAGAGAGGAATGTTGTTGATCTTTCCAAGGAGAAGTACCCGGTTATAACTGCTTCCATGAATCAGATGTGGGATCTAATTCCTCTAATTGTAGAGAAGGGTGGAGATGTAAAGGAACTTGAAGGTAAAGGCCGTAGTTCTTTACGTTACGCACTGGAAGACTTGGAGACTACCAAATTCTTAATAGACAGTGGTGCTAATATGAATAATATTCCCAATGATGGAGTTACACCTATATCCGCTGCAATTATATCTAATAATCTTGAAGCTGCTAAACTTCTATTAGAGTTAGGTGCAGAAGTAAATCCTAAATATGCACCTGAACTTAATAAAGAGGTTACACCTCTACCTCCCCTTGTTGCATGTTCTGTAGTTAAGGGTGAAGAGTATATAAGCTTTGCAAGAGATTTATTAGATAATGGTGCGGATATTAACTACATAGTAATAGACGACGATAAAATGAAAGCATCAGCTCTATATTATGCGGTCTATACAAGTAACCCTAAAATGGTTGAATTCTTAATTGACAACGGTGCCGACACCCAGTATAAAACTGACTTTGGAACTGCTTTAGAGGTAGCTATAAAAAACAGTGACCAGGAGATAATAGCCCTGCTTAAGGGTAACTAAGCCAGAAATAACTCCTTAATTTGTATAATATTACCTTACCCAGGTACAGCGCAAACAGACATCTACAGGCTTTCTGACACTCAGTATTACTTCCCACAGTTCCGTCTTCGGACACTTTGTCCATCTTCGAAGAACAATTCTGCAGGTCAGCGGTGATGAAACCCGAAGCCTGTCCTCTACGATCCGATTAAGGATGCTTAAAGTTTCGGCCGCTGTAAAGATTACGGTTCGCCGAATCTGGATCAGTCTGCCGGAGAGTTTTCCCTGGTGGGACATCTGGATACGAATATCCCGGGTCATCTGAGGGGTAATAAAAATAGTTGAGAGTTCTCATCTGGATTCTCTGGGAAAGTTGTACCCCGAGGGTTGAAAAAACGGAAGAAAACCAGAAGAAATCGACTTAAATTGGACGGAAATAACACGAAAATAACACGAAAATAACAAGGATCAGTTAACTGGAGACTTTTTGTTTGATATATTAGCGGAGAGAACAGAAATTTTTCAGGATTTTTTATGCAGTTTTATGTTGGTGAGAAATAGGGGTTATATTCCCCTTACAGGCTTAAGTCCCCATTGCCCTGTATGGTTGGGTCCTGATACTTCAGGGGCCCCATAAGGCGGGAAACGGCACTGACTTCCTTTTTTACGGCGATGTGCAGCTGGTTGGTACTGCGTATGGGCGCATCGGGCGAGGCTATGGCACGGACAAGGTAATAGGTGAACAGACGGTGGCCCTTTTCGCTGTAGGCGTTGGAATACTGGGTGTTGGTACCGGCGGCTATTACGGCCACCTTGCCCTGTTCGGACAGGTTTACCTTGCGGGGTGCCAGGCTGGCGGCGGCGACATTTTTGAACACGGAGAGCCCGTCCACCTTGCCGGTGAAGCAGCTATCCATAAAGACCAGTACCTTACCTGCTTTGGAGTTCTGGAACTGTTCCAGGATGTTCTGCATCTGGAAGAATGGTTCATTGGTTACAAAATCGGGGCTCATATCGGTGGGCAGCAGGTAGGGGGCATTGCCCTGATTGGCAGCGGGAATGCCGTGTCCGTTGTAGTAAAAATAGACGGTATCACCCTGGCTTATGCCTTTTTCAAGAAGGGTCTGTATTTGGGTTTTCAGGTTCCCGCTGGTGGCTTCTTCGTCGTAGATTGTGTAGACATGGCCCTTGGGTATGCCCTGGGAGGCCTGTATGGCCTGGGCAAATACTTCCGCACTGCGGCGGGCGTAGAGGATGTTGTCGGTATTCCTGTATGTTTCGGCGCCGATTACCAGGGCCCATTTGCTGTTGTCCTGGGGAACCTTGGCAATCTGACGGATTATGCTTCCCAGATCATCATCAAAATCGATGAATGCCTGTGTGCCGTCCTTGTAGGTTATACTGCCCATCGCATTGCGGTCCACCAGAACGGCATCCTGCAGGGCGGTCTGGGCCAAATCGGCTATGCTGTCGTCGGCACCTATGGTGATTGTGCGGGAACCGGAGTTTTGGACACTCTCAGCGGTGAGCGTCATGGCGTACTCCTGGCCTTCGTAGTGAAGACTGGCACTGTCCAGACCGTAGTTTCCATCTTCTCTGGCAAAGGGTTCAATCTCCACGGCCAGACTGGAGGGGTTGCTAAGGGCCTGTTTGCGCAGAGCGGCACTGGCTCCCTGCAGGACATAGGTACCCAATGCCTGTACGGTATTGCCGGGGGCCTGCATGGTAATAAAGAGTTCATTGCTGGTCTGATCCAGCTTGGCGTCCGCGGCAGTGGCCTGGGTTAAAAATTCATCCATGACTGTTTGTATGTAGGCCGCCCGCATCTGCGGCAGCACTGCTCTGCGCCGCCCCTGCAATTGCTGCAGTGCCAGTACCTGGGCGTTACGTGCCTCCACATCCTGTCTGTACTGTTCCTGAATACGGTCCACTTCGGCCTGCCGGGCACTTTGTGCCTCATTGACACGGTCCTCAAATTCGCTGTTGATTTCCCATTCCTCCTGGGTAAGCAGTATGGGTTCCGGAAGTGCGGGCTGGGGCACTATGCCGGGCATGGTCTGATCGGCCAGTTTGAGCCATTGGGCAAAGTAGTCCTGTACCTGGGTGTTCAGAGCATCGGGCCAGCCGTCTCCGGCGGCCAGCAGTGCGGCCTCGGCTCCAATAAATCCTTCGGGTACAAGCAGGATGTCCTGTTTGACATAGATGTCCCAGAGCTGGGCGTAGGGGGTCTCTTTCAGATCTTTCGCAAAACGGCCCGAACGCAGCGTGGTGCCGTCGGGAAGCTGGTATTCTCCGGTGTTGACAAGCCTGCCGGTGACGGTGTCCCAGATATGGATGGCATCGTCCTTTCCCGCGCTGGCCAGCTGCCTGCCGCTGGGCTTCCAGTCCACGGCATTTATCCAATCGGAGGAGGCCTGCATTTCCCGGATCTTTGCGCCGGTATCGGCATCCCATATACGCAGGGTGCCATCGGCACTGCCGGTGGCTAATCTATTGCCGTCGGGGCTGTATGCTACAGACTGGACATATTTGTTATGGCCGCTCAAAGTTTGCCGTTTCTCCCCTGTTTCCGGGTTCCAGATTACAGCATTGTTGTCGTCCCCGCCGCTGGCCAGACTGTTGCCGTCGGGACTCCAGGCCAGGCTGTTCACCCAGGCAGCGGCTTTGTGGACCAGTGTCCGTTCCAGACTCCCGGTTTCGGCGTTCCATATTTTTATGGCACCATCGTTACCGCCGCTGGCCAGAACTGTGCTCTCGGGGTTCCAGGCGACGGGCCACACATATTCGTCATGGCCCTTAAGTGTGTGAAGCAGTTGACCGGATTCGGCGTTCCATATTCGGACGCTTCCATCCCTGCCCCCGCTGGCGATTTTTGCCGCGTCGGGACTCCAGGCTGCGGACGCGGCCCAGTCTTTATGGCCCTTAAGTTCCTTGAGTTTTGTCTGCGATTGCAGATGCCATATAATAACAAGCCCATCCTCACCGCTGGAGGCTATCCGGGTTCCATCCGGACTCCAGCCCAGGCCCATAACCCGGCCTTCATGGCCCTGAAACTGCATTTCCTGCTGGCCGAACCGGGCGGACCACACGCGCAGCAGTCCATCGGAACTGCCGCTGGCCAGTTGTGTTCCATCGGGGCTGTATGCCATCGGCCAGATATTAGCGCTGTGTTCCATTGGGGACATGTAGAAGCCCATGGCCTTGACAAAAGACGTTTCCTTGCCGTTCATGTTTGGCAGGGGATCCGCCTGAGCCGCACTGTCATTTGAAGTGCTTGTGCAGGAGATGGTCAGCAGGGCCGTCAATGCAATGATGACTATGGTTGGACAGTGTTTCATATCTACCTCCGAAGTGCTTACCTTACTGTAGAAAAACTAATGGGTTTGTCAATAGGAGATTCTACGTTTTTAACCGCAGAGGACGCTAAAGAGCACAGAGGGTTCAAGGTGGGTATTGCTCCCCCAGAATCAGTGCTTTTTTATTTTTTGGGGATAGAATGAGATGCGATTGCCCTTTAAAGCGCCGGGATGCAAAAATCACAACGGAAAAACTCCTGCGAAGAGAGAAAGTGCGCAAGCCGCTCTTAACCAACATTCCCTACACCCAGATAGAAAATGATCCGGATGTGGTATGGAGCTTCCTTCTCCACAGCGGTTATCTCAAGGCCTCCGAGAGGCAGCAGGAACACACGCATATAACATGGCGGCTCTCCATTCCCAACCTGGAAGTGGAGACGGCCTGGGAGACTGTGGTGCTGAGCTGGCTGAAGGAGGATCTGTCAGTAAACAAGGATTTTACGGACTTTGTCAGTGGCATCAGAGAAGCCAACCCCAGGCTGATTGAACGCGGCCTGAAGCGAATCCTCTTCGGCCTGGCCAGTTATTACGATAGCGCGCAGGACGAGGAGGCTTTTGTGTTCGAGTTCAAGCAGGGCAACAGTGCCGCTGATACTTCACTGGAAGTGCTGGCCCAGGCCGCTTATGCCCAGGCGGTGGGGGGATACCTTGAGGGAGTCAGGGAGAAATGGCATCCGAAGGAATTGTTGGTTCTGGGGATTGGTTTCCGGGGGAAGGAATTGTCTCTGTATTGCGAGGCATAATCCGGCTGGAGTTTTCAGAAAATCTCTCATAGAGGCACGGAGTTCACGGAGATTATTCAAGGCTTCCAGGTATCGCTGCTTTCACAGGAATCATAGCATAGACCAATTTATTGTTTCCCCACAAGCACATGTCGTCCATATAGCGAACATAGCGCTTGATTCCCAGAGTATCCTTTATGAAGTGGTCAAAGCCCGACAGATACAGATTGGCAAAGTACTGGCTGGTAAGATTACCGATGGGGACTCCCTTCCCGGGAGTCTTCTGGTAAGTTTCAATTATCTGCTGGAACAAGTCAAGCAGCTGGCCATCTTTGAACACAGTGCGCAGGATTTCAAGCAGAACAGAATGACTGATGGAATCGAAGTACTTGCGAATATCAAGTTTCAGAAACCAAAAAGACTTTCGGGTAAAGTCAAAGGCTCGTTCAACAGCTTTGTCTGTTCCTTTGTCCCTTCGGCAAGCATAGGTATCGAAAATCATTTTCCTTTCGAAATACGGCTCGGTTACATTCATTACGGCATGATGCAGCACCCGCTCGGGAAAGAGTGCCGCGCAGATTGTGCGCTCTTTCGGATCCTGGATTAAAAAATAGCGGTAGTGACCGACATCCACACATTCCCCAATAAGACCTTCCTGCAGTTTCTTCAAGTTCTCGGTAAGACGCATTCTATATAACTGTAAGGCACCTCTAAAAAACCCGCTTTCGGAATCTGGCGCAGAGATTTTTCACTGATACAAGGCGACAAAAGCGGAGCGTAGCCTAAGCTACGTGAGCATTTTGGCAACGCAGTAGCAGTGGTAAAGATCAAGCCAGAAACGGAATGGGTGTTTTTTAGAGGTGCCCTATATATCCGGCCTTCTTTTTTTGCCTCTCTGGGCCTTGTAGAAGGCCAAAAGGAGATTGTCCCAGGAGTATATCCGGGAATAGAGATTTCCCGCCCGCTTCATGATTCCAGGCTGTATACGGACTGGAGAAAATCCAGGAATCGCTTTGAATAGTCGGCCATTTTGGAATCTCCTATGCCGTCGATTTTTCGCATATCCGCAGGCTTATACACCTTTCCAGTGACCATTTTAGCCAGTTGTTCATTGGTGAACACAGCATACACAGGCCTGCCGAATTGCTCGGCGCATTCCTTCCGCAGCTCCCGCAGCTTGCTGAACACAGCAAAATCTTCATCGTTCAAAACTTCCTTATAATCCACAGCATTCCTGGTACTCGCACTATGCTGGGGATTTTTTTCATCGTAAGCGATGCAGAACACATAGAAGCTGGATCCGCCATCTGTTGCCAGAGTTTTATCCACCTGCATGATGCGGTGGCCGCTTTAGAAATTTATTCAACTCCCGCATTTCGTCCTGAGGTGCGTTAACGGGCACACTGAATAGTCTGTAATGCAGCATTTCTCCGCCTCTTCTTAAAAGGAGCTAATCCTGTAAGTATTATCCCGAATATCCAAAAATATTTTTTGCCGCAAGCGGCAAAAAACCCTAACGGAACCTTCCAAACTTCTCTGAAAACACTTCCCCTTAACCCTGCCGTTTCGTCAGCAGTCCGCCTTCCGGGCTTCGTCCCTCAGCCCTCCTTAGCGGACGGCAGCCGAAACTCAACCCCTGGACCTTGGGGCCTCCGGCCCCAAGTACCCTGCTGGAGGACGATTTCAATCTGCAGGCAAGGCCAGCCGGAACCCGCTATCGATGTCGCTGACGCCAGGGCCGCCGTTGCCGCGACTGGCAACCCGCAAGCCCCCCGGGCCGTTGAACCAGCTGCCGCCCCGAAGGACCCGGGTCGAGCCCGAAGACGGCCCTGTGGGATTGGCCCCAGGTGAACTGGAATAGTAATTCGAATCATACCAGTCCCAGCACCATTCCCACACATTCCCGCTCATGTCATACAATCCCAGCTCATTGGCCTTCTTACCCTTAACCGGATGGGTCTTAGACCCGGAATTATCCCAATACCATCCTACTTCGTCTACGTTGTTACTCCCGGCATACTTATACCCATTCGACTGGGTCCCTCCACGCGCCGCGTACTCCCACTCGGCCTCCGTCGGCAAACGGTAGCCTTCGGCATTCTGATTCCAGTTTACACTTGTGCCGCTTATGCTATAGGCCTTCGGTAGACCAGCTTGCTCACTCAGCCAGTTGCTGTATTCCACGGCTCCGTACCACGTCACCTCTATCACCGGACAGTCAATGTCATCCGCATACTCCGATGCGGCAAAGCTAAACTCCTTGCCGTTATGGCTAAAGGCCACATCTTCATCATCCATGTCTATCACCTCGCTGCCATTCAATCGGCCCGCGGCAGACACTCCGGCATCGTTCAAAAACTCCAGGTACTGGCGATGGGTCACTTCCGTTTCGCTCATGTAAAACGACTCCACCCTTACGCTGTGCACCGGGCTTTCATCCGAATCAGCATCACTACCCATCTGGAAGCTGCCGCCTTCCACATAGACCATTCCCTCCGCTTCCCATTCCTCCCACGAGGTCAGTGTTATGTCAGCGTTTTCCGCCGGACTGCGGGCAGGTACAGCGGGCGGGGCCTGGCGGAGGCGGGCATTCGCGCTAAGCGGGCGGCTGTCGGCGGCACTGAGCAGGGGCAGGAATAGCAGGATGGCTATGGGAATGTATTTTTTTGGGTGGCTTTTCAGTTTTTTCATTTTTTTCTCCTGTTTGTCTGGATGACTGACTTTAGCGTCCTTAAGGGGAGAATGTCAAATTGAACACTCTGCGCTCTTTAGCGTCCTCTGCGGTTAAAAAACCATAAATTAAGGTATAAACCGCAGAGATCGCAGAGATACGCAGAGAAATATGGAATAAAAAGATTGGTCAATAATTACCTTGAACCCTCTGCGTCCTCTGCGGTTAAAAACGTAGAATCTCCTATTGACAAACCCATTAGTTTTTCTACAATAAGCTAAGCCCTCCGGATTGTCGAACCAACTGCCGCCGCGTAACACGTGGTAGGATCCGCTCGACGGCCTGGAAAAACGTGGTGCTGAGCTGATTGAACGCGGCCTGAAGCGAATCCTCTTCGGTCTATGCCGTGGACAGCAACCGGGAATACGGGAGAGGCCGCTCGGACATTGTGGTGGTTAGGAAGGGAAGCGATCCCGCTCAGGCCGAAGAGGCTTTTGTGTTCGAGTTCAAGCAGGGAAACAGTGCCGCTGATACCACATTGGAAACGTTGGCCCAGTCCGCTTATACCCAGGCGAAGGAACCGGCGGTTCTAAACCCGTATAGATAAAGCGGCCAAACCATGCTATATTGAAAAGCGTCATGAAAAATCTGGAACTGGGAATCTCCGATTTCAAGGAATTCATCGACGAGAACTGCTATTTCGTTGATAAAACCTCTCTTATCGGCTATCTCATCGACCACCCAAGCAAGGTGCACCTTATCACCCGCCCCCGCCGCTTCGGCAAAACCTTAAACTTAAGCATGATCCGCTGCTTCCTGGAAGCTCTCCCGCCACCCCGCCAACACCAGGATTCCCACTCATCACTCACCATTCCCAACGCCTACCTTTTTGAGGATCTTGCAATCGCCTCCCATCCGCGCTGTGCCGAGTTCATGGGGCAGTATCCGGTTATTCATTTGAGCTTTAAGGATGCCAAGGGTGCTTCATTCAATGAGTGCATGGAAATTATCAGGAAAATGCTTTCCGCGGAATACCAGCGGCATGGGTATCTGCATGGCTGCGGAATGCTGCACGAAGCCGATGAAAAGTTATTTTCCAGAATATTGAACAGAAACGGCACGGATCAGGACTGTGCCCAATCCATTGAATACCTCTCCGCCTGGCTCCATCGCGCCTACGGCAAACCTCCATACATCCTTCTGGACGAGTACGACACACCCCTGCATTCGGCCCATGTTGACAGGTATTACGATCAGATGATCGCCTTCATTCGCAGCTTCATGGTGCAAACCTTCAAGGACAATCCCCACCTGAAGCAGGCTGTGCTCATCGGCATACTGAAAATCGCCCAGGAGAGCATCTTCAGCGACTTCAACAATCCCAGAGTCTCCACCATCCTTTCCCCGGCCATGAAGGACTGCTTCGGATTTACCGAGGAGGAAGTTGAAAAAATGGCCGCATACTTCGGTCTGGAAGACAAAATGGACGGAATCAAGGAATGGTATAACGGATACATCTTCGGCGGGGACACCGTCATCTACAATCCCTGGAGCATCGTCAATTACTTAAGCTCCCACGAGGAAGGACTGAAACCGCATTGGATAAGCACCAGCGACAACAGACTCGTCAAGGAAGTCATCAAATTAAAGCGCCGAGATGCGAAGATGACAACAGAAAAACTCCTGCGGAAAGAGGAAGTACGCAAGTCCCTCTTAACCAACATTCCCTATACCCAGATAGAAGATGACCCAGATGTGGTATGGAGTTTTCTTCTCCACAGCGGCTACCTCAAGGCCTCCGAAATGCACCAGGAAGAACTGGGAACTAGCTGGAGACTCTCCATACCCAACAAAGAAGTGGAGACGGCCTGGGAGACCGTGGTGCGAAGTTGGCTGAAGGAGGATCTCTCCGTCAACGAGGATTTTACGGACTTTGTCAGCGGCATCAGAGAAGCCAATCCCAGGCTGATTGAACGCGGCCTGAAGCGAATTCTGTTCGGCCTGGCCAGTTATTACGATAGCGCATGGGACGAGGAGGAGAGACGGGAAAACTTCTACCATGGTCTTGTACTTGGTCTTCTGGCCTATCTTGGTCCGGCCTATGCCGTGGACAGTAACCGGGAGTATGGGAGAGGCCGTTCGGACATTGTGGTGGTCAGGAAGGGAAGCGATCCCGCTCAGGCCGAAGAGGCTTTTGTGTTCGAGTTTAAGCAGGGAAACACCTCTGCTGATACCTCGCTGGAAGCCTTGGCCCAGACCGCTTATGCCCAGGCGGTGGAGGGATACCTTGACGGGGTCAGGGAGAAATGGCATCCGAAGGAATTGTTGGTTCTGGGGATTGGGTTTAGGGGGAAGGACTTGTCCCTGTATTGTGAGGAATAATTTGATTGCTGATTGATGATTGTGAATCTTTCGGGGTTTAAGTCAGTAAAAACAAATGCATACTAAGTCATGACGTTCCACCCCTTTTTCAGTGAGCAGGGGTTATTGATCATTTTTATGTCGAATTTCCGTTATTGCTTCCATTCCCCATAGCATTCCGCTATAATTCAAAATCATGAAAACGTTGCGGCTGGGCATATCGGATTTTAAGAAATTCATCGACGAAAACTGTTATTTTGTCGATAAAACCCATCTTGTCAGTTATCTTATTGAAAACTCCGACGAAGTCCATCTGATCACCCGCCCCCGCCGCTTCGGCAAAACCTTGAACCTGAGCATGATCCGCTACTTCCTGGAAGTTCTCCCGCTACCCCACCAACACCAGGATTCCCACTCATCACTCACCATTCCCAACGCCTACCTTTTTGAGGATCTTGCAATCGCCTCCCATCCGCGCTGTGCCGAGTTCATGGGGCAGTATCCGGTTATTCATTTGAGCTTTAAGGATGCCAAGGGTGCTTCATTCAATGAGTGCATGGAAATTATCAGGAAAATGCTTTCCGCAGAATACCAGCGGCATGAATATCTGCATGGCTGCGGAATGCTGCACGAAGCCGATGAAAAGTTATTTTCCAGAATATTGAACAGAAACGGCACGGATCAGGACTGTGCCCAATCCATTGAATCCCTCTCCGCCTGGCTCCATCGCGCCTACGGCAAACCGCCCTACATCCTTCTGGACGAGTACGACACGCCCCTGCACTCGGCCCATGTGGACAAATACTACGATCAGATGATTGCCTTCATCCGCAGCTTCATGGTGCAAACCTTCAAGGACAACCCCCACCTGAAACAGGCTGTGCTTATCGGCATACTGAAAATCGCCCAGGAGAGCATCTTCAGCGACTTCAACAATCCCAGAGTCTCCACCATCCTTTCCCCGGCCATGAAGGACTGCTTCGGATTTACCGAGCTGGAACTTGAAAAAATGACCTCATACTTCGGTCTGGAAGACAAAATGGACGGAATCAAGGAATGGTACAACGGATACATCTTCGGCGGGGACACCGTCATCTACAATCCCTGGAGCATCGTCAATTACTTAAGCTCCCACGAGGAAGGACTGAAACCGCATTGGATAAGCACCAGCGACAACAGACTCGTCAAGGACGTCATCAAACTAAAGCGCCGGGATGCTAAAATGACAACAGAAAAACTTTTGCGGAAAGAGGAAGTGCGCAAGCCGCTCTTAACCAACATTCCCTACACCCAGATAGAAAATGATCCGGATGTGGTATGGAGTTTTCTCCTCCATAGCGGCTACCTCAAGGCCTCCGAAATGCAGCAGGAAGAACTGGGGACCAGCTGGCGGCTCTCCATACCCAACAAAGAAGTGGAGACGGCCTGGGAAACCGTGGTGCGGAGCTGGCTGAAGGAGGATCTGTCCGTCAACGAGGATTTTACGGACTTTATCAGCGGCATCAGAGAAGCCAATCCCCAACTGATTGAACGCAGCCTGAAGCGAATCCTCTTCGGCCTCGCCAGTTATTACGATAGCGCATGGGACGAGGAGGAGAGACGGGAAAACTTCTACCATGGTCTTGTACTGGGGCTTCTGGCCTATCTTGGTCCGGCCTATGCCGTGGACAGTAACCGGGAGTACGGGAGAGGCCGTTCGGACATTGTGGTGGTCAGGAAGGGAAGCGATCCCGCTCAGGCCGAGAAGGCTTTTGTGTTCGAGTTCAAGCAGGGAAACAGTGCCGCTGATACCGCATTGGAAACCTTAGCCCAGGCCGCTTATGCCCAGGCGGTGGAGGGATACCTTGAGGGGGTCAGGGAGAAATGGCATCCGAAGGAATTGTTGGTTCTGGGCATTGGGTTTAGGGGGAAGGACTTGTCCCTGTATTGTGAGGAATAATCCGACTGGACTTTACAGAAATTCTCTCACGGAGGCACGGAGTTCACGGAGATTATTCAAGGCCTTATTCATGGTTTTTAACCGCAGAGGACGCAGAGAGTTCAAGGTAATTATTCACTAATCTTTACTTATGCCATATTTCTCTGCGCCGCTCCGCGATCTCTGCGGTTTATACCTTATTCCTTGTTTTTTAACCGCAGAGGACGCAGAGAGCGCAGAGTGTTCAAGGTAATTATTGATCAATCTTTTTATTTCATATCTCTCTGCGCAGCTCTGTGATCTCTGCGGTTTAATGCTGCTTTTAGGCGAAAAGACCACTTCCTTTGATGCCGAAACCGGCTCTAAGGCCATAGACAGCGGCAAGAGACTGACTTTCCGTTGTAAAAAACGCCGTTTCCCTGTGTATAATCCTTTTATTCAGACAGAATTTGTTCAATTCATCCGAATGAAAAGAGTCTGTAACAGGATTGTAATGTATCGTTATTATTTCAAATGGCATAGATATCTTGTTCTTTACTTTCGGGTATTTGAAAAAAAAGTTCCGCTCCAATTCTTCACATTGACGACGCAATACTACCAAAACAAAGCGGAACAAATCTGTTTGCCCCTGTTATGGGGACAGGATGCGAATAAGGTAAAAAGGTAAAAAACCAAAAACTAATTGGTCCTCAAAACGGGGCGAAAGCACAAAAGGAGGTTGCTGTAGCCCGGACTGTTGCCGCCGCGAGCGGCAACCCGCAAGCCCTCCGGATTGAGGCCCCAACTGCCGCCGCGAATCACGCGGTAGGACCCGCTTGACGGCCCTGTGAGATTGCCTCCAGGTGAAATGGAATAGTAATCCGAATCATACCAATCCCAGCACCATTCCCACACATTCCCGCTCATGTCATACAGCCCCAGCTCATTGGCCTTCTTACCCTTAACCGGATGGGTTTTCCCTCCGGAATTTCCAGAATACCACCCAACTTCGCCAACATTGTTACTCCCGGCATATTTATATCCCCGGGAATGCTTTCCCCCCCGCGCCGCGTACTCCCACTCGGCTTCCGTTGGCAAACGATAGCCTTCGGCATTCTGATTCCAGTTTACACTTGTGCCGCTTATGCTATACGCCTTCGGTAGGCCAGCTTGCTCACTCAGCCAGTTGCAGTACTTCACTGCGTCATACCAACTCACATAGATCACCGGACGGCTTCCCCGGCCCCAGCCCTCATCGTCGGGCTTACTGATTCTCTGGTCATCGCAGTATGCGTCATACTGATCAAATGTCACTTCCGTTTCAGCCATGTAAAACGAATCCACCCTTACGCTGTGCACCGGGCTTTCATCCGAATCAGCATCACTGTCGGTACTGCCCATCTGGAAACTGCCGCCTTCCACATAGACCATTCCCACTGCTTCCCAGTCATAGTCATCCCAGTCATCCCAGTCATCCCACGAGGTCAGTGTTATGTCAGCGTTTTCCGCCGGACTGTGGGCAGGTACGGCGGGCGGGGCCTGGCGGAGGCGGGCATGCGCGCTAAGCGGGCGGCTGCTGGCGGCACTGAGCAGGGGCAGGAATAGCAGGATGGCTATGGGAATGTATTTTTTGGGGCGGCTTTTCAGTTTTTTCGTTTTTTTCTCCTGTTTGTCTGGATTACTGACTTTAGCGTCCTTAAGGGGAGAATGTCAAATCGGAGTGAGGGCCTTCTCGTTCTTCAAGATACCATAAAACTAATTGGTCCTCAACACGAAGCGAAGGCTCCAATAGCGATCGCTATAGCCCGGATTGTAGTGGCTGTGAAAGGCAATCCACAAGCGCACTGGGAAGAAGTTCCAGTTGACATATTCTACCGGTCTGTAGGGTTCTTGAAATCATGCGTTCCATAAAAAACGGATTGTTACCTGGCAATTCACCTGCTTGATGTCTTTTTAGGTGCGATTGCCCTCTACACCTACCCCCATGCATGTATTCTTTCGGCTAACTCAATAGCGATTCAGCTATACGTTTTTCGAAGATGATTCAGCGTCAGTTCCGATTTAAATTCTTCAATTGACCCCCCCTGCCCTGGAGTAAACACCACGGTTTTTTCCTCTCCCGGAAACATAGGAAAGCAGTTGTCCGAAAATACCCCCCGGATACTTCCCGAATCAAGGGACACAAAAAATGCGGGTTTGTCCGTCGATAAAGATATTCTTATTCTGCCGTCTTTTTCTTCATCCGCCGTGAATTTTATATTGGGCAACTCAATAGAACATTCTTTGGGAAGAGTCAAAAAAATACTGCTCTCCCGCTTTATATCACCGCCGCGAAATCGTGCCCGGAAAAATCCCCGATCTTTTTGAACAGGCAGACCACTCAGTTCAGCAGTGTACATTCTGACGGCCGACTCGGCATTCAGCGTAACATTTTTCTGTACCACCGAAACAGGCCGTCCCTGGAAATCGATGTATGACAACTCCAGTTCGCCTCCAATCGATCCGGCCAAATCGTTTAATCCCCATACTTGAAGAAAATCGTCCTTTATAAACACGGCTATGGCAGCCGGATCATACGCACGCCTTATAACGTAATGGAGCAGCTTCCATCTGCCGGAATACTCCACCGACGACCAGGAAGCCGCCGGCCAGACATCATTCAGCTGCCAATAAAGGGTTCCCATACAGACTGGACGGCTGCTGCGCCAGTAATCGATTGCGGTCTGCATCGCCAATGCCTGCTGAACCTGGCTTAAATACAGAAAATGTTCAAACTTTTCCGGGAACCGGAAATAGCGGCAAAGAGTTTCAATGATCACCGCGTTCCCCCGGGGGTGCCGCTGATGGTGTTCCATCACCGGTGAGGTGAGATTGTATTGACCCGCCGGCACAAATGAGGACAGGGTGTCCATGGAAGGAAATGACTGAAAGCCGAATTCGGAGCAAAATCGCGGTGTCACATCGTAGTACGCTTCAAAAGGCCTTCCTTCGTGCCATACACTCCAATAATGCATATCCCCCCTGGTATCATTGTGCCAGCAGTCGGAATAATCCGCGGGGCCTCCCGATGGTGAACTGGACCACCATTTCCTGTTTGGGTCAATTTCCCTCACAGCCTTCCCGATAACGCCCTCGTAAAGCCGGTCATAATCCACAAGATACTTATCCCGGTTCTGCTGACTTTCCTTGAACCAGGTCAGGGCTCCAAGGCATTCGTTGTTGCCGCACCAGAGAGCCAGGGAGGGATGGAATTTCAGCCTCTTCACCTGGTGCCGGACTTCTTCTTCAACCTCAGTCAAAAAATCAGTATGCCCGGGATAACATGAACAGGAAAACATAAAATCCTGCCATAGGAGTATCCCCTTTTCATCACAGGCCTGGTAAAACCGCTCGGATTCATAACTTCCCCCTCCCCATACCCTGAGCATGTTCATGTTGGCCGAAACCGCATCAGAAAGAAGAGCCTCAAGGCGGTCATCATTTTTCCTGCCGGGCAGGGCATCCAGAGGAATCCAGTTCGCCCCCTTGCAGAATATCTCCCGGCGGTTTACAGAAAACACCATACTCTTGCCAGAGTCATCAGACTCGGCTTTTATTTCAATCGTTCGAAAACCAATTCGCTGTATTAAAGTTTCACCCTGCAGTTCCATCTTCAGGGCATACAGAGGCTGCCCGCCAAAACCATTCGGCCACCACAGCCGGGGATCTTCCACCGGAAAGGAATAGGAAAGTGTATTTATACCTTTTTTTAGATTGACCTTTTCACTAACCTTCGGAATTCCAAAATTCAGGTCAGGGTTCTTCCCCAATTCATCCCCCCTGTCCGGTTCTTCCGATAGGGAAATATCGAGGAGCCTCTCACCGGGGTCATAACAAAAAACTTCCAGAGTTGAATTGACCAACCACCTTCCCTCCCGGTTTAGAGTTTCCCCGTGAAAATAATCGACACGGACCCCGGGGACGGATTGCAGATAAATATCCCCATACAGCCCGCTTGCCATCAGGCAGGGGCCCCAATCCCAGCCGCTGTGACACTGGGTTTTTCGCACAAGGTTGCGGTGGGGGGACTGAACAGGATAATGACTATGAGGCACGGGATAATCCAGACGTTTTTCTCTGAGGGCGGCCTCATTCTCGGCCGAACGAATCAAAACCTCGATCGTATTCTCTCCAGGCAAGAGCAATTCCGTAACCGTTTTCCGAAATGGGGTGAACGCGTTCCAGGACTCCCCCGCTGTTTTCCCGTTGATTTTGACTGTACCGAAGGTATCAAGGGAATCGCAGTGAAGATAGACATTCCCCGAGTCAATAAAATCAGCATCTAATGAAAAGGAGCGCCTGAAAATCCAGTCGCTTTGTCCAACCCATTGGCAGGATAGCTCATTTTGTCCGAAATACGGATCGGGAATTATTCCGGCATTGGCCAAAGCTGTGTAATTGTCGCCGGGAAGCTCAATGGGCACTCGGATACTGCGTTCGTCACCGATGAGTTCCCAGGAGCCGGAAAGATCGACGCGATTCATTCCGCAATCCCGTATTGGTTCTGTAATTTCTTCATCCTCTTCACGCTGTCTTCCAATCCTCCGGGACGGCTCCGATGCAGCCATAGAGATTCATACCACTCGATAATCCCGGCCAGGTCGGCCGAAAGCTCTTTGCGTATTTCCCCTGGGATTTCATGAACCGATAATCCCTGAGCCGCGAAACGGTTTTTACACAGCTTGGTGCCGTGGTAGTACAGCCGGGCGGTGAAGGCAATCTCATCTTCTAAAACAGCACTGCCGCCTCCCCCTCGTAAGGCGGTTTGAGCCTCTTCAATAAGCCCAAACTCACGTTCAAAATCATAGTTTTGAAAAGCGGTGAAATCCTTCTGATGATAGGGGAATACAGGATCCAGAAGGGCCGCCCCTTGAATTGAGGCATTATGCAGGAGTTTCACCGGATTATCCCAAACATCCTGAAGAATCATCAAGGCACGGGAGGCTTCGGTATTTCCGAAATAGTGGAGGCCAAGATTTGCCTCCAGATCCTCGGAGCGGTAGCCCTTAGGATTCCAGGATATGCTTGCGGCAGCCAGGTATGCCGGAACCGCCACGGAATACTGCTGCCAGTGCCCGTTATCGCCCCACTCGGAAATAAGGAAACCTTCGGCATTATTCTTCTTCCCCTCCGCCGCCGCGGTAATGATATTGGTTTCAGCGTTTCTCCAGCGTCCCCCGATGGAGTTCCAGGAGGAAGCACCGGCACAAACATAGAAGGGTAATCCCGTTCTGCCGATCTGCTTGCATTCTTTTTCAAAGGGATGGTCCGCCTCATAGCCCCAGTTTACAATGGTGATATCTTCTGGAAGTTCTCTTATCAAATCAGGATAGCGAAGAACGATGTCCCCGTATAACTGCATTTTTCTTCCCCTCTCCCGGACGAGGGTATGGATTTTTTTAAGGAACTCAAAATAAACCCGCCCCTTCCCATATTTTGCGCATAGATCGGCAGCCCTGCCCTGCCCGAGTTCCCAGGGCTCATCTCCCCCGATGTTGAATTGCAGGCTGGTAAAATTGGGCAGGAGCTCGTCATAGAGATCACCCAGGAAGTCGAGGCTTTCGGGAACCGCCGGAGACAATGAAGATGAGGCGGAGTAAAAAACACCATGCTCATCGGTAAATCCTTCGGGGGTTTCGGCCAGATGAAAATACTCAGGATGCTTCAGCCACCGCTCCATGTGGCCCACCGAGTTCTGATTCGGCACCAGTTCAATCCCCCGGACCAGGCAGTATGCATCCAGCTCTTTTATTTCAGCGGCCCTGAGCGGTGAGGCCTCCTTCCATACCGTGGGATGATTCTTATATGCGAAGACATGTTCTGAATACAACTGCAATTGATTATACTTAAGCCCGGCCCAGAAATCGATGAGGCTGTGAAGTGTTTCCATGGTGGGCACCCGGTCGCGGGCGATGTCCAGAGACACGCCCCGAACGGAATACTCCGGCCAGTCTTCTATGATAAGACAGGGAAGAATAAATGATCCATCTTTACCTGCTTCTGCCTGTCTGAGAAGCTGCTTTATCGTCTGAATGGCATAGAATGTGCCCCGCTGGTTGTTTGATTCGATTTCAATACCGGCAGCGGAAAGAGTCAGCCGGTGCCATTGCTCATGCCTCGGCCTCGGAGAGGAAAGATTTCTTATTCCCATCGGCAGGGGAGAGGTCAAAATATAAGCATCTATTTCATCTTTCATTCTCCCTCCGATTGCGCATCTGCCGCCGGTTCGTTCCAGCCGCCTGGGATGGGGAACAAGAAGGAGGTTTTTCATTTTTATCTATCCCTTTACCGCCCCGGCGACAACTCCCCTGGTCAACTGCTTGTTGAAGATGAAATAAACAAGCATCGCGGGCAATGTCGCGATCACCAGCGCGGCCATTTGCCAGCCCCGTTCAATGCTGGTCAGGCTCGCAAAGGAAAACACACCCACGGGAAGCGATTTCGTCGCTTCAGAACTGGCAAGGACAAGAACCAGGAGGAATTCATTCCAGGTGCCAAGGGCACTAATAATGGAGACGGTAATAATCACCGGAATAGACATGGGCGTAATGATGCTTAAAAAAGCCCGGAAGGGTGAGGCCCCATCAATATAGGCCGATTCAATGAGGCTGTCCGGCAATCCCCGCATAAACTGTGTTGTCAATAATACCGCCAGGGGCATTCCAAATGCCGTATACACGAGAATAATGCCGGGGTGGGTGTCGGTAAGCCCCGCCGAGGAGAGCAGCAGAAACAGGGGAATTATCAGGGACTGAATGCTGATGAGATAGCCTAAGCCGATAATCCCTGTAATTATTTTTGACATGAGGGGAAACTTCATCTTACTCAAGGCAAAGCTGATCATCATGCTCAGGAGTATGATCAGGAAGGTTGATGTAATTGTGTAGATAAGACTATTGACGAATTTCATCAATAATCCGCCTCTGACAAAGGCGGATGTATAGTTGTACCAAACCGTTTTCCATTTTATACTTCGCCGCATCTCCGGCGGCAGTTGAGAGACGACCACCTTGCCGCCAACTTCCAGCTGAGCAATTTCCTGGGGGAGTTTTTCTTTTAGGAGAAAATGAACCATCAGCCTTCTTCTCGGGGCGATGGTTGTCGACTCGATAATTAGCCGTTCCCGGGTATCAGCATCGGGGTCATAGGGAAATATGGTGTTGAGGTCGGGTTTGATGACAACGTATTCATCATCATGATTATCGAAGAGGGCCCGGGGAAAAGCATAGATATTCTTCGTCATCTCTTCGTTCGACTTAAAAGAAGAATAAAGCATCCAGAAAAGGGGGAGAATTGTTATCAGCGCCCAGGTGATGAAGATGATGTATGAAAGAGTTCTCCCTAGAACCGGTGAAAGGTTGATCGGTTTCATTGTTTTCGCTGTTCCCATGTCAGCTCACCTCTCCGGCTTTTAGCCGTTTGCCGATAAAATTGGAAAACAAAATAAGTCCTATGCTTATGAATACAATTGCATTGGAGATGGCCGACCCAAAGGCAAAGCGCATGGAATTACTGTAATCCTGAAATGCGGTCTGGTACATAAAAATAGGAAGAACCATTGCGTTGTTCCGCTGCAGCCCCTCCGTGGTGAGGGCGAATATCAGATCAAATCCGCGGAGTGAACCGGCAATGGCCAGAACCGTCGAAACAAGAATTGTTCCGGATAAGAGGGGCCCGATTATCCTGAAAAAGATCTGCGATTCAGATGCGCCATCAATTTTCGCCGATTCGATCATACTGTTGTTTATTTTCTGCATGTTGGCAAGAAAGATTATCATGTACAATCCCGTATACATCCATATAAGGGCAAAGGCGATGGGAATCATCACCGTGTTGGCTTTCAGCATGAGGTCGAATTGAGCACCGGGGTCGCCTGAAATCATCTGTATCAATCTGGACACCGGGCCGTCCGCCTGAAATATTCGCTTCCACATCGTACCGATAACAATTGTCGAGAGAAAATGAGGGAGGAACACCATTGCCTGAAGAATTCCCCTGCAGCCGACCATCTTCCTGAACAGGATGTAGGCAAGAATAAGTCCGATGGGAATCTGGCCGAATACCGAGACGGCGACAACAATCATGTTATTTTTAAGTGAGTGCCAGAACATCGGGTTGGTGATCATCGTTTTGTAATGAAGCATCCCCACGAATTCCCACTGCCCACCCTTGTTGGGATTGTAATCGGTAAAACTCAATCCCAGAGAATAGACTACCGGATAGGCAACGATAAACAGGTACACCAGAAGGCCGGGCGTCACGAATCCGAAAAATATAAGCAAGTCTTTTCGTCGTCTAGTGGTCAAATAAAACTCCTGGAGAAGGTAAATAAAATGAAGGGGAACCAAAATCCCCCTTCATTAAGATCGGAAATGCCTGGGAGTCTGTCGGATTTTAAGGCTTCGAGGCGATTTTTGATGATTTTTTCCTGATGCAAGGCGACAAAAACGGAGCGTAGCTGGGCTACGTGAGTATTTTGGCAACGCAGCAACAGGGAAAAAGGGCAAAAATCGATCCGTGAGACGTAAATCCGACAGGCCCCTAGTTTCGAAGCAGATTTTCCACTTCTTCGGCAATTTCTTCGGCGGTAGCCTGACCGGCCGCGATTTTCTGCATTCCTGCGTTTAACGCGTTATTGGGCTCTCCGCTTAAGAAAGAATCGATAACTTCAGTCATTAAATTATTCTGTGCGAGGACGACTTTCTGTTTCGAGTAATCTTCCAAATCGCTGGGCACCTGAAAATCTTTCAGGACAGGGGCGATAATTGCACCATCCCGTAATCGCTGTTCACTTTCAGCATGGCTGTAAAAGAAGTTGATGAATTTAAGCGCCGCGTCACGTACTTCGGGATTGGAAGCGCCTTTTTTCGTCACACCGTATCCAACCGAGGGGGCTGCGGAAATACTTCCCGCCATTCCCGCTTTTTCTCCGGGGAGTTTCGGCCAGGGAAGCAAAAGCATCGTATCCCGCACCGCAGGATCAACACCCTGGGCCGCCCAATGTCCCTGCACCATGAAGAGGGCCTGTTTGTTCCCGAAAACAGACTGATTGGCACCGTAATCGACGGTAACGTATTTCGGGTCAAGAACACCATCGTCTACCATTCTGGTAATAAATCCAAGGGCATCCACCCATGCCTGATCGGTAAACTTGTATTCCCCGGCCACTGATTTTGATACAAAATTCGCATCGCCGGACATCCTGGCAATGACAGCCGACATGAGACAGGACCCCCAGGCCCAGCCGTCGGCACCATCGATGGTAAGGACATCAATTCCGGCGGCTTTTGCCGCGGGCACCATGGCGACCATATCCTCATAGGTTTCGGGCCTGGTGAATCCAAGGGATTCTACAAGCGCCTGATTCATGAAAAGGATTGTTGTCATATTGCCTGACTGGAGAGGCACTTCATAGATCTCACCGTTCGGCCCATGGTCGGGAATCATGCTGAAATCGTAGTAGTTTTCATCCATGAAAGGGCGATGATTCCATTGCTGACCCGCCTCTACCCAGGGAGCGCCCCATCGGGCGTCAACACCCATGTAGGCTAAATCGGGAATATCGCCGGATGCGAGTCGGGCAACGACCTTATCATGATAGGCCTGATCGTACAGGAGTTCATCCTGGATATCGATGTTGGGATTCTCTTTTTCAAAAGATTCGACAATTCGCGCCCATGTTAATCCTTCCTGGTTTGAATTGTTGCCGTATCCCATAGCATTGACAACGATCTTCTCTTCTTTTGCCGGGCCGGGTTCTTGTTTTCCTCCGGCAAATACTGCCGCTGCCGTCATTACCGTAATGATGGCCATTGAAAACAAGACTTTTCCAATTTCTTTCATAACTTATCCTCCGTTATTTTTTTATTTCTCCATACGAAGAAATTTTAATTCACCTAGATGCATACACAGCCGCCTGTTCCGTCAGAAAAACACCGTGCAAGGCGCTGTCCAGTTCAAATATCTCCAGATCACTGAAAAGTTTATTGATCACCATGCCGGCGGCTCCATAGGCTACCGCCTGGTCACCGAAGGACGAAAACCAGATATGTCTCTTCACCTCATAGGGATAGGCCCAGTTTTTCCGGATTTCATCCTCAAATATTTCCGTCACCTCTTTCCCGTACCGCTCAAAGATGCCGCCGAGAATTACATGACTTAAGTTGAAGGTGTTCACGAAAAGCGCGACATGAGAACCCAATTCCCGAAAAAATTTATTTCGCGTTTCACTGTCTTCTTCCAATATTTTTTGTTCGTCCCTTGTCAGTTTGAATTGTCCTCTGGAATTCTCATCGCGGAAAATACTGCGAAATTCCCCCGCCGAGGAATCATGTCCGTAGTGTACAGCCCCGTTGATCACAATGCCAATTCCAAGGGCGGTCTTTTCACAAAAACTGGGTAGGTTTGGATCAATGTCTCTGAACTCAAGAAGAAGAAAAACAAAATTCTGTAAGTCCTTGACACGGTGGAAGACGAGTTCCCCCCATACACAGGCGTTGGCATCGTTATCGATAAAGACCGGAACATTGAATTTGGAAGCGATTAGTTCATAGAAATTGAATTTGTCTTCAATCTCCAGCGGAATCGAGTATTTTATTACCCCCCTGGCGGCATTCACGACTCCGGAAAGTCCTAACCCTATGCCCAGTACTATTGTATTCTTCCGGTTCAACTCTGCCGTTGTAAGGGATACAATCTCCATGAACCTTTCCGAAAGGGAACTTCCCCGGATTATCATCTTTTCAAAACGGGAGTAGATAATCTCCCCTTCCAGATCCACGGCAACCGCCGTATAGGATTCCGGGCGGATTTCAATTCCCAGGACACAGCCGAAGTCTTTGTTCAATGTTATGCGGACCGGCTTCCTGCCCCCCATGGGCCCGGCATCGCCTTCGGAAGATTCAAGGATGACGCCCATATCAAGCAGCTCTTTCACATTATGCGATATGGTTGATTTATCCAGATCCAGAGTCCGGGCGATCTCGATCCTGCTGATCTCTTTTTTGATCCAGATTTCCCGCAGAATGCGAAATCGGTTTATGATTTTTGTCCGCTTCAATACAGCCATTTTATTCTCGGGTTGGTTGATTCCTGCACCAACCAACCCGATTGTCCCATGGTTTTCCCCAGATGTCAAGGAAATATTGGCGAAAATTCCTGAATTCTCATGATTTGGCTTGAATTCTGTCCGGAAAAGTGTATAGGTAAACGGTGTTGGTTGGTTCATGAACCAACTTGTCGGCGCCGTCAGTGGAGGTCACCATGGACATATTGATCAATCATCTCGGTTACGAGCAGGATGGCCCCAAGAAAGCGGTGGTAAAACTGACGGCGGGGGAGGTCGAGGAGAGGGGGCCCCTCAAGGTCACTATAGCTCATGCCGAAGAACCGTCGCGGGTAATCATGGAGTGCTTTGCCGAATTCTCCGGACGGGTACATAACTGGAAAAACTGGATATTCTACACCATTGATTTCAGCTCTCTTGATAAACCAGGGCATTACAGACTCACCGTATGTGCCGACCGGCCCGATGGCGCCTGGGATAATCCCAATAGGCCGAAGACAAAGGAGTGCGTATCCGAGCCTTTTAGAATCGGGCGGGGAGTGATCATTCAAAAAACACTGCCGGGAATAATCAAATACCTCCGATCTCAACGCTGCGGCGGTGATTATGATGCCGCTGACCGGAGTATTCCGTTCTACGGTGAGAGAGGGGATAGGGTGGATGTCCACGGCGGCTGGTACGATGCCTCGGGAGATGTGAGCAAGTATTTTTCACATCTTTCATATGCCCTCTATTTCAATCCCCAGCAAAGCCCTCTGGTTGTATGGAGTCTTCTAAAAAGCTATACCCATATTTCGGGAAACTCGGCTCCCTCAGGTTGTAACGTGATCGGGAAAAACCTGAGACAGAGGATGCTGGAAGAGGCCCGCTACGGTGCCGATTTTCTCTGCCGAATGCAGGACGGGGAGGGCTGGTTTTATTCAAGCGTTTTCGACAATTGGTCCAAGGATCCGTCAAAACGCTTTATCTGCGCGTTTCGCGGTATGGAGGGCATTAAAGATGAAAACTATAGGTCGGGATTTCGAAAAGGGGGAGGAATGGCAATTGCGGCTCTGGCAAGGCTGTATTCTCTGAAGGATGATCCGCTTTTCTCAGAATCAGAATATGAAGGGGAAGCCGAATTTTCAAAATACCTGGAAGCCGCGGAAACAGGCTTTCAGTATCTTAAGGAATTCAATAAAGTATGCAATGAAGATGGGAAAGAAAACATCATCGACGATTACTGCGCCCTCCTTGCTGCATCGGAATTGTGGAAGACCACGGAGAAGTCAACCTATCTTCATGCCGCCAGAGAGAGAAGCCGTGCCCTCGCCCTTAAACTAAGGGGGGACGAGCATTATCGGGGATGGTTTTCCTCTGACAGTTCCGGTGATCGTCCCTTTTTTCACGCCTCCGATGCGGGCCTTCCGATCATTGCCCTCCTCACCTATGCGGATTATGAGACAGATCCGGCTTTTGCCTCGGATGCGGTCAATACCGCGATTACTCATCTGGAATTCATTCTTGCTATAACAGGGGAAGTGAAAAATCCTTTCGGCTATCCGCGTCAATATGTGCGCCCCCTGGGGGGTGAAAAAAAAGGCGCATTCTTCATGCCCCATCGTAACGAAACCGGCTACTGGTGGCAGGGTGAGAATGCCCGAATTGCTTCAATATCGGCCGCGGCGAAGATGGCTGCCGCCCTTTCTTCCACCGGCCAGGAGTTGCGGAATAAGTTAAACAAACTCGCGGCAGACTCAATTGACTGGATCCTTGGATTAAATCCATTCGATGTGTGTATGCTGCACGGTTTCGGCAGGAATAATCCTGAATATGAGGAGGATTTTCCCAATGCCTATGGGGGGATATGCAACGGAATAACATCGGGATTTGAGGATGAGGCGGACATCGATTTTTTGCCGCCTGCGATAAGCGGTCAGGGAGACCACCGATGGCGGTGGAGTGAGCAGTGGCTGCCTCATGCGGTCTGGTATCTTTATGCTATTGTATTAATTAGCTAGGGATTGCCAGTGGTTGGGGGGGTAACGCTTTCCCTCTTCATAGGACAGGGGACGGGCACGGACCGCTTTGAAGCGGTTGACGCAGACTTCATGGGGGAGCTTCGTTCTCCCCGCCTGCCTCCAGAGCCAGTGCCTTGCCGCGAAATCCCACCCCGTAGATGATAATCCTTTCCGGGTTCCACTTCTCCTGTGCCCCCTCCAGGTATTTTTGCTCCGCCTGGGTATGGGCCTCCTGCGCCAGTTCCTTGAGCGGCGTGGTTCCGGCGGCAGGCTCCCGTTTGAACTCAAACAGCAGAACATGAGGCGCTCGGGCCGCTGGGCCTAAACTTTCTTTTTTTTCGACAAAAAGAAAGTTTAACAAAGAAAAATACGACTCAAGGGGGTGTCCCCCCTTGAGAATCCCCCCTGCGCTCTGTAAAAAGCGGCTTTTTATGCCGTATGCGGGCCAACCCTACACTCAGAACTGGGGGTGAAGCGCCCCTCCGCCTGCCTCCAGAGCCAGTTCCTTACCGCGAAATCCCACCCCGTAGATGATAATCCTTTCCGGATTCCACTTCTCCTGCGCTCCCTCCAGGTATTTTTGCTCCACCTGGGAATAGGCCTTTTGTGCCAACTGCTTCAGCGGTGTGGTTCCGGCGGCAGGTTCCCGTTTGAACTCGAACAGCAGAACATGAGGCGCTCGGGCCGCTGGGCCTAAACTTTCTTTTTTTTCGACAAAAAGAAAGTTTAACAAAGAAAAATACGACTCAAGGGGGGGCACCCCCTTGAGAATCCCCCATGCACTTTGTGAAAAGCGGCTTTTTTAACGCCGTATGCGGGTCAACTCAGAACTGGGCGCGAAGCGTCCCTCCGCCTGCCTCCAGAGCCAGTGTCTTGCCGCGAAAGCCTACACCGTAGATGACAATCTTTTCCGGGTTCCACTTTTCCCGCGCCCCCTTCAGGTATTTTTGCTCCGCCTGGGTATGGGCCTCCTGTGCCAGCTGCTTGAGCGGCGTGGTTCCGGCGGCAGGTTCCCGTTTGAACTCGAACAGCAGAACATGACCGGGTCGCCCGGAGCTGCGTTGAATCAATACGATGTCGGGGCGGCCCATGCCGCATTCCCGGTTGCTCTCCACACTGTACTCGCCGCTCAGGTAGGCAAGCATTCCCAATACCAGACCGTGGTAGAAGCCCTCCACCCGCTCCATTTCCTCGTCTTCGCCAGCGGCATCAGCGGTGTCGTAATAACTGGCCATGCTCAGGAGAACCTTCCCAAGCCCCCTCTCAATCAGGGCAGCATTCCTTTCCCTGATGCCGCGGATGAAGAAATGAAAGGACTCACCCGCCTCCACATCCTCCTCTAACCAGTCCCGAATCACCTTTTCGTAGACCACCGTCACTTCCAGATTGGGAATGGAAAGCCGGTGGGTTATGGAGGTGTGGACTTGTTGCCGCTCATCAGCCTTCAGGTAGCCGCCGTGGAGCAGGAAACTCCACGCCACATCCGGGCGGGTTCGTATCTGCGGGTAAACGATGTTGACCGCAACCTCCCGTCTCACTTCCTCTCCTCTGAGCAGCCCCTCAATGGTTTCCCGGCTGTCCCTTTTGTTCAGCTGCAGCGTTTCCTTGACCATCCTGTTGGCACTGGTGTGCACCCAGTAGGGCAGAAGTCCGTCCTTGATGTTTCGGAAATAGCTCACGAGACTCCAGGGATTGTAGATGACCGTGTCGCCGCCGAAGATGTAGCCGTTGTACCATTGACGAATGCCGTCCAGTCTGGACTCCTGCCCGAAATAGGCGGCCATTTCTTCCACTTCGGGTTCCGTGAAGCCAAAGCAATCCTTCATGGCGTCGCTCAGCACGGTGGACACCGCCGGGTTATTGAAGTCGCTGAAGATGCTCTCCTGGGCCACTTTGAGTATCCCGATAACCACCGCCTGCTTCAAATTGGGGTTATCCTTGAAGCTCTGCACCATGAAGCTGCGGATGAAGGCGATCATCTCATCGTAGAAGTTGTCGGTGTAGGCGGCGTGCAGCGGGGTGTCGTACTCGTCCAGAAGAATGTAGACCGGTTTTCCGTAGGCACGATGGAGCCAGGAGGAGAGGTGTTTTATGGATTGGGTACAATCCTGATCCGTGCCCTCATCGTACAGAATTTTTTCAAATTTTGTCCGTTCCCTGTCTTCCAACATGCCGGAGTTTTGCAAGTATTGATGTCTACGGAATTCATCGGAGAGCATATCTTTGATAAGTACCATGCAATCTTCATGATTCGATTTTTTTACGTTCTTGAAGCTTAAGTGTATCACCGGATATTGGCCCATGTATTCGCGGCATCGGGGGTGTTTTGATATGGACATGTCATTAAACAATGAGGCATTGGGCGGCTCTTCGGTGGGGGCTTCGCTGCTAACGCCGCTGTTGCCGTGCAGTGGCGGGGCTTCAAAGAAGTAGCGGATCATGCTCAGGTTCAGGGTTTTACCGAAGCGGCGGGGGCGGGTGATGAGGTGCACTTCGCTGGGGTCATTGATAAGATGCGCTATGAGACGGGTTTTATCGACAAAGTAGCAATCATTGTCGATGAATTTCTTGAAATCGGTGATGCCCTGAGTCAGATTCTTTTTCATGACGTCTTTAGCATAGCATGGTTTTGTGAGTGGTCGCTCGGGCCGCTGGGCCTAAACTTTCTTTTTTTTGACAAAAAGAAAGTTTAACAAAGAAAAATACGACTCAAGGGGGTGTCCCCCTTGAGAATCCCCCCTGTGTTCCGTGAAAAGCGGCTTTTTACGCCGTATGCGGGCCAACCCTACACTCAGAGCTGGGGGTGAAGCGCCTCCCCGCCTACCTCCAGAGCCAGTTTCTTACCGCGAAAGCCCACCCCATAGATGACAATTTCCTCCGGGTTCCACTTCTCCCGTGCCCCCTCCAGATATTTTTGCTCCGCCTGGGAATAGGCTTCCTGCGCCAGCTTATTTAGCGGCGTGGTTCCGGTGGAAGACTCCCGTTTGAACTCGAACAGCAGAACATGAGCGGGTCGCCCAGGGCCGTGTTGAATCAATACGATGTCGGGGCGGCCCATGCCGCATTCCCGATTGCTCTCCACCCTGTACTCGCCGCTCAGGTAGGCCAGCATCCCCAGCACCAGACCGTGGTAGAAGCCCTCCACCCGCTCCAGTTCCTCGTCTTCGCCGGCGGTGTCGTAATAACTGGCCATGCTCAGGAGAACCTTCCCCAGACCCCTCTCGATCAGGGCGGCATTTCCCTCCCTGATGCCGCGGATAAAGGAATGAAAGGACTCGCCCGCCTCCACATCCTCCTCCAGCCAGTCCTTGATTGTGGTCATGTAGGAATAGCGTACTTCGCGGTTGGGAATATCCAGCCGGTAGTCCTGGATTATCTCGTGCTGCTGCCTTTCGCTGGCCTTGAGATAACCGCCGTGGAGAAGGAAACTCCACGCCACATCCGGGCGGGTCCGTATCTGCGGGTAGACGATGTTGAGTGCCACCTCACGCCTCACTTCCTCTCCTCTGAGCAGCCTTTCCATGGTTTCCCGGCTGTCCCTTTTGTTCAGCTGCAGCGTTTCCTTAACCATCCTGTTGGCGCTGGTGTGCACCCAGTAGGGACGCAGCCCAGTCGATGGCCTCCTGAGGTAGTTGACTATGCTCCAGGGATTGTAGATGACCGTGTCCCCGCCGAAGATGTAACCGTTGTACCATTTCCTGATGCCGTCCATCCTGTCACCAAGCCCATAGTAGTCCGCCATGGCCTCCACTTCGGGTTCCGTGAAGCCGAAACAGTCCTCCATTTCGGGATCGAGCAGGGTGGACACTGCCGGATTGTTGAAGTCGCTGAAGATGCTCTCCTGAGCCACTTTGAGTATGCCGATGACCACCGCCTGCTTCAAATTGGGGTTGTCCTTGAAGCTCTGCACCATGAAGCTTCGGATGAAGGCGATCATCTCATCGTAGAATTTGTCGGTGTAGGCGGCGTGCAGCGGGGTGTCGTACTCATCCAGAAGGATGTAGACCGGTTTGCCGTAGGCGCGCTTCAGCCAGGCGGAGAGATATTCAATGGATTGGGCGCAGTCCTGATCCGTGCCCTCATCGTACAGAAAATTTTCAAATTTTATCCGTTCCCTGTCTTCCAGTATGCCGGAATTCCACAAGTATTGATGCCTGCGGTATTCATTGGAGAGCATTTTCCTGATAATCCCCATGCACTCCGTATACGAAGAACCCTTGGCATCCTTAAAACTCAAGTGTATCACCGGATACTGTCCCATGTATTCATGGCACCGGGGGTGTTCTGCGATGGACATGCCGTTGAACAGCTCAGCATTGGGCGGCTCTTCGGTGGAGGCTTCGCTGCTAACGCCGCGGTCGCCGTGCAGTGGTGGGGCCTCGAAGAAGTAGCGGATCATGCTGAGGTTCAGGGTTTTGCCAAAGCGCCGGGGGCGGGTTATGAGGTGCACCTTGCTGGGGTCATTGATAAGATGCTCTATGAGACGGGTTTTATCGACAAAGTAGCAGTTATTGTCGATGAATTCCTTAAAATCGGTGATGCCCTGAGTCAGATTCTTTTTCATAACGTCTTTAGCATAGCATGGTTTTGTGGGTGGTCGCTCGGGCCGCTGGGCCTAAACTTTCTTTTTTTTCGACAAAAAGAAAGTTTAACAAAGAAAAACACGACTCAAGGGGGTGTTCCCCCTTGAGAATCCCCCTGCGCTTCGTTGTGTTATTTTGATACAGTTAAACCCCGGTCACATTTGCACCTGGCCTGCAGGGAGGCAATTCGTTTTCTTGACAGCAGAACAGATCTTCTTTTATACTGTTGGCCGAAAGACTTAATAGCCAAGCATGATTTCCTGAGAAATGGAGAGAAAAATGATTGATAAACCCCGACTTCTACAAACAGATGTGCGGGAAACAGCGATTATCCACCTGTCCATCCCCCGTTCCGACATGCAAAAAGAAATGGGTCCAGCCGTTTCTGAGCTAATTGATACTCCTGGAGCCCAGGGCATCTTCCCCGCAGGCCCCACTTTTGCGCATCACTTCAAAATAGACCCTGATATTTTTGATTTCGAAATTGGTTCCCCCGTCGACAAGTCTGTCCCGCCTGCGGGACGTGTAATGTCAAGCCAACTGGCTGTGAGGAAGGTAACACCACGCACTGTATACCATGGTCCGTATGAAGGATTGCCAGCTGCATGGGAGGCGTCTATGTCATGGATAGAGGCGGAAGGACTGACACCTGCTTCCGACCTTTGGGGAATCTATCTGGATTATCCCGATTTGCCTTCTGATCCGGCCAGATTTCAAACAGAACTTAACCGCCCTCTCATTGAGGAATGATTTGATATGGTGCGAGTTCATTGATAAAAGGTCGTTCAAGTCAGCGAATTCCGTTTAAAAGGACGAGGGTATGGACGAAACTTCAATCATAGATAAAGGAGAATTTATGAATCACGCAGAAGGCACGTTTGATGTGAAAATAACTCCCATGGAATCTGATGACGCGGCGCGAGAAATACCAGGACGAAATTTGATAGATAAGCAGTTTTACGGAGATTTACAAGGAACAAGCAAGGGACAAATGCTAACTGCGCTGACGCAAGCCAAAGGCTCTGCCGGATATGTGGCGATAGAGGAGGTGGAGGGGGAGTTAAACGGCCGTTCCGGCACATTTATCTTACAGCATAACGGCGTGATGAGTCAGGGAAATCACCAGCTTACAATTGTGGTCGTCCCCGATTCGGCTACTGGCGGCTTTGCTGGATTAACCGGGTCAATGTCCATCGACGTTGATGAAAACGGCAAGCATACCTACGATTTTTCTTATACACTGTCAAATCAATCCTGACAGTTTGGGAAAGCCAATTTCATCAATGGGCACCCAATTCTATTTCCACGCTTCAGCAGGCACTCGGTGATCTGGCAGTCCCATTCACCCGCTCCGGGAGCATCCCTACAATACGCGGACCGGTCATTTAGTCAGGTTTTTTGGATAAGGCATGATCCCAAAAGGCGGTCAGTTGCGGACCCATCTCCCAGGCTGGAGTATGATTGAGTCAATTCTCAAAGCGCATCAACGGATAAGGGTTGAGTATAATTCATCTAATGTTGAATCTGGGGGAGGCACCCCTATTCCTTTACGGCCCCAAAAGTGATACCCGCGATGAGATAGCGGGAGAGGAAAGCGAAGGCAATCAGGATCGGAAAAACACTCAAGGCGACACCCAGGTACATTGCCCCAAAATCCCTTTGATAGGTGGTGGTGTTGAGCTGCTGGATGATCAGAGGAAGGGTGTACTTCTCCTGGCTATTCAGAAGTGTCAGGGGAACGAGATAGCTGTTCCACTGGGATAGAAAAGAAAAGATGGACATGGTGGCAATTCCCGGAGCCATCAGGGGTAATCCGATACGATGGAAGATGTAAAACTCCCCAGAGCCATCAATTCGTGCGGCCTCCACCAGGCTGGGGCTGATTACGCTCTGGGTATACTGCCGCAGGAAGAAAACCGTGTAGGGACTGGCAATGGCAGGCAGTATCAGGATGAGTCGGGTGTCGTAGAGGTTGAGTATGAGTGAGAGCTTAAACAATCCCACCAACATGATAGTGGGAGGGAGCATAATCACGCTCAAGATCAGGGCGAAGAGCACCTTCTTGCCGCGGAATTTGTACATCCCAAAACCATAGGCGGTGAGCGCGGAGAAGTAAGCGGCAAGCAGGGTGCTGCTAAGTGCCACTATGAGGGAATTCAAAAACGCCCGGGGGATGTTTAGTCCACCGGTAATCAGCGACTTCCAGTTGTCCAGGAGAGCACGTCCGGGGATTAATGTCGGTCCCCGGCTTATGTCCGCGTTGGTCCGTGTCGCGTTGATCAGCATGATGTAGAAAGGCACAATGCAGGCAAACGCCACCAGGATCAGTATGAGATGGACCCCCCTTCGGGAAAGGGTGGTATTGATTCTTCTTTGTCCAGACTTTGCCATCTTAACTCTCCTTACCAAAGCCAATCAGTCGAAGGTAAACGAAGGAAAACAGCCCGGTGAAAACTAGGAGGAGGTACGAGACCGCGGCTCCCGCGCCGAGTTGATAAAACCGAAAGGCACGGTTGAACAGGTACACCACCGTAGTGGTAAGACTTAAATCGGGCCCTCCCCGGCCTCTGGTAATAATCCAGGGAAGATCGAAGATATTGAGACCGCCGATGAGAGACGTGATTACCACATAGATCATCACAGGTTTCAAAAGAGGGAAGGTTACAAAACGGAATGTTCGTGTCGGCGAGGCTCCGTCCACAATGGCGGCTTCAAAGAGGCTGGGGGGTATCGCCTGAATACCCGCCATAAAGAGAATCATTGTGTAGCCAAACCACATCCATGTCTGCATGAGGGAAATAAAGATGCGGGCGGAAATCGGGTTGTTCAGCCAAAAAATATACCTGTCCTGGGCGCCTGCGCCGGTACCGAAGACGATCTGGTTCAGTACTCCATTTTGCCAATCCAGGATAGCGTAGGCCAGGACCGCTATGGAAGCGACCGTTACCAGGTTGGGGAAGAAAAAGATTGCCCGAAAGAGTCCCACCGCCCGCACTCGCAGCTGGATATTGGTCAGGATTACCGCAAGGAAAAGGGCCACACCGAGCTGAAGGACGATATTCGGTATCCATATTATCCAGGTATTCATAAATGAACGCCAGAATCCAACATGGGTTAACTCGTATATGTAGTTCCTCAGTCCGACGAATGACCGACCGGCACGGGTAAAATCTTCATCAGTAAGGCTGGTGATGAAGGTGCTTATAACCGGATAGAGCCAGAATACGGTAAAGGCGGCGAAGAAGGGCAGCACAAAAAGATACCCATAGCGAGCGTAGTGATTCTTCCTCATTCGATCCTCCGAGGCCGCCGACGCTCCTGATATTTCAAGAACGACGGCGGGCTCTTACAAAAGTCTACTTGATGGTGACTTGAGGAAGAGCTTCCTTCACTCGATTGCCCATGGCTTCCACAGCTTCATCAAAGGTTAGCTGATTATCGATAAATTCGTTTATCACCTGCGCAAATATGGAGTTAATCTGATAGTCATATCCCTGGATTGCCGATCCGTCGATGAAGGGCGTCTGTTCGTAAAAGTACTGGAAGTGATTTTGTCCACCGAGGGTTTCAGAGGAGTAGTCGTCTTTGATCTTTTCCATGACAACCCTGTTGGACATGAACTCTCCCGCACGCAGCGCATATTGTTCCATCCACTGGGTGTCCTGGGTCAGCATCTTGATAAATTCCCAGCTTAGCGCCTTGTTGGGGCTGTCTTTGTAGATTCCAACCCAGGTTCCTCCCCAGAAGAAGGGTTCAGGAGGAGCGGTAACAGCCCAGTCTCCAACACTGTTGGTCTGGCCATTCATGACAAACTGCAGACCCCAGGTCGGCCAGCCGTAGAGGAATACCCTGGCTTCTCCGGGTACGGTATTCATCGCCTCGAACCATGGACCTGCCCAGTCATCGAGTTTCGCGTCGTAGCCGGAATCACGGATCTTTTTGGCTATTTTCATGTAGTCCAGGAGCTGAGGGTCAATCGCAAACTCATTATTTCTGTTAATCCATGGTATGGTCCTGGGGGAATAAAATATCCGGTAAATGGTCTCGCCGATTCCGGGGAACATCTTTACCTCACCGCCGCTTTTGCTGTGGAGTGTCTCGGCCGCCTTAAGCACACTGTCCCAATCCTTGAACAACTTGCCGATTTCCACAGGGTCATCCGTGCCGAAGTATTCTTTTGCCAGGCTTCGCCGATAGAACCATCCCCCCGGTGTCGTCTGCCATGTCAGGGCAACGACATTTCCGTCGGCGTTGGTTCCCATCTCCGCGGCATAAGGAAACATTTCGCTGGTATCCGCATTGAAGGGCGCTTCACTCAAGTTGGTCCAGTAGCCGGCTTCGACAAATTGCCGGACATAGGCGGCCTCACCGACAAAGATGTCTGGAACGTTTTTACCAGTTGCCAGAAGGGGTCTGACCTTGGCCTCGTAATCGGCGAGCGGCACGATCTGTAAATCAACCTTCGCTCCCGTTCGTTCTTCAAAATCGGCGACGATTTTCTGATCTTTGAACTCTCCGGTGAAGGTGATAATCGACAGAGTCATCCCTTCAAAGGATTCCGGCGCCTCCGCCGAAGATTCGTCAGAGCCCGTGGCGAAAACAAGGGCCGCCACTGTAATCATGATTATCATTAACAAGAATTTCTTCATATCTACTCCTTATAGATTGTGTGCACCGAACATATTTATTGCTGGTGATGCTCTACCATAGACTAAGAGTTATTCCTGTGTCAAGCTATTTCTTTAGAAGTTCCAGGGCAATCGCATCTAAAATCCACTTATGAAAGCCTTATTCATGATTCTTAACCGCAGAGGACGCAGAGAGCGCAGAGTGTTCAAGGTAATTATTCACATCACAACGATAACAAAAAGTTGACAAATTCCTCCTATTGAAGGAAACTCCATTCGTTCCCCCAAAAATTAGTGTTTTTCATTTTTTTGGGATAGAATTAGATGCGATTGCCCTGTTAGAAGTTCCCCATTTACCATTCACTTAAGAGAATACTATCCCCCACAACCTGTCAAAAACCGGTAAGATGATGAAAAGACAGCGGTTTTTAAGAGTGCACGAAGAGAATGCTTTTTTTGGAACAACAATCACCCTGTTTCCTGCTGCGTTGCCATAGGAGTCTGTCGGACTTACGCCTCACGGCTCGATTTTTGCCCTTTTTTCCCGCTACCGCGTTGTCAAAATGCTCACGGAGCCCAGCTACGCTCCGCTTTTGCCGCCTTGTATCGGAAAAAAATCATCAAAAATCGCCTCGAAGTCTTAAAGTCCGACAGACTCATAGTATTCCCGCAGCCCAGCCGCGCTTAAGTTTTTGCCCGCCTGTCGGCGGACAGGTCGCCTTGCATCAGGAAAAATCATAAAAATCGCTTCGAATTCTTAGAGTCCGGCAAACTCTCAGGCGGGAGCATTTTCCAGTCCATTTTAAGTTACCCTTATCGAACTTTCGCTCTTGCTTCCATTCCCCATAGCATTCCGCTATAATGCAAAATTATGCAAACCTTGCACCTGGGCATATCGGATTTCAAAAAATTTATCGACGAGGGCTGCTACTTTGTCGATAAGACCCATCTTATCCGTTACCTTATTGATAATCCCTGCGAAGTCCATCTTATAACCCGTCCCCGCCGATTCGGCAAAACCCTGAACCTGAGCATGATCCGCTACTTCATGGAGGCTCCATCTTCGCCGAAAGAACGAAAGGGGCCAAAATGGCTTGCCCGACTTCGCCTACGCCAGGCTCTTCCATCCAATGCCTATTTGTTCAAAGACCGTCTCATCGCCTCCCATCCGCGCTGTGCCGAGTTCATGGGGCAGTATCCGGTCATCCACATCAGTTTCAAGGATGTGAAGAAATCAACATTTGAAAAAAGTCTGAATTTCATCAAAGATGTCATCTCGGATGAATTTATCCGCCATGGTTACTTGCTGGAATACGACTGCATTTCAGCACATGAGAAGTCCTTCTTCAAGAGAATCCTTCAAAAAGAAGCCGGGGAAGACGATTTTGAAAAGTCACTCAAATACCTCTCCGCCTGGCTTCACCGCGCCTACGGCAAACCTCCATACATCCTTCTGGACGAGTACGACACACCCCTGCATTCGGCCCATGTGGATAGGTACTACGACGAGATGATCGCCTTCGTCCGCAGCTTCATGGTGCAAAGCTTCAAGGACAACCCCCATCTGAAGCAGGCTGTGCTTATCGGCATACTGAAAATCGCCCAGGAGAGCATATTCAGCGATTTCAACAATCCCAGAGTAAGCACATTGCTGGATCCGGAAATTGAAGACACATTCGGGTTCACAGAATCCGAGGTGGAAACCATGGCCGCTCACTTTGGTCTGGAAAGCACCATGGACGGCATAAAACAGTGGTACAACGGCTACCTCTTCGGCAGGGAAACCGTCATCTACAATCCCTGGAGCATCGTCAGTTTTCTTAGTCGTCCCAAAGCCGGACTGCGCCCCCACTGGATAAGCACCAGCGACAACAGACTCGTCAAGGAAGTCATCAAATTAAAGCGCCGGGATGCGATAATGACAACAGAAAAACTCCTGCGGAAAGAGGAAGTGCGCAAGCCGCTCTTAACCAACATTCCCTACACCCAGATAGAAAACGATCCGGATGTTGTATGGAGTTTTCTTCTCCACAGCGGCTATCTCAAGGCCTCCGAAAGGCAGCAGGAACACACGCATATCACATGGAGGCTTTCCATTCCCAACCTGGAAGTGGAGACGGCCTGGGAGACCGTGGTGCGGAGCTGGCTGAAGGAGGATCTGTCCGTCAACGATGATTTTATAGACTTTGTCGGCGGCATCAGAGAAGCCAATCCCAGGCTGATTGAACGGGGCCTGAGGCGAATCCTGTTTGGCCTGGCCAGTTATTACGATAGTGCACGGGACGAGGAGGACAGACGGGAAAACTTCTACCACGGCCTGGTGCTGGGTCTTCTGGCCTATCTTGGTTCGTCTTATACCGTGGACAGCAACCGGGAGTACGGGAGAGGCCGTTCGGACATTGTGGTGGTCAGAAAGGGAAGCGATCCTACCCGGGCCGAAGAGGCTTTTGTGTTCGAGTTTAAGCAGGGAAACACCTCTGCTGATACCTCGCTGGAAGCCTTGGCCCAGGCCGCTTATGCCCAGGCGGTGGAGGGATACCTTGACGGGGTTAAGGAGAAATGGCATCCGAAGGAATTGTTGGTTCTGGGGATTGGCTTTCGAGGGAAGGAATTGTCCCTGTATTGCGAGGCATAATCCGACTGAAAAGAATTCTTACCCCAGGTTCAACATTGTAAATACCTGGTTTCATCCTGATCTTCGTAAAGAATCAACTCTATTCTTCATTGGAATACGCTTTCTTTAACCCTTCGATAAAATCAGCATTAAGTTCAGAATTATCAACGATATAACTACTTATCATTCTCTTCTCTGGATATTAAATACACATCTTTTTCTGATTAAATCAAGTTCTTGATCTACCGGATGAAATTCGGATGAAATTCTCCTGGTTTTTCACAGGTTGTGGAGGGATGTGTTTTCTGCGTGGATGGTAGATGGGGAATCTCTATCGTTCACAGAGCTCTTTGAGTAATTGTAAAGACACGCCCCATCCTTCATCAAGCATTTGCTCATAGTCGGGATGGTAATGCATCAGGATGGTCAAAGCGGTGCCACCTTTCTCTTCCTTCAGGAGGTATTCTTCTCTCGTTCCAATCCAGTTCTCCATGCCCCTGGTTTGGGGCTTCCCGTCTTTATTTAACACGGCTATATGCCTTGCGAGAACGCGGCCAGGCTCCTCAACCACCTCAAGGATCGCCCGGGTGCCTCCCCTGCCGGTATCGATGAAATCGACCTCGGTACCCTGCCTCCATTCGCCGATCATTTCTGAGTTCTCGGAAAAACCTTTGATCCATAAAGGATAGGTCTGCTCGCCCAGCATAATGTCCCAGACATGGCGCCTGGGAGCGTGGATCATGATTTTGTACGTCTTATCTTCCATGGCCCCACCACCCCAAGTAGAATAACTCAATAATTCTCAGTTTGTCCACCATCTCATTTCCTTCTGGGAGGCAAAATTTTTTCCATTACCTGATATACTAATCCCATGACGTATCTATGGAAGTTTTTGATTCTTTCCGTCATCGCGGCCTTCACCCCCGGACCCAACAACAGTATGCTCATGCAATCCGGAATATACTTCGGTCTGGCAGAAACACGCCGTCATATCGCGGGAATTGTGGCGGGATTCAGTTTTTTGTTCTTCTGTATCAACATGGGGATTTACGCCCTCATCACTCGTTTCTCCTTGTTTGATGTAATCATTAAAAGCATCGGCTCCGTGTATTTTGCCTATCTGGCGTACCGAATGATCAGGCTAACCCTTCCAGCGAAGGGGAAGGACGAAGACCATACCTCCGATTCCGCCGATCCTGATGGCGGCGATGGCGGACCCCAGGGGAAAAAACAATACAAGCCTCTGGGGTTCTGGGCGGCCTTTTTCTTTCAGTGGATCAACATTAAGGCCTGGTTTTTCGCCCTGAGTGCTCTGGGGTCCCTCCCGGCTTCGCGGACAGTCTCCACGGTGCTGTACTCTCAGTCAATAATCATGCTCGTCAGTACCTGTTCCGCCCTGACCTGGACTCTGGGCGGAGTGTTCATATCCTCGGTCTTCAAAAACCCCCTCTCTCTACGAATTATTAGCATTCTACTTGCACTGTCTCTGGTTTATATCGGAATTTCACAGTGGTTTTAGGAAAGATGGTTAGCCGATCAGCCTCAAGTTTGTTCGGCCATGAGCAAGAAAAAGTGAGTGTGAAATACATCTTCGGTCATTATGCTGACCCTGACGAAATCTGTGATAAATCGGTTCTTCAGGGTATCGTGTGGAACAGGGCATCAACTTCAGCTCTCTCGAATGGAAGAGAATAACGGTTTTTGAAGAATTTCCAGCCATTGATGCGTTGAGCAAATCAGTGTGCGAATGCCTTCATCATTAATGCCTATTCTCCTGCGACCGTACCCTGTAGGGGATTTGCCCGGCTGCATTGAGACATGAAACCTATTCCACACAACAGTCTGAAGATCTTGACTTCATTAGATTTTGAAGAAGTGTCAGCTTAAATCTGAATTATCAATCAATACTGAGCTATTAAACAGGCTATTACAAACTCTCGGTACTGCTGCGTTCAGCCCTGAAAAATGATGTTCCGGGACCTTTGATTTCCTTCCCAAACATGTGTTGAATGGAAGCCGAGAGATCGGAAAAACCCTCCCGTATTCCCAGGGAGTTATCGTCGGCCTGCTGTGGTGGAGACGCAATTCTATTCACCAGTATCGGTACATGTTCCCGAGTATGATCGGTTCCCTTGAACGTGGGATCACAACCATGATCGGCTGTGATGATGATGAAATCATCTCTGTCCAGTTTCTGAGTAATGAGGGGCAGAGCACTGTCGATGGCAGCCACAGCATCATGGTAGCCCTGAGGATCACGGCGATGGCCATATATCATATCAGTGTCCACCAGGTTGACGAACACAAATTGATCCCTTGAGGATTTTTCTCCGGCGATGGAGATTACCCGCTCCAGACAGGCGGGGTTTCCCGCATCGTGATATGATATCTCAATTCCCTGCTCGTTGAAAATCGATCCGATTTTCCCCACGCCAACGGTCTGAACTCCCTCTTCGTGGAGGAAATCAAGTAAGGATTTATTCGGAAGATCAATGGACCAGTCATGTCTGTCCTTCGTTCTTGAAAAACTACCCGGTTTGCCTTCAAATGGACGGGCGATTGTTCGGCCCACCTGATATGGATCACACAGGCGGCGGGCAATCTCGCACAGACGATACAATTCATCTTTGGGGAATACATCAACATGAGCAGCAATCTGAAAAACTGAGTCGGCCGATGTATAGCAGATTGGCTTGCCAGTGCGTAAATGTTCCTCACCCAATTCTTCAATGATGACTGTTCCCGAAGCGGCCTTGTTGCCAAGTATGCCCGACACACCCGTTTCGGCCACAAAATCCCGAATCAATGCATCGGGGAATGAGGGGAACTCCTCCGGAAAGTTGTGAAAGGGTTCCTCCAATTCGATTCCAGCCAGTTCCCAATGCCCTGTGGTTGTATCCTTTCCTGGAGACTTCTCTCGCATCCCCCCGAACTGGCTGCCTGTACAGGGAACAGGGGGACATCCAGCGACAGGCCGGTCTACGAGGCTGGCCGCATTGCCCAATCCCCAGGATTGGAGATTCGGCCAGTTTACCCCTCCAACAGCCTTACCAATTCCCACGGCCGTATTGGCCCCGGTATCACCATACTTTGCCGCATCAGGCAGAGCTCCAATACCGAAGCTGTCAATAACCAGTACGAAAACTCTCATGTGCAATCACTCCTGGATGGGCCGTGTCAGGATTCGATAACCATGCCGACTTCTGCAATATCATTTCTCTGAGTAAGGAATGAAACGATGACAATGGTCAGGAAGCTCAGGGGAATTGAGATTATCCCGGGATTGTCAAATGGAATGGGGGCCATGGCAGCATCCAGTCCATAGCGTTCAAACATACTCGGCGAAATCAGGATGAGGAGCATGGAGGAGGTCATGCCGATGAGTACGGATGCCGTAATGCCTCTGGCGGTCGTTTTTGTCCAGAACAGCATCATCATAATCGAGGGAAGATTGGCGGAAGCGGCTACCGCAAAAGCCCAGCCGACCAGGAAACTGACATTCATCCCTTTGAATAGAATTCCAAGAAGTATTGCGACAATTCCAACAATGACAGCTGCAATCTTTCCAGCGCGAACTTTGCCCTGATCGGAGAATCGCACATTCGCATACTGGGATATCAAGTCGTGGGCCACGGCACCGGAGGATGCGACTATGAGTCCGCTTACAGTACCAAGTACGGTGGCGAAGGCAATGGCAGAAATTATTGCAAACAGAAGAGTCCCGAAGCTTTTGGCCAGCAGTGGAGCGGCCATATTGCTGGATTCTACATCGAGAACACCATTGGTTGCGGCACCCAGACCTAAGTACAGGGTCAATATGTAGAAGAAACCAATTGCAGCGATGGCTACTATAGTCGAACGGCGGGCATCCCTGGGACTGGGAACTGTGTAGTATCTGATAAGGATGTGCGGCAGAGCTGCTGTTCCAAAAAACAGGGCAAGCATCAGAGAAACAAAATCCAGTCTTGAGAAGATACTTGAACCCTTCCCCATTTTGTACTTCAGCCCTGGTTTCATGAATTCTTCGCCACTGGTTGGATTCTGTGCCCAGATAGTGATACTGTCCCCATTGAGTTTAAGGGATTTCTTTGCATAACGGATCACATGACCATTCTGTATGGCTCTTAAATAAGTAACCACGTTCAATCGTCCTGTACTATTTGTCTCACGGCCATCAATCCAGATTCGGCTCATTCTACCCACTGAGTAGAACTTCTCATCGGTTTTGGGGGCACCGTTGTAGAGTATGGAACCATCGGATTTCTTCGTCCTGGACAGTGCTTCTTTGAGTACGGGTACCGATGATTCTGTATCAAGGCTCCACCATGTTTGTCTATTATCCTTTTCCAGGGCAACAAGGGTGTATTCCCCTGACTCTATCTGATCAATGAGAGTGAATCCTTCGCTGACATGGCGGACAAGGCTGCCGTTCATTTCAACACTTATTTCTTCAGGTTTTTTGAATCGCTCATAATCCGGGTCAGTATCCAGTCCATTGACCAATAAAATGACGGTGAGTACAAGTGAGAATATGATAAGCAGGGAGCCTTTGATAAACTGGACGTAGGTTGTGGACTGCATCCCGGCTGTGGCTACAATGAAGGTGACTATGCTTCCCACGATTACAACACCAGCCCAGTGAGGTAGTCCCAACAGGGGGGTAACGAGAGCTCCGGCTCCTACCATCTGGGGGATGAGATAGAAAATGGAGACGATGAGAGTGCTGATACCGGCCGTCAGTTGAATACCCTTTGATTGAAATTTTGCATCCAGAGCATCGGCAAAGGTATATCGGCCCAGTTTTTTCATGGGTTCGGCAACCACGAACAATGCCACGACCCAGCCGGCCAGATAGCCGATGGAATAGAGAAAACCATCGAATCCTACTGTGGCAATCAATCCGCAGATTCCAAGGAAACTTGCCGCTGATAGATAATCTCCAGCAAAGGCAATTCCATTCACTGTCCAGGGTATGGTTCCTCCTGCAGCGAAATACCCTTTAGAGGTACTTGTTTTTCGTGAGAAGTAGATGGAAATGAGTAAGACGATGGCTACAATGGCTAGAAACAGAATAACAGCAAGGGGGAGGGGGGTATAAGTCATTCGTTGAGTTCCCTCTCTTTTACCGAACAGAGGATGTTATAGATTAAGCCAAGAATAACGGCCAGGATGATGAGCACGAAGCCAAAAATTATGGCCAGATTCAAACCAAAAAGAATTTTGATCCCCATGATTTCCGGTGCAAAAGTATTCGTTAGGACGAATATTCCAAACGCTATGGAGTAGGCAATGAACAGTTTGATACCGGTTTTCGATTTGTATTCAGCCGCATGGTCTTCAAACGTGTCCTGTGGGGCGGGTTCGTGCAGCATAGAGACTCCTGTGAGTAATAAACCGTATCATTGCACCGCATGGAGTTTCTTGTCAAGGTAACGGATTATAGATACAGCCCCGTGAAGTGTTGATCTTGTCACGGGGATGCAGGCTTTCGAATACTGAAAAGCAGGATATCCGTCATAAACTCTGGCATGAGTATTGCAGAGATATTATCCTTATGAGCGGATGAAAAAAAATCACAATTTCTGGTCATCGGATCGCACAGTTCTCTATGGTTATTTCCTGCTCCTCATTGTAGCAGGGAGTCTGCTTCTTGCCCTTCCTGTCAGCTGGAGCGGGGCATCCGGCCGAAGTTCTGTACCCGTCATTGATGCTTTTTTTACGGCTGTATCGGCGACATGTGTAACAGGTTTAATCACCATTGATACATCCCTCTGGAGCCTCTTCGGTCAGTTCGTTATTTTGATTCTTATTCAAACCGGAGGATTGGGCATTATCACTTTCAGTATGCTTTATCTGGTTTTACCCAGGATGCGTATTTCCCTTAAGAGTACCCGATTTATCAAAGATTCTTTTGCTTCAGATGATACTGTTAACAGCCGGTCAATAATAAGAAGCATAATAGTGACAACACTGTTTATTGAGGGACTGGGATTTATCATACTTGCGTGCAGTTTCTATCGATCCGGTGTGCCCCGGCCAGTGTTTGCAGGACTGTTTCATGCGGTATCAGCGTTTTGCAATGCGGGTTTTTCCTTATTCAGTACCGGTTTTGTGCCATTTCGCAGCAGCTTTGTACTGAATCTCACCATTATACTCCTTGTTATTATGGGAGGTATAGGATTCATGGTTATTCGGGATATCCGGCAGAAAATCATGCACTGGAGCCGACCACTTCTCTATCATACAAAACTGATGCTCATAGCGACTCCAATATTTATCTTCATTGGATTTTCCGGGTATCTTCTATTTGATTCTACGGGCGTTTTTGTCAATCTCTCTCCTAAAGAGCGTGTTTTAGCGGCCTTTTTCCAGTCCGTCACCACTCGGACGGCGGGGTTTAATACTGTCGATCAATCCCTATTGTCACCCGTATCCCGCTGGCTGACTCTGGTACTCATGCTCATTGGCGGCGGATCGGGGTCAACTGCCGGCGGTCTTAAGGTGTCTACGGCCTTTATACTTTTTCTTCTGCTTTTTCGAGGAGTGAATGAGAGGGGCGATATCAGATTTTTGAGACGGCGAATAACGGCTGTGAATGTCAGTCGTGCTGCAATGTTCTTTCTAAAGGCCATTGCCATACTTCTTGTCTCCGTATTTGCCCTGGGTATAATTGAGTTCTCGGCGAAAACAGAGCTTACTTCCTCGGATTTGATATTCGAATGTGTTTCAGCTCTGGCTACGGTTGGATTATCCACCGGACTGACTCCTGATCTTTCTATTGGCGGCAAAGTTGTTATTGCAGTCACTATGTTTACAGGCCGAGTTGGTTTATTCTCTCTGATAATGCGTTCATTTCGCACTCGTGCAGATCGATTGATAGATTTCCCCAGGGGAGAGGTATTGATAGGATGAAACAGTATGCTGTGATTGGAGCCAGTAGTTTTGGCCAGAGAATTCTGGAGGAGTTAATCCTTCTTGACTGTGAGATTGTTCTCATTGATAAGGATCCCGAGATCATTGAGTATTTCAAGAATGAAGTGACAGCGGCCTATATCGCCAATGTGATCAACAAGGAAATTGTAACGAAACTCATTCCAGCCGATATCGACGCAGTCGTTGTGGATCTGGGGGACAAAATAGAAGCATCGATTCTGGTCACACAGTATCTGAGTAAAATTGGAGTCCCGAGAATAATAGTCAAGGCTGAGACTGATCAGCACGGGGAAATTCTTTCACTCGTTGGAGCTCATCATGTCGTTTTTCCCAATATTGAAGCTGCAAAAAGGCTGACCCCGCTGCTGATATCGGATCTTATGTTCAATTATATGACCATTTCAGGCGGCCTGGTTTTTGCAGAAATTGGTATACCGGAGGATTTGATCAACCACACACTGCTGGAAATGAATATCCGTCAGCAAGGAATCAACGTGGTCGCTTTTCGAAGAGGAGGGGATGAAAGCTTCCATTTGCCAGATCCGAATTATCGATTTCAAAGCAATGACATACTGCTTGTTATTGGCCGTGAGGAAGATGTTATGCTGTTTGCCGGGGATAGCAGCCCCAAACCACATCGCGGTGTCAGTGCCCTGTTTTCATGGTTTTTTGGCGGTCGGCAGCCTGTGTAATCCCGTCATGTAGGTTTCCATTGACTGTTTCCTGACAGCTTCCGGCCTGAATATTTTGACTTCTTTGAAAAGTTTTTTCAGACAGTCCTGAATAATCTTTTCATCCCCTCCCTGAAACACCTTGACGACGAGATTTCCTCCTGGAGAAAGATACTCCCGGGCCAGGTCGATAACACGCATCACCAGACTGAATGATTGACTGGTATCGATCAGACGGTTCCCGGATGTTGATGGAGCTGCATCGCTGAGTATACAGCCGTATGGCCCTCCGGTTTGTAGAAAATCAGCTGCCTCAGGGGAAAATACATCGCCTTGCAGGAAGCGGAAATTCGTACTCTCAGGGGGAGTTATATTGAGGGCTTTGAGATCCACGGCACTGATACGGGTGTTTGATCCCATTAATCTTAGAACAAAGAGAGTCCAGCTTCCCGGACTTGCTCCTATGTCAAGAACAGGTTTGTTTTTCTGAATCGGATGCCATTTTGTTTGAATTTCTTCCAGTTTGAAAATCGATCGGGCTGGATATCCAAGTTTTCTGGCCTTCATTGTCCAGTAATCCGGGTGTTTTTTCGTGCGCATCTTCCTATCCTACACCCTAACATGTTGCTATGCTATAATGACATTATGGAGACTTTACCCAAAAATATCTGGAAACGACTTGCAAGTTTTTTTCCAGCGGATAAGGAATCTGCCGGGATTGCAGCTCAACTCTTTCGGGATTATGAGGCTCATGGCTGCCTGAATAAGTCTGGTAGTGAATTACTCCAATACAAACTCCCGGTTATCGTTGATTTCTTCTGCCGAATTGCACTTATGCATTCCTATGAGTCTCCTGTTCTGCGGCGCCGTGATACACGCTGGATGAGTGAGTTTGATTATACCCTGGTCAATATTCGTGGTGCTGGTGTGGGCAGAAAAATGGGGAACTTTCTCAGTGCTTCCTTCTATCTTGCCACTTTGAGGACCCGTGGAATTATTATCAGCCCGGTTACACAGGGACCATCAGAAAATCTGGAACTCATGGAGAGTCATGCTGTTATCAGAAGGGAACTGGCAGATGCCGATGCATTGGATGCGGGTATGGGACCCGAAGTTCAGATGCTGGCTTTTTGCGAAGCAGCACATCTTCTCGGCCTGGTGACAGGGTATGAACTGGATTACCGTGTTGACCCCCTGGCAGCTGTGGTTCTCCATAAACCGGAGCTTTTTCTCTGGACTCAACATGGTCAATTCATTCCTGATGAAGAGAAACAGGAGGAATGGAGGGAGATTGTTCGAGAACAAATTGCATTGATAAAAGAATCTGGAGTGGGACTGAACAGAAATGACATTCAAACGACGCTCACCAATATCTCTATTGAACCAAAGCTTTCCAGTGATGGGAGCAAACGTGTTCCTCTTGCCTTTAAGAAGGTCAACAGTCATGATCTTGGGGAAACAAGGGATGAAGCGGTGGCCTATTGGTGTCGGGTTTTTGATCTCTGGCGGGATCGTTATGGCTTTGATTTTCTGGTTCTCAACGGTACAAGGAGTTATGAGGGGGGACAGGACGAAATCCCGGATCTGGCTTTGATGAGCAGGGCCGCTGAAAGCGCCCGGAAATCTGGAGTCCGCCGAAATATTGGTGTAGCAGCAGAGGGACATCCTGAAGAGATAGAAGATTATGGACTTCAGGGAATTGATCTGGTTCTTGTTAAGGATGCTGAATGCAAGGCCGATAAGGGATGGTTTCAAAGGGTCTTTACCTTGAATGACTCCCTCCGTCAGTTAAACCTGGGCCGAAAACTGAAGTTTTCGATTCCATTGGCATTAAATCCCGGTGAAGAGGATAGTCTGACAGAAAGGAAAAGGGCTCTGATTAAGAGATTTGTTGCCCGTTTCCTTGGAACCGGTCCCTCCCGGAGACCGCTGCTGGAAACCATGGGTGCCCTGGAAGGGGCATGGGGATTTCATTCGTCTGTTAAACAGGCCGCGACATTGGGATGGATGCCGGATCACAGCTATGCCAGACGGGTTCATTGTCTCGAAGATACCGCACTGTTATTTCGGAACATACTGAATTCTGGAGAACTGGTCGATAGATTTATAAACGACCAGCTGGTTTGGTGGATTATATCATCTAAACGGGGACTGTTGATAGCCGTTGTCTCTTTCGAGTACGATAGTCCTGATTCGTTGAATTCCATAGATGTTGATTATTCTCCATACCTGAAGAAACCCGAAAAAATGACGATAATCGAGTATGATTTTGATGACAGGAGAGGTATTCTCCATCTTGGTTCCGATATTATGAGAGTAACGAGTACAATTCCATACATGGATGTTCGGCTATTTGCTGTTACCCGAATCCCTCCCCTGTATCGGTGAACGATATCTTTTTTGAGGAGCCTTATGAATTATTTCGATAACCGCCGCAGTGTTGTTACAACCCTTATCACTGTCAACATTGCTGTTTTCCTTGCCACTTACCTTATCCCGGATCTGGTTCGTTATCTTGCCGTCTATCCTGGAGGGCTGAGCCAGGGCCTGTTCTGGACTCCCGTTACGTACATGTTTGTTCATGGTGGATTCATGCATCTCCTCTTCAATATGATTTTTCTGATCTTTGCTGCCTCAAGTGTCGAGTCACGGATGGGATCCAGGGAGTTTCTGATTTTCTATCTGACTACCGGTGCACTGGCGGGATTGTTTTCGGTATTTGCGTATAGGAATCTTGGATATAACATCCCCATTGTTGGTGCTTCTGGAGCACTCTACGGTTCTCTTCTTGCCTTTGCAACTTACTTCCCCAGGGTTAGACTCCTTGTTTTTTACATATTGCCGATGCGTGCCCCCTATGCACTGCTTGTGTTTGCTGGACTTGATATTTTCATGCACATGAGGGGCCGTGTTGGAATTGCCCACCTCACCCATTTGAGCGGTCTTGCATTTGGATATTTATACTTTGTAATCCGTTTAAGAATGAATCCAATCCATGAAATGAGAGATAAACGCTGAAACAGCTGCATGCTTTCTTTCTGCTGCTATGTCTGTCTGCCCCTGGTTTTGCTGACCCTGTACGGGGAGAGCTGTGGTTATTGCCTGAATCGGTTCAAACTCTGGGATCCGGTCAGAGCCTGAGAGATATAAAAACTAAAGAAGAACAAAAAAGGGAGATGATTGATTCTTTACTGGAAGATGCCCGCTGGATATTCTCCGGTATGATCTATGGATTCTTCATACAATGGACTCCATTATCCATTGCTCGGAATGTTGAGGAATCTCTGGATATCCAGCCAGTTGCACTGATTCCCAGGGGAGATCCCCGGATGAAAATGGTAAAGGTAGTCTTCGATAATGAGTTTGATTATGTATTGCTGGAATATCATCCAGATACCAGTCAGATACAGCGAATAGCCGCCTGGAACAGTCAGGCCTACTCATTCTCATCCGGAATTGGTATTGCATCCCTGTACCTTGGTGAAACACGCCGTAATTCCATGGAAATGGCCATTAAGAACTCTCTGGGAGACTTCCTTCGTGCTCGTGAGTACAATAAACCCGAAAGAATCCGTGCTCGGGCAGGATTATTGGATTTTCCTGCCATAACTCTTAGGGATCATCGATTATTTACCTCATTGAAAATGGCCATTGATCTCAAATCCGTTGAGCATTACCGGTTGGACTAGGAGTCTATCGGACCTGGGTCTCAGGGCTCAGCCGCCTTGCATCAGGAAAAATCATCAGAAATCGCCTTGAAGCCTTAAAGTCCGACAGACTCCCAGGGCACTGAACGCCCTTCCTACGCTCTATGAATTCTCCGCCAGTGTGGAGACAGCAGTTGTTGAACGAGAGGAGAAATACTATTCTGGATGCTAGGAGTCTGTCGGACTTACGCCTCACGGCTCGATTTTTGCCCTTTTTCCCTGCTGCTGCGTTGCCAAAATACTCACGTAGCCCAGCTACGCTCCGTTTTTGTCGCCTTGCATCAGGAAAAAATCATCAAAAATCGCCTCGAAGCCTTAAAGTCCGACAGACTCCTAGGGAACGTATGAAGCGACTTTTTATTGCCCTGCTGACGACACCGGCAGCTGCGCAGCGGCTGCAGAACACTGTATTGCCCATTCAGGAAGAGAACCCGACTCTCCGATGGATTCCTCCAGAGATGTATCACATTACAATGAACTTTTTGGGTGACACGGACGAGAATCGGATTGAGAGTATTTGGCAACTTATTGAATCAGTTTCAAGCGGTATTGGAGCCCCCGAAGTCCAAACAGGGCCCTTTGCCCTGCTTCCCAACGCAAGGAAGCCCAAAGTCTTTGTCCAGACGCTTGTTGATGACGCAAATATCCTGTCTGCTATGCATCGCAGCCTGAAATCTGGACTGGCAGAAATCATGCACGTTGAAAGAAGGAAATTCTATCCTCACCTGACTCTTGCAAGATTCAGGCGCAATCAGTTTCTACCTACACTGCCGGAAACTTTGCCTCTCCGTTTTTTTCTGCCGGAAATCGTGCTGTTTGAATCCAGGCTGCACCCTGATGGAGTGCGGTATAATCGGATCGCTGAATTCGCGCTGGAATAAGTTGGATGTATTCTATCTCCAGGAGGTTGCGATGGCACAGCATAGGATATTCTCGATGGCTTTTGCAAAGGTCTATCCCCTGTACGTTCAAAAGGCTGAACGCAAGAGCCGCGCTCATCAAGGGTGTCGTGTGCGGCGTGCGCGTGGAAGATACCGACGACCCGCTGATGCGGAAGATGCGCTGCATGGACAAGCTCATCGACGAGCTTGCCAAAGGCAAGGCTATTGAGAAGATCTTGCGGCAATAACCGCCGCTTGAAGCTCCCTCATGGAAGAAGCATTAGGAAATTTCAAACCTCGCCGCCCACGCCTTTGAACTTTTCGATAAAAGAGGCTATCTTTTGGAAAACTCTCTGTTTTTTCGGGAGATATTGCGGGTTCAACGGGTTCATCTTAGGCAGAATGGCATTGAGTTCCGTGCCATTCTCACTGGCAAACTCCCGCTTCAAAGAGGTGGCGATATAACGCTTTGCAGCATCTTCATTCAAATCTTCAGAGCCAATCAATTCTTTTGCTTCTCGTTTTTGCTCCGCCTGGGCAAAGGTAAAAAAGACATCAATCACACTGGCCTTATCGCCGATCTGGTTTAGGTCGGTTTGATTGATAAAATCAACCAGCAGACCCTCTTTCGCACGGTTGCCGAGGCTGGACCGGATCATCCGGCGGACATCTTCAACCAGTGCCGCCTTATCTTTGACCTTCTTGTTGTTCTCAAAAACAAGTCCCAGAATGTAGTCGAGGTTGATTTCCTGAGATTTAAGCAGGTCGACCTCAAAAATGACATCGTCCCAGTTGCTGGTGAAATTCTCTTTTCCGTTGGCTTCTTTTTCACGCCGCAGCCAATCTCGAATGTCATTATAGGTTGAGCGGTAATCCTGAATTTTACGTTCAGAAGGGATCTCAATCGCCTGCATCGTTTTCAAGTCGTCATCGTTCAAATAATGTTGGATCTTAAACTCCCCTACTGCCTCAAGATCATTCATATCGATACTCTGCAAGGCTTTCAGACTGGCAAATTCATCGTAGTTTTGAAGAACATTCTCCACCCGCAAATATTCGCCAAAGAGTTTCACGAAGGCTTTTTTATCCGCTTCTTTCTCAATCTCTGCCGGTTCGGGGAAGCGCTGCTGTAATTCTGTTACCACCTCTATATAGCCGCGCCGGGTTTCACCGGTTACCGCATCGATAAAGCCTTCCATGTATTCCTTATAGCTTTTCTCCAACACCACATTTTTAGTGTTTTGATCGCCAAAGAGGGTAATGGCATCAACCGTAGCCTGCTCTAAATTACGGAAGGTAACGATATTGCCGAAGGTCTTGGTGGTGTCATAGATGCGGTTGGTGCGCGAATAGGCCTGCATCAAACCGTGATAACGCAGGTTTTTATCGACAAACAATGTATTCAATGTCGGGGCATCAAAGCCGGTCAGAAACATTCCCACCACAATGAGCAGATCAATTTCCTGACTTTTTACATGCTTGGCAAGGTCGCGGTAATAGTTTTGAAAGCCAGAACTATCCACGCCGAAATTGGTTTTAAACAGCGCGTTGTAGTCGGCGATGGCCGCATTCAAAAACTCCTTGGCGCTGCTGTTCATGGCTGAAACATCAAAGCTCTCGTCTACAATATCACCAACAGCATCCTGTTCTTCGTTGGCCGCAAACGAGAAGATAGTGGCCGCTTTCAGTGGATTATCACTGCCTTCCTGCAATTGTTTGAACGACTCGTAATAGAGTTTGGCCGCTTCCACACTACTCACCGCAAACATGGCATTGAAGCCCCTGGCACCGGCTTTCAGGCGATGCGTTTTCTGCCGGAAGTTGTTTAGGATGTACTGCGTGACCTCCTTGATGCGCTTAGGGTGCAGCAGGGCCTGTTTGTTCTCCGCCGCATTGAGTTTTTTCTCATTCCGTTCGCTTTCAATCGCCTTAAAAAGCGGGCGCACATCGTTATAATCCACCTTGAACTTCAATACCTTTTCATCGCGGATGGCATCGGTGATGACATAGGAATGCAGCTCACGGCCAAACACACTGACGGTGGTCTCCGCACTGAGGGCGTTTTGCGGGAATATCGGTGTGCCGGTAAAGCCGAATTGATAAAATTGTTTAAACTTTTTCTTCAGGTTTTTCTGTGCCTCACCAAATTGGCTGCGGTGCGCCTCATCGAAAATAAACACCACCTGCTTGTTGTAGATGGCTAAACCGCTTTCCCCTTTCATCAGGTTATTGAGCTTCTGTATGGTGGTCACAATGATCTTATTGTCATCTTTATCCAGGTTGCGCTTGAGCCCGGCGGTGCTGTCGGAGCCATTGACACTGTCCGGCGAAAAGCGCTGGTACTCTTTCATTGTCTGGTAATCCAGGTCTTTTCGGTCAACCACAAAAAACACCTTGTCAATAAACTCCAGTTCAGTTGCCAACCGTGCTGCTTTGAAACTAGTCAGGGTTTTGCCGGAGCCGGTGGTATGCCAGATGTAGCCGCCGCTTTCGGGTTTGTTCCAGTTTTTTGCTGCATGGGAGCTTTTCACCTTCCATAAAATGCGTTCCGTCGCAGCAATCTGGTAAGGGCGCATCACCAGCAGGGTATCAGTGACATCAAACACCGAATAACGCAGCAGTACATTGAGCAGGGTATTTTTCTGAAAAAAGGTGGCAGTGAAATCTTTCAGGTCTTTAATCAGGCTGTTATCGGCCTTCGCCCAGTTCATGGTAAAATCAAAACTGTTCTTATCGCGTTTTGTTGTATTGGCAAAATAGCGGCTGTCCGTTCCGTTTGAGATTACGAAAAGCTGCAGATATTTGTACAAGGAATGCTCGCTGTTAAAGCTCTCCTTGCTGTAGCGGTGCACCTGATTAAAGGCTTCACGAATGGCAACGCCGCGTTTTTTCAGCTCAATCTGCACCAGGGGCAGGCCATTGACCAGCACCGTCACATCGTAGCGGTTGGCGTGGGTGCCGGTCTGTTCAAACTGCCTGATCACCTGACATTTATTGCGGGCAATATTTTTCTTATCCACCAGATAGATGTTCTGGATATGCCCGTCATCAAAGACAAAGTCGTGAATATAGTTATCATGTATTTTGCGGGTTTTATCGATGATGGTATCGCTGGGATTGTCCAGATAGTTCTCCACAAAGCGCAGCCATTCACCCTCCGAAAACTGCACCTTGTTCAAAGCCTGCAGCTGCTTGCGCACATTCGCCAGCATTTTCTCGGGTGTATTCAGATCGGGCAAATATTCATAACCCTGGTTTTGCAGGTCGGCGATAAACTCGGATTCCAAAGCATATTCGCTCTGGTAGCTTTCGCAGGCTTGCCATCCCTGGGTGTATTTGTCTAAGACGATGAAGTTTTTTGATTCTGCAATGGGTTTGTAGTTAGTCATTTTTGTCCTTTATTTGTAACCACGGATGGACACAGATGGACACGGATAGAAGAGTTGTTTCTAAAATACCTGTTTAATAATCTGTGTCTATTTGTGTGTATCTGTGGTTTCATAATATAATTCTCTCCCATTGCAGTTTTGGGTGTTTAAAGTTTAGTAGCAGTCCAACTCTAAGGCCGGTGATTTTCAGGTAGTTGATTATCTGGGCTTTTTCGTTGCTGCCGATTAATTCAATTGCTTTGGTGTCTACAATGATTTTATCGTACACAATCAGGTCAGGGATATACTCACCAACATTCACTGATTTATAGATCACAGGGAATCGAGGTTGTTGAGCATAAGAAATACCTTGTTGCTGAAATTCTACAACCAGCGCATTTTCATACGGTTTTTCTAGCAAGCCATGCCCCAGTGTATTCAACACTTCAAACGCACATCCAATAATTTTGTGCGTTTCTTCTTTATACAGAAATCTGTGTCTATCGGTGTTAATCTGTGGTTTCATTAGAAATTCTCCGGTTTTTGGAGGTGCGAAGATGAAAGGGCGGTGTTCATTTTTTTACCACGAAAGGCACGAAAAACACGAAAATTCATAGGGCTAGCCTTGTGGTTGATACTTTGGGCAAGGCACCGAAGTTAAGGAACAGTCCCAGCGGAAGATCCATCAAACGCAGATAAGTCTGGAATTGTTTGGGGTGGACAGGGTGAAGTGTTTCCATAGATTTAAGCTCTACAATCAGTTCTTTATCAACCAGAAAATCGAGTCGAAAGCCTTCATCCAACACCATTCCCTGATAGTGAATCGGCACGGCTCTCTGATGTTCTATCACCAACCCTTTTTTCGTCAGCATTTGGGCGAACACCGCCCCATATACAGATTCCAGCAGTTCAGGGTCTAAATCCTACTTCTCACCAATACCTTGATACAAAGCAGGCTTCCCATGTTAAAATATTTACATGAAAAGAAATAACAAAAGAAAAGAAGCCCGCTTTGATAATACAGAGTGTAAAGCCCATCAGCTTGAATTGCAAGGGCTGGAAATCGGAAAATCCCGCAGAATCATTGTAAAGTATGAAGATCTTAATGATCATGAACGATTGCGCGATGATCCACTGCTTCAATATATATGCGGACGGGATGATAAAACTCCATCGGCAGGGAAGAGCACCCTGAACAGATCAGTATGCCAGAATTACTCTTTTTTCTTAGGTGTCCACGCCCATCTTTTTAGCAATTTTTTTTGCTAAGGCCTTAAAATCTTCTCTTGCATCTTGAACCGCGTTCGCATGGGAGCCGATTGCGCCGTCAGCAGCGGTTAATTCAAAAATCGGTTTGCGATGCTCTTGCCCCATTGGGATAAGACTCCGATAGTGCTTGATGGTAGCAAGGCAGTATGGATCTTCCGCCTGCTTCAAAGACTCGGGATTATGTTGGTTCAAAACTGCTTCTCGATAGACTTTCGGAATGCGGTTCACCCATTTTTCATAGGCTTTAACAGGGCGAGCGAGGCGAACCCCATGCTGCTGACAAAGATAACCAATGACCTGCATTTTTCCTTTGGGCAGTTCGAAGTCCGTATAATTGCGACATTCCCGACTGCCTTGCCAGTTATCCAATCTTTTTTTCCACCGGTCTTTCCAGGAACCCAATGTTGGGCCCAGGTTTTTTAGTCCCTGCAGGGAAAACAGATCCGCACCGAGAGGAATGACAACAAAGTTGGTTGCAATTAATACCGAACGGTTGATGGCTCCCAGATTGGGACCAATGTCGACAAGAATGATATCGGCATTAATCTGCTTCGCGCCCATCTGCATGACTTGCCAGAAAGAGGAGAGCATTCGCATGGGACGATAAAGATTGTTATCGCTCATGCTATTAGGCCACTCGCTGGAAAGGACATCTTCGAATCCGGACAGTTTTACATCGCCGGGGACAAAAAACAGGTTGGTATTTATTTTTTGCAATACAGGTTCAACAATATCACCAACACCCGTAAGAGGTCTTACGCAATGGTAGATGGTGGAGCCAAACTCCTGCTCGTCCCAAAGCTGCTCAATTCTTTCTTCGCTTAAGAAGGCCGCAGTGAGATTTGCCTGAGGATCAAGATCGGCAACTATAACTTTTTTCCCGATGGTCGAATACATCCACGCAAGATGATAAATGAGGGATGTTTTTCCAACCCCTCCTTTATTGTTGAAGAAAGTTAAGACGGGCGTTTTCATTGTTTCCCCCTAAGGGTGCAAAGAACAGTGCTTGAATTGACGGTAAACTCCAGCTTCGGATTTCCATTCTTATTCATTTCACGGCGTGCAGTTGCAATACCCCGTCCAAAGGCCTGAATGTAACCAAACGTTTTGAGAACATCGGCTATATTCGGGTTTCGATAATCTGTAATACCAGGTTCGCCAAAGTTTTCTGGGGTAACATTGCCATAAGGACCACCCGGGCTGCTAATCTCTATCCGGTCGTTAAACCAATAGACTCGAATGGGCGCATTGGTGCCTTCATAACAGCGATGCAGTACGGCATTGTATAGAATCTGTCGTATGGCGGCTATAGGATAGGGCTGAACTTTCTGATGCGTTGCGGCCGATGTGATATCCACACCGGTTCGGTTATGTGCTTTTAATTTCTCTTCTGTGCGCCGAAGGATGTCGACTACAGTACCTCGGATCTCTTCTTCATCAATCACCGGGTCGGCGAGTTCAGTTCCGTCAATGCGTAAAAACTGACTAAAAGCGCCGGGTAGAAAGTCCTGAGGACTTTTGCCTATGGCAAGTAAACCCAATACCGTAGGTGTAGTATCTTCCGGAGGCGTAATCATTTTGCAGGATGCTAAACGTTCCTCATAGGAGCGTTCATTGGCTTCCAACACATCGCTCGCAAAAGCCGTAGGCAAATATTCATTTTCGAAGATCGTTTGAGATAGATCCCTGAGTTTGGCTGAAGGGAATGGATAGATATCAAATGGCAGATTTTTGTGCCTGCGTTTTTCGTTAAGAATTCGTTCTTCCTGCTCATTTGCGACTGCCCGGCGAGGGCCAGTCCGAATCCATATTCGACCACCATATTTTACTGGAGGCATGTCAGACGGCATGACGGTCACAACAGCCATCTCTGCCCCTTTCAGATTTCGTTTTTCTACTGACATTGCAGGTAACGGTAAAATATTCCCGTCTGTTTTAATATCTGACAGAGATAGCAGCATTTGGTCTGTAATCTGTTCCTGCGATGGAGTCCCGTCATCGACTGCTCCAATAAATAAAATGCCTGGTTCATTATGGTTGGGAAGATCATTGGCAAATGCGCAAACAGCTTGTCTGGCCTTTTTAGGCGTGTCGCCCTTGAACGACTGTTTACGTTCAACACGATCTGACTCAGTGTCATTGAGCAAAAGTAACAGTTCTTCATCTGTATATCTTTTCATGTCTGCTATCCTTCCATTACCAGTCTGACTTTGGCTGGGTCTTTCCCCTTTGCCAGTTCATCAACATAGGCACCAAGAACTCTCTTAAAGTCATCCGGTGCTGCTGGTCCTAGAGCGGAAAGCTTTGTCAACAGATCAGCCTTTTTTATAACCCTGCGAGAATCGTTTTCAGTGTCTGAGTAAAACTGTTATCCACCAGATCCGGCAGTTCTTTGGAGTCAATAAACGCCTGAACCATCTTCTTATCATCACCCCTTAACCCCTATTTCTCATCAATACCCTGATGCAAAGCAGGCTTCCCTGTCAAAATATTTACATGAAAAGAAATACCAAACAGAAAGAAGCCCGCTTTGCTACTACAGAGTGTAAAGCCTATCAGTTCGAATTGCAAGGGCTGAAAATCGGAAAATCCCGCAAAACCATTGCAAAGAATGACGGCAAGGGCAACAGCTCCGATGCCGGATTTCTTCTGTTCCAGCAGGTTGAGCAGAAGTACAGGATTATCGAAAAGCGGTCAGATTTCTTCACTGATAAAAAAATCAGGAAAAAAATACACATAACCTGGGTGCTCTTCTGAAACAGAGAATCTTCGGAATCTGTCAGGGTTATGAATATCTCGCGCTGTGCCAAAGTAGTTGTCACACAAGTTAAGTCAACGTATCCACCACAATACGGACAATTTCCTCAATATTTCTTTGCGGCTTCGCGCCTTCACGTGAGAAACTCATGATGCTTCCTCCTGCCAATAGCCGATGTCTGTTAGCGTCTGATTCATTGTGCCCCGCCTTTTTGGTGCACGCGAAGGCGCGAAGACGCGAAGTTGGTGTGATGGTTGACCACGCGCTTCAGCCCGTCTTTGATCAGCGAGGCACCCTCATATACAGATTCCAGCAGTCCAGTACCTAAATCCTTGTGCAGCTGGAAGGCGGTATCCACCACGATGCAGGCAATTTCCTTGATATCTCTTCGCGGCTTCGCGCCTTCGCGTGAGAAACTCATGATGCTTCCTCCGGCTTGGGGAAACTCAACAACAGATCACGATAGTACTCATACTGCTTTCTGCGGGTGGTAAGCTCGGTGTTAAGCTCGGTGAACGCGTCCAGAATACGGACGATTTCCGCCTGAATTTTCAGCGATTTTTCCGGGTTCTCCGGGCAGGGGATGGGAATTAGATACTTTTTGACTACTGAATCTGAAATAGCCGGATATCCAGCACCTTTCTGATTTTGATCAACATAGTTCATGAAATCGCGAGCAGTAAGAGAGAAATATAAAAACTTGGAGAGGATTATGCTTTTATTTGGTCTCAGAACTGCAAACCCTGTGCTTGCGATTTCGCCATCTAATTCGTCATTAATCACGGCGAAACGATTTAACATCGGCCTCGTCGTTCCAAAAATAACATCTCGCTTTTTCACAATTTGTTGAGCTCGGCTAGGATGGTTAGCTGAATCAACATCTATTGTTTCAGTAACTATATGTAATGCTCTGTCAACCGATGACAAATCAATATACTTAAATGTCCTGTTGGCCTTTAACCAGTTTACATTCTCCACTTTCAGCAAGACATCTCTTAACGCCTTCCACTCCACCCCAGCCCCATCCAGCAGCTTTTCCATAAAAGGATGCAATCTGTGTGTATCCGTGTCCATCTGTGGTTCCTTACTCACACCTCACCGCCTTTTTTGCGGATCTTTTTCCTGGCCTGTTTCTCTAATGCTGTAATGGTTTTCAGGTAGTCTTTTTCAACTTTATCAAGTGTTTTAGCTTTGTATTTTCTATATTCGAGCTTGGCCTTTTCTTTGGCCTTATTGCTTGAGATGGAGCCTGCGTTATCCAGCAGATTTCTATTAGTTGAGCTAAGAATGGTGTCCAGTTCCCGTACATAATCGGCCATACACATCCCGCGCTGTTCAATGGCGTTGAGTTCGGCGAGATCAAAATAGGCCGACACGAGATTATTGAGCACCCGCAGCTCCTGTTCGCTGAGGTAGTTTTTGGCAATCATGGCTTCGGCCTGAGTGGGCTGGCTGCCTTCAAAGTTGCTGAGTCCGGCAAAGGGTTTGTCGCTGTCCACTCGCAAATAAATCACTTCGCTGATGGTACGGGAAACTTCGCGATTGCCTTCTTTTTGAACTGTCAACTGTTGGTTGACAGTTGTCTGCTCGTCGAGTTCATGGTCATCATAAATAGCCTGAATATGCTTGCTGATGTTTTGCTTGGTGGTTTGAAACAGTTCGGCAATTTGCAGCTGCGACAACCAGACCGTGCCACCCTCCAGACGCAGATCAATCTTGGTCGCACCATCATCGGTCGTGTAAATAATCATATCACTCATGCTTCAATCTCCGCAACAATGGCATCAATATCACTGCGCAACCGGTCAATCTTTTCCACGGTGGTTTTCAGCTCGGCATTGAGCTGGGCAATATCAATCACTTCCCGAGTGTCTTTAGCTTCCACATAACTGGAGACGGAGAGGTTATAGTCGTTGGCAGCGATCTTCTCGTTGTCTACGGATTCAGCAAAGTGATCCACCTTCTCTTTGCTATCAAACGCCTTCATGATCTGCTCAATATGCTCAATAGTCAGCACATTGTTATTGGTTTCTTTCCTGAACAGCTCGCTGGCATCGATAAACTGGGTTGTGGTGTCGGATTTATGCCTGGAAAGCACCAGAATGTTGACGGCGATGCTGGTTCCGTAAAACAGATTGGGTGCCAGAGAGATCACGGTCTCCACATAGTTTTTATCCACCAGATACTGGCGGATTCTTTTTTCGGCACCGCCGCGGTAAAAGATACCGGGGAAGCAAACAATCGCCGCGCGGCCTTTGCTGGAAAGGTAGTTCAGCGCATGCAGTACAAAGGCAAAGTCGGCCTTGGATTTGGGAGCAAGCACAGAGGCCGGGGCAAAGCGTTCATCGTTAATCAGGGTTGGATCGTCGCTGCCGATCCACTTTACCGAGTAAGGCGGATTGGAAACGATGGCATCAAAAGGTTTATCGTTTCCGAAATGGGGTTTGATCAGAGTGTCGCCCAGTTGGATATTGAACTTGTCGTAGTTGATGTTGTGTAAAAACATGTTCATCCGCGCCAGGTTGTAAGTTGTGTGGTTGATCTCCTGACCAAAGAAGCCGTCTTCTATTACATGGGCGTCGAAGTGTTTCTTGGATTGCAGCAGCAGGGAGCCAGAGCCGCATGCGGGGTCGTATATTTTGTTGACGCTGGTTTGCTTGTGCATCGCCAGTTGGGCGATCAGTTTGGAAACATGCTGGGGAGTGAAGAATTCACCGCCGGATTTACCGGCATTGGCGGCGTAGTTTGAAATGAGGAACTCGTAGGCATCACCGAAGAGGTCGATCTGGCTGCCGTGAAAATCACCGAAATCAAGCCCGGCCACCCCTTTGAGCACGGCGGCCAGACGGATGTTCTTGTCGATAACGGTATTGCCGAGGCGGTTGCTGGTGGTATCAAAATCGGCAAACAGTCCCTTTATATCCGCTTCCGACGGGTAACCGCTGGCAGAGCTTTCGATGGCGGTAAAGATGGCGGCAAGGTCGGTATTCAGGCTGTCGTTGGTATTCGCGCCTTTGGCAATATTAGCAAACAGTTCACTGGGATAGATGAAGTAGCCTTTGGTTTTAACGGCATCATCTTTGATTTCCGGAGTGATCACCCCATCGTCCAGTTCCGCATAGTGAATGCTCTCATCATTGGCTTCAAAGTAGCCGGAAAAATTCTCACTGATAAAACGATAGAACAGGGTACCGAGTACATATTGCTTAAAATCCCAGCCATCTACCGCACCCCGTACATCATTGGCAATTTTCCAGATCTGCTGCTGCAGTGCCTCACGTTGTTGATTGCTTGTCATCTATAACTCCTGATTCTTCGTTATTCTCCATTGTTTTCATCATCGTGTACATTGTCTGTAGCCGCGGCGCCAGTCCTCATTCAGAGGTTATCCTCTTCGTATTATGGAACCACCCCATGGCACTATGTGACGGTTGAAACACCTTCAAACTTGCCGTTCCACTCCAGGCCCTCTTGTGGCCATCCCCAATCACCGCACACACCGTCAGTAGCGGGTTGCATTGTTCGCCAATGGCACCTCACCCAAAAGGAAGCAGAGAATTCAATGATGATGGCCTCTGCCAGGAGTAAATTCTATATTGACGCAACGGGGAGTACACCTCAAAATCCGACAGACTTCAGGAACGTTACTTCATCACCTCCCTGAGATATATGCAGTATAATGTTACCAATTAACGAAGAATGAGGAAAATTCCCCTGCTCCGTTGTTTTCCCTCTCCATTATTGACCAGGGGTATATAGTTCTCATGCACTAGTATGTATCTGCCAGGCTGAATATACAGGCTGATAGTGTGGAAAACTTAAATTTTATTCATTTTTCGATAGAAAAACGACCTTGCCAAGTTCATTCTGCCCGACTAGTCTTAAATCAATCTGATGATGAAGGGGGAACATATGAAACAGGGTTTTCCTGTAATAGATAAAGAAAGATGTAAGGGATGCGGTCTTTGTATTGAGAATTGTCCCAGGAAGATTTTGGAAATGGGAACAGATATCAATAGCTTTGGGGCCTATTATACTACCTGTGTCGATAAATCCCAATGCATTGCCTGTGGTGCCTGTGCCCTCATGTGTCCGGATGCAGCTATCGATGTATTTGAAATCAAGGAGGCAGTTTAATGGCGGAACATGTTTTGATGAAGGGTAATGAAGCCATGGCAGAGGCGGCTATAATTGCTGGCTGCCGACACTATTATGCCTATCCGATAACTCCGCAGAATGAAGTTGTTGCCTACATGGCCGAACACATGCCCCGAGTTAACGGCACATTCATACAGGCTGAAAGCGAATTGGCCGCCGCATCAATGGTTCTGGGGTCGGCTGCTGCCGGTGGCCGTTCCATGACCTCATCATCCTCACCGGGGATATCCCTCAAGCAGGAAGCTATTTCCTACATGGCTGGTGCGGAAATCCCCTGTGTTATTGCCAACATCATGAGGGGTGGACCCGGACTGGGGGGAATTTCCGGTGCACAGAGTGATTATTTTCAGGCTACTCGCGGAGGAGGACATGGAGACTATAGAACCATTGTTCTGGCACCAGGCAATGCCCAGGAACTTGCGGATTTCACTGTTCACGCCTTTGATCTGGCCGATGAGTACCGGATTCCGGTTATTATTCTTGCGGATGGCTACCTTGGGCAGATGTCCGAACCCGTGATACTGCCGCAGCCCTCGGGTAAGAAGTTTGAGAAGCCGTGGATAGTCAATGGAGCTAAAGGACGCCGTAAGAATATTGTAGCTTCTCTTCTCTTGAAGCCTGATGGCGCATTGGAACAGCACAATCTTAACCTCCAGAAGAAGTACACACGAATCACAGAAAATGTTCGTCATTTTGACACTCACCATGTCGATGATGCCGACTGGCTTATCGTTGCCTATGGAACAGCGGCACGTGTGGCTGAAAAAGCCGTCGATAAACTCCGGGAGAGAGGAATAAAAGCTGGTTTGTTCAGACCAACCAGCCTCTGGCCATTCCCCGACAGGGAACTTTTTGAAGTTGCTCAGCATTGCAGGCGGGTTCTTGCCGTGGAAATGAGTCATGGACAGATGGTCGAGGATGTTCAGTTAGCGATTAGCGGTGAAGTAGAAGTTGATTTTTATGGACGAGCTGGCGGTGTGATACTGCCGGTGCAGGATATAATGATAAGGATAGAAAAATATGAGCAGGAAAAGTTTACCCATATACAAGCGTCCTGACGCCCTCATGGATGTCCGTACGCATTACTGCGCAGGTTGCGGACATGGAATAATACATAAACTGCTGGCTGGGGCATTGGAAGAATTAAATGTCAGAGAAGAGGCCATTGTCATTGCCCCGGTTGGCTGTTCAGTCCTTCTTTACAATTACATTGATGTTGATGGGCTTGAAGCTCCCCACGGTCGGACTCCTGCCGTAGCGACAGGTGTGAAGCGTGCCCTGCCGGATCGAATCGTTGTTTCCTATCAGGGAGATGGCGATCTTCTGGCAATTGGGACGGGTGAAACAATCCATACAGCCAACCGCGGAGAAAATATTACAGTTATTTTTGTCAACAACGCCATCTATGGAATGACGGGCGGACAGATGGCGCCAACGACACTGGAAGGTCAGAAAACCCTGACATCTCCAATGGGGCGAAATCCCGATAGCATGGGATTCCCTGTCAGAGCCTGCGAAATCATGAATACATTGGGAGCTCCAAATTACATTGAAAGAGTTTCCATACATAATCCGGCCGCTGTCAGGAAGGCTGCAAAGGCAATAGTCAAGGCTCTCCGCTATCAAAAAGAGGGCCAGGGTTATTCATTTGTTGAAATCCTATCCATGTGTCCTACCAACTGGGGTGTTAAACCTTCTGACGGAGCTGATTGGGTTAAAAATGCAATGGTTCCCTATTACCCTCTCAAAGTTTTCCGAGACAGGCCCGCTGAAGCAGCCGCCCTTAAGGCAAAGGCTTCATGAGTGAGCTTTACCCAACAGAAGAAATCATCATAGCAGGATTTGGCGGTCAGGGTGTGATACTGGCTGGCAAGCTTCTATGTGTTGCGGCCATGCGTCAGGGAAGGCAGGTTTCCCACATCCCTTCATATGGCGTGGAAATGCGTGGAGGGACGGCCAATTGTTCTGTCATATTGAGTGCTGAGAGCATTGCTTCACCGATTGTGGAGCAGCCCAGTGTTGTTATTGCCCTTAATGGGCCATCATTGGTGAAATTTGAACCAAAGATTAGAGCTGGCGGCATCCTCATATGGAATTCTTCCCTGGTGAAGAGTCCACCAACCAGAGATGATCTGAGACTCATAGACATTCCGGCAACGGATCTTTCTCTCAAGGAAGGAACGGAAAAAGGGGCCAATATGGTTGCTCTTGGAGCATTGATGGCCCTTAAACCACTTCTGATAACCAGGGATGCTCTCTTTGCCGCCCTGGATGAAGTTGTATCAGAAAGAAACAAGAGATTTAATCCAATTAATCAACGGATTTTTCAAACAGGCTTTGATCTGGTTACCGAGAAGTTTCAAAAGATAGCAGAGACTGTATAAGCAACATAATGGTGCGCAGTGAAGCATTGTTCTGGATTTCAATGAAACAGGACTTATTGCGGGCACCGGTTTGTCGAATGGATATGGCTGGAGGAGACCGTATTTCTGAATCTTCAATCTTTTCCATGCGATTATCCAGGTAATGAGGTCATCTTACATTGTATTAAATTCAGAACTATGTATAATCAAGGGTTATGTTGAAGAAGATGGACTATGATTTTCGGATACAGAAACTCGGTCCCTGTAAGATTCATTCGCCCAAACAGTACTCAACGACACAGGGTGATTCCATTGCCAACTACACCCGTGACGATCAATACATCATGCGTACCAATACAATGGAGGCTTCCAATATAGGGTCTGAGTACAATCCTGCCTGGATGCTGGAAGAAGCCGGCCCCCGGGAGATGATCTATTTTACCCCGAGTCATGTGAATACAGCCATTGTAACCTGCGGCGGTTTATGCCCCGGCTTGAATGATGTTATTCGAGCGATAACCCGTACTCTGTGGCATTTCTACAGTGTTAAACGGATCCATGGCATCAGATATGGCTACAGAGGATTCCGATCTGAATTCAATTTCGAACCCATGATGCTGAACCAGGACAATGTTGATGATATTCACAATCTGGGAGGATCCGTATTGGGTTCTTCCCGTGGGTATGGAGAAGTAGAACCCATCGTGGATGCCCTGGAACGATTGAACATCAATATTCTGTTCACTATCGGCGGAGATGGAACTCAGCGGGGGAATCTGGAAATTGTAGAGGAGATCACAAAGAGGGGATTGAAAATATCCTGTATAGGAATTCCAAAAACTATAGATAACGATATCATGTTCGTGCATAAATCCTTTGGATTTGATACAGCGGTTTCCAAGGCTGTTGAGGCGGTCAGTGCTGCCCATGTTGAGGCAAAAAGCTCTGTTGCCGGTGTGGGACTGGTCAAGGTTATGGGCAGGGATTCAGGTTTCATTGCTGCTCATACAACTTTGTCCACCAGCGATGTCAATTTCTGTCTGATACCGGAGGTTCCTTTTTCTCTTAAGGGAAAAAATGGATTGTTGGAGAATCTTGGACACCGCCTGGACAGGAGACAGCATGCCGTCATTCTTGTTGCCGAGGGTGCAGGTCAGAATTTACTGACTGATGGGAAGTCGGGAAAAGATGCATCGGGCAATAAAACCTATGGTGACATCGGAGTCCTTCTCAAGAATGAAATCAGCCGATTCCTTGTCAGGCGTAATGGAGAGGCCAACATCAAATATATTGACCCAAGTTACATCATTCGTGCGACACCGGCTAATCCCGTTGATTCCCACTACTGTGCCCGGTTGGGTGCCAATGCAGTGCATGCCGCCATGAGCGGTCGAACAGGCTGCATCATTGGTCAGTGGAATAATGCCCTGGTTCATGTTCCCATTCTCATGGCAACCTTCAAACGCAAGAAGGTGGACAGTGAAGGTTCATTGTGGCGGGATGTACTTGAATCTACCCGTCAACCCATTGATATGAACAGTGACTGAAGTCCCAGTATACGGGCATAGGTTTTCAGGGCTTCATCCTCTGTCGAAGAATCCAGTACTGAACTGGCTAGAATCTTACCAAGCTGAACACCTTCCTGGTCGAAGGAATTGATGTTCCAGCAGAATCCCTGAAACATGACTTTGTTTTCATAGTGGGCAAGAAGTGCCCCCAGGGTTTTCGGGGTCAGTTTGTCCGCAACCAGTAAACTGCTCGGCCTCATACCATCGAAACTCTTGTTGGCGTTCTTATGTTTTCTGCCTTTTGCAAAAGCAATTATCTGGGCCGCAAGATTGGCGTTCAACTTGGATTGACTTGTAGAACCATCCATGACGACATCCCCGCCGCATTGAGACTCCCGGAATCCAATGAATTGCAGCGGCACAATATCAGTGCCCTGATGAAGAAGCTGGTAGAATGAGTGCTGGCCATTCGTTCCCGGTTCTCCGAATACGATTGGTCCAGTCGGGTAGGAGATTGCCTGACCGTATCGGTTGACACTCTTGCCGTTGGATTCCATATCCAGCTGCTGGAGGTGGGCCGGGAATCGTGAAAGGGCCTGACTGTACGGCAGTACAGCAACTGTAGGAAGATTTAATACATTGCGATAGTATATCCCGATCATGGCATCCATGAGGGCCGCATTTTTTCGAATATCCTTCTTTTCGGCTGCCTTATCGGCATCGTGAGCACCGGCAAGTATCTGTTCAAACACATCGGATCCGAAACTCAAAGATAGAATGACTCCTCCCACTGCACTGGTGGAGGAATACCGTCCGCCGATATTATCATCGATGTAAAAAGAATCAAGGACTGAATCCGATTCGGCCAATGGACTTGTACGGCTGGTAACAGCAACTAAATGCCGGGAAGCATCGAAACCGGGTATTCCCTGTTCCTGCATCCGTTTGAGCAGGATATCTCTGTTGGCCAGAGTTTCCTGGGTGAGGCCGCTTTTCGAAACAAGGATGAACAGAGTTGTTTCCGGGTTAATCAGGGCGATTATTCGAGCTGCATCATCGGGATCCACATTGGAAACAAACCGGGCCTCAAGCCGTGACGAACAAATCCCGCTGAGGGCAATGTGAAGTGCACGGGGACCAAGATCTGATCCGCCAATGCCAATCTGGACAGCCGTATCAAATTTTTTACCGGTTGAGCCGGTGATTTTCCCGGAGAAAACTTTTTCACAGAATTTCTTTATGCGGAGATTCTGCTCCTGGTAAAACTGACCGATGTTCTGACCGTTATCGACAATGCTGCCCCTGAGTTCTCCCCTTGTGAGATGGTGCAGAACACGACGATTCTCACCGGTATTGATTCTTTCTCCCGATAGAAGGATCGAATACTTTTCAATGAGTTGCTGCTCATCGGCCAATGCCTGAAGACTTCCGATGCTCTCTTCTGTCATCAGGGAGGCCCCATAAAAGTATTCCAATCCTCCACCCGCCGTTATTGCCCAGGATCTGACACGATCTTCATTCAGGACTTTTGAAAGGTTTGGTAACCGTTTTTTTCCCATCAGTTCGATGTAGTGTTCTGCTTCATCGAGATTTTTCCACTGCAGCTTCATAATGACCTCCATTGCTGTCAGTTTAGAATTTCCTTGTTTCCTCTACAAGTCCGCTCATGCTAAAGTAGAGTATGGTTGAAGAAAACAAAAATATAAGCATCATCGGTGAGGATCAGAAATCTTCTGCTGGTTGTATTTCAGATGTTGCGGCAGCATGTCAACTGGATGGAGCGTATCAGGATGCCCTGCTCTCAGTTGATATAAGGCTTGATGGATCAAACATGGATGAGAATACTTCCCTCACAGTGAGATGGTATCTCTCCGAGCCCGGAAAGCCTGATATTATTGCATCAAGCTCTCCCGAGAGTATTACATTTGATGGCAGATCAAACCCCGTATCATACAGCGAGGTTACAATTGTTGAACCACATCTATGGAGTGCCGAGTCACCATTCCTCTACAGCTTGAGGATTGAAGCAGTCGACATGGATGGAAATGTTGTTGATGTGAAATCAATGGCCTGGGGTTTCCGTCAATTTGATATTCTCTTTGGGGAGCGGGGAGGAAAGCTCACATTAAATGGTCAACCTGTCAAGCTTAAAGGGGTTAATCAGGTCAATTTCGATTTCACGGACAGTCAATCGTTGTGTTCTCTCAAACAACTCAATGTCGACACCATTTATTGTACGGATGATTCCCTTACCGATGACATCCTTGAAGCGGCGGACAGGGTCGGGATGTATCTTTTCGTTGAGGTCGAATATGAACGGCTTGAATCAATGATTTGCAGTTTTAGAAATCATCCATCAGTCATTGTATGGTCAATTCAGAGCGAAAAAAGAGATGAAAATTCTTATCTGGAGATGAAAAAGGCGGTCAATGAATATGATGTCAGCCGGTTCATTCATTTTCAGGGTGATGATGAAGGTCTGGTATCAGACATTGTTTTTTATTCAGATCATCCGCCGCAGAAAATCAATGCCGCACCGGTACTCCTGTGGATTGAAGCCGAAACTTTGAGGAAAGGAGTTGGCAATCTGATGGAACAGGTGAATGAGCGGCTCAATATCGCTGGTATTCTGTTCAGAAATTTTGCTGACCCACTGAGGAGAACATCTGAAACAGATGAATTGAAAGCTGTATTTTCACCAATTTCCGCTCAGCCCTTAGATCTTGAAAATGGCTCAATTCTGCTGAAGAATCGACATTATTTTATTGACCTGTCAGGTTATGAGATTAATTGGAATTTACAGCGTGTTGGAAACATCGTCGCCAGTGGACAGGTGCGTCAACCGACAATTGCCCCGGGCAATGAGCAGAAAATTGCTCTTTTCAGGGAAATTGGTGCTTTCCCAGGGAAGGGGGAGGGCTTCATTACTCTGTTTCTTTGTTTGAAGGAAGAAAATGTATGGGGTAATTCTGGTTATGAAATCGCCAGAATGCAGATGCCTGTTCCGGAAACTTCACTGATACGTTTAGCCTACCCCAGAATAAGTAATTCAGATACAATCATTCCTGATCCCCTGAGTTCTACCGAAGACATAGTGGATGAACCTCAGATCTGTCCCTGGCAGCACAGGATTTCTGGCAACAGCTTATTACTTGTTCGGAAAAAAGTTGGTATGCGCATCAACCTTGTCAACGGAGTGCTGGAAACGGTGGACTTTGGGGTTGAAAACATGCTGACTATGGGCATTGTTCCTGGTGAAGATATGAGGCAGGATTTGAAACTGACCAGGTACAAAGTTAAGAATTATGGCGATGATCTGGAGTTGCAATGTAAAATCAAGGGTCCTTCCAGGGTTTTGCAGCAGAATATGAGATATCTGGCAGATGGCCGAGTACTCTTTTCAAATAAAAGTTCCGGTGTGAGTTTCGGTCTCCGTCAGCGGTACCAGTATCTGTCGTGGTATGGCAGTGGTCCATCTACTATCAGCTCCACTGAACAGAAAAGTGCCCTTGTAGAAGTGTATTCGATGAATACAGGTGATTTCAGCCCTGATGAAAGCCGCAGGCAAATTGGGGTAAGATGGATGAAGTTTTCCGATGGTGGCAATTCTGTTATGTTCCATGCAGAAAACAGTCTGTTGAATTTTACCTGTACAGGGAGTTCTGACTCCAGGAATCTCCAGGTTCATATTAACAATATGGAATCATCGTCCCGGACCGAATTGAAATTCATTATTTCATTCGAATTAGCTGACAATACTGTTCACAAGTTCTGAAATACCATGTTAGACTCCCAGGAAACAGGAGAAATATGAATAAGAGAATTACAGTAGGAATAGTTGTACTCTTCAGCCTGAGCTCATTGAGTGCTCAAGATCCTGAATGGTTATCCAGAAGGCTTCGTTCCAATAGTTTTTTTTATGGACGGGGTAAAGGGATTACACAGGAGGATGCTGAAATCTCAGGCAGGGAAGAAATACGTTTGCAGTTGAGTTCTCAGGTGATCGGATTGATCAGGTCGGAAAATATTGGCTATGCGGGAATAAAAGTTGTTGATGGTATGATTGCATCCTTCTTTGACGATGTGAAACTCAGAACTGCAGAAGTGGAAGACCGCTATGAAACCGATGGTTTGAACTATGCTCTTGTTCGATATCCTGAAAGTTCTGCTCTGATCATTGCTCAAACAGCCGTAAAACGATTCCGGGAGAATCACTCCGTTGATCCGAAAACGGTAATCAATCATTTTGATGAGGGTGCCATGATTCGGGCGGCACGATTGGAAAGAGTGTTGTATGATGCTGTTGCAGGAAACTATGGAAGCGACCTATCCGTTTCTCTGAAGAGAAATGTACTGACGATTCAGATTCTCAATTTTGCGGCCAATAGAACAAATCTGACAGAGAGTCAGGAGCAGAGCCTGAATGCATTGGGTGTCATCCTGGTGGATGAAATCAGTGATTTTGATTATGAATCTGTGGTTGTTTCGGGCCATGCTAATCCTACGGGAATAAAAGGGGAGGATGATATCCTTTACCGCATTTCCTTCTCCCGTGCCAAAACGATGGCAGACATTCTCCGCAGAGTTGGTTTAGAGATTGACAGGGTTCATGGACTGGGAGGCAGTGTCTTACTGGGTGATACCAGAACTCTGGAAGGGCGCAGTCTCAACCGGCGGGTAGAAATTCAGGTGGTGTTGGAACTATGAAGAATAAATCTATATGCATAATTGTTGTAACCGTTCTTTTGACAGCTTGTGCTTCAACAGAAGCAGCTCCCGAACTGGAGACTGTTCCTGATCCTCCAGTCCAGGAGGAGGCTGTTCCTGATCCTCCAGTCCAGGAGGAGGTTGTTCCTGATCCTCCAGTCCAGGAGGAAGTTGTTGAACCGGAACCTGATTTACCGGAATGGGTTCGTAATCCTCCTCTGGAGGAGGGAATGATTTTCGGGATTGGCAGTGATACGGATTCAGATGCAGCGGATCAGAAAGCTGTCTCTGATGCCGTATGGCAGTTACACTCTCGCTTAAACAGTGTCGTGATTGAGCCATCCATCGCTGAATCTGAGGTGAAAGACAGGATTTCTGCTTCTCTTCGGGGATACATAGAGGATGTTGCTGAATGGGATGGAGAGATTATTGATGAGTATAATGCCTCGGATGGAATTACATGGAAGCTTGCTCGAATGCCGATTTACAATTCGGTGGATGCCGCAGAGGGTGTGCTCAAGTCCCATTCAGAAGAACTTGAAATTGATGAAGAAGTCATGACTTCCCTGATCGCTGAAGTGGAGGAAGAGGCTCCAATGAAAAGGGTGGAGAATCCGGCGAATCAATAGATCATGATAACTCTCGGGAGTGACAGTACAAACGGGAGATTGACAGGCCCGGACTGCCATTCTTCCGGCAATCAATCCCTGCCAAAATCAGGATTATACTTCCGTTCAGCTCTGATAGTTGATGGCGGTCCATGACCGGGAAGCAGCAGGAAATCATCATTCAGAGTGAGCAGATTCTCCTTCAATGACTGGCGGAGGTTTATCAGTTCGCTGGTATTTTTAACGCAGCCAATCCTGCCGGCAAATATCATATCTCCCGTGAATATGTAGGAATTGATCCTGTATATCCGGCTATCCTCTGAATAGCCCCTGGCAGGGAGAACTTCATATTCAAAACAGTCGATTGTTTTCCTTGAGCCGTAATCAGCCGGCAGAGATTGAAAACCGGTCACAGAGGTGCTGCCGGCAACAATGACAGCCCTGTAAATTTTGAGCAGCGTTCGCAGTCCGCCGGCATGGCTGCTATGTGTATGGGTTATCAGTACCCCTTTAATATCGAAATGATTTTCCTCAATGAGTTCGAATAATGGCTCGCTGAATCGTCCTGGATCGATTAATATGGCCGAACCCCCATCAACAGGCCCGATGATATAGGTATTGCTGATTCCTGCCTCATGAAAATAACTGACAAGTTTCAATCTACATCCCCCGGCATGATGAAGGCATCTTCTGGATTTGAATCGGTGAGAACAGCGTTTTCCAGATTGGAATCAATGAAATCCACCCTGACCAGATTGCAGCCGCAGAACTGAGTATTCTTCAAACTGGCTCCAATGAAACGGCTGCAGTACAAATCGGATTCATTGAAGATGGATGAATCGCCCAGTATTCCATTGAAATTGATATTGATCAGATCAGAACCGGTGAAATCACTGTAGGAGAAATTGCTCCCTGCGGCTACTGTGCTCAGCATCTTGATGGAAGTGAACTGACAGTTCATGGCCTGAATTTCATCCAGCATGCACATGTAGAATTGAGATTCACTGAAATCCGACCTGTCGAAGCGGCATTGACTGAAACTGCAATGCCAGAAATCTTTGTTTGTAAGATCCAGACCGGACAGATCCATATTCTTGAAATTACAGCCGGACAGGGTTTTCCTCTTGAGAATGGTTTTTCGGACAGTATTGATGTATTCTTCTTTTTCCGGATGATGAGCATGGCAGAAATCACTGTCCGTCCAGGCTGGTTCAAGACAGTTTTGTAAGCAACAGGTATCTGTTATCTGCATAAGTGAGAGTAACTTATTGTATCTTTCAGTGCAACAGGTGCTTGCATTGATGTCATGAGTCGGGATAGAAACATATAATGAACGGTGTAGTATCTGGGTTTCGTATCAGTTTCGTTCTTCTTTCTCTCTGGTTGATCTTCCCTCTAACGGCAAAGCAGCTGGACAGAGATTCCCTGCTGGCCAATCTGCCCGGGACGGCCCGTTCTGCTCTGGAATCCGATTCCATTGCATTTCGTTATGATCGATCCGGTATTGGATTAAAACTGGCCCCAGATCACCATTCCATCGATGTTATCAGGCAGTCGAACCGGAAACTGCAGCCGGATGTGATGGTGGAGGGACTCTACCTCATACCCTATCCTCAGGGAGTTAGAGACATAGATCTCAATCTCTACAACATCACCAGGCGGGTGAGCAGGATTTCCGAAGTGGTTTATCCTTCGGCCAGAAAAAAAGCCATCGTTCCTTTGTTTGAAGATGTGTACCGGGTAGAGAGTCTTCAGAATAGGAAACCACAGGATGATCCCATTGTGGACAAAATTCCACTTTTCGACAGTATCCTTATTTACATGAAAGAAGTGGTTCTGGGATCCGGCTACTATGAGGCTCAGTATGTTTACGATGGTGAGAATCTTGGTTTCTCGGTTAGAAATGTCACAACTCTGCGCGCATTTATTAAAATCGTTGACAGGAACAATCTCTCCATCCACATTGTTCTGCTGCCCACGGATCAAGGTTATTTAGTGTATGGATACTGTGGAGTGAAACTGGCCAATAAGAATTTTGTTTTCAAACTCATGGATCCATTCTCAGCTTTTTATAAACGACTTTATTCAATGGTTATCTGGATGGAAAACTCATTACTTGGTACGGATAAGCAACCCATCCTGGGGAATGAACTTGCATTTTGATTCAAAAAGAGTCAGGAGAGCTGGATAGCAGGTCAGGGAAGCTGAGAATGAGCCGACCAGACCCAAAGCGAGTATCAGGGCCATATCCTTTGTGAAATAGTTTCCGTCTCCGGGGAACAGCAGGAGGGGTAAAGTTCCCAGAAGAGTGGTTCCGGTCGTGAGAATCAGGCTCCTGTAGCGCTGGCAGACAGCTCTAACAATGGCATTGATACCAGAATCAGGGGATGTTCTGAAACAGGATAGAATGAGAATGCTGTTGTTCACCGACATGCCGCTCAGGAGAATGAGCCCAATCAATGTGGAACTTCTCAGGGTCTGCCCGGTCAGAGTGTAGATAATGATGGGAAGGGACAGACTGATGGGAAGGATGGAAAGCTCAATCAATGGATCCCGCAGGGATTCACTTTGTATGCTCAGAACCGCAAAAATAAGCATGAGAGAGAGAATCAAACTGAACCCCAGAGACCTGTACTCGCCGAGTTTTTCTTCAAGACTTCTGTCATGAAAAAGCCCATAACCCGATGGAAGAGGTGTTTCCATGATGAAATCCTCCGCCAGTGCCAGCACCTCTGTAAGGTTGGACTTATTCGTGATCAGCGAGAAATCTACCGCCCGCTGTCTGTTGACATGGGTAATCGTGGAAGGCTCTTTTGATAACTGCCATTTTCCAAGTTGATCCAGTTTGACACGCTCGCCACTCCCGGTGTTCAGGGTCAAATCATGAAGATTTGAGAGATTCTCGATGTTCTGACGGCTGAGAAATACTCGAAGATCCCTCTCCTGCCCGTTCTGGATCCATTTCAAAGCAACTGGCCCCTGAATGCCCCATTGAAGGAAATTGGCAATGTCGCGGGTATTAAGCAGCCTCTGCTGGAGTATTTCGGTATCCGGAACGAATACATAGGATGGAGGATCTTCTTTGAAATGGAGAACGCAGCTGCTGACCCAGGGAAGAGTCAGGGAGTTGTCGGCGATCTCCATGGCCAGTTTTCGAAGAAATCCATTATCCGGTCCAGACAGGGAAAACTTAACCTGTGTCCCTTCCATGGCAGCTCCGTCGGGAATATATGCAAACACACCGGGTACTCCTGCCGCTGCCTCTTCCAGTCTAAGAGTGATGTCCATGGGGCTGGTAATTTCTGGATCATAGCGGATGGTGAGTTGACCCTGTCCCACCCTGGCTCGACTTTCCACAGAGAGTATACCCGTTCCCTGCCGGGTTAATACCTGTACCACGGCAGAATTTCGTTCATCCACTGATGATAGGGCAGCTCCGCTTTCCATTTCAAGTTGGGCGAACAGGGTCCCTGGCTCGTGATTTTGATCTATATCCCTCGGAAGGATGAAGCTGCACCCAAGAGATGCTGTGAATATGGCAGATGATGTGCCAAGTACAGCCCATGGATGGTGTGTGCACCACACGATGAGTTTCCGGGGCGGCTTCATAATTCTATGTTCAGTTATTGAATTCTTCTCCGGAACTGATAGGAAACGGGGTAAAAAAGTGAGGTAGTAAAAAAGGGAAAACACCAGGAGAAAAATGATTGCGAGGGAGAGTGAGACGATGGCGGGGCTTGAACTGGCCGAACGTATCAAGGGTATGAAAACGATGAGGGTTGTAGTTGTGGAAGCAATAAGGGGTGGAGCTGTTGTTCTGAAGCTGTAGCCGCGTCTTTGAATAGCTTCGGTTATCACCAGGCCCCCGTCAATCATCATACCCGTCCCTACGGCCATTCCGGCCAGTATGGCCTGATCAATTGGAATACTGAGTGCTGACAGCAGGCTGATTGTAAAAATATCAATCAGGGCCAGGGAAAGCGTCAGGTGCAGTATGATTCCGGGAGATGGCAGGGCTAAAAAAAGAAAAACAGCGATGGAGGCCATGCCTGTAAAAACTGAAATGAGGACATTTCCAATAGACTTCTCCATCCGGGAGCCAAGGTCGAAAACTGTGTTGATGGAATAGCCCTCAGCCTTGAGACGAGCGATTTCATCTCTCAGATCTCCAGCAACCTGAACTATGTTGGCATCACCTGCTGCATGAACATACAGAGTTACCATTTCCCGGCCATCCAGACGGCTTATGTCCTCCGGTTTTCTGAAGTCATAATGCACATCGGCTGTGCTGTTCAGGGGTATCCGGTCTGTTTTCCCGGTATGAAGCAGCAGATTCTCTACCGCCTTCAGATCCTTGAATTGACCATTGATCAAAAGTTCTGTCTCCCGGTTGTTTTCTTCCAAAAAACCGATGGGTAGTCTGATGTGCTGATCTTGCAATACCTTTCCAACACTGCCGGGGGTGAGTCCTACATGGGAAGATTTGTCGGGTTCGAGTTCAACATGTATCTCCTGGATTCCGCCGCCGCCTGTATTCACCTCACCAACCCCATCCACACGGGCTATGCGAAGTTTTATATCTTTTTCAACCGTGTTTCCAAGCATGGGAAGCCTGTCTTGAGAGGTGGAGAAGGCAGCGATGAAGATTGGTTGATCCCTTCCCGAGAATGAATGGATCTGAGGCCGTTGAACCGAATCAGGCCATTGAGCACCGACTCGGTCTACACGATCCCGGAGGAGGAGGTAAAAGTCATCGGGAGAAGCATGGCTGTCCAGAGTGATACTCACACGGGACTGGGAGAACTCACTGGAACTGTGCATGCTTTTGATACCGGGCAGCTCTGCAATCGTATTCTCAAGTTTATTGGTTATAATCCGTTCAATTTCGGATGCATTAATTCCATGATATCTGGTGACTATGACGAATGTCCGGGCGGCGGATTGAGTTTTTCCGAATTCCACATCAACTAATCCGGCCGAAGCAGCAGCGATGATGGTAATCCAGATCAATTTAATTCTCATAACCTGTGATCCTGCTGAGTGAAATAGAAATAGAAGAGAGCAGGCAGGCAGAACAATGCAGCGGGTATGGCAGCACCCAATCCCCCAGTGACCGCCAGGGCCAGACCCTGCTGGGGATTTCGACCGGAGAAATCCAACGCCAGGGGAAGCATGGCGGCAATACTTGTACACGTTGTAATCATAATGGGACGCATGCACTCGAATGTTCCAAGGTAAATTGTCAGTCCCGGAGACATGCCCTTCAGCCGTTTGCGGCGGTAGTTTTCATAGAGTAGGATGGCATTGTTGATGCTCAATCCCAGTACCATCAGCATGCCCAGAAGACTGCTCAGTGTGAGTTCCAAACCTGTTACCCAGAGAAGTGAAACTGTACCAACCAGAGGAAGGGGCTGTGCGCAAAGAAGCATAATGGGTAGTCCAGAGCTGTTGAATTGTATGCCCAGAAGAATGTAAAGAAGCCCAACAGCCAGCAGGATGAGGTGGATGAAGGCCTTTCGCTGAGTTTGAATGAGCTCTGATTCAGGATGGATGATATGCCCCTTCCATTGACTCAACCACTTTCCTGCCTGATGGGAAGGCACTTCAATTCTCACAACATCTCTCCGCTCCTCCCGGTGGAGGACAGGATAGTCTTCATGTTCAATAAAAGTCGTCACATCACCAAGTTTCAACACCGCATCTTTTGCTGCACGGATGCTCAATTCCTCCAGAATTCGGCGGTTTTTTCTATCCTCTTCTCTCAGCCTTACCCTTATTGGAATGCGGCGGCCTGTCTCCTCCAGGAAACTGACTACCTGCCCATTGACAGCAGTACCAACGATTCCTGCCAGAGAGGCAGGGTTCAAACCGTATCGGTGGAGGGCCTGCCGGTCAGGCTGTAAACGGAGCAGGGGTTTTTTGTTTCCCTGGATAATATCGATTTCCTCATTCCCCTTCGTATTTGATTGTATGTTCATGGCCAGTTTTACAGCCGATTCGGTATCCTTTCCCGGAACGATGAGGCGGATTCTGCCCTCAGACAGATTGAGCACCTGGCTTAATAAATCCCGGGGATATTCTGCCCTGACGCTTATTCCTTCGCCCAGCCTGTTCTGCAGATCCTCCTGCAGCAGATTGGGCGTCCAATTTGAATCTGGTTCAAGAAATACATGTAGATCCATTCGTTCCCGGCTTCGGGATGGATCGGCAAGGAAGTAAGGATCCTGGAGACTGCCTCCGCCTGTTACACTGACGGAAATGATGCTGGATTCATCTTTCAGGTAGTTGACCAGTTCTCCAGCGGTTAGAAACTGGTGCTCAATGGTGGTTCCTGATGGATGTTTTACCACAACATCGATACGGGATTGATGAATGGGCTGCAGCCAGCGGAAACTCATCCCCGATGCAATCAATACACCGGCCGCCATGAACATGACTGCGGGGAATATCCATCGGCCGGGATGGCGCAGCTGTTTCTTGAATAAAAGTCGAACACTCTTCGATGGACGATCGGGGAGGGGAGATGCTCCCTTGAAATTCAGTTTTGAAAACAACAGCGGCCCCCACGTTATTGACACCAGAAAAGAGAAGACAAGGGATAGGATGACGGCCCAGGCCAGGTCACTGAAAAGCTCACCATGCAGTCCGGGCAGGAAGAGGAGGGGTAGGAAAACAACAATGCTGGTGAGTGTGGAACCTACGGTGGAAGAGGCAATCTCAGAAGTGGATTCTGCGATACTGAAATTACCACTGCAATGGGCTTTCCTGACAAGATTCTCAAGAACAACCACGGTATTATCCACCAGCATCCCTAACCCGAGAGTGAGTCCCCCAAGCGACATTATGTTGAAGGTGATACCCATGAACTTGAGGGAGAGAATGGTTCCCAGAATGGAAAGGGGAATGGCTGTTATGGTGATTAAGGCATAGCTGAGTCGGCGGAGATAGAGCCAGAGTACAACAAAGGCTGCAAGAGCTCCAGCGATACCGGATAGAAACAGACGCCTGATGCTGGACGATATTTCTTCGGAGCGGTCATAGATAAACTGGATCTGTAAATCACCTGAAAAAGTGCGGTTGAGATCTGGTATGCGGGTTCTGAGGTTGCGGCTCAGAGTAACGGGACTGAATCCCCGGTTTCGTCTTATCAGCATTGCGACACCCTCTCTCCCATCGGTGATAAGAAATGCCTGTCTCTTTCCTGGTTCCCGCTGAACCTGGGCTACATCCTGTACACGGATTAAACTGGCAGCATTGTTTCCAACAAGTCCTGTTCGTGAGATTTCCTCCACGGATTGACGCCGTCCATCGGTTTTGATGATGTACCGTGTGTCGCCGTCGTTAATGCTTCCGGACGGGTATTCGGCATTCATGCCCCCGATGGTATCTGACAGTACCGAGAGGGAAAGACCGGTCCGGGCGAGGCGGGATTGATCAACTTTGACTTCAATATACTCCTGCTGCCCCCCGGATACCTGGATGGAGCCCACCCCCTCGACCTGCTGCAGGGCCGCCCGAATTTCCCGATTGGCCATTTCCCGAATCAGGGATGGATTCACACCCGTTCTGGGGAAGATACCAAGAAGGATGACAGGGGCTTCTCCAGGGTCAACAGGAAGAACAAGAGGTTTTTCTGACTGACCTGGCAGGGAAACACTGGCCACATCGATGATCTCTCTTACCTGAAGGGCTGCCGTATCCATGGAACTGCCCCATTTCAATATCAGCTGGATGAGCGATGAACCATCTCTTGAAAATGACCGTATTCTCTTCAAGCCATTTAAACCCGATAATGCATCTTCCAGTGGTATGGTGATGAGTTCACGGACATCGGATGCTGGAAGACCCTGAAAGGCCGTTGCTACCGTAATTCGGGGTACTTCCATTCGCGGAAGGAAATCCAATGGAATACTGGTAGAGGAAATTACTCCTCCTGCGGCGATACCTGTGAACAGGATGATGCTGGCGATGGGCCGTGATAGAATGAACAGAATGAAACGAGTCATGCTTGCTCCTAGTCCGTTATCAGAACAGGCATTGTCCAGTCCTTACCCATTTTACGGCCAGAACTATCAGTAAACTCTCCGGTAATAGTCAATGTCATTATTCCGGTGGCCGAGGAGTCATTGTTGTCAATGTAAACAATGAAGCGTACCCAGTCGTTATAGGCTGTTTTTGGATCAGCAGGATCAAATTCTGTTGTTCCAAAATTGGGAGGATTGAAAGCGGCATCCTTCCGGGCTGCAGCCAGGATGTGAAACTCCCTGACGCCCCCTCTTCTTACCCTGAAATTTTCAGCCAGAGACAGCACATCGGGAATGGCTCCATCGGCCATATCCAGGAAGACATCAATTATGGAGTTTCCCGAGAATCTGTTTCCAGGAGGAGCGATGAAATTTGCGAAACTCACCGCTGAGTAGGGAGTGGGGATAACGGCCGATCCGGAATCGGCAGGATCTGTGTACAGGGCAACAGCCGCCACTTCTGGAGGTTTGGAACCGGGGCCGTTGGTACGAAGGGTGAAATGGTATTCTGTATCCAGGCTATTCCCCTGAATATCGGTGATACCTGTTTCAATGACTATTGTGTAAGTTGTATCCCATGAGAATTCTGGATCGGGCGTGAGTGTGAGCAGGGTGGAGTCGGTATTCCAGTTCTCAGTCCAGTTAATTCCAGGAGAGATGTTCAGATTTCCCTGGAAGCTTTCGGTGTTCATGGATTCGGAAAAATTCAAAACAACAGGCCAATGGGTTTCCCAGTCTGGTGTCACGGTGAGTACTGAATCTTCAAGACTGTCCTGTACTGCGGTCCGACTGGAGCCTGTTGTACTCAGTGAGAGGAGGGAGGGATTGATTAAATCGGTACCGATATAAAATTTACATGTCCATTCTTCTGCCAGAGAATTGTTCTGAGCATCGGTAGCCCTGTCGGTTACTGTTACTTCATATTCTGTCTGCCAGTCCAGATCTTCTGTGAGGATGTAGGAGAATAACTCACCTGCACTGTCCCAGAGAAGAATGCCATCCATATCTGGATATATGCTCAATGATTCAGCAACAGTACCCACATCCATGGGCTCAGAAAACCGAACAGTTATCCGGGGGCGGAGCTGGGAAGTACCTGTTCCATCACCTGGTGTTGATGATACAATGAATGGCCTTGTCTCTTCGGAACGGGTTGTAAAAGAATGCACAAAATCCTGACTCAGGGAGCGGCCGCGGAAATCTTCGACAGAGGTTTCCACCTTCATTTCATACTGAACTCCATTCTTCCAACCTGCATAGGGCTGAAACATCATGGTGGAACCTGACCATGCAAATTCTCCATAGGATGGGAGGCCGTCATCTGTAAGAGTAAAAGCTTCTTCGGCCAGAGTAAGATCTGGAATTCGGGAAAAAGTAATGGAGATCCCATGGAGGTCAGCCGTATTGATGAATTTCGAGTCAGGTGTAAAGCCGGTGATTTCAAGACTTTCTGTATTGATGATATCAAAGAAATTACAGCCTGTAACGAGCAGAATAAACAGGGCTGAACACCTCACGGAGAAGCCTCAAGGACGTAGAGAATTGTCCAGTTTTCGGTAACATGGGAGCCTGCATCGTTGACAGTTTTATCCGGGTTGGCATTCTGGGACATGCGATAATAATGATTCACCTGAGTTCCGGAAATGGCAGGGCTGAAATTCTTATAGTGGAGTTCCAGAGTAAGGGGTGTGATCAATGAAGCATGGGCCAGCTCTGGTGTTGAAATGGTGGATGGAAACACCGCAGTGATGGTTATTGTGCCGATAAAATCCGGCAATCTTTCCACACTCAGGGGCTGGCTTAAGGTAAGGGAAAACCCATGCGATGCTTCGGGACCTGTCTCCAAACTGAGGGGAATGCTGCTGGCAGGGGAGCCTGCTGTAAGATCGTTCACTGGATCGGCTGTTGAGTGGGAAATGGCCGTCACCTCCTGGCGAAGAATGGCACAGGTGAATTCAACCGTTATCGGTTCAATCAATCTGTTACCGGATAAATCCTGACAGTTTTCATCGATGGTGATTGTGTAGCTTTCCTCCGGCGTCCACCTGTCCTCAGGAATGAATGCGGCTGAACTGCTACTAAGAATGACGGTCTGAAATGTCATATCCGGATCTATTGACCAGGCTGATTCCAGAGTGTCCCAGTCAATGGATTCATCAAACTGAAGATATATCCCAAGATTGTTGTCGATGTCGTCCAGGGTTAGATTTGTAAGAAACTGGCTGCTCTTCATGCTCCAGGGATGGGAGTTCTGGAGTAGGGGAGGGACCGTGTCATTAATAGTGCGAAAATTGAAGATGTATTCTTCGGCCAGAGGTACGCCGGTTTTGTCTGTGATGCTTTCAGGAATGGTCACCGAGTGTCGTGTTAAGCTTTTCCATTCTTTGTCCGGTGAAACCGTTACCATGCTGCTATCCGGGGTCCAGGCATAATTCACGTCAGAATCTGGTTTTATTCTCAGGGCTTCCTGAAATGAGGCCTCATCCATTGATCTGGAGAAACGTAGAACCAGTGGCTCTGTTTGTGTAACAATGGCCTCATCATCCGGCTGGAATCCAAGAAGAATTGGTACATTATTGGAAGTAAGAATGTGAAATGGAACAATCTGATTGACCCTGTACTCCCGATTGTCCGGTAGATTGAAAACTCCATCGATGATCAGCGTGTTTCGGTAACCGGGAATCCATGGGTTTCTCGGCTGAAGATGTATTCGATTCTCCGTCCATGTATACTCACATTCAACGGCACCCAGATGATTGCTGACAGATACGGCTTCTTCGGCCCTTGTATGGTTCACATCTTCGGGAAATTCCACCCAGATAACAGCATCCATTGGAAGAATTTGATTCCTTGTATCAGGCCAGGAAGAAATGTTGAAGGATTGAAGATTGATCAGACTGCATGAGGAGGTCAGTATGATGATCAGATTGAACAGCCATTTCGATTCAGTGCCCAGGGTTTACCTCCTCTCCTTCCCTGAGAATGGGAGAGGGATCATCGATTATGAGTTCTCCTTCGGTAAGATTTTCCAGCACTTCTATATTTCCATCAAACATCTGACCCAGCTGCAGGGATTTGATGTAGACCCTGCCATTTCTCACTGTATATATCGAACCGGATTCACCCCTTTTGCTGACAAGAGTACTCCGGGGGATGAGAATGGCTGAACGTGGAGATCCGATCTTTATAGTCACTCTGGCAAACATTCCAGGCTGGAGATCCAGATCCCTGCCTTCAAGGACCGCACGGATAGTAACATTTCCGGAATAGGGATCCACTATGGGTGAAATTCTGTCGGTAACGGCGGTGAATTTTTTACCGGGCAGGGCATCAATTTCAACCTCTACTTCCATCCCCCGACTGATTCCAATCGCATCGGCCTCCTGGATTGGAAATACAACATGAAGTTTTCTGCTCTCGAAAACTGTATAAACATTGTCTCCGGGAGAGGCCTTCTCACCCACTTCAGGACCCCGTGCTCCAATAACTCCGGTGATTGGGGATTTCAGAGAGAGTTCCTCAACAAGGGCCTGTGCCGATTCCAACTCCTTCTGGGCAGAAATCAATCTTGCTTCTGCAACTTTTTTCTCGGCAAGCAGGGTACGGGTATTGATGTCTGTAAGAACTCGTTTTAATTCCTCTGCATCTTCGGGAACTGTCAGTCCCTGAATAGTTACATCCTGTTCGCGAAGACCAATTCTCCGTATTTCAAGGTCTTTTTTAAGGAGATCCAGTTCAGTCGCCGCCGATTGGAAGGTCAGTTTTACAGATCGCAGAGCAGATTCCGTAATGCCTCCAACTTCAAACAGAGCCGCCTGATCCTCATGGGTTCTATGCAATTCCTGGAGTTCTCTGTCCTTCTGTTTTATTTCCAGTGCCGTTTTTTCAATTCCCAGGAAGCGGGCCTCGAATTGATTCCGGCCTTCATCATAATTGGCCTGCGCTAAGGTCAGTTCGGCTCTGGCAGAACTCACCGCAGCAATGGCTCTTGAGAGTTGAATTTCCACCTGTACATTGGAGAGTTGGGCAACCACAGCTCCGGAGGTCACTTTATCTCCTTCCTCATAGTTAAGGGTTTTGTACCGGCCATCAACGGACACGGTGATATCCGCTTTGCGGGCATAGCTGATGTTGCCGCTGGAGTAGATCTGGTTCTGAATCTCTTCGGATTCGGTGATCAGGGTTTTGACCGGTGGTTTATATGCGCCCAGTTCAGAAGACTCTTCCGCAGGAACACTGTTTGATTGTAAATTGCTTCCTGAAAGGATGAGGAGTGAAACTGCCGCCAGGAGATAGAACTCAGTCATGGATACCTCGAATGTGTCAGGGTGTTGAATGGCAGCCCGATGAGTGATTCAAGGGCCCGCTCAGTCAATAGGAGTTCCAGAGTCCCTTCCAGAAGGGCGAGAACTTTTTCAATGTATTCATTCTGTGCTGTAATGAAATCCAGCCTCGTGGTGGTTCCAAGGTCAACTTCCAATTCAAGAATTTCCAGACGGCGTTTCAGGAGGGCTACCTGTTTGTTCGACATCTGAAGAGATTTTCGCATACCGTCGTAGCGGCTCAGTGTATTGCGAATCTGGAAACGTAAATTCTTCTGAAGGGTTTCGTACCGTTCCTGTGTGTTGCTCAACGCCAGGGATGCTGTTTTAGCATTGACTGCATACTCTGTGTTTTGAGGTATTCGAAATCCAAGTTCGCCTGTGGTGCCTGAATTATTATTTGATGATGAGGTAATTCCCAGTGAACCGGAAACGGAAGCCCATGGAAGAGGAAACTGTAGATTGAGTTTAATGGCATAGTTGGCGTTCTGTACGGGGTATCCATCTCCTGACAGCGTCATAGATCCCTCAACTGACAGGGTTGGCAGCCATTGAGCTTTCGCTGATTTATAGTCCATTCTTTTGGATTCAAGTTCCAGCAATCCCTGGCGGATCTGGTAATTGGATCGCAGTGCCATGATGATAAGCTCCTCAGAAGGGTGATTTATTTCGATACCTGAATAATTGACCGGAAGTCTTTCCAGGATGTGAAAGGGTTGATCCGGCTCCAATCCTAGCAGCTGCCGCAAACTGTAAGCTGCTTCCTTCAATGTTTGATACTGGGTTTCCAACCCCTGAATCATGCCCTGAACTTCCAGGTCTGTTTCCAAAAAGTCTGTTTCCCGTATTCGACCCAGTTCAAATTCTGTCCGGGAGATTCGCAGCTGATCCTGAGCTATGGAGACTATTTCCTCCTGGTGAAGAATTTTTTCCTTCTGTATCAAATATGAGAAGTAATTTGAGTAGCATAACAGCCTTTGTTCATCGGCCAGAGATTTTAATTCCTGTTGACCCTGATCCAGTTCCAATTTTTTTCGACGGAGGGAATGGAGTACTCGTCCCCCCTGAAAAACCGGTTGGAGAAGAGCTATTTTTATTTCTGTTTTTTTTGTATCGGCGGCATTGTTGACTATGGAATCTCCACTGGAATACTCAACAGACAATGCTGGAAAGAATGCCTGGAATATAAGCCGCCGCTGGATTTCTGCTGCTTCCAATGAAAACCGGCCGTTTCCAAGATCCTGAGATTCTGCGAGAGTCATGGCAATCGCAGTGGAGAGATCCAGTACAACGGCTCCCTCCTCAGAGGCCAGACCGGGAATGCCTGCCCCGCATACAATCAGAAGAAAAATCAACAGCTGTTTATCTGTAAGGGTTCTCATAGTTTTTCTGCAAGCAGCAGCCACACATTCATGGTACTGTCCATCAGAATGGATACATCGTCGAAGCCGGCATCCCCCTGTTTTGTATGATAAACTTTGGAATAGATACCCCCATATTTGTCTTTGACTGTCAGTATCACAGCACTGCTCTGTGTCCTCTGGAATCCCCTGAAAACTTCAGCACTCCTGTAGTACACATCAACCAGCCACGGCGAACTGTTGGTTTCTGATTCCTCCGTCAGTATCAGATCAGCCATTGCGGCAGAACTGATTTGAAGTTCCCTGATTTCCTCTTTGAAATTGTCGAAGGCATTGAAACCATCAATGGTCAGCTTATCAAGTTGAAACCTTGTATGCCGGTCAGGCCCATCCCGTACAATCATCACTTTCGTTGTCCCCAGGCAGGATGTGAGTAAGGAAATGATGATGGGGAAAAGAAAGACCTTCCTATTTCTTATCAATTGCTGTCCTTGCCGCTTGAACTGCACCTGCAAAAAGACTGTCAGCTGATGCAATGGATTCTGCTTTGTATACATAGTATTCCTCCATCTTCTTAATTCGGCTGCGACCGTATATTGCTGCCAGGGAAAGATATATCTTTACCAATTCATCCTCAAACAGTGCGGCACGGCGATAGTAGTCCATGGCTTTGTCTGTTTCACCAAGAATCTGCTGACAGGCTCCCATCAGAGCCAGGATTCTTGGATCCTCTCCACTCCAGAGCAGTTCCCATTCAAGGATTGCCCGGGCTTCCAGAGGTTCATCAAGGGCAATTTTTGTTCTCGCCAGCCAGAGCCTGGCATCAGCATGTTCAGGTGTTTGTTTCACGATCTTCTCAAGAAGTTCTTCAGTTTTCATGTTTTTACCCTGCATGAAATACGTTTTCGCCAACAGGAACATCACCTGTGTGGTCAGTGATTTTTCCGGCAGCAGGACTTCAAGTAACTGGCTGGCCGTATCGAAATCCCCATTGAGATAGGCAGAGCGCGCCTCCGCATAGGTTCTCATGGATTCTTTCGAGATTTGTTGGGAACAGGACAGGAGGAGAAAAATGATTGTGATTCTTATCAATGCTTTCATCTTGCACTTCCTTTCAACTCCTATGACGAGCTTGCAAGTGCTTGATTAATCAGGAATGTGTGTTTTTTTTAATTAATTAATAATTTCACTGCCTGGAGCAGAATGGGAGGCTGCTGCAGGCATCATTCTATCTGTAGAACTCTTCAATCAGTTCTGAAAGATTGTTTTCATGGATTTTAACTATATCAAACTCACGTGCTGCACTTTCAAGTGAATCAGAAGCATGAACTGCATTGACCATGATGTTACTGCCAAAGTCACGTCGAATCGTACCACCTGGAGCATTGTGCGGATCAGTCGGCCCTAAAACCTGCCGGATCTCCCGAACAGCATTCCTTCCTTCATAGACAAGAACCATTGATTTGACAGTTCCTGGACTGTTCATTTCATCCATGGGAACTAACTCAGGCCGCCATCCTGACATGAATTCAACAATTCTGCCAAATTCATATTTGGAAAACACCTTGCTGAAGAATCCTGAGAATTCATTTCTGGATTCTGTTTCAAACTGCATATTGAATTCTTCCTCCAATATGGCAATTGCCCGCTCTACAGCATCTGGTGCAACTCTGTCCTCAATCGTAGACTGAACACTTCCGTAAAACTCCAGGGCATCAGAAGCAGACATTTGATACAGTTTCATGCCAACTATCCTCAAACCCGTACGGCTGAACATGTCAATAATTGAACCTGGACGTGTTGAACGTGTACGCCAGTTATCAGGTTTGATAATGACCAGAGTTTGTTCAATACTTTCAGGTTGGGCATGTATGAGATTCTTGACGATATTGTCCTTATTGCGAATGAATGAATTGAAAAGGAGGAGATTTTCCTTTGCTGATTCTTTGGAATGCGGTGTCAGCAGTGCCGGTTCAAAATACACGATTTTTCCATCCTGGGCTCGAACCAGGTCAGCATAGGTGTCCCGGATTGTTTCACCTGTAATCGACTCCAAACCCCGGTTTTCAGGATAGAGGGCACCAACCTGATCCATAAGCTGACTGACAGCATTCTCTCCCCGAAAAAGGAAAAGTGCCACCCTGTGGGGCCGTCCATCACTGGGAGTCATGTTGTCCAGGACATATTTGCTGAGGATTTCAGCACTGCCGGGCTTGTTTGGATTGGAATGCTTTATCACCGAAGCAGCATATTTTTCAACGGTTTTCCTGTCCGGAGTAAAAACCTGTGCGGCAACCAGATCAAGATCTACCCTTGAAAAGAGTCTTGAGAGGATTCCGCCAGTCCGGGATTTTGCAATTGTATAGGGAGTCGTTAAAACATAAGAGAGTTCTTCTGCCAATATTCTTTCTCCTTTGATCTATCAATCGTAGGGATTTAACATATTGACATGATACATGCAAGCATTGATGGGAAGTACTTCATGAATTTTTGTTTTTTAATGAAGATCCTGAGCACTTTGCTGACGTCGAACTTCATACATAAGAATACCTGCTGCTGTGGCCACATTGAGGGAATCCAGTTTACCGGATGTCGGGATACTCACAAGTCCATCACAACCTTCCCGAACCAGACGATGCAATCCTTCACCTTCCCGTCCCATTACAAGCACAGTCCGTCCTGTGAGATTGGTTTTGCTGACGGGTTCACCATCCGTTACGGCACCCCATATCCAATAATTATTTGTTTTCAGATCTTTCAGGATATGGTTGATGTTCTGGACTTCAATCAGAGGAACCCATTCAATTGCTCCTGCTGAAGCCCGGCTCAGAGAATCGGCATACTGGTTGGCAGATCGACGTCTGGGAATGATGACGGCATCAGCAGAAAACTGCTCGGCTCCTCTTATGACTGCTCCAAGGTTTCCCGGATCAGTTATACAATCAAGAACGATTACAAGGCTTGAATCTCCTGCCTCTGCCCATAGATCATCCAGACTATTAATCTTATTCTCATGGACATCAATTTCAAGAACATAGCCTCGATGGCTTCCCGATGAAACCATGCGGGTAATCTCCTTATCGGCAACATTATAACTGGGAACACCACACTGCCGTGCAAGGCCTGTCAGTTCAGAAATGCGTTTACTCTTCTTTGAATAGTAGAAGATGCACGTTCGCTTCTTCATGGCTTCAGCTATTCCATGAACTCCTGTCAGGTAGTTTTTCATGTCGGAAATAATAGTATAACAGGTGATAACCGTACATACTCTTAAGACCGAAGGAAATATACTGTGAACGGAGGGTTTATGAAAGCCATTATTCAGCGGGTGAGTCAGGCCTCAGTTGTTATCAAGGGGAGTAATAATACAAGATCTATCGGTAAGGGCTTGATGATTCTGCTTGGTGTGGATCAGGATGATACTCTCCAGGACAGCCAATGGCTGGCCCGGAAAATCTTGAAAATTCGAATCTTCGAGGATGAGGCAGGAAAGATGAACCTTTCTCTGGAAGATGTCAATGGAGAGGCCCTGGTCGTCAGTCAATTTACTTTGCTGGCCAGTACCAGGAAAGGGAACCGTCCTTCCTTTCACCAGGCCGCATTACCGGACAAAGCCATCCCCCTTTATGAAAATTTTGTCAGCACCCTTTCCCGGGAACTGGGCAGGAATATTCCTACCGGTGAATTCGGGCAGGCAATGAGACTGGAAACGGTCAATGAGGGTCCGGTTACTGTCATTATCGACAGCCATAACAACGAGGACTTCTGAGAATGTACATTCCCTCTCCGTCCTTCTTCACCATTACGATGTCGACAGAATGCCGCCTGACACAGTTGCGGCTGGAGCGAGGGATGGGCGTATAACCTGCTACTGGCTTTCCTGTCTGATGCGGATGGAGGTATTTCTGTCACTGCCCATTTCAATGATGAGATCGAGTTGTTCGCCAGAATCCAGTGTAAACTGCTGCTGACCCTTTTTACCCGGACCCGGTGTTATTGTGTATTCGCCGGGTAAGAGGGTGTATAAAACGTTCTCTCCCGGAGATAGAAACTGTAAATGACTGAGACGTGGACTTTCGGCCAGATTGAGATAGGAACGTTTCCCGTCTAATCGGGGTAGAATTCTTCGAGAGCTGGAATTATAAAGCCGGATATATCCCGGATTCGGCCAGAGTGCGGCATGGATGCTGACTTCCCGCCGCCATGGACTGGTGGCAATTGTAAAAGTTTCCTGGATGAATCCATCAGATTGAAAGGTCAACTCGTAAATTCCGCCCGATTCAAATTCTCCGGTAGATTCATCCAGGCGTTCCCATGCTGCCTGAACCGGTACCTCTTCTTCCGTGAGAGCATTCCTGGCCGTTACTTCAAGGTTCAGCGGAAACACTGGAGGTTCGCCAAGGGTTTCTTCTATCATGAATGGATGGTTCCCCTGAGCACGATTCTCCCTTATGGAACTCAGGTTGAATGACTTCCAGACTATACGATCGCCAAGACTCCAGCTCAGCCGATACGGGCCGGATTGAAGGGAAATTGGGCGGCTTCTCATACGGGTGTTGTCCCGGTTCAATCTGAGTATGGGGGTAGCAATTTCAGTCAGGGTATCCCCATCCATGGTGTATATCCTTACTTTTACAGAACTAATCCAATGAGAGGGTGCCTGGTCTGGAAAATCCAGGGAAAGCTGCAGGCGTCCATAGCGATTGGATCTCATTACTTCATCCCAGAGCCCCGGAACAAGTAGAACTGTAAGAATGAATAAAACTGGAATAGCAATCACAGCAAAGGAAAAGAATTTTGGTCGGCGAAGTTTCCCGTTCATATCTCTAGCAGTCCTTCGTTCTTCAATCTGACCTTGTTCCGGCTTCCGGATGATACGGGAGAAAAGGGAGTCAAGGCGCAACGGCTTGCGAGTTCCTGTCTTTCCATGGGCGGCCGGAGGCTCCGACGGATGTGACCGGAGTACATCCTCTGATCCAGACAATCTGTCCAGCCGTAATTTCAACTGAATCGGCATTTCCTGATTTCGGTTTGCATCCAATGCTTTGACAGCGGCATTTCCCCCGGACATACGGGATGTCGGGCGAATTTGAAGGCATTTTTTTAAAAATCTGCGGTGTTGATGGGACAGAGTGTGAGGGAGTTTCTTCCTGTAACTCTTCACAGCTGTTGGGAGGAGTGCTCTAATGGCTGCAGGTGTCGGGCCGGTAACGAATTTCAGGGATGTTAACAATTCAAAGAAACACACACCCAGAGACCAGATGTCCGAGCGTTCATCGGCCTGACGGGCATCCACCAATTGTTCGGGGGCCATAAATGAGGGGGTGCCAAGGGCTGTCCCCTCGTCCGTAAGAACATCACTGCCGCCGGGGGAAAATGCAATCCCGAAATCTCCAAGCTTCACCGAACCATCCTGTGCGAGGAGAATGTTGGACAGCTTGAGATCACGGTGGATTATCCCATTTTCATGAATATGCTCCAGAGCCAGTGCAACCTTCCCTGTGAGCCATGCCGCTTCATCTGGATGCATGGGTCCTTCCCGGGCAATTAACTCAGCCAGCGAATATCCATCCACATACTCCATAGCAAGAAAACAGGAACTGCCTGCCTTGAAATGATCGTATACGCCAACCACATTTTCATGGCGGAGTGCCATCATGAGAGCCGCTTCCCGGCGAAAGCGTTCACGATGTACACTATCTCCTTTCAACATGAGCTTCTTCAGTACAACGAATGTATCAAGGGTAGGATGCAGGGCCTTATAGACCAATCCCATCCCCCCCCTTCCAAGACGATCTATAACTTTGTATTTTCCGATCGAAGATGGAAGTTTAGGCATGATTTCTCATATTTTTAATGAAATACCCTCAGTCGTTTTCTTGAGAATCAGGCAGGGGTATTAATGATTCTTTGAGCTTCGTTCTTTTTTTATCGAGTGCTGATAAATCCTTCCTGGCGGTCTTGAGCTGTGCCTGCAATTTCTTCAGCCGGGCATCTAAGTTTTCAACACGCACGGCCTGCTTGCTCCAGGCTGCTTCTGCGTCCTGATATCTGCAATGAGCTTCCAATGAGTTTTTTGTTTCTTCAAGATTTTTGATTGTACGACGGATTTCATCCCAGTCCTTCTTATGATCCCCGCCCAATTCAATGAATTCATCGTCAACATCGGTATCCAGCCAGGCAGTTCCCAGACTGTTTAACGCTTCATCCAATGAAATCCGGTCATCCTTCAGCATCTTCTCAATCATATTGATCCGATTGCGAAGACTTCCCTTACCAGGCAGTTTTTCAAGTTTTGCCTCACGGTCTTCATTTTTGGCAGCCAGTTGAAGAAGACTGTCCTGTATTTCCAGTTTTCTTACTTCAATTGCCTTCAGGGCTTCAGCAGATGCTTCCACGCTGGTATTGCTGAAAATCTGTGCATCTATATTCTCGTAAATCCTGCGGCCAACAACACCCCAGAGCCTTTCCATTACAGTTGAAGCTGTTCGACGGCGTCCAGACAAAAACAGGGCCCTGCCTCTTGATAGTATTGAACCGCCCCAATTCCCATTGAGCTGTGCATTGCGGGAAGCCGCATTATCGACAGCCTTGATGCGATCATCTGCTTTAATGATTTCCTCAAGTGCTTCTCCTAATTCCTCTGGTTCCTGTGCGGTTTTCCAATACTCCCATGCACTTTTTGCGAATTCCTCCAAACAGCTTTGAGTTTTATTTCTAAGATTGCGCAGTTCAACATTCAGTGATTGTTTTTCTTCAGAAAGTGTTGTACTGAGTTCTTCCGTTTCAAGAAGTTGTCGGAGCGAGTCTTCCAGAGTGTTAATCTTGTCTGCGGCCATGTCCACTGGATAAATCAATTCTTCCGGCAAAGTCTTACGAGCTTCAGAATCATAAACAGCCTGCCCGAGATGAGTAAGAACGGCCCATTCTTTTTCCTTTTCAGCAGCAATGGATGCTTCTGTATTCATGATTTGAAACTTCAACGATTGTAGACTGTTCATCTAATTCTCCAATATAATTATCTCGACACGCCGATTTCTTCTACGACCCTCTTCCGTACCATTATAGGCAAGCGGCTGGCTATCTCCCATCCCTTTTACTATTATTTGAGTTGATTTCCGAATATTCAAGTCTGTGAAATACCTGGAAACAGCTCCCGCTCTCTTCTCGGAGAGTTCCTGACCATCATGATCTGGACTGACAGACGCAGTATGCCCAATGATAAGAATGTCTCGATCCGGGATTTTTCGCAGAATTTCTGCTATGCCTGCAAGCTTTTTTTCCTCTCCAGGCAGCATCTCTGCACTATCAGGGACAAAATGGATATTATCAAGAGTCAGGCTTACACCATCATCTGTGACAAATGCATCGACGCTGTCCAGGCTTTCAATCTCCCTGACAAGGCTCTCCTTATCCATGAATTCAGCATACACTGCCCGGCCATGGGAAGTTCCCCTGAAAGTATAAGTATGACCATTATTCATGAGATATGTATATGAAAAAGTCCCTTCTTCTGCATAGTTTCTTCCGGCAATTTGATCCCAATAGATATTCTGAACAAATGTTCCTTCAAGACTTACGGGATGAATTGCATATTTCTTCAGACGCCGATTGAGTGACGCATCAGGTTTCCAGTTGAATGAGTATTCAATCAATACCCTATCAGTTTTACGGTCATCAATGAGTTCCGGTCCTTCATATTTATAACTTGCCATGAATTCAACTGCGATTAACTCCCGGATATTATAGGTGTACTGTAAATCGAAATACTCCTGACCTCGAGCTTCCCAGATGCCGCCTGTCTCAACAGGTTCGGCTGGATAGACGGGAACATTTCTCACAGGTGGTATGGAAGTGTTTCTTTTCAGTCCTGAGAGCCGCCCACGGACATCACGACCATAGGTGACATCATACTCCTCATTCCATCTATAAAAGTCCTCCCCCAGAACCTGTTCCGCAATCTGATAGTGATTATATATGAGTCCATCAGAACCATTCCCTTTTAAGACTTCCACTGAAATCTTGTTAAGAATTTCAACCTTCTTAAGAATTTCTCCATCCAGTAAGACTTCTTCATTGATGCGGCTTGTGATATGCCACCTGTCACCGCTGTTGTGCTTGTATTGGAATAAAACTTGAGAATCTATTGATGAAGTTACTGCTGTGACGCAAATCAGAACAAGTAAAGGAGTTCTACACACTGAATTGAAACAGCATTCCGACATCTACACTACTACCAAAAGTGCCGAACGATTCAGGTACAGCCTTTATGGCCTGGTGAAGTTCTGAAGCATATTGTTTCAACAGTGCATCAGTTTGTTCCGGTGAGATGTCCTGTATGGAATGAGGAACCAGATTTTTATTTCGAGTCATAAGTTTATTGATCAGAGTGTTCAACAGGTGAATTCTCGGTAAAGGTACCGTCTGTTGACCATTGGAAGCCGGAGTACCCCCTATGTATCGGTACTGAGCAATGGCTGTCTGGGATGGTCGGACAGGTACAAGCACTCGACTTCCCGATTGAGAAATTCTATTGAGCTGCATTGATGACATTGTTCCACCGACAGAACCGAAGTACATTGTTCTATTCCTCCAATAGTATTATCGGACAATGAAACAGAGTTGTTGAGTTTTAACAGCTCTTACACATCTTGACTCATTCTCTCCAGTCAATTAGCATGAATGCTGGAGCACTTAAAACAATCCATTTCTGGAAACTGGTGCAGAGATTTGACTGCAATACGAGGCGGCAGATCCTGAGTGGGACTGTCTGCATCCTATACCGGCTGTTGCTCATGCTCTGGATTACACGGGGATTCTGCAGCATTGAAACGGTAGAAATAGTTCAGCTAAGCAGGAATGGATGTCTTTTAGAGGTGTCACTGTATAAAAAAGGAAGGTCGTTATTGAAGGAAGATGCCATAGAAGTAGCAGGAATTGTTAAAGAATCCTTACCGAACACTATGTTCCGTGTAGAATTAAAGGCGGGTCATTTAATCCTCGCCTATCTCTCAGGTAAGATGAGGAAACATTATATTCGCATTGTCCCGGGAGACCAGGTCCGTGTTGAACTGTCCCCCTATGATTTGACACGGGGCCGAATAGTTCATCGAGATCGATAATCAAGAACAAACCAGGTAGCACCTGAACCTCCATGCTTATTTAATGCACGGCCAAACTTGACAACAACACTTGAAGACGCCAGATATTGACGAACCAGGGGGGCCAGAACTGGTTTTCCAGAGGAATGCAGTCCTTTACCATGAATTATGAGTCCTGTCCTGAGATTGCGTTTCCGCATGGATATCATGAAATTGTTTAATTCTTCTTCAGCCTCCTCACAACTGTATCCATGAAGATTTAATGAGTCCTGGGGGTGATGCTTCTGTACTTTATGGTTTTTTTTCCGATACTGCGGCTTATGGTGGATTTCTTTTTCGGCAACATGACCGGTGCCGGGAGGATATTGATCAAGCCAGTTATTGAATTCTGAATTGGGAGATTCCAGACCCTGCTTCTTCCTTTTCCGGGCAACACCCACATTCCACTGGTTCAGAATATCATCGAAATCCATTGATTCCCTCATTGACAAGGTTAATTGATTCCAGTGCCAGCCAGCCTTCCAGCCCGTAGCTCGTACGGACCAGACAATTCAGGTTCTCAACGGCAATCACCTCTACAGCAGTACCAACCGGAAGTTTCATCCACTCCGGAGCAAGGGGGACAGGAATCCTGCGTAAAACCTGAGATTGAGAATTGACTATCCCAATTTCCCTGTTCCAGAGAGTATGAGTGTAAATCAGAAATGATGTAGCAGCAGCAAAAAGTATTGAGACAGAAACAAGAAGAATGTATTCTCGAGCTTCACGTTTGAACAGCAGCATTGTCACTACCGCAAATACAGCATGGACAATGATGAGCCAGACAGCAAAAGCCAGTGATGGCGGCCATTTGAGGGGAGGACTTACCTGGTCTGACAACCCAAGACGATCTTCCATGAATTCCAGAGTTCTCATCAATCTTTTATCTCCCGGCCGTAAGTACAAACTCTGCCGTATGAGTTTGACCGCCGCATCGGGTTGATTCTTTTCCATGGCGATGATGGCCCTGTCGTGCAGAAAACCTGGAGAGTTTCCATACTTCTCCCTGAGAACATCCATGGATTGATCCGCCTTATCCCATTCTCCACTTTGAGCAGAATTCCTGGCTTCTGTCGCTGTTTCTGCATCGGAAACATCATTGGCTGCAGCCGCCATAAGGATGAAAACACCAGTTCCCAATGCAAAAAACTGCCGGTTCTTTTTCAGGTATGGAAAAAAGAGCATCATCAGGAAACCAGGGAGCAGAAGCAGGTACCATTGTAATCGCTGAGCATGGAATACAGATGCACGGTACCTGAACATCTCAATTCCCAGCAGCAGATCTGCAGCATTCACCACAGTTTCACTGGAAACATCCCGACTCTGAATCGTATATGTTCTTCTTTCAGCACCCTGAAATTGATCTGGCTGCTGAGGATTGAACCATGTCCATTCTGGAAGGATCATCCCCAATTCACCTGCTGCATTGATGCGGTAATCATAATGATCCTCTCTCCAGCCCCTGTATCCGGATATATCGGGGAAGATGGATGATTGAGAACCTGAACTGACAAGTTCTGCGCCGGGGAATTTCGGGATGGGAGTACGCAGCACACTCAAATTTCCAACTCCTTCAACGCGTACTCTTATGGTGACAATCTCACCGATGCTGTATTGCCTGTCCTCCCATCCTGCATCCAGACGAAAATTTCCTATAGCTCCGTATTCATTCGCAGGGGCAGGCAGTTCCCTCACTGTCAATGAAAACCCCTGAATACTTCGTACAAGTCCATTGATAACCACTTCAGCACCAGGAAAAGAATAGGTACCAGGTTCACTCAGTGTCCAGAGCCAGGAGGCCACCGGGACATCGTACAGGATATCGTTCTCATAAGACCTCGTTATAATTTGTCCATAATCTGGTATGTCTTCCAACAGACCGACAGGCACCTGATTTAACTTTGAAGACTCGGCAAATGCCAGAAAAGGGAAGTTTCTGGCCTCAAGTGACAGGAGGACTGTTTGTCCCTGCCAGATGACTTCAGGCAGATTTCGCCATCGCAGTACAATCGGATATGGTAAATTCTTCTCATCAACTTCCACACAGACAAGATTTTTTACGTCTGTAATAAATTCATTTTCTCCAGATTGTATGGAAAAAGGTTCAATAGTATGGAAACCAATTTCATCCACCCGGATAGCTGCCCGTACCTGAATGAGTCTCGAAATTGAACCATCGTCATCAATTCTTCCCCAGGGCATGGCATATGGATACGACCACCAGACTATTGATTCTTCAAACTGCGGATAATCAATCCGAACTTCATCACTCCAGGGCAAATCTGTCCGAATCGTAATTGTAACCTTTTGACCTCTCACAGCCTTGGGAGGCTCCAGCTGCAGGCTTTCATCTTCCAGAGCATCCACTGTCAGGGGAAGCAATAATAAGATGGCAATGCCTACCAGTCTCGTTCGTTTGATTCCACGGTTTTCTGAGAAGTCCACCCTTCAGCCTCCTTTCGTCTAATATAATCAAGAAGAAGGTTGTTATCAGCTTCATCACCACTTCTGGGGATATCCTCGGTAGAGGGGCTCTGGGAAACCTCAGAACGAATTCTTGAAAGTGCATCTTCAAGGTTTATTTTTGAATCAATATCCGATGGCTGGAGAATGAGTGCCTGTCTGAAAGATCGATATGCTTCTTCGTATGAACCCTTGTTCATGTAAACGATGCCTCTGTTAAATGCGATTCGAAAGAGTATATTCACATCTCCTGTGGATTCTTCTGCCATGGACCAAACCTCAAGAGCCTCATCTCCTTCGCCCAGCGTGTAAAAAACATTTCCAAGATTATACTGAACAACATCTTTGCTGATGTCTGTTTGTTTCTCCGCGGATAGGTAGTGAAGTATTGCTTTCTGATATTGTCCCCTCTCATAGGAGAGATTTCCCGATAAAACTTCCATTGCCGGTTTCATGATATTGCAGGATTGTAAACTTGAAATCATCAGCATGGTAATGCTGGCAGTCAGAATTCTTATTTCTTTCGCCACGGGAATATCCTTGCCAGAAGATACAGCAGCATCATAACTACAGCCGGAATAAGAAACAGTCTATAAGCGTAGACACCTGTAAAGCTTATTTTCTGTGATTCAGCTGTTTTTTGATTCTTTTCAATGATATCTATAAGATTCGCTGTTGCGCCAATCCTGCTTAAATCCTGAACAGTTCCACCCGTATTCTCTGCTAATCGTTCTGCGGCCCTGAAGTCGGCCCTACTCACAACCATACGGCCATGCCCATCTGTAACAAAATGTCCATTGCCGACAGGAACAGGACCACCATCCACTGTCCCGGAAATAATGACATGAACAATGATCCCTTCCCGAATGAGATGCTTTACTGGTTTATCAATACTGCCTGTCAGTGATTCACCATCTGTAATGAGAATAATGATTCTGCTTCGGACTGTTCCATCGGGAAAAGATTCATAAGCCGCATTCAGGGCAGCTTCAAGACTGGTTCCAGTCGATGAGAACAGTCCCGGACCCAGGCGATCCATCCATAGATTCAACATCACCCGATCTTCGGTCATAGGAACCTGAACAACCGCATCTCCTTTAAATGGAATGAGGGAGAATCGGGCATTTCCCAGTTTTCTGGTAATCTGACCTAATGCGGCAACTCCCATTTCCAGACGGTTCAGACTGAGATCTTCGGTCAGCATGCTGCGGGAAACATCGAAAGCTACAGCAATATCCAGACCTGTACGTTCTCCGCTTATGGGTTTATTGCCGCTTCGGGGTTCGAGCATGGCAAGTACGGCCAGGATCATAAACATTGCCATACTGATATCCTTGAGAAACATTCTTACCTGCCATTCAACACTGTTTTTACTGATGGCGATCAGATTTCTCCGCGTTTGACGTCTACTCAGTATTGTCACAATGATAACAATGGCAGAAACAAGTAATCCCAGCAGACTTTCGGGGTGAACCCATATCATGGAATTCCCCCCATAAGAGATTTGCGAATGAAGTACGCCAGTACAATGGCAATTGTTCCAGTCAGGATAAAGGCTCGATGAATGGGCAGACTGTTTACCCGAACACTTACCTGACGTTCAACAGTTTCCAGTGAATCAACGGTTTGAATGACAGATTCCAATGAACCGGGACTTGTGGTATTCCAGTATTCACCACCAATGGATTCAACCAGTGACTTCATTCTCTCCTCATCGAAACGAGTAACCACTGTTCCCATTGTGATTTTGCCGGTTTCAGGATCAACCAGCTTGACAGGAAATTCGCCCTGTTTGCCTATACCAATGAAATACACTCTGATACCACGGCTGGCAGCCAGCTTTGCTGCTGTTTCAAACCGAATTTCACCCGCATTGTCATCCCCATCGGTCAGAAGTAAAATAACCTTTTCTCTGGCTGTAGAATCGGACAGATGCAAGGCAGCAATACTCAGGCCCATACCTGATGCTGTGTCATCTCCAAGTCCCCGTATCTGCAGTTCATCCAGACGCTGGAGGAACCAGGCATAATCGGTTGTAGGGGGGCAATGGAGGATTGCCTGGGAACCGAAACTCACCAGTCCAAGGGAATCACCTTTACGCCCCAGAACAAATCGATGGATCATTTCTCTTGCCATGTCAAATCTGTTCACGGGAGGATAATCCTGAACACCCATGCTGAGTGATTGATCCAGGACAACAATGATATCCATGCCGCGGGAAAGCTGGATTTTCTCCCTTTCAATAAGAGCAGGACCGGCCAGAGCTATAATCAACAGGGAAACTCCCAGCCAGCTCAGTCCATTTAGAAAAGCATTGACCGGATCCAGCCATGATCCGGGAAATCGAAATCCATCTCCATTCCATACACGGAATGGAAATACAAAACGGCCACCCCTCTGACGCCAGAAATACCTTGCCCAGAGCAATACAGGAAACACAAGAAAGAGTGCCAGCCAGCCGGGTTCATTAATGCTGAACAATGGCCTTCTCCCAATCAATCACTGCTGATTTCACAGTGGTAAGAGTCTGTTCACGTTGGGAAGCATCGGTATTCTGGCCTGCAAATTTCACCATATCACCATCCTTAAGGACTTGGAGAATTCTACCCTGAGGACTGTCCGTACTGACAGAATCTATTCGTGCCGAAATCGCCGAAGTTGTAGCGCTTTTGCAGTTATACTCAATCCTTTCGGATAGATAATCCCTCAAACCTTTTGTAAGCGTTGAATACCAGTCGGATTCGGATGAACTTTCGATGTCCGATCCAAGTTTTTTAAGTAAGCGCAGTAATCTGCGGAAGGGCCTTCCAATGAGAAACAATCGGCCAATACTTCTGAACAGCCTGGAGATGATTTTGTAAATCCAGCGAATTAGAAATGGCGACATGGCAATCAAGGTCAGGATGATAACCAGTCCCAGACGTGTACCGGGTATCAGAATCTGTCCTCGCAGAAGTCTTGCATTCTCGTGAGCGGACGGGAGCATTGAACTCGTTGATATTTTTATGTTTGCAAGACGAATCGCTCCCAGATCAAGGGGGGGCAGGGTTCGGATACCTGTCGCAAAAGGAGTGAAGTCTATATGAATGGAATACGTATCTTCGCCTTTATCAAGCCGTACATCCCTGATATCAATCCATTCGGCTTCCAGCAATACCTCTGGAATCTGAATACTTACATCAGATTCGACTCTGAATTCTATAAGAAGCTCTACAAGATCTCCAACATGGAAGGTTGGCGGATTGAACTGTGTATCAATGATGACAGCTTGAGAACCGAAAGAAGACAGGGTTAGAAAAAATACAGACAGGAGGAACAAGCCTCTCACACGCCACGCCTCCGGCGGAAAAAAGTCTGTAATCTTTCTGCAGGATCATCCCCTGTCCCCACATCCAGGGTATCAACTCCAGCAGATCGGCATTCTTTCAACCAGACCTGTTTGTGTTCATCCCAGAATTCCTTATACTTCCTCTTTAATGAGGACAAACGACTCCAGCCCGTCATGCTCTCACCCGTTTCCGGATCCTTGATCTCCGCCAATCCCAGCGCTGGATATTCACTATCCAGGGAGTCCGTTATACGCATTGCAATAACATCATGCTTATGAGCTGAAAGATTGAGTTCCCTTGTATAACTGGTCGTCCGGAAATCAGAAATAATGACAATGATGCTCTTCCGCTTCAATGTCTGCACTGCGGTTCTCAGAGCCTTTCCCATGTTGGATCCACGTCCTTCAGCCTCATAGCCCAATACCTCGCTGATCTGCCATAGAGCATGTCGTCGACCTTTGGCCGGGACAACCAGACGTTCCACATCGTCTGTAAACAGCAGGCTGCCCACTTTATCGTTGTTGGCTACCGCTGCCAGAGACAGCAGGGCAAACAGGGTTCCGGCAACACTGCGTTTATCGATTTGACAACTGCCCTGAGTAAGAGATGCCGAGACATCCACCACCATAAAAAGAATGAGTTCCCGTTCTTCCTTAAAAACTTTTGTATAGGGATCTGTCATTCGGGAAGAAACATTCCAATCGATAAAACGAGTATCATCGCCGTATTCGTATTCTCTTACCCTGTCGAATTCAAGACCGGGCCCTTTAAAAACTGAGTGATAATTCCCGGCGAAAAAGCTGTCAACAAGATTACGTGACCGGACATGAAGCCGTCGGACCCGATTTGAAAGATCATCCCTGCTCACGGGACTGAAACCGATGCGAGAAGTTGGCGAATAACATCATCAGCATCCAATTGCTCGGCTTCGGCCTCATAGGAGAGGACAATACGGTGCCTGAGAACCATGGGAGCGACCTTCTTAACATCTTCAGGGAGGACGTAACCCCGCCCTTCATAGAGTGCCTGAATTCTTGCACATTGATAGATGGCAAGAGTGGCACGGGGAGAGGCTCCATATTCAATATACCGGGTAAACTGAAGCTGCCGTCTGTCCTTCTCCCTGCTGGCCGCAGTGAGAGAAACAATGTACTGACAGATTTTTTCTTCCGCTCTCACCTGCTCAGCGGCGGCTCGAAGCTGCTGAATTCGGTCTTTATCCAGTACATGAGATACCGGGATCTCCGGTTTGTCAACCATACGCTCAAGAATAGTGAGTTCTTCGGCAGGGCTTGGATAACTGACATTTACCTTTAAGAGAAATCGGTCCAGCTGTGCTTCAGGAAGATTGTAAGTTCCTTCCTGTTCAATGGGATTCTGGGTAGCCATGATGAAGAACAGTTCCGGAAGTGCATAGGTCTGATCTCCTATGGTTACCTGTTTTTCGGCCATGGCCTCTAGAAGTGCCGATTGAACTTTTGCCGGTGCACGATTGATTTCATCCGCCAGTATGATATTTGCAAAAATGGGGCCTTTGCGGGGAATGAAATCCCCGGTTTGCGATCTGTAGATCATCGTGCCGGTAAGATCAGCGGGCAGGAGATCTGGAGTAAACTGTATGCGTTTGAATGTCGCTGTTGACACATCGGCCAATGCCTTCACTGCCAGTGTTTTCGCAAGACCCGGAACTCCTTCCACCAGAACATGACCACCGGAAATTATTCCTGTGAGCAATCCATCAATAAGCTCCTGCTGGCCAACAACCCGTCGCCCAAGTTCCTGATGGACCTTGTTGATGAGATCACCTGAATTCTTGATCATCGTATTGTCAGTGACATTCATGGGTATTTAATTCTAGAAGAACTACTCAAGATCTCCCCGACGAGTTATTATCCGGGATATTAAGCCATAATCCAGAGCTTCTTCAGCACTTAACCAGTAATCCCTGTCGGTATCCTTAACGACCTTACTCAGCTTCTGTCCAGTTTCCTCTGCAATAAGTTTGTTTATCTTCTCCTGAAGTTTTTCCAATTCCCGGGCATGGATCTCGATTTCTGTTGCAACACCTCGAATCCCGGAAAGAGGTTGATGAATTAAGAAATGAGCGTTGGGGAGGCTCAGTCTGTTTTCCTTATTCGCTGCCAGATGGACCAGGGCGGCTGCACTTGCCACAGTTCCCATGCCGATGGTGATAACCATTGGTTTGATAAACCGAATCATATCAAAGATGGCATAACCGGCATCGGCATCCCCTCCAGGAGAATCAATGAATACTTTGATTGGGTCATCATTCTCGGCTTCCATTAAAAGCATCTGCTTTACAGTTTTTTCAGCCAGATCTTTGTTGATCTCACCGGAAAGAAGTATGGTTCGGGTTTTAAGGAGTTTTACCTGCAATCCATCAGAACCATCTTTGTTCATTTTTTCAGTTTTCTCATCGCTGTCAAGTCTCATTACACTAATACCTCAAATTTGGCAGTTATTAAACAATATAGTTTAAGGTAATATAGTAGGCAACAAGGTTCGAGACAAGGTTCAGTTGGAATTAAAACAGTATGAAATGCGGATTTGTGACTATTATCGGCCGTCCTTCAGCAGGGAAGTCCACGTTGTTAAATGCCCTATGCGGCGAAAAAGTAGCCATCACATCTCCGGTTCCTCAAACCACAAGAAACTCCATCCGGGGGATTATAAACCATCCTGAGGGCCAGGTGATATTTCTGGATACACCCGGTTACCACCAGTCAGATAGAAAATTCAATCTATTTCTTCAAGATATTGTTCACAAATCCCTGAAGGATTCAGATCTTGTCCTCTATGTCATTGATGCGTCCAGAGCTTTTGGTCAGGAGGAAGAAATTCTCATGAAACTGCTTGAGAACAATCGCAATCCTGTCATTGTGGCCATCAATAAAATTGATGCTTCCCCACCCCGCATCCCTGAACTTCGAGGCTTTGTTATCGCCCATCTCAAACCGGCAGCAATAATCAATGTCTCTGCATTGAAAGGCATGAATCTCAAAGAACTCACTGAGGCGATCGTGGAGGCGTGCCCGGATGGGGAAATCCATTACCCGAAGGATGTTTACACCGATCAGAATACAGAATTTCGAATTTCTGAGTTGATTCGGGAACAGGCCATTGCCCGATGCCGACAGGAACTTCCCCATGCTCTCTATGTTGAAATTGCCGATCTGGAGTTTGCTGATAACAAATCCCTCTGGGTTCGGGCATTCCTTATTGTAGACAAACCCACTCAAGCAGGAATTCTTGTTGGGCACAATGGTGAAAGAATCAGGGAGATCCGTATTGCAGCCCAGAGGGAAATGAAAAAGATCTTTTCCTGGAAGATCCATCTTGATCTCAGAGTAAAGGTTCATCCAAAATGGCGTAAAAAAGAGTCCTTTCTTAAGAGGATGAGCTCAGGGTATTGATTTGTACTCCCTGAATGGATGGGAGAAGCCGGAAAACTGCAAAAGGATTGCGTTTCAGCCATTCTCATGATACTATGAGAGGGTCTTAGTTTTTAATTTCTAAATTCCTGGAGTCTGCTATGAATTTTACCTTTCCCGACAATTTTACATGGGGGGCTGCAACGGCAGCCTACCAGATTGAAGGAGCCGTTCACGAAGATGGCCGCGGTTTAAGTACCTGGGATGTTTTCTGTGATGAGACAGGACGCATTGACAATGGAGATTCGGGAGAAATTGCCTGTGATCATTATCATCGCTGGCAGGAAGATATCTCTCTGATGAATGAACTCAATCTCACGGCTTACCGCTTTTCCCTGGCCTGGTCCCGCATACTTCCGGAGGGCGATGGAAAACTCAATGAAAAAGGTATCGATTTTTACAACCGACTCATCGACAGTCTGCTGGACAGGGGAATTGAGCCATGGATTACACTCTTTCACTGGGATTTACCCTATTCTCTGCAGCAGCGTTTCGGAGGGTGGAGAAGCAGGGAAACTATTGAACGATTTGCCGACTATGCGGAGCTGTGCGGAAAAAAATTCGGCGACAGAGTAAAAAACTGGTTTACGATCAATGAAATTGCATGTTTCACCCAGCTTGCCCATGGTGATGACATTTTTGCTCCCGGCGGTAAACTGCCCGTCAAAGAAGTGAACCAGACTATTCACCATGCCCTGCTGGGACACGGACGGGGGACAGGCACTCTCAGGGAAACTGTTTCCGATGCCCGTATTGGCCTGGTGGAGAATTTGAAGGCCGTGTGGCCGTTATATGAGGAACCGGCTCATATTGATGCTGCCAGAAAGGCATTCAAGGATGTGAACTCTCAACGTCTGTTTCCTCATCTCACCGGTCGATACGATGAGATTGCCTATGTTAATGAATATGGTGAGCTTCCTGATATTCAGGATGGGGATATGGAGATTATATCCAGTCCCGTGGATATGGTTGCTTATAATTATTACTTTTCATTTCCTGTCGTTTCCGATATCGGTGACAGTGGTTATCGGCTGTTATCATACCCTGAAGGCTATCCTCGTACCGATATGGGATGGGACATTTCACCTCGGGGACTGTATTGGACTCTTCGTTTCTCACAGTCATACTTTCCGGACAAACCAGTCTACATCACTGAAAATGGGCAGGCAGCCCGGGATAAGGTGGAGAGAGATGGGTCCATATGGGATATAGACCGCCTGGAATACTACCGGACGCATCTTGAAATGGCTTCCAGGGCCATCAGTGACGGAGTCCATCTCAGGGGATACTTTGCATGGTCGTTGATGGATAACTTTGAATGGGCCAGCGGCAACTCAAAGCGATTCGGGCTGGTGAGGGTTAATTATAGAACTCAGGAACGAAGTATCAAGGCCAGCGGCCGTTTCTATGCCGACACAATTAAAGCTAACCGGGTTCTGTAGCTTCCCGGGCAGAGTTATGAGAATAATCCCGCAGGGTATTGACCATATCAACTTTTGAACGTGTCCCCGTCTTTCGGTATATAGTTCCAATGTGATTGCTCACAGTGTTCGGAGAAATGTCAAGGAGGGAGGCGATTTCCTTGTAGGAAAATCCGGTGGAAATCAATTCGGCAATTTCGGCCTCCCTTCTGGTAAGGCCGACACTGGCACAGATCTCACGAAAAGCAAGACGATCATCATCCGCCGTTGCGGATATCAGCAGGCGATGAAAGTAAACAATGGAACAGATGCCCAGTATGAAGTAGTAAAACACCAGGGAAAGGAACAGAACAAGTTCATAACCAGTCAATATAAGATGAATAACCTGGGCAAGAGGCAGATAGAGAAAGGTTATGCTGTAAAGAAGTGTTAGCGCTATACGCGTAACCTCATCCCGAATCAAAGGTAAAACACTGGCGGCATCAGCCATGACGAAAAAAATGATGAGAAGAAATGATAAAACGGCCAGCATACCGGGCAGAGGCGAGGATTGAGTAAAAAGACTGACTATGCCGGAACTAAGATAAATGACGGCGGAAATTATAATTCGGGTGACACGAAAGACTGTCCATTTTCGACCCAGAAGGAAATTCATTGTTGCCGGTAAGAAGAAAATCAGGGAAGCAAGAAACACTCTTTCCAGAATATCAAACGTTAAAACTCCTCTGTCCCATCCGGCAAAGATTGTTAGGGCAAATCTCATCCCTGAAAGGAGATACAGTAATGTCAAATAACTGATGAACAGAAAGGTTTTCATAAATTTCTGCTCCCGGCGGCATCCCCAGAGTGTGAATGAAAGGGCCAGGGTTGCACCAAGTGTGCCGGATACCAGGACATAGACTGCCAGAGTTATAAGATATTTCACGCTTCGCCAGTTTCCTTCGGGCAGGCCGTATAAGTCAAGACTTGACATTGAAGAGATGGAAACAAAAGCAGGTGTTTACAGGGGGGAATCATCCTTATGGTAACCCATCACATACGGGAAACAGAAGGTTTTCCCAGGCTCCTATGAGTCTGTCGGACTTTAAGACTGATTCGAGCCGTGAGGCGTAAGTCCGACAGACTCCTATGCTTCTTCAAGCCGGTCATGGGCAGGGGGGGGAGCACTGGACAGAGAAGAGATCTCGGAACGCCATTCATCGGTCATCTCAACCTCAATGGCCGCAAGGGAAGATTTCAGTTGTTCGAGATTTCGTGCCCCGATAATCGGTGCCGTGACGGATGGGTGAGCCATTACCCATGCCACCGCCAGAGTTGCTGGAGGATACCCTTTTAACTTTGCGTACTCAGTGAATCTTTCAGCAATCTCAAAGTATGACAGTGTTCCATAGCGTTTTGTGTACATACTGTTGTCAACGAGTCGGCCCTGATCTGGTTTTTGAGTAGCAGAATACTTACCAGTCAACAATCCACCACCCAGAGGGCTGTATGTAATCACACCGACCTGCTCGGATTTTGCCAGGGGCAGAATTTCAACTTCGGCCTGCCGTTTGACAAGATTGTACATAGGTTGAATGCATTCAAACCGTGCCAGTCCCTCATGAGCGGAAATCCCCAATGCTCTGGCTATTTGCCAGGCAGCCCAGTTACTCACCGCAGGGTACAGGATTTTTCCCTGACTCACCAGATCATCCAGAGTCCTCAGTGCCGATTCAATAGCTGTATCGTCGTGAAAGTGATGAAGGAAATAGACATCTATGCGGTCAGTTTTAAGGCGTTTCAAACTCCTTTCGATCTGCATTTGAATGTGACGGCGTGACATCCCCCGGTCATTAAGACCATTTCCCACTACGGAGGAAACTTTCGACGTGATAACCAATTCGTCACGAGAATCCTTCATGAGTCTGCCCAGAATTTCTTCCGAGCGGCCTTCAGCGTAGACATTGGCACAGTCGAAGAAATTGATGCCTGTATCACGGCAGCGCTTGAACATCCGGGCCGATTCCTCCTCATCAGCGGTATCCCCAAAAGACATCGTGCCAAAGCACAGGCTGGAAACCTTCACTCCAGTACGGCCCAGTGTATGATATTTCATTGTCATTCCTCCTGTTTTCATGCATGAATTACAATATGATCCAACACTTTAGGACGTATTGTATGCTTTGCCAACAGGGGAAGAGGAAAAGCAGCGGTTGATTGTATTCCGTTGTATGGATGTAGTCCGATCTTTCTGCATCATGGTCCTGTCCTGCCTCAGAGGAAGACTTACCCGGTGTCAGAAAGCCTGTAAAACCCCTTTCAACCAGTATCTGCTCACTGCCCTGCGAAGTTTCTTCCTGGTGATCCCGGCCTTCTGGGCATGAGTTGTGTCCTTCTTCTTCCGGGCCTCCTTCACCCGCCATGGAATCATGCAGTACCGCTGGACATGTTGAAGGGAATTCACTAGACTGCATTGAAAATGATATGGGCCGTTAGCTCAGCTGGTAGAGCAGCAGACTCTTAATCTGCGGGTCAAAGGTTCGATCCCTTTACGGCTCACTGAAAAAGGGCGGCTGGATGCCGCCTTTTTGTACTTACCGCCAGGGTAGTTATTTACGGGACCTCCCAAACACACCCCCAAAAACCGGCGATGAGATTCATCGCTGAAGTGTGGCGGAACGATCCGACAGAACCGGGATGAGTTTTTGCGGGGCCCCTATCTCAGGCGAGAGTGGTGGAAATGGTAGACACGCCGGTTTTAGGAGCCGGTGCTTCGGCGTAAGGGTTCAAGTCCCTTCTCTCGCATTAGCAGCTATAGAGGATATTATGATCACAGACAAACAAATTGAAAAGATTGAGAATTCAGCCGCCAGACTCACGATTGAAGTATCAGGGGATGCAACGCAAAGTTACTATAATAAGGTAGTGGAGAAATTTGAAAAGCAGGCACAGATTCCCGGCTTTCGTAAAGGGAAGGTCCCAAGGTCACTGCTTGTTCGGAAATTTGCCGCAGGTATGAAAGAGGAGGCAACTTCCAATCTTATCAAAGATGCCTCAGAACAGGCATTGAAAGAAGTTGAGGAAAATCCTCTCTCTTTACCTCATTTAACAGAGTTTCAGGCAATGAATCCTGGAGATTCATATAAATTCTTCATCGTCTTTGATGTTTTCCCGGAAATTACCCTGGGTGATTATAAAGGCCTGACAGTCGAAGCACCAGAAGTAAGCATTCTAAAAAAACACGTGGATATGGAATTGGAAAAGATCAGACTTTACAATTCAGTATTTGTTGAGAAAGAAGATGGCATCATAGAGGATGATTCGAATGTCACCATGGATTTTGCTGAATTAGGGGAGAATGATGAGTTGTTGAAAGACAGTGAACGCAGTGGTTTTGCATTCACAATGAACAATCATAGTCATCCGTATGGCATTGAGGATGATATAACGGGGCTGAAAACTGGTGAGGAAAAAATTATAACCAAAACCTTCACCAATGAAGCTCCTCCAGATCTGGCTGGCCGTACAGTGAAGCTTAAGGTTAAGATAAATGCTGTTAAAAGACGACAATTACCTGATCTGGATGACGAGTTGGCCCAGGATGTTTCAGACGACCTCCACACCCTTGCGGATCTTAAGAATAGAGTGAAGTCAAATCTTAAAAAAAATGCGGATGAAATGATTCGCTCAAAGAAAATTATGGCTATCAGGAAACAACTCATTGATAGTTCTGCCATTTCATTACCCGAATCCATGATTGAATCTGAAATTGAGAACACCTGGAATGAATACATCAGACAAACAGATTTATCAGAAGAGGAATTTCTCAAGTATTTAGAAAAGAATGGCCGGAGCAAGGCTGAATTCACGAGCCAATGGCGGGAAGATGCCATAGACTCTGTCAAGGTTCGGCTGATCTATGGAAGAATCATTGAATTAGAGAAATTGGATGTAAATGATGAGGAATTGCTGGATGCGATTAAGCAGGAAGCAGACAATATGAAAATTGATGTGGAAGAATATAAAAAAAAGATTGGCAATAAGCAGATTGAAGAGTATCTTAAAAAACAGCTGATAACCAGGAAGTTGATTGAATTCCTTTTAACAGAATCTACTGTTGTTAAGGATGGCAAGATTGATTATTCAGAATTGCTATCCAGTTAAGGAGATAAATAATGGATACCCAGGCCGCATACAACCCATTCGTCATTGAGAAAACCGGGATCGGTGAAACACGATATGATATATGGTCAAAGCTCCTCCAGGAGAGGATAATATTTCTTGGAGGAGAAATAAGAGATATTGATGCCGATCATATAGTTGCACAGATGCTCTATCTGGAATCCCAGGATCCCGACAAGGATATCTGCTTTTATATTAACAGCCCCGGTGGTTCGGTTACAGCCGGTTTAGCTGTTTATGATACGATGCGTCATATTAATGCTGATGTACAAACAATCTGTATGGGACAGGCCGCTTCCATGGGCGCAATCCTGCTGGCTGGCGGCACACAGGGCAAAAGGCTGGCACTGCCTTCTTCACGGATTCTGATCCACCAGCCCTGGGGTGGTGTTCAGGGACAGGCTGTAGACATTGGAATACAGGCTCGTGAAATCTTGCGGCTGAAGAAATTGCTTGTTAAGTACCTTGCGGAAGACACGGATAAGGATGAGAAGACGATCTCAAAGGATCTGGAACGCGATTTTTACATGTCTGCGGCAGAAGCCGTCAAATATGGAATAGTAGACAGTATATTGGAGAAATCAGAAGATGGCAAAAACAAAGAATAAAGACATAAAAGTTTGTTCCTTTTGCGGTAAAACCGGAGAAATGGCCAAGAAACTCATTGCCGGGCCAGGTGTCTATATTTGCGATGAATGCATTGAAGTTTGTGAGAACATTATTGCCGAAGAAAACGAAAGCATTACAGCCGAATTCATTGAAGATCTACCTGTCCCCAAGGAGATTAAAGAATACCTTGATCAGTATGTTATTGGCCAGGAAGTGGCTAAGAAAGTTTTGTCTGTTGCAGTTTATAATCATTACAAGCGAATCATGCACAAGGACAGAATTAATCAGGAAGAGGTCGATTTAGAGAAGTCCAATGTTCTTTTGCTTGGCCCCACGGGTTCCGGGAAGACTCTTCTGGCAAAAACACTGGCACAGAAACTCAAGGTCCCATTTGCCATTGCTGACGCAACAACCCTTACTGAAGCTGGCTATGTGGGTGAAGATGTTGAAAACATTCTGCTGAAACTGATACAAACCGCCGGGAACAGTATTCCTGCCGCTGAACGCGGCATTATCTATATTGATGAAATTGATAAAATTGCACATAAGGGGGAAAACGTTTCCATCACACGGGATGTTTCAGGGGAAGGCGTCCAGCAGGCTTTACTGAAAATAATTGAAGGAACAATTGCTTCGGTCCCTCCCCAGGGCGGCAGGAAGCATCCAAACCAGGAAATGCTGAAGATCGACACTTCCAACATTCTTTTTATATTCGGCGGTGCATTCGTTGGATTGGATAAGATCGTGCTTTCACGCATTTCCGAACATCCATTGGGATTTGGAGTTGATGCCAGGAAGAATAAAGAGAAGAATTTGAGCGAACTCTTCGGTCAGATTCTTCCCGATGATCTTATAAGATTTGGCCTTATTCCAGAGTTTATTGGACGTTTGCCAATACAGGTTGCCCTGGATGATCTCACCGAAGAAGAGTTGAAGCAGATTGTCACTGAACCAAGAAATGCGATAGTGAAACAGTATACGGTATCCCTGGAAATGGATGACGTTGAACTGGAATTCAGCCCGGAAGCCGTCAGTGCAATTGCCAGGCAGGCCATTAAAAGGAAAACAGGTGCCAGAGGAATTCGGGCCATTGTTGAATCCGCCATGATTGATGTGATGTATGAAGTTCCTTCCATCACAGGAAGAAAGAGAATTCTTATCAGTCAAGAAGTTATTGAGGACAAAGTCAAACCAGAGATCATTAAAATTGGAGAATACGACGATAGTGATGAACTGGATGAGGTTAAGCAAATCACAGCCTGATTCGGAAAGAATACTTCCACTTCTGCCTCTGAACAATAAAATTGTATTGCCTCGCAATAATACAACCATGAAATTCAACAGCCCTGATTCCATTCGTTCTATCAATGAGGCAAAAAATACTGATGATGAAATCTTTCTTGGATTTCACAATCCATCTATTAGAAATCCCTTCCCGAAAGATATATATCCAATCGGTACAATTGCTCTTGTTGGCCCGGTTCGTGACAAAAATGAGGAAGTACAGGTGTTCCTTGAAGGTTGTCACAGGGCTGAGATAAAAAAAATTCGCTATAGAAACAATACACCATGGGTTCATCTCACAAGATTGGAAGAAATTCCCAATGCTGAACTGGAAGCACTGTATCTGTTAACAGTCGAAAAGTTCAAATCGTATCTCTATCTGTATGAGGATGCTTCCCGAAGTAAAACTATTATTAAGCTTGCAGAAAATCAGAGTATAGATGCTGTTATCAGTCTTGTATGTGATGAGCTGAAAGTCCCTCCAGAAATCTCCGTCAGTTTTCTGCAGGAGAAAAATGACAGAAAACGTCTGGAAGAATTGTGTCTTATACTGCAGGTAGAGATGGAATCTTTCAGATTGAAGAAAAAAATCAACAACCGTGTTAATAAAAACATGGAACGTTCTCAGAAAAATTTCTTTCTAAAGGAACAGTTGAAAGAAATTCACAAGGAACTTGGCAATGATCCCACAGGCCTGGCAGAGCTTGAAAAAAAACTTCTTAAAATGGATCTTCCCGATGAAGCAGAGAATAAAGCCCGGACAGAATTCAGCCGTCTCTCAAGAATACAGTCTGTCAATCCCGAATACAGTGTTTTAAGAACCTATCTGGAATGGATAATCGATCTTCCATGGGATCGGAGGACTTCTGATCAGAACAATCTAAGTGAAGCTGCAAGAATACTGGATTCAGAGCATTTCGGACTGGATGAACCAAAAGAACACATTCTGGATTTCATTGCCACAAAACAAATGAATAACAGGTTAAAGAGTCCCATCCTATGTCTTATTGGGCCCCCAGGGACGGGCAAAACCTCTCTCGGAAGTTCTGTTGCCCATGCTCTCGGACGAAATTTCGTGCGTATTTCCCTGGGAGGAATCAATGATGAAGCTGAGATTAGAGGACATCGAAAGACTTATGTTGGAGCCCTTCCCGGGAAAATAATTCAAGCCTTGAAGCGTGCGGGGTCCATTAATCCTGTATTTCTACTGGATGAAGTCGACAAGATTTCTCATGATTACAGACGAGATCCCTCATCTGCTCTTCTGGAAGTGCTGGATCCTGAACAAAACTACAGTTTCACAGATCACTACATGGAACTTCCATTCAATCTTTCAGAGGTGTTATTCATCGCTACTGCGAACAGTCTTGAAGGCATACCTCACCCCTTGCGAGACAGAATGGAAGTGATCAGACTCCCTGGCTATACAATTCTGGAGAAGAAGAAGATAGCAATGCAATTTATTATTCCAAAACACATTGAAAATAATAAAATGGACAATGACAGCATCTGTTTTCAGGAACAGTCATTGGATTTTCTGATTCGAGGTTACACACAGGAAGCAGGTGTACGTAATATGGAACGTTCCATCAGACAGGTGATACGCAAGGTCGTCAGAAAACTCATACATGATGGACAAACTCGTCCCGGGCAGTGGAAGATAAACAGTGCTGCACTGCATCTTAATCAGACTCATTCCGCCATATACAATTCACCGAAATCCAGGAAGCCTTCAACTGCAGGATTCAAACTGGATATCACCCCTGAACTCATCAGGGAATATCTGGGTAAGGAACGGCTTGAAGATGATCCTGGAATTGCAGAACGTCCTGGATTGGCATCCGGTTTATACTATGATGGAGGAGGTGGCGGTGTTCTGCCAGTAGAAGCACTGATATTTGATGGGGATGAGAAGCTCATACTGACAGGACAATTGGGGGATGTAATGAAGGAAAGTGCTCAGATAGCACTTTCCTTCCTGAGAGCCCACAAGAATAAATTCGGACTCAAATCTGATTTTGACAGGGATAAAACTATTCATGTCCACGTCCCTCAGGGAGCAATCCCTGTTGATGGTCCCTCTGCAGGAATTGCACTGACTGCTGCAATACTTTCAGCCGCTCTCCAGATACCACCAGGAAGAAAGATTGCGATGACAGGGGAAGTGACCCTCACCAATCGGATTCTTCCCATCGGCGGTGTGAAAGAGAAAATTCTTGCGGCCAAGCGCCGCGGCTTTACATCTGTCATCTTACCTTCAGGTAATAAGAGGGATATTGATGAGATGACTGCGGAAGTTAAAATCGGTATATCGTTTATCTTTCATGATAAACTTGATGAAGCACTGATTGACCTTTTTGGGGAAGATAAATTTCCTGAGAATTCCCTTTAATCCACTTTTGTATAATAGAAACGATCCAGAAGTCCAGCCAATACCTCCGCTGCATCCCGGGATTTTTTGATTATACCGGTACGAGCCTCGCTGATTGTTTTTCCCTCAGGACCTGATAGATACCAGTAAAGCTCTTCGCTGCGCATATTGATGGTCAGGGTTGAGGTTAAACTCTCTTTCTTTCCTGCAATTCTATATCCGGCCGAGCGCAGAATTCTGATGATTCTTCTTTTGAGCAGCGGCAGCTTTTCTCCGGGAATAACGATATGAACAGGCAGAGACAATCCATACTGTCGGAGTCCGCCTGGATTGATTGCGTACAAATCGGCAAGAGTTTTATTCGATCCCGTATCTCTGCTTCTGGAAGTTATTTCTGCAAGTGTTCGCAGCGAACGTTCAACAGGTTCCTGTTCATCGGATTGAAAGGAATTCAGTGCCAGATTTATGTCCGTTCGATTACCTTTTTCCCTTCCAGATTCCAGCAGATACCATGGGACTGCATGGACGGTTAATGCTGTTTCAAGAGCCCGTGCGTTGTCCAGATGCCTCATTGCTGATCGGCTATAACCCTGATTCAAGCGGTATGCATACCATTCTGAATCAAGGATATTTCCCTCAGCGGTGAGTTCCGATACATATTGACTCGATAGGGCACGGTATTTCATATCATGGTAAATTCCCCGGATATTCCATATAAGGGAACGGATAAATCGACGTACATGCCCCCCCATGCTTCCTTGAGGAGTGAGGGCTTCTGTTTTTGCCTTTCCATTCCATGCGGCAGCCAGAATTTCGTTGAGATCCATATTGAAACGCTGGGTGTTAATTCCATAGGAATACATCCAGGACTCATCATCTTCCGCCAGAACGTCATTTATAAACCGCACCGCTTCGTCTAAACGGCCAATCCGTCTGCTGAAATACGCAATGTTGACACGGGAAAGAGGTGTTTCATCCATGCTTTCCGCTGTCCTGTACGCCTTGATGGAATCTGGCAGGTTCCAGGACATGAATTCCAACTCGCCTGTAATAATGTATCCATTTGTCCGCTCACGGAGTTCCAGAGATCGACTGGCGTATTCTCGTGCTTTGTCATATTGGTAAAAAGTTTGTTCGAGTATGGATAAATTATAAAAAGCAACAGAGGCGAAAAACTCGTCCCCTGCGTTGAGGGCATCCTCAATGGAATTCAAATACCATTCACGGGCAAGGTCAGCATTATATATACCTGAGTACAGGGTTCCCAGAGTATGGGCCCAACCCCGGTTGTATTGCTCCTGAAGAGCATTCTCAAGAAGAACAATCCCTTCATCCATTCGATGAGTTTTAAAATACATCCAGCTGAGATCGTCAATTATAGATATCCGGAGTGCCCCTTCTTCCACTATGTCCAGGGCTTCTTCAAGAGTATCAACAGCCGTATTGTAACTTCCAAGATAGCTGTAGGCCCTGGCGATGTCGAACAGAATATAGGGGTTATTCGGTTTGAATTGACCGGCCTTCAAAAATTCGGCCAGTGCAAGATGGTAGAGTTTTTGCTCAAGATACAGCTTGCCGGCTCGAATCAGGATTCTTGTATCCCGGGGCCAGGATACCTTCCCTTCCTCCAGAAGTGTGATCGCCTGAGTGTACCTGTTTTCTGCAACAGCAATGTCCACTCTGTCTATGAGACTGTCAACCTCATCAGCATGGATGAACAGTGACAGCAGGGTTATGAGTATAACGAATATGAGCTGCTTCACCTGTGAGATCTCCATTGTGATTTTGTTGACCACCCCGGTGACAGACATGCTTTGATGCGGCGTCTCAAGCTTGTTTTTTTCAATGATCTCCATGCCTTTCCGGCAAGCATATCTGCGGCTGTTTTATCCTGTTCTTCAAAGACTGGAGAGAATTCTGCCTTGAGATACAGTCTTGTCCAGGAAGAGAAACCTTCCACAGAATCGATTCTTTCAGCCCACTCCAGAATTGTCTCCCCCTCTTTTGCATGCCATCCGCTGCGTATCAAATGCCGTGAAAAACGCTGCCACTGTCCCCTGGCTGACCGTTCGGGAGACCTTGAATGTTCACTGATAATGTTCGAAATACCGGGAATTATCCGGCCAGGCAGGTAAAGGAGTACAATGAGTAGAAGAATGATTATGCCGATTACGGACGGCTTTTCCCTCATCTCAATGAATAGATCCTGCCACCACTTTGATTCAAATCCGGCATCCTCCGTCAATTCTTCAATGGCAGCACTTACTTCACCTCTTCGGGTCAATATCTCCTCAACAAGGGGCAGCCACTCATCGGGAGAGGTGAAACGCATCGGATAATCCTCACCAGGTGCCATTGTATTTGAGGTCGGATCAAAGCTTATCCAGCCATATTCTTCTATCCAGACTTCCACCCACGCATGGGCAGAATCTGAGAATACCGGTGTGAAACCCAATGTGGAAGTCTGGGGTCTGGTGAAGAATCCCACCACAACACGGGCGGGAATACCAACTGACCGGCAAAGCCTGGCCATGGCGAAGGCAAAGTAGGAACAATATCCCTTCCGGGACTCAAAAAGAAACCAGGATAACTGATCCCCGTCAGGAGCCAGTCCAGGAATGAGGGAGTAGTAATAATTATCAAGAAGCCAGTTCTCAATGGCATTGGCCCCTTCCCAAACACCGGTTTTATCACCAATGATTGTTGCGGCCAGTTCCTTGAACTCAGGTTCATCACCACCTCTAAGAAAGTATTCCTTGAAATCAGAGGGAAGGGTGTCGGATTGGGCATCGGAGAGTTCCCATTTCCCGGCATGGGAAACCATTGACTCTGCCGCATAGGCCCGCACGAATGAAGCATCATCCCAGATTGTCCATGGCTCAATACGGAATGGACTTCCAAGAGAGATGAATGATTCTGGATCCAGGGCAACCAGATAGTACTCCTGCCTGACTGTGCTCGCCTGTTTTGCCTCAGGAATAGCCCATGTTCTCAGGCCTCCGGGCAGGTTGGCGGGCAGGGAAGGACCGCCAGGGTAGTCGACTTCCATGGGAGGATCTCTGAAAAAACCTTTTTCCCCGCTCCAACCCGACAGTGTAAACCGTCTGAGATACCGGGTTTGTGGTCTTCCATCTTCCCTGTAAAGCAGGGACAGTTCTGCATTGAGTTCAATTCTGGGCTCAAGAGTAAGAACATCTCCAAAGTCAAAACGAAACAGGTCGGTTGTAAGTAACCCTCCTCCGGCACTGACAGACTCTTCCCGCCGTACTGAATTGCCGAGAAAAATCATCAGACTGATCAGCAGGATAAGACTGCCCCAGTACATCACACCAGCCGGATGAAGTGTCCCTCCGGGTTTTCTGTGGATTCGTCTGCAGGCTATGTACAGACAGAGCAGGGTTAGAAGAAACAGGAAGCTTGAGATCAATAAGCGGAAGCTCTCAACCTGCAGGGAGGAGAGTTCACCAAAGTCATTGAAAAAGAGAGTAATAAGAATTCCGCCTGTAATGGCAGCAACCAGGGCTTCCACACAGGCAAAGACAGGGAATTTTGGTACAAGATAGTTACTTATGGCAAGGAAGTACCAGAGGGGTGCTGTGAGCAGCCAGCCCCTGTCCCAACTCACCTGAATGTCTTTGTGGGTTATCACGGCCAGCGTAAAAATGATGCCCCGGATTATCCAGGGAAGCAGGACCGTCAGAGCTATGGCCGGTAGAAGCCGTACCTTGATTCTTTTGAGCAGCCAACCTGCCAGCACAGCCATTGGAAAAGCACCCCATATCCATGCAGGGGGCACAATGTCATCCAGACCAGCGCAATAAAGAACCCATACACAGCCGCCCAGCAAAATACGAGGTACATTGCCCATCAATTTTCCCATCTCATTACTCTTCAAAAAACCACCACCATGGACGGCGGACGGAGTTGGAATCCGATGTTATGAAAACAGACTGACATCCTGCCTGCCGGGCCTGGGTATAAAACTGATACCCTTCCATATCCTTTGAGCTGGACACTATGAACAGGGATTCACCTGCCGATGGCGTGTTCCGGGTGTGCAGGCTTCCAGGCTCAACCCGGGATATGCATTCAAGCCAATTTTTGTGATTGGTATTGATCCACTTCTCCTCTCCTGGAAATCGTGTTAACACCTCTCCTGCCTCGGTGAGCAGATGAACCAGAGCCATCGTCATACTGAGGGAGGAATCAAGTTGACCGTACCGCTTTTTTACGAAGCGGCTTCGTGATGCGGCAACCTGCAGCCATGTTTTGCCCCGAGTCTGGATTGCATCCTCACCAATTCTTATCATGAATTCACCGGTTCGGGCATAATGCTTCCAGTCCAGACGCCGTGTATCATCTCCAGGATTGTATTGACGCCTTTCCAGGCGTTCCTCAGCATCGTCTTTTAATCGGGGAGCTGCGGCCGATACAGTTGACTTCTTCCCTGCCGGAAAACCCCGTGTCAAAGCAACAGGTTTCGGTGGGACTGTAATGTTCCGCTGAACATCAATTGCACATCGAAATACAAAAAAACCAAAGGGATCGGCAGCATGGAAATACGGTCTGCCCAGCCAATGACCGCGGCGGCTAAACTTCAATTGACCCCGACCCTTGCCTCTGGGCGGCAGGGGAATGAATAACTTCTCCTTGAACGGTCCAAAACTGAATCGCCAATGAAGAAACAGACGGGTACCCGGTAGAAAGACCGGGCGTTTCGGATCGGCTTCCACAGTGATGTTTTCTCCTGCGTTGCATACTCCGGGCAGAGAAAGAAGATTGTGATCAATTTTCTTTGACCACCGCCGTATAAAAGGGAAGGTGATCAAAAGATACAGCAGGGAGAAGAAAACCAATGCCGGTATGCCCAGGCCGATTAGAATTCCAGGGACGCTGGATCCTTCGACAGCCGGATGCAGAAGCAGCAGGGGGGCGATACTGGCCAGTACTCCTGGAAGAGTTGGGTAGAAAAGTACCCGCTGCTGATTAACCATGATGTAATTGGTGGATTTCCCGGGCAGCAAAGTCCATTACCATTGATTCGGCATTGGAGAATCCTCCTCTAAGATGTATGCGATGGGCATAGACGGCCACCACGAGGTCAGATAAATCCTGATCAATCACATAGTTTCTTTCCCTCACCAATGCCAGACCTTTCATAGCATCCACCAGCATCAAGGCTCCCCTTGTTGATACTCCCAGAGAGATATCCGGGTGTTCCCGCAGTGCCGAGGCAATGTTGACAGCACAGCGGATAATTCGTTCATCAACATACACATCCATAACTTCCTTTTTGATATGCAGAAGTTCTTCCATTGTGCAAACCGGCGCAAGAGTCGGCAGTTTACTTCGCCCGGGATTTTTGGTTACAATGCTGTACTCAGTTTCCCTCTCCGGATAACCAGGACGCAGAAGAAGCATGAAGCGATCTTTCTGTGCTTCAGGCAGAGGGTAGGTTCCCTCCGTTTCAATGGGGTTTTGTGTGGCTATAACTGCAAAAAATGGGGGAAGCAGATGTGTACGGTTGCCAACCGTTACCTGGGATTCTGCCATGGCTTCCAGAAGTGCTGATTGAACTTTTGGAGTTGTTCGATTGATTTCATCGGCCAGTACAACATTGGCGAATACCGGCCCGGGCCGAAATACAAACTGCCGGGTTTCTTCATCCCAGATATCAACTCCTGTGATATCATAGGGCAATAAATCGGGAGTGAATTGAATACGCTTGAACTCCGCTCCTTCAATGAGTTTGGCCAGTGTTCTTCCAATCGTTGTTTTTCCAGTTCCCGGTAGGTCTTCAATAAGAATATGTCCTCCGCCAATAACAGCCGCTATTATAAATTCCAGAAGTTCTTTTTTACCTTTGAATACTTGATCCATTCCTTCCAGAAGTCGGGGGATAGTTGTTGTATCTGTCATATGGAGCAACTATATCGCATAGGGAATGACTCGTCACCTGTTTTCTCCGGCGGATGGAAATCTGATTGATGGGCGATGATTACAGCAGGAATGCATGTACGGTTAATTCCAGATATCTACTTGAGAATTATGCTGTTGACAAAAATAGTACCAGTGATTATTTTAATACTATTAAAACTGTAGTATTAGAGGAGTGAATGTTTCGATTTAACAAAGATATGGAGTACGCGCTTATTGCCCTGCTGGAAATGACCCGGCTGCCGGCAGGCCAGCTTATCTCCGCAAGGGAGATATCAGTGAAATTTGAGATACCATTCAAGCTGCTGGCCCGCATACTCCAGAAGCTCAGAGCAGGTGGTCTAATCCGTGCCATACAGGGCCCACAGGGGGGATACTGCCTGAAGAGCATCCCTCAGGATATTCGGCTTGGCCGTATCATCAAAGCGGTGAGGGGAGATGAGCGCATAGCAGACTGCCTGACTGATGACGGGAATTGTGCCCAGGAGAATTGTGGATGCACGATTAAACCCATCATACAGGTTTTTCAAGATAAGTGGATTGCTTTCGTGGAAAATATCTCACTGGATGAGTTTTCCCGGTCGGAACTGAGAGAGTATTCGGAGAAGGAATAGGTTATGGCTACGGATCAGGATGTAAAAGATGCGTTATATGATGTTATCGACCCTGAGTTGAATATTAACATTGTTGATTTGGGATTGGTTTACAGAACTCATGTGGTGGAAGGGAATATTGCAGAGGTTGATTTCACTCTTACATATCCCGGATGCCCCCTCGGAGATATGATTACGTCGGATATTATTGCACAGGTTAAGAGGCAGACAGATGTAAAGGATGTCCTGACCAATGTTGTATGGACCCCTCCCTGGAGCCAGGACATGATGAGCGAAAGTGCCCGGCTTCTCCTTGGATATCCTATATGAGGACTTTGAATCAATACAGGGCAGTTAAAAAATAGAAGGAGGTTTTATGAACCTGAAAATTGAAAATCTTAAGGCCGGTTTACCGGATAAATCAATATTACATGGTATCAATCTTGAAGTCCCGGGCGGTGAGGTTCATGCCCTTATGGGTCCTAACGGATCAGGTAAGAGTACATTGGCCAATGTTCTGGCGGGTCATCCTCACTATGAGGTCAATGGCGGTTCCTTCTCCATGGGAGATGTGAATTTGCTGGATCTGGAGGCTTACGAACGGGCACGGGCCGGGTTTTACCTGGCCTTTCAGTATCCGGTGGAAGTACCGGGCATCACTGTTGGGAAGTTTCTCAAACGGGCAGTGGAACTTCGTCGGGGAGAGGAAGGCCGATTCGATATCAGTGCCTGCATCAGGGAACTTCGCAGTACCATGGAATTCATGGATATGGATCAGCAGTTCATCAACCGTTATCTCAATGAGGGATTTTCCGGGGGTGAGAAGAAGCGCATGGAGATTCTGCAGATGCTTATGCTCAAGCCTGATTTCGCCGTTCTGGATGAAACCGATTCGGGTCTGGATATTGATGCCTTACAGGTTGTGGCCAAAGGGGTCAATAAACTCCGGAATTCCAAATTCGGATGCCTGGTGATTACTCACTATCAGCGTATTCTTGATTATATTAAGCCGGATAAGGTGCATGTTATGATGGACGGCCGTATCGTCCTGTCCGGCGGACCTGAAATTGTTGAAGATCTGGAAGAGAAGGGATATGACTGGCTGAAGGAGGCAAGCTGATGAGCGAGGCACAGATTCCAGTCGCCGGACTGGATGATTACCAATATGGTTTTTCCTATGAGGATAAGTCAGTATACAAGCCGGGGAAGGGTTTGAGTGAGAATGTTGTTCGTGCCATCAGTGCCCAGAAAAATGAACCGGATTGGATGCTTGAATCCCGGTTGAGAGCACTTGGAGCTTTCCGCCGGAAACCCATGCCAAATTGGGGCGCTGACATCGGTGATATTGATTTCGAAGATATCTATTACTATGCCAAACCTGCAAATGAAGTTGTAAAATCCTGGGAGGATTTGCCCGAAGACATTCTGGAAACCTACAATAAACTGGGTCTTCCGGATGCTGAGAAGAATTTTCTTGCCGGAGTTGGGGCCCAATATGACTCGGAAGTTGTGTACCACTCCATCAAACAGGAACTGGAACAACAGGGTGTATTGTTTCTCAGCCCGGAACAGGCTGTCGCCGAGCATCCTGAAATCGTCAGAAAACACTTTGGTACAGTCATTTCTTTTAACGACAATAAATTTGCGGCTCTCAATACGGCGGTGTGGTCCGGGGGGAGTTTCATCTATGTTCCGCCGAATGTGCATGTCGATATTCCTCTCCAGGCGTATTTTCGGATTAACTCTGAGAATTTCGGTCAATTTGAACGCACTCTCATCATCGTTGATGAAAACAGCTTTGTGCACTACATCGAAGGTTGTACGGCTCCTGTATACACAACCGACTCCCTGCACAGCGCAGTTGTGGAAATCATTGCTGAAAAAGGAGCCAGGGTCCGCTATTCGACCATTCAAAACTGGTCCGGGGATGTGTATAACCTGGTAACCAAACGTGCGGTGGCGAAGGAAGGAGCCACTGTGGAATGGGTGGACGGGAACATCGGTTCCAAGAGAACCATGAAGTATCCGTCTGTGTATCTGATGGGAGAAGGTGCCCACGGCGAAGTATTATCCATTGCCTTTGGCGGAAAGAATCAGGAGCAGGATACTGGGGGCAAAATAGTGCATAATGCCTCCAACACATCCAGTGTTATCACATCAAAATCTATCAGTAAGGACGGCGGTACCGCCACTTACAGGGGATTGATCAAAGTGACAGAAGGATTGCACAACATCAAGAGTCATGTGGTTTGCGATGCTTTGATTCTTGATGAGAATTCCAGAAGTAAGACTTTTCCTTATATGGAAATAGAATCCGATGATGTTTCGATGGAACATGAGGCTCGTGTGAGTAAGATCAGTGAAGATCAACTCTTCTACCTTATGGCACGCGGTCTCTCGGCAGAGGAGGCTTCCATGATGATTGTCAATGGATTTCTGGATCCCCTGGTGAAGCAGCTTCCAATGGAATACGCGGTGGAACTCAACCGGCTGATTGAACTGGAAATGGAAGGGAGTGTCGGTTAATGGCGGAGCTTAACCAATTGAGGACAAAAGCCGCCGATCTTTTTGAAAAGCTTTCATGGCCAGGGACTGATGAGGAAGCCTGGCGGCGTACAGATCTTGGCCGCCTATTAAAAAAAGGATTCCTGAGTGAAACGGCCGCTCATTCCATAAACCAACACGGGTCCAGTGTAAAAGATTCCCTGACACCGCAGCTTCCTGAGAGATATGCTGCACGTGTTATCACTGAATCCGGTCGGCTCGTGGGCATGGCGGTTTCGGAAGAGGCTGAGGAGGCCGGTTTAAATCTGTCCTGGGTGAACCCCGACGATTTCCCAGCCGATCAGATGAAGATGGGGCTGGAAGAGTTGAGTCGCAATCCCAACCGGATCTCGGCCTGGCACTGGCGGGATTGCCCCGGTTCGCTGGTATTGGAGCTGCCTGAGGGGAGACGAATTGGACTTCCTGTAATCATTGAGGAAACCATCAGGGCTGAGGAAAATGGGGTCAATTCATATGCCGCTCCCCACCTTCATTTCATTACAGGAACAAACAGCGAACTCAGTGTTTTGTGGAGTTTCAGAAGTGATCCTGCTCCAGGATCTGAACAGAGACCGGTAGTGAATGCCGGTATAACAAGTCAATCCGGAAACAATTCCCGGGCATACATAGCCCTGAGGCAGAATCTTGATAACAATGCTGTGTTCTTCTCTTCAAACTGCTTCAGGGTGGAGAGGGATGGATACATCGGATTCGTGGAATCCCATCTTGGTGGTTCATTGGTGAAGACTCTTTCCCGCGTGGTTCTGGCCGGAGAAGGGGCCGATGCCGGATTGAATGGTCTCTATGTTGCAAAAGAAGGTCAACACAAGGATATTGGGATACTTCAGGATCATGCCAGTCCCAATGCCACTTCAAATTCCCTCTACAAGGGGGCTGTATCGGGTGGGGGCCGAACCATCTTCCAGGGCCTCATCAATGTTTATCCGAAAGCAGTGAAAACCGATGCCTATCTTACCAATAAAAACCTCATCCTTTCAGAAGATGCCCGTGCGGATTCCATCCCTCAGTTGAACATTCTTACCGATGATGTGAAATGCAGTCATGGATCCACAACGGGAAAAATAGACGAAGGACAGTTGTTCTACCTTCAAAGCCGGGGGTATTCACCAGATGAGGCGGTCCGGGAGATTACCAGGGGATTCCTGACCGAGGTGATCGACGGCAGTCACGAAGTGATGATTGACATACTTTCAGAGGATATTGATGCTGCATTGGGGAAGGAGTAGGGGACTATGGGACGCTGGATAAATGTTGCAAACGCATCTGACATTGAGAAATTACCGGCAGGACGGCAGGTAATGGCCGTTGATGTGGAAGGGTATGACTTGGTTTTATTCAAAATGTCCGAGGGCTGGGGGGCTCTGGAAGATACCTGTTCCCATGAGTTTTCAAAGCTTTCGGAGGGGGAAATATGGAACGACAGGGTGTACTGTAATAAACATGGTTCTTCATTCGACTGCCGATCCGGGGAGGTTCGCGGTTTGCCGGCCCTGGAGGATGTACCGGCCTATGCCATAGAACAGAGAGGGGAAGAACTGTGGGTGGAACTGCCTGATTATGCCTAGAGAGTTTGTATGAACCCCCATTCTGCTCATTGTTTCCGGCCTTTCCAGGATTCCCGTGAACCCATTGATGATGGCATTAAGAAGCAGTTTCCCCTCCTGATGAACAATCCTGATCTGGTGTACCTGGATAATGCTGCCAGCAGTCAGAAACCGGAAATGGTTTTAACGGCCATGGACAGGTATTACCGGAATGACAATGCCAATGTTCACCGTTCCCTGTATGATCTGGCCGAAAGGTCAACAATGGCATTTGAAAATGCCCGGCGAACCATTGAGCGCTACTTGAATGCCTCGTCGCCCCGGGAGGTGATTTTTACTCGAAGTACTACGGGGGGACTGAATCTTCTGGCATGGTCTCTGTCGGAATTACTGGTTGGAAGCGGCGATATTATCCTGGTCAGTACACTTGAGCACCACGCCAATTTTGTTCCCTGGCAGCAGGCGGCCAAACGCAAGGGGGCCGAACTTCTTCTCATCCCCGCCTTCCTTGACGGCACCCTTGACCTGGATTTCCTGAACGATCTGGATAAAGATGGCCGGAGTGAGAGGGTGAAAATTACGGCCGTGGCACATATTTCCAATGCCTTTGGAACCATCAATCCAGTGCGGGCCATATCCAGTTGGAGCCGGGAGAGGAATATTCCTCTGGTTCTGGATGCCGCTCAATCCATGCCCCATCTACCGGTGGATGCATTGGCGACCGGGGCGGATTTTCTTGTCTTCAGTGGGCATAAGGTGTACGGTCCCATGGGTTCCGGAGTTGTATGGGGACGGGAATCCTGGCTGGAAAGGATGCCTCCCTGGCAGACTGGGGGAGAGATGATTTCCATTGTTAAGCCGGAGAAGTCAACATGGAACGAACTTCCTTATAAATTTGAGGCCGGTACCCCGGATGTTGCGGCTGCTGTTGGTCTGGCGGCGGCGCTGGACTGGATGTCGGCTACCGGCATTGACCGTCTGGAAAACCGGGCGGCAAAACTGGAGGAGTATGCCCTTGCAAGATTAACTGATCTGGAGGGATTGACTCTCTATGGCCCCGGCAGTTCTGACCGTCGAAGGGGGGTGTTTTCCTTCAATATTGAGGGTGTACACAGTCATGACGCAGCCCAGTTTTTAAACACCCGGGGAATAGCTGTTCGCTCTGGTCATCACTGTGCCCAGCCTGCAATGCGGTTGATGGGCATCCCATCAACCGCCAGAGCTTCTCTTGCCCCCTACAATACAACTGACGACATTGATCAACTGGTTGATGCAGTCAAGGAAGTTCAGGAGTATTTCAAATAATGCAGCAGATTGATAATCTGGATGACCTCTATATGGAAATCATCCTGGATCACTATAAGTCTCCCCGCAATCGGGCTGATCTTTCCCATCTGAATGAGGATGCTGTCCATGAGAACCCATCCTGTGGCGATACGGTGAAAATTGAGGTTATTCTGGATGATAACGGTCTGATTCGGGAGGTTAAACATGATGGTCACGGCTGTGCCATCAGTACCGCATCGGCCTCCCTTATGACCGAACGGCTTCCGGGAAAAAATCCTCGTGAAGCGAGGGAATTCATTCGTGTTTTTCTCAGCGTTCTGCGAGGGGATGAGTCTCCAGAGCGATTGGATGAATGGGGTGATCTTGCCGTGCTTGGGGGAGTGGTGAAATTTCCTTTGCGCGTGAAATGTGCCGCATTGGCCTGGCATGCCCTGGATAAGAGTTTGGAAAACATCCAGGGGGACTGAAGGTCCTGTCAGCAGTCTGTGTCAAAAACCTGTTGTACCCTGACCAGAGTTGTGTCAGGAAGCTTGTTATACCCTGGGCTCATTTTAATTGAGCCGGGTGGAAACTTTTGCCTGATATAGTTGTTTATTACTGATTGACAGTTGTAATTCGGCGGATGCTCTCCTGGGCGATGAGGAACTTTCTCGGTAATATGTATTGTACATTGTTTCCCTATAATATATTAGTTTCTGATGGAATCGATTGCTGCATCTAACAAGCCAAGCTTTCTGACACTGCAATATGGAGTTCTCAATAAACCATCGACGGCATGCAGTGAAAACATACTTTTCCCAATGGTTTGTGGATACTTATGGATTGAACTCCGGAAAGTATTATGAGGCCGCCCTGAGTTTCCGGGCCATTCAAGGAGGCGGGTCCTTTGACTTGTTTCAGGCGGGATTGATTTCTATTCCAGCGATTTGTTCATATCTGATTCTTTGCAAGATGAATCAAGGCGTCGAAGAGATTATTCCAGTGTTTTCGAAGCGTGTTTCTTTCTTCCTCAGAGTGGAGTTTCTCTGCATGGAAGCGCAGAGTTGTTCTTGATGCCGTATTACGGGAGCAGGTCAGCGTTATCTGCATGGTTATTGGATGATTAATGGGTCGCCCGTTCAATCGCAGACGAATGCGTTCGCCTGGTTTTGTCCGGCGAATCTCACCACTGGTACCATCGCTTGTTTTAAAAATCGAACCAGGCTCCAGGGAAATACCTTTCGTTTTACCGAGCCATATTGTCAGTCCCGCCTCGCTGAAGAGCAGTTGCCAGAGGGTTTTCTGATTCATGGGAACAGTCCGCTGAACCCCAAGTTGGAAACCAGCATCTTCTGTCTGACCGGTTACCCGGCGGCCTCTGGCAAATTCATAACCCACCGCCACACTCTGCTGCCACCACAGACTCTCTACCTGACCTGCCGTTCCTGCCAGATGCACCAACTCCCGATGATCCATATTATCGCCGCCAGATTCCCTGATAAAGGCTATCCACTCGTCCCAGTCACGCCCGGTAGCTTTCAGGACGGATTCGGAGGAAATATTGTTGAGTTTGTCTATCATTGATATTTCTTCATTCCAATGCTTTCATTATACGACAGGTACTGAAAAAATCAATGTGTTCCCCTGCGCTCCAGGAGTCTGTCGGACTTTAAGGCTTCAAGGCGATTTCTGATGATTTTTTTCCGATGCACCTTTGGATACCTCTCTCCTTGATACAGCAGTTTTTTCCTCCTGACTCAGCCTGAACTTGCTCAGAAGATTCGTTATCCAGCCTCCAGTCTGCGGATTGATGCAGTTGACAGAGAACAGATTTATCTTATTGATAACATATGTTAGAATAAATCACAAAGAGGGATGCAGAATGGAATATCGTATTGATGAGTTACTGTCGGCTGAAAAAATTCAAAAAAGGGTTGCTGAACTGGCCATGGAAATCGAAGAGGAATATCGTGGCCAGGAGGATATTGTTCTTGTGGGCTTGCTGCGTGGTTCCGTTGTTTTTCTGGCTGATCTTGCCCGGTTAATAGATTTGGAAGTTAAAATGGACTTCATGGTTGTCAGCAGCTATGGGAACGAAACCATTCCCTCTCATGATGTATGTATTGAAAAAGACCTGGCGGAAGATATACGGGGACTGAATGTTATTATAGTTGAGGATATCATTGACACTGGATCTACTCTGGCCAAAGTTCGAGAACTCCTCCTCTTGAGAGAACCAGCTTCTCTGCGTATCTGCACACTGCTCGACAAACCTGACCGCCGGGAAACCAGGGTCGATGTGGACTATGTCGGGTTTAAGATTCCCGATGTTTTCGTGATAGGATTCGGCATTGATTATGCCCAGAAGCACCGGAATTTGCCCTATATCGGTAAGGTTGTACCTCTGTAGTAATCCAGCCAGCCTCGAAGAACTCATCCATACATTCCAGGGCAGATGTCATTGAACTTGAACCTGGATGTGCGAACAGACCTCACATGTCGGATAGACGTGGATTCGCTATCAAGCAGCACCCATCAGGTTGAGTACTTTGGAATATGAACTTTGGGTAACCACATCAAGAATCACACAGTCGTGTTGTGCCTTTTCGGTAAAATCTCCTCTGCCAATCACCAGCGGCTCTCACAGGGTATGAGAAGCAGCAAATCAGGATTTCCACTCATTGATCATCGGCAGAATCCAGACTGCATTAATGGCAGGTACAGGCATCTTGTTTTCCTGATTCCACTCATATACTTCTTCGAGTACCGGTTTTACTTATTCTTATGTCTATTTTTTCTGAGTTTTTTCTTACGTTTGTGTGTGGTAATTTTTTTCCTTTTCCGTTTGCGTCCACAGGGCACAGTCAGCTCTCCTCTTTACTAGAACAGGGGGAGCAAAAGCAATGATCCCCGAATCAGGTGAATTATGATGGTCGAAGCCAGCTTGGTCAAGGGATAAAACAGGATATCTCAAATTCCGTTATGATCTTCGAGATTTCATCGGCAGTTTTTCCTTCATCACCTGCATCTATCCAGACGACATCAGGCAGTTTCGTAAAAAAAGTCATCTGACGTTTCGCATAACGCCTGGTGTTCTGGATTATGAGTTTCTTTACTTCTTCCAATGAGGGAGAAGGGTTTTCCTTTGTTCCCAGCCATTCCTTATATCCAATTCCCTTCATTCCCGGATCCAGATCTGTTGCTCCCAGACTGTACAGGTACTTTGCTTCCATCTCTAAACCAGCACTTATCATTGACTCAACTCTTTCCTCAATTCTACGGTGTAAATCTTCACGAGTACGCCTGAGTCCTATCAATAAGTAATCAATATCATCTCTGGGTTTATCTGGAATCTTGAAAATGGATAAAGGTTTTCGGCATTGTTCATACACTTCCAATGCTCTCAGCATTCGGTAACGATCACCCGAAGGTATTCGTTCTGCACTTTCTGGATCAATTATGCTAAGTGCTTGATGAATCTCATCATTGCCAGCTTTTAACCACTGTTTTTTTACTTTTTCACGTATCTTCAAGTCAATGGCTGGAGTTCGTGGTAAACCCATTAACCAGGTTTTCATGTAGAAAGCTGTCCCTCCCGAAATAACAGGAAGCTTGCCTCTTGCAAGTATATCGTGCATACAGATTTCACAGAGATGACAAAAATCACCGACATCGAAACTCTGATCAATATTCAGAATATCTATTAGATGATGAGGTAGATGATTAAGAATTGCAGTTCCTGGCTTTGCACTGCCAATATTCAATCCACGGTAAACCTGTAAGGAATCGGCACTGATTATTTCGGCAGTATCTGCAAAAACTTTTTCTATTATAGCTGTTTTACCCACACCTGTAGGGCCGAAGAGCAATACAGTTCTTGGACGATCAGTCTCCTTTCGAATTATACTGAACCTCTTCGGTAATAATCTCTTTTATTGCAAGAGGTACTATTTTTCCACCCGCCTCTTCCAGATGTTCTGAACCGGCTATAGTAATTTGCTTGGCTCTATGGATAGCGGCATTCGTTAATTCATACATATTTTTTGCACTGGATACTAATCTTTCCATGGGAATATTAGAAATCAGTTTCGCCATATACTGCCTCTAAGGTATCTATTTGATGTTTTCTGAATCAAGTATAAGACATGATTCGGCTGATGTCAATCAAAAATCTTGCTAAACAACTCTGTCAGAGTTATTCTTATTGAATGGGATTGGAAGGCAAAACGGCTCTGGTAACTGGTTCAAAGAATCGGTTGGGAGAGATTATAGCATTAAAACTGGCAGAAAACGGTTCTGACATCATTGTTCACAGCCGAAACCAACCTGATGACGACGGAATGGATGTGGTCAATAGAATAAAAAAGATGGGGCGGCATGCCGTTCTAACCTGCCATGATCTTGAAATCTGCGATGGTACAACCCATTGGTTTACTGGCCTCAGTCAACAGCATTCTGGTATCGATATTCTGGTCAATTCTGCATGCGACTATCCTCAAGATACTTATGATGAAGTTAACTTCACATCTCTTACCAGGGCCATGGCTGTGCAGGTTCTCTCCCCTCTTGCGATGATGAGGGCTATGAAACAAAGTGGCAGACCCGGGACTGTTGTCAATATTCTTGATACACGTTACGCCGATAGGAACCCTTCGCATGCCTCATATCATCTGGCTAAACGTGCGCTGCACGCTGTCACCTGCGATCTAGCTGTAGAATATGCACCGGACATCACCGTCAATGCCGTTGCTCCCGGAATTATTCTACAACCTGGAGAGAAGGATGAATTCTGGATGGAAAAAATGGCTGCATCCAACCCATTGAACACCTGCGGAAATCCTTATGATGTGGCTGAGGCCGTTCTATACCTTGTACAGGCAACTTTTGTCACCGGTCAGGTAATTTTTGTTGATGGCGGACGTCACCTTAAAGGAAATATCTATGGACATTAATACTCTGGATAGGATACATATCCGGGATCTTAACTGTAACTGTATTCTGGGTGTTTTTGCTGAGGAGCGGCTCAAAACTCGTCAGGTGATCATCAGCCTTACCATTTTCTATGACAATCCCAAAGCGGCCCGAACCGACGATATTGCCAATGCCATAGATTACGATGTTCTCTCTAAAAAGCTTCATGCTCATGTCGGAGAAACGAGTTTTGAATTGATTGAATCATTGGCCGAGTCTGTTGCAGATTTGCTTCTTGCCGAGCCGTTAATAACAGCCTGTCAGGTGACGGTGGAAAAACCTGATGTCCCGGCTCAAGCCAGAGGTGTCGCTGTAGAAATATTCCGTAGTCGTGTCCCCTGAGCACTGAAAAATCAAAGTAGCCCTCTGTGTCCTGACAAAACCTTTCTTTGCGTATTCTTGTTACTTTTTCGTCTCTTCTCAACCCGCCGGGTATTCAAATAACTGGTCGATAACGGTAAAGAGCTGTGTGAATCATCATTAAGCTTGGGAATTCACGTAGTGTCAGTAAGCTTGTTAAATTTTCATTATCCCCAATTATTACAAGGTTTTAAGCCATCGACAGAGTTATACTGAAGAGGTATTTTTTCGGTTTAACAAGCTTCCTGACACTTCGAAAACTTCACATTTTCGTACATGATCAAAGTTATCTTCCCTGATTTTCCGATCAATACTACTGACGGAGTACAGGGAAGCGGAGATCCTGGAGAACGCCTTCGGGCAGACCCTCTGTCTCTCTGTCACGATGAATCTCATACAGACTTTCTGGAAACTTGACGATGAAGCTGACTGCTAGTAAGGTGTGTTCACATGGATCGAACCACTATCAAGTCAATTCTCTCGGGGCCTGAAGATGAGCGCAGGGAAATTATCTACGGCTGGATCAGAACTAAACGGGAGGGCAAAAATCTTATTTTCATCGAGATCAACGATGGATCCTGTTTGAAGAATCTTCAAATCGTTGTTGATAAGAGTTCCAGTATACTTGACGAAAACCTGAGCCGCCGTTTGCTGACAGGGGCCAGTGTCAAAATCACCGGTCTTGTTCAACCCTGTCAGGGCGGCCGGCAGAATATGGAACTTCAGGCTGAATCGGTGGAAATAATCGGAGATGTATCGGCCGATTATCCATTACAGAAAAAGCGGCACTCATTTGAATTTCTCCGGGAAATTGCCCATCTTAGATCACGAACAAACACATTTGGAGCTGTAACTCGGGTTCGGAATACCTTATCCATGGGGATTCACAAGTTCTTCCAGGACAGGGGATTTCAGTGGATACATACACCGATCATAACCGGAAGTGATGCTGAAGGTGCCGGTCATATGTTTCAGGTAACCACCTTGAACATGCAGTCTCTACCATATAATGATCAGGAAGAAGTTGATTACAACCAGGACTTCTTCGGAAAGAAGTCATTTCTTACGGTGAGCGGTCAACTCCAGGTTGAAAACTATGCCTGTTCCATGAGCAATGTATACACCTTCGGTCCCACTTTCAGGGCAGAAAACTCGAATACAACCCGGCATCTGTCGGAATTCTGGATGGTGGAGCCTGAAATGGCTTTCTGTGATCTCGACGATAATCGTGCTCTGGCGGAATCTTTTATAAAATTTCTGCTCTCAACCGTTCTGGAGAATTGTGAAGGTGATATGGATTTTTTTGACCGGTGGGTAGAAAAAGGAGTAATAAAGAACCTTCAGAAAGTTGTCTCCAGTCCATTTGTCCACCTTCCATACACAGACGCGATGAAGGAACTGGTAAACGCAAAGGTTGAATTTGCCTTGAAACCGGCCTGGGGAACCGATCTCCAGACAGAACATGAACGTTATCTTACGGAAAAAGTCATTGCCGGACCAGTCATCGTTACTGATTATCCGAAGGACATGAAGGCTTTTTACATGAAGCAGAATGATGATGGGAAAACAGTGCGGGCCATGGATGTCCTGGTTCCCAGACTGGGCGAGATAATTGGAGGCAGCCAGCGGGAAGACAGGCTGGACAAATTGGTGGAGAGAATAAAGGAATCAGGTATGAATGCGGATGAGTATCAGTGGTATATTGACCTCCGACGATACGGCTCGGTACCTCACAGCGGCTTTGGTTTAGGCCTTGAAAGAGTTGTTCAGTATGTGACTGGTATGCAGAATATCAGAGATGTTATTCCCTTCCCCCGATCACCCAGGAACATGGTGCTTTAAGAGCTTGTTTTGAAAAAGAATATAATGATCTTTGCTGGATCTGCAAGTATATCATTCTCAAAGTCCATCTGCCGATATCTGAATGTCCCCTTGAGGAAATCTTATTCCCACAAGTATTCAGATGGGAACACGTGTGTTCAGGTTGGTGAGAATGTCCAGGGGCAGGATGTTTTCATCATTCAGTCTACAGTCCATTCCAGCAATGACACGTTTATGGAATTACTGTTCTGGCTTGATGCATTCAAACGGGCCGGTGCGGCATCAGTCACAGCTGTTATTCCCTACTTCAGTTACGGGAAAGGAGATAAGCAGGACGAACCTGGCGGTTCAATACGGGCCCGTGTTTGTGCTGATTCATTAGAAAACATCGGCTGTAATCGAGTGATTACTATGGATCTTCATTCTCCTCAGATTCAAGGCTTTTTTCGCATTCCAGTGGACAACCTAACCAGTTTGAGAACATTTGGTGATCAGGTTATCAAAGATAATAGTTCTACAGATCTCGTTGTCGTCTCAGCGGATACGGGTTTTGCAGATGAAGCCAGGAAATACGCCCAGTATCTCAATGTGCCTGTTGCGATAGGAGTGAAGCAGCATCTGAAGAAGAACGAAACGGTTGAGATGGTGGATATCTTTGGTGATGTCTCTGGAAAAACAGCACTGATTGTGGATGACTTTGTTATATCCGGTGGTACCCTGATAGAATGTGCAGAAAGATTATACAGGAAAGGAGCCAGAAGGGTTATTTCTGCTGTTACTCATGGTGTTTTTTCTGATGGTGCCATGAATAGATTTGAGAAATCTGGAATCGAAACCCTGTATATTTCAGATAGCGTTGAACGTGCACCGGAACCATTGACTGATTGGATAAAAGTGGTTTCTGTAGCAGAATGTTTTGGTGAAGCAATCAGGAATATTATCCGTCAGATGTAAAGGAAAGATGATATGACTTTAGTGATTATGGCCGCTGGTATGGGCAGCCGATATGGTGGAATCAAGCAAATTGATCCAATGGGACCAAATGGTGAAATCATTCTTGACTATTCGGTTTATGATGCGATCAGAGCTGGTTTCGACCGGGTAGTTTTCATCATTCGGCAGGATATCAACGATGCTTTTAAGGAATCGATCAGTGGAAAATTCAAGGGAAAAATTGCCGTTGATTATGCATTTCAGGAACTCAACAGTCACCTTGATGGTTTCAAAGTGCCTGAAGATCGGGTTAAACCATGGGGTACAGGCCATGCGATTCTAACCTGCAGAAATCTTGTTCAGGAGCCGTTTATTGTTATCAATGCGGATGATTTCTATGGTGCTGAAGCCTTTGAAGAGAGTATCAAAGGCCTCAGACAGCTTGATTCTGCTTCACTGGAAGGATTCATCGTTGGGTATCGACTTGAAAACACATTGAGTCCTCACGGCTCGGTAACAAGAGGTGTGTGCGAGTCCGATGGTACTTACCTGACAAAGGTTACGGAGCGATTGAAGATTGGACTGAATTCCAGCGGATTGGTAGAGTACCAGGAAGGGGACAAAACATTCCCGCTGACGGGCGGGGAGTTGGTCTCAATGAATTTCTGGGGCTTCACTCCAAAGATTTTCGAGGTGTTGGAAATGGGATTTTCTGATTTTCTAGCCGAATCAGGTTCCAAATTGACGAGCGAATATCTTATCCCTGAGACAGTCGGCGAGAGTATTGAATCAGGAAAATTGAAAGTCAGGGTGTTACAATCCAGTGCCACATGGTTTGGGGTAACCTACCCGGAGGATAAACCGGCAGTGAAGACTTGTTTGTCAGGTCTTGTCCAGGAGGGTGCATATCCATCCCCCCTATGGGACTGATAAACAGGAGTATCAATGCCCGGACGTTGTTTGATACTGAAAGAAGAGTGTGAAGTCATTGCTGTAATTCCTTACCAAGTGTCAGCAAGCTTGTTGAATTCTCACTTTTTCTAGTAGCTGCAAGGTTCTAAGCCATCAAAACAGCCGTATTAAAGAAGTATTTTTCTGATTTAACAAGCTTACTGACACTTGAATTCATAAAATATTTACTCAACTTAACTCCGTTCTGCTTTGCTGCCCGTGTGCTGTACGTGGACAGGTGAAAATCTCTTCGTAGTTTTCTGAATTTGTCTTACAGAGGTTCCTTTGTATGACAGAAACATTGTGTGTGGTAGTATCAGCATGGAGATTCACAAGGAGCCTGCCGGACTTACGCCTTACGGCTCGATTTTTGCCCTTTTTCCCCCGCTGCTGAGTTGTCAAAATACTACGGAGCCCAGCTACGCTTGAGTTTTTGTCGCCTTGCATCAGGAAAAAATCATCAAAAATCGCCTTGAAGCCTTAAAGTCCGATAGGTTCCGAAGGAAAAGTCATGGATAGAAAACGTTTTATAGCCGTAGCTTCCGGTCGGAAAGAGGCTGATCTGGTTTTGAGAAATGCCAGGGTTGTCAATGTATTTACCCATGAGATTATTGATGGGAGTATCGCAGTTGATCAGGGAAGAATTGCTGGCATTGGAGATTATAAGGGCAGGAATGAAATTGATCTCAATAATCTTTTCGTGATTCCCGGATTAATTGACAGTCATGTTCATATTGAATCGTCCCTTATGTCTCCGGAGCAGTTTGCCTGCATTGCTGTTCCCAGAGGAACCACGACTGTGATTGCCGATCCTCATGAAATTGCCAACGTCTGTGGTCTGGATGGTATTCTTTACATGATTGATGCTGCCCGGGAAGCACCTCTGGATGTTTTCTTCATGGTACCATCCTGTGTTCCTTCTACCCAATTTGAGAATGCGGGAGCTGTTCTTGATGCCGCAGCCATAGAGTCCATTATCGACAATCCGGTAGTGCTTGGTCTTGGCGAGATGATGGACTACCCGGCCGTTATCAATGCGGAAAACGATGTTCTCGCGAAACTGGAAACAGCACTGTCAAGAGATAAGCCAGTAGATGGGCATGGTCCTATGGTGGAGGGTAAAAATCTCACTGCTTACGCGGCCGCGGGAATTCAGACAGACCATGAATGCTCCACCCTTGAAGAGATGCGGGATAGATTGCGTCTGGGTATGAGAGTATTGATCAGAGAGGGGTCTGGAGCCAGAAATCTGGTCAATTTGATCAAAGGAGTCAAACCGGATAATTCCAAACGCTGTTCTTTCTGTACTGATGACAAACAACCCGCAGAAATTCTTGAAGATGGCCATATTGATCACAATGTACGGCTGGCCATCCGCTCTGGCCTGAATCCTTTAACAGCAATTCAAATGGCCACCATCAATGCTGCTGAGGGTTATGGGCTGAAAGGTAAGGGAGCTGTCGCTCCTGGTTATGATGCCGATTTTGCAATTGTGGACAATTTGACTGACTTCAATATCAAATCTGTGTATAAAAATGGTATCAGGGTTGCTGAAAGTCACAAGCCCCTGTTCCAGGTGAATCATCCAGATAACTCAAAGGTTAGTGATACTGTTAAAATTGCACCATTGGATTCATTCTCATTTGAACTTGGATTGCAAAGCAGCCTGGCTCACGTCATTCAAATTCATGCTGACACCCTTATCACAAAGAAGGTTGTACGCAGGGTCGGTGTCAATGATGCTGGATTGTTTATATCCAGTCCTGACCTGGATATTCGGAAGATTGCTGTTATTGAGCGCCATAAAAGAACCGGAAACATTGGTCTGGGACTCATTGAGGGCTATGGAATAAAGAATGGTGCCATAGGACTTTCCATAGCTCATGACTCTCACAATCTGGTTGTCACTGGAGATAGCGATGGCGACATGAAACTGGCCGCTGAGGAACTTGCCCGGATCGGAGGAGGCATTGTTTTGGTGAAAGAGAGTCAGTTACTGGATTCCCTTCCTCTGCCCATCGCTGGACTTATGTCGAACGAAACCGCTGATATGGTGAATGAGCAATTGACCCGACTCAATCGTCTGGCATATGATGAGCTTTCAATCAATACCAGTCTGGATCCGATTATTATGCTGTCGTTTCTCACTCTGCCGGTGATTCCTGAATTGAAGATTACCGACAGGGGTCTATTTGATGTAACGGCTTTCGAATTAATCAATGTAAATGTCAGAAATTAAGGAGTAGATAATGTCAGAAACAGTTGTAATTGCCATTGGAGGAAACTCTCTTATTACCGATTCAAAACACACGACGGTGGAAGATCAGTATAATGCGGCCATTCTTACAGCGGAAAATCTCAGTCCATTACTCGCATCAGACAGCAGGGTTGCCATTGTTCATGGCAATGGTCCTCAAGTCGGTTTCATACTGCGCCGTGCGGAAATTTCCCGTTCTCAGCTCCATTCAGTTCCCCTGGATGCCTGTGTTGCGGATACAGAAGGGGCATTAGGTTACTGCATTCAAACAGCTATCAGGAACACTCTCATCAGCATGGGTCAGAAAGAACGCAATGTGGCCACCATTGTAACAGAAGTGCTGGTTGATGCTGATGATCCAGCCTTTACAGATCCCACAAAACCCATTGGGTCATTCATGACGGAAGAAGATGCGAAAATGCAGCAGAAGGAGGCTGGCTGGAGTGTGAAAGAGGATTCCGGGAGAGGCTGGCGGCGCGTTGTGCCATCTCCAAGCCCGAAAAAACTTGTTGAAATGCCCATTATCCGACAGTTGGTGGAAAATGGTACCATTACTATTGCTGCCGGAGGCGGTGGAATTCCAGTTATCCGTAACCAGGATGGGACTTACAAAGGAGTGGAGGCTGTTATAGACAAGGATCTTGCTGCCGCAGTTCTTGGAATAGAACTTGGAGCTGATCAATTTATTATTTCAACAGCGGTTGAAAAAGTGTGCCTTGATTTCGGGAAACCAGATCAGAAGGAACTCTCTGAGATGACCGTTTCGGAAGCAAAAAAATACATCGCTGAGGAACACTTTGCCAGGGGCAGTATGCTGCCCAAGGTTCTCGCTATGATTGATTTTGTTGAGAAGAGTGGGAAGAACGGGATCATTACCGATCCGGCTCACCTCGTTGCCGCACTGGAAGGAAAAGCGGGAACACGTATGATTCCGTAACTCATTTGCAGTGTCAGGAAGCCTGTTGGATGAAACAATTGCTTTCATCAAAAGAATTAATATATCGTGGAACAATACTTACGAAACATCTTGCCGGTGAGACTTCCTATCATTCAAAATAAGTAATTCGCTGAATCACAACTATCAATGAGTATTGAATTACTATATTGGCAGGGATCCTCATCTAACCGGATTTTAATGAAACCAGGCTATAACAAGCTTCCTGACACTGCATAATGCTTATGTGCGTTATGGAATACTCTCCCAATCTATGCTGATACCTATCCTGTCCGCTAAGGATTCCATATCCTCGTCAGTATGATAAATCATGGGAGCATCCTCAGTGACGATGCTGCCGGATTTATTGATATACCTTACAGCTCTGTGATGACTTGCTTCCAGAATGAGGTTGTTGTTCCCATTTGTGTCCTTAAGGTCAATCCTGCCATTACAGATGCAGAAATAGGTTGAGTCAGGATTTTCCACTTCCATATAAAAAGTGGTTCCACGGACTGCTGCTACAGCGTGAGGTGTGCTCACATCCCAGGCATCATTTGAGGTCAGTTTTTTAACTTTTGACTGTATTACGGACAATGCTCCGGAATCAAGTTCCAGAATACTGTCACTGCCATTCAAAGTAAGGGATGTGTTTTCTGATGCACGGAGAATTTGAGCTTCGCCGAATTGTATCTCAGCATAGGCTTCAGGCCCTGTTACCAGAATATCTCCACTTTTGGCACTGTCCCCAATGCTGGCCGATGCACCATTGAGGCTGACATCTCCATCCAGAAAAATGACCTCACCGATGACAGCGACTTCTGACTTTTCTCTGGGCTTACAGGATGCCAAAATCGTTCCCATGAGGCTGAGTCCCATGAGCAAAAGAAACAAACAAAGGTTTCCTTGCATCTTCAAATATTTTCTACCATTGTTGCTATCCAAAATATCCTCCTGCCTTCTTGGCAATGCTGTTTATACATAGTATAAAATCAGAGCAGAACTGTTCCAGAAACATGGAATGATAGTACTCTGCTCTTCCATTCTCTAGAATAACTGCTATAAGGAATGATTAATACCCTATGCTGGATCCTAAATACATAAAAGAGAACAAAGACCTGGTAAAAGCCAACATTGAGGCTCGATTCATGACAGCTGATGTGAATAATTTCCTCCAGCTATACGAGAATCGTAACTCTTTGATCACTGAGATTGACCACCTGCGCCATCTGCGCAATGAGAACGCCCAGAAGATGAAGAGGAATCTTGAGCCGAAGATAAGGGAAGCTTTAATAGCAGAAGGCAGGAAACTCAAAGAGCGTATCCCAGGTAAGGAAATCCAGCTGACTGAAACTGAAAGAATGATGGAAGAGGCCTTGATCTGCATACCAAACATGGCCCATCCAGATGCTCCTGTAGGCAAAGAGGACAAGAATAACCTTGAGATTACCCGTGTTGGTGAACCCACTCAATTTGACTTCCAGCCCAAAGATCATACCCTGATTGCAGAGGATCTTGACCTCATTGACTTTGAAGCTGGAGCCAGAGTATCGGGCAGTAAGTTTTACTTCCTCAAGAATGAAGCTGTCTTGCTGGATCTGGCCCTCATTCGTTATGCATTGAATATACTCCAGAAGCACGGATTCACTCTCACCACAACTCCGGACATTGCAAAGGAAGAAATTGTCGCAGGAATCGGATTTGTACCACGGGGAGACGAATCCAATATATATGCCCTTGAGGGGACAGACACCTGCCTGGTTGGAACCGCAGAAATCACTCTGGGCGGTTACCATGCTGGAGAAATTGTGGACCTTTCCACCAGTCCCATTTACCTCGCTGGTTTATCCCATTGCTTTCGTCGGGAAGCCGGGGCTTCGGGTCAGTATTCCAGAGGTTTGTATCGAGTACATCAGTTCACCAAAGTGGAAATGTTTGTTTATGCTAAAGCAGAAGAATCCGATTCCGTCCTTTACAAACTTCTTGGAATAGAAGAGGAGATTTTCAATGGTTTGGGGATACCCTACCGGGTGGTTGATACCTGTACAGGTGACCTGGGAGCTCCTGCATACCGAAAGTTCGATCTGGAAGCCTGGATGCCTGGGCGTGGGGATCATGGCGGGTGGGGAGAAGTAACCAGCACATCCAACTGCACCGATTATCAAGCGCGCCGACTGGGTATACGCTACAAAGAAAACGGACGTATCCGTTATGCTCACACTCTTAATGGTACAGCCATAGCGTGTTCCCGGGCTCTCATTGCCATCCTTGAAAATGGTCAGTTGGAAGACGGTTCAGTGATCATCCCTTCAGCCCTTGTTCCCTACTGTGGTTTCGATAGAATATCGGCCGGTCAGTAAATCATTCTCCAGGGGGCTCTTATGGATTTCCATTTTCCGGGATTGACCCATGCACAAATGAAACAACCTGTCATTATTGCAGAAATTGGTACAGCCCATAATGGAGATCTGCAAAAGGCCCTGGAACTGGTCAACGCAGCAGCCGATGCAGGTGCAGACGCGGTAAAAGTGCAGGTTGTATTTGCCGATGAAATTCTCCCACCGGAAGCTGGACTTGTTCCTCTGCCCGGTGGACCTGTGCCATTATACGAGGTTTTTCGCTCCCTGGAACAACCATTGAGTTTTTACGTTGCTCTGGCTGAACAGGCGAAGAGCCGAAATCTGGAATTCCTGGGAACTCCCTTCGGGAAGAAAAGTGTCGAACTATTGAAGGATATCGGAGTTCAAATCTGGAAAGTCGCTTCACCTGAACTCAACCACGAACCATTGTTGGAACAATTAGCCAGCCTTGGGCAGCCGCTGATTCTTTCAACCGGAGTAAGCCTGCCTGAAGATATTGAACAGGCATTGAAAGTTATTGGACGCTGCGGAGCACCTCCAGTTACACTTCTTCACTGTATTACAAGTTATCCGGCACCGGAAAATGAAGCCAATCTACGGAGTATCGCGACTTTGACCACAAGGTTCCATGTACCTGCAGGTCTATCGGACCACAGCCTTGATCCAATCTTACTTCCAGTTCTGGCTGTGGCCTCTGGGGCTGTTATCGTGGAAAAACACATCACCTTGAGTCATGAAACAGATGGATTGGATGATCGGGTGGCCTTGCTCCCGGATGACTTTGCCCTGATGACAGCCGCAGTGAAACGATATGCACCGGAGGTAAATCTGTCGCAGGAGGTCAACAATAAGCATCTGAATTATGTGATAACTGAATTAATACCAGAGTATGGACTCCCCCGTATTGAAGCCGCTCTAGGCGATGGTATTCTGGGTCTGGCAGAGTCGGAGTTACCACATTACGGAAGAACCAATCGATCCATACATGCTACAGGTCCATTGGCAGCTGGAACAACGGTCAGTTTGGAAAATACGGCACTGCTGCGAACGGAGAAGGTACTGCGCCCGGGGATTCCTTCACGGGATAGAGCCAGAGTATATGGGCAACGGTTGGTCAGAGATGTGGCCTCCGGGGATGGCATTACATGGGAAGATCTGGAACCCGGGTTCATGTAAGTGATCCCGTCATCTACCGAATGCATGACCGGGCAGGAATTCCCTCATGAAAACTCACATGACTCTTCATGGTACTCTTTTATATGTTGGGTAACCATGTCGTGGTCAGTTTTCTGCCCGAAACATGTTCAGCTTTCAACAAATGAACAAGAGACACTGACAAACTTATCATTGAAGACTCCATTGTTTCAGAATCAGTTCTGACTACAGATGCCAGTCCGTCATCGACAGGACTCTTGTTTGTACTTCCATGAGGATAAAACCATTTTTCCCCTGAAGGCATTGAACTCTCCGCATTCTGGGAGCCTGTCGGACTTTGAGACTTCAAGGCGATTTTTGATGATTTTCTCCTGATGCAAGGCGACAAAACGGAGCGCAACTGGGCTGCGTGAGTATTTTGGCAACGCAGCAGGAGGAGAGAAGGGCAAAAATCGAGCCGTGAGACGTAAGTCCGACAGACTCCTTGGCTGGTGCAATGGAAGAGGTCATATTTAACTCCTTGAAACTGGACTAAGTCGGTGATGAAATTTGTTTGATTCAGGTTGAGAATTGCAGTCACAGGTGGGGGGACCACATTCCTTCTGATACTATCGGGAGTATGAGGTCAATCCGGGCAAAATTGTGGCAAAGTTCGAAAAGGTATTCGGTAAATTTTCAGTTGAGTCGACAATAGGGTCATGATACTCATGAGATTCTTAGTTGTATTCATTTCCTTTGCCATTCTTGCGACACATATTCTTATCGTTTAGGAAGTCCGACAGACTCCTGGGATGATCAGCATAACAGTGTCTCTGCTAAACCATTCCTGACAATCCAGAATATGGTTTCATTGCATACATCAGATACTCTCTGCCTCTCTTAGAATCAGACTGATTATATGGTAATGCGTGTGGTTTACGTCCTCCATACTAAATGATAAACTGATAAATATGAACACGGAAAGTATCATAGGAATCGTCGGTGGAGTCGGCCCCTTCGCAGGACTTGATCTAAACAGGAAAATATTTGAAAACACAAAAGCAATCACCGATCAGGATCACCTGGAAGTCTATCTGTTATCCTGCTCCAGGTATATAACGGACAGGACGGAGTATCTCCATAATCAGGATAGCATTGAAAATCCGGCGAAGGCCATTTTCAATGTTATTTGCAAGCTTAACCAAATTGGTGCCGGAATAGTTGGTATCCCCTGTAACACAGCTCACAGTCCACTGATATTCAATAGACTTCTTTCCCTTATTGCAGACGCAGGACTGAATGTAGAACTTGTCAATATGATTGAAGAAACAAAAAAAAACATAGAAGAAAACCCTAGAAAACCGAAATCAATTGGATTATTATCAACATTGGGAACATATGGATCGGGAATTTACCAATCTGCTTTTGCATCGAATACGGAAATCAGACTTGTGCTTCCGTGTGATGAGGACAAGGAAAAAGTTCATAGAGCCATTTACGATAAGGAATTCGGAATAAAAGCATTTTCGTCTCCTGTATCGGAGAAGGCTGTAAAATTGCTGCATGAAGTCATTCATATCTTACAAGAAAAGGAAAGAATACAATCCGTTATTATGGGGTGTACTGAGATATCATTGGCTTTTCGACAGGGCGATATCGATATCCCGCTCATTGACCCGACAGAAATCCTCGCTCGGGCTTTAATCTCTAAAGCGAATCCATCCAAATTATCCTGATTTTTACAGCCTTAATCGCCGGTCTATCGATTTTTTGCATGGCGGTAAGATCCTTGATTCCTGCTGTATACCCGGGCAGGGCACTGTGGATGTCACTCTTCTGCCGATCCAGTTTCAAACAGCTGTGTCTGGAAATTTTCAGTGTTCTGGAGAACAACGGATATCCCTTTTACCGGCTCAGAGACTGCACTCTTTCGGACTTCCGGTACACACGGAGTTTTCATAGCCAGCTTTTGTGCGGCCTGGTTGTGTTGAACTCAACCCGCCAGAACTCCACAGAGCCTTCTGGATTTCAGTACAGGAGCTTGTGAGGTTCTTCGTCAGCTTACAGATCCTGGTGTATTCTCTCGTAGCCGCCATTTTGCAAGGCTTACCGGGTTTAATTCTCTCCAATCTGATTCCCAGAGAAATCCGCCGGGTGGATAATGGTGAACTCCCTCACAGAGCGTCCATTGGCAAAGGGACGGCCGTATTGCTTTTACAGTGTCAGAAAGCTTGTTATACCCTGGTTTCATTTAAATCCGATTAGATGAAGATCTTTGCCCGATATAGTCGTTCAATACACATGATAGTTATGAATCGGCGAACTACTCATCTGGAATGATGAGCAGTTCGCCGGCAAGATATTTTGTAATTACAGTTTCATAGGATATTAATTTTTTTGAAGAAACGATTCTTTCCTTTAACAGGCTTCCTGACACTATATATTGCTTTCTTGGAGGCAGGGCTCTGTGCTGTTTCCCTGGCTGAACGATCCCGTAGTTTTGAACACCTGTTTAACACTGCTCGGGAAAACCGGTTCGTTTGAGCATTGCAGATACAGGGCGTGAATCTCTACTTCGGCTTCCATCTTTATATGGGCTTTTTAGGCACATACCCAGTGTCAGAAAGCCTGTAAAACCTCCTTCAACCCATCCCGGGAGTCCAATCCCATCCTAAACCTTCACATACAGCGGATCATAACGACCGGATTCCACTCCCGGATTACGCCACTCACACAACCAGGTCTTCTTCTCTGCCGCACCCAGATTGACCTTGCTCAAAAAGGCTCTCTTCAACCAGTACCTGCCTACTGCCTTGCGAAGTTTCTTCCTGGTGATCCCGGCCTTCTCAGCATGAGTTGTGTCCTTCTTCTTCCGGGCCTCCTTCACCCGCCATGGAATCATGCAGTTGTGGTAGTGACGATAAAGAACAAATCGTATCATCATCGCAGCGGGAGATTTGGCAAACTTGACCGTCTCCCTGACATGGTCTGAAATATCTTTCCTGATCTGACGGTCAATGTAGTTAATAGGAAACATCGGATTATCCATGGTTCTGGCCAACCTTGAAGATGTCATGATCCGGATGAAGAAGTGGAGAAAATGCTCGGTTTTCGCAAAGGCCCGGGTGTATGCCCTGTGCATATCCGTGAAGAGCAGCTTATGCACAACCTTTTTCTTCATAAGAAATTGAATCAAATCTTCTGTCAGACTTCTCACCGATTTCTCAATGGCCCCGGGATCCGCCCTGCCCCTGGCCTCCAGCTTTTTTCGGATCAATTTCTGACGGGAAGTCATTCTTCCTTTCCGCCTGAGATTGGCAAACCCGGTCTCATAGATGAACTCGGACTCACTCCCGGCAAAGATGTTGATGTGGTTGGGATAGTATTGAGAGAAGGAAAAGGACTCCAGTCCATCTGCGGCCATGGATTCCCTCATGGGGAGTTTTTTCAACAGCCGGGCATGGATTGCCATGGCGGAACGGGCCAATCTTTCGCATCGGTTCTGTATCGTATCGGAAGAAACCTCCAGGTGACGGCTGATGTCATTCACACCGGAAGAGGTCACCAGCTGCTGTAGAAGTTCCTCGTAGTCGATGACTTTTTTCGCATAGTAATCGATTGAAAAAGTCTGGGCGGAAAAGGTTCTTTTGCAGTCATTGCAGATGTAGCGCTGGACTGTTCCAAATGCTTCTGTGTGGTAGGAACTATGTATCGAAAACCAGTTTTTTTGCTTCGGGGCACTGAAATGGATACATTTCGGGTTGGGGCAGTGGGGGAATGGCATGGTCAAACTCCTTTATAAATTGTTTTCTTACTATGTTATAACGAGCCTGACAGGGTTTTTTGCTGCATTAACAAGCTTTCTGACACTGAATACTTCTTAAATTTTCAGAAAAAATAGAGTACAAGTAAGGAATGAACTACAAATCTTTGAAAGGGAAACTGGTCTGGATTACCGGTGCATCATCCGGAATTGGACGTGAACTGGCATTCATTGCTGCTGAAGCTGGGTCATCACTGCTTCTCCTCTCCTCACGAAAAGAAGCCCTGGCTGAAACAGGACAAATCTGCATTCAAAAAGGTGCAGAATCCATGCAGTATGCATCAATCAACCTTTCTCAAACTGCAGAAACAGCTTCTTTAGTGAGCAGTTTTCTTACTGACTTTGGAACCCCGGAGTATTTGATTCTCAATGCGGGCATTTCTCAACGTTCTTTTGTTGGCGAAACGGATTTCTCCGTTATTGAAAGAATTATGACTGTCAATTTTCTGGGGGCTGCAGCCATAACCCGAATTGTTTTACCAGAAATGGTGAAGGCTGGAGGAGGACACATCGGTGTAACCAGTAGTCTAGTGGGGCGATTTGGTTTCCCAATGCGATCTGCCTATTCTGCCAGCAAGCATGCTCTGCATGGTTTTTTCGAAACGCTTGCTCTGGAATATCACTCGAAGAACATTCATGTCACTCTTGTCCTTCCCGGCCGTATTCGAACAATGATCAGCCATAACTCTCTGGATGGTCAGGGTCAACGGCATGCAGTAATGGACAGGGGGCAGGAAAAAGGAATGGATCCTCATCTCTGTGCAAAGAAATACTGGCGATCTGTTCTTGGAAGACGATATAATGTGGTTATTGGAGGCAGAGAAAGAGTAATGCTGTTTCTGCATAACTGCATACCCTGGCTTTTTCGAGTCATTGCCCGAAGAATCAAACCATTTTAAACATGGATGTTTATCTCTCTACTTCCAATGATGCACGGAACAATCTTGCACTGGAAGAATCCTTGCTGTTCAATTTGGAAAGACCCATACTTCTACTTTACGAAAACAATCCAGCCATCGTGATTGGACGCTGCCAGAATCCATGGAGGGAATGTCGGACGGGGTTGGCCAGGCAGATGGGAATTCCCATATTCCGGAGGATCTCAGGTGGGGGGACGGTCGTTCATGGACCTGGTAACCTCAACTGGTCATTAATAACACCAGTCCCAATCCCTTCAAAGGAAGGCACTCTCAAGAAAATGATCAAGGCATTGGGAACTCTTGGTCTGAATATCGATATGAATGATCGATACGATCTCACTATTGAAGATTCAGGTATGGGAAAGAAAATAAGCGGAAGTGCTTTCCGGCAGGTTTCACATGGCAGCCTCCATCATGCAACTATTCTGGTGAGTGCCGATCTGCATACCATGAAGAATCTTCTTGACGTCCCTCCACGAAGCATTCAAGGAAGGGGTGTTGTTTCGAAAAGATCTCCCGTTGCGAATCTTGCAGATATCCAGCCTGGATTAAAAATACGGGATGTCGTTAAAGCTATCGCCGAAGAATGGTCCGGTAATAAATTTGCGTATCCGATAAATCCGGACGATTTCATGCATGACAGGTCCTGCCAGATGGCTCTGGACAGACTGGAGTCACAGGAATGGACATGGAATAAAACGCCTCCTTTTACCGAGTATTTTGATCAACTCCCAGATTCCCATGGCAAAGTACTGAAGTGTGAAATAAGATCAGGGCAAATCGCCGGAATTTCCATGGATAATGAATGGGACTTAACTCCCCTTGTTGGCAGACGATATAATCGAACTGAGATATCAGGAGTAAAGGGTCCTGAGATGCCTCCATGGCTGGAGCATTTTGCCGCTATGGTGGAATCTGATGTCAGTATGCCCAGAAGAGAGTAGACCTTTTCATCAGCTGTAAAGTCATACTAAGATAGCAAACGTAAGGAGTCCATTTTTGCTGACAAACCCCCTGATCGTGTCATCTTTCATAGCAATGGCCATTGCACAGCTGACAAAGGTTCTCATTATCATTCTGACTGAACGCCGATGGGCACCCAAACGCATGGCAGAAACAGGGGGTATGCCCTCCGCTCACTCAGCGACAGTGGCTGCTCTCTGCACATCAAGCTTTCTGCACTATGGAGGAGACAATCCATTGTTTGCTATTTCCATTGTATACGGTGTTATCGTCATATACGATGCAACAGGTATCCGAAGAGCAGCCGGCCGTCATGCTGAAATCCTCAACGAGCTGTTATCAGAATTTTCCCATCTTTTTGATGAGCGATCACGGCCTGAAGCCCTGAAAACCCTTCTGGGGCATACCTACCCCCAGGTTTTTGCCGGGTTGTTTATAGGAATGGCCGTATCGTTCGTTGTAAGAAAAATAATGTAACCAACCTATCCAGCTTCATAACCCAATTCCTGCAAAATTTCTCTGCAAATCTGAAATTCATCCCAGGGCTGCGGCCCAGAGGCGTATACGATGGATTTTTCATGACCTTTTCCAAGAGTCACTATGAGATCTCCCTGACTGGCCATACTTAGAGATTTCCTGATGGCTTCCCGCCGATCAGAAATCAAAAACAGATCTTCTCCCTGAGTTTTACCTTTCACCCCTCCTGCAATATCATTGATGATACTCATGGAATCTTCCCCCCGGGGATCTTCATCGGTAAGAAACAGGATGTCCCCATAATCAGAGGCAATTCTACCCAGTTCAGGACGTTTTTCTCTGTCTCTCTCCCCTGCGGAACCAAAAACGACCATGAGTCTTCCAGAGGTGAGATTCTTCAAGAAAGGAAGCAATTTCAAAAAACTGCCGGGAGAATGAGCATAGTCAACCATAACATTATAATCCATATTGCCGACCAATGTTTTCATCCGTCCTGTTACTCCAGTCAGCTTTGGTAAGCAGTCAATGAAATCAAGGGGATCAATTTCCTGTAGTTCAGACACAGAACAGAGAGCCGCAAGAAAATTCTCCAGGTTAAAAATTCCAGGTAAATTTATCCGTGCTTTTGAGTGACCAAAGGGTGTATGCAGAATGAACGATGTTCCCGCTGGATCAGGTTGAACATCAGAAACATGAAGATCTGCGTCTTTGTCACGAAGACTGTAGGTAAAAACTGGTTTTTCACCTGCTGAGGTAATAAACAATTCGGAGTAAAAGTCATCGGCATTCACGACGCCGAAAGCATCAAGATTTCCAGAGCCAGCAATCATCTTAAACAGCCTGGATTTGTCATTTCTATAGGTCTCCAGGTCTCCATGAAAATCCAGATGTTCACTGGAAATATTGGTTAAGACTGCAACATCAAAATCAACATCTTCTAATCGACTATTTTTGGGGGAAAGGCCATGACTCGTGGCTTCCAGGACAGCAAATTTTTGGTCAGCCTCAAGCATATCATTTAGAAACTTGTGGATCAGTACGGCCTCAGGAGTGGATTGTCTGAAAAAATTGTCCCGGGTTTTCCCCCCAATAGTGAAATCAACTGTAGACAGACTTCCCGCTGAAGATCCAGAAAATTCCAGAAGCTGGCGGATCAGACTGACAGTGGTACTTTTTCCATCAGTCCCTGTTACCCCGATAACGGTTAGTTTTCTGGATGGGTAATCCCAGAAAGCTGCCGATATAGGTGACATGACCACACGGGTATCAGGCACACGGACATAGGTTATATCTCTTTTTCTGGATTCAATATAATTGGAATGAACTATAACAGAAGCACCAGCCTGTACAGCCTCATCGATATGTTCATGTCCATCGACATGAAGACCCTTAAGAGCAAAAAACAAACCATCCTTTTTCACGTCACGTGAATCATAGGCCATTGACTTGACACAGGGATTGGCTGTACCTCTTACTGTTATGTCTTCAACTTTCGATAGCAATTCCTTCAGGTACTTTTTCCTCATGGCGCAAGTATATTGAAATTGGAAAGAAATGAAAATGCCTGGATGTAGTCTTGATTGTTTTAGTAATTCATGTTATTCGGCACAAAGCACAAATTGAACAGGAGAAGATATGCCATCAAAAACAACCAGGAAAACAACTGCACAGAATCTGATTATAGTAGAAAGTCCGGCAAAAGCTAAAACGATTAAAAAGATGCTTGGCCGAGGGTATCAGGTCAAAGCTTCAGTGGGACATATCAGAGACATAGATTCAAAAGGCCGGGGTAAAGATGCGTTCGGCATCGATTTTGACAATGGGTTTGAGCCCCATTATATTGTACTCCCGGGGAAAAAGAAGACAGTAGCAGAACTGAAGTCCGCCACGGATAAAGCCGCTGAGGTGTATCTTGCTCCCGACCCTGATAGGGAAGGAGAGGCCATCGCCTGGCATCTCAAGGAAGCCCTGAAACTGAGTGACAGCAAAGTAAAAAGAATCACCTGCCCGTCCATCACGAAAAAAGCCGTTACTGAAGCAATAAAAAATCCTCGGGGTATTGATATGAATCTTGTAGGAGCACAAAAGGGCCGTCGGGTTTTAGACCGTATTGTAGGTTTCAGCCTTTCACCATTCTTATGGAAAAAAGTCGCGAAAAAACTCTCTGCGGGCCGGGTTCAATCGGTAGCCGTTCGCCTGATTGTAGAAAAAGAACAGGAAATTGCTGCCTTTCAAACGACGGAGTTCTGGAAAATAACTGCTCAGCTCCATGCCGGAAGCGAAGATTCAACTCCATTTAAGGCTGTTCTTGTTTCATGGAAAGGCGAAAAATTTGCTTTGAATGGAAAGTATTCATCGTCTGAGGAGAAAGCCCGTGAAGTAGAAACAGCTCTCAAAGCTGCTGATTTCCGTATCGTGGACATGATCAGCAAGAACTCATCAAGCAAACCACCACTACCATTTATTACCAGTACCCTCCAGCAGGCTGCATCCAGTCAACTACGTTTTGGGACTCGCCGTACCATGCAGATTGCACAACAACTCTATGAAGGAATAGAACTGGCTGAGGGACCTGTCGGACTCATTACATATATGAGAACGGACTCACCCCGCCTTGATCCTGAGGCCGTGAGTGATATTCGGAATTGGATTGGAGAGAGATTTCCCGATAAACTGCCCGATCAACCTCGCCTGTATGGAAATAAGGCAAAAAAAGGTGCAAGAATTCAAGATGCTCACGAAGGTATCAGACCAACTTCCGTCCAGTACACTCCAGACTCAGTCAAACCCTACCTCACCCAGGAACAATATAAAATGTATAACATGATCTGGATCCGGGCAGTGGCTTCCCAGATGAAAGATGCCCGGTACGCAGTTACAACAATCAAAGTGGCAGCCGATCATGGTATTCTGGAAGCTTCAGGCCGCATAACACTGTTTGAAGGATTTACAGTCCTTGTCCCTGAAGCAAAAAAGTCCAGGGAAGAGTACCAGAATCTTCCAACCATGGATATCCAGACTCACCTCACTCTGGACAAACTGACCACAGAACAGAAGTGGACAAAGCCACCACCTCGCTTTACAGAAGCCAGTCTTGTTAAAACCCTTGAAAAGGAAGGTATTGGAAGACCTTCTACCTATGCTTCCATCATTCAAACAATCCGGGATCGTGGCTATGTCCGCCTTGAAAAACGGATATTCTATGCCAATGAACTGGGTATCACGGTAAACAGTATTCTCCTGACCGAATTCCCTGACATTCTGGATTACCATTTCACAGCTGACATGGAGAACAACCTGGATGCAGTGGAAGAAGGAACTGTCGACTGGCACAAACTTCTTGCGGATTTCTACAGGAGTTTCGCCCCGCGGGTAGAAGCAGCGGTTGAGAATGCCATACCTCTCAAAGGGCGTAAATGGGGTGGCAGCGAAACCTGTCCTGTTTGTGGAAAATTCTTAGTCTACCGATACTCCCGAACAGGAGCCTTTCTTGGTTGTTCCGACTTCCCGGAGTGCAAGGGGTTGATACCTCTGCCTGGAGAAGGTTCAGACGATGGCGAGACCGATGGGGAACCTGTAGTTTGTCCGAAATGTGGGAAAACCATGCTGCTGAAATCCAGTCGCTACGGGAAATTTTATGCTTGCAGCGGCTATCCGGATTGCTCAAACACAGCCAATCTTGGAGCTGATGGACAGGCCGTTTTCCTGCCGGATATTACGATGGACTGTGATGAATGCGGCACTCCCATGGAAATAAAATCTAAACGGCGCGGTCCGGTGATGGTTTGCTCTGATGAGGATTGCAGACGAGAGTTGCCGGTCAAAGATGGTGTCGTTATTGACCTGCCTAAAGCTGGTGGAGTTAAGTGTGAGAAGTGCAGTAGACCGATGATAGTGCGATTAAGCCGTCGGGGACCATTTCTAGCCTGCACCGGGTTTCCAAAATGCCATAATGCGCTGAGTTTGCAAAACATGGAAGAGAGCAATTCCAGTAAGAATAAATGACACCCGAGACACCTCAGAATTATGATTCTCGAAAAAAACAGACTTCTGAAAAACTTCCAGGAGTTACCTGTTGACCAGGAAACCCACCATACATAGAATACTCCTTGTAATTTTACGCAGCAGTGGTGGAATTGGTAGACACGCTAGCTTGAGGGGCTAGTGGCAGCAATGCCGTGGAGGTTCAAGTCCTCTCTGCTGCAACATGGTACTGGAACACACCCTTGAACGCCTTTACGGGAGTGAAGGAACTATTATTAAACGTCAGCCTGTCAGTGGCGGTGGTATCAATACCACTGCTTTGTTGACCCTTGCCGGGGGCCAGATAGTCTTCATCAAGGAAAATCATGCCGATCTTGAGCGGATGTTTACCGCCGAAGCTTCAGGTCTTCAGACACTCGGGGAAATTGCCGCAAGACATTCTTCGCCGCCAGTCCCCAGAGTCCTTGCCTGGGGTCAGGATGGAGATAAGGCCTTCCTCCTCCTTCAAGCAATTCCAACTGGAAAAATCAAATGCGGGAAAGATTTCGGCAGGGCGATGGCCGTTCTCCATCGGGAAGCCCGCCAGGAGAAATGCGGCTTTGAATCGGATAATTGGATTGGCTCGACTCCCCAGAAAAACAAAGGTCAGTCCGCCTGGCTGAATTTCTTTCGAGACGAACGCTTAGGTTGTCAGTGGCAACTTCTGAGAAAAAATGGCTTTGGTGATGCCCGGACAGAGAAAGATATGCATTCCCTGCTCAAACGTCTCCCGGATTTATTGCCGGATGTGGATGACGGAAAACCAAGCCTTCTGCATGGTGATCTCTGGGGCGGCAACTGGCTGGCAGACAATGAAGGCAGAGCCTGGTTAATCGATCCCGCCGTTTATTACGGCCATAGAGAAGCAGATATTGCCATGACCCAACTCTTTGGCGGTTTTCCGGCAGGTTTCTATGATGCATACACGGAAGCATGGCCGCTACAGCCGGGATTTACTGAAAGACGAGATATCTATAACCTCTATCACTTACTCAATCATGTTAATCTTTTCGGATCAGGTTACTGGATGCAATCCAGAAGCATCATTCAGCATTTTTCTTAACCCAGATTCGACAAACTACGGCTGTCCCCGTTTCATCTTATGTAGTGTCAGGAAGCTTGTTAAACAAATCGATTGCTTTCGCTAGAGAATTAATATCTTATATAATAAGTAATTACGATGTTATTTGCCGACAAGGCTTCTCGTCGTTTTAACGAGTGCTTCGCCGAATTACAACCATCAATTAGCATCAAACGACTACACCAGACTCCAAGGATCTACGTCTGGCGGGATTCTAATGAAGCCAGGTTACAACAAGCTTTCCGACACTCAGTTCAGTTCACATTCAATAGCATGCATGATAAACCACCACTGAATGATAAGGATACTTTTTCACTCGCCTTGGCCGCTTTACAGTCATGGCGTTTTTCCTTTGAGCGGCCATAGCAGTACCGGGATTTCTCGAACATTTTTCCCTAAAATCGGTATTGATGAGATCGTAAAAACGATACTGTCGTTCAACACAAACAGTTCATTTTCTCGGCTCTCCAGATGTTTCTCCAGCTTCTCTTCGCATGCATACAAAAACATCCGTTGTCCTGTAATAGGATTGCAGCGAGCGGCCTTCAGGCATACCGCGGTTTTGTTCACTCCAGAGATTTCTGCCGATGAACGCAAGTGGGGGGATGGGAAGTTTTAGTAAGGGTGATTTCTAGTCGGGCTTATGGATTCATGGCGGCATGGGGGGCAGGAAGTCTTAATTCTCTTGCCAGTTCAATACTAAAATCTATGTCACTAACACTGAAATCGGCCTTTTTGTTCAATTTTTTCTCATAAATCTCAATAAACTCCTTACCGGAAATAGTCACAAATTTTTCCGCTGATACTATTCCGACATCATAAATGATCTTTGCGAAAACAGGTCCCACACCATACAGTCTTGCGAGGTCTGATAAAGAATAGATTTCCTGCAATTTGTCTGATGAAATTCCAGTTTCCAGTGAAACCTTTTCCACACTTGAATTATTTATTTTTTCGAAAAAATTCCTGGTATTTTTAATCCCGATCGAATCAAGGATGTCGATTGCATTTTTATCAATCCATGTAAACTTATCCAATTTCACCGGATTCGGGAGGTAACTACTTGCTTCGCGTTTGAGAATTGTTAGATAATCAACAGGCAATTCTGATTTCTTGGAGAAGATTTCAATCTTTTGTTTGTTTTTCAGAACGTCAATCAAATCTTTAAGCGTTTTAATACCTTGTTTACTCATTACTTCAAACCTCTTATCAAGATTTTCCTTAAGAATAACTCGGCTTGGAATCAAATCTCTTCGTTTAAGGCTCTGTTTAAATTTTTGTAGATCGTATTTCTGCAGATCAATATAGTATCGTTCGTTCACAGTTCCCTCTATTGATATGCTATTCCCACCAATGTCGTCTGGCGGTCATTTCCAGCTCCTGTCGTATCTCGTATACGGTGTGGAAGTCTCTATGCATACACTTCTCATGTTCCATATATTACGAGATAGCCTGACTTATTTCAAGATCGAATGCCAGACATCTGCTGCAATTCTATCCCGAAGGGTTGTCCCAGGGTCTTAAGCCCCTGGGAGCCTGTCGGACTTTAAGACTTCAAGGTGATTTCTTCCTGATACAAGGCGACCTGTCTGCCGACAGGCAGGCAGAATCAGAGCGTAGCTGGACTGCGTGAGTATTCGGCAACACAGCAGCGGGTATGCAAGGAGTCTGTCGGACTTTAAGACTTCGAGGCGATTTTTGATGATTTTTTCCTGATGCAAGGCGACAAAAACGGAGCGTAGCTGGGCTACGTGAGTATTTTGGCAACGCAGCAGCAGGGGAAAAGGGCAAAAATCGAGCCGTGAGGCGTAAGTCCGACAGACTCCAAGTCTATGGACTCGCATTCTAAGAGAGTGCCGAGCGATAGCGAGGAAAAGCCGCCACGGATGGCGGCAAAAACGAACGAAGGCGGCTCGGAAGAAGCAAGCAGGAAACTTAGAACCATTTTTTTTCACCAGAACAGATTTGTTCATTGATTACTCTCCAGGGTGACAATTTTCCTTTCCAATCTCTTTTTGAAATAAATGATCTTCTGCCCGATATCTGTACCATATGCATCTCTGGGCATTGCAAAAACTATGTCCATGTTTTTGAAGGAGTCAGGAGAATTTACCAGAATTCTGGTGAAGCATAGTTGCAACCATAGAATAGGATATTGTATAGTACCTCATATTCTGTACGTAAGGAGACATATCATGTCAGAGAACAAAAAGGGGATTTTCAGCTGGTATTTCAATACAAGTCTATTGTTGCGAATTTTCATCGGTTTAGTCCTTGGTGCTATTGTCGGCCTAATTGTTGGCCCTTCAATATCGTGGCTAAATCCTGTAGGTAAAATTTTTGTCAATCTGTTAAAAATGATTGTAATGCCGGTGGTATTTTCATCTCTGGTCGTTGGTGCTGCAAGTATTAATCCTTCAGTACTTGGCAAAGTCGGTGTTAAGATTCTTATATTTTACCTGTTAACATCCGCCTTTGCGGTGGCAGTCGGATTGATACTCGGTAATTTATTGAACGTTGGCGCAGGTTTGGATTTGGGCAGTTCCGCTGAAGCCGCCGGCAAGGTGCTGACTAAACCGAAATTGGGAGACACCCTGATCAATATCATTCCTACGAACCCCTTTGGTGCTATAGCCCGGGGTGCCGTATTGCCTATAATCTTTTTTGCTATAATTTTCGGTATAGGAATTTCTCATTTAAAAATCAGTGAGAATCAGCGGTTAAAACAAATAGGGACAACGCTCTTTGAGGTATTTGAGGGCACGGCAGAGGTTATGTACCTGGTTGTAAGGTGGATACTGGAATATGCACCCATAGGCGTATTTGCTCTTATCGCTGTTGTCTTTGCAAACCAGGGATCTAAAGTAATCGGTGCTCTGGGTGTGGTAACGGCAACAGCCTATCTGGGGTACATTCTCCATATTCTACTTGTTTATGGAGGCTTACTTTTAATCGGAAAAATTGCGCCCATCCGATTCTTCGGCAAGGCCAGAACCACATTGATAACCGCCTTTGTGACACGGAGTTCCAGTGGTACGTTACCTGTTACAATTCAGGCTTCGGATAACATGGGTGTTGACAGAAGGCTCTCGTCCTTTACCCTTCCCCTTGGTGCAACAATAAACATGGATGGTACAGCCATCTATCAGGGAGTCTGTGTCATCTTTATCGGCATGGCCATTGGTATGCCGCTGTCTATAAGTCAACAGCTTACGGTAATTATAACAGCCGTTCTTGCCTCAGTGGGAACAGCCGGTGTCCCCGGAGCGGGGGCTATTATGCTCCTGATGGTCCTTAATTCAGTGGGCCTTCCGGTTGAAGCGGGAACACCTGTGGCAGCCGCCTATGCGATGATACTCGGTATTGATGCCCTGCTTGATATGGGAAGGACCATGGTGAATGTAAGCGGAGATTTGACAGGAACTTTGCTGGTCGCTAAAAGCGAAAAGGCAGTTGATTTGTCCAGGTGGAGTTAGCTTCCTGATTCAAATCCTTATAACAAAGGATACACTCCGTTTTAAGACCTTAAGTAGGACTTGCTGAACAAAAACTAAGATTCTGCTTCCGAAAGACTTAAGTGTGTTTAAATCTCCTCAGGTGCAAGGAAAAAATTGCAATCTCAAAAACCCTTGCACCAGGGAGGAATCATGTATCGCATGGGAAACACAAATCCAGGGTATCACGGAGCCTGAGAGGCGACTTCAGTTACATCAATCGCCTCGGCTGGGATGCGTACTATGAGTCAGCAGATTTGAATGCTCAGATAAAAAAATACAGACACCGTTATGACTGTTATCCGGCTTCCGTTCATGCTGATAAGGCTGCCAGAATCGTGTGGACATCTGGATTACCGGAAAGCCTTCTGACACTACGAAAACCGCTGAGCCATCCGAAAAAATGAGCAGATGAGAATCAACAGGAACTCAAGAAAGAAGTCAGTGTTCGCTATCAGGATGAAGTCACCCGGATCGCCATTGAGGGCAATTCGGGGCGGCAAAACGAAAGTATGGAATGAGATTGATAAAAGCCAAATTGAAAGAAACAAGGGAGTGTGAAATACATCTTTCAGTCATTGTGCTGAACCCTGACAAAATCTGTGATGAGAAAATCCATGAAATCAACAACAGATACAAAATCAGCGAGAAGGCTGCTTGAAAGACTTTTTCAGCAAGCCCTATTTAACAGGATTTGTCATTCTTTAACCGCACCACTTGTCAAACCACTGATGAACTGTTTCTGAAGGATCAAATACAGCATCATGATAGGCAGAAGTGCCAGTAGAAAGGATGCAAAAGCAATTGAGTAATCAAATAGATACTCTCCTTTGAAGTTATACTGAAACAGGGGGAGCGTCCATTTCTCCCGACTATTATTCAGCATCAACAATGGCAGAAAGAAATCATTCCAGCTGAATAATCCTCTGATAATGATTACAGTGATAACCATAGGTTTTAGCAGAGGAAAAACAATATGACTGTATGTCTGAAATATGGATGCTCCATCTATAATTGCAGCCTCTTCAAGTGTTTGGGGAATTGATTTATAATAACCAACAATCAAAAAAACTCCCTGCATGAGGGAAAATGTAATATAGAGCACAATAATGCCGCCGATAGACATCATGTTGAATTTGCTCATCAGTTTAATCAGAGGAATCATAACGACCTGAAAAGGAATAAATAACCCTATGGTAAAATAGAAGTAGAGAAATCTATACCCTCTGTGCGTGTTCATGTTCTTTCCGATTGCATATGCGACAAGCGGATCGACTATAAGAATCCCAATGACAGTCCCTGTCGTTATAATGACTGAATTGTAGAAGTTTCTAAAGAAATAATCTGTTTTTATAACATAGATGAAATTCTCAAGATTTATTGAACCGGGCAGAGTAAAGAAACTCTTTGCCGATTCTGCCTGAGTTTTCATGGAGGTTACAATAAGAACATACATAGGCAGCAGGATAATAAGCGATCCGATTCCCAGTATGACATATGTGCTTGCTGTATATATTTTGTTAGAAGTGATCATACATGAGCTTCCTTTTTTCCAAGAACTTTTATTTGAATCAGGGATATTGCGGTAATCAATAAAAAGATGACAAACGATTCCGTTACGGCATAACTGAATTTCATTTCTTTGAAGGCTCCCGAATAGATTAGATAGGCTATAGACTCGGTTGCCCTGCCTGGTCCACCGCCTGTTAATGCTGCAATATAGTCGAAAACCATCAATCCGCTTTTCAAGGTTATTACCAGATTCATACTGATTACCGGTATGATGAACGGAAAGGTTATGGTTTTAAATCTCTGGAATGCATTAGCACCTTCAATAAAAGAAACCTCATAGAGCTCAAGTGGGACATTCTGAATTCCTGCAGTGTAGAGAACAATGGGAATGGCAATACCCTGCCAGATATTGACAAGAAGAATCCCGTATTCCGCGGTGTTTCCATCTGCAAGCAGATTATTTTGCAAGGCTGTAATATGAAATGCATTGCCGATCCAGGGTATTACATGATAAAAAATCTGGTTGAAAATCAGTCCGACGGTTACCATCGAAAGTACTGCCGGAAAAAAATACAGGGCTCGGAAAAACTTCATTCCTCTTATATTTCTGGTCAGCATCATGGCAATACACAATGCTATTATGTTGACAAAGAGGACAAGACACAGAGTGTAGTGAATGGTAAAACCAAGAGAACTGACAAGTCTGGAATCCGAGAATAATTCGATATAATTATCAATTCCGATTATCTGGTATGAACGTCCTATACCGTTCCAATCGGTCAGGCTGTATAGAAATCCGTTGAAGACCGGCAGAATCCAGAAAACAGTGTAGCCGATCACCGCAGGCATTACAAAGAATGCATATATCCTGGGCGTTTTTCTTCTCATCGGTAGTGGCCCTTTCTGCAAAAATAGAAGTGATTTCAAGCTCGGCAGAAATGTACTGCCGAGTTTATCAAACAGAACTACTGGGAAGCCCCTATTCTAAAGTCTGCTTGTAGAGCATATCTATCTCATCGAGAAAACTTTCTTTATCTCTAGCAATGAGATTTTGATAGAGACTCCCATATTCGTTGTATACCGATAGGGGATAATAGATGCTGGTCCATCCATAAACGGCTCCTGTGTCAATAAGTTCCATGAGTTGAGAATAGTTTTCCGCATCTATAGCAATTCCATTTATCGCAGACGGTGAACCATCAAGATCCGCATAAATCTGAGCATTTTCTTTCCGGGAAAGAAAATCAAGGAATTTTAAAGCAGCATCCTGATGCTCACTTGATGCAGAAACCGCAAGAGCTACGTCTATACCGGTTAAAACACGCTGTTTTGCGGGATCGTCGGCGGGAATTGGAAACACCTCAAAGTTAAGATCAGGATTTGCTTTTTTGATCGAGGGAATAGACCAGATCCCATTAACAAACATTGCTGCCTCTCCCTGAGCAAATGCGGCGATTCCCTGCCCATAGTCTGTGGCCAGAGTCTGTTTCTGACTGTATTCACGCATTTTCAGCATTTTATCTGCGACAATGGGATAGAGAGCTTCTGACGGTTTTACCGCTCCGCTGGCAAGCGAGCCGTAATAGGCATCAAAGTCATCCACCAACATGCCTTCCAGGACACGTCCCTGGTGGCCAAGAGTCCAGGAATCCTTGTCTGTAAACACAATGGGAGTCATGCCCGAATTCTTCAGTTCTTCACAGAGAGCAATGAGTTCATTCCATGATTCAGGTACTGTCAATCCATATTCATTAAAGATGTCAACATTGTAGTAGATTCCAAAGGTATTCAGCGCGAGAGGGAAGGCAAAGGCTCTCCCGGAGTATTTGGCAGTCTCAAGAATCCCGGAATTAACTCGACTCAGAAAACCCTCCTCGGTAATATCCAATACGTATCCTTCTTCTGTGAGCAGCTTAAAACTTGGCTGTGTTACATAGCAGTTGAAGATATCAGGAATATCATTGATTGAAATCCTTGTTGTCAGAACCTTCGCAGCATCCGGGACATGGACCTGTGTGACATGAATGCCGGGATACTCCTGTTCGAATTTATCAATCAGTACATTGAAAGTATCAACGGCTTCCGGTTTACCCTGAAAGAACTCAATTGTAACTTCTTTCTGTGCTCCTGTTTCTTCGGCCTCCTGCCTTCCACCTGCCAATGTATTCTGTGCAGCAGCAGTAAGAAGCAGAACTGACAGAACAGCAATAATCTTTGATTTCATAACGAGTCTCCTTTACTTGAACATATTTGGTCTTTCACCATAAACAATACTACATACAGAAATTTTGAAATAATACAAACATATCTATGAATTTATCCACTATTCTCACAATCCGTTATTATTGCATGGATCTGTAGATTGTATTGAAGTATATTGATGCAAAACTCAGGAGGTATCTTGGTAATCAATCGATTGTCCACAAAATATCTTGTCGTGTTCCTTTTTGTGTTCTTTATACCTTTTACCATTATGATCTTTATTACTATAAACAAAATGGACAGGATTTATACAAATGAAATGAGGAAAATATGCAACAGCATAACTCAGGAAATTCAACAACGAATCATTGAACTCTCCGATACTGCAGACCGTATTTCACGTTTTTTTATCTTCAGCGATATGGTACAGGATTATATAAAATCGGAGAATAACAATAACGATATGCTTTACAATACAAGACAGATTAGTGAATATCTGATTTATGATTTAATTACCAATGATATTATAGAGTCGATAATGATTCTAAAAAACAATAAAATACTGATTTCAGAGGGTGAAGTCTACAAAAACAGCAACGGTATTATCTACCAGATTACAGGCGATGACACAGATATTCACTGGAGCGAGGGCTATAAGGGAAAAGGAGGGATTGGACGAGAGGATTTTGTATTCAATATTGAGCGCATGATACCCAATCGCAAGGATATGTATAATACTATAGGATCCATGATTATACAGATAAAAGTTGAATCATTCTTTGATTTTATAGATCGAAACATCTATCCTCATTTTTTAACCGTTCGTCTGGTTAAGGAAGATGGCAGAATTCTACTTGCTCGGGACCCGGAAGCTATGGGGACTTTTATACAGCAGCCTCGATTGAATGCCGCATTAAAGTCAACAGAAACCAATTCCAATATAGGAATAGAACAGAACTCAACCATAATCCAGATCCGGAAACTTGATTTTGATGATTTGTTTCTACTAGCCGAAATAGACCAGGGACTTCTGTTTTCTGAAATGAATTCACTGAAAACGATTTTTTTCATTGATACGGGAATCGTTGCACTATTCGGGTTTATCTTACTGATTTTGTTATATGTTTCCATAATCAAACGCATTATAAGATTAAGCCATGATATGACATCGGTCACCGAAAAGAATCTTGTTATCAGTAGGAGAGAAGAATCGACTGATGAGATTGGTCAACTGCAGAGGGACTTCTCTCAGATGATGCAGCGCATTCAAGATCATATTGATATAGAATGGAAATTGAAACTATCTCAGAGAGAATCTGAACTAAAAGCTCTGCAAAGTCAGATGGATCCGCATTTCTTATATAATACACTGGATATGATTAGATGGAATGCACGTCTGGAGGGAGCGTATAGCACAGGCGATATGATAGAGCAGCTTTCAAGAATATTCCGCATCTGCGTTGATAACTCCAGCATCTGGATTACTGTCGATAAGGAAAAGGAATATCTGGAAAGTTATGTGAATCTGATCAAAAAGCGTCTACACAATCGCATTAATCTTGATATTTCATATGATGAAGATCTCGGATCGTTGTTAATCATGAAACAGCTTATTCAGCCATTAATAGAAAACAGCATTAAGCATGGTCTGACTGACACATCCGATCATCTGCATATAACTGTTTCCCTGCAGATTGTTCAGGGATTGCTGAACATTGTCATTGAGGATAATGGAAAGGGGATAGAAGACTACGAAAAACTAACGAAGGGTGCACTGCGAAATATTGAAGAGCGGGTTACCATCAAGTTCGAAGATGGTTGCGGTCTTTATTATGATGGACAAAGAAGAGGGACACAATTCACTCTGATACTGCCGGTTATTGATGATATACCTGAAGCTGATGATGGGGAAACTCATGGCGAACCTGCTCATCGTTGACGATGAACCAACGACTCTTAAGGGTCTATCCGAAACAATAGCATGGCAGAAAATCGGTATACAGGCGGTCTATACTGCTGAAAATGGAAGAGAGGCCGTCAGGATTCTGGAGAAGAAGCCAATAAGTATATTGCTGACAGATATCAGAATGCCAATAATGGATGGTTTGAAGTTGATAGACTATGTCTTTGAACACAGGCCTTCTATACGCATGATTGTTTTAAGTGGGTATCATGATTTTACCTATGCACAGCATGCAATTAAAAGAAATGTCGTTGATTATCTGCTGAAACCGGTCAATGTCGATGAACTTATGCAGGTTGCAGGTAGAATTGCCCTGAAACAGCAGCAGGAGCTGTCTCAGGAGTTTGTGATTCCCGAAAGCAGTCATCATCAGATAAAGCAGGCGCTTTCGTATTTATATGAGCATATGCACGAGCCAGTATCTGTAAACCATACGGCAGGTGCAATCGGTTTGTCCCCGAATTACTTCAGTGCACTCTTCAAGCAGAAAACAGGCTGCAGTTTTACATCTTTTTTGAATCAGCTTCGTATAAAAAGCGCACAGAAACTGCTGCTTGAAACAGAGTATACCATTGTTGATATTGCTGAAAGAGTCGGCTATAACGACTATAAATACTTCAGCCGAAAGTTTAAGGAAATTGTCGGCTGCACTCCAAATCATTATCGAAACAATTAATAAGGATGTTATATGGTGTACAATGAAATACGTTTTTTCTCGGAGGTTCTGCAGCTTTCTGTCGGCATGACAGTACTTATGCCCTCTGGTTACAGACAGGGAAGAGAAAAAATTCCTGTTCTTTATTTACTTCATGGAAGATCTGATGATCACAGTTCATGGATTCGTTATACCTCCATAGAACGCTACCTTCAGGATAAACACCTGGCCGTTGTAATGCCTGAAGTCCACCTGAGTTTTTATCAAAATATGAAATTCGGTTCCGACTATTACGATTTTATCAGCCAGGAACTTATGGAAATCACTGAAGCCTATTTTCCTGTTGCAAACACGAAAAAAGATAGATTTATATCCGGTTTATCGATGGGAGGTTTCGGTGCTTTTAAAACAGCTCTCAATAATCCTGAAATGTTTTCTTATGCAGGAAGTTTTTCTGGTGTGTTGGATTTACCTTCATGGATAGATGAGAGTATAAAAAGAGACGAGGAGGCACACCGGACTATTTTTACTAACTGTTTTGGAGAAAATCCCCGGGGTGAGAAGCTTATAAATACGAAGAATGATCTTATCGGTCTTCTGAAGGATTATGAAGTATCAAGCTGGCCCAAACTATATCAGAGCTGCGGAAAACAGGATTTTTTATATCAAAACAATCAAGTATTCCGGAAAGCCTGCGAACATCGAAAAATTCCCATAACCTATAGAGAATCCGATGGTATGCACTCCTGGGAGTTCTGGGATCGGCAAATAGCTTCGTTTTTATCCTTTTTACCTGTATGAGTTTAAATTCATCCAGCGTGTAATTCATCAAAGATCACTGATCTGGTGGAAGAATCAGGGGTAATGTTTCAAGTCGTGTTTCAAAGTATGCGGAATGAGCCTGTGAAGTTTTCTGTGTAAAGCTCATGTAGTGTCAGGAAGCCTGTTAAATGAAACCAGGTTAAGCTTCCTGACACTGCATAAAGTTCAAATCTTTACAGATCAGATCGTCCTCCAACTCAATGAAAAATCTATTCATTGTATACTCTGAAAAGTTGTGTCAATACCTCCTGCCAACAATGTGCGTTTTGCGCATTGCCTCCGCAGAACGCCAGCAGGTATAATCCTGTTATGCATGATATATATACACTGAAACGATTTAAATATAGCGTCTGATGGGAATCGAACCCACGTCACGAGCTTGGGAAGCTCGGGTAATAACCATTATACGACAGACGCAGTCTTGCGATCTCCTGTATTGTAAAGGATTATTTCAGTCACTGGGTGATTTCGTCTTCGACGATCAATCAGTTGACCCGCTTCTCTCTTCCAAAAATCTGTATGCATCAGTAATTCATATTATGCAGGTGAAGGGGATTTGTCAATTACACGTTTTCTGGAACGAAGTTAATGTTCATATTAACTGTCACCAGGGCGAAGACTTTCCAGGGACAGAAAAACAGTGCTGCAGGTACAGGAGTGAAGGCCGAATACAATGTCTGGTAGATTTCTGATACTGCTTCTATTGTACCGTCTTTTGTATTATACTATTGATCGTAAAAAACGGAGGTGCCTCCTGGATCTCAATGAATTTCGGAAATATGCCCATGTAATATCGGACTGGATGGCTGACTACTTCAAAACCGTTGAAGAGTATCCAGTTCGATCTCAGGTTAAGGCAGGCGATATTGCTGCTAAAATTTCACCATCGTGTCCGGAGCATGGCGAATCCATGGAGACTATATTCTCCAGTTTCAAGGATGTAATCATACCGGGAATTACACACTGGCAGCACCCCCGGTTTTTCGCCTTTTTCAATGCCAATACAAGTCCTCCCTCCGTACTGGCTGAGATGCTGACAGCAACTCTTGCAGCTCAGTGTATGCTCTGGGAAACGTCTCCTGCAGCGACGGAACTTGAAGCTCGCATGACTGAATGGATGCGAGACCTCACGGGACTGCCAGAAGAGTTTACAGGTTCAATCCAGGAATCCGGGTCCGTATCAAATCTCTGCGGTATCATTGCGGCCTGCGAAAAGATTACATCAGGCCGGTTCTCAACGGAAGGTTTGGCTGGGGGACCGCCATTGACTGTTTATGCCTCCAGCGAGGCTCATTCCTCGGTGGAAAAGGGGGCAAGGATTGCTGGAATCGGTGTAAAAAATGTCCGGAAGATTCCTGTCTGTGAGAATTATGATATGGATACACAAGCCCTGATGTCCCAAATTACTCAAGATCGTGCAGAGGGGTGTATTCCTGCATGCATTGTTGCCAGTTTCGGAGCAACAGGTTTGGGGTCAATTGATCCTGTTGACAGGATTGGCCGGATTGCTCAGACAGAGGGTATTCATCTTCATGTGGATGCGGCCTGGGCAGGGAATGCCATGATTCTTCCAGAGGTTCGTTCAATGCTGAACGGACTTGAGTTTGTTGACAGCTATGTTTTTAATCCTCATAAATGGTTGTTTACCAATTTTGACTGCTCATTGTTCTATATGCGCGATCCCTCCCGATTAGTGAATGCCCTGTCTATCACACCGGCCTATCTTGAGTCGAAATCAAGCGATGAAATGCCTGAGTATCGGGATTGGAGTATCTCTCTCGCACGGCGATTCAGAGCTCTCAAACTCTGGTTTGTTATGAGATCGTATGGAGTTGAAGGGCTGAGGAAGAAGATACGGAGTAATCTTGACTGGGCGCAACGGCTTGCAGAACATATTCGAAGCAGTGAAGATTTTGAACTGGTAACCGGACCTATCCTGTCCCTTCTCAGCTTTCGGTATGTGCCCGAATGGGCAAAGACTGATGAGACTCTGGACAGGGTCAACACAGAATTACACAAGCGTCTCAACGATAGTGGTGAATTATATCTTACAAAAACTCGTGCAAAAGGGCGCATCGTTATACGATTTGTCATAGGTCAAACCTCTACAACATGGCAGCATATTGAAGAGGCCTGGGCAACAATTCAGAAAACAGCAGCCGAAATCGAGACAGGTTCATGAGCCCGCAAATAGTTCATGTTGCGATATGGACAGATGATATAGAATGGCTGAGATTGTTTTACATGAAACACTTCGGGGTTGTTTCCAGTAAAAAGTATGTGAACGTGAAGAAAAGATTTGAATCGTACTTCCTTTCTTTCACAGATGGGCCGAAGTTGGAAATCATGACCTGTCATGATTGGAAGCTGCTCAATTCATCATCTCCCTGTTCAGGGTATGCGCATCTGGCCCTGTCTGTTGGATCCGAATCGGACGTTGATACCGTTACCAGTCAGCTTCAGTCGAAAGGTGTTCCCGTTGTGGATGGGCCGCGATGCACAGAGTCTGTCGGACTTACGCCTCACGGCTCGATTTTTGCCCTTTTTTCCCGCTACGGCGTTACCAAAATGCTCACGTAGCCCAGCTACGCTCCGCTTTTGCCGCCTTGTATCGGAAAAAAATCATCAAAAATCGCCTCGAAGTCTCAAAGTCCGACAGACTCCACAGGAGATGGGTATTATGAAAGCGTAGTACTTGATCCCGACGGCAACAGGATAGAACTTACGGCTTCACGTTCCTTTTGATCTTCCAGTCTTCCCGCAGGTGATTGGAGAGCATTTTTTGGGTTTTGCCGATATCATTGATTAATCGGGAAGGGTGTATCTTGCCTGTACAATTTCAGCAAGAATGGCAAGAGCGATTTCTGGAACACCCCGTCCGCCAAGGGGTATTCCGGCCGGTCCGTGGAGACGTGCCAATTGCTGTTGACTCATTCCCTTTGATTCAAGTCTTCTGCATCGAATGCCATGAGTACGCCGACTTCCAAGGCAACCCAGATAGAAGGCCTCAGTACCCAGAGCATACAACAATGCCGGATCGTCGATTTCGGGATTATGAGTCAGGGTTACCATTGCCGTTTGTGCATCCATGGTCATAGCAGGCAGTAAATCCTGGGGCCAGCCAATATGAATATTGACATCGGGAAACCTTTCCCCAGTCGCCAGCATGGATCTGGGATCAATAACATCAACTGAAAAATCGACTTGAGACGCAAGCCTGCTCAATGCCTGGCTGATATGACCGGCACCGATAAGAATGAGCTGATATGCTGGCCGGAAACGCCATATCAACTGGCGCTCTGAATCATTGTATTGGGTCTCCCGTTCAGATAATGACAGGGAATCAGGAACCATTGCTTCCACATGCAACCTGCTGTCATTTTCAAGTGAAATGATGAGATCCAGGGGCGTTCTACCAACAACTGCGGCTACAATTTTTTCCAGAAAGATAGGAGGAAAAGCGGCATCATTGACAGGAACGATGAGGACTGCGATCTTGCCGCCGCAGGAGAGTCCAACGGCAAATGCGGTTTCATCTGCAACTCCGAATTCTCTGATGAAAAACTGATTCGTCTCAATAGATTTTTTGGCTGTTTCGATGACATCAGCCTCAACACACCCTCCCGAAACGGAGCCCTCAATATGGAAATCATCCCTCACCAGCATGACGGCACCGGCCTGCCTGGGAGCAGATCCCCAGGTCTCTATCACAATCGCCAATGCCAATTTATGGCCCGTATGTATCCAGTTATCAGCTGTTTCCATAAGTGTCATAGGGCGGCTCCTTTCGATTTGCTCTCAGTATACTATACTTCCTGGTGGCGTTGTTGGACAATGAAATAGCTGCGTGACATTGTTAAGTTCCAGCAGGATGTCCGGTTTCTATCGGATTCTCCGGCCAGATCGGAGACAGAATAGAACATTTTCCCTGTATCGATTGAAACCTGTCACTCATTCCTCTATATTGTTCTCATGTCCGCAACGCAGTCACTATCTGTCCGTTCTGAAATTGGAACGCTCCGGAAAGTTCTACTCCATCGCCCCGGACGGGAATTGGAAACCCTCACACCCCAATATCTTGAGGAACTCCTGTTTGACGACATCCCCTGGGTGGATAGAATTCAAGATGAACACGATTCATTCGCAGCGGCCCTTCGGGAAAGGGGATGTGAAGTATACTACTACTGTGATCTCCTTGCCGATATACTGAACAACAATTCAGTTCGGACAGATATCCTGAACGAGGTTCTTAAAAGCAGCAGCATACCTGTTGAGCGGCTGGAAGATGACATTCGCAGCATGTTAAGCAGCAAAACTACCAGGGAACTGGCAGAAATCCTGATCAGCGGACTCCGCAAGGAAGAAGTCCCACATTCAGAGAATGAGAAGCACCTGTCCTACTACATAAAGGATGACTTCCCTTTTTACATCAATCCCCTCCCCAATTTGTATTTTACACGAGATCCTGGCGCCATCATCGCCGAAGGGATAGTGGTCAGCACCATGAAAACTGTTGTCCGAAGCAGGGAAACCCTCATTTTGGACCACATCAGGAAGCACCATCCGCTTTTCGCCGCCACTCAATCAATCTGGTACAGCCTTGAAGACAACGACAGTATTGAAGGAGGTGACATCCTGGTTCCAGGACCAGAAACAGTTATAGTGGGCTGCAGTGTAAGAACCAGCAGTGAAGGTATTGAGAAGCTGACAGGCCGCCTTTTTCAGGGAAACAGCGGTATCAAAAGAGTTCTCGTACTTCAAATTCCTGCGGCCCGGGCATACATGCATCTGGACACTGTTTTCACTATGCTGGACGTGGATAAGTTTGCCATCTTTCCAGGAGTTGAGAATCACATCAATGTATTTGAACTCACACCGGGAAAGAATAGAAGCTTGAGTATTAAATCAGAGAAGTGTTTGAAGACAGCACTGAGATCAGCCCTGAAACTGCCGGCAGTTCAAATTCTGCACAGCGGTGGAGATGACCGTTTTACCGCTGCCAGAGAGCAGTGGAATGACAGCACCAACACTCTTGCTCTGGCTCCAGGTGTTGTTGTTACTTACAAGAGAAATGTTCACTCCAATAATACCCTGAGGCGAAACGGTATTGATGTGGTTGAGATAGAAGGCTCTGAACTTGTACGGGGTCGAGGTGGTCCCCGATGTATGAGTATGCCTCTGGATCGATCTTCTCTGGACTGACTGGAAGAAGAAATAAAAGATTTTTTCGGCCGTTATCGGTTCAGTCTCAAATTGAAATGTGTGTTGGGGAATTACAAAACACACCCTTTAAAATGGTTGCCGACACTGCCTCTCACTCAGGCATTGTACAAGCTTTCTGACTCAGTAGTTTTGCTGCCAAAACCCGGCAGTAATACACAATTCTTTCACGGTAACATATACTGTATCCATGAAAAATTTCCAGATTCAAAATAATCAGCACAGTCCTGTAAGGCAGCTCAATGCGGCGAGCTTTGATTGAAGCCCTGCGTTTCCTATCCATACTGCCTGTTCCCGGCCCTGAGAATCCATCAAAATGGAATGCCAGAGTTCTGGCGGCCTATCCCCTGGCCGGTCTGATAATTGGCACTGTCGTTGCTGGAATTGCCTGGATTTCATCCTGGCTGCTGTCAGACCGAAGTGTTGCTGTAATGGTTACTGCAACCCGAATTGTAATTACCGGAGGCTTACATCTGGATGGATTAGCTGATTTTGCGGATGGATTGGGTGGAGGAAGGAATGCACAAAACCGCCTGACTATCATGCAGGACAGTAATATTGGCAGTTTCGGTGTTCTCGCCCTGCTTGTAATTTGCGGGTTACAGACAGTGTTCATTGCTGAATGGCTGGGGGGGGATGATCATTCAAAACACCTTGTCCTTACTTCCATCATACCATTGGCCATAGTACCGGCCATTTCCAGAGGAAACATCCCCCTGTTAATGACGCTTTTTCCTAATGCCCGTCCCGATGGTCTGGGAAGTAAGATGCAATGCCATGCAACAGTGAAAACGGCCATTGCGGCCCTACTCCTTTCAGGTCTGATTGCAACCGTATGCTTCTCCATAAATGGACTGATACTCTGGGGATTCACATCAGTGCTGATGCTTATAGCTGGTCACTCAATATCAAAACCTCTTGGGGGGTTAACCGGGGATTGCTATGGAGCACTGATCGAAATCGGGGATACCCTGGGATTCATGGGCATTTTGATCCTGCATAAATTCCATTCAGCGATACTATGACGGAACTTCTTCTCATTCGTCACGGTGAACCGGAAATAGCCGGTACCTGCATTGGCCGGAGAGCTGATACTCCCCTGAGCGGCAGGGGGTTGATTCAAGCGGACCATGTTGCTGATTACCTTCAAAGGGAAGCTCCATCAGTTATATACAGCAGCTCCCTCAGTCGAGCAATCCAGACTGTTAAACCTCTGGCCAACCGCTTAAACATAACTCCCATCATCAGTAATGAACTGGCAGAGATAGACTTTGGTGAATGGGAAGACCGCACCTGGAGTGATATACAAAAACGAAACCCGGAAATATGGCGCCGATGGCTGGATAACCCCGGGGGCACTGCTCCCCCCGGAGGTGAAACACTGGGAGTGTTCAACCACCGTATCATGAAATGTGTGAAAGAAATTCTACAGCAACACGACTCCCAAAAAGTGTTAATCTCCACCCATGCCGGTCCTGTTCGTGCTATTCTTGGCTGCGCACTGGATATTGAGTTCTCAGTTTTGCGGACGGTCAGTGTGGATTATGCAAGTCTCTCCCATTTCAGATGCTATAGCAGGGATGACAAATTGTCGCTGGTTCATTGGAATATACCGCTGCACAATGTATTATGAATGGTCTCCCATCAGCCGCTCGAAAAGGAAATTCCAGAGATCAAGTTTCTCCTGGGATTCCTCAATGACTCAACGGCTTACCGATTTTGCAGCTTCGATAACAGAGGTATAATCAGGCTCATCCGTAACCTCAGGAACATACTGTGCATGAACGACTTGTCCCGTTTTATCAATGACAAAGCAGGCTCGCGTAAGAAGGTGCAGTTCCTTGATAAGAGTTCCAAATGCCGTTCCAAAGGATGCATTCTTGTAATCTGACAAACATTTCACCGATTCAATACCAGCAGCAGCACACCAGCGTGATTGAGCAAAAGGCAGATCCATTGAAATGGTCAGGACAACCACATCCTTACTGAGATTAACAACCTCCTTATTGAAGCGACGAACTTCGGTATCGCAAACACCTGTATCCAGGGAAGGAACAGCAATTAATATAATGACCTTGCCTTCATAATCTGCAAGGGTTGATGGTGACAAATCATTGTTTGTGACCGTGAAGTCAGGGGCTGTATCGCCTGCCTTGATTTCAGGGCCTGTCAACGTCACTGGACTACCCTTAAACGTAATCATATTATTCTCCCAACCATAAAGAATACTCCTTAACTTGTAAGGTATGGTTAATCGCGGCATTTGTCAAGCAAATGTTGTTCCCACGGAAATTGTACGGGAAAGATATACCCTTCCAGGTTAATGGATCAAAGAAGGGCTTACAAACCACCCGGCGAACAATTTGTAAAAAACTGCTGATGAACTGATAAGAAGTTCGTCAGAGGTTTCACACTGACTGTTTCTCAATAGTTGTCTCACACAGATCACTGCAGACGTTTCTTTTTACAATACAGGTGTTGGCTGAAACGGGTTGTTTTAGCAAGGTCAATCTGAGTGAAGAAGAGCTGAAAACCTGGATGTGCGAATGGTGTAATTCGGAGAAATCCAGTCGTAATGTTCCGTTGTATGTGAGGGTTCAGGAGGGAGTTGGATTTCTGGAATGGGTTGAAGAGGGTTTTACAGGCTTTCTGACACTGAGAATTTTTTTCATGTAGGAGTCGATCATCGCTGTTTCAAATCCCTCATTGTCGTCATAGTCATACCCGAACACATCGGGCCATAGGGAAGGGTGTTCCATGCAGAGATAAAAAAACACCTTTTCATGCCAGGGAATAAAGCATTCATAGGTATGGCGAAACATCTTCTGTTTGATTGCAAGCGGATAGGAGAATTTTCCTCCAGTCTCTTCAAGCGGCATTTGAAGAATACGGCTCCTCATGGGATGCTTCCTCATCTTCTTTAATACTGGCCTGGTGAAGGTGAGAGTTCCAAGAGAAATCATCACGACATCGGCTGGATCAAACTGGCTCAACAGAGATCTGATTACTTCTTCGTAATCTGTCTCCCATCCATCATAATGGACCAAAGGGTGGAAGTGAAAACCAACAAGATTTCCCTGGGCGGTCAATTGCCTGGCCGATTGAATTCGCCGCTCCAGAGATGCCGTGAAGTGCTCTTCATTGTCGATGATAATCTGGGGATTCAGTGACCATGTCGTGATAACATTGGCTGGAACCTTACGGTGAAGAAGGTGGGAAACATTGTCCGATTTGGTTTTGAACTCTAGAATAACGTTGGGATTCTCTCCGGCAAAATCCAACAACCCGTCCAGTATACCGGCACGATTTCCCCACATAAGGGAATCTGAGGATTGCCCTGTTCCGATGTGGTAGACTTTTTCTGGATTGAGTTCAATGGCTTTGAGCTTGTCCAGGAAATCCCGGTTGAAACCAACTTGCTCGCTGTTGTAGAAATGGCGGATGGAGCAGTAGCTGCAGTCAAATCCGCAGCCTTCAATGGCATCCAGAGTACGAAGATTGCAGCATCGGGTTCTTTGTGATGCCACCGGACAGAGACCGAATCCTGGACCTGGGCGGTCAATCTCAATGATTTCCTTCGCTCCCGTGTTTTTTCGAGGACTTTCACCTATAAACCCTTCATATGTCTTTGTTTGATTCACAGAATTTTCCCATTCACTTCGAATAGCATTCCAGGCGTTTTTACGGGACTGGAATTTTCTCCTGAACCGCTGGGAAATAGGCTCCTCATCCCAGGAGACGAAGTCGAGAGCCATGGTTACAAGAGTTTTTATTTCCTGGTAACTGAATCGGAAGGCCAGGGCCGCATTTCGTATGGCCTCTTTATCGTCAGGGAGAAGATTCTGTGAAGGAGGCTCACTGAATACCTGGCTGATTTTCTCCGGATAAGGGTCAACAAGAGACGTCCATTGAGGAAGCGTATTCTCAATGAGACTGTCAATAAAAGCTCTATTGGGAATGGTATCACTCAAATAGTCAGAAAGAACCTTGAGGATGTGAATACTGCTGGTATCGAGAACATGGGTAAGTGAAGAGATGAAGTGAGAAGCTTCCATATCGACCAGAGTGGATTCGGGGAACTCGCATTCATTGATTTTCAGGGGGATGCTGCTTGTATGCAGTGGGAGACGGAGTGCTGTATCCGGACCACCCTGTACTGCGAAGAAAGTGCCGATTTTCATGTCTGTATCATTGCATCCCGCCATACCGATGTTAATCGCTGAAGATAATTGAAATCGATCAGTAATCCATTTCAATGCCTTCCGGGTGGATTCTTTGCCAACACCGGAAACGATAAGCAGTATCTGTTCGTTGCAAAACAGCCTGAATGGTTTTGTTTCGGATTGGTGGAGTCCGAAATATCGTATGATGGGTCGGGCCTCCGCAAGGAGTGCTGTGTGAATCAAAATGTATGATCTTCCGGTCATGAAGGAATGTCTTCAGCTGACAAGACTCAGTTGACGCCACTTCCCAAATCTGTACCGGAGGAACATGGCACAACCAAGCAGCACAACGAAGCCAATAAAGATAATCCAGGAGGAAATGGGAGAAATCATGGCAATTTTAACCGCATACCAGAGAATTCCGACAAAAACCCAATGCATGATAACCGATATCCACATGATGAATTTTGTGTCGCCTGCTCCTCGGAGGGAACCGGATAAAACCAGTTGTGTGGCATCAGCCAGGATGTAGATGGCGGCCAGACGAAGCATTGTACGGGCCATTGGGGCCACGTTCACTCCTCTATCCTCAAGTCCTGAAGAAAACAAGTTTACCAGGGGCTGGGCTGCTGCCACAAAAATAATAACAAATATCGAGCCAACGGTCCAGGCTGTAAGCAGATTTAAGCGAGTGGCTCGTTCTGCTCCGGGAATGTTACGGGCTCCAACATAACGACCGGAAAGAGTGGTCGCAGCAAAACCAATACCCAGCATAGGCACAAAGGCCAGCATGTCGTAGTTCAGGGCAATTGTAACTGCGACGGCAGTGTCCGCATTGTATGAGTGCATGAGCTGAATGAATAGATTGAATGCAAACACATTGAGAAAAAACTCTCCTCCAGCAGGAGCACCAAATTCTAACAGAATTCTCATCATTTTCCTGTTGAATCTCCAATCTCCGATTGTATTAAATACTTCCCTGTAATGTTTGGAAAAATAGACTGCGAAAAGGACTCCGAGGGCCACGGCATTGCCCAGCAGAGTTCCTGCAGCGGCTCCCTGAATACCCAATGCCGGCATGCCGAATTTCCCAAAGATTAAAATCCAATTCGCCGGTATGTTGACCAGCATACTCACACAGTTGGCAAACATGACAATCCGGGTTCGGCCCAGTCCGATGAAAAAACCGGTGATGGCCTGTCTGGTCAATCCTAAAATGGAACCATAGATGAGTATACGAAAGTAAGACATTTCTATGGCGACTTGTTCAGGAAGATGACCCAGCCCCGTGAGCAGCATTTCAACCAGAGGAATGGTAAATAGAATGAGTGGCCAGCCCACAAAATTCAAGTAAATGGCCTGAACAGTTGCCTGGGAGCATTTTTGTTTTTCTCCAGCACCATGGTGCTGAGCAACAATAGCATTAACAAACCCTGCTATGCCGATAAAAAACGACATCACGCAAAATGCAGTGATGCCCCCGGTCATGGCTCCTGCTATGTATAGTTTTCCAAGTCGGGAAAGGAATAATCTGTCAACAAATAGATTCACTGTTTCCGAGGCCTGACTGATCACCATGGGAAAGGCAATGGCAATAACATTCCTTAAACGGGGAAGTCTGGAATAGTCTTCCTTCTCCAGTTGGGGAAGAGGCGTTTTGGTTCCTTCGAGGCTTGGATAGTTATTTCCGACAGATGTATCACTCATGGTAAGAGAGTACTATAATTCTGACATTGGTATATAGAGTCTTTCCAGACAATTCTTCCTTGACCGTAATCAGAATCACCTGCCCGAGAGATCAAGAATTCTCTCTTATTTCGTTTTACAGGCTTCCGGTCACTAATACTCTATGAGTGTCAGGAAACCTGTTATAGCCTGGCTTAACCAGCACTCCATTTTTTCGGGACAGGATCAAAGTACCACGCCGTGCGGTCCACCACTGAAGCGGAGCATATTTCTATTTTCGAACTCAATAAAACAGCCGATAAACTCTATATGAGATTGAAGTACAATGCCCCAACCACCCTTACCTTTACAGTTATTGCAACAATAGTTCTTCTAATTGACCAATATGTACTCCCTGGAATCATTGAAGCAATTTTTACAGCAGAAGGTACAGTGACCTTCCAATTAGATAATATTCCAGCATATATGCGGATGCTGACCCATGTGTTCGGTCATGCGGACTGGGATCATCTACTGTCCAATCTAACTCTGATTCTCCTATTGGGTCCCATACTCGAAGAAAAATTTGGTTCAAAGTCCTTATCCTGGATGATTGTTATCACGGCTCTGGTAAATGGATTGATCAATGCTTTTTTCTTTGACTCAGCCCTCATGGGATCCAGCGGTGTAGCATTCATGTTGATTCTCATGGTTAGTTTTGCCAACATCAAAGCCGGGGAATTCCCAATTACGGCAATCCTGGTTATCGGTCTTTATTTATTCAAGGAATTCCTCGCAATTTTCCGGTATGATGATATTTCTCAGATTTCTCACATCATTGGAGCTGCCTGCGGGGCATTTTTCGGATTCAGCCGAACCGCAGGAATGAGAAAAGTACCTCCAGTTCCTGCATCGACGAGCCCCCCTTTACCCGGTGGTAAGGAAACAGTAGGATTTTAGCTCTTTCCTGGAAACATGAATTCGGTTAAGGTAGACACCATGACTGATACAACTTTGTTGGAACAACGGCTGAATGCTCTGAAGATTCGATACAAAGAGCTGCAGGAGAGCATTGCCGATCCCAATCTTCCCAAAAATCCAAAACTATACAAGGAAACCATGCAGGAATATGGGCATATGGAAGAAACCATGTCTACCTATGCGGACTTTCTATCGAAAAAATCTGAGCTGGATGATGCACAGCAAATGGCTGAATCTGAATTTGATCCTGAACTGAGAGAAATGGCCATCCAGGAAATTCCTCCCCTTGAAAAATCTTTGGAAAGATGTATTGATCAATTAAAACTCCTCATCATTCCACGGGATCCCCTTGATGGAAAGAACATAATAATTGAAATACGAGCTGGAACAGGTGGTGACGAGGCGAGTATCTTTGCTGCTGACCTCTACAGAGTTTACAGCCGCTATGCCGAAACACGACGATGGAAGATTGAAATAATGGAATCCAGTGAATCCGAAGCTGGAGGATTCAAAGAAATCATTTTCTCCGTTACAGGTAAAAGTGTTTACGGCGATTTACGCTACGAATCAGGTGTCCACCGTGTTCAACGAGTCCCGATCACTGAATCTCAGGGCCGAATTCATACCTCAGCCGTAACGGTAGCCGTGCTTCCCGAAGCAGAAGAGACGGATATTGAACTTGATGATGCTGACCTAAAAATTGATGTATACCGCTCAAGTGGTCCTGGGGGGCAGAGTGTTAATACAACGGATTCTGCAGTACGGATTACCCATCTGCCCTCAGGACTTGTCGTAATCTGCCAGGATGAAAAAAGTCAAATTAAGAACAGAGCCAGGGCCATGAGGGTTTTGCGCAGCCGTTTATACGAAGCTGTGGAATCCAAAAAACAAGCCGAGCGGGCCGCCAGCCGTAAAAGCCAGGTGGGGAGTGGTGATCGATCAGAACGGATTCGCACGTATAATTTTCCACAGAACAGGGTAACTGATCACCGCATCAACCTCACACTCTATAAACTCGACCATGTGATGCAGGGAGAGATAAACGAGTTTATTGAATCTCTGAAAGTACATGCCATCAAAACAGCTCTGAGTGAATGATTTCATGACCATCAGGGACATTCTCAATGATGCTCGGAAAACTCTGGAACATTGCGATTCGGATACCCCGCATCTGGATGCCTCCCTGCTTCTTGCTCATGCCCTTGGTTTGAATCGAGAGAAGCTCTACATGAATCTCAGGGAAGATGTTGGGTCAGTTGAAATGACCATCTTTGATGATCTACTCCATCGACGAGTGAATGGTGAACCAGTTTCCTGGATTACCGGGAGCAGAGAATTCTGGGGTATGGATTTCAAAGTGGGACCAGGTGTTCTCTGCCCCAGACCGGATACGGAGATACTTGTTGAAACAACTCTTGAATTCATGGAGAAAATGACCCCTGGTCATCTCCATGACTGTTGCTGTGGTCCAGGCCCCCTGGCTGTTTCCCTTGCTGTTGAACATCCCTGTTGGGAGATCTCTGCATCAGATATATCCGATGCTGCAGGAAAATACTTCCATATAAATAACAGAAAACTCGTAAATGGCCGAATAAAATACATTCAGACCTGTCTACTTGTTGGCATCTTTAATTCATTGGATATAATTGTTTCCAATCCACCCTACCTCACCAGTGGTGAAGTATTGGAGAAGAGGACCCGGGGCTGGAAAGAACCGGCAGAAGCACTGGATGGAGGTGAAGGAGATGGACTGAGCCTGGTGAGCCAACTTGTACATCAAGCTGCGTACCATCTAAAGCCCGGAGGAATTCTACTATTGGAAGTGAGTCCATTACAAATGAACACTGTGAGAAAGATACTCCTGGGAAACAGGTTTGAATCCATCGGTATCAGGAAGGATCTTGGTAATCGTGATAGGGTGATTTATGGTTACTTCAGGGGAAATGATGAACTGGATTGACAAAGATCTGATACTCACTGAAAAGGATCTGGAATCGAGTATTCGTCAGTTTACCGGGCGTCTGAGCATCTATTCACGGACGAACCGCCGCAAAATTCTCAACGCTCTGCATTGGTCAAGAAAGAATCATGAGGGACAGAAACGGGAATCCGGTGAACCATATATTATTCATCCCTTGAGAGTTGCAGAAATACTGATTGAACTGAAGATGGATCCATCCACCATTATCAGTGCCCTGCTTCACGATGTACTGGAAGACACTGATGTCAGTCATGATGAACTGGTGGCTCATTTCGGTGAAGAGGTCTGTACACTGGTTGATGGGGTCACAAAAATCGATGATATCAACATTGGTAAAGGTTCTCGAAAGGCGGCCAGCCTCCGAAAAATGGTTTGGGCCATGGTGGATGACCTTCGGGTAATTCTCATAAAACTCGCCGACAAGAGACACAATATGAGTACTCTTCAATTCATTCAGGATGACAGCAGACGGCGTCGTATAGCTGGAGAATGCCTTGAAATATATGCCCCTATGACGGGGAAACTTGGAATGAGTTCCCTGAAGTCTGAACTGGAAGACCTGAGTTTCAAATACCTGAAACCTGATTTTTTCGCCCAAATCCGGGATCATGTCGATTTAAAAAAAGAAGAGAGAAGTCAACACCTCAATGAGGTGAAACAAAAACTCATACAGGCGGCATTAAAGGCTAAAATCAAGGTGAAGATTGAGGCTCGTGCAAAGCATTTTTACTCCATTTACAGGAAGATGAAAGATAGAAATAAGGATCTTCCTGAAATCTATGATTTATTGGGGATGAGAATTATCTGTGTTTCGGCCGATGCATGCTATTTGATGCTGGGAATTGTCCACAGAATCCTGCTTCCCCTTGAAGGCCGTATGAAGGATTACATTGCACACCCCAAGAGTAATGGATATCAGAGTATTCATACATCTGTCCTCACAGAGGGAGGTCGTCGGCTGGAAATTCAAATCCGCAGTCAAAAGATGCATGAAACCGCCGAATATGGTATAGCTGCTCACTGGGCCTACAAGGTGGGTAAGAATCCTGATCAGTTTCTACCATCCGAAATTGCTGTTGTAAGACAACTTCAGGTTTTGAAGGCTGAGGGACATGATGATGCAGGAGAATTCTTAAATGCCATCAAGCAGGATGTATTACGGGACTCCATCATAGTTTACACTCCCCAGGGAGAGCCCATTGAGCTTCCGGAAGGCTCAACAGCGATTGATTTTGCCTACCACATTCATTCAGAAATTGGGACTCACTGCTCGGGAGCCAGGGCGGATGGAAGTATAACTCCTCTTAACCGGCCTCTCAAAAATACACAGACAGTACATATACTCACCTCCAAATCAGCCCACCCTCATGTGAACTGGCTCAAACATGTCAGGAGTTCCCGGGCCCGAAATAAAATACGTGCATGGCTGAATAAAAATGATTCCAGTGTTGTCATCGACCGCGATATTGTTGCGAAAAAATCACCAACCACCTCAATTAAGGATAATGCCGGAGAAAACAAACTGGAAACTCAGGTAATAGATCCCGACAAAGCTGGAGTGGCAATAAATAATGAGCGCAATACCCTGATTAAGATCAGCCGCTGCTGCTCTCCTGCATCTGGGGAGCAGATCATTGGTTACATATCCCGAGGGCGGGGTATCATTGTCCATAAGAAAAACTGTCCCAATCTCAAAGGAATTGAAGATTTTGAAGAACGGCGTATCCATGTTGAGTGGGAGACTTTCAGTCATAAATCCATACAGAAGTTTAGAATCCATGCAAGTTATACACACAATCTTTTCAGTAAAATTGAAGGTTCAATAAGGAAGCACCAGGGACATCTCATCTCCGGCAGTCTTGACGAAAATGAACGCGGAGAATTAGATGGTTTCTTTACAATTGAGATGCTCAGTTCTGATGACTTCAAAAAGATCTCAAGAAGTATCAGGGCAATCCCGGAAGTACTGATGATAACCAGGGTACAAAATATACAGAATAGGGTTTTGATGGACTGATACCAGTTGATCTGATGGCAATACAGACTCTTTCATTCAGGATATCATTGTACTTACAATGATTTTTAGTAAATATGCCATAATGGGTGTGGAATGGAACTTCATATAGTACTGTACGAGCCGGAAATCCCCCAGAATACCGGAAGCATAGGGAGAACCTGTCTGGCATTGAACGCCAAACTACACCTTATTGAGCCCCTGGGGTTCTCACTTGAGGATAAATATCTGAGAAGATCGGGATTGGATTACTGGAAGAAACTTGCAGTGGAATGCCATTCCAGCTGGCTTGATTTTCGCAAGGCTTACCCGAATGCCCCATTGTGGTTTTTTACAACAAAGGCAGGAAAGCGAGTGGATAAAGCTCAATATGAAATAGAAGCATTTCTGGTTTTCGGTAAAGAAACGGCTGGATTGCCCCATGAACTGCTGCTTTCACAGCCTGAACGATGTCTGCGCATACCCATGTTATCTCAAGCACGGTCTTTAAACCTGGCTGTTAGTGTTGGAATTGCAGCCTATGAAGTCCATAGACAAAACCATTTCAAAAAAATGACCTGTTCGGACCCGAACAAGTGTTTGTTTAATCCTTACCCGGTGTCAGAAAGCCTGTAAAACCCCCTTCAACCCATCCCGGGAGTCCAATCTCCTCCCAGGAGTCTGTCGGACTTACGCCTCACGGCTCGATTTTTGCCCTTTTTCCCTGCTGCTGCGTTGCCAAAATACTCACGTAGCCCAGCTACGCTCCGTTTTTGTCGCCTTGCATCAGGAAAAAATCATCAAAAATCGCCTCGAAGCCTTAAAGTCCGACAGACTCCTAGACCTTCACATGCAGCAGATCTGTGTGGTGGGAAATATGTATCAAAAACCAGTTTTTTTGCTTCGGGGCACTGAAATGGATACATTTCGGGCTGGGACAGTGAGAGAATGACATGGTCAGACTCCTTATAAATTGTTTTCTTACTAAGTTATAACGAGCCTGACAGGGGTTTTTACTGCTTTAACAAGCTTTCTGACACCGGGAAACAATAAAAAGCATCCCGACCGGCATAAGATGCAGTGTCATCCAGATCTTCTTCAATGCGGAGCAACTGGTTATACTTGGCCACCCGGTCTGACCGGCTCATGGAACCTGTCTTAATCTGACCTGTTTCCAGGGCAACAACCAGATCCGCAATGGTAGTATCGGACGTTTCACCCGATCGATGGGAAATTATAGCCGTATAGCCTGCTCTCTTTGCCATTTCCACAGCTTCGAGTGTTTCGGTCAACGTGCCGATTTGATTCACCTTGATGAGAATGGAGTTGGCAATACCTTTTTCAATGCCCTCCTTCAGGCGTTTTGTATTCGTAACGAAAAGGTCGTCGCCGACAAGTTGACATTTATTTCCAAGCCTGTCAGTGAGTATTTTCCAGCCATGCCAGTCATCCTCATTCATACCGTCTTCAATTGAGATTATGGGATAGCGCTTCACCCAATCTACCCAGAAATCAGCCATCTTCTCGCTGGTCAGCTTTTCCCCAGTCGACCACTTGAGTTCGTAGACATAGGTACCATCAGTTTGTTTTTCCGAGAACTCGGAGGCAGCTGGATCCAGGGCAATCATCACATCGTCGCCTGCCTTCAATCCTGCTCTATCGATGGCCTTCATTATGAACTCCAAACCCTCTTCATTTGATTTAAAGTTGGGTGCAAATCCACCCTCGTCTCCTACGGCAGTCGAAAGCCCGGCCTTCTTGAGAAGGGATTTGAGGTTGTGAAATATCTCCGCAATCCATTGAATGGCTTGTTTGACAGTTTCTGCTCCAACAGGCATGACCATGAATTCTTGAAAATCCACTGAATTATCAGCATGGGATCCGCCATTGATTATGTTGGCCATGGGCACCGGCAGTACGCTGGCATGAAAAGTTCCAAGATATTTATAAAACTCAATCTCCAGATGAGCTGCGGCAGCTTTAGCAACAGCCATGGAAACTCCCAGAATGGCATTAGCTCCAAGATTGCTTTTATTCTCTGTGCCGTCCAGTTCAATCATGGTGCGATCAACTGAAACCTGATTGAGTGCAGAAAGTCCAATAACCGCATCGGCTAAAACTGTATTAACATTTTCAACGGCTTTCAGGACGCCTTTACCAAGATAGCGATCCTTGTCTCCGTCACGAAGTTCAACGGCTTCATGAACGCCGGTGGATGCTCCTGAGGGAACAGCAGCCCTTCCAAATGAACCATCAGCAAGAAAAACATCCACTTCTACAGTGGGATTGCCCCGAGAATCAAGAATTTCACGCCCTTCGACATATTCAATAGTATCCATATTAATCTCCAATTCTAATAATAGCTATCATCATCCTTCCTGGCGGGGTTTGAGTCAAGACATTTCCAGGGACGCCTGTTCATCTTTTCTCATCATTTTTTCCACGATAGAATACTGCTATGAATTCACTTCGTTTGACCATTACCGATGAGATTCTTGATCGCATTGTGTATGGGATGGAAAACCAGGTTGAAAAACTTTTTCTCAATCCTCACAACGGTATGCTTGTATCAGAGGAGATTGATGATGATACAACTTTGATCCCCATGCCTGCATGGGGACCAGTCGATGGATTCCGCCTGATGGATATGTTTGTGGGAAGCCTCCCCCCCTCGAGTTTTTCCCGTATGCTGAGGAATGTCCTTGGCTCCAGATCAGGAGTTTTTCGGCGTTTCAAGAACATTCTGGCTGAAAGGCCAGAAATGAATAACCACTGGCGGCGTTTTAAACAGAGGGAGATGAGGCGAATTGCTATAGTCTGGCTGAACCGATGGTCAGATGCATTGGTTCTGGAAAACCTTCATCCAGCAGCACCGGAGGATTGGGAAGATGTCACCGCCATGGATTTTACTATAAGAAAGGCTTCCGAAGATGATATCGATATCATCACAAACTGGCAGGTATCATCTGCTGCCGAGATCAGCCGGGAGAATTCCATTGTAGCTATGATACCTGCCGGAGAATTGGTTGGGTTTTCATCCATCTATCTCGAAACCCGGAACAATCTTCCGGTGGTCAATATCCGCTGTCCCTATGTACTGCCTGATTATCGGGGTCTTGGAATTGGGAGGCTTCTTGTTGACCGATGCGTTTCTGATGCTGTTGCACTGGGTGCCGTAGAACTAATCATCAGCATCCCCGATACGGGACGTCTTCTCCATCCCTGGCTGGAAAGGAATGGATTCCAGCAGAAAACTGTTACATGGAAAAAAGATTTGACTCCTGCTGAGAAAAGTTAAGCCTGCAGAACGCCGGATAGAATTCTCCTCATGGGAACCCCAGAACCGCCCCTGTTAAAACAGCAATGATGCCCAGAGCAAACAAGGATTGAATAATTTCTTTCCTGTAAAAAAAATTGACTATGAGTCCCAGCAGAGTCAGGGGTGTAGCACTGAGAAGAAGAACCAGGGAAAGAATGGACAGAGTATTGCTGTCTGGAAGATCTTGGAACAGGTTCGTCAGTCTGGTTGAACCTGCGATCTGGTGGTATTCCTCGACTGATTTATCCCAGTATTTCATTGATTCATCTATGGGCATATCAGTTTCTGGAAAACCAAACCCATAGAGTAAAAAAAATACAACTGCGGAGAATAGTCCAGCCAATCCCATCCAGTGAAACCAGTTTGCAGTCTGGGTATCTATTCGATTCATCTATAACACCTCAACTCCTGATAAAAATGACCTCATACTGGCCAGAACAAGAACAACGATCACAATACGGCGAACTACTTTTGGATTTGTGCTACCTAATAACTTCACTCCCAACCGCGTCCCCATCATCATTCCTGCCAGAGATGGCACAACAATAGCAGGTAAAACTGCCCCATTATTCAGGTACACCCAGGATGCTACTGATTCATTGATTGCAATGATAATCATACTGGTAGCCGCTGCAACTTTTAATGGGGCCCCAAGCAGCAGATTAAGTGCCGGAACATTGGCCCATCCTGCTCCTAAACCAAACATGCCTGCCATAATACCAATGATAAAAAAAACAAGGAAACCTGATTTCAAACGATGGACCTGCCATTGAATCACAGTACCGGTGGTCTGATCAATGAATTCATCACTGACTCCTAAACGTAAATCAAACTTATTGACAATTACGGTTTCTGGATGATCAGATCGTTTAACAAAAACCATGAAGCAAATGACCCCAAGGATAACACCCCCCAGACCCATCTCAATTAAATGACGCGGCAGAATTAAACCCATATGGGAACCAATAAATGTGCCGATGGAACTCGCCATAGCCATAGGCAAAGCCAGACGAAGAGAGGCCAAACCTCGTCTGAGCAATCCAGGAGCAGCAGACAGAGCTCCAGCCAGGACAACAATGAATGCAGCACCTCGTACAAAATCAATGTGAAATGGAAAGAGTATGCTGACAATGGGGATGTAAAGAATACCACCTCCAACTCCAGCAAGAACAGCCAGAATGCCAAGCAGGAAACTGACGGCAAGAAGTAAAAATGCCCACCCCCACCAGGGAAAAGCGAATCCCGCATCATTGACTGTTCCCTCGCTTGCAAAAAGGACAGGGTTAACAACAACGAAAAGAAGAAGTGCACTCATGCCTGCAAGTTGTTTGTATGTCATGATATTTCCTTTGTATGAATAGATTAATCCTCCTCCGGATTACCTGTACGTTCCATTCGACGAATCTTCTTCACCATGTCATTCATCCGGAATTCAATGGAATTCAATATCCAGAATTGAAAATGATTAACCTTTTGCTGCGTATGCATCATAAATACAATCTTTATAGAAACAAGCAGCAAGCCAATTTCCAACGAGAAAGAACCAGGCAGAATCTCTGTAGTAATTTCCAGAACAAAAAGGAATAAAACCACAACCAGAAAAGTAATATTAATCCAGAAATCAATTTTTGAAGATTTCTGACCACCTATCTGCCCTAGAACCTGTTTAAGCTGTTCGCGCTCTCGCTCAAATTCTTCTATTTCCTGTAGAAGCTCTTCACGTGACTCATTTCTGTGTCGTTCAACCGTATCAATCATAGTACCATTATACATTTGCACTTGATCAATGTCTGCATGCAAGCTAGTATCAAAAATTGAATGGAGGTAGCATAATGAATGCAACAATAGTTACTGAAGGAATTTATCGGCTGTCAGCCAACATGAAAGACATTCTGTTTGAAGGACTCTGGCCCATACCAAACGGTGTCGCCATGAACTCCTACATCGTTAAAGGCGAGAAAACAGCCATAGTCGATGGAGTTTGCGGTTGGGACGGAGTGCCCGAAACCCTGTTCAAACAGTTTGAAGAGATCGATGTGAACCCTGATTCCATTGATTATGTCATTGTTAATCATATGGAACCCGATCACTCGGGATGGATTGAAAACTTCCGCAAAATCAGGCCCAACTTCACCGTTGTAACCAGCAAGAAAGCTGTTCCGCTGATGAAGGGATTCTTTGATTTTCCTGAAGACAAAATCATGGCTGTTGGTGATGGCAGTACTCTGGATCTTGGAGATGGACGAGTTCTTGCATTTGCCGAAATACCCAATGTCCACTGGCCGGAGACGATTGCTACTTTTGATACAAAATCCGGCACTTTGATGCCCTGCGATGCCTTTGGATCCTTTGGTGCAATTGACGAATCCCCGTACGATGATCAACTCTCCCAGGAACAGATTGATTTCTTTGAACAGGAAGCTGTTCGGTACTATTCCAATATCGTTTCGGCATTTTCTCAGCCCGTACTCAAGGCCATTAAAAAAGCTTCACCATTACCAATAAAAATTATTGCTCCCGGTCATGGAATAGTCTGGCGCAAAGATCCGATGAAAATCGTCAACGATTTTGTGCGCTACGCTTCCTATCAAAAAGGACCATGCGAGAATGAAGTAACAGTCATCTGGAGTTCCATGTATGGCAATACGGAATTAGCGATACAGCCTGCCATTGACACACTGAAAACCGAAGGTCTGAAAGTGAACGTACATCGGGTTCCCGAAGATAATCTGGGTGATATTCTGACTTCCGCATGGCCTTCAACAGGTTTAGTTTTTGCCATGCCGACCTACGAATACAAGATATTCCCCCCCATGTTTGCGGTCATAGATGAATTATGCAAGAAGAAGTTCCTTAATCGCAAGGTCTTCCGAATGGGATCCTACGGCTGGTCCGGGGGTGCTCAAAATGAATTTGAGGAGTTGATGACCAGATACAAAGTCAATTGGGATTGTGTGGAACCGCTTGAATTCCTTGGAAAACCAACGAATGATGACATTTCAAAGATACGATCACGATGCTCACAGTTGGCTGGAAAAGTCAGGGATGCCGTAGCATCAAAGGTCAAATAAAAAACAATTCTACATTACCTCCTTTTGAAGAATCTGACAGAACAGAGAATTCATAGCGATGTGAGTTCTAATTGACAATGGGTTTTTCAAAAGGAGTAGAATTAACTTGTCGATTTCAATCTACCAAGTTATTCTTTAAGAACTATGCAGGACAACAATTCCCAGGACAACAATTCCCAGGATAACAATTCCCAGGATAACAATTCCCAGGATAACAATCATCAAGACAACAATCAGGTTGTCTCTATAGCAGAGGCGTTACCCAATCATATCTACATTGTTCCTCTTCAGGGCAAACCAATATTCCCTGGTATAGTGACTCCAATTATGATCACCGGGACTGAGGATATGGAGATCGTCGAAAAAGCTATTAAAAAAGACAGCATCATAGGGTTGGTACTCACCACCAACACCAGAATCGATTCTCCAAAGCCCTCTGAGCTGCATAAGGTTGGTACAGTTGCAAAAATAGCAAAAAGAATCAAACTTCCAGACGGCGGAATCAATATTTTCATCAGCACTCACTTAAGGTTTCGTATTAAGAAATATCTCACCGATACAAGCCCCTATCTTGCAGCCGTTGAATATCTTGATGACGAATTTGAGAATAACGACAAGGAGCTTAAGGTCTATACCAGGTCTCTCCTTTCTGTAATGAAACAGATTGCTGATGACAACCCCATGTTCTCGGATGAAATGCGGCAGAATATACTCAACATTGATATTCCAGGTAAGATTGCTGATTTCATAACCAGCATACTCAATATAGACAGGGACAAACAGCAGGAAGTATTGGAAACTATCAATGTCAAAAAACGCATGGAGTTGGTACTTGTCCATGTCAAAATGGAATATGAGCTGTCCAAACTCCAAAAACGCATAGCCGGGGAAATAAATGAGAAAATAGAAAAAAGCCAGCGGGAGTATTTTCTGAAAGAAGAACTCAAAGCGATTAAGAAAGAACTTGGTGAACCTGCAGATGCCAGATCCAGTGAATTCATGAGATTAAAAGAAGCTATTGAATCATTCAACTTCACCGGAGAAATCGCCGAGCAGGTTAAACGAGAGCTGGATAAATTCGGAATCATGGAGCAGGCATCCAGTGAATACACGGTGACCCGCAATTACCTCGACTGGATAGTATCTCTTCCGTGGACCGAACCTCCTGCCGACATCATCGATATGGAATCAGCAGCCAGAATTCTGGAGGAAGATCATTACGGTCTGGAAGATGTGAAGGAGAGAATTCTTGAGTATTTAGCGGTCCGTAAACTTAAAAAAGACTCCAAAGGTTCCATAATACTTCTTGTCGGCCCTCCAGGAGTAGGTAAAACTTCCATAGGGAAATCCATCGCACGATCTATGAACAGACCCTTTTTCCGTTTCTCTGTTGGCGGTATGCGTGACGAGGCTGAAATCAAGGGACACCGCCGCACCTATGTCGGTGCCATGCCCGGCAAGGTTATTCAGGGTATGAAAATTATTAAATCACGAGCTCCCGTATTCATGATTGATGAGATTGACAAATTAGGTATAAGTCTTCAGGGAGACCCCTCATCAGCTTTGTTGGAAGTATTGGATCCGGAGCAGAACAATAATTTCCGAGATCATTACCTTGATCTTCCTTTTGATCTTTCTCATGTCGTATTTGTTGCAACAGCCAATACTCTGGACACCATTCCCCGCCCCCTTTTGGATAGAATGGAGATGATTCGCCTTTCGGGCTATGTGGTGGAAGAAAAAATTGAAATTGCCAGACGCTACATAATTCCAAAGAGTCTCAAAAAACATGGTTTGAAGAAGGGGCAGATTCGATATAATAAATCGTCTCTCAAAGCCATTGCGGAAGGTTATGCCCGTGATGCCGGGATGAGAACCTATGAAAAAGCAGTCGATAAGATCAATCGAAAGGTTACAAGGAAAGTAGTTGAAAAAAAATCTCAACTGCCCATCCCCATCACGACTGGCTCTCTGAAAGAATACCTGGAAAGACCAATTTTCAGGGAGGATGGGGTAAAAAAAGCTGTTATGCCTGGTATGGCGCTCGGGTTAGCCTGGACCAGTATGGGTGGTGATGTCCTGGTTATAGAGTCCGATGCCGTAGAATCAAAAAGTGGATATAAGCTGACAGGGCAAATGGGCGATGTTATGAAAGAATCCGCCTCCATAGCTTATACAAAAGTAAGAAAACTTGTAGAAACATATTTCAGTGAATCAAAGGATTTTTTTGAATCACACATGCTTCATCTCCATATCCCCGCTGGTGCAACACCCAAAGATGGCCCATCTGCCGGTATTACCATGACAACAGCTCTTTTATCCCTTGTTACAGGCACTAAACCCAAATCTTCCCTGGCAATGACCGGTGAATTAAGTCTCACTGGATTCGTAATGGGGATTGGCGGACTGAAGGAAAAGACAATCGCAGCTCAGCGGCATGGAATCAAACAGGTCATCATCCCGGAATCAAATCTTGAAGATCTCGAAGAAATTCCAGAGCATGTAAAAAAAGGAATAGTATTCCTCCCTGTGAAGAAGGTGGAGGATGTTATTACTCTTGCTTTGCCGAAATTAGCAAGAAAGATGAATATGACTGACGGGACATGAACTGTTGTCAGTTGAGGAAATGAGGTACTCTCAGCAGATGTAATCCTGCAAAATCATTTTTTTGAGAGAATATAGTCCATTGAGTAATCATTTAGCCCGTTTAACATCGTTATAATGAGATATGACATCATACACCTGCAAAAACATCCTGGAGATACCGGTAGAGGAAAGGCCACGAGAAAGATTCCGAAAGTTAGGAGTGAGTTCTCTCTCTGATATAGAACTTCTCTCGCTCATGCTTGGCAGTGGTGGAAAAGGAAGAAGTGTCAGCGGATTGGCCATGGAAGTTCTGAGTGTCCTGGATAAGGAAAACAATAACCCCGATATCCTGCAGCTTCAGAATATCCCCGGGATTGGCCTGGCACGAATGGGTCTGATTGCAGGTTCCCTTGAGTTTGCAAGAAGACGTCTGCGTCCTGCTGCAAAGAGGATCAGTCAACCAGCAGATGTCTATCCCCTGCTTACCCATTGGGCTGACAGGCCTCAGGAGCACTTTCTTGTAATCAGCTTGAATGGAGCCCATGAGGTGCTGCGGCTCAGGGTGGTTACTCAGGGGATACTGAACCGCACAATAGTCCATCCAAGGGAAGTTTTTGTCAATCCTCTTGCGGATAGAGCAGCCGCTGTAATCTGTGCCCATAATCACCCTTCCGGAAGTGTAGACCCAAGCAGTGAAGATCAAATACTCACCAGACGATTACAAACTGCTGGAGATATTCTTGGGATTCCTTTGCTCGACCATATAATATTCAGTAACAGCGATTACTATAGTTTCCTTGAAAAAGGAGCAATGGTACCAGCAGCACATCAGGAATGAACTGTTGTAAAAATTCCGTCTAATTTGAACCTATATCTTTCAAATACACATCGTAGACATAGGGTATAGCAGTTGAATCCAGAGAATCGTAAAGCTTAAATCGCACTCCGGCTTTACCCTTTGTTACAGTAGCTGTGACTTTTCCATCGCTACTATATTCTGCTGAATCAACTTCACTCACGTTTCCAGACTCATCAATCAGAAATGCCTTTGCTGACACGATTTCATGAGTATTGTTTTTCGAGAATATGGGAATAAAAGACACTTCCACATCACTGTTATCGGGATGGTTGGTACTATTGGCTGTTTTATCAATAAAGGATATCCTATCTTCACCAAAAGTTACCGAGTATTTATCTTTATTATTCTCCATAAACTGGATTGGATCTGTCCCAAAGTCAATGGAACCAATTCGGGCAGATTCAATGCCAGGGCCTACTCTGATTGGGACATTATTGATGCCGGCAGAAATGACAACTTGTTTTATAGCTAATCCTATAACAATATCATTACTATCCTGTATCAGGATTCCAAAAATATACGTGCCTGTAGGAATATTGGTGAGTACAAATGAGTTATTTGATTCAGTCAGAGTCGATCCACTGTAAAACTCTCTGGCTGTATAGCCCTGTCCGGCATTACCGTATACGACCGTTCCCTTAATGGAAACTTCTCCTGTACCGTCATAACCTTCAAGAGATCGTGCAGCATCTGCATTCGGGATGACTATTTCGATTTGTCCGTGGGTACCGAACGCCCCGAAGCAGGATAGAGCCATAACACCTGTCAAGATCGAAAAAGTTATTATCATTACCGTTTCTTTTTTTGGTTTCATCTTTACCACCTCACTACTCCAAAATGATTCGAACATCGCCGGTTGTAACAATTGTTTCAATTTCCTCAACTTCTTCTGCAGCCGTTATCTCAGGAGAAATCAATTCACCAATATTCTCAATGGGTGCAGTTGGTGGAGCATCAGGTGCTACCCAGGATTTTGAACCTGCAGGGGCCTGAACAACACGGCTGCCCTGCCGCAGTTCAACCATGCCTTCAATTGTTTCCAATTTATTGGTACTCAACAAGAACTCTGTTCCACGCACCGCCGCCGTTGCAACTGGCGTATTCACCTTGAAGTCGATTTTTCGGCGGGTTTTGCGTTCCACAGGTTGAGAGCTGGCTCTCAATCTGCCAGTACTTAGAGACAAAGATGTGGTTATAACATCATTATCCTCCATGAGAGCATCAATACTCACACGAGTCAGAGACGACAAACTTAAATCCATCCCGCCAACCGATATACTAACTTTGGAATTGAAGCCTGTAGCGATCATTGATGCTGATGAAACAACCTGGCCCTGACTGGCAGGCTGCCAGGTTCCGCCAGGTTCTTTGATCTCTACGGATGGTCCAGAAAGGCTAAGGATTGTTGCATCCACAGCCCAGAGCCCAACCGAAAGACTTCCCAATAAGATCAAACTCATTAGCTTTTTCATAATGCTCTCCTAAAAATCACAAACTGAAATTAAGATCAAAGCCGACACGCGGGATTACTGGTAAAACCTGTTTAAACACACTATGCAGGTCAATCAGGTCACCATAAAACAATGCGCCGACTTTGACACTCCATCTGAAATTCGCATTGGGATTTCCTGATAATCCAATCAAGGCCTCCTGTGCAATAAAGCTCCCTTCAGCATCACGATTCACCATGGCTGTTGATACAACACCCCCTTCTACAGGCCGTAGAAAAGTTGTTGTACGCAATTCCCAGTTGAAGCCCTTCGAAAGACTGTGTTTGAAATACGCCGCTGCTGAAATGACATTTCCCAATCCAAAATCGAGGACATAACCACGCGATGAGACAGATGACACAGGTAGATACTGATACAGCATGGTTCCAGTATCTTCATTGACACCTGCAAACTCATAACTCTTCCTCCCTGAATCATCACCGGTGGATAATATTGCCTCTATGCCAACCTGAATCTTCGGATTCGGCAGCCATGAAACCTTTGCCTTACCTGAACCGGCCAGAACCGTGGTTGCAGGCCCGTAAAATCCTAATTGACCTGCTAAAGCCAATTCATATATAAAATACTGGCCGAGGAATCCACGTGATCTGAATTCAAGATACATGGAATGGTATCTTTCTGATTCACTCCTTGAAAGATCATCATCGGCTGCAACATCCTGCATGGCAAGAAAGAAGAGTTCAGGCTGCAGCCAGAGAGTCGATGGCATGGTCCAGGAAAGATACTCAATGAACCGCTGTGCAGCCAATGCCTTTTTATCCTCTAACCGCTTCAAGTCATTTGCAGTCATGGAAATAGAAGTAGAATGGTTGAACAGGAATCCAGTATATCCAACACCTGCTTTGAATGCCTGCGAACCTGGCTTAATTGTGAATTCAATACCATCAAGGGGAGTATTCAGAATCAGATTGCCTGGATCACTCACCATGTATCTTCCAATTTCATATTCAAGAAGTGTGCCTTTTCTATGAATATATGCCTTGTTCAAAATTGGATAAACACTAAAATCTTGAGTTGCAGAACTGTATCGGCCATCTCCATCAAATGTGAAATTCCACCCTAAATCAAAACCGCCCCCCCCATCTATTTCGAATTTCAGTGTATCACTCAGCATTCCATTGAACCAGAAGGTTACTTTACTGGACTGGTCCATGGTCGTCGTTAAGGAAGAAAATGAGGGGAATTTCAAGCTGAGCAAGTTGACATCCACTCCCCACATATGGCTGGCAGCAATGGATCCGACAGGGATTGTTAAAACAATAATAATTGATATGAGTTTGATTGTTTTCATGCAGGTATATCTCTAAATTTCATCTTTTTTATTACCTGAGACAGCTTTAATCTGTTTCGTTTTAATTCTTCTTAAGGCAATATCGTCCTGAACATATGTGATACCTGTCAGAACTTCGTAGGGCAGCATTTGACGTGTGTAATATGCTCTTGAAGGATCAACATAACCAAGATACTTTGCTCCCATCACCGCATAACGCGGTATTCTGTAGAGACCGAACATGGTTCCAGTCTTTACTTTCAAAGAATGAAATAATGCCAGGTAGAACACACCAAGTGTAATAGGATCGCTGGAGTTCCTACTCTTCATAAATCGGCCAAAACCCTGTCTGGCTGCCCATTGATATCCATCAAAAGGTGTTGCAGTTGGCTCTAACTCACCAGCGGCCTGAGCAATTATCAGCATGGAGGTTCCAATATCAGCTTTTTCCGCATCCAGGAAATTGTCCAATAAATCATTCGATTGCCCCGAAACACCAAAAGCAACAAATACAAAGATGAAATTCACAGCAACAATTCTCATGAAAACACTTCCTTTTTGTATAGTTTCTGATAGATCATAATCAAGACTATATCACAGGTTTGGAATCAGAACAGCATCTGGAATGAAATCTTCATCAGGGAATATGCTGCTTTCTGTCCTGCCTTCATAGTTATACTTTAATCAATAATCCACAAGGAATCAACTTAATACTTGCAAACATTCAGATTTAATAGATTCTGATATCCATTGTACAACCAGAATTCAGGAAGTTTTGTATCATTCGGAAGAAAACACTGGCATCCAGTCTTTTCATCCAGGACAGCGTATCACAATATCGATGCTGGAAATGCCGGGATGACCGGTGAGTGCTGGTATTTATCGCGATAATCATAACCTTAATCAAAATAAGTATTGATATATCTGGTCAGGTTGTCTAGAATCCTGTAGGAAAGGAAGCGCATGATGGAAAGTACTTTTGCCAGGGTGGCTATCGGCCATGACTTAGGTGCGCAGATATCTCATATCAACTGGGACCGGACGGTCGTTTTCACGCAGGAAATTCCCTGGAAGGTGGTGAACGAGCATGCTCGAATACATCCGGCCCAACTCAGCTATGTCAAAGAAACAGGAATTCAATATCTGCGGTCTCTTCAGCCTCTGGAAAATGTTGACGCAGTGGTCGGAATCGGCGGAGGTGCCTCGCTGGACTGTGCCAAATACATGGGATGGATTCACAAACTTCCGGTCATCGCAATACCGACTATCGCTTCGGCAGATGCAATGGTGACTCCCGCAATCGCAGTCCGTACAGGCAGCATCGTCCGATACATCGGCAGCTGTGCGCCGGGGCAGGTAATCGTCTGCTGTCCCATTATTCAGAGTGCTCCTGCGAGACTGAACAGAGCCGGGATAAGCGACATTCTCTCCTGCCAAATAGCCCAGTTTGACTGGAGACTGGCGGCCGACAGAGAAAAAGATGTTCACGACAGCCGAATCGCAGAATCGGCATGGGAAGTGTTCACGAAAATAGTTTCATTGAGTCGGGAAATTCGGTCGGTGAGTGAGGAAGGAATTACCGCCCTGATTGAGGCATTCAGCACGATTAACGACCTGTGCGCGGACTGGGGCAATGCTCGGATGGAAGAAGGATCGGAGCATTTTTTTGCGTACAACATGGAGTACTTAACCAAAAGGCATTTTGTTCACGGGGAACTCGTCGCGCTGGGTATACTGCTCATGGCCATACTTCAGGATAATCAGCCCGAAAAAATTCTTGACGTTTTGAATGACGCCGGGGTGGAGTATCGGCCCGAAAAAATCGGGACGGATTATGACGAAATCAGCGCCTGTCTTGCGACGCTGCCAGACTTCGTACGCGACAGCCGCCTCTGGTATTCGATTATAGACGAGGCCGTTATTGAGCCTGCGAATCTCATTAAAAAATTCCGCAGACTGATTGGAAACGACGGCTGAATAAATCTTCGACGGAAGCTAAAAAGGAGTAACCTGATGCTGGCAATAAACGGTGGTAATTCGATTCGAAACACAGAAAAAAATCCATGGCCAGGCTGGCCGGTATGGGGGGAGGAGGAAAAACGCGGCCTTATTGAAGTCCTGGAAAGCGGTATCTGGTCTTACAACGGTCCTCGCGAAAGGGCCTTCATCAATGCCTGGAACCAGGTCATTGGGAGCAAGTATTCCCTGCTGACCTCCAACGGCACTGTCTCCCTGCAGCTTGCTCTGGAAGCCCTGAATATCGGCGTGGGAGACGAGGTTATTGTACCGGGAATCACATGGCAGGCGACCGCGGCCGCCGTTGTCGACGTTAATGCCGTTCCCATACTGACGGATGTTGAGGACGATACCTGGTGTGTTGATCCCCGGGCCGTTGAAGCGAATCTGACCGAACGGACCAGGGCGATTATTCCAGTGCACCTGTATGGGAGCATCGCCGATATGGATGCGATTGGAAGCATCGCCAAAAAGCATGGCCTCTATGTGATTGAGGATGCGGCTCACCAGCACGGTGCGGAATGGCGCAACCGGTCGGTGGGTAGTCTCGGAGACATAGGCAGCTTCAGCCTGCAGCTTTCAAAGGTTCTTACCGCCGGCGAGGGAGGTATCCTCACCACTGCGGATCAGGATCTCTGGTTCAAACTTGACGCGCTGAGAAACTGCGGAAGGAGACCGACCAACATGGCGGTCGACAAGAGTTCCGGTGACTACGGACTGGAAGGGGATTTCATTCAGAGCGGCAACTATCGCATCACGGAGTTTCAGGCATCGGTTCTGCTTGCGCAGCTGGGCAGACTGGGCGAGCAGAATAAAACTCGGGAGAAAAACGCGCATCTCTTGGACTCCATGCTGAAGGAGCTGCCGGGAATTCACATCATGCGGGAGGATTCCAGAGAAACGAAAAAGGCCTACTTCAACTATGCCTTTAGAATAAGTCCGGAGGAAACCGGATTACCCGCGGCCCAGTTCCGATCCGCCCTGAGCGCTGAACTGGGCATTGGTGCAGCCCCCTGCTATCAGCCCCTAAACGATTGCACCCTTTACCGTCCGCTTACAAAAAAACGGCATCATTTGAATAAGGCTCACATGGACGCACTGAATCCCGGTAGATTTAAACTTCCCGTGGCTGAAGATTCCTACAGAAATCGGTCTGTAACCCTGCCCCACCGCGTCCTCCTGGGAACATCGGGCGACATTGAACAGATTTATGAGGCGGTGAAGAAGGTTATGGCGAATAAGAATAGCCTCGGGAAAGATTGAAATGCTAAAGGCAGGGTTTTCAGGTTCAGGCTTTATCTCCCACTATCATGCGGAGGGGCTGAAGTCCTGCCGCAGCGTGGAACTCCGCTCCGTGGCCAGCCCCACGCTGGCCAACGCTGAATCCTTCGCAGTGAAACACAGGGTTTCCGGGAAGGCCTATACAGATTTCTCGCAGATGCTCAGGGATTCTGATGTCGATTTCGTTGTTCTTTCCACACCCAACGTCCATCACCATCCGCAGACATTGGAAGCATTAGAAACTGGTCGGCATGTTTTTGTCGAAAAACCCATGGCCTGCTCGGCGGCTCAGGCCGAAGAGATGCTGAATCTGGCGGAAAAAAAGAATCTGGCTCTGATGACAGGTCATGTCTGGAGATTCGATGGTGAGGCAAACTTCCTGGCAGACGAAATCAGATCCGGGAAAATCGGAGATGTTTTTAAGGCCTCCGGATACGGCATTCATGTCAATTGGGGGCCTGGAGGCTGGTTTACCAGAAAGAAGCTTGCCTGGGGGGGGGCTCTGGCTGACATGGGTATACATGCCGTCGATACCCTAAGATACCTGATGGGTGATCCCGCACCGGTCCAGGTTTTTGCCAAAGTTAGGAATGCCGTCAAGCAGATGGAAGTAGAAGACAGTGCCCTGCTCCTCATTGAATGGGATAACGGTGTCTGCTCCATAGTCGAAAGCGGCTGGTGGCATCCATATATGCAGGGACCGGAAGCGGCTGCGAGGATCTATGGAACAACCGGATATGCCAGCCTTTATCCCACCTTTGTAAGCGTCAGCGGACCGGAGGGATCGGGCCCGGAGACGGCCCTGCGAACCGAAGGGAGTTTTCCTGAACGAAACGAACACTGCGGTCAGGAGATGTACAGTGCCCAGATGCGGGAATTTATCAATGCGATCGAAAACGGCCGCAGGCCCTTGCCCGGGGGCCTTGAGGGGCTGGTCAATATGAAAATCATTGAGGCCGCCTATAGATCCTCGGATACCGGCAGGCCGATGGCGATTGACGCCTGAAGTCCTTCCATCGGGTTGTTCACCCGAATTCAGGGAGTGCCGATGTCCTGAACGATTTCTTCAAATACCTCCAGGGTGTGGTCTATATCGTCCCTCGTATGGGCCGCTGAGACAGTAAGATCCGTGTGAAAATAAATCCCGCGATCGATGCAGGATCTAAAAAACTTTCTGGCATATGATGTATCAATAAGGGCAAAATCGCTGTAGCTCCGGACTTCCTTATCAGGTCCGAAATAGATAAAGAAATTGCTGCCGAGATAGGGAATCTGCACTTGAATTCCGTATTTGGCAAAGAGTTCCTTCATGCCCTCGCAGAAGTATTGAGTGAGGGAACTGAGCGAGGGATAAAAATCGGGTTGGGAGAGGATCTCGAGAGTCGCCAGCGCGGCCGCGATTCCCAGAGCATTTCCCGAGTAGGTCCCGCCGGATGCCACTGGAGGATTGTCGAGGATGCAGGACATGACCTCCTTCTTCCCGGCGACGACACTGAGGGGTACACCGTTGGAGAGAACCTTCCCTATTGCACATAGATCCGGTGTCACATCGAAATAGCCCTGTGCGCAGGACAGGCCGGTGCGGAAGCAGGAAAGAATCTCATCGTATATGACCAGCAGACCGCTTCGGTGTGCGATGTCGTTAACCTTATGCAGGTATTCCTTAGCGGGGACAAGGCAGCCGTTGTTGTAGTCAATAGGAACCATAATTATCGCCGCGATATCATCCTTTTCCTCGGAAATAACTCTCTCCAGAACATCGACGTTATGCCAGGGAATGACAATCATTGTGTCTTCGATCGCCCGGGGTATTCCCCTGGATGAATAGACAAATTCCGACCTCTGCGTGCCGTCGTTATTCCGATCCGTATCACCGGCCAGCCAGTTGGTTAGAACATAGTCGTTGGTTCCGTGAAAATGCCCGTCAATGCGAATAATCTTGTCTTTTCCTGTGAAGGCACGGGCGATGCGCATGCAGAGGGCCGTGGATTCCGATCCTGACGAGGTAAAACGTATCTGTTCCGCCGACGGAATAATCCGGCAAAGTCGTTCGGCCAGGTCCACATTGGCCTGGGAATCAAACTCGGCCGTCCAGCCCCTGTGCATGGCTTCAGTGACGGCCCGGCTGATTTCCGGTCGGCCATGTCCCAGCAGACATGCTCCGTGACCCATAAAATAGTCGATGTATTTTTTGCCGCTGTGATCCCATATATATGCGCCCTCAGCCCTGGACAGGTACATGGGAATTCCGGTGTAGGGATTAATTCTCGCATTCGACGAGACGCCCCCGGTCAAAAACTGCGAGGCAAATGTCTGCAGTTCCTTCATTGACATGTTCTCAAACATAAGTTCTCCTTACTTATTTAATCGCACCGGCCGACAGGCCCCGAAGTATGTGTTTTTGCACGAAAACGGCGCCTATCAGCATAGGAACGATGGACACAATGGATGCGGCCGTCATCGCCCCATAGTTCACGGAGGCATAGCCTCTAAATGACGCCACGCCCACCGTGATGGTCTGCGCATTCGCAAAGGTGAGTCCGATGGCAATCGCCAGCTCATTCCAGATCCAAATCGCACTCAGGATGCTCAACGCTGCAATACCGGATCTGGCCAGCGGTGTGTAGATGGAGAAAAGGATTGTGCGGTGTCTGGCACCGTCAATGCTGGCCGCCTCCGCAATGCTTACTGGTATGTCACTCTGAAAAAAATTGCTTAACATCCAGATTGAAAACGGCAGTACATGTATCTGGTAGAGCAGTGCCAGCCCAAAGTAGGTATCGTACAGACCAACTTTCTGGTAGACAATGTACATTGGTATAATAAACAAGAATTCAGGAAGCATGTAGGTTAGAAGAAGCCAGAGATTGAACAGCAGTATTCCCCTGGACTGCTTTTTCCTGCGCCGTTGAATCGTCAGATAGTAGGCGCAGGGCAGGGCTATGCCGAGGGATAGCACCGTCGCAATGAGTGTGACAAAAATTGAGTTGATAAACGATGACCGGAACAGGGAATTCTGCCAGAGATCCCTGTAATTCTTGAATGTAATAATGGCTTTAACTTTTTCACCTGCCAGGACGTCGAGCGCGTTTTCGGTCAGCGAAAGCAGAAAAACCCATAGTATGGGAAATATTGTCAGTATCAGTACAATGCCGACGAACACAACGGGCCAGCTTCTAGAAAGGAAATTTCTCTTCACTGAATGTCGTCCTGATCCCTGAGCTTGTGGAATAGAATGCATAGAATCAGCATGATGCATGAAAAGACCACAATAATGGTCATGGACATGCCTATGTCGCGAAATTTGTAGGCCGTTCTATAGGCAAATGTCTGAAAAACCTCTGTACTCAGATTGGGCCCCCCCCCGGTCGTACCGAAGACGAGGTCGAAAATTTTTAATATGTCGATGAGCCTGAAAATGATCACTGTTATCAACAGGTTCTTCAGTATGGGGAATTTGATTCTCCAGAAAACCTGAAAATCGCTGGCCCCTTCAATCTGCGATGCCTCGATTGTTGAAATCGGTATGCCCTGAAGTCCCGCCAGAATGATGATGAAGATAAAGGCTGTTTGCCACCATGTATCCACCGCAATGATGGTGGGCATCGCCGTTTTGGGACTGCCGAAAAAGGGGAAGTCATTGATTCCAAGACCGGAGAATAATTGGGGTATGACACCGATGTACGGATCAAGGATGACCTTGGACATCAGGGCCGTGATAATTCCCGATATCATCAGAGGCATCATAAGTAAGCCCTTGATGAGCCCTGTGTTTATTTTCAGTTTGTCCACCTGTACCGCCAGATAATAACCAAGCGATATTTCGATAAGGGCGGCGGCGGCGGCAAAGCGGCCTGTGTTATAGAGGACGGTGTAGAAATCTTTGCTGGTAAACAGGGAAAAGTAGTTTTTGAATCCGACAAAAACAGCCTGATCCCCCCAATGCCAGTCGAAAAGGGAGGTTACAACGCCGAATACTGCCGGGTACAGAGAAACAATCACTAAAACTGAAATAGCGGGAAGAATAAAGCCTTTTGAGATAAAATCTATTCTTCCAGTCCGCATTGGCTTTATCCCCCCTATTTCATCCGAAAGCTATAAATTCCTGGCTTTTTCCTGAGCCTCGCGAACCGCCTGTTCCGGGGATTTTCCCCCGTAAATCTCCTGTATGGCATCAACTATAATCAGATAGAACTCTTTTTCCTTTTCGTTCTTGATAACAGAACTCCTGGATGAAGCCATCTGCTCCTTTGATGCTTCAATGTAGTCAACCGGCATGGTTTGAGTGAATTCGGTCCTGGTCCAGGTTGAATTTCTTGCCGGACTTCCATGGAACTTCGCAATTTTCACATCATTGGTTTTGTTGGAAAGCCATTGGATAAACAGCCAGGAGGCCTCTGGATTCTTGGAGTTTTCGGCTATGCCATAGCCCCAGCCCCAAAAACCGGAGTAGGATTTTCCCTCGGAGTTGTCGATGGGAAGTATGGAATAGCCTACCTTACCAGCCATTGCCCCCTGTTCAAATCCAGGCGCAAATAGGTTGGCATCGACAAAGAATCCAGCCTTTCCCAGTTCAAACGCTCTTGCGGCGTCAGGCCAATCCATGGATTGGATATTCGAAGGTCCAGCCTTCATAAGCTGAGCGTATCGATTGATGCCGCGGATAATTCCGGGATCCGTCAGCCTTACCGTTGAAAAGTTGCCGGGAGAGCTCATGTACATTTCGGCTGCATTATTGTATCCCCCGTCACCCACTGCATTGTAAACGATGCCTGTTATGGTGTCTTTAAGGGTGTCGGAACGGATTCCCCTCATTACAGCACCGGAAACTTCCCCATCTGCCTGGCTCTGTATGGTATTGGCCGCATTGATGAGTTCATCCATGGTGGCGGGAACCTTGCCGTCAAGGTACTTTTCGATTATTTCTTTATTATACATAAGAATATACGTTTCGAGTGAGGCGGGAATAGCAAAGTAGCCCTCGCTGTAGTGTACCAAATCCATGATGGTTGATGGAAAATCAGGGAAATCGTAGTCCGACGCCGTCATTATCGGGTCGTCGAGGTAGGGCGAAAGTGACCGGACAAGTCCGGTGTTTTTTTGAATGTAGGAGTCTCCATCCATGGGCACCAGGTAGACATCCACATTGCCTTCGGTGCGAAGCGCAACGTTCATTCTATCGAAGTACAGGTCTTCAGCCATCGCATTGATGGCCACCTCAATGCCGGTCTGGGACTCAAACTCCGCCAGAATTTCCCGTACACCGTTGGTGATTGGATGCTCGGGAACCATGAATGTGATGCTGGAACCTTCATAGTTCATCCAATCAAAGCTGGTTGGTGCCGGGGCCGATGCTTCCGACTCGTCCTGGCCGCCGCCGCCGAACGCCAGGGATACCGCGAGAATACTCAGAACAAAAAGAAAAAGGGACTTTTTTTTCATAATACACCTCCACGTGTACCAAATTAATATAGTCTGGAATCATAACCAGGGAAGGAGGTTCTGTCAATAAGTTTAAGCGGCGAAACTTGTCAATACGTGGGATTTGACCTTACCCGCTCTGAGGCTGACGGCCGTTCGAGCAATCGACGTCGCGAAGTGTGCCCGGCATGACCAATATCCAGCGGGTGAAAATCCCGACAAAGCCCTGAAAGGAGGGAATTTGTAGACAAAGACAAGGGTGTCCGAAGAAAGATAGACAACGCATTGAGAGTATGCCTGCTCACCAGATGGAGATTGTATTTCCCAATGAGGAATCTGAAGGAAGTCTAAGTCAAAATATTCGCTTGAACGAATGTGAACCTTTGAAAGGCAGTTATGGGGGATGAGATACCTTCGGCTATCGAAGTCCCATATCCTTTACGTAAACCCATAATTGTGCAGAAGGCAGGCGGATATGAAATGGAGATTGGTCTTACCCGGGGAGGGCCTGTGGAATGGAAACTGTGGAACAGCGCCATAAGATTTCCTAAGCCGTGCAGGGATGCAGGGTTATCTTCCACCGGCAGTCAGAAGAACCCATAGTAGCCGTAAAGATTTCTGCCTGTGACGATATGGCAACATATGTGAGGATAAAACAGGAACCAAGGGACAAGGATGCTAAAGGTGAAGGGGGGAACATGCAAACGTTCTGTTGGAACGATGAGTATCAGATCAGACGAAACCAGCCATTAGGGAGTGTTCCACCCATTCCTGACGTAAACAAGGAAAAGAGATGTGGAACACGCAGAAATACTCGTCTGTGACCGAAGGAGAGAAAATTGGAACAAGGAGAACTGTTCAAAGTGGACCGCATGAGACTTTTTGAGGAATTATGCAGTCCACCGGTATTGAGGCGAGGCTTTAGAGAGGTGAGTAAGAACAGGGGGTCATCAGGCATCGACGAGATCACTGTAGAGGATTACAAAGCCAATCTTGAGCAGGAAATCCGGGAACTCTCAGCGGAGCTGAAAGACTGGAGCTACAAACCTCAACCGGTCAGACGAGTGGAGATCCCGAAACCGGGAGGAGGAGTGAGACTTCTGGGCGTGCCGTGTGTGCGTGACAGAGTGGTCCAGGCATCCATCAAATTTCTGCTCGAACCCATTATCGACCCCACCTTCTCAGACAGCAGTTTTGGCTTTCGTCCTGGACGAAGTCAGAAACAGGCTATTGAAAAGGCTAAGTCGATAGTCAGCAGCGGCAAGGATATTGTGGTGGATATCGACCTCTCGAAGTTCTTTGATAGGGTCAGCCACGACAGAATCATCAGACAGCTGAGAACGGTCCATAAAATCGACAACCGGATTCTGCGCTTGACCGGCCTGACTCTGCGGAGCGGGGTGATGGTGAATGGACAGAAAGAAAATACCTTTGTAGGAACGACACAGGGTAGTCCATTAAGTCCATTGCTCAGCAATGTGATTCTGGACGAGTTAGACAGGGAACTGGAAAAACGAGGACTGGAGTTTTGTCGATTTGCTGATGACTGCAACATATTCGTTAAGTCCCAAAAGGCGGCGGATAGAGTGATGGGAAGTATTTCAAACTTCATTGAAAAGAAACTGAAACTCGTTGTCAACGAGGAGAAGAGCAAAACAGGAAAGGCCGAAGTTATCAAGTTTTTGGGTATGACCATTGTGGCCGGAATGATTACGATTTCGTCGATGTCAATGAGCAGAGCCAATGATAGGCTTTGTGAATTGATACCCAGACGAACGAATCAGTCTATTGAAGCTACAGTGGAAAAGCTGAATATCTGGTACCGGGGCTGGAGTGGATATTACGGTATAACCGAAGATAAGCGCCAGCTTCAAAGGGTGGAAGCCCATGCCAGAAGGCGATTGAGATCCCGAATAGTGTATGAGCACAAGAGGCCCCGAAATCTGAAACGCACCCTGTTAAAAAGGGGAGTATCAGAGTATGCGGCCAATCGAATTATCAACAATAAGGGTATCTGGGCGACTTCAAGGAGTCCGGCTATGCATAGAGCTTTTCCCAATCGCTATTTCATTGAAGAACTCGGGCAGTTTATTTATTCAGCCTGAGACTGAAAGAAATATGAACACATGCATGAGGAGCCGTGTACGGACCCGTACGCACGGTTCTGTGAGAGGACGGCATCCCTGCTTTCGCAGGGTGCCTCCTACTCGATGCTGCATGCTTCGCGGCAGACGAAGGCAGAACCTGTTTTTTGGCAGCACGCAGTGCAGGGGAGGGAGAATCGCCGCAGTACGCACGAGGTGGTCCATCACTGTTTTTCGGTAGTGCAGGGGAGAGAGGAGAGTACATGGATTTCTTCGCCGAGGTTCTGGAGTATCGGTGTTAATTACTTACGATTCAAGGAACTGTCTTCCAGCTTTTAAGGAGCGTGAAGCGGGTCAACTCCCATCTCTAAGGATTCGTTTTCCAAGGCGGCTTTACATCAGAGGTCATGAGAAGGCGTTTTTTCATGTAAAAGGTCTGGCAAAAGCTTCATTTTCAATGAGAATCTGGCTGAGGCCGCATCAGGCAGCAACCTTCCTTCTCTAACTGATATCTTATAGAGAGTTTTTGAATTAGCTATCCATTGTACAACCAGAATTCAGGGAGTTTTGTATCATCTGGAAGAAAACACTGGCATCCAGTCTTTTCATCCTGTTAAACGATCCGGGGAATTCCAGAATCAGTCAAACTCTTATAAGCTGATGCAATGGCTGTAATAATGCTTTCCGAATCCAGAGAGGTTATTTCCTTCAGGGCCTGTTTCAAGTCCATTGAATTCAGCATTGTCATGAGCCTCACCGCTTCATCGTCATCATCATTCTGGAAATGCAGGGCCGCAGCGGTACCGGTAATCAGATTCCTGCTGGAAGTTCCATATTCAATGGTACCTCGCAAAGGTTTGATAAATCGTTCATTGGCACCAAGTTTCCGTATGGGTTGGCGCCCCACACGATCAACTCTATCATTCAGCCAGGGATTGCGGAAACGTGCCAGTATTTTGTCAATGTAGGCCATGTGAGCGGAGCGTTCAAAATTGTATCGCCGAATCAGTACTTCACCACTTTCAACCATGGCACCGTGTACCACCGGGAGTATTTGTGGATCAGCAATACTCTCTGCTATAGTTTTATATCCTTTGAAAGCCCCAAGATATGCTGTTATCGCATGACCGGTATTCAGTGTAAATAGTTTTCTTTCGATAAAGGAACCCAGATTGTCGCTTAACTGCATCCCCTCAATCTCAGAAACTGTGCCGATGAAACCTGATTCGTCTACAATCCATTCGCAGAACTCCTCAACCCGTACTCTGAGAATGTCCTTTGTTTCATCCATCGGTGGGACGATGCGGTCGACTGCTGAGTCGGGGAATCCTGTGCAGTCAGTCATCCATTTCTGTGTGTCCTCAGACAGGTATTGAATCACTTCTCTTTTCAGCATGGTTGACCCACCGATCATGTTTTCACAGGCAATGATGTTCAAAGATGAGTTGTTACCATTTTTTTTCCGTACCTCAATACCTTTCGCGATAACAGGGGCGATATTCCCAAGGATATTGGGGCCGACTGCCGTTGTAATTATTTCCGCATGGGCAATGGCTTCAAGCAGTTCTGGATCGTCGGAATACATTCCCGTTACCGGAGAGATTCTTTCTTCCCTCTGTTCCTCGCCGACAATTTCCACAACATACTCTTCCCTTATTTTCAGTTCAGGTATCAACGTTTTGCTGATATCGGCAAAAATAACGGAATACCCTGAGTTGGAAAGTAGTTTTCCAATAAATCCCCTGCCGATATTTCCGGCACCAAACTGTACTGCTGTCTTCATTTAAACCTCCTTATTCTTCCGGCCAAAGATTGTAAGCAGATGAGATTGAATATCCGATTTACTCCCTCCTGCCAGGATCTCCGCGAAATCGGGACTATCTGTCAATGCGATAACTATTTCAGAAAGTGCATGAGTCTGGGCCTGTTCAGCGGTAAGAGGTGCTGCGATAACAAGAACTGTACTATCGTTTCCCTCTGTTTGAATCACTCCAGCCCTGGGCTCCGGGATTCCTCTGGACCGGCAGTGAAGAATTCGTATGTTCAACTCTTCAAACTTCAGACTCCCGAATGATTCCCGGCGATCAAAATCATGAATCAGTGTTTCGATATCACAGTCACCATTGTCCAGAGCTGAGGCGGCCTGGGAAATAAGATTTCCTCCCGGAACCTCCAGCTCAACAAAAAATCCGCTGATAACAGAGATCACATCCTTCAGCGAGTATTTCTCATCACCAGACGATAGGGAGCGGATGTTTCCAGACAGCTCCGTTTTTTTGCGATCTCTGTTTAAAACAGCCGGTTGAAAATCCATTTCCCGGACAAATTCTTTGAGCTGCCGCCGGATTTCCTCTGGAGAGTTATCTCCGTTCAGTATCAGTTGCCGGGTTTTCCAGGAATGGAGGGGATGGGTGGAAATCACAAGATGATATCCATCAGATTTCAGATTATCATCCAGATCAGGCTCCCACATGGTCTTGAACACGGTTCCAGCAGGAAAAACATCTCTGGCAATTGAAAGTATGTAGCTGGACATGCCAAGTCCCTCATAACAAAAAATTCCAACTCTGAGTTCTCCGGAACTCCGGGATCGGATGGTTTCCAGGCGAGCTGCTAGAGCCAGAGATGCCTCTTGAAGTTCCCGCCGGACTATTTCTGGTTCGGGTTCATTAAGAATTCGGCCGAACTCGGTCAGAAACTGGTCTGTCAGTACATCGGCTTCCGGTAAGTCTACAATACGGGGATAAGTGACAAGCCCTGATTTTTTCCAGAATGACAATCCAAGATCTATCCGGCAGGCGGCTGCAGTAATGGTCATTCGCAGATAATTAAGAAGGATCCTGTCATCATGGAGCCAGATTTTTTCCTTCTCTTCCAGTCTGTTTAAAGATTTCTCAAGCATCGTTTCAATAGATGTTTTCAGGTTTCCCATGAATTCATCGACGGAAGAGGTTGGAGGAATGGATGTTTCACACGATGCAATAATTCGGGCGAGCACTTCGAGTTCTGCGGATACCACTGCTGGAGAGTGACTGTACTCTGTCAGGTCTGTTTCCATCATTGCCTTCGCAGCCTTTCTGAAGGGGTCTGGAATATCAAGATTGGATTTCACTCTGTCCTTGATAAAACAACCGAATGGCAGGCGTCTTGAAAGCAGATAGAGATAGCTGTACAGCAGACATTGATACGATGGAGAGAATTGATAACCCAGAATGGATTCCGTTCTCTTGATTCTGTCCCTGATTCGTTCTTTTCCATGTCGAACTTTGAAAGCTGTGATCAATCGTCCCTCACCCATGGAACTGTCGGACTCTCCAAAAATAACATGATGGGGGAACACCACAGGGAATGCGGATAAAAAGAGGAGTCGGGTGATATCTTCCCGGGCAATCAGACGGATACCGATTCCTTTTTGCCTGTTTATCACAAATCCATCAGGCAGCAGGGATTCCAGGGAATTGACATCGGAACTGATTGTAGAGTCACTGACAAAAAGCACATGGGCAAGTTCGGAAAGCTTTATCCAGTCTCCTGAAACGATCAAATAGAGAAGTATCAGCATTGGACGCTGATCATTCTTAAGGTAAGATGATGTTCCTGCCGGGATCAAGTCTTCTGCAAGGTTGTCCGGAAGGGGATCAATGAGACGAATTCCATAGCCCCGGCGCCGCTCAAGTCTTAATCCCCTGAACCCAAGACTTCTTTCCAGACCTGTCAAATCCCTGTGTATTGTTCTGGTTCCCACACCGGTTACCTCCGCAATCTGATCAATCGTTGTGTACTGAGATTGATTCTCAGACAGCAGATGAAGGATGGTCTTATTGCGGGTGTTCATTATCCTTAAGGGCTGTCCCAGGGTGCCTGGGGAATGTCCTTGATAAGATCCTGCACTTCTGATCGAGCACTTTCAGCATTGGGAGATCCTCTGAGTTTTTCTCCAAGTGCATACAGATCCTCACGGGTAAAACATGAAAAACACGCTTTGAGTTCCGGTATGGCATTGACACTGGCACTTATTTCATCCACTCCAAGAGCCATCAATGCGAGAGCTGTATCTGGATAGCTGGCCGTATCGCCGCACACTCCAACATGGATTCCCGCCGAATGAGCTCCTGAAACGATACGATCCAGGGCCGTGATCACTGCCGGGTGAAACTCCTGATAGTAGGAAGCGACACCAGGATTGCCCCTGTCCACTGTCAGAAGGTACTGTACAAGATCATTTGTACCGACACTGATGAAGTCGGAGATCCGGGCCAGACTGTCAATTGTCAATACAGCCGCTGGTGTTTCTACCATTATCCCTACCGGAAGATCGGAAGCATCCCGGGGTACAAAGCTGCGAACAGCTTCTATCTCACTGGCGGAAATGACCATGGGAATCATAATCTTGATGGCACAACCCTCAGAATAAACTCTAGCAATGGCTTCAATTTGTGCCTTGAGTCTTTTTTCCCGGTTCATGAGGAAGCGAATTCCTCTTTCGCCAAGAAAGGGATTATCCTCTTCCTGATGCCAGGCATAGGGAAGCGGTTTATCCGCTCCGCAATCAAGGAGGCGAACGATAACAGGTGATGGTGCCATGGCTCTGCATACCGCACGGTATTCTTCGGCCTGCAAATCTACAGAAGGGAAGTCAGGAAACCGCATGAATAAGAACTCTGTCCGGAAGAGGCCTACTCCTTCCGCCCCGATAGCCCGGGCATTCACGGCCTCGGCCGCACCGCTGATATTGGCAAAGAGATTGTATTTTCGGCCATCGGCCCATTCCGAAACCTTCTTCAGAGACCAGGACCGCCGGCGATCAGCCTGCTCATGGACAGCATCAATACGCTTTGCTGTTGCATCAAGCTTCTCCTGTGTTAAATCAATATCAACCGTCCCTTCATCACCATTGACAATGATGGGCATCCCGCTGTGAACAGCGTCCAGAAGACCTTTAACTCCTGTAACACAGGGGATGGAGAGGGAACGGGCCAGAATTGCCGCATGGGAAGTTCTCCCCCCCTTTTCGGTTGCAATCCCAACAACTTTGTCAACATTCAATCGGGCAGTCGCTGACGGTGTGAGTTCCTCAGCAACCACGACACTTTCATCAGGCAGTTCCCCGGGAATTGTTATGGACCCATAGTAAATTGCTTCAACGAGCTGGCGTCCTATATCTCTGATATCACCAGCTCTCTGCTGAAAGTATGAAGATTCCATTTCCTCCAGATCCCTGGCCGTTGCTTCCGTAAAATCTATTGCAGCCTGTTCGGCACTTGCTCCAGAATTGGAGATAGTCTCTTCAACGTACTCTGAAATATCTTCACCTTGAAGAATTTCCAGATGTCCCTCGAAAATTTCGGCCTCATCTTCTCCGATATTTTTGCGGACTCGTTCAATCAGAGATTCGTAATGAGTGATTGCAACTTTTTGGCCGCGACTGAAGCGCTGCATTTCAGCTTCCACAACCTTGCTTTTATCGACCTTTTCTCCATCTTTTTCACTGCTCCAATCAGTTCCAGGAAAATCCAGAGGAATTTTATTCTCATGAGGAACAAATACCGTTCCAATACCGATTCCCGGTGATGATGGTACACCCTTGAACATGAGAATTATACCTCTGGCCGAATCAATGCCGAAAGAGCTTCAAAAGCTTTTTCTTCATCCGGACCATCGCAGATAAGCGTAACAGTATCACCTTTGACAATGCCCAGTTTCATGATTTTCAGAAGACTGCTTCCTGATACTTCCGCATCATTTTTTCTAATCTTCACATCTGATTCAAACTCCCGAACCATCTTTACAAAACTGTTGGCAGGTCTGATATGCAAACCTTCCTCATTTGTTACTTCCACAGCTTTTCCTATCATTCATTACCTCCTTACCAGCGGCTTTCCAAGTTTTTCCCAACGGATGGCATCTAATCCAGTTCTCCAGATTCCAACTCTGCGGCAAATTCCTTTAAAACTTTCTCGACACCTGATTTACTGTCAGCTTTCCTCAGGGCATCAATGTATTTCTCACTGTCACAGAGTTCGGCAACCTGAGGGATGACTTCCTGATTGTGCTCTTCCCTGTTGATGGCTCCGGCAAAAATAAGAATGTCAACAGGATCATTTTCCTTATCACCGAACAAAACAGGTTTTTTAAGTGTAATCAACGCATAGCCTGTCTTTAAAACTCCGTTTTCAGGTTTGGCATGCGGCATGGCTATGCCCGGTGCAATGACAAAATACGGGCCAATCTCTTTGTGGTTCGCGATTATTGCCTCGACATAGTTGTTGTTAACCATGCCTGCGTTGACCATCATCAGCCCACCTGTTCGAACCGCATCTTCCCAGTCCCGGACTTCTTTACCCACTGCGATTGTACCGCTTGTAATCAATCTGTCCACGAAATTTGCCATAGATCACTCTCCTTGCTTTCTATTTAATCGAATTCCACTACTGACACCGGTGCTGTCAGGTTTTGCCCTCGGTACCGTACCGAGGGCGGTCAAGCTCAGGGTGTAAGGGATTCTGGATGAAGAAGTACAGAAAAATCTTACACCCTTATTCTCTACTTTCCTGTCAATTCCTTGACAATGATATCATACTCAGGAGCATTGACAAAATTGGTAATACTGAAATGCCGGGCATTCGGAGCAACAGCTTTAGCCCGTTCTGTCAGATTAACATGAGAAATAACCAATTGTGCATCTGAGGGGATATCGTCGACAGGAGCATGTTCCACGATAACATCCGCACCGGCTGCCTTGAGTTTTTTCTTCAATCTGTTGGCACCCATGGCACTGGAACCCATGCCGGCATCGCAGGCAAAGATAATTTTGGTTACTTTACCCAGGTTTTTCATGTCCTGCATCTGCTTCTTTGCCGTTTCAAGCTGATCATCACCTTCAAGGCTTCGTTTATTGAATCGGCGGACCAGAGGCACGGCAACAATGAAACTAACAGCGGTCGCAACAGCGATGCCAAGCAGAATACCAATATGCCCCCCCTTGGGAGCAACGGCCATCAGGGCAAGTATACTTCCGGGAGAAGGAGTGGCTACTGCTGCAGCCTTGAAGATGCCAAAGGTAAGAACACCGGATGCACCACCGGCAATGACTGCAAGAACAAGTGCAGGATTCATAAGAACATAGGGGAAGTAAATCTCGTGGATACCGCCAAAGAAATGGATTATAATGGAACCAGGAGTTGAATCTTTCACAGTTCCTTTCCCAGCAAAGAAGTATGCAAGAAGGATCCCCAGACCAGGGCCGGGATTGGTTTCAAGCAGGAAGAGTATGGATTTACCGGCCTCCTGCACTTGAGCAATACCAAGCGGCCCCAGAATTCCATGGTTGATAGCATTGTTAAGAAAGAGAATTTTTCCAGGCTCTATAAATATGGAAGTAAGGGGGAGCAAGCCTTTGTTGACAAAGAAGCCAACTCCGGCCTGCAAAACTCCTGTAACAGCAGTAACCAGAGGATTAATGGTTACAAGGGCCACAACAGCTAAAACACCCCCTAAAATACCAGCAGAAAAGTTGTTTATAAGCATTTCAAACCCAACAGGAGTGTGTGGTTCTACGAATTGATCAAACTTCTTAATAACCCAGCCGCCAATGGGGCCCATCAGCATGGCACCCAGGAACATGGGTATTTCGGCACCGACAATCACACCCATAGCCGCAATTGCACCAACAACACCACCTCTGATTCCCCACACCATGCGACCGCCTGTAAAAGCAATCAGCAGGGGAAGCAGATTAACAATCATGGGTCCTACAAGAGCTGCGAATCTTTCACTGGGAATCCATCCAGTCGGGATGAACAGGGCAGTAATGAGTCCCCATGCTAAGAATGCGCCTATGTTGGGCATTACCATTCCGCTTAGAAAACGACCGAAGCGCTGTACTCGGGCTCTAAAGCCCAACGCCGTACTTTCCATTAAAATACTCCTTTTCTATTAATATTATTTGAAGTCATTCTGAATCCAGAGGCATGATTGGGTCAAGAAAAAGAAGTTCGATTATGGCAGTTGATGAGGGGAGGTGATTTGGCATCTAAAATCTGATTATGTTGATGAATCATTCACAGTAAGATGATAGACTTGAGATATGAAAACAAATAATACATGGGAAAGAACACTCATTCTACTCAAACCTGATGCTGTACAAAGAGCTCTCACCGGTACAATAATTGCTCGTTTTGAAAAAATTGGATTAACCATTACTGCTCTGAAGATGCGGAATGCAACTCGTGAAGATGCGGAAAGGCATTATGAAAGCCATCAAGGAAAACCGTACTATGAACCACTGCTGTCCTTACTCACTTCAGGACCAATAGTTCTGATGGCGGTGGAAGGAGCTCATTCCATAGAAGTTGTTCGCAAAGCTGTCGGATCGACGGAACCAAGAGAGGCGGCTCCAGGAAGCATACGCGGTGATTACTGCCACATGGGATATGATCGGAGTAAGGAACGGCTTGGAGTAATCCCAAATCTTATCCACGCCTCAGATTCACTGGAGAGTGCAGAGAAGGAACTGGATATCTGGTTCTCCAGGGATGACTTCGCACATGGCTGGGAAAGAACTGACTCCAGATTCATGTAGGAAATCCAATACTCTTCAGAACTTCCACAGTTTCCCTGAGGCCTGGTAGTTTTGGGTCCAATTCACAGGCATGCAGAATTTCTTTGGCTGCCAGTTCATATTGTCCCGAAGCACTGAGAATTTCTGAGAGGAGTTTCCTGAGCTGCGCTTCTTCTTTTTTTGGGTAAGAGAGTTGAACAATTTCTTTCAGGAATTCAATCCTTAATCTGTTGTCCGTATCCTCCGGTATTGAATGTCTGACAATGGAGGATAGCCTGTTGAGGACTTCTACGTAAAAATGTTTGAAATATGGATCTTCCTCCTCCAGCGCAGCAAGGCCCCGAAGCAGTCTGAATGCTTTAACAACAGCCTCCCGCTTCAGATAAGCTTCGGCCAGCAGGAAACCGAAGTCCATGAAATCTTCTCTGTCAGTATGATCTCTCAGCGAAAAAATTCCCCCGTAATGAGCATTTTCATAGAGTTCTACAGCTTCATCATCTTCGTCATGGAGAAGGTCGAAACAAATAAGCCTGGCAATGTTGTCTGGATCGTCCATATCCTGCTTGAGAAAGTCACGATAATTCCAATTGGCGGATGTTCGAGTGCGGGCCCGGGTTCTGCGAGTCGCATCATAGTGATTCCGTGTTGCTGATGATATCAAAACCTCATAGGCTTCCTTGAGTGTCAGAAACCGGGCCGTTCCTTTTTCTCCAGCAAAATCCGGATGGAGTGCCTTAGCCTGGACTCTGTATGCACGGCGGATATCGGCTTTTGTGCAGTCAGGCTGGAGTTTAAGGATGGCATAATAGTCTTTCATTTCTGGCTTTTACTCCATGGAACTGATTCATTGAGTTTTTCAATGTTCTCGTGCTCACAGCGATTTGCTTCATGAAGCAGAATTTTAAATAGCTGATTGATTTCCATGTCTGAGAATAAGTGACAGCTTAGAAAATGCCGGCTGCCAAATCCTCGCCGGGTTTTGTGTGTTGACCCCATTCCTGGGTCGAAAAACTTGATATCATTCTGGATTGCGTATTCCAGGGGGGAATAGTAGCACAACTCAAAATGGAGATTCTGGATAAATTCCGATGCCCCCCAGTATCGACCAATAAGATGTTTATCTTTGTTGACCAGCAAGCTCATGGCAACAGGTTCGTCTGACCGGGCGTGAAAGGCTGCAAAAATAATGAGTCGATGTCCCCAGTTTCGTCCCAGATCGTGAAAGCACTGACGGTTCAGAAAAAAAGCGGCCCACATACCAAATTTTTCGTTAGTTGCCTGGTAGAAATCAAACATTTTATCCATAATCGATTCCGTTACATCCTTTCCTGAGAAACATTTGACTTCAATTCCCTGAGATTTAACGGAATCACGTTCCCTTCTGATGTTTCGCCGCTGATTCTTATTAAACCTGTCAAGATAATCATAAAAAGCTGTATAGGACCTGTTTTCCCACAAATAATACTGATGCTCCCATGACGAGAAGCTGTTTTTCGACGGGCTGGAGTTGAAAGCTTTCCAGTCCGGGTCAAGAAACAGGAGGGAGTGAGAGGCCAGTTCCATTCGGTCGCAATACGCAGACATACCTTCCAGAAGGGCTTGAGTCACAACGGTTTCATCATGGTCGGGATCAACGAGAAATCTATATCCTGGAGAAGGAGTGAAGGGCAATGTGCCCACAAGCTTCGGGTAATATTTCTTCCCCATGTTCATCAAAGCATGAGCCAGTCCCTGGTCGAATATGAATTCACCCATGCTGTGCGTTTTAATGTAGGCAGGGGCAATGCCGATGATGCGTTCTCCTGCATTCAATATGAAATGAGCGGGATACCATCCCGTTGTCGGGGATGCACATCCAGCAGACTCCAATGCTGCAAGGAACTCATACTCAAGAAAGGGAGAATACTCCTCCCGCTGTGCAAAGAGATTCCATTGACTGGCATCGACCCTGTGAATACTGTCCATAACATTGAAAGAAAACTTATTATTCTGCAGGCTCACTCAAACCACCAATAGGAGTTTTTACTATTTTCAGGGGAGTGATGGCAAGAGTTGCAAGTACTGGAAAGAAGAATGCGGCTTTCTACACACTGATATAGGATGGAATGCAACGGCCAGGCTTCATTCCCGGATTCCTCTCTTCCCCTATTTAACCCGACGGGTATTCAAGTAATCATGCAACCGTTCTGGGCGACACAGTGACATGTCTGAAAGGTGTCTTTTATTGAGTCAGCATTCATCCTCATTTGATGGTTTTATCAGATACTGAAGTTTCCGGTAGATTTTTTCCATATGCCTGGCTTCCCGTACACTCAGGGCTGCCCGTGTAAGAATATCCCGAAAATAACGGTCTGTATCCAATCTGTCTGCGGTTTTGAAATAATTCGTTCCTTCCAGGGCATCATGGATTACTTGAACCAGTTCATCTATTTCGGTCCGGGAAATGGGTTCGTAGCGGGCAATTCTTTCTTTGCTGGCCGCACGCCATAGGGCCGATGAAATTAACTGTACAGCATGGGACAGGTTAAGAGAGGGAAAGTCTGGTGAAGCGGGAATATGACAGGCGACATTACAGTGACGCAGTTCCTCATCACTTAAGCCATCTTTTTCGTTTCCAAATACCAGGGCAATTCTTCCCGTTTTCAGTGAAGAAGCACGCAAAGCAAGTTCCTCCGGAAGCAAACTGAACCATTTTCGCCGAACACCCCGGCGTCTGGTGATACCTGCGGACAATACCGTATCAGCCAGTGCATCTTCCAATGCTTCAAATCTTCGGGCTTTTTGGTAAACATCCCAGGCATGCAGTGACATTTTTCTGACTTCGCTGACATCAAATACTGGTGCGGATATCAGAACAAGGCTGTTCAGTCCCATGGTTTTAAGAGACCGGCAGCAGGCTCCCACATTGAGTGCCCCTTCCGGCCGACAGAGAATCACATCAACCCTGTCCAGCCAGGTATTCAATTCGGGTATTCCCTGTCTCCCAGCACAGCTTCCAGAACCAATGCAGCTCCATCGTCATCCGACGTTGGAAGAATGCGGTTCCGGGGGAATTTCTTCTTAAGATCAGGCGTTGCGCCACCCATAAGCCATGAATATCCAGCCGCCTCAAGGAGGGGAAAATCATTCCAGGCATCCCCAATGGCCATGGTTTCCATGGATGAGATTCCAAGGTAGCGGCATACCTTTCGCAATGCAAGGCCCTTATTCACACCACCGGGGAGAATTTCAAGATAGGAGGGATCTGAAAATGTCGCATACAGGCAGTCCGATGAAAACCGCTCTTCCAGTGTTCTCTTAGTTCGTACCAGTTTTTCAGGTGAAGAGATAATAATACACTTGGTCAGGGATAAATCCTTGTAATCAGAAAAACTGACAGCTTCTCCCTGTAGATTAATCCTTTTATGATAATCAACAAGTCCTCTGTCCATTTTCTCATAGAGAAGCTGACCATGTCGGTAGGCCAGTATTTCCATCCCCTGGCTATTGGCAGTCTCTATGACATGCCGACTCACATCTTCAGCCATTATTCTTTTGAAAACACATTGACCACTTGAACTGTCAACAATATTGGCTCCGTTATAGCAGATGGCCCAACCTGTTAGTGCTAAAGTATCATGTATGGGCTTGAGAGCCTCCCAACTGCGCCCCGTTGCCAGGATTACAGCAACTTTCTTCCGGGACAGTCTTTTAATTGCATGGACTATCCTTTCTGACAAACTATGGTCCGACTTCAGTATGGTTCCATCGACGTCCAGGAAGAGTGCTTCAGGTTCAAGCATTTTCAATTCAGACTGCTGCAGCCGCTTCTGTCCGTTTCTTCTCTCTCCACACCTGTCGTCCGTAGAGTAATCCGTAAATCAGCAATATTACAATTCCAACAAGCACAGTACTGCCGTACCCCTCAGTCAGGGGGTGATTGGCCGCCAGAAGTGGATTGAGTACTTTCTCTGCCAGAAATCGCGGCATAAGCAGGCCGAAACTGACAACGGCCAGTACTCCATATTCCCACCATTTTATGGGCATCCTCATATAACCCTGAGTTAAGGCTGCAAAGGCAAACATGGCCAGCATGGCCGTCAAAAACACCCATACAGCATAAACAGGACTTGTTACTTCATGGAGGAGCAGATCGGGATTAAACACGAAAATGAATGGCAATATGGCCGTTCTAATGTCATATCCAAAACCCTGTACTCCGGTTTTTATGGGATTGGATCTGGCAATGGCTGAAGCAGCAAAGGCGGCCAGTCCTACAGGCGGTGTATCATCAGCCAGTATCCCAAAGAAAAAGACAAAAAGATGGGCTGCAATGAGGGGGAATACCACCCCGCTTTTTGCACCAAGTTCAACGATAACCGGTGCCGTCAGAGCGGCCATAACAATGTAGGTCGCTGTCGTGGGTAGGCCCATCCCCAGCAGCAGGGAAGCCAGAGCCGTAATAACAAGGATGAGGAAGAATCGGCCTCCTGCCAGAATCTCAATGGCTTCGGTTATAATGCCGCCCAATCCAAAGGTGACAACACCAACAATGATACCTGCAGCCGCCACGGCAACACCAATTCCCATCATGTTTTTGCCGCCGGCTACTAATGCCTCCCATATCTGCCTCAGTCCTTTGTGTATTGCCTGTTTCCAACTGGCTTTCAAGCCTTCCTCACTCCTGTATGCTCTCCACAGGTTTTCCAATGGAATTATGACCATAAGGGCTATTATTGCCCGAAAAGCAGCAAGATTAGGAGAATGCCGGAGAACAACAAGTTCGATAATGAGGAAAAACAGCGGTATGAGAAAGTGAAGACCTCGAATCAGAGTTCCAAAGAAAGACGGCAATTCATCTTTGGTTAGACCATGAATTCCAAGTTTGGATGCCTCCAGATGAACAATGTACAACAATGCAATGTAACTGATTATAGCAGGGATGAAAGCAGCTCTGATAACTTCCACATAGGGTATATTAACCGTTTCCGCAATGATAAAGGCGGCGGCTCCCATGATGGGCGGCATAAGCTGGCCATTCGTTGAGACGGCCACCTCAATAGCCCCGGATTTGTAGGCAGGATACCCGACTTTCTTCATCAGAGGGATGGTAAATGTTCCCGTTGTAACCGTGTTGGCTATGCTGGATCCGGACACCATTCCTGTAAGACCGCTTGCCAATACGGCAGCTTTAGCAGGACCACCCTTGAATCGTCCCATCAAGCTGAAAGCAAGGTCAACAAAGTAACGTCCAGCACCTGCTTTGTCAAGCAAAGCACCAAACAGCACGAAAAGGAAGACAATATTGGCCGAAACATAGAGAGGTACACCGTAAATTCCTTCCGTGGACATGGTCATTTTGCTGATGAATTTTGTGAGAGAAACACTTTTGAAACTAAACGCCACAGGCATGTTGGCGGCAAAAAAACTGTAGACAATGAACAATGATGCAACGACAGCCAATGCGGGTCCAAGAGAGCGCCGGGCTGCCTCAAGGAGCAGAACGGTGAGTATAATACCAAACACAACATCCCGGAGGATTGGTCTTCCCTGACGGGTTGTAATCCCCTCATAGGCTGGATTGACCTGGTGCATAATCAATTCAAAGGCCAGGTAGAAGGCGGCCGCACCGGCAATCAAAGCAGTTGTATAATCAATGATTGTTATTCGGTCTTTTGCTCCCAAATATGCGGCCAGTTTGCCTTTGCGGGACTTCTTCAACATGGGGTTGGAAAGGAAAACCAGGATAATGGCAAATGTCAGATGGATGGACCGTACAATCGTACTTTCTATGATCAGGACACTGGGCAATAGGAGTTGAAAAACAGACCATAACCCGGCAATTGCAGGAACAATCCATTTCCCTGCCCCTTGATTAAGGTGCCGTGCACCTCCTTCTGCTTCATCAGCAATACGCTGTGCCTTGGCCAGATCGGCGGAGTCAATATCGGGGGGATCCAGTTGTAAATCATTCATAAGTCTTTCTCAACATGGGTTAAGCCGGGGCTATGTCTGGAAAGATTTCTGCCATGTACATCAGAGAACGATGAACTCTGCTGACTCCATCCCTGGACAAACCCCGGACACTTCGAAGTGATAGTTATGCTGCTGCTTCAAAGATGTAATCTTTGAAGTCAGCAGTACAAAAAGAATTCCGTTTTAAAGTAGACCAGCTTCCTTGAAATACTTTTCAGCACCAGGATGCAATGGGGCAGACAAACCCTGCAGCATATCCTCAGCGGTAATAATGGCATAGGCTGGATGGAGTGTTTTGAATTCGTCAAGATTGTCGAAAACCTCTTTGACAATAGCATAAACCACATCTTCGCTGATATCAGAAGAAGTACAGAATGTTGCTTTTACGCCAAAAGTCGGTACATCACCATCATTGGTCGCATTGGGATAGTTGTCCATAACAGGAATGATGGATTTGGCATAGTAGGAGTACTGACTCACCAACTGATCAACCGGAGCACCATCGATGGGAACAAAGTGTACTTTTTTGGCACCGGCTGTTGCTTCCTTGAAGGAACCGCTGGGATGACCCACGGTATAGAAGTAAGCATCAATGCGTCCATCCTGGAGCATTCCGGCAGCTTCAGCAGCCTTGGCCCCTTCAGCCTGCATATCGGTGTCTGGATTTATACCGGCAGCCTCTAAAATATCAGTGGCGTTACCTCTCTGACCGGAGCCGGGATTGCCGATATTAACGGCCTTGCCTCTTAGATCATTCAGGCTGTAGATGCCTGATTCATCAGTCGCCAGAAGGGATATGGATTCAGGGTGAATTGAAAAGATCGCCCGAAGCTTCTTCTGCGGCGTTCCATCCCAGTCCGCTGTTCCGTTGTAGGCCTGATATTGTCTGTCTGATTGAACAATACCAAATTCAAGATCGCCGGACATAATAGCGTTGACATTGTACACCGAACCGCCTGTGGATTCGGCTGTTACTCTCAAACCATACTCATCGCTTTTCTTATTGAGCATCTTGGCGATGGCATTGCCCGTGGGGTAGTAAACCCCGGTAACACCCCCTGTTCCGATGGTTACATGCTGTAATTCTCCTCCCTTATCTTCGCCGCCACCAGCGAAACCAAAACTTGCCGCAAGGCTGAGTACAATGAGTACTGATAAAACTTTTTTCATACGTTCCTCCGTATTTTTTTTATGGCACTGTTCAAGTCCTGTTGTTTTTCTCAAACAGTTTACCGTATTTGTATAATACCATAAATCTGGAAGGACTCAACTCCGAATATCGAAAATTATTTCCTGTAGATATTGTACTATCATGATTCTCATTTCCTGAGACATTGATACGCACTGAAGGTATTAATAACTATTCCATCATAATTAATCTGAACAAAATGTACAAGAGAGAATTCAATCCATTTTTACAAGAATGTCCAGTACAAAGTAATATCGCCGTCATTTGAGGAAACCATGAGACTCGTGCAGGATGGAATTGACAGGAACAGCACGGAACAATGAACTGTATATCACAGGTGGTGTCAGAGGAAATTCAACAACACCTTACTCTACAGATGGGGATTCATCTGTGTTGAATAACGATTTCTGATGTTTTTGATCGTTGAGAAGATGGAAAGAAACAGTTCGACAAGTTCAGGATCAAACTTACGATTTGATTCTTTTTTCAGCTCCAGTATTATATCATCCTCACTCCATGCGTCCTTGTAAACCCGTTTAGAACTCAAAGCATCAAAGACATCTGATATGGCAACAATTCGAGCGAACAGGGGGATTTCACGTCCCCTGAGTCCCTGAGGAAGACCTTCCACAATGTATTTATCCGCCTCATCCAGATCTTCAATTCTACCAGGATAACCAGAACCGTCCCAGTTCTCATGATGGTGCAGGACAACATCCCGTGCATGGATGTTCAAATCTGAGTCTTCTAAAAACTGTCGGGCACCTATCCATGTGTGGGACTGCATGATCCGGTATTCACGATCGTCCAATGAACCGGGCTTCTTAAGGATGATATCACTGATTCCCACCTTGCCCACATCATGAAGCATGGCGACCATACGCAGCATATCCCTGTTCTTTTCCCTTTCAACTGGATCAATATTATTCTTGAAGGCCCAGGCTTCATATAATTCCATGGAATACATTCCCACTCTATGCACATGTGTATTCGTTTCTACGGGATCCCGCAAACCTGCAAACCTGGATATTGTTTCCAGAAGAGCTCGAGTCATCTTTGCCCGCTGAATAGATTTTGCACCAAATCGGGCAAATACCTCAAAGAAGGGAATATCTTTATTCTTGAATGAGACGGATTTACCATTGGCCGATCGTGCATTTATCAGCTGCATAACGCCCAGCAACTCATCATCGCTGGAAAGAAGGGGGAATGTTAAACTGGAAACAGTTCTATATCCTGTCTTCTCATCAAAGGATGGATTGAAATGGTACGGTTTCGATTTGCTGATGCAGTACATATCAGGAATATTGAGACAAACTTCATTATTGGCAACAAAACCCGCAATGGATTCGTCGTTTATTGGGATAACATAATAGTTATAGGGAAGCTTTTCATTGGGTTTGAGTTTTTTCTGTAAAGTATCATTTTGAGTGTGGGAAAAGGCCAGTTTTCCATTGACATTGATATATACAGTCCCTGCATCTGCCCGAGCTTCTCTCCTGGCAAGAAACAATAAACGCTCAAGGAGCAGGTCAAGATCCTTTACCTGATCCAATTCGCTGTCAATGTGAAGTATTCGATTTAAACGATCCTGTTTTTTCATAGAACTTCTCAGTTTCTTCTTGTGAGCATAACCATTTCTTTCTTCAGCATCTCTTTAAACAGACTGAAAATCAACACCTTTGCGTTCACATTCCAATTGGCCAGGGACCTCTTTGACCCTGATGTGACAGGCGTCATTCTGGCAGGTCTCAAAGGCATCGGTATCTGCATGCCTGGTGAACAGACAGAAGTCATTGTCATAGACATCCACATCTATACTCAGTATATTCGGCACTTTTCCCCTCAAACTTTCCAACTGTTTTTTGCAATAGCCAGATCGTCCATGTTTTTGAGACGCAATACTGCTGTATGCAGCACCATATAGAATCTCTATATCATCTTATGATATGATAAGATATTCATACCTGTTGACCAAGTTCTTTTCTTAGCATATATTCTGGAAAGTACCTGTATCATTATTGATTTCAACCGAATCTGTACAGCTGGAAATCTGAAATGCTGACGGCAGTTCTGCTCTTCAAGAACTCCTCTGCCTGCGGTTGAATTCATTGACCGATGCATTACAACAAAATTTTAGGAGAAAGCAATGGCGAAAAACACAAAATCACGTGGGAAAATCGTCCGCCGTCTCGGTGTCAATATTTACGGTAACAGTAAATATGATAGATTGCTTAAGAAGAAACCTCAGAAACCGGGTCAGGAAAGGGGTGTACGCAGTCGCAGCAAGATAAGTGACTATGGGCGCCAACTTCTGGAGAAGCAGAAGCTTCGATTCTCGTACGGGTTGAGTGAGAAACAGTTCTTCAATACCTTTGTCAAGGCGAAGAAGTTAAGCGGTCTCACCGGTGATAACATGATGATTCTTCTCGAGCGGCGGTTGGACAATGTCGTATACCGGCTTGGCATGGCTGCAACTCGGGCTCAAGCCCGTCAGTTCGTCAGTCATGGTCATATCAGGCTGAATGGGAAGCGATCCAATATCCCTTCCATACAGGTCCGTGAAGGCGATTCTATTGAAATTCGGGATAATGAAAGCAATAAAAAACTGATCAGGGAATGCCTTGCCCACTCGAATCAGGTAACACCTGTCTGGCTGTCCCTGGATGGGGACTCCCTGAAAGGTAAAGTAGAACGGCTTCCATACAGAACGGATATCCCCACAGCCGTTAATGAACAAATGGTGGTAGAGTTTTACTCAAAGTAGAGCAGCTTCTCTGACAGATTTCCACTGCCAGTTCAGATCCCGCGTCAATTCTTGAGGCGGGGTCTGAGGAGTGTAGTCTCTTGAATAACAGCTTGCGGAAGAAATTAAATCAAAACCGAATTGGGTGTTTCGAGGTCCTCCGGTTATTGCTTCATTAAGAATTGATCCACCCAGGAGGGAAGAGTTTCCCCGGCCGGCCCCAGAATGAATTGATCGAAATCGAAGAAATTCTCAGGTTTCTCCAGGTTGAAACAAATAGTGTCTGCCCCATACGATCTGGCAATTCCAGATAAACCGGCCGCAGGATAGACTGTGCCCGATGTACCAATGGAAAGAAAAATATCCGCTCCTGGTAATTCTTCCTCGATACGGAGTTGATGGAGGGGTAATTCATTGAACCACACCACAGCAGGACGAAGTGATCCCCATTGGCCATTTTGACCACAGATTGGACAATCCAGTGAAGTACTGGTATCCTCCAGCCATTCCATCTCCTCACCACAATAAATACAGCGGCATCTGTTCAATTCACCATGCATATGAAGAACTTCCGTACAGCCTGCACGTTCAAGCAGGTTATCAATGTTCTGTGTTATAATAACAACCTTACCCCTGTAATCCTGCTGCAGTCTGGCAATGGCTTCATGGGCCTGGTCGGGCCTGACATTTTTCAGCTCCCTTCGCCGCAGGTTGTAGAACGAGTGAACAGCCTCAGGGTTTCGTTTGAATCCTTCGGGTGTTGCAACATCTTCTATGCGGTAATTCTCCCAGAGACCATCGGCATCACGAAAAGTCTTTATGCCGCTTTCAGCGGATAAACCAGCTCCAGAAAATACAATAAGACTCAATTGACCTTTTTCCTCATGAATTCATCCTGCCAGTCCTCCAGCTACCAGCCTCCGCTGGCACCGCCGCCGCCGAAACCGCCGCCTCCTCCGGAAAAACCCCCGCCGCCGAAACCTCCGCTGTCTCCGGAGAAACCGCTCCCCCGGTGACGCATCAAGCTGCCGGAAAACAGTCCCATCATGAATGCCGTGCCATGAGACATCCCCCGTTGGCGATGGTGTCTGTAGCCGCCCATTCTTGTAAGCAGGAAAATGATTAGAAAGATGAGGAAAAACAATGAGGAAGAACCACTGTTCTTCCCTGAACCGGATTTCCTGATTTGATTCTGAGAAATCGGTGTTTCCCCGGTAACAACGCCGCCGACAGCCTGTATGCCCTTGATGATTCCAGCATCAAACTGACCCTTCTGGAACTCAGGGACAATGACCGTGCGGATGATGTAGCCGCTTACAGCATCGGTGAGTACTCCTTCCAGACCATAACCCACCTCAATGCGAATTTTTTTCTCCGCCACAGCCACCAGAAACAGCACGCCATTATCCTTACCAGACTGTCCCAGCCTCCATTTCTCCACAACTCTGATGGAATACGCTTCCAGTGAGTCTCCTTCCAGAGAAGAGATGGTGAGCAAAGCAATCTGAGCATTGCCGGTTTGTTCCACAGCGGATAAATATGATTCCATCCGGGTTACAGTCGCCGATGAGAGAAGTTTTGCTTCATCATTAACACGTCCGGTGAGAGGGGGCACCTCCAAAGCTGCGGTGTATCCTGATATGATTGAAATCAATCCAAAAATCAAAGAAAATCGAGAAATGGTTCCTTGTATAGTCCGCATTCTCATGATCCTTTCCCAAGTTCTGTTGGGGAATCGGAAATCTCGTTGATATCCTCAGGCCTGGGAGGGACGTGTTCGGCGAGAATCTCTCCAATGCTTCTGACAGCCGCCTCAATGGAGGCAGAAGTGTTGTTATTCCTGATGCCTCTCACCAGCAAGGAAACAATACCCTCCCATGCTGTCGATTCAACCTTCGCATTGATGCCTTTGTCGGCAATAAGTTCGACTCGACGTTCCAGAACTGAGATGAAAAGAAGAACACCTGTTCTGTCAACTGTATCATAAACAGCACTTTCAACAAAATGCCTCATGGCCCGGTGGCGAACCGCTTCGGCCATAGCGCGTTTACCAACCAGTATCCTGTCTACAGCGGGAACCTGGGCCAATGCATAGGCGAGAGCTCCAGCAAACAGGATCAGGGCCATCATCGATAGAGGAACAAACGCCGGGAAATCTATCCAGAAAAAACCTTCAGCAAGTTGGGCAAATCGCTCCAGATTCACAATCAACAGAATGTTGGTAATGAGTCCACAGGCAATTCCAAAGGTTAACTCCCGTGCCATATAGTTATCGCTTTCAGGAATAATGGCCACAACAATTTCCCCGCCAGTGTTTTTCTCCGCTTCTGCAATGGCCTTACTGATACGATTTTTTCCCTCAGGGGTCAGCAGAGCCATATTAGAACTCCACCACAGGAACCGTTTCGGCTCCTTCTGTTGATTCGTAATAAGGCTTAGCTTCAAAACCAGCTAAACGAGCCATCAGCATCTGGGGGAATCGGCGAATAACAGTGTTATAGCTGCGAACTGCATCGTTGAAGCGTCTGCGCTCGACTGTAATACGATTTTCCGTCCCCTCCAGTTGATTCTGCAAGGCCAGAAAGTTTTGATTTGCTTTGAGGTCGGGGTAATTTTCAGTAACCATGAGTAAGCGTTGAAGGGCGGCTCCCAGACCACTCTGTGCCTGTTGGAAACGAGCGAAGGCTTCAGGGTTGTTGAGGAGGTTTTCATCGATGTTCATCACTCCTCCAGCCCGGCTGCGGGCCTCTGTGAGTGCGGTGAGTGTGTCCTCTTCATGAGCGGCATAACCCTTCACGGTTGCCACCAGATTGGGTATAAGATCCATCCGTCTTTGATAAACATTTTCCACCTGTGCCCAGGCAGAGTTCACCCCTTCTTCCAGGGTTACCATACGATTGTATCCACAACTGGAAAACAGGACGGGGGAAATTAGAATACTCGTGATGAGACTCAGCATCCGAAGAGTCTGTCGGACTTTAAGACTTCGAGGCGATTTTTGATGATTTTTTCCTGATGCCAGGCGACAAAAACGGAGCGCAGCTGGGCTGCGTGAGTATTTTGGCAACGCAGTAGCAGGGAAAAAGGGCAAAAATCGAGCCGTGAGGCGTAAGTCCGACAGGCTCCGAGTGTTTGATTCAGTCATTTGTTCCTCCATTAACCACAATAAGTGCTTACAGAACATTTCTCAATACGTTTTTCCTCATTTCGGATTTGTATTCATTGGATTTCAATCGCAAACTGTAGGAAATACAGAGTGTCAGAAAGCTTGTAGAGGTCTCATTCCACTTAAGTCCGACAGACTCCCAGGTAAAATGATTGTGCAGTAATCCCACACCGTAACGAGATACCTCAGTTTTAACTTGCTTCCGGACACTCGGTAAGAAATAACCATCCTTGAGCAGAGTTCTTACTGACACAGCCCCTTCACGGCGATCTCCCACTTATACCCCGATATATTCCGGGTCGGCATGGCAAATCGATACTGGTTCTGTTTGAATCGGAACTCAAATTTCTGCTGCTTGAATGTGGTTACTGCGGAGATTTCCTTCAGGGGAAAGGTTTCGATCCGGCTTCCAATTTCACCAACTTCTATACGATTTTCATATAATCGAGCTTCTCCGTGATGAATGGACTGCATGGGCATGGCCCGCCTGGATTTCATCAGAGAAATACTTGAATCCCTCATAAGAACAGGATCGGAGTCATTATTTGCTGACTCTATAGTTCTCTGGATCCTGGAAATCAGCAGCTTATTCTGCCATTTCATCCAATCATTGGGAGCATTGAATGTCGGTCCTTCGGCGGGAAAATTGAAAAAACCATAGCTGTCAATATGAACTTCATAGCCGCACTGACATTTTAAATCATTATTTTTTGAAGTAAGAGTTCCAATTCTTTCACATCCAGGGCAGGTGTACAATGCCAGTTCCAGGTGTTCAGCTCGTCGATTCCCTTTAATTGGGGCTAATGTTTTCTTCTGCCATTCGTAATCATCCTGAAAAAGTGCATCATCCAGCCGTTGTTTGATCTCAGACAGCTTCATCGTTTTGATTTCATCGGAATTGATGAGACGTTTGAAATGGACTTCAATCCGGCATCGCCGAATTCCCCATGCCCAGCGCGGTTTGGTAAGATACCCCCCTTTTATAAGAGGAACAAGAACTGGTAATTTGAGATGCCGTATTAGTTTGGCCGTTGCCGGTATCAATTGTATGGATCGTCCATCCCAGGTCTGCTCACCTTCAGGGAAGATGCCGGTGGTATGCTTCATGGCAGTGGCTTTTTTAACCCCATGGAGTGTTGCCAGATCAGACTGCTCCTTGATCTTGGGGATGGCACCGCCAAGAAGCATGAAGGGTTTCAATATAGTATCCCGAAATGCACCATCGGAAGCCACCCAGTGGATGGGTTTGGGTACAATGAATGAAAGGATGAAAGGATCCCATTGGTTTGTATGATTGGGTAAAACAAGAAAGGGACCCCGCGTAGAGAACAACTCACGAAGATTCTTATACCGCACGTTGAGAAAAACAAGCATTATAAATGCCAATGGCAGTTTTGCAATCACATTCATCAGGACAATGATGATTGCATGAATTATGGAACGGAATTTAAGCATATTCTATTGGAGTGTTACCTTCCAGGGTTTATCAGGAAAAAATCATCAAAATCGCCTTGAATCCTTAAAATCCATGGACTGTTAGCGCTTCGAGAATTGGAATTTCTTCCTTGCTCCCGGTCGTCCATATTTTTTCCGTTCAACCATACGGGGATCCCGGGTAAGGTAGCCATTGGCCTTCAGGGAAGGGCGATTCTTTTCATCAAGCTCAATCAACGCACGGGCAAGGCCATGCCGGATTGCTCCAGCCTGTCCATTAATACCACCGCCCCCAACGTTGACCAGAATGTTTAGTTTCCCATCATTTGCAGTGACTGCCAGTGGCTGCTTTACAGTATCCCGGATGGATGCAATGTTGAAATAATCCTCCAGGGTGCGTCCGTTAACCACGATCCCCGGTGCACCTTCCCGGATATAAACACGGGCGATGGAAGTTTTTCTCCGACCCGTTCCACGCGACAAAATCTTAACCACTTACTTCTCCTGTAGTTCCAGTACTTCGGGTTGCTGCGCACTATGGGGATGGGATTTCCCAGCATAGATCTTTATATTCCGGTAGAGCTTATTCCCCAATGGTCCCCGGGGCAGCATGCCCCGAACAGCTTTTTCCATGGGGGCGGTGGGTTTACGAGTGACAAGCTTATTATAATTCTCCACCTTCAATCCGCCAATATAGCCGGAATGTCTATAATACAGTTTATCCTGTTTTTTCTTACCTGTTAAATGAGCCTTGTCAGCATTGACGATTATCACATAATCGCCCACCTCATGGAATGGAACATAACAGGGCTTGTTCTTACCCCGGGCAACTGACGCGGCTTTCACGGCGACTCGTCCCAACGGTTTTCCAGCCGCATCAATGACATACCACTGACGGTCGGCATTTTCTGGTTTTACATAAATTGTTCTCATGGCAAAAACCTCTTCGTGAGCGGTCTATACTCACAGATCCTGGAATTATCGTCAAGAGTGCTGTAATGCAATGAGCCGATATTTTAAAGAATTCACGTTCTCAGTGCTTCTTACACCAGACACCCACTACAAGAACAGATTAAGAATATCATCTTCTGTCAATTGAGGCATGCCCTCATTGTCAAGAATACCGGAAACAAGATCTTTTTTTCTCTCCTGCAAATCCAGAACTTTTTCCTCTATAGTTCCTGACGCAATAAATTTATAGGCCGTTACCGGACGCTGCTGCCCCATGCGATGAGCTCGATCGACAGCCTGGCCCTCAACGGCTGGATTCCACCAGGGATCAAGAAGGATGACATAATCTGCTGCCGTCAGGTTTATTCCTACGGAACCGGCTCTCAGGCTGAGCAGAAAAATCCTGACTCCGGGATCATCCATGAATTCTGCTATGGGTGTTTCCCTGTTTCTCGTGGATCCTGTCAGCCGTCGGAAATCCCAATTGTATCGGAGACATGTTCGCTCGGCCTGATCCAGAACTCCAAGAAACTGACTGAAAACAAGAACTTTGTGGTTTTCTTCCAGAACTTCGGTTAAAAATGAATCGAGAAACTGCATTTTTCCTGAGGAAATGCCATTGAACTGTTCTCCAGCCATCGGGGGATGAATCGCCAGTAGACGGAGTCTGGTCAACAATGAAAGAATTTGAATCCGTCCACCGCTCAAGCCCTCCCTGGAGAGAAGACCGGTTGCCTGCTGGTAATACAATCGACTCATAGCCTGATAGACTTCGGTTTGTTCCGCTGTCATTTCACAACGCATTACTATCTCATCTTTAGCGGGAAGTTCGTCAAGAACGTCCTCCTTGTGACGTCTCAAAATGAAAGGTGAGACAATTCTTTTCAGCTGTTCCACCTGATGTGTTTCGCCGAAACGCCGTAAGAATTCATGGTGTCGGCCAAGAAGTCCGGGATTGAGGAATGTCATTTGCGACCAGAGTTCTCCCAGATGGTTTTCCAGAGGTGTCCCCGTCAGGGATAAACGGTTTGCAGCCCTGAGGGAACGCACCGTTTTAAAGGTTTGGGAGGAGGCGTTTTTCACATAATGAGCTTCATCAAGAATAACAGTGTCCCATTTCACAGAAAAAAACTTCTCCGCATCGATCCGAAGTGTCTGGTAGCTGACGATCACTATATGAATGCCTGAATCCGGTTCTGGAAGAGATCGTTTTTCAGGAGGCCCTGAATAGAGGTGAAATCTCAGTTCAGGGGTGAAGCGGGATATCTCAGCGGCCCAGTTCGACAGGGTTACAACAGGGCCCACCAGAAGGGTGGGACCAGGACGACCGCTTTGATTCAGATGGCTGAGATAGGCAAGGGTCTGCACTGTTTTACCAAGCCCCATATCATCGGCCAGGCAGGCTCCCAATCCGTGTTCCCTCATGTAAATCAGCCATGCATAGCCGTATAATTGATACGGCCGCAATTCACCACGGAAGGGATCAGGAGGAGACAGGGGATTTTCCGGTGTGAAATTGACCAGACTATGGTAAAGAGATCGCTTTTCTTCCAAATCCATAGCCGAGTTCTCATCAATATGAATCTGTGCATATACGGCATCAATGAGGCTCAGATTTTCCGGACTCGTGGATAGAAAACCACTATCGTTCATTCCATTCTGCCTGAGAAAATTGAGTTGTTCCAGGGCCTTTTTGCCCAATATGAAATAGTCTTCTCCGGCTCTCACCACTCCCTCTGTCAGCCAGGGATCCAGATCAAGAACTGAAAGACGGCCATCCTCACTTTCGATATGAGTATTCATATTCAGCTGCATCCCATCTTCATTGATTTTGATTTGAATCCTTCCCCCAATACGGATGGGCCGGTTTTCAAGACGGATTTCAATGTCTGCATCCAGTAATTGTTTGCCATAGGCAATGAGAAAATCACTGAGAGGGAGTTCAATTCGAAAAGGCACATCCTGGTTCTTTGTTAATCCAGAGTAATGCCCCCTTCTCCAGCAGAGGGCTCCTGTCAATATGGATTCTGCTCTTCTGATCAATTCATTCTCATCAGAATGGCTGCGAAGGCCGATTGGCTGTTCCTCCAGGCCCCTGCCTTTTATGGAAACAATATCACCGGTTTCTTCCGGGGTCAGCAAAGCAGATTCATATCGGAATCGAGATCGCAAATTTATCCAGTTTCCCCGGTTCACAATGTCCAGGATCAGTGAGGGGGTGAGAGTTGGCAGGTGGTCCGGCAGGTCTGGCGCATCGATTTCAATACCAGCCACCGAATGACGATCTCTGGAAAGCCGTGCCTGGATATCTGTGCCGGAGAGAGTTTTCCGGGAAAGGATGAGCCGGATAAACCATCTGGCCGATCCAATCCCCTTACACTGCACCACAGCCTGATTGCTTTCATCGAAGACAAGGAGGCCGTTGGCGGCTGCAGCAGGACTACCTGAATATTTTCTGACATCCCCGCATCCCGTTTCTGTTTGGATGTAGATTCGGGGTTTGAACAGGAATTCCTGCCCGGCAGCAGTCAGCAGGGGATCAAAACAGATATGAACTTTGCCTCCTTCAATCAGAGTCCATTGATCTCCATGAATGTTCACAACATGGACAGGAGAATCAAGAAGATCCAGAATAATATCGGATGCCTCCAGTTGGGAAAGCGTAATAGTTTCATCACCGGGGATGGATTCTATTGAGGGGTGCACCGAAGACTTTGACAGGCAGGGCTTGCCATAAGACCCATCCTCCCGTACAGGGATTTTCCCTGCAGTGATTCTCCAATCATTCTTTTCCAGATCCTTAAAAACGATTCCAGATGGTTGAACCGGAAATGCTGACTGACTGAAAACTCTTTCAACCCTATCCGATTTTCCCAGTATAATCGCTGGTACTGTTTTCAGGTCTTCGGGTAAGCTGAAAAAAAGAAGATGCTGTTCTGGATCCAGGTAATCAAACTTCACTGGTGGAGTATCGGTCATCTCCCCGGAGTCCGCCATCAGTAGATTCATTTTGATCAGCAGTGCAGCAAGATGGACACAGGGCTTCCGCATGGCTCCATCCGAGCAGTCACAGTCCCAATCTTCCTTATTCCAGATAACACGATATGGCTCTGGAGCATTGTCCAATACCAGGGCTCCAGCAAATCCGTCTGGAACCAGTGCTGGAGTAGTCATACTCCGGTGATCGGCAAATTTCCAGAGCATTTTCCCCGCAAGCAGCTGCCGGGCTTTTTCAAGTATACTTGTATTGAATACAGGCAGATTCCCGGGGTCAGCCTCCAAGAATTGGAACCAGCACCAGTAAAACCCCGGCAGCGACTGCGGAACCGATGACTCCGGCAACATTGGGCCCCATGGCATGCATCAGCAGGTAGTTGTTGGGGTTCTCTTCAAGTCCCACTTTATTGGCGACACGGGCCGCCATTGGAACAGCAGAAACTCCAGCAGCACCAATGAGTGGATTGATTGGATGTTTCTTCGAGAATCTGTTCATGAGTTTGGCCAGAAGAATACCTGTACTTGTGCCGATCATAAATGCAATCAATCCCAGAGCAAGGATGCCGAGTGTGGTAAGATTCAAGAAAACATCGGCGGACATTTTAGATCCAACCGATAGTCCCAACATGATGGTTACGGTATTCATCAAGGCGTTCTGAGCCGTATTGGACAGCCTGTCTGTCACCATACATTCTTTGAGCAGGTTACCGAACATCAGCATTCCAATCAGGTGTGTGGCACTGGGAAGGAGAAGTATGCAGATGATGAGAACAATGATGGGGAAGATTATTTTTTCAAGCTTTGTAACATGTCGGAGCTGTTCCATTTTAATCTGACGCTCTTCTCTGGTGGTGAGGGCCTTCATGATGGGCGGCTGTATAATGGGGACCAGGGCCATGTATGAATAGGCTGCGACAGCGATGGGACCCAGATAGTTTGGAGCCAGTCTGGCCGTTGTAAATATGGCCGTTGGACCATCGGCTCCGCCAATGATGCCAATGGAACCGGCTACGTGGAGGATGGATTCGGCCAGTGTGGATCCTTCGGCATTTCCAAGGAAGGAAAACCCGGGAATCATCTCAAGAAGGATTGTGCCAAAAAGGGCGAAAAATATACCGAACTGAGCAGCAGCCCCCAAAAGAAGTGTCCTGGGATTGGCGATAAGAGGACCAAAGTCCGTCATGGCACCGACTCCCAGAAAGATGAGCAGGGGGAACAATCCCGATGCAATCCCCATCTCATAAAACTGACCGATGAATCCACCGTAAACATCAACGTAAACATGGCCGTCTGCACCGACAGATTGAACTGTATGGGCGGCAATCTCAGCGAACGGGATATTTGAAAGTATCGAACCTGTCCCGATAGGAACAAGCAAAAGAGGTTCAAATCCTCTGGCAATGGCCAGCCAGATCAATAGAAGACCAATACCAATCATTAAAACACTCTGCCAGCCTCCGGTCTGGAGGAAACCGAACAGTCCGGTTGTTTTCCAAAGCTCGTGCAGGGAATAAGCAAAATCCATCTATGCCTCCCTAACCAATCTCAACCAGAACGTCACCTGATTTAACCTGATCGCCCTGGGAAACTGAGATGGATTTTATGGTTCCATCCGTGGGCGCCGATACGGGTGTTTCCATTTTCATGGCTTCAAGGACTATAATCTCATCCCCCTCGGCAACTGTATCTCCAATCGCAACAGGGATGCGAAGAACCAGGCCGGGCATGGGAGCATTGACTGTCGCTGTTGTAATGGCTGCCGCCGGTGCCGTACTGCCCGAGTCAATCCCGGCCCTGACATCAATGTCATAGGTTGTGTCATTGACAGTGGCTTTGCTCCCATCAATCTTCACACCGTAGTCACAGCCGTTGATAGTTACAGTAACTCCTTCGCTGGCCGACAGGCTGGATTGTGTTTCAGGAACGTTCTTTCGAACATTGGGCCTGGCTTCTCCCTTGAGAAACTGAATACCCTTTTCAAGGCAGGTGGCGGCAATAAAGATGTTTTCATCTGAGTGATCTGTAATCCCATTGTCGGTGAGCAGTTTCCTGGCGGCTTCAGTGCCCAGTTTGGGATTTTCATCATTGATATCGACCGGCAGACGGGTAGTCGGCTCAAGTTCCATCAGTTCGGAGGTAATCTTGACGATTTCATCTTCCGGCGGTACGGGTGTTTTTCCAAAATAGCCAAGGACCATTTTACCGTAACCGTCTGCTATTTTCTTCCAGGGTCCAAATACTGTGTTATTGAATGCCTGCTGAAAATAAAACTGGGAAACAGGTGTTACAGAAGTACCAAATCCACCCTTGATAACCACTTCTCTCATGTTTTTGATTATTTCCTCATAGCGATCCATTAACTCGTTATCCCGAAGCATCTGAGTATTGGCTGTCAGTGCTCCGCCGGGCATGGGTGACTGGGGAATGAGGGGTTCCACTTTCTTGGCTTCTGGAGGCATGAAATAATCCTTCATGCATTCTTTGAAAATCTCCTCGGCCTCATAGACTTTTGCAGGATCAATACCCATATCATATTCTGTACCGCGCAAGGCATGGTACATGGTCATTACATCAGGCTGGCAGGTTCCACCTGAGACAGGAGCCATGGATAAATCCACCTGGTTGGCACCCGCATCCAATGCCGCCTTATACTGCATGATACAGACACCGGCCGTGTCATGGGAATGAAACACCAGTTTTACATCCTTACCCAGCAGTTTCCGTGCCCGTTTGATGGATTCATATACAACTGACGGGGTCGTGGTACCCGAAGCATCTTTGAAGCATACCGAACTATACGGTATGTCCGCACCAAGTATGTCCTTGAGAGTTTTTTCATAATAGTCCGGATCATGGGCACCAGTAATTCCTTCGGGGAGGGCCATCAAAGTGACACAAACTTCATGATTTGCCCCGGCATTGACAATGGCCTTACCAGAATCAATAAGATTATTGACATCATTTAAGGCATCGAAATTGCGGATTGTTGTAATTCCGTGTTTCTTGAAGAGCTTTGCGTGAAGCTTGATAATATCCCGTGGCTGGGAACTCAATCCTACGACATTGATTCCCCTGGACAGCGTTTGAAGGTCGGCGTCAGGACCTGCTGCGGCACGAAATTGATCCATCATATGGAAGGCATCTTCATTGCTGTAGAAATAAAGTGACTGAAAGCGTGCCCCTCCGCCAGCCTCAAAGTGCTGAATTCCCGCCCTGGCGGCTGCTTCTACAGCCGGAATGAAGTCTTTTGTAAAAACCCTTGCCCCGAAAACAGATTGAAATCCATCCCGGAAAGCTGTAATCATGAAATTAACTTTCTTTTTCGTCATAATGGCCTTCTCTTTATCTATGAATATATGCTGCTGCGACAGCCACAGCAACTTCCAGGTCATTCTGACCCGGCATCTGAGGAACAGACTGTTCCTTTTCAGGGAAAGCTTTCAGGATGTAACCTGACATGAATTTCATTGAAAAGACCATGATTATTAGAAAAGCAAAAACCACCATCATACCAACCGTCATAATTAAAATGCCGTCATTCACTTGTTTACTCCTGAATTTAGACGAATAAGACTCATCCTGGATTTCTTTCACTGATGCAGTATCATGATAGTGGTATCAGATAAGCCTATCAATAGGGAAACTGAAAAATTTGTTGCCGTAATCAGGAAAAAATCATCAAAATCGCCTTGAAATCTTAGAGTCCGACAGACTTCTAGAGCCGCAGTTCAATGCCAAAATCAACAGTCATTGATTGTAGATTGATGGAATAGCTCCTTTCTAAAGAACGGGTCTCCGCTCCGAAAAAACCATAGCCAACACTTGCAGATAAATCCAGTCCCCAGTTCTGTCTATTTTGAAGTGTGTAGACTACGCCCAGGCTTCCGGCAGCAAACAATCCCCCACTTGAAGAGATCAAAGTCCCCCCGGAATCCTCAGGAAGCAGACTGCGGAAACCATCGCTGTCATTAAAAAATGCGTAGCCGATTCTGGCTCCAAGAAATGCTTTGAATGACTTCAATGTGGTCACGTTGATGCGTGCGATGGCATAAAGAGGTATGAAATTATAAACAGCACCTGTCCTGCCGCCGCTGTGATACAAAGACCGGGAGATCTGCCATTGAAACCCGATGCCAGCTTCAACAATAGTACCAAAAAGCCATACTGCCTCAATACCAGGAGCTATGCCATAGCTGCTGCTGGCAGCGAAATTGCCATTTGAGCTGCCCAATCCCTCACCATTAAACTGACTTATAGGATCCATCGCAATGAGCAATCGAATCCGGGCATGATTTGGCCTGGCCCCAATGGATACAATGCCTGAGACTAGAAATAATACTGTAAAAATCTTAGCGGACGATTTCATGGGATCCAGTCACTGGAAACCCAATGTTAATCCAGAAATCCTTCTTCTGCAACGTACTTTCTTGCCACGGCCATATCATCCGGGGCAATGCGATGGGCAAAGAGGTCGAGGAAATTATTGTCATACCGGGTTCCACACCACAGCAATGTCCATGCCGAACTGTTTTTACGTGGTCCCAATGCCTTAAAGATGTCATACACTTCAATATATGCATTGAGTATCAGCTCTTTTTCGTTTTCATGGAACTCATTACCCCGGCCAAGACGGTTGTATATGTCTATAATTTCATCGGGATAAATGAGATCCGGGTCACCAGATTCAAGTTTATTCAGAAGGTATAAATCGGGCCAGAGATAAATATCATCCCAATGCCTGCCGGCGATAAGGGAGATTGATTCACCTTCGACAACATTGTGACGGCCAACAATATATCGGTTGATTACTTCGTCTGTCACTTCGTTTTCAACCACCATATCAGCTTCATTTTCATCCAGCAGCTGTGGATCTACAAATGCTTCAGGTTCTCCCTCCTGATCCATACCGCAGAAAGTCAGCGCAAAAACAGTGATTGCGATCACAATGGTTATACCTGAAAATGCAGCCAGTTTTTTCACAATTCCATTATCGGTTCTTTCAGTCATATTCTATAACTCCTGATGGCAGGGAGAGATTACTCAACTTTGAGCTGTTAACAGTCCATCTGACTCCAGACATCATGTAAACTGACCCAACAGTTTTCCGGATACGGATCCTCCCACTCCGGATGTAGGATTGTACAGGACAATTGGAAAACAGACAAGATTGCGAATATGGCTGAAATTCAATTCAGATGCAGCATGCTGTACGGGGCGAACCTGCATGAGCTGAAACATCAACTGAATCGCCGACGTATTTTTTCCAGAGCCCAAACAGCATGCTCACCAATACCAGAATTCTCATCATTGATCAGTTTCTCCAGGACAGGCACAAGTTCCAGTCCTCCGATGTTGCCAGCGACGGTACAGGCATTGCGGACAAGACCTGCACGGCCCGCCCGCATTAAGGGCGATCCGGAAAACCTCTTCAAAACATCCGTCCTGTTCCTCAATGTAAGGATTTCCACCAGATTTAATGCCGCTCCAGCATAATCACGAAGAAATCCTTCCACCGTCGTTTCTTCCGCCTGTGAGTTAAATGGGCAAACTTCCTGGCATACATCACATCCGAAAATCCAGTTTCCTGCTTTTCGGCGGTACTCCCTGTCAACGGCCCCCCTGTGTTCAATGCTCTGGTATGCGATACATCGGACAGGATTGATCCGACCAGGCATTTCCAGTGCCGTTCCCGGACAGGCATCAATGCATCGCCTGCAATTTGCCGGACAGCCTGACGGCAGCGGCCTGGCAGATGGAGCATCAAATTCAACAGTGGTCAATATATGACCAAGAACAATCCAGCTTCCAATACCCGGTATGATCGTCAGCCCATGCCGCCCCCTGAATCCAGTTCCAGACGCTGATGCAAGCCATACTTCATCCACAGGTCCCGTGTCGGTAAAGTACCTGAACTGCTCTCCCGGGAAGACTTGCCGAAACTGCTTCGTGATTCGTTTTAAACGGAATCCAAGTTCCTTATGGTAATCCCGGCCTCTGGCATAACGAGCGACTCTTCCTTGATTGAGATGTGAATCATTCCGATCGATTTCATTCTTCCGGTAGTAATTCAGATAGCTGACAAGCACGGACCGGCAGCCAGGCAGGATGCGCTCCGGCCGGTATTTCAGGTCAGCATGACCTTCCATCCATAAGAGCCCATCTGGAAGACCATCTCCCAGTCTTGACTTAAATTCATTCTCCAGTCCGGACTGTGTCATTCGATCTGAACTGTTTAATGGCCATTTCATCAATGCTGGTTCGGCAAGAGACTCAGAACTGTAGAATTCTTTTATTGATTCAACAGCTGCAGGCATAACTTCCATAATAACAGCCGCTGAGAACTTGACCAACTCCTGCTGATCCATTATACTTTCAATTACAATCTGGAGGTGTAGCGAAGAAGGTTATCGCGCCGGCCTGTCAAGCCGGAGATCGCGGGTTCGATCCCCGTCACTTCCGAAAAGCCAGGAGCCTGTCGGATTTACGTCTCACGGCTTAAAATCCACAGACTCCCAGGAATCAGAATTGGACTATTCCTGACTCAATCAAGAATTGCCGCCTCCTGAGAAAGAATAATCGGATTCAATCCACGGTCAGCATAGATAGACAATGCAACCTCCTTCATCTCCCCTGGGCAGTACTTCCAGATCTGGACCAGTTCATTCCGAATATCCTTATATTCAGCTAACTGGTTTTCCCCGGAGATTTTCGTTGATTGCGGAAGCCTGTCAATGCGTTCTGTCAGGGCTTCCACCCTGGATTTAAGCTGACGGCTTTTTTTCCGAGCAGATTTTGATTCATTCAGGATATTGGGATCCGGGGTATCGAAGTATTCGTGGAGTACCGCAAAAGATTGGCGGAGAGTTTTCCTTGCTTCGGCTGCATACTTTAATCGCTGCCGCCAGAGGTATAGATATGGTTCGTTTCCCTGAGTGATTCCTGTTTCGATTTCAACAAACTCCACGGCAAGGTTCCAGGCATTTTTGAGGGAAAGAATACTGTCTCCAAGGACATGACTGATCTCTACAGCATTCAGATAGTCATCAATCTCGCTCTGAACTGACAGGGTTATCAGTAAAAACAGTCCGGCATTGTTGATTTCTCCAGATTCATTGCGCACCAGCCAGAAATCTCCTCCAGATCGCAGGATCTGCATTGCTGAAATTTTGGAGATTGATTCATCTGATTCAATGACTTCCCGCAACCGCGGCCATGCTTCTGTCCCAAAGAATTCTATTGCTTCGTGAGCCGCCAGCCCTATTCCAGGAATACTGCTGCCCAATGCATCGATGAGAGTTGGCAGAGCGGATGATGCACCTATGATACCCATCTGGGTGATTGCCTGTATACGCTGGAGAATTTCGGCCGTTTCATAGATCTCAATCAATGTGGGGACGGCATCATCTCCATAAGTTCCCAGAAGACTGGCAACCTTCGTCCGTATTCCTTCATTCTCATCCGAGAGAAGTCCGAACAGGACCAATAAACTCTCGGGTAATCGCAGTCCCTGTAGAACGTTGAGTGCGGTCAAACGAGAGTTCAACGGATTATTTTTGCCGTTGACCTCGGCATGTAAATATGGAAGACCTGCCTCACCAAGTCTCAGAACGGCTAATTGAGCCTCTTTTCGGATCCTTGAATCTGCTGCCATAAAGGCTTCTATGAAAAAAAAGGCATCATCAGGATCGGTATACCGTCCCAGTGTTCGGTAAGCGATGGATGCAGCAAGGGCGTCGGGGTTGTTCAACGCTTCTTGAAGGAATGGATTTGTTCTGTCCGCAATTTTCCAGACAGCCAGGGATGCCTGATTACGAATGTTTTCATCCGGGTCGCCGAAAAAGCGAACAAGCAGGGGAACAATGTCTTCACCACCAGTCTGAGCAAGGATGGAAATTGCATTTTCTCTGTGAGAGGAATTCGGATGATCCAGCATTTGCAGGAGAGACGCACGAAACATCTGGGAATTATCGATAATGATCCCTGCTGCAGTTTCAGCCACCTCTTCATCCTCACTCATGGACGATGAAAAAATATCTGGAAAGAAAACAGCATCCCCGGTTTGTCCAGCAAGGATAATACCGGCCCTATGGAGTTCTGAATTGCTCTCCGCCAGGAGTTTCTTAATTTCCGGGTAATCCTTTTTTGTGATAATGAATATTTCACCTTCCAATGCCCCATTGATCATTCTCTCAAAACTAGCAGGATCATTCAAAACCAGATCAGGTACAGTACTACAGCTTGAAAATATACCTGACATGGCTGAGATAACTGAAATACACAGAATTGAATGGCGGGTGGTCACCATATATTATCGGTTGTCTCCAGTAGAGAAGATAATACCTGGACAGAAAGCAGGGCAAAGTTTATTCTTACAATTCTGATAATGGATAAGGAACTGTTGAACTATCTGGAAGGATTTATTACGCCTCGCCGAATTGCAAGGATGAAAAAAGTACTGGAACAGCGAACCCGTTATATTGCATGTGTATTGGAAGATTTGTATGATCCCAGGAATGGGAGTGCGGTTATACGGCATTGTGATGCCCTGGGGATACAGGAAGTCCATGCCATAGGAGGCAGGAACAAGTTCAGAACGGAACAGCAAGTCGATATGGGAACGGCACAATGGCTTGATGTAAAAATCTATAATCAAAAGGAAGAGGATTCTCAAAAACACTCCTGTACGAAAGAAGTACTCAGAACATTGAAATCTCGAAACTACCGTATAGTATCAACCAGTTTATATGATGAAAATGCTGAAAGCCCGGAATCACTCAATCTCACCGATGGACCGGTGGCACTGGTATTCGGATCTGAGAAAAATGGCATTTCCGATGATGTTCGGGCTATGACGGATACCTATCTCCGCATCCCCATGGTTGGATTTGTTGAAAGCTTTAATATTTCTGCTTCAGCGGCTATCGTGTTCTATATTCTCACTCATCGTCTCCATCATGAGAACCTTCCATGGAAGCTGGATGATGCTGATGCCCGGGAAATATATTCCCGCTGGGTGAAGATATCCGCACCTTATGCCGAAGAGCTTATCAGCAACAGACCAGAACCAGCTGTAGCGATAAAACAGTACCTTTGAAGGAGTCAAGTACCTGTGAACATCTCAGGCATCATATTGATCTGTTGGACGGGATTCTTCATTCTGGACTTTCTAATTGACTGGCTGCTTGATGTCCTCAACATCAATACGATTATCAAGAACAGGCAAACTGTACCATCGGCATTCAGCGGAGTTATCGAGGAAGACACCTATAACCGCTGTGTATCCTATTCTCTGCGGCGGGCATATTTTGGGCTTTTTACTTCAATACAGGGCCGAATTATCATGATTCTGGTTCTTGCATTCCACGCAGCGGGGAGTCTTGACAGTCTTATTGCACGCTGGACTCTGCCCGTGTACTGGCATGGGTTGATCTTCCTTGCCGCAGCATATCTGATATCAGGCCTTGTGGGGCTGCCGGCTTCCCTCTATTCCAAATTCATCATTGAGGAGGAATTTGGTTTCAACACATCAAGTATTACAGCCTTTTTCGGAGATGTGCTGAAGGGGTTGATTGTCAGTGTTCTGCTGCTCATGGCTCTCCTGGCAGGACTCTATGCGGCAAGGTTGCTTATCGGCCAGTACTGGTGGCTGGCGGCGTGGGGTTTTGTTACCGCATTTCAGTTCATACTCACGATTCTTTACCCCCTGATCATCGCACCCCTCTTCAACAAATTCAGTGCGCTTCCAGAGGGAGAGCTTGGAGAACGACTCAATGCACTGGCAGAACGATGTAACTTCAAGGTACGGGGTATTTTTGTAATGGATGGAAGCCGCAGGAGTCGACATTCCAACGCATATTTCACCGGGATTGGCCGTACCCGGAGGATTGTTATCTTTGACACACTGATTGAATCTTTGAAGACAGATGAACTGGAAGCTATTCTGGCCCATGAAATCGGGCACTGGAAACACGGACACATTCGTCAGCGCCTGCTCCTTGGAGTTCTGGTTAATTTTGCTTTCTTTGCCATCGCAGGATGGGCTGTGGAATGGATTCCATTGTTCCAGACATTTGGATTCAATAATCCATCGCTTCATGGAATCATTTTTCTTGCAGCGTTTTTTACCGGACCCGTCACATCATTTATCTCCCCATTGGTAAACAATCTGTCTCGAAAACATGAGTATCAGGCCGATCGGTTTGCTGTAAAACAGACAGGAACTGATCCTATGAGACGGGCTCTTCTGGAGTTAGGAAGGGGAAATCTCAGTAATCTAACCCCTCACCCAGCCTATAGTTTCTGGCACTATTCTCATCCAGCTCCTGCTGAACGGCTGGAAGCTCTGGGCAGGGAGACTGATAAATCCTGAATTGGAGGCATTATGAAACGTATACTGCTATTGATTATCCTTCTTTCCCTCCCCGGAATGCTCATTTTTGCGAAGGGCGGATCGGAAAAGAACAAGGAGTCTGTCATGCTGGGCATTTCTTTCTTCAACTCTGCGGATCAGCGCAGCCCCAGTGAGAACGCACTTCTTTCTGCATTGGATCAATATGAAAAAGTCCAGATTGTAACACAGACCGCCAACAGGAATCCCGAACTGCAGAGAAGTCAGATCGAAAACATCGCCAGACAGGGCGTCACAGTGCTTTTTGTCATTACCCGGGATGCCGATACAGTGGCGGAAGCAGTCGACACCGTTTCTGCCCATGTTTCAGTCATTGCCTACAGCAGTTTCATAGCATCATCCAATCTTGCGGCCTATTCAGCCTTTGATGATGGTGTGTTTGAAAATGGCATGTCAGACAGCCTGGATGAAGAACGGGATGCGCATGAACTGGCCAGAAGAAGTGCCGCCCTGGCCATGGCATTAGCGAGTAAGAGGAAAATATCATATTTGAGTCACCACTCACTTGCGGATCTCACGAATGATACTTCACGGAAGGGAATGGTGCCATGCCTGTTTATTAAAGGTGCAGTGTCAGAAAGCCAGCAGGAACCCGGTCTCATTTAACCCAATATTGGAATTGATTGTCCCACCAGACATTGATTTGATCAGGCAGGGGGGCAGCCGGGATTCTGCGCAAAAAAAAGCCCATGGGTCTGGACGTCGGATCCCCATGGGCTGTAACGACAAATGTCAGTTGTTCATCTTATCGACAGAAGGATCCATAGACTTAATCATCAAGAATTCTATTTTTTATCCGTTTGATTCTTTACACAATGAGTCATTTTCAGTTCACTGATAGAAGACTTGAGATCAGGAGATACTATGATACGTCGATTAAACATAAAACAACCCAAACCACTTCGTTATTTTCAATCGGATTTCCTTGAGCGATTTACTCATATCAAACTATGGCATGTATGGGCGGTATGGGGGCCGATTACGGTTATAACCACTTTTGCCTGTTTCTATCAGGGAGGAAAGGCTGGTATTCCAATTTTGAAATTGCTGCTGTTTGCCCCCCTGTGGTATCTGTCCGGTATCTTCAGCTGGACTTTGATTGAGTATTTTCTTCATCGATTTATATTTCACTATGAGGGAGAAAGTGATCTGCGGCATAAAATTGCATGGTATTCCCATGGAATCCATCATGCTCAGGCAATGCTCAATACCCGCCTGGTGGTTCCTGTCATTGCAAGCCTCAGTATTGGACTGATATTGATATTGCCCATCTGGATAGTTTTTGGACTTATCGCTGATGCAGGATGGGCTGGTTTTGCCTATTATGCAGGAATTACTTCTGGATACCTGATATACGATACACTGCACTGGTGTGTTCATTTTTTTGATACCGACTGGAAATGGTACCGTAACCTCCGAAAAAACCATATGCGTCATCACAGGTTTCCTCACAAACGGTTCGGGGTATCCAACACTCTGTGGGATCATGTTTTTCGAACACACCCAGCCCCGGAAGAAGAGATGCCGTCCTCAAAGAAAAAAACTAATTGATAGGAATTATTCTGCATAATTTTTACCAAATTGCTCTTACAACTCAGTTCATCGCCGCAGGGATAACCTTCATCTGCCTCAACTTCATAAACGCTCCTTATGGAAAGTTCTCCAGTACCAGGTGGGGACCAAATATACGATCACAATCGGCCTGGATGCTTATGGAGATTCCTGCTGTTTTCACAATTGCCATTTTAGCCTGGTTTTATCGGGCGGGCATGGGCTGGTCATGGATTTTTCTTGTGATCTGGGAATTTCATTACATATATCGCACTTTTATCTTCCCAATAGGCATGAAACACAGGAGTTCCAATTTCCCGATTTCCATGGCTGCAATGGCTGCGATATTCAACTTCAACAATGGTTTCATCAATGGTATCCACCTGTTTGCCATTCGGCCTATCGATACTTCCTGGTTTTCTAAGCCCCAATTCGTTATGGGAACCATATTATTCTTCACAGGATTCTTAATCCATTTTGACTCTGACAGACGGATTCTATCCCAGAATCCAGGGTCGAATAAGTACATAATTCCTCAGGGCGGCTTTTTCCGCCTGGTTTCCTGTCCCAACTACCTTGGAGAGATTATTCAATGGGCTGGATGGGCCATCATGACATGGTCACTGGCTGGTCTTGCCTTCGCAGTTTTTACTTTTGCCAATGTTTTCCCACGCGGCATTGCGGGTCATCAATGGTATAAGAAAAAATTTGCTGATTATCCAACAAACCGCAAGGCGATAATCCCGGGAATTCTGTAATCCGCACTGGCACAATAACATGCCTTGTCCTGCATGATGCTTATAGTTAGAATGTGTGTTCCCGATATGCGTAAACGTACTGCTTTGCTTCTGTTTCTAACAACCGCTGCACTTCAGGCAAATACTCTTCCCTTCGTCCTTGACAGAATTCAGATTGAATCTGATGGAGTATCATCTCCTGAATGGGTGAAGAAAAAACTTGGACTGAAAAAAGGCATGGAGATTTCAATGCTGGAATTAGAAAAGGCATTGAACAACCTCAAGAGTGCCGGTCGATACTCATCTCTGAACTATCAATTGATACCAGGAGTAAGGGGCAGGAAGATTCTGAATCTGAATTTGACTGTCAATCCTGGATATCGCCCTGAACCGGGAGAGTTTGTAACCATTGACCGAATCATAGTAAACGGGAACTGGAAAACCCATCGAAAAGTTATTCTCCGTGAATTACTCTTTGATGAGGGACAACGGGTTGATACAGAAACAATTGAAGAATCTATCCAGCGAGTGCTCAATCGGAATCTTTTTTTCGAGATCGACTGGGGTCTTTATGATGAAGATGATGACACTGTAATTGAAATACGAATTCGGGAGAAATGGACATTTCTTCCAATAGTATTTTTTGAAGGAGACAGTCTCAGCGGTCGGATGAATACAATGTTTGGTGCTCTGGACAGCAATTTCCTGGGACAGGGATCATTTCTCATGACTAACGTTTTAGGAACCTTTGTGAAAGATGAACCACCCAGATTCAATTTCAATGTCATCTATATACATCGGCTCATGGGAAAAATTCCCCTGCGCCTTGGAATCATAGCTGGAACACACAATGAACTTTCCTACATCACGCACAGGGGTGTTCGCACTGATGCTTTTCATCGAAGTGGAGCTTCTATAGATACCAAATTAACATATGAGTGGGATAATAAACTGGAAGCATCCCTGCTGCTGAAATACCACCATGATGTATTCTCCAGGGATGAAATTGACAGTCTGGGATTCAATGGTTATCAAATGACTGAGAATCATCCAGGTTTTGGTATGGAAGTGACCCTGGATAGAATAAACAGTAAGGATCAGCACCGGCAAGGCTACAAGGGAACGGCATCCCTCACCATGTGGACACCATTTCAGGATCAAATTTACTGGGAATTCCTTACCCAGGCCCAATACCATCAAGTCTTTGCCAAAGATTGGCTGACCCTGTCCGCAAGGATAAAACTGGAGTATTCCTCATCTATTTATCCAATGTATCAGATTGACCAGAAGTATTACCTCCGTGGAGGCGACAGCCATGAGTATTTTTCTCCTCTGGTGTTTGGTGTCAACCTGGAATTCGGTATCGTACCAATCCGTCAAAAATGGATGTTTCTGGAAGTGGCGGCCTTTTGTGATGTTTCATGGCATGGAAGCTTTACAGAAAGTTTTCATGCCATGCCTCAATTGCGTGTCGGTCCTGGTTTGCGAATATCATTCCCCCCAGTCGGCAGTAAATTGACCATCCTTCTTGATATGCCTTTTAATGAGCACGGCATACCAGGCTTCTATTTCAGCATGATTCGCTTTTTCTAATTCTGCCCGGATTCAGAGTCTGGTTGGAGAAATACTCTCTTCAATCAACTTCTTTATTGCAATAAGGTACTCATCGGGGGCCCTGAGATCAATATTCCTATCATTCTGTAGGTGCTCAATGAATTCAGCGGTGTTCATATTCTGATATCCTGTCTTCAGCAGGGGAATAAGATTGGAATCCAGAAGCATCAGGGTTGGATAACCTCGTACACCAAAAAAACGCTGCAACTGCTGATTTTGATTCATTGTTTCTTCGGAGAGATTGATCCTGGAAGGAAAGTCAAGGAAAACCTTCACCATATTCTTCTCAGACCAATCTTTAAACTCAGAGGTAGAAAAGATGGTGGATTCCAGTTTTATACACCAGGTACACCAATCCGATCCTGTGAAATTGAGGAGAAGCATCTTGTTTTCTCGCCGGGCCTGTTCAATACCTTCGGTAAAGCTGTCTGTCCAGCCCTCAGGCGGATATTCAGCAAATACAGTCACTGTAGAAAAGAGAGCCAGTACTACTGATACAATATATTTTTTTATTGAGATTGTCTTCATGCTATAAAGATAGTATTTATTTCCAATTTTGTAAACACAATAATCCTGTTGAGTCATTTCCTGTATTTTACGGTACCACAGCAGTGGAGAATACGGATTTATTCGTAATTCATCCCCTGTTCCAGTCCTGTTCCCATGGTGTATAGTTATCAGGAAACAATGAAAAACAATAATAACGCAAATGCCGTCAATGAAAAGCTGCACAATGTCGGTGTGGTTACGGCGAAGATTTTAAGGCATCAGGAAGGTCCACTTTCTGCTGTTCCCGGTGCTCCTGTGTACGAGGGCATGATTATCGGCGAGCACAATCGTAACAACGATTTGAATGGGAATCCCTGTAAGCCAGAAAGACGGACTGATATGCGGGCATCGGGCAGGGACGATGCAGTTGTCCTCACTCCGATCCTTCGGATGACAGCAGTTTGACAGATTACCGGGCTGAAATTCGAGATTACTTCACATCCTCAAGGGTGGAGCATTATGCCCTGTTTCTTCTGGCCATGATACTTTTCAGTCTCGCAGAGGGTCTGTTTCTTGGAGTTCAGGATAATTACCTGGCCTGGCTGGGTATTGGAAAGAGCGGCAGGGGTATTGTGGAGTTTTTTCGAGAAATCCCCGGATTATGCCTGGTTTTTATCCTGTCCCTTTTGCATCGGGTGAATGAGAGAAATATCATCTGGCTTTCCATGATAATCTGTATTGTTGGGATAGTGGGTATACTCCTCGCCTTCACCAGTGTCTTCAAAGTCATTGGTTTCCTGATGGTATTCAATATTGGCGATCATCTTATCATGCCAGTGCGGCAATCATATGCGATACATGCGGCTGAATCGGGCCGGGAAGGTCGGGCTCTGGGTTTTATCCGTGCACTGAAAAGCATTGGTTACACTGTCGGTATGATTCTGGTTTCCCTGCTGTTTCTTCAGCCGGGAATTCAGATGGATAGAGATACCGGTGGACGGGCTGGATATGTGGTGGTGTTTATTTCAGTCATCGTATTGATGGGACTGGCCGCCTCCGCTGCGTTGAAGATGCCCCGATCTACTGGAACTCTGGAACGGAGAAGAGTCTACTTTCACCGGAAGTTTAACAAGTATTATGCCCTGGAATTGTTTTATGGTGCAAGAAAGCAGGTTTTTCTGACTTTTGCGCCCTACCTTCTCATCCTGAAATATGGTGCCGGTACCGAGTATATCGCAGGTCTGTTGGGAGTTTGTGCTCTGCTCAACATTGTATCGACTCCCATTATCGGCTACTTCATTGATCATCTCGGTTATCGAAGAGTGATGATTGGTGATACTGCCATCCTCTTCTTCGTCTGTGTCGCCTATGGATTCTCCCATCACCTGTTCAACCAGCAGACAGCATTCATTGTTACCAGTGCGATATTCGTGCTGGATCGAATAATTTCAAATGCCTGTATTGCTTCCAGTGTATATGCCGGGCGTCTCAGCCATGACAGGGAGGAGATAACCTCAACTCTTTCCACCGGATTGTCGGTGAATCATCTCATGAGTGTATTGATCGCTCTAGCTGGCGGCTTCATCTGGGAGAAGATTGGAGTTGAACTTCTTTTCTCGCTGGCTGCTTTAATGGCGGTCGGTAATTCTCTTTTTGCCTGTACTTTACCGAAGGAGGAGGTTTCGGATTGAATCTTTTTCGTTTCACTCGATAATATACCCCCCATGCTCAACAATGTTCTCGATAACTTAATCCTCTCAGCATCCGGCTGGCGAAAAATCTTTGCCCCGGATGGCGAACATGGTGCTGGAACTCACCCCCTCCCCGAGAACAGAATAATTGCCATGGGCATGGGAATCGTATGGGGTCAGTGGCTCATTGATCATTGCAATGAAACACCTGCCGTTCTGGTTGCCACCGACACCCGGCCCACAGGCCCGATACTGGCTGAGATTATAATGAATGGTTTGGAAAGCCTTGGATGTCAGATACGGTATGCCGGTATCGCACCGGCCCCTGAGATAATGGCTCGATCTGCCAGAGACAAAGATATCGATGGATTTGCCTATATTTCAGCCAGTCATAACCCATTAGGCCATAACGGAGTTAAATTCGGTACAGGCGGAGGTGTTCTTGGCGGAAACGATGCCCAGGAACTCATTTCAAATTACAGAGAGGTGATGGCAGGTCATTTACCTCTCCCGGCGGATGCAATCCCCCGGAAAGCCAATCCGAAAGAGAAACAGCTATGCTGTAAGATCTATAAAAAATTTCTGGAAGAAACCGCAGGGGGCAGGGATAACTCTTCCAGTAACATTCTGACCACCCTGAGGGCAGGGCTGAAAGAAAACCCAATTACTATACTCGCAGACTTGAATGGCAGTGCCCGCTGCACCTCAGTGGACAGGGAGTTTCTGGAGTCTCTTGGTGCAGAATTCCAGGGCATGAACACAACAGCCGGACACATTGTTCATGCAATACTACCGGAAGGGAAATCCCTTGAACCATGCCGAATTGCCCTGGAAAAGGCCCATGCTGGAAATGCAAGTGCCCTTGCAGGCTATGTCACTGATAATGACGGGGATCGGGGAAATCTGGTTATCTGGGATGAAGAACAGGGCAGGGCCCGCTGCCTTGAAGCTCAGGAGGTGTTTGCACTGACAGCATTGGCCGAACTGGCTTCATTATTCTGGCAAACCGGGGAGACGGCAGCACCGCATGCCCTTGTTGTCAATGGACCCACCAGTCATCGGGTGCGATGTATCGCATCTGTTTATGGAGTGGAAGTTTTTGAAACGGAAGTGGGTGAAGCCAATGTGGTGAACCGGGGAATCGAACTCAGGGAGGAAGGGTACACGGTACGGTTTCTGGGCGAAGGATCCAATGGCGGAAGTATAACTCATCCGTCAAAAGTACGGGATCCCCTGAACATGATAACGGCCTTTTTGAAACTTCTACGTTTACCCGGCCCCTTTGAAGACTGGTGCAGACGGATTGGTCGGTCCGAAGTTGGGAGGTCAGGATTGACTCCAGCCGATATCATTGCGACCCTGCCTTCCTTTACCACAACTCCTGCCTCAGCTGAGAGAGCAAAGATGAGGATTAAAACGCACAATCATGGTGAACTGAAAGCGGCCTGGGAGGTAATCTTTAAGCGGGAGTGGTCATTAAAAAAGAATAAACTTGAAGAGGAATTCGGTTTCACCGACTGGGTAGAGATCAATAACGAGGGAACAAGGAGTCGAATTGGGACAGGTCCCACAGAGAGGAGCGGTGAGGAACGAGGTGGTTTGAAGGTGGTTTTCAAGGATGAAAATGGGAATGATGCCGGATTTTTATGGATGAGAGGAAGCGGTACGGAACCTGTTTTCAGGGTTATGGCCGAGATCCGGGGAGAGAATAGATTGAAGGAGCAAAAACTGCTCAGGTGGCTCCGTAAGATGGTCGCAGATGCTGATGAAGCATGTATAATGAATCAGAATACATAAAAAGGATGGGATTATGGGACACTGCCATGTGAGAGAAGCGGATGCAATTCTTGATAAGGAATATAGTGTTTTAGACAGGGGTTTCATCCGTTTGGTGGATTATCTGGGCAGTGATGAGCGTATTGTCGATGCCGCCCGGGTTTCCTATGGTGAAGGGACCAGAACTTTTCGGCAGAATGCCGGACTCATCGATCATCTGCTGCGCAATGGGCATACGTCTCCCTTTGAACAGGTCAACTTCACCTTCCATGCCAGAATGCCCATCTTTGTTGCCCGGCAGTGGGTTCGTCACCGCACAGCCAGACTCAACGAGATTTCCGGCCGCTACAGCGTGATGAATGATGACTTCTTCCTCCCTGAACTCAAAGATATTGCCCAGCAGAGCACTGATAACAAGCAGGGCCGACAGAATGAACCGATGGCCCCTGAAGACGCAGAAAATGTGCAGAAGAGTATTCAGGCCGCCCATGAAACGGCCTACAGGGAATATGAAAATCTTCTTAAAAAGGGTGTTGCCCGGGAGTTGGCTCGAATCGTTCTGCCCCTCAGCCTGTACACAGAATGGTACTGGCAGATTGATCTTCACAATCTTTTCCACTTCCTCAAATTGCGTATGGATCCCCATGCCCAGCTGGAAATACGAGCCTATGCAAATGTGATGAAAGAAATTGCTTCCACAGTATGCCCTCTGGCCTTCCAGTCCTTTGACCGCCATGTTATGGGAGGCATTCATTTCTCCGATGCAGAGTTTGAGGCTCTCACACAGATGCTGGACGGTAAGCCGCATAACCTCAGCGGCAGAGAAGCCGAACGGTTTGAAACAAAGCTCCGTGAAGGTCGACAGGTTTAGTCTTCTCAGGAATGACTCTTATGAAGAATCTCTTCAGTGTGCCCTACTGCAATGCTTTTTGAATCTTCTCCTGATCAATCGGCAGAGTATCAATTCTTGTTCCAGCCGCACGATAAACAGCATTCGCTATCGCAGGGATGGTGGGAATGCTTACAATTTCACCGACACCTTTGGCTCCATAAGGGCCATCACCAGTCGGATCTTCCACAACAAATGAAATAATCTCAGGCACCTGAGTTATGTTGGGGATACGGTACCGGGCCATGTAGTCGGTAAATGGGATCCCGTCTTCAACAATGAATTCCTCCGTGAGGGCATGACCAAGTCCCATTATGATTCCACCTTCGATTTGCCCTTGAAGTCCAAGCGGATTAAGAGCCTTGCCGACATCGTTCGCCGCAATAACACGAAGAACCCTGACCTCTCCTGTTTTTGTATTGACCTCAACCTCTATTGCTTGAGCTGCAAAGGAGAATGCGACATGCATGTCGCCGCCCTCGCCGAGAGGTCTGGTTTCAGGAGCATGATATTCAAAGGCGGCTGTTGTATCGAATCCTCCTTCTTTGAGTACGGCTGCTGCCCTGTCCATTGGTAAACGGCGGCTATCATATTCAAAGTGACCATCACTATAACCCAGGGCATCTGAGGAGCAGGAAAACTCCTTGCTCAACGCTGACACGATGTTTTTCCTGAGCTGCCTGGCAGCATAGAGGGTTGCATTGCCTGTTACATAACTTTGCCGGGAAGCAGTCGTCGGCCCGCCGTCAGGGGTAAGATCGGTATCCATTACCAGTACATCCACCCGCTGCGGTTCGGTTTTAAGTTCTTCGGCCGCTATGAGACGGAGCACTGTCACCAAACCCTGTCCCAGTTCGGCAGAAGATGTGCGGACCTGATAGGAGCCATCGGAACGCAATTCTACCTCGGCTCCAGCCTTGTCCGGGGCCCCTCCCCCAAGACCGGTATTTTTATATGATGCTGCAAATCCCCATGCCCGGCGGAGATCAGGATGGCCAGGAACCCTGACAGCCTCGAACGGCCGATCACCAGCTAAACGCCGTAATTCGCCATCCACCCTGTCAAGACATTCCACCAGGCCAACGCTATCCCGAAGTACCTGGCCCGTATTTGTTGTACTGCCCACCCTCAGGGCATTTATACGGCGCAGTTCAACCGGATCCATATCCAGTTTCACGGCAAGTCGATCCATCATGTTTTCAATGGCAAACTGCCCCTGCAAAGCCCCGAAGCCGCGGAATGCTCCGGCTGGGGGATTGTTGGTATACATGGCGTAGCAGTCCGCCTTAACGTGTCCAATTTCATAGGGGCCGGAGGAATGTGTGGTTGCCCGGCCCATAACCTTTTCTCCCAGAGACGCATATGCCCCGGTGTCGCCATAAAGTTCAGTTTTCACCGCACACAGTTTGCCGTCTTTCATGGCTCCCACAGTCACTGTAATTTGTGTTGCATGTCTTTTCGGATGAACCAGAAAGCTTTCATGCCGGTCGTAGAGCTGCTTCACCGGTTTTCCCGTTGCCTGAGCCAGAAGTGCCGTATGTATCTGACCTGCAATATCCTCTTTGCCGCCAAAACCACCACCCATAAGCTGCCCGACGACTCTTACCTGCTCAGGTTCCATGCTCAGAGTGGCCGCTACCTGATCCCGGTCGGCATAGGGAATCTGCGAACCGACATAGATCTCCATACGGCCATTTTTCAAGGGGACGGCAATACTGCACTCCGGCTCAATGAAGGCATGTTCGGTTGTCGGTGTGTGGAAGGTGTGTTCCATAACAATATCAGCCGATTCCAGGCCCTTCTCTACATTTCCCTTACGAACCTTGATGTGCTTAAGCAAGTTTCCCTTTTCGTGGAGTTGAGGGGCTTCTGTATCCCTGGCCCTTACAGGGTTGTCAACGACCTCCAGTTCTTCGTACTCGGCCTTTACCAGATTGAGGGCCTTTGTTGCTATTTCCCTGGTATCGGCTGCAACAAGGGCTACGGTATCTGCAACATAGCGGACTCGTTCTCCAATGCCAACGATGGAGGGCCAGTCCGTTACCACCAGACCATGATTCTGACGTCCTGGAATATCCTCCGCTGTCAGAACAGCGGCGACTCCGGGAAGGGCCCTGGCAGCTCTGACATCCAGACTTTTTAGAATGCCATGGGGGATTTCACACCGTTTCACACGGGCATGCAGCATACCGTCAAACGTGAGATCGTCGGTAAAAATCGCCTTACCTGTGACCTTGGCAATTGCATCGGGACGGGGTTCAATAGTTCCCACACTGTGAAGGGGCTTGCTGGACGCCTCATAGTCAGGAGGTTGGACAGGCTGATGAGTTGTCCGGGATTCGGCTGCGGCAAGAATGGCCCGCTCTATCGTTGGATAGCCGGCACAACGGCACAGAGTGTCCTTGAGTGCATATCGAATGTCCTTTGATTCCGGTTTGGGATTATTCTTTAACAGTGCCTGGGCCGTCATGATTTGACCCGGAATACAGAAACCGCACTGCACGGCCCCATAGGATATAAAGGCTTCCTGCAGGGGATGGAGTTGATTTCCCATGACCTCACGGCGGTGAGCTTCCGATTCAGCAAGACCCTCAATGGTCAGAACTTTCTTATTCTCAACTCTTGCGGCAGGATATGTGCATGACACGATGGGCTCATCATCGACAAGAACAGTGCATGCACCACATTCGGCTTCATTACAGCCAATTTTGGTTCCGGTGAGTCCCAGCCTTTCCCGGAGTAGGGTGGACAGCATCTCACCCGGTACCACGTCCATCGTGTATTGTTTATTATTAACTGAAAATTTCATACTGACCTTCCCGCTCTTTCCCAGGCTTCGGTGAGTGTTTTTTTCAGAAGTACACCAACCATGGCTTGCCTGTATTCCTTTGTTGACCTGTGCCGACTTGTACGAACCTGCACATCGTCCAGAGCTGCCTTGCCAGCTTCTGCAATAGAACTGTCCGTCAGGGGCTTTCCCTTCAGAGAGTTTTCGGCAAGCATTATGCGCCGTGGTATTGGACCGGAAGGACCAATTGCTATCCGGACATCTGTGATTGTCTCTCCCTGCCTTTCAATCCAGACTGATAGATTTAAGATGGCAATGGCAACTCCTTGAGGCCTCATTATGCGATTAAAGGCGGAGGCCTGTCCCTTCTTCTTCAGGAAGAAGCTGAAACCTGTAAGAATCTCTGTTTTCTGGTTGAGCGTATTCTTTCCGGGGCCTTGAAAAAGATCCTTCATCTGGACAAGTCTTTTCCCTCTGTCCGATGTTATCTCAGCTCTGGCATCAAGAGACATGAGGGCTATGGTTCCGTCAGCGGCTGGAAGTGCATGGGCGACATTTCCGCCGATGGTTGCAGTGTTTCTAACTTGCGGACCGCCTATAAGCCCGCTGGCTGTAGCCAGGGCTTCCCCGTGTTCACGAACCAGGGAGGATTGTGTAATTACCTTATGGGGTACAGAAGCTCCGATAAACAGCTCATTGCCGCGAATTTCCAGAACTCTCATATCAGGTATATCATTGACATCAACAAGAGTGTGTATTTCTTCATGACGACCCTGCTGAATGTCCAGCAGGAAATCCGATCCGCCAGCAATAATCCGGGTACTGCCGACAGCTTCTCCTAGCGCACGTAGAGCATCATCAGTTGATCGTGCTATGTGGTAATGTTGCCAGGTTGGCATAATACTGACCCCCTTTTGACGGCGGCTCTTTGCGAGAAAGTCTGACTGCCTTGACGCCGCTGCAGATATGCTGACTACAACGACCACCAATCATGTTTTATGAGCTATTATCCGGTCGATTCACGGAATTTGTCAAGTATCCGAATTGCCCTTTTTCTCTGGTCAGGGATCAGAAAATCAGATATGCACGGCATCAACACTGGACGACGGTATGAGAGGTTCCCTTATCATGGGGCAATCAGAGCAGCTTCTCCAGGTATTCACGGATAAACATTGATTTCTCCTTCAGGTGCACTTCCCCGGTTTCCAGGAACAGACCATCAGGTCTGGAAGGGTCCAGTTTGACACGTCCTCTGGAAGAATTCATAAGTCTCATAACTTTATCGACTGAGATCAGTGAGACTTTGCTGAAGATGACTGCAACATGTCCCTTGCGTTCCTTGAGACTGATCACCTTGAGTTTACTACAGATAACTCGTATCTCTGCTATGGAAATCAAGCTGTGCACTTCATCAGGCAGAGGACCGTATCTGTCATGGAGATTGGCATGCAGCCTCTGAAGCTCATCATCATTGGAAACTGCGGCGATTTTCTTGTAGATTTCCATTTTTTCTGAGTCATCGGAAATATAGGTATTCGGAATGAAACCGGAATAATCCAATTCAAGGTACGTCTCATGCTTGATCTCTTCACTTTTTGATTCTGTTCGTTCAAGGATGGCCTCTTCCAGGAGCTTCAAGTATAAGTCAAAACCAACGGCACAGATATCTCCCGTTTGCTCTGAACCGAGAAGATTGCCGGCACCCCTTACCTCCAGGTCCTTCATTGCAATTTTGAATCCACTGCCCAACTCAGTGAAATCATTAATCACCTGAAGCCGCTTCATTGCCAGTTCACTTATTTCTTTATTCTTTTGATACAGAAGGTAGGCATAAGCCAGTCGACCGGATCGTCCCACCCGGCCTCGTAACTGGTATAGCTGACTTATACCATACATATCAGCCCTATCAATGATTATTGTATTGACATTTGGTATATCGATCCCGTTCTCAATGATGGTTGTTGATACGAGAACCTGGAACGCACCGTGGACAAACCGGTGCATGATGCTTTCCAGATTCCTGGGGGACATGCGGCCATGGGCAATTTCAATGAAGACTTCAGGGACAAGTTTTCTCAGGAAGATCTGCATTTGTTCAAGGCTTTCAATACGATTGTGAAGGAAGAAAACCTGCCCGCCTCTTTCCACCTCCCGACGTATAGCATTGGCAATCAAGTCCTCATCAAATGCCTGGACGAATGTTTCAATTGGAATCCGGTTACTGGGAGCTGTCTTCAAGAGTGACATATCCCGAAGTTTCACCAGGGACATGTGCAGAGTTCGAGGAATGGGGGTCGCAGACAGAGTAAGACAGTCAACGGAAACCTTCAGTTCCTTGAGCCGCTCCTTGTCTTTAACACCAAATCGCTGCTCCTCATCGACTATAATCAAACCAATATTTTTGAAGTTAACATCTCTGGAAAGAATGCGATGAGTACCAATGACAATCTCAATATCACCGGCGGCTATTCCTTTCAGGATTTTTTTTTGTTCTACCGGAGGGACCAGACGGCTCAACATGGCAATCCTTACAGGAAACCGTTTGTACCGTTCCAGGAAACTCTCGAAATGCTGCTCAGCAAGTATGGTGGTTGGACAAAGACAGGCCACCTGCCGTCCCCCCATAACAGCCTTGAAAGCCGCTCGCATGGCTATTTCCGTCTTTCCGTATCCAACATCGCCACAGATCAGCCGGTCCATGGGGCCGGGTTTTTCCATGTCCATCTTAACCTCTGCAATGGAAGTCAATTGATCTGTTGTCTCCTGCCATGGGAATGATGCTTCAAAACTCACTTGAAAGTCATCATCTTTGGGGAAGGCATAGCCAGTGACTGTCTGGCGGTGAGCATAGAGTTTGACAAGCCGATCTGCCAGATCAGATACCGATTTCTTTGCTCTATTTTTTTTCCTTTTCCATGAGGTTCCACCCATACGGTCCAGCCGCGGGGTACGGTTCTCACCGGCTATGTATCTCTGTATGTAATTGACCTGCTCAATGGGTATAAAAACTGTTTCATCATCGGCATACTCCAATTCAATGTAATCCCTCTCGGTTTTCATGGATTGAATGCGCTTTATACCTTTGAACAGCCCGATCCCATAGTTGATATGAACAACAAAATCTCCCGGATCAAGGTCGACAAAAGTGTCAATGATTTCGCTTTGTGTTTCAATGACCGATGCGGGAGCATTTTTCCGGCGGCCAAAAATTTCACTTTCCCCAATAGCAATTATTCTGGCTTCCGAGAGAATGAATCCGGCTGAAATCGCGGCTGCACCAACTTGAATTCCTTCAATATCACGGAGCAGATATGAAATACGCTGAGATTGGGATTCACTTTCCGCAAAAATGAATATCTGGAATCCATTGTCAAGGAGTGATGTCAATTCCTCCTTCATGGCTGCAATATCTCCAAGAAAGAAACGTCCCGGCTTACAGGAGAGGTTGTAAGTTGAAGCATCTGTATTAAGGGAGTAAAACTCAATTCGACGTTCTCTGGCATTCTTCATTTCTTCCAGGGAAGTCAGAATCTGTCCTGGTTCCGGTACGAGCTGTTCACTTTCGAGAGCATCCTGGTACAGTACTTCATACTCCCTGAGCATATTGACTTCAGTACTGACGAGACGCTCATTCCCCAGAAAAACTGTAACGCCGTTGTCATCCAGGTAATCCTGAAGATTGGCTGGCTGTTCAAACAAAAGAGGATAGAATAATTCTTCACCGCGAAATACTCCGCTGATTTCCAGGGATTCCAGAATGGAACTGCCCTGATCTCCATGCAGGTAGGGTATAATGGCATTGATATTGTTTTCATCCCAGAGGATTTCCTTGAGCGGATGTAGAAGAATGCAATCCAGATCGTTGGATCTGACTTGAGTAAAAGGATTGAACAGCCTGATTTCTTCTACCCTGTCCCATTCAAACACGATGCGGACGGCCTCCTCGTTCCCAGGAGGATAGATGTCGAGCACCTCCCCCCGAAGAGCAAATTCTCCTGGAACACTCACTCGAGGAACTCGATTGTAGCCAAAACGAATAAGCTGCATTTCCGTATTGATTGAATCAAAAGGGCTCCCTGTCTTAACTTGAATCAAAGAACTGCGAATCACCGAAGGCGGAGGGACATGACCCAGAGCAGCCCTAAGAGGGGCAACAAAAATGTTCTTCTCTCCCAATGCCATTTCTGCTAAAACAGTGGCCCGCTGTCCGAAAATTGATGAATGGGGGGAAACTCCCCTGTACAGCATGGTTCCCCACCATGGAAATAATAGCCCTGAACTGGTAAACAGACTCAGATCATTTATCAGGGTTCGGGCATCATTGTCATCCGGCACGACGACAAGGAGATTCCCTCTGGTGATAGAGGTAAGATTTGAGAGGAGGGATGCAGTCCAGGGGCCGGGAGTTCCCTTTACCTCTATTGGAAATAGTCCTTCGCACCAGTCCCTTCTCAGCGATTTCCAGTCCGTTTCAAGATCAAGAGCCTGTTTTATTGCTGACTTGAATTCATTGAGCATTGAGTCCTGCCGATAAGGAAAATGAATAACTGCGACCTTTCAAGGAAGATCTTGATGTTGAAACGACTGATAACATTTTTTCTCATTGTCATAACAGGAGTTTTTTATGCTTCTGCGGACGTCAGCTTCAGTATACGCTATTACGACAAGAACATCTATTATCCAGGCGATCCCATTGAGCTGAAATTAACACTCACAAATACAGCCGTCATAAATGCCCAGGATGAATCATTTTATCTTGCCAGTGATCTACGCCACAGCTTTGGATTCAATCTTCGTACTCTGACTGGTGAGGTTATGGATCCTGCTGAAGGTTTTGCTATGGCCGTGAACAATCCCGGGGCCTACAGAGTTCTTAACCTTTCACCGGGGCAGGAGCTTTCAATGGTCGTTACTCTCAATGATTGGGTGGATATTCCCCAGGCGGAGCAGTATCGTCTGGAGGGTTTTTTCTATCCTGGATTAAGAGGACTCAATATGAAGACTCTTCAAGCTGAAACAGTACTGGATCTCAACATTCTTCCTGAAACTGATAATACATGGAAGGATCAGATTGATGATTCAGTCCGCAGAGCCCTCATCAGCCGTGATCTTGATCCTGTCAGTACTGTTCTGGAGACAATAGAGAACCATTCAATGTCCAGATTCAACCGGGCCATCATCTACCTGGATATAGAATCACTGACACGAAATCTGCCAGCAATCTCCAGCCCGGATATTCTTGAGAAATCTCTCATTCGAGGTTCGTGGCGGTTATTGCCCGGATTGGATCTTCCTTTGAACAGCTTTGAAGTTCAATCATCACAGGTTTACAGAGATGAAGCCATTGTATTTCTTACGGCTGAATACAATACATACGGTGAGGTGTTTGAACGGGATCTCAGATTTTACCTTCATAAGAAAGATGGTTATTGGTCAATAAGACGGATTGAAACACTCCCGATGGGAATTTCATCCGATACAACACAGAATTTCAGGATTCACGCATTGCATCCGGCCGAAGTCATCTCAACCCTGATTGATGCCGTAACCCGTGGTGATTGGGATGTTGTTTTTCGTTATTATCGCATTGAAGATTTAGTGATGAATCTACCTGAATACTCATACAAATGGAAAAATATGAGTTCAACAGAGCATCAACTTGCTCTCACCGATTATCGGCAGAGAATTATCGATGGTGAACTTGATTCCGGTTTGTTGCCTTTGACCGATCTGGAGGATTGGAAAATCATCAGCGTTAACTACACGGATGTATCCGGCAGCGTTGTTGTAATGAATACGAAAGTCTATCCAACCAATGCCGGTCCGCTGAAACAAAAAAACCAGTATACGTTCCGGCTTTCCCGTCCTGATGGTTCAAAGGGCAGTTGGATCGTTGTTCGATATGACAGTGCCAGGATAAGTGAATAAGGATTGGATCAGTACAGGGGAAACAGTGTCAGGTTGTAGATCCCGTTCTCTTTGTCCCACAGCCATCGAATCACCCCCACCGTTACTTCACCGCGACGTCCAAACCTCAACTCTTCATCATTGATCCTGGTATTGAACGAACCGGCATTGGATGCCCAGACCTTTATTGCATTATTGACATTGAGTTGTATTGCATCGCCATCTGTGAATGTATTCTCCAATGCATCACCATTGTCCACCTGGTATCTGAGCAGACAGAAGCTTTGAAATTCAAATCTAATGGAGTAGTTCACCGGAGTCCCGGCACTCAGGATTATACGAGGTTCACGCTGACGTTCTACAACTCCGCTTGGAGGTGTAATCACTAATTCTTCTGTCAGAATTAAATCCTCTGAGGCCAGTCTTGATAGCTGTTGTATTTCTATAATGGCTCCATTTCCGGCAAGCCCGGATTCCTTCAGGTATACACGCCACTGTGAGAGGCCATCATTTCCAGGGAAGTATATTTCTTCACCAGGCAGCATTGACCAGTTGCCAGTTTCCCCTGCATCCAGATTAAGATGATCTTTGCCATTGGACAGGAGGAGTGTTAGATCCTTTTCTGAATCTTCAAGGATCAGGGTATCTCCTGGATAAACTTCTCCTTCCCAGAGAGGCAATGTGGGTCGAATCTGCTGATTCAGCGGTTTTTCTTCTACTGATTCATTCAGCCTCTGCTCGCGAAAATCTTTGAACCAGGCTGATATATATGGCAGGCTGAAAATACCTGCGGTAACAGGCAAAAGAATGAGGATCGCCCACAGCACAACTTTCCTGGCGATTGATCCCCTGGGTGGACCGATGAGTTCTGCCAGGGGTGCCGGTGTTTCATTCAGCTTGTAGTTTTTATATTGACCCAGAATTCTTTCTGTCAGCAATCCAAGATAGTCAGAGTAATTACGTAGAAAACCAACCAGATAGGCATCGGCGGCAAAAACATCGAAATCCTCTTCTTCCAGAGCTATTAAGTATCGCCGTGAGATATGAGTTTCTTTTATTGCCTGGTCTATCGAGATTCCCTGTTCTTCACGAGCGGTTCTCAATGAGTCTCCGATTGACTTCATGCTTCTAATTCCCCGGATCAAATAGAAAGTTTTCGATGGAGTTCCCAATGGGCGGGCTTTCGTAATCAAAACGGGTATCTGGTATCCCGCTGTTTAGTACGATATTGGTAAAATCAAAGACTATCCTTGCACCTGTTGTTGTGCGGCCTTCTATGCGGCGTATCATTTTGTTATTGGAATTAACACTTATTATCAGTTCTCTAAACCCCTCGTTATTGGATTTCCAGTTTAATCTCAGCTTCATTACCCGTTCAGAAGAGCCTGCTTCAAGAGCAACCGGAGCGGGATCTTCTGCATAGGCAATTGTATAATACCGAGCCAATAATGCTAATCCGCCAGGAGTTGCCAGAGTGCCCGTCTGTTCTTGAGCATCAGGGCGTAAATCCTGCTCAAATGTAACACTGTATCCAGGGACCCACACCATGAGCTTCTCACTATTGACCGCTATAACCATGCCGGCAGGATTTGAGAAATCAAGTCGGAGAAGATTGGGTTTCTTATACTGTGCCACAGCTGTTTGTACCTCAGTGCCGCGAGATATGGTGAGATTTGCAGTATAGTCAGAAATAGTTTTGTAATGCTCAGAAACTGTATCAAAATACTGTGAAGCGGTTTCTTGGGCCGAAAGACTCAACGATACTGATATAAAACACAATGCAGCGACATGGGTTAAACGAATCAAAAAGTAAACCTCATACACTGTATTAATAGCTTTTTCCTCCTTATCGTCAAGAGTCAACACTGTACGGAACAGGGATAGTCCAGGTATGATGTGTAATTCTCAGGGGAAGTTATGAATAATCATGGTGAACTGGCTGTTCTTGATATTGGAGGATCCATAATTGCTCCAGATTCTCCAGATACATCTTTCTTGAAAGATTTCCTGGCTTTTATACAGAAATGGCTTGAAGATGACTCTTCACAACGACTTATAATGGTAACAGGCGGCGGCGGAGCTGCCAGAGCCTGGCAGGAAGCCGTTTCTGAGATAGCACCCCGGACTCCTTCGGACTCATTGGACTGGGTGGGTGTGATGGCAACCAGACTCAATGCAGAACTCATGCGGAGCATTCTTGGCTCACTTTGCCTTGATCCTGTTGTGACCGATCCCACATCAGATTTTCAATTTACAGGCCGGGTACTGATTGCTGCCGGTTGGAAACCTGGCTTCTCCACTGACTGCGATGCGGTTATTCTTGCAGAGAGGTTCTCAGTTCAGCGTGTCGTGATGCTTTCCAATATTCCCCATGTATATGATTCGGATCCTCAGAACAATCCCCAGGCAAAGCCCTTGATTCGACTTACCTGGGAGGAGTATAAATCAATGATCCAGGATAAATGGACACCAGGTTCCAGTATGCCTTTTGATCCGGTGGCAGCGAAAAAAGCCGCAGAAATCGGATTGACTGTTATTGCGGCTGATGGCCGAAACCTTAACAATCTTCAGGCTATCATTGCAGGGAAGGAGTTTGTCGGAACAGAAATTGTTCCCCGGTAATCCTGCACCTTCAATAGTCAGGCTGTCATGGTTGATAAGATGACTGGAATGAGATAATGATTCCACAGGCCGGAGGCATTCATGGTAAACCTTATACTCACTCTTCTCGTTGTCCTTGTATTCATTCTAACCATTGGAATTGTTCTGGCAGTCCGACGGAGCCGCCCGGACAATAGAGGTGGTCTGGCCGCTGACAATGCCGTCCTCAAAGAAAGAACAGCAGGTTTTGAAAGGGATAAAATGAGGCTGACGGAGGAGAATAAATCTCTTGAAGAAAGACTTGACTCCTGTAAAAATGATCTTTCAGTACGGGATAGAAGTATCGCCAACCTGGAAAGGCAGCTTGCCCTTGCCATGCAGGAACTGAGCAGTGACCGGGATCAGTATGAAGAAAAGATCAAACTCTTAAAGGAAGCAAGAGAGGAATTAACAAATCATTTCAAGGTATTGGCCAACAATATCCTTGATGAGAAAACACGTGCTTTTCAGGAACAGAATAAAACAGGTATAGGTGAAATACTGAATCCACTCAAGGAACGGCTTGGGGAATTTCAGACAAAGATACAGGAGAACTATGAAAATGAAGGTAAGGAACGTCATTCGCTGAGAGATGAGATCAGAAAACTCATGGAAATGAATGACAGACTTTCTCAGGAAGCATCAAACCTTACCAATGCGCTTAAAAGGGACAGCAAGGCCCAGGGGAATTGGGGAGAGATGATACTTGAACGCATTCTGGAGGTTTCCGGTTTACGGAAAGGCGAGGAATACACGCTTCAGGAGAGTCATACACGGGACGACGGCAGCCGTGTCCAGCCTGATGTGGTTATACATCTGCCGGAAGACCGGCATATGATTATCGATTCCAAGGTTTCTTTAAATGCCTATGATGACTACATAAATAAAGATGATGCTGTGGAACAGGCGGAAGCTTTGAAGGCACATTTATCCTCTGTAAGAACACACATGAAAGAACTGGCTGCAAAGGACTATCACAAACTGTATGAAGAGAAATCTCCCGATTTTGTTATCATGTTCATCCCTCTGGAACCGGCTTTCATGCTGACTCTTTCCGAAGATGGCAGGATCTGGGAAGACGCATGGAGAAACAATGTCCTGTTAGTCAGTTCCTCAACACTACTGTTTGTGATGCGAATCGTCATGCAGCTATGGAGGCAGGAACAACGCAGCCGTAATGCTCTGGAAATTGCCCGGAGAGGAACGGCTCTGTTTGATAAACTTGTTGGGTTTGTTGAAGATTTTGAAAATGTAGGCAGCCGCATTTCTCAGGCCGGTAGAAGCTTTGAGAGTGCGAAAGGCAAATTGTCTTCCGGGCGGGGCAATCTCATTCGTCAGGCCCAGATGCTGAAAGACCTGGGTATCACAACCAACAGACAGATTCCAGAAGAGTATACTCAACAATCTTTGATTGAAAACAATCCGGGAAAATAGAAATCATACTGGAGCTGCATTGCATGAACCGCTGAATGCGGTCCCTGTTGTTTTCAAAGTATGGAAAGCTCCTCGCTGCTGATACCTCAATAGACATTGTCAGACGGGAACACCCTCAAATGATTATCTCGACCTCCATGCAGCCGAGATCAGACTCAATAACGATCGACCAATCGGCAGTTTCAATTGCGACTTGAGTTTTTTTTGTGTAATACGGTCAAGTTTATCGATATTTCTGCCCGATCATGAAATAGAAGATTTTCTAAAGTTCTGTAGCCAGATTCCGATATGGGCTGATGGTCAACAGCAGCAGGGGAAATCATACTTCAGGCAAGGATGCCTGAAACTATCATCATTTCATGGAGGGATAGATGATTATTAATCATAATATGAGTGCTATTAATGCCTTACGCGCTCAGAAAAACACCAACATCAATACGATGAAGGACATGGCAAAGCTATCGAGTGGTCTGCGTATTACAATGGCAGCAGATGATGCTTCGGGATTGGCTGTTTCCGAGAAAATGCGTTCGCAGATTCGCGGTCTCAATCAGGCAAGCCGAAATGCATCAGATGGAATTTCTTTGATTCAGCTCACTGAGGGCTATCTGGAAGAAACAACAGAAGTTCTGCAGCGTATCAGAGAATTGGCTGTACAGGCGGCCAATGGGATCTATTCCAGCGAGGATAGAATGCAGATTCAGGTTGAGGTTTCCCAGCTTATTGATGAAGTTGATCGGGTGGCTTCTCATGCACAATTCAATGGTATGCAAATGCTTACTGGTCGATTCGCACGAGAGAATGGTATCAACAATCCAACTTCATCAATGTGGTTCCATATTGGTCCCAATATGGATGAAAGGATACAGATGTTCATTGGAACCATGACCGCAACAGCTCTGGGACTGAGACAGAACTCAACTGGTATTACTCTCAGTATCAGTACACAGGAACAGGCAAATCGGAATCTTGGTATACTCGACAGTGTCTTGAAAACAGTGAATACACAACGGGCTGAACTTGGTGCCTACCAGAATCGACTTGAGATGGCTGTTAAGGGGCTGGATACCAGTGCTGAAAACATGCAGGCCGCTGAGAGCAGAATCAGAGACCTTGATATGGCAGCAAAGATGGTTGACTACAGTAAGAATCAGATACTCAGCCAATCGAGTACCGCAATGCTTGCACAGGCGAATATGCGGGCTCAAAATGTGCTCCAATTGCTTCAGTAGGAAAAAAAGACTTGAAGTATTCTCTCATGAGAGTTATACTCTTCGTATGGGAGTATAACTCTCATCTGGTTTATTGATCTTTGAAAAGCACTTCCTTGAACTAATCACGGGCGAGTGTGCTATTCCCATCCGATTGATGGGAATAGCTCCTCGTACCATCGGGATAAGGACAGACCGGTTATGACGCGCATTGTTTTCCGGTTCCCCATCCCGTGATTAGAGGGTAAAGGGCATGGATGCCCGAATCGTCCCATATCAAGGAGGGAATATGATTATCAATCACAACATGAGTGCCATCAATGCAAACAGGCAAGTTTCAGTTTCGAACAAATCTACATCCAGGGTACTGGAGCAATTAGTCAGTGGTCTGAGAATAAACAAGGCTGGTGATGATGCTTCCGGGTTGTCTGTCAGCGAGAAGATGCGAAGTCAAATTCGTGGTCTGAATCAGGCAGAAAGAAACATCGAAAATGGAGTGTCATTCATACAGACAACGGAAGGATATCTGCAGGAAACTCAAGATATTCTTCAGAGAGTCAGGGAATTGTCAGTTCAGGCAGCAAACGGGGTTTATTCCTCAGAAGATCGAATGCAGATTCAGGTCGAAGTTTCTCAACTTGTTGATGAAATTGACCGTGTCGCATCTCATGCCCAGTTTAATGGAATGAACATTTTGACCGGGCGTTTTTCATCAACATCTGTCACAGGTGACTTCATGCAGATTCAAGTCGGTGCCAATATGGACCAGGCGGAGCGATTCGCTATTGCAACCATGACAGCACAGGCTCTTGGCCTGACCGCTGAACAGGGTGTGGGTGGAACTATTTCTATTTCAACTATAGAAGTAGCAAACCGGGCGATCGGTTTAATTGATGATGCTATGAAATCTGTCAACAAGCAAAGAGCTGAACTTGGCGCTTTTCAGAATCGCTTCGAAATGGCTTCAAAGGGAGTCGCAATTGCCGCAGAAAACATTCAGGCAGCAGAATCCCAGATCAGAGATACCAATATGGCATCAAAGGTAGTGGAGTACACAAAGAATGCGATTCTAAACCAGGCTGGTATGTCTTTACTGGCACAGGCGAACATACGGTCTCAATCCGTGCTTCAACTATTGGGGTAGAGTTCGGCTGAATATCTGTCCATGCAGATGGAAGAGAGAACTGGACGTCATCTTTTCCATCAGGAATTCTCAGGGAGGACGCGTCCCTCCCTGAGATGCCCTTTTTTGAGAATTGAAAATCAAGGAGGACAACATGGAAGTTGTGCACCTCAACAATGCTGTAACACCAGGTAAGACCGGAGTGATCCAGGGTCAGGCGGATCAATCAAAAAAAACACTGACCAGTAAAACAAAAAAACCTCATAATACCTTGACTCAAGACAGAGCCGTGTTGAAAGCTGCTCTTGATAAAGCGATTCGTAATACCCGTATCAAATATGATATAAAGGACGAAATGGGTTACTTCGTCGTCAGAATAATTGACAAGGATACCGATAAAGTTATCAAAGAAATTCCCTCTAAGGAAATTCAATCGGTTCATGAACATATAGGACGCATATTGGGAATTCTTTTCGACAAGGAAATCTGATAATTGGCCTGTTTCGATGCTTTGTAGCGTTGTTACAGGGCCTCGAAGGAAACTTTAGTGTCTGATATGAGTATTCCTGGGGTTTCTTCCAAGTACAATACTGACAAGCTTGTTGAAGACTTGGTGAATGCTGAACGTGTTCGTCTCACCCGAATGGAAGCCGAGGTTGAAGAACTCAATGAAACTCAATTAACATGGCAGCAGGTCAGTCGTGAATTGGGTGTTCTCCAGAGGGCTTCAAAGAGTCTCTATGGTTTTGAAAATCCTTTCACAGAGAAAAAAGTTATCAGCTCGAATGAAAATGTTCTAACTGCAACTGCTGGCCGCACTGCTGCTAATGATACTTATTCTATAACTGTCAAACAGATAGCATCTTCAGATCGTTTTGTAACTCCTTCATTGGACAAGACTTTCCGGGTTAAGGGTGGTAAATACACCTATAAAGTTGGCGAAGAATCAGTCACTCTGCAATACAGGGGGGGAACCCTGGAAGATTTCACCAAACGGCTGACAGGTAAGGGTGCTGGACTTGTAAAAGCGGCCACAGTTCGTGATACCAGAAATACACAGGTTATGATGATAGAGGCCGTTCCCCAAGGTTCTTCCAATCGAATTCAATTTCTTGATGATGCTCGCAATCTGGCACTTGAGACAGATATGGTGCGGGTTTCTCCTGCCCTGGAAGGAAGAGTGACTCCTGAAAACCTATCAGGAGAGCTTTTAACAGTTTCAGGTTCCCCGGTAGAGATGCAAAGCGTAGAAGTGAGTAATGGAAGTATACTCATACAGCCGGAAACATCACTTAGAGTTCCTTTCGATGAGACAGTTTCCGTTGAAAATGGAATGGTGCTGGAATACGAATACAGAACTCATGAGATTGATACGGACGAGGAACCTGTTCCACCTAATCCACCGGGACCATTATGGCCGGGTGCACCCAGTGGTCAGTATCAAGGTATTACTATCGCAGGACATCCAGGCCGTGTTGAACTTCCCTCATCTGTCAGGGAATGGTCACCGCCAGAAATTGTCGATGATTGGGATGTTTTCAAAGCTGAAGGACAAAGGACTTCGCAGTTACTGCCGCCAATTTCCAAAAGTACAGAATATAAAACTATCAGAGTTGAGAAAGCCGGATTACCCAATGATATATCAGCCATACTTATTGAGAATGATAATACTCACCGCTCATTGGAGATTAAGAATATCCGAATTTTTGATCCTTCCAGAGATGGCGATCTTGAACCAACCAGAATTACAAGCACCGCTGCGGATGCCATAATCGAATTTCGAGGAATTGAAGCAACAAGATCCTCCAACACGATTGATGACCTTGTTGAGGGTGTGACATTCAATCTGAAGCAGCCTTCCTCAGAAGCAGTCGATCTTACTATTGAACCCGATAGTGAAGTGGCAAAAGACAGCATTATCCGATTTGTTTTTTCCTATAATCAGTTGTTGACAAGGCTGCTGGTTCTTACGAGTCATGATAAAAAAATTGTGGAAGAATTGTCCTGGCTTGATGATGAGCAGAGGGTTCAAATGGAAGAACAACTGGGACGTTTTCGCGGTGATACTTCTCTTAACCAGATAAGAAATCGTCTCCAAACGATTATAAGTAGTCCCCATACGACAGGTGCTGGAAATGAACTTTCCCTTTTAGCACAGGTTGGTATATCCACAAATGCCTCTTCCAGTAATTCAGGAAGTACAATTGACTTTTCAAAATTGCGAGGCTATCTGGAAATTGATGAAGAGAAGCTTGACTCTTCTCTCAGCACGAGAATGGATGCTGTCAAGGAGTTATTTGGAAATGACACATCTGGTGATTTGATTATTGATGCTGGAGTTGCGAAGTCATTAGATAGGTATTTAACTCCTCTTACACAGACTGGTGGATTGGCGAGCAATCGTATAGCAGGGATAGATAAACGGCTGAAGGATACAAGGGAAGAGATTGCTGACTACGAAGAATATCTGAAGGATTATGAAGCAGAAATGAAGCGTCAATATGGAACAATGGAAGCAATGCTGAATCAACTTGAAAACAGTTCCAGAGAATTGGATAATTTCAGCCGTCAACAAGGAGGTAACAGATGAATAATCCTGATATGGAAATTATAATCAATGAACAGAGAATTGATTATGAACTGGAGAATGAAAAAACTATTGGTGAGGTTTTAAAAAGTATTATTACATGGCTTGAAAAAGCAGATATGAGAATCAATTCCATACAGGTCGATGAAGCAGCCCTTACCAATGATCAGTTGTTTGACCGACCAATAAATACTGTACGAAAACTTCAAATTGAATCCATCAGCAATCGTGAATATCAAATAAATTTTCTTGAATACGCTCAAAATTATTTAATTTTTTTAAATGAAGCGTTGAATAAGAATGATCAAAAATCACTGAGTGAACTTTCGAAATCTTATGAAGAAATGCGTTCCGTGTTGTTTGAAATCATTGGCAGAAGTGTTCAAGCAGATATGTGTAAAACACTTGATTCTGTATTTTTGAATGATGAAGAAATCGGATGTAAACTACAGGAAACAGGAGTTGAGATTTCTCAGCTGAACAGCGTAATTAAGAATTACCTTGTAGAGCTTGTTCATCCTGAAAAACAAATGGAAAAGATTGTCACAAACCTTGTTGAACTTGCAGAAAAACTTGATGAAGTGGCCATTCAACTTCAAACCGGTCAAGATAAAGTGGCAATGGCGGTCATCATTCATTTAGTAGAGTTACTCCAGGCTTTCATGCGATGTCTGGTCTGGATGGAAAAAAAAGATACTTCGACTAAATTGAATAAGGCAATGAATGACATGCTGGCTGAATTGGAAGAAGCTTTGAAGACGAATGATACTGTTCTTATCGGAGATATATTGGAGTATGAGATTAAGCCTTTTCTCATTGAACTGCCAGATCTATTTGCTGTTGCTGGAGAAATTGTATCTTGAAGCACATCGTATTACTACAGTCAACAATATATTTCCAATCTGAAACAAGTTGGCGTTCAGTGGCGATAATGGGAGGAATAACTATTGCACTGGTTATTGTACTTACAGTAATCAATCGTATTGTTACCTGGAGAAACAGGAATAGATATGGAAAGAAATACAAACGCAGAGCTTTTCGCCGAGAAGCTGTATCTAAAGGACTGAGTATGGATCAGATTCGGCTTCTCGAAACCTGTATCTCCTTATTCAATATAAAACACCCCTTCAATCTATTGATACCATCTCCTCTCCTGGTTAACACCATAGGGAAAGCACTTATCAAATTCTCTTCGATGCAGCAAAATGAATCAACAATTGAAAAACAAAAACTTGATCTATATCGAATTATCCATAAAATCGAGCTTTACGCTAACAAAAAAAAACTGAAAAAACCCTCAATACAAATCAAAATCGGGGAATACATCACAATCATATCGAGAACGAAGAAAGAACAGGAATTCGGGATGGAGATGCCTGTTTCATTGAACACAAAGGAATTTCTAGGTATTGATCTGGATCAAAGCGTGGATAGAAAGTTTATTGGCAAAAATACCAGGGTTACAATTCATATACATGAAGACAACAAAAAGTTTATCCTTGCTTCCAGAACTCTCGGCATTATAAAAATAGATGATAGAGATGTTCTCATGCTTCAGCATGGAACTGGAGTTCTTGCAAATGAACAAAGAATACACACTCGAAGTAAACTGAGGTGCCAATGTACATTCTATCAGGTCAAAATAATTGAATCAGGACGCAAACGTAAAATTGTTCGTCAAGCTGTAGTGGATACTAAGAACAAAATGACCGGCCACACAATTGAAATCTCTCCTGGAGGCTGCACAATTGAGAGTCGTCACAGAGTGATTACAGGAACTCTCATAAAAATGGAAATAAACCTCCTCAGAAGTGATGAGAGAGTTGAAGTATTCGGAAAGGTTAAAAACTTCAGGTCCAATGCACGAAGGAGATTCATTAAGAATATCATGTTCACGAAAATTACAGCTAAAAATCTCAATAAAATCAATGCCTTATTCTATGGAATTGGCTGATAAAACAGGAGTGAATCTCTGTGGAAGAGGTGTACAGTAATAAACACTGGAATATCCTGGCTTTAGATAGTTCAGGAAGAATATTGTCAGTCGGCCTTCTTGCTGCTGAAAACTATAGAGAATTCTATATTGATACCGGGTCTCAGCATGCCGAAACTCTTATGCCGGCAGTAGAATTTCTCTTTAAAGATTCCAGTATTTCACCGAAAAGTCTCAATCTTGTTGTTTGTTCTGCAGGACCTGGCTCGTTCACAAGTTTGCGTATTGGAATGGCGACCGCCAAGGGTATTGCCAGAGGGGCTGATTGTGATCTAAAAGCTGTTCCCGCCTTACCATTACTGGTCTCAGGCCGGGAATACTGGCCGGGAATTGTTGTTCCTGTAGTGAATGCTGGAAGAAACAGAGTGTATACCGCAGCCTTTCAAAATGGAAAACGCATTATGGATGACAGTGATATTGATTTATCACAATTCCTGGATGCACTTCCAGATGATGAATCAATACTGATAACAGGTCCTGATGCTCATCTGGCTGAAGGAAAAGAAAGGGTTATCATTGATCCCCTGTACGATTCTTCGAGGGGCAGGCTCATGATAGAAATGGCCTGTCATTTGTATGACAGGGAGGGTGGAGGGGATCCCGGTGACCTTGGCCCGATATACATGCGACGATCTGAAGCGGAAGAAAAACTTCTCGGTGAAGATCGACGATCTGTTTGAGAATTTGGGTAATGTCGGAGGCGGTTGGGGAATTTCTATTCACTTCCTCTCATGAAACCAGAATTTCGATTGCACAACGGCTTTATTCAGTGCGATACTTGAAGATCACGGAGGTGTCCATAAATGAATGATGCCGTTACAAGCTCAGCCGAAAATTGGCCCTACCAGCCTGTCAGGATAACCAGAGGAAAATCCTGCCTGAACGGCGGCATCATCACGGAACTCCATTGCAGGGGGCTGCAGGCAGAGATAACATCACGGGTTCATCTCCCTGTCTCGATCATGGAGATGGGTGAGGACGGTAATCCCAAGCGCATAGACGCGCCATACACAAACCTTTCCGCTATGTGCGAGTATTGCAGGCGCAGAAGAGAGGATAATGACAGCGTCGCCTCATACCGCGGGAAGTGTGAGAAATCTGAAAAAGATTTTGCCCGCCTCTGGCATGGCGATGGAAACATAAGCCAGGCAGCTGTCGATAAGATATTCGATGAGATTGTTCAACCAGAATATGAAGCAGCTATGCCTCCCCGAGTTATCGGTGCTCAAGAAAAATCATATATTGAATACAACTGCCCCATAAGCGGTTTCAAGAAACTCATCTTTCCCATCCGGGTTGAGGGCAGAAAGATCGGCTTGCTAATGACCGGCCAGAGATATAAAGAAAATTCCGGATTTAAAATATCGGATTCGGATGGTTTTTTGTCAACTATGGTACAAGATCCGGAAGCATTGGCTCTGATAGAGAGCGATTCGAAAAAACGGGGAAGAACAGAAAAGGAATATGGCGAAATAATCCAGAGCCTGAAAGACGCAATCCAGGATTTGGAAAAGGAGCTTTCAATAAGTCTTGATAGAAGACGAAAAGAAATAATCACAGACAAGATAACCGAAATCATTGATGAGTTTGAAAACAAGAATGCAAAAGAACTTCAGAGAAAAATCCTTAAAGATCGGGTGAATGGATTCTGGAAGATAGCGCAACAAACAGCGGAATCGGTTATCAAGCATTTTCGTTTTTCATTCTACATCATTTATGCCCGCGGCATACCCATGGGCAATCGGAAAGGAACATTGAGTCGCAAAGTTGTCACCCCTGATACGGAGGAATTAAAGCGCAACTTCAAGGAAACCATCTATGCGAAAAACGTGGGAAAGACACTCCCAACCTGTGAAAGTGAGAAGAGAGCTGTGTTAAACAGCCCGGAAACGAAAGAAATTGACAATTTCAACCTGGTGCCCCTGGGCAGCCTCCAAAATAATTGGAATATTGTGATTGCCGTTGGTTATCCGAAAGAGAATCCCAGAAACAGCCCTGTCAACAAGTCGTCAGGGAACTTGGCGAAGGGGTTTAAGCTTTTTAACAATGCCTTCACTTCGGCTTATGAGACTGTAATGGCGCATTCACTGGCGGACATCTACACTCTGCATCTACGTTACCAGAAACACGAATTGAACCAATTGACCATCGGCATAGACGGAATCCGCCACGTCTATTTCCGCGCGTCCGCCATGCGCGATTTATCAGCCAAAGAAACCGAAGAGGTGCGGGACGATCTCCAGGATTACACTCATCAGATAGAGTTGATCGGCGAGGGAATGGGAATTGTGGCTGACGGTGGCGTGAAGCCGAAAATGGGCAGGGTTCTGCCTTACGGCCAGCTCCTCTACAAATGGCGCAAGAGTTTCCGGCAGCGCGCTAATGAACAACAGGTGAGAATTCCCTCCCTATGGAACATCAATGGCAAGGAGGACGAGAACCATCCAGCGGTATACGGCAATTTTGAGCTTTTGGAACAAATAGTGTACAATTTCCTAACCAATGCGCTGAAATATTGCCATAGAGGAAGCAACATAGAGGTGGAGTGGCGAAGCAGTCCGGATGATGTTAGCTCGACACTTTTTACCGTGACCGACTATGGAACACCGATACCGCCACATATCGATATCTATGGACTCTACAGCAGGGGAGCGACAGAGATGAGCGGGTTTGGACTGGGTCTCTACATCGCCCGGAAAGTTGCTGATCTGCATGGGGGAGAGCTGTCTGCAGAAGATAAGAAGGTGTCCACATTGCACATCCCCCTCCTTGCGGCATTGATGAAGCACTGGGATCGACAGCCATGGCTAGTCAAACAGTTTTTTGAAGAAAGGAAACTGGCCAAATACAGGGAAGAGCATGAACGGCTAAAAACAGATAAATCGATAGGGAGGATTGTTGCCGGAAAGTGGAACGGTGATATTCTGTACTTTCCCCAACCGGCAAGGATAAAATCGGAAATCGACACGCCAACCTATGAAGTTCAATTTACGGCCAAGCTGCCGCGTTTGAGAAAAGGAGGAGCACGATGAGAAAAGCAGTACTGCATGTGGAAGACAGAGGCGAGTTGGCCTACTATCTTCGCGAATATCTGAAAAAAAATGGCTATGAGGTTATTAACGCCATGGATGTTGAGGATGCGAATTATTTTTTGACATACGAAAAAGATAAGATCGGCTATTTAATTGTCGATCTCAACCTCCCCTGCGGCAGATCCCTTGAATCAGACGATCCTGACACGCATATCCTGGCCGGCTGGGACTGGTTGCGGAAGGCATTGGAAAACAACCCCGAATTCACAGAAAAAACAATAATTTTTTCCGCATACATAGAACAGCTCAAAGAGAAACATGGAGAGGTGATGGAGCAATTCCCCGGCATTGAGCTGATGGAAAAACAGGGAAAAGACGACGATCCATTTCCCAGGTTGCTGGATTTCCTGCAAAACATGGATAAAGAAGACAAATGAAGAAGACGCGCAAGGGCATCCTTGTTGGGATCGCCAGCTTGCTATTGATCACCTTTATAACAGCTTTTCTCCTTTACATTTGCACGGCTGTCCGATTCAACACGATCCTGGATAAAATCCAATCCAATGTCCATGAAGCAGCGGACACACTGGTAATTCAAGATCCGATGGGGAAGATCAAAGAACTGGGCTACAACCTGATCAATGCCAATACCCTGACTTTTCTTTTCTCTCTGCTCGGTATTGTTGTTATTTGGATAGCCGCAGTAATTTTCCAATCCATTGAAACCAAGCTGAAAAAATATGATAGAATCAAGGAGAATTTGCTGATTAACAGCCGTTTTGATGAAATTGTCGGCGGAATACAGTACAACCTGCTCAACCTGAAAGTCTGCCTGATAACGGAACAACACACCATCCTGCCCGATTGCTTAAGAGAAATTTCGGACGCTGTTTCCGGCTTAAAGAAGAACCGATACGGCATCTCCGAGTCTCTCCTGCGAAGAATAAACGGCACATTGGAGGAATTGAGGGGCATGGTGGAGAAGAACTTGAGAACCCCCGCCCGGTTGGACCATATCGATTCCATGCACGAGTACCGCCGCTGCATTGAACGCGTTTGCGATGCGATTGGGAAGGAGAAGGATCAGCAATGGCTTGTCGAATGCTATGAAGAGAGGCTGAGGGAATTGAAATAGAAGCTCAAGTCGGAACTCGCCTGTCTGCGTGTGGATACGCACAGGCAGATCTTTGGCCCGCTATATGCGGTGCCTGAAAAAGTCACTTAAGGGAAAAATCTGCGGTTTAATGGTGGGGGAAGGCGTTCCCATAGGTGCGAATTTCTAATTCATATTCGTGATACTGCAACTATAGTTTTTTTGCTGTAACATTTTTGCCAAGAAAAGGTATAAGGAGAATTGACATGGCAAACACTGTAAAAGGAATGTGCAACTATTGTGGTGTTAAATGCAGCTTGCAATTTGTGGTTGGGGACGATGGTAGTGTCGTAAGGGTTTCGGGAAATCCAACCTATGCGGTCAACCGGGGCAAGCTCTGCCCAAAAGGCTTCAAAATAATGGACCTCATCAACGCTTAGTGTCAAGCAAGTTGTCACAATCATCCTGCTTTTTTATATAAAAACTTTCTGGTTTCCCGTGAAGGATTCAGGTAGACAACCATACGCTCCCTCCACATCCGAGGACCCCTTTTCGGAAAACGTTCAGGGTGCTTCTTCCATGCCTCCTGAAGTGTCCGGTTCCTTCTGGCGAATAGATTGGATGATACACCTGTTCGCCGCTGTAGTGGTGTGACATAACCGATTCCCGAATGCCTATGAATAGTGTTATACCAGTTGATGAAATCTGCCGTCCAACTCCTGGCCTCATCAATAGTGGCAAAGCGCCGCGGATAACCAGCATGGTATTTGAGAGTCCTGAAGAATGACTCATAAATGGATTGTCATTCTTCACCAGGGGCCGGGAGTGCGAAAGGAACATACCCATGTTGGCCAGAGTAACAGCAAAGGCCGCTCCCCGCATGGGATTCCCATTATCCGCATGGAGCCAGGTTCCCTTGAGATCTCGTTTCGTTTTAATTCTAAGGAATAACTCCCTGGCATATTTTTCCGACTCAGAATCATGGATGGTCCAGCCAACAATCTCACGGCTCCAAACGTCAATGACAGCATAGGCATACCAGAATAGACCATTAGAGGGCATCCATGTACAGGAATACACTTGATCCGGGCCGGTCGCTTTCCGGCGGTCTGCAGGACTTTCTCGGCGGCTTTGAGCTTCGCCTGTGAGAAAGGAGTCCCCGCTGCTTCAACACGCGGTAGAATGTTCTGGGACTTGCGAGGTAAGTGCCTTTGAAGAAGTTGCATAAATTGAAGAATTTCGCACTTTTTTCATCCACAATAATTGACATTATCTTATTTTCGTGATACTGCAACTATAGTTTTCTTGCTGTAACATTTTTGTCAAGATTAAGGTATAAGGAGAATTGACATGGCAAACACTGTAAAAGGAATGTGTAACTATTGTGGTGTTGGATGCAGCTTGCAATTTGTGGTTGGGGACGATGGTAGTGTCGTAAGGGTTTCGGGAAATCCAACCTATGCGGTCAACCGGGGCAAGCTCTGCCCAAAAGGCTTCAAAATAATGGACCCCATCAATGCCGAAGATCGGGGATTGACACCGCTTGTGCGGCAGTCCGATGGAACGATGAAAGAGACCGGCTGGGATGGGGCTCTTGACCGGATGTGCCGCAGTATTAAGGAAATCCAGAATAAGTACGGCAAAAAATCCGTGGCTTTTATCAGCACAGGTCAGTTATTCACAGAAGAGTGCGCCCTCTTAGGACTGTTGAGGGGGATTATGGGCATAGATGGCGATGGCAACACCAGACAGTGCATGGCCAGTGCTGTGGTCGGATACAAGCAGGCATTCGGCTTTGACGCGCCTCCGCTTAGCTATCAGGACATTGAGGAATCCGATTGCGTTATTCTCATCGGTTCCAACACCCCTGTGTCTCATCCTATAGTCTGGGAACGGTATAAAAATAATAAAAATGATCATGATCTTGTTGTCATTGATCCGCGAAAAAATCCTGTCACGGAAAAAGCGACTCTCTATCTGCCTGTAAAACCAAAGCGCGATCTGATACTGCTTTATACCCTGGCAAACGCATTGATCCAGAGCGGCAAGGCAATTGACAGGAAATTCATTGCGGAACACAGCACTGGATTTGAACAATTCAGGGATTTTGTCAAGGATTTCAAACGACAGGACATTGAAGAAAAAACCGGAATAGATATTGAAAGTTTTGACCGCCTGGTAAAAATATTTGAAACCCGCAAAAAGATCAGTTTCTGGTGGTGTCTGGGGGTCAATCAAAGCCATCAAGGTACCAGAACCATACAGGCAATTATCAACCTGACAATGATGACCGGCAATATCGGCAGGGCGGGGACGGGTCCGAATTCACTTACAGGACAAACGAACGCCATGGGATCGCGGCTGTACAGCAACACCACCTGCCTCTATGGGGGAAGAGACTATGCCAATCCTGAGCACCGAAAGCAGGTATCCGCAATTCTTGGTATAAGTGATGATATGATCCCCGATTCCCCATCAAAACCTTATGACAGGATTATCGACCGGGTTGAAAGTGGGGAAGTCAAGGCATTGTGGATTGTTTGTACGAACCCATTGCATTCATGGATCAATTCCAACAGAATCAACAGTTTGATTTCCAAACTGGACTTGTTCGTTGTACAGGATCTCTATCCTGATACAGTGACAGCGAAAAGGGCCGATATATTTCTTCCGGCAGCCGGTATAGGGGAAAAAGAAGGCTTTCTAATCAATTCAGAGCGGAGGCTGGGCTATAGTCCCGCAGTCAAAAAAGCCCCCGGTTTGGCACTTGCCGATTATCAGATCTTTCAGAAAATCGCGGAACACTGGGGTGTCGATTCGTCCGTTCTGGCAAAATGGAAAACACCGGAAAACGCTTTTGACTTGATTAAAACGATGAGTGTCGGAATGCCCTGCGATATCAGCGGCATCGAAAACCGGCAATTTCTGATGGAACATGACGGTATCCAATGGCCATTTCCCAAAGGAACCCCACTGGGTCAGAACCAGCGGCGTCTTTTTGAAGACGGCAAGTTCTACACAGCCGATGGCAAAGCGAAATTCCTGTTTGCTGAATGGACCAGGCCAAAGCAGGAACCGGATAATGAGTATCCACTCTACTTGCTGACCGGTCGCGGTTCCCAGGTACAATTCCAAACGATGACCCGGACCGGACGATCAAAACGACTCAGAGAAGTTTATCCAGACAGATCCTATATTGAAGTCAATGCTCATGATGCCGGTCTCTACGATCTGACGGACGATATGGAAGTCCGCGTTGTATCAAGACAGGGAGAACACCTGGCCAGAGTGAAAATCACCGATACCGTCAGCAAGGGCTATATTTTTAGCCCCATGCATTTTTTGGGAACAAACAATCTTGTTGCCGACGACTTTGACGAATTTTCCCGGGAACCCTCCTACAAGACAGGTGCGGTGAGACTGGAACGAGTATGACCCCATTGCATGAGCTGGTTGTCTTGCATCAGGAAGAAATCTTCAAAATCGCCTCGATCCTTAAAACCCGACAGACTCCCAGGGTATAACAAGCTTTCTGACACCGGGTATTCAGTTGAGAGAAAAAGCTCTATTATCACAATCGGCGGATGAGTAAGTCCTTGTTCCTGGGTAATTGACCAGCTTCTTCAAGATTTTGAATGAATCGATCTGCATCCTGCGGATAACCGGCTGTGGGACGGATACCAATAACTCTTTCACTCCACCAGTGGTTAAAGATGAACATGGCAGCCTCTCTTAGATACTTGGCGAATATGGAGGCTATGGCCGTTTCCAACCGTTTACTGTCGGCAGAGACAAGAAAATCAATGTGCAGGTTTCCTACCGTGTAAGATGATCGTATGGAACCTTCTTCGATAGCCCTTATTGGTGTACTCGTGAAAAGATCAGTTAACCAATCCCTGTAATACCGGCGGCCACCCTGTCTGTCTATGGTTAACCGGCCTGGTGCTGGGTCATGGAGATTCGCATCATGGGAAAGGAGACGGTGGAGGACTGAACGCACAGCATGAGATTTCCCCTGATGCGACACGATGAGTTCATTGAAGGATTTTGCCGTAACAAAGCGAAGCCTGGGCCGCAGAAATCTGATATTCACAGACTTCATATTCTGCTCAACCATCATTGAATCCCGTTTGATCTGGCCTGCATCGATATTTGACAGAGGAAGGAACAGGTGACTGCAATCCTCAAACCATGGACTGCTGCTCATCTTCTTACAATCTTCAGGGGGACAGAGAGTGGAAACCAGGTCATGAAGATTCTTTGGAAAGTCAATCCCGGCCAGTTCAAGAAATACACCAACACCATGCTCCAGGTTCCGAATTCCCCGTCCTCGGTTGTACATCTTTTTACTATCGTTGACTACAATCCTGCAACTGCCATCATTTTCGGAAACAATGGAGTCTTTCAGGGAATTGTAGAGATCCGTTAACAGGGAACAATCCTTCTCTCCAGTAAACTCAATCTGTCCTGCACAGAATGGTCCAAGACGCGGCCCAAGAGCCGCTTCATCAAGACCGGAAAATCTCATCCCTTCAACAATCGGTGTCCCCAGGGAGGTAAGGCAAGATGAATTTCCTGACTGTCAAGAAGTGTTCTGTCCTCAGCGGAGAGTGGAGAAATGATACCGAGTTCTTTCCGGAGTGTATTACGGCTCAGGCAGACAGTGGTTCTATCAGGAGAAAAATTGAACAGAGCAAGCCAACCACGGTTATTTCTCACAACCAGTACCTTTTTTCTCCCTCCTCCTGACTGGTTCCCGATCATGATATTTCCATTTTGGCATTCTTCAAACATTGTCATAAAACTTTTAATATTGCTGCTGGCGCTCTTATCCAGGGCCCTGGGATCTCCACTGAGAAGCACAGATCCGGCGGATAAAGGTATGGCATCCCTCAACATATTTATGGAGCAGCGGTCAGTGCTGCCGAACAGTTCAATGGAAATCGGCCCCGATGCATTGAGCCATGCACCTTTATTCCATCTTGCTCGGTGGATCATTGATGAAGCGATATTGATCAGGGCTTTTTCGGGAAGAGACAGTTTTATCTCATTGGCAATGGTTTGAATATCCCACATACCTGTGGCAGAAAGTAGTGGAGATTTCATGCCAACCAGAAGAACGTTATTCCCAACAGTTTTCCTTATGAGTTTTACTATTCCCGAAATAAGTCTTCCAGGGCTGAGAGTATTATTTGTTCGCTTACCGGGAATAGCCAGGTCAGTGATGTTGTCAAGCACGAAAGCATGAAATCCCCATTGATTCTTCATTACAGTGAGTGTGTTCAAAATATGATCTTTGACTTTGGGATTTGTTGCGTCCAAAATGCAGCATGCTTTATTACCCATACAGTTCTTTTTTATGACAGGCGACCCTTTTTCAGTGTGTACCAGCCAGCCCTTGTGTTCCTCTGCAATTTTCGAATTCCGGGATACCAGGAATGGGGAGAAACGAATTCCTGGAACAAGCTGTGCATCACTGATATAACGGGCAGTCGTATTCATTTTTTTCTGGTATTGATCGGTTGGTTTCATCCAGTCATCAGAATTTCCTGCAAAACCAGAATCAATGGCAAACCAGTCCAGTTTGATTTTTTCTTTTTTTAAGAATTTCAAGCTTTCCAGAATATCGTCAGGAGAGGAAATACTGCTCTCCCCTATCCATCCCTTTGTCAAACGGACATTGTTTTTTTTTTCACCTCTGGTCATCAGCCATTGTTTCTGCCAGTAATCAACAGTCTGAATTCTCCTGCCCTGACTGACAACAACTCTGGACAGCAGGATTTTCTGCTTCCTGGAGAGTTGACTGTTTATCGACCATGTAACATTGATGCGATGACGAAGAGGTTTACACTCAAAACTTAACGGATGATTATAGGCCGGTGAATCCTGGCTCAGAAGCATTCCCTCTGCATCCGGTGCTTCGCCGATCCACATTGCCCAGGCACCATGGCGATTTCTTCGACTGGTTTCAACTCCGGGGATCCCATTGACTCTCTCTGACAGCACATCATCGCTGAATGATTCTGACCAGATAGATGTATCAGAAGATGTTTTTGGCGATTTATACTTGAAGGACAGTGTAAAGGATTCTACGAAGATGCTCTCTGAAGAGATCAGTTCGGCTGTCAACTGTGTATCATCCCATTTAGTCTGGATTTCCACTACTCCAGCAAAAAAATCACACTGTTTGATTCCTCCCCCAAATCGAATCTGTGTAGAAACATGGTTCTGGGAGGTCTTTATTGATGCAAGCGTGCCTTTGGATAGTATTCTGATCATAAAAATCTCCAGGTTAAGTTATTACCTTGTGCAGACGAATACAAAAGTGTAGGATAAGAGTATACTGGTAATAATACTATTATGGAAAGTAAGCGAAAACGTTGTATTCTGTTATTAATCCTGTTCTTTTGCGCAGTTCCCGGTGTTTTTTCAGAAGAGGCATGGGAAAAGGATGCGCTCTGCGCGAATGACTACTTCTGGAAGCAGGATTACAATGCTGCCTGGGCATTTTACCAGCGAGCTTTGACTCAGGGCTGTGCTGATGGAGTGGTAATGTTTCGTGCGGCGAAAAGTTTTCAATATCAGACAATGATTGATGATCCGGAACTCGTATCAGCACTGTATGCAGCAGCTCATTATCTTCTGGTAAAACAATACCCCCATGATACAGGTATTGCTCTGGCCAGGAAGCATTTTGACTCTGAAACAAAAGTTAACAGGCGGTTTTTCAACAAACTCTACAAAGAATTGGGAGGAAAAGCACCAAAAATCAAATTCGTATTGATTGGTTTCAGTGATGTGAAAGGATTTGTTACCGGGAGGTTTCATGACTTCACTCAGTTGTATGGTATTATCAAAGGGGAAGGCCTGGTATCCGCATTCAACTGGACACGTCAGCGGTTTTGGAGTCTTCTTGCTGCGTGGATTATGTTGAGTATACCCACAGGTATACTTCTTCCCGTGGTTGTAGCGATTGCAGTATCCGGCGAAGGACGAAAAAGCTATGTTACGGCATATGCCTGCTTCCTGCATTGGGGGCTTCTGGGGATACACCGCTTTTACCTTGGCCGACGGGTGAGTGGGCTCATCTGGCTGCTTACCGGAGGACTTCTTGGATTGGGTCACTTTTTTGACCTCTTCCTCACTGGTATCTATGTCCGAAAATGGAATGAAAGCAATCGCAAACCTCAGGCATTCAGCACCGCTGGCAACCTGCCGGGAAATGAAGCCACAAGAGGTGCGGCCAAAAAAAAAACTAAACCATTCAAAAACAACCCGATAAGAACAAATCCTCCCCCTGCACCAGCAGGTGCAGCCGCACCAAATGCTTCAGGGAATTCAGATAGAATTCCTGTTGATGAATTAGCAAGCATTTCGGATGTGGATTTCGATGATTTTACCAGCGAGGATATTGCTGATCCTGATTTTCTGAAGGATGTTTAATCCGACACTGACTCTGGAGTAAATTCCCAGGAGATTATTGCAAGGAAAAGGGTATTTTCATCTCTTCTGGTGGTGTGAGAAGTATCTGGCTTCGGAATGATCTTGAGACTTTTAGAAAGCGATGGAGAAACTTCAATGCTGACCCATTTGATTCTTGAGTAGTAACATGAGTTTCATGGGGCTTTTTCCCCTCTTATCGCGAACAGTTAACGGTACAATTCACCAAATTGGAGCAGGCATTGATTTCTCCATTGGCATTGACTTGGAAATCAATTAAAATGCCCCAGAGGAGACCCTATGGATAGAAGTACAATCATTGGTGCCATAGTTTTGGTGGGACTCACAGTGTATGGATATGGCCGAATGCTCACATCCGGTCGTCATGAAAAACGTCTCCGTGAACTGATACGCTCTGCTGATATCATTGATGTCAGATCAAGTGATGAGTACAGGGCCAAGCATTTTCCTGGAGCTATGAGCATTCCTGTTGAAAAAATTACAAAAAGCGGCAAGCGGCTTGGCAACAAATCCAAACCCCTCATCCTTTACTGTTCTACGGGCAGTCGTGCCAGGAAAGGAGCTCGCCTACTGCGTATGATGGGATACAGTAAGGTTTTTGTGGGCGGATCTTTGAATCAGATGGAAAAGAATATTGGCTGAAAGTTGTCCATAGCCGCTGACAGCGTAGTGAATCTGCCTGCAACAGCTCAGTCTTCTGTACTCTTGCAGATATCGGTTGATTCACAGACTATGCCTCATGAGTTCATTAATGACTGACGAAAAGCGCACATGGCTTATAGACACAATAAGGCAGAGTACCGATGGTATTATTATAACTCTCATTGATTCCGTTTTCATCATTATAGCAATACGGTACTTTTCTGTTGGAGATTTTTGGAAAGGTCTCATCGCTTCATCAAAGTTCATTGGGTTTCTATTGTCCTCACCCCTTATTGGACTTCTCAATCGCACTCATATACCTCGATCCCGAATACTTTTTCTGCTGACTATAACTGCCGCTGTGTCTTTAGCTGTCGGGACCATTGTCCAGAATGGTATGACCTATACAATTGCAGTCACTCTATGTTCAGCGGCCTTTCACCTGAGGCAGCCTTTCTTTACGGACCTCTACGGTGAGTTTTACCACCATAAGAAACGTGCCCGCAGGATTTCTCATGGTTCGGGATTGAATCTCATTGTTACTCTGTTTTCTGGTCTTGGATGCGGGTACATTCTGGATCTTAATCTTTTCTGGTGGAGGTGGATCAATCTGGCCGCCATCAGTGTACTCATAGTCAGTGCTTTTCTTCTGGCCAGGCTCCCGGGGACAAAGCCGTCGCCCAGATCTGAATCCTGGCTGCATGCCATGACCCTGCCGTTTAGAGATCTCCGGTTTGTCTATGTTCAATTCTGCTGGATGTTTATAGGTTTCGCCAATTTATGCACCATACCGCTGAGGGCTGTCTATCTTGCTGAACCGGGAAGGGGTCTGGGTATCTCTCCTTTCATGGCAACATTGATACTGGTCGTCATTCCATCAGGATTTCAACTCATCTTTAATCGATTTTCAGCCACTCTTTACCATAGATTGAGTTTCCCGGCGATGAGGATTTATATTAATTTGATCTTTGCCGTTGGTGTACCACTGTGTTTCCTCACCAGGTCTTTGCCTGTTATCATCATATCCGCAATGCTTATAGGGATAGGACTCTCCGGATCACTGTTTATCTGGCAGCTCTGGGTGACCCGAATTGTTGGGGCTGGCGAAGTCCGGATCTATCAATCTGCCCATGCCCTTCTTTCCGGTATACGTGGTGTACTTGCCCCTTTCATCGGGTTTGCGATTCTCCAAAAATTCACATTCCAGCAGATAGGTTTTATCTCTGGCAGCATGGCACTTATATCCAGTCTGTTCGTACTACCATTGCTTCGAAAGGACCGGGTATTTTAGGGACGGTGTCAGTTGTATCCAGGCCCTGGATTTCTTCATGCACACGTATCAGGCATCGCATCAACAAGAATTATTGCAGAATCAGAATGGGATTATCAAAGGCAGTTCCAGTGTTTTCGGAACTTTTTCGCCCTTGAAAATATTCTGAGCACTTATTACAATAGTTGATATTATTCAGATCCTGAGAGGTTGTATTCCCGATATAGTGATACTTGGCTCCTCTGGAACGCAGCGAACAAAAAGTCTGTCGGACTTTAAGACTTTGAGGCGTAAGTCCGACAGGCTCCAGGGCAGGAGTCAGGCGGTCATCGCCTGTGCAAAACAGAATAACCGAAGAAATTCCGGCTGCACCCAGTACCAGGAACAGTGCCAGAGAAAATGTCACTTTCAAGAGAATCTGATGAATACTTCATGGATATCCCTTCCCATCCCGGTACGGAACCAATATGAGGATTTGTTCAGCAGAGAGGTTCTTGAGGTGCATTGGAGTTGAAGTCGTAATATTAGAAATGGAACCGCTAAATGTCGAAAAAAACTGAGAATCAAAAAACAGCCGTACTGCTATCAAAGCTTGCCGAGGCCATGGCAGGTAGTGGTGAACAAAAAATAAAGGCACAGCATGAAAAGGGAAAGCTTTCCGTTCGTGAACGCATCATGGCATTGGTGGATGAAGACAGTTTTGAGGAATTCGACATGCTTCGGCTCCACCGTAGTCACGGTTTTGATGATAACAGCATAGCATGGTATGGAGATGGGGTGGTTGTCGGCTGTGCCAGAATTGATGGACGTCCAGTTTATCTTTACGCTCAGGATGCCACAATTAATGGAGGAACGCTCTCGCGCACTCATGCCGACAAAATCTGCAAGGTGATGGATATGGCCATGAAAGCCGGTGTTCCTGTCATTGGTCTCAATGATTCTGGAGGAGCCAGAGTTCAGGACGGCATTGATGCTCTGGCTGGTTATGGTGAGGTTTTTCAGAGGAATGTCCTGTGTTCCGGGGTTATCCCTCAGATCGCAGCAATTCTTGGTCCCTGTGCTGGCGGTGCCGTCTACTCTCCAGCTATTCAGGATTTCGTGGTGATGAGTAAAAACAACAGTTATATGTTTGTCACCGGTCCCAAAGTGGTCAAAAAAGTCATCTATGAAGATGTCAGTGCGGAGCAACTTGGAGGTTCCGTGGTTCATGGTACCAGGAGTGGGGTAGCACATTTTATTGCAGATGATGAAAAATCTGTCCTTTTCACTATCCGCCGTATACTATCATATCTTCCTTCTAATAACAGACAAAAGGCGCCCTACAGCCCTCCTTCGGACAAAAAAAGCAGAATCAGCAACCGTATAGGTTCCATTATTCCTGAAGATAGTCATAAACCCTACGATGTAAGGGAAATCATCAAGGAGATTGCAGACTCCAATGTTTTTCTTGAAATTGCCAAAGAATATGCTGCCAACATAGTTATTGGATTCTGCAGGATGAATGGGCATTCAACAGGAGTTGTAGCCAATCAACCGATGATTAAGGCAGGAGTGCTGGACATTGATGCTTCTTCAAAGGCTGCCCGTTTCATCCGGTTCTGTGATGCCTTCAATATTCCTGTCATTACTTTCGTGGATGTACCGGGATTCATGCCGGGAACTCTTCAGGAACATGGAGGAATTATCCGTCATGGTGCTAAGATGCTCTATGCCTACGCAGAGGCTACAGTACCCAAGATAACAATTATTCTACGCAAAGCATACGGTGGGGCCTACATCATTATGAGCTCCCGGCATCTTCGGGGAGATGTTGTTTATGCATGGCCGACTGCCGAGATTGCGGTTATGGGTGCCCACGGTGCAGCAGAAATAATATACAAGAAAGAAGCCGCCAAAAACCCTGATCCGGAGAAATTCATTGCCATGAAAGAGAAGGAGTATGAGAGTTACTTCTTCAATCCCTACAGGGCAGCAGAACGGGGTTATATTGACCATGTGATAATTCCCGAGGAAACTCGCCCCAGGATTATCAGGGCTCTGGAGATTCTAGCAGAGAAAAGTGACATGATGCCAACACGTAAGCATGGATGCATGCCATTGTAGATCATTCCCAGTGTCAGAAAGCTTGTTAATGCAGCAAAAACTCCTGTCAGGCTCGTTATAACATAGTAAGAAAACAATTTATAAAGGAGTTCGACCATGCCATTTTGCCAGAAGTGAGTCCGAGTTCATCTATGAGACCGGGTTTGCCAATCTCAGGAGGATATGTGAAGGTTTAGGATGAGAGTGGACTCCCGGGATGGGTTGAAGGGGGTTTTACAGGCTTTCTGACACTGGGTTATTAACTCACAAGAAAATCCACAGACAGGATCCTTCTACTGTGGTACGAGCCTCCAGGGGATCCCTGAAATGGCCGACAGAGACTCAGTATAGAAGTTGTTTCAGCATTGCTCCCTCACATCCGGGTCAGAGTCATCAATGGTATATATTGCCAGCTCCAAAGGCTAACATCTCAGCACAGGGAGTTCTGAAGTTTTTGCAATGCCTCATTGCCTGGATTGAGTAGTTCAAATGACTGATTAACCAGGGGATTATCACATGTTGACGCATGGTCATGCATGTCCTCGGCATCTTTATTGATATAGAGCAATCCTGTTGCAACCCGTCCTTTCATCGCACATCGGCGAATGTATGCAAGTGCTTCCAGGGAATCAGTAGGATCATAGTTTTCGGCAACTTTGTCGAGGATTATATTGGAACCATCATGTAAGGTCAGTTTTGTCTTCGTGCCTTTATCATAGCTTGTTGTTATTTCTTCAGAGTCCTCAATAAAATCTATGTGAACCGCCTCAGTTATGTTCTCCCGGGTATGTATATAACTTTTCGTAGAGCTTTCATGGTCGTTAAAAGTGACACAGGGAGAAATAATGTCGATGACAGCGAAACCGCGGTGAGTGAGGCCTGCCTTGATGAGCGGAACAAGCTGGGCTTTGTCGCCTGAGAATGAACGGGCGACAAAGGATGCCCCGATGCTGATGGCAAGCTGGGCGGGATCGATGGGTCCGAAAGGATTTAGTTCCCCCTTCTTCAGCTTGGAACCAACATCGGCAGAGGCAGAAAACTGTCCCTTGGTTAAGCCATAAACGCCGTTATTCTCCAGAACATACAGCATATTTACGTTTCTACGGGCAGTATGGGCAAACTGACCAAGGCCGATGGAAAGGGAGTCCCCATCCCCGGAGACTCCAATCAGCCATAGATCACGGTTGGCCGCTGATGCTCCGGTGGCCACAGCCGCCATTCTACCATGGACGGAGTTAATACCATGAGCTTCTGAAACAAAGTATGTGGGTGTTTTCGACGAACAGCCAATACCGCTGAGTTTGGCAATTCGATGAGGCGGCAGGGAGAGTTCCCAGGTGGCCTGAATTATAGCAGCTGTAATCGAATCATGGCCGCATCCGGCACAGAGAGTGGAAAGGGCACCCTCGTAATCTCGTCGAGTTAAACCCACTTCATTCAGAGATATTGAAGGATGGCTTACTTCTGGTTTTTGACCGTAGCTCATTGTTGAATCTCCTCTTTTTTATATGCTTCCCTCAGTTTCTTTGTAACAGCATCAGCATCTATCGGCATACCGCCGTACTCCAGGATTGAAATCAACTGAGATTTAGTTGCAGCACTTTCCAGAATCAAAAGACTCCTGAGCTGAGCATCACGATTCTGTTCAACGACAAAACAGCGTTCATGAGCTGTGATGAAGGCTTCAATCTGTTTTGAAAACGGAAAGGCCCGGATACGCATGAAGTCAAAATGTATGTTTTCGTCAGCAAGCCGTTTAAGAGCCTCTCTTACGGCAAGATTGCAGCCGCCGACAGTAATGACTCCAAACTTGCTTCCTTTTTGACTCTCTATCACAGGACCTGGAACCTGGTCGGCAGAAGACTCAACCTTTCGAAGGAGTCTATCAACAACTTCAATATATTCTTCAGATTTCTCAGTGTATTGTCCGTACTTGTTGTGCCCGGATCCCCTGAGGAAATAGGCTCCTTTAGGATGAACACCAGGGAGGGTGCGAGCAGCGATCTCATCTCCATCGGTATCCAGATAGCGATAAAACTTTTCCATTTTCTCGAGTTGTTCAGCCGTGAGCACTTTCCCACGGTCAGGACGATATGAGTCATCCCATTGCAGTCGTGGTATCAACCACTCATTCATACCAATGTCAAGGTCGGAGAGAACAATAACAGGTGTTTGAAAGTGTTCTGCAAGATCGAAGGCGGCAACGCTGAAGTAGAAGCATTCTTCGGGATCGGATGGAAAAAGAAGGATGTGCTTCGTATCTCCGTGAGAGGCATAGGCAGCGAATAGAATATCCCCCTGCTGGGTCCGGGTAGGCAGACCTGTGGATGGGCCTACACGCTGGACATCAATGAATACAACCGGAATCTCAGTAAAGTAGGCAAATCCAATGAATTCGTTCATCAAGGATATTCCAGCCCCACTGGTGGCCGTAAATGAACGTGCCCCGGCCCAGCCGGCCCCAATTGCAATTCCGGCAGCGGCCAGTTCATCTTCAGCCTGGACAATGATAACATTCAAGCGACCTGTCTCTGGATCCCGATGAAAGCGTTCACTTAATTGACCAAAAACGCTGGAAACCGAGGTGGCCGGAGTAATGGGATACCATGCGGCAACGGTTGCTCCGGCATAAATACAGCCCAGGGCAGTGGCGGCGTTTCCGGTCATCAGAACACAATCTCGGGTTTTATCCAATTGTTTTACACGAACAGGCAATGGATAGTCAAAATTCTCTGTAACGTAACTGTGACTCATTGTTATTGCCTTCATATTGGCATCGGCCAGCTCTGGTTTTCGATTGTATGTTTCTTCTATCAATGTTTGGAGGACAGAAAGTTCAATGTTGAGAAAGGCCGCAGTTGCTCCCACATAGGTGATGTTCTTCATTAGAATTCTGACTTTTACATCGGGGAAAGCTTCTACGTTCAGGTTGGAAAATGGAACAGGAAGGAAGTGTAGATCTTCACGCTTCAAATCTTCTCTCAGCGGCCAGGTGGAATCGTACAGGAAGTATCCGTTGGGTCGAACTGAGGCCACATCCTCTTTCATTGTTTGTGGATTCATGGCGATGAGTATATCCACTCTGGGAGACCGGGCAATGTGACCATCAGCATTCACTCTTACCTCAAACCATGTGGGTAATCCCTGTATGTTGGAAGGAAAGATATTTTTTGCCGACACCGGGACACCGGAGCGGAATATGGATTTGTAGATCAGGCTGTTTGCGCTGGCCGATCCAGAACCATTGACATTGGCAATCTTGAGAACGAAATCGTTAATAAAATTATTTTCCATTGTAATCCTCAGCAAGTGGAATTCTTATAATTGACTTTTTCATATCCCAGGCTCCTGTTGGACAGCGTTCGGCGCAGAGTCCACAATGAATACAGACATCTTCATCCTTGACCATTATCCGGCCAGTTTGAGGCAAATCTTCGGAGATAAACAGCGCCTGCTCAGGGTTGATGGATGGGGCGGTGAGTCTGGAGCGAAGATCGGTCTCTTCTCCGTTATGAGTGATGGTGAGGCAGTCTACAGGACAAACATCAATACAGGCATCGCATTCAATGCAAAGTGAAGCGGTGAAATCGGTCTGCATGTCACAATTCAGGCAGCGTTCCGCCTCTTTGGCTGCTTCAGCCTTGTCGAAGCCGTGTTCAACTTCAAGTTTGAGGTCAAGAAACCGTTCCTTAAGGGACATCTGTGGAACTCTTCGACGTTTGGACGCATCCCATGTATTGCTGTAACTCCATTGGTGAATACCCATTCGCTGGCTGATGAGGTTGATGCCTCTGGGAAGACGTTGGTCAATGGAGATGCCGTTGCAGTAGTTATGGATGGATATGGCTGCTTCGTGGCCATGGGCAACGGCCCATATAATATTCAAGGGACCAAACGCCGCATCTCCACCAAAGAATACTCCAGGACGTGTTGACTGGTAGTTGGTTTTATTCACGACAGGACAGTTCCAGTCATCAAATTCAATCCCGATATCTGTCTCAATAAATGGGAAGGCGTTTTCCTGACCAACAGCCAGTATGACAGCATCACATGGTATCGTTACATCCTTGATCTTCTGGGATTTCAGTTTCCCTGAATCATCACGATACCATTCCACATTCTCGAATAGGACACCAGTTAGCTTACCATCTTTAATAATGAAGTGTTCAGGAGAATAGTTGGTGACAATGTCGATGGCCTCTTCTTCGGCATCTTCCAGTTCCCACTCCGAAGCCTTGAGCATGTTATAGGGTTTTCGAGCTACAACCTTGACATTCTCTCCGCCAATACGTTTTGCCGTACGGCAGCAGTCCATGGCTGTATTCCCCCCTCCGATAATCACAACTCGGGGAGCAATGCTGTTCACATGTCCAAAAGCAACAGATTCCAGCCAATTCAGACCAACGTAGATCTGGTCTGTTTCATGTCTACCGGGAATTTCAAGTTCCTTTCCCTGAGGGGCTCCACTGCCGACAAAGACAGCATCAAAAAATCCATCATCATCCCCTTCTTCAAGCAGTTTCTTAAGGCTGTCCACAGGTGTATTCAACCGAAGGTCGGCACCCATATCAAGAATCATGCCGATTTCTTCATCGATTATGCTCGCAGGAAGCCGAAAGGCAGGAATGCTGGTTCTCATCAATCCCCCGGTCGTGCTGAGCTTCTCAAAAATAACAACTTCATAGCCAAGAGGAAGTAAGTCATTGGCGACAGTCATTGATGCGGGTCCTGCCCCGATGAGTGCTATGCGCTTCCCATTCTTCTTTGCAGGAGCCTTTGGAAGCTGATCTTTAATCTCGTCCCTGAAATCTGCCGTGGTTCTCTTCAGTCGGCATATAGCCACTGGTTTCTCTTCAATTCTCCGTCGTCGGCATGCCGGTTCACAAGGCCGATCACAAACACGTCCAAGAATTCCCGGAAATACATTTGATTCCCTGTTAAGCATGTATGCATCCGAGTATTTGCCCTGGGCAATGAGTCGGATGTATGCAGGAACGGGTGTATGGGCTGGACATGCCCACTGACAATCCACAACTCTATGATAGTAATCAGGATCACTGGTATCAGTCGGTTTCATTTTTTTCCTTTACCGCTTGCAATTCATGGCAAGCTACAAGATACAATCTTTAATGATAATATCAGAATTGAGTTTGTATGTAACCGACAATATTGTATTTTTTTATTATTCTGGTATTGAAAAAATGGGATTTCGTCCCCGTGCTCTGATACACAAAGAGATGAACCAACCCAATCTCAATCCTGGATTCCTCCATTAGCAGAGATGGGTTATCCTTTCCACTCTTCTGTCTCTCACGCTGCCTGGTTCAATGAGCCGGGATACATGCTTCCAGAATCAGCAGCGTTTCAGGGGCGGCCTGACAGTTCTTGAAAACTCTGTCGAAAACCAGCTGTTTCCAAAGCTCATGACAGACATGGCATCAACCCCCACTTTTTGAGGGGCAAGTTCTTCTGATTGAACGGATTGAAACAGTACGTGTCTCTTTCGATCAATCCCAACTCAATACAATCAAAATAAGCCAAAAAATGCGATTCATCAAGATCAATGATTCCAACTATTACGCCTTTAGCATACCACCTGCCTGGCTTCACCGCACCTATGGCAAACCGTCATACATCCTTCTGGACGAGTATGACACCCCCCTGCATTCAGCCCATGTGGATAACTACTACGATCAGATGATGTCTTCGTCCGCAGCTTCATGGTGCAAACCTTCTATTACGATAGCCCACGGGACGAGGAAGACAGGCGGGAAAACTTCTACCATGGCCTGGTACTGGGGCTTCTGGCCTGTCTTGGTCCGGCTTATGCCGTGGACAGCAACCGGGAGTACGGGAGAGGCCGCTCGGACATTGTGGTGGTCAGGAAGGGGAGTAATCCTGCCCAGGTCGAAGAGGTTTTTGTGTTTGAGTTCAAGCAGGGAAATACTGCTGCTGATACCTCCCTGGAAGTGCTGGCCCGGGCTGCTTATGCCCAGGCTGTGGAGGGATACCTTGACGGGGTCAGGGAGAAATGGCATCCGAAGAAATTGTTGGTGCTGGGGATCGGTTTCCGGGGGAAGGATTTGTCTCTGTATTGTGAGGCATAATCCACACCATTCGGCTATCAGGAAACAAATCAAATATGAGCAGATTGAAATCATCCTGCATTTCAATCTGCAGGCCGGGTCAGCCGGAACCCGTTATGCTGTTGCTCAGTCTTGCATAAAATCTGTCAGATTTCTGCTATTGCTCCCATTCCCCATAGCATTCCGCTATAATGCAAAATTATGCGAACCTTGCAACTGGGCATAGGGGCAGTATCCGGTTATTCATTTGCGCTTCAAGAATGTGAAGAGCACAGGTAAAGAAGAAAGCATGAATTGACAGAAAATTTCTCGATGAATTGAAGATACAATACGAAGATCCAGGACAGAAAAGGTACGGACGGTGACTATACCCAGCCCATCAAATACCTCTCCGCCAGGCTCCCAGAATACAGGTAAAAGAGTGGCATAAGCATCATTTCCACAGTACACCTTCTTTATACGGATTCAGGTCATATTACCCCTCTCCGCCGCATACAATTCTGCATCGTTATCCATAATCCTGTAAATATTAAAGCGACACTCTGATTTCACAGGACAATTCGCACAGATCGGACTTATCGGTTTGCAAATCAGAGCGCAAAAATCTAGCAGGGCAAATAAAAACCCACTTGTGTCTCTATAATTAAAAAGATCAACAGCATGTTCCCTGATAATTTTCAATCGTCTTATCTCTCCGGAAAGGTTCAAATCAAAATAACGGTTAATAAAACGGGCAATATTACTGTCGATAACATATTCACGTTTTTTAAAACAGATCGTCAAAATTGCTCCAGCTGCATAATCACCGACACCGGGAATCTTTAGAAGTTTTTTTCTTTCATCAGGAATAATGCCATCCCATTCATCTCTGATATATATAGCCGCATCCCGAAAGTGTTGAGCACGCCAATGCAGACCAAGATTTTGTGTCACTGATGAGATATCTTTAATGGAAACCTGTGAAAGACTTTCAACATCAGGATACGTTTTCAGGAATTCTCTATAGACCGGTTCAACCTGTTCCGCTTTCGTTCTGTGGAGCATGAATTCAGCTATTAAAATCCTGTATGGTGTTATATCATGCCGCCAGATGAAATCTCTCAAGTACAGAGGATGGTTCTCGATGAGCTGATCCTGAACGGTGGTCATGCCGTTTTTTGTTCTGTGAATTCAATAAACGTGTTCAAAATACACTTTTTAATAATAGTTCCCGCGCTTGATTTCATAGTGAAACCACCCCTGTATGAGCATTTCCCATATCCATGACGTTGACTATCTTCTCTGCAACTTCACATGCAAGCGGTACGACAACGGAATTGCCGAACTGCCGATACGCCTGCGTGTCGGAGACTACAATTTTAAAATCATCAGAAAATCCCTGCAATCGGGCGCATTCTCTCGGTGTCAGTCTTCGGGGATTTTTATCTTTTTGTGGAATGAGTATCTCCGATCCATCTTTATAATATCTTGCGCTCAATGTTCTCGTGATCCCGTTTAAATTGGCCACACCAAATCCAAAACCGTTCCCTTTCTTTTTATGTTCTTTGGCGTATCTTTGTAGATAGTCCCATAAATGATCAGTCAATGTATATTTGGGGTCTACTTTCTTTTCCAGAATATCTTTCAGCCTGGGAGTCGTTTGGGGTATATCGGGAAAAACGAAAGGGATGTTATTTCCGTATATCATTCTATCAAACCCAGCGATAAAAATCCGCTCCCGGTGCTGGGGTGTGTAATACTTACCTCAAGAACCTGATAAAACATCTCATAACCAAGATTGTGAAGCGTTTCGCTTATAATCTGAAAGGTGTTTCCCTTATCGTGGGATGTGAGATTTTTAACATTCTCCAACAGGAAAGCCAACGGTCTTTTATGTCGTAGAATTCTTACTATATCAAAAAACAGTGTTCCCTGTGTTTTATCAAGAAATCCGCGGGATTTACCCAGACTTTTTTTCTTTGACACTCCGGCGATGGAAAAGGGTTGGCAGGGGAAACCGGCGACAAGAAGGTCGTGGTCCGGTATAAGTTTTTCGTGAATCTGGGTAATATCACCTTTCGGCATTTCCAGAAAATTGGCGGCATAGGTCTCCTTGGAAAATTTATTGTATTCAGAAGAAAATACGCATTTCCCCCCTGCTCTTTCAAAAGCGATTCTCAAGCCCCCAATTCCCGCAAAAAGGTCAATAAAACGAAAAGCACAAATCCCGTATTCAGATGTGGCTTCGGCGACTTCGGAGACATAAGAGGTATACTTCTTCACGGTCATATCCTGTAAAGCGGCGGTTATTTTGACCTGATTCATAACAGCTTCATCAAGTCTTAAATGGTACTGTTTTTCCACTTAGATCTTCCACGGGAATGTTTATGACCTATCCTGAATCCGTATGAAAAAGTAAAAAACAAAGGCTCAATCTTCTGTGATATAGTGAATTAATATCGAAAATCCAATTTACCCAGGAGGTGAGCCCTATGAAGATAGATACTACCACAGAAACTTTGACCCGTACAGGGGGTATATGCTGGACTGTGAACTTCGACCGGGCAAATAGCACTGTCAGAAGAATACTCCCGAATATATGGAGAAGGAATTGAAGATCATTGATGTTGAAGTGTACTGGACAAATCTCTATGGGCTCTTTCGGGTATCATGTGGAACAGGGCATCAGATCCATCCTCCCCAACGGCAGCGAGACGCATCTGGAATCAGGCCCTCAAGCCGATAAGCCGCAGCATAATGGTCGAGCACAGCCGGAACCGTGAAGATATCCGGCTACCCGGCGTCAGTATTTACATCCTGAGCAGATACTCCTACCGATGGACCGACCGTCGGAACGTCTGGGGTTCTAAACCATCATGAAATCAATCGCTGCGGGCGGAGGACAGTTTTTACGGGCCTCCTCAAACTCGGCGTCGCCAGCGTCTACCCCCTTCTCTGCAGCGATCCGCCGCGCCTGCATCCGGTACCAGTATTCAACTAACTTCGTCTCACCTTCCTTTATGTAGGCCAGCGGACGGCCGAATACATCATGAAGATAATCGTCGTTCCCGAGTTCGGAGGCAGCCTCGGCTGCGGCGACTGCGATTTTTTCATCCGTCTTAGTCTCATCAGGCAGGTCTTCAAACAGTTCCCAGGCCCCGGCGTGTCCGCCGGTTTTGCACAGCATGCCGATGAGTTCGACGGTCAGAGCCGCAGAAGGTTCGGGCTGCTCGAGTTCAAACGCTCGCCGCAGCGATTCAACGGCCTCTGCCGTATTGCCGCGGCCGTATTGCAGCATCGCTATATTCCGTCGTGCAAGCGCAGTATCTTCACGACGCAGCGAATCGATCCACAGCCTGAGTGCGTCGTCGGTCCTGCCCTCCTCATGATAAAGCAGTCCGAGATGGAGCAGCGGCAGAGGGTTCTCCGAATCCGAATCGGCCACCTGCTGCAGACGGGCCTCCCAGTTCGGATCAGTCATCCACGACGTTAACTCCGTCAGCGGCTTACCGTTCAGCAGCCCCAACCAGGGAGACTGCTCCGATTCCATCTGTTCATTTTCGAACAGCAGTCCTGTCGGCATTTTCCTGTCGTCATCGTCGGCCTCACGACGACGGGCTTCAAGGGCGCCCCAGCCGGAGCCGGAATGCAGCAGTTCTATAGGAGTCCGCACGGAATATTTCCGATAACCTTCGTCGAGCAGCTCAAGTTCCCGGTCGGGAAGAAGCCCGTCGATTACCGACTCAATGTATCTGCTCGAATCATCCCAATCTCCGGACACCCTGCCCGGATCGGCATCAAAGGCACCGAAGAATTCGGTGAAACTCCATTCGGATGCGCCGGGCATCATGAGACCGTGAACCTGCGACGGCGCGAGCCCCGCCTGTATTTCGAGGTAGTCGCCTTTTCCGGGCTCCGAGAGGTAATCGCACCAATGCCGGCCGCCCTTATGCATTCCCCAGCAGAACATCTTTCGATATCGCAGCATCGCTGTCGATTTTTCGAAAAAAGTAAAGCCGTCGTCATAGGCTGCGGCCTCCCAGGGGCAGGCTTTGTCAGGCTGAGTCTGAAAGAAATACTCCGACGAGAAGTCAAACTGCTGGGGGTAGGACGGATCCTTCCCTGGCAGCGAACCCAGATCGGTCATTGTACCGCGGCCGAACTCATGTATACTGTTCTGTTTCCGGTTTGATTCAGGTTTAATGTAGAGGACGTCTTCTGTTGAACTCAGAATCCTGACATTTTTCTCTTCACGCACGGCCGTATTCGTCCACCAGTACATCGGAACTTCATGAGGATTGTCGTTTATTATACGAACATGAACGGCAAGCTGCTTCGCCCCGCCGGGCAAATGAAAATCCATAGAGAAGAAGGTCCGGTTGACTCTCTCATACTCCCAGGCGCGCAGAAACTCATTGCCGTCGTCATCAATCAATTTAGCAAAAAACAAAGGTGAGCATGTGAAGACCGTATGGCCGAACCGCCCGATATTCCATTCGATACCCCCGGAGTACCAGGCATCGCGCTGAGCGAGGTTGGCGGGCTGGAACACCGGATTCTTAAAGAGCAGTTCACGTCCGGAATCTTTCTCGGTCAACGAGGATAGACGTCCGCCGTATTCCGGAAGGAAGACCGCCTGAAGGTGTTCATTCTCAAGAATAATTGATTTCAGCTCAAGCTGCGTTCGATCTCTACCGTAAACATCCTGCATCCGGTAGGGCAGAATCCTGAATCCTGTTTCGGCTCCGAAGAGCACCTTATCTTCTTTGAGAAAACTGTCGTCATAAGACAGCGGTTTCTCGGTTTCGAAGCTCCTCAATGCCGGGAGCGGATTTTCACCGCCCGGCAGCGAGCCGGTTATATTCAGAGTCTCGATATATGCCTTCATATTCTTATTCTTTTATTGCCCCACCGGTCACGCCTGCGATTATCTTCTGAGACAGGAAGAGGTAGAGAATGAACGTCGGAACGAAAACAATAACGACCGCCGCAAACATCCCTGCCCAGTCACCGATATACCGCATGGATTGAACCATGGTGTACAAACCGACGGCAAGCGGTCTCAGTTCAGAGGTATTTGCGAAGATCAGCGCAATGAAAAACTCGTTCCAGAGCACGATGAAATTGAAAATCCCGACCGTGATTATTCCGGGCTGCGCCAGCGGAAACATGATAGTCCAGAAAGTTTTGATCGGCGAACATCCGTCTATAGCGGCCGCCTCTTCAAAGGAAGTAGGGAGAGTAGCAAAAAAACTGATCAGGAAAAATACCGTAAACGGTACATTCATTGCAATATACAGAAAAATCAGCAGCGTTCTCGAGTTGGTAAGCTTCGTAATCGACGCAAGAAAAAACAGCGGGAGAATAATCATTATCTGCGGGACGCCCAGCGAACCGACGAACATATTCTGAATGAGTTTATTGCCGCGAAACGGATACCTCGCCAGAACATAGGCGCATGGAGCGGCTATGACGATTATACCGACGCTTCCGGTCAGCGTATAGATTATACTGTTGAGCAGATACTGACCTACATGATGAGTAGTAAACGCATTGACATAATTCTCAAAATGCAGTCCGGATTCCAGCAGCGTATTGGTGAAGATTTCTCTGGTCGATGATAAAGAGGCCACAACGATCCAGCCGATCAGAACAGCAGTAAAAAGAACCCAGAGGTTCAGTAATATATAACCGGGAATCTTTCTCAGAGTGTATTTATTAAGTGTCGATTTACTGGTAACCATTTTACTCACCCATTCTCTAATACTGTAGCTTTTTATCTTTGAAGACGAGGTTTACAATCCCGAATACGAATATCGTCAGTACAGTCATCAGGACGCCTACGGCCGCACCTGCGCCGGCGTTAAGAAGTCTCGGATCAGTCGGTGTCAGATTCCGCCCGAATACAAGATTATACATGTAAACCATCGGAGTAATGGTGCCTACGTCCGGATCCAGCGGCGAGAACATCATCGACCAGATGAAGAAGGCGATACAACCGACCGACCACATGACGATTGCAGTCCTCATTACTCCCTGGATTAACGGGATAGTTATATGAGTAAAACTTTTAAAGATGTTGGCACCCTCGATCGTTGCGGCTTCATAATAGTCGGTTGGAATCTTCTCGATACCAGCCATGAATATCAGTACGAAATAACCGACCATACCGAAACAGTATGCAATCGTCATTGCGACAAACTGATTCTCGGGGCTCGTCCAGGGGAAGGCCGCCAGTTTTTCCATACCTAGAAATTCAAAAACCGAATGAAATAAGCCATATTTACTGTTAAAGGCATACTGTATCCACATCGTAGCCATTGCGACTGCTGAAACTACGTTTGGAAGATAGATCGCCGCCCGATAGAACGACTTTCCCTTGAAGCCGGATGTCAGCAGCACCGAGAAAAAAACTGCCGTGATGAATACTCCGATTCCGCCCCACAGCCAGATACTAAAAATATTTTTCAGAGACTGAATAAACATGGGACTTTCAAAAAGTTTCGCGTAATTGCTCAGAGCGACAAATTCCCACTTCCCCAACCCGTCCGTTACCGTTTGAACATAGAAAAAGCTCATGAAAACAGTACGAGTAATCGGATACAGAAAGACAATTGCAAAACATACAAGAGCCGGAGTCAGGAAGGTAATCATCATTGTTCTATTTCGTTTCATAAAAATAATCCTGATGAATGGAATAAGAAAAAAGCCCTCCCTCAATGAGGGAGGGCCGATTGGTCAGATATTATAGCTTGGCTTTGATGTTTTCAACAAATTCTTCAGCAGTAATCGTTCCGGCAAGAAGAGCCGTGTATTCCGCCTTAATGACGGGGAAGGCGTCGGTGTCGGCAGCAAGACCGCCGCTCCAGGGTACCCATGATTTGAGTCCTTCGAAGACAACCTTACAGTCGGCAATTGCTTCCGGCCACGGCATGGATGTGTCCATCGGAGCACCCAGAGTGTTCGCAGCCATTTCCTTGTCCCAGTTTCCTGTTGTCAGGTGGGCAAGAAGAGCAAATGCAGCATCGGGATTAGCACAGTCCTTGCTAATCTGAAAACCCTGTGCACCGTAGGTACCTGCGTCCGAACCGATTGCAGAATCAACAACCGGCCATGCAAACTGTCCCCACGGAAAATCCGGGCCGGTGGTGCCCTTTACTTCATTGGGAAGCCAGGTGCCGTTGAGCATATACATTGAAACCTGATCGGTCGCAACTTCCTGCTGACCTGCAGGCCATTTGTTCGATTCAAGCTGGGGTGAGATATAACCTCTGCTTGCAAGAGATTCAAAGGCCTTTGCAGCTTCAAGGACCCGGGGGTCGTCCCAGAGTTTGCCGGTCTTGTCTTTTGCGAGAGCCTCAACATCCTGATAGTTTCCGAAGACTCTGTTCAGGTGCATGCCGAGTGGAAGCTCCATGTAGGCGTCGTCGAGGGTCATCGGGATAAATCCGGCTGATTTCAGTTTTTCACAGACGTCGAGGAACTCATCCCAGGTAGTCGGAGGTTTTGTGATGCCTGCCTTCCTGAAATGATCCTTGTTGTAAAATGTTACGAGAACCATCGGCTGATAGGGAACCGCATAGAGACTTCCGTCGGAGGAGAAACTCTTCAGCAGCGCCTGGAGCGAACCCATAACCGTATCTTTGAAAGCCTTCCCGCCGGTAGTCGGGTATGTGTTGTCGTAGTATGAATCCATGCTGACTGCATAGCTCTGCCATGTCTTGACGATACGCTCAAGATCCTCATCCCAGATATCGATCTTCGTTCCTGCATCAAGTGCAGGCTGCAGAGTTTTTCTGATCTCACGACCGTTCCACTGCACGTCCACTCTGACGCCGGGGTTCTTGTCTTCGAAATCCTTGATTGCTTTTTTGAGTACCATGGCCTGCGGTTCTGTTTCGTTCCACATCGACCAGTATACAAGATTAACAGATTCGCCAGCTTCCTGCTCGCCTTTAGCGAATAACGGCATCGACGGAATTAATACTGCCGCGATAATCAGTAATAGGACTATCCTTTTCATTAAACACTCCTTATATAAATGTTCCTTGAGCACAACTGCTCACTGAAAAAGTATAGCATGGGTTAGAGTTATAGAATCCCTATCTTTTGGTCTATACGGTTATTTTTTTTGCTTGTTTTTACGGTACTTTAGAACTATTCTGTATCAATGAGGGAGAATCCCAAATATTATGGAACCACGATGAAGAAGGAAATCGCAGTCGATCAAATATATACGATCCACTACTTCGAGTATACGAAGGACTTCTACTTCCCCGGCGAAGCCCATAATTTCTGGGAACTGCTCTATGTGGATAACGGCTTAGTCGAGGTATTCACCGATAAAAAACACCACACCCTCTTCAAGGGAGATCTGATATTTCACCAGCCGGGAGAATTTCACAGACTGCGAGCAAACGGCGAAACCGCCCCCAACCTCGTTGTGGTATCCTACAGCTGCCGGAGCCCCGCAGCCGCCTGGTTTTCCGAAAAGATACTGAGGATTGCCGAACAGGAACATACCCTGCTTGCGCAGATTATCCATGAGGCCGGACGCGCGTTCAGCTCACCGCTCGACGATCCCCTGAGCCAGGGACTTGTGCGGCGGGAGGCGGCTCCGTTCGGATGCGAGAATATGATTCTGCTCTATCTTGAGGAGATGCTGGTAAGGCTGATAAGACGCGGCACCGATATTTCGACGAGAGACAAGATCTCGAGTTCGATTAACCAGCGAACGAAAGAGTGGGCCTTCAATAGGGTTGTCAACTTCCTCGAAAATAATATGTCCGCGGAATTTCACCTCGACGACATCTGCGGCTCGATTGGATACAGTCGTTCATATCTATATCAGGTGTTCCGGGAAAGAACGGGCCACAGCGTCATGGAGTATTACAAAAGAGTGAAGCTTGAAAAAGCTAAACAGCTTATACGCGAGGGGAAATATAATTTTACTCAGATCTGTGATATTCTGGGATTTTCATCCCAGCAGTATTTCTCAAAGATGTTCAAGCGTTTTACCGGATTTACTCCCTCGGAGTACTCGTCATCGATAAAGCTCAAGAGCGAGGGCTGGAGAGAATCATGACGACAGTCGGTTGTACTCCTCCAGTGCATATTTCTCAAGTGAATCACGATTCTCTTCCATCAATTTCACGAGAGTCATTTGAGTCCGGCAGCGGATAAGGTTATGTTCGGAGTAGGCCGTCTTGAAGTAGACATCGCCTTTGAGGTAATCGGTCAAAAATCTCAATCCGACCTCATAAGTCATCAGGATTCCGCCGAACACGAGGTTATCAAGTTCGGCCTTCGTGAGAAAGTCTCCCGCAGTAGAGAGATATCCCCGAATTGTAGCCTTGAACATTTCGGGAAGGAATACAATCTTCGAGAGATCTGTCTCGTCTTCGGCAGTTGAAGTAGTCGAGGTACGGACAAGGTCACCAAAATCATAGGGCGCGAGCCCCGGCATTGAGGTATCGAGATCTATAACGCAAACCGCTTCATGGGTTTTAAGATCAATCAACACATTGTTCAGCTTCGTATCGTTATGAGTTACCCGTTCCGGAATTAGTCCCTGCCGATGCAGATCAAGAAGCCTGCCGACTTGTGATTCATACGACAGAAAGAAGTCGATCTCGGAGCCTGCCGACTCCGCCCGGCCCCCAGCGTCCAGGAGAAGAACCTCCCTGAACCTTCCAAATCGCTTAGGCGTATCATGGAATCCGGGTATCGTTTCATGCAGTCTTCCACCCGGTATATTGGTCAGGAGCTTCTGAAACTCGCCGAAGGCGGCGGCGGCCTGATAAGCCTGCTCTTCATTTTCGATTATATCGAACCCCACGGCGCCTTCTATAAACAGATAGACGCGCCAGACGTTTCCGTCCGGATCCTTATAATACGGAAGGCCCGACAACTCATTGACATTGGTAAGTGCGCGCCTCGACGGATCAGGAACGCCGTCGGCCTTCAGCTGGCGCTGCAGTTCATCACATATCCGCCCTACGTTCTCCATCAGCTTCTCGGGTTCCTTGAATACGAAACCGTTTATACGCTGCAGAATATAGCGAATCTCAACTCCGGCCTGCAGGTAGTTCACTGCGAAGGTATCGTTTATATGTCCGTTCCCATAGGGAGCGGCATCGGTAAAATCACCCAGTAGATCAAAATGGGACATAATGTCCTGAATATTATAATTATCGGCGCCTGTCATGCTGTTATCTTAAATCAGAAATATGCAGTAGTGAATGGATTAAGCCGAGTAAAACACGGCAAATATGCCTTTTTAGCTTGTCCATGCCACAACTGCCGACATGACCTTTCATGAGGCCTGACGGTGTTGAATTCCCTGCGCCACAGCTGTAAGAAAGGCGTGTGAGGCCTCGGACTGAACGAGCGTTGGCAAAGGGACTTCCATTATCACTTTTGATGACTCCGGGCAGTCCATACAGCTTAAAAACCCTCTCAAAGGTCATTTAAACATCTTCTATGCGGGGGGAAGGCAAAATCACCGCTTCCAGAATAAAACAGCTCATCTCTGACTGTCAATGGCTCACAGCGGGACGGTCTTTAGCATACCACCAGCATTTAAAATCAACCGTTCACACATCGTTTGGAGCCTGCACGGGATGGTAATCTGCGAGCTTCTGCAGCACAAGCTGTTTACGCCGTTTCCTTTCCTCAACAAAGCAGTGGCTCTTCAGGACTCTTTTTACACTGTTTAATGAAGTACAGTAACCTTATTTCATCATATGAAAGTAATTATTCACCAATTTTTTATCCCATATTTCTCTGCGTATCTCTGCGATTTCTGCGGTTTATATCCCCCTCATGGTTTTTTAACCGCAGAGGACGCAGAGGATTCAAGGTAATTATTCACCAAACTTTTTATTCCATTCTGGACTTTTAAGGAGAGGTTTAATCAGTACCCCTGGAAAGAAAATCACCAAATTTTCGTGTCTTTCGTGCCTTTCGTGGTAAAGAATCCTCTCAATCTGCTTCCTGCCTCTTTTTATGAACCACGAACCACACGAAAAGCACGAAAGGATTTCATCAATTACTCCTTGCAAAGTGATCCTATGCACAGCCCTAAACACTTCCCAAAAATCATGCTACTCTAAATATGATGCCCCTGCCCAAATCAGTACCAAAAGCTCAAATCTCCCTGGATACCTTCTTCAAGAGACAGGCAAGGGAGTTTTTCGGCTCTTGCGGATACCTGGTTGAAACGGAACATGAAATGCTTAAAAGTCCCAAGAGGCTGGATGTCCTCCTTATCAAACAAAACACCGCCAGCGTAGAATTCGACATCTTCAACTATTTTGCGCCGTACAATCTGCTCAGCTACAAATCATACGGCGATGCCGTAAGAACACAGGACATTTACGACCTCTCCATATACACAAACCTCTACCTGAGAGAAAACCCCAGAGCTAACTACAGCAACACAACCATCACACTCATCTGCTCCAGAACCCCGCGGAAATTCATCCGGGAACACAAAGAGTATTTCATCGAGACATGTCCCGGCCACTTCATCGGCAACTATGGGATGTACAAAATACACATCATCAACATTGAAGCCATCCGATTATCGGGACCTGACGGCGTGTTTCTATCCGAATTCTGCCGGAATATCGACCGCTTATCCGACCAGACCGAAATCAAGGAGTCCGGTTTCCCAAAGCAGATTATTGACAAACTGATTAAGGGCGTTATAATGAGATTATCAATTTTCGAGGGCAAGGAGAACAATATGGTACCTGTTGCCGATGTAACGGAACTGATGAGGCCTCAACTGGAGAAGGCCTGGGATGACGGAATAAAAAAGGGCAAAAAAGAAGGCAAAAAAGAAGGCATAACCCAAACAGCCAGGCGCTTAAAAGCCGCCGGAGTCTCCCTTGACATCATCATCAAGGCCACCGGCCTGAGCGAAGAAAAGATCCAGAAGCTCTAACAGAAACAAATCTCCCCCTGCATTTCGAGTTCCCCACCTCCGTGCCCTCCGTGCCTCCGTGAGAAACACCCCAAAAAAACTCATTTCGATCCCTCGGAATCAAGGAAACCACCAAATTTTCGCACCTTTCGCGGTAAATAATCCTCTCAATCTGCTTACTGCCTCTTTTTAGAAACCACGAACCACACAAAAGGCACGAACAGATTTCATCAATTATTCCTTATACAGTAACCCTATTTCATCAAATGAAGGTAATTATTCACCAAATTTTTTATACTATATTTCTCTGCGTATCTCTGCGATCTCTGCGGTTTATATCCCCATTCATGATTTTTTAACCGCAGAGGACGCAGAGAGCGCAGAGGGTTAAAGGGAGTTTTTCGGCTCTTGCGGATATCTGGTTGAAACGGAACATGAAATGCTTAAAAGTCCCAAGAGGCTGGATGTCCTCCTTATCAAACAAAACACCGCCAGCGTAGAATTCGACATCTTCAACTATTTTGCGCCGTACAATCTGGTCAGCTACAAATCATACGGCGATGCCGTAAGAACACAGGACATTTACGACCTCTCCATATACACAAACCTCTACCTGAGAGAAAACTCCAGAGCCAACTACGGCAACACAACCATCACACTCATCTGCTCCAGAACCCCGCGGAAATTCATCCGGGAACACAAAGAGTATTTCATCGAGACATGCCCTGGGCACTTCATCGGCGACTATGGAATGTACAAAATTCACATCATCAACATTGAAACCATCCAATTATCGGGGCCTGACGGCATATTTCTATCCGAATTCTGTCGGAATATTGACCGCTTATCCGGCCAGGCTGAAATCAAGGAGTCCGGTTTCCCCAAACAGATTATTGACAAACTGCTTAAGGGCATTATAATGAGATTATCAATCTTTGAGGGCAAGGAGGACAATATGGTACCTGTTGCCGATGTAACGGAACTGATGAGGCCTCAACTGGAAAAAGCCTGGGGTGATGGAATAGAAGAGGGCAGGAAAGAGGGCAAGAAAGAAGGCAAAAAAGAGGGCAAGAAAGAAGGCGAAAGAAAAGCCATAACCCAAACAGCCAGGCGCTTAAAAGCCGCCGGAGTCTCCCTTGACATCATCATCAAGGCCACCGGCCTGAGCGAAGAAAAGATCCAGAAGCTCTAACAGAAACAAATCCCCCCCTGCATTTCGAGTTCCCTACCTCCGTGCCTCCGTGAGAAACACCCAAAAAAACTCATTTCGATCCCTCGGAATCAAGGAAACCACCAAATTTTCGTGTCTTTCGTGGTAAATAATCCTCTCAATCTGCTTACTGCCTCTTTTTAGAAACCACGAACCACACAAAAGGCACGAAAGGATTTCATCAATTATTCCTTATACAGTAACCCTATTTCATCAGATGAAGGTAATTATTCACCAATCTTTTACCCCATATTTCTCTGCGTATCTCTGCGATCTCTGCGGTTTATATCCCCCTCATGGTTTTTTAACCGCAGAGGACGCAGAGAGCGCAGAGGGTTAAAGGGAGTTCTTCGGCTCCTGCGGATATCTGGTTGAAACGGAACATGAAATGCTTAAAAACCCGAAAAAACTGGATGTCCTCCTTATCAAACAAAACACCGCCAGCGTAGAATTCGACATCTTCAACTACTTCACTCCGTACAATTTGGTCAGCTACAAATCATACGGCGATGCCGTAAGAACACAGGACATTTACGACCTCTCCATATACACAAACCTCTACCTGAGAGAAAACCCCAGAGCTAACTACAGCAACACAACCATCACACTCATATGCTCCAGAACCCCGCGGAAATTCATCCGGGAACACAAAGAGTATTTCATCGAGACATGTCCCGGCCATTTCATCGGCAACTATGGGATGTACAAAATACACATCATCAACATTGAAGCCATCCGATTATCGGGACCTGACGGCGTGTTTCTATCCGAATTCTGCCGGGATATCGACCGCTTATCCGAGCAGGCTGAAATCAAGGAGTCCGGTTTCCCAAAGCAGATTATTGACAAACTGCTTAAGGGCATTATAATGAGATTATCAATCTTTGAGGGCAAGGAGGACAATATGGTACCTGTTGCCGATGTAACGGAACTGATGAGGCCTCAACTGGAAAAGGCCTGGGATGACGGAATAAAAGAAGGCAAAAAAGCAGGCATAACCCAAACAGCCAGGCGCTTAAAAGCCGCCGGAGTCTCCCTTGACATCATCATTAAGGCCACCGGCCTGAGCGAAGAAAAGATCCAGAAGCTCTAACAGAAACAAATCTCCCCCAAGCTCCCATAACTCCGCAAGCCTCCCTGTATTTTGAGTTCCCCACCTCCGTGCCCTCCGTGCCTCCGTGAGAAACACCAAAAAAATCATTTCGATCTCCCAGAACCATTACTCTCATTTTACCGGGAACCCTGAAAAGAAAACCACCAAATTTTCGTGCCTTTCGTGGTAAAGAATCCTCTCAATCTGCTTCCTACCTCTTTTTATGAACCGCGAACCACACGAAAAGCACGAAAGGATTTCATCAATTACTCCTTATACAGTAACCCTATTTCATCAGATGAAAGTAATTATTCACCAATCTTTTTATCCCATATTTCTCTGCGTATCTCCGCGATCTCTGCGGTTTATATCCCCATTCATGGTTTTTTAACCGCAGAGGACGCAGAGAGCGCAGAGGATTCAAGGTAATTATTCCATGTTTGACTTTTAACGTGTCGAAACTAATAATCAAACCAACTTGTAAATTTTAGCGATGATGAGATGATACACACTGAGGCCACAAAAATCGGCGGCGAAAATTTCCCGCTTTATCGGTCTTTCCACAATAAAAGCCAACGATTTTCCCGGCCTGTATCCCCCGTTGTTGATTTCGTCCATAGCCTGCTGAATAGATTGGCTTCACAGCCAACCTCAAGCTCTGCCGCATTCGCCGTATTTCACTTGTTTTTCCGGTAGCTATAAAGGTGCCTCTAAAAAAACCCGCTTTCGGAATCTGGCGCAGAGATTTTTCACTGATACAAGGCGACAAAAGCTCAAGCGCAGCTTAAGCTGCGCTTGAGCATTTTAGCAACGCAGCAGCAGTGGTAAAGATCAAGTCAGAAACGGAATGGGTGTTTTTTAGAGGCGCCTTCAAAAATCACCTTGTTTTCAATGACAATATCCGCGCAAAAAACAACTCACACCTCTATTTTCACTGAATCCAGATACAATGTGTCGGGACAGATATCCTGCTCATGCGGCCAGACAACCGTGCCGTCTTTCGCACTGGCCCACTGGAAATAGCTGACATCTTTAAGCTCCCTGAACACGCCAAAATCAAGCAGAGGGGAGCAGTCATAAATTCCTTTTTCACCATTGCTGAAGTGCAGCTTCAACTTATAGCCGGGAATTGTTTCCACATGTTTTACTCTGGGGTTCATCGCCGTATCACCTCAATGGTTCTATTTTGTATGGCTGTTCACCTGAAACCGCAAGAGCCCAGTCAGCGATCAATTCCTCTTTGTGTAATTCAATCCATGCCTGAAGCAGTTTCATTCTGGAAGTCGGGATTTTCCCCTCAAGCACTGTTCCTTCCGGTATTTGCACGATGACTTCGTCATTTTGATATTTGACATGGATATGTGGAAGCTTGTGCTGTTTATTGTCCTTGAAATACATGTAAACGATAAGTCCGTAAAACATTGAGATTGAAGGCATGGGGAATATCTCCTGATTCTAAGGGATTTTTATATTCTACAGGCATTTCCTTTCCGTGTCCACAAGGAAATCTCATCAAGAATGTCTGTGCCTTCCGGCGTGAAAAACCTCAAAAATCCCTCCAAAAACACTTTCCCAGCCTCCCTGCATTCGACAGCCCCACCTTCGTGCCCTCCGTGGGAAAAACCAAAAAAACTCATTTCGATCCCCCGGAACCATTATTCTCATCTTATCGGGACCCTGAAAAGGAAACCACCAAATTTTCGTGTCTTTCGCGGTAAAAAAATCTTCCTAACCCAAAAGTCCCAGAACCAGAACGGTCCCGTCAATCTGATTCCTGCCTCTTTTTATAAACCACGAACCACACAAAAGGCACGAACAGATTTCATCAATTATTCCTTATACAGTAACCCTATTTCATCAGATGAAGGTAATTATTCACCAATTTTTATCCCATATTTCTCTGCGTATCTCTGCGGTTTATATCCTCATTCATGGTTTTTTAACCGCAGAGGACGCAGAGAGCGCAGAGGGTTAAAGGTAATTACTCATCAAACTTTATTCATGCCATTCTGGACTTTTAAGGAGAGTTTTAATCAGGAACCCTGAAAAGGAAACCGCCAAATTTTCGTGTTTCTCGCGGTAAAGAATCCTCCTGACCCAAAAGCCCCAGAACCAGAACGCTCCCTTCAATTTACTTCCTGCATCTTTTTATAAACCACGAACCACACGAAAAGCACGAAAGGATTTCATCAGTTATTCCTTATACAGTGACCCTTGCACAGCCCTAAACACTTCCCAAAAAACATGCTACTCTAATACATGATACCCCTGCCCAAATCAGTACCAAAAGTCCAAATCTCCCTGGACACCTTCTTCAAGAGACAGGCAAGGGAGTTTTTTAGCTCTTGCGGATACCTGGTTGAAACGGAACATGAAATGCTCAAAAGCCCCAAGAGACTGGATGTCCTCCTTACCAAACAAAACACCGCCAGCGTAGAATTCGACATCTTCAACTATTTCGCTCCATACAATCTGGTCAGCTACAAATCATACGGCGATGCCGTAAGAACACAGGACATTTACGACCTCTCCATCTATACCAACCTGTACCTTAGAGAAAACCCCAGAGCCAACTACGGCAACACAACCATCACACTCATCTGCTCCAGAACCCCGAGGAAATTTATTCGGGAACACAAAGAGTATTTCATCGAGACATGTCCTGGCCACTTCATCGGCAACTATGGGATGTACAAAATTCACATCATCAACATTGAAACTATCCGATTATCGGGACCTGACGGAGTGTTTCTATCCGAATTCTGCCGGAATATCGACCGCTTATCCGACCAGACCGAAATCAAGGAGTCCGGTTTCCCCAAACAGATTATTGACAAACTGCTTAAGGGCATTATAATGAGATTATCAATTTTCGAGGGCAAGGAGAACAATATGGTACCTGTTGCCGATGTAACGGAACTGATGAGGCCTCAACTGGAAAAAGCTTGGGATGACGGCATAGAAGAAGGCAAAAAGGAAGGCAAAAAGGAAGGCATAGCGCAAACAGCCAGGCGCTTCAAGGCCGCCGGAGTTTCCCTTGATATCATCATCAAGGCCACCGGCCTAAGCAAAGAAGAGATCCAAAAGCTCTAACAAAAAATCCTCTGCATCCGACAGCCTCACCTCCGTGCCTCCGTGAGAAACACCCCAAAAAACTCATTTCGATCCCCCGGAATCAAAGAAACCACCAAATTCTCGTGCCTTTCGTGGTAAAGAATCCTCTCAATCTGCTTACTGCCTCTTTTTAGAAACCACGAACCACACAAAAGGCACGAACAGATTTCATCAATTATTCCTTATACAGTAACCCTATTTCATCAAATGAAGGTAATTATTCACCAAATTTTTTATACTATATTTCTCTGCGTATCTCTGCGATCTCTGCGGTTTATATCCCCATTCATGATTTTTTAACCGCAGAGGACGCAGAGAGCGCAGAGGGTTAAAGGTAATTACTCATCAAACTTTATTCATGCCATGTTTGACTTTTAAGGTGAGGTTTAATCAGTACCCCTGAAAAGGAAACCGCCAAAATTTCGTGTTTCTCGCGGTAAAGAATCCTCCTAACCCAAAAGTCCCAGAACCAGAAGGTCCCTTCAATCTGCTTCCTGCCTCTTTTTGTGAACCACGAACCACACGAAAGGATTTCATAAATTACTCCTTGCACAGTGTCCCTATGCACAGCCCTAAACACTTCTCAAAAATCATGCTACTCTAAATATGATGCCCCTGCCCAAATCAGTACCAAAAGCTCAAATCTCCCTGGACACCTTCTTCAAGAGACAGGCAAGGGAGTTTTTCGGCTCTTGCGGATATCTGGTTGAAACGGAACATGAAATGCTTAAAAGTCCCAAGAGGCTGGATGTCCTCCTTATCAAACAAAACACCGCCAGCGTAGAATTCGACATCTTCAACTATTTTGCGCCGTACAATCTGCTCAGCTACAAATCATACGGCGATGCCGTAAGAACACAGGACATTTACGACCTCTCCATATACACAAACCTCTACCTGAGAGAAAACCCCAGAGCTAACTACAGCAACACAACCATCACACTCATCTGCTCCAGAACCCCGAGGAAATTCATCCGGGAACACAAAGAGTATTTCATCGAGACATGTCCCGGCCACTTCATCGGCAACTATGGGATGTACAAAATACACATTATCAACATTGAAGCCATCCGGCTATCGGGACCTGACGGCATATTTCTATCCGAATTCTGTCGGAATATTGACCGCTTATCCGACCAGACCGAAATCAAGGAGTCCGGTTTCCCTAAACAGATTATTGACAAACTGCTTAAGGGCATTATAATGAGACTATCTATCTTTGAGGGCAAGGAGGACAATATGGTACCTGTTGCCGATGTAACGGAACTGATGAGGCCTCAACTGGAGAAGGCCTGGGATGACGGAATAAAAGAAGGTAAAAAAGAGGGCAAAAAAGAAGGCAAAAATGAGGAAAAAACCCAAACAGCCAGGCGCTTAAAAGCCGCCGGAGTCTCCCTTGACATCATCATCAAGGCCACCGGCCTGAGCGAAGAAAAGATCCAGAAGCTCTAACAGAAACAAATCTCCCCCTGCATTTCGAGTTCCCCACCTCCGTGCCCTCCGTGCCTCCGTGAGAAACACCCAAAAAAACTCATTTCGATCCCCCGGAACCATTATTCTCATCTTATCGGGACCCTGAAAAGGAAACCACCAAATTTTCGTGCCTTTCGTGGTAAAGAATCCTCTCAATCTGCTTCCAACCTTTTTTATGAACCACAAACCACACAAGAATCACAAAAGGATTTCATCAATTATTCCTTATACCGTAACTCTATTTCATCAAATGAAGGTAATTACTCACCAATCTTTCTATCCCATATTTCTCTGCGTATCTCTGCGATCTCTGCGGTTTATATCCCCCTCATGGTTTTTTAACCGCAGAGGACGCAGAGAGCGCAGAGGGTTAAAGGGAGTTTTTTGGCTCTTGCGGATATCTGGTTGAAACGGAACATGAAATGCTCAAAAGCCCCAAGAGGCTGGATGTCCTCCTTATCAAACAAAACACCGCCAGCGTAGAATTCGACATCTTCAACTACTTCGCTCCGTTCAACCTGGTCAGCTACAAATCATACGGCGATGCCGTAAGAACAGAGGACATTTACGACCTCTCCATATACACAAACCTCTACCTAAGAGAAAACCCCAAAGCCAACTACAGCAACACAACCATCACACTCATCTGCTCCAGAACCCCGAGGAAATTCATCCGGGAACACAAAGAGTATTTCATCGAGACATGTCCCGGCCACTTCATCGGCAACTATGGAATGTACAAAATTCACATCATCAACATTGAAATCATCCAATTATCGGGGCCTGACGGCGTGTTTCTATCCGAATTCTGCCGGAATATCGACCGCTTATCCGACCAGATCGAAATCAAGGAGTCCGGTCTCCCCAAGCAGATTATTGACAAGCTACTTAAGGGCGTTATAATGAGATTATCAATTTTCGAAGGCAAGGAGAACAATATGGTACCTGTTGCCGATGTAACAGAACTGATGAGGCCTCAACTGGAAAAGGCCTGGGATGACGGAATAAAAGAAGGCAAAAAAGCAGGCATAACCCAAACAGCCAGGCGCTTAAAAGCCGCCGGAGTTTCTTTTGACATCATCATCAAGGCCACCGGCCTAAGCGAAGAAGAGATCCAAAAGCTCTAACAGAAACAAATCTCCCCCAGCAAACGCCCCCTGCATTGGCAACTCCTCCACCACCGAAAACCTCTCACGGAGGCACGGAGTTCACGGAGATTATTCAATACTTCCCTTACACATAACAGGGATATCTCTATATATTTCCCCACCTCCGAGAGAAACACCCCTCTCCAAACTTCCCCAAGGCCCCCTGCGAAAGCCCCTCGACATTCGGGCCATCACCTCCGTGCCTCCGTGAGAAACATCCCAAAAAAACTCATTTCGATCCCCCAGAACCATTATTCTTATTTTATCGGGAACAGAATGAGATACGATTGCCCTGGTGGGGCGGGTTAATCAGGAACCCTGGAAAGGAAACCACCAAATTTCCGTGCCTTTCGCGGTAAAAAATCCTCCTAGCCCAAAAGTCCCAGAACCAGAACGGTCCTTTCAATCTGCTTCCTGTCTTTTTTTATAAACAACGAACCACACGAACAACACGAAAGAATTTCATCAATTATTCCTTCTACAGTGATCCTATTTCAGCATTTGAAGGCATAATGCAAACAGTCAAAGACTTCAAGGCCGCCGGAGTTTTCCTTGACATCATCAAGGCCACCGGCCTGAGCAAAGAGGAGATCCAAAAGCGCTAACAGGAAAATCCCCCCGCAGCCTCCCCGGCATTTGACAGCCCCACCTCCGTGCCCCCGTGTCCTCCGTGAGAAATATCCCTTGCATAAACACCAAAACTCCCGTAATGTAAATCCATGGAATCAACCAGACCGTTCGATCCGCTGTCTGACTTGTTTGCCCGTGCCCTTCTGGGCGATGAGAAAAACACCAGCCTGCTGGCGAATTTCATCAATGCGTTTTTAACCCCAAAGGGATTAAGTCCGGTTATCAGCGTCGAGATACTTAACCCCTACAACCTGAAAGAGTACTTCAACGACAAGGAAACCATACTGGATGTCAAGGCAAGAGACAGTCACAAACGCATTATCGACATAGAAATACAAATTTCCACCGGCGAGTATTTTGCCAATCGCAGTCTGCTCTACTGGGCAAAGAACTACCAGAGCCAATTGAAGAAATCCGATGTGTACACCATGCTCAATCCGGTTATTTGCATCAATCTGGTTGGCACACCCATTTTTCCGCAGTTGGAGGAGTATTACACCTGCTTTCATATTACGGAAAAGGATAATCCAGAGCTGGTGTTGACGGATCATCTGTGCATCATGTTTATGGAGCTGTCGAAGATGACCTTTCCCAACAAAGACAACTTGACTTTTAGGAGCGACTTTGAGCGATGGTGCTATTTTTTCAAGTACGAAGGTTACTTAAAGGAGGACGAGATGCGAGTGCTATTGGGAGACAACCCGTATATTCAGGAGGCCCATAAACTCTACACCACATTCACCGCCGATCAAGCCATGCTTGACAGGCTGGAAGCCAAAGAGAAATGGAGAAGGGATTATCTAAGCGGTCTGGATGAATCCTGGAACGACGGCATGGAAAAAGGCATAGAGAAAGGCATAACCCAAACAGTCAAAGACTTCAAAGCCGCCGGAGTCTCCCTTGACATCATCATCAAGGCCACCGGCCTAAGCGAAGAAGAGCTCAAAAAGCTCTAACAGAAACAAGCCTCCCCTGCATTCCGAGTTCCCCACCTCCGTGCCTCCGTGAGAAGTCCATAGTACCTATCCATAGTACAAAAAAATCCAGTCCTCTTTGATATAATTCTTTCTGGGGATAAACCGCAGAGGACGCGGAGCTGCGCAGAGAAATATAGCATAAAAAATTGGTCAATATTTACCTTGAACACTCTGCGCTTTCTGCGTCCTCTGCGGTTAAAAAATAGAGATTTCCCGCCCGCTTCATGGTTCCAGGCTGTATACGGACTGGAGAAAATCCAGGAACCGCTTTGAATAATCAGCCATCTTGGACTCTCCTATGCCGTCGATTTTCCGCATTTCCTCAGGCTTATAGACCTTTCCAGTGACCATTTTAGCCAACTGTTCATTGGTAAACACAGCATACACGGGCCTGCCGAATTGCTCGGCGCATTCCTTCCGCAGCTCCCGCAGCTTACTGAACACAGCAAAATCTTCATCGTTCAAAACTTCCTTATAATCCACAGCATTCCTGCTGTTCGCGCTATGCTGGGGATTTTTTTCATCGTAAGCGATGCAGAACACATAGAAGCTGGATCCGCCATCTGTTGCCAGAGTTTTATCCACCTGCATGATGCGGTGGCCGCTTTAGAAATTTGTTCAACTCCCGCATTTCGTCCTGGGGCGCGTTAACCGGCACACTGAACAGTCTGTAATTCAGCATTTCTCCGCCTCTTCTTAAAAGGAGCTAATCCTGTAAGCATTATCCCGAATATCCAAAAAAATTTTTTCCGCCTCTCGGCGGCGGGCCTGCTTATGCCTGCCGACCTCCTTCATGCCATCAGGCACTGACCATTCTTTTTACCCTTCCTGCCCTAAAATCAGCGGGCCCTCGGCCCGCAATGTCCCGCATTTGCCTGCGGCATGGGGACATCCTTTGCGCCGTTGGCGCTTTTTTGCCCCTGCGGGGCTTTTTCCGAACTTCATGCTACCGGGTACTTTTCTGCGAAAGGTAAAAAACCAAAAGCTAATTGGTCCTCCGAACGGGGCGGAAGCCGAGGCTGTCGCGGCTATCGCCGGGCGAAAGGCGGCCACGATACACCGACTGCGGGGGACGGACACCGTGGCTACCCCAGCTCCCGCCGCGCGACACCCTCTTCGACCCGCTGGATGGCCCTGTGGGATTGGTCTGAGAACCAGAACTATAATTATCATACCAGTCCCAGCACCACTCATATACATTCCCGCTCATATCATACAGTCCCAGTTCATTGGCCTTCTTGCCCTTCACCGGTTGGGGCTTACTCCCGGAATTATCCTTATACCAGCCCACTTCATCCACATCGTTACTCCCAGCATACTTATATCCCTGTGACTGGCTCCCTCCCCGCGCCGCATATTCCCACTCGGCCTCCGTTGGCAATCGATAGCCATTGGCACTCTGGTTCCAGCTCACGGCTGTTCCGTTTACCTCATAGGCAGGGGTTAAGCCCTCTTGCCCGCTCAGCCAATTACAGTAATTCACTGCGTCATACCAAGTCACATTCATCACCGGACGGTTCCCCCGACCAAAGCCCCCATCGTCAGGCTGATTAGCACCAGTAGCAGCACAGTACGCATCGTATTGATCAAAGGTCACCTCCGTTTCGGCCATGTAAAACGAATTCACCGTTACGCTGTGCACCGGGCTTTCATTCGATTCAGCATCGCTGTTGGTGCTGCCCATCTGGAAGGTTCCGCCTACTACGTAGACAAAGCCCTGGGGAACTGCCGCCACATTCAGACTTTGAACCGCACTCCAGGCCCCAAACTGTCCAGCCCCATCCTTTGCCCTCACCTGCCAGTAATAGGTCTGCCCGTCCGTCAAGGCCGATGCCGGCGTGTGGGTGGTGCCTGTTACAATGTCCGATGATGCACTGGTTAAACCGGACTCGCTGTCGGCTATACGTAACTCGTAACTTGCCGCACCCGGTACCGCATCCCAACTCAGCGTCGGCGTGGTGTCCGTGGTGAAACTCCCATCGGCGGGGCTTAGGCCGCCAATGGTGGTCATGGTGAATTTCCACCCATCGGTCCACTTTCCCCACTGGCCGCCTTGCTTTGCCCGGCCCCGCCAGTAGTAATCGGTGTTCAAAGAAAGCGGCGCATCGGCCAGCATGATGTTGGCGGTATGGCTGTCCCCATCATAAAGCGCATTCCCAAAATCCGCAGAAGAGGCTATCTGCAGGTGGTAGGCTTCCGCCTCTAATGCCTCGCTGATAATGAAACGCTGTAACACAAGACTTCCGCCATAGGTCGGCGTATGCGCCTCCACCTCATCCGCACCCTCCACCGTATGATAACCCTGATAGGAGGAAGCCTTCGGATCCATGGGATTATCCAGATTCTTCAAAATATCCCCGGGACAGGAGACCAGCAAACCCGCCGCGGCCATCAGCACCGGAATCACCCATTTCCTCACACTCATTTCGTTCTCCCGTAAAGCGGCTGTTGGGACAGAAGACCCCGGTACTCATCCTCGTAGAGAATTATCTTATCCCTGAACTCATCGCGCTGAACCCTGAGTTCATTCTTACTGGGACCAAAAACCAGAAGCCCCGTGCCCAGGGCCGTTCCAACACCCCCCGCGATGGCCCCGGCAATAAACACCCCGTTCCAGATTTCCAATTCCCCCCGTGCAGCGGTTAAACCCGCCGTGGAAGATGCCCCCTCATAGGCCGCCCTGGCTTCTTCGCCCATAAGGGCACTGAGAACCACCGCACCCAAGCCCAGAACGCCTGTTCCCAGAAGCACACCTCCAAGAGTATTGCGCGGTTTGCGCCGGGCCATCTTCTTCTCCGTCCGCTCTAGATTGGCCCGGGCCGTCTCCAGCCTATAGCGGGCCGAAAGCGGCAATTCAGTGAGTCCTTCCTCGATTTTTTGTTGACCCCTAACCTGAGTCGGTTTAACCACGGCAAGGTAGGGGTCGTCGCTTCGGCTGAGGGCCATCTGGTATTCGCCCTCCTCTAAACGGGCCACCAGAACTCCGTCTCTGTACTCGGCTTGCGCCGCCGCCTCCCTGCCGTCCAGACTGTAAAAACGGACATCCATCTCCACCTTTTTGGGCAGATCTTCGCCCAGCGGCAGGGCGATTTCTCCGGCCACCGAGGTTTGAGCCTCCGCCAGGCCCACGTTCACCAGCGGGGAATCCATGCTGGAAATCTCCAGCTCCCCGCTGCCCGGTTTCATCAGCCAGTAGCCCGACAGGCTGTAGCTGTGGCGGCCTTCGGGCAGGGTGAATATCGCCAGCCCTTCGTCCGCCTGCTTCGTGGTTCCGGCCAGTTCTACCTCGGTGTCTACCGGCAGGCCGCTGAACAGCGCCATTCCCCGCCGTTCCAGTCTCTCCGGCAGGGCCACTGCCGCCGCGTTCACCCCCCGGTTGATGGGTATGCTGTAGGCCAGACGGCGGCCATCGGGCCACTCAAATTCTGCCCGGGTCGTACCCAGCCGGGTTTCATCGACGCCCAGAGTGTAGGGTGTTTTCCCCACGGCCTTTCCATCCAGCTTCAACACGGCCTCCTCCCCGGCCACCCCCGATTCCAGACGCAGCACCGCCGCCAGCTTCTCCAGCTTCCTTTCCGTGCTCAGCACCATGGCCCCTCCTGACTGGCGGGAACCGGTCAGCACCGCGTCGTTTTCCAGAAGGTTCACCACCCGGGTTTCCGTCGGCTGAAGAACCCAGATGTTGGGGGACAGCTCAAAGGCCCTGTAGGAAAGCTCCCCCGCCAGCCCGCCGGAACGGTCGGCACGGTAGATCCGGTAGTACTCGTCTCTCAACGCGTCCCGGCTTGTTCCACTGAGCGTGTAGGACACCGGGATACTGAAGGCCAGCTCCTCATGCCTGGCCTCCACCTCCATGGGAAAGCTCTTGTCTTCCGCACTGAAGGGGGCCACCGTCACCGTGGTGGTACCGGCCCCCAGAACAAAGCGGCTCTGCCCCAGTTCCGCCCGGGCCAGGGCCATCTGCTCCTTAAGGCCGCTTAATTCCGTTTCACGGCTGCCCCCAAGATCATCGCGCCGCTTTGCTATCTCCGCCTCTTGCCGAACCCGTATTTCGGCAGTCAGTTCGTCAATGTGGGCCTCGTATTCCTCCTGGGTTTCAAAGGGTTCCTTAGGGTTGTTCTCCCGCACCGCCGCGGCCTGCTGGTCGTAGAGGGCATCCACCTCCTTTTCCATGGCCGCCATGGCGGCATCAAAGCGCTCCTCAATGTCCGCGACGGCCTGAACCAGGCTGGCGATGGTTTTGAGCTGCTCCCACGCCCCAAGTCCCCCGCCGCCGGTTTTTTTAAGATCCTCAAGGCGGGCCCGTCTCTCCTGGGCCTGCTCGGATAAGCGGACCCTCTCGGTGGCAAGCTGTTCTTCCATCTGACGGCGCAGGGCCGCGTCAGCCTCTTTCTGATCAATGGCCTCCCTGGCCCTCAGGGCGATTTCGGTGAGCTGTTCGGCCTGCATCCGCCGGGCCGCCTCTTCGGCACGGGCCCGCTGCTGCTCAGCCTCCAGGCGTATCCTCTCGGTCCGGTCGCGGGCAGCGGCGATGGCCTCTTCCCGCTGGGCGATTTCGGCCTCAAGGGCCGCTATTTCCAGGTTAACCGTTCCGGCCCGGGCCGCGGCATTGGTCAGTTCTTCCACCGCCCCCAGATACATATCCCCGCTGTAGGAGGCGTTGAACCACGGGGTCTGCCGCCCTCCCGTTGCGTCCTTCACCGTGCCGGTCACCTTCCGCATCAGCGTGCTCAACTCCAGTCCCGGCGTGGCGGCGTGCTCAATGAAGGCCCTGGTGAAGGGACTGTTGCGCCCCACCCCATCGGCGGCCACATCCCCGGGACTGGTGGCGAACACAATCATGCTCCCCTTGCTTCCGCCGCTCATCGCCGCCAGCCCCCGGCCCCCGCCGCGGCTCTTAAAGAAGGGATTGTCCCGGCAGGCATCCAGCACCACCATGTTGAACTCGGAACGCCCCTGTTCCATGGCGTTCACCACCCTCTCCAGACTAACAGCCTGGTCAATCAGGGCGTAGCTGTCGCTGATATCCGCCGACACCGGCACAATGTAGTTAATCCCCTCGTATTCCACCCCATGCCCGGAGTAGTAGAACAGAGCCATCTCTGTTCCTCTCTGGGAAGCCTGATCCTTGAACTCGTCCACCGCTCGCTGAATATCGCCCTTGCTGGCATCCAGCACCCGGCTCACCGTGAATCCCAGATTCTCCAGAGTTACCCCAATGTCCTGGGCATCGTTGATGGGATTATTCAGCGGCGTCACATGCTCATAGGCGCTGTTACCGATAACCAGGGCCACCCGCCTGTTCTGGGCAAACAAAGCCGCCCCTGAGAAAAATAGCCCGCCGATCATAAGAAGCAGGCCCTTTGTCAAAACTCCCGAAACCAGATCCATCCATTTTCCGAAACGCATATTCAATCTCCAGGGTTGATATTCTATGCTAAACCATAGCTGATTTTTCTTGAGATGGGAAGGAGATTTTTTGGAATGCTGCAGCTAAAATGCCAATGAAAAATCAAACAGCCATGAACGAAAGTGGTTTCATCTAAAATCGGTTAGGTGAAGATTTATACCTGATATAACAGCTCAATACTTCTACATCATTCTAAACTGGTAATAGACATACTGTCTGATATCTCGTTAAAGTGCCTTATGGATATCAGGACAACATACATGGGTCTATCTCTTCCCAATCCTCTCATCGTTTCTGCATCTCCTCTCACGGCCAATATCAAAGGAGTTAAGAAGGCATTCAAGGCAGGGGCCGGTGCGGTTGTTCTTACTTCATTGTTTGAAGAGGATATTGCAGGAGCCAATTCCAGTGTTGAGATTGACTATAATATACACCCCGAAGCCCTGGATTATGTTGAGAGAATGAATATGCTGCTTGAACCCGACCGTTATCTTGAATTTGTTGAAGAAAGTGTTAATTCGGTGGATATTCCTGTTATTGCCAGCCTTAACTGCTACAGCCCCCGCTGGTGGGTGGATTATACTGAACGGATTGCCGGTGTGGGAGCTGACGGCATTGAACTGAATCTTTCACCAATTGCCCTGGATTCTGGAACGGATGCAAAGTCAATAGAAGACAGGCTAATCAATATGGTTTCGCTTGCGAGGGAAACAGTGAGTATTCCTCTGGCAGTGAAAATCGGACCAGGATTTACAGCTCTACCCCATCTGGCCAATGCCTTGAAGGAGGCAGGAGCCAATGCCCTTACTCTGTTTAACCGATTTTATAGAATGGATATCGATATTGAGAAACTGGAGTTTAAGTCTGGTAATTCGCTTTCGTCGGCGGAGGAATTCGGAACTGTACTTCGCTGGATTGGTATCCTGTCCGATACGTCTGGAATAGAACTGTCTGCTTCTACCGGGATCTATGATGAAGAAGGAGCTGTCAAAGTGCTGCTGGCAGGAGGGCAGACAATTCAGATCTGCAGTGCCATCTACCGTCACAAGTCAGGTGTTTTGAGAAAGATACTCAATGGCTTGATGGGTTGGATGGAATCTCATAACTTCAATAGTCTTGATGATTTTCGAGGCCGATTGAGCTTCAAAGGTGATGAAATGGAGGATTACTACCATCGTCTTCAGTATGTAAAAGCTCTCAAGAATACCGTGTGAATGCCGTGGGGACAGAAACAGTTCTGGAGGGAAGCGTAAAATGAGGGGCACTCATTCAGGTTCCTGCCTGAAAACTTCCATTCCGGTTCCAGGTTGAACTTTTCACTGCTGCAGTGTTGGCAAAATGGCCGCACATTCGTACCGTGCTTTGTTTCATCACCCTGCATCTGTGAAAACCTCTGCTTCAGATACCAGAAATAAGTTTTTGAAGGCAGCCTTTAAAGTGACCCCTCATTGCAGCTAATTGCTGACAACAGCCAGAATATCGGTGCCCTTGACAATTAGGTGGTCGACATCATCAATGCTGACATTGGTACCTGCGTACTTGTCATACATTACTTTGTCCCCAACCTTTACGGTAATCTTTTCTTTGTTGTCTCCAATGGCAACAACGGTACCGGTCTGGGTTTTTTCCTGGGCTGTGTCGGGAATGTAAAGGCCGGAGGCTGTTACGGTTTCGGCCTCTTCAACCTTAATCAGGACACGGTCCTGCAGAGGTTTGACAGTCATCTGGGATCCTCACGAAAATATATAAATAGTAGCGACGGTGAAGCAGTAGAGTACGGCTTCAGCCCTCACCCGGATAGAGTATAATGAGAGGGAAGTATGGAAGTCAAGAAGAATTCTCCAGAGTTTTTACAGGGCATCTCAAAAAACATCCATTCCGTTTCTGGCTTGATCTTTACCACTGCTGCTGCGCTGCCAAAATGCTCACGCAGCCCGGCTGCGCTCCGCTTCTGTTGCCTTGGAGTCTGTCGGACTTACGCCTCACGGCTCGATTTTTGCCCTTTTTACCTGCTGCTGTGTTGCCAAAATACTCACGTAGCCCAGCTACGCTCCGTTTTTGTCGCCTTGCATCAGGAAAAAATCATCAAAAATCGCCTCGAAGTCTTAAAGTCCGACAGACTCCTTGTATCAGTGAAAAATCTCTGCGCCAGATTCCGAAAGCGGGTTTTTTAGAGGCGCCTTACAGTAATCTGAATTTCGGCTGCCGGGTTTCGGACAAACACTTCTATTCCGCTCGGCCATACAGCGGATCAAAAATTGCTACTGCACAAACCCGTATTACTATCTTGTAAGACTGGTACAAACCTACTTGTCAGAATACTGCCAATATTTTAAGAATATCAAAAACTCATTATTCTGCTGAATCGTTCCTGGATACATGGTGAAGGAACCACATTGATGCAGATAGCAGGGAATACTTGGAGGAAGAATGATAAGTATCCAAAACCTCACCAAATGGTATGGAAACACATTGGCTGTGGACGATCTGAGCTTTGATATCCCTCATGGAGAAATACTCGGGCTTCTTGGACCAAATGGTGCTGGCAAATCAACAACCTTGAGAATCATGACTGGATATCTACTGTCCAATAAGGGGAGCATACGGATTGATGATTGCGATGTAACACAGGAACCGCAAAAAGTAAAAGCGCAGATGGGTTATTTACCCGAATCGGCACCTCTTTATTCTGATATGATCGTTTATGACTATCTCAGTTTCATTGCCGATATTCGAGGCATTGACCCTGCCGGAAAGATGCCTCGTTTAAGGAAGCTGTCGAATCTATGCAGTATTCGTGAAGTCATGCATAAATCAATATCAAGTCTGTCCAAGGGCTACCGTCAACGTGTCGGTCTTGCCCTTGCATTGATGGATGATCCCCCAATACTGGTTCTGGATGAACCGACATCAGGTCTGGATCCCAACCAGATTGCCGAGATTCGGAATATAATAAGAGAAATCGGCAGGGAAAAGACTATCATTTTTTCGACTCATATCCTCAGTGAAGCTGAGGCAACCTGTGACCGGGTGGTGATTATCAATAAGGGAAAGGTTGTCGCTGATGGTTCTGCCGACAGTTTAAAGGCTTCTCTGGTGGAGGAACGTATTTTGCATCTTCGACTCAAAAATGCAGATCCGAAAGAGGTGAAAACAACTTTTGATTCCCTGGATGGCATTGTATCTCATTCTATAAATGACGATGCGGGTGAACTCGCTGTAGAAGTAAAAGGCTCGGAAGATATGCGGGAAATGATTTACAGTACGGTAAAGAACAGCGATTGGTCGCTGCTGGAAATGGTTCAGGAGAAGCAGTCACTTGAAAACATCTTCAGAGAGTTGACAACGGAGGTATCCCAATGAATTTAAAACAAACCCGGACAATCTTTTTGCGTGAATTTGTTTCTTTTTTTTACTCTCCCGGTGCTTACATCCTGCTCACGCTTTATCTTCTCGTCACTGGCTGGTTCTTTTTCTCGACATTCTTTCTTTCTGCCCGGGCCGATTTACGAGACTTCTTCAACCTGCTGCCGATCATCCTGAGCTTCACTATTCCGGCCATCACCATGAGGTTGTTCTCTGAGGAGTACCGAAGCGGATCCATGGAAATTCTGGGAACGCTGCCCGTTACTACCGGGGATATTGTGATTGGCAAAAGTCTGTCTTCGCTGGCATTCGTTATATGTATGCTGTTATCCACCTTTTCATATCCAATCTTCATCTCCTTTATGGGAGAGTTGGATTGGGGACCGGTAATCGGCGGCTATCTTGGAGGATTGCTTCTATCGGCGGCCTATGTGGGCATAGGCATACTGGCTTCTTCAGCCACTCGAAATCAGATTGTCGCTTTTATTATTGGGGCTGTTACCTGTCTGTTTTTATCCATTGTGAATAAAATGCTTGTCCTTATTCCTTCCGGTCTGGGGAATGTTTTACAGAATCTGGGAACAGGTTATCACTTTGCCAACATCAGCCGGGGGATTATTGACTCACGAGATATTCTCTACTTTGTCAGTCTCATTTTCCTGGCTCATTATGCGGCCTGGATTATAAATCGGGAATACCGCTGAGGAGGATTGATGATGAAATTTAACTGGCAATGGATAAAATGGACAGCATTTGTCGTAGTCATTCTTTTGATCAACAGTGCGGCCAGCACACTGTTTTTTCGAATTGATCTAACAAGAAACAGAATTCACTCCCTGTCTCAGGCGAGTAAAGATGTGGTGGCCAACTTTGAGGAACCCCTTACTGTCAAGGCCTATTTTTCAGAAAATCTTCCCCCGCCGTATAATAATCTGGAGCAGGAGATCTCTGATCTCATGGAAGCATACAGTCTCAGGGGCAATAAGTTTTTCAATTACTCAATCCATTCAATTGGTTCTGAAAGCACAGGTGAAAGTGAAGACTCCCTGGCCAACCGTGCCGATGCACGGAGCTATGGCATCAATCCAATACAGATTCAAAAGGTTGAAGCTGATGAGGTCACTCTGGTGAGTGCCTTCATGGGGATTGTATTCATTCAGGGGGATCTTATTGAGACCATTCCCGTTCTGGATGTGGGAGAAAACAGGGAGCTCATGATTACTTCTACAATGAAGAAAATGAGTGATAAAACAGGAACACTGCTGGCGCTGGATAAGAATATTCAACTGAAGCTCTACCTGTCATCTTCCCTGGAGAAGAACGTTGCATCCCTGGCGGCATACCCGGGTGATTTTGCCGACAAAGTGGAAGAATTGAACCGGCAGTATTATGGACGGCTGGATTTCAAACGAATTGATCCTGAGAATCTTGCAGCCGGTGAGAAGTCTCCACAGGAGTACAATCTTTCGTCCCTTACCATTCCGCTTGGTCCGCCGAATAATCCTGTTAATAAGACGGTTTATGCCAGTCTGGTAATAGACAACGGTGTTACAGCACGGGCAGTCAATCTCTTTAAGCGGAGTATATTTGGCAACTACAGTATTGAAGATACAGCGGCACTGATTGGTGTTCTTCCTGGTATCGTGGATACTTTCGTTGGAATTGATCCCAGAGTAGGATTTCTTTCCGATCATAATTCCCGGAGTATATACGGTGCTCCACAGGGGCAGAATGAACCCGGGATGAATAATCTCCAGAATCTGTTGGGGAAAAACTATGATCTGGTCGATGTTTCTCTGGCTGATGGAATCCCTTCCGATGTGAGTACGCTCCTCATCGTCAGTCCCCGAGAAGGTTTTTCTGAGTGGGAACTCTTTCAACTGGATCAGTATATTATGAAGGGCAATTCCATAGGGTTTTTCATTGACTCCATGACAGCAATTGATACTTCTGGAGGAAATCCCTACAATGCACAGCCTCCGGCATACCTGCCTCGAAACACAGGTTTGGAACCTCTGTTAGCCCATTATGGCATAACGGTTGAGAACAGTTACATTCTGGATGAAAACAGCTACGTTCAAACTCAACGGGATCAGACAGGTGGTTTACGGGAAATCAAGTACTACTTCGCTCCATACATTGAAAGGGAGACTATCGAATCCGAATCCGTTGTGATGGGCAGCATAAAACGAATCCTGCTTCTGAGCAATTCACCGCTGACAGTGAGTACTGATGCTGCTTCGGGGGTAGAACCCCGGGTACTGTTTCGATCTTCGGCAAAATCCTGGGAGATGCGGGAGCAGATCAATCTCTACAATCCCACCACCATCTATCCTCCCTCGGATGATCAGCGGCTTACAATGAATGCGGCTGTTTTTATCGATGGCACAAAGTCAAGTTACTTCAAAGGAAAGTCCATCCCGGACCCTCCTGTTGAGGAGGAAGATACAGACGATGCGGACAATGATGATGCACTGGCCGTTTTTTCGTCTGATCAAGCTGCTGCCGATATGGTACAGATAGATTCCGGTGATGGAAAGATTTTTGTTATTGGGAGCAGCACATTGCTCATGGACAATATTCTGGATGCAGAGGGCAGGAGTGCCAATGCCGCATTTCTTCTTAACCTTGTCGATACCCTGAGTAACAGGGAAGATTATGCAAGGATGCGGAGTAAGGGGCAAACCTACAGTCCCCTGAGTGAAACCTCTGTAGCATTCAGGCGTCTGGTTAAGGGATTCAACATTGTGGGATTGCCAGTCATTGTGATCTTTGTCGGGATAGTCGTGCTGCTGCGGAGTATATCAAGAAAGAAACGGATAGAACTTCTCTTCAGCAGGGAGGTTGAGTAATGAAGATGAAACTTAATCTGACAGAGAAAGATGTCAGAAGTTTTGTAATACTTGGGGTTATTGCTCTGATATGCATAATCTACATCAGCTTCAGGGAAAGGAACGACATAAATTACACCCTTCCATCATTTCCGGAACTCAGTACAGATGAGTTTTCAAGACTGGAGATCCTTCCACCCGATGGAAATCCGTTGAGTATGGAAAAAAATGGAGGGCAGTGGACTATTTCAGACAACTATCCTGCAGACCCAACTGTGGTCAATCGCATGCTGGATTTCCTTGAAAAACCCACTCCCATCGATCTGGTCTCCGAATCGGGGAAATATGGACGATATGAGTTGGATGAGGAGGGCCGCTATACCCTGAGAGGATACAGTAAGGAAGACTTGCTGAGGGAAGTATTTTTTGGGAAAACTTCATCATCCAACAAATACAATTATGTTCTTTTTCCAGGGTACAGGAGTGTTTATACAGTTCGGGGAACAATGGTTGAAACTCTTTCAAGGGATCCTGAATCATTCCGTGACAAGCTGGTTCTTGAGTTAAACCGCAGTACCGTCACTTCTATAAAATACACCGCCGATGACCAGGCTGACATTGTGCTCACAAAAAATGAAGAAGAAACCTGGACTGATTCGAATGAAGTTGTCTGGGCTACCGAAAAGGTGAATGAAATACTCGGAAGATTTACTTCTTTGAGAGCAACGGATTTTCCTGAGAATCCTCCCGATGAGAAAAATGCCGCCGCTGTTCTGACTCTGACTGGAGAAACAGCCGTTACAATCAGGTTTTTCAACCAGGATGACAGAGGGTATCCGGTTATTGCATCGAGTTATCCATTCCCCGTGATAATCTCTTCCTATGTTGGCGACAGTATTCTGGAAGGATTCTCATCGGAGAGTTCCGAAGAGTAAAGGTCTTCTCCGGACTGTTTGAATCGGTCCGGAGGAACTTTTCCAGGTTTCAGTACCACTCTTTTCCAACTGGTTTATTCAAAGTCGATTGTCTTTGGAAATTTTGCTTGACCTTAGTCTCTCTGAATGTATAATTGTTAATTATATATTTATTAAGGGAATACTTACTAAGGGAGAATTATGTGAACATCGTACAGTTGATAATAATTGCCCTCGGTAGTTTAGTCATTGGATGGTCTGTTCGATGGATTTACACAAAGATAAGACACTCTTCATCAGAAAATGAAGCCCGCAGAAAAGAAAAAGACTGGCTTCATGATATTGAGAACGCAAAGAAAAAAATGCTTCTGGAAGCTCAGGATGAAATATTGGAAGAAAGAAGACTCCTTGAAAAGGAAGGTAGAGAACAGCGTTCCCAGATCCAGCAATATGAGATGCGTATTCAGCAGAAAGAAGATAACCTTGAGAGAAAAATTGCTGATTTCGAAAAACGTCAATCATTGTTCAGTAAGAGAGAGAAGAATTGCAGTTCCAGGGAAAACAGACTGGCCGAAGAGGAGAAACGCTGGCTGACCGAATTAGAGAGGATTGCCAGTCTATCAGCCGAGGAAGCTAAGAAAATAATAATGCAGACGATTGAGAATGAGGCCAGGCACGATGCCCAGGTTATTCTCAATAAAATTGAACAGGAAACTCAAAACATAGCGGAGAGGAAGTCACGGAGTATTCTTGTTTCAACTATTCAACGGCTTGCTACTGAGGTTACAACAGAAGTATCAGTCACTTCGGTTACCCTGCCTAATGATGATATGAAAGGGAAGATAATCGGCCGGGAGGGGCGCAATATTCGGACATTGGAAACTCTTACCGGTGTGGATATTATAATTGATGATACCCCTGAAGCTGTCGTCATATCCTGTTTTGATCCGATTCGCAAGAGTATTGCGAAAACCGCTCTTGAACGGCTTATTGAAGATGGCCGTATTCATCCTGCCAGGATAGAAGAAATAGTGCACAAGGTGGCAAAGGAAATTGAGCAGGTTATCTTCGAGGAGGGAGAACGGGTTTTATTCGAACTTGGCATCCATGGTATGCGGCCTGAGGGCATCAAGGCCCTGGGGCGACTTCATTTTCGAACAAGCAGCGGTCAGAATGTTCTCTCTCACTCAAAGGAAGTGGCCATTATTGCCGGAATGATTGCCAGTGAAGTGGGTGCCGATGTTATGATTGCAAAACGTGGTGCCTTACTCCATGATATTGGAAAAGGTCAGGAAACTGACCGTGAAGGCGGACATGCGGAGATTGGTGGAGAATTAGCCCGGCATCTGGGTGAAGATCCCAGGGTGATTAATGCCATAGCAGCCCATCACAACGATGAAGAGATTTCTTCACTGGAAGGTGTCATCGTTCAACTGGCTGATGCCATTTCGGCTGCCCGGCCTGGTGCGAGACGAGAATCTCTGGATCACTACATCAAGCGCCTGGAGAATCTGGAGAAGATTGCACTGTCATTTGATGGAGTTGAGAAAGTCTTTGCGATTCAGGCTGGCCGTGAACTGAGAATCATGGTCAACCATGCCCAGGTGAATGACCAGCGGGCCCGGACACTGGCAAAAGACATTGCCAGGGAAGTTGAAAGCCGACTCAAGTATCCCGGCCGTATACGGGTAACCATTATCCGTGAAACCCGGGTTGTCGAATACGCCCGATAATCCTGCCTGCCGGGAGAAGAAGTGCTCAAACCGCAGGGATTCTATCTCCGCTCAAAGGAAGTTGAATGCCTCCGAAGCCAACTCGAAAGCCCCTGCTGCTTCAACTTGATGCGATCTGGTCTGATATGTCCAGGCAGGATATATACGCCGCCATTTTGTGTGGTGAGATATATGTTGATGGTGAACTCGTGAGAGATCCCGGAGCATTGGTATCCCCTGACTCTGATTTCTTCCATGAGACAAAACAATTTGTCAGCCGGGGAGGGGTAAAACTCGATTGCGTGCTGGATAGCCTGGACTTCCATCCGGAGGGTAGGGTTTGTATAGATGCGGGGGCATCGACAGGCGGTTTTACAGATTGTCTGCTGCAGCGGGGAGCCAGACACATCCATGCCATAGATGTGGGATATAATCAGCTTGCGTGGAAGCTGAGAACTCATCCTGAAGTCACAATCTATGAGAGAACCAATATCATGAGTTTGAATCCCGGTCATCTGAAACCGCCGGCACAGCTTGCCGTGGCCGATCTTGCCTTCCGTTCAATTCGGGGAGCAGCCGCCCATATCCTTAAGCTTATCAGAGGGGGATATCTGCTGGCCCTGATAAAGCCGCAGTTTGAAAATCCCCGGGAGAGGAATTTCAATGGTGTGGTGAAAACCATGGAAGCTCGCCGGGAGGTTCTTTTCAGGCTCAAAGAGGATTTAGAGAGGGATCAGGTGTTTATCCACGACGCGGTTGTTTCACCCTTAACCGGCCGCCGCGGCAATGTAGAAGTCTTCTTCCTTCTCTCTGCTGTTCGATGTTCGGATGAAGTTGATATCAATCAAAAGATAGACAGGGCACTTGAAACAGGGATGGCGAAAAACCCTTGAGAAATGTCCTTACTTAAAATCTTCCCGTCCCAATGGACTCCCAACCCAGAATCCTTCCCCGCCAAGATAATCCACCCTCTGACCGTCTATCAGGATTTGAACCTTGTCAACAGTGGGTAATTCAGTCGCCGTGTAAACAATTTGCTCAACCTGGGCCCTGTAGCCATCAATTCCCAGTGTGTTGAAACGAAAGTCCTCGTTAAAATCAAGATAAGCCACAGAATTATCGACACGAGCTCCAAGAAGCCTGGAATCCTTGGGTATCAGAGTAAACATGTCATTACTCAATTCACCAGCCCGGGGACCATCCAGGAGGGATTGGATGGCCATGGTTAACGGGGTTTTGGAGGAAGAGACATCCCGCAATACACTTTTTGTAACAATCTTCTGTTCATCAATGAACTTGATAAAAAACAGACGGGCTTTATCCTGTCCTGTTATTTCTGTATCGACTGATGGAGCCTTTACATCGGGCATGTTTTCCGCCTTGAGTTCTGGTGTTCCAAGTTCCAGAATGGGTTCGACAGGATCGGCCTGTATGACAGGATCTTTGACACGTTCAATAACGGGATTCTGGCTGTATTCGACTCCGTTTTTTCTTGAAATCTGACTGATTATCAGGAAAATCAATACAAGGATAAGAAGTATTATAGTGATTGAAACAAGGATTATTGTAACGAAATCAATGCGGTGGGTTTGATTTGTCTGTTTCTGGGTCGTCCCTGGAGAAACAGAATGGTAGTTTTTCGTTCTTGAAGATTTCATACTATATTATAGAAGCATTTCATGGAATTAGAAGACCTGTATGTGTTCCATGCAGCTCAAGTTCCATGTTTTTCTGGAGATGAATGAGATATTACAGCAGATTTCATCCTCAGGGGAGATAAATCTCTGCCGGTTCTTCACGTATTCCCGAAGAAAAACACGTCATCTGGTCGATATATGTTTCAGAAAGCAGTGTACTGGCTTATGCGGTGGATACTGCCTTACTTATGAAAGATACAGGATATCTATTTGACTGATAGAAAACCAAGAGTAGTCATTGTGGGACGTCCCAATGTTGGTAAATCGACACTGTTCAATCGACTTCTGGGTCGACACCGTGCCATTACCGCTCCTCTACCCGGTGTTACCCGTGATGTTATTGAGGAAGACTGTTCTTTAGGGGGAATCCTGATATCTCTTATTGATACAGGGGGAATTAAAGCCGATCCTGATGGTGACTTTGACAGTCTGGTTGCAGACCGGGCACGTCTGGAGATGAAGAATGCAGATGTTATTCTCTTTGTACTGGAACTGGGAATAAAAACAGCAGAGGATCAGTTTATCACCGATGAACTTCGTGTATTCTCAAGCAAAGTTATACTGGCTGTCAACAAAGCTGACAGCATTGAGAAAGACTGCATGGCATGGGAGTTTGAAGCACTTGGTATGGGAAACCCCATCTCCATTTCGGCTGTTCATGGGAGAAACATGGACTTACTCAAGGAAGCCATGAGAAAACAGCTGAAGAAGGTATGGGGAAACGATGCAGGAAACAGCAGTGAAACAGGAGATGATGGATCGCTGGTGCTTACCATTGTCGGCAGGCCCAATGCCGGCAAGTCGACACTTCTCAATCAGATGATCGGCAAAGATAGTTCTCTGGTGTCGGAAATTGCCGGTACAACACGGGATGTTGTAATTGGAGAGACTCAATACAGGGATCGGTCAGTAAGGATCATCGATACAGCCGGTATGCGCCGTCGAACAAAAGTGGCCGGGAATGTTGAATATTACTCGGTTAACCGGGCTGTAAGGTCCATGTCCGAGGCTGACGTTACCATCCTCCTGATTGATGTTGATGCGGGGCTTACTGATCAGGATAAGAAAATCGCCGCTCTGGCCCTCAAAAAGGGTAAATCCATAGTTATCGTTATCAACAAATGGGATGAAGAAAACCCTGATCCCAAAAGACTGGAGACGATGGTTGATCGAATTCATTTTCAGTTTCCTGTTCTGGAGTGGGCTCCCATCATGCCTGTTTCAGCCATCTACGGATACAATATATCAAAATTGCTGGATCTTGTTATCGAAGCTGATCAGCAGCAGAGCAGGCGAGTGGATACGGCAGAATTAAATCGGGCCAAGGCTGAGTGGGTCGATTTGACTCCACCGCCATCACGGAATGGACGATCGTTCAGAATTAAGTATATTACCCAGGTTTCTACCAGACCAATACGATTTGTAGCATTTGTCAACAGAAAAACTGGTTTCCCTGATTCCTACCGCCGCTTCCTTGTCAATCAGATCCGCCGTGATTTCAGTTTCAATCTGGTTCCGGTCATACTGGAACTCAGGGAGGGAAAAAAATGAACAAAAAACGAGTATTTCTCTTTATTTCTTTGACAGCCGCAGTGGCAATAATTGGAATTCGAGCTGATGAAACCAATCTGGCACTGTTTCGCCAGATGCTTGCCCGGTCAAATTTTCCAGAAAACGGGGAGAGTCGGCGTTTTTTGCAGCACCTTGTCATGTCTCCTTCCTATCCATCAGATGAAACCTCATTTCGCGTCCTCAGGCAGCGTTCAGATGGGCGGATAGTTCAGTTTGAATTGAGGGAGATGATTCTTGAGTGGTATCTCATATTCCGCAATCAGCGGGGAAATGACATGGATGGAGAATATCCACTCTGGGGCAGGGGAACATGGATTATAAAGAAGAGTATGCTGACCGGTGAATTCATACAGGCCAAAGTATTCCTGCAGGATGATGAGGAAAGCTTCGTCCGTATATTTCCAAAAGACGAGAACCGGAGTCGTCTTGATGTCCATCTTTACGGTCAGCAGCTGGGGGATGATGTCATCATACCTTCCTCATTTAACGAGTTGGTACTGTCATCCTTTGCTGAGATAATCTCCAGTACTGATCGGTTAATCGATTGGAATCTAATCTTCCCCGATCCCCGGCGGCATGGTTATCGTCGAGTTGAAACTCTGGTAAAAAAGATACAGCCTTACACTGATAGAATAGTTGAATTTGATGATGCCGCCATTGATGGAGGCGGACGAAATGTATTGATTGAAACAGGAGAAGCACTGCCTGTCAACGCTGTTCCATCAGGCAGGACTGGTTTAAATTGTGCAGGATTTGTGAAATGGGTTGCTGATGGCATGTATTCAGCCTGGGCCGGTAAACCTGGTCAGGAATACCTGGATATCGATCCCCTGCGGAAATCGGCTCAGTCGGGGAATTGGAATTCCTGGAGTGAATCCCGGTCAGCTGCCGGTCAGGAAATTCGAGAGAATAACAGTTTCATTCGAGATCCGCTGTTTGGATTGGACTGGAATAGAAATCTTGCCCAGCGAATAGAGTCCGCACGTATTCGACGGGATCTTGATTCAGATGAAAAAGATGTGCTGAACACAGGAAATCTCTTTGGGATTCCTCATAAGAAGGACATCGGCTATGAACTTGGAAACCTGGTACCGGCTCTGTATCAACTGGCATCCATTCATCCGGGTTCTATTTATCTGGCTGCGATTAATTCCCGTTTTGTTCCTGATGTCGGTGAGGGCGACCCAATAGCCCTGCATCAGTATTGGCATGTTATGATGTTGGCTCCATGGTTTGATGACGGCCGTGGGGGAGGGGAGGCAGGAAGTTTCCATGTTGCCGTTCTCGATACGGGAGATATCGCTGAAACCTTGATTAGAGAGCCGGGAACAGATTTTCAGCCCCGATTTCTTGAATTTATTCTGGACAAAGCGGCTCAACATGGGAAAATGGGCAGGGATGATTCTGGAAATGTCGTTGTTCCTGAAGTGATGGTCCACCTGGTTCGAGCAGAAATTCCTCCAGATTTCCAACCTCTGCCACTTCCCGAAGCATACTAAACTTTTTCCATCGAATTCCCTGAGTGGTCCCGTCACCGATTTCCTCCCTGAATCCTGTGAGCCTGTCTTCCAGAGTGACTCGAACCATCAATGATTCCCTGGCAGGCAGGGACACATCTTCATCTGTTACTTTTTCAATACAGGGTGATTGTCTCAGTCTTCCGCATATTGAACGGAGTAATCAGGCCGGTCATGTCAAATTGCTGTAGATTTCATATACAATTCAAGAATTTCTTCTGGAATCAGTCATCTAAATGGTTTAAAATATTGTTTAATGGGAGGGGGGATGATTAATTTACTTCTCAATTACAGCAGCAGCGGAGTTAATTGCTGCGGTATCGGCAGCCACGAAATGACCATGCTCCCTGTAGAAGGCGGTTCAAATCCCCTGTGAGATTATCATTGCGATTCCTGATGAAGTTGGAAGGGGTGGTTTCAGATGATAAAGGTTATAAATGGCACTGAAAGCTATTGGTTTTGACATTGATGGAACTCTTTACAGGGAACGTCGAGCGAAGGAACGTTCAGTTTTCTTTTTGATTTCAAACCTGAAAGTTGTTCGTGCATTTGTCAAAACGCGGCGTATTATGAGGGAAACCAATAGAGACACAGACTCGGATGAAGTGGAGATATTTGCTCAAAAACTTCATTGTGATGTAGAGTCATCTAAATTCATCCGTGATAGTATAATCTATAGGAAATGGGAGAAATGCTTTCGGAATGTTCCAGTATATCCGGGAGTTCTTGATGCATTACTGCGTCTCAAAGATGCTGGATTGAAATTGGCCGTATTGTCGGATTTTCCTGTTGGAAACAAACTCAAATACTTTGGATTAGATGGTGTCTTTGATGTCACTCTGGGTTTCCCGGAGTCAAAACGGCTTAAACCTGATTCTCAGCCATTCAGTATAATGGCTGAAAAGCTTTGTGTTGATGCTGAAGATATTCTCTATGTTGGGAATAGACTTGAGTATGATGTTCGGGGAGCTGAAAACTCGGGCATGCGCGGTGCCCTTGTGGGTATCAATAAACGCCATGTCCCGTCTGATGTCATTGTTTATTCCAATTTTAAGCATTTAGCTGACAGTATTCTTAGCGAGGTGACAAGATGACTTTCTTTTTTGATGGCGGAGATATCCTCATTATTATTTGTGTAGGCATTGCTTTTTACCTGTCCAAGCGCTTTGACAAAACAGGGAGATCTCTTAAGAAAGTCAGAAGTTATGCTGAGAAAACCAAAAGTGAACTTGATAAATGGATCAAGCAGAAAACTGATGGAATAAGCAACTCATTCCTCGATCTTGAAGTGCAGGAAGAAACAAACAAAACAATTTATTCACATATTGAAGATGCACGGAATGAAATCATCATGCGTACCGATGAACTTGAAGATAGAGTGAAGCAAATAGAAGTTCATGAGCGTGCGCTTGATGAATTAAATGATTTAGCTCTCAGAGTTGATGAAAATCTGTCTCGATTGAAAGATGAATCGATATATGTGGATGAAGTCGGTGGGCGATTGAATGATATCCGGGAGAAATTCTCTTCACTTGAAGAAAAAGATAAAGCACGCTTTGCAGCGTTCCGCAGCGAAGTTCTGGCCGATCTCAATAGTGAAATCCTCAACCTTCGTGACGATCTCAGCGATACTGACCGTCAATTAGTTCAATATAAGGAAAAACTGGACAATCTCAATACGCAGCGAGATGGAGAAATGCAGGCTGGAATTGCAGCATATCAGGACAGTTTGACTCAGGTAGAGACTGTTTTCAATAAACGGCGGGAGAAAACCGCTGAGGAGGGATTACAACTGGAGGATGATGTTTTCTCTGCTCTCAAGGAAAAGATAGATTCCGATGCATCGCGCCTGGAAGCAAAATGGCTTGGAGGAATCAATGAGCTCAGAAACAGGATATCGTCCACTGCAGCAAGTATTCAGGATGAGCTGAAGGAAACACGCAATGATATGGATACCGTAAAAAATCAGTTTCAAGAATTGGAAGAGAGCATTCAATCCAGAACCAGTACTTTTGATGAGAGACTGGAAAAGATTTTCTCTGCTGCATCTGATGATTCTCGTTTAAAACTGAAGGAAATGGATGAGCATCTGCAGGCAGTTTCAGCTGATTGTGACGACAGATTGGAAGAAATGGAAAAACGAATACGGCATGCCGCAGGTCATTTTGATACTGGTTTTGTAGATCTGGAAGACAGTATGCAAACCAGTGTAGACGAACTTGAAAATCGCCTCAAAGTCCGCATCCAATCCTCTGAAAAGAGTATTGAAACCAGCTACAGTCAGATTTGTGAGCTGGAAGGGCGCATTCAGACAATCTCCCTGGATTCAGATTCTAACCTGACAGAATTGGAAAAACAGATACAATCAGATGTCACTGAATTAGAGGATCGTCTGGGAAATCAGGTTGAAGCGATGTCCAGTGAACATGAGATAAAACTTGTAAAAATCCAGGAGCAGCTGCAAACGGAAACGGACAATCTTGAAAGCCAGCTCAAAGGACGGCTTCAGTCCGCATCGGATAATTTCAATACCGATCTGGATGAGTTGAAGGTGTTGGAAGAGCAGGTGCAGTCCGCTTCGGATAGCACTGAATCCAGTCTTATGGAATTACAGGATAAGGTACAATCCAGCATTAAAAAGTTTGACAGTCGACTGGAAGAACACATGAAATCCCGTATTGATAAACTTGATAAGCAGATTGATGAACATGTTGAGTCTGCGGAGAACCGATTCAATGCAGGTCTTGAAGAAGTAAAGGAACGAGTACAGAACAACACAGGGAAACTGGAATCGCACATTAATGACCGATTGAAGACAGTCTCCAACGACTTTGGTAATAGCTTCAAGGAATTGCAGGAACTGGAACAGCGAATGAGTTCAGATGCCAGTGACCTTGAAAAACAGTTGGACGCACAGGTTCAATCGGCTGAAGAGGGTTTCAATATAAATCTGGCTGAACTGGAGGAACGGTTTCAAGCAGAATCCAGTAGCATTGAAAGTCGTTTAGAAAGGAAATTGCAGATGGTCTCCATCACACTGGATAATCGGTTCAATGAGTTGCAGGAATTGGAAAAACGTGTTCAGTCGACAGCGGTTTCTTCTGATGAAAGCATGGCCAATCTTGAAAAACATATGGAATCCAGTATTGACAGACTGAACAGGGAAACCGAAGAAAATCTCCGCCTGGAATTGAGCCGTCTCAACAAATACATGGAAGATGAAGTGAGTTCTATTTCTTCAAAAATTGATTCGGATGTGAGCAGACTTGTGGAACTTGTTGATACTGAAGTCTCAAACACGGATAAATACATTGAGGAACGTATTCAAGTTACTTCTGACGGTTTTGATGAAATCTTGAGAGAAACAGAGAAACACATCCAGTCAAATGTGACTGAACTTGATAAAAAACTGGATGAACTGGAAGTTCAATTTGTCGATTCTTTCCACAAGAAAGAAAGCAAAATGCTGGAATCCATTGAAAATCACCAGTTTGATTATAAAAAAGAAATTGAAAACCGCTTCAAGCACATTGAAGGTTTCATCCATGACATGGATGTTCTTGCGGAAAGTCTGAAGGCATCTCAACAGAAGACAGTGGAAGATTTCAAGGCTGTATATAAGGAATTTGATGACGGATTGAGAGTGAAAAGGGAGAATGAGAATAAAGATCTTGAAAAAGAGTCCATACGAATTCGCCGAATAATGACAGATCTTGAAAAAGGATTGGACAGCCTGAAGGAACGTGCTTATGACAATGTTTCGGAGAAGCTGCAGGACTTCGAGGACAGCTTCTTTGCAGACATTAAAAATAGAAGCAGTGAGTTGAAGGAATCCCTTGATGAATGGCAGAGAAATGCGGATTTGGAAATAGAAGAGCTGAGTTTAAAGGCTGTGAGGCAAAGAGATATAACCGAACAGCAGCATTCTGCCGAATTGAAACAGAAGCTTGCGGATCTACAGTCCCATGTCTTCAATCAGATCGATGCCTTTCAGGTTCAGGTTGATACATTACAGGCTTCCCTGACGGGACGAATTGAGATTTCCGAGAAAGAAATAATTCAATTCAGAGAATCACTGTCGGAAAAACTCGCCGCAGAAAAGAAATCTGCCCTTGTTGAATTCCATGAGGCATTTGGTTCAATGGAAGGCGAAATTGATGAAATGCTGTCCAAATCTGCTGCAATGATCAAGCAGGAAATAACGGACTTTTCCCGGGAAATGGAAGAATGGAAGGAAGATCTGGCCAATAAAATGCAGCAAATCCAGAATAACAATGATGACTGGAAGATTCGTGTCAATAAGCAGATGTCAGAATCAGAACGGAATGTGATGGAAAGTGTTGATACGCTGCAGGTGGATTTCACTACCAGGATTACCGATATCCAGGATGAGTTCAAAGGCCGTACGGAGCAGTTAATTCTGGAATCTGATGGGGAACGAACTGTTATTGTCCAGGAGTTATCTGATATGAGGGAAAGGGTTGACTCTCTGTCAGACGAACTTATCGAAAAACGTCAGGAAACCATGGATGATCTCAAGAAGCAAAAAGACAGTTTTCTCCTTGAGTTCCGAAGAAATTCCCAGGAAACAAAAAGTGATTTAGAGCGCAAGATTAGAGATCTAAAGCAATTGGTTCAGGATTCTCGAAGTCGTATCGACAGCTCTCGAAATGAAATGATCAGCCGTATAGATGAAGACAGCATGCGGCTGTCTGAGAATCTTAACGAAATCGACAGGAGGCAGAAAGACTTCATTGCTGAAACTGGAATATTTAAACGTGCTGATGAGTTAAAGGGACATCTGAAAAAAGATCTTGCGGAACTCAAACGCCAAATCGAAGTTGTCGGATCAAGCCGTGTGGAGATCCAGGAAATCAGCCAGCAATATGAACATGTAATGAGTCTTTATTCTGATGTCAATATAAAAATGAGCCGGTTTTTAACTGAGCAGCAAAAAGTTGATAACCTTGAAGGGAAGATAGCCCGAATCAGTGGTTTGTCTGAATCGATAGAGCATAAGCTGGACAGAGTTAATGACACACATGACACATTGCTGGATCTCCAGGTTCGGTTGAAACAACTGGAAGATCTACAGAAGGATCTGACTCAGCAGTATGACCGACTATCGGCAACGACCAGGGTTCTTGATAAAACGACTGAGGGAGTCGACAGTAATTTTCAACAGATGGTTGAACTGGAAGATTCAATCAGGAAGATTGGTGATTCCCTCGTTTCCATGAAGGAGCACATGAAGGAAGTAGCGAAACGTCAGGCTATTATAACGGATAATAAGAAAAGAATAGATACGGCTGTTGATAAAGTTGCAACACTGGACTCCACCATTCTGGAACTGGATTCCCGTCTGGAAGAACTTGGAAAGGTAAGGGAATGGTTGGCCAGGGCAGAAACCCGATTGGGGGAGATTAATACAGAAACGCAGCAGCACATTCGGCTGCTTGGTTCTCTATCCCGACAGGATAACAGGAAAGATCCGGGTTTGCCGGATATGAGCACTCGGGAAATGATAGAGAGACTGGCTAAACAGAATTGGGATCCGCTAACAATTGCCAACTATACAAAAATCAGTCGCAGCGAAGTTGAACTGATATTGAATCTAATGCCAGGGAATAAGAAGTGAGAAATCTGCGATCATTCGGAATCATGATCCTTAAGACTCATGGCCAGGAGTTCTTCACTTTGCAGGCTTTCTTCCAATTTCTTTAAGGCCCGCAGGCTGCGGGACATGAGTTCTCCTGTTTGAGTCGTTATTTCCACCAGCTGGATGAGAATTTCTTCCTGTCTGATCAACTCTCTATTCTGGGCTTCCAGACTTGCTATACGCTCTGCCTGTTCGCTGAGAGTTTCAAGAATCGGGTTGAAAACCGGCTCATCCTGCTGATCCTCAAGAACCAGAAGTGTTCTTACCTGTCCATTCAAGAAAACTTTGCGTACCATTAACTACATTGTAGTACAAAGGTGTGAGAGCGACAATGTTTTTTTGTGTGGAAAGCATTTTTTCTTTGATATTTTCGTATCATTAATTTAATATCTGTTTTACTTGACCGTAATTCTTGCTTTTGAGTATTTTAAGCCACAGAAAAATGCAGGAAATTAGATTTATAAGAGGTAGTCATAGTTAATGAATGATGGAGAAAAGGGCCTGGACGAGAAAGCAGTAGAAAACAGTGATCAGGAACAGGCTGTTTGTGATGAATCTACAGATATCAGGAAGTCCGCAGATCTTGAAGAGTCACAGGTTTTGAAAGAGAAAATAGCTGAACTTGAGGATTCAAAATTGCGGATGGTTGCGGAAATGCAGAATACCAGGAAGCGGCTGGTGAAACAACAACAGGAAGATCATAAATATCGTCACCAGGATATATTGAAGGATCTTGCAGAGGTGATTGATAATTTTGAACGAGCCATTGAATCATCCGTTAAATCACGGGAATTTGATACTTTTCATGCAGGTATTGAAATGATAGGGAAGCAGTTCATTGGAATGCTGACAGATAAGTACCATTTACAGCGCATCGCTGAACCTGGCGGAGGCTTTGATCCTCTGGCTCATGAGGCTATGATGATGGAAGAATCAGAAGAGGTGGATAATGCCATGGTTAAACAGGTGCTGCAGGCTGGATATCGACTGTATGACAGAGTTCTTCGACCAGCGAAAGTTATAGTTGTCAAACCAATTCAAAGCAGCAATGAAACCAGAGTAGTACCAGAAGAAATAATCGAAGAAGGAGTTGAATAATGGGCAAGATTATTGGAATTGATCTCGGAACAACTAACTCATGTGTCGCAGTCATGGAAGGGAGCGAATCCATTGTCATACAGAATGATGAAGGAGCCAGAACGACTCCTTCCATGGTGGCCTTTACTGATAAAGATGATCGTCTTGTGGGACAGGCGGCCAAAAACCAGATGGTTACCAATCCAGTTAATACAATCTATTCGATAAAGAGATTTATGGGTAGGCGATTCGGTGAGGTTGGCTCAGAATTGAGCATGGTACCCTATGCTGTTGGAAAAGGTGCCAATGATGTTGTGCAGATAAGCATCAAGAACAAGGATTATTCACCGCCGGAAATATCCGCACTGATTCTACAGAAAATGAAGAAGACCGCTGAGAGTTATCTTGGCGAGGAAGTGACAGAGGCTATTATTACGGTACCGGCCTATTTCAATGATGCTCAGCGCCAGGCTACCAAGGATGCCGGCAAAATTGCCGGTCTTGAAGTGAAACGCATCATCAATGAACCGACAGCCGCTGCCCTGGCTTATGGTATTGGCAAGCATGAGAAGGAAGAAAAAATTGCGGTGTACGATCTTGGTGGCGGTACCTTTGATATATCCATACTGGATCTTGGGGACGGTGTGTTTGAAGTGCGGTCAACCAATGGGGATACACATCTGGGCGGCGACGATTTTGATCAAAAAATCATTGACTGGCTTGTAAGTGAATTCAAAAAGGATCAGGGGATTGATCTCTCCCAGGATAAAATGGCACTCCAGCGTCTGAGAGAAGCCGCGGAAAAAGCCAAGAAAGAGCTTTCAGGAACTCAGAGTTCGGATGTCAATCTTCCTTTTATAACAGCAGATTCCTCTGGACCGAAGCATCTACAGTATAATTTGACCAGGGCCAGGTTTGATCAAATGACGGTTGAATTGGTGGAGAGGACCAAAGGCCCCTGTATCCAGGCCCTTGAAGATGCTGGTTATAAGGCCTCGGATATAGATGAAATCATTCTTGTAGGCGGTTCTACACGTATACCTGCTGTGCAGGAAGCCGTGAAAAAAATCTTTGGAAAAGAAGCTCATCGTGGTGTGAATCCCGATGAGGTTGTGGCCATGGGGGCTGCCATCCAGGGGGGGGTACTTGGGGGCGATGTCAATGATGTCCTTTTGCTGGATGTTACGCCTCTGTCCCTTGGTATTGAAACTCTGGGTGCCGTGTTTACCAAGCTTATTGAAAAGAATACAACGATACCAACAAAAAAGAGTCAAGTTTTCTCCACAGCCGCTGATAATCAGCCGGCGGTATCGATTCATGTCCTTCAAGGTGAGAGAGATATGGCCGCCCATAACAGGACTTTAGGCCGGTTTGAGTTGACGGGAATACCTCCCGCACCTCGCGGTGTTCCTCAGATAGAGGTGGCATTTGACATTGATGCCAATGGTATTGTTCATGTTTCTGCCAAGGATATGGGAACCGGAAAGGAACAGAAAATCAGAATTGAATCCTCCAGCGGCCTATCCGAGGAGGAAATTGACAGGATGGTGAAGGAAGCTGAGGCAAATGCTGATGCGGATAAGTCTGCAAGGGAGGCGGCTGAAGTACGCAACAACGCCGATTCATTGATATATCAGTCAGAAAAAGCTCTGAGTGACTTTGGGGATAAGGTGAGCAGTGACGATAAGGCTTCCATAGAAGCTGCGATTAACGATCTGAAAAATGCTGTGCAAACAGGGGATACTGAATCCATAAAGGAAAAGACCCAGGTTCTTGCGGCGGCATCTCAGAAATTGGCCGAAGAGATGTATAAAACCCCGCCTGCTGATCATGGTTCTGAAAATGAAGCCACCCCCGAAGCGGGCGATGCGGGTACTGACAAAGATGTAGAAGATGCGGATTATGAAGTTGTCGATGAAGATAAGTAGGATTGTGTGGCAAGAAGAGATTATTATGAGGTTCTTGAAGTTCCTCAAAATGCCGGAACCGAAGAAATAAAAAAAGCCTATCGTAAACTCGCGATAAAGTATCATCCAGATCGCAATCAGAATAATCCTGAGGCTGAAGTGAGATTCAAAGAAGCAACGGAAGCCTATGAAGTTCTTTCTGATGATAAAAAACGCCAGGCCTACAATCAGTATGGTTTTGAAGGCGTGGATAGAATGGATGGACCATCGTTTAACGCATCGGCCTTCAGTGGTTTTGAAGATATCTTTGGGGATAATTTTGGGGGTTTTGGCGGTATTTTTGAGTCCATTTTTGGCGGGGGCAGCAGTCGCCGCACATCGGGCAGCCGCTCCCGCGGCAGCGATTTACGGCAGGACATTCGTGTAGACTTTCATCAGGCAGTTTTCGGTGTGGAAGTCGAACTTGAGTACAATAAACTCAAAGCCTGCGATTCCTGTAATGGTATTGGCGGGAAAGGAGTGAGAACCTGTTCCCATTGCGGAGGATCGGGGCAGGTTAGACGGAATTCCGGATTCTTCTCAATTGCCACCAGCTGTCCCTCCTGCTCAGGGGAAGGCACGGTTATAAACGATCCCTGCAGGAACTGTAAGGGAAGCGGTACCAGTCAGGTTCACCAGAAAATCAAAGTTACCATTCCGCCGGGGATGGACCCGGGAAGGCGTTTGCGTCTTGAAAGGCAGGGCAACCATGGCCCCAAAGGATCTCCTCCCGGCGATCTCTATGTCTACATTCATGTACGGGATCATAAGTACTTTGAACGGCATGAGTATGACCTGTACTGTGTCATCCCCCTTGCCATGACTCAGGCAGCTCTTGGAGCCGAAATCTGGGTTCGCAGCCTGGATAACAAGCGCATACGGCTCAAGATCCCCGGTGGAACTCAGGATGGGAAAATGCTGCGTATTCGTGGGGAAGGAGTCCCGATTCATGGCGATAAAAACCGCCGCGGCGACCTCATCGTCAAGCTCAAAGTCAATATTCCTCAGCGCCTCAACGGCCGGGAAAAAGATCTTCTAAGGCAATTTGCTGAAAGACATGGTGTAAGCGAAGAACCTTCGCCAATACTACTGCAGGACTTATAGGTTCCAATCAGTCCTTTTCATGCTATGATGTGGAATGGACAATATTGATCTCAATACCGCATTCGATAAATTAAAATTCGGCGATGATACATTTCATGAACTCATGCAATGGCGCATTCGGCATGTCCTTCTGGTCCTCCCCCATTATGATGCATGGATTCTGGAACACGATGCCAAGCTCTCAGATCAAATAGTTGGAGAGTACCATCAGCTCAACCTCACAACCGTACCGCGGCTTATTACTGTGGCTGATGGAGATGAAGCTCTGGAGAACTTGAAGAACAGGGAATTTGATTTAATGATCATCGGTACGCGAACCGGGAATCTATCGCCTGTTGAGCTGACTGAAATGGCAAAAAACCTCCATCCTGAGCTGACTGTTTTAATGCTGTATTCCTCAAGAAGTGAGTTCACAACCAATACTGATAACTACGATAACAGAAAACTGATCGATGCCCATTTTGTATGGACCGGTGATTCGCGGTTGTTCCTTGCCATGATTAAATTCGTTGAAGATAAGCGTAATTCACCCAATGACACCAGTGATGGAAAAGTAGGCGTTCTGCTTGTTGTGGAAGATTCCGTCCCATTTTATTCAGCCTACCTGCCCCTGCTGTATGCTCAGATAATGACTCATACCCAACGACTTATAGCGGAAGAAATGAACGATACGGATAAGTACTGGCGTATGAGAACCCGACCCAAAGTCCTTTTAGCCAGGGATTGGATTGAAGCACTTACAATTGGGAAAACCTACAGGGATGCACTCATTGGAATCGTGTCCGATATTTCCTTTACCCGGAATGGGAAGATCGATTCCAGTGCGGGTTTTTCACTGATAGAACGTTTTCGGGAGATGGGTATCAGTGTACCGGTTCTTTTTCAATCATCAGATGACAGTCTGGCTGTGAAAGCTGAAGCATATGGTGCCCGTTTTCAGGGGAAACTGGCGGGTGATCTTCATCGAGGTATACGAAAGTTCATACTGAAAGAACTGGGATTTGGAGACTTCATATTTCGAAATCCCAGAGGTGAACCTCTCCGGCGGGTACGAACTCTCAGAGAATTTGAAATAGCGATCAATTCCCTGCCATCAGAATCATTCCTCCACCATGCCGATCAGAATGATTTCTCCCGCTGGATGGCTGCCCGTGGTGAATTCAGTGTGGTTCGGCAAATAAAACCTGTGCGTATGGAAGATTTTTCTGATGCGGAAGAACGAAGAGCTTTTTTCTCAAAGATTCTCAGAGAGGTGAGAGTAGCCCGCCATCGCGGCCGGGTAATAGACTTTAGCTTTGAAGATCCTGGTGCTTCGGGAGCGGTTGTGAGGTATGGGAGTGGTTCCCTTGGAGGTAAAGGCAGGGGTCTGGCTTTTTTTAATTCCCTCCTTCATGCCATACTTCCAGGGGAGAAGTTTTATCCTCTTACCGTTGAAATCCCCAGAACACTCATCATTGCGACAGGGGAGTTTGACAGGTTTTTGGATGGAAGTGATCTGCCTGTTGAGTCTGATCTGGAAAACAGTAAGCTTCACAGGGCATTCCTTGCAGCCCCGATTGCAGAAGAACTCATTCAAGTTCTCAGCATCTTTTCAAGGAGGGAAACAGGTCCTCTGGCCGTTCGATCTTCCACTCTTCTGGAGGATTCTCAATCCATACCTTTTGCCGGTGTTTACGATACCTACATGATCCCCGGTGAAGCCGATTCCAATGATCGAGTAAAACTTCTCTGCGATGCGGTGAAGCTTGTGTGGGCCAGTACTTTTTCAATCGAAGCCGCAAGATATCGGGAGGCTCTGGGTGTCGGGAGGGATGAAGAAAAAATGGCCGTTGTAATACAGAGGCTGGCTGGAAGTAAAAATGGCGACTTCTGGTTCCCCCGCCTCTCAGGGACAGCCCAGTCCCTTAATTACTATCCAATTGGTCCCATGGACAGGGAAGATGGTGCCTCCAGAATTGCTGTAGGACTTGGCCGATCAGTTGTTGAGGGAGATCGGGGGTACCTGTTTTGTCCAAGGTATCCCACCGTCCCCTGGGGTACAGAAGAAGATCGCTGGAGAGAGGGGCAGGCATATTTCTGGGCGTTGAAATGCCTGCCAGAGTTGGATCATATTGATATGTCAAAAGGGGAAGGGAGTACCCTGCAGCGTTTAAGTATCAGGGATGGCGAAAAACTGCGGGTACTCAAGCACATTGTTTCCACATGGGATTCTATTGGCCATCGCCTTGTGGATGGAACCGAATTCCATGGACCACGGGTAGTGGATTATAAAGATATTTTGTCTTATGACTGGCTTCCCCTTGCTCCATTGCTGGATTATCTGCTGCAGATTTCCCGTAAAGCAATGGGAATTCCAGTGGAATTGGAATTTGCGCTGGACTGGAAGGGAGATTCATCGGAAAATGCTGTCTTTTCACTGCTCCAGGTGCGTCCCCTTGTCTCTCAGGTTGGTTCAATAGCACTCATGCCGGATCTTCCTGAAGATTCACAGCTGATTTTGCGGTCAGAAAAGGCTCTTGGACATGGGATCATAAAGGGCATATCAGACATTATCTGGGTTAACCCTGAATTATACGACCCATCGGGAACCGAATTACTCAGAGATCAGATAAGTGAGATAATGGAAAAATTGGCCGAAGAATCACGGCATGCAATTCTTATCGGTCCGGGCCGTTGGGGAAGTCGGGATAGATTTTTAGGAATTCCGGTTTCCTGGGCCCAGGTCTGTCAGGCAAAACTCATTGTGGAAGTAATCCGGGGTCATTCTGATCCTGAACCTTCCCAGGGCTCTCATTTTTTTCACAATCTGGTGGCATTGGGTGTCGGGTATGCCCACATTGCCACAGAAAAAGATAGTGATTTCATTGATTGGGATGTTCTTGAAAAAACCAGAATTAACTCGGGAACAGTCGTCCGCAGTGTATTGGAAGAGCCTGTAAGCATTGTGATGGATGGTACAAATGGCCGTGTCTGGGTGGAAAAAAAAGAAGCAGATAAACCATAATACGGGATCAGAATCAATTCTCAAAGAAGAGATTGCATAACAGTCCTGGTGTAGAATCGTACCGGGTATTGCAGTGGTTCAGGAATGACCAGTTCCATCTTCCTGGCTGATTTTGGATTCGACACTGATCACCTTGTCGTCCATGGACTGTTCCCGGTCTGTTCGGGTACCCAGCTTGATGGTGGCGGTAATACGAGGTGCCCCCATCCCGTGGACAATCTCATGGCAGCGTTTGACCGCTGCGAACACATCATCCCATTCACCCTCAATGTTGGTTCCATAGGCATGCAGGCGGGTTTCCAAACCAGCTTCATCGAAAACGCGGTGGCAGGCGGCAATGTACCGTGATACTGAAACACCTGCACCGATTGGTACGAGACACAGGTCAATAATGACTTTCATGGCATTCCTCCATTGGCATGACAGATCGGGATACAGGGGCAGCATGGGCCGTCCTGAATGAATGCTGTATCCAGAGGCGGTCATTGCAGGGTTTCGGCTTCATTAACGGAGTTGCCCATCCTGCCCTGATGCTGTCCACAATACGGTCAATCTCCTGTCTACAGGGTTTCAATTTAACTCATCGTACTCATTTGTCAAGGGGAGCGGCAGGAAAAGAATCCGACCTGCACCGACAGCGGTCAATGCCTGTCCGAGAGAGTTGGATCAGACAGGAGTTTTCGTGCCGTTTCTCTGACTCGGCCAACCGGGTCATGGAGGAGTGGCGGAAGGGATAATGATGCATTTTCAGGATTTATCACAGCCAGAGCGGATGCCGCTGACATGCGGATGTCCGGATCCAGAGACAGCAGTGCGTCTGCACAGCGTGATGTCCAGTTTATCCACTTCCCATGTTTTGCAAGTTCAAAAAGTAAAGTGGAACTGATATCATAGTCTGGTGGAGGGAATGCCGCTTCAATTGATGTCTGGAAGAGTTTGCTGTTGAAATGCAGTTTTTTTATTGACACAGCCTTTTCTTCCGAGGATTGATTGTATATTTTCCAGAAGAGCTTTTCAGTTCCGGGGATATCAATCACTTGAGAGTTCTCAACTGCATGCCTGGAAGCATCGTTTCCGGTTATACGCCTTATGATATCTTCCCGGTTGGCCTTTCGGGCAAGATGTAGTGCAAGGTTTTTCCTTGCGGGTTTGACAGGCATTGTCTCAAGATATTCAACAACACCTGATTCCGCACAGAATTCCAATATCCTGATTGCTTCCTGATTGCCGTCATCGAAAAGACGCTCAAGTGAATTCCATTTACATAGACAGCGGGCCGCACGGAAGGATGATTCACGATCATTTGAAAACAGAAGTTTAATGGCCAGTTCTTCATCACTTCTGGATATCCCATCAAGGGCATCCAGCATGAGCATTCGGGATAATTCTGGTAAACCCTGGTAGTCTACAGAATACAGATCGGCAAAGGTTGTCGATAATCTTTCTCCGGCGGCCTTTCTCACTCTTGCATCCGGATCTTCCCGGATCAGCTTGACAAGCTGGTTGTATAATCTGGATCGGTCAGTTCCTTCTTCACTCAGGCGAATGAAATCAGAGCGGATAACAGCTGCTGGATCACGCAAGCCATGCTGCAGAATCGAATCCTGTCCCTGTGAATTGAAAAAGAGAAGTATTCGTGCAACACGTCTGACAGCCTCAACACTTGATGCTGAAAACTGTTGAAGATCCCTGTTCGATATGTTTATTCTTCGTATGAATTTGTGAAATACTTTATAATCTGGTTTTTCTTCCAGAATACTGCCAATCGATTCGAATGCTTTTCCCAATTTTGATAGATTGTACTCCCGGGACAGCAAATTACATGCTTTGCGAATTTCTTCATTCATATTTCCAATTCTAACCAATCTTTCCATACTCCAGTTGTGGAAATAGAATTCGCAATGACAGGCTACAGTTTAAAAACAAAGCAACCATAATCACAGAGCAACCATATCGATATCAAATCTGAAACATAGGATACTGATTATGTGTTGGGCAGTCCAGTCATACGGGCGTATGGGCAGCGCATCTCGCTTAGTGTCAAGTAAGTTGTCACAATCATCCAGCTTTTTTACGCCTGTCGGCGATGCCGGTCCTTGGAGTCTGTCGGACTTACGCCTCACGGCTCGATTTTTGCCCTTCTCTCCAGAAGCAAGCCTCCTGCTTGCTTCTGGAGAGCCGCCTTCGTTCGTTTTCGCCGCCATCCGTGGCGGCTTTTCCTCGCTATCACTCGGCACTCTCTCAGGATGCGAGTCCATAGACTCGCATCCCCTGCTGCTGCGTTGCCAAAATACTCACGTAGCCCAGCTATGCTCCGTTTTTGTCGCCTTGCATCAGGAAAAAATCATCAAAAATAGCCTCGAAGCCTTAAAGTCCGACAGACTCCTGGTCACTTGTCCTTCCTCAACAGATTCAGAGCAATGTGACGGAGTATCCCGGATTTTATGGAGTCTTAAGTACAGATTACGTGAAAAACATAGTGAAATGGACTGCAACTGAAGATTCCAGCTCTTTGCTGAATACTGGACGAGTGCTAAACTCATTCCAATCTTTATAGAAAATGGAATACAGATTTCATGAAATCATTTTATTCAATGAAAAACCAGATCCGGGATTATGCCTGGGGACATCACCGTCATATCCCTGAAATGCTCGGTATCACATGGCCTGAAGGCAAGCCTGCGGCTGAAGTATGGATGGGAGCCCATCCATCAGCACCTTCGCTGATTGACATTGATGGGCAATGGATAGGTTTGGACGAATGGCTCAATAATAATCCAATTTCCGTGCTTGGTCATGAAACCTCACAGATGTATGGAAAACTCCCATACCTGCTGAAGCTGCTGGCAGCAGGAAAATCTCTCTCAATTCAAGCTCATCCTGACAGGAAAAAAGCTGAGGAAGGGTTTGCCAGGGAAAATGATCTTGGTATACCACTGGATTCTCCTCTCCGACAATACAAAGATAAGAACCATAAACCCGAAATCATTATGGCCCTCACACCTTTTACAGCTATGATAGGCTTCCGTTCACCAAATGAAATATTTGAAAACTTTCACTCATTGGGAGAGCTTGAGAATCTTGACTGCTTGAAGAAACACGGTGAAAAGGGATTGAAGGATTTCACATACGAATTATTGACTCTGTCCGAAATACAGCGAGGGTCCCTGCTTGAAAAGGCGCTTGAATCTGCTCGGAATTCCCATTCCTCCGGATGGGATGAGATCCAGTGCAAATGGCTGCTTCAGCTTTCCCGGCAATTTCCCATGGATGCAGGAATTCTGGCACCACTCTTCCTCAATACTGTACAGATTGAACCAGGGCAGGCACTGTATCAGCCTGCCAGAGTACTCCATGCCTATCTCAATGGTTTTGGTGTCGAACTGATGGCCAGCTCAGACAATGTCCTTCGGGGGGGACTGACTCCGAAAAATATCGATGTCAATGAGCTTTTACAGGTATTGGACTTCCAACCAATAGAACCGGCCATTCTGGAAATTCCTGCTGATAAAACTGAGAACTCAGTTGAGTTCTTCCCAACGGAAGCAAAGGAATTCTCTCTTGGCATTGGCCGCCCGGGAGGGGGAAATGACTCTGAGCTGAGAATACCTGGAGGTGAAGGGCCGCTGATCGTTCTCTGCCTCAGGGGCAATGTCTCTCTGAAAGATGAAAAAGATACCCTGAGTTTATCTGCCGGGAAAAGTGCCTTTGTTCCATTCAGTGCCTCAGATATAAGGATATCCGGACCGGGAGAAGTGGTGCTGGCGAAATCTGGCCGGTGAAACATGAAGATCTGGATCGATGGCGACAACATTTCTTCACGGGCATTAACGGCTGCTTTGAAATCAGCCGGACAGGCGGGGATTTCAGTGGAGATCGTTGCAGACCGTTATCTTCGCGGACTGACAGGAGATTGGTTCCATTTTACGATTGTTGATCACGGTTCAGGTAGAACGGATACCTTCATAGAGAACAACAGCCAGCCGCAGGATCTGGTTCTTACCCGGGATCTGATTCTGGCAAAACAGTTAACAGTCAGAGGTGTCCGAGTTATGAATGACAGGGGCAGGGTATGGAATGAAGAGACGCTGGCAAAACGAATAGAAGACGCCATTATCATGCGTGCCATGAAAGAGGGCGGTATGGTTTCAGAACAGAAGTCTGCTTACAGCAATAAGGATGTCCGGCGGTTTTCACAGGCACTGAGCCGTCTTCTTGCTGAGAACAAAACACCTGGCTCCTGACTGGATTTCCTGCTGTTACGGTGTTGTCAAAATGCTCCCGCAGACAGGCCGCCCTGTATTGATGAAGAATCGCTCTGTCATGTATTCGAATTCATGAGATCGATAACAAGGTTTCCAGCATGAGGGCCTTTCATAATCTGAATGTGGGCCTCTGCTGCTGTTTCCAGTGAAAAAACTTTGTTGATGGGCGGCTTTATCCTGCCTGTCTCAGCACCCCTGGAAATAAAACTTGAATAATACAATCTCTCTTCAGGGGTGGAATTGCGCACCGTCATGGCTGTAATTGATGATTCAGCATTCATTAACTTGCGGGGAGCAATTTCGATACGGCCACGACTTCCTACTACAATCACCAGCCCATCAGCGGCAAGCAAATCAAGGTCATTATCGAGATTTTTGTCAGCAAGCATCTCAATAATAAGATCGACTCCCCCGCCACAGTGTTTTCTGATACTGGCAATGTAATCCTTATCCCGATGATCAAAACATGCTGCTCCCAGAGATTCAACCAGCTGGCGGCCAGTTTCAGAACCGGCAGTTCCCATCAACGTCAGGTTATATTCAGCGGCTAATTGTAATGCCGCCGATCCCACTCCACCCGATGCTCCATGCACCAGAACTGACTTCCCATGAGCGATATTTCCCCTGGTGAAGAGGGCTCTTGCTGCCGTGAAGTATGGAACACCCAGGGAAGCTCCTTCCTGCCAGTTCAGATTACCCGGCAAAAGAAAGACCTGTCCTGGAGAACACAGGCCATATTCAGCATAGGTTCCCGTCAATGATCCGGCCGTATACACAGGAGTGCCTGCTTCCATGCCCTTTACTCCGTCTCCAACGGCTTCTATGATACCGGCACCATCGAGTCCAGGAGTCCATGGCAGTTTTGGAGAATACCCCTGGGTTCCAGATCGGAGGTATGTATCCACAGGATTAATTCCAGCGGCATGGAATTTGATTAGAACCTGACCAGTTTTGGGTTTTGGCTTATTCACTTCCCTGACCGTCAGGACTTCCGGTCCGCCGTATTTTTCTACAACAACAGCTTTCATTGCAATCTCCCTGTATGTTTCAGATACATATACCACGCCTGGACAGTTATTGCACTGTTGTACTCATTATTTCCCATGGATTTCTGAATCTGAGAAAATGTCGCTTTGTGAACATCCAGGTATTCATGAGGGTCTAAATTCTGATCAAGAATCTTCTCCAGTTTACGGGCAAGGAAGGTATGCGTTTTATTGCTCATGAAAGCCGGATTTGGGCTGACGGCACCAATCTTCACAAGCTCTGATGCTTTGTAACCTGTTTCTTCCAGCAGTTCTCTGGCCGCAGCTTCCAGGGGTTTTTCCCCGGGATCCAGTGTTCCTGCTGGAAACTCCATACATGTCCGTTCATTGCCATGGCGGTACTGTCGTACAACCAGAAATTCCTGAGTATCATCTTCTACCGGTAATTCCGGTATTATGGTGACCCAGTCAGAAGCATCAATCTGAATAAAGGGAACAGTATCCCCGGATGGCGACAGACAATGAGCCCTGTTCAATTTGAAAATGCGGAGATCATGGATGAGTTCCCGTTTGAGGCATTTCCATGCCAGTCTGGAATCGTTCATGCTGTCAGGATATACGGGATTGACTCGAAGGGGAATGCCTGAGTAAGTTGATCGCTATGAAGATGAGCCGAGAATCACGCATTGCCGAGATAAATAGAACTATAATCAAATCCTACGATGATATTGGTGGCATTAATCACATGGGAGGAGAGAATCTTCCTTCACGGCGGGGAGTTATTGCTATTCTTGAGACCTTTGAATCCCTTATATTCCCGGGCTTTCAGGTAGAAGAGCAGCTTGAGGACAATCTCATAGTTTATACAATTGGAGCAAGAACTCAGCAGTTGGCCCGGGCTCTTACTCTTGAAATCTCACGAAGTCTGGAATATTCAGCCCGAATCAAGGGAGAGGAAACAGGAAGCGGTGACTGTATTTCAAGGTCTGAAACCATTGCTCTGGATTTGCTGTGCCTGATTCCAAATCTCCGGGAGCGTGCCATGGAAGATGTTGAAGCTGCTTACAAGGGAGACCCGGCCGCATGGAGCCGGGATGAAATCATTCTTTCCTATCCTGGATTGGAAGCTGTTGCCAGTCATCGTATAGCCCATGAACTGTACCTCAGAAAAATTCCCCTCATTCCCCGGATGATGAGTGAATACATCCATGGTAAAACAGGCATTGATATACACCCTGGAGCAGTTATTGGAGATCGGTTTTTTATTGACCATGCTACCGGCGTTGTTATTGGTGAAACATCGATTATTGGCCAAAATGTCAAACTGTACCAGGGAGTTACCATTGGGGCATTGAGTGTTGCCAAAGAACATGCGGACAAAAAACGGCATCCCACGATTGAAGATGAGGTAACCATATATGCCGGTGCCACCATTCTGGGAGGCCGCACCATCATTGGCAGGGGATCTGTTATCGGGGGGAATGTGTGGATTACAGAATCGGTTCCCCCATATTCAGTAATCTACAATAAGACTTCGGATTATCGTGTCAAGAATCGATATGGTGATGGAGGAGGGGACTGGTCCATATGAGACGGATACTTCGTACTGCCCCGGCTCCATTGCCAGACAGGACTGTTGAATATAGAATATCAGGATCAAATTCATCCGAGGTTAACTGATAATGAAAATCGTCATTGCATCAGATTCATACAAGGGGAGCAATACAAGTATGCAGGTGGCATCCCTGATTGAGCAGGGTATGTCCAGGGTATTTCCCGATGCCCGGTTCCTGAAAATACCTGTCGCCGATGGGGGGGAGGGAACTGTTGATGCCCTTATTGAAGGTCTTGATGGTGAATTGCGCAATGTTTCTGTGGATGATCCTGTTGGAGCATCCATTCAGGCTTCTTACGGTGTTGTTGGATCCAAAGCCATTCTGGAGATGGCAGCAGCCAGTGGACTGCCTTTACTTGCAGAGAACAAAAAGAATCCAATGCTAACCAGCAGTTATGGAACGGGTCAATTGATCGTTGCCGCACTTGAGGCCGGTTATTCTGACATCACAATTGGAATAGGAGGCAGTGCAACCAATGATGGGGGCGTTGGAATGGCCCAGGCTATGGGTTATCGTTTTCTTGATGCGGATGAAAATGAACTGCAGCGAGGGGGAGGGGCTCTTTTAAAACTCAAGAGAATTGATGATGCCCGGGTGCATCCTCTATTGAAAACAGCGGCCTTCCATGTCGCCTGCGATGTGGATAATCCGCTTCTGGGGGAGCAGGGTGCATCAAGAGTTTACGGCCCCCAGAAAGGTGCCAGTCCCTGGATGATGAACGAACTTGATGCCTCACTGACAGTATTGGCTGATGTGACCGAGAAGTGGAAGGGCAGGAACATGAGAAATCTTCATGGTGCGGGAGCTGCAGGAGGTCTGGGATTTGGACTGATGGCGTTTTGTGACGCTGAACTCAAGAGTGGTATTGATACCGTATTGGATCTTGTCGATTTTGATTCGCTGATCAGCGATGCCAGTCTTGTGATTACAGGTGAGGGCAGAATTGATGGTCAATCTATTCGAGGGAAGGTCCCTGTTGGAATTGCTGCACGAACTCAACGAATTGGTTTGCCGGTTCTTGCCATTGTTGGTGGTATTGCGAAGGGAGCTTCAACTGTTTATTCCTATGGTATTGATTCAATCATGTGTACATTGGACAGGCCGATGCTGCTTGAAGATGCAATTTCCCGCTCTCAGGAATGCCTGGTGGATGCTGCTGAACGAGCATCACGGATGATCCGTATCGGTCTTAAAATGGCGAAAGTGCCTGGTTAATGGATGCTGCCTTGCTATGAGTAATGGAACCGCACTTGTATAAATTCATATGCAGAGTATTCACAGTTTCCCTGCTTCTTCTCTCAGGAACTCTATTGAGAGCATATGCTGTTCCCCCGGGGAATGAGCCAGCTCTTGGCCCCCTGGGAGGCCGCAATATTTACCTGCTGCATCTTCCATGGTTCAGTTTCCCTGCCGATAGAGCTGCTTCTCTGCCGCATCAAACCAGAGTAATACGGACGGCATTTTACTACGTCAATGATTTTGCTACTTCGTCACTGGATAATGACAAGTTAGAAGAACTTGGCAGCAATAAGCTTACAACTGAGCAGCAGAATGAATTCACTGCCCTGGATTATGAGAGTTTTGTTCTGGAGATTGGCATGGACTGGCAATTCGATCCAGGGTTCCGGATGAGCCTTGATTGGCGGCTCCATTTCCTCCATGGAGGATTCCTGGATTCAATTATTGAGGGTTTTCATTCTTTTCTGGGTGTTGCCAATGCTGGAAGGCAATACTTTGATGTGAACCGGGTACAGTGGAATATTGAAAGTGTTGCGGGTTTTAATTATGCAGGAAGCGGTGCAGCAGTCGCATCTGGAGATACAGATCTTAGATCGGTGTGGACGCTGATACAGCGGCAGAACTTTGCTCTGGCCCTGGGGGCAGCCTTTAAAATCCCTACAGGCTTGAGAAGCAAAGGTTTTGGGTCGAATAATCCCGATATTGCATTTGAAATTCTTGCCGACTGGAGACCATGGAAGCGATGGGCTTTTTATGGGAACGCCGGTGTAATTTTCCCCTTTGATGGTATGGCTAAAGTTATGGTTCAGTTCATACCGGCAATTGAGTTTCGTGTCAGCCGTGGAATATCTCTGGTTCTCCAGATGAATTTACAGACATCGGCTATATACAGTCCAGACAAATATCTACATGAACCTTATGGTGTCGTCCATCAATTCTCCCTGATCCAGACCGATCTCAAAGTTGGGATTAAGGGACGGCATGGTCGATTCGAGTGGCAATTCTATGTCGAGGAGGATCCCATAACCTGGGAGGGACCGGACATCGTTTTCAACCTGGGTTTCGGGTATCGGTTTTAGTCGCATCAATTGCATTTTTTCACAGCAGGGTTCTTTGGAAATATCAGTGCAGCCTGAGTACACCATTTCCTTGAGTTATCTTTATCACGTAGTTTCCGGTAAACTTCCGAAAGTAGGAGACGTGTGCGGAAAAGCAGAATCGCATCGAGTTCTTCACTGGATTCCAATGCCTCAAGGCGCTGGCGAAAATCGTTGAGTGCGGCACTTCCCTTTCTGGTCTTGCGGAGTTCTACCTTTATCTGGATGATTTGAGCCGTCGGGTTTTCTGGCTCCAGATGGAGGGCCTGGCTGCTCCATCGACTGATTGCTTTTGAAATAGAGGATCGCCGCCATATTCTTCTGGAATACAGCCAGGCATACCCGGCCTCCGCTCGAACACGATTGGCCTCTGCTGTTTCCTGATGCCTGGAAGACATATTGGCCAGTTTTATTGCCTCCAGAAAATATGGTCTGGCTTTTGACCTGCTCTCAATCTCCAGCATCATTCTACCCCTGTATAATTCGATATCGGCCAACAAGGAGTATCGAACAACCGGATCTGCAATATACTCAAGTGATTGAATTGCCCTTTTCAATAATCCAAGGCTGCCTATGTGGGTTCCCTCGGCCGACCAGTATCGGATGCGAGCTCGGTCAAAAAGGAGGAGACCGGTGTCATAAGCATGTCTCTCTTCGTTATCGACAGTATCTGCTGACAGAGGAAGGCCGGAGAAACTAAGGAAAATAATGAGAAGGCTCAGGAATCTGAATTTAAACACAATATCAGTTTCGATGAAGTCTGCCCGGATATCCGGCTTTTTCCAATGCTGATAAAAGTTCTCCATGAGGTTTGTCACTCTCAACAACCGCTATACCGGTATCCAGATTGACACGGACCGACCGGGCTAAAGGTTTTAAAGCTGTTTCCACTCTGGTCTGACAATGACCACAGTTCATTCCACTTACTTCGAATTCATAACTCTTCATCTGTTCAATCTCCTTATCTTCTCATAATGATACCGTATTCCCAGAGAATTGAGAATAACTCCGATGGAGCTTAAACTCATTGCTGTTTCTGCTACCAGGGGATGAATGAATGAAAAGGCTGCCGCTGGTATGGCGATTAGGTTGTATGCAAATGCCCAAAATAAATTACCCTTAATCTTTTTCACGAGTAAACTCGAGAGATCCAGAGCTTCTGTAATTCGCTCCAAACCTCCCCGAGTGATTATGATATCCCCGGCTTCCATGGAAAGATCCGTGCCCTGGGCAAGGGCAAATCCTACATCTGCGGCCTTTAATCCTGCCGCATCATTGATTCCATCACCAACCATGCCGACTCGCAGTCCCTGTTTCTGAAAGGATTGAACAATGCGCAATTTGTCTTCAGGTTTTAAAGAAGCATGGGTATTCTCACGTGGAATGCCTGTTTTTCGAGCGACTTCCAGTGCAATTTCAAGACCATCACCCGTAGCCATGACAGGCTGTACTCCTCGTTTGGTGAGCATCTTTATGGAATCCGCTGCTTCAGCTTTGATTTCATCATTCAGAACTATGTGGCCGACAGTTTTTCCTTCTCTAAGAACTTCAACCGCCGTTCCTGTTTTACCAGAGACAGAATTTTGATTCCCGGGGCGACCAATTGAATAATGAATTCCCCCAATCAAGCCAGATATACCCTCGCCAGCGATTTCTTTTACTTCCTCCACAGTGGATGAAGGATTGACATCCCCTGAGTTTGCCCAGTTCACAATAGCATGAGCCAGGGGATGGACGGAGTGGGTTTCCAGCAGTGCCGCGGCCTGCCTGTCTTCATCATTGAGAGTTGATGAAATGACAGTGGGTTTACCCTCCGTCAGAGTCCCTGTTTTATCGAAAACCAGAATGTCCAGTTTTCCGGAGGTTTGAAGGGCCTCACCTCCCTTCAAAAGGAGCCCGCGCCGTGCAGCCAATCCACTTCCAACACTGACCGCCATCGGGGTGGCAAGCCCCAGGGCACAGGGGCATGCCACGACCAGCATGGAAATCGAAGCAAACACGGCCGTTGTCCAGGGACCGGCATCCACTGGAAGCCAGGGAAGAACTTCAGAAAATCTGTGCAGCAGCGGATTGAGATTCTCATAGAAAAACACCCAGGCGGCAAAGGTTGGAACTGTCAGACTCAATACGACAGGTACGAATACTCCTGAAATGTGATCAGCCAGGGCTTGAAGCGGGAATTGCCCCCCCTGGGCCTGCTCTACCAGGGTAAGCATACGGGCTAGAAATGAGTCTTTTCCGGTTCTGGTCACCTTAACTTCCAGATAACCATTTTCCAGAACAGTTCCCCCCACAACTTCATCCCCGACTGCTCTGGCTGCCGGAAGAGGTTCGCCTGTAATCATGGACTCGACAACAGATCCGCTGCCGGAAGTTATTCTGCCATCCAGGGGAATTCTTTCGCCGGTTCGAATCCGAATAGTCATGCCAACCTTGACAGCCTCAACTGGCAGTTCATTGATTTTGCCCTGGCCGATTACCGTTACTCTGGCGACATCAGAGGAGGTAAGTTCCCTTAAACTGGCTCCTGCCTTTCTGCGAAGACGCTCCTCAACCAGCCGACCGGTCAGATGGAAGGCCGGCAGCAATGGAGCCATGGCACCGAACGACCAGATTGGGAAATCCGCCAGGGCCATAACAGCGGTACTCCATGCCGCCGTAGTTCCCACACTCACCAGAACATCCATGTTGGCATGGCGGTGAGTAATAGCAGTCCATGCTCCTTTCAGGATGCCCCGTCCCGGTCCAAACAGGACGAGAACGCCTGCCAGAACTTCTGCGAGGGGCAGCCATGTCAGTTCAATACCACTCATGTGGAGTATCATCAAGAAAACGGCCGGCAGGGCCACAGTCCATGCAATGAGGACACGGCGCCTTGCTTTCTTGAACATCGCCTCGCTTTCGTCCTCGGATGGTACAACCTCCAGAGGAATGTAACCTGCTTTTTCAACGGCAGCAGCAAAACTGGCCCAGTCAGGTTCTGCTTCAGTCACAACGTAGGTCTTGCCATCGGTAAGACTGACTGAAACATATTCTACTCCGGGGACTTTGTTTATTTCCTTTTCAACCACACGGACACAGGATGCACAGGTCATCCCGTCAACCGCAAAACTCATATCATAGGCCAATCCAGCACCTCCATCATTTGTTTATGCCTTTATACATCCGGGCGGTGAACCCTGGACGGTATTATAGTGACTACCTCAGAAAAGATGAACAGTGTAAAGGATTTCAGAGTGTCAGCAAGCTTGTTAAATTAGAAAGATATTCCTTTAATGCGACTGTTTTGATAACTTAGAACCTAAAAAAGTGAGAATTCAACAAGCTTGCTGACACTCCGAAAAGGTTTGATCTTCGCAGAAAAACTCATTAAAAAAACATCCCGAGGCCATCCGTTATCTGACGGACTGGAAACCGTCTGCATGGAGTTCGCCAGGGAAGAAACCAGCCCGGAATTAAAGCTCTTCTCCCTGATTTCTGCATCCGATCATTGATATGAAATAAACCATGCGCTAGAATAATGCCATGCCAGCCTGCAATCATTGTCATCAGGTCTATGCCGCCCCCATTTACAAAAATACTGTCTGCTCCAGCTGTGGAAAAGAACTGAAAACCTGTCGAAACTGCGAGCATTTTGCACCGGGAATGGCCAATGACTGCCGTGAACCTGTGAGTGAACCTGTCACTGAAAAAGACAGAAGCAATTTCTGCGACTGGTTTACACCGGCAGCAGAAGTGAAATCTGTTCAAACCGACAGCAGGGATACCGCAGCCAGACAGGCGTTTTCCTCCCTTTTTGGTGATGATTAAAACTTCCATTGTCTTCCTTGATTCTGGTATAGGAGGCCTGCCCTACCTTGTATGGGTGAAGGAGAGAAACCCGGAACTGTCAGTATCATATCTGGCCGACACAGGTAATTTCCCCTATGGAGAGTTAGAGGAAAATCAGGTGAGGCAGGCCGTACTTTCTGCGGCAAAGCTTGTTTTCTCAAGGCTTTCTCCGGAAATTCTGGTCATTGTATGCAATACTGCATCTGTCATTGCACTGGACGATATCCGGAAAATTGCCCCCTGTCCGGTTGTTGGCACTGTTCCGGCTTTAAAAACTGCGGCTGAAAGCTGCAGTTCACGGCCGATTGGGTTACTGGCAACTCAGGGAACAATCAATTCCACCTACGTGGACAGGCTGGTGGAGTCATTCGCGGCCAACAGAAAGATTGTAAAAGTAGCAGCCGGAGATATTGTCCGGTATGTTGAAGAGAACTGGCTTGATGATGGGAGCCAGGGTGCCCGGCAGGTGATGCAGAGAGGGTTGACTATTTTAAAAGAGGCCGGTATTGAATCACTTGTTATCGGCTGCACACATTTTCTCCATGTCCTGCAGATCATTGAAGAGCAGATGAACCCGATCAGAGTGATTGATTCCATGGATGGTGTGGGCCGGAGAGTTCTTTCCCTGATCGATACCAGTTCCATACATCCTGATGGAGGAGTGTTTCATATTACAAGGGGCGGACGCAGGGATAATCGTTATCAGCGTTTCGCCCATCGTGCCGGACTGGAGTGGGCAGGAGTTCTTGAATGACGGGAACTGTCTACTGGGGAATTAATAATATTTACCGGGTGAAAGATTCGGACGGCAACTACTCTGAATGTCGAATCAAAGGAAAAATTCTCCCAGACGAAGAGGAAGTCTATAATCCCCTGGCCCCTGGAGACCGCGTAGAGTTTTCATTGACCGATCCAGGCAGGGGACTGGTTTCTCAACGACTTGACAGACATAGTCAGTTTTCCCGCTGGAACAGGAAGAGGGAAGTCTGGCAGACCATTGCGGCTAATCCCGATCTGATTCTTGTTTTGAGCTCTGTTGAATCACCATCTTTCAACCCGCGTTTCATCGACCGTGTTCTCATTTCGACTTATGATTGGAATGTTCCTGTTGCGATCCTGATCAGCAAAACTGATCTTGGAATTCAGCCCTGGATTGAGGAAAGGATAGCTGCATGGACAGGTATTGGTATAGAGGTGTTCCGCTGCTCGGCCAGAACAGGCGAGGGTATTGATGATTTAAAGAGGAGTCTTTCTACCAGAACCGTCGTTTTCTTTGGTCCTTCAGGGACGGGTAAATCGTCAACAATCAACCGCCTCCTTCCCGGACTTGATCTGCCAACCCGGGAGATTTCCAGAAAGTACAATCGAGGCAGACATATGACTAACTTTGCTCAACTCATTGATACTCCCTGGGGAGGAAGACTCATTGACAGTCCTGGAGTGCGTGACCTGGCCATTCATGGGATTTCACCGACTGATTTTGCATACAGGTTCCCGGAAATAGCCAGACTTGACCCGGGATGTCGTTTCCAGCCCTGTATGCATCAGCATGAACCAGACTGCGCTGTCATTGCTGGAGTAGAACAGGGACTGATCCATCCGGATCGGTATGATAATTACATCAAAATCCACCGTGAGCTGAGGAAAAATCTCGAAGGTCAATGATTCTGTGTGTTTACCCGCATCAATATATACAGTTATTATGATTCGATGAATTTGAATCCTCGATTTAAGCTGCATTCCCTGTATGCAGTGTTCTGTATTGTTGGAATGACAACTTTTGTATCCTGTCTGGACATGGAAACTGAGATGAATATGCGAAAAAGTGGTGAGGTCGATGTGATTCTCAAGTATTTCCTGGATTCAGATATCGCAGAATTTGGCCGTGGATTCGGTGCTGACGATCCCTGGCCCTTGCTCCTTACTGAAAAAGACTTTATGCTTCAAACAATTCGCAATGAAGGAGTCAAACTGGTCCGCTACCGTTTTCGTCGAATATCGGATGGAAGAGACAGAATCACCGTTAAACTGCATGCTGTATCTGTTGAGAGTCTGATGAGCTTCCTTGACTGGGATGTAAAAATCGAGGGAAATACAGATTCAGGATCTCTTGAGATTGTTCTCCCGGATTATTCCAGGGGATTGAATGAAGAAACCCGAAAGATTCTGGTTGATCTTATCGGCGAATCCAACTTTGTGCTGAGAATCAAACCACCGGGCAAACCGGTGAAGATTGTCGGGGGGGATATTCAGGGGACTACCGGTGTATTCATTCAGTCATTAACAGATCTTGTTTTTTCTGATGAATTGAATTCATGGCAGATAGCATGGTAATTGAGAATGAGGCATCCAGGGATTTTGGAGTGGGAACATCAAATCAAGAAGATGTTCGATGATGTCGATGACTGGCTGGAAAACAAGTATGGAGGCTTGTTCAATCTTCATCCCAATAGATCCAGACGCGGGATTACAGCTAACAAGGAGATGGATGGACTGTTTAATGTAGGAGCTGATTTCTCGGCAGGTTATGGAAGTGAACTTGGACGCGGCTACATTGTCAGAATTCGCATGTCCACGCTGGATCACATCCCGGAAACGGTGAAGAATGATATTGAGAAAGATACGGAAGAACTGGTACGGTTAAAACTATCGGAATTCTTTCCCGACAGGGCATTGAAACTGGAACGGGACAGACATCTGTTGAAGATTACAGGTGATTTCCGCATAGGTTCGGCAAGTATTGAGTAAGTAAAGGAAGAAAACATGGATGTTCAATTAAATGAATTGATCGAAAAAATTAAAAATGATGGTATTAGAAGTGCTGAGGATGAAGCATCCCGTATCATTGTCGATGCACAGAAACAGGCCGCAGACATTGTCAGCAAGGCAGAGATAGAAGCCCGCCGAATTCAAAAAGTGGCAGGGGTAGAAGCTGAAAAAACCGAACGGAGCGGCACAGAAGCTCTGAGGCATGCCGGCAGGGATCTGCTGCTGACAGTACGTTCCAGTATTGAAGACATGTTCAACAGGATAGTTAAATCTTCCGTTACCGATTCCCTGAATCCGGAGCTTCTATCCCAGGCTGTCATGGAGACAATACGAAGTCTGGCAATTGAGAGTCTAAGCGGTGTAGAAGTGCAGATTCCTGAAAATCAATTTGCCTTAATTGAACCTGGATTACGTGGTGCAATGGTTGATGAATTCAAAAAAGGCATGAAAATTGCACCTGTCAAAGGATTGGATGCAGGATTTCGGGTGTCGATAAAAAATGGGTCGATGTTCTATGATTTTTCAGATCAGGAGATTGTGGAAATGCTGTCTCGTTTTCTAAACCCGCAGCTTGTAAAAATCATTTCCGACCAGGAGTAGGACTTGTCAGTATTCTACTACATAGCTGCTTCTCTTCCATTTCTTGCCAGTTCTGATCAACCTCCACCTTTAAAAAGTTCAGATCTGCTGGAACTGTGTGAACGTATGCTGAAACCCGTTGATTATGAAGAGTTGCTTTGCGGAAACCTCAACCCTGAGGGAACTGCTTCCAGGGGACTTTCCCGGAGGTTCCGTATGTGGGATAGAAGTTTGAGGAATGAATTGGCCATACTTCGAGGGGTAGAATCTGAAACGGATATCAGCTCCTATCTGCGGGAAGCCAGCGCAGAATCTGATACTCGCAGGATCGCCGGTGAAGCCATGTCAAAATCCAATCCGCTGGAAGCTGAAACTTATCTCAATAATCAACGGTGGTTGAAAATTGACGAACTGGTTTGCGGACATAGTTTTGATATGGAATTTCTCCGTGGATATAGATTGAAACTGCTTCTACTGGAAAGGCGGGAAATGTTCGATATGGAGCGAGGTTCAGAAAATTTCCACAGTATACAGGAACGTGTGCTGAGGGCTTCAGAGGGGAGTCAAGAATGAATACAACAGGTACAGTAATCGGTATCAATGGGAACATGGTGTCCGTCCGTTCAGATGGCAATGTTATCATGAATGAAGTGGGGTACATTATAGCAGGCGATAAACATCTTAAATCCGAGGTAATCAGGATCCGGGGCGATGTCGTCCAGGTGCAGGTCTTTGAAATTACCAAAGGTATCGGCATTGGAGACAGGGTGGAGTTCTCCGGTGAGATGCTGGCTGTTGAACTGGGTCCTGGACTTCTTGGACAGGTTTACGATGGCTTGCAAAATCCACTGCCGCAATTAGCTGAGAAAGCAGGTTTCTTTCTGGAAAGAGGTGTCTACCTTGATGCTCTGGATAGGAACAGGAAATGGAGCTTTGATCCTCAGGTTCAGGTTGGCGATGTTGTCGGAGCCGGGGACTGCCTGGGTATAGTGCTTGAAGAATCATTCAAGCACAGGATTATGGTTCCTTTCGGCAAAATGGACGAGTATACCATAACCCGCATTGAACCGGCAGGAGAATACACTGTTCAGGAAGAAATTGCTGAGGCTGCTGATTCCCATGGGAACCAGTTGAAGTTCACCATGTCCTTTGAATGGCCGGTAAAAAGGCCGGTTAAACTATTTGAAGAGCGCTTGAAGCCGGTTGAACCCATGGTCTCAAAAATTCGGCTGATGGACACGTTCTTCCCTGTGGCCAAGGGTGGGACATACTGCATACCCGGCCCTTTTGGAGCAGGGAAAACAGTATTACAGCAGATTACCAGCCGTCATGCGGAGGTGGATATTGTTATCATAGCTGCCTGTGGTGAGCGGGCAGGGGAGGTTGTTGAAACTCTCAGGGAATTCCCGGAACTGCTTGATCCGAAGACGGGCCGATCGCTGATGGAGAGAACGATCATAATATGCAATACATCATCCATGCCGGTGGCTTCCCGTGAGGCTTCAGTTTACACAGCTGTAACCCTTGGTGAGTATTACCGTCAGATGGGATTGGATGTTCTTCTGCTGGCCGATTCAACCAGCCGATGGGCCCAGGCCATGAGGGAAATGTCCGGTCGGCTGGAAGAAATCCCCGGAGAGGAAGCCTTCCCTGCCTACCTGGAATCGAGCATCGCGGCTTTTTATGAGAGGGCAGGAATCGTACGTTTGAAAGACGGGTGTACGGGATCGGTTACCATTGGCGGTACTGTGAGCCCGGCTGGCGGAAACTTTGAAGAACCGGTAACTCAGGCCACTTTGAAAGTTGTCGGTGCCTTCCATGGATTATCCCGTGAGCGGTCAGATGCCAGAAAGTATCCCGCAATACATCCAACCGAATCCTGGAGCAAGTACAGGGGAATCATGCCAGGGCACCATGTAAAATATGCCCATAATATCCTTGCCCGTTCCGAAGAAATTGAATCGATGATGAAAGTTGTCGGTGAAGAAGGAACCAGTCTGGAAGATTACATCGTTTTTCATAAGGGTGAGTTCCTCGATTCTGTCTATTTTCAGCAGAATTCATTTGATGCTGTCGATGCAGCGGTAACACCCGAAAGGCAGATCAAGGTGTTTTCATTGATGATTGAAATTCTGGCAGCCGAATTGAGCTGTGAAGACAAGGAAGATGCCCGGAAATGGTTCTACCACCTGCGACAGAAATTCCTGGACTATAATGGTGCTGAAATGCAAAGTGATGATTTCAAATCCATAGAAGAAGAAATCAGGTTCATGTTAAAATCAAAATCAATGGGTAGTGATCCGAATGCCCACACAATTCTGGAGGAACTGGCAAGTGAATAAGGTGTACAGTCGGATTGAATCCATTGCAGGCAATGTCATCACCGTAAAAGCCGACGGTATTCGGTACGGGGATTTAGCAGTTATCAACACATCATTTGGGACATCTCTTGCGGAAGTCATAAAAATGGATAAAGACCTGGTATCGCTGCAGGTCTTCGTTGGTACCCGCGGAATATCCACCGGGGATGAATTGCGTTTTCTTGGAAAGCCCATGCAGGTTTCATTCAGTGATAATTTACGGGGAAGAGTGTTTGATGGTTCGGGTGAGCCGCGGGATAAGGGCCCTGCGCTGAAAGAAAACATGATCCCCATAGGGGGCCCATCCTTTAATCCAACCCGGCGAATCATTCCAGGAAACATGGTCCGAACCGGTATCCCGATGATCGATCTTTTTAATACACTGGTAGAGAGTCAGAAATTACCCATCTTCTCAATTTCTGGAGAGCCATACAATGAGTTATTGGCCAGGATAGCCCTTCAGGCTGAAGTTGATCTTATCATACTGGGGGGGATAGGGCTTAAACACGATGATTACCTTTACTTCCGGGACACTCTGGAGGAGGGTGGGGCGATAAGTCGTTCAATTCTCTTCATTCATACAGCTGCCGATCCTGTGGTTGAGGGCCTCATGGTGCCGGATATTTCCCTTGCCGTGGCCGAGAAGTTTGCACTGAAAGGCGAAAAAGTGCTGGTTTTACTGACAGATATGACCAACTTTGCTGATGCCATGAAGGAAATTGCCATCACCCAGGAACAGGTTCCGTCCAATCGAGGTTATCCTGGAGATCTGTATTCCCAGTTGGCCAGCCGATATGAAAAAGCGGTGGATATTGAGGGAGCAGGATCCATAACTATTCTGGCTGTCACCACGATGCCGGGAGATGATGTTACTCATCCCGTCCCGGATAACACAGGTTACATCACTGAGGGTCAATTCTACCTGAGGAATGGACGGATAGAGCCCTTCGGTTCTCTCAGCCGCCTCAAACAACAGGTCAATGATAAAACTCGGGATGATCATCGTGCATTGATGAATGGTATGATAAAGCTGTATGCCACATACAAAGACTCCCTGGAAAAGCAGTCAATGGGTTTTCTAATGACAAATTGGGATGAAAAATTGTTGAAATACGGCGATTTGTTTGAGAAGGAGATGATGAGTCTCTCTGTCAATATCCCAATTGAACAGGCTCTGGATAATGGCTGGCAAATTCTTGCAGAGTGTTTTGATAAAGAGGAAACAGGTCTGCGTTCAAATTTGATAGAGAAGTTTTGGCCGGAGTAAACAAGAGAAGGATTGATGGCTAAGGTTAGACTTACTAAGAATGAGCTCAAGAAACAAAAAGATTCTCTTAAAATGTATCGACGGTATCTGCCGACCCTTATCCTGAAGAAACAGCAGCTTCAGGTAGAAATTCAGAAAGTTGAAGAACGGATTGCGGAAGTACAGGATAAAAAAGAAAAGTTGGAAAATAATATAAAAAAATGGGTTGCTGTTTTTGGTGAAGAGGTGGGATTGGATGAAACCTTTCCGGTTCTCGAAGAGGTGAAAACCAGCGAAGGAAACATCGCTGGAGTCAGTATTCCCCTCTTCGAGGGGGCAGTCTTTGCCCCCACTACCTATGATCTCTGGCTCATGCCGCTCTGGATTGACCGGGCTGTAAAAGAATTGCAGAAAGTTATTCTGCTCGATCTGCAATTGGGCATCCTCAATGAACAGCGAAAAAGACTGGCCAGGGAATTGCGTACTACTTCACAGAGAGTGAACCTGTTTGAAAAAATCAAAATCCCGGAGACCCAGTCCCATATAAAGAAAATCGGAATTTATCTTGGCGATCAGCAAACAGCCGCAGTTGTACGGGGCAAAATCTCCAAAAGGGGATTGGAAAGGGCTGCCTCATGATTGTCAAAATGAAGAAAGTCAGTGTAGCTCTCCAGGATAAGCACCGACAGTCGGCCTTGAAGACGCTGCGGCGGGCTGGTGTTATGCATATTCAGCAGGAACCGGATGCCATGGCAGTGCCTGAAAACTTGCTGAATGAGTTGAACAAACTCAACAAAGCTCAGGGATGTATTGCCCAGTTTAAAGGCAGGAAGAATCAGCACCATGCCAGGCTGAACAGGAAAGAAGCAAATGAAAAAGCTGATGAGATCCTGAGAAAAAAAAACAGGGAAGATGAGCTTCTTAAATGTCTTTCTCAACTGAACAAAGATTTTGAACTGCTGAAACCATGGGAAAACTTCAGTCCTATCGACATAAGGATGCTGGCCGCGAAAGGAATCGATATTCGTTTGATTGATTCTGACGCTGAAACCAGAGAACGTTTACGAATGGATACGAAAGCTGTATTTATTCCAATGCGAAAGAAGAAGAGCATTGTTTCTGGTGTGTTAATATACAGACAAACCCCGGAGAATGGTGGAGAGAGGGGTATTGATTTACCAGAGTATGGTTTATCGGAACTGGAAACTTTGATCTCGACAGCAAAAGAGGATCTGGCCAGGGTAAGGCAGGAATTGGGGGAACTGGGAGCATTCTACACAATGATGGAACAGGCTGTTATTGCTGTACGGCAGGATGTTGAATTTGAAGAGATAAGGAGTTCACTGCCGGTTGATGAAGGATTGACAGGGTTTACGGGTTTTATACCCGTACACGAAGCGGATAATCTCAAATCGCTGGCCGCAGAAAAATCATGGGGACTGGTGATGAGGGATCCGCACGAGGATGAAGTGGTTCCTACTCTGGTAAAGAATTCTCCCGCAATCAGAGTTATACAGCCTGTTTTCAAGTTGATGGGAATTTTTCCAGGATATCATGAACCGGATATCAGTTTCTGGTTTCTTTCCTTTCTCAGTATATTTACAGCCATGATACTCGGGGATGCCGGGTATGGAACCGTTATTCTAATACTGGCACTGGCTGTTCTCTTAAAAATCCGAAAGATGACAGATACACTCCGTCTCATTTTTATATTTGGTGTTACAACTTTGATTTGGGGAACAGTGACGGGAACCTGGTTTTCATCTCTCTCACTGGTACGGGATACCGTGCTGAAGAATTTTGTTATACCGGCAATTGCGACCTACCAGGATGAGCTTTTCCCAGGTTATGTGGTCAGGATGAAGATTTTTCCTGATGATTCGATGAATGTTACCACATTTACAATGTGGATCAGTCTTCTGCTGGGTATTGTGATGATTCTAATCGCACGAATACAGAACTTTGTTCGCAGATGCCCTTCTCTGTCAGCTATAGCACAGTTAGGATGGTTGTCCATCGTGATTACCATGTACTGGCTCATCATGAGTATTGTCCTGCAGCTTTCTCCACTGCCCATCATTATGGAGTTGGCGCTCCCGGTTATACTTGGAGGACTCCTTGTCGTCCTGATTTTTGGGGAGCAGAAGAGGGGAACGTCCTTCATGAGCGGGGTACTGAGGGGATTGAAGAACCTGCTTCCAACTCTGCTCAATTCTATTGGGGCCTTTGGTGATATAATATCCTTTATCAGGCTTTTTGCTGTCGGTCTGGTTGGAGTGGCTCTTTCCCAGAGTTTTAATGCAATGGCACCTCGCGGTGATGGAGTCGCCATCGCAGCCGCTGTGTTGATACTTGGCATTGGTCACGCGTTAAATTTGGTTTTGAGTGCATTATCGGTGTTGGTTCACGGTGTGCGGCTCAATGTACTTGAGTTCTCCGGTCACCTGGATATGGAATGGGCTGGAATCGGCTTCAAGCCATTCAGCCTGCATGTTCCGGAAGTTGAAATATCGGAAGCAAATAAGGAGTAAATATGGAAATCGAGTCACTTGGTTATGGTGCCGCGTTGGGTTTATCGGCTGTTGGTTCAGCATTTGGTATGGGTAAGGCTGGTCAGGCAGCTATAGGGGCATGGAAGAAATGCTATGCGAATAACAAATCTGCACCCTTTATGCTGGTTGCCTTCGTTGGTATGCCGCTCACCCAGACTTTTTATGGATTGATTCTGTTAATTGCCATCAATACCTCAGCATTGCCGCCGCTGGTTTTGCTGGAGGTGGGCTTGTTCGGTGGAATTGCCATTGGTGCTTCAGGATATATGCAGGGGGCTGCCGCCGCCGCCGCTTCAGATGCACTGGCCGAAACAGGAAAAGGTTTTGGAAACTATGTGATGGTCATTGGCTTAATTGAAACAGTGGCCCTGTTTGCCATGGTATTTCTCAGAGGAGTTGTCGGCTGAACCGCGCATAAGGGTACTTTGGGAAAGCGTTCAATATCGGCTGTACTTGACCGGATCTTCATTGACCAAAATGAATTAAACTCTGGTTTCCTATATGTTTTTTACAGGAGAGTAACGTATTGACCTGGGCTTTGCGATTCTTTTTACTCATTGTCTTCAGTGTCTGTTGTGGTGCCCAGGAGATTCCCTGGGTGCTTCTGGAACGGGGGAAGGCGGCATTTGAATCAAGGGACATTACCACCGCCATGGAGTATATACTTGAAGCTGTTGAGACTATGGATGAGTATCCTGAGGCAGAATACTGGCTTGGCCGTGTTTATGCCGCTCAGGGGCAGGCTGTTATGGCAGAAGAGCAGTACCGAAGAGCACTGAATCTGGCAATATACTTGCGAGTACCTGACGACAGGTTCCAGATCTTATACTCTCTGGCAGAACTTTTACTGAAAACCGGCGGCAGCCGCCGCTCGGAGTCGGAGCTGATTCTCATGGAAATTGCAGACTCGGAAGGAGCTTCTTCCAGTTCTGAAGTTGAGCTTGAGCATCGCTACATTGAATACTTTGTTACCAGGGGGCTGGATGAGTTATTGTACCTCTATCGCAGTGAATTGCGGCAATCATTAAAGGCCCGCCGCATGCTGGGTGAGATTGCGTGGGAAGACGGGCGTTATCGTTCGTCTCTACTGCATTCACTTCGAACCATTCTTTCCCTGCTCTCAACGGTTTCAGGTCAATATCGAGAATACCGGCCAGAATGGCGCTTTGATATAAATCTGGAAGAGGACGCAAGGTATCCTGACCGGGATGTTCGATATCCAGGAGATCTGGATGGAGCGGCTGAATTATTGGAACTTGTAAGAGATCACTATCCCCTGCTGCTGCAGTGGCTTGGTGATTCCGGCTTCTGGCCTCAATTCTATCTTCTATCAGTTTCATTATATGCTGAGGGGTATGTAGAGCGAGCGGAAAGCCTATGGCGGTTTCTGGCAGAGAATGAAATCTCACGGTCTGTGTCCGGCCGCTGGGGACTTCTTGCCAGGCGTCAACTGGAAGAACCCTTCATTACAACCGGTACATTGAGTCCTTAATGAAGGATATTGTCATACGAGGGGCGCGGGAACATAATCTCCGCAATATCAATCTTGAACTGCCGCGGGATAAACTCATTGTTATATCAGGATTATCAGGTTCAGGTAAGTCTTCTCTGGCATTTGATACAATCTTTGCTGAAGGACAGAGACGCTATGTCGAATCACTGTCAGCGTATGCAAGACAGTTTCTTGGACGGATGGATAAACCCGATGTTGACTATCTGGAAGGTCTTTCTCCTGCGATTTCAATTGAGCAGAGAACAACAAGTAAGAATCCCCGTTCAACTGTCGGAACCATAACGGAAATATACGATTATCTCAGGCTGCTTTATGCCCGCATTGGAAGACCAGTCTGTCCAAAGGATGGAACTCCCATCAGGGAACAGTCTGTTGATCAGATACTGGATACGGTACTTTCCCTTCCATCTGGAAGCCGTTTGATAGTTTTAGCCCCCATAGTTCGAGGCAAGAAGGGAACACATAGGAAAATCTTTGAAGATGCCAGACAATCCGGATTTATCAGAGTACAGGTTGATGGAGAAATTCTTTCCCTGGATGAGAAAATCTCTCTGAGTAAGAATAAGAAGCATGACATTGCCATCGTGGTGGACAGGGTTAAAATCGATGATTCAAGCCGGAAGCGCCTGGCGGATTCCATTGAAACTGCATTGGAAATCACAGAGGGAAAAGTAAGAATACGCATTCTCAAAAATGAAGGTGATGAGGAATTATTCTTTTCCGAGCGGAGTTCATGTCCGGTATGCGGTTTCAGCCTTCCCGAACTTCAGCCCAGACTGTTTAGCTTCAACAGTCCCTATGGTGCCTGTTCCTCATGCGATGGTTTAGGAATGACCCAGGAATTCGACCAGGAACTCATCATGCCCGACCCCTCACTGTCCTTCAACGAACGTGGACTTCTTCCCTACAATCCCGAAGCAGCATGGTATCGAAGCTGGTTTGATGGATTGGCCAGAACTTTCAGTTTCAGTCTGGATGAACCGCTGGGCAATCTGCCATCCGATGTGCTGGATTCCATCTTTTATGGAAGCGATGAGAGCATTGACATTACCTATGTTAACAAAAAGGGAACGGGAAAATATGAGTATTCCTCCCAGTTCAAGGGAATAATCGCAGATTTGAACCGCCGTTACAAGGAATCCACATCATCAGGTGTACGGGATTGGCTGGAAGGTTTCATGACACGGCGGCCATGCCGGATTTGTGATGGGAAGCGATTGAACCTGGAGGCCCTGAGTGTTTTTGTCAGTGGAAAAAACATCCATGATGTTACAGTTTTTCCTGTGCATGAAGCGGGGAAATTCTTCAATGATCTGGTTCTGGATGAAACAGACAGTCATATTGCAGAACAGATATTGAAAGAGATACGAGACAGGCTGGGTTTTCTTGAAAGCGTGGGATTAGGATACCTGACCCTGGACAGGCAATCGGCCAGCCTGAGTGGCGGGGAGGCACAGCGAATTCGTCTGGCCACTCAAATTGGATCCTCCCTCATGGGAGTCTTATACATCCTGGATGAACCAACCATCGGCCTGCATCAGCGGGACAATGGAAAACTCATTGATACACTGATTCACCTGAGAAATCTTGGCAATACTCTGATTGTCGTTGAACATGATGAGCAAACCATCCGAACAGCGGATCATATCGTTGATATGGGCCCCCAGGCTGGAGTTCATGGCGGTTGTGTTGTGGCTCAGGGGCCCCTGGATGCCATACTGACCAATCCTGACAGTCCGACAGGCCGGTTCCTGAGCGGGATCGAGTTCATTCATGTTCCAGAGGAGCGGAGAAAGGGGAATGGTAAAAGCATTTCTGTCAGGGGAGCAAGAGAACACAATCTCAAGAACATTGATGTAGAGATTCCCCTGGGGAAATTTGTGTTGATTACGGGAGTTTCAGGTTCAGGGAAATCAACACTGCTCTCCGACATCCTGTATCCTGAGCTTTCCAACACACTGGGCAGAACCCATCATCCTGCAGGAAACTGCGATTCTATTTCTGGAGCCGAGTACATTGACAAGGTGATCAGTATCAACCAGAGTCCAATTGGCCGAACACCCAGATCCAATCCTGCAACTTATGTGGGACTGTTTACTCCAATCCGTGAATTGTTTGCCAATCTGCCGGAATCAAAGGCACGGGGATTCAAACCTGGCCGTTTCAGTTTCAACGTCAGGGGCGGTCGATGTGAGGCATGTGAAGGAGCTGGTACCAGAAGAATAGAGATGCATTTTCTTGCCGATGTCTATGTTACCTGCGATATTTGTAAAGGACGCCGATTCAATCGGGAAACTCTTGAAATCAGGTTCAAGGGAAAGAACATTCATGATGTTCTGGACATGACCATTGATGAAGCGGCTGATTTCTTCTCCCATGTTCCTTCTGTTCTTCGTAAACTCGAAACTTTGATTTCTGTCGGTATGAGTTATATAAAGCTTGGGCAATCGGCCATAACACTCTCGGGTGGGGAAGCACAGCGGATAAAACTGGCTCTTGAGCTTTCAAAACAGAACACAGGTAATACATTTTACATAATTGATGAACCAACAACAGGACTCCATTTTTCTGACGTGAAGCAGCTGTTGGAAGTCCTCCAGACTCTTGTGGATTATGGAAATACAATTTGTATGATAGAGCACAATCTCGATGTGATTAAACAGGCTGATCACATAATTGATCTTGGTCCTGAAGGTGGTGATGCCGGAGGGAGAATTGTTGTACAGGGGACACCTGAAGAAGTTGCCCGTTCCAGAACTTCTCATACCGGATATTATCTCAGGGAGATACTGGCCGATCAGTGAATACGCGATCAGGATGGATTCAGATACCAGGATTATTCCATGGAACAGTCGTGGGTCTTTTACTGTTTTCAATGCATTCTCTTGTCGGACAGGAAACTGCCGAGCCAGTTCCTTCGGATCAAAATCAGAGTGAGGAAATAACAGATACTCCAGATCCGGATCTCCAGTCAGACGGTGATGATGAGAGCATGGAACCTGGATTGATTGAGAAAAGCCTTGAAGTTGATATAAAAACTTCAGGGAGGGAGGAACTTGTTGCCTGGTGCAAAGTTCTCAACCTGCCTTTTGATGGAGGACTTGAACAGCTTAGAAGCCGACTTCTCTCCCACTACAGTATTGAAAGCCTGAAGATAGACAGTGACAGCACCGCAGGCAATGGTGATCAGGTTATTATTGAATCAGCAAAACGCAGCGAATACTTTGAAGTAAAAATATCAGATGATAAAACCGAATCAATCGTGAGATTGAGTGGAGATGTCGTACTTGTTGTCAATGACTCAAGGCAGAATCGAAAGCACCGGGTACAGGCTGATACTATTATCTTCAATGAGGAAAACAAAACGATTTCTGCGATTGGCAACATAGAATACATAGTGGATAACGAAGGACGGGAGGAAATATTTACCGGAGACAGCCTCACATTCGAGGTAAGCGATTGGACAGGGATAATTTTTCATGGAACTTCCAAAAGACATGAAGAGATAGATGGGAAAGACGTTCCGTTTTTTTTCAGGGGAGAGTCTATAAAACGTGCAAGTACTGATATCCTGTTACTCACCGATGGTTCAATCACCAGCTATGATGTTGAGAATCCTGACTATGCGCTGAAGGCTGCAAAAATATGGATAACCGGCCCTGGAGAGTGGAGTATTCTCAGTGCGACAATATATGTTGGACATATTCCAGTTCTTTACCTGCCTTTTTACTGGAAATCCGGCCGGGATCTTTTATTCAATCCTGTAATCGGCGAACGCAGCAATGTCGGCTATTACATTCAAACTACGACCTATTTCCTGGGTCAGAAAAAAGAAGATGATGATTTCTCCATGCTGGGCTTTGGCGATAGTGCAGGTACCGATTACGAATTGGTTCGTGAAGGCCTGTACCTGGTGAAGAAAAAACCGGAAACGGAAGAAAAGGAAAACACGAAGAAGGAGACTGGTACCCTTAAGTACACTCTTGATGCCTACACAGGTCTGGGTGCTGCTACAGGTTTCTATGGAGAATTTCCAAAACTCTGGAAGGATGGCAGCTTGAATTTTCACGCATCCATAGGAGTGAGCCGCAGTGTCGATGATAATGGTTCTGTATATTTCAGTGATGGATCGACTCCAAAAGTCTATTGGAACAACAGTTACATTGGTTCAGAAACAGTACCATTCCGATGGTCTTCTTCAATTGAACTCAAGTATAAAACCTGGAGTCTTGGTTTATCCTGGCACTCAGATCCGTTTTTTGAGCAGAATTTCGGGGATCGCAAAGAGAACTTTGACTGGATGAAGCTGCTGCTGGGGGAAGAAGACAGCACGGAAAAAAAAACAGCGGCCAATTCAATGTCATGGACATTGTCTGGTTCGTACAGATTCAATGTCTCCGGTGCCAGCCCCTGGATCAGCAGCCTTTCATTTCCTCAAATCAAGGCATCTTTGACCTGGAAAAACAAGGATAATAAAAGCATTACCACTTCAACCAATCCAGACAAATCATACGATCCGGCAAGGAAGTTTTTCTATCCGGATAAACTTGTGCTGCCCAACATAAAATTTTCTTTCAAGGGAGCTTTGCCCAACTTTACTCTCAGCCGCATCAAGAAAGAAGTAGAAGAAAACATGGAATCAAATGAACAGAAATCCGGGGATACAGACAGCGAGTCCGATGTCATTGACATTCCTGTTTACATCGGTGCCTACAATACAGTTTACAACTCAAAACTACTTGATCTGTCTTTCAGTTATGGTCTGGATTCTCAGTTTTACATGGACGATCAACTGTTGAACACGGCCTGGACTCAACCTGAAGATATAAGTTTCAAAGTGTTTAAGCCCGCGAAAATAAACACAATTCATACTGGAAAAATTCAATATGGGATGAATCTCTGGGGAGGATTTCTGAATGCCAAAGGTTCGACAAGATTGTCGGGCTATTACCAGGTTCATAGGCCGGTTTACGGCACTGATGGAACCGTTGAAGATAAAACGAAACTTTCTGATTTTAAGTACTCCAAATTCCTCTGGGATAACAGTGCCAGTGTCGATTTGAAATTATTTCAGGGAGTACAGGGTTTGAGTACTTCCCTTATTAAATATGAGTTTGATGCGAATATTTTGAGTTATGTGTTCCAGGACACTGCAACGGTGGATAATCCTGAATATCGACTTGAATGGATTGAAAATGCTGAAGATGTAAAGAAACATACGACTCTGGCCAATCTCATTTACAAAGTCGGTATATTTTCGATTAATTCGACACTCTCAACAAATTTACCGCCTTTGGGCAGGCAATACTCCATAGAGGCTGGTTCCGGGTTGGAATATAAAGGATTGAAACTCAGTATCAGTCAGAAGAATACTTTCAAAAGCGAAAAGTGGAGTCATGATCCATTGAATATGTCAGCGTCATGGACTTTTTGGAACAAAGAAGTTACAATTTCTCAAACGGCTTCCTATGATCTTAAGGATGAGAGGTTTACCAGGGCGGAGTCTAACTTCAAATTCTGGGGATTCCAGACCCGTTTAATTGCCTCTTATGCAGCAACATACAATTGGAACAAGAACACAGTAAAATGGGATACAGCTCAGGACGCATTCAAGGCCACCAGGCTGGAATTCTCATACAAAAGAACAATTGATCCTTTGCCCTTCTGGAAAAACAGAATCAAGCTGAAAACCATATTGGATACTTCATGGAAAATCAATCTCGCCAAACCAACGGACAATGTCTTTAAATTCGTGTGGACTCAAGAATTCAGAATTCACAAGTTTTTAGATATAAAACTTTCATTTCATGCAATTAACAGCAGTATGTATCTTTATTTTCCTCATTGGCGGGATCAGTTGAATATAACTCAGGAGTATAATCTATTTGAAGATCTGGCGAAGTCGTTCAATATTTTCAATCCTCAGGATCGGCTTGATTCACAGTTTAAAATGGAGAAACTTGTGTTTTCCATGGTTCACCATTTAAGGAACTGGGATGTTACATTGGAGTATTCCGGCAGTCCATCTATTAATACGGCAACAAAGGTTTATGACTGGAAATCTACGTTCAGCATCTATATAAAATGGAATCCATTGCCGATGTTTAACCAGAAAACAAAGTATGAAGATGAAGTCTGGTCGGTTGAATCCTTTGGAGAGAATCTTGACTCAAAATGATGTATAAAGCTACATTGCTTCAAGGTTGGTAGAGAGCTTTATTGAATAATAGTCTAACAGTCGTTATTGACAACCCCCATCTCCTGGGAACCCTGTGCGGGCCGGATGACAGCAATTTGAGAGAAATAAGTACTCTGCTTTCCAGCCCTGTATACTCGCAGGGTAATGAAATAACAATACAATCTCAGAATAAGAAATCAAGGCAATTATTCCGCAGCATACTGGACAGACTGCTGGAATTAGCCGGGAGCAATGATGTTATATACGAGCAGCATATAAGATCCATATACTACTCCATGGGATCTGAAAACCAGAAGGATGGTAATGCTTTTCGGAACAATGTTCTTCATCTGCCCTTTGGAAACTATAGAGTTCATCCGCAAAGTCGAACACAGGCGGATTACATTCAAGAAATGAAGACCCGTGATCTTATCTTCAGTGAGGGACCGGCTGGTACAGGGAAAACATTTCTTGCCATTGCTCATGCCCTGATTGAATTACTCTCCAGGAAGAAGCAAAAAATCATATTGACCAGACCCGTCGTTGAAACAGGTGAAAGCCTTGGTTTTCTTCCAGGTGATCTCACTCAGAAACTTGCTCCCTACCTCCGGCCGCTCTATGATGCCATGGAAGCTTTCATAGACACCAGGCTTTTCGAGCAGTTGAAATCCAATGGTCAACTGGAAGTTGCACCTCTTGCCTACATGAGAGGACGAAGTTTCAACAACTGCACTATTGTTCTTGATGAAGCTCAGAACACCACAATTGAGCAGATGAAGATGCTTCTCACCCGTATTGGAGAAGGTTCCAGAGTTATTGTAACAGGTGATCTTACACAGATTGATCTCACGCAGAACAGAGCTTCCGGTTTGGCTGACGCAATAGAAATACTGGAACATCTTGCGGAAGTCGCAGTTATCAGATTTACATCAGAGGATGTGGTCCGCCATCCATTGGTGAAGAGAATTGTTGATGCGTATGAGAATCATGGGAATAAAGGGCGATGAATGAAATCGAGATAATTAACACTCTGGATACAATACCTTATAATCTGGAATCTATCCGGTTATTCATGGAAGGAGTTCTTGATAGAATTGGTGTCAAGGCCTGGAGTATCGGTCTTCTTATTACCAATGACGAGGATATGCGCCGCTATAACTACAGATGGAGAAACATTGATGCCGCAACCGATGTGTTATCTTTTGTGCAGAGTGAAGGAGAATCCATACCTGTCATGGAAGACCAGTTCATGGAAGCCGGGGATATTGTCGTGTCTTTTGAACGGGTGGCTGAGCAGTCGGAATTACTCAACCGTCCTATGGAAGAAGAATTGAGAAGGGTAATCATTCACGGCATGCTTCACCTCGCGGGAATGGATCATCCTGGAGATGACTTTGAAGGGACCATGCTGACACTTCAGGAAAAACTTGTTTCCGGTACTGGGAATCTGGTGGTCAGCTTATAAATGATTGATTTAAAGAAATGGTTTCGGAGCATGTACAGGAAGCAGGATGCTCCCATTGAGTCGAAAGGTCTTGAGAATCTGGATGAGGAAGAACGGGGTATGGTGCGCGGTATTGTGGGGCTTTCCGATACTCCCGCCAAGGAAGTCATGATACCGAGAATCGATACAGTTTTCGTCCCTGAGGATACAGGTGTTGGGGAATCTCTCTCCAACCTCATGAAATCTGGACATTCCCGCTTTCCAGTGTACAGGGATACCATTGATAATGTTATTGGAATTTTGTATGTAAAAGATCTTCTTACATCTTTTATTGATGGGGGCAATATCTCCATTCCCGATGTTGTCCGGCCAGCCTATTTTGTTCCCGAAAGCATGAAACTGGATAGTTTGCTTCGGGAAATGAAGCAGCGGCGTACCCATATCGCTATTACGGTGGATGAGTATGGAGGTGTATCGGGTATCATTTCAATGGAGGATATTCTTGAGAAAATTGTTGGGGATATCCAGGATGAATTTGACAATGAAGTTGAAGACATACTCAAGGCTGGTGAAAACGAATGGCTCTGTGATGCCAGGGTTAACATGGAAGAGTTAAATGATGCTCTGGGCAGCCAGATGCCTGCGGACGACTTTGATACCCTTGGCGGATTTGTTTTCGATCTGTTCGGTAAAATTCCAGGCCGTTATGAAAAAACTTCATGGAATGGGTACACCTTTGTCATCAAATCCCTTGATGGTCATAAAATCCAGCAGGTTAAGGTTTCCAGAGAGATTCCGAGCAGTGAATAAAAAAGAATTGCACTTACTTATTCTCTGTTTGATTTCTTTTTTTTCCAGTACAGATCAATTATATGCCAATGAAAAAATCAGGGAACGTGATCTCTATCGAATTGGGAAACAGGCGATGGAATCGGATGATTACTACACAGCCATTGAGTCATTCAGGATGGCCATCATACTTAATCCATCGTATGCTGATGCCCGTTTGAGCATGGCGGAGGCCTTATATCTTCTGGGTGAGTATTCAGAAGCATACAAGGAAATAACAGCAGCCAAACGCTATACCTTCCAGGATAAACGACGAATTATTATTGAGGCAAGAATCCTCACAGCTCTTGCTCGATATGATGAAGCGATTGCTCTGTATACTGACTTATTGACAAGAAGACCGTATGATTCAGAGGTAAACCAGGGTCTTGGAGAGGTTTATGCGATACAGGGCAGGAGGGATCTGGCGGACAGAGCCTATAATCGCAGTCTCGAATACTCTCCGGGAAACCTGCGAGTCCTGCTGCAGCTGATCATACTTCATGATAATGCCAGAGAAAAAACTCAGGGAGAGAACATTTTAACAGAAGCTCTCAGGCTGTATCCCAATGATTTACATCTCAGGATACAGGCTGCTGAACACCATGCTCTGTATGACGAGTGGGATGAAGTGGCCGAACACCTTGATCATGCCAGGGCAATGCTTCAGGGGCCCCATGATGGACGTTACAGACGTATTTCTATTCTCAATGCTTCCATGGCTCTCAGGCGGGGAGATCCTGCTGCTGCTCTTGCCCACCTGGAATCCATCCCAGGTGATGAGGATTCGGAATTGCTGTTCCTCAAAGCCAGAATCTACAGGGATCTGGGACAGGAATCGACTGCTCAGGGTTTTTTGAGACTTCTGCTGAGACAGAATCCTGATGATGAGGTGACAAGAATCTTCAGAGAAGCACCTCTGGTGCAGGCTATCGATGGCCTGATGGAGTTTCGTACAGATGCGGCCTCCTGGCATATCAATAAGGGAAAAAGGCTTGAGGAATCCTATTACTACAGGCAGGCATTGGTTTCTTACCAATGGGCCAGGAAAATCGACAGTACCAACGTGGAACACTGGTTGAAATATGCCAATCTGATTCGTCTCATGGGTTTCCCCGGGAAATATCGAGATGAGTTATATGCGATTACAGTTGAGCTTCAAAATGATTCTGAAAGACAGTCTTCTGTTCAAAAGTATCTCAATCTGCTTGAGCATTCTGAAATCAGCAGTCTTGCCGGGGATTGGGGTATAGACGACCCATGGAACTTTCCTCCCTCAGACTGGAAAGTCGGAGTATTTATTATTCTTGAGAAGCAATTGTTTCATAATCATGAGGGGGCAGGTATGGCCGTGGCATCTCATGCTGCAAATCTGCTGGATGCCCGATCAGAAATTTCCGTAGTCAATCTTGATGGGGGAATTCGACCTGGAGTACGGGAAGTTAGCAGCTATACCGAGGCATTTAGAACGGCTCGTGAGACAGTGGATTACTTCATATTACTCAATTTCGCCGAAACGGATCGCAGTTTCAGTGCAGCTGCAACAGTCTACCTTGGCAGAACAGGGGAGGTTGTGACCCAGGTGACACAGTTGAGGACGGGTCAGGAAAAAGTTAAGGACAGCTTGAACCTGCTCGTTCAGGATGTATCCTCCTTCATCCCAATGAAAATATCCATACTGGATGTGCAGGGAGATACTCTGCTTCTCAATAAGGGCCGGTGGCAGGGTATTGAGAAGGATGCATCTCTTGTGGTTCTTCGAAAGGGGGCCGCACGTCCCGCTGTTACAGAGGAGGGAATTGATTATCCAGTTTCTGATTATCTTGGAAGTGTCAATATCACTGATATTTCGGAGGCATTGAGTGAGGGTAAATTCATACGGAATGGTGAATTTGATTTCATCTCAACTGGAGATGAAGTGTTTTTTCTGGATATCCCGGAGTATCCTGAGAATACAACGGCACCCGATCCTGCATTCCGATCCAGACTCCTGTCCGTTCCCTGATTTTATCTGAAATCCGCCAAAATTTCTATAAATGCACAGGATACTTCCCGGATTTGCCGAGTCGATCCCCCAGAGTTTTCACACACCCTCCTCACCCAATGAGATAGCGGACAGAACTGAGGTTGTTGAGCCCGGCGAACCTTTTCCCCTCTGTCCGTCCCACCCCGACTTCCCCAGAAGCCCGTCGGACTTCCGCCTCACGGCTCGATTTCTGCCCTTCTCTCCAGAAGCAAGCCTCCTGCTTGCTTCTGGAGAGCCGCCTTCGTTCGTTTTCGCCGCCATCCGTGGCGGCTTTTCCTCGCTATCGCTCGGCACTCTCTCAGGATGCGAGTCCATAGACTCGCATATCTTGCTGCTGAGCTGCCAGAATACTCACGCAGCTCAGTTGCACTCCGTTTTTGCCTGTCTGTCGGCGGACAGGCCGCCTTGCATCAGTAAAAACATCAGAAATTGCCTCGAAGTCTTAGAGTCCTCGTGTCATGTCAACCTTAAAACAACGCAAAAAATGAAGTAAACTATCCCCATCTTATCTATATAGAGGGAATAGTAATGCAAGTTAGATACCGGGTGACCTTAAGTGAAGACGAACGTCAGTATTTACAGGGAATAAAGTCCAGAGGAGTCCATAGATCGCGAAAACTGATAAACGCCTTGATCCTGCCTCCTGCGACAGAGGTGATTACCAGACGCATAAAAGCACGAACGAAGAAATAGCGCATATCTTGAATATTGGCATGAGGCGTATAGACCACGTAAAAAAGCGTTTTGTAGAGGAGGGAATGGAGATAGCCTTGAACGGTCATAAAGGCAAACGTGTGTATGACAGGAAAGCGGATGGGGATTTTGAAGCTCATCTTGTCGCTCTTAGCTGTTCAGAACCGCCGCATGGCTTTACCCGTTGGTCGTTAAGGCTGCTGGCCGACAGAGTTGTTGAGTTGGGTTACGTGCAAAGCGTATCCTATGAAACTGTAAGAAAAGTATTAAAAAAACGAAATCAAACCCTGGAAAAGTCAGGGTTGGGTGATCCCCCCGGAACAGGATTCTGATTTTGCGGCTGCAATGGAAAAAGTCCTGGGGGTGTACAAAAGGCCGTATAACTCTGCGTTCCTGGTAGTTTGTATGGACGAATCTCCCACGCAGCTTATTGGAGAGACCAGAATACCGATAGCCCAGGGTAAAGGACGACCATACCGTTATGACTGCGAATACGAACGATGTGGGGTGTGCAATGTCTTTATGGCGAATGAACTTCTTGCCGGTAAACGATACGTGAAGATCACGGAAAGGAAAACGAAAGCCGACCGGGCGTTTTTCATGGAGGAGATAGCTTCGCTGTACGAAAAGGCTGAAAGAAAATTCTGGTCATGGATGATGACGGCACTCATGTTCCCGGCGCCTTTTACGAGGCGTACACACCCGAAAAAGCAAAAAGTCTTCTGAACAGATTTGAGTTTGTCTATACTCCGAAACACGGTAGCTGGCTTAACACGGCTGAAATAGAGTTGAATGTATTGATGGGACAGTGCCTTAACAGAAGAATAGACAAGATAGAGGAGGTTTCATTTGAATCTGGGGCATGGCAAGAACACAGAAATAACAAGAACGCCACCGTCGATTGGCAATTCTCTATAGATCAAGCTCGAATTAAACTCAAGCGTATTTATTTGTTGCTTAATGGTTGGCATGACACATATTGAGGTGTATTATAATCGACATGGTTTCTCCAGTGGATTACGAGAAGATCATTCAGACAAAATGTGCTTAATCAAATATTGTAATTTTCCATTAAAGTTTAGTTCACAGTCCATCATATAACCTTCCTTACCACATAGCTGAAGATGGGAGAATAACCATTCATCCCTTTGGAAGTCTGGTCATTGTCTTTATGATTTGTTTGTTGCGCCCGAAAGTATGGTATCGGATGTGAATTCCAGTCCAATTTCTTTAAATATTTTTCCTGCCAGTGTGATTCCCCCTGTACGGGTTAAAGCTTCTGTGGTAGTATCTATCTTCATAAGGCTCACCTTCCGGGTTAATTGAATTTTTGCGTAATTTATTATATATAAAAGATTGAGCCTTTGTTTTTTATTCTTATACGGATTCAGAACAATGAATAACAGGGTTTTAGTTATTGGGGGAAGTGGTGTTATAGGCGGGAGTATTTGCGTTGAACTTGTCAACAATGGGTTCTTTGTCATTATACTAGATAAGCAAAAACCAAGCTCTGCGAAAAACCAAATCTTCTATGAAGCAGATATATTCTCTGAGAGTTATGCCTTACAGGCCGCTTTAATCAATAAAAACCACCCAAAACTATTGGCTGTGATTGACTTAATATCCAAAAACCATGCTCATGCCAAGTTTACTCACCTATTATTTGGCCAATCGGAACAGTATATACTTTTGTCTTCCACATTGGTATATTGTCGAGATAGGAAATCAGATGAGTCAAAGATTCCTTTTGATGAAAATCGAAATACATCGAATATGGGTGTGTTGGGAGGTTATGCTGATGGAAAGATTTCAATGGAGCACTATTGGATAGAAGAGTCAAAGGCAAATTTTTCTATCTTAAGGCCCTATCATGTCCTAGGAGAAAAGACTTTGGCCGGGTGTTTACCAAAGCACAATAGAGATGTTAGGTTGGCAACAACATTGTTGAACAGTCAAAGCATATATTTATATAGGAAAGGAGAGGTTTTAAGTTCTTTCATTTCGATCAGTGACTTAGCTAAAGTGATATGCCGTGTAATTGGCAATGCTAAATGTATTCAACAAGTATTCAATGTTTGCAGTCCCCAGAGTTTTTTGTGTTTTGACTATTTTGAAACATTTTCAAAAATTCTTGGATTATCCGATGGAATTACCTGCAAAGCCATTACATTCGAAGAAATTGTTTCTATGAGTATTGGTTGGGAATTAACTCTGTTCAATCATTCATACATTTCTGAAAAAGTTTATGAGAGTACCAATTATATCCCTCAGGACTCGTTAACTACAACATTAGAGCAAGCAGTGGCAAGTTACAATGGAGGTACACATAATGGCTCGTTTGTCGCTGCCAGAATGAACCAGTTGCCAAGGCCAAAAATTGACAATTTATTGGCAGAGGAGTTTTGAATATGACCAATTTAATAAATGCAATGATAACAGTTGTTATAAATACAAAATGCAACCAATTTTGTGCCTACTGTCCTCCTATGGGCGAATCTCATATGGGCGTATCTGGAGAGTTGCCGTTTAATCTGGCAGATAAAATAATAGGGTCACTGATTAAGCAGGGAGCCAAAATGTTCCGATTTACCGGAGGGGAACCAACACTTCACTCTGAATTCAACTCATACTTAAACCTCATGACGCAATTGATATCCGAATCAATAGAAATTCAGTTGAATACAAACGGCTCAAAACTGATAGAACCTAAAAAGTTAGCACAATTGTCCAGGTTAAGGATAAGCCTGGATTCATTAGATGAAAAAAAATATAGCGCAATAACGAGTACTTCTATACTGGAAGAAGTTGTCAAAAATATTGTTGAATTAAAAAAAAATAAAGCTTCGATAGAAATACTTATGGTATTGATGAAATATAACCAGGAAGATGTTTTGAACATTCTTGAATTTTGCTCGGTGAATCAATGTGATTTGAAGCTATGTGATTTGGAAGAACATGAGTATGATGGAGTAGGATTTTTCCATCATCAGTATCAGACAGTCAAGGAGGTTGAGCAGATGTTACTGAAAAAAGGATGCACTTTGATTAAAGAGGAAGGCTTGGGTTTGGGCTTGACGATGAAATATTTTGAATATCAAAATATTTCAGTAAAAATAAAAACAAAACAAACCACCGCGACCTATTTAGAATTTTGTCGAAAATGCCCAATATTTCCTTGCCCAGAGGGTGTTTTTACATTGCTTATTCAGCCTGACGGCACCTTGAGTTTTTGCCGAAGAAATAGAAGTGCAAATCTGTCAATTAAAGATATCGATGAAAATAAACTAGAGCAGGCAATTAAAAAGTTTTGCCAGCAGCTGAACGGCCTGTTCCATTATGAGAAAAACATGGAAATAAACCCTCGGATTACCAATAAGCAGAATCCTGTCTCCTCAATTAAAATTATTCCAATAGATAAATCCCGGACCTCAAGTAATCAGTGGTGTTATCAAGGCAATCAAAATGCTTTTGAGAGAAATGCGCCAATCAGAAAGGAGTAGTTACTATGGAAAATGTCTCACAAGAGGGAATGAATACTTTGATCCAATCTATCGAAGGAGGGCAGGCCGTGCTTTGGCTTGGGGCTGGGTTTTCGAAGATGTTCGGGTTTCCTCTTTGGTCTGAATTGGAAAACTACTTAGAGGAAGCAGGAGAATTAAGTAAAACTGCTATTAATGTAAGCAATACAGCCGATCTGCTTGAGCGAGGAAAAAATGTCTTGGATTTTCTGTCATTGAACTGGAAATATATAGTAACAACGAATCATGATTTGACTTTACTCACTTTAATACAAGCCATTAGGTTCAGAGCAGGTTCCCAATCTGGAGAACAAGGGGATGGTTTCAAACCATTCTATCCAATGACTTATGAAAATGATGAGCATTTAGAAAATCAGGATTTTTTTAGACCTATTTATCCCAAAATCCGTAGTTTGATTTATCTGCATGGAACTATACTAAGTCCATCTAGTCTGATTAATACAAGGAAAAAAATCTCTGAAAAAATATCAGATAAATTGGCTAAATTTCATGATCCATTATTAACTACAAACAATCAAACATGCTTGTTTATAGGTACATCCCTCACAAGATATGAGCCTCATGTCACGTTTCTCAAAAAACTAGCACGTAGTGAAAACCATGATAATTTTAATCTATATCAATTGGGAGAGACTGCGCTAGAAATGAAGAAGCCTACAAAAGCTAATAAGCATTTTAAGGATTTGCCAATTAAAAGAATTCCTTTGAATTACCTGAGTAAGGATGGTTATGTTCTATATGAGAATTTCTACAAGATAGTTTTCAACTGTTGCAAATCTAAAAATAAATATCAATACAAACTCCATAATGATAACAGAAATGATGCTGATGAGATAAAATTCAAGCGTACAGAGTTCAGTGATCATGATAATGGAGTACCAGAATTTTACAGTATGTTTGATGTAGCCAATACACTTCTGAATCCAATGTCTCCTCTTAACAAAACGGTCATCATAGTGGACTTTGATAGCGCAAGTAGACTACTCAGGAAGAGGCTAGAGTTTTATAAAAAAAACCTTTGTAGCCAAGGCAATAATAATATATATAAGTGTTTTAACTTATCTAATAATAATCTTGATAAAAATCATGATGAGTTTACGAATACCTTGAAGAATTATTATGCCGTCTATGCACTTAAGTCGCTTCACTGGATAGTTAATACAGACAATATAGACTTGCCCAATATGATGAAAGGCAATATTTTAATCTCGGGAATAGCGGAGAACACAAGCATTGATACATGCATAAAGAAATGGGAGAATCATAAGAAGAAGTTAGAAGTTATTAGACTCCGTATAGATTATAAAACACACTGTAAAGAAGTATTGGATATGACGAAGACCCTATGGAAAACTTACCCAAATATCGTGCAGGAACTCAGTAATAATAGAGAAGACCAAAGAAAGGTTTATGATTACATAAATGATATAGAGGGGAGCAAATCATATCCATTGTATTATTCTGATGGAATAAAATTAGAAAAGAAAAGTCAAAAAATCCTGTTAGCGTTAGCTCTGTATGTTTCAATTCTTGATGAGCAACCAGATAGTGGTAAACCAGATGATGGTATTTCTATTGATAGATTCAATGACTCTGTTTATGAATGGGTTATCGCTTCACTTTTGTATCATGAGAAATTTTCATTAAGCGATGAACCCAAAAAAAATAAGAAGAAAGCAATTTCTGATATTTACACAAAAGTTCCTGAATCTCTCCGAAGAGCTTTTTTATTTTGCCTAGAGCGTTTCTTCTATGTGTTAATGGACGAACAGAATAAGAAGAAGTCAAAACTATTTCTTGAAAACCTCAAGCGCATAGAAGAAAATGAAAATAAGGATATGAAATCCATAATGGCAACATATCAGAGAGTTCTTACCTTGTATTATGATGCATCCATCCAACTCTACAATTCGGATTATCAAGCCAAAACCAAATTTTTATATTTCAAATGGCTTGATTCCAACCCTAAGCACACTACAAATGAAGATGAACAGGACCCCATTAACCCGAAAAGACCAAAACCATTCTATAGAGCTTTCGACAAAGAGTTGCAAAAAAAGATTCTGGAAGTTTTGAAAAAAGAAACTCATCCTTTGCATAAGTATATCTTTGGACACTTATATCACACCAACCCTAAAAAGATAATCCCGGATATTAAAAAAAGGATTAAAGAATTACGTAATATCTATGAAAAGTGTAATGATCCAGAGAACAAACGTACTTTACAATACCTGGATTTACTCATAAAAGAATGGCAATTAGATACAAGAAATGAATGATTGCCCATGGCTTGAATACGTAGATCAGAAACTCCTTGAGATTCAAAAACATGGGAAAATAACACTATTCTTATCAGGAGGTGTCGATAGTCAGTTCTTAGCCTATCGTTTACTATGCCTAGGAGTAGAATTTGAGTGCATATTTGTTGACTATTACCCAGATTTGGATACTGTCGAGAAAAAAAGCTTAAAATTATTTTTACATAACAAGAATTTGAAATTAACAATTAGAAACATGTTTCTTGATGAATTTTGCAAAAAAGAGCTACCTATTTTGCAACATAAATACAGCATTGTATATCCATTTACAGCAATAGTATTGAAGATGTTGAATTTTGGGGGAGATGTTTGTTTGTTTGGAGGAGGATTCCCAAAGTACTACCGGTATAACCAGGATATTTTTGAAAGTATAAAGGTTGAGCGTTATCGTCAGGTTAACAATACAATATCTTCTCAATCTTCAAAACTGGGTAAATATGTATGTCATGATTTTTATGCGGATAGAAAACTGAGATATCGACTGCATCATGAGCCGACATTCATTATTTGGAAAAATTTTCTTTCTTACTCAGTTCCAGTTTTTGAGCAATATAAAATGAATTTATATCACAGATATTTTTTTCATCCTCAGGTAGAAAAAATTGAGCCGTTTGGACATATGAAAGACTTTATGTACTCGGAATCCAGGAAATACAAGCTTAAATCTGATGAACCTGTTGTATTGACAGGAAGAATGCAACACTAATTTTTGCGGAGAGTTAAAAATGAGTTTAGATAGGACTGTTACACTTGAAAAAAATCATCTTGATTATTGGAAAGGAGAATTTGGAAAAGAACAATCAAAACTATTTGAGCTATTGGAGCTTGATTATGCTTTAATCCAGCATGTAGGTAGTACGGCAGTACCCAATATTTACGCAAAACCAATTATTGATATTGTTATTGGATACACGTTCGAACCACAAAAAATCAGTATTAAGAAAAAATTGATTGAAAATGATTATTTTTTGATAGAAGAATTGTTGGAAATGCTACCAAACAGGCTAATCCTTTGGAAGGGTAAGAAAGAAGTACATTTTTTTCATATTCATCTAACCCAGTACAAATCTCAAGACTGGCAAGAGTTGGTATGCTTTAGAAATTTGTTGCAACAATTCCCAAAAGTAGCAAAAGATTACTCTCAAGAGAAGCAAAAAATTATTATAAATAGTAATTATTCTATTAGTGCAAAGGATTATATAGAAAAAAAGAAGATTATTTACAATAGATTCTATAGGCTGATGATAAAGAATATTGAAGTAGATAGATTGAGAAACTTATCACCTCAATTAACTCAGAATGAAGTTTGACTCTAACGATATTTTAATGACTTTCATCAGGCATATTTTTACCTAAACACTTTTTAAATATAACGAAAGCTACTCTCCCAATGTAGGAATACTACCTCTTTCAATTTAGGAAAAATGTTTTGAAAGTCACATGTACTATTAATTGATGAGGTCGGTTATGAAAATCTAAATGTTGGACAGATCGCTTCTCTTCACAGCTCATCGGCACTTGACATGAACATGGTTCCATAGTATTAACGAGTAATAAAGTTTTCGGGAAGTTGGATGAAATTATGGCAAATGGCGCCAGTTGCGACGGCTACTTTAGACAGACTTCTTCACCATTTTCATGTAGTTAGTCTTAAGGGAGATTCATACTGCATGAAGGTTAGAATGAAAATAGGAGTCGTTGACTTTAAAAAAACATGCCGAAGACTGCAGTATAACTCGGTGATAATCTGCAATTCTAGTCCGGTGTTGACATTTCCCACTTCCCAAGATCTTGCAAGATCAATTGTTTTGAGCTACACTCTGTATTCATAAAAGGTTCTTTGTTTGATAGGTTAATTCTATATCTACTAATAACTATCAGAGATGAGACCTCTTTTTTCACTTTATTCGTGAGAAATACGGCTTAGAGAAAGAACGAACCTGACCCAGGAAAAACTCGCGGCTAAACCCGGCTGACGTTTCCAACCATCACTCGCCGGGGAAATGGAAAAGCAAAATCGCTGCCCCTCGCGTTGAAGAAGATTGAAGAACTGCTGCGAACGATGGGGAAGCATGGAGAACGAATAACAATGGCGCAACTGGAACATATTGAAGCAATCGAAAAACGGCTCTGGAATGCAGCGGATACCCTGCGGGCCAACTCCAACTATGCCAGCAATGAATACTTTCTGCCAGTCATGGGCCTTGTGTTTCTACGCCATGCCTACAGCCGATATCTGATGGTAAAGACAGGAATCGAAGCCAATCTGCCGAAACGCAGCGGAAAAACAAGGGCACTGACAAAAGAGGATTTTTCCCAGAAAGGCGCTATTTTCCTGCAAGAAAAAGCACAATTCGACACGCTGGTATCTCTTCCTGACAACAAAGACCGCGCCAAAGCGATCATAAACGCCATGGAATCCATTGAGAAAGATTATGAGAACCTTCGCGGGGTGCTGCCCAAGAGTGAATATCAGGAACTGGACAATCAGGTCCTTGGTCAGCTTTTGCGCACGCTCAACCCGGATGAACTGAAAAAAATCTCTGGAGATGTCTTTGGCCGTATCTACGAGTATTTTCTTACTCAGTTTGCCGACCAAAAGGCCCACGATGGTGGTGAATTCTTCACGCCGGTCTCTCTGGTATCGCTTATCGCTCATGTTTTGGACCCCGAACGGGGCACTGTTCTCGACCCGGCCTGCGGCTCCGGCGGAATGTTTGTCCAGAGCGCCCGAACTGTGGAAGAGCAGGGACTGAGTCCAACCGAACAACTCACGTTTCGGGGCTTGGAAAAGAACGCCACCACGATTCGCTTGGCCAAGATGAATTTGGCGGTTCACGGCCTTGAAGGCGATATCAAAAAAGCCATCACCTACTATGAGGATCCCCATAAGTTGGTCGGCAAGGCCGACTATGTGATGGCCAATCCACCATTCAATGTCGATGAGATTGACGCTGACAAAGTGAAAACCGATCCGCGTCTACCCTTTGGGCTTCCCGGCGTGAACAAGAAAGACAAGGTTTCCAACGGCAACTATGTGTGGATCAGCTATTTTTACAGCTATCTAAACAAAAAGGGCCGCGCCGGATTTGTTATGTCTTCCCAGGCCTCCAGCGCCGGACGCGATGAAGCCAAGGTGCGGCAGAAGCTGATCGAGTCTGGCGATGTGGATGTGATGATCGCCATTCGTTCCAACTTCTTTTACACCCGTACCGTGCCCTGTGAGCTGTGGTTTTTGAATCGGGATAAGCCAAAACAGCATCAGGGCAAGGTCTTGATGATCGATGGGCGAAACATATACCGAAAGGTCACGCGCAAAATCTACGACTTCAGTCCCGAGCAGGAGCAGAATATTCTCTCGATTGTCGCCCTCCATCGCGGCCAGACGAAGAAGTACCTCGACATAGTCAGCGGCTATTGTCGACGAATGCTTGCCGAATCTAAGGGCTGCTTCCAGGCTCGGGATGTTGACCGCACCACGCCCCTGCCGGATTTCTCATCCTCTCTGGAATCGTTGAAAAAGGCCGTGAATCCCTTCATCAAGACTCTGGGTAAAGATGGTGCCCATTCGGAAGCCTGGTCCGAATTCAACACGGCCATCCCGGCTTTCACGATGGATGTCGAAGCCTTCAATTCCGAATTAACGAAACAACAGACCGCCTGGAAAAAGCAGAAAACCAGCAACGGCGAACTCAAAAAAGCCGTGGACCGACTGTCAACCCTTGCAGAGTCCAGTAGAAATCTGGTGAAGCAAACGGATCTGCTCTTCAAGATCGCAACCAGGCTCATCGAAACCTGTGTGAACCAATGCGCTGCACGGGAGAGCGCTTCCTGGTCTGGAAAAGAGATCACCAAAGTCCGCAAAATGGCCGATGAAGCGCGAAGCCTTGCTGTTGAACAGCTAAAGCAGGTTCGCTACTTCTGGAGACAAGTCCACTGGCTCACCGAACGCTTCCCCGAAGCAAAACTCTGCGATGTGGAAGGCCTTGTCAAACTGGTCGGCCGAGCCGAAATTGAAGCCAACGATTGGTCACTGACGCCGGGACGCTACGTGGGTGTGGCACCCGAAGAGGAAGACGAGGATTTCGATTTTGAAGAGGCCATGCGTGAAATACATGTTGAACTTGAAGATCTCAACGCAGAGGCGGTGAATCTTGCGGCGGCGATAAAGAAGAATTTTGAGGAGTTGGGGGTATGAGCTGGCCTACGGTCAAATTGGAAACGTTGGCAGCGGATGTTCCGTACGCATTGGTTGGTGGTCCTTTTGGTTCGAAACTTACCTCTCGAGATTATCTAGACGATGGTGTTCCCGTTATACGCGGTAGCAACCTGAACAGCGGACGATATCTTGATGATGATGACTTCGTTTTCGTCTCAGAAGAGAAGGTTAGGAAAGACTTATTTGGAAATCTTGCTGCCCCACTTGACCTTGTTTTCACGCAGAGGGGTACACTTGGACAGGTTTCCATAATTCCCGAAGACAGTCGGTTTGATAGATATGTCGTATCTCAAGCCAGATGAAAATGACTGTTGATCCTTCAAAAGCTGACCGTCAATTCATCTACTACTACTTCTCAAGTAATCAAGCGATCCAGAAGATTCAGAATTATGTGTCTTCATCTGGCGTGCCTCATATCAATCTAACAGTTCTTCGTAATTTTGAGGTTCCTTGCCCATCACTCTCGGAGCAACGCGATATCGCGACTGTACTCTCCGCCTATGATGACCTAATTGAAAACAACCGACGGCGAATTCAGTTGCTGGAGCAGGCGGCTCGGCTGCTTTACAAAGAGTGGTTTGTTCATCTCCGGTTTCCCGGTCATGAGCATGTGAAGATTAGAGATGGTGTGCCGGAAGGGTGGAGTAAACCGCCGCTGGGCGAGCTTCTCACGTTACAGAGAGGTTTCGACCTACCTGTAAAACAACGCAAGGAAGGCCTATTTCCGATTTATGCTTCAACAGGTATCAACGGATATCACAACGTGGCCAAGGTCAAGGGTCCCGGTGTTGTTACGGGCCGCTCAGGGGCACTCGGTACAGTGATGTATGTACCTTGCGACTTCTGGCCCCTAAATACAGCTCTATGGGTCAAGAAATTTAAGAAAATAGGGCCATTGTTTGCAACTCACCTCCTCTCTGAAATGCACCTTGAGCAATACAACGGGGGAGCGGCCGTACCTACATTGAATCGAAACGACGTGCACCGGATTAGATGTCTTCATCCCCCCGCGAGTCTTTTGAAGCATTTCGATGATTTTGCAGGTACTGTCGCCGAGCAGATAGAAAAACTGCAACTAATCAACGAACATCTTGTCAGTGCCAGAGATAAACTACTCCCACGCCTGATGAACGGTGAGGTGGCAGTATGAGCGTTTCATATCCCACCAAACTGTTACTTGCCTATCGCAGTGGAGATCTCTGTGCGTTACCTGGTTGTGGAAAACGGCTTACGCCAGATAGCACATCAGGAAATCCTACAAACATTGGTGAGGCTGCTCACATCGCTGGGGAACATGACGGCAAGGGGAAAAAACAGAGGTCGGCACGTTACGATTCCAATATGACAGATGATGAGCGTAATCACTACAACAATCTTATATACCTATGCCCAGCCTGCCATACGGTGATCGATGCAATCCCCCAAGGTGAAGACGATTATCCAGTTTCTAGATTGCATCTGATCAAGACCGAACATGAGACAAAAGTCCGCCAGGCAATGATTGACGCTTTCGCAGATGTCAGTTTCGCAGAACTACAGGAGGCTACTCAATGGGCTTCTACAATTCTGCCGTCTGCGGTTACAAACGATTACTCGCTACTGAAAGTCGAAGACAAAATTCAGAAAAACGACCTCAATGCCGATGCGCGAGGTGTTATTGCCATGGGGCTTGGGGTTGCCAATGAAGTAGCAAGGTACATCGAAAGCGTTGCACAAACTGACCAGGATTTTCCTGAGAGACTCAAAGCAGGATTTCTTTCTGAATATTGGCGTATAAAAAAAAATGGCGGCAAAGGTGGTGAGCTTTTCGAATTAATGTGTCGATTTGCGCAACAAGGGTTTCAGCGACAAGCGCAACGTTCTGCCGGGCTGGCTGTGCTGATACACCTCTTCGAGGCTTGCGAGGTGTTTGAAAAATGATTCTACCATCCAAACACATCTCGGAAGAACAAGCATTGCTGGGCATCGGTGGCGTGCTATTGACGCACCTCGAAAAATCGCAAACGATTACAAGCCTATGGGAAAAAGTTCGGGAAAACCACGCTGTGGGGACGTATGAGAGATTCGTTTTGGCGCTCGACCTCCTCTACATCACCGGTGTCGTAAATCTAAAGAATGGTTTGATCAATAGGGGGGAGGTATGATCCACAGCGTCACAGCGAACCAATCTTCTTTCCATACTGTACAATTTTCCAGTGGGCTCAATGTTATTCTTGCGGATCGCACTGAAAGCTCTTCCGAAAAAGATACTCGTAATGGTCTCGGTAAATCAACATTGCTGGAAATCATAGATTTTTGCCTTGGAAGTCGTGCGAGAAAAGGATCCGGCCTGATTATTGAACCGCTGAGCAATTGGTCTTTCACGGTTGACATCACCATCAACCGTTCTCGCGTAAAGGTCACCAGATCGGTGGAAGAGCACAGTCGTATCGTCATAGAAGGAAACACAGCTAATTGGCCGGAACAACCCGACGTTGATGAGAAAACCGGTGAGCATGTTTTCAAGATAGAACGATGGCGAGAATTGCTTGGTCGGACTCTTTTTGGACTGCCTCGGTCCGCAGATCAGCACGCTTATAAACCAAGTTTTAGAAGCTTGGTTTCATACTTCATTCGAAGAGGACCTGATGCATACACGAGTCCATTCCGTCATTTTCGCCATCAAATAACCTGGGATATCCAGCTACACACCGCATATCTCCTTGGTATGAATTGGGAAAACGCTTTAATATGGCAAGGACTAAAAGACCAGGAAGAAGGCGTCAAAGCCATCGAAAAAGCGATTAAGACCGGTGCAATGGAAAGAGCTGTCGGAACAGTAGGAGAGTTGGAAACGCAGCGAATTCAACTGGAACAGCAAACCTCAGCCGCAAAGATCGCTTTGGATTCATTCAAGGTCCATCCACAGTACGAATCCATCCAAAAGGATGCTGATAAACTTACTAAAGAAATACATTCGTTAGCCAACCTCAATGTTTCTGATCGCCGTCGTCTGTCACGGTATGAAGAATCCATCGCTGATGAAAAACCACCCGGTACAATGTCTCTTGATAAGTTATACCAGGAATCCGGATTGGTATTCCCTGATGCTGTCAAACGAACGATGGAAGAAGCTAGAACGTTTCATAAGGCGATAATCACTAACCGTCGAGATTTCTTATCTACTGAAATCTCAAGAATACAAAAAGCGATCAGCGACCGAAAGTTGAGAATAAATGAACTTACTGACGAGCGCGCCGAGGTGATGCAAATCCTAAAAACCCACGGTGCTCTTCAAGAAATGACAAAGCTCCAAGAACGGCATTTGGTTTTACAAGGTTCGTTAGAAAGAATTCAAGCGCGGTTGCGTGAGATGAAGAATCTTAAAACTACGAAAAGAGATGTAAAGGTTGCTAAAGTTGAGCTTGTAAGAACAGCGGAAATCGATCACGAACAGAGGCGGGAAATATGGTCGAAAGCTGTCGGGCTTTTCAACGAACATTCGCAAGCTTTATATAAATCTCCAGGAAAACTCGTGATTGATGTAGGAGAGACTGGTTATAAATATAAAGTAGATATTGAACGAAGTGGCAGTGAGGGAATTGAGAAGATGAAAATTTTCTGCTTTGACCTCGCGGTACTTCAACTACAAATGGAGAGTCGCTCAGGTATCGATTTTCTTATTCACGATACTCTGATGTACGACTCTGTTGATGCTCGCCAGCGTGCGCTTGCATTTGAGCGAGCACATGAAATATCAACAACACTCGGCGGTCAGTATATTTGTACAATTAATTCTGATATGATTCCATCATCTGACTTTTCAGATGACTTCAAATTCGGAGATTATGTTCGGCTTAAACTTTCTGATGCAACGCCTTCTGGCAGTTTGCTTGGATTGAGATTTGAGAGGCCGGACAAATGAACGATTACACCGAAGATACACTCGTCCAACAAACCACCGCTGAGTACCTGGAAGAACAACTACGCTTCTTGTTCGAAAAATTTACGCACCCAAACAACTGCACCCTTGATATTTTGCCCTTTAAATTGATGCGTCGTTTTAGGAAAATACTTTGGGGTATCATTGTAACTTTGGGGGTTAGTATAATTGGAGGTTTAATTGTGAATGATTACGCAAGTAGACTTCCACAAGACCACCAAACAGCGAAGCCGACGACTCCAACAAAAAAACAGTAAGATGGTGATAAAATGGTAACTGCTGAACAAATAAAATCTCTCATTCGCTCTCATCTCAGTGATTATCCAGAGCGGTTCTTTTCGATTACTTTACAAGTGGCGGTGCACGGGACAAACAGAAATTTGATGGTCAGGGAGATGCGCAATGGCTAAAATAGAAGGATTCCGAATCAAAAATTTCCAATCATTAAAAGATGTTAAACTTGGCCGTCTGTGGAATTTGCAGAAAACAGAACCCATTACACCCATGACCGCGGTTATCGGAAAAAACGGCGTTGGAAAAAGCACCCTGTTCGACGCCTTCGGTTTTCTGGCTGATTGCTTAAAACTGGGCGTTGAAGAGGCTTGTGAGGCCCGAGGACGAGGCGGCTTTGCGAAGCTAATTTCCAAGGGAAAAACCGGCCCCATTGAATTTCAAATTTATTACAAGGAAGACAATAAATCCCGCCCAATTACCTATGAACTTTCGATAAAAGTTGATAAGAGGGACCGACCGTATGTCTTTAAGGAGCGCTTTCGACAGCGAAGAAAAGGACAAAAACACGGCAGACCCTTTTCTTTTCTCATATTGAACGAGGGGAAAGGCGTTGTTTGGAAGGGAGAACAAGAAGGCTTAGAAATAGATGAAGCAGCAGACAACTTTGATCTGGTTGGCTTAATGGAATCCATCAAATCTGGAAAAGCTCAGGAAGAATCCAGAGAAACTGAGGTGATTGAGCTAGACGATTATCGTAAACTTGGCATCGCAACTTTGGGTTCACTCAAACAACACCCGCGTATCTCAGCATTTCGAAAGTTCATTGAAGGTTGGTATCTCAGTTATTTTACACCGGATGCTGCGCGCAGTCTCCCCCTTGCCGGTCCGCAAAAACATCTCAACATTCACGGAGACAATCTGGGAAATGTTGTTCAATTTATGGAACGAGAACAACCCAAACGTTTTCAATCAATATTAAAACGAATTGCAGAGAAAATTCCCGGTGTGGAAAAAATAGACACCGAAAAAACGAACGATGGCCGGCTGCTGCTTCGATTCAATGACAAAGGCTTCCAGGACCCCTTTTATTCGCAGCAGATGTCTGACGGAACCTTGAAAGTTTTCGCCTATCTTCTATTGTTGGAGGATCCGACGCCACCGCCGTTTCTGTGTATCGAAGAACCGGAAAACGGTTTGTATCATAAACTGCTTGAGTCCCTGGCAACAGAATTTCGTGAACACGCTACCGGTCGAAAAGGAGGGTCACAAGTATTCATCACTACCCACCAGCCCTACTTTGTCGACGCACTTGAACCCAAAGAGGTATGGGTTTTAGAAAAAGGCGAAGATGGATTCTCAAAAATACGCAGAGCCAGTGATGATGAACTGGTTAAAAATATGGTGGCCGAAGGATTGCCCCTGGGCGGTCTTTGGTACAGTGATTATCTTGATGCAAGGTAGTTTGTATGCATTTTGAAATCCTCGCTGAAGATCAATCCGGCAAAAAGGCCCTGGATATTCTTGTTCCAAAAATCATCGGTGCTAACCACACGTTCAAAGTTCATCCATATAAAGGAATAGGCCGCATTCCGGGAAACCTCGTCGCAAGCGGCGATCCCAGCAGGCGTATCCTGCTTGATCGGCTTCCACGCCTTCTGAGCGGCTATGGCAACACTTTCGCCAAGTATCCAGCCGACTCCCCGGCTGCGGTCATTCTTGTTTGTGATCTTGACGATAAATGCCTCAAAGCCTTTCGCGAAGAACTACTCGATATTTTGAATCAATGCAATCCCAAACCGGAAACTCGTTTTTGTATCGCCATTGAAGAAGGTGAGGCGTGGTTTCTCGGTGATATTCCAGCCCTTAAGACTGCTTATCCGAAGGCAAAAGACTCCGCTTTGAATTCATACGATAACGATTCTATCTGCGGTACCTGGGAAAAGCTTGCCGATGCAGTATACTCTGGCGGCTCATCCAAGCTTTCCAACAAAGGTTGGCAAACGGTCGGAAAAGAAAAGTCAGAATGGGCTGAAAAAATTGCCCCCCACATGAATGTGGAGCAAAATGCCTCTCCAAGCTTTAACTATTTTCGTTCCAAATTACTGGCGCTAACCAGTGGCCAAATCTAATGGGGGAACGAGCTTTGAACGATTACACCGAAGATACACTCGTCCAACAAACCACTGCCGAGTACCTGGAACATCAGCTAGGGTGGGAATCCGTTTACGCCTACAACAATGAAGATTTTGGTCCAGACAGCCTATTGGGTAGGAAATCGGACCGGGAGGTGATTTTAGTACGGATTCTCCGAAAAAATCTTGTCGAATTGAATCCAAACCTGCCGAACGCTGCCTACGAGGATGCTGTCAGACAAATTACCTCGGCAGCCGCGTCGCAAACCATCGCATCGGCCAACCGGGAAAAGTACGACATCATTCGCGATGGCGTTCAAGTGACATTTCGTAACGCCAAGGGAAAGCGTGTCCGAGACCGCCTTCGGGTGCTGGATTTCACGGAACCCGGCAAGAACCATTTTCTTTGCGTTCGAGAGCTATGGATTAAAGGTGACCTCTATAGGCGACGAGCCGACATCATCGGATTTGTCAACGGACTGCCCCTTTTATTTATCGAATGCAAAAATATCCACCGAAATTTACAGAACGCTTTCGAGGACAACTTTTCAGATTACCGCGATACCATCGGGCACATATTTCACCACAACGCCATCGTCATGTTCGGTAACGGTGAGAAAGCGAGAATTGGGTCTATCACCAGCAAATGGGAGCACTTTTGCGATTGGAAACGGCTGGCCGAAGATGAACCCGGCGTGGTCGATATGGAGACGCTGCTCAAAGGGATCTGCGACAAGAAGAACTTCATCGATCTTGTTGAGAACTTCATTCTTTTTGACGAATCATCCGGTGAACCTGAAAAATTGTAGCCCGCAATCATCAATTTCTCGGCGTTAATCGTGCCATTGAAGCGGTGAAACAGCGCAAAGAACGCCAGGGCAAACTTGGTGTTTTTTGGCATACCCAGGGAGCTGGGAAAAGCTACTCCATGGTAATGTTCACCCGAAAAATACATCGCAAACTGGGAGGGAATTTTACTTTTCTCGTGTTGACCGACCGCGATGACCTGGACACTCAAATCTACAAAACCTTCGCCGGATGCGGTGTAGTGGATCATGACCGTGTGCCTTGCAGGGCTTCAAGCGGCACTCATCTTGGCAAGCTGCTTTCTGAGCATAAGGCGTATGTCTTTTCCTTGATTCAAAAATTTAACCAGGATGTCGATCCAGACGAGGGTTACACCCAGCGAGATGACATCATCGTAATTACCGACGAAGCCCACCGTACCCAATACGGAACGCTGGCTCTCAATATGAGAAACGCCCTGCCGGGAGCCGGTTACATCGGATTTACTGGAACCCCGCTATTCAAAGAAGACGAAATTACTCGCCGAGTCTTCGGGGAGTATGTTTCAACTTATGACTTCCAGCGTGCCGTTGAGGACAAAGCCACGGTACCACTGTACTACGATGCCCGAGGTGACAAACTCAATGTGGCAGTCGGCGATATCAATGAACGCATCTCCGAGAAACTGGAGGAGTTGGAGACGGAGGACAGGCTCCCTGTCAGAATGTGTGGGTGCTCTAAAGCTCCGAGACAGAATGCAAGAAAACAAAAAGCACCGAAATCTGTTAAACTAAATCTCGCAAAACAAAGCTAACAGAGGGAATTCGGTGCTAATCAAAACATTACTGAACAAAGTCTATCACTTCAAGGGGTTCGTGTACGAAAAAGTACGGTTTGTGGATGGAGCCTCTGGTACACTGCTTGTTGAAGTTGTCCCGAGGAAGAATAGCAAGCCAGTGTGTCCTATATGCCAACAAAAAATGCCCGGTTATGACAGGTTGCAAAGACGCCGTTATGAGTTTATACCAATCTGGGGAATCAAGGTGTTTCTTGTCTATCGAAAGAGGCGTGCAAACTGTTCAAATTGTGGGGTTGTGGAGGAGGATGTTCCCTGGGCAAGCGGAAAGAATCAGATGACCAGCGGTTACAGATATTTTCTTGCTGACTGGGCAAAAGTACTGTCATGGAAGGAAGTGGCCAGTCGGTTCAAAACCAGTTGGCACTCGGTCTACCGTGCGGTAAGGTTTGTTGTCTCGGTGGGACTGGCCTCCCGTAACCTGGATGGCATCACCAGTATTGGAATAGATGAGATATCTATTGGCAAGGGCCACAAATATGCGACTCTGGTCTACCAAATTGACAATGAGCAAAAGCGGCTGCTCTATATGGCAGAAGGCCGAAGTGGTGAAAGCCTTGAGCCTTTCTTCACGCTTTTGGGTGAGAAGCGAAGCAAAAGCATCCGTTATGTTTGTACCGACATGTGGAAAGCCTACATGGGGGTGGCTGCAGAGAAAGTCCCCCATGCCCTGAACATACTGGATCGGTTCCATATCATGAAAAAGTTCAATGAGGCTGTTGACCAGGTCAGACGCAGCGAGATGAGTGAGATGAAACGTCATCATGGCAGTGATGCCGTGTTGAAAAATTCACGCTGGTGTCTATTGAAAAGAAGGGAAAACCTGAGCGGCAAGCAGGAAATCAAAATGGCTGAACTTTTGCGCGGCAATCTTAAGACTATTCGTGCTTATCTGCTCAAGGAAGACTTCAATGGATTATGGACTTATGTGTATCCGGCATGGGCGGGAAAGTTCATTGACAGATGGACTTAGGCAGGCAATGCGAAGTCGGCTTACACCGATAAAGGTGGTGGCAAAAATGATTCGCAAGCACAAGCCCTTGATACTCAACTGGTTCAAGGCAAGAAATCACCTCTCAAGCGGCGTTGTTGAGGGCTTAAATAACCGAATAAAAGTCACTGTCAAAAAATCTTATGGTTTTAGAACCTTCAATGTTCTGCAAATCGCTTTATTTCATGATTTAGCTAAGCTTCCGATTCCTCCCCCTACCCACACATTCTGACAGGGAGCCGGAGGACATTGATGTAAAGCAGCGCCTCGAAAAGGATCTGAAGCGAGACTACCACATCATCACGGCCAATAAGCGGTTGAAGCAGGTTGCCAGGGATTTTGTCACTCACTATTCCACGGCGTGGGAGACGGGTAAGGCGATGTTTGTTTGCATTGACAAAGTCACCTGTGTGCGCATGCATGATCTGATCGTCAAACACTGGAAAGAGGAAATTGAAAGACTCGAAAAGCAAAGGAAAAGAGTATTTGACAAACAGGAAAGGATATATCTGAATCGGCAAATCGAATGGATGGGAGAGACTCGCATTGTCGTGATTGTGAGTGAGGAACAAGGCGAAGTCGATAAATTTAGAAAGTGGGATTTGGACATCCTTCCGCATCGCCGCCTTATCAAAGAAGGAATCGATTTACCGGAATCAATGCGGAGCAAACCGCAATTTCGAAACATGCAAAGGATGGAAATGGATCAGGCTTTCAAAGCCGAGGAGCATCCTTTTAGAATCGCCATCGTTTGTGCCATGTGGCTGACCGGCTTTGACGTACCGAGTCTTGCTGCTCTTTATCTGGACAAGCCGCTCAAGGCCCACACGCTTATGCAAGCCATCGCCCGTGCCAACCGGGTCAATGAAGGAAAAAACAACGGTCTAATTGTTGACTACTGTGGTGTTCTCAAACACTTGAGAAAAGCCCTGGCCACTTTTGCCGGAACAACGGCTGATGGACAAGATGACGAAACTGAACCGGCAAAGCCAGATGAAGAATTGCTGGTCGACCTCCGCGAGGCCATTGGTCTTGTATGTAAATTTCTCATCGACAGAGATGCATCGCTGGATGACGTCATTGACAAAACTGGCTTTGATCGAAACGCGGCGATCATTGCCTGCAAAGAAGCGGCAAACGAAAATGATGAAACCCGAAAGCGATTTGAAGTGATGTGCCGGGAGGTGTTTAAGAAGTTCAAAGCGTGCATCAATGTAAAGGGTGTCAACGCACATCGCCAAGAGAGATGCAATCAATATCGTTTATAAATCACTTCAGAGTGACCGGGAACAGGCCGATGTTTCAGACATTATTCGGCAGCTCCACCAGGTTGTGGATGAGGCCATTGTAACCCAGCCCAATCAAGTGCTTGAGGAGACACCCCTCTTTGACATTAGCAAAATCGACTTTGACAGGCTTCGGCAAGAATTCGTGCGAATACAGGAAAAACGCACGATAGTTCAGAACCTCAAGCTTGCCATCGAACAAAGGCTGAAAAAACTTTTGGAGAGGAATCCGCTCAGGGCAGACTTCCAGAAACACTATGAGGATGTGGTGTCCGAATACAATCGGGAGAAGGACAGGCTGACGATAGAAAAAACCTTTGAAGCACTTCTAAAGCTGGTACAGGAACTCGACGATGAAGATAGCCGGGCAATGCGCGAAGGCTTGGATGAAGAGAACCTGGCCCTATTCGATCTCCTAAAGAAGCCCGATTTGAACGCCAAAGACATTGGCCGCATAAAAACAGTTGCAGTCCAGCTTCTGGAAACGCTCAAGGCCGAGAAGCTTCAAATCGATCAATGGCGCGAAAAGGTAATCACGCGGGATGCTGTCCGCATCGCCATACGTGATTTTTTATGGAGTGATGACACCGGATTGCCCGTGGATTTGTATAGTGAAGAAGATGTGAGGAATAAGGCTGAAGAGGTCTTTCGGCATGTGTACCGTGTTTATCCCAGAATTCCTTCGCCGTTCTATTCGCAAGCAACAGGTACTTATGGATAAGCCCAGAGCCGTAGCCGCCTTCCTCCCTATCAAGCACAAGCGAAGAGATTGGGATTCCCTCATCATTGAAGGGAAGGTGTACCAGCATTGCTGCTAAACTGCAGTAATTTTCCAGAATATAATTGCAGGTTCCGGTTTGAAAAAGGGCGATGCATCTTTTCTAATTACAGGATCCTTTACAATCTAATTTCATTGCCGTTTAATTGAACATCTGGTTCAAGAAACAGAAAAGTGGAATCTGGATAGAAATAACTCTGCAAATAAAGTCGATTGGCAGTTTACCACCAGGGATGCTCGGATAAAACTGAAAAGACTTTACCCGCAGGTTTAGGGTTTACGACTCCTAGGCACCGGCCATCATTGCCTGAACATCCTCTTTCACCCCGCCGACGGCCTTTATGCCGAAATTCTCCACCAGAATCTTCGCCGCCCCGGGACTCAGGAAGGCGGGAAGGGTGGGCCCGAGACGAATCCCCCTCACCCCCAGGTGGAGCAAGGCCAGGAGCACCGCCAGGGCCTTCTGTTCGTACCACCCGATATCGAAGGAGAGGGGCAGATCGTTGAGGCTTTCCAGGCCAAAGGCCTCCTTAAGCTTCATGGCGATCACCGCCAGGGAGTAGGAATCGTTGCACTGTCCGGCATCCAGTACCCGGGGTATGCCGCCGATCTCTCCCAGATTGAGCTTATTGTATCGATACTTGGCGCATCCGGCGGTGAGAATGATGGTATCCTTTGGCAATTCACCTGCCAGGTCGGTGAAATACTCACGGCTTCTCTGGCGGCCGTCACAGCCGGCCATCACCACGAACCGCTTGATGGCGCCGGATTTGACGGCCTCTACCACCCTGTCGGCCAGGGCGAAAACCTGGTTGTGGGCAAATCCTCCCAGGATCTCTCCGGTTTCGATCTCCCGGGGGGGCGGGCAGGTTTTTGCCAACCCAATGATCCTTGAGAAATCCTTGGTTCCATCGGCATTTGCCTCTATGTGGAAAACGCCGGGATAGCCTGCCATGCCGGTGGTGAATATTCTCTCCCGATAGGCGTCCTTCACCGGAACAATGCAGTTGGTGGTCATAAGGATGGGACCGTTGAAGGAGGCAAATTCTCTATCCTGCTTCCACCAGGCATTTCCGTAGTTGCCGTGGAAGTGGCTATACTTCTTGAAGGCGGGGTAGTAGTTGGCGGGAAGCATCTCCCCATGGGTGTAGACATCTACCCCGGTGTTCTCGGTCTGATCTAAAAGCTGTTCCATATCCTTAAGGTCGTGGCCGGAAATAAGGATGCCCGGATTGGGTCCTGCGCCTATGTCAACCGAGGTGATCTCCGGATGGCCGTAGGTACTGGTATTGGCCCTGTCCAGGAGGGCCATGGCGGTCACCGCCAACTCCCCCGCCTTCATGACCTGTCCCGTCAACTCCTCCACCGACAGCTCTTTGGTGGTGGAGGCCAGGGCTTCCATCAAAGAAAGATAGAGCGATGTATCTTCATAACCAAGCACGGCGGCATGGTCGGCGTAGGCGGCGATACCCTTGAGACCGTAGAGGAGGAGTTCCCTCAGGGATCGAACATCCCCCTCTTCGGTTGCCAGTACGCCGACCTGGGCCGCCTTGAGGCGTATCTCCCCTTCATCATCGGAAGTCCAGAGGGCCGCCGGAGGGAGTTCGCCGGTAATTCTTGTTCGGGAGGCCAGATCTGCTTTGATTTTCAACCCCCTCTTAATGAGGGCCATGATCCGATCCTCATCAAAGTTGGCGTTGGTGATGGTCGCAAAGAGGGCTTCGATAACAAAACGGCCAACCCCGCCTTCCACCTCTTCCCGGGCCGCCGGGATTTCCCCGTAAAGGGCGATACCCTTAACAACATAAACCAGCAGGTCCTGAAGGTTGGCGGTGGTATCCAACTTTCCGCAAACACCCCTGACCCTACAGCCGGTATTTCCGGCGGTTTCCTGGCATTGAAAACAAAACATACTCACAGTATTTCCTCCAAAAAAAGTGATGATAGGATAAGTTTATGGAAAAGGGTCGCCTTCCTCCGTAACCCATGTTACATTCATCGAAAAAAATGAGAAAATGAGGAATTATGAATCAAAAAGATATGGAAGTTCTTGCGGGCTGTCCTGTTTTCCGAAAAGTACCCCTAAGAGAGTTAGAATCCCTTCTGGCAGGGGTTTCGGTCGACATAAAAAGCTATCGCCGGGACAGTATTATCCGCTTTCAGGGGGACGAATACAACCAGCTTCTCATCCTCCTGGGGGGAGAGGTTTCGGCGGAAATTCTCAGCCCCAATGGGAAGAAGGTCATCATTGAAACCCTTGGAAAATCTCAGGCGCTGGCGGCAGGGGTTCTCTTTGCCTCGGACAACACCCTGCCGGTAACGGTGAGGGCCAACAACGACCTGCGGATCGCCTGCTTCCCCAGGCAGGAGGTGATACAGATTTTTCAAACGAATGCGACCGTTCTCATGAACTATCTCCAGGACACTGCCGACAAGGTCGTCTTTCTGGCGGAGAAGATCCGTCTTTTTAATTTTGAATCCATCAGTCAGAAGATAGCCGGCCACCTCCTCAACCTGGTACACAGGCAGAGAACCGAAAGCGTACATCTCACCTATCCCCGAGAGCAGATGGCGGATCTCTTTGGAGTGGCCCGGCCCTCCCTCTCCAGGAGTTTTTCGGAATACTACAGCCGGGGAATACTGCGAGCCGAGGGAAGAATCATGCACATCCTGGACAGGAAGGCCCTGGAGGACTGTCTTACCACGGGCTGACTATTCCCATTCAATTCAAATCAGAGAAGATTGGATTTCCAGCAGGCGATTATATGCCGCCGCGTCTCAGCGCAAATCGTTCATTGTAGTTGGCTTTTATTGAGAAAATCTATGATCATGACTTATTCAGCAAGCCCTGCTTACAGGGCAATCGCATCTAAAATCCACTAGCCAGAGTGTTCTTCAAAGCCTTATTCATGGGTTTTTAACCGCAGAGGACGCAGAGAGCGCAGAGTGTTCAAGATACATGTTGACCAATCTGTTTATGCTATAGAGACGAAAAAACCCGGACTAAAGTAAGACTTTTTCTCCATTTTGGGCGTTTTGCCCAAAATGTGGGTGCGTCCATGCGCCCACGGGCAGCTCTAAGCGGTTTTAAGAGCTCCCCTATATCTCTCTGCGTACCTCTGCGTTCTCTGCGGTTTAATGCCGCTTTGAGGAGATTCCACATTCTTTGAGACACTAGATAAGAATTTCCATTGACTCCAAAAATCAGTGTTTTTCATTTTTTTTTTGGGACAGAATTAGATGCAATTACCCTGGCCCTGCTTATGATTGGCATTGTATCCTGTAAATCGTGTTAAAATTCTATGTTTTGTTCGTAGGATTTTATGGCTTGGGCGACTTTATTGCTGTAGCGGTAATCTTTGAGTACTGTATAAATTTTACAATTCAGGTCGTTTAGCATAGCAATAAATACAGCTTCAACTTCCATACGGATACAACGTTCATCATCAACGATATAGTTGTAGAGATATTCAAAAATGAAATCGATAAAAGCATCCCCATTTCTCATTTTTTCTATTATGGTGTCGGATAGATTTTCCCACTCCCCACGAACCGCAAAGACAATAACTTTTATCTCGTCATAATTTCCTGTCTTCTGTAAAATATCACTGCAATAATCAAAAAGAAGTTTCTTCTCTTCATTGCTAAGACGATGCATTGCCGAGAAAACAACATGGGCGATAGGCATATGGTTCTCTCCTGAGATATGGTCAACTGATTCAAGGGATCCACCTCAGAGATTGACCCTTTCCCATAATAGAAGTAGATTCGATCAGAGGGTTTCAAATGTGTCTACACAGGATTGCAATGTTGATGTCGCTATAATCGGCGCAGGTGTAAGCGGAGCCTCTATCGCCAGAACTCTTTCCCGGTACCAGGCCAGTACAATACTGCTGGAAAAGGAAGCGGATGTTTCTTTTCAAACATCCAAAGCCAACAGCGGTATAATCCACGGAGGGTTTCATCACCATAAAAAACATCTAAAAACCGAGTTGGAGATTAAGGGAAATGCCATGTTCGACCGCCTCCAGAGAGAATTGAAATTCCCTTTTCAGCGTTGTGGAATACTGGTGGTGGCCATGCGCAGAGAGGAATTGAAGTACCTCTGGCATTTGTACCAGCAGGGCATTGACAACGGGGTTCAGGATCTGGAGATATGCTCACGGGAAAAATTGTTATCTCTGGAGCCGGACATTAACGCTGATGCCGAAGGGGCGCTGTACGCACCTGGCGGCGGCATTGTCGAACCTTACCTGTACGGCTTTTCCCTGGTTGAATCCGCACTGAAAAACGGAGTGCGCCTGTTAACGGGCTTCAAGGTGGATAGGGCCGAGTTCCGTGAAAACAGGTATACAGTTCATGCCGCTGATGGCCGCCGCGTGTCGGCAAGGTTTGTTGTAAACACCGCCGGGCTGTACGCGGATGTCATATCCGATATCTTCAATGCTGAACAATACACTATAAAACCCCGCAAAGGGGAATACTTCGTCCTGGATAAAACGACTAAAACCCGCCCTCGCCATGTTTTATTCCCAGTACCAAACACCATATCCAAGGGAATCCTCATTATACCAACCATTGAAGGCACCGTTCTTATCGGCCCCACCGCGGACATTACGGACAGCAAGGAAGATGTATCGACAACTCAGGAGAAGCTGGACCTGGTTATCAATGCTTCCCGGCAGATGATGCGGGAAGTTTCCAGGCATGATGCCATCAGTTCATTCGCGGGTCTCAGACCTGCTCTTGCAGGAGGAGACTTTTACATCGACATATCAAAGGAAGCACCCTGCTTCATCCAGGTTGCCGGCATACAGTCTCCAGGTTTAACCGCCTCGCCCGCAATTGGGGAGTATGTCCGAAACCTGCTTGAAAAGGCAGGGTTAACTCTTGTCGAAAAAACTGACTACGATCCCTTCCTGGAGGATACAGACCGCTATGGAAGTATATCCATGGAAAAAGCCGACGAACTGATAAAGAAGAATCCGGCATTTGGCAACATTGTTTGCCGCTGTGAAAAAATTTCGGAGGCCGAGATTGTCACGGCGATACAGAAGGGACATCACACCATAGACGGAATAAAATTTTACAGCCGTTCGGAAATGGGGCGGTGCCAGGGCTCTTTTTGCAAAAGACGGATAATGAAGATTCTCATGCGTGAAACCGGCATGAGTTTTCGGGAAATCACAAAACATGGCCCCGGGAGTGAACTTCTCAGCTCGGATCGCTTAGGGTTTGGTGCTGCAAATGAAAACACGAGCGATTGATGTCATGGTTATTGGCGGTGGTGCTGCCGGAATGGCCGCTGCCCTGGAAATACGCGCCCAGGGCTTCAATGTCCTTATCGCTGAACGGGAAGATCGCCTGGGCGGCATCCTGCTTCAATGTATTCATAACGGATTTGGGCTAATCGAGTTTCATGAAGAATTGACCGGGCCTGAATACGCTGATATCTTCATTGAACGGGTTAAGTCCAGCAATATCGAGATACTGCTGAACACAACCGTAATGGCCATTAAACACGGTGAGGGGGGCATACAGGTAATTTGCCTTAACGGCAAAGATGGGCATATCCTTTTTTCTTGCCGGGCCGTGGTATTGGCCATGGGCAGCAGGGAACGGAATCTGGGGAATTTACGGATACCCGGCACACGGCCCGCCGGTGTATACACGGCCGGGTTTGCCCAGTGCCTAATAAATCTGGATGGCTTTTTACCGGGAAAGGAAGCGCTTATCATCGGTTCGGGTGATATCGGACTCATTATGGCCCGCCGGATGATCTGGTCGGGCTGCAAAGTTCATGGAGTGGTCGAAATTCTTCCCTATCCATCGGGAATTGCCAGAAACATTGTCCAATGCCTCAAGGATTTTGACATACCGTTATACTTAAGCCATGTTGTTACCAAAATTCACGGTCATCACAGGGTTGAAGGCGTGGACATTTGCCCCCTTGAACAGGGAGCCCCTGTCCATGACAAGGGTTTTTTCATCCCTTGCGATACTGTGCTGATCTCGGCAGGCTTGATTCCGGAAAATGAGCTTTCCAGGGAAGCGGGAATTCCGATCAATCCCCAGACTTCCGGTCCCATTGTGGATTCCACTATGATGACCAATATCCCGGGATTTTTTGCCGCCGGCAATGTGCTCCATGTCCATGATATTGTCGATTACGTTACTGAAGAAGCGCGCAGGACAGGGAAATATGTCGCCGCTTACCTGCAAAATTCACGGCCTCAATGTCAGGTGTGCATAATAGCCGGCAGCAATGTCCGATATGTGAATCCAACGCAGTATAATCCCGAAGGATTCAACAGGATTTACTTTCGGAGCATGATCGTTAAAAACAGTGCTATGATAGAAATCAAGGTGGATGGAAAAATCATCAAAACAATTAAAAAACACCATATTCAGCCTTCGGAGATGGTTTCCATGGATTTGCACTGCGGGGATATCGATCCGACTATTTTCAAGGAAGATTCAGTAATAGAGGTGAATATATGACGAAGCGCAGCCTGGTTTGCATTGCGTGTCCGATAGGTTGTCATCTAGACGTGAATCGAGACTCCGGAGGGGTGCTCCAGGTCAGCGGAAACCGCTGTCCCAGGGGATTGGACTATGCTGTTGAAGAAATCAATTCCCCGAAGCGGATAGTCACGACAACCGTAGCGCTAAGCACCGAATGCGCATCTCTGTCGAGAGTTCCGGTTCGAACGGACAAACCTCTGCCGATGGAGCATATTCCGGCCATCCTCACTGCCTTGCATGCCTTAACCCTGACGCCACCCGTCCATAAAGGCGATCTGCTCATTGAGGACTTTCAGCAAACCGGGGTGAATGTCATTGCTTCTTTTACGGCTGATAAGGCATGATTCACCGTACCTATTGAAGTCAGGATTAATTTTACGGAGATCCGTATTCTCTGTATTTTGACAAGTTGCTTCATAACCGATTCAGGAGGTAAAAATGAAATATGTTATGGCGTTTGATGCCGGCACGACGAGCAACAGGGCGATTGTCTTTGATCATAAAGGCGAGATTGTCAGTGTTGACCAGCAGGAGTTTTCGCAGATCTACCCAAAGCCTGGCTGGGTAGAGCACAACCCAATGGATATTTGGAGCAGCCAGAGCAGTGTTGCCAGGACAGCTCTGGATAAAGCCGGAATTAAACCGGAAGATATCACGGCAATCGGCATAACCAACCAGAGAGAGACCGCAATCGTCTGGGAAAAGAGTACTGGCAAACCGATTATGAACGGCATTGTCTGGCAGGACAGGCGCAGCGCCGGGATCTGCGATCAGATGAAAGCGGACGGTCTTGCTGACTATGTCCGTGAAAACACCGGCCTGGTCATCGATGCGTATTTCTCCGGGACCAAAATCAAGTGGATGCTGGACAATGTTCCCGGCGCCCGGGAGAAGGCTGACAAGGGGGAACTGCTGTTTGGAACCGTGGATACCTGGCTCATCTGGAATCTTACCGGCGGCGCATCCTTCGTAACCGATTATTCCAACGCTTCCCGGACATTGATGTTTAACATCAAAACACTGAACTGGGATGATAATCTTCTTAAGGAGCTGGGAATTCCACGCTCCATGCTTCCCGCAGTTAAGCCGTCCAGCGAGGTGTATGGTCACACAGCAAAAAACATCTTCGGCACTGCCATGATTCCTGTAGCGGCGGCTATTGGTGACCAGCAGGGTGCTCTGTTTGGTCAGGCATGTTTTAACAAGGGGATGGCCAAGAACACTTATGGGACCGGCAGTTTCATTCTGATGAATACCGGCTCTGAGCGCATTGAATCCAGAGCCGGATTGCTCACAACAATCGCCTGGGGGCTGAATGGCAAGGTTGATTATGCCCTTGAGGGAGCAATCTTTGTTACAGGGGCGGCCATACAATGGCTGCGCGATGAGCTTAAGATTATTGCCGATGCCGCTGATACTGACTACTATGCATCCAAAGTGCCTGACAGCAATGGCGTCTATATGGTGCCGGCTTTTGTCGGCCTGGGTGCTCCCTATTGGGATCAGTACGCGCGAGGCGCCATCGTTGGCCTGAGCAGAGGGGCAAACCGAAACCACATTATTCGGGCGGCCCTTGAGTCTATCGCTTATCAAACTCGGGATGTCATCGCATGCCAGGAAAAGGATTCCGGCATCGAAACCACGGAATTGAAAGTTGATGGCGGCGCGTCAAACAACAACTTCCTTATGCAATTCCAGGCGGATATTCTTGGGGTGCCTGTGCTGCGGCCCAAAATTGTTGAAACAACGGCGCGGGGTTCAGCGTTTTTGGCCGGCCTTGCAGTGGGATTCTGGAAAGATCAGAAAGATCTTGAGAATGCCTTTGAATTGGACAGGAAATTCAACCCTTCCGTCGATGAAGCCATGCGCAGCAAGCTCTACAGCGGTTGGCAAAAAGCTGTTGAAAGGGCAAAAGATTGGGAAGAAAAAGAATTGTGAATGATGGGTTAGGGTAAAACGGCAAAGACGCGATCATAGTAATGATGTCCCCTTTCTATTCCCAAAAGAAGGAAGAGAGATAAACCGCAGAGGATGCGGAGGCGCGCAGAGAAATATGCTTACTTAGTGTCTCGAATTCTGTGGAATCTCCTAAAATTGATACTAAATCGCAGTTTTTCCCCCACTTTTGAAAGGATTTTAGGGCAGAATAATACGATTCCACAGAATTCGAGACACTGTACATAGCTTAAAAAGATTGGTCAATATTTACCCCTGAATCCGTATCGTGGTCAAACTGATACAATGAGTCCGGAAGCGTCTTCATTAAACATAATCTGAGTTGCCGGATTTTTTCCCTCGGAATCCAGATCGAGGGAAAACAGCACCGCCATTGGCGAGGTTTCTGAGACCAGCCTGCGGCGAATGGACGCGCTGATCCGTGCCTCTCAAAGTGTCGGCGGCTTTGTATCGGGAATCGGCCGGGCACTGGGAGTCCTGAGGGCGGAAATGGAGTCCGTGGCAGCCCTGTCCCGGGGCATCTCCGAGAACCTCGAAAGGGACAGGCCTACAGGATCAGCGAAGCAGCATTCTCAGAGCGCACTGATGAACATCAGGACGCCGACGGCGAACAGGAATCCCAGTGATGCGAACTCGAAGACTGTCAGGGCGCGGCTGAATCCCCGGCGTTCCATCAGTGCTGTCATCCCCTGCTTGCCGCCGATCAGCGCCAGGCTGAAGGCCGTCATGGCAATCATGCCGCCTATTGAAACTCCGACCACCAGGACGGCCGCGAATCCCAGGACACCATTGACGATGCCCCATGCCAGGATGGCAAAAGAGACTGGACAGGGGATGAGTCCCACTGAGACGGCCAGCATCCAGGGTTTCATCGTTTTCGGGGAAGATACCGGCTCGTGTTGATGGCCGCCTCCCCGGATATGACCGATCAGATGGGAAAGGGCCAGTACTGATACCGCCGCGTAGGCGATCAGCCGGGTGATGCGTCCCACCTCCGCTCCGGCGGCCCTCAGGGAAACCGACAGGATTCCGTAAGCGACACCCACCAGCAGCAGGGCCGACAGGGAATCCAGGATGTTCACCATCGCACTGAGGATCAGTCCTTCCCGCAGCCTGGCCCGGCGGGAACCGAAGTAACCGATGGTGAACAGTTTACCGTGCCCCGGACCGATGATGTGCACCATACCGAACAGGATGGCGATGGAGATGGCCAGCAGGAAGGCTCTGGCTTCGCCGTCGTCGGTCACCATTCGGGCAGCCTCCAGCATGGATTCCTGGAGCCGGAAGCCCCATTCCCGCAGGAACTCCGGCACAGGTATGGTCGTCGTGGAAGCCGTGGTTTGGCCGGTAAAGGGATTGGTCGTCTGGGTGCTCATCAGCGGGCTGCCTCGTTTGCACTCAGGCTTACCACATCCACCATGCCGTAGCCTATTGTCAGAGAGCGGTGGGACGATATGGAGAAACCGACCTCCCGGTCTTTCCAGGATGCGGTCATGGCGCTCATATCATCCGGACGGAAATCAATAAAATAAGTCGGGTCGAAGAGGAACACCCTCACATCTGCCATTTCTTTCCATCGGATTGGAACCTCCAGGGGAACCCGAAAATCGTAGAAAAGACGGCCGTCTTCAATATGGGCACTGAAGTCCCGGGCGCGTCCGGGAGTGGCAAGCATGTTCCGGACTTCCACGAACATGTAGTATTCCTGCTCAATCAGGTGTTCAAACGCTCCACGGCGAAGGGTCTCCGTTTCGACCGGACTCAGGACACCGTCCCGGTCGGTATCGTAGTCAAGAATGATGGCGGCGCTGGTCAGTTCGTCGATGTCCCAGATGACCCGGACATACTCCAAACCCTTCCGCCCCAGTTCGGGGATTACCTGGCCCCGGATCCACATATGGGGATGGGCCGAAACTGTCCTGGAAATCACCAGGAACAGCAAAGCTGATATGAATAGACTGAATTTAGAAATAGCAAAGCCACTATTTGTATACTTCAATTCAGCGTCCCGGGTCGTCCTGCCAGGATAACTTTATTGATATCTTCAGTCATTATGTGACTCTCCTATCCCGAAATTCTTACGAATACAATGGAAAAAAGGTTTTTTTCTGATAAGTTATTAGTATATATGAGATTAACTTGTCAAAAAGGGGAGCCTCTTTATGAAGAGAGTGTAGTCCCAAACAATTAGTCCTGCAAGGTCCTGGAAAGCAAAAAAGAAAGATTTCCAATGATGTTGGTGTTTCAACTTATCAGCCAAAGAATCTATGGAATCTGCCATGGATTGGAGCGGCGATAAAATCGAAAATTATTGGCGGATGTTTTTCTGAGTATTTCTCCATGGATGACAGCTACTGCGCGGAAAGACTGGATGCCATCGAATTGTTGCGGGAGCAATACCTGGAGTTTCATAAGGATGTGGAGCCAGGACTTCAAAGAGTTTGTAGAATTGTTAAACAGGCATGAGATGAGTATCGGGTTGTTGGCGGCTACGCCCTGGGCATACATGGCTATCCAGGGTATACGGGAGACCTGGGAATTGATGAAACTTCGTTTAAAAGCGACATGAATATCTCACAGTCCTTCTGGACAAAGAGAACGACTGTGTTATGGATATTTTTGATGACAGAAAGGCATTAAAATTGAATAAGTGGTTTACTGAAAAAAATATTCGACATGGAGACCTTAAGAAGCATTTCCATGGATATGTGGGAGCCTTTCATCAGTGCGGTAAAAAAGCACTTCGAAAATAGAACCGAAATAATTGCCTTCGACAGGTTTCATGTCTCAATGCATTCGGGTAAAGCACTTGACAGGGTACGATTGCAGGAGAATAGGCAATTACTGAATGAAGGAATTCGCACATTGATTCACTCAAAACATCAATGGCTGAGAAATTCTTCAAGAACCGACAATAGAAGCACCCGGCGGAAAGATTTCATGGCACTGACAGAGATGAATCTTAAGACGGCATGAGCCTGGCAAATTAAAGAAGCCGCTTCACTTCTCTGAGATTATATGGAAGCTGCAAAAAAACAATGAAAAAAACTTCTGTATCGAATGAGTCATTCCAGACTGAATCCCATCATCGCAGTTTATAAAATGATTAAAAAACATTTATGGGGTATTCTTAATGCGATTCGTTTGAAAGCGAATAACAGCATGGTGAAAGCCAGGAATGCTCGTATTTAAGAGAATCAAAAAAACAGCTTGTGGATACCGCAATAAAGAGCGGTTCAAAACTGCCATCTCTTCCATTTGGGAGGAATGGATTTGATGCCTTGTTCCACATGATACCCGGAAGAGCCTGATTTTCTGTCAACATGTTCTGAACGGTGGTCATGCCGTTTTTTCTTTTGTAAACTCGATAAATGTATTCAAATCCATGATTTTATGACGATACAGTTTGGGATATGTCGATATGTACTCTTTGGGAACGACAAGCTGAACTTTTTCCTCTTCCATTTCATGCAGTTGATTTTCAGAAATTCCCTGTTGTAAGGTGAAAAGATGTTTGGTTGGGATTCTATACGCCTCATTTAATATCTGCCGCCAACGATCTTTACAGGTGGATTTCACGCCGAGAAATACTAGATTTTTCAGATAAGCATCATCAAAATAATAGGTGATCTCAGGGAATATGAAATCCGGCTTTTTCCGTCCTTCGGTTACGGCTTGCCATGTAAATCTGAGATCGTTATCTGTAAATAGATTCCGTAAGTGGTGTTCAAGAGATCGACCGGCACGACTTTTACGTTTATTCAAGATGGAATTGGCCGTCTTTATCAACAGGCTGACACTTGCAAAAGTTTCTTGTGTATATTTTTTGTACAGCTTATTCTCTAGAGATTTAAAGAGTTCATATTCTACGAAAATCCAGCACAGTAGCTGATTGTCCGGTGTATCTTTCAGAGAACATATTCCTTTTTGAGGATGATATTTCTTCGCTATATCCTGTGCTATCCGTGCCATCTCCATCGTATTCGGAAAGTTGGTTAAGTTCCGTAAAAAGGGACTAATGATATCGGAGAGCTGGAGTGAACCTTCCTCAGGAAAAAGGGCGATAACTCTGTTCGTATCGGTTGGCGATAGGTTGAAACTATCAAGAAAATAATCTATATCATACTCCGTATTCAAGACAAATGCGGAGTAGTAGTGATGTTCCTCTTCCGGGATGAGAATGAAGAGATCGCCGACATTTTCATCATTCAGGAAAGGAAAGCCTTTTCCAAAACGGGTTAAACGATATTCATTTCTTGTTCCCGTTCCATAATAGATAACCCGGCTCTCCGTCTCTTTGTAATCTGACCAGTTTACTTTGATGTAACTGTCTATATTTGAACCTTTCTGTCCCTTCTTTTTCATAAAAAAATCGCTTGATTCTTTCGGTATATAAAATCCTGCTTGATGGCTTCCTGTCGTTCCAGCTTCATTCCCCGTAATGAATTTGCAAAAAAAATGTCTTTTCTCAATACATTTTTCAATAGTGGTTTCTACGTTTGATTTCATAGTGAAACCATCCCTTTATGAACATTTTCCATATCCATAATATTGACTAACTTCTCTGCAACTTCACACGCAAGAGGCACGACAACAGAATTACCGAACTGCCGATACGCTTGCGTATCGGAGACTACAATTTTATAATCGTCGGGGAATCCCTGCAATCGGGCGCATTCTCTCGGTGTCAGTCTTCGGGGGTTTTTACCTCTTTGTGGAATGAGTATCTCCGATCCGTCTTTATAGTACCGTGCACTCAATGTTCTGGTTACTCCGTTTAGATCGGCCATGCCGAATCCAAAACCGTTCCCTTTCTTTTTATGTTTTTCTGCGTATCTTTGTAGATAGTCCCATAGATGATCAGTCAATGTATACTTTGGGTCTACTCTCTTTTCCAGAATATCTTTCAGTCTGGGAGTCATTTTGGGAATATCGGGAAAAACAAACGGGATGTTATTTCCGTATAACATTCTATCAAACCCAACGATAAAAATCCGCTCCCGGTGCTGGGGTGTGTAATACTTACCGTCAAGCACCTGATAAAATATCTCATAACCAAGATTGTGAAGCGTTTCGCTTATAATCTGAAAGGTGTTTCCTTTATCGTGCGAGGTGAGATTTTTAACATTTTCCAACAGGAAAGCCGACGGTCTTTTATGTCGTAGAATTCTTACTATATCAAAAAACAGTGTTCCCTGCGTTTTATCAAGAAATCCATGGGATTTCCCCAGACTTTTTTTCTTTGACACTCCGGCAATGGAAAAGGGTTGGCAGGGAAAACCAGCGACAAGGATGTCGTGATCCGGTATGTGCCTCTCATTAATCTGAGTAATATCGCCTTCAGGCATTTCCAGAAAATTAGCGGCATAGGTCTCCTGGGAAAACTTATTGTATTCAGAAGAAAATACGCATTTCCCCCCTGTTCTTTCAAAAGCGATTCTCAACCCTCCGATTCCCGCAAAAAGATCGATAAAACAAAAAGCGTAATTCCCATATTCAGGCGTAATTCTTGCGACTTTGGAAACATTAAGTGACTCCAGTATCGCTTTGGAAATATACTCCTTCACGGTCATGTTCCGTAAAGCGGCGGTTATTTTAACCTGCTTCATAACAGTTTCATCAAGTCTTAAATGGTACTGTTTTTCCAATTGAATCCTCCACGGGAATATTTATATACCTATGGTATATTATCTATCCCGTTTGAGTCAAGTTGTCATCTATACTTAATTACTCCGTAAGAGTTGTACTAAATCCAGTCTTGCAAGTTCTTTAACTCGTATTCATAGCAACAGATAGAGAGTGGTACGGGTTCAGGACATAGGTAACACTTTTCAGGGTTCAGAAGAGGCATCACCCCCCCACTTTTTGAGGGAGCAAATTCTTCTGATTGAACGGATTGAAACAGTACGTATCTCTTCCGATCAATCCCAACTCAATATAATCAAAATGAACCAGAAATGCGATTCATCAAGATCAGTGATTCCAACTGTTACCCCGGCCAGAACGCTGCCGGTATCAATCGCCTGCCGATCCAGCTTCATATACCCATGCCGGGAGAGCTTGCGGGTTCTCAATCTCACACTCTTCCGGGGATACACTCTGGAGGATTTGCCGTACACACTGTCCGGAGTTTTCATACCAGTTTTTCATGAGGCCTGACGGTGCTGAATTCCCTGCGTCACAGCTGTTTTGAAATCAACCGTCCACACATCGTTTGGAGCCTGCACAGGATGATGTTCTGAGATTCTCTGCGGTGCAAATGTTTATGCCGTTTCCTTTCCTCAACAGAGCCGCTGTTCTTCAGGACTTTTTTACACTGCTTAATGAAACATGATCGGGATACTTCTGAATAGACAGGGCATGGATTTTCTTTGTTCCCCAACGCAGGCGGCTCTTCTTTAATCGAACGATTCGGTACACGGCTGATTCATCAAGTTGATCAGGACGGCTGTGCGGACGACGGGAACGATCCTCCAGACCATGTGAGTCTTCTTCGAGGAAGCGGTTCAATCACCTGTATCCCGTCTTCCGGCTAATCTGGTACTCAAAGTACTGAAGTTCTGCTGTCCCTATGCCCATTGGCGATGGTAGATTGAGAGCAATGTGTTCAAGTGGCGGGGTGGGCACTGTGGAAGCAAGCATGTAAGGACATCGGATTTGAATAGCTTTATCAACTGACTGCAAATCATCTGTATTGATCTTCTTTGATTTTTTGATGTTCACTACAAAAGGCTCCAGAGAGCAATGGAAGAAGTTTTGTGATGGTTCGAAAGCGACCTGAAAGAATCTCCAATCAATATTCTGGGAGAAGATCCTGAAGCATACGGTGTTGATCTAACTGAGCGGATATCGGTTGAAGCAGGGGCCGTTCTAGTCGATCGTCGAATTAATTGAAAACTCCTGTGTCTCCTTGTAGGGACGTCCATCTTTTATGTTTTTTGAGAAAAATGATCTCTGCTGGAGTAAAGGGAATGTCGGAGGCGTTTGAGGAATCTCTATCTCTCCCTCAAAAAGGAGGGCCCCCCAGGGGGGCCTTCCCGAGCCGTTACAAATCGGGCTGTTTTTGATGCAGACCACAGGGCTACTTTTCAGAATATCCCTTAAGAAGAGCATTCAGTAAAAAGAAGATAATCGCACTGAAAACCACTCCCGGGACCACAGGATCCAGACCGAAAAAGTTTAACCCTTCTATCTGCTGGAAGAGGATCACCGTAGCGCTCCCCACGATCAGGCTGGCCATACTGGAGACCGCCCCCGGCCTGTTCCAGTAGTGTCCCACGATATAGGGGATAAAGACACCTCCCGCTCTCAGGGAGAAACTGAACATCAGAATGGTGATGATGTTCCCGGTATTGGAGAGGGCGATTCCCATGGAGAGGAGCCCGCAGAGGATCATGATGATTCGGTTCATGCCCAGGAGCTGGGCATCGGTGGCATCCTTTTTGATGAAAGCCTTGTAGATATCGGTTGAGATGATGGTTCCCGCTGCCAGCATATCCGAGTCGGCACTGGACATGGTGGCCGAAATCAGGGCGGCAAAAAGGAGCCCCACAAGAACGGGGGGCATGGTCTGTACCGCCAGAACCGGCAGAATATAGCGGGTACCGTGGGAGGTGATCAGGCTTGTATCAATCATCCCCTGCTCCACCATGCTGAAGGCGATCAATCCCAGAAGGGCCGGAAAGGCGGCGTAGGCGATACAGATAACCCCGCCCAGAATTGAACCTTGCCGGACCGCCTTCTCATCCCGTCCCCCGTAGTAGCGCTGAATAACCTCAGGTCCCACCGCAAAGGAGGCGATATACATCAGTGTCAGGGAGATGATGGTTTTGATTCCGATCCCCTCCACAAGGGAGAGCTTTTCCGCAGGGAGAAACTCCTTGACCTGCTCCCACCCTCCGGCGGTCTGCATCGCAAAGGGGACGGCCAGCAGGGTTCCCCCCAGAATGAGAGCGGCCTGTATAAAGTCGGTGAAGGCGATTCCCCAGAGCCCTCCCATAACGGAATAGATTGTCACAACAATGGTAACCACAATGACTGAAAGAGGGTAGGACCACCCGGTCATCACCGAGAGGATCGTTGAGGAGGCGATGATTTGAACCGCTGTCAACCCGATCATGGGGAGGGACATCACTACGGCTGTCACCAGACTGTTGGCAGGACCGTAACGCTTTTTAAAGTAGTCCGATATGGTAACCGACATGGTGCTCCTCAATTTGGGAGCGATCCAGGCTAGAACAATGAAGGCGATAGCCGCTGTAATGACATACCAGATGGCAGAAGATCCCCACTGCCCAAACGCCTTCTCCGTAATCCCCAGGGAGGTACCCCCGCCGATGTTGGTGGCCGCCAGCGTCCCCGCTATCAGCCAGGGCCCCAGATTGCGCCCGGCCAGGGCAAAGTCGGATGAGGAACTGACCCTCCGGCTGGCCATATACCCCACACCCATCATGATGAGCAGGTAGAGTACCACAATAGTAACAATCAGTGCTGAACCCATTTCCTCTCTCCATATAATTACAGATTGGCTTCTCCTATGGAGAACAATTTATCCTATCATGGAAAAAGCGAGCCGTCAACAGAAATTCCCCAGACCCAGGAATCTGTCGGACTTACGCCTCACGGCTCGATTCTCCCCCTGCTGCTGCGTTGCCAAAATACTCACGGAGCCCAGCTACGCTTGAGTTTTTGTCGCCTTGCATCAGGAAAAAATCATCAAAAATCGCCTTGAAGTCTTAAAATCCGACAGACTCTTAGAGTGTGTTCAGCCTACTGCTTCTTGTCCTCTTTCTCTTTTTCCCACTATAATACGCAGCATGAAAAAACTGGAACAGGGCATTAGTGATTTCAAGAAATACATCGACAACGACTGCTATTTTGTCGATAAAACCCATCTTATCGGATATTTGATTGACCATCCAAGCGAAGTGCATCTGATTACCCGTCCCCGCCGTTTCGGTAAAACATTGAACTTAAGCATGATCCGCTACTTCTTCGAATCTCCTCTGCCGTCCCAAACCGCACACTTCAACACTCCTCCCCCCAGCCAGGCCACCACTCAGAACCCAGAACCCACTGCTCCCAACGCCTATCTCTTCGATGGCTTTCTTATAACCGGACATCCCGAATGCCGTAAATATATGGGCCAGTATCCGGTTATCGCTTTGAGTTTCAAGAATGTGAAGGGGACATCGAGAGACGAAAACTTGAATTCGATCAGGGATTTAATTGCAATTGCATTCAGCAGACATGATTATCTGCTGGACAATGATCTTCTTAAACACGATGAAAGAAGATTTTTTGAGTGCATTCTTCATCGGGAAGGTTCGGATGAAGATTATGCTAAATCCATAGCACATCTCTCCGCCTGGCTCCACCGTTCCTACGGAAAAAAAGTCTACATCCTCCTTGACGAATATGACACCCCTCTGCAATCCGCCTACGCCAGGGGGTTCTATGACCAGATGATTGACTTTATCCGCGGCTTCATGGTGCAGACCTTCAAGGACAATCCCAGCCTGCAGCAGGCCGTGGTCATCGGCATACTTAAAGTGGCTCAGGAAAGCATATTCAGCGATTTCAACAATCCTGCGGTATCCACCGTGCTGAATGACTCCATGAAGAACTGCTTCGGATTCACTGAACCCGAGGTGGAAGCCATGGCGAAACACTTCAAACTGGAATCCAGTATGGACAGCATTCGCCAGTGGTACAACGGCTACATCTTCGGCGGTGATACGGTCATTTACAACCCATGGAGTCTGGTGAGCTACTTCAGAAACATCAAGGACGGTCTTCAGCCCTACTGGGTGAACACCAGCGACAACAGGCTCATCAAGGAAGTGCTGCAGCTGGACAGGAGGGACAGCCGGGAAACTATCGAAAAACTCCTCAAGGGGGAGGAAGTTCGAAGAGAGGTGATGAGCAACATTGCCTATCCTCAGATTCAAAGAAATCCGGATGCCGTGTGGAGTTTTCTGCTTCATGGAGGCTATCTCAAGGCAAGCGAACGGCAGCAAGTCCGCACATCCATCACCTACAGGATTTCCATTCCCAATCTGGAAGTGGAAATCGTCTATGAAAGAGTTATCAAGGCCTGGCTGGAAGAAGATCTGGAGGTGAACGAATCCTTTCTGAATTTCATCCAGGGCGTCCGTGAGATGAATAGCGCCGCTATAGAGAGGAATCTCGCCCGTATACTGTTCAACATGGTCAGCTTTTACGACACAGCGGCAAAGCCCTACGAGGAGGAAACAAGGCGGGAGAATTTCTACCACGGCCTGGTACTGGGCCTCTTAACCTATCTGGGCGGTGAATATACGGTGGAAAGCAACCGCGAATGCGGCATGGGTCGTCCGGACATCGTATTGGTCCGCCGAACAGGTTCCGAGGGGGGTAAGGCAAAGGAAGCCATTCTTTTCGAGTTTAAGCAGGGGAACAGCAAAAGGAAAACCTCCCTGCACAGACTGGCGAAAACCGCGTATGGTGAGGCGGTCAAAAAATACCTCTCTGGTGTGCGGGAAAAATGGCAGCCCGATAAAATACTGGTACTGGGTGTGGGATTTCGCGGCAAGGAACTGGCGCTGCATTCTTCGGTGTTATCGTGAAGATTCTGATGGCGCAGCATGCACTGATTTCTAATAAAAACAGAGGCTGAGTAATCCCTGTCGATATCGATGTTTCCCTTCTTCTTCATATTGCCATGATAGCGTTCAACACTTTGCGCAGAATTGGTCAGATTGAGATAAGCTGTAAAAAACGGTTTTCTTACAGACATAAAGGTACCCGTGGGAACATGATCCCTGGTATCCGATATTCAGGGAAAACTCTCTGGAAGACTGATCCAGACTCGGCGAACCGTAATCTTTACAGCGGTCGACACTTTAAGCATTCTTAATCGGATCGTAGAGGACAGGCTTCGGGTTTCATCACCGATGACCTGCTGAATTGTCTTTCGAAGATGGACAAAGAAAATATAGGCGATTGTCGAGAAGGACAATCGGAGCTGATTTGAACTCTCCAACAGGTGGAAGTGCGGTCGGCAAACAGATGAAGCTGCTGCTCTTTGATGCGATTCTCCATATCGCCGCGTGCACAGTAGACATCACCTCACACTGTTTCAGAATACTCTCTCGGCAGAAGTCCGAGTCTCCACGGAAAATGATACGGACATCAGGAAATCTGGCCCTGATCGCGCCAACCAGCTTGACCAGAATCTCTTCGGTACCCTCATAGGCATCCACGCCGGACGACCGCAGGCGGGCGATCAGGGGAAAAATCATCACAGAACACAGAGAGCGGAAGGCAGCAGTAGTGAACGTAATATCCGTGAAAAAACCGACTCTGCTACTCTCCGTGGATGGGAATGTCGGTGGCATCAAAATCCAGAATCAGGGTTTTCGGCGGCTCCTCAAAACTCTCAAGAAACAGTTGACAGAGAAGCCTTCAATCCCCTGGGATCCCAGGGGATTTTGCTGTACCGGTCCCTGGTTTTTTCATCCAGTTCATGACCGAGTTCCAATCTGTTCAGGGTGCTCTTCCCGGCTTCTTTCGGGACTTATCACCACCTTTCTGATCAACAAGGGCCCGGAGCTCTTGTTCCCATGGCCCAGGATGCTCAGAATGTAGGCCATTTCGGCGAAGTCATTCACCCATTTCTGCTTCACGAGTATTCCAAGATTCGAGTAGAAGCATTAGCTTCTCCGACGGTATTCTCTCATGACTGGTTGATTCATTGTGACAACTACTTTGGCACAGTGCGGCCCCTCCTACTCGATGCATTATTAAAACGGGATATGGAGCATGTTAAGCCACTGCCTGTCCTTCTGTATTTGATCTTTTGATCTATTGAAGGTGAGGTCTGAAGTGCAATAAATTTCACACTTCAAACTTCTCCCTTCACTCTTCTCAGTATCCAAAACCAAGTGTCTTGTCCTTTGTTTCCAGGGGGCGGTAGTCAAAGAAGTCAAAGTCGGCGTGCTTCTTGGCGCCGGTGATATCGATGGCAGCCATTCCCACAAATGAGCCGGTGAAGCGGAACACCTCGTTGCCCATCTCGTCGGAGAGGGGGGTGCTGTTGAGGGCGGGCCCGATACCGGTCCAGTTTTTGCCGTCCATAGAGTAGCTGAACTGGTAGAACTGCACGTCCAGTGCAGTCTTCATGTAAACTGCGCCATCGGGGATCTCGATCTCGGGGCTGGACTCCCCATAAGCGCCGGAGATAAACCGGGATATTTTGATAACGCGTTTGCCGGCATCATTAGCAGTTAGGTGAAGGAAGTAGAAGTTGCTGCGGTTGTAGTAGACCAGCATTCCCGCCATCTCCTGGAACTGAGTGGGGTTGAACTCCAGACATGTCTCTGCTTCACAGCTGTGGTGCTGAATGCGGCGCATCAGTATGGACTGCTCAAAACAGGAGTGGAAGAACTGGCGGCCGCGGATGCGCAGCTTGCCGGGATTCTCTTTGAGACTAATCCATGACTCTTCCATGGGCTCGCGCAGAGTCTGGAAGTGGATGCTGAGATCTCCGCTGAAGTCATCGCGGAGGTTCTCTTCGGGCCACTTGTGCTCGGGAAGATTGGGAGCCTGGACAAACTCCTCGGGAGTGTTGCCGCCGCAGGCGAGGCGGGGCCATTCACCTTCGGGCCATTCGATTTTCTGAATACCGGTTTCGCGGCCCAGGATAGAAAATCCCCCAGCGTATTTTTCACTGTACTGGTAACCCTGGGGATTTTTAACGGGGCGTCCACAGAGGTGGGTCAGGTACCACTCACCGTTTTGGGTCTCCTGGAAGAAGCCGTGGCCAGCGCGCTGGATAACGGCATCTTCGGCAAAGCGAGAGGTGATAACGGGATTTTCGGGGTGGGTCTCATAGGGCCCCCAGATTGACCTGGAGCGGCAGACACTTACAGCGTGTGACCAGTTGGTGCCGCCTTCAGCGGTAACCAGGTAGTAGTAAGCATCTTTTTTAAGGATAAAGGGAGCCTCAGTGCAGCCGAGCCTGGAGCCGGGCCATATCATCTTCACTTCGCCGACCAGTTTTTCGGTCCTGGGATCGTACTCCTGTGCGATGATGCCGCCAAAGCTGTTGGTGCCGGCGCGGCCGTCCCAAACCATGTTAACGATGTACTTCCTGCCATCATCGTCGTGGAAAATAGAGGGGTCAAAACCGGTAGAGTTGAGGTATACGGGATCAGACCAGGGGCCCATAATGTCATCGGCAGTAATTACATAGTTAGGGGTGCTCATCCAGCTAAATCCGCGGCAGGACTGAACGTTGGTGTAGACCAGCCAGAATTTGCCATCGGCGTAGTTGAGGCATGGCGCCCAGATACCGCCGGAGTTATCGATGCCGCGCATGTCCAGCAGCTTGACAGTGTTCAGGGGGCGGGTGATCAGCTTCCAGTTTACCAGATCCTTAGAGTGGTGGATCTGAACGCCGGGGAACCACTCAAAGGTGGAGGTGGCGATGTAGTAGTCGTCACCCACGCGGCAGAAGGAGGGATCGGGGTTAAACCCGGGGAGAATGGGGTTTTGAATGGTTGCCATAAAAGCCTCACAAAAAATTATTATTTTATAAAAATAGTGGAGCCTCTTCAAAACTCATCAAATTGAATTATTGTGTAGTTCGCATTTGAAATCACTATGAAAAAAGGGCCGCATTCGCTACACAGTTTTCAACATATTCAATGAGAATTTAGTCGAGGCAACATCAGGGGGAGCGATATTCTTTCTCTAACTGATATCTTATCGAGAGTTTTTGAATTAGCTCTACTCATTACTACTGTAGTTTAAACCATTTCTTTCCTAATTCTTTTCTGTGATAAATAAAAAGTCCAGCTAAATATATCATTCCAACAATCACTATTAAAACTACCATAAATTCTGAATCCTTAGCATTTACAAAGTTCGCATCTGCAAGATAATGGAAAATGATCGCCGGAATTAATCCAAATTCTAAATAGAGGACTCCCATAAAAAACCCTAAAACTAATGTAAGAATTAAATGCATAGGTGAAATTGGTTTTCCAAACAAAGCATTTGCTATATGAATGAAACCAAAAATTGAAGATGATAAAATTAAACCCAAATATTTTTTATTTTTCATAGTGAAAAAATTTAAAAAAGTATGCCTGAAAACTACTTCCTCTATAATTGCCGGTCTTAAAGCAAAGACCAATGACGGAATTGCTGTTAAAAAGAAAATGGGAAATTTCTCATATTCCTTTCCAGCTATAACATAAACTAAGCTAATAATTAAAACAAAAGAAAAAGATATTATAAATCCTATAAGATTTCTTTTCAAAAAAAATCTCCTATCTTTGAACTCTTTTATATTTTTTAAATTAAAAAGTTTAAAAATTTTCAGTGTTACGAAGTAAAATATAACTCCAAAGACAACTCCAAAAATTCCATTAAAATAACTCCATCCTTCCTCTGGAAAAAACTTCTTAAAACTTGGCAAAAGTACTATTGAAAAGAGATAAAGAAAACAAACCAAAACAATTGATGTATATTGAAATATGTTGTTTTTAAAATCGTATCTTCTTTGACTATATTTTTCCTGATTCATTAGTCCTGTACTTCCTTTCTCCATCTAAATGTAGTGACTCCACAACCCAGATTCAAACCGGGACATTCATGACATCGTTAACCCCTATTTCTCACCAAGACCTTGAGACAAAGCAGGCTTCCCATGCTAAAATATTTACATGAAAAAAAATACAAAACGAAAAGAAGCCCGCTTTGCTAATACAGAGTGTAAAGCCCATCAGCTCGAATTGCAAGGGATGGAAATCGGAAAATCCCGCAAAATTATTGTAAAGAATGACGGCAAGGTCAACAGCTCCGATGCCGGATTTCTTCTGCTCCAGCAGGTTGAGCAGAAGCACAGAATTATTGAAAAGCTGTCAGATTTCTTCACCGATAAAAGAGATCAGGGAAAAATTACACATAGCCTGAGTGCTCTTCTGAAACAGAGAATCTTCGGAATCTGTCAGGGCTATGAAGATCTCAATGATCATGAACAATTGCGCGATGATCCGCTGCTTCAGTATATATGCGGACGGGATGATAAAACTCCAGCTGCAGGAAAGAGCACCCTGAACAGATTGGAACTCGGTCATGAACTGGATGAAAAAACCAAGGACCGGTACAGCAAAATCACCTGGGATGCCGAGGGGATTGAAGAGCTGCTCTGTCAACTGTTTCTTGAGAGTTTCGAGGAGCCGCCGAAAACCCTGATTCTGGATTTTGATGCCACTGACATTCCCATCCACGGCGAGCAGCAGAGGCGGTTTTTTCACGGATATTACGATCACTACTGCTACCTTCCGCTCTATGTGTTCTGTGATGATTTTCCCCTGATCGCCCGCCTGCGGTCGTCCAGCGTGGATGCCTGTGAGAGTACCGAAGAGATTCTGGTCAAGCTGGTTGGCGCGATCAGGGCCAGATTTCCTGATGTCCGTATCATTTTCCGTGGAGACTCGGACTTCTGCCGTGAGAGTATACTGAAGCAGTGTGAGATATTAAAAGTCAAATATATCACCGGTATGGCAGGAAATACGCGGCTACTGAAGAAAATTGAACCGCAGATGGCTGAGGCTGAAAAGCTCTTCGTTAAGAGCAAAGCAGCCGAACGTGTTTTTACCCGTTTTTCCTGGAGGACCCAAAGCAGCTGGAGTCGCAATCGGGATGTCATTGCCAAGGCGGAACATCTGCCGGGCAAGAAGAATCCCCGCTTTATTGTGACTGACATACCTGTTGAAGAAGGGGATGCCCAATCGCTGTATGAAGATGTCTACTGTGCACGCGGCGATATGGAGAATCGCATCAAAGAGCAGCAGCTTTATCTGTTTGCCGACCGCACCTCCAGCTATTGGGTGAGTTCGAATCAGCTCCGATTGTACTTTTCGACAATCGCCTATATATTCTTTGTCCATCTTCGAAAGACAATTCAGCAGGTCAGCGGCGATGAAACCCGGAGCCTGTCCTCTACGATCCGATTAAGAATGCTTAAAGTGTCAGCCGCTGTAAAGATTACGGTTCGCCGAGTCTGGATCAGTCTTCCGGAGAGTTTTCCCTGGTGGGACATTTGGATACGAACATCCCGGGCCATCTGAGCGGTAATAAAAGCAGTTGAGAGTTCTAATCTGGGTTCCTTGGGGAAGCTGTGCCCCGAGGGTTGAAAAAACGGAAGAAAATCAGAAGAAATCGACTTAATTTGGGCGGAAATAACAAGGATCAATCAACTGGAAACTTTTTGTTCGATATATTAGGGGAGAGAACAGAAATTCTCCAAGATTTTTTATGCAGTTTTATGTTGGTGAGAAATAGGGGTTAAGCTGATTCGTTATTTATCCCCCCAGAGTTCACATTAAGACTACCAGAGGGCATTCTCCACCTGGCAGACTCTTGCCCCGGCAACTTCAATGCAAAAATAGTCCAAATTTTTGCTTTTGTCAATCGCTTTCCGGATCTAAATTCCTGTTTTCAATTTTATTCTATGAAAATTTTCTCGCTTTTTTTGAAACATCGGTTACCGGGGTGAAAATGCCTATTCAACACCCGAGGAAAGGTGACAATACTCAAAGCCTAATAGCCCGGGGTGTGAGCGTCAATAATGTGAAGCCGCTCATTGCCGAAGTCTACTCTATGGATAAGACAAGTGAGGTCCACCGGCAGATTATCCGGGGGCCTTTTTCCATGGGCGAAGGACGGGTCATCCGCGCCGGTCACCGTATTCTATACTGGAGCGGGCCAATTCCCATCTGAAGGATTCGTTTCTTCTCAAACGGCTTTACGTCAGAGGGTATGAGAAGGTGTTTTTTAGTTAATGTGTGGAGTTCTTTGTCTTACCGCACAAAAGATACGTCAACACTTCATTCTGCCAGCACTGAACAAAGAAGTGACATAGAAGGACTGGAACGAGATTCCTGTTTTTGGGAGACGTATGTCCGAAACATAGAAAAATGGCTTTTCATATAGAAGGCCTGGCAAAAGCTTCATTTTCAAGAGAATTTGTTAGAGGTAGCATCAGGGATAGCGACAGGTTATCTCTAACTGATACCTTATAGAGAGTTTTTGAATTAGCTCTTTCGGCAAGATTTCATCTAATGTTAAGTTAACTTAATATTAGTACTGTTCCCACATCACGGAACAATGAAGACTTCCAACGATAACGGATATTTCGAGGCTCAATAACACGACTTTCATGTCCGTTGTCTACGCTTCGCATGACGCCTCACGATGACACACGCAAGACTCGCTTCTGCCTGCATGGCCAGTGCTTTAACAGATGGGATTGATGCCCATCAGGTTATAAAAGAAGTTTCTGTAACTGAAATTCTACATTCTAGACGTCCCCTCCTTACGAGCTTTCATAGCGCACTCCGTAAACTTCAGATTTTTCCTACATTGATGTAGAATTCGTCTTTCTCAGGCACATTCATGTAGGGATTCACCCTCAGGTATAAAATCGGGAAAATAGTATGAATATATTTTCCTGTTCTAGATTCTTATCCTGTAAGAATTTAAATTTGATTCCCTGTAAGTTGGCACACCCATTGCATTATAGAAAGTGAATAGAAAAACTTATAGGAGGAAATACGAAGATTAAAAGGATTCTATTCCTTACAGCAACCGGTTTACTTCTGACTGGAACAGCGTTATTTGCTGATGAAACGGCTGACACGCTGGCACTGTACTCAGCCGCCTTCGACATGGTTTGGCTGATACTTGCAGCCGCGCTTGTATTTTTTATGCAGGCCGGGTTTGCAATGGTTGAAACCGGGCTCACAAGAGCAAAGAACGCCGGAAACATCATCATGAAAAATCTGATGGACTTTTCGGCCGGAGCGGTAGCTTTCTTTGCAGTTGGTTGGGCGCTCATGTACGGTTCAACCGCCGGGGGATTTATCGGGATCGATCAGTTCTTTATTCCCGGAGCTGATTCATCTGTACTTCGAGACTGGATTTTCCAGGTAGTATTCGCAGCCACTGCTGCAACTATCGTATCTGGTGCAATGGCTGAAAGAACAAAGTTCACAAGCTATCTGATTTATTCAGTAGTAATTTCAGCTGTGATTTATCCAATTTCAGGTCACTGGATCTGGAGCGGAGAGGGCTGGTTGGGCAGCCTCGGTTTTCACGACTTTGCAGGTTCGACAGTTGTTCACTCCGTAGGCGGATGGGCAGGTCTTGCAGGTGCAATAATGCTCGGTGCAAGAAAGGGCAAATATGTCGAAGTGGACGGAAAGAAGATCAGCAAGGCTATTCCGGGTCACAATATGCCTCTGGCAGCACTCGGCGTATTCATCCTGTGGTTCGGCTGGTACGGGTTTAATTGCGGATCGACCCTGTCGGGTACCGACCTCGGTATTGCAAGTGTAGCTGTTACTACTACCCTGGCTGCTTCAACAGGAGCAATAGGTGCGATGATTACATCATGGATTCAGTTCGGCAAGCCCGATCCTTCCATGTCGCTCAATGGTGCGTTAGCAGGGCTTGTCGGTATTACAGCAGGCTGCGGAGTTGTTTCTCCGGCGGGAGCATTGATAATCGGTATTATTGCAGGTGTTCTGGTTGTTCTTTCGGTTGAGTTCATCGATAAGGTTCTGAAGATTGATGATCCTTGCGGAGCAGTATCAGTACACGGTGTCTGCGGTGTATGGGGAACAATCGCAGTCGGTCTGTTCGCAATACCGGGTAACGGAATGGCCGATACCGGTCTGTTCTACGGCGGAGGTGCTGCACAGCTTGGTGTTCAGGCTCTCGGATGCGCAGCCGTATTTGCCTGGGTATTCGTAACGGCATCAGTACTGTTCTTCGTTATCAAGAATATCGTAGGTCTGAGAGTAAGTAAGAAAGACGAACGTGAAGGTCTTGATATGAGTGAACACGGAATGGAATCGTACAGCGGTTTCCAGATTTTCAGTAACATGTAAGGAGGGAGTGAAGAATGAAGTTAATAACTGCTTTTATCCAGCCGCATATGCTGAATGACGTTAAACAGGAACTTTATAAGAATGAGATTTACAAGATGTCCGTAACCAATGCATTGGGATGCGGCCAGCAGATGGGTTACCATGAATCATACAGAGGTGTTGATATCGAGGTTAATCTGCTGAAAAAAATCAGGCTTGACATTGCGGTCAATGAGGACTTTGTCAAACCGACAATCAATGCAATTATTGAGGGTGCAAGAACCGGAGAGATTGGAGACGGCAAGATCTTCGTTTCACCGATTGAAGAGTGTATCCGCATCAGAAACGGGGAAACCGGAAAGATTGCTATCGGTTAATCGGAATTAAAACGGGGGTTGGGGCTTAAGTCAGCGCTTTTAAGCGGGTTCTCCGCCTTGTCTTTAGAGACAAAAAACCCGGACTGAATCCGGGTTTTTCTCCATTTTTGGGGCATTTCGCCTCAAAAATGTGGGTACGTCCATGCACCCACGGAGTCTGTCGGACTTTAAGACTTCGAGGCGATTTTTGATGATTTTTGCCTGATGCAAGGCGACAAAAACGGAGCGTAGCTGGGCTACGTGAGTATTTTGGCAACGCAGCAGCAGGGGAAAAGGGCAAAAATCGAGCCGTGAGGCGTAAGTCCGACAGACTCCACGGGCAACTCTAAACGTTTTTTAGAGTTGCCCTTAAGAACCAAATCCTTCGCCCTGACTTAAGCTCCCCGGAGCGCATCAACAGCTGTTTTACGTTGTTGATGAATAGGTGATATACATTGAAATAGCATTCGAGTTACTCGCCCAGTCTCTCTGCTTCTGAGAGTTGATCTTCTATTTGAACGACCTGAAAGAGGGGAGTTCTGTTTATCCCTCCGATATTGTAATATGAGATTAATAGCAACTCATCTTCATCGACATATTGGAAAGTATTGTCTGACATGAATACCCAATACACCTCATTTCCTTCGAAAACCTTTACCCGATATTTATAGTGTTCTTCTATTCCAGGCCATTCAATGATTTGACCCCAGTACTTAAGCATTTTCTTATCATCTGTTGTGAGCGGATGAAATTCGTTTCCATACTGAACGATGGTTCTCCCACGAAAAACCTTTCCATAGGGATAAAAGACTGTGGCATCTTCTGGTGCTTGTCGATTCTTATCTGTTTCCTCTAGATGTAATTTCCAATAACGCAGGAAAAGTGGTTCAAAGTATTCATCGGCAGCGAAGAGGGCCGCTGTCGTCAGTAAGGCCGCAAATAGGACTATATATCGTTTCATTGTTCCTCCAGACCGATCATCTTTTGCAAGATAGTATTCCTAAATTGAACACTGTACCGCCGCATGTTGTCACCTCCTACATTGACTTAACTTGTGTGACAACTACTTTGGCACAGCGCGGCCGTTACGCCCCAATTCCCATTCAATTCAAATTCAAAGAAGCCTGGATTTCCAGCAGGCGATTATATGCCGCCGCGTCAACTTCCTCAAAGCCTTCAATGCCGGCGCTTTTTAGCGCGAAGCGTCCATCGGTGCTGTCCTGCAAAGTCAAAAGAACCTTCTTCAGAGTTGAGATGATCTCATCATCCAGATTCCTGTTGGCAATAAACGGACCCAGAGGAAAAGGGTCTGACATGCTGAAAACCTGGAGACGCGTTCTGACAGCTTCGGACTGTTCGTTGAAGATGAAAGAAGCAGCGACACCGACATCGGCCGTGTGGTTTAAAACAGCCAGAATAAGGGAGTCCTGTTTGGAGATAATAATTGTTTTGTCAAAATCCGAATCCGGATACAAGCCTTCCTTCTTGAAAATAAAATGGGGAATGAGGTAGGAACTGGTGGAATACGGGTCTCCCAGAGCGATGATTTTTCCCGGCATATCCTTGAAAGACCTGATGCCGCTGTCTTTTCTTGTAAAAAAATAGGTCCGGTACTCCCTTGAATTCTCTATCACTCTCGCTGCGATGGGTACAACGGAATCATAAGGAAGGATTCTCAGAAAGGAGTAGGCATTGATAATGCCAAAATCGATTTCCTGATTGATATAGGCCTTCTGCATCTCCGAATAGGTTTTTTTGTGAACAAATGCAATATCCGCATCCAGGGCTTCAGAAATAAGATTCAGCATGGGAGTCATGCGAGTGATCAAAATTTCCGGATTCTGACTTGAAGAATACCCGAATCTGTAAGTCGGCGTGTTTTCCGCTGCGGCCGACGAAGAGACCGACAACAGAAGCAGCAGCACAAAAAGGCCTTGCATGAAAATTCCTTATCCTGAACGGATTATACCGGATTCCTGTGTTTTCAGGAATACAAAAGCTGCAATCTCTTTGCTATGTAGGCGATATGACTGTTTATCCTTGAAAAATACGTAATTAGATCCAGATGAACGGAAGATGTCGCAATCGATTCCGCCTTGCCGTCGTAAAGTCTTTCAATGTGCAGGCGCTTGTATTTCTCTTCTTCCTTGTTTTTATGGAAATCGAGAACAGATTCTGCCTGCTTTAAGTCATCATTCTGCAGGGCCTGCGATAGAAAATTGAAGTTTCGGCTTATTCTGTAAATCAGATGCTGGAGTTCATGGAATCCCTCCCTTGAAAAAAGAAGATTCTGATTGATTTTCTTCGCGGCCAGCGACATGATGTTTTTGTCAATGACATCGCCGATTGATTCAAATTCATTCTGTATGTACATGTAGTTCATGCACGTGACTGACTGTCTGCCCGAAAGTTCCTCCTGGGATAATTCTGCAAGATATGGAATTATTTTACTATGCAGGAGATCGATCCTTGAGTCGAGATCGCTGACTCTACCTATAACCGCAGTATCCTTGCTCCGGAAGGCCTCTCTCATTTCCTTTATCATTTCCTTGATGAAACCGGAGACCCGCATGATTTCTTTTTTCGTCATCAGAAGGGCCAGATCAATATTCTCGCGGATGAATTTCCTTTTGATGAATTCAACTCCAAATGGCTTCGGCGCTTCCCGCTCCGGGAACAGCCTGTTGAACAGTTTCACAATCAACTTGAGATTGGGGAGCACAATAATGTGGTTGATAATGGGCATGAAAGTGAATCCCATGGCAATCTGTCTGGCGAGACTGTCGGTTCTGAACAGTTGAAAGGTTATCCACTTGATGAACCAGATGTAGAAGCGTTCCCCCCTGAACGGAATGCATAGAAGAATAAAAACCCATAGAGCTCCGATTACCTGGAATAAAATATGGATATAGGCCGAACGTTTAGCCTCCCAGTTCAGGGTCAGGCTGCCGAGAACGGCGGTGATGCAGGTCCCGACGGCGGCACCCAGATTGATGGGAATGGCCTGTTCCACCGTGATGGCCCCCGCCATGGCCATGGCAATGGTGATGCTGGTTGTGGCTCCGGACGATTGGATAATCATGGTGAACAGCATTCCGATGAAAATTCCAAGAAGAGGTGTTTCGATATTTGTCATCATGCGAATGAACGGTTCAAATTCCCTCAGTGGTTTCAGGGAGGTGGACATCATATCCATGCCGAGGAAAAGAAGTCCCAATGTAAAAATTGTCATGCCGATGTGATGATTTTTTTTTGTCCGTGAGAATAGCTGAAAGAGGAAGCCTGCGAATACAATGAATGTTGAAAACTTGGTGATGGAAGGAATGGCGATCAACTGGGGAAAGAATGTCGATCCCAGTTCTGCTCCAAGAGTGACGGCAAGACTCTGCTGGAAGGTCATAAGCCCCGCGCCCACAAGAGCCGCTTCCAGGACTGTGGTGGCGGAAGAGGATTGATTGACAATGGTTATGACCAGGCCTGTCAAATATCCGCGGGCAGTTTTTTTGGTCAGGGTTGTCATGGTGGATTTCATTCTGTTTCCGGAGATGGATGTCAGGTGTTTGTTCATCTCCATCATGCCGTATAGAAAAATCGCCAGACCACCGGTGAGCGAGAAGATGTACCATATATTCATAATAAATCTCCAGTGCAATACTGAAAGGAACTGCCCTGAGGCAGCCCTTTGTCATTGATGAAGTATTGTTCCCTAAATGACCGATTCTTCATCAGGTTCGGCTTTAGGTGCCGTATAATAGCTGGAAATGATCAGAATCACCGTCAGGATAATCAAAACAATGCTCGTTGGGCGTGTAAAGAAGATGGCATAGGAACCTTTGCCCATAAGGATTCCCTGGGCGAATCCTCTTTCGGCGATTGGCCCGAGGATCAGGCCGAGAACCAATGCCCCCAAAGAGAACCCGTATATGCTCAGGAAATACCCCAGTACGGCAAAGATGACCATAACACCCACGTCGAAAAGACTGTTCTGAATGGCATAAGTCCCGATAACCGAGAACATGCAGACGACTGGAATCAGCAGTGAAGTAGGAATGAGGGATACCTTCGCCAGTTGAGGGGCAAAATACAGTCCCAGAAGAAGGAATACCACATTGGCCACAAACAATGACAGAATGAAGGGATAGGTTACATTCGCATAGCGGGTGAACAGTTCCGGTCCAGGAATGAGTCCCTGGATTATAAGACCGCCCATCAGGGCCGCCGAGGTGGTATTGCCGGGAATTCCAAGGGTCAGCAAGGGGATCAGGGATCCCCCGGTAACGGCATTGTTGCTGCTTTCCGCTGCCGCAATCCCCTCAAGACTGCCTTTTCCGAATTCATGTTTCTTCCTGGATATCTGCCGCTGGGCCTGATAGGCCAGGAATGCGGAAATCGTGGCACCCGCGCCGGGAAGAATCCCGATTCCAGTGCCCATCAGGGATCCCAGCGTTATGGGTTTCGTCAGGCCTTTCGGCAGCTTTTCCTTCTTAATGACAGCCTGACCGTCTCCGGTTCTCTTTGCAATGGTCTTCTCTCCGGCCAGTTTCAGCATCTGGGCAATGGAGAACATCCCGATCAGGGGCGCCATGAAATCCAGGCCCTCATAGAGCTGCAGAAATCCCCCCGTATAGCGGAGACTCCCGGATATGGGGTCTGTGCCGATTAAGGAAATCGCCAGGCCAATGAAGCCGGACAGAAGACCTTTGATCATGTTTCCTTTGGCAAACATAACGATGCTGGCCAATCCCATGATGGCCAGAAGAAAGTATTCAGGGGGACCGAAGTTCAGGGCGAAATACGCAAGAATCGGGGCGAATACCAGAAGAACAACAGTAGAAATAATGCCGCCGCAGAAACTGGCCACGACCGAAACCTTCAATGCAATGCCCGCCCGGCCCTTTCGGGACAATGGGTAGCCTTCAAAGGAGGTGCAGAGAGCGGCCGGCGTTCCTGGTGTCGCCATCAAAATGGCGGCTATCGATCCGCCGTACATGGACCCGCTGTAGGATCCCCCCATCATTGCCAGCCCCATAACCGGGTCCATGGAGAATGTGGTGGGTATCAGGATGGCCACCGCCAGGGTTCCCGTCAGGCCGGGCATGGCCCCCATCATTGTTCCGAGAGTTGTTCCCGCCGCAATGGCCAGAAGGTTGGGAATCGTAAAAAGTATTCCTATGTAATTTAATGCCATTTCCATTTGTAAAACCTCGACTGTTCAGGGCATGGGTACCTGGAGCATCTTGAAAAACACCAGGTAGGTCGATAGGAGAATCCCCACAAATGAAGCTATCATAATTTTCCAGTTCCGATACTTTAACAGCAATGCGGCTGCCACCAGAAAGGGAACGGTGGCAACCAAAAACCCGACATTCAGCATAAGGAGAATCATGTAGGCAAGCATCAATCCAATGAGTCCGAAAAAGTAGGCTGGGTTTCTGAACAACCTCACTTCGCCAGACTTTTTTTTCAGGGTCATAATGAAATCAACTGCTGACAATAAGGCCATTCCAGCGCCGACGAAACGAACATAGACCGCCGTACTGGTTTGGGCCCTTTCCGGAAAGTCCGCCGTGCTTATGTACAGCATTATCCCTAAAAAGACAAAGATTGCCGCCAGAGAAAGCTCGCCGGGTTTTTTATTGACCATAGTGCTACCAGGGTTCCTGGGCGAAGAGAACTTCCAGATCTTTTTCCAGATCATTCATGAATCTTTCGTAGGAAGCCCCGTCCTCATAGGTGAATGCCTGGTTGCTCTTCTGCAGCGTATCTCCATACTCGGGGTCATTCACGACATCGTCCGTCAGTTTCTCCAGAACGGCTTTAATCTCATCGGGAACACCGCTCTGAACAACAAAACCGCGGGTACCGCTCATTTTCACACTGTCATAACCGAATTCGCCGATTGCGGGGAGTTCGGGAAGCGCATTGTCTCGTTCGTCCGCCAGCAGTGCCAATATTTTGGCATCACCAGCTTTGTGCTGGCTGATCATCTGAGACAGGTTCATAAAAGCCACTTCGACATGGCCGCCCATGACATTGGCTTTTTGTTCCGACGAACCGGAGGCCGGAATCATCTGGAATTCCACACCGGCGGCATTTTGAAACATCATCATGGCCAGATGGTCATCGCTTCCGATACCGTTGACCGATGCCGTCATTTCATTGCTTTTCGCATAGCTGACCAGCTCTTCAAGGGAATTGATGGGACTGTCTTTCGATACAACGATGATGCTGGGGTCTTCCAGCATTTTGCTTAAGTAGTGAAAATCGTCAAGTTTGTATCGGGCTCTGCCGGAAACAACATGGGAGGGGAGCTGAACCGTAAAAATAGCACCGAGCGTGTGCCCATCGGGCTTGGCGGCGGCAATTTTCTCGAATCCCTGCTGACCGCCGGAGCCGGGTATGTTCACAATGGCAAATTCGGCTCCTGGAAGGTGCTTACGGGCTACCTGGACGAAAACACGGGCCAGGGTATCCGTCGATCCTCCAGCTTTGGAGGGGACGATGATCTCAATGGTCCTGGAAGGATAGGCCTGTTCACCCTGTCCCTCGGCGATAACGGAGTAAAGGGCTGCAATTCCCAATACAACTGCAAGAAGTGTTCTTTTCATGTCTTTGGACATCTCCTTTTTATATAAGTTGCTTTTATACATGCAAAAAGTATGCCAGGAAAAATATTTGCTCCCTGATGGGCGGCCCAGGCGCATGAATGCGTCCGCATTTTTTTGGTGAAATGTCCCCAGAATGGAGAAAAACCGGATTTGCTCAGGGATTTTCACCTCTGAATGATTCAGTGATGGATTTTTCAGAGACCTTTTTCAGAGGGAGGGGGTGCAGGAACCGGGGCAAGAATTGTTCCTTTTGGCACAGTCGTCTTGCACGGATTGTTCCTTATGGAACAGTGATGCCGTATTTTTTAATCCGGTTGTACAGAGCTTTGCGGCCGATTCCAAGAATTTCTGCGGTCTTGCTGATATTCCCTTCCGATTGATTCAGTGTGCTCTCCACCAGCCTTTTCTCCCTTTCAAACAGAGTTCCCGCCTCCGATGAAGGGTTTCCGGCGCGGTTGTCGGCGGCATCTGTTATTTCAGCAGGAAGCGTATCGAGGATGGCGAACCTGTGAATACTGTTCCGCAGCTCTCTTACATTGCCGGGCCAGTTGTAGTTCATCAGCGCCGAAAGGATGTCTTTGCTTATGGTCTTGGGGGGCAGGTTATTTTCCTGACAGATACTGAGGAGGAAGGAATCCGCCAGAAGCGGAATGTCTTCTTTCCTGGCTTTTAACGGAGGAGATTCAATGCTGATGACATTGAGTCTGTAAAATAAATCCGACCGGAATCGGCCCCTGTCCACTTCTTTTTTGAGGTTCTTGTTTGTTGCGGCGATGAGTCGGAAATCCACATGAATCTGGCTGTTTCCCCCGATTCGGATGAATTGGTGTTCCTGGATGACTCTTAAAAGTTTGGCCTGGCAGGTGAGAGGAATATCCCCGATCTCATCCAGAAACAGGGTACCGGCTTGGGCCTCTTCAATCCTTCCTTTTTTTCTCGCCGCCGCTCCCGTAAAAGCTCCTTTCTCATAACCGAAGAGTTCGCTTTCCATCAAACTTTCGGGAATTGCCGAACAATCGACAACAACAAATGGATAGCCGACTCTCTGACTGCAGGAATGAAGGCTCCTGGCGATCAGTTCTTTGCCCGTACCGCTCTCTCCCTGGATTAAGACGGATGAATCGGTGGGAGCGACAGACCGGATCAGGTTGAACATTTTTTCCATAACGGGAGATTGCCCGATGATGTTGTTGAGTCCCCATTTCTCCTTCAGGTTCCCCTTAAGGACAATGTTTTCCTTTTCGATGGATTTCTCATCCAGAATTTTCCTGATCTTAAGTTTGAGCAGATCGTAGTTCAGCGGCTTGGTCAAGTAATCATCCGCACCGGCCTTCATGGCATCCACCGCGGAGGAGATGGTACCAAAGGCCGTGAGAATTATAATGGGGACGACTGTATCGGTTTTACGCACTTCCCTTATAAAATCGACGCCCGAAAGCTTCTTCATAATCAAGTCCGTCAGAATGAAATCAGGATTCTCCGCCCGGAAAATCTCAAGACCGCGTTCTCCCGAATCGGCGATTACCGCATCGTAGTCTTCGGCTCTCAGAATATCGCGCAGCACTTCACCTATCCTGATCTTGTCATCCACTATTAAGATCTTATGGCTGGCCACTGCTCATCCTCCTTTCTCGATTGGAAGCGTAATCACCGCTTCCGTCCAGCCGCCGCAATCGCTTTCAAGAGCGATGGTTCCGCTGTGCAGCTCTATCAGATATCTGGAAATGCTCAGGCCAATTCCCGATCCATCCTTTTTCGTCGTGAAGAAGGGCTGAAAAACCTGTTCTTTGACAGACTTTTTAATACCAGTGCCATAGTCCTTTATTTTCAAGCAGATTGATTCTCCTTCCAGAAAGGATACAACCTCTATCCTGCCGTAAGTTCCGGATTTCGCCTGCTGGGCATTGATCAAAAGATTGAGAAACACTTGCTTGAGCATTCCCCTGTTTCCTGTAATTAGAGGGATTGAATCATCCAGCCGGACATCCGCAGCTATGTTTTCCTTACTCAAAGAGTATTCCAGAAGTGTGAGAACCTCGCGAAGGGTCTTATTGAGATCAAGAACCGTCATGCTGATCTGGCTGGTTTTGGCAACGTCGAGAAAGCTGTCCAGAAAAGACGTTAATTCAGAAACCTCTGTCTGGATTATCCCGGCATATTTCATGATCTCATCATTGTCGGAATACTTGAGTTTAAGGACTTCCGCAGAACCCTTGATCGGTTCCAGAGGATTTTTCACCTCATGAGCCAGAACGGAGGACAGGCTCCCCAGGATTGCCATTTTTTCATTCTTCACTCTGAATTCAATGGCTTGTTCCAATTCAGACATCAGGGTTTTGAAATTACGGGTTAGCATCGCTATTTCGTTTTTAGTGTCATTACCAGAATGATAATCCGGTCTCTTCAGCATGAAGTATGTAATTTTCTTGCTCAATTCTATAATGGGGTTGGTAATCTGCCGACTCATGAGATAGCCAGCGATGACGGCCGCCGCAAGCACGGAAACTGTAAGATACAGCATTTTCATCCCAAAGGTTTCGATAAGCCGCAGGGATCCCCGATCGGACATGCCGATCTGAATGAATCCCTCACGGTTATGATCGATTCCAACGGGGCTGAAAAACTGATAGCGGGTGAGGATGTGGCCGGGCATTTCCCTGACGATGACATTGCCTTCGACAAAATCATGATCATCGAGATGAAAACTGTTTATTGTCCCTATTCTGGTTAAATCGGAATGCATTTTGATGTAATTATCCGATCCGATCAATGCGACCGACATTATGTCGTCATCCTGCTTCAGCGGATCAAACAGGAGCTGTATGGCATAGAAATCATAGCTTATCAGATGATTCAGTACCGACTCGGACAGGACGCCCGCAAGCACCTGTCCCTTTTTGACCAATTGATTGTTGATCAGTGTTCTCTGAACCTGGAATGAATAGCTGGACAGAATGAGGGCTGTAACGAATACGATGCAGAATATGACAATGGAAATTCGATACAGGAGCTTCATCGGATGCTCTATGATAATACATGTTCAGGGCTTTGGGGTAGCCTGGGGATTCCCCGTCCGCACGATGAACATCAGCAGCTCCTGTTCACAGGTTATTCCCATGCCGTACCATGGCAAGCCCTATGTTAAAAATGGCGGGGACTTCAAGCAGCAATTGCAAGAGCCATTGTCTATTCGGCTGTCGAAGTGCTGCTGGTACAGTCCCCGTGGTGTCATATGGGTTTAGAGCAAAATGATGGAAAGGATCAAAACGATGATGATTGTCACAACACCCTGAATCAGAGTTGCCAGGGTTTGTGATTTATAGGCTGTTTTCACATCCATTCCGGTGAACTCCGCCACCACCCAGAAGTAGGAGTCGTTGGCATGGGAAACGGTCATGGCTCCGGCACCGATGCTCATCACTGTAAGAACGGCTCCGATGGTGGAATCAAGACCCAGGGAACCCAGCAGGGGGGCCATCAGGGCAGAGGTGGTGACCAGAGCCGTGGTGGAAGAGCCCTGAGCTGTTTTCAGCGCCGCTGCGATGAAGAAGGGGACGAGAATTCCCAGTCCCCAGGTGCTCATGGAGTCTCCGAGGTAGGCTGCCACCGGGGTTGCCTTAATGATGGCACCGAAGGCTCCGCCAGCACCGGTGATGAGGATGATGGGACCAGCCACCTTGATACCTTCGCCGATCCACTTCATCAAAACTTCTTCATTCAGTTTCGGGGCCAGTTTAAGGGCAAAAAGGAAACCCACCAGAAGGGCCATCACAGGTTTACCGAAGAACTTGAAGAGGTTTGCCATAAAGCCGGCGCCAATCAGTTCCCCCGGGAAGGAAGCGATGGTCCCCAGAGCGATGAGTATGATGGGAACCAGGATGGGGGCAAAGGCAAAAAAGGTGGTGGGCAGTTTTCCATACTGATCCTTGATGGCCTTCTCCTCCAGATCCAGACCCTTGGCAAAGGCCGCTTCATTATCCAGGTCTTCCTGGATCTTCACCTTGCCGCCGATGTATTTTGCCCAGAAAAATCCCGCCAGCATGGTGAAAACCGAAATGATTCCGCCAAAGAGGATCACCAGGCCGAGGCTGTCTTCGAGACCCAGATTTCCCGCTGCCGCAATGGGGCCGGGGGTGGGTGGAACCAGGGTGTGTGAGGCATACAGGCCGGTGGCCAGGGCGACACTCATCATGGTTGCCGATACCTTTGCTTTATGGGTCACCGATTTCCGCAGGGCAGAAAGGATAACATAGCCGGAGTCACAGAATACCGGAATGGAGACAAACCATCCGATAATACTCATGGCAAGGCCGGGTCTCCGGGGACCAACAGCTTTGAGAATGGTATCAGCCATTTTGATGGCGGCGCCGGATTTTTCCAGGAAAACGCCGATTATGGTTCCCAATACGATGACAATACCTATGTACGCCAGTATTCCACCGAATCCGCTCCTTAGGGTGGTTTCCACAGACATCACATCAAACTGTCCCAGCACCGAGGCCCCCAGGCCTACCAGCAGGGCAGCCATGATGAGGGCCACAAAGGGGTGCAGTTTAAACAGTGAAGTAGCCGCAACGATCAGCACAATAGACAATAGAAGCAGCAAAATCATTAAAGTTCCCATTTCAACTCTCCTTAAAGGTGTTTTATTTGTAGTACAGGTATAGGGGTGGAGAAAGGTGGAAAGACGAACAACCCCATAAATGTATAAGCACAGGTATCATGAATTTATTGATTTGTCAAGCTACCAGGTTTAAGGTGTATCCAGGGCAATCGCATCTAATTCTATCCCAAAGAATGAAAGACACTGATTTTTGGGGATCGAATGGATTTTCTTCAATAGTAGGAGTTTGTCAACTTATCGTTGTGAGGGGAATAATTACCTTGATCACTCTGCGCTCTCTGCGTCCTCTGCGGTTAAAAAAACATGAATAATGTATAAACCGCCAATTCCTTCATGGTCTCATAACTCTTTAGAGACCCCCCTTGAGTTAGTGGATGACGCCCCTAATCGTGGAGACTCCCTGATTCTCGAATGCGGAAGCGACCTTCTCCTGAAGTTCCCTGCCCGGGGTGAGGGCTACCATGTAGCCGCCCCGGCCGCCGCCGGTAACCTTGGCCCCATAGGCTCCCAGGGAGCATGCCAGGTCACACAGCTCGATGAGCTTTGGATGTGATAAACCCATATCGATGAGGATCTCATGATTGGCGGACATGATGGCACCGACCTGCTTCAGATCATTGGCTTCCATTGCCTCCTTGAGGGCATAGACCTGTGACCTGACCGTCTCAAGTCTTTTGTCGAAGAGTTCCCGGTTCTCCGCTCTCTCGGATTCGAGGAAACCCTTGAGTTTCGAGGTATCGGTAGTGATCCCGCTGTTCCCCATGACGACCTCAACAGGCTGTTTCAGGTTCAAGGTCTCGAAAGACTTCTTTCCGTCATGCAGTTCGTAGAGGATCGTACCGCCGAAGGTCGATACCGTGTTGTCCAGGCCGGAGGGGAGACCGTGGTAGCCGAACTCACCCCTCCATGCGAAATAGTTGACCGCAGGTTTATCATAGCCCAGATCGAACAAAGTATTGCAGGCCCTGACAAAGGATACACAGTTCGCGGCACTCGCACCGACACCGCTTCCAGCCAGAAGGTCCCCTTCAAGAGTTACCTTCAGAGATCTGTCATTCAGTCCCATCTCCTCGATCATGATGTTCATGGCCATAATTTGGTCTGCTTTCTTCGCCTCTTTATACCCGGGAACCTCGATCCTCTTATCGTCAAGTGTCCATCCAGGTTTTCCCTGTTCATCACAGCTTACCGTACATACGGTCTCGAGGGGTAATGCTGCAAGGACTGCAGGGACTCCCTGGATAACGAACTGGTCCCCGATGAGGATGACCTTACCGAAGGCTCTCTCCGCTGCTTTCTTATTCTCCATGACCTGTTCTCCTATTTCTCGCTCTGTAGTGCAAAACCTTTCATGAAGCTCTCCTGCAGGATGAAGAATACCAGCAGCGGCGGGATCATGGTCATGATGACTCCTGCCATGATGATTCCCCAATTGTTGGAGGATTCTGCATTCATCAGCATCTTGATACCAATCTGGACGACCCTCATGTTGTCAGTATTGGTAGCCATCAGCGGCCACAGATACTGGTTCCAGATATAGATGAACTCAATGACCACGAGGGCCCCAATCGTACTCCTGGTAAGCGGGAGCAGTACCCTGGAGAAGTACTGCATCGGTCTGCACCCATCCATCTTGGAGGCATCGACCAGTTCTGAGGGAACGGTCTTGAATCGCTGGATGAAAAGGAAGGTCCCGGTAGCACTTGCCCAGAACGGAATGATGAGTCCGGAATAGGTGTTGATCCAGTCTAATGACCTGACGACCTCAAAGAGGGCGACGATCCTGACCGGTACGGGCAATAGCAGGGTCACGATGACGAGGAAGAAGAGTATCTGCTTCCCCTTGAACTCGAAATGAGTGAACGCAAAGGCTGCCAGCAGACTCATGATGACCTTGCCGATCGTGACCATGATGGCGATGAAAGCCGAGTTGAACATCATCCTTCCCAGGTCAATTCGCTGCCATGCGGTCGTATAGTTATAGACCCAGTTGCTGGAGAAGGTGAGTTTTGGCGGGTATGCGAGAACCTCTGTCTCGGTCTGGGAGCTGATGATCAATGCCAACAGGACGGGGAGACAGACGATCAGTACTGATAGGATTAGCAGGAGATGCAGCATGGCTGTCTTTCGTTTTGAACGTATCATATTCCTACCTCCTTATTGGTAATAGACTTTCTTCTCAGTCGTCTGGAACTGGATGACAGTAATCAGTACGACGATCATGAAGAGGATGAAACTCTCAGCCGCAGCATATCCGATTCGGGAATTGACGAAGAAGTCCTTGTACAGCTGATAGATCAGGACATTCGTCGATTCTGCCGGTCCACCTTCTGTCAGGACATCGATGAGACCGAAGGCACTGAAGTAGGAATAGGTCGTGTTCATGACGAGCAGGAAGAAGGTCATCGGGGAGAGGAAGGCGAAGGTGATCGAGAAGAATCTCCTGACCGGACCTGCTCCGTCGAGTTCTGCAGCCTCCAGGGCATCCTTCGGGATGTTACGCAGGGCTGTCAGATAGAAGACGATGTTGTAGCCAAGATTTTTCCAGACGGCAGCCATGATGATGACTAACAGTGCCGTAGAACTGCTGGTCATCCAGGTCCTGATGCCGGTGAAATACCCGACGATCCCGTTCGCGGGATTGAACAGAAAATTGAACAGTGCTCCCGCGATAGCCGGGGAGAGGGCATAAGGCCATATAAGAAGGGACCGGTAGATTCTGGATCCCTTGACGTTCTGGTTCAATAAGATAGCCAGGAGCAGTGAGATGATAAGTCCGAAACTGATGACTGCGACCGCAAAGATCGCTGATGTCCAGAAGCTGCTGATATAATCAGGGTTGGTGAATATCTTCTTGAGATTATAGAGCCCTGCGAACTTCTCTGCTCCTGAATATGGGTGAACCTTGTAGAGGGTCAGTCTGAAGGTCTCGAATGCCGGATAGAACAGGAAAACGATCAATACGGCAAAGGTCGGTAATAATAACAGATAGGGTAGGGTTTTTGAGGAAAAACCTGCCTGTTTCATAATATACTCCAATAAATATAGGGCAGCTCTAGAAAACTTTAGAGCTCCTCTTGAGATGACGTTATATTCTGATGAATACCCTCCAATATCCTGTCAGGGTAGTTCCCGATGATCCCGTCCACACCGATTCGTATTATGTGTTCGATATCCCTGGGGTCATCGACGGTATAGACGTATACCTTTATCCCGGTTGCGTGCATATCCTCAACGAGCCGCTTGTTGATGAACTCCAAAGATACCACGAGCGTTGTGCATTCGAGGTCTTTCACATAAGCTGCCTCATCGATGAGGATCGATTTGATCAGGGCACCGATGGGGATGTCTGGCGCAAGAGCATGGAAGTCCATGAGTTCGGGATGGTTGAAGGAGGTGATAAGGAGGTTTTCTTCAGACCATTTCCCTGCGGCGATCTGTTCATTCAGCATGAGAGCTGCGGCTTTTCCGGCTCCATCACTCTTCATCTCAATATTGATGTCTATCTTTCCCCTGCAGAGCTCCAGGAGTTCTTCCAGGGTCATGATCTGCTGACCATCACCGAAGTCGAATGACCTCAGTTCATTATATGTGATGTCTTTTATATATCCAGTGCCGTTGGAAGTGGAATCGATCCTTGCATCATGACAGAGAACGAGTTCCCCTGTCTTGCAGATATGCAGGTCTGTCTCTATGCAGTCACAGCCTAAAGCGATGGCTTTTTCAAAAGAAGATCTCGTGTTCTGAGGAGCTAGACCAGCCGCTCCCCGATGTCCAATGCAAATCATACCACGCCTCTACTGTTCGTCCACGCTCCAGTATACACCCAGTGAATATGAAAATGCAACAATACATGGGAGCCCTAAAAACGTTTAGAGCTGCCCGTGGGTGCATGGACGCACCCATATTTTTTGGGCAAAATGCCCCAAACAGGAAAAAATCATCAAAAATCGCCTCGAAGCCTTAAAATCCGACAGACTCCTAGCAACAGATCAGGTCTGTCGGTGATGATTCCATCCACTCCCCAGGAGATCAGCTCTTCCATCTTATCTGTCTTGTTCACCGTCCAGGGGATAATCTTGAGACCCAGCTCATGGGCCCGGTCCACATCTCTTTTCGTGATGTCTTTATAATAGGGAGATACGATATCAGCTCCGAAAGCTGCGACGATATCACTGCATGTCGGATAGTCATCGGCATCAAAGCCGGCCAGCCAGGGAGAGGGCCCTGCTTCATTCAGCTTGAAGTTGAAGGTCCTTCCTTCAAACCTCAAGCCTTTTGCGGTAAGGCAGGCGGTCTTCATCTGCGGATAGTGTTCCTGTATGATTTGCAGAGAACTCCAATCGAAAGACTGGATGCTGCAGTAGGCTTCTTTGCCGTATGCATTGATGACGGCCATGAGCTTATCGACGAGGGCTGATACCTCTTTGGTGTATTGCGGGAACTCGGGATAGCTCTTGATTTCAATATTATAACAGATATCATGATAATTGAGTTCATCCATGACCTCGAATAGCTCTGAGAGCGTTGGGATATGTTCGTTCTCCACCGGCTTCTGGGTCTTGTGACTCCTTGCATAGGAGCTGGAGGGGTTGATCTTCCCTACTCTATAGGTCAAAAGCTCCTCGTAACTGAGATCCTTGATCAATATCTTTGGGTATTCGGATACATATTCCCCCTCGCTGTCTCTGACGAGTTTATTGCTAAGGTAGGGGTCATGACTGATAACCACCACATCATCGGCTGTGAGGGCGGTATCGAGTTCAAGGGTCCTCACTCCCAAGGATGCAGCATGCCTGAAAGCAGTCAAGGTGTTCTCGGGATAGAGGTCTCTTCCTCCCCGATGTGCCTGGATATCAATCTCTGCCGGAGTTTCCTTATCTGCTGATTTGGGATGGGTGCTATTGACGAAACTGATGAACGGGTTTGAAGCACCAAGACAGTGGCTGGAGAACAGCATGATAGCCAGTGTTATCATGACAAAACACAGGTATTTCTTGTAGGTCTTAGTCAAGGCGCCATGCATCATCATAGTAGTCTGGGAGAGAAGGGCAAAAATCGAGCCGTGAGGCGTAAGTTCGACAGGCTCCCAGGAATTCTGAGGAAAAACCTGCCTGTTTCATACTATACTCCAGCAAATATTGGGCAGCTCTAAACATGTTTAGAGCTGCCCGTTGATGGATGGACGCACCCATATTTTGGGACGAAATGCCGCAAAATGGAGAAAAAGCCTTACTTCATTCCGGCTTTTTCGTCTCTAAAGCTTGATTAACTCATTCCATTCTTTGATCAGGTCATTTACCTGTGCAGCAGCATCATCAAGTGCTTCAGATACCGGTTTTCCTGCATAGCATTCCTGGATCTCTGACTGGATGATAGCTCTGGTCTCTGGGAATACACCAAGGAGTCCTCCTGCGGTGTTGAGAGTCTCAGGACTGACTAGGAGCTGATCGAAAGCGGTGAGGTAGTTCGGGTTCTCCTCGAACCATCCTTCTGCCTTGAGAGCATCCATAGCGGTCTTACGTACCGGGAAGTAGCCGGTACCCTTGTGCCAGGCCATCTGTGACTCATCGTTGGAGATGAACTGTACCAGCTTGAGGGCTGCGAGTTCTTCCTCGGCAGGATGGTTGTTGGTGATCCAGAGAGATCCGCCGCCGATAGCGACACCACCGGTTGCGCCCTCAGGCCGAGGGATGAATCCTGTTCCCATCTCCCAGCCTTTCTCGCTGAGGGATTTGGTCAACAGATTGACATCGGATGATGAAGACATGACCATTGCGACCTCTCCAGCTCCGAACGCTGCACGGTGGTTCGACCAGCCCGGTCCGACATCCATGAAGAGTCCGTCATTGTACATACCGATCCACCAGTCAAGGACCTTGTTCCCGGCTTCGCCGTTGAACAAGACCTCGGTAGGAAGTTCTTTTCCACGCCCATTGTCATTGTTGACGAATGGAGCATCCTGGAGACAGCCCATCTGCTCGAAGTACCAGCTATGGAGGTTCCAGGTTACTGGAGTCTCACAGACACCGGCGTCCTTGAGCTTCTGTGCAGCTTCCCTGATTCCTTCATAGGTGCTTGGCGGGTTCTCAGGATCGAGTCCAGCCTGTTCAAAGAAGGTCTTGTTGTAGTAGATCAGAGGGGTAGATGAGTTGAAAGGCATCGAGTAGTGGTTCCCCTGATATTTGTAATAACTCTGTACGGGAACGAAGAACTCATCCCAGTCGATCGGCCTGCCATATCGATTTGCCAGCTCGTCGATAGGGGAGATCATACCGCTGTTGATCATACCAAGAGTGCCGATCTCATAGATATGGAAGACATGCGGTGCATTCCCGGCCTTGTGAGCTGAGATGGTCTTGTTCAGGGTGTCATTGTAAGAACCGGTATACTGGACATTGACCGTGATGTTCGGATTCTCCTCCATGAACCTATCAGCGATCCCCTGAATCAGGTCGATTCGAGCTCCTGACATCGCATGCCAGAAATCGATGGTCACATTGGCCTCTTCATCGACCGATGCTTCTGCCTGCTGACCGCGGGCAAATAAGAACGAAGTACCCAGCATGAGTACTAATAGAACAACAATAAATCTTTTCATAAACATTTCTCCTTTTTGTTTATCGCCCGAAGGCTAAGATTCCCATTAAGGGTACCTCCAAACACGCTTAGAGATACTCTTAAGATTACGTTACAGAGCTAATCCAAAAACTCTGGTATCAGTTGGAGAAAGAATATCGCTACCTCTGATACTGCCTCGACTAGATTTTAATTGAAAATGAAGCTTTTGCCAAGTCTTTCAGATGGAAAAATCAGGGCAACCGCATCTAAATTTCACTAAGAGTCTGTCGGATTTTAAGGCTTCGAGGCGATTTTTGATGATTTTTTCCTGATGCAAGGCGACAAAAACTTAAGCTAGCTTAAGCTACGTGAGTATTTTGGCAACGCAGCAGCAGGGGAGGCGAGTCGTAGACTCGCCTCCCAAGAGAGCGCTGAGCGATAGCGAAGAAAAGCCGCCACGGATGGCGGCGAAAGCGAACGAAGGCGGCTCGAAAGAAGCAAGCAGGAGGCTTGCTTTTGAAGAGAAGGGCAAAAATCGAGCCGTGAGACGTAAATCCGACAGACTCCTAAGCAGAGTATTCAAGGTAGGTATTCACCAATTTTCTTATGCCATATTTCTCTGCGCAGATCCGCGCCCTCTGCGGTTTATACCTCCCTTCCTTGCATATTCAGTTTTTTACCGCAGAGGACGCAGAGAGCGCAGAGTATTGAGGAGGCAGAGTGAACTTTAATGAAAAGTTACAATATTTGATTAAGCATATTTTGTCTGAATACTCTCCTCGTAATCAACTAAAGGGCAGCTCTAAAAGACGTTTAGAGCTGTTCGTGGATGCATGGACGCACCCACATTTTTTGGGCGAAATACCCCCCAATGGAGAAAAAGCCTTACGCCAGGAGTCTGTCGGACTTTGAGACTTCGAGGTGATTTCTGATGATTTTTTTCCGATACAAGGCGGCAAAAGCGGAGCGTAGCTGGGCTACGTGAGCATTTTGACAACGCGGTAGCGGGAAAAAAGGGCAGAAATCGAGCCGTGAGGCGTAAGTCCGACAGTCTCCCAGGAGTCTGTCGGACTTTAAGGCCGTGTTCGGGGTGGAAGGATATGCCATACTCCAGAAGGGGAAAAGCTCACATCCGGTAAGACGCGGTCAAATTCATCGTTGTGCAAACTCAAATCTCTGGATTCACATCCCGGATCACCGTTTGAATCCGTGTCAGAAAACAATTTTTTCCATTACTAAACCAGGTTTGATATTGACATATAATTTGCCAGGTACTAAGTTAGAAATGTCCAATTTGACATTTGGTAGTGACATATAATTTGTCAAATTTCAAGTTATGAGCTATCCAATTTGATATTTGGTATTGACAATTATTTTGCCAGGTGCTAAGTTATGAGATGTCCAATTTGATTGTATGATCGTCACCCTGGAGCCGCTGAGACATGGATCATTGATTGGTTTCGGTAATTCCGCCTGGACCAGAATTTGAACTGGATAGAACCAGAAGAGGCTGTCAGATATGAAAGGCGACCACGAGTCAAAGTCGGATCTCAATCTTATCCTGGAATGCCGTGGTATCTGTAAAGCCTATGGCGGGACAAGAGCTCTTGAAGAGGGCCAGTTGAATGTGAGGAGAGGTCAGGTGCACGCTCTGCTTGGAGAGAACGGTGCAGGCAAATCAACCTTGTTGAACATCATCAGCGGTTTAGTCCTCGCCGACTCCGGCGACATTTTCTTTGAAGGAAAGCCCTATCGCGCCATGAACCCTGTGGAAGCGATTGATGCCGGCATTTCAATGATCCACCAGGAATTAAATCCTGAACCCTATCTTTCAATCGCAGACTGTATCTTTCTCAATCGCGAGGATACCTTTGGCCGGTCTCCGTTTCTAAATAAAAAACTTACAAATGAGAAGGCAGCCGAGATTCTCAGGAGCTTCGATATTTCCTTGAATCCGAAACTCCACATGGAACATCTCACTCTTGCCCAGATTCAGATGATTGAAATTATCAAAGCTATATCATGCAATGCCAGGCTCATATTGATGGACGAACCGACTTCGGCTCTGGACAGCGAAGAGACCGATCGCCTGTTCCGTACAATTGCTGAACTTCAGTCCAAGGGAGTCACCATAGTTTACATTTCTCATCGAATCGATGAAATCTTCCAGATTTGTGATTCATACACGGTAATGCGGGACGGAATGTATGTTGGATCAGGGGATGTAAAAGACGTTACCAAAGACGAACTCATCTCCATGATGGTGGGGCGAAAAGTTGAAAATGTCTTCCCAAAAACTGACTGCCGGATAGGAGATGTCGTTTTTCGTGCTGAAGGTCTTTCTGGAGACGGTTTCCAGAATATCAGTTTTGAAGTTCGAGCAGGAGAGATTCTGGGTATTGCAGGTCTCGTTGGATCGGGGCGAAGTGAGACAATGAGGGCCATATTCGGTTTGGATCCCCTCACTTCCGGCAAGTTGTTTCTGGACGGAGAAGAACTCCATAGCCGCAGTGTTCCCGATGTGATGAACGCCGGTATTGCGATGATCAACGAAGATCGCAAAGAATACGGCCTGTGTCTGTTCCGGTCCATCAGGGAGAACATCTCGCTGCCGAGCTTGAAGTCGAAGCACAGAGGACTGCTAATTAACCGCAAACAGGAAAATAAAGAATGTGAAAAGATCGCATCGGTTCTGACAATCAAAATGGCCAATATCGAAACCGAAGCTTTCTCTCTGAGCGGTGGAAATCAACAGAAAACCGTTATTGCAAAATGGCTGATGAAACGCCCCCGACTGGTCATCCTGGACGAACCGACACGCGGGGTGGATGTCGGAGCCAAAGCAGAAATTCACTCATTGATGTGCAAATTCGCTTCTGAAGGTATGGCCATTGTTATGGTGTCGTCCGAACTGCCGGAAGTGATGGGGATGAGCGATCGCGTGCTTGTTTACCATGAGGGTGCGCTGAACGGCGAGGTTAAACGGGAAGACATCCTGTCAGGTAAGGAAAACCAGGAATCCATTATGGCCAGAGCTTTTGGCGGAATGTAGGAGGAATATGAAAAAGAGCGGCTTACAAGGCATGGGATCCAGACTCCTCGGAGTTGATCAACATGACATGAATCTCTTCATGAAGAGATACGGCATTGGTCTGGTCATGCTGGGAATGTTCGTCATCCTATCTATCGCATCGCCCAGATTCCTTACCGTAACAAATCTTACAAATGTATTAACGACGGTCTCCATCAATGGTGTCCTTGCGATGGGTATGGTTTTTGTTATTACCGCCGAAGGAATAGACCTTTCCATAGGCTCGATGCTGGCCCTGGGCAGTGTGGCGATCGGTCTTATACTGAATGCTACAGAGAGCATTGTTCTCGCCTGTCTGGGTTCCGTTGCGATATGTGCCTTATTCGGTCTGGTAAACGGTTTCCTCGTTGCCAGATTCAACATGTTTCCTTTTGTTGTCACTCTGGCGAGCATGTTGATAATCCGAGGTTTTGCCTATATTTTTTCCGGAGGATACTCCTTTGCTCTGGCAAGGCCGGAATTCGCCCAGATCGGTCTGGGTAAATTGTTCGGTTCAATTCCCTTCCCTGTGTTGATTCTGCTGACTGTCACGATCCTGGCCTACGTCATCCTTCACCTTACCAAATATGGACGATACGTATATGCGGTGGGAGGCAATATTAGGGCGGCGACTGCTTCTGGGGTCAAAGTCCTCCGCACCCGTATTGGAACATTTGTCATTAGCGGAATCTGTGCAGGCACTGCGGCGATTATCATGACTGCCCGGATCAATGCGGCTCAGCCCAATATCGGCGTGGGGTATGAAGTGGATGCCATTGCGGCATGTGTCATCGGTGGAACATCGTTTTCCGGTGGTATTTCCACAATCCCAGGAACATTCATCGGCGTTTTGATTATTGGTTTAATTTTCAATGGGATGAATCTGATTGGAGTTAATTCCTACTGGCAGATTATAACGAAGGGTTTGTTAATTATTGCGGCAGTCATGATGGACAAGCTCATCAATAGAAATAACTGAGAGATATTGACAGGGCAGGGCTGACAACCTGTGTGGTCGAATATCATAAAGCAGTATGTTTAAAGGAGGATTTTATGTGAGGAAGCTAATCAAAATTGACCCATACGGAGTTTTGTGAAATGAGTGAATAATAAATGAAGGAGTAATAGTTTATGAAAAAATTAGTTGGATTGATCGTTTTTCTTTGTCTTATAGTGACCTTCGCAGGTGCAAAAGGTGATTCCGAAGCCGACGGTGTCAATGTAGCCTATATCGCCAAAAACACAGTTGATGCTTTTCATGCAACTCTCAACGGAGCCGCCAAAGACTCTCTGGATGAATTGGTAGATCAGGGAGTTATTGCAAGCTGGCAGTTGTACGATGGCATGACCGATCCCATCACGCAGGTTAACCTCCTGGAGAATGCAATTGCATCCGGAGCAAATTTTGTTATTCTTCTTCCGGCGGAAAGTGAGGGTAGTGCCCCGGTGGTTTCCCGCTGTGTGGAGGCGGATATTCCGGTAATCGTAGTCAATTCGACCACGAATAACACGGCAGAGCTTGCGACTGGATTCGTCGGTTCCGATGATGTTGAAGCTGGTGAAATCATGGCGAATTTCGTCAAGGAGCAGGTACCCCAGGGCGGCAAGTACGCCCACATGATGGGTGTCGTAGGCAATTCGGCACAGATTGCCCGTGGACAGGGCATTCTGAATGTTCTTGGAAACGATCCGACATGGGAGCCCATTGGAGATTTCGCCGCAGACTGGTCGGCTGACAAAGCTGTGGGATTCGCAAGCGATGTGGTCACAGAGCATGGTGATGATGTGAAAGCCATTATCTGCGACAACGATGATATGTCATCGGCAGTTCAGAACTATGTCAATTCCATAGGCCGGGAAGACATTGTCTCCATCGGAGTTGATGGCAACGCCGGACCTCTGAGCATGGTCAAAGCCGGAACACTTCGAGCGACAGTCCTTCAGGACGGTGCGGCGCAGGTCAGTACGGCAATTTCGCTGATCCCTGATGTGTTGGCAGGTAAGGCCATACCCAGAGAGACAATGGTTCCCTTTACACTTGTCACCTCTGCAAACGTCGATCAGTACATCAAGTAAATCGTGTTCTTCAGTCAATCTTGCCCTAAGCGGATTGCCTGGAGACCAATGGATGGAGTTTTTAGCATTGGCCGAATTGAATCGTGCCAGCATAACCGCCAGCAGTCTGGGAGTCTGTCGGACTTTAAGGCTTCGAGGCGATTTTTGATGTTTTTTTTCCGATACAAGGCGGCAAAAGCGGAGCGTAGCTGGGCTACGTGAGCATTTTGGCAACGCCGTAGCGGGAAAAAAGGGCAAAAATCGAGCCGTGAGGCGTAAGTCCGACAGGCTCCTGGGCTGCCCCCTGCGTTATTCTACCAGTCCTGTGCCACTTCCATGACGTAGCCGCTGAGCATGTTCTGGCCTGAGATATCGTTCCATTGGTACTTTGAGCCAAAGAGTCCTGGGGCTTGCACAGGCCATCCATCAATTCCTATGCCGGCAAAGTCCTGGTCGCCGGAATTATCCGGCTCCGTCTGGCGGCTATCCATGGTACTGACTCCCCAGTTTTGATAGGCCGTTCCAATCCAGGCGATCCCCCTGCCGCCGCCTAACGGGGTGGTTTCCGTATCATCATCGTCGCCATTCCAGACCCATATACCTTCTATCGCCTCATCTGTCGCGCCTATCCACAGATAGCGCGCGCCGCCGCCATCACTTGCGGTTTTTGTTATCTCCGTGCTAGCCCGTGCTGCGGCTGCGCTTACCGCAAACTGTTCTTCCTGCGAGCCTATCTCCACAAGGGAGGCCTCTCCTCCCTGCGCTCTGGAATAATGCGCCGCCGTCTTCCAGTCCACCCCTCCCGTTCCCGCTATGAGCACCACGGGGAAACTATTGCCGCCGGAAGCGGGCGTCCCGTAGACAGCGGGTGCAGTACCGGATATGTCAATAACGGCCGCCGCCATTGTATCGGTATCAAGACTGCCGCTCCGTGTTCCTGTTACCGCAAAAACATACTTATGCCCCGAATGCAGCCGTAAGTCGCTCAATTGGCTTGCCGATGTCGATGGATCTGTCAGGTCCGTCCATTGAGTCACTGCCGATACTTCCGACATGACAGCGGTCACATCCGCTACCCCGTCCTTGTCCCTTAAGAATTCCTCAAGGGTTGGTGCCGTTTCCCCCGATGTCCGTATGGTTAAGTTGTACGCGTAGACCGTGTAGATGGTGTCTGTATCGCTGTCAAACTCGTCCCACGACAGGGCCAGTTGACCGCCCGTATTGGTCGATGCGCTTATGCTCGCCGGAGTGCCATAGTCGGCCGTACTTATCGCGTTGACTGTCAGGGTGATATCGGCCTCTTTGCTGTCTTTGTAGTGATTTTTTCCCGTCATGGTAACGGTGTATGCAGTCGCGGTGAAGGCGGTCTGCGCCGGGGCTATCGTTATCGTCCCTGTCGCCGAATCGATGCTGATATCTGTTCCCGGTTCCGGTCCTGTGCCGGACTTCCTGGCGATGCCGAAGGTCACGGCATCCGCCAGATCATCACTGCCAACCAGGAATTGATTTATTGCGGCAGCGGCCGTATTTCCTGTGGCGGCACCCTCGTAAATCGTCAGATTCGTATAGGTCATGGCGACGGATGAGATTGATTTCTTTTCGGCTGTTATGGTGAAGGAATCGGTTTTAGAACTATCCGCCTGACTTGTCGCTGTTATCGTCGCGGTCCCGCTTGAATTCACCATAGTAACGGACACTTGCTTGTTGCCAGTCCCGTCTGGGCTGACCGTCGCGACCGTGCTGTCAGACGAGGTCCAGATTATCCCTTCATCGGGGCTGCCGGTGACGGTTACAACCACGTTGAAGTTGAGGACCTCTCCGTAGGCTTCTGTCATGGATGCGCCGGGATCCCCGCCCGACTCATGCAAGCCCTCTCTGATGCTGACCGAATCGACCGATGGGACCACGTTGACTGTCAGGGTAATATCGGCATCTTTGCTGTCTTTGTAGTGATTTTTTCCCGTCATGGTGACGGTGTATGTGGTCGCGGAGAAGGTGGTCTGCGCCGGGGCTATCGTTATCGTCCCTGTCGCCGGATCGATGCTGATATCTGTTCCTGGTTCCGGCCCTGTGCCTGATGTGCCGGATTTCTTTTCGATGCTGAAGGTCACGGCATCCGCCAGATCATCATTTCCAACAAGGAAATTGCCTAGCGCGGCAGCGGCCGTATTTCCTGTGGCATCGCCCTCGTCAATCGTCAGAGCCGTATAGGTCATGGCTGCGGATGAGATTGATTTTTTCTCGGCTGTTATGGTAAGGAAATCGGTTTTAGAGCTATCCGTCTGGCTTGCCGCTGTTATCGTCGCGGTCCCGCTTGAATTCACTATAGTAACGCTTACTTGCTTGTTGTCCGTCCCGCTGGAGCTTACGGTCGCGACCGCGCTGTCAGACGTGGTCCAGACTATCCCTTCATCGGGACTGCCGGTGACGTCCACAACCGCATTGAAGTCAAGACTCTCTCCGTAGGCTTTTGTCATGGACTCGCCTGGGTCCGCACCTGTCGAAGCTACTCCCTCTTTGATACTTACCGAATCGACCGAATCCCCCGATGTGCCTGCGTTGACCGTCAGGGTAATATCGGCCTCTTTGCTGCCTTTGTAGTGGCCTTTTCCCGTCATGGTGACGGTGTATGCAGTCGCGGTGAAGGCGGTCTGCGCCGGGTTTATCGTTATCGTCCCCGTCGCCGGATCGATGCTGACATCTGTTCCCGGTTCCGGTCCTGTGCCGGACTTCTTTTCGATGCTGAAGGTCACGGCATCCGCCAGATTATCGTTTCCAACAAGGAAATTGCCTAGCGCGGCAAGGGCCGTATTTCCTGTGGTATCGCCCTCGTCAACCGTCAGAGCCGTATAGGTCATGGCTGCGGATGAAATTGATTTCCTTTCGGCTGTTATGGTGAAGGAATCGGTTTTAGAACTATCCGCCTGGCTCGCTGCCGTTATCGCCGCATTCCCGCTTGAATTCACCACAGTAACGGTCACATACTTGCTGTCAATCCCGCTGGGGCTTACGGCCGCGACAGCGCTGTCAGAACTTGTCCAGCTTATCCCTTCATCGGGACTGCCGGTGACGGCCACAACCGCGTTGAAGTCAAGACTCTCTCCGTAGGCTTTTGTCATGGACTCGCCGGGGTCCGCACCCGTCGAAGTCGTTCCCTCTTTGATAGTTACCGAATCGACCGAATCCCCCGAAGTAGTAGCCTTACAAGCCGTGATGAATGCTATAATCAAGAGGAGAACATAAAAAGTAAAAATTGCTCGTGATACTGCACGATTCCTTTTCATAGAAAAACTCCTACTACTATTGTGTTGTTCTGTGTTCGATTCGTCAATTTATCGAATTAGAAATTCTTCATCAGGAAATCTATACGAAACTGAATCTATCGGAAATTCCGATTCATTTACAGCGGCTAAGCACAAAGTCAGTAGTGAAGAACGAAAAGAGTAATTGCTGTCTTCGGGGAAACTTAGAAGTTAGAATGTTGAACCTGGGAATCTGTCGAACTTTATGGTTTCAAGGCAGTTTTTAATGATTTCTTCCTGATGCAAGGCGACCTGGCCGCCGACAGGTGGGTAAAAACGGAGAAGGACAGAAATCAAACCGTGAGGTGTAAGTCCGACAGGCTCCCTGTATAGACAGGAATAGGACAGAGACATGACAGTCTCCCAATTGTCGCCAATCTGTCGTATGATTCAGGACATATCCAGATTATAAATCCCGCCATAAGATACAGCTGGAGGTGAACGGTGCTGATAGTAAAGAAACTGAGACTGAAAAGAGGCTGGTCCCAATCCGATCTTGCCGAATTCAGCGGATTAAGCGTCAGAACCATCCAGAGAATAGAAAAAGGTGCTAATCCCGGTCTTGATTCTCTGAAATGCCTTGCTGCTGTTTTCGATATGGAGGCTGCTGATTTTCAGCGGGAGGAGACTATGGATAACAACGGCGTTTCTAAGGAGGAAGAGATGGCATTTGCCCAGGTTCAGAATGAAAAAGGCTTTTATGGTCATCTTATTAGCTATGGATGTGTGATGGCATTACTTTTTGCAATCAATCTTATTGCCGGGCCTGAATACATCTGGGCTAAGTGGCCGGCTATGGGCTGGGGACTGGGGCTCTTCATTCACGGTTTCAGGGTTTTCAGTAAGTTCAGGATATTTGGAGCTGAGTGGGAAAAAAGACAGGTAGAAAAGAGACTCGGTAGAAAACTGTAATTTTTCAATCCGATTTGTATGTCATACCATCGGCCACTCAGGATGATTCAGACTTTCTTGAGGTATTTCCGGGTATCCAGTGCCACGGCCGCAATGATGATTACACCCTTGATAATGTACTGATAGTACTGATCAAGGCCGACGAAAGTCATACCGTAGGAGATAATGGTGAACATCAGCACACCGGCAACAGCACCGGAGACTTTGCCGATACCTCCCGAGAACGAGATACCTCCGACAACGCAGGCGGCAATGGCATCCAGCTCGTAACCAAAACCGGTACTCGGGTTGGCTGAACCGATACGGGCAGCTTCCAGATAACCGCCGATACCATAGAGTACACCAGCCATAATATACACCATAATGGTCGTTGTCATAACGTTGACGCCGGAAACTTTGGCGGCCTCAGGATTGCCTCCCACCGCATACATATTCTTCCCGAAGGTCGTTTTGTTCCAGATAAGCCAGATAATCATTGACACGACGGCGGCAATAATGACGATGTATGGCACTCCGACTTTCGCTCCGCCTGCGGAGAACTCAAAAAACCGGCCGGTAGCTATTTTTGTGTATGCTCTTAAATGACCGCCAATGGGTTGAGCACCACCAGAACCAAAGTCGAAATAGATTTGAATCACACCGTAGAGAATAGTCATCATGCCCATGGTCGATAGAAATGGATGAATATGAAACTTGGCGGTCACCCAGCCGCTGATGGCCGAAAATAGTACACAGGCAGCCATAGCCGCTATCATTGGCAATAGAAGGGGCATGTTCTCCAGGCCCGGATAAAACTTACCGGCATAGTCAGCCCGCTGAAGCATGGATGCCGAAACAACAGCAGCCAGACCAACCATTCTGCCGAGAGAAAGATCTGTGCCCTGGAGGATTATAATTCCCGCCACACCCAGAGCCAGAATCAACCGGACCGCTGACTGTGTTAGAACATTTTCTAAAACTCGCAGGGAAAGGAATTTTGGTTCCATGATAATAATAGCTGCGATTAGAGCCAGAATAACCAGGTAGATAGCATTTCGAATGAAGAAATCGCCCCAGTCTTGTCGATTCCAGGTCTTTATATTCCCAATGGAGAGTTGCATTAAATTTCCGCCTCTTTGCTGTTGCTTAAATGTTTCATCGCAAGATTGAAAATCTCAGTCTGGTCAGTTTTATCTGTTTCAACGATACCAGCCATGCGGCCGTTGCTCAATACCATTATCCGGTTCGTTATTCCAATCAGTTCGGGCATTTCCGAAGATACCACAATCACAGACTTCCCGGATTCAGCCAGAGTGATAATGAGCTGATAGATTTCATATTTTGCCCCCACATCAATACCCCGTGTCGGTTCGTCCAGAAGCAGCACATCAGGATTGGTCAGAAGCCAGCGGCCGATAATAACCTTCTGCTGATTCCCTCCCGAAAGATTCCGGATCTGCTCATGGCGGTTGGGCGTTTTGATACGCATATCGGATATCTGCTTGTCTGTATCTTCCTTCATCGCATTGTCGTTCAGATAGCCGAGCCTGTTCCTGTAGGATTTGATATTGGCAATACATGAATTGAAAGTGATATCACCCACAGGATAGATACCGGTACTCCGTCGTTCTTCGGTAAGAAGGGCAAAATGATTGTTGATTGATTTTCCTGGATAGCTATTGTCTATTTTTCTGCCGTCAATGAAAATATCACCGCTTTCCCGGGTTCGGGCTCCGAAGATAGATTCCACCATTTCAGTTCGTCCGGCACCAACCAGTCCGGCTACTCCGAGTATCTCTCCCCGGCGGACTGTAAAGCTTATATCACGGACAATCGGCGGGAATTTAGTTTTGAGATTTCTCACCTCCATATGGACCGCACCCGGCACATTGGTTCTGGGCGGGAAGCGGTGGTCAAGATCCCGCCCAACCATCATGTTGATAATCTTGTCCATCGTCAGATTTTCTATGGTGTCAGTTCCGATATACTGCCCATCCCTGAGCACCGTAACATCGTCGGATATTCTAAAGATTTCATCCATTTTGTGGGAGATGTAGATGATGCCGACACCTTCGCTTTTAAGAACATTGATGATGCCAAAAAGCATCTCCACTTCGTTTTCCGTCAGCGAAGAAGTTGGTTCATCCAGAACAATGATTCTGGCATCATAGGAAACAGCCTTGGCAATTTCCACCATCTGCCTCTGGGAAACTGAAAGTGTTTCCAGCTTTAAATCCGGATTCAGGTGAATACCCAGTTTGTCGAATAAGGCCCTGGTATTCCTGTACATCCTGCGTTCGTCGACGAATAGACCGGTTTTTGGGTAGCGTCCCAGCCAGATATTGTCTGAAATACTGCGTTTGGTAACCTGATTCAGTTCCTGGTGAACCATGGAAACACCATTTTCAAGGGCGTGTTTTGGATCATTGAAGTTAACAGGGCTGCCCTTAAGGAAGAATTTTCCTGAATCCTGATGGTATATACCAAACAGGCATTTCATCATTGTTGACTTCCCGGATCCGTTTTCTCCCATGAGGGAATGAACTGTTCCAGAACGGACATTCAGCTCTACATTGTCCAGTACTTTATTCCCGGAAAAAGACTTGCTGAGTTCCTTTATGGTCAGAAGATATTCCTGCGATTGACTCATGCCTCCGGCCTTCCTTCAAAGGATTGCAGGAAGAGGTCAGATGACTTCTTCCTGCAGGAAAATGATTCGAAAAACCAGATGGCTTAGCGGAAATCCTCGTAGTTATCGGGAGTTACGGCAACGTATGCAACCCGAACAGCTTTCGTTGTCTGATTCTCAACAACCCAGTTGGTTCCGGAAGTAACATCCTTGCCCATGGCAGCGTTGATAGCAAGATCAATAGTAGCCCGGGACTGATTAACTCCGTCATTCAAAACGGTTCCATTCATTTCGCCATCGGCGATATGAGTTAGAGCCTGATCCAGCGCGTCCACACCGTAGAGGGGGAGCATTGTGCCGGCAGCTTTGAGTGCATTGATTGCGCCAAAAGCCATACCATCGTTGTTGCAGATAACCAGTTCAATGTCTCCGCCAAAGGAAGAAGTCAGCCATGTGGCCATTTTATCGTTACCATGCTGAGTTGACCAGTTGGGATCGGCTTCAAGAGCCAGTTCTTCAACAGAGATGCCGGCATCTCTAAAAGCTTTGACCGATTCTATTGTCCGTGCCTCAGCATCGGGATGTCCAGGTTCTCCTTTGAGCAGGACGTACTGGACTGTAGCATCACCGTTCTTATCCCAATCAGGATTGGCTTTCCAGTCGTTTACCATCATTTCGCCCTGTATTATTCCAGACTCGGCCGAATTAGTACCAACATACCAGACTTTGTCATAGGAACCCATAGCACCGGCTTCAGTTGGTTCCTTATTGAAAAGGATCAGGGGAATACCGGCAGCCTTTGCTTTGTCGATGATGGTCGTTGCGGATGCGGGGTCGACAAGGTTAATAGCAAGAACATCAACACCCTTGGTGATAAAAACATCAACCTGGTCGTTCAGTTTGGCCTGTTGACCTTCTGAATCGACGATATCGATTGCTACGCCCTTCTCGGCAGCGTAGCGTTCAAGTTCAGGTTTCATCACACCATTCATAAAATTGTCGGCAAAGCTGTAGATGTTAGCACCAATGACCAGGCTGTCATCCGCACCCTTGTCGGATCCGCCGTTTGCAAGCAGCATGGCGGGCATCGCCATCAGAATGATAGCGAGAACGAGTAGTGTTTTTTTCATAAAAACTCCTTTGATTTTTTCGTGGGACCTCAGTCCCCCCATCTGGCTAGAGTAAAGACTAATGATAAAAACATCAATCCTTATTTAGAAATTCCCATCGAGAGGGAATGAGGCAGGCATCAAGCCGTGCATCCTCTTGACCACATTTTGCCCACACAGCGGAGTATAAACGGTTATGCGGAATCAGCCGAGTCCCTCTAACCAGAGATCAATAAGATACCGGGCGATGGTGCCGGGGCGCGGAATGGGGGGAAGACGGTGGGCATCGAACCATTGGGCGTCTAAAATCTCCACGCCATCGGGTATCGGTTCCCCTCTGGCGGTTGTCTCGAATCCCAGCATCAGGGAATGAGGGAAGGGCCAGGCCTGGGAGGTCACATAGCGCGGCGCCTCGGCTTCCAGCCCCACCTCTTCCTTTATCTCCCGCAGAATTGTGCGTTCGAGGGTTTCCCCGGGATCGGTATAACCGGCCACACAACTGTAGACACCGGATGGAAAGCGTTTATTGTGCGCCAGAAGTATTCGGCGGCCATCCGTTATCCTGACGATCATAGCCGGAGATATTCGCGGATAGGCCCGGTGGCCGCAGGCCGGGCAGACCCTGGCGGCTTCACCCGGGTCGAGTTCAGTGGGAGTCCCGCAGCGGCCGCAGTAGCGGTGATGGTCGTTCCAACTGGCCAGCATGGAGGCCCGGCACAGAGCTTCTGTTTCTCCCGGCTGCAAAAATGGCAGAAGATTTCGAAGTCTCCGCCAATCCATCCCTTCCGGTGCCCGGGCGTTTCCAGGTGCCGGTGTCATGGCAAGAAGGCGTCCATCGAGAGTTCCGATTCCCCATCGCGGCCATGCCGGGTCGATCCAGCCCAGGTCTTCAAGATGGGGAAATACCATGGAGCATTCGGGGAGGGTGAGCATTTCGCTTCCAGGACGGCAGACCACCCTGATGGCATCAATGTATTGATCTCTGGGGATGTTCAATATCCATTCGGATTGAAAAAATCTCATAGAATCGGCACTCATCTTTGAATTTCTGTCCTACTTCAACTATTGCATAAAACCCGTAAGAAAAGTATCACCTGAAAAGCGGTAGTGGTGCATATCTTCAACGATGAAGAACTTAGCCGACCGATTCAACCCGATCTCAGGGATTTCGTATCGCTTTCCTTCGCAATGACCCAGGCCGCTAATTGGTCGCCGGTCCGAATGTCGAAGGCGGTTGGGGAATTTCTATGGGGGCGAGTTTTCCTTTGACAAGGGCCGCAATATTGAGTATACTTTGTGAAAGTGTACAGGAACATGGGGTCTGTACAATGATTCCAGCGTATTCCCGATATGCTTGCTCTCCCTCAGGGAGTCCATGATATGGTTTCCCTTAAGGTGAGCCTAAATGACAGCAAGCCGTAGGCTTGTCACAAGGACTCAAGCCAGGTAGGGGTTGGTACAGTGCTTAGAATTACGTTCAAGTTTCTTGCTCTTGCTTTAATTATTTCCCTTCTGGCCGTTTGCACGAATCCATCAGGCGGCCCGACCGATGCCGAAGCCATCGCGGCTGTCAGGGCGGCACTGCAAATCGGATACACGAGTCCTGATACCGAGAATTCGGTCACAGCCGACATCGTCCTTCCGAAAACCGGCGAAAACGATGTTGCCATTAGCTGGAAATCTTCTGACAGCAGCGCCATAGCCGCGGATGGTACTGTTACCCGGCCAGCCTTCACCGAAGAGGATAAGCGCGTCATTCTCACCGCCACTATTTCCAGGGGCGGCGCATCAGTCACCAAAGCATTCTTTCCAACCGTGGAGCGAGAGCTTCCTGACGACGCAGTTGCCGTCGATATCGACAGTCTGGCTCTGCGCATCACCTACGCCGATGGGGATACAGAAGATGCGGTTACCTCCGACTTCACACTTCCCGGTGCTGGTCTGTACGACAGCGTCATTACCTGGGTCACCACGAATCCTGCCATCGAAATCGTGAATCCGTCTGCCGACGGCGGCAGTTACACGGCCAGAGTCTCACGTCCACCCATGGGGGATGAGGACGAGACCGGCGAACTGATAGCCGCCATATTCAGAGGCAGTAAATCGGATATCAGGGTATTCCATCCCGTAGTAGTGGCGCCTCGCCTGCCCGCGATAACGGGGGATTTCGCCTACACCATGCCATTGACGATCGTTTACGGGGCGGGCGCGGAAATCGGCGTGGATTCCAATACCATCACAGAAACAGATGTCACATTTACTCTCGATCCTGAGGTTTTAGGAGTAAGGATTGACCCGTCAAGCGGGACTATCACAGTCAAAGAGACTCTGGCGGCCGGCGTTCATCCAATAACAGTAAAAGCCGACTCGCCGGGGACGGAAGGATCCATCGGCGAGAGTTACGAAATAACTGTGAGCAAGAAACTCCTCACGGGAGAAACCCTATCTTACGCTGCATTGACGGCCGTCAAGGATGCTGTCGATGGAACGGCTGCCGCCCCCAATACGGCTGGTTTATTGGTTTCAGGCGATACTCTGGCGGACGCCCTCACGTTCTCCCTTGCCAGGTTAAGCGGTCCGGGGCCGGAAGTGGATTCGGGTGTATCGATTGACGCGGCAACGGGACTCGTTACTGTCGAGACAGGAAACGTCTTCGCGAAGACAAGTTACACCGTAACCGCGGCCGCGAAAGCCGATGGTAACTATACCGGCTCAACGAGCGGAACCATCGATGTGGCGGTGATGATAGACTTACGTGAGATTGGAGGGGACTTCTCCCATCAGATACCACCGATAACTTACGGAACAGGTGCGGTGATACCTCTGTCTTCCAACATTCTGACAGGAAATAGCGTCGAATTCATTCTTTCTCCATCAGTCACGGGCATAGAGGTTGAACAGTCAACTGGAAGGATAACAGTCGAAGCGGGTCTGGCGGCCGATACCTATCCCATAACGATAAAAGCCAGTTCAGCAGATACCGCAGGAACTGTCGATAAAACCTACGATGTAATAGTTGCTAAAAAGCCGATCCCGGTAGAAGGCTTCACTTACTCCCCGCTGACGGTGGACAGAGGCGCCGCCGTTGGAATATCTGCCGCTCCCGATGCGGGTACTCTGACGGCCTCATTGGTGTCAGGCGATGGTTTGGCCGATGCTGTAACCTTCACTATCGCCAGGATAGGCGGCTCGGGGCCGGCAGCGGGTTCGGGTGTATCGATTGAATCGGATACAGGAGTTGTCCTTGTAGACACAGCCAGCGCATTCGCCGCGACCGTGTACAAGGTAACCGCAAGCGCGAAAGCAGCGGGGAACTATACCGGTTCATCGGTTGGATTCATTTCCGTGACAGTAGAGACGCCCGCGATAGGGGGAAACTTCGCCCACAACATACCGGTGTCCATAGCTTACGGCGATGGTGCGGCCATATCCCTGGCCTTCGATAACCTCACGGGACCGAATACGCCGACTGAGTTCGCCCTCGCGGCTCCAGTAGAAGGAATTGAGATTGAATCAAATGGAGAAATAACGGTCAGAGAAAACCTGGCGGCCGGCACGTATCGTATAACGGTACAGGCCAGTTCAGCGGATACCACCGGAACGGTAGATAATCTCTACGACATAGCCATTGAGGCGAAGCCAATTTCGAGCGCGGCCCTGTCCTACGCTTCGCTGAAGCTGCGTGTGGGCGCGGCGACTGGAAAGACTGCCGCCCCTACATATGATTTCCTGGTGCCGGGCGATAGCTTGTCTGATGCCGCGACATTCACTATCGCCAGGTCATTGGGACCGGGGCCGGAAGTCAATCAAGGTGTATCAATCGACGCGGCGACAGGACTCGTTACCGTGGAGACGGGAAACGACTTCGGGGAAACAAGATACACAATAACCGCAGCCGCAAAAGGCAACTATGTTGGCTCAGTGGATGGATCTTTTGATGTGGAGGTGACCTATGATGATGTTCCGCCAGGGCAGCCCACCAACTTCTCAGCGGCGGTTGTCAATGGAGAGGTGACGCTAAGCTGGGATGAGCCCGCCAGCAAGGGCTATTTCCAGGGCACAGCGGCGGCGCTGACCCGTTACACAATCTACTATTCGGACAGTCCCGGCGTTACAGCGGCCAATAACCTTGGCAGCGAGATTGCCGGTACCGCAGAGAGATCCAGGGTGTTCGCCCCGTCAAGCCCTCTTGCCGCCGGCAGTCAATATTACTTCATCATGACGGCGCGGAACGGCACCGGAGAGAGCCCGCCCACGTCGGAGGTATCGGCGTTTACGGATGCCGTGCCTGGAGTACCCACTGGCGTTTCCACGATGGGCGGGGATGGGCAAGTCACGCTGAGTTGGACAGCGCCCGCTTCCAGGGGCTATTACAACGGCGTGCCCGCATCGCTCGGCGATTACACAATCTATTACTCAACCAACTCGAACGTTTCAACGTCGAGTTCGAGTGTAACGGCGGGTCCGGATAGAACCTCACGGGTGGTGGACAGTCTCAATGACGGTACGCAATATTACTTCCTGATAAGGGCCTCGAACGGTGCCGGAGATGGTCTTCTCACGCCCGCGGCGCCAACGTTTACGGATGCCGTACCTGGGGAACCCACGGGCGTTTCCGCGATGGGCGGAAGCGGAAAGGCCTCGTTGAGTTGGACAGCGCCTGATTCCAGGGGCTATCACAGCGGCGTGGAGGCATCGCTCGGTGAGTACAGGATCTATTATTCAGCCAGCGCGAATGTTTCAACGTCGGATCCAAGCATACCGGCTGCTTCTGATGAGACCTCGAAGGTGGTGAACAATCTCTTTGGCGGCACACAATACTACTTCCTGATAAGGGCCTCAAACGGCACCGGAGATGGTCCTCTTACGGCCCCGGTATCGACGTTTACGGATGCCGTGCCTGGAGCACCCACGAACGTTTCCGCGATAGGCGGAAACGGGCAGGTCACGCTCAGTTGGGATGCACCTGCTTTTGAGGGATACTACAGAGGCACAGCGGCATCGCTTGATGATTACACTATCTATTACTCAACCAGCGCGAACGTCTCGACATCAAGTTCAAGTGTAACGGCAGATTCCGGCAAAACGTCGAAAGTGGTGAGTGGTCTCAATGGCGGCACACAGTATTACTTCATGATGAGGGCCTCTAACGGCGGCGGAAATAGTCCTCTCACGTCTAAGGTATCGACGTTTACGGACGCCGCGCCTGGAGTGCCCACGGGAGTTTCCGCAAGGGGCGGAAACGGGCAGGTCACGCTAAGTTGGTCAGCGCCTGCTTTCACGGGGTATGACAGCGGTGTTTCGGCATCACTCAGTGATTATAGGATCTATTACTCAGCCAGCGCGAACGTTTCAGCGTCGAGTCCGAGCGTAACGGCGGGTTCCGATGAAACCTCGAAGATGGTGAACAATCTCAACGGCGGCACACAGTATTACTTTAGAATGACGGCATCGAACGGTGCTGGAGAGGGATCCCTCACGTCCCCGGTATCGACGTTTACGGATGCCGCGCCTGGAGCGCCCACCATCCGCGTGTCAACCACCCAAACTGGAGTTAAGCTGGACTGGGAGGTGTCTGATACAGGCTATGACGGGGGCACGGAGGCAACATTAACCCGGATCGATATCTATTATGCTGACTCAGCGAATGTTGGCCTGGTCAGCAGTCAATACGATGGCACCACTTCAATCGTTACAAGTAATCCAATTGGTTCCGAGAACATAACCATCGATGCCCCTGGAACACCGTATTACTTCATCGCGACAGCGGCGAATACGGTCGGTGTGAGTACAGCGTCATCCGAGCAGTCGGTCACTCTTAACAGCAGACCTGGAGTGCCCGCCAGCGTTTCAGGAACGGTGACAGATACAACGGTTACGCTTAATTGGGCTGCACCGACTTATACTGGCTATTACGGCGGCGCGCTAACCCCGCTGACGGATTACTCCATCTATTACTCGAAAACCGCGAGCTTCTCAATCTCTAACCCGGAAGGCACCGAAACGGCCGGTTCAGGGGATACCTCCATAACGGTTACCGGCCTTACAGCGGGAACCACTTATTACTTCATCATGACAGCTTCAAACGCCGCGGGCAAAGGCGTTGAAACAAATCCGCTGCCGATGATTCCGGGTATAAAGCCTGATTCTCCCGCCAGTGTTTCGGCTGCGGCGGGCCATGGTGAAGTCACGCTCAATTGGGCTGCGCCTGTCAACAAAGGTACTCCGCCAACACTGACTGGTTACACGGTCTATTATTCGACAGATGCAAACGTCTCAACGGCAGCGGCGGCCAAAGTGATGGCCGGTCCGGGGGATACCTCAATGGTTGTGCCGGGACTGAAGAATAGAACCCTGTATTACTTCATCATCACGGCATCGAACAATGCCGGTGAGAGTAACGCGGCGAATGCGGTGTCGGCGACTCCTCTGGCCGACACGTTTTCCTACGGCACAGCGGATGCCGTGAGGACATTGAAGGATGCCGAGTTCTCCGTAATGCCGACATGGGAAAGGGGCACTGTTCCTGATGGCCTTCAGAACTACGAGATAAGCCCCAGCACTTTGCCGGCCGGAATAACCTTCAATTTTTCCACGGGAGAGCTTGAAGGTACTCCTACCGCACTGGCCATCAAGGACTACACCATTACCGCTCACATCGGAGGTGAGATTGTCTCGACACCGCCAACCACCCTGCTGGTTTATGCCAGGCCGACCGGCAAGAATGAGCTTGTTACGCTGCTGGAGGCGGAAATCAATAGGCAGGGTTCAAACGGCGACTTCCAGACGATAGATACCAGTTCGATAACCGATATGTCGGATCTTTTTAACCCGATCCACAATAGCTGGGGAGCGGAATTCAATGGTGATATTTCAAGTTGGGATGTTAGTAATGTGACCAACATGGCCACTATGTTCTTCGACGCCTCCCAGTTCAATCAGGACATAGGCGGCTGGGATGTCGGGAATGTCGAAAACATGCAGGGTATGTTCTTCAACGCCTCTCAGTTCAACCAGAACATAGGGGGCTGGAATGTGGGGAAAGTGACCAACATGGGTTCTATGTTTGGTCTTGCCGCCGCGTTTGATCAAAACCTTGAGAATTGGGCTGTTTCTCCCAGCAGCATAAATCCAAACCTGGATCGGAGCAATATGTTTACGGGAAGTGGAATGGCAGGCAGCCCACCAACATGGTTCTAGGAGTCTGTCGGACTTACGCCTCACGGCTCGATTTTTGCCCTTTTTTCCCGCTACGGCGTTGCCAAAATACTCACGTAGCCCAGCTACGCTCCGTTTTTGTCGCCTTGCATCAGGAAAAAATCATCAAAAATCGCCTCGAAGCCTTAAAGTCCGACAGACTCCTGGCCGCAAAGAAAGGGACGGCGAGCGGTTCATTACATCTCAGCGCAGAATGACGGTCATATCACATCATATAAAAAGTTATGTAATTAGAGCCTCACGGATGTCTCCAGCGCGGAAACGGACCTATGAGGAGTTGCTGCCGATCTGGGATATTCGTGATGACGTCGTGAATTGGCGCGAGATGTTTCCCGGTGCAAACCGGAACATAGTCGAAATAGGTTTTGGCATGGGAGATGCCACCAGGCAGGTTGCCGCCGCTCATCCCGACTGGGGGATACTCGGCATCGAGGTTCATACCCCTGGAGTCGGGAAACTACTGTGGTGGATAAAGGAAGAGAGCCTAACGAATGTCCGCATCGCCTGCAAAGATGCTGTCGAAGTTTTTCGCCATCAGATTCCTCCTTCCAGTGTCGACGCCGTACATATATGGTTTCCCGATCCATGGCCGAAGAAGAAGCACCATAAGCGCCGGCTGATAAACCCGGAATTCGTGAGCCTTCTCACACAATCTCTGAGGGATGGGGGAATTATTCATGCCGCGACGGATTGGGAACCCTATGCCGAGCATATCCTGACTACCCTGGGAGGGCAGCGGGGCTTGAGAAACCGCCATAGTTCCTGGGCGCCGAAACCGGATTACAGGCCCCATACGAAATTTGAGGAAAAAGGGAAAAGCGCGGAACGAGTTATCCGCGACATCATATTTGAGAGGAAAGATTGATGAACGAGAGAGAAATGCATCCTTTTTTGAAGAAATATGCGAAAATCGCCGACCGCCAAAACCGCATACCCGCCGAACTCTATGAGAAGTATTCGGTCAAACGAGGCTTGCGAAACTCAGACGGGACCGGGGTTCTCGTTGGTCTTACCGAGGTGGGGCAGGTTCATGGGTATATCATGGATGAAGGGGCAAAGACTCCCGTACCGGGGGTGCTGCGCTACCGCGGAATAGATTTGAAAGATATTGTTGCCGGATTCCAGGCCGAAGGCCGAAGCGGTTTCGAGGAAACGGCGTTTCTTCTCCTTTTCGGCTATTTACCGGAAGAACAGGAACTCAATAACTTCTGCGGCCGCATTGGCGAACTGCGGCGGCTCCCCGACAATTTTACAGAGGACATGATACTCAAGGCGCCCAGCGGCAACATCATGAACAAACTCGCCCAATCCGTATTATCGCTTTATTCATTCGACCACGATGCCGAAACAATCGATATCCCGAATGTGCTGAGGCAGAGCGTTCAGTTGATCAGCCGTTTTCCTTCCATCGTCGCCTACGCCTACCAAGCGAAAAATCACTACTTCAATGGCGAAAGCCTGTACCTCCATTCGCCCGATCCGGCGAAGAGTACGGCGGAAAACTTTTTGCAGATGATTAGAAAGGATCAATCCTACACGGCCCAGGAGGCGGAAATCCTCGACCTCTGCTTTGTCCTTCACGCCGAACACGGCGGCGGCAACAATTCGGCATTCAGTACCCATGTCGTAACATCCACCGGTACCGATACCTATTCCGCCATCACGGCGGCCGTTGGTTCACTGAAAGGCCCGCTTCACGGCGGCGCAGCCATAATGGTTCGCACGATGATGAGGGACATCGGAGAGCATGTCAGGGATTGGGCCGATGAAGACGAGATTGCGGCCTACATCACGAAAATTCTCAAAAAGGAAGCCTTTGACCGCAAAGGTCTGGTATACGGGATTGGTCACGCGGTGTACACCCTGTCGGATCCAAGGGCAGAGCTTCTGAAGATGAAGGCTTCTGAATTGGCGGGAACGGCCGATTGGGGGGAGGAATTCAACCTTTACCAAATCGTTGAAAAAGTCACACCCCGGCTGTTCTCCGAAGTAACGGGAAAGGCCAAGGACTTATGCGCCAATGTCGACTTCTACTCAGGGTTTGTTTATTGCCTGCTGAATCTTCCCCGGGAACTCTTCACCCCCATCTTTGCCATCTCCCGCATCGCGGGCTGGTGCGCGCATCGGGTTGAAGAGCTGGTATCCGGTGGCCGAATTATCCGGCCGGCTTACCGGAGCATCACCCGAAGCCGACCATACATCCCTCTAACGGAACGGGTACAGGATTCATAGAGCCTGCCGGATTTTGGGGCTTCAAGCCGTGAGTCCGACAGGCTTTTGGAAGTATGTAATTCCAGATCTTTCAACAGGATAACCCTATCCAGAAAGAGTATTTCAGGGTATAGTCGCTGCCATGAAGGTATTATTTATAGGCGGAACAGGAATCATCAGCTCGGCAAGTTCGGAATTAGCCGTGGCCAGGGGAGTTGATCTCTATCACCTGAATCGGGGACAGAGTTCATCTCTGCGGCGGGTAAACGGCGTTACGGCGATGACTGCCGATATCCATAATGTTAGTCAGGCAAAAAAAGTCCTGGGAGATCATCGCTTTGACGCAGTGGTGCAGTGGATAGCCTTCCACCCGGATGATATCCTGAGGGATATTGAACTATTCAAAAACCGGACAAAACAATATGTTTTCATCAGTTCGGCATCGGCGTACCAGACCCCGCCAGAAAAACTGCCGGTGACTGAAGAGACAATTCTGGAAAACCCTATCTGGGAGTATTCCCAGAATAAAATCGCCTGCGAACTCCTTCTGCGAAAATCCTGGAAGGAAACCGGATTTCCCTTCACCATAATCCGGCCGTCCCACACCTATGACAAAACCCTGATACCTCTGGAAGGGGGTTATACTGTTTTTGACAGAATGCTGAAAGGAAAACCGATTGTCATTCATGGTGATGGGACTTCATTGTGGACATTGACTCATCATAAAGACTTTGCCAGAGGACTGGTGGGTATTCTGGGAAAAACAGAGGCAATAAATCAGGCTTATCACATAACCTCTGACGAATTGCTGAGCTGGGACCAGATCGCCCGGATCCTGGCGGCGGAACTAGGAGCCTGTCGGACTTACGCCTCACGGCTCGATTTTTGCCCTTTTTTCCCGCTACCGCGTTGCCAAAATGCTCACGTAGCCCAGCTACGCTCCGCTTTTGGCGCCTTGTATCAGAAAAAAAATCATCAAAAATCGCCTCGAAGTCTTAAAGTCCGACAGACTCCTGGAGGTTGAGCCCAGGATAGTCCATGTGCCCTCTAAAGTAATTGCCGGATATGACAGAGCAATGGGAGACAGCCTTCTGGGAGATAAAACCCATAGCATGATTTTTGACAACACAAAAATAAAATCAATTGTGCCGGACTTCGCTCCGAAAATACCTTTCCGGGACGGGGCGCGGGAAATCGCAGCCTGGTACAAAAACAATCCAGCGCAGCAGAGGGTGGACAGAAATCTGGATTCTATGTTTACCAGGATTATCTCAGATTACAGCAGGTAGCACTTACTCAAACAACCTGCCGAAAAGGCATTTCAAAAAGCATTGAGTGGTGTCCGGGGAAAACAGTTTGTTTGCTTCAATTTGTTGGATCGTGTATTATATTTATAATCAGGAGGAGGATCTGAACTCAATGCAGAATCTGGAAACAGGTGTTGACGGCAAAAAACGCTGCGGATGGTGTGCCGGAGACGATCAGTACAGGCAATACCACGATGTTGAGTGGGGGAAGCTGACTCTGGACGACAAAACCCAGTTCGAGTTTCTGATTCTGGAGTCGGCTCAGGCAGGCCTGTCCTGGCTGTTGATTTTACGGAAACGGGAAGAATACCGGAGGGCATATGCGGAATTTGACCCGGAGCTGGTGGCTCGGTTTGACGAAAACGATGTACTCCGCCTGCTGGAAAATGATGGAATAATCCGTAATCGGCGGAAAATAGAGGCATCCATTTCCAACGCCCGGATATTTCTGAATATTCGGGAGAAGCATGGATCGTTTGGTAACTGGCTTCTTGGATTTTTCGACAATGGCCCAATTGTGAACCACTGGAAACAATTGGATGATATTCCTGTGTGTACCCCTCATTCCGAACGGATAGCCAGGGAAATGAAATCAATGGGATTCAAATTCTTTGGTCCCGTTGTGGTGTATGCCCATCTTCAGGCGACGGGATTGGTTGATGACCATCTAACAGAATGCTGGCGAAAGAGGACTGATTACTAAGTGTATGGTGGTTTCAGGGTCAACGGATTACAGTTCATCCAGTGCCTCCCTGTACATCGCTTCATAACCGATGGAGGACAGATCCCAGTCGAAACGAAGCTTCATTGCCCGTCTGCGTGCAGTTTTCAGCTTCTTCCTGTCATTGAATACAGTGATCGACCTCATTATCGCATCGGCGAACTCCCTGCTGTCCAGTTTGCCGAACACAAACCCGTTCCCGGTAACAGGATCTTCATCTAAATCAATCACTGTATCAGCCAGTCCTCCGGTCTGTCGAACGATGGGAAGGGTTCCATATCGGAGTGAATACATCTGATTCAATCCGCAGGGTTCATATTGACTGGGCATAAGAAACATATCGGAGCCTGCTTCAATCAGTCTGGAAAAGGAGTTGCTGAATTCCAGATTGATACTGCAGGAGTGGGGAAATTTTTTCCCAAACGCCTGCAGTGCTTCTTCATATTTTTTCTCACCAGTACCGAGAATAACCAGTTGAGCCCGACCTGTGCGGAATACCTCCATGGCATGAGATGCGGGTTCTATCATGAGGTCAATACCCTTCTGACCTGTCAATCTGGATACCATTCCGTACAGTGGTATGGTTTTGTCCACAGGTAGACCGGCCTTCTTCTGTAGGATGACCTTTAATTTCGCCTTCCTCCAGAGTCTTCTCCTGTCGTAGTTATACGGTTTCAATGCCTTATCTCTGGCCGGATTCCAGTCATGGTAATCCATCCCGTTCAGTATGCCTGTCAGCTTGTCGGCTCTGGCAGTCAGTATGTCGTCGAGTCCATGAGAATACTCGGCACAGAGTATTTCTTTCGCATATGCCGGGGAGACTGTGTTGATTGCATCGGCTGTATTGATTCCCGCAGCAAGGAAGTTCATCATGCCATCTTTTCTGAAGAGACTTTCCCGGGCCAGTTTTCGAGGTTCCGGAGGAAATATCCATGATTCAGATGCGGGAAAAACACCCTGGTAGCCAAGATTGTGTATGCTGAGTACAGACGCCGTTCGTTCAAAACCGCGGTTTCGCTCCCAGTTTTTCAGAAGCCAGGCCGCTGGGGCTGCCTGCCAGTCATGCAGATGAAGAATGTCGGGGATGCGGTTCAGGTATCGGGATAATTGAAATGCTGCTATGGAAAGAAAGCCGTATCGAAGGGCATTGTCAGGCCAGGGATGAGAACCGTCAGGACCATAGATCCCCTGACGGCCGAATAGATCCTCCCTGTCCAGCATCCAGATCGGAACACGGCTTCCAGGGAGTTGGGTTCTGTACACTCCACACCACAATTCCTGCTGACCGGTTGGAATGCCCAGGGGTTCATCCAGCTTCTCAAGTTGGCTTTTATCCACGGAGTAGTATCGGGGCATCAGAAGGCCAACATCGTGTCCCCTTTTACTCAATGCTCCGGCCAGCGCAGGAACAACATCCCCAAGGCCGCCGGATTTAACAAATGGAACGGCCTCAGAACAGACCATCAGTACAATCACAGTTTTTTACCTCCAGTATGAGATACGGAAACTTCCCCTGTCATTGAATCCCAGTGATGAATACAGCGACAGAGCTGGTTTATTCGTTTCTTTGACGAAAAGGCATACCCGGCGGTTTTCCCTGTCGGCAGCTTTTAGAAGTTCCTGCATCACCTGCCGACCCATACCCCTGTTTCTGTATGCAGGATCGACATAAACTCCTCCAATTTGATCATAGTTCCATCCCCGGGCATTGGTACCGGCCTTGGCAATGGTATGTCCTCCCAGAGTTATATAGTATATAAGTTGATTCTTCAAGGAATGAGAAAAGAGCATTCGGGCATGGTTCTCATTCAGACTGTATCCAGCTCTGACCACCTCTTCATTCTGATACGCCTTTTCAAGGGGCCAGAGTTTCTCAAAATCTGATGGATCAGCCATGTCTATCCTGATAGAAGGATTCCTGATTTCATCTCTGCTCTTCTGTGAATCATACGTCAGCATTCTGTAATGCACATTGTGAACCGGTTTTGTGCTGGACAGGTTTACGATGAGATCAACCTGGCATCTCATTCCTGTAACGGAATAAATGCTGTTCTGACGGCTCATTATGAGTCTCCGTAGAAAGGTTTCTGCCCGGGAATGGAATTCCTGTGATTTGAAAACTGGTATGACAAGACCATGTCTGGCCATGTACAGGCAGCCATGAATCCCTCCCCTATCACTGAGCAGCCAGATACGTCCATCAGCAATTGTGCAGGGGAGTACATTGCCGGATTCTTTCAAGCGTGATGTCAGGTGGACATGCTGCCATTCATCAGCTTTAAGAAATTCTACCAGTTGATTAAAGGTAGACCTTTTCAAAAGTCTGAAATTCACGGAACTATTTTAGAGGAATGGGAAGTCGGCCTTCAGGTACAAAATCACCCGCCAGAGCTGCAAAAGCTGCCTGAAAGCTCTCCTTCCCGGTACCGTAGGCTGCCAGAGCCGTCCGGGCCCATTCCAGCCTGTCAAGGTGAGCTGGTGAAAGAACAGAAATAATCACAATCCGATCTCCGATTCCTTCCAATTCATTGAGGAGAATCGCCGTCTCCTTACTGGATAGAAGAACTATAACCGTATCAAAAGCTGTGGCTGCCTGAGCCAGTACCCGGCCTTGACGCTGGAGAATTTCAGTATTTCTGTTGAAATCCAGTGACCAGGTTTTCGCATTGGGATAACGATTTCTACCTTCGGTGAAGAAATCCGGATAGGACCCGGCAATAAGCACCTTTCCGGCATCTTCTCTTTTTATTGGAAATCTTTTGTCCCTCACCAGAGTGATGCTTCTTGCGGCCTGGGTCAGTATGAATTCATTGGAATCGGATGCTTCATCAGGTTCAGTTTCGGATGGTTTTGGGAAGTAGGGGACCGATTCAGGACCCTTCAGCCATGTGATTTTCATCTTCAGTATTCTTACGGCTGCTTCCCGGACTCTGTCATTGAATGACCTGTCCCTGAGCATTTCAGTCTGGAATCGACTGTATATATCTCTGTGAGCACGGCGATCCTGGGAAACGAGAAGCAGGTCAGCTCCGGCAAGCATGGCACGATAGCTGCCCTGATGGAGGGGATCTCCGTTCATACGGGCACCGTCCATGAAAAGATCGTCGGTAACGATGATCCCATCGAATCCCATTTCCTTTCTGAGAATAATGGTTAGAAATTCTTCCGAGAAAGTGGCCGGGACGTGATCTCCAGTAATTGTCGGGAAAGCTAAATGTCCCACCATGATGGCCGGCAGTCCAGATTTTATCATCATTTCATAGGGCAGGAAATCACGCCGCCGAAGAGTTTCAAGGTCAGCGTAAACGACGGGCAGGGTTCCATGAGAATCCTCAGAAGTGTCACCATGGCCAGGGAAATGCTTGGCCGTACTGATCACTCCATGTTCTTCCTGGCCCCGGGCAAATGCCTGGCCGAGGATTCCTGTCCAACCGGGATGGGATGAAAAGGTACGGGGGCCGAGAACATCGGCCTGTGGATCGATGAATATGTCCACAGTGGGAGCAAAATTCATATTTACTCCAACAGCGGCCAGTTCCCGGCCGATGATGCGCCCGGTTTCCAGGGCATCTCCAGGAATGGGATCCGCACCCAGAGCCATATTGCCAGGTGTTATTGAACTCCCCCCCCTGATGTGTCTGACCCAGCCGCCCTCCTGATCGGTGGCAATGAGAAGGGGTATTCCAAAACGCAGTTTAAGTGCCGATTTCTGGTAGGCCGTTACGGTTTCTGCCAGACGATTCCGGTTGTTAGCATTATTGCCGAATATTTTCACTCCACCCAGACCATTTTTGGTGATCAGGGAGAGAATACTCGTATCGGGTTTTTCGCCATGGTAGCCAAACATGAGCACCTGACCAATGACTTCGATGCTGCTCATTGAATTGACAATCTGTCTGGCGAGTACCTGCGGTTCAGTGTCGTCATCAAAGTGGGGCAGCGAATTTGTAAATACCGGATTGAGCGCAGCAGCGATCAGCATTACTGGAACAATTGAACGGGGAGGCATGCTAAGTTTGTTTCAACCCCGCATAAGTATTTCCCTTGATCCCATCGATGTGAGCCGAAGCCATGTGAGCTGCAATGGCTCCTTCACCGCAGGCGACGACAACTTGACGAAAGGGTGTGGCCCGTACATCTCCTACAGCAAAAAGACCGTCAATCTGCGTTTCCATGTTATGATTTGTAACAATGTACCCGGCCTCATCTTTCTCAATGTCCGGGACGAGCTGGGTTTGAGGGATGGATCCGATGAATATGAAAACGGCATCCATATCCTCCTTATAGGTTTTCCCGGTATCCAGCTGCTTCAGAATAACAGAATTAACTTTGTTTTCCCCTTCTATCTTCTCCAGAACATGATTGAACCTCACATCGATGTGTGAGTTGTTGATAATCCGATCTGCCAGTGTTTTTTGTGCACGGAAACGATCACGTCTGTGTATCAATACAACCTGGTCGGTAAGATTGGCTAAATAAGATCCTTCATCGCAGGCAGAATCGCCTCCACCGACAACCAGAATCCTTTTGTTCTTAAAAAAGGGACCATCGCAGGTGGCGCAGTATGAGACTCCTCGACCGGAGAATTCACTTTCACCGGATGCACCCAGGTTCTTATGCTTTGCTCCAGTCGATAAGATAACGGTCCAGGATGTCACTTTGCCTTCGCTTGTTTCAATCGTGAATATATTTTCCTCCCTGGTTATGGAATTCGCTGTGGTCATTCTGAATTCAGCTCCGAAGTTTTCACTTTGTTTCCGCATCCTGTCGCTGATTTCGTACCCGTTGATTGGATCGGGAAATCCCGGATAATTCTCCATTTCGTTGATGAGCAGCATGGCCCCGCCGGGAGCCATTTCCTCAATAACAAGAACGTCAAGATTGGCCCTTGCTGCGTACTGAGCCGCTGTCATACCGGCCGGTCCGCTGCCGATTACCACAATATCATAATCCGGGGACATATTGCTCTCCTTCTCAACAAAGAATACAATATATATCATGACTCTGACTGTTGCCAGTAATATGCCCAGGGGCACCCCTGAAAAAAACAGTTTACGCTCAGTTCCTGACTCAATCCTCTTTACCGTTGCGGCGCTGTTACAATGTTCATGCGGTCTGGCTGCGCGCTGCACCCGGATGGGCGAAAATCTCTCGTTCAGAAATACATCTGGATACATCCTCCTGCTCACTCTGGCATTCGTTCCCGGCATGGTTTCTGGAGAGGTTCGCCTTGTACCTACCAGGGAAATAGTCTCCTTTTCCGCAATGCCGGAACCACTTTCCGTCAAAGCATTGATCCAGTCTTCCCTCATCGCTTCTGGAGTTGAGAGTGACCGTATTGAAGGATATACGGGCCGGTATCTGGATATTTCCCGCAAAGCAGCAGCAACAGCAACCGGCAATGATATGGCCGATAGCGAGGCGCTTCTTAAATGGATGCATGATAATTACCTTACTCGTTATGTAGAGACTCAGACACGCATGGATATCCTTCTGGATACCGGTGAATATAACTGTGTATCCTCAGCCGTCTTTTACCTGATCCTTACCCGTTCCATCGGTCTTGAAATCAGGGGAGTCGTCACCAGGGATCATGCTTTCTGTAGGCTTCCCAATATTGGAAATGGTATTGATGTGGAAACAACCAATTACTACGGCTTTGATCCCGGTTCCAGGCAGGAGATACTGGATCTGGTTGAAGGTCGGATAGGGTTTGCCTATGTCCCTCCAAGTAACTATAAACAACGGAGAGATATAAATCATAAAGAACTCATCTCCCTCATCTTTCAGAATCGCATAGCCTTCCTCCATCAATCGAATAACTGGCAGCCGGCCGTTGGCCTGGCACTGGATCAGTGGACTCTGTCCGGAACTGATACTGCCCGGGAGGATTTCATACAGTCTCTCAACAATGCTGCTGCGGAAAGCGATAATCACAACAATAACGAAGAAGCTCTGGTCATGCTGAGCAAAGCGGCCCGGCTGCTGGGTGCCGGGCATGGGTTGGAGAAGAGTGCGAAAATTCTCTTCAGTAATCAACTGACACGCCATGGAAGAGCCCATGAATTTGATGATGCGCTGAATTTCATTGAGGATAGTAGATTCACGGCCCTGCTGCCGCCTTCGTACGTTAAAGAGAAGTACAATGAAGTTAGAAAGTGGATTCTGGAGGATGAAATCAAAAACAGTCCCTTCTCTGAAGCTGCGGCTTCCGTTGATTCAGCGTTGAATGATGGCATTATCACATTGGACAGGTGGTCTGAATTATCGCTTTACATCTGGTCTACGGAAGCAAACAGACTGTCAGCAGGAAAAAACTGGATTGAAGGATTGAAATTCCTGAGAAATGCCCCTCCTGAACTGGCAGGAATTCCCCAATGGAAGAGGATGCTGGATTCCTTTGAACAGAGTACAGCGGCCGCATTTCATAACCAGTTTGTCCGGTCATATCGAAAAAAGGAATTTGATCAGGCTCGTGCGTATATTCTGGAAGGACTGTCAATACTTCCTCAAAATGCCCTGCTTCTCAAGGATTTTGAGAGCTTGAACAGGATTATGAAGCAGTGAAATTCCTGAAGTCCTTCTGCTTGCAGACATTGTATTCGGAAGATCAAAATTTAAGGAAACAGACTCCATGCATCATTGCGGCAGCAGTCTTAATCACAACGATTGCCTCCTGCATTACCCTTGAGAAAACGCCCGAGAAATCTAATCCTGTCCAGGCTGAAGTAACAGAAGACGGCATTCCTCCCTGGCTCTGGGACAGCAGGTTCTCCGGTGATTCTCTTTTCTTTGTGGCGGCTGGTCCCCGTCGTTCCAACAGGGAGGAGGAGAAATTGCTGGCACTTGAAAATGCCGCACTCCAGGCCGGTGTATTCTCGGAGTTCTGGGGATCCAGCCAGGATTTCATGATAAGCAATCAGCAGGGGGCGAATTTTGCAGAGAGAACCCGGGCCTACTATGATGGTGAGGCCATGGATCTGGCCATCGAAAACATGAGAGCCAGAGAGATATGGGTGACTGAAGAGGGAACATGGGTGAAGTTTGAGCTGGAAAAACCGGATATCCCCCGCCTGAACTGGCAGCCCGACTACGTGGGAGGCAGGCCTTCATGGATAAACAGGCCCCCGGTAATCCCGGGGTGGGTGATCGCTGTGGGACTGGGAGCTGAGCAGAGCACGCTGATCAGGACGATTAGAAGAGCTGATGAAGCAGCCCTGGCCGCGATGATTCTCAGGATTCATGGGGAAAACAGCTCTCTGGCGATTGAAAGAACTCGATCATCTGCGACCTGGTCGCGCACGGAAACTTCTTCGGCAGCCTATGGCAAAGGATTCGGAAGTATTCGGGGGTTTGCAGTTATTGCACGATGGCATGATAAATCGGGTGTATGGTCTCTGGCCGTATGTCCGGAAGAGTGGAACTGATTATACTGTTCAGGCAGGAACTCGGGGAATCTGCATAAATCACCCATTCTTCTTTTTAAACGCTTCGAATGCTGCGTCATCGGCTTTCTTCCAGGCATCAAAATCACCGCGAAGAATGCCATCGAAATCGTCCCATGGGGATTTCTCCCGATGAGTTGGAGGCGGCATCTCTTTTGGGGATTCAGTCGATTCTACTGGTTCTGGAAGCGGCAGTTCATCAATCACTTCTTCCAGGGGCAGCACCCGTCTGGCCAGAACATAGCGGTTCTTCCAATAACGGCTGTCAGCCGGAGTTATCACAACGCCTGTCTCCGGGCCGCCGGAAATACTATGGATGATTTGATTCTCGCTGTACCATATCGCAACGTGATTGATCTGGTCTGGATCGGCACCGGTCGCATAGAATAGAAGGTCGCCTGGCCGCCATTGCCTGGCTGCAACACTCTTCCCGATGCCGGCGATATGTTTTGATATTCGCGGTATATCGGGTAAGGCCGGTCTGTAAAGATAGACAACGAATCCGGAACAGTCGAAGCCTCCGGGATTCATCCCCCCACTTCGGTAGGGAGTTCCTGTGAGTTCAACGGCCTGGCGGAGAATTGAGTTGACCGACTGTGTCCATGCGGTGCTGACGGCTGCGGCCAGAATAGCAGGGAGAATCAGGATTGTCAAAAATCTATTCTTCACGGAGTCGACCCTGATTCCACAGTGGCGACAATCTCCGGCAGACGTTTCCTTCCCCTTCGGCTGCCGGGGATGAATGCCAGTCCGCCGGCAATAATGGCACCAAGAAAGGCTCCGAGGGCGGTAAAGCCTTCCGCAGCATTGGGGAAGAACCTGGTAATAACAAACCAGACAGCCGTTGCTCCGACAACTGGAATTCCCAGTATAAGCAATGAAGCTCCCAGACCTGCCGGAGAGGAAACTTCTACGGTATCACCAGGTTTTATCGCAAAATCTGCTGGTTTAGCTGCCCTGAACCGCCTGCCGCTTACACGGCATCCACAGCCTGATGAACCACAGCCGACATCTTGATGACAGGCTTCTTCATGAGCTTTTTCTACCTCATCCAGCATCAATAACCAGACATCGGTCTGTCCAATATCAGCAACAACAGCTTTTCTCAGCATAGCATTCTCCACTGGCCATAATATACAGTGCCAACACTATAATAATTCCCTAAACTTGAACATGACCCTAGGCAAATATTTCGAAATAGATGATAGTTTATGAAGTGTTTGTCCTTTACATTGAAATTTGCATTAGAGGTGGGCAGGAATGTTCCAGAAACAATTGATGATGAGGAGAGTTGTATACTCTCTTGTTCCGATATTCATGTTTTCCATTCTACTGTATGGGTGGCGAAGTTTAACGATTACGTGTGTTGTATTCGTATTTGGTATTTTAGCGGAATATGTGTTCACCAAACCCAGGGGTAAAAAAGTCAGTGAAGCGGTACTCGTTACCTGTTCCCTGTACGCTCTGTCAATGCCGCCGGCGGTTCCATTGTGGATAGCCGCTGTGGGCATCGTATTCGGTGTGATTTTTGCCAAGAACATCTATGGCGGATTCGGCCGGAATATTTTCAACCCGGCCATTGCCGGTCGGCTGTTTGTGTATGTTTCTTTTCCCAATGGCATGCAGCGCAGTTTCCTTGAACCCTGGAAACCCGGTATGGCGTGGAACTTTGGTCTGGATACCTCCATTGATACGGCCACAGCGGCGACGCCGTTGATGGATCTGAAGGAGGGCTTTACACCGGATCTCATCGACCTTGTGACTGGCTTTCGAATCGGAGCATTGGGCGAAAGTGCTGCCATTCTGATCATTGCTGCGGCTGTTTATCTTATAGCAACCAAAACAGCCAGTTGGAAAATTATTATTTCCACATTTCTGAGTTTTGTGGCTGTTACAACGGCTCTGTGGGCCATTGGCGTTAAACCTGCCGGGAGTATAAACCCCTTTCCACCTCTAGAATCCATCTTTTCAGGGAGTTTTCTTTACATAGCAGTTTTCATGGTGACCGACCCTGTAACCGCACCCAAGAATCCTGGTTCCCAATGGGCCTATGGCTTTTTGATCGGCGGCGTATCGGCCGCAATCAGGATTTTCTCCCTCTTTCCCGAGGGGGTGAGTTTTGGACTCCTTATTGGGAACACCTTTGCAAGCTTACTGGACGAGTGGTTCCCTGCCGCCGTGAAGAAGAAAAAAACAGTGTCGAAACCTGTCAGGGAATCAGGAGGTGCTTCATGAACAAGGAATCCTTTCTTTACGTCGTTGTATTCACCTTCTTTGTCGCCTTTATATTTGTTTTTATTATCGCCCTGGCTGACAATGCCACTGCCGCCAGGGTGGCTCAGAATCGAGAACTGGTTAAAGCTCAGGCATTTCTGAGTGCTGCTGGTCTGACTGAAGATGACAACGAAAAAACATTGAGTACGTTCAACAGTCTCTTTGGTACTGTTGATGGTGATTCCGTTATAAAGGCTTCCATCGAGGGAAAGGAGATTCTGATCAAGCAGTTCAGCGGCCAGGGATTGTGGGGAACCGTTACCGGGGTTCTGGCTTCTGATGCTTCTGTTGAGCGAATCATTGGTCTGGACATCATGAGTCATGCCGAAACTCCCGGCCTTGGCGGGCGTATTGAAGAGGACTGGTTCAAAGATCAGTTTCGACATGAGAAGATCCAGTCCGATGGGATCTCAATCAGAAAGGGTGAGGGAGGATCGGATTCTAATCCCGACAATGCAGTGGTGGATGGAGTGACAGGTGCATCCCTTACAAGTGCCGCCATGGAGGTCATCATTAATAATGAAATTGCCAAGCTTCGGGAGGCTCGATAATGAGTACTGATACCCCGGCTGTTATTCTGACGAAGAATCTCTGGACGGATAATCCCATCTTTGTCCAGATTCTGGGAATCTGTTCCACACTGGCTGTCACCAACAATCTGGCCAACACATTGATCATGACAGCGGCTGTGATTTTTGTTACAGGACTGTCCAACACAACGGTTTCACTGATGAAGAGCCTCATACCCCGCAAAGTGCGTATGATTGTTCAAACAATCATCATCGCATTCTACGTTATAATTGTTGACATTGTGATCAGAGCCTTCCTTCCTGAGATTTCCAAGGCCCTGGGCCCCTATGTTGGTCTCATTATTACTAATTGTATAATCATGGGACGGGCAGAGGCCTTTGCTCAGGCCAATCCTCCTCTGGAAGCCCTTTGGGATGGCATTACAAGCGGTGTGGGATACATGGCCGTTCTTATCATCATTGCCATTGTCAGGGAGATTCTGGGAGCTGGATCCCTTCTTGGATTTCCAATTTTTGGTGAGGGTTTTACCACCTGGACGATTATGGTAATGCCGCCAAGTGCCTTCTTCCTCCTGGGAAGCCTCATCTGGGCTGCAAAAACTATCATGCTTAAAAAGGAAAATGCGTAATGGCTCCACAGATTAATCCTCTGGTTATATTGTTTGCTTCGGTTTTTACCGGCAATATTCTCCTTAGCAATTTCTTGGGGATGTGTTCCTTCATATCCATCAGCAAGGACATGAAATCTTCAAACGGACTGGGCCTGGCCGTAACAGTGGTCCTCACCATTACGGCTGCCATTAACTGGACCGTCATGAAATACATTCTGATCCCCCTGGATCTCATGGTGTACCGCTACATAATATTCATAGTGATCATTGCCGCCACTGTGCAGATGCTGGAGATGGTTATAGACAGGGTAAGTCCCGCATTATATATGAGTCTGGGTATATTTCTCCCCCTCATTACAGTGAACTGTGCTATACTGGGAGTGGCCTTGTTCATGCAGATCCGGAACTATGATTTTCTGCAAACCCTTACATTCGGACTGGGTTCCGGTTTGGGGTGGTGGCTGGCCATACTGGCCCTGGCGGCCATTCAGAAAAAGGTGGCCCGGGCTCCGGTTCCATCCGGTTTGGTGGGCCCGGGTCTGACACTGATCACTATCGGATTCATGGCTCTGGCTTTTGTTGGTTTCAGCGGAATGCTTAACGTACAATAGGGAGGACTTATGAGCTATTTAATTGCACCCCTGGCTATTGGCGCTATTGCCGGTGTCATGGCCGCCCTCATTACAGTTGTTGATCTGGTTGCAAACAATTACGGCGATGTCAATATTGATATCAACGGCGGCAGGAAGGATATGACGGTCAAGGGCGGTGCCCCGCTTCTAATCACACTTTCTGCCGAAGGACTCTATCTGCCCTCAGCCTGCGGGGGCAGGGGAAGCTGCGGGGCCTGTAAATGCAGGGTTGTAACAGATATTGGCCCGTATCTGCCTACTGAAACACCATATCTTACGCTTGAAGAACAGAAAGAGAACGTTCGACTGGCCTGTCAAATCAAGGTAAAGGACAACATGGGCATTGAAATCGATGAGGATTTATTCAATGTCAAACAGTTTGATGCCACGGTGCTTTCAATCAAAGATGTTACCTATGATATAAAGGAAGTCCTTTTTGACTTGAACGGCGAAACAGTGGAATTTGAATCCGGCAAATATGTTCAGTTGGTCATTCCTCCCTACAATAAAATAAAAGGAACCACTCAACGGGCGTATTCCATGTCATCCTGTCCCTCCACCACTACTAAAATTGAAGTTCTTGTCCGGCTGGTACCTGGCGGAATTGCCACGACCTATGTTCATGAGTTCCTCCAGGAAGGGCAGGGAATGCAGCTCGTCGGTCCATTTGGTGACTTCAAACGTACAGAAGGAGATTCTGTCATGCTTTGCATTGCCGGAGGATCCGGTATGGCTCCTTTTAAATCCATGCTGTACGATATGGTTGAAAAAGGAGAGACAAATCGTGAAGTCTGGTATTTCTTTGGAGCCAGAACAACCAGAGATATGTTCTATCTTGATGAGATGAAGGAACTGGAAAGTAAACTCCCAAATTATCACTTTGTTCCGGCCCTCTCTGAACCGGAAGAGGGGGATGGCTGGGATGGTCCAACAGGCCTGATCACGGAAGTTCTTGATACCTATCTCAAAGATCATATAGATTCAGAAGGAAAGAAACTGGAGGGCTATCTTTGCGGCAGCCCTGGTATGATTGATGCCTGTAATCGAGTAATGAATGATAATGGTATCATCCAGGACAATATATACTATGATAAGTTTGCATAGGGGGGGCAAATATGAAAATGACACAGGAATTGATCAAGGCCCAATCCAACATGGCGGCAGGTGTGATCACAGCGGAAGGCTTTCTTGGCCCCGATAAGCGGAACCTTTCCACCATCATTGATGAGGATGCACAGATTCTGCAGCGGCTGGGACTGGACAGAGTGGAGATCAGTAAAAAACTTCAACACTTCATGGAAGAAGGACGGAAGGGATTGGGAGAACCAATAACAGTTGAAGAAGAATGGCTGGTTAAGACTGATGAGGCAAGGGGACATCTTGCCTGCCCCTGGGAAGATTCAATTTCCAGGAAGATAAATGTCACTATTGAACGTAAGGATACTGGAGAAAAAGTATTCTACACAGATCTTTCAATTCATCTGCTGGAAGTTCATGGATTCTTGGAAGGCCGAGGTTCTTCATTTCGATTAAACCTTGAGTCAATCAAGCACGTATTGAAACTGTAATCCCCTTCCTTTGAGGATAATTATATGAAACACATAACTTTATTTCTCGTTATCACAGTAGTATTCTCAGTATTGGCTGCCGGTCAATCACCGCCTCCATCAGCTGGTGAGCTTCGGTACCGTTTACTATCCCCATTCTACCTTGGTGGTGGGGCCCATATTACCCGGACAGAAACGCAGCATGGAATACTTCTAAACCCGGCGGTCGCTGCGGGATTTCAGCGAACAGTCCTGGATCTCAATTACATCAACCTTCAGGGGTTGGATACTGTGAAGGGAATGGGTCATTCTGCCAATATAGGAATTTCCATCCCTGTCCGTCGTGGTGTGATAAGCACAACGATGGGTTTTCTGGATACAAAGGCCTATGAAGAAACTGAAATGGATCTGGGTACGTCAGCCTACCTCAGTGCCGCCTTTTCCAAGGCCATCTACTCAGATTTATGGTTCGGGATTGGCCTGGTGGGAGATCTTGGTCAACTTGACGGTACTATTCAAGGCGGTGCCGCTTTGAATGTTGGATTCCTGCACATTCCAGACGATATATGGGGATTGAAGAATTTCTCCTGGGGCGGAAGCATTACAGGTGTAGGCTACCGTTTTGGCAGTTCATCCCGGGGATATTTCAATGCAATACCGGGCAATATTACGCCTGCCGTCGGTTTTGCATTAGACCTTCTTAATGGTGAGAAGACAAGATTGGCCGTGCGCACCGACCTGCGTCTTCCCTCTGTAACCGATCTCTGGTTAGGTGTCGCAGGTGACCTCTATTTGGGCCAGTCAGCCAGATTTTCAGTATCTTCTTCGCTGACGATTCGGGATGCAATCTCCGGCTCATTGAATACACTCATTCCATCGGTCACATTTGGTCTGAATTTTGCTCTTGGAAAAGCAGGCAAGGAGAGGAAGATTCAAACTTCTGAACTTGATATTCAAGCTGCTGCATCACCTCTTTATGCAGGAATATGGGGATTTGGCGGCGGTGTGATGCTTCCATTCGGTGTAAAGGATACGAATCCTCCGGTGATAACCATGGAGAGTGACGAGATTCAGTATGTTTCCCCCAACTATGATGGAGTTCAGGATGAACTCATTCTTCCATATAAGGTGAAAGATGAACGTTTTATAACCACGTATAAATGGCAGATTGTTGATTCGGGGGGCAATCCTGTCCGCACATTTGTGAATAAGGAAGAAAGACCCGAGAATGAGTCGGTTCAGAATCTCTGGACAAGACTTATTGCCCCCAGAACAGGCATTCCGCTGCCGGAGGTTTTAAGATGGGATGGTATTACAGATGCCGGCACCACCGCTGCAGATGGGCAGTATGCAGTTTCTCTTCAATTCAGTGATGACAATAATAACTCAGCATTGTCCGAATCAATTCCAATCGTTCTGGACACAGCGGCTCCGGAACTTAAACTTCAAGTCGTTGAAGGTCTGGATCTGATCTTTTCGCCTGATGGAGATGGTTTGAAGGATTCCTTTCCTGTTCAACAGGAGGGCAGCCAGGAGTATCGCTGGGAAGCTGAATTCCAGGATGCTGCTGGGAATTCAGTGAGAACCTGGACATGGTCTGGCTCCTCTCCGGAAGTTCTGGATTGGGATGGCAGGAGTGATGAGGGTTCTGCAATTCTGGACGGTGTTTACCGTTATATCGTGCAATCAACCGATGAAGCCGGTAATGCAACAATGGGATCCATCGAAGGGATCATTATTGACACAAAAAGGCCGGAGATTGGTTTATCCATAGATAGGGCAGTTTTTTCTCCGGGAACTGCAAGCCGCTTCTCCACCCTGACTCTGACTCCTGAAGTCTCTCTGATTTCAGGCATAGTTGACTGGAGTGTGGACATTGTCGGGGTGAACGGTGAATCTGACCGCTCATGGACCAGGACTGGCTCCAGTCCAATTCCAGAAGAACTCAGACTGGATGGCATGAATAATGCCCGACAGCCTTTAGAGGAAGGCGAGTACTTCGGACGTCTGAGACTTGAGTATGATAACGGCTACATCTCAGAGACAAGTTCACCAGGGTTTGTAATCGATAGAACTCCGCCCCAGGCAAGTGTCAGGGCCAATTGGAACGTGTTTTCTCCTCAAGAAGGAAGTCATAGAGATCGTGTTACATTTAAACAGGATTCTTCGCCGGAGAAAACATGGAAGGGAACCATTCGAAACAGCCAGGGTGATATCGTGAACGAATGGTCATGGATTGAAGTGGCTGATACATCTCTGGTCTGGGATGGACGCAGTTCAACAGGCCGTTTAGTTGCCGATGGCGAATACACCTATGTTCTATTTTCAACGGATGAAGCCGGTAATACCGGTCAGTCTTCTCCTGTATCGGTCAAAGTGGATACTCGATCCGTTAAGGCATCCCTCACGGCTTCTCTGGATGTATTTGGTCCAACAGGTAATGGCCAGAAGGATGAGGTGAGCTTCTTCCTTTCGGCTCAGGACGATTCACCAGTAGCAGGCTGGAATCTCAGTATTGTCGATTCCAGGGGCAACACAGTCATGAACTGGACTGGTGAAGGAGCATTACCGGATCAACAGATATGGAATGGCCGCAGCCGTTCGGGAACCCGTGTGGATGATGGTGACTACACAGGAAACCTGACAGTCAACTATGTCAAAGGTACATCAGCTTCTGCAAGTACAGGCAGTCTGACTGTTGATACTGAGTCGCCATTCATTGAGGTGTCTGTCAGGGACCCACTGTTCAGTCCGGATGGAGATGGGGAAAAGGATGTGCTTGAAATCCTGCAGCAGTCTTCAGAGGAAGAGAGATTTGAAGCCTACCTCCGTGATGAAAAAGGAGAAACCGTCCGTTCCTGGCTGTGGTCAGATTCCCTGAAATCAATTGATTGGGATGGAACAGATGTATCCGGTAATTCTCTGCCTGATGGAGTTTACAGCTATGTTATAACAGGAACTGACAGGGCGGGTAATGAAACCACTCGAAGGATTGAAAACTTACAGATTGATACGAAACCGACACCGGTATATCTCACTGCAAAGGAAGGTTACGTCAAAGCCGGAGAAACGGATGAGGAGAAATTTCAGTCCTTTGTATCCGTTGTTCCAAACACGGCAGGCATAGATTCATGGGTCTTTTCTATTGAAGACGCTGAAGAACAGACAATTGTTTCCCAATCGGGTGAGGATGCAGTACCGGGCCGATTTGAATGGGACGGCACTGATGCCCGGGGAAAACCAGTTGAGGGAGTTTTCAAGGGTGTTCTCACTGTTCACTATGCAAAGGGCACAAAACCTCGAGCTGAGTCCCGGGCCTTTGTATCGGATGGCTCTCCTCCTCATCTGGAAGTTACAATCAATCCACAGCCATTCAGCCCTGATGATGACAATGTTGACGATGAGGTTGTCATTGGTTTTCTGGTGGAAGACAGTTCACGCATCAGCGAGTGGAGTTTCAATATACTGGATCCCCGTAAAAGGAATTACATAAGTTTCTCCGGCCGCGGCAGACCTTCGGAACGTATAATATGGGATGGCCGCAGCGGCAAGGGGGAATTGGTCGAATCGGCCGAAGATTATCCATATACCTTTGAAGTCACCGATATTCTGGGTCATACAGCCAGCAGCGAGGGATTTATTCCTGTGGATGTTCTGGTTGTACGGGAAGGGAACAGGCTGAAGATTCGTATAAATAACATGACCTTCCAGCCCAGCTCACCCCGGTTAACTATCACGGGAGATGAGGGAAGGAAGAATATTAAGGTCCTCGACAGACTGGCGGAAATCATGAAGAAATATGGACGATACAGAATCATTGTTGAGGGACATGCTGTCAGTTTGAAGTGGGACAATCCAGCAGCCGCAAAGAGGGAACAGGACAGTATTTTGGTTCCATTGTCAAAAAATCGTGCTGAGACTGTTGTCAGAGAATTATCAAATCGGGGAATAATATCCAATCGTCTTACCGCAATTGGGATCGGAGGAAGCAAACCAATCGTACCTCACGGAGATGTTGAAGAAAGATGGCGTAACAGACGGGTGGAATTCTATCTGGAGAAGTGATTGAGATTCTTTGCCCCCTGCCCTCCGGGAGCTGAAAAATACCTGTACAGAGAGTTGAGGGAACTGAGAGCAGGAGGATTGCAGTCCGGTTCCCATGGAGTTGGATTTGATGCCGACCTGCCGATTGCCTATGAATCCTCACTGTCCCTGCGGACAGCATCACGTCTTCTGCTGGAGATGGGCAGGGGCAGGGCTAAAACCGCCGATGAGCTCTATTGGATTGCCGCAGACATCCCCTGGGAGGAGAAATTCCTGCCCTCAGTCAGTATTGCATGCCGTGTTACCGGAGTCCCCAGGCAGCATGATCCTCGATTCTCAGTATTGAGACTCAAAGATGCCATAGCCGATCGGTTCGTGAAGAAATGCGGCACAAGGCCCTTTGTCGATAAACGGAATCCTGATGTACGTGTCGAGGCCCGCTGGGATGGATATGAAGCTGTCATCTATCTGAACTGGAGCGGCCCCCCATTACATGAGCGCGGATATCGTCTGGAACAATCAGATACAGCTCTGAGAGAAACAACCGCTGCAGCAATTCTGGCTATGGCCGAATGGAAGGAAATAGCTGATGACGGCGGCTCTTTTGTTGACCCGGTCTGCGGCAGCGGTACTCTTCTCGCTGAAGCCGCCATGATTGCTGCTGATGCCGCTCCGGGCATCCATCGCAAAAACTGGGGATTCTCATACTTCAAAAATCACGATGAAGCATTGTGGCGAAACATATTGACCAGAGCCCAGATCCAATTTGGCAACGCCCTGGAACACCTGCCCATGATTATGGGTTTCGATATTGATCCCCATGCCATCAGAGTCTCCGGCAACAATCTTCGGCGTACTGGACTGGGATCTCTGATACGTCTGCAAACCCACGATGTAAGAAAGGGAAGACCAGATTTCTGGCCGAACACCAGAAATGGACTCATCTGTGCCGACCCTCCTTACGGGCATCGTGACAATTCGGACCCATCACCTATTTATGCGTCTATCGGAGAATTGTTTCGTACCATGGACACGGACTGGCATCTGGCACTTCTGGCACCGGACCGGAAAACAGCATCCTCAAGCTGTCTGAAACCCAGTAAATACTGTCCGACAGTCAGCGGCGGCATGGATCTGGTGCTGGGTGTTTACGATAAATTTGCTTCGAAAAAACAATCCATACCCGTAAAAAGAGAGAAGAAAACCACTGTCCGCAGCAAACCAGTCATAGACTCCAAAGAAGCTGCACTGCGAACAGCTCTGCAGCGAAGCATTGGGGCATTGAAGAAATGGGCTGATAAAAGCGGTATAACCTGCTATAGAATATGGGATTCCAATATACCTGAATACAATATAGCCGTGGATTGCTATGAGAATCGCTGGTTTCATGTTCAGGAGTTTGCCGCACCCGATGGAATTCCAGGGAAAACGTCCCAACTGCGTATGGAAACCTTTCTGAGTGTTCTAAAAGAGCTTACCGGCTGCAGCGATGCGGATATTTTTCTTAAGACCTGGAGAAGAGGTGTACGGTCCAGCCATAGGAATAAAGGCAATCGTATCATCGTCAATGAGAATCAGGCACGGTTCTTTGTCAATCTGACTGATTATCTGGATACGGGCATTTTTCTTGACCACAGGCCAACCAGAGAACTTGTCAGGAGGACGATTGGGCATGGAAAATTCCTCAATCTATTCTCATATACGGGTACATTTACCGTCATGGCAGCCCTGGGAGGAGCTGTTTCTACAGTCAGTGTCGATGTTTCCAACACCTATCTTGACTGGTGCCATGACAATCTTAAGCTTAACAGGGTTGCAGGTGACAGGCATAAGCTGGTCTGTTCTGATGCATTGTCCTGGCTGAGGAGGCCTCTGGACAAATTTGATTTGATACTTATAGATCCTCCCTCGTACTCCACTGGAGCCGGCCGGGAAGACTGGTCAGTTCAAAGGCATCATTCTGAGATCATCAGGCTGGCCGCATCCCGCCTTAATCCTTCCGGGTCGGTTCTTTTTTCTGTGAATTTGAGGAAGTTCGTATTGGATTCTTCAATAGGGAAAGATTACCATGTTGTCGATATTACCAGAGAAACCCTGCATCCGGATTTCGTTCTGCAATCGCACAGTCATCGGTGCTGGAAAATTTCGTTGCCAAAGCCCTTCTAATTGCGTATACTGAATCATAATGAAGGCCCTGGTTTCAGTCCTTTTTTTTCTCGGAGTTATGGTATTATTGAGAACTCTCATTCACTTCATACCTCACTTCAGGTCTCGAAACAGGCATAGGAGGGATAATGGCCGATCAAATAAGTGATAATGCACTCATACTCAACCAGCCCGAAACCCCTTCCTACCTTCAGATGGATCCGAAAGACAGAGATGGCTTCTTGTTTCAGCTTGGAACGATTGCCGATCACCCAAGAATCCTCTTCTCTGAAATCTGTGATTTGCTGGAGCCGGAAATATCTTTTAAGAAGCTGGTTTCCTTACTGGAAGGAAAGGTTCCATCGGTTGCTGAGACCCTTGAATCTCTTATGGAATTTCTACAGGCAGGCAGATGCGGGATATTGGAGAAGAGTATCAGTAATGGGAGACTGGAGAATTCTCGAGTCATACTGACCGGGGTAAATTCTCCCCGATTCTGGTACTGGCTTATTGAAAACACCTGGAAAAACATCAAGCTGTCAGGTGCCGAGCCATTCCCGACTGTTGAGGACTTTGGTAAAAAACACAAACTTCCAGTCGAACTCCTGCAGCAGCTGCCTCTTACCGATATCACAACGGATCTTGTGAATACGTATAAAAACAGTGTTGTAATCTTCAAGATTGATACCGGCAAGAATTGCAGTATTATTATTACACCGGCATCTCTTCCAGTTATGATGGATGTTTCCAGAGTCAGGATTCGTCAGACAATTCAGAAGGATTCAAGTCTACAGTCTGCTGTTTCGCGAATGATGGGTGTACTGGAAACAGCGTTTAAACAGTCTATTGCCAGGGACGAACATGATTTCTGGAATCGGCTCACGAACACCTTAATCGAAAATCGGACACGACTGGCTGAAGAGAAGATTACTACTTCAATAGAGTTGTTTCGATCGGCAAGGATTATCAGAGCATTCACAGAAAATCAAATGACGGAAATGGAGTCGATGCGGAAAGATGAAGAGGAAAAACTCAGCGTCATGAAAAAACTTCTACTCTCCATAGCTAAAAAGGATGGTTTTCTTGTCGAACGTAAGGATTTCAATGATCTGTTCAAGCCGTATGAAGAGAAATGGGAAGATATAAGACAGGTCTTCGATGAGAGATTCCTGAAATCCAACACGAAATCTGGTCTTCCTGCTGTAATCTTACTTGATAATAAATATATCTACCGTGACAACGTGTATTTGTTGTTTAAGACTGAACATGATGTCGTCTCTTCTGAACTCCGTAAATACTATTTAAAGCAGTTCTCTCTGGTCCTGAGATCGAATAACAGGAAGAAAGCCTCAGTATTCTCAACCCTGAGGGTATTCAGGACAGAAGTTAAGCAGAGGATAGCTGAAAACTATCAAGTTATGAATTCTCTGTATTCATCCCCGCGTCTGGTTGCTGACGGGATAATACACTATGGTACCAAGGTCTTGAAGAATACTGAAATGCAGCGGCTGAGAAGTGTGCTGGATAAGTACTTCGTCCCGGGAAGTGTGAAATTCAAAGAAATCGATGATTTATTCAATCTCCATCTATCACAGATATTTGAACAAACATTTTCACAGCTGTCCTTAATCCGTCGATTCCTCATGAGAGTCTCTGGTCAATATGAAAACTACCTGAATCGGTATAGCCCATTGAATCAGGATTCAGAGCGGGAAGTGATTCAGGAAGAGAAAAAAACACCCAGGAAAGCCAGAAAACCGGTCAAAACCAGGACAGCCAGGAAAACCCGAAAACCTGCATCGGTGAAGAAGACTATGAAGCGGGAGGAAGTGATTACAGGCAGAAACGGGAATAAGCAGAGAAATCAAAAAATTCCCCGACAGGGAAAGATTCTTACTCGAGAGCAGCAGGAGAAGGCATGGAGTGAATTAAATGATCTCACAGATAAAAGGAAATAGAAAAACAACATAAGGAGTACTTGAAACATGCTGAATGATTTGAACCCATTGCTAAAAAAACTTGAAAATGATATTCGCGAAACCTGGAGTCATCTTTGACTCTTTGAAGCTTAAAGAAGAAGCCAGACGCCTTGAATTACTATCAGCAGATTCCGATTTCTGGACCAACCGGGAGTCTGCCGAGAAAACAATGGCGGAGCTGAAAAAGTTGAAAACTCGCTATGAACCATGGGATGAACTCATTACTGAACTTGAAGATACAATAGCTCTTTACGACCTGGCGGTTGAGGCCGGGAATGAAGATATGGAAAAGGAAATTCTTGAGGCCATTGAATCTGTGTCATTGGCTTATGATGATCTGAGTATTCTGGAATTGTTCAGTGAAAAAACTGATTCCGCATCAGCCTTCGTTACGATACATTCTGGTGCTGGCGGCACTGAATCCTGTGACTGGGCATCCATGCTGTACAGAATGTATGCCCGCTGGATAGAGCGGCGTGGCTTTTCACTGACATTGCTGGATATTCAGGATGCGGAAGGTGGAGTAAAATCTGTTGATTTTCAGGTGGATGGTGACTATGCTCATGGGTTTCTAAAAGGAGAGGGAGGCATACATCGTCTTGTTCGGATAAGCCCATTTGATTCGGCCAATAGAAGACATACAACTTTTGCCTCTGTTTATGTCTCTCCTGTATTTGAAGATGATATTGAGATACAGGTGAAACCAGAGCAAATTCGAGTCGATACTTACAGGGCTTCCGGAGCCGGTGGTCAGCATGTCAATAAAACTTCAAGTGCTGTCCGAATGACTCATCTGGAAACCGGCATAGTTGTGCAGTGCCAGAATGAAAGAAGTCAACTGAAAAATCGAGGAACAGCTTTGAAAGTTCTGAAATCCCGTCTTTACGAGTTTTATCGCCAGAAACAGAGTGAAAAACGAGCATCCAATGCGGCTGAGAAAAAAGATATTGGCTGGGGGAGCCAGATTCGCTCCTATGTTTTTCACCCCTATACCATGGTAAAAGACCTGAGAACCCGCTATGAAACAGGTAACATTCAGGCCGTATTGGATGGTGATATTGATCAATTCATTGATACTTATCTTCGCTGGTCCAGTGGACTGGTTCAATGATTCCGCCAGTGATTCAGGTTCTGCCGGGAAAAAAACAGGGACTCATTCTGTGTATTCTTGTCCTGGTATTCTCTTCTCTGGAAGTGAGGGCAGGGGATGATTTATCTTCAGATAAAGAATCATGGGATGTCGGGATTGCCATATTCGAGGTTGACGAAGACGATTTGTCCCTTATATCTGTTTCAACAGTGATGAGCAGACTTTTACATGAAGGACTCAGTGATATCCCCGAACACAATCTAACAGAAAATGAGCGATTATCTCTGGCCCGGGAAGTAATCGCCAGTGAAGAGTTGAAACTCCTCAAAGCCCTTGAAAGTTCTCACAAGAACCTTGATAACTATCTCTTTGAACTCAGTATCAACCCTGATAAAATTTCTCAGGAGAAGGAAAAAATCCTTGAAACTCATCAGGCATTGAAGAAGAATCGAAGTCTTCTGCCCAAAAGCATCATTGTTCCGGAGAAGCTGAGTATTTCATTTCCTCCTGCTGAAGACAACGGCCGTTTCTGGAGTTTGAAGGGAGCCATCCCCGAGATCTACAGAAAAAAACATGGATTAGATACTTTGATTACCGGAAGCATTGTTCAGGCAGGTGATTACTATGGTATTGTGGCCTATGCGTGGACAGAAGCTGGTAAATCAGTTCTGTGGGAAAGTGCAATTGAAAGAACTGAGCTTGAAGATACCGCTGATGCAATAGCCTCCAGGGCTCGTGGAATTCTGTTGGGCAGACCCTGGTCCTCTCTTTCTGTCAAGGTAGAACCTTCTGTGGGATTCATCAGTGTGAATAATCAATTTGCGGGAGTGGGATACTGGGTTGATGGAATTCTCGATCCCGGCACGTACAGTATTGAAGTGAGTGCTCATGGATACAAGCCCGTGATTCAGGAAACCGTACTTCTACCTGATCAGCATCTGGACATCCTCATCGAAATGGAGGCTGTTGAGGTGAACCAGGTTCTGGTAAGTTCTATTCCAGCCGGGGCGTCGGTTCGCCTGGGTGCCATGTGGCTGGGTTTAACCCCTTTGCCCGTTGTTGAACCGGATCGAATCATGCCTCTGACACTGGAAAAGGAGGGATTCAAGAATCGCACAGTTCCCCTGACACCAGAGACCGAACGTCTTACAATTCCTCTCGATGAAGTACTGCTTGATCCGAAAGAAGAGATGAAGAAGGCAAGGCGTCGTTTTGACAGTGCTGCGGCATGGTTTTCCCTGTCTCTTGCTCCCACTTTGATACTGATGGGAGTGAATCAAAATCTATTGGATCAGTACAATAAAAGCACCAACTCTTCAGATAAACAATCTTCTTACGCCACATCTCAGATCACAACCGGGGTAATGTGGGGCAGTGCTGCAATCAATGCTGGACTTCTTATCCTCACACTGGTTAACCTTGGAAAGTATCTGAAATCTGTTGAAGATTTAGCGAATTAACTACAATGGAATTCCAATGTTTGGTAGAAAGAAAAAAAAGAAATCTGTTTCCTCAAAAAGTATTGGCCTTCGTATTCGTGATCTTTTTTCAAGAAGTTCATCCAGCCTGGAAGACTTTTACGAAGACCTTGAAGATTTGCTTGTAGAATCAGATCTTGGCATATCAACCGCGGCAGCACTGGTTGCTGAACTTCGCAGGAGATATACGTCATCCTCACAGAACTGGTCACAAACTCAATGCGTTGATGAGCTGAAAAACATCATCAGACCATCATTGATATCGACAGAACTCCATCCTCCTGAGAACTGTCTTTCCATGTATCTGGTACTTGGAGTAAACGGTGTCGGTAAGACAACAACCATTGCGAAAATGGCTCACCGGTTTATAAAAAATGATCTTGGTCCGGTGACATTGGCCGCAGGAGATACCTTTCGTGCTGCGGCTGTCGAACAGTTGGAAATACTGGCCGACAGGGTTGGGGCCCGAATCGTCAAACAGCATCATGGCTCTGATCCTGCTGCTGTCATCTATGATGCCCTTACCTCCGCAGAAAATCGGGGTGATCGTGTTATTCTTGCGGACACAGCTGGCCGTATGCACAACAAAGTGAATTTGGTCAGGGAGTTAGAGAAGATTGACCGAATCATTGAGGATAGATTGGGGGAGAATGATACCTATAAGAAAGTCCTTGTTGTTGATGCAACGACCGGTCAGAATGGAATGAAACAGGCGGAAGTCTTCCATGAAACGGTCGGTATCGATGCAATTTGCATGACTAAGTATGATTCCTCAGCCAGAGGAGGACTTATCACCGCAATTGGCAGGGATCTGCAGCTCCCCATAGCCTTCCTGGGAAGAGGGGAAAAAATGGATGATCTGCACCCATTTGATCCTGAACAATACCTAAAAGAGCTCCTGGATCAGCCCGATGAATAGTTTTCTCCTGGGCATTGCTTTTTTTGTTACAGGTACAGCCCTCGGTGCAGTGGAATGGTACAGTTCCGGTCCCGGAGGGTATGTCGGGGAGCCCATAGATTCTCGATACAATCCGAAATCCGGTTGGAAAATATCCGTTGAAAGAAATGATGGCGTGGAAACTCAAACTCTTTACCATAATAATAAAGTGCAGTCTTCCATCGTGCTGACACGAGTTGATGGAGTCCTGCAGGCATGGGAGGAGTTGGATGCTGATAACCGCCGACTGTCCAGAGTGGAATACTTCTACGATGAAGATGGAAACAACCGAATTTCCTACATATTCAATCAGGATTCTGAGAAACCTGAGGTCCATGTAGAAAGTCAGTATCGTACCCATGTCAATGGTTCCAATCTGAGGAGTAAGTATGGAGCAGAAGATGATTGGTCAATTACTGAAATGAATGAATTTGCCCAGACCCTCAAGCAGGTTATGTACAGGGATGATGAAATTGTGAAGTCTCAAACCTTTATAAGAACAGAAGACGGCAGGATTCTACAGTCCATTATTCATGAAGGGGATACAACTCGTATCAGTCAGTATGATTCACAGGGATATCTTGAACAGGAAGAGATTTTGAAGGAAGATGTTCTTCTGCTCACTCGAAGCTTTACCTGGGACAATGCCAATTTGAGCAGTGTTGTTGAACGAGGGGAAGGAAGAGTTTCGCTGAAAGAATATGAGTGGTCTGAGGAGGGAGAGAAACAACGGGAAACTCATTATGAAAACGGATTGAAAACAAGGGATACCGCCTGGATTTCTCCCGGTGAAAAAATCGAAACCATATTCAGGAATGGAAGTGCCGTCATACGTGTGTACTGGAAGGATGGTCGACGTATTAAGGACGAGTTTTTGCGGTATGGTTTGGTTGTTCGAGAACGTGAGCTGCAGGAATGAAATCGCGGTGGACTTTTTTTGTTGCCTGGAGATTCATAACAGGGCGTCGGGGTGGACGCGGCCGGTTTGTTTTTCTCTTTGGAGTACTGCTTATATGCACAGGTGTCGCAACTCTTAACACGATTCTTGCAGTTATGAATGGACTCCAGCAGGGATTCATAAGCAGTATACTGGAAATTGGTTCCTATCATATTCACTGGATGCCTGATGGAGATGATGCCGATATCGATTCTGTTATCAGTACAATCGGTGAGGACCCTGATGTTATCTTTGTGACTCCTTTCCGTGAGGGTATAACAATGCTCAGCGGAAAGCAATCCGAACTCTCCGGTGCCCTCATCAGGGGCTTACCTCCCGATACCTATACAAAAGACAAAAATCTGGCTCATTACCTGGAAATTGTTCAGGGTGAATTCAACGTGGAGAGTGAGGGAATTGTTCTTGGGCAGATTCTGGCCTACAACCTTGGAGCATTCCCCGGAGACAGGATTTCAGTTCTCACTCTTTCAAGTAACGGGGTATCGACTGAAGAAGTTCAACTTGAGGTGACCGGCATTTTCCAGTGCAGGTACCAGAATTATGAGAGCAGTATGGCTTTTGTTTCATTGAATACAATGGATGTGCTTATTGATGATTCCAGAGTGGAACTGGGTGTGAAACTCATCCGTCCGGAAAGAGTTGATCAGGTAATGAGCCGTCTTGGGAGAAATGAAATACTTCTATCGGGGGAGTTGAGCTCATGGAGAGAGAAAAACAGTTCCTTTTTCGGGGCCCTCAGGAATGAAAAGATTATGATGATTCTGCTTGTGACCCTGATATTTGTTGTGGTTGCTGTGAATATTGATCATTCTCTGAGACGCATGGCTGTAGAACGAATCGAAGACCTTTCCATACTGAAAGCAACAGGGGCTTCCCCGTGGAGTATTCGAATACTATTCCTGCAGCATGGATTGATCACAGGAATTCTCGGGGGAGTTGCCGGCAGTATTCTGGGAGTACTGATTGGTGAAAATATTAACACAATAATCCAGTTCTTCAGAAGTATTCAGAATCGCACTGTTTATACTTCATTGAATATAGTGCGGTACCAGACAGTCGATGCCTTTTTTCAAAACTCCCAGGTTATGGTCATTGATGTTGTTTATATTCTGTCATCGGCAGTGATTCTGACTTTTCTGGCCGCTGTCAGGGCATCATCCATGGCCGCCAGATCGAAACCAGCAGAGGTTCTTCGAAGTGAATGATACAATTCTATCGGTGCGCGGCGTTGAGAAATCGTATATCTCCGGTTCCGAGGTACTGAGAGTGCTCAAGGATATAAACCTTGAGGTAAGAACCGGGGAGAGTATTTCCATCATGGGAACATCGGGAAGCGGGAAGAGTACTCTTCTCAATCTAATAGGAGGTCTGGATAAAGCCGACTCCGGCGAGATCCATGCCTGTGGTTATAATATAACCGGGATGGGTGAAAAAGAAGCCACTCAATACCGGTCAGAGGTTGTTGGTTTTGTTTTTCAATTCCATTATCTTCTCAAGGACTTCACGGCTCTGGAAAACGTCATGCTTCCCATGCTTATGCAGGGAGTATCCCGCAAAAGAGCTGAAACCAGAGCACTGGAATTCCTGGATCAGGCAGGCGTTGCCGAGAGAAGCCATCATTATCCGTCGCAGCTATCCGGTGGAGAACGCCAGAGAGCCGCATTGGCCCGGGCATTGGTTAACAATCCGAAACTCATCATTGCTGATGAACCAACCGGGAACCTTGATGAGGAGCACAGAGCCATGGTAACCGATTTGATTTTTGATCTCCTGCTGGAATCGGGGAAATCACTTCTCCTTGTCACTCATGCAGAAGATCTGGCTCGAAAGGCTGATAGAATGCTCTACCTCAAAGAAGGCTTACTGCAGCAGACATGAGGGGTTCAATTTTTATAGCCTGGCGATTATTCCTCCGGGGGCGAAAAAACCGCCAGCATGGGCACCCTCTTTTCGGGGCTGCATTGGGCATATCCCTGTCTCTTATTCCCCTGGTAGTCGTTGACCATTTTGCAGCAGCCATGATTGAAGGTATAACAGCCAGGTATGTGGAAACTTCATCCTATCATTTCCAGATCCGTTCCTGGGAGAGGGAACGGAAGGATAACTGGGAAGAGTCGGCGGAAGATGTTGCACAGAAACCAGGAATAAAATCTGCCTGGGTTGAACGAACAGGATATGGCCTTGCCCGTGCAGAGGGCCCCAGAACTGCTCTGACATTGAGAGCCATTCCTGAGAATGCTCCCTTCAGAGATTCCGGCTTTGATCGTTACATCGAATTCGACAGTGGAGTATGGAACACCAGTGGGAATTCCATACTCCTTGGCCGGGAAGCCGCAAGATATCTGGGAGCCGATGTTGGGGAGAGCATTCTTGTGTTGACAGGCAGACAAATGCCCAATAACAGAATCATCCCCAGGGTAACAGAATTTGTGATCAGAGGAGTCTTTTCAACAGGTTACCAGGATCTCGATCGCACCTGGGCATTTATCTCACCGGACATGGGCTGGCGTATCCTCGCTGATGAAAACAGCAAAACTTTCATTGGCGGCAAGTTCATTGATATCAAACAAAACCCCGAACTGTGGGAAAAACTGGAGTTGGATCTGGCTTCCCGATGGTCGACTTCGGACTGGAAGGAATTAAACCGTTATCTGCTGAGTAATCTTGAAAATACAAGGAGCATACTTCTCCTTATTATGACACTCATCATCATAACCGCCGTACTCAATGTTATGACATCACTGGTCATGCTGACTTTTGAGCACAGACGGGAAATTGGTATTCTCAAGTGCACAGGAACTTCACCGGGAACAATAAGCCGGGCATTTGTGATTACCGGCACCATGGCCGCTTTCATCGGCACAATCTATGGTCTCGGCGGAGGATTATTGATATCCTGGTTCATCAACCCAATTATTACTGGCATTGAATACATCCTGTCCTTAATAACTGGTTTGTTCAGTGATGGTCCAGCACCCATTTTGCTGAGTGAGGGACATTATCTCCAGACAGTTCCGGTGGAAATGCGCTGGATGGTTACTGCCGGAATTGGAGTGATCACTCTTATACTGTCCATTTTTGCTTCCTGGGTTCCTGCCGCAAGAGCTGCAAAACTGAAACCCCTGGAAGTAATGCGGAAGCATTAATTCCAGTTCTCTGTCTGATTTCAGTAGCATTTATCTGACAGAATGGTATAATTTACTGAGTGTCAGAAAGCTTGTTAAATTAGTAAAACATTTCGTTGATATAGCTGTTTTGATGACTTAAAACCTTGCGATTGTTAGAAAAAGAGAGAATTTAACAAGCTTTCTGACACTTCGTTAACTGACGAGCAGGAGATTTACATGATCAAGGATTTAACCCCACGAGCTAAACGCATTCTGGCTGATTTTGCCATGGAAGAAGCAAGGAGATCTCATTCAGACCAGATCCAGAATGAGCATGTTATTCTTGCCATGCTCAATGATAAAAACAGTGCAGCTGTCAAATGCCTTGACAGATTGAATATTGGCATTGAAGCTGTTACTCCACATCTCATGATTGGCATTCCACATCTTAAAAATCCATACAAGGTTAATAAGATTTCTCCTTCAAGCAGGGTGGAAACACTTCTCAATGTCTCTGCGAACGAGGCTGCCAGGCTCAGTCATGAGTACATTGGTACGGAGCATTTATTACTTGCTGCAGTCCTTGAGAAGGGAAGTCCCATGTGTTCATTCTTTGAATCAAAGAATATCTCAATTGATGACCTGAGGAGAGTCGTGAGAGAAGTCTATTTTGAACGGAATCAGACCAGGAAAATATCCATATCAGTGGAGAAATCAGGTTTTTCAACAATCAACATATCCAAAATGAATAAACCGAAGTTTGAAATTCTGGGCGACTACTCAAGGGATCTTACGGACATGGCCCGCAAAGGCTTATTGAGTGTGGCTATTGGCCGGGAGAGAGAAATCAACAGACTGATACGCATACTGGCTCGCCGTAAAAAGAACAATCCAGTTCTAATTGGTGATCCCGGAGTGGGCAAGACCGCTGTAGTGGAAGGCTTTGCCATGGAAATCGTCAAGGGCAATGTTCCGGATGTCTTCCTTGAAAAGAGCATTATCAGTCTCGATCTGGCTGCATTGATTGCCGGAACAAAGTACAGGGGTGCATTTGAAAGCCGAATTAAGAAAGTTGTTAAAGAAATCAGCAGTGCGAGTAACATCATACTTTTTATCGATGAACTTCACACAATTATCGGTGCTGGTGCTGCGGAAGGAGCACTTGATGCTTCCAATATGTTGAAACCAGCTTTGAGCCGGGGAGAACTCCAGTGCATCGGTGCCACAACATTTGATGAGTATGTGAAATACATTGAGAAAGACAGTGCTCTGGAACGGCGGTTTCAGCCTGTCATAATCAATGAGCCAACAGTCAGTGAGACCTGTCAGATATTGAAGGGCCTGAGTCGTGAGTATGGTGATTTTCACAAGGTAAGCTATAACGATGAAGCTTTGCAGGCTGCGGCCGATCTCGCTGACCGCTATGTTGCGGACAGAAATCTTCCTGACAAAGCCATAGATCTAATCGATGAAGCTGGAGCTGTAAAAAGTCTTCAGAACAAGATTTTTCCTGAGGAAATCAAAGAACTGGAAGAGAAGTGCCGACAACTCAGCGATAGAAAAGTTTCATGTGTGGATGCACAGGATTATGAAAGTGCCGCAAGAATGCGTGACAAAGTTCAGGAAATGAGGTCGAGAATTGATGCTGTTAAACGCGAATGGGAGAGTTCTCTTGACAGGGTAAAGAATCAAGTTACAAAAGAAGACATTCAGGAACTTGTCTCAGAGAATACTGGCATTCCCATGATTCGCATAATGAAAAATGAATCGGATAAACTTCTCCAGATTGAAGATGAACTCCATAAAACAGTTATCGGCCAGGATGAGGCAATCGCTTCTGTTTCATCATTGATACGCAGGTCCCGGACAGGCCTGAATTCTCCATCCCGTCCCCTTGGTTCATTTATCTTCCTTGGCCCGACCGGTGTGGGCAAGAGCCTGCTTGCAAAGAGTCTCGCCGAATATCTCTTTGGAAATTCAGATTCTTTGATTCGGATTGATATGACGGATTTCATGGAAAAACATAATCTATCTCGTCTGATTGGAGCTCCTCCGGGTTTTGTCGGCTATGAAGAAGGGGGATTGCTGACAGAAAAAATACGAAAGCGCCCCTATTCGGTTATTCTTCTTGATGAAATTGAAAAAGCTCACCCCGATATATTTAATATTCTCCTGCAGGTTCTGGATGAAGGGGAATTGCAGGACAGCTTTGGTCATAAGGTGTCATTCAAGAATGCTGTTTTGATTATGACCTCTAATGCTGGTGCCAGGGAATTCAGCCGTGGGAGTTTTGGATTCAGTACCAGGGATGGAGCGATATCCCACTCGGAGATAAAATCTTCAGCAATGATGGAACTCAAACGTATTTTCAGACCGGAATTCCTGAATCGAGTTGATGAAACCGTTGTTTTTCACAGCCTTGAGTACAATCATGTCATACAGATTATGGATTTAATGCTGACAGAAGTATCCGGAAGATTGAAAGATCTAAACATCTGTGTTGAAGTTGACAGAGCCGTCAAAGAATTCCTGATGGACAGGGGGTTTGATGCGGTTTACGGTGCCAGATCTCTCTGGCGGGTTATTCAAAAGGAAATAGAGGATCCTCTCTCAATGGCTATTCTGCAGGGACGTTTTGAGAGTAGGGACAAAGTTGCCGTAGAGCTTCTCCAGTCCGGGAAAATACGCTTTCGCCGAAAAAACAGACGCAGAACGAAGAAAACTGCGAATGAAACAGCCGCCGCCAGGAGTTAAATAGTCCTCGGCATTAGAAGATGTAAAAAAGGCCTCCATTCCGCATGCGGCAGTCCTTATACTTCTGCTTCTCTGGAACCAGTCTGAAGTAAATCTTATATCGCAATAATAAGCCTGGGAGTCTGTCGGACTTACGCCTCACGGCTCGATTTTTGCCCTTTTTTCCCGCTACGGCGTTGCCAAAATGCTCACGTAGCCCAGCTACGCTCCGCTTTTGCCGCCTTGTATCGGAAAAAAAACATCAAAAATCGCCTCGAAGTCTCAAAGTCCGACAGACTCCTGGGAGTCTGTCGGACTTACGCCTCACGGATCAGTTTTTGCCCTTCCCTCCAGAAGCAGGCCTCCTGCTTGCTTCTTCCGAGCCGCCTCGTTTGTTTTTGTCACCTTAAAGTTCGACCGACTCCTGGATTCCAGACTCATTATAAAAAAATCCTTTCTTCAATGATTTAATACTTGACTAATTCAGTTTATTAAGTATGGTTTAGGAAAAAGCAGTACAAGAGAGTAATGGAGGATGCAATGACCATAGAAATCAATGGAAGCAGAGAGTCACTGGCCATGGATAAACTCACCATCAAAGAACTCCTGGCCCTGAAAGAGGTTCCAGATCCCGATATGGTTTCTGTCCAGCACAATGGAGAGATTCTGGAAAGGGCGGACTTTGACAAACTCCATGTAACTGAAGGCGATGTTTTGGAATTTCTCTACTTTATGGGTGGAGGGAACGGTTTGAGGATGGAATGAGTTCATGGAATTCGCTACACGTGCATTGCATGCCGGATTAAACTCAAAGGATTGGAATGGTGCATCCGTTATGCCCATTATGGCGTCTGCGGCATTTTCCTCTGAGGGTCCGGACGAATTGGAAGATATTTTTGCCGGTCGGACGGCTGGCCATGTTTACGGTCGGCTTTCCAATCCGACCATCACGACTCTGGAACGTCGATGGACGGCCATGGAAGATGGGGCCAGGGGATCGGCTGTCTATTCAACCGGTATGGCCGGAATCACTGCACTTTTTACAGCTCTGGTAGAATCAGGGGAGGAAATCATTGCCTCCACAAGCCTTTTCGGAGGAACTCGATCCTGTTTCGACAACACGGTCGTACGTTCTGGAGTTGCTGTTCACTATGTGGATCCTGACGATTTTTCCGGTGTCAAAGAAGCTCTGTCATCAAAAACTAGATTTCTGTTTCTTGAAGCGTTGGGGAATCCTCGAATGGATGTCCCTGATATTGATGCCTGGGCTTCCCTGGCCAGAGAAGCCCAGCTTCCTCTGGTACTGGACACCACTCTGGTGACTCCTGTCATGCTGGAGGCCGGAAATCATGGAGTATCCCTGACGGTTCAGTCTGGAACAAAATTTCTCACAGGAAACGGAACTGTTTTATCGGGTTGTGTTACCGATACAGGAGTTTATGAGTGGAAGAAATTCCCCGGTACTGCCATCAGAAATATGGTAAAGCTGACAGGCTCTGATATGGCCTTCCTGGTCTATATGAAAAAAGTTTCCCGGCAGAATCTTGGCGGAGCCCTTTCTCCCTTCGATGCCTACATTGCCCTGTTGGGAGCAGATACCCTTGAACTCCGCATGAATCGTCACAGCTCAAATGCCCTGGCCCTGGCAAGGTATCTGGAAGATCGACCGGATATTCCTGAAGTCTCCCAGATTGGATTGACTTCATCCCCCTGGCATGAGCGTGCGTCAAAGTATTTTGGAGGACTCTGGGGCGGTCTGTTGACATTTCGGGCAGGAAGCCGCGAAAGAGCCTTCAATGCTCTCAGACGGCTGAGGCTTGTCAGAGTTCAAACCAATCTTGGAGACTCCCGGACACTGGCCCTGCATCTCGAATCTACAATTCACCGGGAACAGACAAAGGCGGCTCAGGAAGAGGCTGGAGTATCGGATGATCTTATTCGAGTTTCTGTTGGTTTGGAGGCCGTTTCCGATCTAATTGATGATTTCAAACAGGCTCTTGAGTAGAACTATCAATTCCAGGAGACAAAACTATGAGTTTTACAAATGAACAAATTGAACGATACAGCAGACACATACTTCTCAAGGATGTGGGAGGCGTGGGACAGAAAAAACTCCTTGACAGCCGGGTCCTGGTTATTGGAGCAGGAGGACTGGGCTCTCCCATAGCAACCTATCTGGCAGCTGCCGGCATCGGGACTATTGGGATTGTTGATGCCGATGTCGTTGAACTGTCCAATCTTCAGCGGCAAATTCTCCATCATACAACTGATGTTGGCAGACGAAAGGTGGACTCAGCCAGAGCAACATTGGAATCCCTGAATCCTGATGTCAGCGTGAAAACTTATCCCTGCCGTATAGATGCCTCCAATGTCCGGGATTTGATTCGGGATTACGACTTCATACTGGAGGGGACAGATAATTTTCCTTCCAAGTTCCTGGTGAATGATGCCTGTATTCTCGAAGGAAAGGCATTTAACCAGGGCGGAATTCTTCGCTTCAGGGGTCAAACACTCACCCATGTTCCCGGCTCTGCATCCTACCGCTGTGTGTACCGTCAGCCGCCGCCGCCTGATGCTGTTCCATCCTGCTCGGAGGCCGGTGTCCTGGGAGCGATTGCCGGCATTCTTGGAACAATTCAGGCTGCCGAAGCTCTGAAGTACCTCATTGGTACAGGAGAACTGCTCACTGACCGCATCCTTACTTTTGACGCTTTCACCATGGATTTTCGGACAGTCCCGGTTAAAAGAACTCAGTGGGCACTGCCCATGACTCAAGGCGGTTTACTCCCCGATGAACTGGTGGAATATCAACAGGAGGTCTGTACACTGAAAGTTCCCGAAGGGGAAGTAAGGCAATGAGAAACCTCAATGTACCGCCAGAAATTCTCAAGGCCATAGGCCAGCAGGCACGGAATGAGATGCCCAATGAAGCATGTGGATATCTTGCAGGTGAAATCGGGGATGATGGCAGCAGGAAGGCTGTGAAGATTCTTCCTCTGACCAATACCGATGCATCTCCTGAACATTTTACAATGGACCCAGAGGAACAATTCACAGCGATGAAAACAGCCCGCAATGACGGTCTCAGCCTTGTTGCAGTGTATCACAGTCACCCGGAATCACCGGCTCGCATGTCTCTGGAAGATATTCGCCTGGCCAATGATACCGAGATGGTGCATGTTATCTACTCGGTACCCGACGACGAATTAAAGGGATTCACAGTCAATCGGGACAAGGTCGTTTCACCATACCCAACGGTGATCAAAAAATGAAATCTTCAGCTGTCGGCCGGGTCGTCTGGTTTTTCGTGTTCTGCATTCTGTTTTCCATTCATGGAGTCTTTGCCGAAAGCCGCCTGTTTCTTCTGCGCGGAGAGTTCCTCCACATACTGAATGCGGTTGACGGCCGGGAAATTGGTCAGAGAAATGCACGGAACAGCAATTTTCTTCTGGGTACTCCCGGGGGGAAGTATGTCTTTGTGCTGAATTCTTCTACAGGCCGGGGCTATGCCGTGGATTACGAGAATCCTGACCAGATGAAGGAGGTGGATTTATCACTGAATTACCCGTTTTCAGGACTGGTCTTCTCTCCAATGGGAGATGTTTTGTATGCCGTCGGCTCCACATCAAACAGGATAACCTCCTTTTCACACAAGGCAGGGGAAATCTCTGATCCCGTGTCATTCAACCTGTCCGGTGTTTCTGTGGATGAACGTTACGATGAGGTGGTGCCGGCTGTCAGCAGTCGCGGGACTCGTCTGTACCGGGGGGGAATGGGAAATCTGGAATTTTTTCTAACATCAGATGGCAGTTTGCTTAAAAATGTACCGAAAACCTCTGGAATCCTTTTCTGGAGCCTGGCCCCCGGTGGTCGCTATCTCTGGGGAACGGACAGCAGGGGTTGGACAATTGTCGATGAATCAAAGGCCCGGATTGTGAAGTCCATCAGTATCAAAAAAGCTGAGATCCCCCGTTTCAGTGCCGATGGCCGGAGTGCCTGGGCCCTTGCACAGGATGGGAGAAATCTGGTGAAACTGGATGTGCGGCGGCACAGGGTGAGCAACCAATACAGTCTGCCGGAAAGAGGCAGAGGAGCAGTCCCTGATGGGTCAGGCGGAGTCTGGCTGGCCACGGCAGAAAATCTCTACCGGCTGGAGTCGAACTCTGACCGAGTTGCACTGTCAGGAAAACTTCCAGGCGAAGGATCAGTGGTTGCTTTCGAAGCTGTTGAATTGAAGTCCGGTCAGGGCTTCGCCTGTTTTTAGGAGGATTGGATGCAGATAGTGAGTGTTGGCAGTGGTCTTATTACTGGATTCTTGCTGGGATGGACTCTTCAGCGTGGTGGATTTTGTATGAATACAGCGTTTCGCAGTATTGCTTTCAGGGAAGATAGATCGATACTGAGAGCATGGATCCTCGTTCTTCTCATTAATATTCCAGCCGTTACAGCTCTGGACTCCATGGGAATTCTCTATCCTATGAAGGCCCCCTTTACACCCTGGACGCTTATCCTCGGCGGTCTATTGTTTGGAGCAGGGATGGTATGGGCCGGGGGGTGTGTCAGTGGAACCTGCTATCGTACTTCCAAAGGCATGCTGGGTTCCTTCCTGGCTTTGGGGGGATTTTCAATCGGGGCAGTAATGGTGAGTACCGGGCCTCTCTCCCCATTGCGTGGATATCTGAATAAGTTTGAATGGAGCATAGCCGGTGACATTCCCTCCCTGGGCCATGTCCTGCCGGGAAATCCATGGGCAGGCCGGTGGATTGCTGTTGCTGTAATAATGGCAATTGGAGCATACATCCTTGTACGGAGCCCCGGAAACCGATTTTCGACGGGTTGGAAGTGGCCTTTAACTGGAGTATGTGTGGGTGTACTTGCTCTGGCTGCCTGGGTGTTCTCATCGTTGGAGGGACGTGATTATGGACTCTCCTTTATACAGCCTGTTGTGGCATGGGGAACCTGGCTGGTGACTGGAGATGCGGGGGGGATCAACTGGTCGGCCTGGATGCTGGCCGCTCTTCCACCAGGAGCATTACTGGCGTCATGGAAAGGCGGGGATTTACGGCTGCGTCTGCCTGATCCCCGGCGTGCTTTGATCCAGTTTTCTGGAGGTCTGGTGATGGGGACCGGTGCTGCTCTGGCCGGAGGATGCAACATCGGTCATGGGATAACCGGTTTGTCGGCCCTGGCGCTGTCAAGTTCCGTGGCCACTGTATTTACAATGATTGGAAATTGGAGTGCCACGGCTTTGATCTGGAATCGGCAGAGAACCTTGAAGCAATCATTGCAGGAAAAAATGAATTCGGCTGTCATGCCTGAAGGAGTATAAAATGAAACGTGTGTTGATAACGGCTGCTTTATTTGTTGCCGTCGGTGTATTGATAGCAGCTATGGGTACATCACAGGATGCTGTGAAGAACAGTCTTGTTCTACCATCCAGACTGGTTGAGGTCAGTTATGTATCTGAAAACCTGGATGCCGGTAATCTGATATTTCTTGATATTGGCCGTAAGATTGAGGTATACAATACAGGTCATATCAAGGGAGCTTTATATGCTGACCAGAAGGAGTATTACCAGACGGTGAACGGCATTCCGGGTATGTTTCCCGGTGTTGAACCAACGGTTGAATGGCTGGAGGAACTGGGCATTTCAAATGATACCGCCGTGATTCTCTATGATGGAGGAAACGGACTCTGGGCCTCTCGTGTTGCCTGGACCCTGGCCTATCTTGGTCATGAGAACTGGGCTGTTCTGAATGGCGGCTATGCAGCCTGGGTGGATTCCGGGAATGAATTGAGTACTGAGATTCCTTCAAAACCTGTAAGGGGTACATTCATCCCCTATGTCCAGGAACAGCTTCTGGTTGACGGTGACACAATTCTTCAGAATCTTGAGACTCCCGGCTATGTTGTTATAGACACCCGGAGCAGTGGCGAGTATGAGGGAAGTGATGTTCGAGCAAATCGTGGAGGACACATTCCCGGTGCTCTGTCAATTGAATGGGTTTTGAATAATACGGACGGATCAATTCCCGAGTTTCTGGGCAGTGAGGAGCTTTCCGAATTCTATACTTTTCGGGGAGCATCCCCTGATAAAACCATTGTAACACACTGCCAGACTGGTGTTCGGGGTGCCCATACCTGGCTGGCATTGAAATTAGCTGGTTTTGAGAATGTTGCTCTGTACGACGGCAGTTGGATAGAATGGAGCAATGATGAAAAATACCCTGTAGAGCGGTGAAGCAGGCTTCAGATGGAATATGATCGTGAAATAAACCTGTCGGGGGATGTTTGTCCCTATACATTTGTGAAGAGTAAACTGGAAATTGAAACAATGGAGAAAGGACAAGTACTCGCCCTCATTGTGGATAATGGTGAGAGTGCTGCCAATGTGCCGAAATCCATGGAACTGGAAGGCCATGAGGTCTTCTCTGTTACCCGGATACCAGACGGGTGGAGGATAGTGGTGAAAAAGGCCTGAAATAAGCAGTCTCTGTTAGATTCTCCCGGACAGTTCTCAGGGAAACGCGTCCGTTGAGGGTTTGCAATAAATGGAGTTTTTCGTCAGAATGATTGTGTACATGAGTGTATTCAGTCAGCTTGAAGTCCGAAACATTTCAGGAGTCTGTCGGGCTTTAAGGTGACAAAAACAAACGAAGGCGGCTCGGAAGAATCAGACAGGAGGCTTGCTTCTGGAGGGAAGGGCAAAAATCGAGCCGTGAGGCGCAGGTCCGACAGGCTCCTGGGAGTCTGTCGAACTTTAAGACTTCGAGCCGTGAGGCGTAAGTCCGACAGACTCCTGGGAGGATGTTATATGAAAAAGTATTCGGCATTGTTATTTGCTGCTGTATCTGGATTATGCTCAATTCAAGTTCTGTCAGCAGAGGTGCAGGAAGCAGTTTTTGCTGGTGGGTGCTTCTGGTGCCTTGAACCTCCTTTTGAATCTCTGCGGGGAGTTAAATCTGTTGTGAGCGGTTACACAGGAGGGAAGGTAAAAGATCCAACCTATGAACAGGTGGTTAATGGCGGTACAGGGCATTACGAAGCAGTAAGAGTCAGTTATGACGATGAGATAATTTCCTATAAGGAATTACTGGATGTTTTTTGGCGAAATATTGATCCAACGGACCGGTATGGACAGTTTTACGATAGGGGCCAACAGTATCAGACAGCTGTGTTTTTCTCCAGTCAGGCTGAGAAGCTTCTGGCAGAAGAATCCCGACAAAGGCTGTCTGCAACTGGAAGGTTTGACAAAGAAATTGTAACGGAGATACTGCCGTTATCGCCATTTTATGAGGCCGAAGAATACCATCAGGATTTCTACAGGAAGAATCCTGAACGATACTATGCCTATTACGAAGGTTCGAATAGAAAAGGATATCTGACATCTGTCTGGGAGAATGAGAGATGGAAAATGAATAAAAAACCAACCGACAGGGAGCTGAGATCTCAGCTAACTGATCTTCAGTACAGGGTGACTCAGGAAGATGGTACGGAACGGGCTTTTACCGGTGAATACTGGGATAACCATGAGGATGGGATTTATGTCGATATCATCTCAGGTGAGCCCTTGTTTTCTTCGACGGATAAATATGACTCAGGGACCGGGTGGCCATCATTCACCCGGCCTATTGATATTAACTTCCTCGTCAGTAAGACAGATAGAAAACTTTTTTCGGTGAGGACCGAGGTTCGAAGCAAAAATGCCGATTCTCACTTAGGCCATGTTTTTAATGATGGCCCCCGGGAAGAAGGCGGATTACGCTATTGCATCAATTCGGCATCCATGAGATTCGTTCCAAAAGATAAAATGGAAGCTGAAGGCTATGGGGAATACCTGGTACTGTTCCAGTGAATAATCGGCGGCTCAGCATACAGTTTCCCTGTACGGGCAGTTCCTGTCGGAGTCAGATGGCGGACGGCATCCAGTATAAGAAACAATGCCGAATTTCCTCCAAAGACTTTGTAGGTGGGGAAGGGAAATTCAACTTCTACCGCCGGATCAGTGATGAAATACAGGAGCTTGTAAGCAGAGTTCCCCATACACTTGAGACTGAGAGTGCATAGCATTCCTGCTGAACTGAATGGAAGGGTTCCAATGTCCCGGATGTGTGAACAGGCACTGCTCATCGGGATAATGGAAAAGACAGAAAGCAGACAGGAGGCCGTGGCTCATGTCGATGAACTGACAGGCCTTGTCCGATCTCTTGGAATCAAAACGGCTGTCAGTCTTGTCATAAATCTAAGGGAACCCCATCCGCGATGGCTGTTGGGGAAGGGGAAGGTTGATGAAATAGCTCGCAGTCTGCATGCTGAACACATTGATCTTGTTGTTTTTGATGCAGATTTGTCACCGGCCCAGCAGCGGAACCTCGAAAAAGAATGGAATACAGCGGTTATTGACCGCCGGGAAGTGATTCTTGATATCTTCGCAGACAGGGCCCTGACCAGGGAGGCTGTTCTGCAGGTTGCCCTGGCACGAATGCAATACAGTCTACCCCGCCTTACTCGAGCCTGGACTCATTTGTCACGTCAGCGTGGAGGATCCAGAGGCAACCGGGGTAAGGGTGAAACACAGTTGGAAACCGACCGCCGTCTGGTTCTTGATAAAATCGCCCAATTGAAACGCAAATTGATTAAACTGAGGGAGCAGAGGGAAGTACGCCGCAGGAAACGCATGGATAAACCCATCCCCTCGGTTTCACTGGTTGGTTATACGAATGCGGGCAAGTCAAGCCTGCTCAATGCCATCTGCGGTTCGAATGTCTATGTCAGGAACAAGCTCTTCGCTACCCTGGATCCCACCACCAGACGCATGGAAATGACAGGAGGGAGGGAAATCCTGCTGACCGATACCGTTGGTTTCATAAGGAAACTCCCTCACGATCTCATTGATGCCTTTCGTTCCACTCTGGAAGAGGCCACTCTGGCCGATGTAATCCTGCATGTTGTTGATGCTGGAAGTCCTGAACTTGATCAGCATATCAAGGTAACTGAAAGTGTTCTGGAAGAACTGGGAGCCGGAAACACACCTCACTTGCTTGTTTTCAATAAAACTGATACCTTGAATCCTGAAGATATAAACAGACTGAGAATGTGCTACAGAACAGGATTGATGGTATCGGCCCATACGGGTTCAGGTTTGCAGGAACTCCTGATGAAACTGAGTGAAACCCTGGACAGGGCACGGCCAATGGTTGTACTGCGTATCCCGCAAAGCAGGTGGGATATGCGTTCGAAGCTGCATCAGGATTCAACTGTTCTCAGCGAAGAATATGGTGAGAACGAAATCAGGATTACGGCCCGTCTCAGCCCAAATGACTGCAGCCGTTTGTCAGAGTACATTGCATCGACAGGGTATGACAGAAATGATGGAGAAGCATTATGAATCAGGTCGATATCCAGTACCATAAATCCAGTATTGGAGAACTCGTATTGGGTTCTTTTGAAGATAAGCTCTGCATACTGGACTTCAGGTACAGGAAAATGAGAAGTACCATCAACAGGCGAATTGAAAAGAGACTCAAAGCTGAGTTTATCGAACGGAATAATGACATCCTTGATATGACACGGAAGCAGCTTGATGAGTATCTTATGGGGAATCGGAAATCGTTTGAGATTCCCCTGCTTCTGTGCGGAACCGATTTTCAGAAGAGAGTATGGGAAGCCCTTATGAAAGTTCCCTATGGAACATCATCCACTTATCTGCAAATAGCAAAAAATATTGGAAAAGAAAAAGCTGTACGTGCTGTGGCATCCGCTAATGGAGCCAATTCTATAGCGGTGATAATTCCCTGCCACCGAATCATTGAAAGCAATGGAAAATTGGGCGGCTACGGTGGAGGATTGCAGATGAAGAAAAAACTGTTGGAACTGGAAAACTGTTATTCCCGGGATTTATTCAATTCTCCGATCCAAGATTGAAAGTCCGCATAATCTCGTAATGCTCGCCTCTGAAAGGGAGCCTGCATTTTACCAATGCGATACTATCCACGGTTTGGTCGCCAAAATCAGCATTCCCAAATCTTGGAATTACTTTGAGCAATCTGGTTGGCTTTCTTGTGAACCTGACAACGGAGACATGGGGGATGAAAGCCAGCTGGGAATCCTGTCCGGGTATGGCTTCTGCAAGCTTCTTCTGAAAGGAGTAGAGATTATTGTCTCTGGAAAAGACCTGGGCAAATATTACATTGGGAAAGTTGTTTAATCCCCTATATGTTATCGTGAAAGGTTTAATTTTGCTTATAGTTGAATTGACCCGGTCAATGTGGTTGTCATAAATTGAATTGTCAAAGTATGCTGGAAGCACGGAAATCTGCTGCAAGGTGATGTGGAAATAATCATCCTGTATGTATAACTGATCAGGATCTTCCTGTTTAAGCAATTCGACAGTGTGCAGTAAGCTCTTATTCACCTCATCGGATGTGAATACGACAATTCCAATACCAAATGCTTTTTCCTTATCAAATTTTTCTGATTCAATAACAGTTTTTTCTGCATCGGAATAGAGTTCGCGAATTCTATTATACTGTTGAATCTGTTGCTTCATGTTTACTATATTGAAGAGGTCGGTTTTTTTCGTACGACAGCACAATGTAATCTGACCAGGTGGATATGTCAAGACTTGTATGGCTGTGTCCGCCTGGATTGATAATCATATAAGAGAGTTTTTGATGTATAGGTTTTCCTTCACACTGGTACTGCTGTATCTCACTTCTTCAATATTATCTGCCAGTGGCGGACAGGATGTCCGTGACGGAGGGAAGTATAAAATAGGCGTATTTCTTGCTGAAATGACTGAGAAACGGCAGGAGGATTTATATGATGGTATTAAAGATTTTGATGCCAAAAACAGGGATGTAAAGACTAAAATAGAAGTTGGAAACAATGATACGCATATCGACCGTATTGAAAAGATGTTGAAATGGGGTATGGCTGCTTTCGTAATACTTCCACTCAATTCAAGTATGCTGAGTAATGCAATTGAACTCTGTGAAGAAATTGAAATTCCCATTGTTGTTGTTAATCACTTGCCAGATGAAAGCTTCATTAGCAAAATTGATGCCTTTGTCGCATCAAATCCCTTTGATGCGGGTGTCCTGCAGATTGAGTGGGTGAGTGAAAAACTGGGTGGTTCCGGCAATGTGGGGATTATTAAGGGCCACCTTGAGGATGAAGATGCTCAGTCAATTCGTAATGGAAACAATAGAGCTATCAAAGAAACTAGTCTCAGAATTGTTTATCAGGATGATGGGGGCTGGGAACGTGTGAAGGGGCTGGAGACAGCCGAGAAATGGTTTTCAGGAAACATCATCCTTGACGCTGTCATCTGTAGTAATGACGAGATGGGAATTGGGGCTCTTCTGGCAAGCCAGGGTGTTGGTGTTGCCGATGACGATATTCTCATAGTTGGAATTAATTCGGATCCTGATTCATTAAAGTTTCTGGGTAAAGGGCTTGATGCTTCTGTGAAGGAAAATACCTATGTTCAGGGTTTTACAGGGATGGATACAGCTCTCAAAATCTTAAAAAATGAATCAGTCGTAAAAAATAACTGGATCCCCTATGATCTGGTTACTTTAGAAAACATGGATAAGCAGTCTGGAAGGATGGAAGAAAATGACGAAATTAATTGAAAAACCATCAATTATTGAAGCTGTCGGCACCGAAAGGAAGCTGATTCAGGAGTTTTTTGGACGGGTGAATACTCAGGACAAAGATGTCAGTATTGCAAGAATGGTGAGCGAAGAGGGATGGGAAGAAGGCGGTCAAAAAGCTCAATTCGATGAATACACAGTTGTGCTTAAAGGCCGATTGAGGGTTGAAACGAGGAAGGAGACTATGGAAGTTCGGAAAGACCAGGGATTTTTCGCACAAAGAAATGAATGGATACGATACAGTACTCCATGGGAAGGCGGTGCAGAATACATCGCAGTCTGCCTTCCGGCTTTTGGTCACCATATTGTTCATCGAGATGCAGGGGATAAACAGATTTAGAAAACAACGAAGAAGTTTCCGCATGTCTACAGCGGCGGAAAAGCCAGGAACTCTCTGCTTACCTCTTATATGATCTGTGAATCCAGAAGAAGCCGGGATATGCGGAATGCGGCTTCGTTGATTGCATCTCTGTCATTGAATGCACTTATACGTATGTAATTCTCACCCATGCGCCCAAAGCCGCTGCCTGGAGTTACAACGATATCAGCTTCGTTGAGAAGGAAGTCGAAGGTCTTCCAGGAATCCTGACCAGTTTTCACCCAGACATAGGGACTGTTGATTCCTCCCCAGACATCAAATCCGATTTTCTGCATGGCCGATCGCATAATCCTGGCGTTCTCCAGATAGTAATCGATTGATTCCTCAATTTCCCTCCGGCCTTCCGGAGAATAGACTGCCGCTGCTGCCACCTGAACTGGATAAGATACACCATTGGATTTAGTTGATTGTCTTCTGTTCCAGAGATCATGCAGACTGATACCATCAAACTCTATCGCTGTTGGAACAACGGTGAAGGCACATCGCGTGCCGGTGAATCCTGCTGTTTTAGAGAAACTCCTGAACTCAACAGCACATTTTTCGGCTCCTGGAATCTCATAAATTGATTTTGGAGTGGATTCATCTGAGATAAAGGCTTCATAGGCTGCATCAAATAGAATGAGTGAGTTCCTGGAAAGTGCCCAATCGACCCATTGAGTGAGTTCCGTTTTTGTTGCAGTTACACCTGTGGGATTATTGGGGAAGCACAGGTAAACCAGATCAGCACCTTCTGGCGGCAAAGTATCCGGCATGGGCACAAATCCATTTTCTTCCCTGCCTTCAAGGTAAACGATTTTATCATAGCGGCCATTCCTGAAGCTGCCGGCTCGACCTGCCATCACATTTGTATCGACATACACAGGATAGACTGGATCCGGGATGGCCACTGTGTTTTCTATAGAAAGAAGCTCCTGAAAATTGCCGGTATCGCATTTTGCTCCATCAGAAATGAATATTTCATCAGCGGAAATATCACATCCTCGCTCAAAAAAATCATACTCTGCAATGGCTTCCCTGAGGAAAGAGTATCCCTGCTCCGGGCCATATCCTCGAAATGTGGACGCCGATCCTGATTCATTCACTCCTCTATGGAAGGCTTCTATAATTGTTGGAGGCAGCGGTCTACTGACATCTCCAATGCCAAGTTTAATGAGGTTTCTTTTCGGGTGATTTGCCGAGTGGGCCATAACCCTGTTGGCAATCTCAACAAAAAGATAAGCCTTTTGAAGATCCTGATAATTTGTATTCAGTTTAACCATTAGATCATTATAGCAAAGTCTTCATTCCCGTGTTAATCGTCATTCAGTCAAATTGATCATCAGGGAATATTGTTTGCTTCCATGCGCTTCATTGCCCATTGGGTGTACTGGCGAACTTTTCTATCTGGATCATACTTCAGGAATTTCAGTATTAATTCGCTGTCCTGATTCGCCAGTGCTTCGAGAGCTTTGACTGCATGTATCCTTACTCCAGTATCAGGATCTCTTACTGCGAGTACAATGCCTCGATATGCCGATTCCGTGCCGATAATGGACAGAAGTTCTGCAGCTTCCCGCCTGATTGCAGGGGATCGATTTCCAAGACGGTGAATAAGAGTTTCCACATATCCAATACTTGTCAGAACATTCACCAGAAATGGCTTGAGGTTTGGTGTAATCTCACGCAGCATGAGTGCTAATTCCTTTTCACAATCTTTCCCCATGGCTGTGAATACTTTGATCAGTTTATTTTTAAGAACAGAATTTGAATGCTGGAAATACTTGGCCAGTCTTATAAGTGACTTGGGACAGGTCTTCACCGTTAAAGCAGCCAGGACATCTTTTTCAAGGATATTGCCCTGGTCGAGGAAATGCACCAGAATTTCAATTGATCGAATTCTGGAGTCGACAGATAGACTTGTTAAAACTGCCTTTTTCGTCTCAATTGATTCATCCGTACTCCAAAGAATCTGCTCGAGTGTTTCAAGGATGTTCCTGGGTGAAGTTGTACCTGTCAGGATGGCCGATTCCTGTCGAACTCTTTCTACAGGATCTTTGAGGAGCCGGACTGATTCTTCCACTGGAAGAAATCCTTTAATTCTCGACAGAGCTCGCGCGCTTGCAATTCTTATCTCAGGACTACTGTCCCTTATTCCTGAGCGAATTTCCTCTGATAGAGCTGAAATGCAGTTTTGGGGTAAACAGGAGATTAATGCGGCTCTTATACCAACATCAGGAGAGGCGAGAATAAATGATGCCCTTTCTATCAATACCGCTTCATTCACTGCAGAGAAATACCTGATAAAATCAGGATAATGCTCGGTAGATAGAAGTGGGAGATTTTCAATGACTGTCTGAAGATTTTGATTAAGATGCCATACCCCCAGAACACGCAATGCCCGTAATCTCACGGGACGGGGTTTTGCACTGTGAGATTCCAGGATGTTAAGAACAGTATTGATGAACATGGAATATGGTAATCTGGACATGATATCAAGATAGGCCTTTTCAGCAGAGTAAACGGGATCAACAAGGAATTCCAGTAGAATATCCCTGTAAACTGGAGCGGCATGAGGGGGAAGATTGGGTAGAATGAATTCAAGAATATCGTTCTGATACCGTTGTTTTCTCAACTCAATCCCTAACAGGGACTGGGATTTTTCAAGTCCTCTACTGCATATTAGAGTAATAACTTCTTTGTACAATTGCATGGATTCAGAACAGCCAGGTCTCCAGTGTGCAAAAACCCTTTGCGCCAATGGAGCAATGAGTTCTACATCACCATCAATTTGCAGCAGTCTTGCACCCATCATCTGCACATCATTCGATTTTGTGGACTTCAGTACAGAAAGGAAACCTGTAACACCGACTGCTAATGCGTGATGAAGCAGGTTAAAACGACGATTCCAATCTTCGATATCACCCAGATCAGCACCTGCTATGATTTTGTCCAGCATCCCGGATCTTTCAAGAAATTGAGCTGCAGTCATCTGGAGTTCAGGTAAGCTTCCTGAGAGAGCATGAACAGCTGCATTCTCATCCTCTCTGGACTCGGTTCTCAGTTGTTCAAGTACATGAATGTATTGATGAGAATTCAACCTGTCCAGGTTGAGTTTCCAACGATTTGGAAAGTCCAGGTCTATTCTGTTCCTGGCACATCGGCGTACTTCTGGAACAGGATCATCCAGGGCTATGGAAATGAGATGATTGAATAATTCATCTGAATCCATCCTGGCTTCAGTTACAGCCGTTTGGCGTAAAAGCGGGTGTGAATCATGAAATGCCTCAGACACCAGTCGTTGTGCCTGGGTATCTTCATCTCCCAATAATACGCACAGGGCAAAGTATCTTGCCGGCCATTCAGGGTCACCTGAAATCTCTCTAACACGGTCAATTGCATTGTCCAGAAGTTCTCTGGCTTTCCTTCCATCAAAATTCCGTCCTTTTCCAGAAACAGCCATTGTACGAATGGCTGTTATTCCGGGTGTTTCTTCCAGCCATTCACTGAATACCCCGGCAATGTGTTTATCCTTCAGTGCAGCCAGGAAGACGGGATAAGCGCCCTGGAAATCATCCAATTGGAGAAGACTTTGAGCATCCTGCAACCGTTTCCATCGGTTCAGTTTTTTGATGAGATGTTCCAGGCTTTGATGACGATTCCGGTTGCTGAATGAAGATGGTGAATATCGGTGGAGAATCAATATGGAAACTCCTGTTACTGCAGCTGTCAATCCGATGATTTTTACGGACAGTGGCAGTGATGCCGTGAATGTGAGTATGAAGGAAAGCATTTCATTCATACTTGCAGACCTTTGAATTTGAATACGGGGTTTTTTAATAGTCCTCCAGCCAGGAGTGAAAGTGCATTGACATGCTGTAGGGTGCTGTTCCCGTAATGATACTCATTTCTGCTGTTTAGAAACAGAGCACCATAGAATTGTTTTTGGCTGAATATTGGCAATGCGATTCCACTGTTAACTTCATCGTGCAGCAGTATTCCAGAGCATAAATCCTGACTTCGATGGTGTACAACAATGGCTTCTCTGCATTCTTCCAGAAATTGAATCAGCTCTGATTCACAGGGCAATGATTCTGGAACGGTACCAGGGCCCTGGTGATGGAGCAATTCCATCACCGCAGTAGAATCTTTTTTGAGGTAGAGGCATGCAATTTCAGAAAGTGAGTAATCAGAAGAAATTCTCAGAAGTACCATAAGCATATTAACAGGATCGGGTTCGGCTGTAAGCAGGTTGGCTGCCTCCACCAATTCATTAATTGCTTTGCTCTGTCTCATAGTCTGATAGTATAAATGGTTCACCAAGTATGTCGAGGTGTTCCTGATTCATCTCTGACAAATTTGAATAATCCTATTAAACCTGTATAGATATTGCCTTTATCATCAATAGTTTTTAGTTGACGAACATCCTCGCTTATTCCCAGAACTGGGTATACATGCCCTGGAGTAAGATGTCGTCCTGCCTCTGTAAAGGGAGATTCCAGATCGTCAAAAAGTGTGGATTCATCATTTTCCATGTGTCTTCTGGAGAATGAATCTCTGGGAGTTACATAGAAGTGCACAGAATTTTTCTTCATAATGTATCAGGGCATCAGCCTCTGGGTGCATCCTCAGGTGGTACCGGAATGCCCTCTCGAAACACTGAGAAATATGAGTATTGCCGGTTCCCATCGGAATCTGAATTTCCAAGGCGTCCGATTCTGCTTCCGGCATTTATGGGCTGACCAACATTCACAAAAAGATCTTCATTGCCGCCGTAGAGATAGATATAACTGCCGGAATCAATCAGGACGACATTCCCAAATTCACGATAAGGACCAGTCCATACCACGCTGCCAGCAGCAACAGCATGAATATAACTCATGGAGACAGCTTCAATAGAAACCCCGCTCAGTTTTCCTTCCAGCGGACGTATCTTTCCAGCAACCGGCCACCATGGAACTGAATTAGCCTGGGATACTCCAGTGAGATATGCTGGTCGGATATCAGCGGCCTCAATGGTTTTATCAACTTTTAAGATTTCACCTACTGTGAGGAGTTGATTTTCTGATTTCATATTGATCCGCTGTAGAGTCTTGACGGTCATGTTAAAACGTCGTGCGATACTGTAATAGGTATCACCTTTGACAACCTTATATGTTTCATATTCTGGAGGATTGGGATTTGCACTGTCCGGGATTAAAAGTCTGGTTCCAATTGAGAGGGAAGATGGATCAGTAATACTGTTTTCTTTCAATAACTCAGCAACTGTAACATCATAGCGTCGGGCCAGGGAATACAGAGTATCACCACGGGATAACACATGGATACTTCCGGTGAAGGCCATATCGGCGAGAATAAAATGAAGACATACCACAAGTATTAAGCGCAAATTCCCATGCATACTATTCCATCATCGGAAAGTTATCTGGATTAGATAAAGTATTGAAGGGAATTCGGGATGGTGGGATTTGAACCCACGGCCTCCTCGTCCCGAACGAGGCGCGCTCCCCCTGCGCTACATCCCGATTACAATCGTCCCCACAGTATCTTAATTTGTATGTGGGGTCAACGGATACATGGTTTTCCATGCCCATTCTGGATTATGGGGAAGATTCCAAAAGATTATCTCTAACTTCAGGTAGGAAAATACTCAGTGTCAGAAAGCTTGTTAATGCAGCAAAAAACTCCTGTCAGGCTCGTTATAACATAGTAAGAAAACAATTTATAAAGGAGTTTGACCATGTTATTCCCTCACTGTCCCAACCCGAAATGTATCCATTTCAGTGCCCCAGAGCAAAAAAACTGGTTTTCGATACACAGTTCCTACCACACTGAAGCATTCGGAACAGTCCAGCGATACATCTGCAATGACTGCAAAAGAACCTTTTCCGCCCAGACTTTTTCAATCGATTACTATGCGAAAAAAGTCATCGACTACGAGGAACTTCTACAGCAGCTGGTGACCTCTTCCGGTGTGAATGACATCAGCCGTCACCTGGAGGTTTCTTCCGATACGGTGCAGAACCGATGCGAAAGACTGGCCCGTTCCGCCATGGCAATCCATGCCCGGCTGTTGAAAAAACTCCCCATGAGGGAATCCATGGCCGCCGATGGACTGGAGTCCTTTTCCTTCTCTCAATACTATCCCAACCACATCAACATCTTTGCCGGAAGTGAGTCCGAGTTCATCTATGAGACCGGGTTTGCCAATCTCAGGCGGAAAGGAAGAATGACTTCCCGTCAGAAATTGATCCGAAAAAAGCTGGAGGCCAGGGGCAGGGCGGATCCCGGGGCCATTGAGAAATCGGTGAGAAGTCTGACAGAAGATTTGATTCAATTCCTTATGAAGAAAAAGGTTGTGCATAAGCTTCTCTTCACGGATATGCACAGGGCATACACCCGGGCCTTTGCGAAAACCGAGCATTTTCTCCACTTCTTCATCCGGGTCATGACATCTTCAAGGTCGGCCAGAACCATGGATAACCCGATGTTTCCTATTAACTACATTGACCGTCAGATCAGGAAAGATATTTCAGATCATGTCAGGGAGACGGTCAAGTTTGCCAAATCTCCCGCTGCGATGATGATACGATTTGTTCTTTATCGTCACTACCACAACTGCATGATTCCATGGCGGGTGAAGGAGGCCCGGAAGAAGAAGGACACAACTCATGCTGAGAAGGCCGGGATCACCAGGAAGAAACTTCGCAAGGCAGTAGGCAGGTACTGGTTGAAGAGGGCCTTTTTGAGCAGGGTCAATCTGGGTGTGGCAGAGAAGAAAACCTGGCTGTGTGAGTGGCGTAATCCGGGAGTGGAATCCGGCCGTTATGATCCGCTGTATGTGAAGGTTTAGGAGGAGATTGGACTCCCGGAATGGGTTGAAGGGGGTTTTACAGGCTTTCTGACACTACGTTTGCATCTCCTCAAAAACATCAGCAGCAGTCTTGAGCATTAAAATGACCTCCACATCCGTATGAGCATCACTGAAAAACGCTGCCTCAAAGGGAGATGGTGGTAAATAGATGCCTCTGCTGAGCATCCCATGAAAGAATCGAGCATATAGATCAGTATTCACTTCCTTAGCTTCAGTGAGGTTTGTGGGCAGTTTTTCAAGAAAGAATGGGGTAAAAATTCCTCCGGTATGGGACATGGCAATACTGATGCCATTGAGTTCGGCCGCAGATTCCATTCCCTGAGCAATGCGCCCGGTCATCTCCTCCAACCGCCTGTACAGGGATTCCCCTTTTTTCTGTAATTTGCTGAGAGTTGCGATTCCTGCAGCAACGGCCACAGGATTTCCGCTGAGAGTTCCCGCCTGGTATACTCTACCCAGAGGAGCAAGCAATTCCATTACTGCCTCAGGGCCGACAATTCCTCCGATGGGCATACCTCCTCCGATGATTTTTCCCAAAACTGTAATATCCGGCCTCACCCCGGAAAGTTCTGCATAGGTTCCTGCATGCAGGCGAAAGCCGGTGATAACTTCATCAAATATGAGCAGGGATTCACTTTTTTCAGTAAGAGTTCTCAAGCCCTCCAGAAATCCGGGGATCGGGTTGATGAGACCCATATTACCGGCCACTGGTTCTACAATGACGGATGCAATTTGACTGCCGACAGCAGAAAAAAGTTCCTCTGCGGATTTAAGATTGTTGTAGGGCAGGACATGGACATCGTTTACCAGACTCTGGGGTACTCCCAGAGATGATGAAGTTCCTCCTGTCAGCAATCCACTTCCTGCTCCCACCAGCAGAGAGTCTGAGTGACCATGGTAGCAGCCATCGAATTTAACTGTTTTTGATCTCCCTGTTGCGGCTCGGGCAAGACGCAGAGCTGTCATAACGGCCTCAGTTCCGGAATTGACCAACCTCAGGCGGTTGGCATGGGGAATCATTCCGAGGATTAATTCAGCCAGCTCTGCCTCACCGGCGTGATTGCAGCCATAGGAAAGCCCTCTGTCCACTGCCTGATGGACGGCATGGAGTACATCCTGGTCACCATGGCCAAAAATCAGCGGCCCCCAGGATTGGCAGAAATCCAGGAGGGTCTTCCCTTCCACTGTTGTAAGGTATGCACCCTGCGCCTTCTGGATGCAGATCGGTGTGCCGCCAACGGAAGAAAATGAACGCACTGGTGAATTAACTCCTCCGGGTATTACCTTGACCGCTCTGTCAAAACACGTTTTGTTGGTCATTCCCGGTTTCCTGGAAAATAGGAGGAGTAGTATCTGGCCCAGTACGAGATGATGATATCCACTCCCGCCCGTTCCAGGGCGAAGAGTGATTCCTGTACCATTTCATTGAGATTCCCCCAGCCATGACCGGCGGCTGCATGGAGCATAGAGTATTCACCGCTTACATTGTAGGCTGCTACAGGAAGGAGAGTTTTTTCTTTAATACTCTGAATGATGTCCAGGTACCAGAGAGAGGGTTTGACCATCAGGATGTCAGCACCTTCTATTTCATCTTCCAGTGATTCTCTAATGGCCTGGTGGCGGGAACGGAAGCTTTGCTGGTAGCCTTTGCGATTTCCATGTCCGGGAGCTGATTTCTCGGCCTCTCTGAAGGGATCATACAGAGATGAGGCAAACTTGGTGGAATAACTCATAATGAGAGTCTCAGGGAAACCGTTCTTATCCAGTTCGTTCCGGATTGCCCGTACCTGACCGTCCATCATTGCACTGGGTGAGACGATATCAGCTCCAGCCCGGGCATGACAGTGAGCCGTTTCCACCAGCATTTTCAGGGCGGCATCGTTATCGACATCCCCCCGTGAGTTCAATGGTCCACAGTGCCCATGTTCCGTATATGCACAGAGGCAAACATCAGTCAACACAAGTAGTTCAGGGAAGGATTCCTTCAATGCTCGGACAGCAGTGGGAACAATTCCATCATCACAGGCCGCTTCCCGTCCATCGGAAGTTTTTGCATCCGATTCTGGGATCCCGAAAAGAAGAATCCCGCCAATTCCCTGATGAATGATTGCCTCAACTTCCTCTTTGAGGGAATCAAGTCCCAGGCGAAACTGGCCGGGCATGGCATCAATGGCTGTTTTGCCCTTACCGGGATGGCAGAATACTGGCCAGATAAACTTCCCCGGCCCCGGCCAGGGGGAATCAAATAGACTCCTCATGGCAGAGTTTTGCCTGAGTCGGCGTAAACGTGTTTCAGGAAATCCCATTTTCTTTCACCATCTGTCGAAAGTATTCTATGGCCAGCGCCTGTATAGCTTCTTCGGCATCGCTTTGTTCTGCAACGATTATATTATTCAAACCCATTGATTCCAGCAACTGTCGTACAGGCTGTCCCAGTGCCAGAATCGGTTTATTCCTGAGTGAATCCACTCCCCAGTATTCTTGATAGATCTGAGCAGCAGAACTGGAAGCAAAGAATGCGGCTTCAAACGGCGGACATGGTTTATCTGTGGGTATCCCCGCAGTTCGGTAGAATTCGATGTCGTTGATTTCAGTGCAGAGTTCAGACAGTTTTTTTCCAAGTCCTGTACCTGCCGCATCGGATCGAAGGCGCAAAATGCGCTCTTCAGGTAAAATGACTGACCGGGCCGCTTCTGCAAGGGCATTCGTATCAGAGCCGGTATCAGGTATCAAATCAGGTATCAAACCATGGGAATTGAGAACTCTGGCGGAGGACGTACCACACACCATAATTCTGGGCAGACAGCGATAATCACCCCCTGATTCCCTGTAGGCGGTAAGGAATATTCGGATGGCCATGGGTGAGGTGAGGACAATCCAATCATACCGGGTGATTTCTTTCGGAGAGGGCAGGCTGCCTTCCATGTATTCTTGCTGAATCAGGGGCAAAAGAACGGGTCGACCTCCTGCATTTTCGACTCCCAGACGGGCTCTATCCAGCAGTTCTGTGCTGCAGGTGAGAAGAATTCGGTCTCCACAAAGAGGACCACTTCTATGATAGGGTTTATTTATAGGTAGATTGACCAGGATGAGTCCTGTTTTCCCCCCGGGATCAGGAAGATGTTCAAGGTTGTCTAATGAACAGTGGTGAATCTCCTCCTCAGACGTGCCAGCTGCATACACCGCGGCACAATTCGTGTCTTTTGAAAACCCTTCCTTGAGAAAATACTCCCTGACCGATTTTAACTCACTGAGACTCATGTATAAAACGGCTGGAATATCTTTGTTGTCTGGAAAGATACTCGTGGAATCATGAGAGAATGATGAACGATCTGGGGTGTAAACTCTGAATCCCCGACTGAGTCCTCTACTGGTGAGCAATAACCCCGTCCCTGTGGTTCCCAGAGTCATGGCACTGATACCAGGATATACAATGTGGGGTATCGTCATGGCATCCAGTGATGCCGTTTCTTCACTGAGTCGACCGAAGATGCCCGGATCGCCCCCTTTGAGCCTGACGACTTTCTTTCCCTGGCGGGCATATTGAACAAGAAGAGAACAGATTGCATCCTGGCTGTGGGAATGCTCTCCGAAACGTTTTCCCACCGGAATTTGCTGGCAATCAACAGGCAGTCTGTGCAGCAGCCTGTTGTCAATAAGGGCATCGTGGAGACATACTTCGGCCTGCTCCAGGGCCCCCCCTGCGTATTCTGCTATCCAGCCCGCCTCACCGGCCCCGGCTCCGACGAAGCGAACAGGGGGGAGCAGCAGCGCTCTCAGCTTCTGGAAGAAAGAATGACCCTGTGAGAAGCTCAAAGCCAGATATCCCTGTCCTGCAGGGGTAGGAAGTTCACTGAGTGGAATAATTTTTGTTATACGGTTGGTAAGAGATAATCTGTTTAGTGCAGCGACGGCCATGACCACTGCATCAAAACTCCCCTTATCCAGTTGAGCTAATCGGCTTTCAATATTGCCTCGAATCGAAAGAAGTTCGGCTGAAGGATAGTGCTCTGTACACCATCGGTAACGTCTGTCTGAACTCACACCGATACGGCCCCCGTTGTTCAATGCCTCTGCTGATTCTCCCTCTCTCAATACAAGGGCATCCCCGGGATCGTCCTTCCAGGGCAGCCAGAACCAATCCATATTTTTTGAACCACTGGGCGGAAGATCCTTGGCACTGTGTATGGCACAATCAATATCTCTTCTCTGTACAGCTTCATCGAGATCTCTGGTAAAGAAATCCTCAGGGCCTTCCCGGAGATCAAGTTTTGCATCCCGGTCACCAGGTGATGAGAAGGGGATGACGGTCCAGTTGATGAAGGGCAAAAGGCTGTGAAGTTGATCAATTGCGGATTGCGTCTGGATCATGGAGAGAGGGCTTGTCCGGCAGCCGCAGCGTATGTTGAGTTGATTAAATTGTTGAGATGAGTTTTTCATAGTTTTCACGGTGACCCGATATTTCCTGATCAGTAATTTTCTTGATCGTTTGTAGATCAGCCATGTTGCGGCGATACCAGTGTTTGAGGTCTTCCAGATCAGTCAGTGAATGATTTTTCTTCCACTCTGCATCCAGATTGCGGGGAACACCCAGATCAATTGCCCATCCATCGGCCTTCAGTATTCCTTTAAAATCTTTGTATTTAAGAGGATTCTGCAAATTCAGAGCAGAAATCACAATGTCGCTGGGACCGTTGGCCCTGAGTTCTTCCGGCTCTATCGGCAGGATGGAAATTCCATCCGGGGGGAGGGGAGGGCGGCTGTGGTAGGCCCATGTGAATGGATGGGATCTGTTCTTCAACTCTTCTGCTATACTCCGGCCAACAACACCGCTCCCCATGAGGAGGATTTTTCCTTCCCCAGGACGGATGCATTCCATGTATGCCGTAACAAGATTTTCAATGTCCCTGTACTTCAAATAGGGACTTATACCCTTTCGGATGCTTCTGGAAACATGAAGAGATTTTGAAAGCCAGTCCTTCATGTATGGCCCGGCCCATTTCTGTTTCTCTGCTTCACTGAAGGCATTTTTAAGCTGGGAAACAATGTGGTTCTCCCCCAGTGTCTGGCTGAGGATGCCAGAGCCAACCTGTGTCATGTGAGTCAGGGCTTCAAAGCCGTGCATTTCATAGAATTCACCGGATTTCAAGTTCTTGAAGCCCAGATGTGTTCGAATCATACTGAGTGTGACATCGCGGATTGAGACCAGTCCGTAGAATTCCACCCTGTTGCAGGTGGTCAACAGCATGAATTCATGAATTCCGCGCAGTTCTTCAAGGCAGCGGCCTTTCATGTTGTCAGTATCCCTGCACAGAATTTCCCCCAACTGCTTCAGGTTGAGCTGCAGGTGACTTGTTCCAATAACAACAGGCATCCAGTTATTTGTGGCATCCAATTGACGCTGGATGCTTCCATTCACCAACCTGGTTATCCGGTAGGATCTTCCACCAGAAGTAAAGGCTGCTATGCCATGGCTTCCTCGGGCAATGGCTGGTGTGATGAAATCTCCATTCCGCCAGTTTCCATCGACAGCACAGGCTGGTATACCAGAATGATGGGCATCCCGAAGGATTGTTTCGTTCAGATCCCTGTCACAGGTTGCTGCGAATACAAGATGACTGCCTTCCAGCATATCTGTTCTATAGCAGTCAGTTCTAATCCTGACCAAACCCTGCACAGCCATTGTTTGAATCTCAGGATGGATTTTCGGGGCAAGAACAGTTATCGTCCAGTTGTGTCCAGCAAGACGCTGCAGCTTGGCTAGAGCCACTTTGCCTCCGCCAACAAAAAGTACATGGCGGTTTCGGGTTATCCATGCAATTGGAAATACATCTTCCTGCTCTTTCATGAATATTTCCCCATGGGCAGGGCCGCTATTATTGTAATTAAAGCAAGAATGATCTTCAGTCCCTGGATATACGCTGTTATGTAGATCCCATTTTTTCCAGGAAAGATACCCAATGCTGAGGGCAGGGCATGGCGGATTGTACGCAGAGGTAGACTCACAACATATCCGATTACCAGGGTGATAAAAACCTGGAAATTGCTGAGTACACCATTTCTTAGAAAGGGACCGGCTATGGCGGCGGCATTGAGTATGCCTCCAAGATGGCTGGTTATTATGCTGAGGCTTTCTGCGGATATATGGAAGGGGAGTGAGGGTGGCAGAAGTTGATTCAGATGCGCAAAAACTCCTTTTCGAGTGAGGAAAAGAAAAAGAGCATACAGGGGGAAGCTCACAGTCATCACTCTCAGATAAATACTCAGGAACCGCTTTTTAGTGAGTTGACAGAATTCCAGGAAGGATGGTTTATGCTGGTGATCAATGTCAGCCGTTTCCAACCAGCCGTCAGTCATGCTGCAGCTGTTTTTTTCCTTCCAGAGGCGTGAAACCAAAAGAATTGACAGAGTACACAGGGTGTTCAGAGTCAGTAGAAACAGAACATAGGCGATTCCAGCAATACCCAGAAGTGGAATAAGAATAAGGGCAATCGTGCGAATGTGATGACTGGATGCCGGGAAGGCATGGGTAATCCCTCCCAGGAGCATACTCCGTCGGCTGATACGTCCATCACGGAACCAGGAAGCCAGTAAACTGTTGGCACTGGATGGGGATGCAAAGGCAAGTAAGAAACTGGAACCGCATACGGCTGGAAGGTGGTAGTACTTTGTTGCAGGAGACCACGCTGCTGACATTTTTTTAAGCCATCCGGAAGCTTCCAGGAGGACTCCCAGAACGATTCCAGCAGCCACGGAACATGTGAGTCTGAGCCAGCCCTTTCCCACATCAATGGCCAGATCAGCCCAATCCATCATTCAGTTTTCGTTTTCTGGAAATAATCAGGCTGAGATACTCTTCCGGCATCTCAGATGAATCCATCTTCTCATTTACAAATTTCTCATCGGGAAGGCCGATGCGCGAAGCATACAGAAATTCACCAGCATGGTTTTTCCTTGAGAAGTCAAGAACGCCGGAACAATTCTTGAAAGCCTTCAAAAACACTGTTGTATCGGAATCTGATACAGCCGAACGCTGGAGGGTGGGGGTTTTCCACGCTGGTATTATGGTCAGGATCTCATCATTCATTGCCAGAGGAATAATCTGTTTTGCAGCAGCGGCCTGAAAGGATGTGATGCCGGGTATCACTTTGACTTCCAGTTCCGGCAGAAGCTTTTTTATCAGGGGAAGTACATTGATAAAGGTGCTGTAAATCATGGGATCTCCGATGGTTGCAAAGGCGCACTCATGGTGGTTTTTAAGAGATTCGACAATAATTGCGGCGTTCTTCTGCCAGGATTCCCTTCTGTCAGTAATGGATTTTTTCATGGAAAAACTAAGCCCTCGGAGCTTTTTGTCAACACCATTCCCTGCACTGCTCACAATCATACGGGAAACACTTTCCCGGTCTGCCTGTCCACTAACATAGAAAACTCGTGGGACAGAATGTATGATTTCAGCTGCTTTGAGCGTCATCAATTCAGGATCTCCCGGTCCCATGCCTATACCATAAAAAACCATTCTTTGCAGTTTTCTACAGATTCATCAGTTTCATCAAGTGGGCAATATCAACATTTTGCTCGAATACTGCGGTGAACTCATCCAGAGCAGCCTCAAGGTTTTTTCTCGTTCTTCCTGAAGAAGACCGGGGTACACCTGAATTACTGTGGATTTCCGATAGAAATCGTTCACGGACACCATCATTATCGAAGACTCCATGAAGGTAAGTCCCCCATACATTCTTCCGGCGGCAGCCCAGGGAAGGTTTTTCAAAGAGTTCTTCTTCGTTCCTGTATGTTGATCGGCCATGGTGAATCTCATACCCTTTTACTGGTGAGGAATCATGGCAAAATCGTGTTGTTGTCAGTCGGAGAGTCTTCTCTTTTTCAAGAACAGTTTCAAGATTGATCAAACCCATCCCTGAGATACGAGACCCAGCCGGTCCTTCAATGCCATGAGGGTCGGAAATACTGTTCCCCAGCATCTGAAAGCCTCCGCAAATGCCCATCACAACTGTACGTCCTGTACGGATAGATTGTAACAGTACATCGATGATGCCTGATTCCTGCAGACATTGGAAATCTGCAATAACATTCTTACTGCCCGGTATGATAACTCCATCGGGCTGGTGATGAACAAGTTTATCCCTGGTGTCAATTCTAACCAGACTGACACCCGGTATATCCTGGAAGGGGTCAAGATCTGTTGAATTGGACAGATGTGGTAAATCGATGAAACCTATAAGAATCCCCTTTCTGTCTTTGTTGGGACTGCTGTAGCGGAGGCTGAAATCCACACTATCCTCTTCCGGTAAATTATGGTTGTGAACCCAGGGCATCACACCGATGACGGGCTTTCCGGTACGATCCGCCATATACTTATTCGCTTCGTCCAGCAAAGTTATGTCCCCTCGAAACTTGTTGACCAGAAATCCCTGAACGAGATGGCGTTCCCACTCAGCCATCACTCCCAGGTGGCCCACAAAGGAGGCATATACTCCGCCTCGATCAATATCTCCCACAAGGATGACAGGCGAATCAGCATATCCGGCCATTGACATGTTGACTATGTCATGCTCTCGGAGATTAATCTCTCCTGGACTGCCTGCTCCTTCCAGTACAATGGCGTCATATTGAGCGGCCAGCGTACTGAAGGCCTGCCTGACTATTCCCTTGAGTTCTTTTTTACGCTGATGGTAGGCCATGGCTGAGAGTGTCGATTCTGGCTTACCCATAACAACGACCTGAGAGCCCGTATCCCCTGTTGGCTTGAGAAGGACGGGATTCATCAGCACATGGGGCTCTATTCTGGCGGCCCTTGCCTGCAATACCTGTGCCCGTCCGATTTCTCCCCCCTCAGGTGTAACACAGGAATTAAGAGACATGTTCTGAGCTTTGAAAGGAGCCACAGAAATTCCCCTGTTGACAAGTGCCCGGCAGAATGCCGCCGTCATAAGAGATTTCCCAGCATGGGAGGAGGTCCCCTGGAACATGAGAGTTCTCACAGGTCCTGCACGCTGTCTGTTTCTTTTGACTTTGAATACCTTTTTTAAGGCTTCAATGAATTGTTCATTATCTCTCTTCAGACGGATCGATGTCCGAAAAAATCCAGGTTCCAGTCCATCGAAATTCTCACATGAACGAAGGACTATATTCTGATTCAGCATGGATTCGTAGAATAGCCTCGGCTCCATATCTCTTACCTGTAAAAGAAGAAAGTTGCAGTCGGTTGGATAGGCTGTCAGCTGTGGAAACTGAGCAAGTTCATCGTAGAAAGCGGGTCCTGCCTTCTGAAGCCACTTTCTTGTTAATTGACCATGTGTCTGATCCCCTGCCAGGGATTGAGCCAGTTGAATGGGCAGGGTGCCCACATTCCAGTCGGGTAATTCCTGATTGATGCGGGTCAGTATCTCAGACTCACCGCAAAGGTAGCCGATGCGGATGCCGGGAATGGAGAATAGTTTGGTCAGTGAACGCAGCCTGAGTATATTACCGGGATCCTTTGATGTCGCACTGAAATTTTTTCCTTGAGTTGTAAAGCCCAGATAAGCTTCGTCAATACAGAAAAAGTGCTGCGGATACTTGGTGGCTGAATCCAGAATAATTCCAGAGGGTAGCAGTCGGCCTGTGGGGTTGTTGGGATTACCTGCTATCATCATGGATCCCGGGGGGGAAGAATCCAGAACCGGAAATAAATCATCAGGATCCAGAATGAATCCATTTTCCTTTTTGAGACGTATTCCTCTGACTGGAATATTCAGCCGTCGGCTGTACCGGGTATAGTCGATGTAGGAAGGCATGGCGACAATCACCAGAGGTGGACAAAGTGCCCGAAGAAGGGCGAAAAGCAGCTCCGAACTGCCATTGCCGGGCAGGGAGTGGGGAATTCCGTATTCTTTCGCCAATGCTTCCTTGAAGCTTTTATATCCCGGATCAGGATAGACAGCTGTTTGTGAAAGATTTCGGTCTATGATAGAGCGGACATGACGGGGGAATCCCAGAGGATTGATACCCGTACTGAAATCGATGAGTCTTTCCGGATTGATGCCATATTCCCTGCCGATGCGTTCAATGTTACCGCCATGCATATTTCAGTGATGTTAGATGCAGGATGTGTCTCTGTCAATTCATCGGTTGAAGTTGGGAATATCGGAATTCGACTCAATACTTTGCTGCTCCCTGTTCAACGATTCCTTCCCTGTCGGCACTGAATGAATCAACACAGCCTGCACCATTGTCAGACAGGACTCTGGCTGTCAGTCCATGTTTCCTGATGATATGCCGCATCGTCTTCCACCCACAGTCGGTTGTTCCAGCCTCTATAGCTTCACTGGTGACGGTCAGGGTAAAAACGGTGTCGAAGTTGCCATCCTGGAGAGATTCTACTCATAGTCCCTGTGTTGATTGTTAGCCCCGTTTCCTGGCTTTGTGTTCGCAGAAACAATATTGGAGTCGATTTCCAATTCTGATATCTCGCTACTCTCAGGATTTTTCCGCAGTGTCAGGAAGCCTGTTAAATGAAACAATCGCTTTCATCGAAAGAATTAATACATTATGGAACAACATTTACTAAACCGAAGTTTTTGGCGCAAAATCCAGTTAATTTCTTTTTCTGAAAAAAGTTACAAGAATATACCGCTAAAAAAACAGGAAAATGTACGCATGTAATATGAATTTTTCTATTGCTAATAGCTTGACATATAAATAATACATGCTATAATACAGCACATGTATATCCAGTATATCAAAAATAGAAACTCTCCAGGCTGCTGGCTCCTTCGAAAATCAACCCGCGTCAATGGAAAACCCACGACTACAACAATAGCCAATCTCACTGATTGGCCGGCAGAAATTAGAGAAGGATTTCATGCTCTGCTTAAGGGAGCAAGAATTATCTCTCCGGATAAAATGTTCACGATTGAACGATCCTACGCCCACGGACACTCTCTGGCCATCATTCAAACCATGAAACAACTCAACATAGAGAGTCTTCTTAAAGGTGTGTCTCCTGATAACCTGATGCTGATTAAGGCAATGATCGCCCAGAGGATTATTCACCCTGCATCAAAGCTTGCGACCGCTTATGCTCTTGATGAAAAGAATACACATAGCTCTTTGAACCGCATTCTTGGTCTGGGAGAAGTCAAGCCTGCTGATCTTTACGGAGCACTTGATAATCTGGAAGAGCAGTGGGGAAGTATTGAACAGCGATTAAGAAACCGTCATCTCAAGGATGATACGATCTTGCTGTACGACTTGAGTTCCTTTTGGTATGAAGGTTCTCACTGTTCACTTGCCGAATACGGATATAGCCGGGACGGGAAAAGGGGTAAACGGCAAATAGAGTTAGGTGTCATGACAAATCGATACGGCGTTCCGGTTGGAGCTCAAGTATTTAAGGGCAATAGAAGTGACAGCACTACCGCAGCAGAGCAGCTTGAAAAGTTAAGGAAGCTGGGCAAAGCAATAGTGTTTGTCGGTGATCGGGGAATGGTTACAGCCAAAAACATTAAAGAAGAGATGCTTGACAATGGGGATTGGGTAAGATGGCTTGGAGCCTTGAGTGCTCCAGCGGTCAAGAAACTGGTTACTACCCAGAGTATTACCCCGGAACTCTTTGATGAAACGGATTTATGGGAAATACACAGCGAAGACTTTCCCGGAGAACGGCTTATCGTGTGCCGCAATCCTTATCTTGCTCAGGAACGCAGGAAGAAACGGCGGGAACTGTTGAGTGCAGCTGAAGATAAGTTAAGTGCCATCCAGAAAGCCGCAAGAAGGGAAAAAAGAGCTTTACGGGGCAAAGTGAAGATTGCCGAACGCTATGGCCGAATTATTGGAAAGTATAAAATGGGCAAGCATTTCAATGTAGAGATCAGGGACGATGACTTTTTGTTTTCTCGAAACGAAGAATCCATCGGACAGGAAGAGGCCTGTGACGGTATTTATATCCTGCGTACCAATGTGGAAAGCGATAGAATGCAAACACCAGAATGTGTGGAGAACTACAAAAATCTTCAACGAGTGGAGGAAGTGTTTCGCTGCTTGAAAATAGCCGGACTACAGGCCCGTCCCATTCATCATCGTCTTGCAAGTCGGGTTAAAGGGCACTTTTATCTGTGCTTGCTTGCCTATTACGTAGAGTTTGCTATGAGGGAAAAACTCAAACCTCTGCTGTTTATGGATGAGTATCAAGACAGAAGCAGGCAAAGCTCACCGGTGAGGAAGGCTTTGCGTTCACCTCATGGCAATCACAAAGCAGAACATAAAGTTAACGAAGAAGGATATCCCGTGATGAGCTTTCGATCCCTTATTGATTCTCTTTCGGCTGTAGCCATCATCGACATTCGACCTGCCGTGGATAACGCCCCCTGCTACTCGCAGGGAAGTGAGTTAAATCCTTTTCATACAAAGGTATTTGAGTTGCTAAACGTACAGTACAATCCCATGCGAATAGGGAGGTGTAAGCAGTAAACAACACAGAATTTATTTGTAAATCTTTTTTTGATAGAGAATTACTAACTTCTTCGCCAAAAACTTCGGACTAAACATTACATCGGAGAGATTTTTGCCATTCCAGATGAGTAATTTGTTGAATCACAACTATCAATGAATACGGAACTACCATATTGAACAAGGATCCTCATCTAACCGGATTACAATGAAACCAGGTCATAACAAGCTTTCTGACACTAGATATTTCGTACTGAAATCTTCTTCTGGGCGTATGGAACTCCTGAGCCTGGGTTCTCAGCCGCAGTGTGATCGGTGTTATGAGGTTTTATGAAAACCATGACTTTTCATTCAGGAAATCCATGTGGAAAGAGCAGGACAATCCCTGTATCACCCGCCTGATGGAATTCTATTGGGTTTTCTTTTTTTGAATGCTTTTGGATCAATACCATATTTCTTCAAACGCCACGATACCTGACGGGGAGTCATGCCCAATGCCCTGGCTGTATGGGTAATAATTCCATTCTGTTGTTGTAATTCTATCTTCATAATATCAATCTCTATAGAGGTGAATCGGCTTGAGAATTCTCCATTCAATGAATCAGTCGACATTCCCCGTATAGTAGGCGGAAGGTCTTCTACATCGATACATTGAGTTTTGAATGGTGTTTTTTTCAGAATATAGGCCATAGTTTCTTCCAATTCCCTTATATTGCCAGGCCAGTGGTTCTTTTTCAGAACTTCCAAAGCCATGGGTCCAATCCCGGGTGCTGTTCTCCCTGTATTCAATGCGGCCATATCAAGGAAGTGATTTGTCAGAAGAGGGATGTCTTCCTGTCGTTCACGAAGAGATGGAACCCTTAATATCAAGCCGGAATCATTTGTTTCAGCTTTCCACTGTCGAGAAATTTCACATGCATTGTTTACATCGGAGGTTTTTGCTATGATGCGCTGTTTATATGCCAGCAAGGCTTTTCTTTTCTGACGATTGATTTTATCCCAATCAGGAATCAGCAAAGTTCCCTCTCTGTTGGATGCATCATCCCTGTATATGGTGAACGGCTCTGAAGGAAATGGGCCGTTTCGATGCATGATTTCAGCCAGATATGCTCTACCGCTGCCTGATTCTCCGATAAGGAGGAGGGGGTACAGAGTATTCCAAAGCCGGGGTAAGTCATCCAGAACCTGACGTGATAGCTGACTGACAGAGAACCATGCTGGATTATATGAACTTGGGACCGACTTCATGCGAATCTTGCTTCCTAATCTCGCCTCAGGATTTTGATAATGCTTCCACTGCTGTGTAAGTAAGTCCAGGACAGGAGAAAACATTGGGATAAGGGACTCTCCTCCATCGAAAAACCAGCGTGATTGATTCTCCGTAAAAGGTCTTTCCCAGAGCCCGGTGGAAGCATCTGTTCCCACCTGATCTACCCGTTCTTTCCAGGAATAACCCCCAACATCGTTGAATTCCATACCAACAGTGGATGCTCCTAAAACTTCTGCAAACAAGCGACACAGGTGCCTGGCACTTCGTCTGGAATCGTTGTAATTAACAATGATCTGCCAGCCGTCATTTAATACCTTGATCTGGTCTATTTCTCTCTTATTGTCAGCCATATTTTAGCACAGTATTTGTTATAATTCATTGTGTCAACAGAAAATCCTGCAAAATAGGTTTTTAGGAGTCTGTCGGACTTTGAGACTTCAAGGCGCTTTTTGATGATTTTTTTCCGATGCAAGGCGGCAAAAGCGGAGCGTAGCTGGGCTACGTGAGCATTTTGGCAACGCCGTAGCGGGAAAAAAGGGCAAAAATCGAGCCGTGAGGCGTAAGTCCGACAG